>NZ_LT607754.1:0-2400000 GCF_900090285.1 Micromonospora inositola | reverse complement strand
CGCCCCGAGGGGCGTCCGCTCTGGGCATGCTAGGTACACCGCGGAACCGGGCATTCGCCGGCCCACCCCTGGTCAGGCCCGATTCACCGGTCGTTCACCCGCCGTTCACCTTCAGCCTCTCGTCCCCACTCCGCAACCGCTGGCGTTCCCGCGCCACGTCGAAACCGGCAGCCGGATACCCCAGATCAAGTCCGTCGAACGTCTCCCGAAGCAGGTGGGCGACCGCCCAGTCCCGGTACCACTTGCGGTCCGCCGGCACCACGAACCACGGCGCGGCGTCCGCGTCGCACCGGGCCAGGGCCTCGGCGTACGCGGCCTGGTAGTCGTCCCAGCGGGCCCGCGAGTCGAGATCGCTCGGGTTGTACTTCCAGTACCTGCGCGGATCCGTCAGCCGTTCCATCAGCCGCTCGCCCTGTTCGGCGTACGAGATGTGCAGCATCACCTTGACCAGGGTCACCGCGCCGTCGGCCAACTCCCGCTCGAAGGCGTTGATCTCGTCGTACCGGGCGCGCCAGGTGGTTTCGTCGACGAGCGCGCCGACCCGCGCGATCAGCACGTCCTCGTAGTGCGAGCGGTTGAAGATCCCGACGTAGCCGGGCGGCGGCAGGGCCCGGCGGATCCGCCACAGGAAGTCGTGTCCCAGCTCCTCCTCGGTGGGCGGCCCGAACGAGCGAATGTGCAGGCCGAGCGGGTTCATCGCGCCGGCCACCCGCTTGATCGTGCCGTCCTTGCCGCCGCAGTCCATCGCCTGGAGCACCAGCAGCACCCGACGCGGCCGGTCGCCGTCCAGGTGGGCGCCGGCCGCCGTCGGAGCGCTGGTCGGCGCCTCCGGGCCGGCCGCGCCCTTCGCGGCCGCGTACAGCATCTCCTGCTGCCGGCCCAGGTCGGCGCCGAGCAGGTCGACCTGCTCGCGGGCCCACTCCTTGCGCTGCTTCCCGCTGCCCGCCGCCGGCGGCAGCCCCGGCGTGGAGCGCGGGTCGATCGCCCCCAGGTCCACCGCGCCACCCTCGGGCCGCACCCGCAGCAACTCCCGCATCGTCCCGCCGTGCGGCGGCACGACCTCGGCCCCATCGACTCCACTCATCCCCCGATCCTCACCCACCCCACCCACCCCCGCCTCCCGACGCCCCTCCCGCCCCCCGACTATGCCCATTTCGCCCTTTCTACGTCTTTTATGGGAGGCCACCACTCCCTGACCGCCCTCGGCCGTCACGTTTGGGGTCGGTGGGACGTGCCGGGGAAGGGGAGAATGTGTCAGTGGGGAGGGATGTCGTGGTGGGAGATCTTGCGGCGGAGTTCGAGGCGGAGCGGGGGCACCTGACGGCGGTGGCCCACCGGATGCTGGGCAGCCGGAGCGAGGCCGAGGACGCGGTCCAGGAGACCTGGCTGCGCTACGCGGGCACTCTCGCCGACCCGGCGGCCCGGGCGCAGATCCGGGAGCTGAGGGCCTGGCTGACCACCACCTGCTCGCGGATCTGCCTGGACGTGCTCCGCTCGGCCCGGGTCCGCAGGGAGACCTATCCCGGCCAGTGGCTGCCCGAACCCGTGGTGACCGCCGTACCGGCCACGGACGGCTTCGCCCCGGACCCGGCCGAGCGGGCGGTCCGCACCGACCAGCTCGGCACCGCGCTGCTGGTGGTGCTGGAGCGGCTCGCGCCGGAGCAGCGGGTGGCCTTCGTCCTGCACGACGTCTTCGCGGTGCCGTTCGCCACCATCGCCGAGGTGCTCGGCACCACTCCCGCCGCCGCCCGGCAGCTCGCCTCCCGGGCCCGCCGCGCGGTCACCGGCCCGGACGTCCCCCGGCACACCGCCGACCTGGCCGAGCAGCAGCGGGTGCTCGCCGCGTTCGCCACGGCGGTGGAGTCCGGCGAGCTGGACCGGCTGGTCGAGGTGCTCGCCCCGGACGTGGTCATGGTCGGCGACAGCGGCGGGCACTTCCCGGCGGCCCGCCGGCCGGTGGTGGGCGCCGAGGCGGTGGCCCGCTTCATCCTCGGCCTCTTCGGCCAGGCCGCCCGGTTCGCCGGCCCGCTGCTGGCCCGGCCGGTGCTGGTCGACGGCGCCCTCGGCTGGCAGATGGAGACCGTCTACCGGGACGGCCGCACGCTGCGCCTGGTCATGGCGTACGCGGTGCACGAGGGGCGGATCACCGGTGTCTTCAACCAGCTCAACCCGGAGAAGCTGCCTGAGCTGGCGCAGTTCGGCCCGGACGACGTCTGGCCGCCGCGCTGGTGAACCCGGCTCAGACCACCAGGGCCAGCCACTTCCGGTACGACGTGGCGAACGGCTCGGTGCCGTCACCGAGCGCGCCGAAGAGCCAACGGGCCGCCGCCTCGGCCTCGGCGACCACGTCGTCGGGGTAGCCGAAGCGCTCCCGGTGCTCGGCGAACTCGTCCTCGTCGCGCAGCTCCACCAGGCCGGTCGCCCGGCGACGCACCACGTCCAGGTCGAGGTCGATCAGGTGGACAGTGTCGTCGCCCTCCCAGCGGGCCGGCGTGGCGATGTCGCAGTAGACCTCGCTGGTCCGCGGCGGCGGGTTGAACATGCCGGTCCACCAGCCGTGGTGCGGCACCAGCAGGACGAAGGGGATCTGCTCGACCGAGGGTCGTCCGTGGTAGACCGACTCGGTGCCGGCCGGCACGCCGAGCCAGACGCCGAGGTCGTCCTCGGCGAGCCGGCGGGCCGGGTAGTCGCGGTGGGCGCTGCCGTCGTACTTGCGGTAGATCACGCGGACCACGTCGCTCGGCATGACTGGCACCCTAACCGATTCCGGCCACGCGACGCGATCGGCAGGTAACCGGACGCGACCCGCGGGAACGCGTACCGCGACGACGCCACGCGGCGGATCGACGCGCCCGGTGTCGGCCGCGGCGGGTACCGTCGCACGGTGACTCCGCCCCGCACCGCCACCGGTCCCGCCGCGTCCCGGAAGGGCCGGGGCACCCGGCCGAGCGGGGCCGACCTGCTCACCGCGGCGGTCGGCGCGGTGCCCGGCGGGGCCGCCCGCCCGGGCCAGCAGCAGATGGCCGAGGCGATCGAGCGGAGCATCGCCTCCGCCGAGCACCTGCTCGTCCAGGCCGGCACCGGCACCGGCAAGTCGCTGGCCTACCTCGCCCCGGCGCTGACCGTTGACGGCCCGGTGGTGGTCTCCACCGCCACCCTGGCGTTGCAGTCCCAACTGGTCGACCACGACCTGCCCCGGCTCGCCGACGCGGTGGAGCCGCTGCTCCGCCGGCGGCCCACCTTCGCCGTGCTCAAGGGCCGGCACCACTACCTCTGCCTGGCCCGCCTGGACAACTCCACAGAGGACGAGCCGGAGGACACCCTCTTCGACGCGCCGGCGGCCCGCCCCGGTGGCGGGACGAAGTGGCTGGGCGAGGCGGGTCGGCTGGGCAAGCAGATCCAGCGACTGCGCGACTGGGCCGACGAGACCGCCACCGGCGACCGGGACGAGCTGGACCCGGGCGTCGACGACCAGGCCTGGCGGCTGGTGTCTATGCCGGCCCGGGAGTGCGTCGGCGCGACCCGCTGCCCGTTCGGTCAGGAGTGCTTCGCCGAGGCGTCCCGGGCCCGGGCCCGGGAGGCGGACATCGTGGTCACCAACCACAGCCTGCTCGCCGTCGACATGCTCGCCGGCCGGCACATCGTGCCGCCGCACAAGCTGCTCATCGTGGACGAGGCGCACGAGCTGGCCGACCGGGTCTCCTCGGCCGCCCAGGCCGAGCTGGTCCCGGAGCTGGTCGACCGGTCCACCCGCCGGGCCCGGCCACTGCTGCGCCCGGAGGTCGCCGAGCGGCTCACCGAGGCCGGTGACGCCCTCGCCGTCGGGCTCGCCGAGGTGCCCGCCGGGCGGCTCACCGGCGGGCTGCCGGGGCCGCTGCGCGAGGCGTGCACGCTGCTCGACGCGGCGACCCGGGCGGCGCTGGAGGCGATCGGCGAGGTCAAGGCCGACGACCCGGACCCGGTCCGCAAGCAGCAGGCGAAGGCGGTGCTGGACGAGCTCTCCACCACCGCCCAGCGGCTGCTGGAGGAGGCGGACCACGACGTGGCCTGGGTGGAGAAGCCCGACAACGGCAGCCGCCGGGCGCTGGTGGTCGCCCCGCTCTCGGTCGCCGGCACCCTCGCCACCCACCTGTACGACGAGCGCACGGTGGTCGCCACCTCGGCGACCCTGGCGCTGGGCGGCCGGTTCGACACGGTGGCCCGGGCGCTCGGGCTCGACGCGCCGCCGCCCGCCCCGCCGACCCCGGCCGCCGCCGCCCTCGCCGCCAGCACGGCGCGCGGGGACGTCGCCACACCCGCGCCGGTCGCCGCCGCTCCCGGCAGCCGGGCCGCCACCGGCACCGTGCCGGCCACCGAGGGGCCCGGCTGGCGGTCGCTCGACGTCGGCTCCCCGTTCGACTACGCGCGGCAGGGCATCCTCTACGTCGCCGCGCACCTGCCCCGCCCCAGCGTCTCCGGGCTGCCCGAGGCGGCCGGCGAGGAGCTGCTGGCGCTGGTCGGGGCACTCGGTGGGCGTACCCTCGGGCTCTTCTCCTCGCGACGGGCCGCGCAGCAGGCCGCGGAGCTGCTCCGCGCGCGGACCGATCTGCCCGTGCTGCTCCAGGGCGAGGAGGCGCTGCCGCTGCTGGTCCGCCGGTTCCGGCAGGAGCGGTCGAGCTGCCTGTTCGGGGTGATGTCGCTCTGGCAGGGGGTGGACGTGCCGGGGGACTCCTGCCAGCTCGTGGTGATCGACCGGCTGCCCTTCCCACGCCCGGACGAGCCGCTCGCGGCGGCCCGGGCCGCGGCGGTGGACGCGGGCGGCGGCTCCGGTTTCGCCGCGGTCAGCGTGCCGATCGCGGCGGTCCGGCTCGCCCAGGGCGTGGGGCGGCTGATCCGGGCCACCGGGGACCGGGGCGTCGTCGCGGTGCTCGACTCCCGGCTGGAGACCGCCCGCGGCTACGGCCCGTTCCTGCGGCGTTCGCTGCCGCCGTTCTGGTACACCACCCGGCCGGACGTGGCCCGGGGCGCCCTGGAACGGCTCGGGAAGAGCTGACGGAACGGGCGGACCCGATCAATCAGTTCGGGACAACGTCAGGGCGCCTGCGAGGCGACCACCACCGCGTCCGGCGGGGTGTCCGGCACGGTCCGGGCGGCGAGCCGGCGGACGGCCGTGTTGAGCACCGCGATCAGCGGCACCGCGACCAGGGCCCCGGTGATCCCGGCGAGGACGACACCGGCGGCGATCCCGATGATCACGGCGAGCGGGTGGATGGCCACCGCGCGCCCCATGATCAGCGGCTGGAGCACGTGCCCCTCCAACTGCTGCACGCCGATCACCACACCGAGGATGATCAGCGCCTTGATCGGCCCGCTGTCGACCAACGCCACCAGCACCGCCACACCGCCGGAGAGGGCCGCCCCGACGATCGGGATGAACGCCCCCAGGAAGACCAGCGCGGCCAGTGGGAAGGCGAACGGGATGTCGAAGATGACCAGGAAGATGCCGATGCCGACCGCGTCGATGAAGGCGACCAGGACGGTGGCCCGGACATACGCGCCCAGCGTCGACCAGGACGCCCGCCCGGCGTCGTCGACCTTCCAGCGGGCGGCCACCGGGAGCAGCCGGACCAGGAACCGCCAGATCTTGTTGCCGTCCCGGAGGAAGAAGAAGGTGGCGAAGAGCACCAGGATGGTGCCGGTCAGCACCTCGGCCAGGGTCGCCGTGGCGGAGAGGGCGCTGCTGGTGAACGTATTGGTGTTGCCGTTGACCCAGCGCTGCGCCTCGTCGATGTACCTGTTGAGCTGGCTGTCCGACAGGTGCAGCGGCCCGGTCTTCAACCAGTCCTGGATCTGCCGGACGCCCTGGGACGACTTGTCGGTCAGGTCCGGTACGCCCTGGATGAACTCGTTCACCACCAGGGTCAGCGTGCCGATCACCGCGGCCAGGCCGCCGACGAGCACCACCCCGGTCGCCAGCGACCGGGGGAAGCGGGCCCTGAGCAGCCAGCCGACGGCCGGGGCGAGCAGCGCCGAGAGGAGCAGCGCGACCGCCAGCGGGATGATCACGATCCGGATGGTGCCGACGATCCTGAGCAGCCCCCAGGTGACGAGCCCGATCACGATCAGGCGCCACGACCAGGCGGCCGCGATCCGCAGCGCGTGCGGCACGTCGGCGTCGTCCCGGCTGGAGGTGGAGTTGTGCATCGCGGCCGGCGGTTCCGCGCCCACCACCGTCGCCGCGGGCGGCGCTTCCGGACCCGGAGAGGCCGGCGAGGCCACGCCCGGGTCGTCGGGCTCGTCCGCCGGGTCGACACGGCGCACGCGCACCGACTCGCGTCCCGACTCGTACGCGTGACGGAGCCGTCCGCGTACCCGCTCGAAGCGGCTCAAGCGCACCTCCTGCAAAGCTGGTCCGCCCACGACACAGGGGGGGACAGGATACGTCCGTACGCCCACCCTAGGGCGGATCCGCCACACATTGCCCCCGCTCGACTCCGCTCAACCACCGCACGACCGACCCCGGCGCACGCGGTAGCGTCTCTCGCGTGACCGCCGACCAGAACCTCGACTCCGGCCTGCCGATCCGCCTGCTGCACGACCGCGTGCTGGTGCGCATGGAGGGCAGTGAGGGTGAGCGCCGCTCCACCGCGGGCATCGTGATCCCGGCGACCGCGGCGGTGGGCAAGCGCCTGGCCTGGGCCACCGCGGTGGGGGTGGGCCCGCACGTGCGCTCGATCGTCTCCGGCGACCGGGTGCTCTTCGACCCCGACGAGCGGTCCGAGGTCGAGCTGCACGGCCGCGGGTACGTCCTGCTCCGCGAGCGTGACGTGCACGCCGTCGCCGCCGAACGGGTGGAGAAGGAGCCCACCGGCTCGACCGGCCTCTACCTTTGACGTGCTCTCCGCCCTGAAGGGCGGAGCACTGGCCCGTATCCGGGTAGCCGGCCCGCCTCGCCCCGGGGGTGCCGTTTGCGCTGCTTCCCGACGGGAAGCCAGGCACCTCCAGCGCCCTGGGGAGGGACGATGCCGGTATTTCTGAAGAAGCTGCTGCTGTGGGGCTTCGTCGCCTTCCTGATCTACTTCATGGCGTTCCGGCCGGACGGCGCGGCCCAGATGTTCAAGGGGATCGGGGCGGCACTGATGGCGATCGCGCAGGGCCTCGGTGACTTCCTCACCGGCATGATGACCTGACCCAGGGTCAGGCGCCGGGGGGCCAGGGTGCCGCCGGGCGGGGGCCGTACCAGCCGGGCGGGCCGTAGGCAGCGGGATGGGCCGGGGGCGGCGGTGGCGTGAGCACCACCGGGATCGGCACCACCGGCTCGTCCGGCGCCGGCACCGCCCGCTGCGAGCCGTCCGGGAACCGCAGGTGGTAGCGCTGTCCGTCCCAGACCCCGACCGGCGTCTGCGGATCCCGCCCCACGAAGAACGACCGGTACGCCGCGATCGCCTCCAGCAGCTCCCGTTCCTCCCGGGCCGTCCTTTCCCGGTCGGCCTGCTTGCGGTCCAGTCCCCGACGCATCCCGTCCCGCAGCAGCGCCAGCCGGGTCGCCGCGAACTGGTAACCGCGCATCGCCTTCACCCCGCCGTCGCCGGCGATCCGGCGGGCCCAGGTGCGGGCCGCGTGCCGCCGGCCCAGGCTGCCCAGCGCCGCCACCTCGGGCGGGGTGAGCCAGCCGGCCCGCACGTAGTCCGGCAGGGTCCGCTCGGTGAGCCGCCCCTCCCAGGCCCGCAGCCAGATCGCCAGCCCCACCATGCCGAAGAAGATCGGCACCATCACGCCGATGTAGCCGTACAGGGCGATCAGCGGCTGACCGGTGGCCACGGCCAGCGAGGGCAGCAGGTTCCAGGTGCCGTGCAGCATCATCGCCAGCAGCAGGCCGGCGATCGGGGCGAGCACGCGGACCCGCCGGTCGGCCGTCCGCGCGGCGATGCCCAGGCCCACCCCGGTCATCGAGGTGAACAGCGGGTGGGCGAAGCCGAAGATCAGGATCCGGACGATGAAGATGGCGATCACCTGCTGGGCGCCGGTGGCCGGGCCGTACTCCTCGACGCCCACCCGGTAGCCGTAGCCGCCCAGGTAGAGGATGTTCTCCACCATGGCGAAGCCGACCGCGGAGAGGCCGCAGTAGACCAGCGCGTCGGTGACCCCGGAGAACTCCCGCCGGCGGAAAATCAGCAGCAGGATCGGCCCGGCCGCCTTGGTCAGCTCCTCGATGAACGGGGCGACCAGCACCGCGACCAGCGCCGAGGGCAGCCCCCAGCCCTTGAACAGCCACGCGGCGCCCTCGTTGACGTTCAGCGAGATCGCCGTGGAGACGAACGCGCCCCAGGCGAAGCAGAAGATCAGGTACTTGAGCGGCTCCGGTTCGTAGCGGTCCAGCCAGAGGAAGCAGGAGACCAGCACCGGCACCGGCAGGACCGCCGCGATCACGCCGACCAGCAGCGCCTGGGCGCCCAGGCTCTCGCCGAGGGTGAAGACCATGAAGACCGCCCCGGCGGCGATCAGCAGGACGACTCCGGCGAGCACCAGGAACCGCCGCCAGCCGAGCCGGCGCAGCGGCATCCGGGGAGTCACCGACCCCGGCGGCGGGGCGGCGGGCGCGGTCGGCGGCGGCGGGGCTCCGCCGGGCGGGGTATCGGCCATGCGGTCAGCGTAGTCACCCGCGACCCTCTGGTCCGGCCGCATTGCGGCCGCTATGCTGCCGGGCAGGTCACGAGCGCCAGCGTCAAGCCCCGGCTTGCTGGCCGGCAACCCTCGTCGAGTTCGCGGTGGGGTGCCCCGGGTGATGACCGGGCCCAGCCCGAACGGCGTGCTGGGCAAGCGCGGACCCCGTCCCGGTGCCCACACCCCGGGGTCCCCCTGGACCCCGGAGGTTCTGCCATGACCGTCACCCTCGTACCCTCGCTGCCCGCACTGCCCGCGCTGCCGGGCCGGCGGGCGGACGCCGACCCGCTCGGCGTGCTCGGCGTACCGGGGCAGATCAACCTCGACCACGCGGCCAGCGCGCCGTGCGCGCGAGCCGCGGCCGACGCGGTGGCCGAGCTGCTTCCCTGGTACGCGAGCGTGCACCGCGGCGCCGGCGCGCTGTCGCGACGATGCACGCTGGCCTACGAGCGGGCGCGGCAGACCGTCGGCGACTTCCTCGGCGCCCGCGCCGACGACCACGTGATCTTCACCCGGAACACCACCGACGCGGTCAACCTGCTGGCCCGGGCGTTGCCCCCCGGCACCACCGTGGTCACCTTCGCCGGGGAGCACCACGCCAACCTGCTGCCGTGGCCGCGCGGCTCGGTCCGGCTGCCGGTGCCGGAGAGCCCCGCCGGGGCGGTCCGGGCGCTGGACGCCGCCCTCGGCGAGCTGCGCCGGGTGAGCGCGGGGAACGGGCCGACCCCGCGGCCCGGAGCGCCGGCGGCCGCCGGGGCCCGGTCCGGCCCGCCGGTGCTGGTCGCGGTGACCGGGGCGAGCAACGTGACGGGTGAGCGCTGGCCGGTGGCCGAGCTGGCCCGGGTCGCCCACCGGCACTCCGCCCGGATCCTGGTGGACGCGGCTCAGCTCGCCCCGCACGCGCCGGTCGACCTGGCCGCGCTGGACGTGGACTACCTGGCGCTCTCCGGCCACAAGCTGTACGCGCCGTTCGGCGCCGGGGTGCTCGTCGGGCGGTCGGACTGGCTGGACGCCGCCCCGCCGTACCTGGCCGGGGGCGGCGCCACCGGTCACGTCGGCGCGGCCACCCACGACATACGGTGGGCCACCGGCCCGGCCCGGCACGAGGCGGGCACCCCCAACCTGCTCGGCGCGGTCGCCCTCGCCGCGGTCTGCGCCGCGCTCGCCGGTGCCGACCGGGACGCGCTGCACGCCCGGGAGCAGCGGCTGCTGGCCCGGCTGCGGGCCGGGCTCGCCGCCCTGCCGCACGTCGTGGAGCTGCGCACCTTCGCGCCCGAGGCGCCCCGGGTGGGCATCGTCTCCTTCGTGGTGGCCGGGCGGGACTCCGCCGAGGTCGCCGCCCACCTGGCCACCGCGCACCAGATCGGGGTCCGGGACGGGCTCTTCTGCGCCCACCCGCTGGCCCGGCGGCTGCTCACCGAGGCGGCGGCGCGCAGCGGCCGGCGCGACCTGCCGCCCACCGCGCTGCGGGCCAGCATCGGCCTTGGCAGCACCGACGCGGAGGTGGACCGGCTGGTCGCCGCCCTGGCCGCGCTGCGCTGACCGGGCCGGTCACCCGAGCGGAGGTGCCGTCGGCGGTTTCGGCGCGGTGTCCTCCTCGGGCTGGACGCCCGGCGGCTGTTCCTTCTCGCCGCCGAACGCCTCCCGGACGAGCCGGTTCGCCTCGTCCTGCTCGATGCCGGAGGCGACCATCAGGTCGCTGGCGGTGGTACGTACCTGGGCGATCACCACGCTGCCGGAGAAGCCCACCCCCTGCGCGTACGCCCGGCCGGCCTCGCTCACCGCGCGCAGCGAGCACTCGCGGGCCTTCTGCGGCTCCTCGCCGACGGCGAACTCGTGCTTGAGCATGCGGACCGACTCGGCCAGGTGGGCGACCGCGTCCGGCATCGGCTCCGGGATCGGCTCCTCGTCCTCGATCATGGTGACCGAGCGGCGGATCAGGGTGCCGCTGTTGCGCATCGCCCGGTCGATCGGGTCCGCCGCCTCGGCGTAGTGGGTCAGCTCGTCGCGGCGGTGCCAGCGGACCGGGGAGAGCGTGGCGGTCTCCTTGGCCCCCTCGATCGCCTCGGTGAACGTCGCCAGCTCGTCCTTGTTCTCCCGGAGCCGTTCCAGGGCGCGCTGGACGCTCTGCCGATCCCGGTTGCGCAACGCCTCGGCGGTGACGTCCAGCTGCCCGGAGAACAGGTCCAGCGCCGGCCGGGCGGCCCGGTTGATCACCCGGAGCGGGTTGAGCGGCAGCAGGATCGCGGTCACCAGCAACGCGATGCCACCGCCGATGAACGCGTCGACGAAGCGCGGTATCTCCAGGTTCTGGGTGGACGGGCTGAGCGTCACGATCAGCACCGCGGTGGCGGCGGCCTGGATCACGACGGCCACGCTCGCGCCGAAGAAGATGGTCAGCAGGATCGCGGCGGTCACCACCAGCCCCAACTGCCAACCACCGGCGCCGAGCAGATAGACCAGGAAGTCGCCGAGGGCCACCCCGACCACCACCCCGATGATCAGCTCGACGGTCCGGCGCAGCCGCTGGCCGACCGACGCGGCCAGCGTGCCGACCGCCGAGATCGGCGCGAAGACCGGCTGCGGGTTGCCGAGGACCTGGTGGGAGATGATCCAGGCCAGCGCGGCGGCCAGCCCGGCCTGGACGGCCAGGCCCATCGCCATCCGGACCCGGTGCAGCCGGTCGTGCAGGGTGGCCTTGCTCCGGTTCCTGAGTTGCTCCGTCGCCTCGGCGATCCGCGCCGCGTCGACGTCGACCATCCCTTCCTTCAATGCGGCACGACGCAGGAACGGAGGTCGTCGATCCCGGGCCACGGCCATGGCGGGGACTACCCGCGTCACACCCGGTGAATCCTCGCCGTGCGGCAGACTGCACCGGGTGGGAGAGCTGATCGAGCGGTGGCGCGCCGCCGTCCGGGGCGCCGGGGCGACCGACCCGGCCGGGGTGGACCGGGCCGGGGAGCGGCTGCTGGCCGGCTGGCGGGAGCCGCACCGGCACTACCACACCGCCGACCACCTGACCGCCGTGCTCGACGTGGTCGACGGCCACGCGGCGCTCACCGGCCGTCCCGACCTGGTCCGGCTGGCCGCCTGGTGCCACGACGCGGTCTACGACCCGCGAGCCGGCGGCGACGCCAACGAACGGGCCAGCGCGGCCCTCGCGGGAGAACTCCTCGCCGAAGCCGGGCTGCCGGCCGACGCGGTGGCCGAGGTCCGCCGGCTGGTGCTGCTCACCGCCGGGCACGCGGTGGCCGCCGACGACCCCGACGGCGCCCTGCTCTGCGACGCCGACCTGGCGGTGCTGGCCAGCCCACCACCGGTGTACGACCGCTACGCCGCCGCCGTCCGCCGCGAGTACGCCCACGTCCCCGACCCCGACTTCCGCGCCGGCCGGACGAGGGTCCTGGAAGCCCTCCTCGCCCTCCCCGCCCTCTACCGCCTCCCCGCCCTGCACGCCCGCTGGGAACCCCCCGCCCGCGCCAACCTCACCCGCGAACTCAAAACCCTCCGTTGACCCTCCCCCGTCCCCTCCCCGCCCCCGTCCCCTCCCCGTCTCGGCGATCCTGCAGTTGAGGTTCGGGCGAAACGGGCGGATCAGCCCAGATCCGGGGCCGGAAGTGCGAGATCGCGGGAGTGGCGGGGCGGACGCGGGCGGGTGAGGTGCTTGGGGCGGCGGAGGCCGGCGTCGCGGAGGAGGCGGACCAGGTCGCGGCTGGGCACGACCTGGGCGCCGAGCCAGACGGCCATCGGGAAGCGCTCGGCGGGGATGTCGTAGTGGTCCCGGTCGAAGCCGCGGCGGGGCGCGCCGAGCGCCTCGGCGAAGGCGTGCAGCTCGGCGTAGGAGACGTCGCTGATCAGGTGCGACCAGAGCCGGCCCCGCCAGGGCACGGTCGGCCGGTCCAGATACAGCATGGCGGCCAATGTAGCGCGCCGGACGCCCGGTTGATGATCACCTGGCGACGGCCTAGCCTTCGCCGCATGGCCGGTTCCCCCCTCCTCGACGACCTGCGGGCCGCGCTCGGCGACGCCGCCGTCCTGACCGACCCGGACCTGCTCCGGATGCACGAGCGGGACGAGGCCGACCTCTGCGCCGCCGGCACGCCGCTCGTGGTCACCCGGCCGCGCAGCACCGAGGAGGTCGTCGCGGTGGTCCGGGCGGCCGCCCGGCACGGCGTACCGGTGGTGCCGCAGGGGGCCCGGACCGGGCTGGCCGGCGCGGCGAACGCGGTCGACGGCGCGGTGGTGCTGAGCACCGTCGCGATGGACCGGATCCTGGAGATCGACCCGGTGAGCCGGATCGCCGTGGTGCAGCCCGGCGTGGTCAACGCGGCGCTGGCCGGGGCGGTACGCGAGCACGGCCTCTGGTACCCGCCCGACCCCGGCTCCTGGGAGTCGTCCACCATCGGCGGCAACGTCGCCACCAACGCCGGCGGCATGTGCTGCGTCAAGTACGGGGTGACCACCGAGTACGTGCTCGGCCTGACGGTGGTGCTGGCCACCGGCGAGGTGCTGCGCACCGGCCGGCGTACCGCCAAGGGGGTCGCCGGGTACGACCTGACCCGGCTCTTCGTCGGCTCCGAGGGCACCCTCGGGGTGATCACCGAGATCACCGTCTCGCTGCGGCCCGCACCGGCGGAGTCGTTGACCCTGGTCGCGGTCTTCGGATCGACCGCGGCGGCCGGGACGGCGGTGGCCGGGATCGCCGAGCGGGGGCTGAGCCCGAGCCTGCTGGAACTGCTGGACCGGGTCCACCTGGCGGCCATCGAGGCGTACCGGCCGATGGGGTTGCGTACCGACGCGCAGGCGCTGCTGCTGGCCGCCGTGGACACCGGTTCCCGGGCCGCCGAGGACCTGGCCAGGATCGCCGAGGTGTGCGAGGCGGCCGGTGCCGACGAGGTCTACGCGGCCACCGACGCGGCGGAGGCGGCGGCCCTGCTCCAGGCCCGCCGGCTGGCCCACCCGGCGATGGAGAAGTTCGCCGCGGGTGCCTTCCCCGGCGGCAACGGCGGGCTGGTGATCGACGACGTGGCGGTGCCGCGCGGCTCACTCGCGGCGCTGCTGGACGGGGTGGCCCGGATCGCCGCGGAGTGCGCCGTGCCGATCGGCGTGGTCGGGCACGCGGGCGACGGCAACATGCACCCGAACATCGTGGTCGACCGGGCCGACCCGGCCAGCGTCGAGCGCGGCCGGCGGGCCTTCGACGAGATCATGCGGCTGGGGCTGGAGCTGGGCGGCACCTGCACCGGGGAGCACGGCGTGGGGCTGCTCAAGCGGGACTGGCTGGCCCGGGAGATCGGCCCGGTCGGGGTCCGGGTGCACCAGGCGATCAAGGCGGCGCTGGACCCGGACGGCCTCTTCAACCCCGGCAAGATGCTCTGACCCGGCCCACCCGCCCGGCCGGTGGCACCGTCGACACCCCGGTCAGCCGCGGACCTCGGCCGGCGTGGCCTGGGTGAGCAGCAGCAGGATCTCGCCGGCGACCGGCGGCCGGTCCTCGCCCGGGCAGTCCTGCGAGGTGATGGCCAGGCCCGGCGGGATGAGCAGCGTGGAGGCCAGCGCGTCGATGCAGCCGAGCTTGTACTGGCGGGCCTCGTCGGTCTCCTTCGCCAGGCCGGGGTCGGCCAGCATCTTCTGCAACCGCTGCACCTGGTCCGGGGCGAGCGCGCCCGTGGAGTTCACCCCGTCGCCGGCGCAGTCCTGACACTGCCACCTTCCGTCCGGCGCCACCTCGAGCGACCGGACCGGGCCGTCCGCGCCGAGCTTCTGGACCAGGGAGACCCGGCGCGGCCCGGTGGGGGCCGACGCACCCTCTCCCGAGGGGGATGTCCCGCGCGGTGGAGCGGTGGACCCCTCGGCCCGGTCGAAGACCGAGCAACCGGTCAGGGCGATCCCCAGCAGGACGCCGGCCGAAAGGACGATGAGACGCGACCATGAAGGGCGAACCACGCAGGGCAACCTACCCCACCGTAGGTTGCGCCGGTACCCGCCGACCGGCCGGGCGGCGAGCGCCGACCGGTGCCCGGCCGGATCGGCTACCGAGGGGACGAGGGAAGTTCGACGACGTCGCCGTCGACACCCCGGTCCGCCGCGAACCCCCGGACGTCCGGCGCGCCGAGCCGGGCCGCGTCCGCCGCCACGTCGTCCGGCATCAGCTGCGACTGGCGCTCCGCCTCCACCCGCGCCCGGTAGTGCGCCACCTCGCGGGCCCGGGTCGCCTCGTCCCAGCCGAGCACCGCGCCCATCAGCTCCGCGGCGTGCTCGGCGGAGTCCAGGCCGCGGTGGCTGGTCTCGAAGGAGATCCGGGTACGCCGGGTCAGCACGTCCTCCAGGTGCAGCGCCCCCTCCGCCCGGGCCGCGTACGTCACCTCGGCGGCCAGGTACTCCGGCGCGCCGGCGAGCGGGGAGCCCTGCAACGGGTCCGCGTCGATCAGGGCCAGCAGGTCGCGGGTGAGCGTGCCGTACCGCTCGAGCAGGTGCTCGACCACCCCGACGGGCAACCCGTGCCGGCGGGCCAGGTCGGCCCGGTCCCGCCACGTCGCCGCGTACCCGTCGGCGCCGAGCAGCGGCAGGTCGGCCGTGCGGGACGGACGGGTCCAGCCCAACCGGTGCACCGCCCGGTCGACCACGTCCGACGCCATCACCCGGTACGTCGTGTACTTACCGCCGGCGACCAGCAGCAGCCCCAGCATCGGCTCCACCACCGCGTGCTCCCGGGAGAGCTTGGAGGTGGAGTCCGCCTCGCCGGCCAGCAGCGGGCGCAGTCCGGCGTACACACCCTCGATGTCGGCGGTGGTCAACGGCCGGTCGAGCACCGTGTTGACCTGTTCCAGCAGGTAGTCGATGTCCTTGGCGGTGGCCGCCGGGTGGGACCGGTCCAGCCGCCAGTCGGTGTCGGTGGTGCCGATGATCCAGTGGCCACCCCACGGGATGACGAAGAGCACGCTGGTGGCGGTGCGCAGGATCAGCCCGGTCTCGCCGGTGATCGCCGAGCGGGGCACCACCAGGTGCACGCCCTTGGAGGCCCGGACCCGCACCCCGGGGCGCAGCCCGACGTCGTTGAGCATCCGGGACATGTCGTCGCTCCACACGCCGGTGGCGGCGATGACCGTGCGGGCGCGTACCTCGAACTCGGCGTCGGGTGAGCCGGCGGGCACCTCCAGGTCGCGGACCCGGACCCCGGTGACCTCGCGGGCCTGGCGGATCAGGCCGACCGCCCGCGCGCTGGTCACCACCGTCGCGCCCAGGCTGGCCGCGGTCCGCGCCAGCGTCACCACCAGCCGGGCGTCGTCGACCTGCCCGTCGTAGTAGCGGATCGCCCCGGCCAGGGCGTCGGTGCGGAGGCTGGGGAAGATCCGGCGGGCGCCCTCGCGGGTCAGGTGCCGGTGCAGCGGCATGCCGCGCCCGCCGCCGAAGACGCCGGCGAACGCGTCGTACGCGGCCACGCCGGCCCCGTAGTAGGACCGCCGGAAGAGGCGCCCGGGCAGGTCGCGCAGCCCCCGCCCGGCGGGGAGCGGGACCAGGATCGGCACCGGGCGCACCAGGTGCGGCGCGAGCCGGGTGGCGAGCAGCCCCCGCTCGGTCAGCGCCTCGTGGACCAGGTGGAACTCGAGCTGCTCCAGGTAGCGCAGGCCGCCGTGGATGAGCTTGCTGGACCGGCTGGAGGTGCCGGCGGCGTAGTCCCGCGCCTCCACCAGCGCCACCTTGAGACCGCGGGAGGCGGCGTCGAGCGCGGCGCCCGCGCCGGTCACCCCGCCGCCGATGACCAGCACGTCGAACCGCTCGGCGCGGAGCCGGCGCAGGTCGTCGGCGCGGCGGGTGACGGAGAGCTGGCCGGCCGCGGATCGGGACACGTTGGGGTCTCGCACCCGTCCACGGTAACCGTCCCGGCGGTCCCGCGGCATGCGCGGGCCGCACCGTACGGTGATCGGCATGGAGATCAGTCCCTGGTCGCCCCCCGGTCCGCCCGTGCCGCCGCCGGCCCCCGCTCCGGACCGGCCGGGCCCGTGGCCGGTGGTGGCGGCGGTGCTGGTCGGCGGCTGGATCGCGCTGGTGACGGTGCTCGGGCAGGTGGTCGGCTGGGCCGTCGACCAGGCGGTGCTGGTCGCCGGCCTGGACCGGGCGGTGCCGACCTGGCCCCTGGTCGCCCTGGGCACCGTGCTGCTGGTGGGCGCGCCCACGCTGGCGCTGGCCCTGCTCCCCCGCTCCCCGACGGTGCGGGCCGTTGGCCGGATCTGGCTGGCCGCGGCGCTGGCGCTGGGCGCGCTGACCCTGCTGCGGGCCGTGCCGCCGGTGCACCAGGAGGTGTACCTGGCCGCCCTGGCCGGCACCGCCGCCCTGCTGGCGGTCATCCTCGGCCGGCTGCACGACCGTCGCCGGGCCACGGCGGCGGCCGGCGGCGCGAGCCCGTCCCCGGGCGGCGTCACTTCGCTGGCGGTGGCGGCCGGGTCGGCGCTGCTGCTGCCCTGGGCCTGGCTGGGCGCGCTGGGCGGCCTGTTGGAAACGCTGCTCGCCGGGCTCGCCGCCGCCGCGCTCGGCGCCCTCGCCGGGGTGCTGCTCGACGCGACGTTCTGGGCGCGGTTCACCGTGGGCGCGCCGCCCCGGCCGGCCCGGCTGGTGCTGGTCGGCGGACTGGTCGCCGGGGTCGTCCTGGCGCTGCTCGCGGCCGGGGCCGGGCAGTCCGGCGCGCAGCTGCCCGCCCTGTTCCTGCTGCCTCCGCTCGGCTTCGTGCTGGCCGCGCTGCACGCGGCGGCCGCCCGCGCGGGCCGGCCGGTCGGCCGCGCCGCGGTGCGCTGGCTGGTCGGGCTCGGCGTGCTGGGCCCGCTCGCCCTCGCCGATCCGGAGGAGCTCACGGTGCTCCTCGCCACCATCCGCGACGTGCCGTTCTGGGTCGCGGTCGCGACCGGCGCCGCGTTCGCCGTCGCGGTGCTGCTCGCCGTCGGGTACGGCGTCCTGCTGGCCCGGCCGCGCGCCGGCACGCCGAGCCGGCGGGTGGCCGGGGTGGCCGCCGCGGCCCTGCTCGCCGCGGTCGCGGTGGGTTACGTGGTCCCCGGGCAGCCCGGCCTGTACGGCGACCGGCTGCTGGTGGTGCTCCGGGAGCAGGCCGACCTGGGCGGCATCCCGACCGGCGCGCCCGGTCGGGCCGGCCGGGACGCCCGGGCCGCCGAGGTCTACCGGCGGTTGGTGGCCACGGCTGACCGGACCCAGGCGGACCTGCGCCGGGAGCTGACCCGGCTGCGCCTGCACCCGACGCCGTACTACCTGGTCAACGCCATCGAGACGGACGGCGGGCCGGAGGTGCGGGCCTGGCTGTCCGGTCGGCCCGAGGTGGCCCGGGTGCTGGTCAGCCAGCGGCTGCGCCCTTTGCCGGCCGGGGCCCCGGCCGTTCGTGGCACGCTGCCCGCGCCGGCCGGACCGGCCTGGAACATCTCGCTGATCGGCGCCGACCGGGTCTGGTCCGAGCTGGGCGTGACCGGCTCGGGCGTGGTGGTCGGCGCCTCGGACTCCGGCGTGGACGGGCGGCATGCGGCGCTGGCCGCCGGCTTCCGTGGCGGCGACGACTCCTGGTACGACCCGTGGGCGCACACCCGTACCCCGAACGACCAGGGCGGGCACGGCACGCACACGGCGGGCAGCGCGGTGGGCCGGGGTGGGATCGGTGTCGCCCCCGGCGCCCGCTGGGTGGGCTGCGTCAACCTGGACCGCAACCTGGGCAGCCCGGCGCGTTACCTGGACTGCCTGCAGTTCATGCTGGCGCCCTTCCCGTTCGGCGGGGACCCGTTCACCGACGGGCGGCCGGACCGGGCGCCGGACGTGCTGACCAACTCGTGGGGCTGCCCGCCGATCGAGGGCTGCGACGCCGGGGCGCTCCGGCCGGCCACCGCCGCGCTGGCCACGGCCGGCATCCTGGTGGTCGCGGCGGCCGGCAACACCGGCCCGTACTGCGGTTCGGTGGCCGACCCGCCGGCCCCGTACCCGGACGTGCTGACCGTGGGCGCGGTGGACCGGACGCGACAGCTCACCCGCTTCTCCAGCCGGGGGCCGGCGGCCGGCGGGGCGACCAAACCGGACCTCGTGGCTCCCGGCGCGGACGTGCTGTCCGCGTACCCAGGTGGGGGTTACGCCACCCTGGCCGGCACCTCGATGGCGACCCCGCAGGTGGCGGGGGTGGTGGCGTTGATGTGGTCGGCGAACCCGGCGCTGGTCGGCGACCTGGCGCGGACTCGGCGGATCCTCCGGGACACCGCCACCCCGGCCGGGGTCCGCCCCGACGACTCGACCGCGCGCCGCTGCGGCGGCGACGCGGACCTGGTCGGCGCCGGCCTGGTCGACGCGTACGCCGCCGTCCGCGCCGCCCGCGCCGGGTGAGCGGGCTCCGAGCCGATCCGACGGTGCCGCCGGGCCGCCGGATGCCCTAGGGTCGGCGACCATGGACGCGGAGATCATCGAGCTGGACCCGGACCGCCTGCCCGCCGTCGTCGACCTCTGCCGGCGGGCGCTCGACCTGCCCGAGGACGCCGCCGAGGCGCCGGCCGTCCTGGACGCCCTGACCACCCGGGCGGCGGCCGACCGCCCGGTGCTGCTGATCGGCGCGGTCCGCGGGGCGGAGCTGGTCGGGGTGCTGGTCGGGTCGGTCTCGCAGCGGGACCCGCGGCTCGGGCACGTCGATCTGGTGGCGGTGGCGCCCCGGGAACGCCGCCGGGGTGTCGGGCGGGCCCTGCTGGCCGAGGCGGAACGGCGGCTCGCCGGGCTGGGTGCGGCCGAGCTGCTGCTGGCCGGGAACCCGCCGTACTATGCCTGGCCGGGCATCGACGTGCGCTACACCCCGGCAGTCTGCGCCGCGCTGCGGCTCGGCTACCGGCAGGACCGTACGGCGTGGAACATGACCGCGGACCTGTCGGCGGGCTCCGCGGCGCTGCGCTCCACGGAGGCCGCCGAACGCCGGCTGGCCGGTCAGGGCGTCACGGTACGCCGGGCCGAGCCGGCGGACCTGGCCGCGCTGGCCGCCTTCGCGCGTGCCACCTTCGGCGGCACCTGGGACGGTGAGCTGGCCGGCTCGGTGGGGCGGCCGGGCGCGGGCGCGCACCTGGCGGAGCGGGACGGCGAGATCCTCGGCTTCGCCGCGTACGGCTCGTCCCGGCCGAGCTGGTTCGGGCCGATGGGCACGGCCCCGGCAGCGGAGGGCTCCGGCATCGGCGGGGTGCTGCTGCGCCGCTGCCTGCGGGATCAGGCGGCGGCGGGGATCGGCGCGGCGCAGATCGGCTGGGTGGGGCCGGTGCCGTTCTATTCGGGCAGCGCCGGCGCGCGGATCGAACGGGTTTTCTTCCTGTACCGGAAGGCGATCGGCGGGCACGCGGTCGGATAATTAAAAGGGCGAAAGGGATATAGACGCCAATAATGCCGTTCGCCCGTGCTGGTCATCGACCGCGCCCTACGGTTGCCCGTAGAGGAGGCAGCCATGACCACGGATGACGAACGGACCGACGACCAGCCCGCCAGCTGGCCACCGGTCGGTGAACTCCCCGGGCAACTGCCGTTCGACCGGCTCGACTACGGCGACGCCGAGCAGCTGGCGGAGCTGGCCGGCGCCGACCCACCAGCCGCCGAGGAGACCCGGCAACCGGTCGACGAGCCGGTCCGGATCCCGCCGCCGTACGACCGGACGAACAAACGACGCAACCAGCGGCCACTGCCGACGTGACGGACGGAAAGGGGGCGGACCGCTGACGCGGCCCGCCCCCTTTCGGCGTTCGGTGGAACTGGACTCAGAAGTCCATCTCCCCGCCACCCGGACCAGCCGGGGCGGCCGGGGTCTTCTCCGGCTTGTCCGCCACGACGGCCTCGGTGGTGAGGAAGAGCGCCGCGATCGACGCGGCGTTCTGCAGCGCCGAGCGGGTCACCTTGGCCGGGTCGATGATGCCCGCGGCCAGCAGGTCGACGTACTCGCCGTTGGCGGCGTTCAGGCCGTGACCCGGCTCGATGTTGCGGACGTGCTCGACGACCACGCCACCCTCGAGGCCGGCGTTGACGGCGATCTGCCGCAGCGGGGCGTCCAGCGCGATCTTGACGATCTGCGCGCCGGTCGCCTCGTCGCCGGTCAGGTCCAGCTTGTCGAAGGCGGTCTTGCCGGCCTGCACCAGCGCGACGCCACCACCCGGGACGATGCCCTCCTCGACGGCGGCCTTCGCGTTGCGGACGGCGTCCTCGATGCGGTGCTTGCGCTCCTTGAGCTCGACCTCGGTGGCCGCGCCGACCTTGATCACCGCAACACCGCCGGCCAGCTTGGCCAGGCGCTCCTGCAGCTTCTCCCGGTCGTAGTCGGAGTCGCTCTTCTCGATCTCGGCGCGGATCTGGTTGACCCGACCCTGGATCTGCTCGGCGTCACCGGCGCCGTCGACGATGGTGGTCTCGTCCTTGGTCACCACGACCTTGCGGGCGCGGCCCAGCATGTCGAGGCCGACGGCGTCCAGCTTGAGGCCGACCTCCTCGCTGATGACCTGGCCACCGGTGAGGATGGCGATGTCGGCCAGCATGGCCTTGCGGCGGTCACCGAAGCCCGGCGCCTTGACGGCGACCGACTTGAAGGTGCCGCGGACCTTGTTGACCACCAGGGTGGCCAGGGCCTCGCCCTCGATGTCCTCAGAGATGATCAGCAGCGGCTTGCCCGACTGCATGACCTTCTCGAGGATCGGGAGCAGGTCCTTCACCGACGAGATCTTGCTGTTGACGATCAGGAGGTACGGGTCGTCGAAGACGGCCTCCATACGCTCCGGGTCGGTCATGAAGTACGCGGAGATGTAGCCCTTGTCGAAGCGCATACCCTCGGTGAGCTCGAGCTCCAGGCCGAAGGTGTTGCTCTCCTCGACGGTGATGACGCCTTCCTTGCCGACCTTGTCCATCGCCTCGGCGATGATCTCACCGACGGTGCTGTCACCGGCGGAGATGGAGGCGGTGGAGGCGATCTGCTCCTTGGTCTCGATGTCCTTGGCGAGCTTGGACAGCTCCTCCGAGACGCTGGCCACGGCGGCCTCGATGCCCCGCTTCAGGGCCATCGGGTTGGCACCGGCGGCCACGTTGCGCAGGCCCTCGCGAACCAGGGCCTGGGCCAGGACGGTCGCCGTCGTCGTGCCGTCACCGGCCACGTCGTCGGTCTTCTTGGCGACCTCCTTGACCAGCTCGGCGCCGATCTTCTCGTACGGGTCCTCGAGCTCGATCTCCTTGGCGATGCTCACACCATCGTTCGTGATGGTGGGGGCACCCCACTTCTTCTCGAGCACGACGTTGCGGCCCTTGGGGCCGAGCGTCACCTTCACGGCGTCGGCGAGCTGGTTCATGCCCCGCTCGAGGCCGCGGCGCGCCTCTTCGTCGAACGCGATCATCTTGGCCATACGGCGTTGTCCTCCTGGACACTCACGGGCCACCCGAGTGTGTCTCCCGGATGGGCCGCCTGGTGTACGCACCTTGGCGACGTCGCCACCTGGCGACGACGACGTCTCCTCGGTCGGGCCGGACAGCCCGCGACGACCGGCCATGTGCCACCCCGGCGCCATCGAGACGCCGGCGCGGCCGTGGCCCTACCGCCCCGACCATTGGCACTCACGGTATGCGAGTGCCAATGACCTGTTTAGCACTCTCCCTTGCCGAGTGCAAGCACGATGCCGCCGCTCAGCCGAGTTCCGCCGCCAGCCGGGCGGCGTTCACCGGCCCCTCATGGGCCCGCTGCTCGGCGTAGGTGGCGAGCAGGCCCACCAACTGGGCCAGGTAGACCGGGACGGCCAGCACGGCCGCCAGCAGGGCCACCCCGACCGCGCCGGCAGCCGTGCCCGGGGAGTCCATCGGGTGGGTGCCGAACGGCAGTTGGCCGACCGCCTCCAGCACCACGCCGACCAGGGCGCCGAGGAGCAGCGCCGCGGCGACCAGCGCGACCCGGCCCAGCACCATGCCGACCCGCTGGTGGAAGATCCGGAAGGAGCGGCCGATCGGGTTCTCCCGCTCGAACAGGTAGACCGGGCCGACCAGGGCGAACGCGAAGGCCAGGTAGATTCCGGGCAGCAGGCAGAAGCAGGCGCCCAAGCCGATGAGCAGCGAGCTCAACAGCGTCCAGCCCCAGAGGCCGAGCAACCGGCGCAGCCCGTAGCGGAACGCCGCGCCGAGGCCGACCGGCTCGTCGGCCGCCTGCCGGGTGACCACCCAGGTCCCCGCGGCCCAGCCCAGGCTCTGCACGGGGCCGAGGAGCAGGCTGGCGGCGAGCACCGCGACGTAGAAGGTCAGCACGTCCCCGAAGTAGCCGTCGGGCAGGACCGGGGCCCCGTCGGGCGCGGTGGCCACCTCCCCCGACGGGGCGAGGGCGAGGGAGAGCACCGAGACCACCGCCGCCGGTGCCGCCTGGGTGAGCAGCATGATCGGCACCAGCAGGCGCCAGCCGCGACGCAGCGCGCCGGTGCAGCGGGCGAACCAGCCGCCGATGCCGGCGTGCGGCGGCGTGACCAACGGATCGTTCGGATCCCAGCCGCCGCCCGCGGGGTACCAGCCGGGGTACGGCGCGCCGGGGTAGGGGATGGCCGGGTAGGGCCCGCCGGCGTACGGCGCGCCGGGGTACGGGCCGGCGGGGGCGCCCCAGACCCACCCTTGCGGCTGCGCGGGTGCCACCGGATCCGCCGGGACGTGCTGCCCGGACACGACCGGCCGTGCCTCCGGGCCGGGTGCCGCCAGCGGGTCGGTGACCGGCGCCGGTGGCCGGATCGGATCGACCGGCTGCGGGGCACCGGGTGAGGTCGGAGTGACCGGATCGACGGGACCCGACGGGGGCTGGTCGGACATGAACCCTCCTCAGCGGCGATGCTGGAACGGCTCATGATCTTCCACGGTGCGCGCCCGCAGCGCAGCCCCCCGATCGGGGTGGAGATGCCGCGGAAACGGCGGCGCGGAGTCAGGCGATGACGCGGACGCGCTCGGCCTGCGGGCCCTTCTGGCCCTGGGCGATCTCGAACTCGACCCGCTGGCCGTCGTCCAGCGCCTTGTAGCCGTCCATCTCGATCGCGGAGAAGTGGACGAAGACGTCCTGCCCGCCGTCGACGGCGATGAAGCCGTAGCCCTTTTCGGCGTTGAACCACTTCACGGTGCCCTCTGCCACGGTGCACTTCCTCACTCTGCGCGGCGTTCCTCGACCCCCGGGACGCGGGGCCGAGCCCGCGCCCGGACCACCGTTTCGGCGATCGGCGACGGCCGCTGAATCGGTGACCGAAATCGCACGCTACACGAGGCGTGACGACGGCGCACGACCGCAAATCGGGCATATTCCGGCCAGGATCGGGCCCGGCACGACATGGACGGGCGTCCCTCCGGTATGCATGCGACATGACGATCGCGCCGACCATGACAGCCGCCCGGACGGCCACCGTCCGCCGGATCCGCCCGGAGGACGCCGCCCGGATGCGGGCGCTGCGGCTGGAGATGCTCGCCGACGCGCCGCTGGCCTTCCTGGAGACCGTGGCGGAGGCCGCCGCCCGCCCGCACGCCGACTACGCGGCCCGGATCGCCGCCGTGGCGCACGGCGGCATGACCGCCCAGTTCGTCGCCGACCCCGGCGGCCGGTTCGTCGGTCACGCCGGCGGCACCGTCGCCCCGGACGAGCCCGGCCTCACCGTGATCTACGCCGTCTACCTCACCCCGGCCTGGCGGGGCAGCGGACTGCTCGCCGACCTGGTCGACGAGGTGGCGGCCTGGTCCCGCGCGTGCGGCCGGCCCGAGCTGATGCTGGAGGTGGTGGTCGGCAACGACCGCGCCTACCGCGCGTACCAGCGGCTGGGTTTCGTGGACACGGGCGTGCGGGTGCCGCACCCGAAGATCCCGACGCTGCGCGAGCTCCAGATGCGCCGTCCCGCCTGAGCGGACCGGCCCGTCCCCTGGCCGGGGACGGGCCGTACCGCCCGGTCAGGCGTGCCGGCGGCTCTGCACGATGCGGAACCGGTTCGCCACGTACGCGCCGTCGGTCAGCGCGGCGTTGGCGGCCGGGTTGGCGCCGCTGCCGTGGAAGTCGGAGAACGCCGCCGACTGGTTGACGAAGACGCCGCCGGTCAGGTTGCAGGACAGGTGCACGCCGGCGTCGATCGCCGCCGCCTCGGCCGCGTCCAGCACCGCCTCGTCGGTCGAGTAGACCGCCGCGGTCAGCGCGCCCTTCTCCCCCACCGTGCGGCGGAGGATCTCCAGGCTGTGCGCGGTGGAGTCGGTGGCGACAGCGAACGAGATCGGCCCGAACCACTCCCGCGAGTAGGTCGCGGTGTCGTCGGCGGCCAGCTTGACGATGGTCGGCGTCCGGACCACCGCGCCGGGGAAGGAGGGGTGCTCGACGGTACGCGACTCCAGCACCGGCTCGCCGACCTTGGTGACCTCGTCGAGGCGCGCCAGCACGCCGTCGTTGACGATCGCGCCGGTCAGCTCGACGCCGCGGGCCGGGTCGGCGGTGAGCTTGCCGACCGTCGCGGCGATACCCGCCGCCACCTCGTCGAAGCTCTTGTGCCCCTGGTCGGTGGCGATGCCGTCCCGGGGGATCAGCAGGTTCTGCGAGGTGGTGCACATCTGGCCGCTGTACAGGGTCAGCGTGAAGCCCAGGTTGCGGCACAGCCCGGCGAAGTCGTCGGTGGAGTCGATCACCACCGTGTTCAGGCCGGCCTTCTCGGTGTAGACGGCGGCCTGCCGGGCGTTCGCCTCCAGCCAGTCGCCGTACTCGGTGGAGCCGGTGAAGTCGACGATCTTCACGGCCGGGTGCAGGGCCAGGGTCGAGGCGAGCTGCTCGCCCGGCGCCTCGGGGGCGAGCAGCACCAGGTTCGGGTCGAAGCCGGCCTCGGCGAGCACCTCGCGGGCGTACTTCACCGTGATGGCGAGCGGCAGGACGGCGCGCGGGTGCGGCTTCACGACCACCGGGTTGCCGGTGACCAGGGAGGCGAAGAGCCCCGGGTACGAGTTCCAGGTCGGGAAGGTGTTGCAGCCGATCACCAGCGCCACGCCCCGCGGCACCACGTGGAAGGTCTTGGTCATCCGCAGCGGGTCGCCCTTGCCGGCGGCCTTCTCCCAGCCGGCCGTGCCCGGGTGCCGGGTCATCTCGGCGTACGCGTAGGCGACCGCCTCCAGCGCCCGGTCCAGCGCGTGCGCGCCACCGGCCTGGAAGGCCATCACGAAGGCCTGGCCGCTGGTGAACTGCACCGCGTTGGCCAGCTCGAAGATGTGCTTGTGCAGCCGGTCCAGGATCTCCAGGCAGACGCCCACCCGGGCCTGCGGACCGGCGTCCCGCCAGGCCGGGAGCGCGACCGTCGCGGCGCCCACCAGCTGGTCGGCGTGGGCGTGCGGGTAGCGCACGTCCAGCTCCAGCCCGAACGGGCTGGCCTCGGTGGCGACGGTGTCGCCGTCGCCCGGCTGGTCGAGGGGGAAGTCGCCGTTCAGGTACGCCTCGAAGGCGGCCTTCCCGTCGGCGGCGGCGGTCTCGCCGTACACCCGGGGGCTCGGCGACTCAGGGTAGGCGGACCAGTACCCGCGCTCCGTGATCGCGGTCAGCGCCCGGTTCAGGGTGTCGGCGTGCCTGTCGTACAGGGGGTGCGGGGTCTCCGTCATGCCCGCCATCATGCAACAGCAAGCCACCAGATCAGTAGGGGCGTGTCACAAGTCGGATCCTCGCCTGCCGCTCCGCGGAATGGTCGGGCCGGGTCCGGGTAACCGCGCGGCCGACGGAAGGAGGGGGACGGCCGCGGGTGGGAACCACCGAGATCAGGGTGCACGGGGTCGCCGATCGCGGCCCCGAGGCGATGCTGGATCGGCCGATCGTGAGCCGGGTGGCCGGCGACCGGGACGCCGGCTTCTACCAGGTACGCCCCGGTTTCGGGGACCCGCACGGCGCCGGAGGCGCCACGTTGGAGGCGTACAGCTGGAGCCGGCTCGCCGGCGGAACCGCGACCCGGACCTTCTCGCTGGTCCTGCTCCTGCCCTTCATGCTCGCCAACATCGCCATCTGGATGCTGCCGCCCGGCCGCCGCACCGGCCTGGTCGGCAAGGCGCTGTGCCGACTGCTCGCCGCGACCCTCACCGCGATGTACGTGCCGCCGAAGATCGGCGGGCACCAGTTCGCGCCAGACACCGACTTCGACCGGGCGGTCGAGGAGCTGGTGCGGCGACTGCACCCGGCCGGCAACGTCGACGGCGGGCTCAGAGAGTGAGCTGCCAGTCCGTCCAGGCGTCGACCGGGCGGAACCCGAGCTGCTCGTTGATCGTGATCATGTGTCGGTTCTCGGCGGCGTTCCAGGTGTCGATCACCCGCAGCGCCGGCTCGTGGCCGAGCACCCAGCGCAGGTTCTCCACCTTGGTGAGCAGGCCGAGCCGGTGCCCCCGGTGCGCCGGGTCGACGATGGTGATCTGCTGGAACGCGTGCCAGTCGGCGCTCGGACCCAGGTCGATCAGGGTCCAGGCGACCACCCGGCCGGTCGCGGCGTGCACGGCCGCATGGTGGTAGCGCCGGCGGCCCCGGGCGTCCAGCGCCCGTTCGGTGCCCCGCAACCGAGCGACGTCCACCTGCTCCGGCTCCCATTCCAGTTCGCCCAGCGGCGCGTCGGTCATCAGCCGGCCGTCGAGGTAGGCCACGTCGGCGGCGTACTCCTCGGGGGTGTCGCCCTGCCAGCGGACGGTGCGGTAGCCGGTGGCGTGCGCCCGGGCGTCGGCGGCCAGGGCGTCGAGCGCGGCGTGGTCGAGCCGGCCGGTCGCCAGCCGGCGGCGCACCTCGGCGAGCACCGGGCGGGCGCCCATCGTGGCGGCGAAGGCGCCGCCGGCCTCCGGTCGGGCGACGCCCCCGGGCAGCGCCGAGACCGCCATCCCCATCACCCGCTTGCGGCCGTGCTCACCCAGCAGCCGCAGGCAGTGCTCGTGCAGGGCCCGGCCGACGCCCCGCCGCCGGTACGCCGGATGCACGACCAGGTCGGCGGTCGAGTTGTCGGTGTTGTCGAGTTGCGGCAGGTCCAGCACCAGGTAGCCGGCCGGCACACCGTCGAGCCGGGCCAGCGCCCAGCGCGGCGCGTTGCCCGGCATCGGATGTCGGATCGCGGCGTCGAAGCGCTGCCGGCAGAACGGCGGGAAGTCCGGCAGGTCCGCCTCGTTGGCCGCCGCCCCGATCCGGTACGCCTCGTCGATCGCGGCCTGGTCGGCGGCGTCGAACGGCGCGATCGTGATGCCCATGCCTGCGAGGGTGCGCCGGAAAGGGCGATCGGGGCCAGCGAATTACGCTGGCCCCGATCGCGACGTTGGTCGGGAGGGACGATCGCACAACGCCGCTGGCGCTGGGTCGAAAGAACAAAGTCTCCGGCGAAACGCCCTCCCGCACGGAGCATCTTGCGCCGTCCCAATCCTGCCGTCAAGTCCTTAGCGGCGGGTTTCCTACACTCACAGCGAAAAGCCAGTTACCCGGCGGATCCGCCCGATCCCCCGTCCGGGCGATCCGCCCGTCCCCCGCCCGGCCACGACGGCCGGACGGGTGGGGTGGGGGTCAGGCGAGGAGACCGGCGTCGCGGGCGGCGCGGAGGGAGGGCTTGATGCGGTGGGTGGGGCCGACCTCGGCGGCGACGGCGTCGATGGTCTTCAGGCCCTCGCCGGTGTTGAAGACGACCGTCTCCGCCGTGGGGTCGAGCCGGCCGGACTCGACCAGCTTGCGCAGCACCGCGACGGTCACCCCGCCGGCGGTCTCGGCGAAGACGCCGGTGGTCCGGGCGAGCAGCCGGATGCCGGCGCGGATCTCGTCGTCGTCGGCGTACTCCATCCAGCCGCCGGTGCGCCGGACGGCCTCCAGGGCGTAGAGGCCGGCGGCCGGATCGCCGATGTTCAGCGACTTGGCGATGCCGGTCGGCTTGACCGGGGTGATGGCGTCGCTGTCGGCGTGCAGCGCGGTGGCGATCGGGTTGCAGCCGGCCGACTGGGCGCCGAAGACCTTCCAGCCGCCGGCCGGCGCCTCGACCAGGCCGATCTCGACCAGCTCGGAGAACGCCTTGTCGATCTTGGTGAGGAGTTCGCCGCTGGCCATCGGGATCACCACCTGGGCGGGGATTCGCCAGCCGAGCTGCTCGACCACCTCGTACCCGAGGGTCTTCGACCCCTCCGCGTAGTACGGCCGGACGTTGACGTTGACGAACGCGGTGTCCTCGAACTCGTCGGTCTCCACCAGCTCCCCGCAGAGCCGGTTCACGTCGTCGTACGAGCCGTCGACGGCGACCAGCTCGCCGCCGTAGACGGCGGTGGTCACCACCTTGCCCTGCTCCAGGTCGCTGGGGATGAAGACCACCGACGGCGCCCCGGCCCGGGCGGCGTGCGCGGCCACCGAGTTGGCCAGGTTGCCGGTGGAGGCGCAGGCGAACCGGGTGAAGCCGAGCGCCCGGGCGACGGTCAGCGCCACCGACACCACCCGGTCCTTGAACGAGTGGGTGGGGTTGGCGCTGTCGTCCTTGACCCAGAGCGGGGCGGTGACGCCCAGCTCCGCGGCGAGGTGCGGGGCGGCGACCAGCGGGGTGAGCCCCGGGTCCACGGTCACCCGGGTGGCCGGGTCCTGGCCGGCGGGGAGCAGGGCAGCGTACCGCCAGAGGTTCTTCGGGCCGGCCTCGATCTGCTCGCGGGTGACGGCGGCGAGCGCGGCGGCGTCGTAGTCGACCTCCAGCGGGCCGAAACACTCGTAGCAGGCGTGCTGGGCGGCCAGCGGGTAGCGCGCGGAACAGGCGCGACAGACCAGGGCGCGGGCCGGGCTGAGGGTGGTGTCGATGCCGGAAGCGGCGGGAAGCGTCGACGTCATGTCGAGGAGTTCCTCTCATCTTTCCCCGCATCGCACCCTGCGGCGGGGACGGAATTGGCACC
The DNA here is from genome assembly GCF_900090285.1 of Micromonospora inositola. NCBI lineage: Bacteria > Bacillati > Actinomycetota > Actinomycetes > Micromonosporales > Micromonosporaceae > Micromonospora > Micromonospora inositola. The sequence goes on along the minus strand of NZ_LT607754.1, from coordinate 2,370,486 downwards.
TGCCCGCTTCTCGCTCGTCGTCGAGCGCGCGGGTGGTTGCCGGGGCGTCGTCGGGCCGTATCCCTCAGCCCCTCTGGATGAGGTATGCAGTTGTGCCGTCGAGTCTATGCGCGTGCGCCGCGCCTGCCGAGCCTGCTTCCCACGCTGTGAGCCACCCCCGCTCACCAGCGCCAAGATCCGCACGACTTCCGGGAAGTGGGGCTCCTCCGCCGCCGGAGGCCCCCACTTCCCCGAACTCGAAGCTCTGCTTACCTCAGCGCGCCACCACGGCGATCGGCTCGACGACGGCCGGCCGGTCGGTGACCGCCACGGGGGCAGGCACGGTGGCGGCGCGGGAGCGGGTGGCCAGGTTGGCGGCGACCAGGGCGGCGATGGTCAGGGTCGCGCCGACCAGTTCCACCGCGCCGGGCCGGTAGCCCCGGGCGGTCTGCACCACGAAGGTGGTCACCGGGACCAGGTTCATGAACAGGGCGGCGTCGGCCGCGCCGAGCCGCTGCACCCCGGTGTTCCAGGCGAGTACCGCGAGGACAGCGGCGACGAGCACGGCGTACGCCAGCTGCGGGGCGACCGCGACGAGGTCGGCGGCGGCCGGCAGGTGCTGCCAGCCGGCGAGGTCGGCGGCGAGGCTGGCGGCGAGCATCGCGGCGGTCCCGGCGACCGCGGTGAGCGTGGTGTAGCGCAGCGGGGACCAGCCGGTGAACCGGCTCGCGCCGTGGGTGTAGACGGCCCAGCCGAGCACCGCGCCGATCATCAGCAGTCCGCCGACGCCGAACTGGCCCAGCCCGTCGAGCCGGCCGCGGGTGATCACCAGACCGACGCCGACGAGGGCGAGCAGCGAGAACCCGAGCAGCACCGGGCGGGGGCGTACGCCGTCCCGGACCCAGCGGACCAGCTGGGTGACCAGCGGGGTGGTGGCGACGAAGAGGGCGATCTGCTGCGGGGCGGCGTGCCCGAGCGCCAGGTTGGTCAGCACGTTGAACCCGGCGAAGCCGAGCACGCCGAGCGCCACCACCTCGACCGCCCGGCCGCCGGAGCGCAGGGCGGCCAGGCCCTCCCGGGCCAGCAGCAGGGCGAGCAGGACGGCGGTCGCGAGGACGTACCGGGCGGTGGTGAGGTTCAGCGCGTCGACCCGGGCGAGGGCGCTGGCCAGGACCGGGAACATGACACCCCAGCTGAGCACCGCGAAGAGCGGGAGGAAGGCGGCGTGACGAGAGCGCATCGCAGCTCCTATGTTCGAATATCGTCGAACCAACGGCACCGACTTTAGGAGCTTGTTCGACGAATGTCGAACAACGGTTACACTGGTCACATGGAGCTGCACGAACCTGAACTGCGCGACGTACCGGTCACCGCCGTGCTCGCGGCGCTGGCCGACGACGTACGGCTGCGGATCGTGCGCGTCCTGGCCGCCGGCGGCGACCACGTCTGCGGCACCTTCGAGCTTGGGGTCTCCAAGGCCACCCGGAGCCACCACCTCAAGGTGCTGCGCGAGGCCGGCCTGACGCGGACCCGGGTCGCCGGCACCAGCCGGTACGTCCGGCTGCGCCGCGACGAACTGGACCGCCTCTACCCCGGCCTGCTCGATGCGGTCCTCACCGCACCCACCCGCTCCCGACCTGCGTGACTGGGGAACGCCTGCACCCGCATTTGGTCCGCGCCGCCGGCTTCGACAGCCGCTGGCGGGGCTACGACCCCGGCCAGGTCCACAAGTACCTCGACCTGGTGGCACGACGAACTCGACCGCCTGCTTCCGGACCTTGGCCGGATCGCTGCGTGACTCGCTCGGCCACGTCACCGTCATCGACTTCGGCGAGACCACTCTCAGCGAAGAGGACCGCCAGTTCGTGCGTACCCGCATCTGGTGCGACGCCCGACTACCCGGCGACGGCCGGTGCGCCCTGCCCACCGACCACCCCGGCGCCTGCATGCCGAAATTCGGTGAAGAAATGGTCAGCTCGTGACGTCCTTGCGGGTGAAGCGCCAGAAGGCCAGCCCCCAGAAGAGGGTGGCGTAGCCGATCGCCGAGATGGCGCCCCGGACCACGTCGTCGGTCTGCACCGGCGTGGATAGCAGCCCCAGCCAGGCACTGCTGAAGTGGGTCGGCAGGAAGGCGCGCAGGCCGCCGAGCGCGGTGATCTGGTCCAGGATGCTGGAAAGGATCCAGAGCAGCACCGCGCCGCCGACCGCGCCGAGCGCGGCGTCCGTGGTCACCGAGAGCAGGAACGCCAGCCCGGCCACCACCAGCAGGACAACCGCCAGGTAGCCGAGCACCGCCAGCAGCCGCAGCAGCCCCTCGCCGGGCGCCAGCTCGGCGGAGACCTGGCTGCGCAGCGGCGACCAGCCGTACCGGAGGGTGCCGGCGAGCAGCGCCGTGCCCGCGAGCAGCAGCAGGGCCAGCGCCGAGTACGCGAGCGCGATCAGCAGCTTCACGGTGAGCAGCCGGGCCCGGGGCACCGGGACGGCCAGCAGGTAGCGCAGGCTGCCCCAGCTCGCCTCGCTGGCCACCGTGTCCCCGCAGAACAGCGCCACCACCACGACCAGCAGGAACGACGCCGACACGAAGATCGAGAAGAGGGTGAAGTTGAGCCCGCCCGAGGTGGCCAGGTCGACCAGGCTGCCGAACTCGTTCCGCCCGTTGTTCTCGTCGCCACCGGAGTCGAACTGGAACGCGACCAGGATGATCAACGGCAGCAGCACCATGAACCCGAGCGCCAGCTGGGTACGCCGCCGCGACGCCTGCCGGCGGAACTCCGCCGCGAACGGCAGGGTGGCCGACGGCCGGTAGCCCGCCGCCGCCCCGCCCGGACCGACCGCGCCCGCCGCGTCCCGCGACCCGACCGAAGAGCCTGCCATCACCGGTCCCCGCTTCCCCGAGAGTTCTCGCCGACCAGGGCGAGGAACGCGTCCTCCAGGCGGCGCCGGGGCACCACCCGGTCCACCCCGATGCCGGCCCGGACCAGCTCCGCCACCACCTCGCTGCGCGCGGTGCCGTTGGTGTCCACCACCAGCCCGCCGTCGCCGTCGGGCAGCACCCGGACCCCGTGCAGCCGGTCCAGCACCGTGCGGGCGGCGTCCGGGTCGGTCACCTCGAACAGCACGCTCGGCGAGTCGCCGACGATCTCCTCCACCGGGCCGGACGCCACGATCCGGCCCTTGTTCACCACCACCGCGTGGGTGCAGGTCTGCTCCACCTCGGCCAGCAGGTGGCTGGAGACCAGCACCGCGCGGCCGTCGGTGGCGTACCGCTGGAGCACCCGGCGCATCTCGGCGATCTGCGGCGGGTCCAGCCCGTCGGTCGGCTCGTCCAGCACCAGCAGCTCCGGCAGGCCGAGCATGGCCTGCGCGATGGCCAGCCGCTGGCGCATGCCGTGGCTGTAGTTCTTGGTCCGCCGGTGCACCGAGGAGCCCAGGCCGGCGATCTCCAGCGCCTCGTCGAAGTGCGCGTCGTCCCAGGGCCGCCCGGTCGCCCGCCAGTACGCCTTCAGGTTCTCCAGGCCGGACAGGTGCGGCAGGAAGCCGGGCCCCTCCACCAGCGCGCCGATCCGGGAGAGCACCGGCGAGCCGGGCACCAGCCGGTGCCCGAAGACGTAGATCTCCCCGGCCGTCGGCTGGGTCAGGCCCATCAGCACCCGCAGGGTGGTGGTCTTGCCGGCGCCGTTCGGGCCGAGCAGGCCGACCACCTGGCCGGGGTGCACCTCGAAGTCCACGTTGGAGACCGCGACGAAGCCGTCCGCGTACTCCTTGCGGAGCTGGCGGACGGCGAGCGGGATGCCCGCGTACTCCGGGTGGACGGAGCTGTCCTGGCGGCGGTGCCGACGGCGGGCGACCAGGACGACCACGACGAGCCCGACCGCGATCGCGGCGAGCAGCCCGACCAGGATCCAGCGCCAGACCGTGGCGGTGGTGGGGATCGGCTCGCCGTCGACGGTCGGCAGGCTCAGCGCGCCGCCGCCGGGGGCGACCGTGTAGACCGTCGGCTCGGGCGGCGTGGCGTACGCCTGGTCGGAGGTCGCCACGACGACCCGCAGCCGGTGCCCGGCCTCGACCCGGCGGACGATCGCCGGCAGCGTGACCGTGACCGGCTGGGCCGCGTCGACGGTCTTCGGCAGGCCGGTGAGGCGGACCGGGGCGACCAGGCCGTCGGGCAGCGTGGCGGCGCCGTTCGGGTCGACGTCGTAGAGCTTGACGAAGAGCACCGCCTCGCCGGTCGGCGACGCCGCCCGGATCCGGACCGTCGGCGAGCCGACCACGTCCACCGCCTCGTCCAGCGGCGCGGACTCGAACCGGGTGTGCTGGCCGGGGATGTCGCCGGCCACCCCGTCCAGCAGCGAGCCCAGCGCCCCGGCGAACGGCACCGCGGAGATCGCGGCCGGATTGCCGTTCGGCGGGTTGGCGATCTGCTGGGTCGGGCCGGTGACCGCGACCTCGCGACGGGCGTCTCCGGTCACCCCCGGGTAGTCGGCGGTGCGGTAGCCGGTGGCCACCAGACCCCGGTCCAGCGCGTCGAAGCCGGCGATCCGGGAGAAGGTGAAGCCCTCGCCCGGCGCCGCGCCCTCCCCCTTGACGTAGTGGTCGAGCCACTGCGCGGTCAGGAACTTCACCCGGTCGGAATCGCTGGTCGGCCCCGCGCCGCCGTCGTGGCCGCCGGTGAACCAGGCGACCCGCACCGGGGTGCCGGTGGCGGCGATTCCCCGCGCGTTGGCGTCCGCCTCGCCGAGCGGGAAGAGGGTGTCCGCCTCCCCCTGCACCAGCAGGGTGGGCGCCTTGACCCGGTCGAGCACGCCGGCCGGGGAGGAGCGGCGCAGCAGGTCCACCGCCTCGGCGTCGGCCCGGCCGGTGGTGGCGATCCGCAGGTACGCGGCGCAGACGTCGGCGGCGAACCGGCCGCAGGACGGATCGGCGGCGCCGGCCGGTGCGCGCCCGGGACCGGTGCCGGGGCCCGCGCCGGGCTGCGGGCTGGGCGCGCCGGCCGACGCCGGTGCCCCCTCCGGCTGGGCGGCGGTGGCGCCGGAGACGCCGGCCGGTCCCGAGCCGGTGGAGCCCCCGCCACCGAAGAAGATGCCGGCCCAGCCCTTCTTGAACACGCCCTCGGTGGGCGCCTTCCCGGTGCTCTCCGGCAGGAAGGCACGGGACAGGTCGTTCCAGGTGATCATCGGGACGATCGCGTCGACCCGGGGGTCCTGGGCGGCGAGCAGCAGGGCCAGGCCGCCGCCGTACGAGCCGCCGACCACGCCGACCCGGGGGTCACCGGCGGCGTCGGTACGGATCTCCGGCCGGGCGGCGAGCCGGTCGAGCAGGCGTTGCGCGTCCCGCACCTCGTAGTCCGGGCTGTCCAGGTGGATCTCGCCGCCGCTGCGGCCGAAGCCCCGCGCGGTCCAGGTCAGCACCGCGTACCCGCGCTCGACCAGGTCCTCGGCGTCGGAGCGGACGGACTCCTTGGTGCCGCCGAAGCCGTGCGCCAGCAGCACCGCCGGCACCTTCCGGTGGGCGGAGGCGTTCTCGGGCAGGTAGAGCGTGGTGTCCAGGTCGACCGGCTGGTCGCCGGACGGTCCGGACCGGACGGTCACCGTCGCCGACTCGGTCCGAAAGGCGGGCCGCTCCGGCCGGGCCGCCCAGACCACGGCGGCCGCCAGGACGACCACCACCGACGCGGCCACGACGCGGCGTCGGCGGGTGGCCAGAGCACGCCGGACCCGCGCGGCCGACAGCGGTGATCTCATGCGGCACACGGTACGGCCCGGACCCTGAGCGTTGCCTGAGATCCGCCGTACGTCCGTCCGGTTGCTCCGATCGGCGCGCGAGTCCGATCGACCGCGCAACGTCCAGAACATCCCAGCGAGATGACTTCGGATCACGTGAATTCACATGTAGGCACATAAACCGCCTCCGATGGGTCCATGACGCACGGCCCGCGAAACGCTGTGTGCCGACAAGGCCAACGAGACGTGACATCGCTCGAAGTGACGCAAAGCTGACTCAGCGACGGCGGTCCCGCCCCGCGCGGGTCGACTAGTTTTCCGGTCCGGTGCACGGGACTGCGTCGGCGGCCCCGCCACCGGAGGAGTCCCCCGCCGTCGCCCGAGGAGACAGACCATGACCGTCCCCGCGCCGCGGGTCCGTCGCCGGCCCTCCGTACCGGGCCGTGTCCTGCCCCTGCTGCTCGTGGCGGCCCTGCTGGCCCCGGTGGGACTGCTCCTCGCCCAGACGCACCGGCTGACCGGGGACGACCGCGACCTGGCGACCCGGGAACGGCTCGGCGTGCAGTACCTGCGCGCCCTCGGCCCGGTCACCGACGCGCTGGTGGACGCCCAGGCCGCCGCGGTCGCCGGTCGACCGGTCTCCCGGGACACGCTGACCACCGCGGTCGAGCAGGCGGCCGCCGTCGACAGCGCGATCGGGGACGAGTTGCGCAGCCGCAAGCGCTGGTCCGGACTGCGCGCCAAGCTGGAGGCGCTGCCCGACCGGGGGCTCACCGATCCCGCCGGGGCCTTCGCCGCGTACGGGGAGGTCACCGACCTGCTGCTCGCCCTGAACCGGAAGATCCGGGACAGCTCGGGGCTGATCCGCGACCCGCAGTCCGACTCCTTCTTCCTCCAGGACGGCATCGGCGGCGACCTGCCCGAGGCGATGGTCGCGGCCGGCCGGCTCGCCGACCTGACCGCCCTGGCCGCGCAGCGCCCGGCCGCCGAACGCCCGAAGACCCTCGCCGAACTGGCCGCCCTCCGGGTGGCCGCCCTCGGACCGGCCACCGACCTGGTCGCCGACCTGCGGGCCGCGGTGGCCAACTCCGAGAGCACCGACCTCGGACCGAACGTGCTCACCCCGCTGGACACCTACCAGCGCTCTGTCGAGGCGCTCGCCGCGCTCTCCGCGCCGGCCGGCACGGCGGGCACCGGGCCGACCGACCCCGCCCAGGTGGCCGCCGCCCGGCTCAACGCGCAGTCCGCCGCCAAGCAGCTACAGCCGATCATCCTGGACCAGCTCGACGCCCTGCTGCGGGAGCGGATCGACCGGCTCGACCGGGACCGCCTGCTGGCCGTCGTCGCCGCCGCGCTCGCCGTCCTGCTGGTCGTCGTCGTGGCCGTGGTGCTGGTCGGCGAGTCCCGGCGGACCCGCCGGCGCGCCCCCGACGAGCGGCCGGCGCGGGAGGACTCGGGCGCGCTGCCGGCGGCGTGGCAGCCGCCGGCCGAGGCGCGTCAACTCCAACCGGTCGGGTCCGCCCGGCCCGGCGAACCCGAGCGGTGGGAGCCCTTCGATGCTGCTCGGTAGGCTCCGGATCCGGGGCAAGCTCGCCCTGCTGGTGATCATCCCGCTGCTCAGCATGGTCGGGCTGGCCGTGCCGGTGGTGCTCGACCGGGTGGCCGCCGCCCAGCGGGCCGGCGACACCGCCGCCACCGTCCGGGTCGTGAGCCGGATCGGCAGCCTCGTCCAGGACCTCCAGCAGGAGCGGTTGCTCTCGGTCGGGCTGCTGCTCGGTCGGGTGACCCGGACGGAGCTGATCCAGAAGTCGGCGGCCGTCGACGACCGGGTCGCCGACCTGCGGGCGGACCGCCTCCCGGACCGGGTCGCCGCCGCCCTCGACGGCCTACGCAGGCTGGCCGACCTGCGCACCGCCGTGCTGGCCGGGAAGGCGACGCCGACGCAGATCATGGACGCCTTCGGGCCGGTCGACATGGCGCTGATCGAGGCGCTGCGGCTGCCGTTTCAGGTGGACACCAGCACCTCGGCCGGGCGGCAGGTGCTGGCGCTGGACGCCCTGCTCCGCACCGACGAGGCGCTGGGCGCCTGCGCCACCCTGATCGTGCTGGTGAAAACGACCGGCGACCCGAGGGTGGCGGCCGCCTACATCGCCTGCATGGCCGCGCTCCAGGTGGACAACCAGCGGTTCCGCGGCCTGATCACCGCGGAGCAGTACAAGCTGGCGCAGCTCGACGACGCGGCGGTGGCGGCCCGGACCAGCCCGACGTTCCAGACCGACAGCGCGAAGGACCCGGTCGCGGCGATCGCCGCGGTGCCGCTGGACGCGCTCTTCCCCTCGGTCCGCTCGATGATCACCCTCGGCCAGTTCGTGGAGAAGAAGATCGTCGCGGACGTCATCGCCGAGACCAGCACCGACCAGCGGGACGCGCTCACTGCGGCCTGGCTGGTCGGCGGGGCGGCCACCCTGATCCTGCTGGTCGTGGTGCTGCTCAGCATGGCCGTCGCACGGACGGTGGCCCGGCCGTTGACCCGCCTCACCCGCTCCGCCGACCGGGTCGCCCGGGTCGCCGAGGCCGAGCTGGTCCGGGTGGTCGACGACGAGTCGGAGGCCGCCCAACCGGTCCGGCTCGACCCGGTCGGCGTCCGGTCCCGGGACGAGATCGGCGACCTGGCCCGCGCCTTCGAACAGGTGCAGAGCACCGCGGCCCGGCTGGTCGAACGGCAGGTGGCCGGCCGGCGCAACGTGGCGCAGATGTTCGGCCACGTCGGCCGGCGTACGGAGAACCTGGTCGGTCGGCAGATCGCGCTGATCGACCGCCTGGAACGGCAGGAGACCGACCCGGGACGGCTGGAGCACCTGTACCGGCTCGACCACATCACCAGCCGGCTGCGCCGCAACGCCGGCAGCCTGGTGGTGCTCTCCGGCGCGGCCGGCACCGACGAGCACGTCGCCCCGGTGCAGCTCGCCGACGTGGTCCGGTTGGCGCTCGGCGAGATCGAGGACTACACCCGGATCGACGTGCAGGTCCCGCCGGGAGTGTCGGCGGCGCCCGCCACCGTCGGCGACCTGGTGCTCGCGCTGGCCGAGCTGATGGAGAACGCCACCGTCTTCTCCCCGCCGCACACCCGGGTGGTGGTGGGCGGCGAACTGACCGACGGCGGTGCGCGGCTGATCGTGGTGGACCGGGGCATCGGCATGACCGAGGAGCGGCTCGCCGAGGAGAACGCCCGGCTCACCCGGCGGGAACGGCTCGACCTGGCCCCGACCGAGGTGCTCGGGCTATTCGTGGTCGGCCGGCTGGCCCGCCGGCACGGCTGGACGGTGGACCTCGCCCCGACCGCGGGCGGCGGGACGACCGCCCGGCTGGAGATCCCCGCCGCGCTGCTGTTGATCCGGCGGCCAGAGCGGGCCGGCGCCACGGTCGCCCGGGCCACCGTGCCGCCCCGGGACCGGCGGGGGCTCCGCGCACCGGCCCGCCCGGGTCGGGCACTCACCGCCGCCGGAGTCCCGGCGGCGGTCGAGGACCACCCGGGCTTCGACCCGGTGCTGCTCAGCCGGGCCACCCGCAGCCTGGAGACCGCGGAGTCGTGGAACGCCTTCGACGCCGCGACCGAGCCGGTCGAAGGGGTGGCTCCGCCGAGCGATCGCCCACCGCCCGCACCCCCGCTCGCCGCACCCCCGCTCGCCGCACCCCCGCTCGCCGCACCCCCGCTCGCCACCGGGCCCTTCGTGGGCACCGGTTTCGCCGCCGCCCCGGAGGTGACCGCCGCGGCGGCCGAGCGGAGCGCCGCCCCGGTCGAGCCCACCCCTGTCCGGCCCCGGCTGAGCCGGCGGGTACCCGGGGCGAACCTGGCCGTCGCCCCGTCCCAGGCGCCAGTCGCCAGCCAGCACCCCGGAGACCCGGCCGAGGTCCGCCACCTCATCACCGAGTTCGAGGCGGGCGTCGCCCGCGCGCTGCGCGAAGTCGGTCCAGACCACCACCGCCACGAAGAGGGATCATCACGGTGACCAGTCCCTTCCTGCATGACAACGTCGACCACCAACACAGCGGGGAACTCAGCCCGGAGGCCCGCACCTTCAACTGGCTCCTCGACTCGTTCACCTCCAGCACGGCCGGCGTGATGGAGGCGATCGCGGTCTCCTCGGACGGGCTGCTGATGGCGATGTCCGCCATCAAGGACCGGTCCAACGCCGAACGGCTCGCCGCCGTGGTCTCCGGAATGACCAGCCTGGCCGGGGGCGCGGCCAGCTGGTACGCGCTCGGCGGTTTGAACCGGGTGATCGTCGACATGGCCGAGGGCTACCTGCTGATCAGCGCGATCAGCAGCGGCTCGGTGCTCGGCGTGGTCGCCGACCGGTCGGCCAACCTCGGCACGGTGGCGTACGAGATGACCCTCTTCGCCGGCCGGGCCGGCGGCGCCCTGAGCCCACGGCTCATCGCCGAGCTGAAGAACGCCGTGCAGCAATGACCCCGGAGGTGGCAGGCGAGGAACCAGATCCGGAACCTGACGTCCGGATCCGTCCCTACCTGCGGTCGCCGTCCCCGGCCGGCGAGCCGGCGCCCTCGGCCCCGCCGTACCCCGGCGACGAGGCCGAGGGGGACGCCGGAGAGCCGGCGGGGCCGCGTCCGTTCGTGCTGACCGCCGGGCGGGTGGCCGGCGCCGACCCGGCGATCGGGCTGGAGACCCAGGTGACCGCCCGGCCGGCGAGCGGGTCGTGGGCGGTGTCGTCCCGGCTCACCCCGGAGCTCCAGGCCATCGTGGCGCTCTGCGCCGACCCGATCTCGGTCGCCGAGATCTCCGCCCGGACGCGGATGCACTTCGGCGTGACCCGGGTGCTGGTCGGTGACCTGCGGGCCGCCGGCCACCTCGACGTGCACGTGGGCGGCGCCGGAGCCCTCGACCCCGACATCATCCGGCGACTGATTGACGGACTCCGTGCGATCTCCTGAATGGCCCGCCGCCGCGACCGGCGGGCTCGCCGCCAACAGCGCCGCCGCCCGGTACGGCACACCGGCGGGGCCCGCCGCGGCCGCCGGCCGGACCGTGCCGCCGGCCCCACAGCCCGCGCCGCCGCCGTACCGGCCACCGGCGGCACCGGCCCGGGCGACCGCGGCCGTCCCGGCCACCCGGCCGCCCATCCCGGTGAAGGTCCTGATCGCCGGCGGGTTCGGCGTGGGCAAGACCACCACGGTGGGCGCGATCTCCGAGATCGCCCCGCTGAGCACCGAGGCGGAGATGACCAGCGCCGGCATCGGCGTCGACGACCCCGGCGTACGCTCCGACAAGACCACCACCACGGTGGCGATGGACTTCGGCTGCGTGACCATCGACCGCAGCCTCAAGCTCTACCTCTTCGGCACGCCGGGGCAGGCGCGGTTCGGCTTCATGTGGGACGACCTGGCCCGGGGCGCGCTCGGCGCGCTCGTGGTGGTGGACAGCGGCCGGCTGGACGACTGCTACCCCGCGGTCGACTTCTTCGAGCGCGCCGGGCTGCCCTTCGTGGTCGGGGTGAACGCCTTCGACGGGCGGCTCGCGCACGACCTGGCCTCGATCCGGTGGGCGCTGGCGATCGGCGACCACGTTCCGCTGGTGCGGTTCGACGCCCGGGACCGGCTCTCGGTACGGGACGCCCTGCTGGTCGTCCTGGACCGCGCGCTGGATCGCGCGACCCGGGAGAAGGGTGCCTGAACCGACCGTCGGTTCGACCCGTTTCATCGAAAAGGGGTGGACGTGATGAGAGGTGATCTGGACGAGACACTCGCCCGCCTGGCCCGCCGCGAGGAGGCGCTGCGGCGCCGCGCGGGCCGTCCGGACGAGGAGGCCGCCGTGGAGGAGCCCCGGCCGGCCGAGTCACCCCGGGACGGGCACGGCGCGTACCGGCTGCGGGGCGGGACCGGCCCGGTCGACCGGGACCCGGTGGAGGAGGTGGCCGAGGCGGTACGGCGGGTGGTCGCCGAGCACCCCGGACTGATCGTCGCCCTGCGCGTGGAGCACGACGGGCAGGCGTACCCGCTGCGGGTCTCCTGGGCCGGGCCGGACGTGACGGTCGGCGCGGAGCCGACGGCCGCGCCGCCGCCGGTCTGGCCGATGTCGGCGAAGACCGTGCCGGCCCCCGGGCAGGACGGGCTGAGCACGGACGCGGCGGCCCGGCTGGCCGAGATGATCCGGCGCGACCCGTCGCTGCTGGAGGACAGCGGGCCGGGCTGACGCCCGCCGCCGCGCGCGCACCGTCCGGCAGGAACGTGGTGCCGGCGGCTACTGTCGGGCGGTGGCGGAACCCGACCTGACCCTGACCGCGAGCCTGCGGCCGGCGGCACTGGACGCCCGCCGCGGCGTCGTCCGCCTGCACCCCGAGGTGCTGACCGCGCTGGCGCTACGCCCCGGAGACCCGGTCCGGCTGGCCGGCCGGCGGGTCACCGCCGGCATCGCCGCGCCGGCCGGGCCGGCCGCGAGCACCGCCCTGCTGTACGCCGACGACCTGCTGCTGGGCAACCTCGGCGTCCGGGACGGCGGGCAGGTGACGGTGAGCCCGCTGCCGGTGACCCCTGCCGGGCGGGTCACCCTGACCGGCCCCGTGGAGATCGTCGCCGCGGTCTCCCCGGAGATGCTGCGCCTCGCCCTGCTCGGCAAGGTGGTGACCGCCGGGGACGACGTCTCGCTGCTGCCGCAGGACGTGCTCCCCGACGCCTCGGTCCGCAGCCTGGTCGAGGCGGCCCGGCGCAGCCTGGCCAACACGGTCGGCTACGCCTGGACCAGCACTTTGCTGACCGTGACCGCCGTCGAGCCGTACGCCGGCGCGCTGGTGACGATGGACAGCGTGGTCGGCTGGGAGCACGGCCCGGCCACCCGCGGGTCCGGCCCGGTCGGCCAGGACCGCACCGGCCGGCTCACCGACTCACCGCCGCCCGGTGACCGGGCCGGCGGCGCGCCGCCGTCGGGTCCCGCCGGGGCGCCGGAGCTGGTCGGGGCGGAGGAGGCACCGAGCGTCGACGAACTGCCCGGGCTGCGGGCGCAGGCCGAGGAGCTGACCGAGCTGCTCGACCTCGGCTTCCACCACCGGGAGGTGCTCGGCCGTCTGGGCACCACCGTCTCGCTCGGCGTACTGGTCAGCGGGCCGGCCGGGTCCGGCAAGGCCGCCCTGGTCCGCGCGGTCGCCGCCCGGGTCCGCGCCCGGGTCTGCCCGGTCTGGGCGCCGGAGGTGGCCGCGCTGAGCAACGACGCGGCGGCCCGCCGGCTGCGCGAGGCCGCCGCGGCGGTACGCGACCACGGACCGGCCGTCCTGCTGGTCACCGACGTGGAGGCGGTCGCCCCGGCCGACGGCCCCGGGCCGCTGGCGACGGTGTTCCGGCAGGTGCTCGCCGAGACCGTCCGGGCCGGTGCGGCCGTCGTCTGCACCACCAGCCGGCCGGAGGCGGTGGACCCGGCCCTGCGCGCCCCGGACCTGCTCTCCCTGCGGATCACCGTTCCCCTGCCCGACCAGGCGCTGCGCCGGGAGCAGCTCACCGTGCTGACCCGGCAGGTGCCGCTCGCCGAGGACGTCCGGCTGGACGAGGTGGCGGGGCGTACCCCCGGGTTCGTCGCGGCCGACCTGGCGGCGCTGGTCCGCGAGGCCGGGGTGCGCGCCGCGCTGCGGCAGAAGGCGGCCGAGACGCCGACGGTGGCGATGGCCGACTTCACCGCCGCGCTGGAGGTGGTCCGGCCGACCACGATGGCCGCATCCACCCTGGAGCTGGCCTCGGTCACCCTCGACGACGTCGGCGATCTGGTCGAGGTGAAGGAGACGCTGACCGAGTCGGTGCTCTGGCCACTGACCTACCCGGACACCTTCGCCCGGCTGGGCGTGACGCCGCCGCGCGGGGTGCTGCTCTACGGTCCGCCGGGCTGCGGCAAGACGTACCTGGTCACCGCGCTGGCCGGCTCGGGTCGGGCGAACGTGCTCTCCGTGAAGGGCGCGGAGCTGCTCTCCAAGTGGGTGGGCGAGAGCGAACGCGCGGTCCGGGAGCTGTTCCGGCGGGCCCGCGAGGCGGCGCCGACGCTGATCTTCCTGGACGAGGTGGACGCGCTCGCCCCGGTCCGCGGCCAGGCCACCGACGGCGGCACCACGGACCGGGTGGTCGCCGCCCTGCTCACCGAGCTGGACGGGGTGGAGGCGCTGCGCAACGTGGTGGTGGTCGGCGCGACCAACCGGCCGGACCTGGTCGACCCGGCGCTGCTCCGCCCCGGCCGGCTGGAACGGCTGGTCTACGTGCCGCCGCCGGACGGCCCGGCCCGGGCGGAGATCCTCCGGGCCTCGTCCCGGAACGTGCCGCTCGCCCCGGACGTGCACCTGGCCGCGCTGGGCGAGGAGCTGGCCGGCTTCTCGGCGGCCGACTGCGCCGCCCTGGTCCGCGAGGCGGCCCTGGCCGCGATGCGCGAGTCGCTGGCCGCCTCCACGGTCACCGCCGCGCACGTGGCGACCGCCCGCACCCGGGTCCGCCCCTCCCTCGACCCCGCCCAGGTCGCCTGGCTGGAGGCGTACGCGGACAAGCAGGCGGCGCGCTGACGCCGGGCCGGCATGGGGTGACGGGTCTACCCCGGCACCCATGCCAGCCGGGCGGTCGCTCAGGTGGTCGGGGAGATCCCGACGTCGTACGGGTTGACCATCCGCCGCCAGATATTGGCACCGCCGTACGCATAAGCGAACTGGGCGGCCTGCGAGTCCGTCACCACCGCCGCCGAGCCGAACACCACGCCCGTGTGCACCGAGCCGCTCCGCTGTTCCGCGATCTCCCGCGCCTGTGGGGCGAGGGCGGCCGCGGTCCCCGGGGTTAGCAGCAGTGGGCCGTCGATCGTCCCCATCAGGGCCCCGCCGGCCAGGGCGTCCGGCCAGTTGGTGCCGGTGGCCAGGCCGAGCCGCGTCCCCGGCTGGAAGTACGTCCGGGCGAGCGCGCGGGCGGTGTCGTACCGGTCCGCGCCGTAGAGCGGGATCGACCCGTACCCGCTGGTCGCCTCGGCGCCCTGGCGGCCGACGCCGACGATCTCCGAGGTGTCCGGGAGACCGTCGAGGAAGCTCTTCGTCGCGGGCGGCAGCTTGCCGTCGTTGGTGAGGACCACCACCGCCGAGGAGTCGCGGCCGGGGAGGTTCCGGGAGCCGGCGGCGGCGCCGGCGGCGAGCGCGTCGGGGAAGTTCATCCCGGTGGCCGCGAGGACGAGGTCGGGGGTCGGGTCGATGGCCTTGGCGATCTCGACCGCCGTGGCGAAGCGGTCGGGTCCGGCGAGCCGCACCACCTTGAAGCCCCACGCCACGATGTTGTCCTCGACGTCCGGGCCGAGGGCGGCCTCACTGCCGAGCAGGTAGACGGTGCCGCCCCTGGGCAGCACGCGGGCGATCTCCGCGAGGTTCCACGAGTCGATCCGGTCGGGCGGGTTCATGAGCAGCGGACCCTGCTTCGCGGCGGCGAGCGCGGAGCCGGCGAGGGCATCGGCGAACGTGTCCGAACGGGTCACCACCACCGCGTTCGCCCGGATCCGCCGGTCGTCGGCGAGGTCGATGGTGGCCCAGTGCGACTGGGAGATGGCCCGCGCCGTGGTGAACCGGTCCTCGCCGGCGAGCCGGACCACCCGCTCGATCTTGTCGGGCCGGTACGCCGGCACCCCGGACAACCCAGACAGCCACGGCGGCACGGACGGATTGTCCGCGTTGCTGCCGTCCCACGCCGCCTCCGCGACGCGGCCGTCCTGCCCGAAGGCCACCAGGCGGGCGTCGGGCGAATAGGCCGGATCGGTGTGCGTGGTCGCGTTGGCGGTCAGCTGCACCAGGTTGCCGCCGCTGAAGTCGCACGCCCAGATCTGGCCGCCGCGCACGAAGGCCACCCGGTTCCCGATGGGTGCCAGCGCGGGGCTGGCCGCGTCGGTGGTGATCCGCGTCCAGGCCCCGTCGTCGAGATAGCCGATCTCGGAGGGCCCGACCGGGTTGCCCGCCCCGTCGTCGGCCTGCCGCTCCACCACGATCCGACTGAAGTCGTTGGTGTCCACGTCGAGGTAGTGGTAGCCGTCGTCGGGGGAAACGGTGGTGATCGCGCCGCCGTAGCCGCTGACCGTCTGCTCGATGCGCCACCGGCCGGTGGCCGACTTCGCCGCCCAGACGATGGTGGTGCCGTTGCCGACCCACTTCGGGCCGGCTCGGCGCACGCCAGGCTCCGGGTCGGCGATCGGCATGAAGGTGCCGCTGCCACTCCATCGGATAGTGCCGATGCCGCCGTCTCCGGTGACGAAGACCGCCCGGCTGCCGTCCGGCGACCAGGCGGCGTCGGTGATGGTGTGGTCCGGGTCGGTGAGCTGCGAGGCGGCGCCCCAGCTGATTGTGTTGGTGCCGTTGCTGGCAGTGAGGGCGTAGTTGGTCGCCTGATGGGTGGCGTGCGCCCTGCCGGCGCCGACGACGACTGCGGCGGCCGCGACGGCCAGCACCGTCGCGCCCGTGGAACAACGGCGACCGAGACCGGTAAGGGCCAAGGGAAAGCTCCAAGGGGATGTCGTCACGGCCGATCGCGCCGACGACGGTCGGGCGACGGTGACGGGTGGAGATCACTTTAGGCGCGTCCGAGCGGCGCCCGCTGCCCCGATCCGCCGTACGGGCGGCGGAAGCGGGGCTGGCTGATCGGACGATCAATCGGTGGGCAGCAGGGGGCCGAGCGGGCCGAGGTCGAGGTTGAGGTCCTCGGGGGCGAGGCCGAAGTACTCGCGGAGCTGGGTCATCTGCTCCTCCAGCGCCATCAGCGTGGCACCGACCCGTTCGACCTGCTCTTCGGTGAGGTCGCCGAGGTCGACCCGGCGCAGCGCCTGCCGTTCCATGAGCTGCCGCAGCAGCTCGACCACGGTGAGCACCAGGCTGGCCAGGCCACGCTCGACCGAGTCGGAGTCCACGGCGAGCCGGCGGTCCAGTGGGCGGACCCGGGGCGCCTCCCACCGTGGCTCCCCCAGCGCCGCCGCCAGTTCCGCCGCCTCGTCCCGGCCCTGATCCGGCCCGGTCATCGCACCTCCACGGCGGACGCGCCGGCGTCGACGGCGGGCAGCTCGGGCGGGGCGAGCGCGCCGACCGAGGCGATCAGGGCGCGCAACGAGATCCGGACCAGGTCGATGTCCGCGATCGCCAGCGTGATGTCGCCGCTGATCACCACGCCGGTGCCGAGCACCCGGTCAAGCAGGTCGACCAGCGCCACCGGCCGGTAGGCCAGCGGGTCGTCGGCGCTGCTGGGGGCGAGTGAGGTCACCGCCATGCCGGCCCCCGCGCGGCGCTCACGCCGGCTCCCGGACCGAGTGCGCCGGCTCGGCCGACGGTTCCGCCACGAAGGAGTACGGCGGCCACGGGCCGGTCAGTTCCAGCCGGATCTCCGGGTGCCGGTCGGCCAGCGCCCCGACCAGCTCCGAGAAGCCCGCCAGGCGGTTCCGGTCGATCAGGTACGCCCCGTTCAGCACCATCGCGGTGGCCGCGCCGGAGAGACGGCGGTCCTGCGGGGCGTGCCGGCGGGCGGCGACCGCGTACCCGGCGAGTGCGGTGTGGACGGTGGCGGCGGCATCGGCGGCGATCCGCTGGCCCTCCTCCCGCGCGGTGAGCTGGGCGCGACGCCGCCGCAGGTACGCGGCACCGGCCCCGCCGCCGTCGCCGGCGGCCTCCGCCGTGCGGGGCGGCGCGCCCGGGACGACGTACCCCTTGACGCCCCATTCCTCGCGGCCGGTGAGCCGGGCCAGCGTGTCGGACAGCTCGTCGCGCCGCGCGGTGAGCACCCGGGCCACCCGGTCGTCGTCGCGGTGCACCGTGGCGAGCCGGGCCGGCACCACCGCGCCGGCCCGCGACAGGGCGTCCACCACCGTGTGGTGGGTCCGCGCGGCCCGCTCCAGCCAGGCCAGGTCCTCCAGGTTGCGGCGCAGCGCAACCTCGCCGTACTCGGCCAGCGGGGCGGCGCTGACCACGGCGGTCAGGCCGGCGGCCCGCACCGGGCGGACCGGGACGCCGTCCATCCCGGCGAGCCCGGCGAGCGCGGCCGGGTCGACGTCGGCGGTCACGCCGTGCAGCCAGACGCCCGTGCCGGTCTCCGGGGCGCCGCCCACCGGCGTGGTCTCAGCGGTCGTACCCATCCCGCTCCTCCCGCTCCTCCCGCTCCTCCCGCTCGGCCCGGGCGGCGACCCGCGGCCGGCGGGACGCCTCCACCTCCTCCGGGTCGCGCGGCCCCGGCTCGACCGGCGGGCGAGCCCGCGAGCTGAGCCACGGGTCGTGCTCCCACCAGTCGATGCCGATCTGCCGCGCGGTGTCCACCGAGGCGATGACCAGCCGCAGCTTCAGCGTCAGCAGCTCGATGTCGAGCAGGCTGACCCGGATGTCACCGGCGATTACGATGCCCCGGTCGAGCACCCGTTCGAGGATGTCGCCGAGGTTCGCCGGCTCGTGCCCGGCCGGCAGCACCTGGCCCGAGTTCTGCACCACCGAGGGTGGCCGCGCCATCGTCATCTCAGTCCCCCTTGCCGCGCTGGTACCGGCGGGACCGCCGGTAGCCGAGCAGGCTGCCCGTCATGTCCAGCTCCACCTCGTAGAGGCCGAGCAGGTCGGTCGAGGCCGGGATCCGGTGGTCCTCGACCACCTCCACCCCGACCAGCCAGCCGTCGTCGGTGGGCTGGATCGAGACGATGCCGAGCGGGTCCTTGCCGGTCAGCCCGACGATCTGGCGCAGCCCCTCCCGGGCCGCCTCGGCGGCCGACACCTCCTCGTACTCCCCCTCGTCGCCGTACCGGTCTTCGTCGCGGGCGCCCCGGTCCCGCCAGTGCTCCCGGTCGCCGTCGCCGCGGATCCGTGCTGCCGCCATCTCAGTCCCCTCGCCCACGGTGCTGGTCACCCCGTTGACCGGCCGTCCGTCGCCGTCCGGTCTCCCGGTCCGCCGGCGGCGGCCGCCGACCGGCGGACCCGGGACGGGTACGCCCCGCGCCGCCGGTCGGCGTGGTCAGCCGGTTCAGGACCTGCTGCTGTCCCCGGTCCCGCTCCTCCGGCGTGATGTCGCCGGCCGCCGCCGCCCGGTCCAGCTCCTCCAGCTCGCGCCGGATGTTGACCGGGTTGTACTGCCGCGACTCCGCCTCCCGGGCGATCACCTTGACCACCGCGGTGAGCCCCCGCACCGGGGCGTACGGCAGGGTCAGCAGCCCCCAGAGGATGTCCATCTCCTCACTCCACCAGCTGGTGCGCGCTGACGAAGTCGTACGGGGCGAGCGGGCCGAGCAGTCGCATCCGGACCAAGTCCCGCCGCTGCTCGGCGAAGTCCTCCACCGCCCGGACGAAGTCCTCCTCGTCGTCGGTCGCGACCAGGAACGCGACGTTCATCGCGTCCAGTTCGCTGCTCGGCGGGCGCGGCGCGTGCGCCACCGCGTACGGGGTGAGCGCGTCGATCAGCGCCTGGTTCTCGGCCTCCCGGCGCAGCTCCACCCCCTGGCTGATCATCTCGCCGAGCCGGATCCGCTGCTCCCGGCTCTCCGCCTCCGGCCGGCCGCGCACCTGATCGGCGAGCGCGGCGGCGGACGGGTTCTCGGCGAGGAAGTCGCTGATCATCTCCTCCTCGTCGAAGCGGCCGTTCACGGTGTACTGCAGCCGGTCCTCGAACTCGTCGAGGGCGGCGGCGAACCGGTCGTGGTGCGCCTCCAGCAGGTCCTCGACCGCGTCCGGCCCGGTCACCACCGTGCCGAACCGGACCGGCAGCACCGGCGCGACGGCCGCCGTCCCGTCCAGCAGCGTCTGGTACGCGGTCAGGTCGGCCGGGCGGCCCATCGGCTCCTCCAACCCGACCTCGCTGACCAGCGCGGCCAGGTCGCCGTGCCGGACCGCAGTCACCTCGCCCGGCGGGTTGCCGACCCCTTCCGCGTCCGGGGTCGGCTCCACGTCCGACGGCACGATGCCGTAGATGAACAGCCCGGCCTCGCCTGCCGGCTGCGCCTGTTCGTCAGTCATCTCAACGCTCCTCGTCCCGGCGCCGGCGGGGTCGCTCCCGCTGCCGCTCCCGGTCGGAGCGGCGATCGCCCAGCGAATCCGCCACCGCGCCGCTGATCTCCTGGGCCGCCTTGCCGAGACCGGAGATCGCCTTGCCCTTGGTCGCCGCCCCGGCCGCGTCCCCCACCAGGTCGGGCAGCCCCTTCTGGTTCTTCGGGGTGATGCTCAGCCGGTCGACCGCCTCGGCGAACCGGAGGTACGTCTCGACGCTGGCGATCACGATCCGGGCGTTGATCTCCAGGAGATTGATGCCGACCACGGCGACCGACACCTGCGCGTCGATCACCACGCCCTTGTCCAGCACCGTCTCCACCACGTCGGCGAGGGTGCCCCCGCCGGCGCCGCCTCCGCCGCGCTCCAGGGCGCTACCGGGCTGGCCGCTCGTCGTCGCGATCGTCATTCGCCACGCTCCTCACGCCGGCGGCGGACCACCGGCCTCTTCGGGGGTTCCGGGGCACGTCGGGCCGCCGGGCGGGGGCGCTGCGGTTCCTCGCGCGGCTCCCGCTCCTGCCGCGGCTGCTGACGGCGGGCCCGCTCGGGCTGCCGGCGACGCGGCGGCGGCTGCTCCTCCTCGGGCTCCTCCTCCTCTTCGTACCCTTCGTCGAAATCCTCGCCCTCGTCGTAGGCGTCGTACTCCTCCTCCTGTGGGGGACGGCGGCGCTGCGGCGGGCGACGGCGGCCGCGCTCGGCGGGCCGGCGCTCCTCGCGCTCCTCGCGTTCCTCCTCCGGCTCCTCCTCGGGCTCCTCGGCCCGACCCTGCTCCCGGACCGCCTCCTCCTGCTCGCGCTGCTCCTGCTCCTCGCGCAGCGCGGTCTCGTGGTCCTTGACCACCTGGGAGTCGTCGATCTCGCCGCGCCAACCCTCGACGGAATCCGGGTCCAGGACGGTCTGGGTCATCACGTGCCGGACGAAGTGCTTCAGCTCCAGCCGCACCCGTCGGCCCTGGGCCCGCCACAGGTTGCCGGTGTGCTCGAACAGCCCCTGCGGGTGGTACTCGAGGACGACCAGGATCCGGGTGAGGTCCGGGCCGACCTCGTGGAAGCTGACCGTGCCGTCGACGGAGCCCTTCTCGCCCTTCGAGCGCCAGTGGATGAGCCGGTCCGGGATCTGCCGGACGATGGTCGACTCCCAGCTCCGGTGCGACCAGAAGACCTGCGCCTTCCAGGACATCTTCTCGTCCGACTCGCAATCGGCCTGCTCGACCTTCTTCATGAAGCTCGGGAAGTCTCCGAAGGTCGTCCACTGGTTGTACGCGACCCGGACCGGCACGCCGACCTCGATGGTCTCGACGATGTTGGTGACCTTGAGCTTCTTCTTGCCGCCCTTGCCGCCCTTGCCGCCGCCACCGCCGAACGCCGACATGAGCTTCTCCTTACCGCCGGCCAGGCCGGCATGGAACATGGCCTTCATCGGGGAATGCCCCTCAGCGAGCTTCTGCGCGCCCGTGGCGGCGGCGATCAGGCCGGGGCCGCCGCCGGACTTCGCGTACTCGCTGAGCCGGCCGGTGGCGCCGGTGAGCCGCTCGGTCACCACCTGGACCGCCCGCTCGCCGATCGCGCTCGCCAAGTTGCGCAGCTCGCCGCCGAGCTGGTCGCGTGCCCTGTCTGCAAAGTTGGGATTGGCCGTCATGGTCACCGCCCCCGCTGCCGACGCTTCACGACCGGCCGCTCGTCGCGGTCGGCGTCGTCGCGGTCGTAGTCGTCCCCGGCCTCGGGCTGGTCCTCGAGCTCCTGCTCCTCGTCGGGCGCCGACCGCTCCGCCGCGGCGGCGCCCTCGTCCGGGCGGTCCCCGCCGGACTTCCGGCGCAGCGCGTCCGCGCTGCCGCGCAGCTTGCCGCTGAGGGCGTCGATGCCGCTGCCGGCGGCGGCGGTCGCCGCGGCCCTGCCGGCCGTGGCCAGGGGTGCGCCCAGCTTGGAGAGGTTGCCCAGTTGGGGGGAGGTGTTCAGCAGGTCCGTGCCGTACTTCAGCAGCCCGCCGGGATTCTGGCTGGCCCGCCCGGCGGCCACCGCGGCGGCCAGGGTCAGGGCGGTGCCCAGCTTCTTGCGGCGGCCCAGGAGGTACCCGAAGCCCACCGCCAGCGCTATCCGTGCTCCGCTCTTCATCAGTTCTCCTTCGCTCCCCGGCGGACGCGGACACCGCTTACCTGGGGCAGGCCGGAAAACAGCTACCGGGGATTAGCGCGAGATGGGCCTGCGACCGGGTGTCCCGTATTAGCGGACCCGGCCGGCAGTACCCGAGGGCATACCCGTGAAACATTTCGACGCAATTCCCGAACGGGCGTCACAGTGCATTCGGATCCCGGTCGCGGGAAAGAACAAGGAACCACAAAACGGTCAGACATGCCGCTCCGGGCAGCGAAAAGGCAAACCTTGCCGCAAGGCAATCAGATGCTTCAGAGGGCCGGAAGGGGGGAATCCAGACACATTTCCGCGCGCACCTTGCCGTCGCCCTCGCGCAATTTCGCCCCGCATTTCCTGAGGACCGATATGGCAACGGCGTTTTCCGCGGTCGTCTCGGCCACCACGGTCCGCATGCCGGCCGCTGCGGCCACGTTCAGCAGCTCCCGCAGCGCCGCCGCGCCGAGCCCCTGGCCCCGGGCCGAGCGCCCCAGCCACATCCCGGTCTCCACCGTGCCGGGCTGATCACAGCGGGTCATCCGGACCATCCCGACCACCTCACCCCCGGCGAGGATGGCGTACATCCGGGTGCGGGTGGGGCCGTCGAGGCCGTCGAAACTGGCCCGGTGGAAGTCGCGGAATGCCTCCCGGCGGGCGAGCGACCAGCCGGCCGGGGCGTCCACCGGGGGCATCACGTCCTCGGGTTCCGCCTCGGCAGCCGCTACGGAGAGCAACGGCTCCAGGTTCCGCTCGTCCACCGGCTCAAGCCGTACCGCACCCGCCACGTGCCGCAGTCTGCCGCCCCTACCGGCCGGAGTCCAGCCCTTTGGGCGGGGACTGCCGGTCCGGCGGAAGGTACCGGCCGGTCGGACCGCCTCCGTGTTCTGCCTCACGCTCCGCTGTCAAGCCCGGCTCGGTCCGTCGGGTCGAACTCGCAGAACACCACCGAGGCGTCGTCGGTCCGTTTGTGCCGGCGCAACCGGTCCGGGTGGTCGCGCTCGGCGGCCCGGACCCGCCCGATCAACCCCTCCGGCCCCTCGGCGGCGGTCACGTCCAGCAACCCCGCCCAGTCGAAGAGGCCGAACTGCTCGACCGCGCAGGACGCGCCGTCGCTGAGCAGCGCCGCCCGGCGCAACGCCCCGGGTCCGCGCAACGGCAGCGTGCCGGTCACCGCGTGGTACGCGGCGTCGGGGTCGGCGGCGGCCGCCCAGTAGCCGTGCGTCCGGTTCATCCGCTCCCGCTGCACCATGACCGCCTGCCGGAACCGGGTCACCGGATCGACCTCGCCGCCGGGCAGGCCGGCGACGGTGCGGCGCAGGTCCGCCATCGCGCTGTCCAGCCGCTCGTCGGAGACCACGCTCACCTGGCCGCCCGCGTCCAGCACCAGTGGGCTGTCGCAGAGCACCAGGTAGTCCACCTGGTCGCCGCCCTCCCGGAGCAGGCAGACGGTGGACGACGGCGTGCCGGGGTGGTCGAGGTCGCAGTCGCCGCCATGGTCGGCGCGGACCGCCAGGATGGCCGCCGCGAGGCTGCTCATCAGGGTCGCCGCCGGGCGGGCCGCGAGCGCCAGGCCGATCCGGGCGGCCAGGTGCCGGACGTACCAGGCGGGCCCGTGCACGCAGCCGGTGTCGAAGCCCTCCGGCACCGTCGCCCCGTCGAGCACCCCGACCAGCGGGCCGGCGCGGAAGACCACGTCCTCGTTCTCCGGCCGACCGGGCGCGGCGGCGGAGGCGGAGCGTACCCGCATCATCGGTGCCACCCCGACCGGCCGCGCCGGCCGGCTCCCGGTCGGGTACCGGCGATCTGGTGCCCCCATCCGTGCGCTCCCCTCCGTCGCCGCCCCGCCTACCCGGACCGGCCGGCGACATGCCGCCCGGGACGACCAGCCGTCTCCACCAACCGAGCGGTACGCACTGGTCACTCCCGGTAGCGTCAGTAGCGGTTGGCCGTCCGGGCCGCCACCCTACCGACGCCGGCACGGCGACCGGTCACGCCCGGGGCCGTCGACGACAGGGGATCGCCATGTTGGAACGGTTGCACGATTCGGGGATCAGGGCGGAACACGCCTACTTCGCGGGCTTTGTGAGCATCGGGCTCGCCTTCACCAGCTGGTTCCTCTCGAAGAAGCTGGAGCAGGAGGGCGTCGCCCGGGCGGACCGCTGGGGGATCTTCATCGGAGAGTGGGCGCCGACCTTCTTCGCCATCGGCAACGGGCTGCGCACGTACGAGAAGTGAGCCGGTCAGCGACGCCGGTTGCGCGCCCGCGAGGAGCGCAACCGGCGCAGCCGGCCGATCAGCACCGGCTCGGCGGCCAGCGCGGCCGGATGGTCGAGCAGGGCGTTGAGCAACTGGTAGTAGCGGGTCGCGGAGAGCCCGAAGGCGTCCCGGATCGCCTGTTCCTTGGCCCCGGCGTGCTTCCACCACTGCTGCTCGAAGGCGAGGATCCGCCGTTCCCGCTCGGTCAGCCCGTCCGCCGGCCCGGCCGGCACGTCCTCGACGTCGGCCGGCACGCCCTCGGCCGCCCCGACCCGCTCCTCGCGCTCCGGCGTCGCCGCCGGATCGGCCTCGACGGCCGGGGCGGAACGCGGCGGGGGGACCGCCACGCCGCCCTGTCGACGCTCGACCTCGACGCGCCCGGACGGCTCGGGCCGGTCGGTGGCGGCCGCGGAGGCGTCGGTCGGCATGGCGCTCCTCGGGGAGGGCGGAGGCCGGCGCGGCGGCACCGACCGGGGGGACCCCAGCCTAACCAGGGCCCGCCCCGGCCGCATCGGACGCGGTGTCCGCGGCAACCTCCGTCAGGAGATGTCCCGGCGTCGCATCGTCCAGAACGCGGCGACCAGCACCAGCGCGCCGCCCAGCCCGAGGACCAGCGCCGAGTCCTGCCAGGTGACCAGCATTTCCTTCGGGTTGCACTGCCCCTGGACGAAGTCGCAGGACTTGTAGTCGATCAGCTTCCACTGCTTCTGGAACCAGGCGAGGGCGTAGGTGGAGAGGACGTAGCGGTCGCCGAAGCGCACCCCGGCCAGCCCGACGGCGATCCGGATGCCGACCTCGCTGATGACGCCGACGCCGACCGCGGCGCCGAGCGCCATCGCGGTGTGCCGGCCGAGCGAGGCGAGCGCGAAGGCCACCGCCCCCACCGCCAGCACCAGGGCCAGCGCCCGGACCCCGCTGATGGCCGTGGACTGCCAGACCCCGGCCGTCACCTTCGCGGTGCTGCCCCGATACGTGCCGATGAGCCAGAAGGCCAGCGTCCAGAGTGCCCCGAGCACGACGCTCACCCCGAGCAGCCCGGTCAGCACGGCGGCCAGCTTGGTGCCGAGCACGGTCAGCCGTTTCGGGCGCCAGAGCAGCAGGTTCATCATCCCGCCGGTGCTCCATTCGGCCCCGACGAAGGACGCCCCGACCAGGAACGCGAAGAGCGCGACCGCGCCCGCGAAGACGGCGATGAAGTTGCCGAACTCGCCCCGGAATTCGAACTGGTACGGCAGGTTCCACTTCGGGTCGAACATCTCCGGTTGGGGCTGCCACTGCCGGCCGCAGTCGGGGCCGTACCGGTCCTCGGTCTTCTCGCCGCGCGTTGCGGCGGCGTCGCACTCGGCGACCGACCTCTCCCAGTCCTTCACCGCCTGTCGGTAGTCGGCGTCCGACTTCGCCTCGGCCTGCGCGACCACCGCCGGGGAGAGCTTGTGGCTGGAGAAGCTGAAGGCGGTAACGATGCCGGCCAGCCCGAGGACGAGCAGCACCAGCAGCAGCCGGGTGAGCCGGCGCTTGGCCAGCCGACGCAGCTCGGTGACGTACAGGCTCATGCGCCCCAACCTCCCGCGGTGCCGCCGACCCCCGGCTCACCGACCTTCGTGGACTGATCGACCTGCCGGTGCTGGCCGGGTACCGGCGCGGTGGCGGTCAGTTCGAGGAAGACGCTCTCCAGGTCGACGGCGACCGGCGCCAGTTCGCTGACGTACAGGCCGTGCTCGGCGAGGACGCGGCTGACCGTGGCCGGCTTGTCGACGCCGGCGAGCATCAGGTGATCGGGCTCGGCGGCAACCCGCAGCCCGGCCCGGGTGAGCACGTCGGCGGCCTGCGGAAGGTCGGTGACCGCCTCCAGACGGACCCGGACGGCGCCCTGCGAGTGCTCCGCGAGCACCTGCTCGACCGGACCGAAGGCGACCCGGCGGCCCAGCGAGATGATGGTGACCGAGTCGCAGATGAGCTGGATCTCGCCGAGAATGTGGCTGGAGAGCACCACGGTCATGCCGGCGGCGGCGAGGTCCCGCATCAGGGTGCGCATCTCGCGGATGCCGCCCGGGTCGAGGCCGTTGGCGGGCTCGTCCAGGATCAGCAGCTTCGGGTTCTTGAGCAGCGCGGAGGCGACCGCCAGTCGCTGCTTCATGCCGAGCGAGTAGGTCTTCACCCGCTCGCCGGCCCGGTCGCGGAGCCCGACCAACTCGAGCACCTCGTCGACCCGCTGCCGGGGCAGCTGGCCGGCACCGGCGAGCAGCCCGAGGGTGTCCCGCGCGGAGAAGTGCGGGAAGAACTGCGGACTCTCCACGATCGCCCCGACCTGACCGGCGACCGTCGGCAGCGCCTGCGGCACCTCGTGGCCGAGGATCGCCATCCGGCCGCCGTTCGGCCGGATCAGGCCGAGCAGCGTCCGCAGGGTGGTGGTCTTGCCCGAGCCGTTGGGGCCGAGGAAGCCGTGCACCTGGCCCGCCTCGACCCGCATGTCGAAGCCGTCGAGCGCGTGCCGTACCCCGCGTCGACGACTCCGGTACGTCTTGCGGAGACCTTCTATCTCCAGGACAGCCGACAAGCTGACCTCCCCCGATGAGTGATGGTGACAGCGGACACCATACGCGGTATGCAGCGAGAGACGATACCTGGTATGCATCGGGGTTTTCCCGGATTCGCCTCAGGCGCAGACGACGTGCACGCCCGCGTCGCGGAAGGCCCGCACCACGGCAGGGGCGGCACCGGAGTCGGTGACCAGCGTCTCCACCCGGTCCACCGGGCAGATCCGGGCGAATGCGTGACCGCCCAGCTTGGACGAATCCGCGATGATCACCACCCGCTTGGCCCGGGCCACCATCAGGTTGTTCATCGCCGCCTCGCCCTCGTGGTGGGCGGCGGCGCCGAGCTGCGGGTCGATCGCGTCCACGCCGAGCAGGGCGACGTCCAGGGTCACCTCGCGCAGCAGCGCCCCGCCCAGCGGGCCGACCAGCTCGAAGGACTTGGGCCGGACCACGCCGCCGGCCACCACCACCTTCATCCGCGAGCGGACCAGCAGCTCGTTGGCGATGTTCAGGGCGTTGGTGACCACGGTGAGCTGGGCACCCTCGGCGCTGGTGTTCAGGTCCGGCCGGACGGCGAGGGCCCGGGCCACCTCGGTGCTGGTGGTGCCGCCGTTGAGGCCGACCACGGTCCCGGGGGTCACCAGCGCCGCGGCGGCCGTCCCGATCCGCTGCTTCTCGGCCGAGTGCTTGGCGGTCTTGTAACGCAGCGGCAGGTCGTACGAGACGCCGTTGGCCACCGCGCCGCCCCGGGTCCGGGTGATCATCTGCTGCTGGGCGAGCTGGTCGAAGTCACGCCGGATGGTCGCCTGGGAGACTTCCAGGCGCTCGGCTGCCTCCTCGACGCTGACCCGACCGCTGTCGGTCAGCATCTCGAGCAGCGCGTTCCATCGGGCGTAGCGGTCCACCGCGGGGGCCTCCAGAGACTCTGCACGAACGGTGATTGATTGCGTGCACAGTAGTGCGCGAAACTGCCGGTGCGCAAAACCTTGGACTGCGCGATCTGGGAGCTGGTTGCCACGGCCACCCCGGCTCGCGCAGAATAACGCGCGAAAGACGGCCATAACGAGCCGTATTGCGCACCGGTCTCGCCTGCGAGGAGTTGTCATGGCGTACGTGCACGCGGAGATCGCGAGCCAGCCCGACTGCTGGCGGGAGGCGGCGCAGCTCGCCCCGACCGTCGCCGACCGCCTGCCGCGTCCCGGCGAGCGGGTCGCCGTCGTCGGTTGCGGCACGTCGTGGTTCATGGCGATGGCATACGCCGGCCTGCGCGAGCAAGCCGGCCAGGGCGAGACCGACGCCTTCCAGGCCTCCGAGTTCCCCGCCGGCCGCCGCTACGACCGGCTCGTCGCGATCACCCGCTCCGGCACCACGACCGAGGTGCTGGAGCTGCTGTCCGCGCTGCGCGGGCAGGTGCCCACCACGGTTCTGGTCGGCGACCCCGGTTCCCCGGCGGTCGAACTGGCCGACGCGGCGGTGACCATGCCCTTCGCCGACGAGCGGTCGGTGGTGCAGACCCGCTTCGCCACCACCGCCCTCGCGCTCCTCCGCGCCCACCTCGGCGACGACCTGGGCCGGCTGGTCGCCGACGCCGAGGTGACCGTCCGGGCCCCGCTGCCGATCGACCCGGCCGGGATCGAGCAGGTCACCTTCCTCGGTCGCGGCTGGACGGTCGGGCTGGCCCAGGAGGCCGCGCTGAAGTGCCGGGAGGCGGCCACCTTCTGGGCCGAGGCGTACCCGGCGATGGACTACCGGCACGGCCCGATCTCGGTGGCCGCCCCGGGCCGGCTGGTCTGGGCGTTCGGCGGGATCCCCGACGGGCTGCCCGAGGACGTCGCCGCCACCGGGGCTGCGTTCGTGCACAGCCGCACCCACGGCTGCCGGACGGTGCTGACCAGCTGGGCGGCCGGGCGTACCCCGGTCGACCCGATGGCCGACCTGATCCTCGCCCAGCGCTTCGCCGTCGCGCTCGCCACCAGCCGCGGCCTCGACCCCGACGCGCCCCGCCACCTGACCCGCTCCGTGGTCCTCGCGTGACCGGAGCCACCCAGGTCGTCGTCGCGCTCGACGTGGGCGGCACCGGGATGAAGTGCGCCCTGGTCCGCCCGGACGGCGTGGTGGTGCACGCCGAACGGCACCCCACCGACGCCGGGCGCGGCCCGGATGCCGTGGTCGACACCATCCTGGAGGTTGCCGAGGGGCTGGCCGGCAAGGCCCGCGCCGCCGGGCTGACGCCGGTGGCCTGCGGCATCGCCGTACCGGGGGTGGTGGACGAGGCCCGCGGGGTGGCGGTCTGGTCGGCGAACGTGGGCTTCCGGGACGTGCCGCTGCGGGAGCTGGCGGAGGCGCGGCTCGGCCTGCCGACGGCGCTCGGCCACGACGTGCGCGTCGGCGGCCTGGCGGAGGCCCGGCTCGGCGCCGGGCGCGGCGCCGACCACGTGCTCTTCGTCGCCATCGGCACCGGCATCGCCGCCGCCCACGTGGTCGACGGGTCGGCCGCCGTCGGCGCGCACGGCGCCGCCGGGGAGATCGGCCACATCCTGGTACGCCCCGACGGCCCGCGCTGCGGCTGCGGTCGCCCCGGCTGCCTCGAGGCGGTGGCGTCGGCCGCCGCGATCGGCCGCCGGTACGCGGAGCTGGCCGGCGACCGGGCGACCGCCGCCGAGGTGGCGGACCGGGCGGCGGCCGGTGAGCCGCTGGCCGGTCGGGTCTGGCGGGAGGCCGTGGAGGCGCTCGCCGACGGGCTCGCCACCGGCCAGGCCCTCTTCGACGTGGCGACCATCGTGATCGGCGGCGGGCTGGCCCAGGCCGGGCCCCGACTGCTGGACCCGCTGCGCGGGGCGCTGCGCGAGCGGCTGACGTTCCACCGGGAGCCGCGCCTGGTCGCGGCGGCCCTGGGCGACGAGGCCGGCTGCCTCGGCGCCGCGCTGCTGGCCCTGGACGCCCGGCCCCGAACCTGAACCGCCCACCCCGGACTGTGGAGGAGAGCTGATGACCCTGCGGGTGAACGGCAAGGTGGTGACCCCGACGGGCGTGATCCGGCAGGGCTGCGTGGAGGTCGCCGGCGACCGGATCCGGGCGGTCGCCGAGTACCCGTCGGTGCGTGACGGGCACTGGATCGTGCCGGGCTTCGTGGACATGCACACCCACGGCGGCGGCGGCCACACCTTCACCACCGGCGACGTCGACTCGGCCCGCGAGGCCGCCGCGTTCCACCTGCGGCACGGCACCACGACGCTGCTGGCCAGCCTGGTCAGCTCCCCCTTCGCGCTGATGCGGGACGCCACCGCCGCCTACCGCCCGCTGGTCGAGGCAGGCGTGCTGGCCGGCATCCACTTCGAGGGGCCGTACCTGTCGGCGGACCGGTGCGGGGCGCAGAACCCGGAGTTCCTCCGTGACCCGTCCACCGACGAGCTGGCCGAACTGATCGAGGTGGGCGCGGGCGCGGTCCGGATGGTCACCCTGGCCCCGGAGCGGGCCGGCGCGCTGGACGCGATCAAGCTGCTCGCCTCGCACGGCGTGGTTGCCGCCGTCGGACACACGGACGCCACCTGGGAGCAGACCCGGGCCGCCGTGGCGGCCGGCGCGAGCGTCGGCACCCACCTGTTCAACGGCATGCGCCCGGTGCACCACCGGGAGCCCGGGCCGGTGGTGGCCCTGCTCGACGCGCCGAACGTGGTGTGCGAGCTGATCGCCGACGGCATCCACCTGCACGACGGGATGCTCAGCTTCGCCGCCTCGGTCGCCGGCTCGGATCGGGCCGCGTTGATCACCGACGCGATGGCCGCCGCTGGCATGCCCGACGGCGAGTACGAGCTGGGTGGTCAGGAGGTCACCGTGGCCGACGGGGTGGCCCGGCTGGCCCGGGGCGGCGCGATCGCCGGCAGCACCCTGACCATGGACGCCGCCCTGCGGCACGCCGTGGCGGCCGGCATCGCCCTGCCGGACGCCTGCCGGATGGTCGCCACCACCCCGGCCCGGGCCATCGGCCTCGGCGACCGGGTCGGCGCGCTCCGGCCCGGGCTCCGCGCGGACCTGGTGGTCCTCGACGACGACCTGAACGTGGTCCGGGTGATGCGCGGCGGCTCCTGGGTGGAGTGAGCCGCCGCCGGGCGCGCGTCAGCCGGCGGCGGGGACCTCGACGCCGAGGACGGCCTGCTCGTCGGGGCGGTGCACCAGCACGTCGGCCAGGAAGGACTGCACTGCGGGGCCCATGCCGACGTCCCGGCCCGCCCGCTCGGAGAGCAGCCACTTGTGCTCGATGATCTGCGCGAACAGCTCCTGCGGCTCCAGCTTGCGACGCAGGTGCGCCGGCACCGCCCGGACCACCGGCTCGAAGACCTCGGTGAGCCAGCGGTGCGCCGCCTGCTGCTCGTCGGTCAGATCGCTCTCCACCCGGTACGCGTCCAGGTCGTTGAGGAGCTTGCGGGCCTGGTTCTCCTCGGCGTCCAGGCCGGTCAGCCGGATCAGCCGGCGGGTGTGGTACCCGGCGTCGACCACCTTGGGACGGACCAGGTAGCGCCCGTTGTCCGCGGTCGACATGGCCACCTCGGCGAGGTCGAAGCCCAGCTCGTTGAGGCGGCGGATCCGGCCCTCGATGTCGTGCCGGGCCTCCCGCTCGATCTGCTGCTCGTAGGTGATCTCGTGCCAGAGCCGCTCGTAGCGCTGGACGACCTCGTCGCAGACCACCTCCGGGTCGATCGACTCGTGCAGCAGCCCGGCGGCCTGGAGGTCCAGCGCCTCGCCGAAGATGTTCACCCGGGCGATCTCCAGGTCCTCCCCACGCTGACCGTTCGAGAGCGAGCTGTGCAGTGCGCCTGTCTCGGCGTCCACCAGGTAGGCGGCGAAGGCGCCGGCGTCCCGGCGGAACAGCGTGTTCGACAGCGAACAGTCGCCCCAGAAGAAGCCGGTCAGGTGCATCCTGACCAGCAGCACCGCCAGCGCGTCGAGCAGCCGGTTCATCGTCTCCGGCCGCAGCGTCCGGGAGAACAGCGCCCGGTAGGGCAGCGAGAACTGCAGATGCCGGGTGATCAGCACCGGATCCAGCGGCTCACCGGCGTCGGTCTGCCGGTCGGCCACGATCGCGATCGCCTCGACCGACGGGAAGTCGATCCGCTCCAGGGCGCGCAGCAGGTCGTACTCCCGCTCGGCGACCCGCTCGCCGGTCTCCTTCACCGCGTACACGTACTCGCCGAGGCGGACGAAGCGCACGATGTGCCGGGAGATGCCCTGGGGCAGTGCGACCAGGTGCTGGGCAGGCCACTCCTCCAGCGGGGTTGACCAGGGAAGGTCGAGCAGCGCCGGGTCGACGAGGGCCGAGGTGATCCGCACGGGGACAAGTGTGACGCTCACCCCGCCGGAGCGCTTCCCTTCGTGGCTGGGCACACAGCCACCGACGCCCGCGCCGGTCGAGCGTCGGCGGCGGCGGCCGGTAGCGTGGTCGCGTGCGGGAGACCACGGGAGTACGCGGCACCGTCCGGCTCCGACCGGTCCGACCGGCCGGGTGGTGGTACGACGCACTGCTGCTCGCCGCCCTGGTCGGGCTGACCGTGGCGCTCGCCAGCGGCCACTTCCTGGGCCTCGACCGCGCGGTCGCCGACTGGGCCGACGCGCACCGGCCGGCGGCGGCGTACTGGGTGGCGCGGGTGCTCAACTATCTCGGCCAGGGGACGCCGCTGACCCTGCTCGCGGCGGGGCTCGGCGTGCTGGTGGCCGTCCGGTCCCGGTCGATCCGGCCGGTGCTACCGCCGGTGGTCGCATTCGTGCTGACGGTCCTTACCATTGGGCCGCTGAAGCTCTGGTCCGACCGGGCCGCACCCACCGCCAGCGTCAAGCCGCCCTACCTGCCGGAACCGGACACCGTCCAGATCTTCCACACCGACGGCCCCTACGGGGTGTCCTACCCGTCGGGGCACGTGGCCAACTCCATCGTCTGGTACGGGATCCTTGCGCTGCTGCTTCCCGCGCTGCTGCGCACCCTGCACCGCCCGGTGCCGGACCACCTGATCACCGCGGTCCGCGTGCTGCCGCCGCTGATCGTGTTCTGCACCACCACCTACCTGGGTTGGCACTGGCTGACCGACTCGGTCGCCGGGCTGCTGCTCGGGCTGCTGCTGGACCGGCTGCTGCACCGGGTGCCCTGGGACGACCTACCGGTGCCCGGCCGGTTGCGGAACTGGGACCGCCCGTTCACCTCCGTCCCCTAGCCTGCGCCCGTGGATCAACTGAGGCGGCGGCTGGGCGTACCCGATGCGGTGGTCATCGGTCTGGGGTCGATGCTCGGCGCGGGCGTCTTCGTGGTCTTCGCCCCGGCCGCCGCGGCGGCCGGCGGCGCCGGACTGCTGCTCGCCCTGGCCCTGGCCGGCTTCATCGCCTGGTGCAACGCGACCAGCTCGGCCCGGTTGGCCGCCCGCTATCCCGAATCCGGGGGGACGTACGTCTACGGGCGGGAGCGGCTGCACCCGTTCGCCGGCTTCGTGGCCGGCTGGGGATTCGTGGTCGGCAAGACGGCGAGCTGCGCGGCGATGGCGCTGACCATCGGGGCGTACCTGTGGCCGGGGCGGGCGCGGCTCGTCGCGGTCGCCGCGGTGGTGGCGGTGACCGCGACGAACGTGCGCGGCATCGGCAAGACCGCGGCCGCGACCCGCGCGCTGGTCGGCCTCGTGCTGGCGGTGCTCGCCCTGGTCGCGGTGACCGGCGCGCCGGACGTCGCGCCGGACCGGCTGGACGGCCTCGACGGCGCCGGGATCCGAGGCGTGCTGACCGCCGCCGGCCTGCTCTTCTTCGCCTTCGCCGGGTACGCCCGGATCGCCACCCTCGGCGAGGAGGTACGCGAACCGGAGCGGACCATCCCCCGCGCGGTGCCGCTGGCGCTCGGTGTCGTGCTGGCCATCTACCTGGTGCTGGCCGTGGTCGCCCTCGGCGTGCTCGGTGCGGACCGGCTGGCCGCCTCCGCCGCGCCGCTGGCCGACGTGGTGACCGCCGCCGGGCTGCCCGGGCTGGCCTGGCTGGTCCGGGCCGGCGCGACGGTGGCGGTGACCGGGGTGCTGCTCTCCCTGCTCGCCGGGGTGGGCCGCACGACGCTGGCGATGGCCCGCCGCCGCGACCTGCCCGGGACGCTGGCCGCCGTCCACCCCCGGTACCGGGTCCCGCACCGCGCCGAGCTGGCCGTGGCCGCCGTGGTGATCGTGGTGGTCGCGCTGGGCGACGTGCGCGGCGCGATCGGCTTCTCCAGCTGCACGGTGCTGGTCTACTACGCGATCACCAACGCCTCCGCGCTCACCCTCGGCCGGGACCCGACCCGGAAGCTCCCGGCGCAGGTCCTCGCCGCCCTGGGGCTGGTCGGCTGCCTGGTGCTGGCGGTCAGCCTCCCGCCGGCCAGCGTGCTCGCCGGCTTCGGCGTCCTCGCCCTCGGCGCCGCCTGGTACGCCATCCGCCACCCGGTCGCCGCCGGCCGCTGACCGGGCTCAGTCTGTCTCGCGCGGATGACCGGTACCGGCGTGCGTCAGGCACTACTCCTCCGGCTGCCGCGGGGCCGGTGCGCCGGCCGGGGCCGGCTCCGGAGGCGGGGTGGTCTCGCGGAGCAGGGCGCTCAGCCCGGCCCGCCGGGCCACCACGGTCAACCGGTCCCCCGCCGAGATCACCATCCGGGGATCGGCCGCCCAGTCCGTCTTCTGCCCGGCGCGGGTGTGCGCGAGCAGGCGTACCTCGCCGGGGCGGGCCACCGCGGCGAGCGGGCGGCCGTCCAGCGGGGAGCCGGCGGCCACCGGCACCTCGGTGACCAGCAGCGCGTGCCGGCCGACGGGGATGGTGGCGATCACCGCCCGGTCCAGCAGGGCGGCCGCGAACGCGGGCGCGGCCAGGTACGACACGCTGCGCGAGATGCCGATGCCGAACGCCTTCTGGATCCGTTCGGCGAAGTCGCCGTCGAAGAGCCGTAGCACCACGCGCAGTTCGGCGTTGAGCGCCCGGCCGTTCAGCGCGGCGCGCAGGTTGGTCCCGTCGTCGGTGGAGACCACCACGAGGGCCTGGCAGGTGTCGACCGAGGCGGCCCGGAGCGTCTCCTCCAGCCCGGCGTCGCCGACGATCAACGGTACGCCGAGCCGGTGCGCCAGCGCCGCGCCGCGCGCGTCCGGGACCTTGTCGATGGCCACCACCTCGACCCCGAAGTCCTGCAGCTGGGCCATCACCCGGGTGCCGATGTTGCCGAGCCCGACCACCACCACGTGCCCGGAGCGGTCCGGCTGGATCCGGCCGGCGTGCAGGGCCAGCCGGGCGTTGACGATGCCGTCCACCACCACCGCGGTGATCAACGGGATCAGCGCCAGCCCGGCCAGGTTGAGCACCACCTGCATGATCTGCGCGGCGGCCGGCTTGGTGACGTCCGGGTCCTGCCCGCTCAGGGTGGTGACCAGCGTCAGGTAGAGCGCCTCGGTCCAGCTCACGTCCACCGCGCGGCCGTTGAGCCAGCCGAGCAGGGCGATCACCGCCAGCAGCAGCATCACCGCGATGCCGATCTTGCGAGTGGCGAAGCTGCGGACCGCGCGGAGCAGCACCGCGACGGGCTGGCGCCGGCGCCGGGCCCGGACCAGCCGGCGGGCGGCGAGCTCGGTGCCGGGCGGCTGCCCGGTCGCCTCGGCCAGCACCACGTCGGCCGCCGACTCGTCCGCCGGGAGGACCCGGATCAGGTCGGGGTCGGTGGTGACGGCCAGTCCGCAGACCACGTCCCCGGGGCGTACGTCGGCGCGCCGGGCCACGTAGAGGGTGCGTCCGGCGTGCCGGAAGTGGGTGGGGGCCAGCTCGCCGAGTGCGGCGGCCACGAAGGCCGGGGCGGCCATCGAGGCGTCGGAGAGCACCGCCGAGTCGGGGAAGAGCTGCCGTACGCCGTTGGCCAGGCTGGTGTTGAACATCCGTACCACCAGGCGCAGCCCCGGCTCGACCTCCTGGGCGCAGAGCGCGGCCTGCATGTTGCCGACGTCGTCCTGGCGCAGTAGGGCCAGCCCGTCCGCGCCGGCCAGCCCGGCCCGGCGGAACGCCGTCTCGTCCAGCCGGTCGGCCCGGATCACCTGGACGCCCTCGATGTCGCGGCCGTCCGGCCCGTCGGAGCGGCGGCGCTCGGGCACGACCAGGGTGACCCGGACCCGGCCGGCGGCCGACTCGGTGGCGAGCAGCGATCGGACCACCCAGTAGGCGAGCGGGTCGGAGCCGCAGACCACGAAGTGCGGGCGGGTGTCACCGTTCATCCGGAGCCGCCAGCCGGTCGCGCGGCGGGCGCGGTCGCGCAGGGGCTCGGCCATGCCCGGATCGTAGTGAACCGCTCGCAGCGCGCGCAGCCCCGCGATCATGAAGGCATGCCGTACGCCGGGCCGGGTAGAGCAGCGGCATGCAGACGTTCCTCCCGTACCCGGACTTTCTGGCGAGCGCCCGGACCCTGGACCAGAAGCGGCTGGGCAAGCAGCGGGTGGAGACGATCCAGGTGCTGCGCGGGCTGACCCGCCCGGACTACGGCTGGCGCAACCACCCGGCGGTGAAGATGTGGGCCGGCTACGAGGAGGCGCTCACCCGGTACGGGCTGGACGTGTGCGCGGTCTGGTGCGAGCCGGGTCGGGCGGACACCTGCGCCGGCACCATGGTCACCGACCTCGCCACCGCCTGCGGCATCACCACCGTCCGCACCCAGGCCGAGCTGGCCGAGGCCGGTGAGCTGCCGCCCTGGCTGGGCCGCGACGACCTGCACCTGAGCCATCGCTCGTCGCTGCTGCGCAAGGACCCCGCGCACTACGGCCCTCGGTTCGGCGAGATCCCGCTTGACCTGGAGTACGTCTGGCCCGCCTCGGACCGGGAGCGGCGCTGTCTGCTGCCACCGGAGGCGTGACCGGGCAGACTGGAGGCCCGTCACCGTCGAAGAGGTGCCCATGGCGCTGTCGCAAGTGGTCGGTCGGCTCATCGGCGTACGCGAGCACGTGGTGGACCCGGGCGGCGGCGGCGCGTCCCGCGTGCCGCGCCCGGCCGCGGCGGTGGTGGTCGGCGGCGGGATCGCCGGCATGTCGGCGGCGGTGGTGCTGGCCGAGCGTGGGGTGGACGTGACAGTGCTGGAGGCCGCGCCCACCCTCGGCGGCCGGCTCGGCGCCTGGCCGGAGACCCTGGCGGACGGGACACAACGCACCGAGCACGGCTTCCACGCGTTCTTCCGGCAGTACTACAACTGGCGGTCGATCCTCCGCCGGGTCGACCCGGACCTGCGTTTCCTCAAGCCGGTCCCCGGCTACCCGATCCTGAGCGAGCAGTGGCCCGCCGAGGAGTTCGGCAGGCTGCCGCCGGCCCCGCCGGCGAATCTGCTCGCGCTG
This sequence comes from Micromonospora inositola, assembly GCF_900090285.1. Lineage (NCBI taxonomy): Bacteria > Bacillati > Actinomycetota > Actinomycetes > Micromonosporales > Micromonosporaceae > Micromonospora > Micromonospora inositola. The sequence goes on along the minus strand of NZ_LT607754.1, from coordinate 2,333,525 downwards.
CTGCTGCGCAGCCCGAGCCTGCGCCTGGCCGACCTGCGCGGGATGGACCGGGACGCCGCGCTGCCGCTGCTCACCTACGACCCGGTGCGCACCTACGCCGAGTTCGACTGGATGACGGCGGACGAGCTGCTCGCCTCGCTGCGGCTGCCGGACCGGGCCCGGGCGATGCTCTTCGAGGTCTTCTCGCACTCGTTCTTCAACCACGAGGCGGAGATGTCGGCCGCCGAGATGATCGCCCAGTTCCATTTCTACCTGCTCGGCAACCCGGAGGGGCTGGCCTTCGACTGCCCGGACGAGGACTACGCCACGGCGATCTGGGAGCCGCTGACCCGGCACGTCGAGAAGCACGGCGGGCGGGTGGTCACCGGCGTGGCCGCCGCGCGGCTGGACCGGGAGCCGGCGGGCTGGCGGGTGACCGCCACGGACGGCTCGTCGTACGCCGCCGGCCACGTCGTGCTCGCCGCCGACCCGCCCGCGCTCGCCGCGCTGGTCGCGGCCTCGCCCGGCCTGGCTGCGGGGGCGCCGGAGCTGGTGGCGCGGATGCCCGCGTTCGGCACGCCCGGTCCGCCGTACGCGGTGGCGCGGTACTGGCTGGACGGGGACGTCCGCCCCGACAGGGCGGTGTTCAGCGGGGTGTCCCGGCAGCCCACGCTGGATTCGGTCACCCTCTACCACCGGCTGGAGCACGAGCCGCGCCGCTGGGCGGAGCGGACCGGCGGCTCGGTCATCGAGCTGCACGCGTACGCCTGCGAGCCGGACGTGCCGGCCGACGAGCTGGCCGAGCGGATGCGGGTGGAGCTGACCCGGCTCTGGCCGGAGGCGGCCGGGCTGCGGGTCCGTGAGCTGCGCGCCCGGGTGGAGGCACAGGCCCCGGCGTTCACCCCGGGCAGTCACGCCGGGCGGCCCGGCGTACGCACCGACGCCGACGGCCTCTACCTGGCCGGGGACGGCATCGCCACGGAGTTCCCGAGCGCGCTGATGGAACGGTCGGCGGCCACCGGGATCATCGCGGCGAACCACATCCTGCGGGCGGAGGGCGGGGCGGCCGAGCCGGTCCGCTCGGTCCGCCCCCGCGGCCTGCTCGCCGCCCGGCGATGATCCCGGTTCAACGCCACCGGGCCGACGGCGGATCGAAATGCGTTGCCCGCCTCACCGGCGCGGATCTACCGTGACCGGGCAAGGTCAACCACCGCTCCGGGAGCCGTCGATGTCGAAGCCGCACGTCACCACCGTGCCGTCGTGGCTGCTCAGCGACGGTTGCCGAGCTGAAGATCCCATCGTCGGGTGGCCCGACTGACGCGTGCCCGCACGCGTACCCGCCGCCCGTCCGATCGCCGGACCGGGCGGCTTCGCTGTCCGGACCGCCTACCACCGTCGCGAGAAGGGAGTGCCCGGTGGACGCCGTCCTCGTCGTCAACGCCGACCTCGGCCCGCTGCACCGGGTCACCGTCCAGCACGCGATCCGGATGCTCTGCCGGCGCGTCGCCGAGATCCACGAGGCCGAGCCGGACCAGCTGATCGGGGTCTTCCCGCTGCCCCGGGTGGTCCGCCTGGTCCGGTACGTGGTCACCCGCTGGCGGTTCAGCGCCGGGCCGGCCTGGTCCCGGGCCGGGGTGCTGCGCCGCGACGGCCGGCGCTGCGCCTACTGCGACGCCCCGGCCAGCACCATCGACCACATCCTGCCCCGCTCGCGCGGTGGCCGGAACACCTGGAAGAACACCACCGCCGCCTGCTACGAGTGCAACCAGCGCAAGGGCGACCGGACCCCGGGCGAGGCGGGCATGCCGCTGCGGCGGGAGCCGGTGACGCCGAGCTGGGCGGCGCTCGCCGGGCGGTGATGGACCGGCCGGCGGGCACAGGGGGCCGCGTCGGGGGTACGCCCCCGGCGCGGCGCCCGCCGGCCCTGACTCTGTGACCGGCCGCGTGGTCGCCGCGAAGTACGGCGAGCACGTCTACGACCAGTGGTCGGTCGACGAACTCCTGGCGCTGCTGCCCGGGCCGGCACCTTCCGCGTCCGCGGCGCGGCCGGAGCGGGCCGCAGCCGCCGAGCAGGAAGCCGCGGCAGCCGCTCCGAATCCGTAGTCGCTCGTCCTGGCCGTCCACTGTGGGCCCCTGTTCAGCGTCGAAGGTTCAGACGTACCCATCGACGGAGAGCGGTCAAACGGCGGTCAGGGACGGCCGGGCGGCGCCCAGCCGAAGCGCGGCGGTCGGCGCTCGTTGGCCGCCACCACTCCCTCGCGGGCCTCGCCGCTGGCCCGGACCTGCCCGTGCCACCAGGCGATCCGCTCCTCGTCGGCCCGGTCGTCGACGATCTCCTTGGCCGCCGCGACGGTCAGCCGGGAGCGCTGCGCGATGGCCGCGGTGACCGCCGCGACCCGGGCGGCCAGCGCGTCGGTCGGCAGCACCTCGTCGATCAGGCCGACCCGCAGCGCGCGGTCGGCGTCGATCAGCTCGCTGGTGAAGAGGAGGTGCTTGGCGGCCGACGGCCCGACCAGCCGGGCCAGCCGTCGGGTGGTCGGCGCGGGATAGACCAGCCCCAGCCGCGCCGGCGGTACGCCGAACCGGGCGTCCGTGGCGGCGATCCGCAGGTCGCAGGCGACGGCGAGCTGGCAGCCACCGCCGACGCAGGCGCCCTCGATCGCGGCCACGGTGGGCTTGGCGAAGGCAGCCAGCCGCTCCTCGGCGGTGACCGCGATGCTCGCATCCCCGGCGTCCAGCAGCTCGTCCAGGTCGCCCAGGTCGGCACCGGCGCAGAACGTGCCGTCCGCGCCGGTCAGCACCAGCGCGTGCACCGCCGGGTCGGCCTCCAGCCCGTCGAGCAGCACCGGGAGCTGTCGCCACATGGCGGCGGTCATCGCGTTGCGGCGGGTCGGGTTCCGGATCACCACCGTCGCCACCGGGCCGGTCACCTCGACGGTCAGCTCCGCATTCGACATGTCCTCCCCCTCCGGGCCGGCGGCGACCGGGACCTGGCCGATCGTCCGGCCGACCATAGCGGCGCGGGCCCGACGACCACCCGCGTGGGGTGGCCGCCGGGCCCTTCGGGGCGACGGCTACGTCAGGAGACGTTGACCGCGGTGTCGTCCACGACGAAGGAGGTCTGCAGCGAGATGTCCTCCACGCCGGTGAACTTGAGGGTGACCGTCTGGCCGGCGTACGAGGCCAGCGAGAACGACTTCTGGCTGTACCCGGCGGCCCTGTTCAGGTTCGAATACGTGGCCAGGGTCGCCAGCACCGTCCCGGACGAGTTGAGCACCTGCACCCTGAGCGTGTCGTACGCGGTGCCGGTGGTGGTCTCGGACGTGTCGATGTGCAGCCAGAAGCTGAAGTTGTACGACGTGCAGCCGGCCGGCAGGCTCACCGACTGGGAGAGCGTGTCGGTGTGGCTGGTGCCGTAGCCGTCCAGCCAGGCGTTCCAGGTGCCGCCATGGGTCGGCTGGCCGCTGGAGCCGTACTGGCCGATGACGCCGGAGGTGGATGCCCAGACGGTGTTGCCGGACTCGAAGCCGGGGTTGCCCAGCTTCTGGCCGGCGCCCGTGCAGCCGCCGCCGGTGCCGTTCACGGTCAGCGTGTAGGTCGCCGAGTGGCTCCCCGAGGTGGCGGTGCCGGTGACCGTGACCGAGTAGGTGCCGGCCGCGGTGCCCGACGTGGTGCTGATGGTGAGGGTGGACGAGCCGCCGGAGGTCACCGAGCTCGGGCTGAACGACGCGCTGGCGCCGCTCGGCAGGCCGGACGCGGAGAACGTCACGGTCTGCGCGGTCCCGCTGGTGGTCGCGGTCGACACGGTGGTGGAGACGGAACCGCCGGCGGTCACCGAGCCGGAGGTCGGCGAGAGCGCGACGGAGAAGTCGTTGCCGGTCGACGAGCAGGGCGCGTCGTTGCCGGCCACGTTCACCGCGGTCCACGCCGCCTGGACGGTCTTGTACTCGGTGGAGCAGTTGCCGTACAGGTCGGTCGCGGCCCGGAGGCTGTAGGCCCGGGCGGTGTTCGACGGGGTGGTGTTGTTGACGTACGAGGTGTTCGAGGTGAAGTAGACGTCGAGCGCGCGGAACCAGATCTTCTCCGCCCTGGCCCGGCCGATGCCGGTCACGGCCGGAGCCGAACCGCAGACCGGCGACGTGCCGTACGCGGTGGCGCCGGTACCCTCGGCCAGGTTGAAGAAGAAGTGGTTGGCCGGGCCGGACGAGTAGTGGACGTCCTTGTTCTTGGTGCTGGTCGACCAGCAACTGTCGGACGAGCCGTCCAGCGCCGGGTTGTACATGTAGCGCAGCGGCGTGCCGTTGCCGTTGATGTTGATCTTCTCGCCGATCTGGTAGTCACCCGGGTCGGCGGTGGTGTTGGCATAGAACTCGACCATCGTGCCGAAGATGTCGCTGGTGGCCTCGTTGAGGCCGCCGGACTCACCGGAGTAGGTCAGGCCGCCGGGCACCACGTTCTCGGTGACGCCGTGGCTCATCTCGTGGCCGGCCACGTCCAGCGCCACCAACGGGCGCGCGTTGCCCGAGCCGTCGCCGTAGGTCATCTGGGAGCCGTCCCAGAAGGCGTTGACGTAGTTGTTGCCGTAGTGCACCCGGCTCGGCACGCCGGTGCCGTTGCCGAAGATGCCGTTGCGGGCGTGCACGTTCTTGTAGTAGTCGAACGTCTTGGCGGCGCCGAAGTGGGCGTCGACCGCGGCGGACTGCCGGTTGGAGTTGGCGCCGGTGCCCCACGTGTTGTCGGCGTCGGTGAACGTGGTGCAGGTGAAGGTGCCGTTGTTCATGTCGCAGGTGCGGCCGTTGCCGTGCGACGGGTCGATCATCTGGTACGTGCTGCCGGAGAGCGTGGTGTCGATGCTGACCGTGCCGGAGTAGAGGCTGTTGCCGGTGCCGGCGACCGTCTCGATCTCGTCGTACGAGCCGATCACCTTGCCGGTGGTGGCGTCGGTGATGACGTGCAACTTCGACGGGGTCTGCTTGTCGGCCTTCCAGCCGGAGGCGACGGTCTCCCAGGCCAGCCGGCCCCGGCCGGAGCTGGCGTCGACGAAGAGCTCGGGCGCGCCGACGGAGGTGAGCGAGCCGGAGAAGGCCCCGCGCGCGCTCGCCTTGGCGGCGGGCCCGCCGACCTTGGCGCTGGTGCCGAGGGTCAGCGGCGCGGCCAGACCGACCGACGTGCCGGCGTAGCTGCCGTCGGGGGCGGTGTGGATGACGAAGTCACCGCCGTACACCCGCAGGCCGTGGTAGGTCCGGGTGTACCGGGTGTGCGCGGCGCCGCTGGCATCCACCTTCGTGCGGACCGCCTGGTACGCCTCACCGCTTGCGCCCTGTACGGCGCCGGGGTTGGAGCGGAGCAGGTTGTCCGCGCGGGCCGCGGCGGAGGATTCCGGTGCGGGGCCGCTGGGGGTTGCCGCGTGCGCCGCGGTGGCGACGCAGGTCAGCACGCCACTGGTGAGCAGAGCTGCGCCGAATGCGGCGAGGGGTCTTTTCACGGGCCCTCCTGACGGGGGAAAGTTGTGACGGGGGTAGTCACGGATGTAGATATAGCGATACGTCGAGGAAAGGGGAAGAGGGCGAGCGCTTTCCTGCCGGGGACACTGGCCGTTCGGATGAGGCGGTGCAGGTGATGGGAACCGGGCGGGACCGTCGCGCGTCCGATCGACATGAGATCGACTCCCGCCGCTGCGGCCGCCGTCGCCGCCCTGCTCGCCGTCCTGAGCGGTTGCACGTCGACCGACCCGACCGTCGCCGCCCCCTCGCCCACGGCCGCCGCCACGCCGACCGCCGTGGCCTCCCCCATCACGGCGACCCCGGCCACCCCGACGACCGCCACCACCCCGGGCGCCCCCGCGACCGCCGCCCGGGTGCTGCTGGTCCGCACCGGCGGCATCGCCGGCACCCGGGAGACGGTGACCGTCGAGCCCGACGGCCGCTGGGCCAGGACCGACCGGGCCGGCAGCACCCGGAACGGCCGACTCGGCCCGACCGACCTGGACCGGCTGCGGCAGCTCCTCGCCGACCCGCGGCTGGCGACCGAGGCAACGGCCCCCGCCGACCCCGGCGACTGCGCCGACGCCTTCGCCTACCGACTCACCGTGAACACCCGGACCACGGGTTACGTGGACTGCGACACCGGCCCCGACCGCCCGCCGGCCACCGCAGCCGTCGTGGCACTGCTCACCCGCGTCACCAGCTGACCGACGCCACCGGCACCCCCGGCGCGGCCGAGCCCCGCCAACTAGACGACGTAGTCCGGCGGCAGGCCGGTGCCGCGCAGCTCGGGCGGCAGATGGGCCACGTCGTTGACGGCGATCAGGTTCGGCGGCCCGCCCGAGCTGTAGCGGATCACGGTCAGCCCGCAGTTGTGGTGGTTCAGGCCCAGCCAGCGCCGCTCCGGGGCGTCCAGCGCGTGCCGGACGAACCAGGCGATCAGGAAGTTGTGCGTGATCACCAGATCGCGGACGTCCCCGTCGCCCGGCGGCGCCGCGAACCGGGCCACGGCCTCCGCCGTCCAGCGCGGCCCGTCCGTCCGCTCGCGCTCGTCGAAGCCCGCCAGGAAGCTCGCGTACGCCGGGGGCAGGCCAGCCGGGTCCGTGTCGTACGGCAGGTGGTCCCCGACGATCTCGGCGGCCAGCACCGGTACGGCGGGCAGCGCGGCGGCGACCAGCTCGGCGGTCTCGGCGGCCCGGCGCAGCGGTCCGTGGTGGACGGTGTCGATCGGCAGCCCACGCAGTCGCTCTCCCAGCAGGGTCGCCTGCCGCCGGCCCCGGTCGGACAGCCCGGTGTCCGGCGCCTCGTCCTCCGCCCGGTGCTGCTCACCGTGTCGGGCCAGGTAGAGCAGGCGGCTGGGCATCCGTCACCTCGCACATGATCGGGAGGCGTGAGCCTAGCCCACGCCTCCCGCTGGTGCCGACCTCAGACGCTCCGACCGCCTGGGTCATCGCTCCGCTCGCTCAGGCCTGGGGGTGCATCTGGCCGATGCGGATCCGGTTGCCGAACGGGTCCCGGATGCCGAAGTCGATCCCGTACGGGCGGTCGGTCGGCTCGTCGGTGATGTCCACGCCCTTGGCCACCAGGTCCTCGTACGTCTTGTGGGCGTCGTCGGTGGTGAAGAAGAGCGAGCCGCCCATCGCACCCTTGGTCAGCAGCTCGCGGACCTGCTCGGCGGTGGCCGGGTCGAGGGCCGGCGGGCCCGGCTTCTCCAGCAGGATCTCGTGCTCGCGGTCGCCGGGGACGTTGACCGTCAGCCAGCGCATGAAGCCGAGGTCCTGGTCGGTGCTGAGCTCCAGGCCGAGCTTGCCGACGTAGAAGTCGAGGGCCTCGTCCTGGTCGAGGACGTAGAGCTGGGAACGGGAAATCGAGTTCATCGTCATGCCCACGACGCTAGACCCCGACCCTGACCTGCTGCTTATCCAAAACTGCTGGGTCGCATCCAAGCCTTGGCGAAGCAGCTCGGCACGGCCGCGGCAGGGGCCTTGCGCCGCCGGTAATCCGAGGGCGACTCGCCGACGATGTCGCGGAACGTGCGGCTGAAGGTGCCCAGGCTGCCGAACCCGATCGCGTAGCAGATCTCGGTGACCGGCTGATCGGTCTGCACCAGCAGGTACATCGCCCGCTCGACCCGGCGGCGTTGCAGGTAACGGTGCGGGGTCTCGCCGAAGGTGGCGCGGAAGGTCCGGATGAAGTGCGCCTCGGAGACGTGCGCGATCCGGGCCAGCGCCGGCACGTCGAGCGGCTTTGCGTACGACCGGTCCATGACATCCCGGGCGCGCAGCATCGCCCGGTTGGACTCCTCCATCGCGCGGCTCATCGACCCATCCCCTCCCCGGTCAGGCTACCGAACCGGCCCTTCCGACCGATCCACCACGAGGTCGAGCTCGCCCAGTTGCTCCGGGTCGGCCACCACCTCGATGCCGATGATCCGGTCGGTGACGGTGAAGCTGAGCACGAGGCGGTTCCGCCCGTCGACCACCACCAGGGCGCCGGGCATCGCATCGACGAGCGCCGGCACCGCGGCCTGTGCCCGGCCGGAGAAGAACGCGGCCACGGCCGACGCGCCCCGGGTCTCGCCGGTCCCGCCCATCCGGACGGCGGCCGGGTCGGCGCGCAGCACCACGTGCGGGTCGAGCAGGGTGAGCAGCTCCTCGAACCGGCCCTCCCGGGAGGCGGCGAGGAACGCCGCGACGACCCGGCGCTGCCGTGCGGGGTCGACCTCCGGCGTCGCCGACCGGCTCTGCACCCGCCGCCGGGCGCGGCTGGCGATCTGCCGGACCGCCGTGGGACTGCGGTCGACCACGGTCGCGATCTCCTCGAAGGAGACCGCGAACATGTCGTGCAGGACGAACGCCAGCCGTTCGGTCGGGCCGAGGGTGCCGAGCACCACCTGCAAGGCCTGCCCCACCGACTCGGAGAGGACGGCCTCCTGCTCCGGGTCCCGCCCCGCCAGGTCTGCCAGAGTCCGCTCGTCCTCCGGAACGTCGACCGGCCGCTCGTGCCGTACCGCGCCGGAGCGCAGACGGTCCAGACAGACCCGACCCACCGTCGTGGTCAGCCAGCCCGGCAGGTTGTCGATGGCCTCGACGTCGGCGCGACTGAGCCGCAGCCAGGTGTCCTGGACGGCGTCCTCGGCCTCCGCCGACGCGCCGAGCATCCGCTGGGCCACCGACCGCAGCCGGGGACGCTGCTCCTCGAAGCGCTGCCCCAACAGGTTCGTGTCGCTCATGGCCCCCGCCATCCCGACCGCCGCACCGACCCCGTGTGGCCGCAGTCACATCTGTCACGCCGCCGGCCCGGCCGTCGACATCAGGGTGACGGACGAGATGCTGCGGCGCGAGGAACGCCGGCCAGCCTAACAAGACAGGACGGACCGAAATGACCATGCAGGCTCGGATCGAGAACCCGGCGATGCTGCTCCCCGACACGGTGCAGGCGATCAACCTGCTCTACAAGGCGGCGCACTCCGCCGGCGTCCCCGCCAGCACCCTGGAGCTGGTCCACCTGCGGGCCAGCCAGATCAACGGCTGCAGCGCCTGCGTCGATTCGGGCGCCCGCAGCGCCCGAAAGTCCGGCGAGACGGAGGAACGGCTCTTCGCCGTGGCCGCCTGGCGCGAGACCCCGTACTTCACCGACGCCGAGCGGGCCGCGCTCGCCCTGGCCGAAGCCACGACCCGGCTCGCCGACCGGAGCGACCCGGTGCCCGACGAGATCTGGGACGAGGCCGCCCGGCACTTCTCCGAGAAGGAACTCGCCGCGCTGGTGGTCTGGCTGGCCACCACCAACTTCTTCAACCGGATCAACGCGACGACCCGCCAGCCCGCCCCGCAGCACTGGGGGTGATCCGCGTCGGCGCGGGCGGCGACGGCGGCCGCCCGCGCCGGTGCAGGGGCCGCGCTCGCTGACTCCCCTGCTGACTCGGCCTGCCCGTCGACGCCTCGCCCCTTCGACTGCTGTTGTTGGCAGAGCGGTGTGACGGATGTTTGGGGGGCGATCTGGCTGGGGCAGATATTCATGACTGACCACGCCGACAAGGGAGGGCACAAGATGGCGAAGGGCGACATCGAGACGTACCACGAGGATGGACAGTGGAAGAACCGTCCTGAGGGCAACCAGCGCGCGAGCACGGCCCACGACGCCAAGGCCGAGGCCGAAGCGGCGGGCCGGCAGATGGCCATCGAGCGCGACGTCGAGCACGTGATCAAGAAGAAAGACGGCACCATTGGCGAGAAGAACACCTACCCCCGGAGCCGCGACCCTCGCCAGATCAAGGGCTGAGCTGCTTGTTGCTGCCAGCAAGGTTCGATACCGGTCCGGGCAGGTAGGTCAGGCACAGATGACACGGCAGCGGGCGGACAGCGTGAGGGACCGCAAATCCCTCATTCGGCTGTGCGCCCGCTGCCTGTCCGGCCCACGCGCTGTCAGCGGCCGCCCAGCGGCCGGCCGGTCATCCGCTCCGCGAACTGCCGAAGCTTCTGCTGCGTGCTCGGCTTCGCCGCCTGACGCCGCCCGCGCTCCATCATCCTGCGCCCCTGCGGGCTGTTCAGGAATCCCTTGATCCGTTGGCCAACCGATGTCATGACGTGCCCCTTTCCGCGCTCGTCCGCAAGCGGCAGCGCCGGGTTGTCTCAGTTGTCCGGCGTGGGCCGGTGACTACGGCACGGCTGGCTTTGTCGCGAGTCTCCACCCGGCCCGTGCCGCCCTGCTGCGTGTCGCTGTAGGCCTGGTACCCGCACGTGCCGTGTTTATCTGTCTTCGGGGCGGAGCGGGAAGCATGGACGGGCACCACGTCCTGGACGCCAAGAACGAGGACTCGCACCAGCTTCGGCTACACGGCTGTGGGATGGGCGTCGGCTACGACCGGCACCGGGGCGAGTCTCGCCGCGGCCGAGGGCCGGAAAGTCTTGAGGATCAGGTACAGAGCGAGGCAGATTTCCCAGGCGAACACTGGGACGGCGACGATCGCTGCCCACGCCGAGATCTGCTCGTGGACGCCGAACATCTGGGCGGCGACCGAGGTGAAGGCCCTGCGCAAGCTCGGGGAAGCGTTCGGCCCGGTCGACTGATGTCAGAAATGGATGTCAGCCGCCCGTCCGGCCGTCCCTTGATGGGTACACCAGGCGGGTTTTGGCTGGTAGATGTCTGGAGCCCCCGGCCGGGATCGAACCGGCGACATCTCGCTTACAAGGCGAGTGCTCTGGCCAGCTGAGCTACAGGGGCGTGTGCGTCGACGTCAGCATAGCGACTGACGTCCGGATTTCCCGCTCGGCAGGAGTCCCGAGCACGGGAAACGTCAATTTCCCGACCCCGACGCCGACGGATCGACGCCGGAAGCCGCCCATGGCCGTGAAGATTGATCCCCTGGACTGCCGGTGTGACCGGAATGCCCATGCCGTCCATCCCACCCCGCGCCGCTCGTCTTGGCAGGGTCGGAAAAGCCGTTTACCGTGCAGTGACACGGACGACAGTCCGGCTGGCCTCGGCTGCCCGGGCGACGCCCGCTGGCCGGCACCGTACGGCGCCGGTCGCTCCTTCACTCGGATCGTCCGGCACGTTCCTGCCGGTGAAAGGAAGCGCTTCACCATGGCTACGGTCACCTACGCGAAGGCATCCCGGATCTACCCGGGCACCGAACGCCCCGCGGTCAACCAGCTCGACCTCCAGATCGGCGACGGGGAGTTCCTCGTCCTGGTCGGCCCGTCGGGTTGCGGTAAGTCCACCAGCCTGCGGATGCTCGCCGGCCTCGAGGACGTCGACGACGGCGCGATCTACATCGACGACCGCGACGTAACCCACCTGCCGCCGAAGGCCCGCGACATCGCGATGGTCTTCCAGAACTACGCCCTCTACCCGCACATGTCGGTGTACGAGAACATGGCCTTCGCGCTCAAGCTGCGCAAGACCTCGAAGGCGGAGATCGACCGGCGGGTCAAGGAGGCGGCCGGGCTGCTCCAGCTGGAGGAGTACCTCAACCGCAAGCCGAAGGCGCTCTCCGGTGGTCAGCGTCAGCGGGTCGCCATGGGTCGCGCGATCGTGCGCGAGCCGCAGGTCTTCCTCATGGACGAGCCGCTGTCGAACCTCGACGCCAAGCTCCGCGTGCAGACCCGTACCCAGATCGCCTCGCTGCAGGCCAAGCTGGGCATCACCACGGTCTACGTCACCCACGACCAGGTCGAGGCCATGACCATGGGCCACCGGGTCGCGGTCATGCTCGACGGCGTGCTCCAGCAGGTGGACACCCCGCGGGCGCTCTACGACACCCCGGCCAACGTCTTCGTCGCCGGTTTCATGGGCTCCCCCGCCATGAACATCAAGACCGTGCCGCTGACCGAGCAGGGCGCGTCCTTCGCCGAGCTGCACGTTCCGCTCACCCGCGAGCAGGTCGAGGCGGCCCGCGCCGAGGGCGGCGACGGCAAGGTGACCGTCGGCTTCCGCCCGGAGGACTGCGACCTGGTCAGCCCGACCGAGGGCGGTATGCCGGTCGTCGTCGAGCTGGTCGAGGACCTCGGTTCGGACGCCAACGTCTACGGCCACGCCGCGCTGGAGGGCCACGACGAGCGGTTCGTCGTCCGCACCGACCGGCGCACCATGCCGAACATGGGCGACACCGTGTTCGTCAAGCCGCGTACCGGCCGCAGCCACGTCTTCCACGCCGCCACCGGCAACCGGATCTGACGTACGCGACAAGAAAGGGGCGGCCCGCTTCGGCGGACCGCCCCTTTCGTCGTACCGCCGTCGGCTGCTGCTACCTGAGTGGCAGGACAGAGGTGGCTCTGCGGGTTGATCCGGTGCGGCTCTCCCCGCTCGTAGCGTCATGGCAGCTCACCGACCCCGAGGAGATGCCGTGACCACCGTGACCGACGACGCCGGCCAGCACCGGACAGCCCGTTCCCGCTCGTACCGGATGACCCGGCTGGCCGGCAGCAGCCTGGTCTACTGCGCGGCGCTGGCTCCGCTGGCCGTCTTCGCGCTGGTGACCGCCCCGCTCGGCCGTTCGGACCGAGCCGCCCGACGCTGGCGGGCCCTGCGCACCGGGCTGCTCGGGGCGCCACCGGTCGCCGGCGCCGGACGGCGCCCGGGCCCGGTCGCCGTCGTCGGCCACGGATTGCTGAGCCTGCTGCTCGGCCTCGCGGCCCTGGTCCCACTCGGCGTCGAACTGCTGATGGTGCTGCGCGGCGTTCTGTACGGCGTCGTCGACCCCGGTCCGTACACGAACTCGTGGGGCGGCCCCACCCGGGCCGGCGCCTGGCTGGCGCACTTCCTCGTCGGCCTGCCACTGGCCGCCGCCGGCCTGGCCGCGCTGGTGGGGATCGCCGCCGTGCACCAGCGCCTGACCGGGGGCCTGGACGGGGCGCGGCCCGCGCCCTGGCTGATCCCGGTCACGCTGCTGATCGCGGTGGCCGGGGCGCTGCTGTTCGTCGCCTGGACCCACCAGATCTAGGAACGCGGAAAGGCCCCTCCCACCGCCGCGAACGCGGCAGGGCAGGGGCCTTGCCCAGCTGCTCAGACTTCCAGGGCGCGACGGCGGGCGACCTCGGCGAGGGTGACCGCGGCGGCGACGCTGGCGTTGAGCGACTCGACCTCGGAGACCATCGGAATGCCGACGGTCAGGTCGCAGGTCTCCCCGACCAGCCGGGACAGCCCGCGCCCCTCGGAGCCGACCACCACCACCAGCGGCCCGACCGCGGCCTCCAGGTCGTAGAGGTCGGTGTCGCCGTCGGCGTCCAGGCCGACCACCATGAAGCCGGCGTCCTTGCAGGCCTTGAGCGCCCGGGTCAGGTTGGTGACCTGGCCGACCGGCACCCGCGCGGCCGCGCCGGCGCTGGTCCGCCAGGCGGTCGCGGTGATCCCGGCGGCCCGCCGCTCGGGTACGAAGACACCCTGCGCGCCGAACGCGGCGGCGGACCGGATCACCGCGCCGAGGTTGCGCGGGTCGGTGACCCCGTCCAGCGCGACCAGCAGCGGCGCGGGCTGCTCCAGCGCGGCCGCCATCATGTCCTCGAACGGCTCGTAGGCGAACGGCGGCACCTGCAGGCCGACGCCCTGGTGCAGCACGCCCCCGGTCATCCGGTCCAGCTCGGCGCGGCTGACCTCCAGGATCGCGATGCCCCGGTCGGCGGCGGTCCGGACGATCTCGTTGATCCGGTCGTCGGCGTCGATGCCCTGAGCCGTGTAGAGGGCGGTCGCCGGCACCTGGGCGCGCAGCGACTCCAGCACCGGGTTGCGACCGACCAGCAGCTCCGGGCTGTCCTTGGCGGGGTTGGACTTGCGGCCCGGCGCGACCCGCGGGCCGGAGCGGCCGGTGGGCTTGCCGCCCCGGCCGCCGGCACCCCGGGCCGCCGGGACGCCGCGGCCGCCGCCCTTGCCCCAGGTGGTGTCCTTGCTGCCCGGCTGGCCGATCTTGGGGGCCCGCCCCTCCTCGGCCGCCGCGCGGCGCTCCTTGTCCTGCTTCCAGGCGGTGCGCTGGGGCAGCTTCTCGGTGCCCGAGTACGCCTTGTGCCAGGGCCGCTCGTCGGCAGGCAGGGTCTTGCCCCGGCCGGCGAGGGAGTCCTTGTTCTTGCCGCCGGAGCCCTTCGGGGCTCCTGCCTTGGGGCTCAGTCGCCGGCCACGGCGCTGCGAGTTGCCGGCCATCAGTCCTGCTCTCCAATAGTCCAACGCGGGCCCTGGGGGGTGTCCTCGACCACCACGCCGGCCTGCTTGAGCTGGTCGCGTACGGCGTCCGCGGCGGCCCAGTCCTTGCGGCCGCGGGCCTGGGTGCGCTGCTCGAGGGCGAGCGCGATCAGGGAGTCCACCACGCCGCGCAGGTCCTCCGCGCGGCCGCCGCCGGCCCAGGCCGGGTCCAGGGGGTCAACCCCGAGGATATCCAGCATCGCCCGCGCGGCGGCCAGGGTCGTGCGGACGGTCACATCGTCGCCGATGGTCAGCGCGCTGTTGCCGTCCCGCAGCGTCCCTTGGAGCACGGCGAGGGCGGCCGAGGTGTTGAGATCGTCGTCCATCGCCGCGACGAACGCGGCCGGCAGCTCGCCGAGCCGGCCCGCGCCGACGCGTTCGGCGGCCCGCAGCACGAAGCCCTCGATCCGCCGGTACGTCACGGCGGCGTCGCGCAGCGAGTCCTCCGAGTAGTCGATGACCGACCGGTAGTGCGCGGCGGCGTAGTAGTAGCGCAGGTCCACCGGGCGCACGCCCAGCCCGGCCACGTACGCCAGGTCGAGGGCGTTGCCGAGGGACTTGCCCATCTTGGCGCCGCCGATGCTGAGCAGCCCGTGGTGCACCCAGTACCGGGCGAAGGGCAGGTCGGCGGCCTGCGACTGGGCGATCTCGTTCTCGTGGTGCGGGAAGGTCAGGTCCAGCCCGCCGCCGTGGATGTCGAACTCCGCGCCCAGGTAACGCCAGCACATCGCCGAGCACTCGATGTGCCAGCCGGGGCGGCCCCGGCCCCACGGCGACGGCCAGTAGGCGTCGGCCGGCTCGTCCGGTTTGGCACCCTTCCAGAGGGCGAAGTCGCGCGGGTCCCGCTTGCCCCGCTCCGGTGCGTCCCCGGCGGACTGCATGTCGTCCGGCGACTGCCCGGACAGCGACCCGTACGCCGGCCAGGAGGCCACGTCGAAGTAGACGTCGCCGGAGCCGTCGGTGGCCGGGTAGGCGTGACCGGTGTCGGTCAGCCGGGTGATCAGCTCGTGCATCTCGGGAATGTGCCCGGTGGCGCGCGGCTCGTAGGTCGGCGGCAGCACGTTGAGCGCCCGGTACGACTCGGCGAGGACCAGCTCGTTCGCGTACGCGATCGACCAGAACGGGCGGCCCTGCTCGATCGCCTTGACCAGGATCTTGTCGTCGATGTCGGTCACGTTGCGGATGAAGGTGACCTCGAAGCCGGCGGCCAGCAGCCAGCGGCGCAGCACGTCGTAGTTGACACCGGAGCGAAGGTGACCGATGTGCGGCGGGGCCTGGAGGGTGAGACCACACAGGTAGACCCCCACCTTGCCGGCTTCCCGCGGGACGAAGTCCCGCACCGATCGGGTGGCGGTGTCATACAGGCGTAGCGTCACCGTACAAGGGTAGCCGTCCGTGCATTTCGAGGTTGGCCGGAGCCGGGTCGTACGCTGCGTGCTGTGGACACGGCGGCACGCGCGGGAGAGACCGCGCAGACCCTCGATCGGGGCTTGCGCCTGCTGCACCTGGTCGCCGACGCGCCCGGCGGGCTGACCGTCACCGAGGCGGCGAACCGGTTGGGCATCGGGCGGGCGGCCGTCTACCGGCTGGTCGGCGCGTTGACCGCGCACGGCATGCTTCGCCGCGACGGCGCCGGCCGGCTGCGCCTCGGCCTGGGCGTGCTGCACCTGGCCCGGCGGGCGCAGCCGCTGCTCGCCGAGGGGGCGCTGCCCGCGCTGCGCCGGCTGGCCGAGCAGGCCGGCGCGACTGCGCACCTCACCGTGGTCGAGGGCGGCGAGGGGGTCGCCCTGGCGGTGGTGGAGCCGAGTTGGACGTCGTTCCACGTGGCGTACCGCACCGGGTCCCGCCATCCGCTGGAACGCGGGGCTGCCGGGCGGGCCATCCTGGCCGGGCGGGCGGGCGCCGCCGGCCCGGTGAGCACCAGCGGGGAGCTGGAGTCCGGGGCGTGCGGGGTGGCCGCGCCGGTGCTCGGCGTGCCCGGGCTGGAGGCGAGCGTCGGGGTGGTGTCGTTGGCCCCGCTGGACCTCGACGTGGTGGGCGCCCAGGTGGCCACCGCCGCCACGGCCATCGCCGCCGCCCTCTCCTGACGGGCCGGCCGAGCCGAGCAGCGCACACGTGCGGGCCCGGGCGACCGTCGGTCACCCGGGCCCGCACGGTGGTACCGGCTGTCACATTGGGGTGGTCACTGCGGCGTACGCGTCGACGATCCCGTACCCGTAGAAGCCGTTGAACTCCTCGCCGCCCTCGCAGTAGGCGTTGAACTGGCCACTGCGGTCCTCGCGCTGGTAGGTCTGCATCCGCGGCTGCGGGCAGGCGTGCTCGTCGGCGGTGGCGTAGAGGTGGCTCTCCACCGCGTCCGGCGCGAGCCCGAACCCGCCCTGGGTCGCGCTGCCGAACCGGCTGACGATCAGCGATGCGACGCCGGCGGCGTGCGGCGACGCCATCGACGTGCCCTGCAGGTAGGTGTAGTAGCCACAGACACCGGTGGCGGTGCACTGCTTGAACACGAAGGTCTGGGCCTCCGGCACGATGTTGCCGTTCTCGTCGACCGAGCCCTCCTCCTGCAGCACCCTCTTGGGGTAGCTGGAGAGGATCATGTTGGCGTCGGTGCGGTAGGCGTCGGTCCCGTAGCCGTCGCGGAACCAGCCGCCCGGCGCAGCGACCGAGATCTGCTCGGTGCCGTAGTTGGAGTAGTCGGCCTTACGGCCCGACGGGCCGACCGACGAGACGCCGATCACGTGCGGCCCCTCCACTGGCAGGTCGAGGCAGGTGTCGTTGTCGATCGGCCGGTGGTAGGGCGCGGGGCCGTAGTCCGGGCTGCTGGTGTCGACGCGGGGCTTGCCGAGGTCCTCGTGGTTGTTGCCGAGGGCACCGACGAGCGTGACGCCGTGGTCGTGCGCGTAGTTGAGCGCCCGCTTCATCGCCGTGATGATGGCCCGCTGCTCCGCCCGGGCCTCGGGCGAGTCGGTCGGGTTGTTGGCGCAGTTGTAGAGCCACGGGTCGACGTAGAACGACATGTTGACCACGTCGAGGCCCTTGTCGCCGGCGTGGACCAGCGCGTTGACGACGGGGTCGAGGAAGAAGTATCCGGAGTCCTGCCCACCCTTGAGCTCGACCAGGGTGACGCCCGGCGCGACGCCGGAGACCCCGAAGCCGTTGGCGGCCGCGCCGACGGTGCCCGCGACGTGCGTGCCGTGGCCGCCGTCGTCGGTGCCGACCGGGTCGAGACAGCTCGCGACCTCGCACGCGCCGTCGATGTCGGTCATGTCCGGAGCGAAGTTCTTCGACAGCGACCAGCTGAAGTTGCCGGCGAGGTCGGGGTTGCTGGCGTCGACGCCGGTGTCGAGGATGCCGACGGTCACGGCGGAGCTGCCGTCCTCGACGGCACGGGCCCGGTCGGCGTGGATCATTGACAGGCCCCACAGCTTGTCGTCGAGCGGGTCGAGGCCGCTGGGACCCTTCGCCAGTTCGATGCCGCCCTTGGTCTTCGCCGCGGTGGCCAGGTTTTCGCGCTCGACCTTGTCGAGGTCGGCCCGCGGCGCGTAGCCGACGGCCTTCCGCTGGGCGGCGCCGACGAGAGACCCGCTGGCCGCGACCCTGCTGGCGAAGTCGGTACGGTTGCTGACCACGCGGAACATTCCGACGTTGTCCGTGCGGGAGACCACCGTTCCGCCCGCGGCCTTGATCGCGGCGATGGCCGTGCTGGCGGAGACGCCGTCCTTTGCCACCACGGTGAAGGTCCGGGTGCTGGTCGGCCCGGCGTTGGCCGGTGCGACCAGACCGGTCACCGTGAGTGCCAGCGCGGCCGCGATCGCGACCCCGCCAGCGGTGAAGCGCTTGCTCACCACATCAGATCCTCTCGTTGAGGGACGTGGCAGCCATCACATAACACCAAGCTTGTTTACACCAGACAACCGTCCGGAATAGACCTCGATCAGGCATTCGTCGGTTCGAGCTTGACCAGCGCGTCCGGCAGTTCGGCCAGGGTGGACACCTCGGCGTCCGGCGAGAGACCGGCTGGACGGGGCAGTCCGAGCCGGTTGAGCCAGACCGCCCGCAGTCCGGCCCGTTGCGGCGCGGCCACGTCGTGTTCCGGCGAGTCCCCCACGTAGACGATCCGGTCGGCGGGCATTCCGGCCGCCGCCACCACCGCGGCGTAGAACTCCGGCGCGGGCTTCTTCGGCAGGCCGTTCTGGTGCGCGTACAGCTCGAAGGAGAACTCGCCGGCGAGCCCGCAGCGTTCGGCGCGGCTGTTGCCGTTGGTGGCGAAGCCGAGCAGGTGGCGCCGCCGCAGCGCGGCGAGCGCCGGCAGCGCGTCGGGGAACGGTCGGGTCAGCGCGAAGCGCCGGGCGAAGAAGAGGGCGGCCAGCTCGTCCAGGTGGTCGTCGAGCCCCGCGCGGGCGAGCGACCGGGCCAGCGCGGCCCGCCGGATCTCCTGCACGGGCGCGGCGCTGAGCGCGCCGAAGACGGCACCCCAGTCCGCCTCCAGGTCCGCGAGGGAGACCGCGGCCGCCGCCGGGGTCCGGCGCCGCATCTCCGCCAGTACGGCGACCAGCGCGCCGGTGACCGCCGGGCGCAGGTCGAGCAGGGTCTCGTCGGCGTCGAAGACGACGGCGGTCGGCGGGCCGGCGGGTCGCTCGCCGGCTTCCGCCGGACGGGGTGGTGGCGTGCTCACCGCTCGGTGGCCAGGGCCGGCTCGGCCGGGTGGCCGGGCCGTTCCGGCTCGGGCGTCGCGCCCAGCTCGTCGACGCGGACCAGGGCGACGCCGGCGACGATCAGCGCGCCACCGACGAGCTGGACGACGCTGGGCAGTTCGTTCAGCACCAGCCAGGCGATGAGCACCGCGAACATCACCTCGGTCAGCCCGACGAACGACGACAGCCGCGCCCCGAGCAGCCGCGCCCCGGCGATCCCGGTGAGGTACGCGACCACCGCGGCGATCAGCGACAGGCCGGCGATGGGCACCAGCCAGCTCATCCGGTGCCCGGCGAAGCTGACGTCGGCGAGGCCGGCCCGCAGCGGCAGCACCCCGATCGCGCCGAGCAGGAGCAGGACCAGGGCGCCGACGGCCATCCCGCCGCTGGCCATCACCACCGACGGCAGGCGGTCGTCGACGTGGCCGGCAATCACGAAGTAGCCGGCCAGCCCGACCCCGGCGCCCAGTCCCCAGAGCACGCCGACCGGATCGAGCCGGCTGGCGCCGGTCAGGTCCAGCACGAACACCAGCCCGCACAGGGCGGTCACCGATCCCGCCACGGTCAGCGCCCGGGGTCGCTGGCCGTGGACCAGCCACATCCAGCCGACCACCAGGACGATGCCCAGGTATTCCAGCAGCAGCGCGACGCCGACCGGCAGGTAGCGGACCGCGTTGAAGAAGCACGCCTGGGCGAGGGCCACGCCGAGCAGTCCGAACACGACGACGGTGCCGGCGTTGCGGCGCAGCACGTCCCACCGGCCGCGCAGGGCCAGCAGGGCCGGCACGGCGAGGACCAGCGCGGCGATGCCGACCCGGGCCACCACCACGGCCTCGGCCGACCAGTCGCCGGTGATCAGAGGGCGGGCGAAGGTGCCCGAGGTGGCGAAGGTGAGAGCGGAGAGCAGGGCCAGACCGAGGCCGACTCCGGGCCGTTCACGCATCGGTACGCTCCTTGGGCTCGCCGGCCGGTCATGGGTAAATTGGGTTACGCTCATGACGCTAGGCCGGCACCCTGACAGGAGTCAAGTTGCTCTTCGCTCATGACACCGAATGTGGCCTGACCGCCGCGGCGGCGCTGGTCAACACCGCCGGCCCCGACCGGGACGGGCTGCCCGACGTGACCGCCCTGGACGAGTTCTTCACCGCACACTCGTGGAGCGGCCGGCACGAACACACCGAGGCGGAGCTGCGCTCGGTCCGCGACCTCCGCCCCCGACTGCGCCGGATCTGGCACGCGGACCCCGACGAGGTGGTGGCGATCGTCAACGGGCTGCTCCGCGAGTCGAACGCCCTGCCGCAGCTCATCCGGCACGACGACCAGCCGTACCACCTGCACGCCGTGCCGCGCGACGCGCCGCTGGCGACCCGGATGGCGGTCGAGGCGGCAATGGCGCTGGCCGACCTGATCCGCAGCGGCGAGCTGAGCCGGCTGCGGATCTGCGACCACCCGGACTGCGACAACGTCCTGGTCGACCTGTCCAAGAACCGGTCCCGCCGGTTCTGCGACGCCGGCTGCGGCAACCGCGCCGCCGTCAGCGCCTACCGGGCCCGCAAGGCCGCGACCCGCTCCTGACCATCGGGCAGGGCGGTGGGCTCGGCAGCGCGCAACCGACCCTGATCCACTCGGGATCACGCAAGGAGTGGTCAGGGGTGGGTCATGCGGAGCAGGTCGAGGGCCTCGTCGAGTTGGGTCTCGGAGAGCTTGCCGGAGTCGACGTGGCCCCGGGCGATGACCACCTCGCGGATGGAGATCTGCTTCGCCAGCGCCTCCTTGGCGATCGAGGCGGCCTCGTCGTACCCGAGGTGGCGGTTGAGCGGGGTGACGATCGACGGCGAGCCCTCCGCGTACGCGAGACAGACCTCGGCGTCCGCGACCAGGCCGACCACCAGACGGTCCGCGAAGAGCCGGCTTGACGCGGCCAGCAGCCGGATCGATTCCAGCAGGTTGCGGCCCATCACGGGAAGCATCACGTTCAGCTCGAAGTCGCCCTGCGAGCCGGCGAAGGCCACCGCGGCGTCGTTGCCGATCACCTGCGCGCAGACCTGCCGCATCGCCTCCGCGACCACCGGGTTCACCTTGCCCGGCATGATCGACGAGCCGGGCTGGAGGTCCGGGATGCGCAGCTCGCGCAGCCCGGCGCGGGGGCCGGAGCCCATCCAGCGGATGTCGTTGGCGATCTTGTACAGCCCGACGGCGACGGTGCGCAGCTGGCCGGAGGTCTCCACCAGTGCGTCCCGGGCGCCCTGCGCCTCGAAGTGGTTACGCGCCTCGGTCAACGGCAGGCCGGTCGAGGCGCGCAGCTTCTCGATCACCGCCGCCGCGAAGCCGAGTGGAGTGTTGATGCCGGTGCCCACAGCGGTGCCACCGAGCGGCAGCTCGGCCAGCCGGGGCAGCGCCGCCTCCAGCCGCTCGACGCCGTAGCGGACCTGGGCGGCGTACCCGCCGAGCTCCTGGCCGAGGGTGACCGGGGTGGCGTCCATCAGGTGGGTACGCCCGGCCTTGACCACGGTCTCGAACTCGGCCGCCTTCCCCTCCAGCGCCCCGGCCAGGTGCCGGAGCGAGGGGATCAGATCCTCCACCACGAACTGGGTGGCGGCCAGGTGGATCGACGTCGGAAAGACGTCGTTGCTGGACTGCGAGGCGTTGACGTCGTCGTTCGGGTGCACGGGGCGACCCAGCTCCCGGCTGGCCAGGGTGGCGATCACCTCGTTGGTGTTCATGTTGGACGAGGTGCCGGAGCCGGTCTGGAAGATGTCCACCGGGAACTGGTCGTCGTACCCGCCGGCAGCCACGTGCGCGGCGGCGGTGGCGATGGCCTCGGCCACGTCCGCGCCGATCACGCCCAGCTCGCCGTTCAGCTGGGCGGCGGCGCCCTTGATCTGGGCCAGCGCCTTGATCTGGGCCGGTTCCAGGCCCCGCCCGGAGATCGGGAAGTTCTGCACCGCGCGCTGGGTCTGCGCCCGCCACAGCGCCTCGGCGGGCACCTCCACCTCGCCCATCGAGTCGCGTTCGATCCGGTAGCCCGCTGCCTCTGGAGTCGTCACGCGTACCATCCTGCCGCGCCCGTCGCGGGCTCGCAGATGATCGCTCAGTCCACCTCGGCAAGCAGCCGGGCCACCTCCTCCCCTTCCGGCGACTCGACCTGTCGGAACAGGGCCAGCGCCCGCGTCCAGTGGGACCGGGCCGCCGCCCGTTCGGTGTCCCGCAGGCACCGGGCGATCCCGTCGAGCGCCCGGGCCTGCTCGTAACGGGCGCCCAGCCGGGTCGCGTCGGTGAGCACCCGGCGGTGCAGGTCGAGCGCACTGGACACGTCCCCCTGATCGCGGAGCGCGCTGGCCAGCAGGTTGCGCGAGGCGTACTGGCCGATCGGGTCGCCGACCTCGGTCATCGCCACCAGCGCCTCCCGGTGCAGGACCGCGGCCTGCACCGGCCGGCAGGCCTCGCGTTCCAGGACGCCGATCTCGTTGAGCAGCTCACCCTCGCCGAAGCGGCTGCTCTCCTGCCGCTTGAAGTGCAGCGCGAGCCGCAGGAAACGCAGCGCCCCCTGCCGGCCACCGAGGCGGGCCCGTACGACGCCCAGATGGCCGATGGCGCTGTAGATCATTCGGATGTCACCCACCTCGCGAGCGACCGACAGCTGTCGCCGGGAGATCGCCTGCGCCTCCTCGTACCGACCACGGAAGATCAGCAGG
The DNA here is from genome assembly GCF_900090285.1 of Micromonospora inositola. Classification (NCBI taxonomy): domain Bacteria; kingdom Bacillati; phylum Actinomycetota; class Actinomycetes; order Micromonosporales; family Micromonosporaceae; genus Micromonospora; species Micromonospora inositola. The sequence continues at coordinate 2,311,001 of NZ_LT607754.1, read as the reverse complement.
AGCGCCTTGTTGTTGAGCATCGCAGGGATGGTCATCAGCTGGTTGGCCTGCCGGACCAGCGCCAGCGCGGCATCGAGATGGGTCATCGCCGGGGCGAACTGTCGGTCCGCCGCGTAGGCGGCGCCGAGGTTGCGTCGGACGGCCGCCTCGCCGTTCCGGTCACCGAGGCGTTGTCGCAGGTGAAGCGCGACCTCCATGATCTCGATCACCTCGCGGTACCGACCGAGACGGAAGTAGGCCGACGACAGGTAGTTCCGGACGGTGGCGATCGCGTCGGGGTTGTCGAGCTGTTCGGCGGCTCCCAGGGCCACGGTGTGGGTCTCGATGAGTTCGTCGAGGTGTCCGCCGCGGTACTGGTAGAACCAGGCCGACCGGGCCAGCTGCCAGCAGTGCCACAGCAGGCCCTCGGCCGCGGCCAGCCGGACCAACGCCGGCAGCGTGGCCCGGTTCGCGTCGAACCAGCGGATGCCCTCCGGAAGGCACGCCTGCACCAGATCGGGCCGGCCCGGCGGCGGCAGTTGAACGCCGAGCCTGGCGGACAGGGGTTCGATCCCGGCGGAGATGGTGGCGGCGACCTGCAGATGGTGGTCGACCAGCTGTTCCACGGCCGCCGCCCGGTGCGGAGCGGGATCAACGGCCACGAGCAACTGCTGGGCGTACTCCCGCATCAGATCGTGGAAGCGGAACCGCCCGGGATCCGGCTCGTCGACGAGGTGCGCGTCGACGAGTTCGTCCAGGAGATCCTGTGCCTCCGACAGTGGGACGTCGGCCAGCGCGGCCGCCACGCGGTTGTCGAAGCTCTCCCGCGGATGCAGGCCGAGCAGCCGGAAGACCCGCTGCGCCGCAGATGACACCTGGGCGTACGACAGGGCGAAGGCCTGCCCCACCGAGCGCTCCCCCACCGCGAACTCGGCCAGCGAGTCACGCCCGGTTGCGAGCCGCTCGGCCAGGTCCCTGACCTGCCATCGCGGCCGGTGGGCGAGCCGCGCGCCGGCCAGCCGGATCGCCAGCGGCAGGTGCCCGCACCGGCGTGCCACCTCGGCGGCGGCCTCCGGCTCCTCGGCCACCCGGTCGTCGCCCACCACCCGCGCGAGCAGTTCGACCGCCTCCTCCGGGTCCAGCACGGACAGCGAGGAGGGCTTGCCGCCGTCCAGGCCGGTGAGCCGACGTCGGCTGGTGATCAGGGTGAGGCAGTCACGGCCGTTGGGCAGCAGCGGCGCGACCTGGGCGGCGGTGCCGGCGTTGTCGAGTACGACGATCGCCTGTCGTCCGGAGAGCTTGCTGCGCCACAGGGCCGCGCGCTCGTCGACGTCGGCGGGGATGCGCTCGCCGGGCACGCCGAGCTGGCGCAGCAGGGCGGCCAGGGCCGCGGCCGGCGACACCGGTTCCCGGTCGCTGTGCCCGTGCAGGTCGACGAAGAGGTGCGCGTCCGGGTAGCGGTCGCCGAGGGCGGTCGCCAGGTGCACCGCCAGGGCGGTCTTGCCGCTGCCGGCCATGCCGTCGATGAGCTGGACCCGGGTGTCGTCCTCCTCGATCTCCTTGACCAGCCGGGCCACCGTCTCCTGCCGGCCGGTGAAGTCGCTGATCCCCCGGGGCAGGGCCCGGACGGGACTGAACGCCTGCTCCTGCGGGCCGGCCAGCGCCAGGTCGCCGGCGAGCACCCGCTGGTGCAGCTCCTGGAGCGCCGCGCCGGGCTCGATGCCCAGCTCCTCGGCGTAGAGCCGGCGGCCCTCCCGGTAGACGGCGAGCGCGTCGGCCTGCCGGCCGACCGCCGAGAGGGCCAGCATCAACTGGCCGCGCAGCCGCTCCCGCAACGGGTGCGCCTCGACGCTCTCGGTCAGCTCGTCGATCAGGTCGGCCGCCCGCCGCAGCCGCAGCTCGACGTCGACGCATTCCTCCAACGCGGCGAGGCGCTGCTCGTCGAGGGTCTGCGCCCGGCGGCGCACCCTGCGGCTGGCGATCCCGCTCAACGCCGGGCCCCGCCACAGGGCCAACGCGGACCGGTAGTGCCGGCGGGCCTCGGTTGGTCGACCGGCGGCGACCGCGCCCCGGGCCGCGTCGACGCCCCGGGCGAAGACCTCGGCGTCCAGGTCAGCCGGCTCGAGCCGGATCCCGTACCCGACCGGGTCCGTGACGATGATCTCCGTCGGCAGGCCGAGGCGGCCGAGGCGCTTTCGCAGTCGCGACACGCAGATCTGGAGCTGGGCGCGGGCGGTGGCCGGCGGCCGCTCCTCCCAGACCGCGTCGACGAGCTCCTCCGACGAGACCACCCGACCGGCGCGCAGCAGCAGCATGGCGAGCACGGTCCGGTCCCGACCTGCGGTGACGGTGGCTTCGCCGCCACCGACCCGCAGGGGTCCCAGGATCCCGAACCGCATCTGCGCCCCCGCACGCCGTCTGTTGGAACTTCCAGCAGAGTAACCCGCCGGTAACTAATCGCCCCGCGCAGGCGATAGCGATGTGATAGCGGATCGACAGCGGTGGGGCCGAGACTCTTGCCGGGTTGTCGGTGACGACATCCGACGGGGGCGGTGCGCCCGACCGGGTCGCCACCCGGTCGGGCGCACCGATGTCGAATGGGCACCGGACGACGAAGCGGCGCCGGGCTTACCGCCCGGCGCCGCTTCGAGCTGTCCGCCGGTCAGCGGCGGCCCACTGTCAGCACCGGCTTGGTGACCTCGGCGAAGAAGTCGTTGCCCTTGTCGTCGACGACGATGAACGCGGGGAAGTCCTCCACCTCGATCTTCCAGACCGCCTCCATGCCCAGCTCCGGGTATTCGAGGACCTCGACGTGCTTGATGCAGTCCTGGGCCAGTCGGGCGGCCGGGCCGCCGATCGAGCCGAGGTAGAAGCCGCCGTGCTGCTGGCAGGAGCGGGTCACCTGGGCGGACCGGTTGCCCTTGGCCAGCATCACCTGGGAGCCGCCGGCGGCCTGGAACTTCTCCACGTACGCGTCCATCCGGCCGGCGGTGGTCGGGCCGAACGAGCCGGAGGCGTACCCCTCGGGGGTCTTGGCCGGGCCGGCGTAGTAGACGGCGTGGTCCCGCAGGTACTGCGGCATCTGCTCGCCCGCGTCCAGCCGCTCGGCGATCTTGGCGTGCGCGATGTCACGGGCCACGACGAGCGGGCCGGTCAGCGACAGGCGGGTCTTCACCGGGTACTTCGACAGCTCGGCGCGGATCTCGTCCATCGGCCGGTTCAGGTCGACCCGGACGACCTCCTCGGTGTCCAGCGTCTCGTCGGTGACGTCGGGCAGGAAGCGCGCCGGGTCGGTCTCCAGTCGTTCCAGCCAGACGCCCGACGGGGTGATCTTGGCGACCGCCTGCCGGTCGGCGGAACAGGAGACGGCGATCGCCACCGGGCAGGAGGCGCCGTGCCGGGGCAGCCGGACCACCCGCACGTCGTGGCAGAAGTACCGGCCGCCGAACTGCGCGCCGATGCCGAAGTTGCGGGTCAGCTCCAGCACCTCGGCCTCCAGCTCCAGGTCCCGGAAGCCGTGCGCGCTCATCGAGCCGGCGGTGGGCAGCGCGTCGAGGTACTTCGCGGAGGCGTACTTGGCGGTCTTCAGCGCGTACTCGGCGGAGGTGCCGCCGATGACGATGGCCAGGTGGTACGGCGGGCAGGCCGCGGTGCCGATCAGCCGCAGCTTCTCCTCCAGGAACTGCATCATCCGGGTGGGATTCAACAGCGCCTTGGTCTCCTGGTAGAGGTACGACTTGTTGGCCGAGCCCCCGCCCTTGGCCATGAAGAGGAACTTGTACGCGTCGGGGTGCCCGTCCGGGTCCTCGGCGTAGAGCTCGACCTGGGCGGGCAGATTGCTGCCGGTGTTCCGCTCGTCCCACATGGTCAGCGGGGCGAGCTGGGAGTAGCGCAGGTTCAGCTTCGTGTACGCCTGGTAGACGCCGCGGGAGATGGCCTCGGCGTCGGCGCCGTCGGTGAGCACGTGCCGGCCGCGCTTGCCCATCACGATGGCGGTGCCGGTGTCCTGGCACATCGGCAGCACCCCGCCGGCCGCGATGTTGGCGTTGCGCAGCAGGTCCAGCGCGACGAACCGGTCGTTCGGCGAGGCCGCCGGGTCGTCGATGATCGACCGGAGCTGGGCCAGGTGCGCCGGGCGGAGGAAGTGGGCGATGTCGTGCATCGCCTCGGCGGTCAGCGCGGTCAGCGCGGACGGCTCCACGGTGAGGAAGCGACGGCCACCCGGGCCGTCGACGACGTCGACGCCCTCGTCGGTGACCAGGCGGTATTCCGTCTGGTCGGGACCGGTCGGCAGCAAGGGGGCGTACGAGAACGCGGCGGCACTGCTCATGGACGAAAAGCCTAGGGCAGGCCGGTCGATCGGTGGCACCCGCCGGGTGGTCCTGGGACGCCGCTCTCACCCGCCGCCGTCGGCTCAGTCGCAGAGTTCCCGCTTCGGGCCGCACCTGCCATCGTCCGAGGGGGGCTGCCAGGTGCGGCCGGTGTCCGGGCCGGGGAGCGGGCCCTCGTCCGGCGGGGGCGGCACGGAGGTTCCGGCGCCCCAGCGGACGTACCCGATCTCCCGCCCCTCTCCGATGATCATGCCGTTCCGGCCGACCGCCAGAGCGTTGGCCGTGGTCCGCAGGACCGCGAGCTCGCGGCCGGTACGGGGATCGACCGCGATCAGTCCGGACGGCTTCTCCTCGGCGATCACCGCCGCGTACGGGGTGAGGGCCGCGCCGCTCTTGCCACCGGCGGCCCGGGTCCAACGGGTCTGGTCCACCGACAGCTCCCGGCCGAGGATGGACCGCTTGTCGGCGCTGCGCACCAGCGCGTACCGGTCGTCGACGGCGAGCAGCTTCTCCCCGTCGCCGCCGACCTGCAGCAGCCGGCCGTCGTACCCGTCGAGCACCGCCTCGCGGCCGTCCGGGCCGACTCCGATCAGCACGTTGCGGGCGCCCTGCGGGTCCTCCCGCTGCACGCACCCGGCGTAGTCGGCGGTCCGCAGGTTCAGCCCGGTACGCCGCCACACCTCCTGCGCGGTGGCCGGGTCCCGGGCGGAGACGGTGAAGTAGCAGGTGCCGTCGCGGGAGGTGGCGGTGATCCGGAGCAGCCGGCCCCCGATCACCGCCAGCCGTTCCTCCCGGCCGGGCTGGACGTTCTGCAGCACCCGGCCGGTGGCGGTGTCCACCACGTGCACCCGCCCGTCGACCGGGAAGCCGAGCAGCGGCGGGACGGACTCCGGACCGGCCACCCCGCCGTCGATGCGCGGCGCGGTGAGCCGGCGGGAGCCGAGCAGGTCCGGGTTGTCGGCGAGCAGGCCGCTGTGCACGCCGGGCAGGAAGGCGGTCCAGAGTGGCCGGGTGCCGCGCGGCTCCCAGGCGGTCAGGGTGCAGTCGGTGGGCTGGGCGCAGCGGACGTCGAGGACCGCGTTGCGGTACGTCCAGACCGCCACCGCGTCGCCGTCCCGACGGCGTACCGCCCCGGTGGTGGGGTCGAGCAGCTCGTACCCCTTGACCAGCAGCTTGCCCACGGCGACGACCGGGTCCCGGTCGCCGCCGGCCACCGCCGACCAGTCCGCCTTGCGCTCCCAGAGCTGGGTGCCGGTGGCGAGGCTGCGCGCCTCCACCCGGGTGCGCTGCTCGACGATGACGGTGTCGCCGGCGATGGTGACGCTCTTCGGGGTGCCGCCGACCCGCTGCTGCCAGACCACGTCCGGCTCGGAGATCGGCTGGCTCCGGTCGACCCAGTCCCACACGGTCGGGAACGGGTTCCACACCCCGGTCGCGGCGAGGATGGTGACCACGATCAGCGCGAGGAACACGTAGCACCTCACGCACGGGCCGCTCTCCTTCGCCACATCGGACACGGTAACGACGATCACCGCCCTCCCCGGTTGTCGCGTATCCGTGTCGCCACGCTTTCTTCGCCCGTCGGCGTGTTGTGCGCCGAACGGACCTCAGCGCACGGCCGAGCGGACCAGGGGAAGGGTGCGGTAGGGGATCTGCTCGGCCAGGGCGATGATCGTGGAGGCGCGGGTGATGCCCTCGGACGAGACGATCTGGTCGATCACGCGCTGGAGGTCGGTGTTCGAGCGGGCCACGATGCGGCAGAGCAGGTCACTGGAGCCGGTGATGGTGTGCGCCTCCAGCACCTCGGGGATGGCCGCCAGGTGCGCGGTGACCGGGTCGTGCCCGTGCCGCTGGCTGATCTCCAGGGTGACGAAGCTGGTCACCCCGAAGCCGATCGCGGCCGGGGAGATGTCCGGCCCGAAGCCACCGATGACGCCCCGGTCGACCAGCTTGTCCAGCCGGGCCTGAACGGTGCCCCGGGCGACCCCGAGCCGCCGGGAGCATTCCAGCACCCCGATCCGCGGATCCGCCGCGAGCAGTTCGATCAACCGCACGTCCAGCTCGTCGAGCTGTACATCCTGACCAGCGTTCATGGGGTAACACCCTACCGAATGTGCAACCTGACCAGCATTTCGGCGAACTGTTGCCCAACCGGGCGGCGCACCGCGATCCTCGCCACACGAGCAACCAACGGCGGCCCACGAGGCCGGCCGGTACGCAAGGGAGGCCACCATGACCCAGGCGATCGACCGACCGACCGACGAGGTCGACGTCGACGCGCTCGTCGGCGCCGTCGACCACGACATCAGCCGCGACCCGTTCCCGGTCAAGGGTCTCGACCACGTGCACTTCCTGGTCGGCAACGCCAAGCAGGCCGCGCACTACTACTCCACCGCGTTCGGCATGACCTGCGTGGCGTACCGGGGGCCCGAGCAGGGCTACCGGGACCACGCCCAGTACGTGCTGACCAGCGGCTCGGCCCGGTTCGTGCTGACCGGCGCGGTCCGCCCCGACGCCGAGGGCGCCGAGCACGTCGCCAAGCACAGCGACGGCGTCTCCGACATCGCGCTGGAGGTGCCGGACGTCGACGCCGCGTACGCGCACGCCACCGCGCAGGGCGCGACGGGCCTGGTCGAGCCGCACGACGTGAGCGACGAGCACGGCACCGTCCGGACGGCGGCCATCGCCGCGTACGGCGACACCCGGCACACCCTGGTCGACCGGTCCCGCTACACCGGCCCGTTCCTGCCCGGCTTCACCGCCCGCGGCCCGATCGTGGACCGGCAGCCGATGATCGACGCCGGCATCCAGCCGAAGCGCTTCTTCCAGGCGATCGATCACGTGGTCGGCAACGTCGAGCTCGGCCGGATGGACGAGTGGGTGGAGTTCTACAAGCGCGTCATGGGCTTCAGCAACATGGCGGAGTTCATCGGCGACGACATCGCCACCGACTACTCGGCGCTGATGAGCAAGGTCGTCGCCAGCGGCACCCGCAAGGTGAAGTTCCCGCTGAACGAGCCGGCCGTGGCCCGCAAGAAGTCGCAGATCGACGAGTACCTGGAGTTCTACCAGGGCCCGGGCGCCCAGCACATCGCCGTCGCCACCAACGACATCCTGGCCAGCGTCGACGCGATGCGGGCCGCGGGTGTCGAGTTCCTGGACACTCCGGACTCGTACTACGAGGACCCGGAGCTGCGTGCCCGGATCGGCCAGGTGCGGGTGCCGATCGAGGAGCTGAAGTCCCGCAAGATCCTGGTCGACCGGGACGAGGACGGCTACCTGCTCCAGATCTTCACCAAGCCGGTGCAGGACCGCCCGACCGTCTTCTTCGAGCTGATCGAGCGGCACGGCTCGCTCGGCTTCGGCAAGGGCAACTTCAAGGCCCTGTTCGAGGCGATCGAGCGGGAGCAGGAGAAGCGCGGCAACCTGTAACACTGTCGGCGTGACCCAGCCTCCGAACACCCCGCCGCCGCCCGCCGGGCCCCCGCCCGCGGGCGGCGGCTTCGCGCCGCCCACCGGCCCGCAGGGGTACGCGCCGCCGGCGCAGCACGTCCCACCCACGTACGCCGGGATTCCGGCCTACCCGGGCCCCGGCCCCGGCTGGGCGCCGCACCCGGGCTACCCGCACCCGGGCTACCCGCACCCCGGCCATCAGCATCCGGGCTATTCGCCTCCGCCGCTGGCGCCGAACGGCCAGCCGCTGGCCAGCTTCACCGACCGGCTGCTCGCCTGGCTGATCGACACCGCCGTGGCCAGCCTGCTGGCCATGGTGCTCTTCATCCCGTTCTTCGCCTGGATCTGGTACCGCATGTTCACCGACATGCTGAAGGTCAACCCGGACGGGACGATGGCCGAGCCCGACCCGGCGCGGATGATGAGCGACTTCATCGTCCCGCTGCTGCTCGCCGAGGCCGGGCTGCTCCTGGTCCTCTTCGTCTTCTACTGGCTCTACCACGTCGAGTACGCCCACCGGACCGGGCAGACGCTCGGCAAGAAGGCCATGAACATCCGGATCGTCCCGGTCGACCCGACGCGGACGCTGACCCGGGGCATGGCGGGCAAGCGGTACCTGATCGAGTTCGTCGCCGGCTCGCTGGTTCCCTTCCTCAACTACGTCGACGGGTTCTGGCAGCTCTGGGACAAGCCCTGGCAGCAGTGCCTGCATGACAAGTTCGCCGGCACCGTCGTCGTTAAGGTTGCTCCGTGACTGTGCAACCTGGCTGGTACGTCGACCCCGCCGAGCCCGAGACCAGACGTTACTGGGACGGCGAGGGGTGGATCGGCGCGCCGATCCCGGTCGAGGCCACCCCGCCCGAGGGCCCACCGCCGGCCGAACCGGCCCCGGCGGCCCCGCCGTCCCCGGCCCCCGCGCCCGTCGGTCCCGGTCACGGCCCGCCGCACCCCGGTCACCCGGGCGCGGCGCAGCCCGGCCCAGGGCATTGGCCGGGCCCGGGGTATGCCCCCGGACCGGGGCACCGGCAGGGGCCGCCGCCCGGCTGGCCGTACCCGACCTGGCCGGGACGGCCGCCGGAGCCGCGCCCGCACGGGCTGCCGCTCGCCTCGTACGGCACCCGACTGGTCGCCCGCCTGATCGACTTCGGCATCCTGTTCCTGCTCAACGTCGCAGTGAACGGCTGGTTCGTCTGGCGCCTCATCGCTGAGGTCGCTCCCTTCTGGCAAGAGGTCTGGCGACGGGCTGAGACGGGTGACACCACACCGCCACCGCCCGCCGGCGCGCACACCGACGGGCTGTGGCTCGCCATCGTGCTGATCGCCGCCGCGCTCTGGTTCGCCTACGAGGTGCCGGCGATGGCCTCCAGCGGGCAGACCTTCGGCAAGCGGGTGATGCGGGTCCGGGCGGTGCCGATCGAGGCCGACCAGCCACTCGGCTTCGGACGGGCGACCCGGCGGTGGAGCACCCTCGGCGGCCTGCCCACCCTGCTCTGGTACTGCGCCGGCTTCGGGTTGCTGCTCCAGTTCGTCGACGCGGTGTCCCCGCTCTTCGACCACCCGCTGCGCCAGGCGCTGCACGACAAACGTGCGCAGACCGTGGTGGTGCAGGTGCCCCGCGCCACGCCCGACACCCGTACCGCCCCGCGCGACCGCGCCAACCACCCGGGAGACACCCCATGACCGACACCGGACGTCACCAGCCGCCGCTGCGGCTGACCCGCGCCGACCTCGACGCGCTGCCCAACTACGTGCCCGGCCGGAGCCCGGCCGACCTGGCCCGCGAGCTGGGTCTGCCCGAGGCGATCAAGCTGGCCAGCAACGAGGTGCCGTACGGCCCGCTGCCCGGCGTGGTGGAGGCGGTCGCCGAGGCGGCGGCCGGTTCGCACCGCTACCCGGACATGGGTGTGGTGGCGCTGCGCCAGGCCCTGGCCGAGCGGTACGGCGTGGACGCCGGCCGGATCGCCACCGGCTGCGGCTCGGTGGCGCTGGCCGAGCACCTGGTCCGGGCCACCTGCCTCCCCGGCGACGAGCTGCTCTACTCGTGGCGGTCGTTCGAGGCGTACCCGATCATCGCGGCGACCAGCGGCGCGACCAGCGTGCGGGTGCCCAACGACGCCGGGCACGGCCACGACCTGGCCTCGATGGCCACGGCCGTGACCGACCGGACCCGGATGATCCTGGTCTGCAACCCGAACAACCCGACCGGCACGGCCGTCCGCAAGGCCGAGCTGGACCGCTTCCTCGACGCGGTGCCCGACGACGTGCTGGTGGTGATCGACGAGGCGTACCGGGAGTTCGTCACCGACCCCGAGGTGCCGGACGGCCTCACCTACCTGGACCGGCCCAACATCGTCGTGCTGCGCACCCTCTCCAAGGCGTGGGGCCTGGCCGGGCTGCGGATCGGCTTCCTCGTCGCCGCCCCGGAGGTGGCCGCCGCCGTCCGCAAGGTGGTGACGCCCTTCTCCACCAGCATGGCCGCCCAGGCCGGCGCGCTGGCCGCGCTGGCCCAGGCCGACGAGGTGGAGCGCCGGTGCGCGCTGGTCGTCGCCGAGCGGGACCGGGTCACCGAGGCGCTACGCAAGCTCGTCCCCGACGTGCCGGCCAGCCAGGCCAACTTCGTCTGGCTGCCGCTGGGCGAGCGGGCGGTGGAGTTCGGCCAGGCGTGCGAGGCCCGCGGGGTGATCGTCCGGCCGTTCGCCGGGGACGGGGTGCGGGTCACCATCGGCACCCCGGCGGAGAACGACGCCTTCCTCGCCGCCGCCGAGTCGGCGCTGGCCTGACCCGGCCGCTGCTCGCCGCGGCCCTACGTCGCGGCGAGCAGCACCGACTCCGCCATCAGGAAGTACGCCTGGTCGTCCGAGTCCGCGGTGGCGTCCTCCCGGAGCCGTTCCAGGGCGAGGTAGCCGTCCGCCGCGTACGCCCGCCCGGGCACCCAGGCCACGCCGTCGTGACCGATGTCCATGGCAAAGCGGGACCGCTGGGCGCCGGTGCTCGGATCGAGGGTGACCAGGTCGTTCCGCTCGGTCAGCAGGTGCACCCGCCCGGGCTGCGCGGCGATGATCCGCACCGGCCCGAGGTCGGCCCGCCGCCACAACTCCTCGCCGGTCCGCGCCGACCGGCCGGTCAGCACCCCGCCGGTGCTGCCGACGACCCGCTCTCCGGCCAGTTCGGCGTCCGGCCCGTCCAGGCCGGGCGCGGCCACCGGCTCGCCCGCGCCGACCAGCCAGCCCCGCTCGGCGTCGTCGCCCGACCCCACGGTCCGCAGCCCCCGGCACTCCGAGTGCCTGTCGACGCAGCCCACCGGGGTCACCACCAGCTCGTCCGCGCCGCCCGGCGGGCGCCAGCGGGTGCGGACCGCCCCGGTCGCCGCGTCCCGGAACTCGACCGCCGCCGGGCCCGCGCAGCCGTCGACCGCGATCAGCTCGCCGGTCGCGGTGGTCCCCACGTCGGTACGGCAGCCGGACTGCACGTCGGCCTCCCAGAGCTGCCCCCGGCCGGCCAGGTCGTATCCGACCAGCCGGCGCGCGCCGACGACCACCAGCACCTCGCGGCCGTCCCCGGTCCGGGTGACGTGCAGGCCGTTCGGGTCCCAGACGGTGCTCGCGCCGGTGCGGCGCGGCTTCACGACGGCCCCCGGCTCCGGCCCGTCGGCCCGCCAGGTGACCCGCCCGGTACGGCTGTCCAGTCCGACCAGCGCCCCGTCCGACCAGCGGGTGACCACCATGGTGCCGCTGGCCAGCACGCCGGCCAGCTTCGCCGGCCAGCGGCGGTACGACCAGAAGGGGGTGACCCGGTGCTTCCCGTCGATCGGCTGGTCGGCGTACACCTGCCGGGTGCCGGCGTAGACCCGCAGCCGGCCGTCCACGATCAGCGGCGCCACCGGCAGCCGGCCGATCACCCCCACGGGCGGGGTCGCCGCCGGTGGGTACGCGGCCCGGGCCGGCGTGATCACCTCGGCGGGAGCAAGCACGCGGTAGACGATGGCGGCGACCACCGCGACGGTGAGCACCGCCGCGACCGCCGCCGTGATCCGCCGCCGCCCCTCGGGCAACCCCATGCCGCACCTCCGCCCGGCACCCTACCCAGCGGAACCCCTCACATCCCGGTCAGGTCGAGCCGCCGGGCCCGGTCGGCGGGGGCGGGCGGTCGTCAGGCCGGGCCGGCGGAGCCGCGTCGGCGGCTCAGGCGGTCGTCAGGCCGGGCCGGCGGAGCCGGGTTGGCGGCTCAGGCGGCCTCGGCGGAGGAGGCGGGGGCGACTGCGCGGGCCAGGTCGGCCAGGTCACGCCGGAGGGCGCCCTCGACCGCGCGGGCGGCGAGGCCGCCGAGGATCAGGGCCAGCACCCGGCCGTACGGGGCGGTCGGCACGGCCTCCTGCTCGACGGTGACCTGGGTGCAGCCGCGTCGGCGCCGCTCGACCGTCCGAAGCGTCCAGGTGATCCGGTAGTCCACGCCGGCCCCCGGGGAGCTGAGCACCAGCCGGTGCGGCGCGACGGCCTCCACCACGAGGAACTCCTCGGACTGCTCGTCGCCCCCGGGCCGGAGCCGGGTCTCCCGCCAGGCGGTGCCGGGGGCGAAGGCCCCGGTGCTGAGCACCTCCACCGCGCCGACGGCGGAGAGCCAGCCGGCCCGGGCGGAGAGGTCGGTGAGGAGCCGCCAGACGTCGACGTCCTGCGCTTCGATGAATGCGGTAACCGTCACCGTCGACATGACACCTCCCGTGTCGTCCACGGTACGGCGCGTGAACGGGAACGGGGAGCCCTCGGTGACATTTCCGCCACCGGTGCGCGGTCCCCGGTCGCACAGTGGGTGCGACCGGGGACCGGTGGACGGCGGGTTCAGCGGGCGGGGAGGATCCTGCCGGTGACCTCGCCCAGGGCGATCGTGGTGCCGTCCGGTCCGGGCGCGGTGGCCGTGATGGTGACCGTGTCGCCGTCCTCCAGGAACGTGCGGCTGCCGCCGTCGGCGAACTTGACCGGCTCGGCGCCGCCCCAGGTCAGCTCCAGGAACGAGCCGACCTGGCCACGGTCCGGCCCGGAGACGGTGCCGGAGGCGTAGAGGTCGCCGGTACGCAGCGACGCGCCGTTGACGGTGAGGTGGGCGAGCTGCTGGGCCGGCGTCCAGTACATGGTGGCGAAGGGCGGCTCGCTGACCCGCTCGCCGTTCCACTCGACCGACAGCCTGAGGTCCAGCCCGAGGTGCGGGGTGTCGTGCAGGTACTCCTGCACCGGCGGGTCCTGGTCCGGGGCGGGCACGAAGGCGTCCGCCAGCGCGTCCAGCGGCGTCACCCAGGCCGAGACCGAGGTGGCGAAGGACTTGCCGAGGAACGGGCCGAGCGGCTGGTACTCCCACGCCTGGATGTCGCGGGCGGACCAGTCGTTGACCAGCACCACACCGAAGACGTGGTCGGCGAAGTCGGCCACGGGGACCCGGTCGCCGAGCACGCTCGGCACCCCGACCACGAAGCCGACCTCGGCCTCGATGTCCAGGCGCACGGAGGCGCCGGTGGTCGGGCCCTGCGCGGTGGCCCGCTGCCCGCGGGGGCGCACGACCGGGGTGCCGGAGACCACCACGGTGCCGGCCCGGCCGTGGTAGCCGATCGGCACGTGCTTCCAGTTGGGCAGCAGCGGCGGCTGGCCGGGGCGGAAGATCTGCCCGACGTTGCCCGCGTGGTGCTCGGACGAGTAGAAGTCGACGTAGTCGGCAACCTCGATCGGAAGCAGCAGCTCCACCTCGCGCAGCGGCGCCAGCAGCGGCTCCACCGCCGGACGGTGGGTGGAGTCGGTCAGCAGCTCGGTGATCCGCTGCCGGACGGCGGTCCACTGGGGGCGGCCGAGGGCCATGAAGTCGTTCAGCGTGGGTCGGCCGAGCGCCCCGGCGGCCAGCACCAGACCGGCCGCCTCCGCGCCGGCCAGGTCCAGCACGAAGTCCCCGATCCGTACGCCGATCCGCGGCTCCTGCCCGCCGCGCCGGAACACCCCGTACGGCAGATTCCGCACCCCGTACGGCGAACCGTCCGCACCCGTCACCCAGGTCATTCCTCGTAGCCCCCGTTCACCAGCCCCAGCCGGATCAGATCGGTCAGTGGTTCCTCAATGCTGCACGAGCCGTACCCGATCCAGAGCGGACGCCCCGCGTCGCGGTCGGCCCGCGCGCGCTCGGCCAGCCGGACCGGGTCGGTGGCGGCGAGCAGTTCGGCCACCGCGTCCACCTCGGCGCCGTCGCTGGCGGCGAGCGCGGCGGCGAGCACGTTGACGAAGCCGTGGTGGGTGAAGCCGGTCTCCGGGTCGCGGTGTCGCACCGCGTGGTGCAGCCCGGCGGTCAGCTTGAACGGCAGCTCCCGGTCCCGGCAGGCGGAGATCACCGCGGCCAGCTCGATCGGCGTCGGGAAGAGCTCGGCGGCCAGCCCGCCGGTGCGGAACTTCGCCGCGACCGGTAGCCCGTCGGCCCGCGCCTCGGCGACCGCGTCCAGCGCCCCCATCAGCCCGAAGGTCAGCGGGATCTCGGCGTGGACGGGGATGCCGCCCAGCCGCTCGGCGAGCTTGACCAGCTCGGCCAGGCCTGGCTGCGGGTCCTCGCCGCGCTTGGCGACGGCCGCCTCGACCTGCCGGACGGTGATCCGGGGGTCGGCTTCGGCGAGCGCCGCGTCGAGCTGGCCGATCGGCACGTCGGCGATGACGCCGACCGCCATCGGCTCGTCCGGGTCGAGCAGGTCGGGCAGCTCCGGCAGGGTCGAGGCGGGCAGCAGCAGCGGGCCGACCAGGTCGGCGTACCAGGCGGTGCGGTGCCGCCGGTGGGCGACCACCGCGTCGGGCAGCGCGGCGCTGCCGGGCGGGAAGACGGCGGCGTCGTCGACGAGACCGGCGAAGAGGCGGGGCACCTGCGTTGACACGAGACAAGAATTTACGGGACGCTACAAGGAACGGACAACCGCGTCCGATTATCGGACGTCACCGGCCGGAGAACGGGACATAACGGGAGGCGAAATGCCGTACTACCGCAGCGTCGGTGAGGTGCCCCGCAAGCGCCACACCCAGTTCCGCCAGCCCGACGGCGGCCTCTACGCCGAGGAGCTGGTCGGCCAGGAAGGCTTCTCCTCCGACTCGTCCCTGCTCTACCACCGGCACGCGCCGACCGCGATCGTCGCCGCCGAGGAGTTCACCCCGCCCGCCTTCGCCCGAGTGCCCAACCTGCCGCTCAAGCCGCGCCACCTGCGCACCCACAAGCTCGACGGGACCGGCGCGGACCCGGTGCTCGGCCGGCAGTACCTGCTCGCCAACGACGACGTCCGGATCGCGTACGTGCTGGCCGACCGGCCATCCCCGCTGTTCCGCGACGCCACCGGCGACCACTGCCTCTACCTGGAGTCCGGCTCGCTGCGGGTGGAGTCCCCGTTCGGCGTGCTGGAGGCGGTGGCCGGCGACTACGTCATCATCCCCACCTCGACCATCCACCGGCTGGTGCCCACCGGCGACGAGCCGACCCGGCTGCTCGCCGTCGAGGCGGCCGGTCACATCGGCCCGCCCAAGCGCTACCTCTCGGTCCGCGGCCAGTTCCTGGAACACTCGCCGTACTGCGAGCGGGACGTCCGGGGACCGGACGCGCCGCTGCTGGTCGACGACACCGACGTCGAGGTGCTGGTCCGGCACCGTCGCGGTTGGACGAGGTACGTCTACGCCCACCACCCGTTCGACGTGGTCGGCTGGGACGGGCACATGTACCCGTGGGCCTTCTCCATCCACGACTTCGAGCCCATCACCGGGCGCATCCACCAGCCACCGCCCGTGCACCAGACCTTCCAGGGCCCGAACTTCGTGATCTGCTCGTTCGTGCCCCGCAAGGTGGACTACCACCCGGACGCCATCCCGGTGCCGTACAACCACCACAACGTCGACTCCGACGAGATGCTCTTCTACACCGGCGGCAACTACGAGGCCCGGCGCGGCTCCGGCATCGAGCAGGGCTCGATCTCGCTGCACCCGTCCGGCTTCACCCACGGCCCTCAGCCGGGGGCCGCCGAGCGCTCGATCGGCGTCGACTTCTTCGACGAGCTGGCCGTCATGGTCGACACCTTCCGGCCACTGGACCTCTGCGACGCGGCGTCGGCGTGCGAGGACTCCGGCTACGCCTGGACCTGGGCCCGTCGTCCTTAGTTGCGCTGGGGGTTTTCGCCGGGCGGACACCGACCGGCACAGGGTTTCGCCCGAGCCCGACCGGCGGCGGGATCAAGCCTGACCGCCCGGAGCCCGTCGGGCTCCGGCGAACCCCCCCCACAGCGACCACCGGTCACTTCGAGGAACGGGCGAACACCGCGAACTCGGCCAACGACGCGGCGGCGATCGCGGCGACCAGCGGCCACGGCGTCCCGACCAGTGCGTAGAGCAGGAGCAGCACCGGCCCGGCGGCCACCGCGTAGAGCGCCAACGCCAGCGTCCGGTCGGAGCGGAGCAGGCCGGGCAGGATCGTGCGGAGCAGTCCCGGCACCCGGGTCGAGTGGCGCCACACCACCAGCGCCCCGCCGAGCGCGGCCAGGGCCGCGAAGACCCGGGAGAAGCCCGGTCCGGCCGGGCCCAGGAAGGCGACCAGCACGGTCGCGATCAGCGACCAGCCGGCGCCGTAGAGCACCAGCCGGCGCAGCCCGTCCGCGATCGTACGCCCGGAGTCCGTCCCCGCCGGATCCAGCGCGGCCGCCTCGACCAGGTGCTCCAGCGCCTCGGCGTAGCGGCGCTGCTCCAGCCGGATGACGCCCATGTCGTGCCGGGCCACGGCCAGCTCCGGGTCCAGCCGCAGCGCCTCCCGGTAGGCCCGTTCGGCGAGGTCGTACACCTCCAGCCGGGCCGACACCAGACCGAGCACCAGGTGCGCCTGCGGCTCCTCCGGGGCCAGCTCGACGCCCCGCCAGGCGGCGTTGAGCGCCTGCTGACCGTTGCGCGAGCCGGCCAGGATCGCGGCGGCGCTGCGTTGGGCGTACGCATCGGTCGGGCCGAGCGCCAGGATCTCGTCGGCGGTCCCCGCGGCGGCCTTGAACTCGCTCAGGTCGGCCAGCGCGAACCCGCGCGCGACCAGCGGCGGTACGGCGCCCGGGGCGGCGGCGACGGCCGCGTCGGCGGCGGTGAGCGCCTCGGCGGACCGGTCGGCGGCGAGGTGCAC
Organism: Micromonospora inositola; assembly: GCF_900090285.1. Taxonomy (NCBI): domain Bacteria; kingdom Bacillati; phylum Actinomycetota; class Actinomycetes; order Micromonosporales; family Micromonosporaceae; genus Micromonospora; species Micromonospora inositola. The sequence continues at coordinate 2,294,091 of NZ_LT607754.1, read as the reverse complement.
CCGGGCCAGCATGGTCAGGGCCTCGGCGTTCGCCGGGTCCATCGCGATGGCGAAGCCCAGCTCACCGGCGGCCTCGTCGTAGCGGCCCAGCTCGGCGAGGAGCTGCGCGCGCTGGAGGTAGCCGTCGGCGGCGGACTGGTCGGGAGCGGCGTCACTCGACATCCGGCGAGCCTAGTGCGGTGTCCCGGGGCGCCGCCGGGGCGGTCGCGCCCGATCGCCGACCGGCAGCGCACCGGATCGGACGACGAGCGGGTCGGCCGGCGGGACTGCCCGGTCAGGCGCTGTGGCACGCCGACCGCGCCGCCGGGCGGCCGCAGGTGCCCAGGCTGCACCAGCGCCGCAGGCCACTCTCGTCCAGGAAGAGCCAGCCGCACCGCTCGTCAGGGCAGCTGCGGACGGTGAACCGGCGCGGGTCGGCCAGCAGCTCGGCAGCGCTCCACGCGCTGGCGTGCAGGGGCAACCGGAGCCCGCCGGCGAGGTCGGGCCACCAGCGCCCCCGGCCGTCGGCGTCGCGCCGGAACACCAGCAGCTTCGCGGCGGCCTCCGCGTGCCGGGCGACCGTGTCGAATGCCGGCCGGTCGTCCGGGTCGGTCAGGCAGGCGTACAGCGCGGTCCGCAGCCGCCGGGTCTCGGTGAGCACCGCGTCGGCCTGGTCGGGGTCCCGCCGACCCAGATGCAGGAGCCGGTTCACCGAGACGTCGTCGATCAGGCCGACGTGGCCCGCCCACACGGCCAGCGTGCGGTAGCCGCGCAGCCACTCCGCGCCGGGCAGCGGCGGTTCGTGTCCCCACCCGGCGAACGTGTTGCAGAAGTCCAGCGCGGGGTGACCCCCGACGCTCCACGGCAGGCTCTCGTCGCGTACCCGCACCTCGTACACCGGCCGCCCCGGCCGGTCGAGCCGGTCGTCACCGCGGAGGATCCGGCGGTGCACCTCCCGCAGCCGCGGCCCCGGTTCGACGCCCAGCTCGGCCACGAGCAGCTCCCGGGTGGTCCGGTACAGCCGCAGCGCGTCGGCCTGCCGGGCGCCCCGGTACAGGGCGGTCATCAGGGTGGCGACGAGCTGTTCCCGGGTGGGGTGCCGGGCGGCCAGGGGCACCAGCTCGGCGATCGCCCGGGCGTGCTGGCCGAGCGCGAGCTGCGCCTCGGCGCGCAGCTCGACGGCGACCAGCCGGAGCTCCTCGACCGTCCCCTGCAGCCGGTCGCGCAGCTCGTCGTCGGCCGCGTCGGCGAGCAGCGGTCCCCGGCAGAGCGCCAGCCCCCGGTCGAGCAGCCGCACCCGCTCGGCGGGATCGGCGGCGGCGCTGGCCCGCCGGACGAGGTCGCCGAACTCCTCGACGTCGATCCGGTGCCCGTCGGCCTCGACGAGGTACCCGTGGCCGCGGGTGCTGATCCGCACCTCGTACGGCGTCAGCGACCCCCGCAACCGGCCGATGTACGTCTGCACCGCACCGCGGGCCGAGGCCGGCGGGCTGCCGTTCCAGAGCAGGTCGATGAGGCGGTCCGTGGTGACCACGCGTCCCGCGTCGAGCAGCAGGACACCGAGGAGGCAGCGCTCCTGGCGTCGGCTTCCGATCTCGACGGGGTGACCCTCGTGACGAGCCTCGAAGGGTCCGAGCAGGCGGAACTCCATACCAGTCAGGACAGCCTGGCCCGCGCCGACGGTTGTCGGGACCGGTGACCGAATGGTGGGTCCCGCGGCGAACGGCGTGGTGAGTGGCGGCGTCGGGTGCTCACCGGGGAGGTCGCACGGTGAGCGGGTGGTGAGTGCCGCCGGTGATCCTGGTCCGGCCCTGACCACCGGCACGGATGGAGTGATCATGCGTTTCAGGATGAGTGCCGCACTGGCGTCGGTCGTGGCCGCTGTCGTCGCGGCCGTTCCCGGCCCGGCGTCCGCGGCGAGCGGTGACATCGCGCCGGGCGCGTGGGAGCCGGCCCCGCAGGCGGGGTTCGAGCTGCCCGCCGGGGCGCGCTGCGACTTCGCCGTACGGGTGGAGCCGATCGTGGACGAGGTGCGGAAGCTGACGTTGTCGACGTACCCGGACGGCTCGCCGAAGCGGGAGCTGTTCACCGGAGCCCTGATCGACAGGGTGACGAACCTGGAGACCGGGGCCACCTCGACGGCGGACGCGAGCGGCACCTCGCTGGTCGACTACGCCACGGACGGGTCGATGACCTGGTACGTGACCGGGCCGGTGCTGCTCGGCTTCCGGGAGAACGCCGGCTCGCTGCCGAAGGGGCTGTGGATCGTCGACGGGCAGTTCCGGGTGGAGTTCACCCCGACCTTCGAGAAGACGATCACGATGCTGCACGGCACGACCCACAACGTCTGCACCGACGTGGACTGAGCCGCGCGGGCGGGGGCCCGGGGGCCCGGGGGCCCGGGTCCCCGCGTCAGGCCGTCGGCGCTTCGTACACCAGGGCCACCGCGATGCCGGTGAGCCCCTCGCCGCGGCCGGTGAAGCCGAGCCCGTCGGTGGTGGCGGCGGAGACGGTGACCGGGGCGCCGACGGCCTCGGAGAGCACCCGCTGCGCCTCCTCGCGGCGCGGACCGATCTTCGGCCGGTTGCCGACCACCTGGACCGAGACGTTGCCGATCCGAAAGCCGGCCGCGCGGACCCGCCGGGCGCTCTCGGTGAGCAGCGCCACCCCGGGCGCGCCGGCCCACTCGGGCTGATCGACGCCGAAATTCGCGCCCAGGTCGCCGAGACCGGCAGCGGAGAGCAGCGCGTTGCAGGCGGCGTGCGCGGCCACGTCGGCGTCGGAGTGGCCGGCCAGGCCGTCCTGGCCCGGCCAGTGCAGGCCGGCGATCCAGCAGGGCCGGCCGGCTTCGAAGGCGTGCACGTCCGTGCCGATGGCCACCCGAGGAACGATCATGAGCCGAGGGTACGCGTCAGGCCCCGGCCGCCAGCAGGTGCTCGGCGAGGGCCAGGTCGAACGGTCGGGTGATCTTGAGGGCGTGCTCGGAGCCGGGCACGCAGGTCACCGCGACGCCCTGCTTCTCGACCAGGCCGGCGTCGTCGGTCAGCGGGTCACCCGCGGCGGCGTGCGCGGCGGTCAGCACGGAGCGGCGAAAGCCCTGTGGCGTCTGCACGGCCCGCAGCGCGGACCGGTCGACCGTGCCGAGGACCCGCTCGCCGGCGCCGACCTGCTTGATCGTGTCGACCACCGGAAGGACCGGGATCACCGCGTCGTGGCCGGAGCGGACCGCCTCGGCCACCGACTCGACCAGCTCGGGCGGGGTGAGCGCGCGGGCGGCGTCGTGCACCAGGACGATCTCCGGGCCGGCCGGGACGGCGGCCAGCGCGGCGGCCACCGAGGCCTGCCGCTCCGCGCCACCAGGCACCACGGTCACCGGTGCCACCGGGGCGAGCATCGCCCGGACCGACTCGACGTCGGCCGCCGGGGCGGCCACCACGATGGTGTGTACGGACGGGGCGGCGGCGATCCGGCGTACCGCGTGCACCAGCAGCGGCTCGCCGGCGAGCGGCCGGAGGGCCTTGGGCGCGCCCGGGCCGAGGCGTACGCCGGCACCCGCCGCAGGAACGAGGACCGCGACGTCACCGCGCGGATTGAGCTGCGCGGTCACGTCGCGGTCCTCGGATTTCTTTGCTACGGGGTGGGTACGACGATGCTGTGGGGACTAGGCCTCGCCCAGCACCTTGTCGAGCAACGACTCCGCCTCGTCCTTGGTGCTCTTCTCCGCCAGCGCGACCTCGCCGACCAGAATGTCGCGGGCCTTGGCGAGCATGCGCTTCTCGCCCGCGGACAGGCCCCGCTCCCGCTCCCGGCGCCACAGGTCGCGGACGACCTCGGCGACCTTCAGCGGGTTACCGGAGGCCAGCTTCTCCAGATTCGCCTTGTAACGCCGCGACCAGTTGGTCGGCTCCTCGGTGTGCGGTGCACGGAGCACGTCGAAGACCTTGCCCAGGCCCTCTTCGCCGACCACCTCGCGCACACCCACGATCTCGGCGTTCTCGGCGGGCACCCGGACCGTCAGGTCACCCTGCGCGACCCTCAGGACGAGGTACTGCTTAGGCTCGCCCTTGATGACCCGAGTCTCGATTGCCTCGATGAGTGCGGCCCCGTGGTGGGGGTAAACAACGGTCTCGCCGACACTGAAAACCATAGGTTCGAAACCCCTTTCGCTGTGTCTAGGGTAACACGGTCAGGCACCGATGTCTCACCGCTGTCCTGACCGTTGGCGCAGCTCAGGGGCCCTGTGAGAGGTATTTCTTCAGCTTGACAGGCGGTCAAACCGACGGTTTCAACACGCTCCGTGACCAACGGATGACAACCCGGTACGGGGGAAGCGGAGCGTCGATATCTAGGGCGATGCGCTCCTCCCATGGTATCCCGCCGATCCGAGCTACGCCCAGGTGTAGCGGTACGCCGGTCGGTGCGGGACGCTGGAGGTTGACGCGACGTCCGCTCACCGCGACGGTTCCTGGGGGGTCCGATGGGCATCCCTGACGCAGAAGACCACGGGCCACCGGACGGGCTGCCCGACCTGCCCCCCGAGTGGGGTCGGGTGGTCGTACCGGACGACGCCTCCGCGCTCGCCGAGGAGGCCCGCCAGCTCCGCCGCGAGCTGCGCCGGTCCCGGCGACGGGCCACCTGGCGCCGCCGGCTCGGTCTGACCCCCCGCGCCGACGGCCGGCCTCCGCTCGGCCTGCCGGTGCTGATCCTGCTGGTCGCCGTGCTGACCACCCTCGGCGGGCTGGCCGCAGTCACCTGGCCCCGGTCGTCCCGCTCCGGCGCGAGCCCGACGGTGATCCCGTACCCGGCGGCGACCCCGGCCAAGGTCGGCCCGCTCCCCGCGCTGGACCTGGTCGACGCCGAGGACTCCCCGGTGCCGCTGCGCGCCCTGCTGCCGGCGGTGATCCTGCTCGTCGACGCCTGCACCTGCGCCGACCAGGTGGCGGCCGCGGCCGGCGCCGTGCCGCCCGGCGTCAGCCTGGTCACCGTGGCCGGCGGTCGGAGCGTGCGCCCCGCCCCCTCGGCGGCGGGAGCGCCGGTACGCGCCCTGGCCGATCCGGCCGGCGGCCTGCGCGCCTATCTTCACCAGCCCGCGCGTCCCGGCGCGGCGACCGTGCTGCTGGTGGACCGGGACGGCGCGGTGGTCCGCGTGTTGCCGGTGCTGAACAGCATCGAGGAATACCGCGCCGACCTGGCCCGCCTCGCCGGCTGACCGGCGGCTCAAAACAGGGCCGTGGTCGAAACCGGAGAAGGAAACCATCAGCCTCCCGCTGCCGGCGCAGCCGGCCACCAGCTGACTGCCGGCCGCAGACCGGGGACGCCTCGTTCCAGCAGGGCGGCGTACAGGGTCAGGCCGGGGCCGAAGGCGAGCATCACGATCCGCTCCGGCGGCGCCGGTGCCCGCAGCAACCGGTCCAGGATCAGCAGCACCGTCGGCGAGGAGCAGTTGCCGTGCTCGTCCAGGGTGGCCCGGGAGGCGGCCAGCGCCTCCGGCGGCAGCGCCAGCTCCCGTTCCACCACGTTGAGGATGCGGGGGCCACCCGGGTGCACCGCCCAGCCGTCCACCTCGGACAACGTCCGGCCGTGCCGGGCGAGCAGGCCGTCGACCAGGCCCCGGACGTGGTGCGAGAGCACCTGCGGGACCTTCGGCGACAACCCCATCCGGAAGCCGGTGTCCGTCACGTCCCAGGTCATGTGATCGGCGGTCGAGGTGTCGGTGACCGAGGCGACCTCGCGCAGCGCGTACCCCCGGTCGCCGGGGACCACCACCGCGGCGACCGCGGCGTCCGAGAAGAGGGCGTGCGAGACGATCTGCTGGGTGTCCACCCGCGCGCCGGCGGGCTGGATGTGCAGGCTGGTCAGCTCGGCGCAGAGCAGCAGCGCCGGCCGCCCCCGGGCGGTGACGAAGTCGCCGGCCGCGCCGAGCCCCGGCAGGGCCGCGTAGCAGCCCATGTGCCCGACGAACATCCGCTGGGTGTCCGGGGCCATGCCCAGGTCCCGGGCGAGCAGGATGTCCAGCCCCGGCGTCGCGTACCCGGTGCAGGAGCAGACCACGAAGAGGCCGACGTCCCCGGCGTCCAGGCCGGCCGAGGTGAGCGCCCGGCCCACCGCCTCCTTGCCCAGCGGCAGGGCCTCCACCTGGTAGCGCCGCATCCGGCGCTCGGTCGGCCAGTCCGAGACGTCCTCCAGCAACGGGTTGACCGCCGCCTGCCGGCGGGACACCCCCGAGTTGGCGAAGATCCGCTCGGCCAGCGCCCGTGTGGTGCCGGAGAAGTGCTTCGCGAAGAAGCCCTCCCAGAGCTCGTCCTGCGCGGCGGGCGGCGGCTGCGCCGTACCCAGACCCGCGATCACCGGCACGGCCATGACCCCCACCCTTCGTCGTGGTGCTCGTGAACCCTCAACCCTCACCAACGATCGCGGTACGTCCGCGATCACGGGGCTCGCAGACCCCTCACCAGCGCGGGGTGGAGCCGTCGCGGTCCGGGTCGCCGCCCAGCGCCGCGATGCCGAGCCAGTCCGCGCAGACGTCCGACGTCGCCGGGTGCAGCGAGCCGCACCGGGCGTCCCGGTAGAGCCGTTCCAGGGGGTGTCCCCGGCGGGTCGCCGAGGTGCCGGCCGCCTCCAGCATGGACGCCGCCACCTCGGCGGCGGTGGTGCCGGCGAGCAGCTTGGCCCGCCACACCCAGCGGTTGGTCTCCGGGTCACCGGGCGCCTCGTCGACCCGGCGGGCCGCCTCGGCGACCACCAGTCCGGCCGCCGCCACCGCCGCGTCGGCCCGACCCAGCCGGGCCCGGACCGCCGGTAGGCCGGCGAGGTTGCGGGCGTTCAGGTGCTCGGCGGCGGCGTCGATCGCCGCCCGGGCCACCCCGACGTAGACGGCGGCATAGCTGGCCACCAGCCAGTGCGGCATCAGCTGGGCGACCACCAGGGCCAGCCCCTCGACCCCGCCGAGCAGCCGGTCGGCCGGGACGGTGACGTCCAGGTGCAGGTCGTGCGAGGAGGTGGCGCGCATGCCGAGGGAGTCCCAGGTCGGCTCCACGGTCAACCCGGTGCCGGCCGGCACCAGGAACTGGGAGACCACCGACTGGTCGGCGACGCTGCGGGCGGCCACCAGGTAGCCGTCCGCGTGGCCGGCGCCGGAACAGAACGTCTTGCCGCCCTTGAGGCGCCAGCCACCGTCGACCTGTTCATAGACGGTGCTGAGCTGGGACAACCTGGCGCCCGCGCCGCGTTCGCTCATCGCCACCGCGTACCAGGAGCCTTCGGCCGCCGCGCGGAGCAGCCGGTCCCGGGCCACCAGCGCCTCCTCCGGTACGCCCAGCGCCTCCGCCAGTTCCTCGGTGACCGCGCCGAGCGCGCCGGTGACCGAGGCGTGCATGTTGAACACCAGCGCGGTCGCGCCGTTGCCCCGGGCCAGCTCGGTGGCGACGGCGACGTACTCGGCGAAGGTGGCCCCCGCCCCGCCCAGCTCCCGGGGCACCATCAGCCCGAAGAGCCCGGCCTCCCGCAGGTCGGCGAAGTCGTCGACCGGGAAGGAGCCCGCCCGGTCGTGCTCCGCCGCGCGGGCGGCCAGTCGCGGCGCCAACCGGCGGGCCGCCTCCAGCGCGTGCACAGTCATCCTGCCCCCTTCTCGGCGTCCCCTTTACCCAGGGCGGCCCCGGCTACCCGCCCCGGAGCCCACGACCCTGGTACAGCACGGCAGTGGACCGGGTCGGCACGATCCGGGGTTCGCGACCCGCGTCCGTCCCCACCGGACGGCCGGCGGATCCGCCGCGCGTCCGCCGGAGCAGCCAGCCCAGCGTGCCCCGCAGCTCCGGGCGGATGCCGCGCAACCGCAGCTCGACACCGTGCTTCGCGCACTCGGCGACCAGCGCACGGGCGTCCACGAACAACCGTGGATCGTGGATGCCGCGCGGCACGGTGGGCAGCCGCTCGCCGATCTCCACCGCGACGAGCCGGGCCAGCGCCGTGTCGTTGAGGGTGTCCAGCACCAGCAGGCCACCCGGGCGCAGCAGCCGGCACGCCTCGGCGACCGCGCGCCGCCAGTCCGGCACGTGCTCCAGCAGCTCGCCGGCGGAGACCACGTCGGCGCAGCCGTCGGCCAGCGGGACGGCGGTGGCGTCGGCGTTGACGACCGTCACCCCGTGCGCGGCGGCCTGCGCCAGGGCGGACCGGGTGAGGTCCAGCCCGACGTGCCGGTAGCCCTTGCCCGCCAGGTGCGGCGCGAGCAGCCCGGCGCCGCAGCCCAGGTCGACCAGGAGCGCGCCCGGCCGGGACGCCGGTGGGACGAGTGCGGCCCGGGCCCGGGCCAGCCAGTGCAGCATCGCGAACACGCCGTCCGGCCGCCACCACTCGCCGGCCAGGTCGTCGTACTGCCGGGAGTCGTTGGGCGGCAGCACCCGGGGTGGGGTGGACACCGGGGCCGCGTCTCGCATGGACCGAGCGTGGCACGACTGCCCGGTAACGACCAGACTTCCCTCATGTCGTCAACGGTGCTAGGGCTGGTCAGGGCAAGCCACCCGGAGCCCGCCGCGGCGGTGACCACGGTGGCGGGGCTGCTGGCGTGGGGGGTCGGGCACCGGCCGGCCGGCGTCGCCGCCGTGGTGCTCACCGTGCTGGCCAGCCAGCTCGCCGTCGGCTGGAGCAACGACGCGCTCGACGCCGACCGGGACGCCACGGTGGGGCGTACCGACAAGCCGGTGGCCACCGGCGCGCTCCGGCGGCGCACCGCGGGCCTCGCCGCGGTGCTGGCCGCCCTGGCCACCCCGGTGCTGGCGCTGACCACGAGCCCGGTCGCGGCGCTCTGGGCCACCGTCGGCCTGCTCTCCGCCCTGCTCTACGACTGGCCGCTGAAGTCGACCCCGGTCTCGGTGCTGCCGTACGCGGTCTCCTTCGGGTCGCTGCCGGCCTTCGTGGTGCTGGCGCTGCCCGGCACGCCGGCACCGCCAGTCTGGCTGGTCGCCGCCGCGGCCTGCCTCGGCGCCGGGGCACACTTCGCCAACGTGCTGCCCGACCTGGCCGACGACGCCCGGACCGGGGTGCGCGGCCTGCCGCACCGGCTCGGTCCGGCGGGCAGCCGGGCGGCCGCTGCCGGGCTCCTCCTCACGGCGACCGTCGCGCTGGTCTTCGGGCCGCCCGGGCCGCCGTCGTGGGCCGGGCTGTCGGCGGTCGCCGCCGCCGTGCTGGTGCCGGCCCTCGGCGGGTACCGCGGACGGGCCGCGGCCCGGGCCGGTGGCCGGCCGGTGGCCGCCTTCCGGGCGGTGATGCTGGTGGCGCTGATCGACGTGGTCCTGCTGGTGGCGAGCGGCCGGGTGGTCTGACACTCCCCAGGGAAGGTGGCATTACCGGGTCGGCGTGCGGCCCTCGATCAGCCCCAACTACCCTGGAGCGCGGTCTGCGCGGGTATGGCCACCGTGCCCGGGGTACGGCCGGGTGGGGATCGTGACGAGGAGGACCGACGTGACGCGCTCGATCAGGGGTTCCGGACGGGCGGCCCTGCTGCTGGCCGGCACGGCGGCGGCGGCGAGTCTGCTGCTGTCCGGGTGTGGCGCCGGCCAGGTGGCCGAGACCGCCAAGAAGATCCCGTCGGTCCAGGGCGTGAGCGTCCAGACTCCCGACAACCTGTTCAAGGTGCGCGGCCTCTACGTGCAGTACCCGGGCGTCGAGGGGTACCAGGCGGGCGGCAACGCCGCGCTGAACGTCGTGATCTACAACGACAGCCAGGCCCCGGTCACCGTCACCGTCACCACGGACAGCGCCCGCGAGATCCTGCTCGTCGGTTCGACCACGGCCGGCGCCCAGGCGCGCCCGAGCGGGTCGCCGACCGAGCCCGCCTCCGCGTCGCCGACCGCGACCGACCCCAGCGCCTCGCCGAGCCAGTCGGTCGGGGCCAGCGGGTCCGCCTCGGCCAGCCCGTCGGCCCCGGCGAGCGAGCCGGCCCCGGCCGGCCAGCCGGCCCGGCTGGAGATCCCGGCCCTCGGCTACGCCCAGCTCACCGCCGCCGGTGGCCAGCGCCTCCAGCTCGTCGGGCTGAACGAGAAGCTGCTCGCCGGCCAGCAGGTCAACCTGGTCTTCGACTTCGGCAACGGCCGGACGATCAAGACCGCGGCCCCGATCGGCGTCCCGCTGACCCCGGCCGCGCCGGTCGCGCCGATCATCACCCGCGAGGGTGGCACCGGCGAGGAGGGCGGCACCGAGGCCGGCCACGGCGGCTGACCCGGCCAGCAGCTGTCGACGGCACCGTCGGTGTGGTGACCACCACGCCGGCGGTGTTTTCGTCTCCGGCTGGGTTTTCGTCCTACCGGCCGGTTAGCGTCCTGGGGTGACCGCGTCCCGTTCGACCTCCCCCCGCGCGTCCACCACCGGCCGGAGCCGGGCCTCGGCCCGCGAGCCGCGACCGGCCTACGAGTGCGACGCCTGCGGCCACCAGCCGCCGAAGTGGGTCGGGCGCTGCCCGGAGTGCGGCGAGTGGGGCTCGGTGGTCGAGTGCACGGTCAGCGGCCCGCTGGTCTCCGGCCGGGTGGTCAGCTCCCGGATGCCCGCCGAGCCGGCCCGGCCGATCGCCACCATCAGCGCCGCCCCGGCCCGGGCCCGGCCGACCGGGGTCAGCGAGCTGGACCGCGTCCTCGGCGGCGGCCTCGTCCCCGGCGCGGTCGTGCTGCTCGCCGGCGAGCCCGGGGTGGGCAAGTCGACGCTGCTGCTCGACGTCGCCCAGCAGTGGGCGGCCGGCGCGGGCAGCCCGTCGCTGGTGGTCAGCGGCGAGGAGTCGGTCAGCCAGGTGCGGCTGCGCGCCGAGCGGATGGGCACCCTGCACGACCAGCTCTACCTGGCCGCCGAGAGCGACCTGTCGGCCGTGCTCGGCCACCTCGACGCGGTCAAGCCCGGGCTGCTGGTGCTCGACTCGGTGCAGACCATCTCCACCACCGGCACCGAGGGCGTCCCGGGCGGGGTGACCCAGGTCCGCGCCGTCACCGCCGCCCTGGTCGCGGTCGCCAAGGAGCGCGGCATCGCCACCGTGCTGGTCGGCCACGTCACCAAGGACGGCCAGGTGGCCGGTCCCCGGGTGCTGGAGCACCTGGTCGACGTGGTGCTGCACTTCGAGGGCGACAAGCACTCCTCGCTGCGGATGGTCCGGGGCGTCAAGAACCGGTTCGGCGCCGCCGACGAGGTGGGCTGCTTCGAGATGCACGAGGGCGGCATCAGCAGCCTGGCCGACCCGTCCGGTCTCTTCCTCACCCGCTACTCCGAGCCGGTGCCGGGCACCTGCGTCACGGTGGCGATGGAAGGGCGGCGGGCCCTGGTGACCGAGGTGCAGGCACTGATCGGCGCGACCGTGGCCGGCTCACCCCGGCGTACGGTCTCCGGGCTGGACGGGGCCCGCCTGGCGATGGTGCTGGCGGTGCTCCAGCGGCGTACCGAGCGGCTGACCCTGCACGACCGGGAGGTCTTCGCCGCGACGGTCGGCGGCATCCGGGTGGTGGAGCCGGCGGCGGATCTGGCCGTCGCGCTCGCGGTGGCGTCCGGCGGGCTCAACCTCGCCATCGCCCCGCACCTGGTGGCGATCGGCGAGGTCGGCCTCACCGGCGAAGTCCGCCGGGTCGGCGCGGTCCCCCGCCGGCTCGCCGAGGCGGCCCGGCTCGGGTTCCGGCTGGCCCTGGTGCCGCCCGGCTGCGGCCCCGGCAGCAGCGGGGTGGCCCCGGACAACATGCGGGTGACCGAGGTCACCGACGTGCGCGCGGCGCTCCAGGCTGCCGCCCGCGCGTCGGCGGAGTGACCCAGGGTGACCGCGCGACGGGACCGGCTGGGCGATATCGGACAGCTCGGCCGACCGGCCGACGGCGGTGGAAGCCGGACATCGTGACACATCACAGTAACCACGAGAGCACCCACCGCACCGCAGTCCGTAGACTGTGCCCGTGCCGATCGACCGCGATGCCACCAAGCCCGCCGCCGCGGCGACGCCGCACGCCCGCACCGGCGCGGTGGGCTCGCCCGCCCGTCCGATCAGCGTCAGCGTGACCGGGAGCGTCGGCGGGGCCGGCGGCGACCCGCTGCGGGCAAATCTCGCTCTCATGGCGCCGGGCACCGCGCTTCGCGACGGGCTCGAGCGGATCCTGCGCGGCCGTACGGGCGCGCTCATCGTCCTCGGCTACGACAAGGTGGTCGACCAGATCTGCACCGGCGGCTTCCCGATGGACGTGGAGTTCTCCGCCACCCGGGTCCGCGAGCTGTGCAAGATGGACGGTGCGGTGGTGCTGTCCAGCGACGGCACCCGGATCGTCCAGGCGGGCGTGCACCTGATGCCCGACCCGTCCATCCCGACGGAGGAGTCCGGCACCCGGCACCGCACCGCCGAGCGGGTGGCCCGGCAGACCGGCTACCCGGTCATCTCGGTCAGCCAGTCGATGCGGATCATCAGCCTCTACGTCAACGGCCAGCGGCACGTGCTGGACGACTCGGCGGCGATCCTCTCCCGCGCCAATCAGGCGCTGGCCACCCTGGAGCGGTACAAGCTGCGCCTGGACGAGGTTTCCGGCACCCTCTCCGCCCTGGAGATCGAGGACCTGGTCACCGTCCGGGACGCGGTGGCCGTGGTGCAGCGGCTGGAGATGGTCCGCCGGATCGCCGACGAGATCGCCGGTTACGTCGTCGAGCTGGGCACCGACGGCCGACTGCTCGCCCTCCAGCTCGACGAGCTGATGGCCGGCGTGGACGCCGACCGCACCCTGGTCATCCGGGACTACCTCCCCACGGGCCGCAAGCCGCGCACCCTCGACGAGGGGCTGGTCGAGCTGGACCTGCTCGGCGCCACCGAGCTGATCGACCTGGTCGCGGTGGCCAAGGCGATCGGCTACCCGTCCGCCTCCGACGCGCTGGACGCGGCGGTCAGCCCGCGCGGCTTCCGGCTGCTGGCCAAGGTGCCCCGGCTCCCGGTGGCGGTGGTCGACCGGCTGGTGGTGCACTTCGGCAGCCTCCAGCGGCTGCTCGGCGCGACCGTGGAGGACCTCCAGGCGGTCGAGGGGGTGGGCGACGCCCGCGCCCGGGGCGTCCGGGAGGGCCTCTCCCGGCTCGCCGAGGCGTCCATCCTGGAGCGGTACGTCTGAGCCGGCCCGTCCGGCCGGCCCGATCGTCGCTCAGCCGGTGATGGTCAGCTTCACCGGCTCGCTGAGCTTGGTGCCCACCCGGGCGAAGAGCTGGTACGTCCCGATCGCCGCGTACGGGCCGGCGGCCACGCCGTTCGCACAGCGGCTGGCGTCCTTCCCGTTCCAGCCCAGCTCGTAGAGGCGCTCGAAGCCGGGCGTGAACGACTGCACGTCGGAGCCCTTGCCGGTGCCGCAGGTGTCGGAGGACCAGACCTTCTCCGCGCCGAACTTGATGAACAGCTCCTGGAGATCCGCCCCGACGTCCCGGCTGCAGGTGCGCTGGGACTTGTTCTTGATCTTCAACTGGAGGTTCACCACGGTGCCCCGCTGAGCGGTCGCCGGCAGGGCCACCGGGGTCACCAGGATCTCCGCGTCCGTGCAGGTGCCGTCGTCGACCACCGGAGCCGCCGGCCCGGCCGGGGCGTCGGTCGTCGCGGTGCCGCCACCCGCCGGCCCGCCGTCCGAGCCGCCGCCGGAATCGCCCGGCGCGGCGGACGGATCACCGGACCGCGGGGTCAGCACCGACCCGGACGGCTCCGGGGTCGCCGCCGGGGCGGAACTCGTCGGCGCCGACCTCGGGGTCGCGCCGGTGTTGCGCCCCGAACCGTTGCAGGAATAGAGCAGGACAATCAGGAAGAGAAGCCCCGCTCCGAGTACGACGGCGCGACGCCGCCAGTACACGGCGGGTTGCAGGGGGCCGACGGTCAGACGCATGATGGTTCACCGTAGCGGCGTACCGCGCGGGGCGGGTGTGCGACGCGCCGGGGCGGCCTCGGCACCCGGTCGGCGTACCACAGTCGACAGCCGGACCGGGCCGATCAGGTCACCGAACGCCACGGCACGCGCGCTGCGGACGACGACGGCCGCCGCTCCCACTCCACGACGCCGACATCGGTATGTCCCGCTGCGGGCGATCGCGCCGCGTCGCGGATCTGAAGTTGAGCACGGCAACGGACAGCGGGCCGGACCGGACCCCGTCGTCACCGTCACGACTCTCCGGTGCCGTCAGAGGTAGACCTTGCGTTGGTAGATGGCGTGCGCGCCGGCGACCCGGTCGAGGAACAGCAGGCCGGCGCAGTGGTCGATCTCGTGCTGGAGCGCCCGCGCCTCGAAGCCGTCGGTCACCAGCCGGACCGGCCGGCCCGTACCGGGCAGGACGCCCTCGACCACCAGCCGGCCGGCCCGCTTCACGTCACCGGTCAGGTCCGGCACCGACATGCAGCCCTCCCGACCGGCCTTCCACCGGCTGGCCTCCACCACCCGGGCGTTGCACAGCACGAAGGTCCCGTGCACGGTGACCGCCTTCGGGTGGCCGGTCACGTCCACGGCGAACACCTGCGCGCTCACCCCCACCTGCGGCGCGGCGAGGCCGACGCAGCCCGGCGAGACGCGCATGGTGGCGACCAGGTCGGCGGCGAGGCGGACCACCTCGTCCGAGGTCGGGTCCACCTCCGGCCCCGGCCGGCTGAGCACCGGGTCGGGGGCGGAGACCACCGGGCGGACGTCGCCCGGCACGGCGAGCGCCTCGGGAGTCCAGCCGTCGAGGCCGACGTACTCCGCCGTCACAGCAGATCCGTGTCCGCCGGGCGGAGGCTGACCCCGACGCCCAGCTCGGCGGCGGTACGCGCGAGCCGGCCGGCCACCTCGTCGGAGCTGCCCGGCGGAAGCTCCACCTCGGCGACCACCACGTAGAGGGACCCGGTCAGCCGGGTGCTCAGGTCGGTGACGTTGGCACCGGCGTCGGCCAGCACCCGGGTCATCGCCGCGACGATGCCCATCCGGTCGGCGCCGTGCACCGCCAGCACGTACGGCTCGCCGGCCGACGCCGTCTCGCCGTCGGGAGTGACCGCGCGTACGGTGGCCAGCAGCTGGCCGTCGGCGGCGAGCGGGGCCAACGCGGCCTCGACATCGGCGGCGGCCGGGCCCACGCAGATCAGCGTCATCGCGAAGTGTCCCCGCAACCGGGTCATCGTGGAGTCGGTGAGGTTCGCGCCGAGCCGGGCGAGCGCCTCGGCGACGTCGGCCACGATGCCCGGCCGGTCCCGGCCGATGACGGTGATCGCGAGCTCGTTCATCCGGACATTCTGCCCCGCCCGCCCGGGGCCGCCGCCGCGCCCCGGCCCGCCCGCCCATCCTGCGGGAATCCAGCCCGTGACATCATCGGCAGCGCGATGTCTGAGCCCACTTTCGCCATCCTGGTCAGCCGGTGGTACCAGGAGAACGCCCGCGACCTGCCGTGGCGCGAGTCCGGCACCAGCGCCTGGGCGATCCTGGTCAGCGAGGTCATGCTCCAGCAGACGCCGGTGGTCCGGGTGCTCCCCGCCTGGGAGGCGTGGCTGGCCCGCTGGCCGGTGCCGGCCGCGCTGGCGCAGGACAGCCCGGCCGAGGCGATCCGGATGTGGGGGCGGCTCGGCTACCCCCGCCGGGCGGTACGGCTGCGCGA
This sequence comes from Micromonospora inositola, assembly GCF_900090285.1. Classification (NCBI taxonomy): domain Bacteria; kingdom Bacillati; phylum Actinomycetota; class Actinomycetes; order Micromonosporales; family Micromonosporaceae; genus Micromonospora; species Micromonospora inositola. Next base: position 2,278,530 of record NZ_LT607754.1, on the reverse strand, counting down.
CTGCGCGGTGGCGATCGTGGAGCGGCACGGCGGCGAGGTGCCGGACCGGCTGGAGCAGTTGCTCGCGCTGCCCGGGGTCGGGACGTACACGGCCCGGGCGGTCGCGGCGTTCGCGTACGGGCAGCGGCACCCCGTGGTGGACACGAACGTCCGCCGGGTGGTCTGCCGGGCGGTCGCCGGGGAACCGGACGCCGGACCGGCGACCCGCCCCGCCGACCTGGTCGCCACCGAGGAACTGTTGCCCGCAGAGCCGGCCGCCGCGGCGCTGGCCAGCGCGGCCTTCATGGAACTCGGTGCGGTGGTCTGCACCGCCCGCTCGCCCCGCTGCGCGGTGTGCCCGGTGGAGTCGGTCTGCGCCTGGCGGGCCTCCGGTCAGGCCGCGCCCGCCGGCCCGACCCGCCGCCCCCAGCGCTACGCCGGCACCGACCGGCAGGTACGCGGCCTGCTCCTGGCGGTGCTGCGGGAGGCCACCGGACCGGTGCCCCGGCAGCGCCTCGATCAGGTCTGGACCGACGACGTGCAGCGGTCCCGGGCGCTCGCCGGGCTGGTCACCGACGGCCTGGTCGAGCCGGTCGCCGGGGCGTCCTTCCGCCTGGCCGGCGACGGCGGCACGCTGCCGGCTCGGGTGCCGCCCGCCGTCTTGTGAGCGCCGACCTCGCCCGGGCCGGGCCAGCCCGGGGACGGGGCACGCAAAAGGCGACGGCCCCGGTGGCTTTCGCCGACCGGGGCCGTCGCCCTGACAGGTGTCGCTTACTCGTCCGCGCCCGCGGTGGCGGCGCCACCGAGATCGGCCGGGACGGCGTCCGGAACCTCCACCGGCTTGTCCGCGCCCCGGAACACGAGCTTGGACTTGTCGATGTTCTCCGGGTCGCCCTCGCAGTCCACCACCACGATCTGACCCGGGGTCAGCTCGTTGAAGAGGATCCGCTCGGAGAGGTTGTCCTCGATGTCGCGCTGGATCGTGCGACGCAGCGGCCGCGCGCCCAGCACCGGGTCGAAGCCCTTCTTCGCCAGGTACTTCTTGGCGTTGTCGGTCAGCTCCAGGCCCATGTCCTTGTTGCGCAGCTGGGTCTCGATCCGCTGGATCATGATGTCCACGATCGAGAGGATCTCCAGCTCACGCAGCTGGTGGAAGACGATGGTGTCGTCGATCCGGTTCAGGAACTCAGGCCGGAAGTGCTGCTTGAGCTCGTCGTTGACCTTCTGCTTCATCCGGTCGTAGTTGGACTCGGAGTCCTCCGACGCCTGGAAGCCCAGGGAGACCGCCTTGGCGACGTCCCGGGTGCCCAGGTTGGTGGTCAGGATGATGACCGTGTTCTTGAAGTCCACGATCCGACCCTGACCGTCGGTGAGCCGCCCGTCCTCCAGGATCTGGAGCAGCGTGTTGAACACGTCCGGGTGGGCCTTCTCGATCTCGTCGAAGAGGACCACCGAGAACGGCCGACGCCGCACCTTCTCGGTCAGCTGCCCGCCCTCGTCGTAGCCGACGTAGCCGGGAGGGGCACCCACCAGCCGGGACACCGTGTACCGGTCGTGGAACTCGGACATGTCCAGCTGGATGAGGGCGTCCTCGCTGCCGAAGAGGAACTCGGCGAGCGCCTTGGACAGCTCGGTCTTACCGACCCCGGACGGGCCGGCGAAGATGAACGAGCCGGACGGGCGCTTCGGGTCCTTCAGGCCGGCCCGGGTACGCCGGATCGCCTTCGAGACCGCCTTGACCGCGTCCTCCTGGCCGATGACGCGCTTGTGCAGCTCGTCCTCCATGCGCAGCAGGCGCGAGGTCTCCTCCTCGGTCAGCTTGTAGACCGGGATGCCGGTCCAGTTGCCGAGCACCTCGGCGATCTGCTCGTCGTCGACCTCGCTGACGACGTCCAGGTCACCGGCCTTCCACTCCTTCTCCCGCTGGGCCTTCTGGCCGAGCAGCTGCTTCTCCTTGTCGCGGAGCTGCGCGGCCCGCTCGAAGTCCTGCGCGTCGATCGCGGACTCCTTGTCGCGGCGGACCTGGGCGATCCGCTCGTCGAAGTCACGCAGGTCTGGCGGCGCGGTCATCCGGCGGATGCGCATCCGGGCGCCGGCCTCGTCGATCAGGTCGATCGCCTTGTCCGGCAGGAAGCGGTCGGAGATGTACCGGTCGGCGAGCGTCGCCGCCGCCACCAGCGCGGCGTCGGTGATGCTCACCCGGTGGTGCGCCTCGTACCGGTCCCGCAGGCCCTTGAGGATCTCGATGGTGTGGGCCAGCGAGGGCTCACCCACCTGGATCGGCTGGAAGCGGCGCTCGAGAGCGGCGTCCTTCTCCAGGTGCTTGCGGTACTCGTCGAGCGTGGTCGCGCCGATGGTCTGCAGCTCGCCACGGGCCAGCATCGGCTTGAGGATGCTCGCCGCGTCGATCGCGCCCTCGGCGGCACCCGCACCCACCAGGGTGTGGATCTCGTCGATGAACAGGATGATGTCGCCGCGGGTGCGGATCTCCTTGAGCACCTTCTTCAGGCGCTCCTCGAAGTCACCGCGGTAGCGGGAACCGGCGACCAGCGCACCGAGGTCGAGCGTGTAGAGCTGCTTGTCCTTGAGGGTCTCGGGCACCTCGCCCTTGATGATCTTCTGGGACAGCCCCTCCACCACGGCGGTCTTGCCGACGCCGGGCTCACCGATCAGGACCGGGTTGTTCTTGGTACGGCGGGAGAGCACCTGCATGACCCGCTCGATTTCCTTCTCGCGCCCGATGACCGGGTCGAGCTTGCCCTCGCGGGCGGCCTGGGTCAGGTTGCGGCCGAACTGGTCCAGCACGAGGCTGGTCGACGGCGCGGCCTCGCCCGGCGCGGCGCCCGCCGCGGCCGGCTCCTTGCCCTGGTAGCCGGAGAGCAGCTGGATCACCTGCTGGCGGACCCGGTTGAGGTCGGCGCCGAGCTTGACCAGCACCTGGGCGGCGACGCCCTCACCCTCGCGGATCAGACCGAGCAGGATGTGCTCCGTGCCGATGTAGTTGTGGCCGAGCTGCAGCGCCTCGCGCAGGGACAGCTCCAGCACCTTCTTGGCCCGCGGGGTGAACGGGATGTGCCCGCTCGGCGCCTGCTGGCCCTGGCCGATGATCTCTTCGACCTGCTGGCGGACGCCCTCGAGGGAGATGCCGAGGCTCTCCAGAGCCTTGGCGGCGACGCCCTCACCCTCGTGGATCAGGCCCAGCAGGATGTGCTCCGTACCGATGTAGTTGTGGTTGAGCATCCGGGCCTCTTCTTGGGCCAGGACGACAACCCGTCGCGCTCGGTCGGTGAACCGCTCGAACATGCCCTCGTGCTCCTCACGTGCCGTGCGCCTTGATGGTCTAGATCTTGGCGGGGCCGGTGCGCGGACGTCCGGGACGGGCGTCCGTGCCTCCTTACTCTATCGCCGCGGACCGACTCCGCTGAGGTCGTGTGTCCCTGCGGAATGCCGTGTACGCGTCGTTTCTGACAACCGTCCGCGCTCAGGAGGTGTTCCGGTACCCCTGCCTGTACGCGCAGAGCGAAATTCGCAGACGTTGCGGACGGTCCGAAGCCGGACCCGTTTCGACCGGGTCACGCCGGAACATCTCGTCCACAGCCTGTGGATGCAATCTCCACCGCCTGTGGACAACGCCCACCCACCCCGGGTTCTTCCCAACCGGCGGCCGGGTTCGCAGCCGCGCGACGGGCGCGGTAGCGCCACCGGGCGCGAACCGGACAGTCGGCGCGGCCGGGCGGAAACGGCGACGCCGGCCCGGAGCAGCGCTCCGGTCCGGCGTCGGTGTCGCCCGGTGACGGGCCCAGCCTCAGTGGCCCGCCTTCGAGTGGTACTCGTCAGCGATCTCCTGCGGGATCCGACCCCGGTCGGAGATGTCCTTGCCGGACTTCTTGGCCCAGGCGCGGATGGCCTTGTTCTGCTCGCGGTCGGCGGTGGCGCCGCCCCGCCCGCGCGCCGCCCGCCCGCCGACGACCACGCCGCCCCGACCGACCTTGGTGCCGTGCGCGACGTACTGCGCAAATACCTCACGCAATTTCTCGGCGTTGGCCACCGACAGGTCGATCTCGTACTGCACGCCGTCCAGCGCGAACTTGACGGTCTCGTCAGCGTCCCCGCCGTCCAGGTCATCGACCAGCTTGTGAATGATCTGCTTGGCCACGTCCCACATTCCTTTCGAGCAGGGTGTGCTCCTGCCACAATCCATGAGCACAATAACCCGCGCGCCGCCAGCCGCGTCAATAGGAGGCGGTAACGAACCCGGCGAAGGTTGACGGCTACTCCGGGCGGACCAACGGGAAGAGGATCGTTTCCCGAATTCCCAGCCCGGTCAACGCCATCAAGAGCCGGTCGATTCCCATTCCCATCCCACCGGCCGGCGGCATTCCATACTCCATCGCCCGGAGAAAGTCCTCGTCCAGCCGCATGGCCTCGTCGTCGCCGCGGGCGGCGAGCTGCGCCTGGGCCACCAGCCGCTCCCGCTGCACCACCGGGTCGACCAGCTCGGAGTACGCGGTGCCCAGCTCGAAGCCGAGCACGTAGAGGTCCCACTTCTCGGCCAGGCCCGGCTCGCTGCGGTGCGCCCGGGTCAACGGGCTGGTCTCCTCCGGGTAGTCCCGGACGAAGGTCGGCGCCTGGAGCGACGGAACGACCAGCTCCTCGAAAAGCTCCTCGGCCAGCTTCCCCGGCCCCCACTTCGGGTCGACGGCGAGGTCGACCTTGGCCGCGTACTCGACCAGCCGGGACCTTTCGGTGCGCACGGTGACCTCCTCGCCGAGCGCCTCGGAAAGGACGCCGAAGAGGGTCACCGAACGCCACTCGCCGCCCAGGTCGAACTCGCGGCCGTCGGCGTGCGTCACCACGGTCGAGCCGCTCACCGCGATCGCCGCCCGCTGCACCAGATTGCGGGTCAAGTCCGCCATCGTGTCGTAGTCGCCGTACGCCTGGTACGCCTCGAGCATCGCGAACTCCGGGGAGTGCGACGAGTCGACTCCCTCATTACGGAAGTTGCGGTTGATCTCGAAGACCCGGTCGACGCCGCCGACCACGGCCCGCTTGAGAAACAGTTCCGGCGCGATTCGCAGATACAGATCGGTGCTCAACGCATTGCTGTGGGTCACGAATGGGCGGGCCGCCGCGCCACCGTGCAGCAGTTGGAGCATCGGGGTCTCGACCTCGGTGAAGCCCTCCCCGTGCAGGGAATCGCGGATACTGCGCACCGCGGCCGCGCGGGTACGCACCATCTGCCGCGCCTGCGGGCGGACGATCAGGTCCACGTAGCGCTGGCGGACCCGGGCCTCCTCGCTCAGCGGCTTGTGCGCCACCGGCAGCGGGCGCAGCGCCTTGGCGGTGACCGCCCACTCGTCGGCCAGCACCGACAGTTCGCCCCGCCGGCTGGTGATCACCTCACCGGTCACGCCGACGTGGTCACCGAGGTCGACCAGGCGCTTCCAGTCGTCCAGCCGCTCCGCGCCGACCCGGTCCAGGGAGAGCATCGCCTGGAGTTCGGTGCCGTCCCCGTCCCGCAGGGTGGCGAAGCAGAGCTTGCCGGTGTTCCGTACGAAGATCACCCGGCCGGTGACCGAGACCTTGTCCGCGGTGGCGGTGTCGGTGGGCAGGTCGGCGTACTTCTCGCGGATCTCCGCCAGCGTGCTGGTCCGGGGGAATCCGACCGGGTACGGCTCGACGCCCTCGGCGAGCATCCGGTCCCGCTTCTCCCGGCGGACCTTCATCTGCTCGGGAAGGTCGTCGGCGGGGTCGACTGGCACGGCGTTCTGCTCGGTCACGGCACGCTTCCTCGGAAAGGAGATATCGGCGGGGTCAGGCCCCGAGCGTACTCAAGCCCCCAGTCGGCCGTTACCGGATAACCTGCCCGCCATGACCGACCCCACTCAGGCACTGTCGTTCGGCGCGGCGGCGGCCGACTACGACCGGTTCCGGCCCCGCTATCCGCAGGAGGCGCTGCGCTGGGCGCTCGACGGGCTGGACGCGCCCGCCCGCGTCGTCGACCTGGGCGCCGGCACCGGCATCCTCACCCGCGGCCTGGTCGCCCTCGGCCACCAGGTGACGCCGGTGGAGCCCGACCCGGGGATGCGCACCCAACTGGGCGCCGCCACCCCCGGCGTCACCGCGCTGGCGGGCAGCGCCGAGTCGGTGCCGCGGCCGGACGGCACGGCCGACGCGGTGCTGGTGGGCCAGGCGTACCACTGGTTCGACAAGGAACGCGCCCACGTCGAGATCGCCCGGGTGCTCCGGCCGGGCGGGACGTTCGCCCCCATCTGGAACAGCCGGGACGACAGCGTCGCGTGGGTGGCCAAGCTGGGCCGGATCGCCGACCTGCGCGACCACGCCGGCAACCTGGTCGAGAAGATCACCGACTTCGGCCCCGCCTTCGGACCGGTGGAGCTGGCCGTGTTCACCCACCGGACCACAATCACGCCGGAGGAGGTGATCGGCATGCTGCACACCCGCTCGTACTGGCTCACCGCGCAGCCGCACGAGCAGGAGCGGATCGACCGGGAGCTGTGGCAACTCTTCGCCACCCACCCCGAGCTGGCCGGGCGGGAGACCGTCGAGCTGCCGTACCGGACGCTGGTCTTCCGGGCCCGGCGGCGCTGACGCCCCGCGCGGTGCCCGACCGCGGCGGCGGCCGGGGTCAGGTGTTGCGCTCGTAGACCATGCGCAGGCCGATCAGGGTGATCATCGGCTCGTGGTGGGTGATGGTGCGGCACTCGCCGATCACCACCGAGGCCAGCCCGCCGGTCGCGATGACGGCCTTCACCTCGCCCAGCTCCTCGGCCATCCGCTCGACGATCCGGTCCACCTGGCCGGCGAAGCCGAAGTAGAGGCCGGACTGGAGGCACTCCACGGTGTTCTTGCCGATCACCGAGCGGGGCTTGGTCGCCTCCACCTTGCGCAGCTGCGCCGCGCGGGCGGCGAGCGCGTCGAAGGAGATCTCGATGCCCGGCGCGAACGCGCCGCCGAGGAACTCGCCGCGGCCGCTGATCACGTCGAAGTTGGTGGTGGTGCCGAAGTCCACCACGATCGACGGTCCGCCGTAGAGGGTGTACGCCGCCAGGGTGTTCACCACCCGGTCCGAGCCGACCTCCTTGGGGTTGTCGATGGCGAGCTGCACCCCGGTACGCACCCCGGGCTCGACGATCACGCTGGGCAGGTCGGCGTAGTAGCGGGCCAGCATGTTCCGCAGCGAGCGCAGCGCGGCCGGCACCGTCGAGCAGGCGGCCACCCCGGTGATCTCCACGGCGTCACCGGCCAGCAGCCCCCGGAACATCAGACCCAGCTCGTCCGCCGTCGAGCGGGCGTCGGTCTTGATCCGCCAGGAGTGCACCAGCTTGTCGCCGTCGAAGGTCGCCAGCACGGTGTTGGTGTTTCCGATGTCGATGCAGAGCAGCACGCACGCAGCCTAGACGCCGGCCCGCATCTCCCTCATTCCTCCCGCAGGTCCAGGGCGATGTCCAGGATCGGCGAGGAGTGGGTCAGCGCGCCCACCGAGATGAAGTCCACCCCGGTCGCGCCGTACTCGGCGGCCACCGGCAGGGTCAGCCCGCCGGTCGCCTCCAGTTCCGCCCGGTCCCCCACCGCGGCGACCACCTCGCGCAACTGCGCCGGGGTCATGTTGTCCAGCAGCAGGAAGCCGGCCCCCGCCTCGACGGCCTCCACCGCCTCCGCGAGGGTGTCCACCTCCACCTGCACCGGCACGTCCGGGAAGGCCTCCCGGACCCGGCGGTAGGCCGCGCCGATGCCGCCGGCGGCGACCTTGTGGTTGTCCTTGATCATCGCGACGTCGTGCAGACCCATCCGCTTGTTGGTGCCGCCGCCGGCACGGACCGCGTACTTCTCCAGGGCCCGCAGGCCCGGCGTGGTCTTCCGGGTGTCCAGCACCATCGCCTTCGTGCCGGCCAGAGCGTCCGCCCAGGCCCGGGTGTGGGTGGCGACCCCGGACATCCGGGAGAGCAGGTTCAGCGCCGTCCGCTCGGCGGTGAGCAGCAGCCGGGTCGGGCCGGTCACCGTGGCCAGCACGTTGCCGCGCGCCACCCGCTGCCCGTCGTGGGCCACCACCGACACCTCGACCGTACGGTCCGCCCCGGTCACCTCGCCGACCAGCTCGAACACGGCGGCGGCCACCGCCAGCCCGGCCACCACGCCGTCGGCGCGGGCGACCAGGTCGGCGGTGTCGTTCTGCGCGTCCGGGATGGTCGCCACGCTGGTGACGTCGAGAAAATCCGGCCCCAGGTCCTCGGCGAACGCGTCGACGATCACCCGCTGCACCCACACCGGGTCCAGGCCCGCCGCCCCCAACGCCTGCTCCGTCGACTCCCTCACCGCAACTCCCCAGTTCGCGACTGCGGGGCTCGCAAGATCGGCTCACTCCTCGCGCTCACGCCAACTCCTCCCACTGCTGCGTCAACCTGCCCTGCGCGCCGACCGCCGCGACCAGGTGGCCCAGCCACCGCTCGTCGGCCGTCGGGAAGTCCTCCCGCCAGTGGCAACCCCGGGTCTCCTGGCGGGCGTACGCGGCGGCGACCAGCGTCGACGCCACCGTGATCAGGTTCGTCGCCTCCCAGTCGGCGGTACGCGGCACGCCGCGTACCCCGCCCAGCTCGGTCAGCGTGCCGGCCGTACCGGTGAGGGTCGCCGCCGAGCGGAGCACGCCCGCGCCCCGGGTCATCGCCCGTTGCAGGGCCGGCGTCCCCCCGGCGGGCACCACCCAGCCCGCGCCGCCCACCCAGGCGCCGGTCTCCGCCGGCCGGGCCTGCTCGGGCAGGCCGGCGGCGATGTCCTCGGCGATCCGGCGGGAGAAGACCAGCCCCTCCAGCAGCGAGTTGCTGGCCAGCCGGTTCGCGCCGTGCACCCCCGTGCAGGCGGCCTCGCCGCAGGCGTACAGGCCCGGGATGGAGGTGCGGCCGCGCAGGTCGGTGCGGACGCCGCCGGAGGCGTAGTGGGCGGCCGGGGCGACCGGGATCAGGTCGGTGGCCGGGTCGACGCCGATGGCCAGGCAGGACGCGACGATGGTCGGGAAGCGGCCGGCGAGGAAGTCCCCGCCGAGGTGCCGGGCGTCCAGGTACACGTGGTCCGCGCCGGTGGCCAGCAGCACCCGGTGGATGCCCTTGGCCACCACGTCCCGGGGGGCCAGCTCGGCCAGCTCGTGCTGCCCGACCATGAACCGCTTGCCGTCGGCGTCGACCAGGTGGGCGCCCTCGCCGCGCAACGCCTCGGAGACCAGCGGCTGCTGGGCCCGGGTGGCACCCGGCACGCCCGCCCCGTGCGGGGTGATCAGCGCGGTCGGGTGGAACTGGACGAACTCCACGTCGGTGACCGCCGCGCCGGCCCGCACGGCGAGGGCGACGCCGTCACCGGTGGAGACCGCCGGGTTGGTGGTGGCCGCGAAGACCTGCCCCATGCCGCCGGTGGCCAGCACGACCGCGCGGGCCAGCAGCGCCCCGACGCCGTCCTCGCTGCCCTCACCCAGCACGTGCAGGGTGATCCCACAGGCCGGACCGAGCCCGTCCGGGCCGTCGCCCGGGGCGCGGAGCAGGTCCAGCACCAGGGCGTGCTCGACCAGCCGGATCCACGGGTCCCGCCGGACCGCCGCGTGCAGCGCCCGCTGCACCTCGGCGCCCGTGGCGTCGCCGCCGGCGTGCACGATCCGGTCGGCCCGATGGCCGCCCTCCCGGGTGAGCATCAGCGAGCCGTCCGGGTTCCGATCGAACTCGGCGCCGATCCGCATCAGCTCCCGCAGTCGGGTCGGGCCCTCCTCGACCAGGACCCGCACCGCGGCCGGGTCGCAGAGCCCGACCCCGGCGATCTCGGTGTCCGAGGCGTGGGCGGCCGGGGTGTCCGCCGGGTCGAGCACGGCGGCGATGCCGCCCTGCGCCCAACGGGTCGACCCTTCATCGATGTTGACCTTGGTGACCACGGTGACGTGCAGCCCCGCCTCGCGCAGGTGCAGCGCGGCGGTCAGGCCGGCGACCCCGGAGCCGACGACGATCACGTCGGTGGTCTCCACCCAGCCGGGTGCGGGCGCGGCCAGCAGCCTGGGCAGGGCCGGCAGGTCGATGGTCGGAAGGTCCATGAGCACAGTCAACCCGAAGGCTCCTCATCCCGGGCGACGGGGGCGGGACGAGTGGTTTCGGCTACCGTGTCCGGACCGGCAGGCCGGTCGGGCCGACGCCCTTGAGCGAGGCGGTCACCGAACGGTCGCTGAGCCACAGGTAGCAGCGGACGCCACGGTCGCCCACGGTCCAGCGACCCGGCCGTCGGCGGTCCCGGTCCGCTGGCTCTGCGCGATCTTGCAACTAGTGCCCCGACCAGGGGGCCGGGGGTCAGGCCGGGGTGGCCGCGAGGGGGTTGGGGATGGGGTCGCCGGCGGTGCCGGGGGCGGCGGTGGTGGGGTCGGCGGTGAGGTCGACGATGCGGTTGTCGGCGTCGACGTGGACCACGCGGGGCTGGTACGCGCGGGCCTCGGCGTCGTCCATCTGGCCGTACGAGATGAGGATGACCAGGTCACCGGGGTGCACCAGGTGCGCGGCAGCGCCGTTGATGCCGATCACACCGCTGCCCCGCTCACCCGGGATGACATACGTCTCCAGCCGGGCCCCGTTGGTGATGTCCACGATCGCCACCTGCTCCCCGGGGATCAGGTCGGCCGCGTCGAGCAGATCCTCGTCCACGGTCACCGAGCCGACGTAGTGCAGGTCGGCCTGGGTCACCGTGGCCCGGTGGATCTTCGACTTGAGCATGGTCCGGAACATCGGGGTGCCTTTCAGCGGGGTGTGGTGGTGGGTGTTCAGGAGCGGGGGGCGAGCGGGATCGAGGTGTTGTCGATCAGCCGGGTGGCGCCGACCCAGGCCGCGATCAGCAGCCGCGCCGGACCGGACACCGGCCCCGGCTCCAGGTCGGCGTCGGTGAGCACCAGGTAGTCGAGCCGGGCGCCGGGCGTACCGGAGTCGAAGGCCCGGTGGGCGGCGGCCAGCACCGCGCCGGCGTTCCCGCCCTCCGCGGCGGCCGCGACGCCGGCCCGCAGCGCGGCGGAGAGGCTCAGCGCCGCCGCCCGCTCCGGGGCCGAGAGGTAGCGGTTGCGGCTGGACAGCGCCAGCCCGTCCGCCTCCCGCACGGTCGGCACGCCGGCCACCTCGACCGGCACGTCCAGGTCCCGGACCATCCGCCGGACCAGGGTCAGCTGCTGGTAGTCCTTCTCGCCGAAGAAGGCCAGGTCGGGGCGGGTGAGCTGGAGCAGCTTCAGGACCACGGTCAGCACGCCGTGGAAGAAGCCGGGCCGGCTGAGCCCCTCCAGGTCCTCGCCGAGCGGGCCCGGGTCGAGCCGCACCTTCGGCTCCCCGTCCGGGTACATGTCGGCCACCGAGGGGGCGAAGACCACGTCCGCGCCGGCCCGCCGGCAGACCTCCAGGTCCGCGTCGAGGGTGCGCGGGTACCGGTCGAAGTCCTCGCTCGGGCCGAACTGGAGCGGGTTCACGAAGATCGTGACGATGACGTGATCGGCCCGCTCCCGGGCGGCCCGCAGCAGGGTCTCGTGCCCGGAGTGCAGCGCGCCCATGGTCATCACCACGCCGACCGTGCCGGTCAGCCCGTCCCGCGCCGCCGCCAGCTCCTTGCGCGTGTGCACCAGCTCCGTCATGCGGCCACCTCCCGGTCAGTCCCACTCAGCACGTCCAGCAGCGACTCGGCGTCCATCGGGCGCAGCCGGCCGGCCGCGATCGCCCGATCCGCCGTCCGTCGTGCCAACGCCAGGTAGGGCGCCACGGATTCCGGCGCGGTCGCCGCCAGCCGTTCCAGGTGCCGGCGTACGGTGCCCGCGTCGCCCCGGGACACCGGGCCGGTCAGCGCGTCGTCGCCGAGCCGCAGGGCGTTCTCCAACGCCGCCCGCAGCAGCGGGGCGAGCACCTTCTCCGGCCGGTCCACCCCGGCGTCGCGCAGCCGGTCGGCCGCCTCGTTGACCAGGGTGACCAGGTGGTTCGCGCCGTGCGCCAGGGCCGCGTGGTAGAGCGGCCGGTCCGCCTCCCCCACCCACTCCGGCACGCCGCCCAGGTCCGCCACCAGCCGGGCGGCGAACGGGCGCAGCTCCGCCGGGGCGGTCACCCCGTACGAGATGCCGGCGAGGCGGGTCAGGTCGTCCGGCGTACCGGTGAAGGTCATCGCCGGGTGCAGCGCCAGCGGCCGGGCGCCGACGGCGGCGGCCGGGGCGAGGACGGCCAGCCCGTGCGCGCCCGAGGTGTGCGCGACCACCTGGCCGGGGCGCAGCGCCCCGGTCTCGGCCAGGCCGGCGACCACGCTGGCCAGGGCGTCGTCGGGCACCGCCACGATCAGCAGGTCGGTGGCGGCGCGGGCGACCGAGGTCGCGGACCGGTTCGGGGTCTCCGGGAGCAGCAGCGCCATCCGCGCCTTCACGGCGCCGGAGATGCCGGAGGCGGCGACCACCCGGTGGCCGGCGGCGGCGAGGGCCGCGCCGAGCACGGCGCCCACCCGGCCGGCGCCGATCACGCCGACGGTGAGGGTGCGGGGAAAGACCAGCGGGGCGCCGGCAGAGGCGCCACCCGACGGTACGGCGGGCCCGTGCGGGGCGGCCGGACGCGGGCGCAGCGGTGCGCTCATGGCAATCGATCCAGTCCTACGAGTGGGTACCGGTCGACCGCAAGTATGCGCCGGGGTTACGGAACCAAAACAAGCATGTGTGAAAACCTTCACCGGGTGCGTGGACGGGGTTTCAACGGTCACTCTGTGGGCGCTGCGCGGCGCTACTGTGCGGCGCGTGACAGACCGGGTCTTCGTCGACGGGAATGGCATCTGGATCGAGGGCGTCCACGGCGTCGTCGGGTACCCATGGGCGGAGATCATGGACGTCGGAATGTGCGTCCTGGCGCTTCCGCCGGATGATCAACCCTTCCTCTATCTGGACGTCAGCCACTCCTCTGGGGAGTTCCTGGAGCTGAACGAAGACCTCGACGGGTTCCCGGAGGCGGTGCGGGCGGTCGCGGAGCGCGCCGGCCGACCGGTCCCCGAACTCGACGAGCTCCGGCGGGCGGGCGGCTGCGTCGAGATCTGTCGAGCCCGTACGGTCGGCGGGTGACCTTCGCGGACCGGCTGCCCTGGCGGGTGGCGATGGACCAAGCGCTCTACGGGCCTGACGGCTTCTTCGTAGCCGGGGCGGGGCCGGCCGCCCACTTCCGCACCAGCGTGCACGCCTCCCCCATCTTCGCCGCCGCCCTGTTCCGCCTCATCTCCCAGGTCGACGCCGCCCTCGGCCACCCTGCTCGGCTCGACGTGATGGACGTGGGGGCGGGCCGGGGCGAACTCCTCCGGGCGCTTTTTATCGCCGGTCGCGCTGTGGGGGTTTCCGGGAAGCCCGCCCGCTCCGGGCGGTCAGGCTTGATCCCTCCGCGGGCGGGCTCCCCCGAAACCCTGACCACCACGGCCGGCGTCCGGCCGTCGCCCTCCGGCCCGGAGAGCACCGTCCGCCAGTCGCCCGAGGTCCCGGAGCCGGCCCGGATTCCACCGCTCTGGGATCGGCTGCGACTCACGGCGGTCGAGCGGGCCGGCAGGCCGGAGGGTCTGTCGGACGAAATCGACTGGGTGGCCGAGGTTCCGAGCCGAATCACTGGACTGTTGATCGCCACAGAGTGGCTGGACAACGTGCCGCTGAACGTGGCCGTGCGGACCGAAGACGGCTGGCGGTATCTGCTGGTGGACCCAACGAGCGGCGAGGAGTCGGTCGGTGGCCCGGTGAGCCCCGCCGACGAGGAGTGGCTGACCCGGTGGTGGCCAACCCCCTCAACCGCGATCGACGCACGGGCCGAGATCGGCCGGACGAGGGACGATGCCTGGGCAGACGCGATCACCAAGATCGACCGAGGGCTGGCGTTGGCCGTGGACTACGGGCACCGGGTCGGGGAGCGGCCGGTCGGCGGGACGTTGACCGGGTACCGGAGCGGGCGGCAGGTTCCGCCTGTGCCGGATGGCTCGTGTGACGTGACCGCGCACGTGGCTGTCGACTCGGTCGCCTCCGCGGGTGAACGAGTCGCCCGGTGTGCGTACACCTTGGTCTCGCAGCGGGATGGGCTACGGGCGCTCGGGGCCGACGGCGGGCGACCACCGCTGAGTCTGGCCACCAGCGACCCGGCCGGGTACGTGCGGGCGCTCGCCGCCGCCTCGACGGTGGCCGAGCTGACCGACCCGGCCGGGCTGGGCGGGCATTGGTGGCTGCTGCAACCGGTCGGCGTCGCCCTCGACCCGCTCACGGCACGATGTGGGTGAGGTTCCGGGGCCGCTGGTCGGTCCGCACGAGCTGCAGGAGCTGCTCGGCGTGAGCCGGGGACCCGGATGCGCCAGCTGGTCCGCTACCCGACCTTTCCGCAGCCGTTTCAACGTCTTCACGGGATGACGGTCTGGCTGCGCGCCGACGTCGAGGCGTGGATCGCCGAGCACCGGCCACCACGGGTGACCGACGGCGACGAGGCCGAGTAACCGCAGATACCGACAACCGTCGCTCATGGCACGATGGCGGGCATGACCACGGACGCCGACCTCCGCGAACTGACCGTCGGCACCGGCGCCGGCGGCGAGCAGCTCGGCACCGACATGGTGCTCAACATCGGCCCGCAGCACCCGTCCACGCACGGCGTGCTCCGGCTGAAGCTGGTGCTCGACGGCGAGCGGGTGGTCTCCGCCGAGCCGATCGTCGGCTACATGCACCGGGGCGCGGAGAAGCTCTTCGAGGTACGCGACTACCGGCAGATCATCGTGCTGGCCAACCGGCACGACTGGCTCTCGGCCTTCTCCAACGAGCTGGGCGTGGTGCTCGCCGTCGAGCGGCTGATGGGCATGGAGGTGCCGGAGCGGGCGGTCTGGCTGCGGATGGCGCTCGCCGAGCTGAACCGGGTGCTCAACCACCTGATGTTCCTCGGCTCGTACCCGCTGGAGATCGGCGCGATCACCCCGGTCTTCTACGCGTTCCGCGAGCGGGAGACCATCCAGGCGGTGATGGAGGAGGTCTCCGGGGGCCGGATCCACTACATGTTCAACCGGGTCGGCGGCCTCAAGGAGGAGGTGCCGGCCGGCTGGACCGGGCGGGCCCGCGCCGCGATCGGCGAGGTGCGCCGCCGGCTGCCCGACCTGGACCACCTCATCCGGCGCAACGAGATCTTCCTGGCCCGTACCGTCGGGGTCGGGGTGCTGTCGGCCACCGACGCCGCCGCGTTCGGCGCGTCCGGGCCGGTCGCCCGGGCCTCCGGCCTCGACCTTGACCTGCGCCGCGACGAGCCCTACCTGGCGTACGACCAGCTCGACGTGCCGGTGGTGACCAAGACCGCGGGCGACTGCCACGCCCGCTTCGAGGTGCTGCTCGACCAGGTGTACGTCTCGCTCGACCTCGCCGAGCAGTGCCTGGACCGGGTGGACCGGCTCACCGGGCCGGTGAACATTCGGCTGCCCAAGGTGGTCAAGGCGCCCGAGGGGCACACCTACGCCTGGACCGAGAACCCGCTCGGCATCAACGGCTACTACCTGGTGTCCCGGGGCGAGAAGACCCCGTGGCGGCTCAAGCTGCGCACCGCCTCGTACGCCAACGTGCAGGCGCTGGCCACGCTGCTCCCCGGCTGCCTGGTACCGGACCTGATCGCCATCCTCGGCTCGATGTTCTTCGTGGTGGGCGACATCGACAAGTAGCCGCGGGGGCGGTCAGCGCCAGCGGTCGGCGGAACGCGCCGCACCCGCGCGGGGCACGTCGTCCTGCGGCGGGTAGCCGTACCGCTCCTCGCCGCGCGGCCGGCCGTACCGGGACGGCTCGGGCTCCGCCGCCCGCCACTCGCCCGCCGACTGCGCGGTGCGCTGCGTCGGGGGACGCCACTCGTCGGGTACGGGCACCCCGCCGGCCGGGAGCGCCGGGCGGCTCTCCTCGGCCCAACCGCCGCCCCGGCCGGGCTCGGCCTCCCAGTCCTGGTCGCGGCGCGGCTCGCCACGGCGTACCGACGCCCAGCGGTCCTCGACCCGGAACTCGGTGCCGGCGCCGTCGGCGTGCACCGCCGCGCGCCGCTCACCGACCCGCACCTCCCGGCCGTGCTCGTCGTCGCGGACCGAGGCCCAGCGGTCCCCGGCACGCAGCTCCGACCAGTAGTCGCCGTCCGGGTCGTCCGAGGCCGGGACGCCCGCCCGGCCGGACTGCTCGGACGAAGCCCGGGCGCGGACGCCCGGGGCGGCGTACGGCTCACCCGGACCGGCCCAGGACCGGTCGTCCCCCGAGCCGCCCTGGCCGGCCCACGAGCGGTCGACCCGGGGCCCACCCTGACCGGCCCAGGACCCGTCACCGCGCGGCCCACCCTGGCCCGCCGGCCAGCCCCGATCGTCGCGCGGGGCACCCGCTCCCGCGCGGTCGTCCTGGGCGGCGCCGGCCCAGCGATGGTCGTCGGCCGGGGCGGCCGGCCACGACCGGTCGTCCCGCGGGGCTCCGGACCAGGCCCGGTCGTCGCGGGCACCGGCCTGAGCGGCCCGGGACCGGTCGTCGCCCGACCAGCCCCGGTCGTCCTCCGGCTCACGGTGACCGGCCCACGAGCGCTCCTCCGGCTCCGCACCGCCCCAGGCCCGCTCCTCCGGGGCCGGGGACCACCGGCCGTACCCGCCGCCGTAGCGGTTGCCTGCCGCCGGGTCGGCACCGTCCATGACGGTGTGCCGGGTGGTGACGTGCACGGTCTCGGTGTGGTGTACCACCCCGACCTGGCGCGAGGCCGGCTCCGGGCGGGCGTCCGGCTCGGCGGCGCGCGGGGCACCGTACACGCCGGACTGGGGGCGCTCGGCGGCGTACACGCCGGACTGCGGGCGCTCGGCGGGGCGTTCGGCGGCGTACCGGCCGGTGGGCTGGGGGCGGCGGATCGCCTCCTCCTCGTCCCGGCGGTCACCGGCGGGCTGTCCCCAGCCCGTCGGGGCCTCGTCCTGGGCGGCGTAGCGGCCCCGGCCCGGCGCGTCGTCGTAGGTCTCGGCGGCCGGCACCCGGGCGCGGCCACCGGCCTGCTCGTCGGCGGCCGGGGCGGTGATGCCCGCGGCGGCGGCGATGCCGGCCGCCGCGGCGTCCAGCCGGCGCCGCAGGGCGGTGACCGACTCCTGGGCGCGCTGGGCCTGGTCGAGCGCCTGGTTGCCGCGCTGCGCGGCGGCCACGATCTCGCCGCGCAGCTCCCGGCGCAGCTGCTCGATCTCGTCGAGGAGGTGCTCGGAGCCCGCCGACCCCCCGCCCTCGGCGCGCAGCGCGATGGAGAGGCCGATCAGCACGACGGCCAGGATGGCCAGCACGGCGCCGAGGCGCAGCACGCCGTTGCCGTCGGCCACCAGGAGGATCAGCGCCGCCATGGGCGCGAGCCCGACACCGATCCAGAACAGAACGGTCAGCAGCGACGAAGTGCGCTTCTCGGCGGGCGCAATCGGGGCGGGCATGGCTGTGCAGAGTACCGAGAGTTCTTGCGGCTGGGAACGGGCCGAACGCACCGATCTAGCAGGGACGCCGCGCCCGCGACCCCCACCGCGGACGGTCGCCGACGGGCCATCCGGGCCCGTCGGCGACCGGCGACTGTTCCGGGTCGCGGCGCGGCGTCGGACGCGCCGCGACCCGGAATGGTCGTAGGTGCTCAGCTGGCGGCGAGCGCCCCGTCCGAGGAGAAGACCAGGCCCACGCTCGCCTGGCCGGTCTTCAGGGCGTTCTTGGTCTGCGGACCGCCGGCGTCCAGCGAGCTGAACGAGCCGGCCTTGAAGTCGTAGACCTGGACCAGGCCGGCCTGGCACTTCGGCCGCTGCGGGCACTCCGGCGGGCCGGCCAGCACGGTGGCCTGGCCGGAGCACTTGCTCGCCAGGTCGGAGAGCGTGGCCACCTTGTACTTGTCGGCGAAGGCCTTGGTGACGGCGAAGGCGTTCTGGTCCTGCGCGGCGGACGGCTTGCCGAAGGTGATGCCCGCCTTGTCGCCCTCCGCCTTCAGCGCGCTGACCGTCTTGTCCAGGTCGGGCGCGGAGACCGGCTGGGCGTCCTTGCCGTTGGCCTTGGTGTTGAGGAACTCGGCCATGGTGGCCGCGTACTCCGGGACGACCTGGATCTCGCCCTTGGCCAGGGCGGGCTCGTAGAGCTCCCGGTTGCCGATGGTCTGCACCTTGACCTGGTAACCGGCCGCGGTGAGCGCGATCTTGTAGAGCTCGGCGATGGTCTGGCTCTCGCTGAAGTTGCCCGCGCCGACCGTGACCGAACCGCCCGGACCCTGCTGGATGCCCCCGGTCAGGTCGTTGGAGTCGGCGAACCCCTTCGCCGCGACCTGCGGGGTCTGGCGCTCGACGTCGACGGACTTGTTCAGCTCGATCAGCTTCGGCGTGTCCAGCTTCTCGGAGACCTTGTCCAGTGCGGCGACGAGCTGCGGGCTGGCCGCCTTCGCGTTGATCGCCGGAATGACGTTGTCGGTGTTCTGGAGCTTCTTGTCGTCGGTGAGGACGACCAGTTGGTCACCCGTGACCGGGGCGCAACCGGCCCCGGAGGCGCCCTTGTCGGGCGCTTCGGTGCCGGACGAACCGCCCTTGCCGCACCCGGTGAGGAGTCCGGCCGCGGCCAGGGCGCCGACCGCCCCGATGGCCAGCCGTGTACGTGCGCGCATCAAAGCCCGCCTTCCGTGTCCCGGCGCGACCCTTCCGGGCCGGCCGCGTGTCCGACGGGCGATCGGTCCACTGATGCGCCCGCAAGGTCCACCCAACATCTTGCCCGGGGGGACCGACAACATGTGGCGACCTTCGTCACTCGATCGTCACCCTCGCGGCCGGCGCGAGCCGTCCGGGGCGTACCGGCGGGTCAGCCGCCACCGGTGACGGCGTCCGCGGCCCGGCGGTCCGCCCCGCCGCGGGCGCGGCGCAACGGCCGGGGCGTGACCACCCGCTCGACCACCGCGAGGAGCAGCTCCGCCAGCACGGCGAGCCCGGCCACCAGCACGCCACCGGCGATGATCTGGCCGCCACCGGCCGCGATGTCGAGCCCGAAGCCGGCCCGGATGATCTGACCCAGCCCGCCGCCGTTGACGAAGGAGGCCAGCGCCGCGGTGGCGACCACCTGCACGGCGGCGGTACGGAATCCGGCGGCCAGGTACGGCACGGCGAGCGGCAGCTCGACCCGGCGCAGCAGCTGCCCGCCGGAGAGTCCCATCCCGCGCGCCGCGTCCCGGGCCTCCGGGTCGGCCTGTCGCACCCCGGTGTACGCGTTCGCCAGCAGCGGTGGCACCGCGAACACGGCCAGCGCGACCACCACCGACGGCCGGCCGAAGCCGAGGAAGGTCAACGGCAGGATGGTCAGCAGGGCCAGCGTCGGGATCGCCAGGCTGACGTTGGAGACCAGCAGCACCGCGCCGCCGCCCCGGCCGGTGTGCCCGAGCCAGAGCCCGATCGGCCAGGCCACCAGGCAGCCCAGCAGCACCGCCGCGGCGGACATGCTCAGGTGCTCGCCGAGCCGGTCCAGGATGCCGCCCGGGTTCGTCCAGTTCAGCGGGTCGTTCAGCCAGCGCACGGCCTGTTCGATCGCGTTCATGAGATGCGCCCGCGCAGCCACGGCGTGAGCAGCCGGCCGACCCCGGCCAGAACCAGGTCCAGCACCAGCGCGAGCAGAACGCAGAGGAGCGTGCCGGTCATGATCTGCGCCTTGTAGAAGTTGTTCTGGAAGCCGGCGAAGATCAGCTGCCCCAGCCCGCCACGACCGACCACCACCCCGACCGTGACCAGCGCCACCGTGGAGACGGTGGCCAGCCGCAGCCCGGTGAGGATGCCCGGCAGGGCCAGCGGCAGCTCGATCCGGAACAACCGGCCCCAGCGGCCGTACCCCATCCCCTCCGCGGCCTCACGGACCTCGGGGGGCACCTGGTTCAACCCGGCCGTCACGTTGCGGACGATCACCAGCAGGGCGTAGAGCACCACCACGCTGAGCACGGTCACCGCGCCGATGCCCAGATAGGGCGCGAGGAAGGCGAACAGCGCCAGCGAGGGGATCGTGTAGAGCACGCCGGTGAGCGCCAGGATCGGCCCGGCGAGGGACCGGAACCAGTACGCCGCAACCGCCAGCGGCAGCGCCACCACCGCGGCGATCAGCACCGCCCGAGCGGTCAGCGAGGCATGCTCGCGCAGCGCGGCGAGGATCGTGTCAGAGTTGTCCCGCACGTACTGCCAGGAGAACCACGGGTTCTCCGGCTCGGCCCGGTAGCTCAGGTGGAGGGACACAGGTGGACGTTACCCCGGGGACCACCGGCGACGCCGGACGCGGCGCTGCCTCCATCACGCTCGAGCGCATCCGCAAGCGCTATCCGGACGGGACCGAGGCGGTGCGCGAGCTGAGCCTCGAGGTGAAGGCCGGCGAGCTGGCCGTGCTGATCGGTCCGTCGGGTTGCGGCAAGTCCACCGTGCTCCGGATGATCAACCGGCTGATCGAGCCGACCGACGGCCGGATCCTGCTCGGCGACGAGGACGTCACCCGGGTCGACCCGGTGCAGCTGCGCCGACGCATCGGGTACGTGATCCAGAATGTCGGCCTCTTTCCACACCAGACCGTCAGCGCGAACGTGGCGACCGTGCCCGGCCTGCTCGGCTGGCCGCGGGAGCGGACCCGCCGGCGGGTCGACGAGCTGCTGGACCTGGTCGGTCTCGACCCGGCCCAGTTCGGCCGCCGCTACCCGCACGAACTCTCCGGCGGTCAGCGGCAGCGGGTCGGGGTGGCCCGGGCCCTCGCGGCCGACCCGGTGGTGCTGCTGATGGACGAGCCGTTCTCGGCCGTCGACCCGATCGTCCGGACCCGGCTGCAGGAGGAGTTCCTCCGGCTCCAGGCCGAGGTCCGCAAGACCATCGTGCTGGTCACCCACGACCTGGACGAGGCGGTCCGGCTGGGCGACCGGATCGCGGTGCTCTCCCAGGGCGGCCGGCTGGAGCAGTACGACAGCCCGGCCGCCATCCTCGGCTCGCCCGCCTCGCCGTTCGTCCGCGAGTTCGTCGGCGCCGACCGGGGCATCCGCCGACTGGCGGTCACCCCGGTCACCCGGGAGGTGCTCGATCCGCTCCCGGCGGGCGACGGGGCGGACCTGCCCGCGGTGCCGCTGGGCGGGTCCGCGTACGACGCGTTGGGCGTGCTGCTCACCTCCGCCGCCGAGCACGCCGTGGTCACCGAGGACGGGCGCCCGGTCGGGCTGCTCAGCCGGGACCGGGTGCTGGGTCTGGGGGCCGTGGCGGGCTGAACCGGCCGCCGCCCGACCGGCGTGGAGCGCGGCCGGCGTCGGGCGCGGGCCCGCGTCAGGCGCGGCCGCCGAGGCTGGCGGTGCCGACGATCCAGCCGGCGAAGAAGCCGTACGTGGCGCCGGTGCTCGCCGCCTGGAAGGCCGCGAGCAGCGACCCGTCCGGCCCGAGCAACGCGGCGAGCAGCCCGGTGAACCCACCCGCCAGGACGTACGCCGCCCAACCGGAGAAGAACTGGCTGGCCGAACCCCGCACCCGGGCCACCTGCGAGGCGGGCAGCAGGTAGAGGAGACCCGCAGCCAGGATCACCATCAGCACGGCCCGCAGGTCGGTGGCGAACACCCCCTGCGCCGGGTCGTCGGCGTGCAGCCGCCAGGCCGGCCAGGCCAGCAGCCGCAGGAACCAGCCGCCCGCGCCGTCCGGGTCCGTGTGGTCCTGGACCCACCCCACGTACGCGGGACTGCCGCCGACCCCGACCAGGAGCAGCGCGGCCAGGGTGCCGGTGCCCGCGGCGGTGCCGTAGCCGCTGACGGTCCGGGGGCGGTTGGTGAGGGCCATGGTGCGGTCAGTTCCCGGCCCGCGCCGCCGGGCAAACCTGCGCGTACGCGCGAGCGCCGTGGGCCGGCGGACAGCCATCGGAGGGTCAGTGCTTCAGCAGGTAGTCGATGAAGGCGGCCCGGAGCACCGGCGCGGCCTCCTCGTAACCGTGGCCGGTCAGCTCCCGCCAGAGCGCCGACGCCTCGTCGATGATCGGACCGATCGAGTTGGGCGCCCCGTCGAGGATGGCGGCCTCGTCCGCGTTCGGCAGGTGCCGCAGCACCGACCAGAAGAAGCCCACGTCGCGGCGCTCCCGGGCCAGGGCGAACGCCTGCTCGCGCAGCTCCTCCGTGGAGAGCTGGTCGAGCTGCTCGAAGGTACGGCCGCCGGTGGCAGGAGATTCGGTCATGCCGCCGAGCCTAACCGGCGAGATCAGGCTCGGCCCGCCGGACGCGGACCGGTCAGCGGTCGTCGGCGTCCCAGCGCCGCGGGCCGGTCTCCCAGCGGTGC
This sequence comes from Micromonospora inositola, assembly GCF_900090285.1. Classification (NCBI taxonomy): domain Bacteria; kingdom Bacillati; phylum Actinomycetota; class Actinomycetes; order Micromonosporales; family Micromonosporaceae; genus Micromonospora; species Micromonospora inositola. The sequence continues at coordinate 2,256,258 of NZ_LT607754.1, read as the reverse complement.
GCCTCCCAGGGGTCGACCGTGGTCTCGGCGGTGGTGTGCACCGGCAGCACCCCCGGCCAGGTGTCGACCGGGCCGGGCCGGGACAGCGCCCAGCCCGTGCTGATCGTGCCGTCCCCGGCCGGTCCCCGATCGGTCGCCTCGCCGGTGACCGTCCGCGGTCGACCGAGCGTCTCGACCAGCCGGGTGACCAGCAGCCCGCCGCCGAGGGTCGCCCCGCCGACGGCCCACCGGCTGACCGTCCAGCCGCGGGCCTGCGCCCAGGCGAGGAAGACCACGACCAGGCTGACCGCGAGCAGGGTGCCGAGGATCCCGCCGCGCCGGCCGTACGCGCTGGTGCCGGCGAGCAACGCCGTGCCGACGGCCAGGATCGACCAGTCCAGCCCGGAGGTGGGTGCCACCGGGCCGGTCCCGTTCGATGCGATCAGCACCCCGGCGAACATCGCCAGCACGGTGGAGCCGACCAGCGCCAGGGCGGTCACCATCGCGGCGACGGCGCCCCGCCGCCGGGCCGGGTCGACGACCGGCCGGAACCGGCCCACCAGCCGCCGGATCGCCTTGATCGCGCCGAACAGGCCGCCGAGGACGGCCACCGCGGCGAAGCCGGCGAAGAGGTTGACGGCGGTGCCCCGGGGGTCGTACGCGCCCTGCACCACCACCGGGCCGGTGCGCCGCTCGATGTACACGATCACGCCGGCCGCGCCCGCCAGGCTGGCCGCCCAGCCGGGCACGTGCAGCACCACCACCGCCAGGGCGAGAGCCGCGCCGCCCAGGGCGGCCACCACCAGCGCCGGGAGGAGCGCCTCCCGCAGGCCCCGGTCGCCCTGCTCGGCGACGTGCAGCGCGGCGGCCACCGCGACCGGGCCGACCGCCAGGTTGACCGCGGCGGCGCGCAGGCTCAGCCCGGCGCCGAGTGCCAGCAGGCCCAGCGCGACCACGTCCACCAGCAGCGACTTCAGGCCGTCGCCGCGCAGCGCGTCCGCGTTCTCCCGCCAGAGCAGGTACGCCATGCCGGCCAGCCCGGCCAGCAGCACGAACTCCCAGACCACGTGGACGGCGATCCGGTCCCGCCCGGGCTCACCGTGCAGGGGGTCGTCGAAGACGTTCTCCAGCACGGCGGCGGGCACGCCCGACGACGGATCCGCCGCATCCCGGCCCGCTTCGTCGTACGCCATGACCCGCGCCTCCCACGTCGCCGGCCGTCCGGCCCGACGCACGGGCGGACCGGCGGCGGCCGTTGCTTCCAGTAGCCAGGGACGGTACCTGCGGGCCGGGATGGGGGGAAGCCCCTGATCAACGCTGGCCGGGACGGCTCTCCCGGTCGCCGGGCTCGCGGTCCTCGTCGTCGTCCTTCTCCGGCACCCGGCAGGAGCGCTCCAACCAGAGCGCGGCGGCGACCAGGGCGAGCGAGGCGAGCAGTCCCGCCCCCGCGGCCGGGCGGTCCTCGGTGGCGGCCCGGGTGCGCTCGACGAGGAGCCACCCGGTCAGCCCCGCGTAGAAGCCGGCGAAGATCGCGGCGGCCAGCGCGGAGGCCTTGGCCAGCACCACGAACCGGGCGACCATCAGGGCGTTGACCGGATCCCGGCCGGGCTTGCGGTCGATCCGGCCCCGGGTGTTGATCGCGGCGTACCCCTCGAGCACCGCGAGCGCGGCCAGGGTGACCACCGGCAGCCAGGGCAGCCGGGGGATGCCGCTGTAGTACAAGCTGCTGATCAGCAGCCAGGCCGCCGCCGCGGCGGCGAGCCCGGCCACCACCAGGGTCGAGATCCGGGTGGGACCCATCCGGAAGCGGTCGGGGTCGGTCCCGCGCGGGGGCTGCGCCTGGCTCATGCCGGCCGGCTCCAGTGGGTCATGCGTCCGACTCTAACGCCAGATCCGGTCGCGGGCTCAGTTCCAGGGCGTCCCCGGCCAGCGGCTCGGCGTTGAGCAGGTCGGTCAGCCAGCCCTGGCCGGGCAGCCGCCCGTGCGGCTCGATGTCGATCCACGGCCGGAGCACGAAGGCCCGCAGGTGGGCGCGCGGGTGCGGCAGGGTCAGCTCCGGGTCGTCGCTGAGCACCGGCTCGCCGGCGTCGTCCCAGACCGCGACGACGTCGACGTCCAGGGTGCGCGGCCCGAACCGGCGTTCCGGGTCGCGGACCCGGCCGGCCACCGCCTCGGCGGCCCGGGCCCGCTCGAGCCAGTCCCGCGCGGTCGCCGCCGGGTCCACGGCCAGCACCACCGCGTTCAGGTACGCCGGCTGCTCGGTGTCGCCCCACGGTGGAGTCTCGTACACGCCGGAGACCACCCGCACCGCGTCGCCGAGCGCGCCCACCGCCGAGCGCAGGTGGCCGCGCCGGTCGCCGAGGTTGCTGCCGATCGACAGCACGGCCCGGGTCACCGGGTACGCCGCATGGTGACGGCCACGTCGGCGAAGGCGTGCGGAATCGGTGCCTCAGGTTTGTGCACGGTGACCGTGGCCGCGCCGACCAGCGGTTCGGCGAGGCAGACCGCGAGCAGCCGGTCGGCGAGCGTCTCGATCAGGTTCACCGGCTCCCCGCTGATCACCGCGACCAGCCGCTCGGCCAGTTCGCCGTAGTGCACCGTGTCGGTCACCTCGTCGGAGCGGGCGGCCGGGGCCAGGTCGAGCTCGAGCACCGCGTCGACCACGAACTCCTGCCCCTGGGCGCGCTCGAAGTCGTAGACGCCGTGCCGGCCGCGCGCCCGCAGCCCGGTCAGCTCGATCCGGTCGGTCATCGTGCTCCCTCTCCCAGGCGGGGGCGGCCGGTGGCGGCCCAGACGGCGAGCGCGTCGGCGGTGGCGCGGACGTCGTGCACGCGTACCCCCCAGGCGCCGGCGGTGACGGCGAGCAGGCTGGTGGCGACGGTGGCCGCCTCCCGTTCCGCGGTCGGGCGGGGTGTGCCGTCCGGGCCGGCGAGCAGCCGGCCCAGGTACGACTTGCGGCTCGCCCCGAAGAGCAGCGGGAAGCCGAGTTCGAGCAGCTCGGGCAGGCGGGCGCTGAGCTCCCAGTTGTGCGCGGCGGTCTTGGCGAAGCCGAGCCCGGGATCGACGATGATCCGGTCGGCGGCCACCCCGGCGGCCAGCGCCTCGTCCACCCGCTGACCCAGCTCGGTCCGGACGTCCGCGACCACGTCGGTGTAGCTGGCCAGGTCGCGCATCTCGCGGGAGTGCCCCCGCCAGTGCATCAGCACCCAGGGGCAGCCGGCGTCGCGGACCACCCGGGCCATGTCCGGGTCGGCGAGGCCGCCGGAGACGTCGTTGACCACGTCGGCGCCCGCGGCGAGGGCCGCGTCGGCCACCCGGGCCCGGCTGGTGTCGATGCTGACCGGGATGCCGGCGGCGGCGAGCTCGCGGATCACCGGCAGCACCCGGGCGATCTCGGTGTCGGGGTCGACCCGGTCGGCGCCGGGACGGGTCGACTCCCCGCCCACGTCCACCAGGTCCGCACCGGCCGCGCGCAGTCGCACTCCGTGTCCGACGGCGGCGTCGAGATCGGCGTACCTGCCGCCGTCGGAGAAGGAGTCGGGCGTGACGTTGAGGACGCCCATCACCACCGGGGCCTGCGCCCGTACCAGATCGGTCACGAGTAGACCGTACCGGTCGCCAGCAGGGCTTCCGGCGGCCTGGCCCCGGATCGTGGACGACGGCCCTGACATGCGGATTGGAACAGGTGTACGATCGGTCGTCGGGGTCGGATCGGGTCGAGTCTTCGCGGGTTGTCGCAAAGGTGGCCTGGCCGTACGCTTTGGAATTGCCCAGCATGGAGATGGCGAAGCCTGGAGGGAGGGCCGAAGCGGGAGAAATTCCCCCAAAGCTCACCACTCTCCGTGGTGGGTAACGAACGTAGCGTCGCCGACGCTGCGCACAGCGCGCAACAATCCCGCCAGGCTTGACTACTGCACCACCGCGGCGTCGCCGGCCGCGACATGGGGAGGTTTCCAGTGATCGCCATCGAGCTCCTGGGGACGGCGTCGTCCGCCGTCAGCCACGCGCTCCACACCCTGGCGTCGACTCCACTCGCCGAGCCGGCGCCCAAGGGCATCGACACCGAGGGTGTCGTCACCTTCTTCGCCAGCAAGATCGCGCCGATCCTGCTCGCCGTGCTCGGCGTCATCTTCATCGGCCGCGCCAGCCGGGGCGAGATCTCGAAGGTGCTGACCAGCTCGGCCATCGCCATCGTCGGCCTGGCCTTCATCGCCGGCGCCGCCACCCTCTTCTTCGTCGGCGACTACCTGATCAACCTGATCTTCGAATAGGGCGCGGGCGACCATGCGGCTGCGCACCGACGACGACATCTACCGGGCTCGTCTCGTCTATCTCGGGCCGCCCGGCTACACCCTTCCCGTGCACCTCCCGTACGCCCAGTACGGCCTGTTCATGCTGCTCGTACCCCTCTACATGTTCATCCACTGGCTGGTCACGCTGCAGGTCGAGCTCTTCCCCGCGTGGGAGATCTCGCTGGCCATCGTGACCACCTCGTTCATCTTCCGGTACGTCGACCCGGACCGGCCCGCGCGCATGGTCATCCGCACCGCGCTGACCGACTGGCGACGCACCCGGGAGCCGGCCGCCGAACTGCGCGATCCGCGCCTGGTGGCGAGCCGGATCAGGATCCGGGAGGAACTGGCATGACCGGGCGTACGCCGATCGGGCAGAAGAACGACGCGGGCGAGGCGGTCGCATGAATCGCTCTTCCACGCCGGGTTCCCCGGCCGGGCGGCACGCCGGTCCCCACGGTAACCGTGCGCGATCGTTCGACTACCCAGAGGCCGAGGAGCTGGACGAGGCCGCCGTCGACCCGGCCCTGGTGACCAGTCCCGGGCACGGCCGCGTCGGCGTCTTCCAGCCGCCCCGGCCCGCCTCGCCGCGCGGCCAGTCGGCGACGGGCGAGCCGCCCGCGTCCACGGTCGCCGACAGCGGGGACATCGACTCGCCGTTCCTCGACCTCTTCGGCGGCGCGCAGCCCGGCGGCCGACGTCCCACGCCGCCCGCGCTGACCCCGCCCCCGGCGCCGCCGGCCGCCGAGCCGGCCCCGGTGGTCGCGCCGCCCCGCCGCGGGGTCGGGCGGGAGGCGCTGCCAATCCCACACCAGCTCGTCGCTCCCGCCGGCCGCCCGGACGACACCTTGGACGTCCCGCGGTCGACGCCCCACGTTCCCGAGCTGCCGGACGACGCCCCCGACCCGGTGCCCGCCCACCCGGTGCCCGCGGCGCCGGGCCGCAACCGGGTGCCACACCAACCCGGCGACCGGCTCCCCGCGCTGCGGCCGTCCGCCCAACCGGAGCTGACGGATCCCGGCGCCCACCCTTCGCCGGAGGATCCGGCGCGCCGCGAACCGGACCCCGCCGACCGGGCCGCGCGCCGCGCCGACCCGCGGCGGGTCGCCGCGCCCGGTATCCGTGAGATCGCGGCGCCAGGGGTCCGCGAGGTCGCCGCGCCCACCACCCGGGCGGTGGCGGCGCCACCCGCCCGTGAGGTGGCCACGCCCCGGCAGCGCTCCGCGGCGGAGCGGAGCGGCAGCCCCGCCAAGCCGGTCCGGGTCCGTCCCCCGAAGATCAAGTTCGGGGACCGCGACCCGTCGGTCGAGCTGGCGATCACCGAGATCGCCGGTCACCTCACCTTCACCCCGAACACCGTCACCGCCTGGTACTGGCTGCCCGAGGTGCGCTGGGCGTTCCGCCCCGACGCGGAGCGGGAGGCACTGCTCTCCGCCATTTCCGAGCAGTACGCCGGCCTGGCCGGCTTCCGGCTGCACCTGCGCCGCACCACCCGGCCGTTCCCCGCCGACGAGTGGGCGCGCACCATCGACGCGCACACCGCATCCCCGCTGCCCGACGTGCCCGGCACGGCCGGCTGGGCCGACCACCTGGTCGCCGCCCAGCGGCACCTGATGGCGGTCAACCACGCCGAGGGGCAGACCTACCTGGGCGTCACCTTCGCCCGCCGGTCGCTCGGCGACTCGCTCACCGAGCGGCTGCTGCGCACCTTCGGCCGGGGCACCGCCGACGGCGAGCGCCGCAAGCTGGGCCGGACGGTCGAGCAGTTCGACGAGGTGCTCGGCGCGTTCGGCATGCGGGGTCGCCGGGTCACCGCGCAGGAGCTGGAGTGGCTGCTCTACCGTTCCGTCGCGCTCTGCATGTCGCCCCCGGGCGCCCTCTCCCCGGTGACCAACGGCCGGTGGGAGCGCGGCGACCTGCTCGCCCTGACCGAGCAGGTGGAGCGCTACCGCACCCCGTACGGCTCGACCGTCAAGCTGGTGAACCGGATGACCGGCGAGGAACGGCACGTCGCCGTGCTCGCCGTCGGTCGGATGGAGCCGCTGGAGATCCCCGAGCGGCACGAACCCTGGCTGCACTTCCACGAGCGGCTGCCCTGGCCGATGGAGATCTCCACCCGGGTGGACATCCTCGGCTCCGGTGACTCCTTCCGCAACCTCGAGCACCGGCTCCGCATGATCCGGTCCCAGCAGCTCGACTACGCCGAGCACGGCATCGACGCCCCGCCCGAGCTGGAACGCCTGGCCAAGCGGGCGCTGGTGATCGGCGACGAGATGACCACCGGGCTGCCGGTGGACTCGGCCCGCGCCCACGGCTGGCACCGGATCGCGGTCGGCGGCCGGACCCGGGAGGAGTGCCTGGAGCGGGCCCGCCGGCTCATCCAGCTCTACTCGCGCGAGCTGCGCATCTCGCTGCAGCACCCGAAGAACCAGGACTGGCTGGCCCGCGAGTTCATCCCCGGCGAGCCGATCGCCAACACCGGCTACGTCCGGCGGATGCCGGTCCCGCTCCTCGCCGCCGCGCTGCCGCAGGCCGCCTCCACGGTCGGCGACCGGCGGGGCGACCTGATCGGGCGGACCGCCGGCACCTGCCGCCGCCCGGTCTTCCTCGACCTGCATTTCCCGATGGAGGTCCGGGAACGCTCCGGGCTCGCGGTCTTCGTCGCCGAGCCGGGTGGCGGCAAGTCCACCCTGCTCGGCGCGCTCGGCTACCTGGCCGCCCGGCGCGGGGTGCAGGTCACCCTGCTCGACCCGTCCGGCCCGCTGGCCCGGCTCTGCGCCATGCCCGAGCTGCGGCCGTACTCCCGCGTGCTCAACCTGACCGGGTCGGAGCAGGGGACGCTGGCGCCGTACGCGCTGATCCCGACGCCGCTGCGCAGCGAGTTCAGCGCCGGCTCGGCCGGCGATCGGGAGTTCGAGATCGCCGTCTCCAACGCCCGCGCCGAACGCCGGATGCTGGTGCAGGACATCTGCATGATGCTGGTGCCGCCGCAGGTCGCCCGCGAGGCCTCCACCGCCACCCTGTTCCGGCACGCCGTCCGCCAGGTGCCGGCGGAGGAGACCTCCACCCTGGACGACGTGGTCGCCTGCCTCCAGGGACTCGACGACCACGCCGGCCGGGAACTGGCCAACCTGCTGCTGGACACGGCCGAGATGCCGCTCGCCATGCTGTTCTTCGGCCGGCCGCCGGAGGGGCTGCTCGGCGCCGACGCGGCGCTCACCGTGATCACGATGGCCGGCCTGCGGCTGCCCGACCTCAAGATCGAACGCGAGTACTGGTCGGCCGAGGAGGCCCTCGCCCTGCCGATGCTGCACACGGCGCACCGGCTCGCGGTCCGGCGCTGCTACGGCGGCTCGATGTCGTCGCGGAAGCTGGTCGGCCTGGACGAGGCGCACTTCATGGAGGGCTGGCGCTCGGGGCGCTCGTTCCTGGTCCGCCTCGCCCGGGACTCCCGCAAGTGGAACCTCGCCGCGCTGGTCGCCTCGCAGAACCCGAAGGACATCCTCGGCCTCGACGTGCAGAACCTCGTCTCCACCGTCTTCGTCGGCCGGATCGCCGAGGACACCGAGATCGCCTCCGAGGCGCTGCGGCTGCTCCGGGTGCCGGTCAACGACGGCTACGAGGCGACGCTCGCCTCACTGTCCACCGCGGACGCCGGTTCGGCCGCCCGGCTGGGCTTCCGTGAGTTCGTGATGCGCGACGTCGACGGCCGGGTGCAGAAGGTCCGGGTCGACGTGTCGTACGTCGACGGGCTGCTGGAGCACCTGGACACCACCCCCGCAGCGGTCGCCCGGTCCGCCGGGGCGCTGCCGACCGTCCTGGCTGATCTGGAGGCGTGACATGACGCGGGCACGGATCGCGGCGCTCCTCCTCGCGCTCGGCGTACTCGCCGTGGCCACCATCGCCTGGCCGGTGATCGGAACGACACCCGCGTACGCCGCCGCGCCGGCCGCCCAGGCCCGGGCCGAGCTGTGCAGCACCAAGGAGTGGCAGGCCGACTTCCGCGCCTGCGTCGCGAAGCTCAAGGAAGTCAGCCAGGACCAGGTCGAGTGCCGCAACGCCCCCGTCCCGGGGGCCCCGGACTCCGGTCTGGCCGGCTGGTTCGCCTCCCGCCCCGACTCCGCCAAGCTGCCCGGCCCGAAGGGCCTCTACAGCGACTACGGCTACGCCGGATACAGCTACACGACGTACGACGTCGACGGCGGCTGCGCGTCGTCGGTACTTCATCCGGACTACCGCTTCACCACGATGGTGGCCAACGGCGAGTTCATGTTCGCCAACGCGGTGATCGGCGCCTCGAACGCGCTGCGGGAGCGGGCCTGGGATCCCCGCTCGATGTGGGGCTGGGCAGATCCGCTGGTGGAGCACGCCACCAAGGCCGTCTACCAGAAGGTGTTCAGCGTCTTCGGCATCATCACGCTCTGCGTGGTCGGCCTCTACCTGCTCTGGCGCTCCCGCCAGTCGGACATGAGCAACGCCATGACGACGGCCGGCTGGGCACTGCTGGTGATGGTGGCGGTCACCGCCCTGGCCGCCTGGCCGGTCAAATCGGCGAACATCGCCGACAACACCCTGATCACGACCCTGGGCGTGGTGCACGACGCGGTCGGTCCGGCCTCCCGAGACATTCCCGCCGACAAGTGCGCACTCCCGAACCCGGACGCCTGCGTGGACAAGCGTCCCCCGGCGGTCCGGGCCAGCGACACCGCCACCGAGACCATGCTCTACCGGAACTGGCTGCGCGGGGTGCTCGGCTCGGCCGACAGCGAGACCGCCAAGAAGTACGGCCCCGCGCTCTACGACGCCAAGTCGCTCTCCTGGGAGGAGGCGGAGAAGCTCCGTCAGAACCCGGCCACCCGGGAGGCGACCATCAAGGCGAAGCAGCAGCAGTGGGCCCGGATCGCCGAGCAGATCAAGACGGAGGACCCGGAGGCGTACGAGTACCTCCAGGGCGTCCGGGACATGGACCGGATCGGGGCCGGCTTCATCGCGGTGCTGGCCTCGCTGCTCTTCGCGATGTTCGACCTGACCGCCTCGTTACTGGTGCTGCTGGGCTTCCTGATCTTCCGGTGGGCGGTGATCGCCGCGCCGATCCTCGGCACCGTCGGGCTGATGCGCCCGGCCAGCGCCGGGCTGCGCCGGCTGGCGAACGCGGTGGTCGCCGCGGTCTTCAACATCGCCATCTTCGGCACCGGCGCGGCCATCTACCTCTTCGCCGTCGACCTCATCATGAACACGCCCACCCTGCCCGGCTGGCTCCAGGTGGTGCTGGTCTGGCTCTGCGGGGTGGTCGGCTGGCTGCTGCTCCGCCCGTACCGGCGGATCACCCAGCTCGGCGGCAAGGACAGCAGCGAGGCGATCAGCTCGGCCGGGTCGTGGCACCGCCGGTTCTTCCGTGACGTACGGGTGGCGGCCCGGTTGGACGTGGTCGAGCCCGGTGGCACGGTCGAGCCGGCGCTCGGCCGGCGGCGCGGCGTCCCGCTCGACCAGGGCAGCTTGCGGCCGGAGGCCCGGCACGAGGATCCGTCGCACGCCGCCACCGAGCGGCAGCGGCCGGACGGGCGGGAACGGACGGACGACACGCCGGCACCGGAGCAGCCGGGCGGCCGGACCACCGCGCCGCGTCCCCGCCGGCGGCAGCCGGCCAGCTGGACGGAACCGGACGTGCCCGAGGAGGCCGCCGCGTTCGCCATCTACCGGCCAGGCTCGGCTGAGCCGGCGCCGGCCGCCAACCGGAACCCCCGGGTGCGCTCCGAGGCGCGGTGACGACGATGCGACGGGCGGTGGAGTTCCTGGTCACTCGGGCCTTGCGGTCCCGGCTCGGGATCGCGGTGGTGATCGCCGTCCTGGTCTTCGGCGTGATCGGGGCGGCCCGCCTGGTTTCTGGCCCGATCGACCCGTCCACCGGCCTCAGCAGCCGGCCGCACGAGCCGATCAGCACGGTGGACCCGGAGGCCGGTGACGACGGCGTGCTGTCGAGCACGGCGCCGCCCACGCCGAGGACCCGACGCGGCGAGCTGACTCCCGAGCAGGCCGCCGGCCGGTTCACCACGGCCTGGCTGACCGGCCCGGGCAGCAGCGGGGACGACTGGCAGGCGCGGCTGCGCCCGATGTCGACGCCGGCACTGACCGAGAAGCTGACCGGCGCGGACCCGGAGAGCGTCCCCGCCCGACGGCTGGCCGGCGAAGTCACGCTCCGCGCGCGGACGGAGTCCTTCGTGGAGGCGCTCATCCCGCTCGACAACGGTCTGCTCCGACTCGAACTGGTGGCCCTCGACGGCCGATGGCTGGTGGACGCGGTGGACTGGGAGCGGCAATGACCGAGCAGTGGCGGGACGAAGATCCCCCACCCCGCCGCCGGAAGCTCCGGCTCGGCGTCCTGGCCGCCGCGCTGACCGCCGCCCTCACCCTGCTCTGCTGTGTCGGAGGCGCCGCCGCCTTCTTCCTCACCGAGCTGGGCGGCGAGGAGCAGGGCGACGCGACCGTGGCCGGGCTGGCCTGCGACCCGGCCTACCGGGTCAGCATCACCGGCGACATGCCGCGCTTCGCCGAGTACGGCGACGGGCAGCTCCGCAACGCCGCCGTCATCATCAAGGTCGGTCAGGACATGAGGGTGCCGGCCCGCGGCTGGGTCATCGCGCTGGCCACCGCGATGCAGGAATCCGCGCTGCGGAACCTGGCCAACAGCACCGTGCCGGCGTCGCTGGCGCTGCCCCACGAGGGCGTCGGCTCCGACCACGACTCGCTGGGCCTGTTCCAGCAGCGTCCCGGCTGGGGCAGCGTCCAGCAGCGCATGACGCCCTCCTACACCGCCCGCACGTTCTACGAGAAGATGCTGCGGGTGCCCCGGTGGGAGCACCGACCGCTGACCGTGGTGGCCCAGCGGGTGCAGGTCAGCGCCTTTCCCGACGCCTACGCCAAGCACGAGGAACTGGCCGGCCGGATCGTCGACGCACTGGCCGGCGGCGCCGCCCGGACGGTGCAGATCGCCGGCAAGGCGGTCTGCGACGCCGCAGCCGGCGCCCGGATCGCCGCGTCGGGCTGGACCGCGCCGATCCCGGGCGGCGTCGGCTCCGGCTTCCGCACCGCCGACCGGCCCAGCCACGACGGGGTGGACATCGCCGCGTCCAAGCGCACGCCGATCCACGCGGCGTCCGCCGGCCGGGTGCTGGTCGCCCGCTGCGACCCGGACCACGCCGGGCGACGTGACTGCGACCGCGACGGCTGGCCGGACAAGGGCGGCTGCGGCTGGTTCGTGGACATCCTGCACGCCGGCGGTTACATCACCCGCTACTGCCACATGGTCGAGCGCCCCCACGTGGTGCCTGGCCAGCTGGTGGAGGCCGGCGAGGTGATCGGCCTCTCCGGCACCAGCGGCAACTCCTCCGGGCCGCACCTGCACTTCGAGGTGCACGTCGACGGCGACCGCTCCAGCCGGGGCGCGATCAACCCGGTGCCGTTCATGCGGGAACACGGCGCGCCACTGGACGGCGACACGTGAGGCCCGCCGACGGATGACCGACCCGCTGCCCGACCCCTTCGCGGACCAGCCCGACTGGGCGCCGCTGCCGCCCCGACCGATCGAGATCGTCCCCGCCACCGGCCGGGTGGAACTGCGCGGCCGACGGGTGCTGGTCGGGCTGCCCGGCTTGGGCTGGCGAGGTGACCTGCGCGCCGACGAGCGGGTGGTGCAGGGCAGCCGGACCTACGTGCCCGTCATCCCCGAACACGAGTGGTACCGCGCCGAGTCCGAGCAGGTGGAGGTCTTCGCGCCGCTGGTGCCGGTGGAGCGGGTCTGGGTCGAGACGGTGGGCGACCGGAAGGGCACCGGAGCCTCGCCCCGGGAGCCCGGGATCCGGCTGGTCTCCCTCGACGCACCGGCACGCCGGGTGCCGACCCCCGTGTTCGAGGCCGACGCGGTGGCCGGCCGACGGGTCGTGCACGTCATCGAGTCGATCGAGCACCGTGACCTGCGGGCGGTGACCGAGACCTACTCCGGCGCCGAGGGGGACATCTGCGTCCGGGTCACCTCGGAGCTGGAGTGGTACCGCTGGGCCTGGCGCGGCCAGGCACCGACCACCCTGGAGGTCCCGGTCCACCTGCTCTGGATCGAGTGAGGGTTCAGACTGCGCGCTTCCCCTCGCACACCCGCCAGTCGTCGCCGAGCCGGGCCACGAAACTCCAACCCTGCCGGTCGCTCTGCGATATCCCGTCGACGAATGCGGAGATGATGAGGTCGACCCGGACCTGAGCACTGTCGTCCTGCTGCTGCACAGTCAGCCCGCCCCAGCTCACGGATATCGTCGTGCCGAAACGCCTCTCCCGCGCCACCAGATCGTCGCGGAGCAGGCGCAGATCGCCGAGCTCACCCCCGCCCTCGCAGGCGAACTCGCTGGCCTTCGTGTCGTTGCGGTCCACCAGGAAGGCGCGCAGGTAGTTGTCCACCACCACGTCGGGCGCGCTGCGGTCCGGGGCGGTGGCGCGGTCGTACAGGATGAAACCGGTGACGGCGCCGCCCACGCAGAGCAGCGCGAGCAGCCCGGAAACCACCGACAGCACCGTGCGCAGCCGACGCCGGGGACGCTCCGGCGCCGGAGCCGGCTCGGGGGGTGCCAGCTGCTCGGGCGGGGTCCGCTGCGCCGGTACGCGGGAGACCCGGGAACCGGCGGGGGGCTGCACTGATTCCACCCCCTGAGGCTATCGGCTGCACGCCTCGTACCCAATGCCCCAGATTCGCCGATCGCGTCCGCTCGCTGGCCGAAGGCGGGACAATGTCCCGCCGAACGCCGTGCCCCGGCTCGCAAAGACCGCGCAGCGCCGGTCGACATCCCGGAGCAGGGCCGTCGGCTGGGATACCGTCACTGCGCGGGGAGGAGATGTCGGCCTCGGGAAGTGAGGTGGACGCGGTGGCCAGTCCGAAGGCGCGAGCCGGCCGGGCCGCCACCCTGCACCGGCGGGCCGCGGCCACCGCGACCGCCGCCGCCGGCATCCTGGACGAGATCCGGCCCGCCCCGGCCGACCACCACCGGCAGTACGAGCTGGCGGAGCGGCTGCGGACGGCCGCGGCGCTCGCCGCCCCGGGTTGGGCCGGCGCCGCCCTGGAGACGCTGACGGCGGCCACCCCGCCCGGCGGCCACCCGCCGCCCTTCGTCCGGGTCGGCACCGCCGCGCCGCTGGACGACGCCCGGTTCCCGGCGCTGGTGCCGCTGCTCGGCAGCGGTCACCTGAGCGTCGACACCGACGCCACCGACCCCCGGGTGGCCGGGCTGCTCCGGGCCCTCCTGCTCCGGCTGCTCGCCGCCGCGCCGGCCGGTTCGCTGCTGGTCCGCGCGGTGGACGCCACCGCCGACCAGGATTCGAGCGGCGGCGCCTTCGCGGGGTTCGCGGGGCTGGCCGACGCGGGGCTGCTGCCGCCGCCGGCCGTGGACGTGGCGGGGCTACGGACGGTCCTCACCGAGGCGGAGCAGTGGGTGGCCGCCGGCACGGCCCGGCAGCGTGGGCACGACCGCACGCTGCTCCTGGTGGTGGCCGCGCTCCCCGCCGCGACCGGCGCGTCCGACCTGGGTCGGATCGAGGAACTGGCCGCGCGGGGGCATCGGGCCGGTCTGCACCTGGTCGTCGCGGGCTGGTCGCCCGACACCCCGCTGCCCCAGGCCACCCCCGTGGCGGTGCGCAACGCGTACGCGCTGGTCGGTGATCCGCCGGGGCAGGCGCTGAGCAGCCCGGGCACGGAGACGGCCGGCGGGCTCAACTCTCCCGTATTCGTCGAGGAGGCCCCGCCCGACGAGCTGGTGACGGGGGTCTGCCGACGGCTGGCCCGGCAGATCGAGGACGGCTCACGGCTCTTCCTGGCCGACCTGCTCCCCGGCGGGGAGCTGTGGGAGTCCGGTTCCGGGGACGGGCTCTCGACCGTGGTGGGCGACGCCGCCGGGCGGCCGGTCAGCCTCGGCTTCACCGAACTCACCCCGCACTGGCTGGTCAGCGGCCGGTCCGGCGCCGGACGGTCGGCGTTCCTGACCAACGTGCTGTTCGGGCTGACCGCCCGGTACGGCCCGGACGAGCTGGTGCTCTACCTGGCCGACCTCGACGAGGGCGAGTCCTTCGTGGAGTTCCTGCAGACCGAGCGGGACCGCTCCTGGGTGCCGCAGGTCCGGGCCGCCGGGATGGCCGCCGACCGGGAGTACGTGGCGGACCTCGTCGGCCAGCTCGAGGCGGAGCTGCACCGCCGGGAGGAGGCCGGCCGGCGGGCCGGCGGGCAGCGCTACGCCGAGCTGCGCGAGCACCAGGTGCTGCCCCGGATCGTCTGCGTCATCGAGAACTTCCCCCTGCTGCTGCGGGAGCGCGACCGGCTCGCCACGGACCTGCTGGCTCGGCTGGACGTGCTGGCCCGCGCCGCCCGGGCGTACGGCATCCACCTGGTCCTGGCCGGCGAGGGCGACCTGGGCATCGGCGGCCCGCGCGACCCGCTGCTGGGCCAGTTCCCGGTGCGGGTCGCGCTGCCCGGCGGGTCGGCGGTGCTGGAGCCGACGAACGACGCCGCGGCCGGGTTGCCGGTGGGCAGCGCGGTGGTGAACACCGCCGGCGGCCTGGGCGGGCCGCGCGGCGCCACCCGGGGACACGAGCGGATGATCCGCTTCCCCGATCCGCATGAGGATCCGGAGACCCTGGCCGAGCTGCGGCACCGGCTCTGGGCGGCCCGGCCGGAGGGCTGCGGCCCGCCGGTGGTCTTCGCCGGCTTCGCGCGCCCGCTGCTCGGCAACGACCCACGACACCGGGCGGCGCTGGCCGGCCGGGCGCACGCGCCGGCCGCGCTGCTCGGTCGGGCGGTGGACGTGCACCGCTCCACGGTGGCGGTGCCGCTCGGGCCGGCCGCCGGGCGGAACCTCGCCGTGCTGGGCCGCGACGAGGAGGCGGCCCGGCTGTTGGTCACCGCGGCGCGGAGCACCGCGGCGCACCACGCGTCCGCCCGCTTCGTGGTTGCTCCGCTGGCGAACGGGTCGGCCGAGCGGGCCGCGGAGCTGGCCGCCGAGCTGGCCGAGCGGCACCGGGTGGAGACCGTCGACGTGGCCGGGCTGCGCGCCGCGATGGACGCGGGCGAGCCGGGCTACCTGGTGGTGTTCGGGCTGGACGCGCCCGACGCGGCGGAGCTGCCGGGCGAGCGGCTGCGGTCGCTGCTGCTGGAAGGGCCGCCGGCCGGGCTGCATCTGCTCGGCTGGTGGCGTTCGGTGGGGCCGCTGGCCGGGCTGCTCGGCCCGGAGGGCGAGGTCGACAAGCTGACCGCCGTGGTGGTCACCGACGTGCCGGGTGCCCGGTTGGAGTCGCTCTTCGACCGGCCGGTGCTGTGGCGCCCGCGTCCGGGCCGGGCGATGCTCTGGGACGGCCCGGGCGAGCTGGGGACGGTGCTGGTGCCGTTCGGGCCGGAGCCGGCGCCGTGAGCGAGACCGGAACCGGCGTGCCCGCCCCCCGGCCGGGCCGCCCGCCGGCCGACACCCCGGATCCGGCCGCGGCGGCCTGGGCGGACTACGTCGCCGCCGCCCGCCAGCTCGACGGGGTACGCCGGGCCGCGACGACCGCCGCGGGCGAGCAGGCCCGCTCGGTGCAGGCCGCCCGGGAGGAGTTGACCGTCGTCCGGGCCCGGCTGGCCCCGCAGCAGGCGCAACTGCGGCAACTCGGGGTGCCGGCGATCTCGTTGCGGCCGACCCCGCCGGAGCTGACCGAGGCGGCCCGGTCGATGTCGGCCGGGCCGGCAGCGGTGCTGACCTCGCTGCAGGCCGCCCGCCGGTGGGCCGACGCCGCGGACGACACGCTGGCCGCGCGGGGGCTGCCCCGGCTGGCGCGCTGGCCGTCCCGGCCCCGCAACCTGCTGGTGTACGGGCCGCTGGCGCTGGTGGTCCCGCTGATCCAGCTGCTGGTCCTGCTCGGTACCGGCATCGGCCCGGCGACCATCCTGGCGCTGGTGGTCGGGTTGCCGATGCCGGCGGTGGCCTTCATGGCGGGCTGGCTGGCGGTCGGCCGGCTGTTCCGGCCGCGGCCGGCGGACCGGGTGGACCGGACACCCCGGTTCGGGGCACTGGTCTGCCTGGTCCCGGCGGTGGCGACCACCGCCGGGATCGTCCTGGCGTTGCTGGCCGGCTGACGCGGTCGACGGGCTCCGTCGGCCGCGCGCCGGATCAGCGGGGGATGATCAGGGACATCGCCTCGGCGCGGGACTTCGCGTCGCGCTGGAGCACGCCGCGGACGGCCGAGGTGATGGTCTTGGCCCCGCTCTTCTGGATGCCGCGCATCGCCATGCACATGTGCTCGCACTCGAGTACGACGATGACGCCGCGCGGTTCCAGCTTGCTCATCAGCAGGTCGGCGATCTGCGAGGTGAGCCGCTCCTGCACCTGGGGGCGGCGGGCGAAGACCTCGACCAGCCGGGCCAGCTTGGACAGGCCGGTGATCCGGCCGTCCGGCCCGGGGATGTAGCCGATGTGCGCGCTGCCCCGGAACGGGAGCAGGTGGTGCTCGCAGAGGCTCATCATGTCGATGTCCCGGACGAGTACCAGCTCCTCGTGGTTGGCCTCGAAGGTGGTGCTGAGCACCTGGGCCGGATCGACCCGGAGCCCGGCGAAGAGTTCGGCGTACGCGCGGGCGACCCGGGCGGGCGTCTGCTGGAGACCGTCCCGGTCCGGGTCCTCGCCGACCGCGATGAGGATCTCGCGGACGGCCTTCTCGATCCGGGCCAGGTCCATGGTCTCCTCGACCGGCCGGCCGGTGAGCTTGCCGCTGATCAGTCGGGCGGCGACGTAGTCGAGCGCCTCGTCACCGTCGGGCTCGGTCGACGAGGCGGCCAGCCCCTTGTCGGGGCTGGCCGCAGCGTCCGTGTTCAGTGGGTACCGTCCGAGTTGTTCGAGGAGCCGCCGACCGACGCGCCGTCGGCCTGCGCCTGAGCCTTGAGCTTCTCCTTCTCGGCCGGGGTGAGCACCGGCGGCTCGGTGGAGGGCTGGCGCTTGCCGAAGCCGTGGTAAGGCGCCATCGGCGGCCGCTTCACCACCCGGGCGCAGATCCGGGCCATGTCGGCGGTGGAGAGGGTTTCCCTCTCCATCAGCTCCAGGACCATGTTGTCCAGCACGTCCCGGTACTCGACCAGGATCTCCCAGGCCTCGTCGTGGGCCAGCTCGACCAGCGCCCGCATCTCGCCGTCGATCTCGGCGGCCACCGAGTCGGAGTAGTCCCGCTCGTGGCCCATGTTGCGGCCGAGGAACGGCTCGTCGCCGCTGGTGCCGTACTTGATCGCACCGAGCTTGGAGCTCATGCCGTACTGGGTGATCATCGCGCGGGCCAGCTGGGTGGCCTTCTCGATGTCGTTGCCGGCGCCCGTGGTGGGCTCGTGGAAGACCAGCTCCTCCGCGGCCCGGCCGCCCAGCGCGTACGCCAGGGTGTCGATCATCTCGGCCCGGGTCTGGGTGTACTTGTCCTCGGTCGGCAGGACCAGGGTGTGGCCCAGCGAGCGGCCACGGGACAGGATCGTCACCTTGTGCACCGGCGCGGCGTGCGGCAGCGCCCAGGCGACCAGCGCGTGCCCACCCTCGTGGTACGCGGTGATCTTCTTTTCCTGGTCGCTCATCACCCGGGTCCGGCGCTGCGGACCGGCGATCACCCGGTCGATCGACTCCTCGAGCGAGTCGTTGGAGATCGCCCGCTGCTCCTTGCGCGCGGTGAGCAGCGCGGACTCGTTGATCACGTTGGCGAGGTCGGCGCCGCTGAAGCCGGGGGTCCGCCGGGCGACCGCGTCGAGGTCGACGTCGGGCGTGAACGGCTTGCCCTTGGCGTGCACCCGCAGGATCGCCTTGCGGCCCTCCATGTCGGGAGCGTCCACCGGGATCTGCCGGTCGAAGCGGCCCGGGCGCAGCAGCGCCGGGTCGAGGATGTCCGGCCGGTTGGTGGCGGCGATCAGGATGACGCCGCCCTTGACGTCGAAGCCGTCCATCTCGACGAGCAGCTGGTTGAGGGTCTGCTCGCGCTCGTCGTGGCCGCCGCCCATGCCGGCGCCACGGTGCCGGCCGACGGCGTCGATCTCGTCGACGAAGACGATCGCCGGGGCGTTCGACTTGGCCTGCTCGAAGAGGTCGCGGACCCGGCTGGCGCCGACACCGACGAACATCTCCACGAAGTCCGAGCCGGAGATCGAGTAGAAAGGCACGCCGGCCTCGCCGGCGACGGCCCGGGCGAGCAGGGTCTTACCGGTACCGGGCGGGCCGAAGAGCAGCACGCCCTTCGGGATCTTGGCGCCCAGGGCCTGGTACTTCGCCGGGTTCTGCAGGAAATCCTTGATCTCGTGCAGCTCCTCGACGGCCTCGTCGGCCCCGGCCACGTCCGCGAAGGTGGTCTTCGGCGTGTCCTTGGTGATCATCTTCGCCTTGGACTTGCCGAAGTTGAGCACCCGGGAGCCGCCGCCCTGCATCTGCGACATGAAGAAGAGCAGCAGGAGCACCAGCAGGGCGATGGGGAGCAGGTTGACCAGCAGGCTCACCCAGACGCTGTCCGAGGAGACCTTGGTGTCGGCCGGGCCGGTGACCCGGTCCGCGGCCTTGGCGGCCAGTACCTCGTTCCAGACCTGGTCGCCGGCCTGGTACGGGAACTGCGCCTCGATCTTGTCGGTGGTGGTCTCACCGAACTTGGTCTTCTGCGCCAGGTCGAGCTGGAGCGTCTGCTCCTTGTCCTGGAAGACCGCCTTGTCGATCTTGGCCGTGTGGAGCTGGTCGAGCGCAACGGAAGTGTCCACCCGGTGGTAGCTGGGACCAGCGGTGAACAACTGACTGAGCACAACGGCGCCGAGGATGACCAGGATGATCCAGACCACCGGTCGGCGGAAGAAACGCGTACGTTCCATACTGTTGTCGGGCGCCGAGACGCCCGCATCCTCCTGATCGACGTCCTGACCGTCTGAATGGTGTCGCCGCCTCGGGCGGCGGCCGGAGCCGCCGTGCGGGCCGGCCTCGACCCCGAAGCGCGCGAACTGCCGCGCCGCGGTCATTCGACGGTACACCGTGCACGCGAGGAGTGAGCTTGCGAGCCCAGCACTTACGCGTACGGCGAACCGGGGTTTGGGCCGGCGTGACGGGGAAGGGGTGCCTCCACGTCACCGACCCCTACCGTAGTCCGGTGAGCTGAGAACCCGCTGAACGTCCGCTCGACGAACGCCGATACCCGCAGGTCGGCGGGGCGGCTCAGGCGCGGGCGTAGACCTCGGGCTTGAGCACGCCGACGTAGGGGAGTTCCCGGTACCGCTCGCCGAAGTCGAGGCCGTAGCCGACGACGAACTCGGTCGGGATGTCGAAGCCGACGTACTTGACCGGGACCGACACCTTGACCGCGTCCGGCTTGCGGAACAGGGCGACCACCTCGACGCTCGCCGCCGAGCGGGACTCCAGGTAGCGCAGCAGCCAGGAGAGGGTGAGGCCGGAGTCGACGATGTCCTCGACGACCACCACGTGCCGGCCGGCGATGTCGCGGTCCAGGTCCTTGAGGATCCGGACGACCCCGGAGGAGGTGGTGCCCTGGCCGTACGAGGAGATGGCCATGAACTCCAGCTCGGCGGGGGGACCCTGGCGGCCGAGCGCCCGGGCGAAGTCGGCCATGAACATGACCGCGCCCTTGAGGACGCAGACGAGCAGGAGTCCATCCTCGATGTGCGCGTAGTCCGCCGAGATCTGCTTGGCCAGCTCCGCGGTCTTCTCGCGGATCTGCGCCTCGGAAATGATCACGTGGTCGATGTCGGCGTCGTACCAGGAGCCGTCAGCCATGCTCCTAGCCTGCCGTACGCCGGATGGCCTCCGTCGGCGGGGCCGCCCCTTTTGACGCGGTCCCGCCGGGGATTTTCGGTGTGGAAGGTGCAAATCACCTCAGCAGGTGCCGGAGCGCCAGCGACGGCCGTCGGTGGTGGGCTTCCAGTCGGCGGAGTCGCGGGTGTCGGCGCCCAGCCCGGCCGCCGAGGCGAGGGCCAGGACGAGGAGGAAGAGGAAGAGCAGCAGGAACTCCATGGCGGCGCTCGCTTTCGCGTGGTTGGTGTGGGTTTCGCCGCCGGTGCGCACCGGACTGAGACCAGTCTGCGACCGCTCAGACGAATCGAAAAGTGGCAGGAATGCCAGTGGGCATCGATTTTCTGCCACCCCTTCGGTTACCCTCGTCACATGCTGCGTTCGGTCGCCGTCATCGCGCTGGAAGAGGTCGCCGCCTTCGAACTCGGCGTCCTGGCGGAGGTGTTCGGCACCGACCGGACCGCCGACGGCTTCCCGGGCTACCGATTCGCCGTCTGCACCGTCGACGGTGGCCCGGTGCGCAGCCGCTCGGGCTTCCTGCTCACCCCGCACGCCGACCTCGCCCCGGTCGAGGACGCCGACCTGGTCGCCGTGCCTGCGCACGCCGCGGGGACGAGCGTCCCCGCCCCGGTGCTCGACGCGCTGCGCCGGGCCGCCGACCGGGGGGCGTGGCTGCTCAGCGTCTGCTCCGGCGCATTCGTGCTCGGCGAGGCGGGGCTGCTCGACGGGCGGGACTGCACCACCCACTGGCGGCACGTCGACGACCTGCAAGGGCGCTTCCCGGCGGCGAAGGTCCAGTGCAACTCGCTCTACGTCCAGGACGGCAAGCTGCTCACCAGCGCCGGCACCGCCGCCGGGATCGACGCCTGCCTGCACCTGGTCCGGCAGGAGCACGGCTCGGCGACGGCCACCCGGCTGGCCCGCCGGATGGTCGTCCCGCCGCACCGCGACGGCGGCCAGTCCCAGTACGTCGAGGCGCCGATCCCGAAGGCGGCGGAGGCGCCCACCCTGGAGCCGGTGCTGGAATGGCTGATGGGCCACCTGGACCGGGCGGTGACCGTGGAGGAACTGGCTGCGCGGGCCGGCATGGCGCCGCGTACCTTCGCCCGCCGGTTCCGGGCCGAGACCGGCACCACCCCGCACGACTGGCTGACCAACCAGCGGGTGCTGCTGGCCCGGCGGCTGCTGGAGGAGACCCGGCTGAGCGTGGAGACCGTGGCCGACCACGCCGGCTTCGGCGACGCGGCGGCGCTGCGGCACCAGTTCACCCGCCGGGTCGGCACCACCCCGCACGCGTACCGGACGACCTTCCGGGAACGCGCCCAGGTCTGATCACCAGCCCAGCATCGCCCCGTCCACCCGGGACTCCGAGCCGGCCACGTACCCGCCGGCCGGGTGCCGCCAGATCGCCTGCCCGTACCCGAAGACGGCCGGCTCCGCCGCGACGGTGACCTCGTGCCCCCGGGCCCGCAGGCCGGCGACCAGATCCTGCTCCGCTCCCAGCGCCGGCTCGACCAGCACCGAACGCCCGGCGTGCCAGTACCAGCGCGGGGTGTCCAGGGCGGCCTGCGGATCCCGCCCGGCGTCCAGCGTGGCCGAGACCAACTGGACGTGCCCCTGCGGCTGCATGTGCCCGCCCATCACCCCGAACGGCCCGACCGGCGCGCCGTCCCGGGTCAGGAAGCCCGGGATGATGGTGTGGAACGGACGCCTGGCCGGCCCCACCACGTTCGGGTGCGTCGGGTCGAGGCGGAACCCGGTGCCCCGGTTCTGCAGCGCGAAGCCGTGGCCGGGCAGCACCACCCGCGAGCCGAAGGCCAGGTAGGTCGACTGGATCAGGCTGACCATCATGCCGCCGGAGTCGGCGGTGCAGAGGTAGACGGTGCCGCCCCGCTCCGGGTCGCCGGCCACCGGATCACCGGCCCGGTCGGTGAGCAGGGCCCGCCGGGCCGCCGCGTACCCGGGGTCGAGCAGCGCCGCCGTCGGCACCGGCACGCGCTCGGGATCGGCGACGTACGCGTGCGCGTCGGCGAAACCGAGCTTCACCGCCTCGATCTGCCAGTGCAGCCGCTCCGCGGGCGACAGCGCGGCCAGGTCCACCCCGTCGAGGATGTTCAGCGCCAGCAGCGCCGCCACCCCCTGCCCGTTCGGCGGCAGCTCCCACACCTCATGCCCCCGGTACCGGACGCTCACCGGGTCGACCCAGGTGGAGGCGTGCCGGGCCAGGTCGTCGCCGGTGATCAGCCCGCCGGTCCGGGCGGCGTGCGCGTCGATCTCCGCCGCGATCCGACCCTGGTAGAAGTCGGCCGCGCCGGTCGCGGCGATCCGCCGCAGCGTCCCGGCCGCGTCCGGGTTGCGCCACCGCTCACCGGGGCGGGGCGCCCGCCCGTCCACCGTGAACACGCGGTCGAACTCCGCGTACTCCGCGCCCGCCGGCCCGGGCGCGGCGACCGCGCGGGCCCAGGTCGCGGCGGTGCCGGCGGCGACCGGGTAGCCGCGCTCGGCGTAGCCGATCGCGTCGGTGAAGAGGTCGGCGAAGGGCAGCGAGCCGAACCGTTCGTGCAGGTCCCGCCAGCCGGCCGGCGCGCCCGGCACGGTCACCGGCAGCCAGCCCCGGGCCGGCATGGCCGGCCCCTGCGCCTGCGCGCCGCCGAGGGCGTCGACCGGCGTCGCGCCCCGCCGGTCGGTCGCGACCAGCACCATCTCGCGGGTCAGCGCCGCCGGCGAGCGGCCGGAGGCGTTCAGCCCGTGCAGTCGCTCGCCGTCCCAAACGATGGCGAAGAGGTCGCCGCCGATGTCGTTCGAGGGCGGCTGCACGACGGTCAGGGTGATCGCGGTGGCCAGCGCGGCGTCGACGGCGTTGCCGCCGCGCCGCAGCACGGCCAGGCCCGCGGCCGCCGCGAGCGGCTGGCTGGTCGCGACGGCACCGTTCGGGGCGAAGAGCGGCTGTCGGGGGTACGCCATCCGCCATGTCTACCGCCTCCGGCGGCTCCCGGCGAGGGTCGCCGGCGCTCCGGCCGACCAGCCGGCTGCCGGTCGACAGGTGCGACCGCACGCGCCCTTTGCTCTGCTTGGAGGGATGTCCGACCGGTGATCGGAAGCTCGCCGCGGAGAACCCAGCGGACCGGCGCGGCTCAGCGGCGATCGACGATGGTGAGCCGGTCCTCGTGGCGGGACACGCGCAGCCCGCCGGGCAGGTGGACCGCGCCCTGCCCGTGCCACTGCGTCACCAGGGCGTCCAGCGCGGTGACGTGCCGGTGCGACAGCGCGGCCGGCGACGCGCCCAGTTCCCGGGCCCAGGCGTGCAGCACACGGGTGCGTACCGCCGGCGGCAGCGCGGCCAACGTGTCGACCGCGAGCCCACCCCCGGGGGACCGGGCGGCGGCGAGCGCGGCGGCGGCGAGCTCGTCCAGGGCGGCCGTGTCCGCGGCGATCAGCCGGGCGGTCCGGGCGAGGTTGTCCAGCACCCCGGGGCCGAGCGCCCGGACCAGCGCCGGCAGCACGTCGGAGCGGACCCGCGCCCGGGCGTACGCCGGGTCGGCGTTGTGCGGGTCCTCCCACGGGGTGAGCCCCAGCGCGGCGCAGGCCTTGCGGGTGGCGTCCCGGCCGACGTCCAGCAGCGGACGGAGCAGCGGCACGGCGTCCAGCTCCCGACGCTCCGGCATCCCGGCGAGGCCCCTCGGTCCGGCGCCCCGGGCCAGCGCGAGCAGCACGGTCTCGGCCTGGTCGTCGCGGGTGTGGCCGAGCAGCAGTGCGGCGGCGTCGTGCCGGCGGGCGGCGGCGACGAGGGCCGGGTAGCGCGCCTCCCGGGCGGCTGCCTCGGGGCCGCCCGGCCTTCCGGCGACGGTCACCGAAACGGCGTCGACCGGGTCCAGACCGACCCCGGCGGCCCACCGGGCCACCGCGTCGGCCCGCTCGGCCGAGCCGGGTTGCAGGCCGTGGTCCACGGTCACCAGGCCGGCCCGTCGATTCAGCCGAGGGGCGACGAAGGCGGTGGCGGCCGCCAGGGCGAGCGAGTCGGCGCCGCCGGAGCAGGCGACCAGGACCGGCCCGTCCCCGGTCAACCCTGCCAGCGCCCGACGGACCGCGACCCGGACCGCGGCGACCGGCGGGGCGAGCGCGGCCACGGCGGGCGGCTCAGCCGGCGCTCGGGGTCGCCGCGGTCGGCCCGTGCACCCGGGCCACCCAGGCGTCCGGGTCGCCCAGCTCCTCCAGCCGGGGCAGGGTCAGCGGCGAGCCGAAGATCTTGTTGAAGCCCTCCATGCCGACCCGCTCCACCACGCCGTGCACGAACTTGCGGCCCTCGGCGTACTGCCGCATCTTGACCTCGATGCCGAGCAGCCGGCGAATCGCCTTCTCCAGCGGGTTGCCGGACTCGCGGCGCCGGTTGAACGCGGCCCGGATCGACTCGACGCTCGGGATCACCTGCGGGCCGACGCCGTCCATCACGAACTCGGCGTGCCCCTCCAGCAGGGTCATCAGCGCGGTGAGCCGGTCGAGCACCGCCCGCTGGGCGGGGGTCTGCACGATGTCCAGCACGCTGGCCCGGCTCTCCGGGTCCTTCACGGCGTCGGAGAGGGTGGCCACGCCACGCCGCAGCCGCTCCAGCAGGTGCTCGCCGCCCTGCGAGGCGTCGACGAACGCCTGCACCTCGCCGAGGAAGTACGCCCGCATCCACGGCACGGCGGTGAACTGCGTCCGGTGGGTCACCTCGTGCAGGCAGACCCAGAGCCGGAAGTCCCGGGGGTCGGCCCCCAGCTTCCGCTCCACCTCGACGATGTTCGGCGCCACCAGCAGCAACTGGCCGGGGTCGCCGGAGAAGACCTCGTACTGGCCGAGGACCCGGCCGGAGAGGTAGGCCAGCACGCTGCCGGCCTGCACCCCGGTCAGCCGGGAGCCGATCGCCTCGGTCAGCGGTCCGGGCCGCTTGTCCCCGGAGAGCCGGTTCACCAACGGGGTGATCACCTCACGCAGCCCGGCGATGTTGGCGGCCGCCCAGTCCCGGCGGTCCACCACCTTCACCGGCGGGTGGGCCACCTGCGAGCGCAGCCCGGTGTAGTCGGCGACGTGCCCGGCCGCCTCCTCGGTCAGTCGCCGCAGCTCGCCGACCACGTCGGTGGCCTCGGCGTACGACACCCGGGGGCCCGACTTGCCCAGCGCCCCCGCGGTCGCGGCGGCCAGATCCCAGTCCACGAACTGCGCCATGAACCCACCGTACCCGCGCCGGAACACCCCGGCCCGGGCTGGCGGTGGCCGATCGACGCCGATCGCACCACCGCGCTGGTCAGCGGCAGCCGCAGCCGGCCAGCGCGGTGGTGATCCGGTCAAGGGCCTGACGGGTCTGGTCCAGGGTGTCCGACGGGGCCTGGTCGGTCAGCACCGCGAACGTCAGCAACCGGCCGTCGGCCGTGGTGACCAGCCCGGCGATGGCGTTGACCCGGGACAGCGTCCCGGTCTTGGCGCGGACCACGCCCGCCCCGGCCTTGGTCACCGCCGCCTGGTAGCGGTCGTCGAGGGTGCCGGACCAGCCGCCCACCGGCAGGCCCCCGAAGATCGCCGCGAGTTCGGGGTGACTGCCGTTGCCGGCGAGGGTGATCAGGTCGGTCAGCAGCGACGGGCTGATCCGGTTGGTCCGGGACAGGCCGCTGCCGTCGGCGAGGCTGATCTCGTCGGCCGGCAGCCCCAGCTCGCCGATCACCGCGTCGGTCGCCGCGGCGCCACCGGCGAAGGAGGCCGGCTTGTTCCGAGCGAGTGCCACCTGGCGGGCCAGCGTCTCGGCGATCACGTTGTCGCTCTCGCTGATCATGATGTCGACCAGCCGGACCAGCGGCAGCGACTCGACCTTGCCGAGCTCGGTCCCGGGCGCCGGCGCTCCGGCCGCCGCGCTCGCCGCGGCGGCGGCGGGCGCCTTGCCCCGCTTCACCTCGGCGGCGTCCCCGGAGAGCCCGAGCAGCCGGGCGAACTGCCGGCCGGCGGTCAGGTCCGGCTGGGGCACCCGCTCGGCGGCGTGGTTGGTGGCCTCGGAGGTCCTGCGCGCCTCCTCCGGGTCCCGGCGGGCACCGTCGGTCATCAGCGCGGTGATCGCCGCGCCGAAGCCGCCGGTCGGAATGTCCGAATCCCAGCCCGGCTCGTACACCGGGCCGTTGAACAGGGACGAGTCGACGGTGACCCGGGTCGGCGCGGTGCCGCCCAGCGCCTTGCGTACCTGGGCGGCCAGGTCGTCCAGCCGGGCCGCGCCCGGGTAGAAGCCGTTCTTGTCCACGGCCAGGGTCGGGTCGCCGCCGCCGACGATGACCACCTCGCCGGGGGTCGCGCCGGCCACCGCGCGGGTGGGGATCCGGTACGCGGGCCCCCGGGCGGCCAGCACGGTCACCGCGGTCGCCAGCTTGGTCACCGAGGCGGGCACCGTGGGCGTGTCCTGGCCACTGCCGTACAGCGCCTGGCCGGTGGTCACGTCGGCCACCGACACGTTCACCCGGTCGCCGAGGGCCGCCGCGCGGACCAGCGGGTCGAGCGCGGCGCGGACCCCGTCGGCGGACGGGATCGGGGCGTTGGGGTCCGGACCGGCGAGCACCGCCAGCGGGTCGGGCTCGGACGGCTGCGCGCTGGCCGACGGCGAGGCGGCCTCGCCGCCCAGCCAGCCGGCCACCGGCCCGGGCCGCACCACGGCCAGCCCGACCGCGGCCAGCACGACGACCAGCACGGCGGCGAGCACGGTCATCGGCAGCCGCCGACGAGGACGGGCCGGCGGGGGCTCGGGGGCGGCCGGCGGGGCGGCCAGACCCACCGGTCCGCCGCCCGGGCCGTCCTGGTCCGGCCAGCGCAACGGGGCAGCGCCGTACGGCGACTGCTCGGCCCGACCGGCGAACTGATCGGGGCGGGCCCGGCCGACCGGCGCGGAGCCGTACGACTGCGGGTTGGCCCGGCCGACCGGGTCGGGACCGTACTGCTGCGGGTTGGCCCGGCCGACCGGCGCGGAGCCGGCGTCGGGGCGGCGGCCGGGGTCGCCGGGGTCGCCGGGGGCCCGGGGGAACTGGGCGTCGGGGACCGGGACGCGCCCGGTGGCGCCGCCGGAACCGGGACCGCCGAACTTCCGCCCGTCAACCCCCTCCGGGCGGTAGTGTGAATCTTCCCTCCCCACGACCCCCTCCTCCCCCGTCGAAAAGCACCTTGGGTGACACTACTTCGGTCCGAACACTATGCGGCGATCGGAGCCGGCGGGTGGGCATTCACCTGTCCGGGAGCGGCGCCGCTGGTTTCCGTTAGCCAGCGTGGGCAAACGAGGGAGCGTGGAAGATGGATTTCGACGTCACGGTTGAGATCCCGAAGGGTCACCGCAACAAGTACGAGGTGGACCACGCGACCGGCCGGATCCGGCTGGACCGCACCCTCTTCACGTCCACGCAGTACCCGGCCGACTACGGCTTCATCGAGGGCACCCTGGGCGAGGACGGCGACCCGCTGGACGCCCTCGTGCTGGTCCCCGAGCCCACCTTCCCGGGCTGCCTGATCCGCTGCCGCACGATCGGCATGTTCCGGATGACGGACGAGAAGGGCGGCGACGACAAGGTCCTCTGCGTGCCCTACGAGGACCCGCGCCAGGAGCACCTGCGCGACATCCACCACCTGGGCGAGTTCGACCGGCTGGAGATCCAGCACTTCTTCGAGGTGTACAAGGACCTCGAACCCGGCAAGTCGGTCGAAGGCGCCACCTGGGTGGGGCGTACCGAGGCGGAGGCCGAGATCCGCGCCTCGTACCAGCGCGCCAAGGACGCCGCCGAGCGCGGCGACGCGCACTGACCGTCGGACGTGTGACAGGCCCGGGTCGCTCGCCGACCCGGGCCTTCGCGTCTCAGCCGAGCAGGCCACGGGCCCGGTCGTAGAGGTCCAGCACCGCGCAGGCCACCGGCACCACGGAGACCACCAGCGCGGTGTCGGTGAGGTCGGCCAGCCGACCGAGGTACGGGGAGACCGGCCGCCGGGCGTACGTGGTGCCGGCCGCCACCGCGACCAGGGCCAGGGCGAGCCCGCCGACGGTCAGCGCGAGCAGGCCCGCGGAGCCGGCCCGGCCGGCGAGCGCCCCGCCGAGCACGGCGAACCCGGCCAGGCCGGCGGCGACCGTCGGCACCCGGTGCCGCAGCGCGACGAAGAGCCGGGACCGCAGCAGCAGCACGGCCGACCCGACCGCGACCAGCAGTGGCCCGGCCACCCCGCCCGCCGCGGTGAGCACCGCCGCGGCGGCGACCGCGAGGACGGCGTGCCCGAGCAGCATCCCGGTCAACATCTCCTCGGTCCGGGCCACCGCCGCGTGGACCCGGCCCCGGTCGGGCAGGTCCCGCACCGCGTGCGCCTCCCCGCCGGGCCCGGCGGCCGGCAGGGTGATCGGCGGCAACGGCATCTTGCCCAGTCGGATGGCCAGCAGCGGCAGCGCGCCGAGCGTGAAGACGAGCGCGCAGAGCAGCACCGCCGCGGTGGCCGCCGGGTCGAGGAACAGCCCGCCGAGCGCGGCGAGCCCGCCGACCGAGCCGACGGTCGCGCCGGCCACGAAGACCCGGGACCGGGTGGCCACGCCGAGCAGGCCGAGCACCGACAGCAGCAGCAGCGCCACCGAGCCGGCCAGCAGCTCGGGCGCGCCCAGCCAGCGCAGCGGCCCGAACGGGCCGACCGGGTCACCCGAGCTGACCGCGAGGGCACCTGCGGCGGCGGCGTACGGCAGCGCGTACCCGCCGAAGGTGGCGCCGGCCGGGCCGTCCCCGTACGCCCGGGAGGCGGCCGTGCCGGCGAGCACGAGCAGCAGCGCCACGGCGGCGGCGACCGGCCAGCCGGTCCGCTGCCCGGGGCCGCCGGCCAGCACGGCGAGCAGCCCGACGGCGAGCGGCACCGCCGCCCCGGCCAGCGTGGCGGCCCGGGTGGCGGCGGGCGACCAGGCACTGCCCCGGCGGCGGGCGCCGTCCGCGATCGCCTCGACCACGTCGTCGTACTCCAACTCGGGCCACTGCGCGCGGGCCGGCACCAGGTGCAGCACCTCCCCGTCGCGCACCCCCTGCGGCAGCAGCGCCTGCGCGGTCGCCAGCACCGCGCCGTCCATACGGCGGAGCACCCAGCCGCCGTGCCGCTCCCCGTCGTCGGCCAGCCCCTCGCCGGCGTGCCGCAGCACCTCCGGCAGCAGCTCGGCCAGGGGGACCTGCTCCGGCAGGGCCACGTCCACCCGCCGCTGGGGAGCGCTGATGGTGACCCGCGCCAGGCCGACTGTCATCGACATATCTCCATATCGAGCGGAAACGGTGGCTGACGGACGAGAGGACTTTACCTACGATGAGCCAGGCTCGGGTTACCGAGAGCCATGGGAGGCTCCGTGTCCACTGTCGTCATCAAGCGCCCGCCGCGGCGTCCCGCGCCGGAGATTCCGGTCGGTGATCTGCCGGTGGAGGCGCCGCCGGAGATCCCCGTCGGGACCGGCGGGCGCTGGCAGCAGGCGCTGATGGTGCTGCCCATGCTCGGCGGCACGGTGGCGATGGCGATGATGTTCGGCCGCGGCGGCGGGGCCTACTCGTACGTGGTGGGCGGCATGTTCGGGCTCTCCTCGGTGGCCATGCTGGTCACCTCGTGGGGCAGCGCCACCGGCACCCCGAAGAAGTCGGAGATGATGGCCGCCCGGCGGGAGTACCTGCGCCACCTGACCGCGCTGCGCCGTCGGGTGCGGCAGACGGCCGGGGCGCAGCGGGCCGGACTCCACTACCGGCATCCCGACCCGGGCCGGCTCTGGTCCACCGTGGACAGCCACCGGGTCTGGGAACGCCGCCCGGGCGACCCCGACTTCGCGGTGGTCCGGCTGGGGGTCGGCCCGCAGACGCTGGCCACCCCACTCGTCCCGCCGGTCACCCGGCCGCTGGAGGAGCTGGAGCCGATGACCGCGGGCGCGCTGCGGCGCTTCCTCGACGCGTACTCGGTGGTGCCGGACCTGCCGGTGGCGCTCTCGCTGCGCAGCTTCGCCCGGGTCTTCGTCCGCGGTCCCGCCGGCGCGCGGGGGGCCGGCTCGCCGGCCGCGCAGGCCCTCGTCCGGGCCGTGCTCGCCCAGCTCGCCGTCTTCCACGCCCCGGACGAGCTGCTGATCGCGGTCTGCGCCGGGCCGGAACGGCGGGGGCTCTGGGACTGGGTCAAATGGCTGCCGCACGCCCAGCACCCGAGCCGCGCCGACGCGCTCGGCCCGGTCCGGCTGGTCACCAGCTCCGCCGCCGAGCTGGAACGGCTCCTCGACGAGGTGCTGGCCAGCCGGTCCCGGTTCAGCCCGGTTGGCCCGGCCACCGACGCGCCGCACGTGGTGGTGGTGCTCGACGGGGGCGACCTGACCGGGGCCACCGACCTGGCCGGGGACGGCGGCATCGACGCGGTCACCGTCATCGACCTGGACACCCCGCCGCCCCGGCTGCTCGACCGGTACGCCCTCCTGCTCGACCTGCGCGACGGCCGGCTGCACTCGCACTCCGCCGAGGGGGCCGCCGAGGTCGGCGCCGCCGACGCCCTGGAGCTCGCCGACGCGGAGGCGGTCGCCCGCCGGCTCGCCCCGCTCCGGCTAGCCGGCACCGTACGCGGACCGGACGCCCCGCCCGGCGCCGAGCCGGGCCTGCCCGAGCTGCTCGGCCTCGGCGACTCGGAGAGCTTCACCGCCGAGCAGGGCTGGGCGCCCCGACCGGCCCGGGACCGGCTGCGCGTGCCGATCGGGGTCGGCGCCGACGGCGGCGCCATCGAGCTGGACCTCAAGGAGTCCGCGCAGGACGGCATGGGCCCGCACGGCCTGCTCATCGGGGCCACCGGCTCCGGCAAGTCCGAGCTGCTCCGCACGCTGGTGCTCGGGCTGGCCGCCACGCACAGCTCGGAGCAGCTCAACTTCGTGCTGGTCGACTTCAAGGGCGGGGCGACCTTCGCCTCCTTCGACCGGCTGCCGCACACCGCCGCGGTGATCACCAACCTGGCCGACGCGCTGCCGCTGGTCGACCGGATGGTCGACGCGATCAACGGCGAGCTGGTCCGTCGGCAGGAGCTGCTGCGCCGGGCCGGCAACTTCGCCAGCCTGCGCGACTACGAACGGGCCCGCACGGCCGGCACCCCGCTCGCCCCGCTGCCGTCGCTGCTGCTGATCTGCGACGAGTTCTCCGAGCTGCTCTCCGCCAAGCCCGACTTCATCGACCTCTTCGTGCAGATCGGCCGGCTGGGCCGGTCCCTCGGCGTGCACCTGCTGCTGGCCAGCCAGCGGCTGGAAGAGGGGCGGCTACGGGGCCTCGACACCCACCTGTCGTACCGGATCGGGTTGCGGACCTTCTCGGCGCTGGAGTCCCGGACGGTGCTCGGGGTGCCCGATGCGCACGAGCTGCCCCGCTCCCCGGGGCACGGCTACCTGCGCTCCGGCACCGACCCGCTGGTCCGCTTCAAGGCCGCGTACGTATCCGGCGCGGTCCGCCGTCGGGGCGGCCCGGCGGGCGCGGCCGGCGCCGGCGCGCCCCGGCTGCTCGCCTTCTCCACCCACCTGGTGCCGGTGCCGGAGCCGGCCACCCCGGCCGCGCCGCCCGCCGCCGAGGAGGACTCGCCCACCGAGACCCTGCTCGACCTGCTGGTCGGCCGGCTGGCCGGGCAGGGCCCCCCGGCCCACCAGGTGTGGCTGCCGCCGCTGGACCGCTCCCCCACCCTCGACGAGCTGCTCGGCCCGGTCGCCACCGACCCGGCACGCGGGCTCACCGTCGGCAATCCCGAGCTGCACGGCGCCCTCCAGGTGCCGGTGGCGGTGGTCGACAAGCCGTACGAACAGCGCCGGGACCTGTTCTGGCTGGCGCTGGACGGCGCGGCCGGGCACGTCGCGGTGGTCGGTCAGCCGCAGAGCGGCAAATCGAGCCTGCTGCGTACGCTGATCTGCGCGCTGGCGCTCACCCACACCCCGGCCGAGGTGCAGGTCTACTGCCTCGACTTCGGCGGTGGGGCGCTCGGCGTGCTGCGCGACCTGCCGCACGTCGGCGGGGTCGCCGGCCGCTCCGACCCGACCGCGGTGCGCCGTACCGTCGGGGAGATCGCTGCCCTCCTGGCCGAGCGGGAACGCCGCTTCGCCGAACTGGGCGTGGAATCGATGGCGGCGTGGCGTCGGCGGCGGGCGGCGGCGCCGGCCAACGGGCAGCCGGGCACCGACCCGTTCGGCGACGTGTTCCTGGTGGTGGACGGCTGGGGCACCCTGCGCAACGACTACGACGACCTGGAGCCGCTGGTCACCGACCTGGCCACCCGCGGCCTGTCGTACGGCGTCCACGTGGTGGCCGCCTCCGTGCGCTGGACCGACTTCCGGCCGGCGATCCGCGACCTGTTCGGTTCCCGGCTCGAACTGCGCCTCGGCGACCCGTCGGACTCGGTGGTGGTGAAGCGGGCGGTGGCGGCGAACGTGCCGGAGCAGGCCGGCCGGGGGATCACCGCGGAGGGGCTGCACTTCCTCGGCGCACTGCCCCGGGTCGCCGGGCTGGGCGGGGAGACGGTCGACCTGGTCAAGGCGGCCGTCGCCGGCTGGGCCGGGCCGGCCGCGCCCCGGGTCCGGCTGCTCCCGCCGGTGCTGCCGTACGCCGACCTGGACCTCGCGGCGACCACCGGCCTGGCCTTCCCGGTCGGGGTCGCCGAGGCGGACCTGCGCCCGGTGGTGCTGGACTTCGCGACCGAGCCGCACTTCGTGGTCTTCGGTGACGCCGAGTGCGGCAAGTCGTCGTTCCTGCGGGCGCTGGCCAGCTCGATCATCACCCGGTTCGCCCCGGAGCAGGCCCGGGTGATCCTGGTCGACTACCGGCGCAGTCTGATGGGCACGATCGAGACGCCGCACCTGATCGGGTACGGCAACGCCGCCCCGCACACCGCCGAGCTGATCGAGTCGGCCGCCGGCTACCTGCAGGGCCGGATCCCCGGGCCCGAGGTGACCCCGGCCCAGCTGCGCAGCCGGTCCTGGTGGTCTGGGCCGGAGCTGTTCGTGCTGGTGGACGACTACGACCTGGTGGCCGGCGGGCCGACCAACCCGCTGCGTGCCCTGGAGGAGCACCTGCCGCACGCCCGCGACGTCGGGCTGCACCTGGTGCTGGCCCGGCGTTCCGGCGGCGCCGGCCGGACCCAGTTCGAGCCGATCATCCAGCGGCTGCGGGAGCTCTCCACGGCCGGCCTGGTGATGTCCGGCGGCCCGGAGGAGGGGGCGCTGGTGGGTCAGGTGAAGGCGAGCCCGCTGCCCCCGGGCCGGGGCCGGCTGGTGACCCGCCGGGAGGGGGTCCGGTTGGTGCAACTGGCCCACCTGCCGCCCGCGTGATCGGAGTCACCGACCTGCATCGTGACGCACGGGAAACCCGGTAATCTCCGAGCAGCATGTTTCTGTCGCGATGAATGGCTGGGAATGTGAGCAGGGATCGGCACGGAGCTAACGCGTCCCGACGTCTCGTCGGACGCACGCTGCTCGGTGTGGCGGCGACCGCCGCCACGGTCGCCGGCCCGCTCGCCCCGCCGGCGCACGCCGCCCCGGCCCATGCCGCCGCCACGGCACGGCAGGTCAACGCCCTGCCGGCGGCCGGCCGGCATTGGCTCGCCCCGGTGGACACCCCGATCCGGGTCGACCAGGTCCGCGAGGAGCAGTGGCAGCTCGACGAGCTGCGGGCGAAGACCGCGTGGCGCAGCTCGACCGGCCGCGGCGTGATCGTCGCGGTGATCGACTCCGGGGTGGACGGTTCCCACCCGGACCTGGCCGGTCAGGTGCTGCCCGGCATCGACCTGGTCTCCCCGGACGGCGCCGAGGGGCCGGACCCGGTGGGGCACGGCACCACGGTCGCCGGCCTGATCGCCGGTCGCAACGACGACGACCGGGGCGTGGTCGGGCTGGCCCCGGACGCCAGGATCCTGCCCGTCCGGGTGCTCGACGACGAGAACCGGTACGACGACGCGATGATCGTCGCCAAGGGGGTGCGCTGGGCGGTCGACAACGGCGCCCGGGTGATCAACCTGTCCCTCGGTGGCAGCGGCGACAGCCCTGCCCTGGCCGCGGCCCTCGACTACGCCTTCGCCCGGGACGTCGTGGTGGTCGCCTGCACCGGCAACCTGGCCACCTCGACCAGCTCCAAGGTCTGGTACCCGGCCCGCGAACCCGGCGTGCTCGCCGTCGCCGGCCTGGAACGCAGCAGCCCCAACCTCTGGTCCGGCTCGATCACCGGCCACGAGACCACCCTCGCCGCCCCCGCGACGGCGCTCTTCGGGGCCCGTTCCGGCGGCGCGTACTGGCGGGTGCAGGGCACCAGCTTCGCGTCGCCGCTGGTCGCCGCGACCGCCGCCCTGGTCCGGGCCCGCTTCCCGCAGATGTCCGCCGGGGACGTGGTCAACCGGCTGATCACCACCGCGAAGGACCTGGGGCCTACCGGCCGCGACGACCGCTTCGGATACGGCATGGTGGACCCGGTCGCCGCGCTGACCGCCGACGTGCCGGCGGTGGGGCGCAACCCGCTGGACGACAACGACTCCCCCGGCGTGGTGGGCTTCGGCTCGGCGCCCGGACCGGGGCAGGACGACCGGGCGGCCGGGCGGGGCGCCGACCCGTTCAGCTTCACCGCGCCGAAACAGCAGACCCGGTGGACGGCCCACCCGGCGGGCCAGCCGGACGACTCGGCGCCGGAACGGCTCTGGACCGGCCTCGCCCTCTTCGTCGCCCTGGTCACCGGTGCCGCGATGGTGGTCCGCCGGTTCCGCCGGCCGCGGCGGTGACTCCGGCACTGCCGGTCTGACCGGACCGTCGGCTGGGTAGTGCTGGGAGCATGAGCGAGTCGGGCGAGCACAGTCGGATGTCCACGGTCCAGCGGTCCTGGCGGACCCGCCGGCTGGACCCGGATCATTCGCTGGGCCTCCGGCTCACCCTGGCCGCCGCCGCGGTGTTCCTGGTGCTGGTGCCGTTCGCCCTGCTGGCCCTGCTGGTGCTGGCGGCCTGGCCGCCGCTGTTCCGGCTGGACGCCTCGGTGACCGACGCCCTGCACGGGTACGCCCTCGCCCATCCGGCCTGGGTGCGGCTGATGAGCCTCTGGACCGACGTCTTCGCGCCCGGCCCGCTGCGGACCGCCACCGCCGTCGTCGTCGCCTGGCTGCTGTTCCGCCGGGCGCGGCGGCTGGCCCTCTGGGCGGTCACCACGATGGTGGTGGGCGGGCTGCTCGGCGCGCTGCTCAAGCTGCTGGTCGGCCGGCACCGGCCGGACCTGCTCGACCCGGTGGCCCGGGCGGCCGGCTTCTCCTTCCCGTCCGGGCACGCGCTGAACGCCACCCTGACCGCCGGGGTGCTGCTGCTGGTCTTCCTGCCGTTCACCCGCGACCGGCGGCCGCTGCGCTGGGTGCTGTGGTTCGCCGCGATCGTGCTCGCGGTGGTCACCGGCGTCAGCCGGATCGCCCTCGGCGTGCACTGGACCAGCGACGTGCTGGGCGGTTGGCTGCTCGGCGTCGCGGTGGTGGCGGCGACCACGGCCGCCTTCCGCACCTGGCGCACCCGCACCGGTCGGCGGCCGGCGCGTACCGCCCGGGAAGGGGTCGAGCCGGAGCTGGCCGGGCCGGGCCCGGACGAGGCGCACCGGGAGCACGCGTAGTTCCGCGCCCGGTGGGGTAATGGGCGGCCCATGTCCGATGTCGCGGTCCAGGTGACCAAACGCGTGCTGCTGCCGCTGGCCCTGCTCTTCGCCGTCATGGTGGGGCTGGGTCTCCTGGTCACCCGGGTCCTCACCCGGACCTGGCCGTTCACCGTGGAGGACACGGTCAACCGCGAGCTAGCGGCGGACCGTACGGGCGGATGGAACGACGTCTCGCTGGTGTTCAGCACGCTGGCCAGCACCCAGATGATCGTCGTGGTCACCGTGCTGGTGGCCCTGGTGCTGCGACTGGTGCTGCACCGCTGGCGGGAGCCGCTCTTCCTCTGCGCCGCGGTGACCGCGCAGGCGCTGATCTTCCTGTTCACCACCATGGCCATCGACCGCCGCCGGCCGGCCGTCGAGCACATGGACGTCTCGCCGCCCACCTCCAGCTTCCCGTCCGGGCACACCTCCGCGGCGGTGGCGCTCTACGTCGGCATCGCGGTGCTGCTGGCGCTGCGGGCGAAGCGCACCCCGGCGAAGATCGCCTGGTGGTCGCTGCTGGTCCTGGTGCCGGTCGGGGTCGCGCTCACCCGGATGTACCGGGGCATGCACCACCCCAGCGACGTGGTGGCGTCGTTCCTGAACGGCGGGACCTGCGTGGCGATCATGGCCCGGGCGGTACTCGACCGGACGCTTACCTGGGGTCGGTCGAAGCTGCCGCTCACCCGTTCGGGTGACGACGTGGCCGCCCCCGCCGCCGCGGGCGGCTGACCCGGCGTCCGTCGCGGTCGGGCGCCGTCGGTCGGCTCAGGTGCAGTCGCCGGTGCCGACCGCCCGGGCACGCTCCGCGCCGGCCAGTGCCACCGGCCGCGCCTCCGCCGCCGTCACGGCGAAGCCGGTGTTCGGGTCGTCGGCCGCCGCCGCGAAGATCACCCCGAGCACCAGCCCGTTCGCCGAGACCAGCGGGCCCCCCGAGTTCCCGCTGCGCACCAGCGCCCGGATGGTGTAGATCTCCCGGGTCACGTCCCCGGAGGAGTAGATGTCCGGCCCGGTGATCCGGTCCACGTCCCGGACCCGGGCCGGCCGGGCGTCGTACGGGCCGTCGAGGGGGAAACCCAGCACGATCGCGTCGGCGCCGCTACCGGCCTGCCCGGCGGCGAAGCGCAGCGACGGACCGGGCAACCCGGGCACGTGCAGCACGGCCAGGTCCCGCTCCGGGTCGTAGACGACCACCTCGCCGTCGTACCGCTCGCCGCGCAGCTCGACCGCCACGGATCGGGTGCCGGCCACCACGTGCGCGTTGGTCATCACCCGGTCGTCCGCGTACACGAAACCGGAGCCCTCGATGCGGCGGGCGCAGCTCGGCGCGGAGCCGAGCACCTTGACCACCGACCGCTGGCTGTTGGCCACCACCGTGGAGCCGGCGAGCGCCGGGTCGGGCGGGGAGACCTGCCGGGCCCGGGTCGGCGCGAGGTCGCCGAAGACGTCCGGGAAGCCGTTGGTGTCGACGGTGTCCCGCAGCGCGGTGGAAAGCTCCTGGGCCTTGTCCGGCAGGATCCGGTCGATCACGGTGAGCAGCGCGCTGTTCCGGATCGAGGAGGCCACCGCGGGCACCGCGGAGGAGCCCAGCGGCACCGCGACCAGCCAGGCCACCAGCATCACTGCGACGAGCGACACGATCGCCCCGCCGATGTCGTCGAGCCGCTTGGCCACGTCGTTGGTGATCGTCTTGCGCAGGTGCGAGCCGAGCCAGCCGGCGAGCGCCTGACCGAGCACGGCGAGCCCGAAGATCGCGACCAGGGAGATCAACACGCGGATGCCGCTGTCGACGAACTGCCGGGCGATCAGCGGGCCGACCTGGAGGCCGATCAGCGCGCCCAGGAAGAAGCCGGAGAGCGACAGCGCCCCGATGGCGAAGCCCTGGCGGTATCCGCTGACCGCGAACACGAGCATGAGCAGGAGCAGGACGAGATCCACGACGGACACGCGTCCAGGGTACGGGCAGCCGGCACGGAACCGGCCCGCCGCTCGCCCAACGTGACCGTCAGGTCAGCGGACGGGGCTCTCGTCGACCTCGTCGGTGCCGGCCGACGGCGCCGGGGCGGCGGCGGTCGGCGGCAGTTCCACCACCCGGCCGCGCGGCCACGGGCGGGCCCAGCCACCCATCTCCAGCAGCGTGGCCAGCACACCGGCGGTGAACCCCCAGACAAGCATGCCCCGGGCCGAGAAGGCCGGGCCGATCCAGCCGCTCGGGTGGCGTACCCGCATCCGGTTCTGCGGGTCGACCAGCTCGGCGATCGGCAGCCGGGCCACGTGCGCGACCTCGGCCGGCTCCCGCGGGTGCACCGGGTGCGGTGCGTGCCACCAGGCGAGCACCGGGGTGACCACGAAGTCGCTGACCGGGATCCAGAGCTTCGGCAGTTGGGCCAGGACGGTGACGCTGGCCGGGTCGAGCCCGACCTCCTCGTTCGCCTCGCGCAGCGCGGTGGCGCTGACGTCGGCGTCCTCCGGGTCGGCCGCGCCGCCCGGGAAGGCCGGCTGACCGGCGTGGTTGCGCAGGGTGGCGGCCCGCTGGAGGACCAGCACGTCCGGGCCGGAGCCCGGCTCCTCGCCGAGCAGCACCAGCACCGCGCTCTCCCGGCCGCCGCTCTCCGGCGTGGCGAGCCGGGTGAAGTCCTCGGCGCGGGCGGTGCCGAGCCGGCCGAGCAGCGGATCCAGCCACGGCGGCGGTTGCCGGTTCATGCGGTGACCGCCACGCCGAGGTGGGTGCGGACCAGCTCGGTGAGCGTGGCGTCGTCGAGCGCGCCGGTGGCGTCGGTGTGCCGGACCCGGCCGTCCGCGCCGACGAAGAGGGTGAGCGGAAAGGAGTTCCGGTTGAGCGCCCGCTCGAAGGCGTCCCCCTGGTCGACCAGCATCGGGAAGCGGACACCGAAGTCCTCGCCGATGGACTGGGCCCCGCCACGGCTGTCCCGGCTGTTCACGCCGATCACCTGGAACCGGCCCGCGGCGCGTTCGCTGAGCCGCTGGAACGCGGGCAGTTCCTTACGGCAGGGCGGGCACCAGGACGCCCAGACGTTGACCACCGCAGGGCCCTTCACCTCCCGCAGGTCCACCGGGGCGCCCCCGGTGAAGCAGTTCAGGGTCAGCTCGGGCAGCGGCTGACCCGGCCCGCTGGTGGGCGCGGGGGCGGCCGAGGCCGGCGCGGCGGTCAGCGCCGCGCAGTCGGCGAACGGCGCGGGCCGCTCGGCGCGGGTGGCGGGCGCCGGGGCCGCCTGCTGGTCGGTGGCGGTGCAGCCGGCGACCGCCAGCAGTGCCGGGACGAGCAGGGCCGCGAGTCGGCGCTTCACGGCACCTCCGCCGCGACCGCCTGCTGCGGCACCAGCTCCGGGTCGATCCCGACGGCCGCCGCCAGGTCCCGGGCCCGGGGGCCCTTGAGCAGCTTCGCGGCCGCCGCCGACTCGGTCGGACCGGTCCCGTACGACGGGCAGAGCTTCGCCAGCGTGCAGGCGCCGCAGGCCGGCTTGCGGGCGTGGCAGACCCGCCGGCCGTGGAAGATGATCCGGTGCGACAGCATGGTCCAGTCGCGCTTCGGGTAGAGCGCCCCAATCGCATGCTCGATCTTGACCGGGTCGGTCTCGGTGGTCAGCTTCCACCGCTGCACCAGCCGCTGGAAGTGGGTGTCGACGGTGATGCCGGGGATGCCGAAGGCGTTGCCGAGGATCACGTTGGCGGTCTTGCGCCCGATCCCCGGGAGGGTCACCAGGTCGGCCAGCTTGCCGGGGACCTCGCCGTCGTACCGCTCGCAGAGCGCCCGGCCGAGGTTGATCAGGGAGCTGGTCTTGTTCCGGTAGAAGCCGGTCGGCCGGATCAGCTCCTCCAGCTCGGCCCGGTCCGCCCCGGCGTAGTCGGCGGCGCTGCGGTAGCGGGCGAAGAGCTTCGGGGTGACCTCGTTGACCTTCTTGTCGGTGCACTGCGCGGAGAGGATCGTGGCGACGGCGAGCTCCAACGCGTTGGAGTGGTCGAGTTCACAGTGCGCGTCGGGGTGCGTCTCGGTCAGCACCCGGCCGATCCGCCGGGCGCGGCGCGTACGGCCGAGGTCGGTCTCGGGGGAACTGGTGGTCACGCCGGCCAGCCTACGTCGGGCGGGCGACGTCCCGGCGGGCCGACGCGGGCGCGGACCGCCCGACCCGGCCTACGGCGCGGTGATCCGGCCCGCCGTGTCGAGCCGCGCCCCGGTCTTCGGGAAGTCGGCCCGGCTCACCTCCCGGACCAGCCCGAGACCCTGGTGCCCGGAGTCGATCGACGGCCGACCCACGCCGTTCATGACGGTCGAGGTGAACGTCCCGCCCGCGAAGCTGCCGTCCGGCTTCAGGGACACCTTCAGCACACCGCCCCAGCCGAGCCGGCCGGAGCTGTTCAGCGACTTGCCGCCGCCGGCGAAGTTGCCCAGGCTGTACGCGATCAGCCGCCCCCGGTAGAACTCCATCCCGCGCAGCACGTGCGGACCGTGCCCGACGACCAGGTCCGCCCCGGCGTCGACGACCGCGTGCGAGAAGCGGACCGGGTCGCCCCGGTTCTCGCCGAAGAACATCTCGGTGCCCGGCTTCACGTGGCTCCGGTCGGCGCCCTCGGCACCCATGTGCACCTGCACCACGACCAGGTCGGCCATGGTGGCCGCCTTCGCCACCACCCGCTTCGCCGACTCGATGTCGACCAGGCTGTTGGACCAGACGTACGACGAGAAGCCGACCACCGCGACCTTGACGCCGTGGACCTCGACCACGGTGATCTGGTCGGGCGCGCCGGTGTGCTTGAGGCCGTGCTCCTCCAGCGTCCGCTGGGTGTTCTGGTAGCCCTTGGGGCCGTAGTCGTAGCCGTGGTTGTTGGCCTGGTTGAGCAGCTCGAAGCCGGCGTCGCGGAGGTGCGCCGCGTACTCCGGGGGCGCCCGGAACTGGTAGCAGTTCTGCGGCTTCGGTCCGCACTTGCCGGCACCGGTGTCCTCGGTGAGCGGCTCCTCCAGGTTCCCCATCACCAGGTCGGCCTTGAGCGCCGCCTTGACCTGGTCGAAGAAGCCCTTGCCGTCGTTGGCCGGCAGCCGGGACGGAGCGTTGCCCATGATGACGTCGCCGGTCGCCGCGAGCGAGATGGCGCTGCCGGCGGCCTCCGCCGGTCCGGGGTCCGCCGGGTCGGGCGGAACCGGCGAGCCGGTCGACCCACCGCCCGTGCCCTGCTGCCAGACCGGCGGGCCGCCGGCGTCGTCGGCGCAGCCGGCGGCGAGGAACGCGACGAGCAGCGCGCCGAGGACGGCGGCCAGGCGGCGGCGACGCGGGCGGGGCGCGGCGGAGGCGGGAGCGTACATCGCCCGCGACGCTACCGCGCGGCAAACGCTCCGACGAGGGCCGATCGGTCGGAAACCCGGGCCGATCGAAGCACCGCCCGCCGGGCTTGTCATCCGGTCCGGCGGTCGGACCAGGGCACGACGGGCCCGACGCCGCCGGCGAGCACGGCCGCGTGCACCGCCCGGGCCAGCGGGCCGCCCCAGGTCGACCGGGGGCCGCCGTACGGGGCCGGCTCGCCGTCGGCGGGGCAGAGCACGGTGACCGCGTCGGTGGGCGTGCCGGTGGCGGGCAGCCCGAGCTCCCAGATCGCCTGCGCCTTCGCCTCGGTGGCGGTGGCCACGGCGTTGACCAGCGCCGCGTCGCCGAGCCGGGCGGGGACGTACACGACGATGTTGACCGTGCCGACCCGCTGCGCGGGTGTCGCCGGCGCCGGCGCGGCGGCCCAGACCGGGGTGCCGAGCCCGACGGTCGCCCAGACCCGCACGCCGGTGTCGACCCGGGCCACCACCTCGGCCACGTCGACCCCGGTCAGCAGCCCGACCCCGGGCCCGGCCAGGCCGAGCCCGTCGGCCAGTTCGGCCAGGTGGGCGGCCGGGTCGTCCCGGTGGTACGACATCGGCACGGTCGCGTTGACCACCCACCGTCGTACGCCGATCCCGCCGCCCAGCGGGGTGGTGCCGACCGCCAGCAGCGGCTCGGCGGCCCGCCACACCAGCAGCGGGATGTCCCACCCGTCCTCGTGGCGGGTGGTCAGGAAGGGCTCGCTCAGCACGCCCTCAGCCTATGATCCCAGGGGTGCACCGCTGATTCGCGCTCACGTGCGCCTAGACTGGCGGCGCGCGAGGGGATCAGCGGACGGCGGACCCGGCCGACGGACGGCACGCGCTGGCGGAGGTGACCGATGGACGAGGTACTGGCCCGCAGCGGCATCTTCCAGGGTGTCGACCCGGAGGCTGCCGAGGCGCTCGCCAAGGAGATGGAGACGATCGAGGTCCGTAAGGGCGAGATCGTCTTCAACGAGGGCGAGCCCGGCGACAGTCTCTACATCCTGCTGTCCGGCAAGATCAAGGTTGGCCGCCGCGCGGCGGACGGCCGGCAGAACCTGATCGCGGTGATGGGCCCGTCGGACATGGTCGGCGAGCTGTCGCTCTTCGACCCGGGCCCGCGTACGGCGACGGCCACCGCGGTGACCGACACCCGGCTGGTGCGGCTGCGCAAGCAGGCGCTGCGGCCGTGGCTGAACAACCGGCCGGAGATCGCCGAGCAACTGCTGCGGGTGCTGGCCCGCCGGCTGCGCCGGACGAACGACTCGCTGGCCGACCTGATCTTCACGGACGTGCCGGGTCGGGTCGCCAAGAACCTGCTCCAGATGGCCGGCCGGTTCGGCACCCGGGACGGCGGCGTGCTGCGGGTGACCCACGACCTGACCCAGGAGGAGATCGCCCAGCTCGTCGGCGCCTCCCGGGAGACCGTCAACAAGGCGCTCGCCGACTTCGCCTCGCGCGGCTGGCTGCGCCTGGACGGCAAGAGCATCATCATCCTCGACCCGGAGCGCCTGGCCCGCCGCGCGCGGGTCTGACCCCACACCGGACATCGACGGGGACCGCCTTCCGGGGCGGTCCCCGTCGTCGTTCTGCCCGGCGCAGAATCCCTCGACGGCCGGCGGCCGGACGGGCAGGGTGGGCTGATGCTCGAACGTGTCGCCGTCCTCTCCGACGTCCACGGCGCGCTGCCGGCGCTGGAGGCCGTACTGGCCGAGCCGGACGTCGCCGCCGCCGACCTGATCGTGCTCACCGGTGACATCGCCGCCGGCCCGCAGCCCGTCGAGGTGCTGGACCTGCTCGCCGCGCTGGGCGAGCGCGCCTGCTGGGTGGGTGGCAACGCCGAACGGGAGCTGGTCGAGGCGCGGTCCGGCCGACCCTCCCCGCACGACGTCTCGAACTGGGCGGCGGCGCAGCTCCGCGACGACCAGGTCGCCCGGCTGGCCGCGCTGCCGCTGACCGTCACCCTGCCGGTCGCCGGCCTGGGCGAGGTGCTCTTCTGCCACGCGACGCCCCGGGACGACGAGGAAGTGGTGCTGGTCGACTCCCGGATGGAACGCTGGACCGAGGTCTTCGCCGGGCTGCCCGCCGAGGTCGGCACGGTGGTCTGCGGGCACACCCACATGCCGTTCACCCGGCTCGTCGACCGCCGCCTGGTGGTCAACCCGGGCAGCGTCGGCATGCCGTACGGCGGGGCGGGCGCCTGGTGGGCGCTGCTCGGCCCCGGGGTGCAGCTCCGCCGGACCGGGTACGACGTGGACGCCGCCTGCGCCCGGGTGGTGGCGGAGTCCAGCTTCCCGGAGGCCGCCGAGTGGGCCGACGAGTATCTCCGCTCCCGACACAGCGACGCCGACGCCCTCGCCGTCTTCGGCCCCCGCGACGGCCGCTGAGCCCTGGGCCGTCACACCCGCCGGCCGCCGCGCCCGCCATCCGTCGCCGCGCCGGCGCCGCCGTGCGCGGACCGGTCGGGCCGGTCGTGCCGGCGCCGAGCACTGTCCAGGACGCTACGAAGCTGATGACGTTGGTGGATCGGGCGCGATTCATTCACGCCATCAGCTTCGTAGTCACCTTCAACCCCACCCGGTGGTCGCCCCCTCCCGAGCGGAGCGGCCGCGACGGCAGTGCCCCGGGTCCGACCCTGAAAAAGTCAGTCTTGACTGTTTGTTTCGCGGGCGGCACGCTGTCCCCGTGCCCGCCACATCGACCCGCGTCCCTCAACAGCAGCGCAGCCGCGCCACCCGGGCCCGGCTGCTGGAGGCGACCGTCGAATGCCTGGTCGAGCACGGCTGGTCCGGCACCACGACCACCGTGGTCGCGGCCCGGGCCGGCGTCTCCCGCGGCGCCCAGCTGCACCACTACCCCACGAAGGCCGCCCTGGTCACCGCCGCGGTGGCCCACCTCGCCGAGCGGCGGGCGGCGGAGCTGCGCACCGAGGCGGACGGCCTGCCCGCCGGCCCGCAGCGGCTGGACCGGGTGATCGACCTGCTCGGCGCGGCCTTCACCGGGCCGCTCTTCGTCGCCGCCCTCGAACTCTGGGTGGCCGCCCGCACCGACGCCGAACTCCGCGCCGCCCTGGTGCCGCTGGAGACCCGGCTGGGCCGGGAGATGCACCGGCTCACCGTCGAACTGCTCGGGGTGGACGAGCGCCGTCCCGGCGTCCGCGAAGCGGTGCAGGCCACCCTCGACCTGCTCCGCGGGCTCGGCGTGGCCAACCTGCTCAGCGACGACTCGCCCCGCCGCACCGCCCTGCTGCACACCTGGAAACGCCAGCTCGCCACCCTGCTCACCCCGAACGTCGGCCCGCCGCGCACGGAAGCGCCGGCGACCGGAGGCCCGGGACGCGAGCGGCCCTGACCCGAACGTCCTGACCGGCACATCCCCGCCCGGAGGCACCATGGTCGACCTGACCGCACTGCTCGCGGATCTCGCCGCCGAGTCCGACCAGCTCGACGCCCTCGTCGCCGGGCTGCCACCGGAGGGCTGGGCCCGGCCGACACCCGCCCCCGGGTGGACGGTCGCCCACCAGATCGCCCACCTGGCCTGGACCGACCACGTGGCCGGGCTCGCCGCCACCGACGCCGATGCCTTCTACGCCTCGGTCCTCTCGGCGCCCGACCCGGCCCGGCTGGTCGACGACGGGGCCGAATCCTTCCTCGCCCCGCCGGCCGAGCTGCTGGC
The DNA here is from genome assembly GCF_900090285.1 of Micromonospora inositola. Lineage (NCBI taxonomy): Bacteria > Bacillati > Actinomycetota > Actinomycetes > Micromonosporales > Micromonosporaceae > Micromonospora > Micromonospora inositola. The sequence goes on along the minus strand of NZ_LT607754.1, from coordinate 2,211,527 downwards.
CCGCTGGCGGGACGGCCGGGCCGCGCTCGCGGCGGCCCTCGCCGCCGTCCCGACCGGCGAGAAGGTCCCCTGGTACGGGACCCGGATGTCACCCGCCTCGATGGTCACCGCCCGGATCATGGAGACCTGGGCGCACGCCGAGGACGTCGCCGACGCGCTCGGCGTCACCCGCCCGGCCACCGCCCGGCTGCGGCACGTCGCGCACCTCGGCTTCCGTACCCTCGGGCACGGCTTCGCCGCCCACGGCCGGCCGGTGCCGACGGCGCCGGTGCGGGTCGAGCTGACCGCACCGGCGAGCGCGAGGAGTGAGCTCGCGAGCCCCGCAGTCGCGAGCGAAGACGGCTCCGACGGGGACACCTGGGCCTTCGGGCCGGCGGAGGCGGCCGACCGGGTGACCGGTCCGGCGCTCGACTTCTGCCTGCTGGTCACCCAGCGGCGGCACCGCGCCGACCTGACCCTGGTCGCCACCGGCCCGACCGCCGACGCATGGCTGGACGTCGCCCAGGCGTTCGCCGGTCCACCCGGGGCCGGCCGCGAGCCGGCGACCGCACCGGACACCACCGCCGGGGCGACGGCATGACCGGCGTGCTGCGGATCGGCAACGCCTCCGGCTTCTACGGCGACCGGTTCGCCGCCTGGCAGGAGATGCTCGACGGCGGCGAGCTGGACGTGCTGACCGGGGACTACCTGGCCGAGCTGACCATGCTGATCCTCGGCCGGGACCGGCTGCGCGACCCCGAACTCGGATACGCGAGGACCTTCCTCCGCCAGCTCGAAGGCTGCCTCGGCACCGCGCTCGACCGGGGCGTACGGATCGTGACCAACGCCGGCGGCCTCAACCCGGTCGGCCTGGCCGCCGCGATCGGCTCGCTCGCCGACCGGCTCGGCCTCCCCGCGCGGATCGGGTACGTCGAGGGCGACGCCCTGCACCGCCCGGACGCGCTCACCGCCAACGCCTACCTCGGTGCGTTCGGCATCGCCGCCTGCCTGGACGCCGGGGCGGACGTGGTGGTCACCGGCCGGGTCACCGACGCCTCGCTGGCGGTCGGGCCGGCGATCGCCCGCTTCGGCTGGGGCCGCGACGACCTCGACGCGCTGGCCGGGGCGACCGTGGCCGGGCACCTGATCGAGTGCGGGGCGCAGGTCACCGGCGGCAACTTCAGCTTCTTCACCGAGCTTCCCGACGGCGGGCACCGGCCCGGCTTCCCGATCGCGGAGCTGCACCCCGACGGCTCCTCGGTGCTCACCAAGCATCCCGGCACCGGCGGCGCGGTCACCGTGGAGACCGTCACCGCCCAGCTGCTGTACGAGGTCGACGGCCCGGCGTACCTGGGGCCGGACGTGGTGACCCGGCTCGACACGGTCACCCTGACCGGCGACGGGCCCGACCGGGTGCGCGTCTCCGGCGTCCGGGGCACCCCGCCGCCGGACACCCTCAAGGTTGGCGTCAACAACCTGGGCGGCTTCCGCAACTCGATGACGTTCGTGCTCTGTGGACTGGACATCCCGGCCAAGGCGGCGCTGGTCCGGGGGCAGGTCGAGGAGGCGGTCGGCAAGGATGGGCTGGAGTTCACCCTGGCCCGCACCGACCACCCGGACGCCACCGACACCGAGGCGGCGAGCGCGCTGCTGCACGTACACCTGCGCGACGGGGACAAGGCACGGGCCGGGCGGGCCTTCTCCGCGGCCGCGGTGGAACTGGCGCTGGCCTCCTACCCGGGCTGCACGCTGACCACCCTGCCCGGCGACGCCACCCCTTACGGGGTCTTCACCGCGGACTTCGTGCCGCAGGACGCGGTCGCCCACGTCGCCGTGCTGCCCGGCGGCGAACGGGTGCCGATCGCCCCGCCGATCCGGACGGCCGTAGCCGTCGGGGAACCTCCGGCCGCCCCCGTGCGGACGTCGCCCGTCGACGGGCCGACCCGACGGGGCCCGCTCGGCGAGCTGGTCGGGGCGCGGTCCGGGGACAAGGGCGGCGACGCGAACCTGGGCGTCTGGGCGCGCACCGACGCGACCTGGGCCTGGCTGCGCGGCTGGCTCACCGTCAACCGGCTGGCCGAGCTGCTGCCGGAGACCGCCCCGCTGACCGTCGAACGGTACGAGCTGCCGAACCTGCGGGCGGTCAACTTCGTACTCCGGGGGCTGCTCGGGCACGGGGTGGCCGCCTCCACCCGCTTCGACCCGCAGGCCAAGGCGCTCGGCGAGCTGCTCCGCTCCCGCGTCGTCGAGCTGCCGGCGGACCTCGCCACCGGCCCGGCCCGGAAGGCGGCGGCGGCATGACCATCGTGGACAGCCCCGAGCGGCGGCAGCTCCGCGAGCTGACCCGGGCCTTCGTGACCCGGGAGGTGCTGCCGCACCTGGCCGACTGGGAGCGGGCCGGCGAGGTCCCCCGCGAGCTGCACGCCACCGCCGCGAAGATCGGTCTGCTCGGCGTCGGCTTTCCCGAGTCGGTGGGGGGCAGCGGCGGGGACCTGCTCGACTCGATCGTCGTCACCGAGGAGATCATCCGCTCCGGCGGATCGTCCGGGCTGGTCGCAGCGCTCTTCACGCACGGCATCGCGCTGCCGCACATGGTGGCCGCGGCTGGCGGCCGGACCGGCGGCTTGCTCCGTGGCCGGCTCGGGGCCAGCCCGGCCCAGGGCGACGACGACCTGGTCGACCGGTACGTCCGCCCCACCCTGGCCGGGACGATGATCGGCGCGCTGGCGATCACCGAGCCGGACGGCGGCTCGGACGTCGCCGCGATCCGCACCGCCGCCCGCCGGGACGGTGACCACTACGTGGTGAACGGGTCGAAGACCTACATCACCAGCGGGATTCGGGCCGACTTCGTGACCACCGCGGTCTGCACCGACTTCCCGGGCAGCGGCGAGCTCACCCTGCTGGTGGTCGACAAGGGCACGCCCGGCTTCACGGTGGGGCGCCGGCTGGAGAAGCTGGGCTGGCACTGCTCGGACACCGCCGAACTCTCCTTCGTCGACGTCCGGGTGCCGGTGACCAACCGGATCGGCGAGGAGAACACCGGCTTCCTCGCGATCATGCAGCACTTCGCCGCGGAGCGGCTCTCCCTCGCCACCCAGGCGTACGCGACCGCGCAGCGCTGCGTGGAGCTGACTGTGCGCTGGTGCCGGGACCGGTCCACGTTCGGCCGGACGCTGGCCAGCCGGCAGCTCGTCCGGCACCGGCTGGCCGAGATGCACACCCGCGCCGAGACCGCGCGGGCGTACGTGCACCAGGTGGCCGCCCGGGTGGCGGCCGGCGAGCCGGTGGTGACCGAGGTGGCGATGGCGAAGAACGTCGCGGTGGCCGCCTGCGACCACGTGGTCGACGCGGCGCTGCAACTGCACGGCGGCTTCGGCTACCTGCGCGACGCCGAGGTGGAACGGCACTACCGGGACGCCCGGATCCTCGGCATCGGCGGCGGCACCACCGAGATCATGAACGAGATCATCGCGAAGGGCATGGGGCTGTGACCACACTGGACAGCGCGATCGACCCGTCCGCGCCGGCCTTCGCGGCCAACCGGGAGGCCCTGCTGGAACGTCTCGCCGAGCTGGACGCCACGCTCGACCAGGCCCGCGCGGGTGGCGGCGACAAGTACGTCACCCGGCACCACCGGCGCGGCAAGCTGCTCCCCCGGGAGCGGATCGAGCTGCTGCTCGACCCGGACAGCCCGTTCCTGGAACTCTCCCCGGTGGCCGCGTACGGGACCGACTTCCCGGTCGGGGCCAGCGTGGTCACCGGGATCGGGGTGGTCGAGGGGGTGGAGTGCCTGGTCGTCGCCAACGACCCGACGGTACGCGGCGGCGCGGTCAACCCGTGGTCCCTCGCCAAGACCCGGCGGGCCGGCGAGATCGCCCTCGCCAACCGGCTGCCGATGATCAACCTGGTCGAGTCGGCCGGGGCGGACCTGCCCACCCAGGCGGAGATCTTCATCCCGGGCGGCCGGGTGTTCCGCGACCTGACCCGGCTCTCCGCGGCGAAGATCCCCACGGTCAGCGTGGTCTTCGGCAACGCCACCGCGGGCGGCGCGTACGTGCCGGGGATGTCCGACTTCACCATCATGATCCGGGACCGGTCCCAGGTCTACCTGGCCGGGCCGCCGCTGGTGAAGATGGCCACCGGCGAGGTCACCGACGACGAATCCCTGGGCGGCGCGGCCATGCACGCCACGAAGTCCGGCCTGGCGGACTTCCTCGCCTCCGACGAGCGGGACGGCATCCGGCTGGCCCGGCAGTGCGTACGCCGGCTCAACTGGCGCAAACAGGGCCCGCCGCCCCGCAGCGCGTTCCCCCAGCCCCCCAAGTGCGACCCGGAGGAGCTGCTCGGCATCGCCAGCGCCGACCTGAAGGTGCCGTTCGACCCGCGTGAGGTCCTCGCGCGGCTGCTGGACGGCAGCGACTTCGACGAGTTCAAGCCCGGCTACGGCGCCGCGCTGGTCACCGGCTGGGGCGAGCTGCACGGGTGGCCGGTCGGCGTGCTGGCCAATGCCCGGGGCGTGCTGTTCAGCGAGGAGGCGCAGAAGGCCGCCCAGTTCATCCAGCTCGCCAACGCCGCCGACACCCCGCTGATCTTCCTGCAGAACACCACCGGCTACATGGTCGGCACCGAGTACGAGCAGCGCGGCATCATCAAGCACGGCGCCCAGATGATCAACGCGGTGTCGAACTCGACCGTGCCGCACCTGACGGTGAACCTGGGCGCCTCATACGGCGCCGGCAACTACGGCATGTGCGGCCGGGCGTACGAGCCGAGGTTCCTGTTCACCTGGCCGAACGCCAAGTCGGCGGTGATGGGCCCGGCGCAGCTCGCCGGGGTGCTGTCGATCGTCGCCCGGCAGGCCGCCGCGGCCCGGGGCCGTGACTACGACGAGGACTCCGACGCCGCGATGCGGATGATGGTCGAGCAGCAGATCGAGTCCCAGTCCGGGGCGCTCTTCCTCTCCGGCCGGCTCTACGACGACGGGGTGATCGACCCCCGGGACACCCGTACCGTCCTCGGGCTCTGCCTGTCGGCGATCCACAACGGACCGGTGAAGGGCGCCGACGGCTTCGGCGTCTTCCGGATGTGAGGCGGAGATGATTCAGAGACTGCTGGTTGCCAACCGGGGCGAGATCGCCCGTCGGGTCTTCGCCACCTGCCGCACGCTCGGGATCACGACGATCGCCGTGCACTCCGACGCGGACGCCGACGCGCCGTTCGTCGCCGAGGCCGACCTGGCCGTCCACCTGCCGGGGAACACGCCGGCCGAGACCTACCTGGACGTCGTGCAGATCCTGCGCGCGGCCCGCCGGTCCGGCGCGGACGCCGTCCACCCGGGCTACGGCTTCCTCGCCGAGAACGCCGAGTTCGCCACTGCGGTGGCCGACGCCGGGCTGACCTGGGTCGGGCCGTCGGCCAAGGCGATCGCCGCGATGGGCGACAAGATGGCGGCGAAGGCGCTGCTCGCCGACACGGGCGTGCCGATGCTGCCGACCTGGACCGACGCGAACGAGATCACCGACTTCCCGGTGCTGGTCAAGGCGTCCGCCGGGGGCGGCGGGCGCGGGATGCGCATCGTCCGCGACGCTGCCGCCCTCGCCGCGGCCGTCGCCTCCGCGCGCCGCGAGGCGGCCGCCGCGTTCGGCGACGGCACGGTCTTCATCGAGCGGTACGTCGAGCGCGGCCGGCACGTCGAGGTGCAGATCTTCGGCGACATGCACGGCACGGTGCTCGCCCTGGGCGAGCGGGACTGCTCGATCCAGCGCCGACACCAGAAGATCATCGAGGAGGCCCCGGCGGTCGTCGACCCGGAGCTGCGCCAGCGGCTGCACGCGGCGGCGGTGGCCGCTGGCCGGGCGGTCGACTACGTCGGCGCGGGGACGGTCGAGTTCCTGCTCGCCCCGACCGGGGAGTTCTTCTTCCTGGAGATGAACACCCGCCTCCAGGTGGAGCACCCGGTCACCGAGGCGGTGACCGGGCTGGACCTGGTGCGGCTGCAACTGCTGGTCGCCGAGGGCGAGCCGCTGCCGCTGCCGGCGACCCCGCCGGCCGACGGCCACGCGATCGAGGTACGCCTCTGCGCCGAGGATCCGGCCCAGGGTTTCCGCCCCGCCACCGGCACCCTGCACCGCTTCGCCGTCCCCGGCGTTGCCGGCGAGTTCGCCCCGACGAAGGGGCTGCGCTTGGACTCCGGCGTGGTGGACGGCTCGACGGTGAGCGTGCACTACGACTCGATGCTCGCGAAGCTGGTCGCCTGGGCGCCCACCCGCACCGAGGCGGCCCGGGCCTTGGCCGGCGCGCTGGCCCGGGCCGAGCTGCACGGCGTCGCCACCAACCGGGACCTGCTGGTCCGAGTGCTGCGCAGCCGGGAGTTCGGCGCGGCCGAGGTGGACACCGGCTTCCTGGACCGGCACCCGGAGGTCTTCGCCCCGCTGCTGCCGGCCGACCTGCTGCCGGTCGCGGCGCTCGCCGCCGCACTGGCGTCGGCCGCCGGGCGGCGGGCGAGCGCCCTGGTGCTGGCCGGACTGCCGTCGGGCTGGCGCAACGTGCCGGCGTTCCCGCAGGTGGCCCGCTACGCCTGCGGGGACGGGACGGAGGTCGAGGTCCGCTACCGGCTGAACCGGAACGGCGGCCTGGCCGAGTGGTCGACGGACCCGGCCGGTGACCTGTCCGCCCGCCTCGTCGAGGCCACCCCCGACCGGGTCGTGCTCACCGTGCTGGAGTCGCGCTGGAAGTTCCGCGTACGCCGGGTGGGGTCGACGGTCTTCGTGGACGGCCCGGCGGGGGCGACGAGCCTGGCCGAGCTGCCGCGTTTCCCGCAACCCACCGCGGAGTTGGCCGCCGGGTCGCTGGTCGCACCGCTGCCCGGCGCGGTGACCCGGGTGCACGTCGAGGTCGGCCAGCGGGTCACCGCCGGTGAGCTGCTGTTGACCCTGGAAGCGATGAAGCTCGAACACCCCGTGCTCGCCCCGACCGACGGTGTGGTGGCCGAGCTGCCGGTGCCGGCCGGCGGCCAGGTCGACACGGGCACCGTGCTGGCCGTGGTCAATCCCGAGGAGGCCCCGCAGTGAACTTCGACCTCACCCCCGAGCAGGACCAGCTCCGCGACGCCGTCCGGGCGCTGGGCCGCAGGTACGGCCACGGCTACTTCGTCGAGAAGGCCAAGGCCGGCGAGCACACCACCGAGCTGTGGCACGAGGCCGGCCGGCTCGGCTACCTCGGCGTGAACATCCCCACCGAGTACGGCGGGGGCGGCGGCGGCATCACCGAGCTGGCCATCGTCTGCGAGGAGTTGGCCGCGGCCGGCTGCCCGCTGCTGCTGCTGGTGGTTTCCCCGGCGATCGCCGCCACCGTGATCAACAAGCACGGCACCGACGAGCAGCGCAAGCGCCACCTGCCCGGCCTCGCGGACGGCTCCCAGAAGATCGTCTTCGCGATCACCGAGCCGGAGGCCGGCTCGAACTTCCACCAGCTCGGCACGGTGGCCCGCCGGGACGGCGACGACTGGCTGCTGTCGGGCCGTAAGTGCTACATCTCCGGCGTCGACGAGGCTGGCCATGTCCTCGTCGTCGCGCGGGTCGCCGTCGGAGACGGCCAGGCCGGCTCGGCGGACGCGGCTCCGCAGAAACTGAAGCCGGCGTTGTTCATCGTGCCGACCGACGCCCCGGGCCTCACCCGCTCCAAGCTGGACATGGAGATCCTCTCGCCGGAGAACCAGTTCCTGCTCTACCTGGACGACGTGCGGCTGCCCGCCGACGCCCTGGTCGGCGAGTCCCTCGACGCCGGGCTGCCGGCCCTCTTCGCCGGGCTCAACCCGGAGCGGATCACCGTCGCCGCGATGGGCGCCGGCACCGGCCGGTACGCCATCGAGCGGGCGTCGGAGTACACCGCCACCCGCAAGGTCTGGGGCGGCCGGAGCATCGGCTCGCACCAGGGCGTGGCGCACCCGCTCGCGCACGCGGCGGTGCAGGTGGAGCTGGCCCGCCTGATGATCCACAAGGCGGCCACCCTCTACGACGCCGGTCGGGACCTGGAGGCCGGCATCTCCGGCAACATGGCCAAGTACGCGGCCGGGGAGGCCGCCGCGCTCGCCGTGGACACCGCCGTGCAGGCGCTCGGCGGGGCCGGCATGACCACCGAGTACGGGGTGGCCACCCTGCTCGGCGCGGTCCGCGCCGGCCGGATCGCCCCGGTCAGCCGGGAGATGATCCTGAACTTCGTCGCCCAGCACGTCCTCGGCCAGGACAAGTCGTACTGACGATCCGGCGCGGTCTCACACCGGTCGGTTCAGTCCGACATGCAGGTAGCCGGCCCACCGGGTCGGGGTCGAGGGGAACTCGTCGCGTACGGCAGGTCGCCGGCCCGGGGTACGGCGGGTGCCCGATCACCCGCCGCACCCGTGGCTGCCTTCCGGTGGGAAACGGCCCGGTCCCATGGTTGACAGGAGGATGACCTGGGCCATGCTTGTCGGGTGAGGTTGTTCCCCAAGCCCGACGCGCGCTTCCGGGCCGCCGCCGCGACGCTGGCCGCGGTCGCCCTGCTGGTGACGATGCTGATCTGGCGTCCGGAGGGCATCCTGGCCGTGGCGCTGGCGCTGGTCCTCGTGCTGCTCGCGTTGACGGCGGGCGTGGCCGTGACCGCGGCGCGGGAGAGCCGCGACGCCACGCCGGCCGCCGCCCACCACCCGTCCGGCCAGCCGCTCCCCGCCGGTCACGGGGTGGACGCCGACACGCTGGAGGCGCTGGACCCGCGCGCGGTGCGGGACAGCCGGTCGGTGAACGAGGTCAGCGATCGGTGAGCGTCGGCACGGCGAGCGCGTCCACGCCGCGCCCGGCCAGGCAGCGGTAGGTGCGGTCGCCGGCCGACCCGGCCGGCGGCAGCACCTCCAGGTTCCACCCGGCCTGGTACCGGATGCCGCTGGTGAGCCGGAACGTGCGGGCGTTGCAGACGCCGCGGATGACGGGGTCGGCGCTGATCGCCGCGTGCCCGGCCCCGACCAGCGCGTCAGGCAGCTCCCCCTCGGCGTAGGTCTCCCAGGTGTGCCGGCCGTCGCAGGGGACGCGGGCCGCATCCGCCCGGCCGCCGCGCAGCCGGACCGGCCCGAAACACTCCAACTCGGACGCACAGCGGGCGCCCGCCGGCAGGTCGACGCCGGTCGACCCGACCCGGCAGCCCGGCAGCACGTCCGGTCCGCCGCCCGGCACGCTGATCCCGGTGGCCACGGGCGTCGGCGACACCACGGCCGGCGCGCCGCCGGCGAGCCACGCGCCGACGCTGGCGGAGGCCCCCAGCGCGAGGACCCCGGCGCCGCCGAGGAACCACCGCCGCCGCCACCGCCGCCCCGGCGTCGGCAGCGCGTCCTCCGCCGGCGGGCGCTGGGCCGGCTGCCCCGTCCGGCCGACGGTGTACGGACCGGCGCCACCGCCGCTGACCGGGATGCCGGAGACCGGCGCACCGGAGATCGGCGCGGCGCCCGGGTCGAGCGGAAGCGCGGCGAGCAGCCCGCGCAGCTCGACGGCGGACGGGCGCGCGCCGGGATCGTTGTCCATCCCGGCCCGCAGCACGTCGACCAGCTCCTCCGGCACGCCGGGCAGCCCGGGGATCGGCTGCTGGAACATCTCCAGCACGGTGACCAGGCTCGGGTTGCGCTCGGACTGCCAGCGCGGCGGCCGGCCGTGCATCACCGCGTAGAGGGTCGCGCAGAGCGCGTACACGTCGACCGCCGGTGAGGGTGGGCTGTGGCTGAACATCTCCGGCGGCGCGTACGCCGGGGTGAGCACCTCCAGGGTGACCGAGGCGTCGCGCACCTCGGCCAGCACCGCCAGCCCGAAGTCGGCCAGCACCGCCGGGTTGAAGTGCGAGTAGAGGATGTTGGCGGGCTTCACGTCCCGGTGCAGCACCCCGGCCGCGTGCGAGTGGGCGAGCGCGTCGGCGATCTTGACGCCGAGGTCACGGGCCTCCGCCGGGCCCAGCGGCGAGGTCCGCATCCGCTCCGCGTACGACCCGTCGCAGAGCTCCATGATCAGGTAGGGGTGCTGGTCGACGGTGACCCCGACGTCGAAGAGGTCGACCACGTGCGGGTGGGACGACATCTTCCCCGCGGCCCGCGCCTCGCGCAGGAAGCGCGCCTGGTCCCGCTCGCTGTCCAGGGTGCGGTTCTCCACCTTGACCGCGACCTCGCGCCCCACCGAGATCTGGGTGGCCCGGAAGACGGTGGCGTAGCCGCCCCGGGCGAAGACCTCCAGATCGGTCAGACCGGGCACGATGGGCAGCCGGCGGGCGCCGGGCGGGGGGTCGGTCACGGCTCGAAAATACCTGTCTCCACCGTCGGCTCAGTGGACCGGACCAGCCGCTGGCGCGCTACCTGCGGCGTCGTCCGTCGCCGGAGACCCGGCCGGGGCGTCGTCGTCGGCCGCGCCGGCCCGCTCAACCGGATCGATGCCGTCCACGGTCGGCGCGGCGCGGCGGGCGTCCCACCAGAGGCCGACCGCGGTGGCGACCGCGCCCAGTCCCTCCCAGGCGGCGACCCCGAAGAACCGGCCCGGGGCGACGTCGGAGAGCACCGCGATGCTGAAGACGGTGAACGTGACCAGCCGGAAGACCACCGTGAAACGGTAGAAGGGCCGCCACTCGGTGGCCGTGGCGAGCAGGTAGTAGACGCCCATGTTGAACGAGGCCATCGAGGACGCGGTGAGGAACGTGCCGGTGTAGTCGCCGGGCGCGCGGCTGTCCGGCACCTCGAAGCCGAGCAGCCGCAGCTGCGCCTCCGGCCAGATCAACCCGAACGCACCCAGCAGCAACGCGAGGACGCCGAAGACAGCCATCGTCCAGCCGGCGCCCGAGCGCGGCAGCCTCATCGGTCCTCCCAACCTGCGACCGCCACCGTGGACGGCCCCCTCGATCAGACACACGCTAGCCGCCACCCCCGACGCCCACATCCCCGGAACCGCCAGACCTGCCCCGGGGAGACCCGGCTCAGGTGGGGGCGAGGCGGGCGCGGAGGGCCTCGGCGGCGGGGCGTTCGCTGCGCTGCTCGGTGGCGTACGCCAGGCGTACCGCCTCGTCGGCGCTGGCCAGCGCCTCGACCGGGCGACCGCAGGCGGCCAGCGCCTCGGCCAGCACCATCGCGGCGATGACCTGGCTGCGGACGTCCTCCGCCGGGGCGACCACCGCCCGTTGTGCCCAGTCCAGCGCCTGCTCCCGCTGGCCGTGGGCGAGCAGCGCGGAGGCGTACCGGGCCATCGTCTGCCGGCGGGAGAAGAGCAGCGACGGGCTGTGCGCGGCGGCGGTGGCGACCGGGGCGAGCAGCCCCACCGCGGTCGCCGAATCACCGGCGGCGAGCCGGGCCATCGCGAGCAGCACCCGGGGCGCCACCTGCGCGGGGGCCTGCGGGTTGTGGGGCTCGACGGTGGTCAGCACCGTGCGAGCCTCGCGCTCGGCGGCGTCGCAGTCGCCCAGGTCGAGCGCCACGAAGCCGCGCAGCGTGCCGGCCATCCCGGTGAGCAGCGGGTGCGACGTCCGTTCGGCGTAGGCGAGCGCGTCGGTGAGCAGGTCGGCCGCGTGCTCCGGCTCGCCCAGCCCGCGCGCCACCACACCCCGGACGACCAGGGCGAAGCCCTGCCCCCAGTCGTCGGAGACCTCGGCGAACTCCCGGTACGCCTGCCGCGCCGCCCGGTCCGCCTCGGCCAGCTCACCCAGCTCGGCGGTGGCGTAGGCCTCGACCGCGCGCAGCGTGCCGACCGCCCACGCCTCGCCCACCCGCTCCCCGAACGGGAGGAACACCCGCGCCATCCGGCAGGCCTCCCGCAGCCGGCCGGCGAGCAGCCGGGCGAACGCGGTGGTGCCGCGCAGCCAGGCCCGCCCGTACGGGTCCTTCAGCTCGGCGAAGAGTCGAGCGGCCCGGCCGAGCACCGCGTCGGTGCCGGCGAAGTCGCCCCGGGTGGTGGTCACCCAGGCCAGGTTCTGCAACGACCAGGCCTGCCCGCGCGGGTCCTTCGCGGCGAGGCTGACCTGGTAGGAGGCGGCGAGCCGGCTGCTCGCCTGGCCCAGCCGGCCGGCGATGAAGTCGGCCATCCCGAGCCGGCGCATCGCCGAGGCGCGCTGCGTGGGCAGCTCGCCCGCGGTGGCCACCTGCAACGCCTCCTGCCAGCAGCGCTCCGCCCGGGCCTGGTCGCCGAGGGTCTGGTGGGCCTGGCCGGCGAGCAGCAGCGCGCTGGTCCGGGTCGCCGCGTCCCCGGCGTTGGCAGCGATCTTCTCGGCGAAGGCGAGCGCGTCAGCCGGGCGGCCGACCTGGAGCAGCGCCCGGGCGTGCACCACCCGGTCGGCCGGCGGGACGCCCTCCCGGGCCAGTTCGGCGGCGCGTTCGGCGTACTCGACGGCGAGGGCCGGCTCCCCGGCGTGCAGCGCCCGGCGGGCGGCCCGGCCCAGCGCGGCGACGCCGAGCGGGACCACCGCGCGGGCCGGCGCGTCCGGGCGCAACTTGACCGCATCGGCGAGCGCGGCGGCCCGCTCGACGTGCTCGGCGACGAAGTCGTCCCGGGCGTGGTCCGTGAAGCCGCCGGGCGGGCCGCCCGTCGGGTCGGCGTCGGAGGTCTCGGGCGCGGCCCAGCGGGCCAGCGCGGCGTGCCGCTCGGCCAGCTCCGCCTTGCTCACCCCGGCGTACGCGGCCTCCCGCATCAGTGGCGTCGCGAACGCGTACCCGGTGCGGGTGCGGTGCAGCATGCGGCGTTGCAGCAACTCCTCCACGGCCCGGTCCAGCTCGACCGCGACCACCGCCGCCGGCCGGCCGTCCCGCCCGGCGCGCTGCTCGCGGAGCGCCTCCAGGGCGCCGGTCGGGACGGTGTCGCCGACCACCGCCGCGTCCCGCAGCACCGAGCGGGCGTCCACCGGCAGTGCGTCGATGCGGGCCGCGAGCACGGCGGCCAGGTCCCGGGAGAGCAGCCGGCTGCCCAGCGAGCCGGGGACCAGCCGCCAGCCGGCGTCCGCGCCGGCGGTCAGCGCGCCGCGTTCGCGCAGCAGGGTGACCAGCTCGGCCAGGTAGAACGGGTTGCCCTGGGCGGTGGCGAGCAGCCGGTCCGCGTCGGCCTGCGGCAACTTCCCGCCGCTGAGGTAGCTGGTCAGCAGCCGGGCGGCGTCGGCGCCGCGCAGCGCGGGCAGCGCGTGCACCTCGGCGTCCGCGACCCGGGTCAGCGCCCCGGCGGCACGCACCAGCTCGGGCCGGCCGAGCAGGAGCACCAGCACGGGCCCGGAGAGGCGGTTGAGGGTCAGCGCGAGCGCCTTGACCGTCTCGGCGGTGGCGTCGTGCAGGTCGTCCACGACGATCACCAGCGGCGCCTCGACGGCGAGCCCGCTGAGCAGCCCGGCTACCGCGTTCGGCACCGCCTCGGCGTCCGGCGGCGGGGCGGCGGCGGTCCAGTCGCCGTCCGCGGCGGCGGGGAGTTCCGCGTACCCGAGCAGGGCCAGGAGCTGGTCGGTGGCGAGCGGGGGCGGGTCGCCGGGGAGCCGGCCGAGCCGCTGGCCGAGCCGGCGCAGCCGCTCCTCCACGGCCGGCCGGGTGAGCGCGGTGGCCGCGTCGCTGGGCAGGCCGACGGCCGCCCGGACCAGGTCGGCCAGGGGGGCGAGCCGGCGTCGTTCGCCGAACGCGGCGCAGCGTACGGAGAGCACCCGGGCGCCGGTGTGCGCGGCGTACCGGCCGGCGCCGACGTCGTAGCCGGCGGCGAGGCGTTCCACCTCGGCGGCGAACCGGGACTTGCCGATGCCCGCCTCGGCGGTCATCAGCAGCACCCTCGGCTCGCCCCGGTCGATCACCTCGGCGAGCCGGCCGGCGACCCGGCCGATCTCGGTCTCCCGGCCCACGAAGGGCGCCTCGTCGCCGAGGCCGGACCGGGTGCCCGGCGCGTCCAGCAGACCCAGCAGCTCGTACGCCTCGACCGGCTCGCGCTTGCCCTTGAGCCGCAGCGGCCGCAGCGCCCGCCAGGAGGCGACGTGCCGGGTGGCGGCGGAGGTCCGGGCGCCGGCGTAGACCGCGCCCACGGCGGCGGCGTCGGCGAGCCGGGCGGCGGTGTTCACCGTGTCACCGATGACCGTGTACTCGATCGCGGCCTGGATGCCGGCGATCACGTCGCCGGTGTTGAGGCCGACCCGCAGGCCGAGGGGCGCCCCGCCGCCGCGCTCGTCGTCGAGCACCCGGCGGACCGCCCGCTGCATGGACAGGGCGGCCCGGACCGCGCGCTCGGCGTCGTCCTCGTGGGCGACCGGCGCGCCGAAGACCGCCATGATCCCGTCGCCGGTGAGCTTGTCGACGTGCCCGCCGAAGGTCTTGACCGCGCCGGCGAGCGCGGCGAGCACCCGGTCGGTGACCGCGCCGACCCGTTCCGGGTCGAGGTCCTCGGACCAGGAGGTGAAGTCGGAGAGGTCGCCGAAGAGCACGGTGACCACCCGCCGCTCGGCGGCGGGGAGCGTGGCGGCGGCCGGCAGGGCCGCCCCGCAGTTGTGGCAGAACCGGGCGCCGGGCACGGCGACGGTTCCACACACCGGGCAGGTCACGGCTGCTTCAACTCCGCACCGCCGGCGCCGGATTCCCGCGAGTCGACGCCGAGGTACTCCAACTGGGCCCGGACCGACCATTCGGCGGCCCACCAGAGCGACCGGTCCACGTCCGCGTAGACCCGGGCGACCACCTCCGGCGCGCTGGTCGCGCCGTCGGCGACCGCCGACCGGACCTGGTTCAGCCGGGCCCGGCGGTGAGCCAGGTAGAAGTCGGCGGCGGCGCCGCAGTCGGCCAGCGCCGGGCCGTGGCCGGGCAGCGCCGGGATCCCCCGGTACGTCGAGAGCAGCTCCAGGCTGGTCAGGTAGTCACCGAGGTGGCCGTCCGGGTGGGCGACCACGGTGGTGCCGCGCCCCAGGATGGTGTCGCCGGTGAGCACCACCCGATCGTCGCCGTGCTCGACGAGGAAGCAGACCGAGTCCCCGGTGTGGCCCGGGGTCGGCAGCAGCCGGATCTCCAGGCCGAACCCGCCGAAGTGCTCGCCGGGCGTGGTCAGCGGTTCACCGCCGATGGTGTGCGCCGGGTCGGCGGCGAGCACGTGCACGCCGCCGAGCAGTTCGGCCACGCGCGGTGCGCCGTCGGTGTGGTCGGGGTGCCCGTGGGTGATCAGTACGAGCCCGACCGGACCGTGCCCGGCGATCCGCGCGAGGTGCTCCTCGTCGGCCGGCCCGGGGTCGACCACCACGGCCGGCTCACCGGGGGCCGCCCGCAGCACCCAGGTGTTGGTGCCGTCGAGCGTCATCGGCCCCGGGTTCGGCGCCCGCAGCAGCGTCACCCAGCCGGGTAACTCGTCGGCCAGCGCCCCCGCCGCCTCCGTCACATGCCCGCCCATGGCTGCGATCGTACGACTCCGCCCGCCAGTCCCCGCGATCTTGCAGTTCCGGCCCCTGATTCGTGCCCGTTCAGGGCTTTCGTCGGGGCGCGAACTGCAAGATCGCGGGTACGGAGCGTCAGGCGACCTCGACGATGACCTCGACCTCGACGGGGGCGTCGAGGGGGAGCTCGGCGACGCCGACCGCGGAGCGGGCGTGCCGGCCGGCCTCGCCGAAGACCGCGCCGAAGAGGTCCGAGGCGCCGTTGATGACGCCGGGCTGGCCGGTGAAGCCGGGCGCGCTCGCCACGAAGCCGGTCAGCTTGACGATCTTGACGACGTTCTCCAGGCCGACCAGCGAGTCGATCGCGGCGAGGGCGTTCAGCGCGCAGCGCTGAGCCAGGTCCTTCGCCTGCTCGGCGGAGATCCCGGCGCCGACCTTGCCGGTGGCGAGCAGCTTGCCCTCCGCCATCGGCAGCTGACCGGAGACGTAGACGTGCTGCCCGGACTGGACGGCCGGCACGTAGCTGGCCACCGGCGGCACCACCTCGGGCAGGCTCAGGCCCAGCTCAGCGAGCTTCGCGTGCGGTCCGTTGCTCATGCCTTCGGCCGCTTCAGGTAGGCGACGAGCTGCTCCGGGTTCGGGCCGGGAACCACGGAGACCAGCTCCCAGCCGTCCTCGCCCCAGTTGTCGAGGATCTGCTTGGTCGCGTGGACCAGCAGCGGGACCGTGGCGTATTCCCACTTCTGCATCGGGTGAAGGCTCCCTTGCCTGGGATGGACACTTTCAGGCACAGACTACGGTCAGGACGGCGGCCTGGGCGCGGGACGCTGCTCGAGGGTCACTGGCAGCTCACCGCAGGGACCTCCATGGTGGGGGCTGGCAAGCCGCCCATCGACCGCTACCCTTCCCGTCGGACGGGCGACCCACGCTCGCCCGCCACGCTCGCTCACGCGTCCGTCGCCTGGGGCGGCGACGGCGCCGCACCCCGGGGGAAAGACATGACCCAACCGCCCATCGGTGGCGCCACCGGCTCGCCCGACGGCCTGACCCGCGAGGAGCCGTCGGCCGCCGCCGCGCCGCCCACCGCACCGGCCCCCGGTCCGTTCCCGCCGCCGCCGGCCGCGGGCTACCCGCCGTACCAGAGCCCGGCGGCGCCGAAGAAGCGGCGCGGCCTGCTGATCGCCTCGATCGTGCTGGCCGCGGCCGTCCTGCTCTGCGGCGGGGGCGGCACGGCCGCGTTCCTGGCCCTGCGGAACACCGAGGACGGCCAGGGCGCCAAGGAGCCGGCGGTCGCCGTGGACGGCTTCCTCACCGCCGTCTACAAGGACCGGGACGCCAGGAAGGCCGCCACCTTCGTCTGCTCCGCCTCGCGGGACGACAAGAAGATCGCCAGCAAGGTCACCGAGGTGCAGAAGTACTCCTCGGATTACCAGAACCCGCGCTTCCGGTGGACCACCCCGAAGGTGGACAACCAGACCGGCGACCGGGCCACCGTCACCACCAAGGTCACCATGACCACCTCCGACGAGAAGGTGGCCGACCAGGAGCTGCGCTTCACGGTGGTGCAGAAGACAGGTTGGTGGGTCTGCGAGGTCGCCTGAGCTCGGCGGCTGGATAGGCTCGACGGGTGCGAGCAGCTGAGCAATGGTCCGAGACCTGGCCGGCCCGCCTCAACGTGGTGACCGGCAAGGGCGGCACGGGCAAGACCAGCGTGGCCGCCGCGCTGGCCCTCGGCCTGGCCGCCGGCGGCCGGCGCACGCTGCTGGTCGAGGTGGAGGGGCGGCAGGGCATCGCCCAGCTCTTCGGCACCGACCCGCTGCCGTACGAGGAACGGCACCTGGCCGACGCCCCCGGCGGCGGCGAGGTGCGGGCCCTCGCGGTGGACGCCGAGGAGGCCCTCCTCGAGTACCTCGACATGTTCTACAAGCTCGGCGCGGCCGGCCGGGCGCTGCGCAAGCTCGGCGCGATCGACTTCGCCACCACCATCGCGCCGGGCCTGCGGGACGTGCTGCTCACCGGCAAGGTGAAGGAGGCGACCACCCGCACCAGCGGCCAGCGCCGGACGTACGACGCGGTGGTGCTGGACGCGCCGCCGACCGGGCGGATCGGCCGGTTCCTCAACGTCACCGCGGAGACCGCCCGGCTGGCGAAGATGGGCCCGATCAAGACCCAGAGCGAGGGGGTCTCCGCGCTGCTGCGCTCCCCGATGACCGCGGTGCACGTGGTGACGCTGCTGGAGGAGATGCCGGTCCAGGAGACGGTGGACGCGATCAGCGAGCTCACCCAGCTCGGCTTCCCGGTCGGTCGGGTGATCGTCAACGGCGCCCGGCCGCCGGTGCCGGCGGGGCGGCCGCTGAGCCAGGCCGAGCTGAAGCGGGGCCTGCTCGCCGCCGGCCTGCCGGCCGACCGGGACACCGTGGCCGGGCTGGCCGGGGAGGCCCGGGACCAGCGGGTACGCCGGGAGCTGGAGGACTCGCTCCGCGCCGACCTGGTGGAGCTGGGCCTGCCGCTCACCGAGCTGCCACTGCTGCCCGACGGGGTGGACCGGGCCGGGCTGGAGACGCTGACCAGGGGGCTCGTCCGGGCGGATTGACTCACACCTGCGGCCGGCACGAAGCAGAGACACCCCTCAGCCCGATACGCTCGATTGGTGCCTTCCGAAGACGCGGCGCCACCGCTGGACGTCGACCAGATCCTCGCCGACCCGGCTGTCCGGATCGTGGTCTGCTGCGGGGCGGGCGGAGTGGGCAAGACGACCACTGCGGCCGCGCTGGCGTTGCGCGCCGCCGAGCGGCACGGCCGGCGGACGGTGGTGCTCACCATCGACCCGGCCCGCCGGCTGGCCCAGTCCCTCGGCCTGACCGAGCTGGACAACACCCCACGCCAGGTCAAGGGCATCGACGTCGAGGCCAGCGGCGGTGAGCTGCACGCCATGATGCTGGACATGAAGCGCACCTTCGACGACGTGGTGCTCCAGCACACCGACCCGGCGAAGGCGGCGGAGATCTTCGCCAACCCCTTCTACCAGGCGATGAGCTCGACCTTCGCCGGCACCCAGGAATACATGGCGATGGAGAAGCTCGGCCAGTTGCACGCCCGGGGCGAGTGGGACCTGATCGTGGTGGACACCCCGCCGTCCCGCTCGGCGCTGGATTTCCTCGACGCCCCGGCGCGGCTCTCCCGCTTCCTGGACGGGCGGATGCTGCGGCTGCTGCTGGCCCCGGCGCGCAGCGGGGGGCGGAGCATGTTCAGCCTCGTGACGGCCAGCTTCGGGATGTTCTCGAAGGCCGTGCAGAAGGTGATCGGAGCCCAGCTGCTCACCGACCTCTCCGGCTTCGTCGCCGCGCTGGATTCGATGTTCGGCGGCTTCCGGCAGCGGGCCGAGCAGACGTACCGGATCCTGCAGGCGCGGGAGACGGCGTTCCTGCTGGTGGCGGCGCCGGAGCCGGACGCGGTCCGGGAGGCCGCCTACTTCGCCGGGCGGCTGCGGGAGGAGCGGATGCCGCTGGCCGGTCTGGTGCTCAACCGGGTCCACCGCCCGGCCGTGGCGTCGCTGGACGCGGCGGAGAGCCTGGCCGCCGCGGAGCGGCTGGCCGAACTGGGTGGCCACGAGGGCACCGTCGACGTGCTGCGGGCCCACGCCGGGCTGGCCCAGCAGGCGGTACGCGAGCAGCGGGTGGCGGCCCGGTTCACGGAGGCGTTCCCGGCGGTGCCGGCGGTGTCGGTGACGGCGCAGCCCGCCGACGTGCACGACGTCGACGGGCTGCGGACGATCGGCGCGGCGATCAGCCGGCCGTGAGGCGCGGCGGTCAGTTCGCGGCGGTCACCAGGACCTTGTCCTTGCCGGCCTTCTCCTTGGCGTTCTTCTTCATGGCGGCCTCGAACATCCTGCGCCAGCTCGTCACCTGCGGGTGACGGCGCAGCAGCGCCCGGCGTTCGCGTTCGGTCATGCCACCCCACACCCCGAACTCGATCCGGTTGTCGAGCGCGTCGGCCAGGCACTCGTACCGAACTGGGCAGCTCCGGCAGATCCTCTTCGCCACGTTCTGTTCGGCGCCCTGTACGAACAACGCGTCCGGGTCCCCGTTCTGACATGCCGCCAGCGACGGCCAGTCAGTGATCATGCCCATGTGTACACGTCCCCCCTTGCAGTACCTACCGACCTCGTGCGACCAGCCGTCGGTTCCCCCCGGTCGTCCGGCCCGTCCTTCCCAAGGAGGCACGGACGACGTGTGGCCCTGTCGCCGCCACCATCATGCTCTGTAGTCGCCTGATTACGCAACGTTGTCGGCGAAATCCATCATTCCGGACACTCCCGGCTTCCCGGGCCTCGGCTCCGCCGTCTACCCGGCCAACGTCCGTGAAAACGCTGCGCGGCTCCCCCGTTCGGAGGAGACTCGTCGCCAGGTTCACGCAACCAAGCACCGGGGTTCGTGCGTTTAGCACAACGAGGTCGGCGCGCGCAGGAAATGGGGAAAGAACGCCCCAGCGCCCCTCGTTCCCTACTCGCGTACCCTGTCGAGGTGACCTGGATGCGGAAACGTGACCACAACGTGCTGACCAACGCCGCATCGCTACTCATCTGTGGCCTGTTGGCCGGCGTGGTGGTCGCGGCGGCGGCCTTCCCCGCGGTGGCGATGTCCGGGCTGGCCGCCAAGGCCGGCGCCGAAACCTTCGGCGCGCTGCCCACCGAACTGACGGTGGCCCGGGCGCCGCAGATCACCTACCTGCTCGCCTCCGACGGCAAGACGCCGCTGGCGACCATGTACGACGAGAACCGGCGCGACGTGAAGCTCGCCGACATCTCGCCCTACATGCAGAAGGCGATCATCGCGGCCGAGGACCACGACTTCTACAAGCACAACGGCGTCGACATCAACGGCGTCGCCCGTGCCTTCGTGAACAACCAGTCCGGCGCCAACTCACAGCAGGGCGCGTCGACGCTGACGATGCAGTACGTCCGACTGGCCATCGCGTACTCGGCCACCCACCCGGCCGACGTGGTCGCTGCGACCGAGGACACCAGCGCCCGCAAGCTCCGGGAGATGCGGCTGGCCCTCCAGGTCGACAAGGAGTTCTCCAAGGACGAGATCCTCACCCGCTACCTGAACCTCGCCTCCTTCGGCAACGGCGCGTACGGCGTCTTCGCCGCCAGCCAGGTCTACTTCGGCAAGTCGCCCAAGAACCTCAAGATCGAAGAGGCGGCGCTGCTGGCCGGCATGGTCAAGGCGCCCACCACGAACGACCCGACCACCCGCAGCGGCTACCCGCTCGCCCTCGACCGGCGCAACTACGTCATCGACAACATGGTCAAGATCGGCGCGATCAGCCAGCAGGAGGGGGACGCCGCCAAGGCCGTCAAGCTGGCGGTGAAGGACAAGCGCACGCCGAACGGCTGCGTCGCCACCAACCAGCGGACCTGGGGCTTCTTCTGCGACTACTTCTACCGCTGGTGGATGCAGCAGGGGACGTTCGGCTCGACCTCCTACGACCGGGAGCGCCGGCTGAAGAGCGGCGGCTACACCATCACCACCACGCTCGACGTGCAGGCGCAGAAGGGCGCCGACAGGGCGGTCCGCAACCACCTGAGCGAAAACAGCAAGGCGGCCCGGATGGTCGCGGCGATCGAGCCGGGCACCGGCCGGGTCCGGGCGCTGGCGGTGAACCGGAACTTCAAGCTCGACGATCCGAAGAACCCGCAGAACAAGATCTCCAGCGACCCGAAGAAGGCCAAGAAGAAGATCCGGGGCAACTACCCGAACACGGTCAACCCCCTGCTCACCGGCGGACAGGGCATCACCGGCTACCAGGCCGGCTCGACCTTCAAGATGTTCGCCATGGTGGCGGCCCTGGAGAAGGGCATCCCGCTCAGCTACACGATCAACGCCCAGCCGACCTTCAAGTCGGAATACATCATCGAGCAGAACTCCCCGGCCGCCTGCCCCGGCACGCACTTCTACTGTCCGAAGAACGCCTCGGCCAGCATGACCGGCGTGCACAACATGTGGGGCGCGTTCGGCCGGTCGGTCAACACGTACTTCATCCCCCTGCAGCAGCAGGTCGGCACGGAGAACGTGGTGAAGGTGGCCCACAAGCTCGGCATCAACTTCCGCGCCCAGGAGGACCTGGACCTGGAGAAGGGCGCGCACCAGTGGGGCGCGTTCAGCCTCGGCGTCTCCCAGACCACCCCGCTGGAGCTGGCCAACGCCTACGCGACCCTGGGCGCGGACGGCAAGTACTGCGAGCCGATCCCGGTCCAGGAAATCCGCGGGCCGGACGGCGACAAGCTGGACATCGCCAACCCGCACTGCGAGCAGCGGATCAGCACCGAGGTGGCCCGGGCCGCCGTGGACGCCGCCCGCTGCCCGGTCGGTGACCGGTCGGCCACCTCCAAGTGCACCGGCGCCACCGCCGGCAACGTCCGCCGGATCGTCGGCGCGCCGGTCGCCGGCAAGTCCGGCACCACCGACTCGGACAAGACCTCCGCCCTGGTCGCGATGACCAAGCAGTACGCGGTGGCCGGCATCATGGCCGACCCGGACTGGCCGCAGACCAACCAGAAGATGGGCCACGACGTCCCGAACGGCATCAACCCTGCGGTCTACGAGACGCTGCGCGACGCGATGAAGGGCAAGGACCGCAAGGAGTTCACCCCGCCCAGTGGGAAGATCATCGAGGGTGACCAGCGCTCCATCCCCGACGTGAAGTGCCAGTCGATCGAGACCGCCAAGTCGCGGCTGCGCGGCGCCGGGTTCGAGCCCGTCGTCTCCAGCAGCAAGGTGCCGTCGAGTTGCCCGAAGGACACCGCCGCCGGCACCAGCCCGGACGGCCGCACCATCAAGGGCGGCGTGGTGAGTATCGAGGTCAGCGCCGGCGGCGGCGCCCCGCCCGCCGGCGGCAACGGGCCGGGCCCGCAGATCCCGCTGCCCACCAAGCCCGGACGACCGCGCGGCTGACCCGTGACACGGACGGGCGGGCACCCCACCAGGAGTGCCCGCCCGTTTCGCGTACGTCCGGCGGCAGCAGGTCGGATCAGAGGCCGAGCTGTCGGCGTACCTCGGCGGCGACCCGACCGCCCTCGGCCCGGCCGGCCACCGCGCCCTGGGCCGCCTTCATGGCCGGGCCCATCTGGGCCTTGCCGGTGAAGCCGCCCGCGGCGAGCGCCCCCGCGACCAGCTCGGCCAGCTCCTCGTCGGAGAGCTGCTTCGGCAGGTAGCGCTCCAGCACCTCGCCCTCGGCGGTCTCCTTGGTGGCCTGCTCGGCGCGCCCGGCGTCGGCGAAGGCGGTGGCGGCCTCGCGCCGCTTCTTCGCCTCCTTGGTCAGCACCGCGAGCACCTCGTCGTCGGTGAGCTCGCGCTTGGCCTTGCCGGCGACCTCGGCGTTGCCGACGGCCGCGAGGGCCATCCGCAGCGTGGAGGTGGTCAGCTCGTCGCGCGCCTTGAGGGCGGCGCGCATGTCTGTGGTGAGGCGGTCCTTCAGCGTGCCCATGGACGGTCAAACTACCCTGAACGCCATGCGAAAGCGCACACTATTCCGGCTCGCCGCCGGGACCGTCGCCGCGGGCACGGCCACCCTGGCGTACGCGTCGCTCGTCGAACGCAACATGTTCACCCTCCGCCGGTACGACGTGCCGGTCCTCCCGGCCGACGCCGAGCCGCTGCGCGTGCTGCACCTGTCGGACCTGCACATGATGCCCGGCCAGCGGCGCAAGCAGGACTGGGTGGCCTCGCTGGCCGCCCTCGACCCCGACCTGGTCGTGGTGACCGGGGACAACATGGCCCACCCCGACGCCGTCCCCGGCGTGCTGCGGGCCCTGCAACCGCTGCTCGATTTCCCCGGTGCCTTCGTCTTCGGCTCCAACGACTACACCGGGCCCGTCTGGAAGAACCCGTTCACCTACTTTCTGCCCGGCCGGGAGTACACCGAGGGCGTGGCGCTGCCGTACGAGGAGCTCCGGGACGTCTTCACCGGTGCCGGCTGGGCGGACCTGAACAACGCCCGGACCACCCTCAAGGCCGGTGGTCGGGAGGTCGAGGTGGTCGGCGTCGACGACCCGCACATCGAGCGGGACGACTACGCCGCGGTGGCCGGCCCGGCGTCCGCCTCTGCCGAACTCGCCATCGCCCTGGCCCACTCCCCCGAGCCGGCCGTCCTCGACCAGATGGCCGCGGACGGCCTCGGGCTGCTGCTCGCCGGGCACACTCACGGCGGCCAGGTCTGCGTCCCGGGCTACGGCGCGCTCGTGACCAACTGCGGGCTGCCCCGCTCGATGGCCCGCGGCCTGCACCGCTGGCCCGGGTCGGACTCCTGGCTGCACGTCTCTGCCGGGCTGGGCACCCACCCGACCGCGCCGGTGCGCTTCGCCTGCCCGCCCGAGGCGAGCATCCTCACCCTGATCCCGCGCTGAACGACCCCGCTCCGGGGGCGGGGGGGTACCGAGTTTGACCATCGGACCGGGTGGGCTACTATTTGTCGGCACGCCTCGGGGTGTGGCGCAGCTTGGTAGCGCGCTTCGTTCGGGACGAAGAGGTCGTCGGTTCGAATCCGGCCACCCCGACCAGAGGTAAAAGGCCAGGTGAGATCACCTCTCACCTGGCCTTTTTCATGCCCCGGGAGCTCTGTTCCATCGGCTCAGGCCGCGGGCTAATCGCCGCTTACGTCGTCGTCAGCCTCGAAAGTCAGCGGAAAGTCAGTGAACGAGTCCCTGACCTTCTCCGCGCCGGCCTCCAAGGCATGGGTGTACCGGTCCAGCGTGGTCGAGATCTGCTCGTGCCCCATGACCCGGGCCACGTCGTTGATCGGTACGCCGTCCGACACCAGCCAGGTCGCGTACGAATGCCGCAGATCATGGAACCGAAGCCCACCCTGGGCCATGCGCGAGACGCGAGCCCGCGCCATCCGGCGGTTCGGGAACTCCTCGATCACCTCGTTGCCGTCCCGGTCGCGCGAGGTCGCCCGCCACACCCTCGGCCCGAGGCGCTGCGCGTCGGCACGCCGATGGCCTACGGCCACCCTTGACCCCGACCGGGCGGCGCAGTCCTTGGCGCCTATCCGGGGGATGGGGGGAGCGTGGCGGCCAGTCCGCCCCATCCGCCCAGGTCGCCGGGTCACCACGATGTACCTGGCTGTGCACATCAACCCGTACGCCGACAACAAGACCTGGCAGGCGAGCCCGCCCCGAACTCGGCGCTCCTCAGGGACACCGACTGCGGGCCAGTTCCCTTTCTTCCCTGGGCAGTGCCTCGGCGGCCAACAGCTGCGGCAACAGTTCCGGTTCGAGTGTCATCGCGCGGAAGACGAGCTCGACGGTCACGTGGTGGGTGGGTCGGTACACGATCTCGACCCGGTCGCCGGCGCGGATATGGCCTGCCTCGATCACGCGCAGATACGCACCCGGCAACGCGGCCTGCGTGAACCGCTTGATCCAGCCTTGCTGTTGCAGCCAGCCCTGAAATGTCGCACACGGGATCCGCGCGCATGACACCTCGAGGACGACATCCGCCCCGATCCGCCAACGCTCGCCGATCAGCGCGCGGTTGACATCGAGGTCGATGGTCGTCAGGTTCTCCCCAAAGCTGCCGTTCGTAATCGGCCTCTCCAACTCGGTTTCCCAGCGGTCGAGATCCTCGCGGGCGTAGGCGTAGACAGCTTGGTCGGGACCGCCGTGGTGCTTCACGTCGTAGACACGGTCGCCGACGAGACCGACTTCGCCGGTGCCCTTCGGGCCGGGGGCGACGACGGCGACCGGGCCGGCAACGGGGCGCTTGTCAATTCCTGTCGCGCTGAGCTTCTTCCATGGATTGGGTCGAGGCCTGCCCACATTGACGGAAAGCAGCTTCATGGGAGCGAAGGTAGGGCCGGTTGCCCTCCGAAGCGACTCATTTCCTGGCCGACAGCCGCCACGCCGGTCGGGGGTGGATCTGCTGGGAAGCGCAGTGATCGGCGTCAGCCGGCAAGAGTCTTGATCCTCTGCAAGGCGGGGGACGCGGCGTGCCCGTTGCGTGCCCGTTGGCACGGGAGCCGAGGGGTCCGACCATCTCGCCAGGTCGGCTCCGCTGTCGATGACGGCGATGGCGCGGTCGCGAACCGTGGGGTGGGGGCGTCCGAGCTTGGATTGGGTGACAGCCAAGGCCAGCCAGACGGGTGTCTCCTCGTGAACCGCCCCGGGTTCTCTGGAGACCTCAGCTGTTGGCTCCAACCACCTCGCGGGGCTGGTGTTGAGCGTAGAAAATCGATTCGTATTCGGTGGGTGGGACGTGCCCGGTCGCTGAGTGCAGGCGCTGGTTGTTGTACCAGTCGACCCATTCGGCGGTGGCCAGTTCGACCTGGGCCAGGCTGCGCCACGGCCCTCGCGGTTTGATCAGTTCGGTCTTGTAGAGGCCGATGGTGGATTCCATCAGCGCGTTGTCGAGGGCGTCGCCGACGCTGCCGATGGAGGCGTCGATGCCAGCGGCGAGCAGGTGGGTGGTGAACCGGAACGACGTGTACTGACTGCCGGCGTCGCTGTGATGCACCAGGCCCGCGCCGACGGGCTGCCCGGCGCGGTCGCGGCGCCACAGGCCCATGTCCAGAGCAGCGAGGACCAGCGGGGTCCGCTTGTTCGTCGCCGCGGACCAACCGACGATCGCCCGGGAGTAGACGTCGACGACGAACGCCACGTAGACGACGCCGGACCAGGCGGCGATGTGCGTGAAGTCCGCGACCCAGCACCGGTTCGGCCGGGCGGCGGTGAAGTCCCGGTTGAGCAGATCAGCGGCCCGTTCATGCCCGGGGTCGGCGATCGTCGTGCGGATCTTCTTGCCGCGGACGACGCCGGCCAAGCCGGCGTCACGCATCAACCGCTCGACCGTGCACCGGGCCGTCGGGTGACCGCGGCGGTGCAGCTCGTGCCAGATCTTGCGGGCTCCGTAGACGCCGTAGTTCGCGACGTGGATCTCGCGGATGCGGTCGGTCAGCTGCGCATCGCGCACCTGTCGCTTCGACGGCGGACGCTTCTTGGCCGCCCAGTAGCCGCTCGGGGTGATCTTGAGCCCGTGCTGGCGCAGCACGCGGCAGATCGGCTCGACTCCGCCGAAGCGGCCCCGATGGGCATCAACGAATCTCACGAGCGTGTCGTAGGCCGGTCGAGCTCGGCCGCGAAGAAAGCCGACGCGGCCTTCAAAATCTCATTCGCCCGCCGCAGCTCGGCGTTCTCCCGCCGCAGCCGCTTCAGCTCCGCCGACTCCTCCGTCGTGACTCCGGGCCGCTGCCCATCGTCGACCTGCGCCTGACGGACCCACTTGCGCAACGTCTCGGCCGTGCCGATCCCCAGCCGGACCGCCACCGCGGTGATCGCCGCCCAGTCCGACTCGTAGTTCGGCCGCACCTCCGCGACCATCCGCACCGCCCGCTCCCGCAGCTCCTGCGGGTACGGCTTCGTTCCTGTCATCTCTCGATCC
Source organism: Micromonospora inositola (assembly GCF_900090285.1). Taxonomy (NCBI): domain Bacteria; kingdom Bacillati; phylum Actinomycetota; class Actinomycetes; order Micromonosporales; family Micromonosporaceae; genus Micromonospora; species Micromonospora inositola. The sequence goes on along the minus strand of NZ_LT607754.1, from coordinate 2,184,747 downwards.
TTCCCAAGCGGGGAAGTCTCTACAAGATCCGGGGCGGTTCATCGTCCGGGTCGTCGAGCACGTCGGCGTAGGAGTCGAGCATGCGTTGGGTGGCCTTGTCGTCGTCCACGCCGTCTTCGAGCATGTCCCGGTATTCATCGCGCACATCGCATGCCGTGTCGTCGGAGAACAGGCCAGGCCCCCAGGCGCCCATGGTCCCCCTCTCCTGCGTTCACGTGTCCGGGCCTGGCCAACCTGCCACAGGTTCTGCTCGCCATCACTCGGGGCTGCGAGATCTGATGCCCGGATCTGTGCCCGTGGTGGTTACGTGGGTGACACGTCCGGCTAGACGATCATGGCGTGCCCTCGGCCTGCGGTCCATCCTGGCGAGGAAGGGGACATGTCCGCCTGGGACGATGGGTGGGTGAGCATCACCCGACTCGTTACCCCGGAGGATGCGCCGGCCCTGGCCGAGCTGCTCCGCGTCAACCGTGAGTTCCTCGCGCCATGGGAACCGGTCCGGAGCGAGGACTACTTCACGGCAGACGGCCAACACGCCGTCATCCAAGCCGACCTCCAGCAGCACGAGCAGGGATCGAAGCTGCCCCACGTCATCCTCGACGACTCCGGCCGCGTGATCGGCCGCATCACCCTCAACGGCATAGTGCGCGGCCCGTTCCAGTCCTGCGCCATGGGCTACTGGGTAAGCGCCAGCCACAATGGCCGAGGGTTCGCGACCAAGGCGGTGCGCGAGATCGTGCAGGTGGCCTTCGAGCAGTTGGGGCTGCATCGGGTGCAGGCGGAGACGCTGCTGCACAACGCCGGATCGCAGCGGGTGCTGAAACGTAACGGGTTCGTGCGGTTCGGCATGGCGCCGGAGTACCTCAACATCGCCGGCCGGTGGCAGGACCACGCCATGTACCAGGTGGTGAAGACGTCCGCGGCAACCGGCTGAACATCAGCGCCCCACCACGCTGAGCTGAAGCCGCGCCTTGCGACCAGGGCGCCCGGTGTTCGCTGCCACTCACCGCGTGTCACGCAGGTCCTGATACGGATGTGTCACGCAGGTCCCGAGACCGGACAGGCCGGCTGCCGGCCATGTCGACTGCCGGCCAGGTGGTGAGGACCTTCTGTACGTCTATCAAGGCGGCCCGCAACGGGCCGCGCGCGCTGCCGCCTGGGCGCGCGCCGGCCGCTGCCGCTGGCGCTCTGCGGCCGTCACGCCCGGCGGCTAGCGCGGAAGCGGGGGAAGCCCGGAGGGCCGCCGCAGAACGACAGACCGTTGACCGGTGATGTGGTGGGCCGGCAGCGGCCGGGCGCGGCGGCCGTCGCACCGCCGCGCCGTAGGGCGAGTCACGGCCGGCCGTGGCGGGGATGCGGCGCGGAGGGTGCGGGGCCGGCTATTGCCGGCAGGCCGGGGCCTGCCCGGGTTACACGCGCCACATCCCCACCACGACCTCATCGCTCCGCCCGACCTGCGCGGTCATCCAACGTCAGGCGGATTGGCCGGCGCAAGCAGGTCGAGTGCCTGTGACGTCGTCAAGTTGGACTTGTCGGGATCGGCGACATCAAACAGGCGCGCACCTGTTTCGAGTGCAAGAGCGACCAACACGTCTAGCACGCGCGTGATCTCGTGCCGGAATTCGTGCACCGGCTCATCCCATGAGTTGTCGTAGAACTCGATGACAACTCTTTGTATACCGTTTACACCGACATAGATAAACCCATCAAAACTAGCCCGCTCTCCCATCAGTTCGAGTTCCATAATGTCGCCCTCTGTCATCGGCAGGTCCAACTCAGGATCATCGCCAAACAACTCACGCAATCTGTCAGTCACTACAGCAACCGGCAACTCAGCACCCGGCTTACCGGCTTCATTAAATCGCATCACGGCCAGTTGGTCACCCATGAATAGCCGGGTTGGGTCGACCATACAACCGACCCAACCCGCTCACCTCCTCAAAACTCCTTCGTCGTAAGCGCGCATGGATGCGCATACATACTCCCATCTATCGATTGAGCATGGTGACGGGAGCGTAGTAGGGATCGTTGCCGCTGTGTGGCCGCCCGGCCACCGGCCGTCATGTTTGCAGATGTACGTCCTGATCGGACGGAGTTTTCGCTATCTGGATCAAACGCCGCCATTCCCATCAGGTGCATCACCTGGGTCAGCGCGACCGAGCGACAGCGGCCGATAGGGGATGACAGCACCGACGACTGTTCGGGACGAAGAGGTCGTCGGTGCGAATCCGGCCACCCCGACCAGAGGTAGCAGGTCAAGGCCCCTCCATGGAGGGGCCTTGATTCGTTTCCGGCCCTCACTGGTCGCCCTGAGGCAGCGAGAAGGCAGCAAACGACGCGAGCACCCTGCGATCCCGGTCACGGGTTGAGTGGGTGTAGCGATCCAAGGTCGTGGACGTCTGCTCGTGTCCCATCACCTTCGCCATGTCGTTGATCGGCACGCCGTCGCAGACCAGCCAGGTCGCGTACGAGTGCCACAGATCATGGAAGCCTTTGACCTCTGCTTGCCTGCGGGATCACGCCAGCAAGCTCTACCGATATCCGGGCGGGGCCGCAGATCACCAGGTACAGCAGCGAAGTACAGCAACGGACCGCAGGCAGCGAGAGGGCTCACCAAACTCCTTTGCGTAGCACCTACGGGTTCACGGCATCTGGCCGGGGACCGAGCCGTGTCAGCGGGCGACCGGAACGCTCGGGGTCCGTTCGAAGCCCCTCAGACGGGGTAACCGCCGACGGCTCCCGAGCCCTTCGGGACGCGGAAGGAAAGGGCGGCAATGACCAGAATCGGCATCATCATCGGCAGCACCCGTCCCGGCCGTAACGGGGAGACGGTGGCCCGCTGGGTGCACGACATCGCCACCAAGCGCGTCGACGCCGAGTACGAACTCGTCGACATCAAGGACTTCAACCTGCCGCACCTCGACGAGATGGCGCCCCCGTCGCTCGGGCAGTACACCCAGCCACACACCCTGCGATGGGCCGAAAAGATCGCCTCGTTCGACGGGTACGTCTTCGTGACGCCGGAGTACAACCACTCCACGTCCGGGGCGCTGAAGAACGCGATCGACTTCCTCTACGCCGAGTGGAACAACAAGGCGACCGGGTTCGTCAGCTACGGCAGCGTCGGCGGCACCCGCGCGGTGGAGCACCTGCGCCTGGTGGTGGCCGAGTTGCAGATGGCGGACGTACGGGCGCAGGTGGCACTCTCGCTCTTCACCGACTTCGAGAACTTCAGCGTCTTCAAGCCCGGCCCTCATCAGGTGGATGCGGTGAACACGATGCTCGACCAGTTGGTGGCCTGGAGCGGCGCGTTGGCAACCCTGCGGGCCGGCACCACGATGGCGACGCCCCAGTCCGGTACGTAGCCGGGCGCAGCGCTGCCGACGACGTATCGGTGTGGTCGTCGCCGAACTCGGCGAGCACCCGGGCGGCGAAGACAGGTCCCAGGCCCGGCTGGGAAAGCAGGATCTCGGCGTCCGGGTGCCAGTCAAAATGGGCGGTCAACTCGCCTTCGAGGGTTTCGATTTGGCGCGCGGGGCAGCCGCTTGGAGCTCACCGGAGGTGCACGTGTCATGAGTATCGCCGGACAGGGGCGCATCTCGCCGAAAGCCTCCCTGGTTCTGCTCGCCTCGATCCTGGTGTCGTTTCTGGCCGCGTCGGCAGCCCCGACCCCCCTCTACGGGATCTACCAGGCGCGCTGGCACTTCTCGCCGATCACGACCACCGTGGTGTTCGCGATCTACGCCGCCGCGGTGCTGGCGTCCCTGCTCACGTTCGGCAAGCTGTCCGACCATGTCGGGCGGCGGCCGGTCCTGCTCGTCGCGATCGCGGTCCAGATGATCTCGCTGGTCATCTTCATCTTCGCCAACGGCGTACCCACGCTGCTGGCCGCCCGCTTCGTACAGGGAATCGCGGCCGGCGCCGCCACCGGCGCCGTCGGTGCCGCCATGCTCGACATCAACCGCTCCCGCGGCACGCTCGCGAACTCTCTCGCCCCCGGTATCGGAACCGGTAGCGGTGCCCTGCTCTCGGCGCTGCTCATCCAGTTCCTGCCCGCGCCGACGCGACTGGTGTACGCCGTCCTGCTTGTGATCCTGCTGATCCAAGGCGTCGGGGTCGTCCTGATGCCGGAAACGGTCACGCCGATGAAGGGAGCGCTGCAGAGTCTGCGGCCGGAGATCAAGCTGCCCCGCGCCGTACGCGGGCCGGTACTGGTCGTCGCTCCGGTGGTCTTCGCCGTCTGGGCGCTGGCCGGCTTCTTCGGCGCGCTCGGCCCGGCGCTCGTGCGCGCCCTCATGAACACCTCGATCGTGGTTGCCGGCCTGCTCCTCTTCGTCCTCGGCGTCGTCGGGTCCATCACCGTCCTCCTGCTGCGCAACGCCGCCGCGCGGACCGTGATGCTTACCGGAATCACCGCTCTCATCCTGGGCATGATCATCACGCTGGTGGCGGTCATGATCGAGTCCATCCCCGGCTTCTTCATCGGCCTCGCGCTCGGAGGCGTCGGCTTCGGTGCCGGTTTCCAGGGCAGCCTCAAGACGGTCATGCCGCTCGTGGAGGCGCACGAACGCGCCAGCGTGTTCTCCCTGCTCTACATCGTCTGCTACGTCGGCTTCGGCCTGCCCACCGTCATTGCCGGCTTCCTCGTGGTCTACGCCGGCGGCCTGCCCCGGACCGCCAACGAATACTCCGTCGCCATCATCCTTCTCGCCCTGGTCGCCCTGCTCGGGCTACGCAAGGCCAGGAAGACGTCACCCGGCTGATCCATCGCGGGCGAGGAACCCAGCGGCAACCTGCTGGCTGGCGCCATGCCAGACGGTCAGTCGAGCGCGAACGATCCGGTGACGACCTCGCCCGCCGGCTCGTACGTGCCGATCACGACGCCGGTGGTGGAGACCTTGCTGTCGACGAGCTTCAACCCGGCGGGGACGGTGCCCTCCGAGAACAGGCGCTTGCCCGACCCGAGGACGACGGGGAAGACCCACAGGCGGAACTCGTCGACGAGGTTGGGCCGCAACAGCGTCTGGATCAGGTTCCCGCTGCCGTGCACCTGCAGTTCCGGCCCGTCCTCCTGCTTGAGCGCCGCGACACCGTCGGCCGCGTCTCCCTCGATCAGGACCGAGTTGCGCCAGTCCAGCGCGGGACGGCTCCGCGACGCGACGTACTTGGTGGCGTCGTTCAGTGGCTTGGCGCCGTCCTCCTCGGTGGCGCGCGGCCAGTGTGCGGCGAAGATGTCGTAGGTCCGGCGGCCGAGGACGAGGTCGAACGGCTTGGTCATCGCCGCGCCCATGACCTGACCCATCAGCTCGTCCCAGTAGTTCACCGACCAGCCACCGTGCGCGAAGCCGCCGTCGTCGTCCTCGCCGGGTCCGCCAGGGGCCTGCATGACCCCGTCGAGGGTCAGGAAGGTGCTCACGATCAGCTTTCTCATCTCGCGATCCTCTCCTCAGCGTGAAACGTCGGCCAACAGTTCGTCGATCTGCTCCATGGCCCGAATCCTGTCTCAGTGTCGGGCCAGGACCTGCTCGACACGACTGGCGCTGCCGGACGGTCCGGCCGGTGGGCGGGACAGCGGAGAGTCGGGCCCGTGCCTATGCTCTGCGCCGTGTCTGCCACCGCCTTCTTCGGCGTACCCACGACCAACCGCCTCCACCACTACCCGGAGTTGCGTCCACTGCGCCAGGCCGTGCTGTCACGGGACTGGCCGGCGGTGACCCGGTTCTTCGCCGACTTCCCCACCGATCAGGACCCGAGCGTGGCGGTGGCGATGGTGGCCGAGCTGCGGGGCGTGGAGACGTTCCTCCAGGGCGCCGGCGGTGGGCCGGCGTCCTCGACCCTGGCGGCGACCCTGCTCGGAGCCCGCTGGGTGGTGATGGGCTGGGAGGTGCGCACGGCCCGGTACGCGAGCCAGGTGAGCCGACAGCAGTTCGCGCAGTTCCACGATTATCTGGCCCGGGCCGACAACCTGCTCGGCGACGTGGTCATGGCGGAACCGGACAATGTCTCGGCGTGGACGACGCGGGTACGCATCGCCCGCGGCCTGCAACTGGGACTTGCCGAGGCGTGGCGGCGCTACAACCGGGCGGCCAAGGCCCGGCCTCATCCGGTGACCGCGCAGCTGACCCTCGCACAGCAGCTGTGTCCGAAGTGGGGCGGATCCTTCCCGGAGCTGCACGCCTTCGCCCAGCGGTGCGCGGCGGAGGCCCCGCCCGGCGCGCTGAACGCCGCGGTGGTGGCCGAGGCGCACATCGAACAGGCCCGCGCGGAGCCGTCGGCCTCGCGGTACATGCGGCGGCCGGAGGTACGCGAACAGCTGCGCCAGGCGGTCGCGCGGTCGGTGGGCCACCCCGCGTACCGGCCGGTGTTCGGGTGGGTGCAGGCACACAGCAGCTTCGCGTACGCGTGGACGCTGGCCGGCGACCGTCGGAGCGCCGCTCCTCACTTCGCCGCCCTCGGCAACCGGTTCACCTCCTTCCCGTGGGAGTACTACCCGGGCTCGGGCCGGCTGACGTACAAGGCTCGGCAGCTCGCCGCGCTGATGACCGGGGGGCAGCGGGCCGCCACCGGTTGAGGGCTCCGCGCCGAGCCGGACGGAGCGATCAGCCCGGTTTCAGTCGTGCAGCTCGGTGCGCGCCACCTCGGCGAAGGCGGCGGTCAGGTAGCCCTCCAACGGCCGGCCGGTGACCGCCAGCAGGTCGGCAACGAGGAGCGGGGCGTGCCGGGCGACCGCCGCCGGGTCCGGCGGGACGTCGTCGTCGCCCGGGTCGTACACGCCGAGGGCGCTGGCCAGCAGGACCAGCAGCACGTGCGGGTCCACGTCGGGTCGCCAGGGCGCGACGTCCCGGACGCAGCGTTCCAGCACCTGTCGTACGTCGTCGCCGTCCAGCCCGTCCGGGTGGGTCTCCTCAAGCAGGCGCCGGACCACTCCGCCGAGGACCAGGCCGGCCCGGTCGGCGCCGGTGAGCCGGTCGACCGCCGGCTCGTACGCCCCGGCGTCGCGATCCCGCGCCGCGGCGACGGCGTCCGTGGCGGCCGCCGCGATCTCCCGGGCCGGTGCGGGCAGGTGGCGCCAGGTCGTGGTCACCGGGCCAGCATGGCAGACCGCACCGACAGGCCGCCGGGCCGTCAGTCCACGTCGTCGGCCCGCCCGGACGACCGTCCGCGCCGGAGCGTCACGGCCGCCGCCGCGTGCGCGGCGGCCACCAGCACCACCGGCACCGACCAGCGCACCCAGGACTCGTCCGCCCGGCTCACCAGGGCACCGGCGCCGCACAGCACGGGTACGGACAGGAGCAGCCCGACCAGCGGCACCGCCCAGGGCCGGGGCAGGCGCAGCACCCAGCCGACCAGCAGGCCGGCGACCAGGGCGGCCGGCAGCCCCAGCTCGATCGTCGTCATGATGGTGGCGCCGAGCACCGCCACCCCGGAGCCGTTGGCGGCGTCCTCCGCCGTCTGCCGGGCGAGCCCCGCGTCGATCAGCTGCTGCGCGCACGCCGCGGCGGCCAGGAACACGGCGACGGCGGCGACCCCGACGAGGGCGCCCCGTCCCGCGTACCAGAGCACGCCCGGGTCGGCCTGGGACGTGGGCTTCTCGGCGAGCACACCGGACGCTAACCCGGATCGGGGCGGCCGGTGTGCCCGCAACGTGTGCCTGCTCACCCACCTGCTCTGCCGAGCGCAGAAGCGGCGGTAATCGGCTCGCGTTGCGTCGTACCCCTCGCAGAGAATCCAGCCATGCTGCGCCGCGCCCTACCCGCCCGCCCGGAAGCCCGCCGGATCCTGCTCGGCACCCTGCTCTCGGCGATCGGGCGCGGCCTGACCCTGCCGTTCCTGTTCATCTACCTCACCGACGTGCGCGGGCTGACCGACACCCGGGCCGGTCTGGTGATCGGCTGGTTCGGCGCGGTCACCCTGGCCCTGTCGCCGGTGGGCGGGACGCTGATCGACCGGTTCGGGGCCCGCCGGGTGGTGCTGCCCTGCCTGGTCGTGGAGGCGGTGGGCACCGGCTCGCTCGCTCTGGTCGACTCGACCGCGACGGCCTTCGCGGTCGCCACGCTGATCGCGGTGGGCGGCTCGGCGCTCTGGTCCGGGCAGACCACCATCCTCGCCTCGCTGACCGACGACGGCGAGCGGCAAAGGGTCTTCGGCCTCCAGTTCGCCCTGCTCAACCTCGGCATCGGGGTGGGTGGCCTGATCTCCGGCGCGGTCGTGGACATCGCCCGGCCGGTCACCTTCCAGGCCATCTACCTGCTGGACGCGCTGAGCTACCTGATGCCGGGGCTGATCCTGCTGACCCTGCCGCACGTCGGCCGCCGGCTCACCGCCGCCCCGACCGCCGGGGACCGGCCGTCGACCGGCGGGTACCTCACGGTGCTGCGGGACCGGCCGTTCCGCCGCCTGGTGATCTTCGGCCTGGTTCTCACCACCTGCGGGTACGCGCAGATCGAGGTGGGCTTCACCGCGTACTCCGTCCGGGTGGCCGAGGTGACGCCGCGGGTGGTGGCCTGGGCCCTCGCCGGCAACACCGTGATGATCGTGCTCTCCCAGCTGCTGGTGATCCGTCGGATGGAGGGGCGGAGCCGGACGGGCGCGCTCGCCGCGGTGGGCGCGGTCTTCGCGACCGCCTGGCTCGTGCTCGGCGCCGCCGGCCTAATCGGCACGGGCAACGCGCTGGTCGCCGCGCTCGGCGTGGTGGCCTGCGCGGCGATCTTCGGCTTCGGCGAGACGATGCTGTCGCCGGTGATGCCCGCGCTGACCAACGCGCTCGCCACCGACGATCTGCGCGGCCGGTACAACGCGATGAGCTCGATGATCTTCGGGGTCAGCGGGATCATCGGCCCGGTCACCGCCGGCCCGCTGATCGGTGCCGCCGACGGGCGGATCTGGGTGGTCGTCGTGGTCGGCGGCTGCCTGACCGCCTCGGCGCTGGCCCTGTCGCTGCGCCGGCTGCTGACCCCGGCCCAGGACGGCCGCCTCACCGCGGTCCCGGCCCCCGTCCGGGACCCGGAACCCGCCGCCCGCTGACGCCCCTCGCCGGGCCGGCGGGCGGGCGGGTGGCCGGGTGGCGGGAATGCGAACGGGCCCCGGAGCGGATGCTCCGGGGCCCGTCGTCGGGAGGGCCTGCCGTCAGGCGGCGGGGACCTCGGTGGTGGTCTGGATCCGGTCCAGCGCCGGCGCGGAGACCGGCGACTTCTCGGTGAGGTACGCGGTGAAGGCGTCCAGGTCGATCATGCCGGTGACCGGGTTCGTGCCGCCGGTGAGGACGCTGAACCCGTCGCCGCCGCCGGCGAGGAAGTTGTTCACCGTGACCCGGTAGGTCGCGGCGTCGGTGACCGGGGCACCGTTGATGGTGAGGCTGCCCCGGACCACCCGGGTGCCGCTGCACGGCGCGCCGGCCGCGGCGGTGGTCCCGTTGGTGTCCACCACGTAGTGCACGGTCGACGAGGCGTACAGCACGCGGGCGACCGTGAACTGCTGCTCCAGCATGCAGTAGAGCTGCGCCCCGGTGAGGTCCAGCGTCACCAGGTTGTTGGTGAACGGCTGCACCGTGAACGCCTCGGCGTAGGTGACCGGGCCGGCGTCGAGGTCGGCGCGGACACCACCGGGGTTCATGAACGCGGCGACCGCGTTCTGCTCGTTGTCGGTGGCGGCGAACTGGGCGTCGGCGATCAGGTTGCCCAGCGGCGACTCACCGGTCTGGTACGTCGGCTTGCCGTTGGCGTCCACGCCGGTCTGGTAAAGGTTCTCCTGCGTCTTGGTGATCGCCGTGGTGGTCTCGCCGACCACCTTGTCGGCGACCGGGCCGAGCGCGGTCTTGTACCGGTTGATCAGCGCGGTGGACGCCGGGTCCTTCGGGACGTCCCGGGTGACCACGACGTTGTTCGCCTTGGCGGTGATCACGTCACCCGAGCGGCGGTCGATCTGCAGGTCGATGTCGGTGACCAGGCGACCGAACGAGCTGGCGCTGGTGACCAGCTTGCCGTTGATGTTGCAGTTGTACGCGGCGTGGGTGTGCCCGCTGACGATCACGTCGATCGACGGGTCCATCCGGTTGGCGATGTCGACGATCGGCCCGCTGAAGCCGGTGCAGTCGTTGATCCCGCCGCCGTTCTGCACCCCGCCCTCGTGCAGCAGCACGACGATGGTCTCGACGCCCTGCGCGCGCAGGATGCGGGCGTACTTGTTGGCGGTCTCCGCCTCGTCTGCGAAGGTGAGGCCGGCGACGCCCTGCTGGCTGACGATCTGCGGGGTGCCCTCCAGGGTCATCCCGATGAAGCCCACCTTGACGCCGTCGACCTTCTTGATGCCGTACGGCGGCAGCAGCGGCTGGCCGGTGGCGGTCTTGAAGGCGTTGGCGGAGAGGTACTGGAAGTTGGCGCCCTCGAACGGGGTGCCGTCGGCGCAGCCGTCCACCGGGTGGCAGCCGCCGTTCTGCATCCGGAGCAGCTCGGTGGCGCCCTCGTCGAACTCGTGGTTGCCGACGCTGGTGAACTCGAGCCCGGCGAGGTTCATCTCCTCGATGGTCGGCTCGTCGTGGAAGGCCGCGGAGAGCAGCGGGGAGGCGCCGATCAGGTCACCGGCGGCGACCGTGATGGTGCGCTCCTGCTCCTCCTCGGTGGTGCCGCGCAGCTTGGCGAGCTGGGTCGCCAGGTACTCCGCGCCACCCGCCGGCTGCCCCGCGATGGTGCCGCTGGAGCCGGTCGGCGGCTCCAGGTTGCCGTGGAAGTCGTTGATGGCGAGCAGCTTGACGTCGACCGGCTTGGGACCGGCCTCCGCCTGGTTGGGGTTGACGGCGACCGTGCCGAGCGCGGTCGCGGCGAGCGCGACCAGACCGACGGCGGCCCGGCGCATCCCGGGGACGGACATGGAACTCCTCGTGAGAATCGGCGCGTGACGGTTCGGGACGATGGTTCGCCCGGCGACCCTGATCCGTGCCGTGGCAAGGGTCGATGGCGGGCGACGGCGGTCGGGGGATGCCGCCCCGCCGGGGCAAGCTTGCCATCCGACACGCGATCGGTCGACCGGGACAGCACAACAGAGCCATGGATCTGGCCGGCGACCTGTACCGGTCTGCCCGACGAGTCCGACATGACGGGCTGGTGAATTCCTGCAGGGCCGCCCGCTGTCGGGGGCGTGGGCTAAAAAGTAACCATGACTCCCGACGGGACGGCCTGGACGGTGGGCTCCGCCAAGTCCGCCGACGGCACCGCGATCGCGTACGAGACCGCCGGCGAGGGACCGCCGATCATCCTGGTGGGCGGCGCCTTCAACGACCGGTCGACCACCCGTCCGCTGGCCGCCGCGTTGGCCGCCGACTTCACCACGTACGGCTACGACCGCCGGGGCCGGGGCGGCAGCGGCGACACCGCGCCGTACGCGGTGCAGCGCGAGATCGAGGACGTGGCGGCGCTGATCGAGACGGCCGGCGGCACGGCTTACGTCTACGGTCTGTCCTCCGGGGCGATCCTCGCCGCGTACGCGGCCGCCGAGGGGCTGCCGATCGCCGGGCTGGCCCTCTTCGAGCCGCCGTTCCAGGTCGGGCCGGAAGGCGGCACCAAGGCGGAGCTGTCGGAGCGGCTCACCGAGCTGGTGTCCGCGGGCCACCGGGGCGACGCGGTGGAGCTGTTCCTGACCGACGCGGTGGGGGTGCCCGCCGAGGCCGTCGCCGGGATGCGCGGGATGCCGGAGTGGTCCTGGATGGAGGGTCTGGCGCACACCCTCGCATACGACACCACGGTCAGCGGTGACGGCGCGCTGCCCGCCGCCCGGCTCGCGACGATCGCCACGCCCACCGTCGTCGTCGACAGCACCGGCAGCCCGCGGTGGCTGCGGGCCGCGGCCACCGCGACGGCCGCGGCGATTCCCGGTGCCACGCACCGGAGTCTGCCCGGCGGATTCCACGAGGTCCCGCCGGAGGATCTCGCCCCCGCACTCCGCGCCGACCTGCTCGGCTGAGCGGTCACGGCAAGACATGGTGGCGCTTCATCGACTCGGGACAGAGCGTCCGATAAGGATCAGAAGTGAGAATTTTTCTGCGGTTTGGGGCGATGACCACGGGTACCGGATTGGAGCAACGGCAATCCAACGGAAGGAAGAATTCATGCGCGCAGCACGATTCCGCACCGCCTTCGTCGCCCTGACCGCCGCCACGGGATTGGTCCTCGGTGGAACCGGCGTGGCTCAAGCCGCCCCGGTCACCCAGCAGGCTCCCACCGTCGCGCCGGCCGCATCCACGGTGAGCACCCCGGTCACCGGTAGCTTCACGGACGCGCTGGGTGGGGCTGGCACCTTCGCCGGCACCTTCACCCCGACCCGGTTCGTCAACCAGAACGGGCAGTTGGCCGCGGTCGGCACGCTGACCGGCACCCTGACCAACCCCGCGGGCACCCCGCTCGGCGCCGTTACCCAGCAGGTCACCGTGCCGGTCCAGGTCAGCGGCACCTGCGACATCCTCAACCTGGACCTCGGCCCGCTGGACCTCAACCTGCTCGGCCTCCAGGTGCACCTCGACGAGGTCGTGCTCGACATCACCGCCCAGCAGGGCCCGGGCAACCTGCTCGGCAACCTGCTCTGCGCGGTCGCCGGCCTGCTCGACAACACCGGCGGCGCGGGCGGTGCCCTGAACGGGCTGGTCGCCCTGCTCAACCGGATCCTGTCCGCCCTCTGACGGACCTGACCCACCCAAAGAGCTGAGGTCGGAGGCCGCCGGCTGGTCCCGGCGGCCTCCGCACGTCCGGGCTCAGTCCGTCATCTCTCCGGTCGCCCTCGTGACCAGCTCCAGCAGCGCGACCCGCTGCCACCGGCCGGTCGGCCAGAGCCGGTGATCCGCTCGGCGTCCCAGCCGTGTGCCTCGCGCAGCCCCCGGGCCAGCATCCCCAGGTCCTGCGCCGCGAGGGTTCGACCCGTACGCGACGTACCGGAGCTGGTCCAACCCCTCAGAACCAGCAGGTCTGCCCGGCGGCGTGGCTGACCTGGACGGTGTGCGTGACGCAGCCGCCGTCGGCCACCCGGTGCAGCAGGAACGCGGTCGGCTCGGCGACCAGCCCGATCTCCTCGTCGTCGCTCATCGTCAGCGAGGCCTGCACCCAGGTGCTCGGCGCGGTGGTGAGCACCGTGCCGGCGAAGCCGGCGGTGACCGGGCGGTGCAGGTGACCGGCGGTGACGCGTACGACATGGGAGTGCCGGCCGATCACCTGGGCGAGCGCGTCGCCGTCGGCGAGCCGGATGGCGTCGGCGACCGGGAGGCCGACCGCGACCGGCGGATGGTGCAGGCACACGACGGCGGGCACCTCCGGCCGGCCGGCCAGCACCCCGTCGAGCCAGGCCAACTGATCGTCGCCGAGCCGCCCGCCGCTGCCGCCGGGGGCGAGCGAGTCCAGCACCACGACGGTCGCGTCCGGGTGGTCGACGTGGTAGTACGCCGAGAAGCCGCCACCCAGGTAGGACGTGCCGCCGAAGGTGTCCAGCAGCGACTCCCGATCGTCGTGGTTGCCGGTGGCGAGGTGAACCGGCAGCGGGAAGCGGCCGACGATCTCACGGAGCGCGACGTACTCGTCGGTGCGGCCGTTGTTGACCAGGTCGCCGGTGATCACGACGCAGTCCGGGCGGGGTCGCAGCGCCAGTACCCGGCCGAGGGCGCGGTGCAGCGCGGCGGCCTGCTCGGCGGCGAGCGGGCCGGTGGTCACGTGCGGGTCGCTGAGCTGGGCGATGAGCATCGACGCCTCCTCGGGACCGGGACCCTCACGCTATCGCCGACCACCCCCGCCGCGCGGCCCCGCCGTCCCCACAGGCCACGTCCACAGCCTGTGGATAGCACATGTGTACGAAGGTCGGCGGACCGTGCGCTGGGTACCCTTGATCGCACCCCCCGGCGCCGGCCCGGGCCCTCCCACCAGGAACGACGTGGATCACGAGCGAGTCGTCCGAGACGTCACGGTCCGCCTGCCGATGGCGTCGACCGCCCTGGAGGCGTGCCAGTGGACCGTCGCCGCGCTCGCGCGACACACCCCGGCCACCCTCTCGATCCTGCTCCAGGTCCACGACCGGCTCCGCTGCGTCGCGGCCACCGGCGCCTGGCAGGTCTTCTCCACCGTGCCGCCGAAGACCGGCATCGTCGGCCGGGTGTACGCCTCCGGCGAGCCCGCCACCGTCGCGGACGTCACCACCGACCCCGACTACCTCCCGGTACGCCCCGACGTGACCGCCGAGCTCTGCGTACCGGTGCTGGACCCGGCGGGGCGACCGATCGGCGTGCTCGACCTGCAGTGGAGCGACCCGGTCGAGCTGGGGCCGTGGCGGGAGACCGCGGAGCGGCTGGCCGCCCGGCTGGGCGCCCGGATCACGGCGCTCGGCGGACCGCCGGCCGAGAGCCGCAGCGAGAAGCTGCTCCGGCACGCTGCCGCGATGACCTCGGCCCCCACCGACTGGGACCTGATGACCGCCGCGATCACCGCGGCCCGGGACGTCTCGGCCCTCTCCGCCGCCGTACTGGTCCTCTCCGGCCGGCGTGGTGCCCGGCTCGGCGCGCCGACCAGCGCCCCCGGAGAGCTGGAGGCGCGGCTCCGCGCCGAACTGACCGAGGCCGGCGCCGTGCCGCTCGGCCGGCTGATCGCCCGGGCCCATCGGCACGGCGCGGCGTACACGCTGGGCGAGGCCGGACACCCGCCGACCGACGACTACCTGCCGCTCGCCCGGGCCGGGGCGCGCACCCTGGTGGCGGTGCCGGTCGGGCCGCCGGACGCCGGCGGGGTGCTGCTGATCGCGGACGAGCGCTTGCTCCGGCCCGACCCGACCACGGTCAACCTGATGGAGCTGCTGGCCGGGCAGGCGTGGACCTGCCTGGACCGGCTGCGCACCCTGGCCCGGCTGCGCGAGCAGGCCAGCTCGGACCCGCTCACCGGACTGCGGCACACCGGGCCGTTCGGGCAGCGGATCGCGACCGCCACTCCGGGGCGTACCGCCCTGCTGGCGATCGACGTGGACGGCTTCAAGGACGTCAACGACACGTACGGCCACCAGGCCGGCGACCGGCTGCTGGTCGGGCTGGCCCGGGCGCTGGAGGAGGCGCTGCGGCACGGCGACGAGCTGTACCGGATCGGCGGCGACGAGTTCGTCGCGGTGATCGAGGTGAACCGGCCCGAGGAGGCGGTCCGGATCGCCGAGCGCCTCACCGAGGCGGCCCGCCGCACCGGCCGCACCATCAGCGTCGGCGTCGCCCTGCCCCAGCCCGGGGAGGCGCCCGAGGGCACCCTCCGCCGGGCCGACCAGGCTCTCTACGCGGTCAAGCGCCACGGCCGCGACGGCGTCCGCCTCGCCGCCGCCTGACCGGCTCCCCCGCCGCCACCCCGGGCCATCGCAGACGAGGGGGTCAGGGGTGGGTGAATTCCTTGGCGAGGAGTTCGGCGATCTGGGCGGTGTTGAGGGCGGCGCCCTTGCGGAGGTTGTCGCCCGTCACGAAGAGGTCGAGCGCTCTCGGGTCGTCGACGGCGCGGCGGATGCGGCCGACCCAGGACGGGTCGGTGCCGACGGCGTCGATCGGCATCGGGAACTCGCCCGCGGCGGGGTCGTCGACCAGGATCACGCCGGGCGCGTTGCGCAGCGCCTCGCGGGCGCCCTCGGCGTTCACCTCGGTGGCGAAGACCGCGTGCACGGCCACCGAGTGGCCGGTCACCACCGGCACCCGTACGCAGGTGGCCGAGACCTTGAGGTCGGGCAGCCCGAGGATCTTGCGCGACTCGTTGCGCATCTTCATCTCCTCGGACGACCAGCCGCCGTCGGCGAGGGAGCCGGCCCAGGGCACCACGTTGAGCGCCAGCGGGGCCGGGAACGGCCCGAGTTCGTCGCCGACCGCCTGCCGCACGTCGCCCGGACGGGAGCCGAGCACCCGGTCCCCGGCGATCTTGCTGAGCTGGGCGTGCAGCGCGTCAACGCCGGCCTGCCCCGCCCCCGAGACTGCCTGGTACGAGGCGAGCACCAGCTCGCGCAGGCCGTACTCCCGGTGCAGCGGCGCGACCGCCACGATCATCCCGAGGGTGGTGCAGTTGGCGTTGGCGATGATCCCCTTGGGCCGGTTGCGCACCTGCTCCGGGTTGATCTCCGGGACCACCAGCGGGACGTCCCGGTCCATCCGGAACGCACCGGAGTTGTCCACCGCCACCGCGCCACGGCTGACCGCGACCGGAGCCCACTCGGCGGAGACCTCGTCGGGCACGTCGAACATGGCCACGTCGACGTCGTCGAACGCCTCCGGCGTGAGGGCCTGGACGGTCAGCTGCTCGCCCCGGCACGGCACCTGCCGCCCCACCGAGCGCTCCGAGGCGAGCAGCCGGATCTCACCCCAGACGTTGCGCCGGGAGGAGAGCAGCTGGCACATGACCGTGCCGACGGCACCGGTCGCCCCGACCACGGCGAGGGTGGGCAGCGACGACATCCGGTTACCGCCCGGTGCCCGCGTAGACCACGGCCTCGGAGTCGCCGCCCAGCTCGAAGGCGTCGTGGATGGCCCGGACCGCCTCGTCAAGGTCGGTGTCCCGGCAGACCACGGACACCCGGATCTCGGACGTGGAGATCATCTCGATGTTGACCCCGGCCGCGCCGAGCGCGGCAAAGAAGCCGGCCGCGACTCCGGGGTGGGACCGCATGCCGGCGCCGATCAGGGAGACCTTGCCGACATGGTCGTCGTAGAGGAGGCCCTTGAACTTGACCACCTCCTGGATCTTGCTGAGCGCGGCCATCGCCGTGGGGCCGTCGGTCTTGGGCAGCGTGAACGAGATGTCCGTCCGGCCGGTGCCCTCGGTGGAGACGTTCTGCACGATCATGTCGATGTTGATCTCGGCGCCGGCCACGGTGTCGAAGATCCGCGCGGCGGCACCCGGCTCGTCGGGCACGCCGACGATGGTGATCTTCGCCTCGCTGCGGTCGTGGGCGACCCCGGTGATCAGTGCCTGTTCCACAGGTAGGTCCTCCATCGATCCGGTGACCATCGTGCCGGTGTTGGTCGAGTATGACGAACGGACGTGGATCGGCAACCCCGCGCGCCGGGCGTACTCGACGCTGCGCAGGTGCAGCACCTTGGCGCCGCAGGCGGCCAGCTCCAGCATCTCCTCGTAGGTGATGTGCTTGATGTGCCGGGCGTTCGGCACGATCCGCGGGTCGGCGCTGAAGATGCCGTCCACGTCCGTGTAGATCTCACAGACGTCGGCGTCGAGCGCGGCGGCGAGCGCCACGGCCGTGGTGTCCGACCCGCCCCGGCCCAGCGTGGTGACGTCCTTGGTGTCCTGCGAGACGCCCTGGAAGCCGGCCACGATGACCACCGCGCCCTCATCCAGCGCGCCCTTCAGCCGGCCGGGGGTGACGTCGATGATCCGGGCCTTGCCGTGCACCGAGGTGGTGATCACGCCGGCCTGCGAGCCGGTGAACGAGCGGGCCTCGTACCCCAGGTTGTGGATCGCCATGGCGAGCAGCGCCATGGAGATCCGCTCCCCGGCGGTGAGCAGCATGTCCAGCTCGCGACCGGGCGGCAGCGGGCTGACCTGGTTGGCCAGGTCGAGCAGCTCGTCGGTGGTGTCCCCCATCGCGGAGACCACCACCACCACGTCGTCGCCGGCCTTGCGGGCGGCGACGATGCGCTCGGCCACCCGCTTGATCCGCTCGGCATTGGCGACGGAGGACCCGCCGTACTTCTGCACCACGAGTGCCACGACGGTGCACTCCCTCCCAGCGACCCTGAGCGTGCCGACGCCGCCGGGATCGGGTCCGGCGGCGCGTGTCAGACCTCATCAGCGTATCGGGCAGCCTGCGACGCCGGGTCGGGTGATCCCACCATCCGGCCCGGTGGGGGCCGGCTCACCAGGGAACACCGGCCGGCGGGAGGGCGGCGCGACACGCCGGAACGGGAGCCGTCCGGCGGACTCCCGGCACCCGTTCCCGCACCGCAGAATGTCCCGGTGCACGCTCACCTCCGCGCGGCCCGGCGACTGACCGGCGTCCTCGCGATCACCCTGCCGGCGCTCCTCGCCGCCTGCACCGCCGACCGGCCGACACCGTCCCCGCTCGCCACCGCCGACCCGGTGCCGGCCGGGGCGGACGCGGCGCGCGACGAGCTGGCCGCGCTGGCGGCCGCCGCGCAGGACCGCCACCTCACCGCCCGGTACGCGTTCGGCACGGCCGACGTCCCGGACCGGACGGTCGTGGTGACCAGCGCGAACGACGGCACCTGGCGAGTCGACGTGCCGGCGTGGGGACTGGGCGGCACGGTGGACGTCTCGCTCGCCGCCACGGCGGACGGGCTCTTCCAGTGCGCCCTGCCGTCGGCGGGCCGACCGGAGCCGGCCACCTGCGTACGCGTCGGCGACCCCGACGACGCCGTGCCCCAGCGGCTCGATCCCCGGGTGCAGCACCCGTTCACCGACTGGCTGGAGGTGCTCACCGACCGGCGCGCCCCGCTGGCGGTCTCCCCCGCCACGGCGCCGACCGGGGCCACCGGTCAGTGCTACTCGGTCGAGTCGACCTCCGCCTCGCTGAACGCCCCGCTGGACGTGGGCATCTACTGCTACCGGGCGGACGGGACCCCGACCGCGGTCCGCGCCGACTTCGGCACCCTCAAGCTGGCCGGCGAACCCGGCCCGGCGCCGGCGACCGTGCAACTCGCCGGGCCGGTGGTGGACGCCGACCCGGTCGGCCGCGCCGCGCCGTCCCCGTCCGACAGCCCGAGCGCGGGAACGCCCTGACCCTGGGTCACGTTACGGGTGCTCTTCGCCACATCGAGCCGCCCCGCCCCCGGGGCGAATCGCCCATAGGGGACCCTTTCCCCATGGCCGACCTCACCCCGCTGCTCGCCGTGCGCTGGAGCCCCCGGTCCTTCGACCCGGACGTCGAGCTGGCCGGCGACGAGGCGTCCTCGCTGCTCGAAGCCGCCCGCTGGGCCCCCTCGGCGGGAAACGCCCAGCCGTGGCGGTTCGCCCTCGGGCACCGACAGGACGAGACCTGGAAGCGGATCATGGTCAGCCTGGGGGCTGGCGACCAACACTGGGCCCGGCACGCCTCCGCCCTGGTGGTCGGCGCGCACACCGGCGGTGACGCCGAACGGGCCGCGTACGACCTGGGCCAGGCGATCGCCCACCTGACCGTGCAGGCCACCGCGCTCGGCCTGCACGTGCACCAGCTCACCCGGTTCGACCGGGCCGGACTCGCCGCCGAGCTGGACCTGCCACCGGACGTCCGTCCGCTGGTGGTGGCCGCCGTCGGGCGGCTCGGCGACCCGTTCGCCCTGCCCGAGGAGCTGCGCCGCCGGGAGACCGGACTGCGTCAGCGCCACCCGGTGGCCGCCCTCCTCCTGCGCTGACCGACCCGCGCGGTCGCCGTGCGTCGGGGTCACTCCCCCCGGCTGGCCCGCAGCAGGACCGCGGCGGCCTCGGTGCCCCGGTAGCGGACGTGCCGGCCCTGCCGGGACCGGGAGACCAGGCCGGCGGCGTGCAGGGCGGAGAGGTGCTGGGAGACGTTCCCGCAGGACATCCCCGTCCGCCGGGCGAGGTCGCTGGTGGTGGCCGCCGTGTCGAGCAGGTTGAGCAGTGCCGCCCGCCCCGACCCGATCACCCGGGCCAGGGGGTCGCCCGCCGCCACCGGGGACGTCTCCCAGAGGGTGGCCACCGCGCGCACCGGGTAGGTCCCGCCGGGCGGCGAGTCCTCCAGCAGGTTCCACAGCACCCGCCGGTCGGTGAAGATGCCCGGGTTGAGCGCCAGCCCCCGGCCACCCAGGTCGAAGTCGAGCTGCCAGGGGTCGTCGCTCACCACCCGGTCACCGGTCCAGCGCAGGCTCGCGTGCAGCTGGCCGAAGAGCTGCCCGGCGCCACCCTCGGCGAGCACGGCGGCCCGGTGGGCGATGTCCGCCTCCAGCAGCGCCCGGATCCGGGGCCAGTCCGGGGCGATCGCCTCGTCGTACCAGACCCGCAGGGCGGTGACCAGCTCCGGCAGCAGGCCACCGGGGTCGTCGCGCAGCGCCCGCCCGAACGGGCTCAGCGGTCTCGCCGGGGTGGTGGCGAGCAGGTCCCGGACCACCACCTCGGGCGGGGTGGCGGCGATCTGGTCGAGCTGCTCAGCCAGGTCGGCGTCGGGACGGGCCGCCGGCGGGGTGAGGAAGTCGGGCAGCCAGCGGCGCGGCCGGGTCAGCTCGACCAGCGGCCGGACCCGGGCGGCCACGTCGGGACGGCGCAGGGCCAGCCGGGCCTGGTCGATCCAGGGCAGGTGCACGGCGTGCCGGACCGGTTCCTCCAGCGCCCACATGCTGGAGACCGTCTCCCAGACCGGCGAGACGGCGAACCGCACGCCCGCGACATCGGAAGCGCCGAACCGCAGCTGCGACATCCCCACCCCCGTCGAGAATTCGGCTCAGCCTAAAAGGCTCGACCGGACCCTGGGGGGCACGGTTTGCTCGACCACCATGGGGACCAGGGACGCCATCCGCACCGCCGCCCGACACGTCGTACCGCCGGCCGGGCTGACCCGCGCCCTGGCCGTGCAGGCCATGGTGTACGCGGTCGGCCACGGCCTCTTCATGGCCGGCAGCGCGGTCTTCTTCACCCGGGCGCTCGGCCTCAGCCCCACCCAGGTCGGGCTCGGCCTGTCGATCGCCGCCGGGGTCTCCCTGCTCGGGACGGTCCCGCTCGGCGCGCTCACCGACCGGTACGGCGCGCAGCGGGTGTGGCTGGTCGGCGTGTTCGCCGAGGCGGTGCTCTTCGGGGCGTACCCCTTCGTGGGTGGCTTCGCCGGCTTCCTGGCCGTGGTGGTGGCGCTGGCCGTGGTGGACGCGACCGCCGGGGTGGCCCGGCAGGTCTACTCGATCAACGTGCTCCGCCCGGAGGAGCGGGTGACCGCGCTGGCGTACCAGCGCTCGGCGTTGAACGTCGGGTTCGGGCTCGGCGCGGTGATCAGCGGCGTGGTGCTGGCCGTGGACACGATGGCCGCGTACCGGGGAATGGTCTGGTTCAACGCCGTCATGCTGCTGGTCACCGCGGTCTTCGTGTACCGGCTGCCGCGGGTCCCGGTCGTCGCGGCGCCCGCGCAGCGGACCAGCCGGCTGGCGGTGTTCCGCGACCGACCGTTCCTGGCGGTGTCGCTGCTGGCCGGGCTGCTCAGCTCGCACGGCACGCTCTACCTGGTGGTGCTGCCGCTCTGGGTGCTCAGCCACACCGACGCTCCGCGCACCCTGATCGCGGCGCTGGTGCTGCTCAACACGATCCTCGCGGTGCTGCTCCAGGTGCGGGCCAGCCGGGGTGCCGACACGGTGGCCGGCGCCGGCCGGGCGCTGCGGACCGGGGGCCTGCTGATCGCGCTGTTCTGCCTGATCCTGCCGGTGTCGGCGCTGACCGGCGGGGTGGCGACCATCGGGGTGCTGGTCGGCGCGGCGGTGGTGCTCACCCTCGCCGAACTGGTCCAGTCGGCCGGCGCCTGGGGAATCTCCAGCACGCTGCCGCCGGCCGCGCACCGGGGCGCGTACGTCGGCGCGTTCCGGCTCGGCGGGCAGCTCCAGAACCTGGCCGCGCCGGCCGGGCTGACCGCCCTCGGGGTGAGCACCGGCGGCTGGGGATGGCTGCCGATGGCCGCGCTCTTCGCCGCCGCCGCCCTCGCGGCCGCGCCGATGGTCGCCTGGGCCGACCGTCGCCCACGCCTCGGCGAGATCGTCCCGGCGGGCGAGCCGAGCGGGGCTCAGCGGCCGCGGGCCGTGTCCAGCGCGACGGGGCGCGGCACGCTGGACAGGTAGAACGGGCACGATTCCACCGGGATTTGCGTCTCACCTGACGGACCCAGCTACCACGGGCCGCCGTGATCACGTAGGGTCACCCTGTCATGTGGCAGGCGCACCTTCTCCTTGGCTGCCGCGACGAGGCCTGACCGGCCGGCACCTCGTCGCGGAGTTGAACCGCGCCGTCCAGCACATCCGAACTTCCCATCGGCACCGCCCGGCACCGTCGCCGCGCACCCGCCGACACCTTCCGATTGCTGACGCCACATGTTCAGGGGAGCACCTTCACCATGGCTCAACCCGCCACTGACGCTGAGACCGATCCGATCGCCCGGCAGCGTCCCAGCCGGATGCCGTTCCAGCGCTACCTGCCCTACCACCAGCAGTTCCGGCTCGAGCTGCCGGACCGCACCTGGCCGACCCGCCGGGTCGAGGCCGCACCGCGCTGGTGCGCGGTCGATCTCCGCGACGGCAACCAGGCGCTGATCGACCCGATGTCGCCGGAACGCAAGCGCCGGATGTTCCAGCTGCTGGTCCAGATGGGCTACAAGGAGATCGAGGTCGGCTTCCCGTCGGCCAGCCAGACGGACTTCGACTTCGTCCGCCAGCTGATCGAGCAGGACCTGATCCCGGAGGACGTCACCATCCAGGTGCTCACCCAGTGCCGGGAGCACCTGATCGAGCGGACCTTCGAGTCGCTGCGTGGCGCGCGCCGGGCCATCGTGCACTTCTACAACTCGACCTCGACGCTCCAGCGCCGGGTGGTCTTCGGCCTGGACCGGGACGGCATCACCGACATCGCCACCCAGGGCGCCCGGCTCTGCCAGAAGTACGCCGAGATCCACACCCCGGACACCG
Source organism: Micromonospora inositola (assembly GCF_900090285.1). NCBI lineage: Bacteria > Bacillati > Actinomycetota > Actinomycetes > Micromonosporales > Micromonosporaceae > Micromonospora > Micromonospora inositola. Next base: position 2,162,150 of record NZ_LT607754.1, on the reverse strand, counting down.
ACATCCACTACGAGTACTCCCCCGAGTCGTACACGGGCACCGAGCTGGAGTACGCGCTGGAGGTCTGCGCCAAGGTCATCGAGGTGGTCGACCCGACCCCGGACCGGAAGCTGATCGTCAACCTGCCGGCCACGGTCGAGATGGCCATGCCGAACGTGTACGCCGACTCGATCGAGTGGATGCACCGGCGCCTGCCCCGGCGGGACAGCCTGGTGCTCAGCCTGCACCCGCACAACGACCGGGGCACCGGCGTGGCCGCCGCCGAGCTGGGCCTGCTGGCCGGCGCCGACCGGATCGAGGGCTGCCTCTTCGGCAACGGCGAGCGGACCGGCAACGTCGACCTGGTGACCCTGGGGCTCAACCTGTTCTCCCAGGGCATCGACCCGATGATCGACTTCTCCAACATCGACGAGGTCAGGCGGGCCGTCGAGTACTGCAACCAGCTCCCCGTGCACGAGCGCCACCCGTACGCGGGCGACCTGGTCTACACCGCCTTCTCCGGCTCCCACCAGGACGCGATCAAGAAGGGCCTGGAGGCCCTCGCGAAGGACGCGGAGCGCGCCGGGGTGCCGGTCGACGAGTTCACCTGGGCGGTGCCGTACCTGCCGATCGACCCGAAGGACCTGGGCCGCACCTACGAGGCGGTCATCCGGGTCAACTCGCAGTCCGGCAAGGGCGGCGTCGCGTACGTCATGAAGAGCGAGCACCAGCTCGACCTGCCACGTCGCCTCCAGATCGAGTTCTCCGGCGTGGTGCAGCAGGTCACCGACCACGACGGCGGTGAGGTCGACCCGGGCACCATGTGGGAGATCTTCGCCCGCAACTACCTCGTCGACCACCAGGTCGACCCGGCGGTCAGCCTGGCCGGCTACACCATCGGCACCGCCGACGGCAAGGTCGAGATCGAGGCCGAGGTGGGTTTCGGCGGCGCACGTCGCTCGCTCGCCGCGGTCGGCAACGGCCCGATCGACGCGTACGTCAACGCGCTGCAGTCCCTCGGCGTAGCGGTACGGGTGCTCGACTACCACGAGCACGCGCTCTCCTCCGGCGGGGACGCCCAGGCCGCCGCGTACGTCGAGTGCGAGGTGGACGGCCGGACCGTCTGGGGCGTCGGGACGGACGCCAACATCGTGACCGCCTCGGTGAAGGCGGTCACCAGCGCGGTCAACCGCGCGCGGAGCTGAGCACACGGCGGCGTCCGGCACCCGGCCGGGCGCCGCCCGGCCTGTCGCCTCCGGCGGGCGGCCCGGGTCGGTCACCCGCGCCGGCGGCCGGTCAGCCGTCGGTACGGGGCACGCCCTGCCTGGTGAGCCGGTTCACGACGGCCCGCTCCTGCTCGGGCCCGGCGATCGGAGCCCGCACCGCCACCGGCGACCCGGTGTCCCGGACGAGCCGGTCGAGGTAGGACCGGAGCAGCGGGGCGGCGGGGCGCAGCGCCACCGCCGCCGGCCCGGTCACCTCGACCACGACCACCGACTGGCCGTACGGGTCCCGGCCGTACCGCCAGCCGGTGACGTCGGCCCAGGCCACCGCGGCGTCGTACGCCGGGTCGGCCGGCTCGCCGGTGCGCCGCTCGCCGAGGCTCGGCGCCCGGTACCGGACCCGGACACCCTCGTTCGAGAGCTCGGCCATCGGCAGCCCGACGCTGTCGTCCCGGCCGCCGCGGCGGCGATGTTCCAGCGGCGCCCCCGGCAGCAGGGCGAAGAACATCACGAACAGGAAGGTGCAGGCGGCGCCCCCGATCGCGGCGATCGGTGACCGGGACCAGAGCAGCACGAACACCAGCACGGCCAGCAGCGCGGCCACGCCGAGGGCGACCGGCACCAGCCAGCCGAGGACCGCGTGGCCGGCCCGGCGGGGCGCACGGACCACCAGCAGCTCACCGGCACGGCCCGGCTCGGCGGTCAACCCGATCATCCGGCCAGGTTCCGGCGGAGGGCGGCGAGGTTCTGCTCGATGTCGGCGGCCCGCTGGGAGAACTGCGCCATCGTCGCCTTCAGCTCCGGGCTGACGCCGAAGTCCCGCAGCAGCTGCTCCGGGTCGACCGGCGGACGCGCCGTCGCCTCCTGGACCGCCTCCGTCCAGTTCGCGGTCGCGGCGCGGATGGCGGCGAGGATGGCGTCCCGCAGGGTGTGGCTGTCCAGCCGCATCGCGCGCGGGTTGATCTCCAGGTCCTGCACGGCGCCGCCCGCGCCGACCCGGGCGGTGATCAGACCGTCCTCGCTGGTCCCCTCACCCACCGTCTCGGCGAGCACGGTGCGCTGCTGCTCGAACGCGTCCAGCCGCTGCCGCACCTGCCGCGTGGCCTGCTGGATCTGGGCCTCGAAACCGCTCATCGACGCTACCTTTCCTCGGTCAGGCGGAGTGCCAGGCGATCTTGACCTGCCGGAGGTCCGGCGTGCCGTCGCCCTGCTCGTCGAAGGTCTGCACCGCGGCGAACTCCTTGACCACGCCGGAGAGCAGGGTGACCGCCGCCGTGGCGACCGTGATCACGGTGCCGGTGGCGGTCAGCCAGGAGGCGCTGGCGGCCGCGCCGAGCGCCTGGATGATCGGCTGGAGCACGAGGGCCTGCGGGCCGATCGAGGAGAGCGTCAGGTCGAGGATCAACACGAAGAACTCGGCGGTGAAGGCGATGAACGCCAGCCAGAACGCGGTGAGCAGACCGGCCACGGCCAGCAGGGACGCGGACAGCGCGCCGAGCGCCTTCTGCACCTGACCCAGCTCCCGGGACACCTCGGCGACCACGTCGCGGTACTCGACCACGCTGCCGTCCACCCAGCCGGCCGTCGCGCCGGTGGCGTACCCGTCGAACTTCTTGATGACCGAACCCTCCAGGGTCGCCGCCACCGCGCCCAGCTCGCGCGCCGCCTCGATGACGGAGAACCCGTTCGCGACCATCGCCGCCGCGGTCAGCGGCGCGGGCAGGTAGTCGGGGGCCATCGCCGCGGTGGCCACCCCGAGGCCGACGAACATTGTCTGGGTGGCCACGGTGAGCACCTCGGCGGCGCCGTCGCCCAGCCCGTCCATCCCGCCGAGCGGGTCGGTGAAGAGGCGGGGGAACCCGGCGTCGCCGAGCCCGCCGAGGTAACCGGCCGGATCGTCGGCGGCGGGCGCCAGGAACATGTCCACGTTGGCCTGTTCGGCGGCGTGGTAGTTGGCCACCGTCCGGCGGAGCCCGGCGGCGACCGACTGGACGACCTGCACCGCCGTCTCCAGATTGCGCAGCTGGTAGTCGGCGACGGAGTTGTAGTAGCCCTCGGCGAACGACAGCAGCGCGCCAAACCCGGGCGGGTCGAGCCGGTACGAGTCGGCCATCCGCCGCGCCGCGTCGGTCAGGTCCGGCACGACGAACTGCTCCAGCCCGCGCGCGGCGTTGGTCAACTGGCCCGGATTGATCTCGATCTGGGTCAACGGTCCCCCCGGTCGGTCGCCTCCCGGCCACGCCCGGTGGCCGCCCACACCCTATCGATCCGACGCCCGCCCGTCAGGCCCCGCGACGGCGGCGGTCGTCGGGTGGGGTCGAGGCGGGCAGCGACGGGCACGGCTGGGCGCCGGGCGCCTCCCGGGGCGGCCGGTGGATCAGCAGCGCGGCCATCGCCGCGCCGGCCAGCAGCAACCCGGCACACCAGAGCAGCGCCCCACGGAAGGCGTGGGTCAGCGCCGACTTCTGCTCGTAGCCGGTGCCGGAGAGGCCGACCAGCAGCGGCAGCGCGGCCACCGCCAGCAGGCTGCCGGCCCGGGACGCCGCGTTGTTGAACCCGCTCGCCACCCCCGCGAACCGATCGGCCACGGCGGCCAGCACCGAGGCGGTCAGCGGCGCCACGACCAGGGTCAGTCCCGCCCCGAACAGCACCACCCCGGGCAGCACGTCCGTCCAGTACGACGCGCCGGGGCCGACCCGGCGGAGCAGCAGCAGGCCGACGGCGGCGACCACCGGACCGACGGTCAGCGGCAGCCGCGGGCCGATCCGCGCGGCGAGCGCGCCCGCCCGGGACGAGCCGACCGCCAGCAGCACCGTCATCGGCACGGTGGCCAGCCCGGTGAGCAGCGCCGACCAGCCGACCGCGTTCTGCAGGTAGACGGCGAGGAAGAAGGTGAAGCCGCCGAGCGCCGCGTACACCACCACGGTGAAGACGTTGAGCACCGAGAAGAGCCGGCTGGTGAAGAGGCCGGTGGGGAGCATCGCGGTGTCCCCGCGCCGCCGCTCCACCAGCACGAAGACCACCGCGGCGACCACGCCCACCAACACCGAGACCAGCACCGGCAGGGAGGCGACACCGTGGGCCGGGGCGTCGATCAGGGCGTACGTGACGCCGCCGAGGCCGAGCGCGCCGAGCAGCGCGCCCGCCACGTCGAACCGGCGATGCCCCGCGGCGGTACGTGAGACGTTCTCGTCCCGGCTCTCCGGCACCCAGCGCATCGCGGCGAGCACCACCGCCACCGCCAGCGGCACGTTGATGAAGAAGATCCACCGCCAGGAGAACGCGTCGATCAGCCAGCCGCCGAGGAGCGGACCGAGGGCGGTGGAGACGCCGGAGAGCCCGGCCCAGGTGCCGATCGCCTTGCCCCGGTCGTCCGGGTGGAAGCTGGCCTGGAGCACCGAGAGCGACCCCGGGGTGAGCAGCGCCCCGCCGGCGCCCTGGAGGAACCGGGCCGCGATCAGCCAACTGGTCCCCTGGGCCAGTCCGCAGAGCACCGAGGCGACGGCGAACCACACCACCCCGAGCAGGAAGACGCGGCGACGGCCGAACCGGTCGCCGAGCGCCCCGCCGAGCAGCACGAACGCGGCCAGCATGAGCAGGTACCCGTTCACCGTCCACTGCAGACCGGCCACCGTCGCACCGAGCTCGGCCCCGAGTCGGGGCAGCGCCACGTTCACCACCGTGGTGTCCAGGAACACCATGCCGGAAGCGAGGACGGCGGCGAGCAGCGTGCCCCGCCCGGCGGCGGTGCCCGTCCGGAGCGCGGGTGCGGATGCGGTCATGGCTAACAATCTGCCCGCGATCCGATCCGGACGCCACGAATCACAGAAACCGGCCCGGGGGTACTGTGCGGGATCGCCGGGAGCCCGCAAGCTGGAGAGGTGTCGTCTGTGCGTACCAGATCAGGAGCTCGCGTCGCGGTGGCGGCCGCGCTCGCCGCGGCGATCGCCCTCGGCGCTTCCGGCTGCGTGCCGGTCGGCGAGCCGGAGACCCCGCCGAGCAGCGCCGGCAACGTCACCCAGCAGCTCGGTGAGCTGACCGTCGCGAGTGCCGGGTCGATGAAGGGCTACAGCCGCGCCCGGTTCCCGCACTGGCGGGACACCGGGAAGAACTGCGACGTCCGGGACAGCGTCCTCCAGCGCGACGGGGAGAGCATCAAGCTCTCCGGTTGCAACGTGGTGGGCGGGCGCTGGGAGAGCGTCTACGACGGGCGGGTCTTCACCGACCCGGCCGACGTGGACATCGACCACATGGTGCCGCTGGCCAACGCGTGGCGCTCGGGCGCCGACGAGTGGGACGACTCGAAGCGCGGCGACTTCGCCAACGACCTGACCCGGCCACAGCTCATCGCGGTTTCCCTGACCTCCAACCGGGCAAAGGGTGATCAGGACCCCTCCCAGTGGAAGCCGGCGAACCGGTCGTACTGGTGCCAGTACGCCGCGGACTGGGTAACGGTCAAGCACTATTGGCGGCTGACGGTGACAAGTGCCGAGAAGGCCGCCCTCACCGACATGTTGGAGGGCTGCACATGGGCGAGCAAGCCGTGACCGGGGCCGGGGCGACACCCGCCCCGGACAAGACGCCGGACGCCGGTGGCGGGGGCGCCGCGGCGGCCGGCGGTGGCACCGGACCGACCACGGCCGGGATGACCGCGGACGGCGCCCCGGCGGCGCCCGCGGACGTCTCCGGGGCGGGCATGTCCGCCGACGCCAATCCGGCCGCGCCCGCCACGCCGGCCACCCCGGCCGAGGGGGCCACGGCCGGCGGCGGGGCGCAGCAGCGGACCGCGGACATCACGGCCGGGCCGGGCGGGGTGATGACCGACGAGGCCGGCGTGGTGACCGGGGAGCTGACCCTGCGCACCGAGCACGCCGACGGCCAGGTGACCCTGCGGGTGCAGTACAAGGACGCCGACGAGTGGTACGCGGTGAGCGGCGGCAGGGTCGCGCTGGCCGACCCGGCCGGCCTGGACGCCGTGCACGCCATCGCCGTCGCCCTGCTCAACCGCCCCGAGGGCTGACCCGGAACGCCACGAGGCCCCTTCCCCGGCGGGGAAGGGGCCTCGTGCCGTGCTCACGGGGTCGGGATCAGCTCACCGGTGTCGCCCGGCGCCGCGCCGTCGTCCGGCCGGACCAGCTCCGGCTCCACCTCGTGCGGCCGGATCCCCCCGGCCGCGATGTCCTCGGCGTAGTGGCAGGCCACCCGGTGCCCGCCGAGCACCTCGCGCAGCGCCGGCCGCTCGTCAGCGCAGCGGGTCGGCTGGGCCCACGGGCAGCGGGTGTGGAACCGGCACCCGGCCGGCGGGTTCGCCGGCGAGGGCAGGTCACCGGCGAGCAGGATCCGCTCGCGACGGTCCTCCACCAGCGGGTCCGGCACCGGCACCGCCGACATCAGCGCCTTCGTGTACGGGTGCATCGGCTCCCGGTAGAGGTCGTCGCTGGACGCCTCCTCCACCAGGCCGCCCAGGTACATCACCCCGACCGTGTCGGCGATGTGCCGGACCACCGCCAGGTCGTGGGCGATGATCAGGTACGTCAGGCCGCGCTCGTTCTGCAGGTCCTCCAGCAGGTTGAGCACCTGCGCCTGGATCGACACGTCCAGCGCGGAGACCGGCTCGTCGGCGACGATCAGCTCGGGGTTGAGCACCAGCGCCCGGGCTATGCCGATCCGCTGCCGCTGGCCGCCGGAGAACTCGTGCGGATACTTGCTGAGCGCCGAGGCCGGCAGGCCGACCGCCTCCAGGGTCTCGCGCAGTCGCTTGGCGGTCGCGGCCTTGTCGTCGGCCAGGCCGTGCGCCTTGAGCCCCTCCACCAGCAGGGACTCCACCGACTGCCGGGGGTCCAGGCTGGACAGCGGGTCCTGGAAGATCATCTGCATCCGGCGTCGGGCCCGGCGCAGCGACTCGCCCTTGAGCGAGCGGATCTCGGTGCCGTCGAAGACGATCTCGCCGTCGGTCGGCTCGACCAGCCGCAGCAGGCCCCGACCGAGGGTGGACTTGCCACAGCCCGACTCGCCCACCAGCCCGTACGTCTCACCCGCGTTGATCGACAACGAGACGCCGTCGACCGCGTAGACGTACCCGACGGTGCGGTCGAAGAGCACCCCGCTCTTGATCGGGAAGTGGACCTTGACGTCGCGCAGTTCGACCAGTGGTCCGGTCCGCTCGGTCACGGTACCGCCACCTCCTCAGAAACGGGGTTGTTGCAGCGCAGGTCGCCGCCGGTCGCGGTGGGGTCGAGCGGGGGCGGCCCCTCCAGGCAGGCGTCCACCACGTTGTCGCAGCGGGGGGCGAAGGCGCACCCCTCGGCCCACGGGATGTTGTCGGACACCGAGCCGCGGATGGCGTGCAGCCGCTCGCCGCGGGGCGAGTCCAGCCGCGGCACCGAGCTGAGCAGCCCGTGGGTGTACGGGTGCCGGGCCCGGGCGAACAGCTCGTGCCGGCGGGCCCGCTCCACCACCTTGCCCCCGTAGAGCACGTTGACCGTGTCGCAGAGGCCGGCCACCACGCCCAGGTCGTGCGTGATCATGATCAGCGCCGTGCCGGTCTCGTCGACGAGCTGCTTGAGCAGGGTGAGGATCTGCGCCTGGATGGTCACGTCCAGCGCGGTGGTCGGCTCGTCGGCGATCAGCAGCCGCGGCTTGCAGGCCAGCGCGATGGCGATCAGGGCCCGCTGCCGCATGCCGCCGGAGATCTGGTGCGGGTACTCCGTCAACCGCCGGGCCGGGTCGGGGATGCCGACCGCGTCGAGCAGCTCCCGCGCCTCCTTCATGGCCGCCCTGCGGTCCATCCCCCGGTGCCGCTCCAGCACCTCGGCGACCTGGAGACCGATCGGGACGACCGGGTTCAGCGAGGAGAGCGGGTCCTGGAAGATCATGCCGATGTCCCGCCCCCGCCGGTCCCGCATGTCGTCCGGGCGCAGCTTGAGCAGGTTGGCGCCCTCGAAGAGCACCTCACCGGTGACCTTGTTGCCCCGCTTCGGCAGCAGGCCCATGATCGCCAGGCTGGTCACGCTCTTGCCGCAGCCGGACTCGCCGACCAGGCCGACGGTCTGCCCCGGCTCCACGCTGAAGCTCACCTTGTCGACCGCGGTGAACGGCCGCTCACCGCGGCGCTGGAACACCACGCTCAGATCGCGTACGTCGAGCAGGCTCATCGGGTCACTTCCTCACGGTGCTGGTCCTTCGCTCGCGACTGCCGGGCTCGCAAGCTCACTCCTCGCGCTCGCCGCCGGCGTCCGCCGGCCGTGCTGATCCGCCGCATCGCCGTCACCGCCGGTTCTTCGGGTCGATCGCCTCGCGCATCGCCTCACCGAGCAGGGTGAAGCCGAGCGCGACCACGATGATCGCGAGCGCCGGGTAGTAGGCAAGTTCGGGACGGACCTCGAAATAGCGCTGACCGTCCACACCGAGCATCAGACCCCACTCGGCGCGGTTGATGTCCGGGTCGCCGAGCCCGAGGAAGGAGAGCGAGGCGGCCTCCAGGATGGCGGTGGACAGGGTCAGCGTGGCCTGCACGATCACCGCGGTCATCGCGTTGGGCAGCATGTGCCGGAGCACGATGTTGCGTTGCTTCACGCCCAGCGCCCGGGCGGCCAGCACGTGGTCGCTCTCCCGCTGGGCCAGCATCGAACCACGCAGCAGCCGAGCGAAGATCGGCACGTTGACGATGGCCACCGCGAAGATGACCGTCCACTGGCTGGATCGGCTGGCCATGGCCACCAGGCTGATCGCCAGCAGCAGGGCGGGCAGGGCCAGCATCACGTCGGTGAAGCGCATCAGGAGGTTGTCGACCCAGCCGCCGAACGCGCCGGCGATCGCCCCGACGAGCACCCCGAGGCTCAGGCCGATCAGGGTGGCGACCACGCCGACGAAGAGGGTCTGCCGGGCCCCGTAGATCATGCGGGAGAGGAAGTCCCGACCGAGTGGGTCGGATCCGAGTGGGAACTCGCCGCTGGCACCGGGAATGGTGTCGACGGTCAGGTTCTTCGTGAGCTCGTCGAAGCGCTGCGCCGGGTCGTGCGGGGCGAGCAGCGGCGCGAAGATCGCCACCAGGACGAAGAGCGCGACGATCGACGCGCCGACGATGGCGACCGGATTGCGCCGCAGCCGACGGAACGCGTCCCGGACGAGGCTCACGCCACCCTTGTCGGCGCCGGCCCGGGCCAGCTCGTCCAGGCGGGCCTTCTTCCGGTCGCCGAGCAGGCCGATGCTGCGCTCGCTCATGCCCTCCCGCCGCTCGCCGGCGGCGGGCTTGTCGGTCCCGGGCGTGTCCGCGCCGTCGCGGGGGGCGGCCACGCCGGGCCGGGTGATCGGGTCACTCATCGCACACGCACCCTCGGGTCGATGAAGGCGTAGGAGAGGTCGACCAGGAGGTTGACCACCACGAAGACCAGCGCGGCCAGCAGGATCAGCGTCTGGAGCACCGGGTAGTCGCGACCGCCGCTGATCGAATCGGTGATCAGCGTGCCCAGACCGCCCCAGTTGTAGACCTTCTCGGTGAGTACCGCGCCGGAGAGCAGCGCGCCGGTCTGCAGGCCGATGGTGGTGACCACCGGCAGCAGGGCGTTGCGCAGGATGTGCCGCCCCCGGATGACCCGGTGCCGCAGGCCCTTGGCCTCGGCGGTGCGGACGTAGTCCTCGTTGAGCACGTCCAGCACGCTGGCCCGGGTGATCCGGACGATCACCGCCAGCGGGATGGTGGCCAGGGTGAACGCCGGCAGGATGAGGTGCCAGAGCGCGTCGGCGGTGGCATCGAACTCCCGGGTGAGCAGTCCGTCGAGGACGAAGAAGCCGGTGACCTCGGTGTTGTCCACGCCGGTGCTGAGCCGCCCGGAGGGCGGGAACCAGTGGATGTTCTGGGTGAAGACGTCCTTGAGCAGGTAGCCCAGGAAGAAGATGGGGATCGAGATGCCGAGCAGGGTGCCCGCGATGCTCAGATTGTCCAGCAGCCGGCCGCGGTGCCGGGCGGCGAGGTAGCCGAGCGGCACGCCGAGCCCGACCGCAATGATCAGAGCGGCCACGGCCAGCTCGATGGTGGCCGGGAAGGCGCGGCCGATCACCTCGGTGACCGCGTCACCGGTCCGGATCGAGTTGCCGAAGTCGCCGGTCACGACCCGCTGCATGAACTTGGCGTACTGCACCAGGATCGGCTGGTCGTAGCCGAGCGCCTTGGTCAGCAGCGCGCGCCGCTCGGGGGTGGCCCGCTCACCGAGCAGCGCCTCGATCGGGCCGCCGGGCAGGTTCCGCAACCAGACGAAGATGAGCGCGGACAGCGCTATCAGGGTCACCACCAGCTGGAGCAGGCGGCGGACTACGACTCGCAACATCTCTCACACCAGATTCTCGATATCAGCGGTTCGGCCCGGGCCGGGGCGTATGCCCGGCCCGGGCCGATTCCGCGTACGGCGTCAGTGGTTCAGCGGCCTGCTCAGCCGACGCTGACGGTGTTGAACCGCTCGTCGGTCAGCGGGCTGGCGACCAGACCCTTGACGTCCTTGGTGACGACGATGGCCGGCGGGGCGTGCCAGATCGGCACGGCCGGCAGCCACTTGGCGGCGATGTCGCGGTTGACCTGCTCCCAGGCGGCCTTCTTGCCGGCCTCGTCGACGGTGCCGTCGGCCTTGGTGATGGCGTCGAACATCTCGGTCATCGCCTGGTCGCCGAACTCGACCTTGCCGCGACCGAAGAAGGTGCCGACGAAGTTGCCCGGGTCGTTGTAGTCACCGGTCCACCCGAGGATGTGCAGGTCCTGCTTGCCGAACTGCTGCACGTCGTCCTTGTAGCCACCGTTCCACGGGCGGGCCACACCGTTGACCTTGATGCCGACGGCCTGCAGGTCGTTGGCGAGGACGGTGAAGATCTCCTGCGGGTTCGGCATGTACGGCCGGGAGACGTCGGTCGGGTAGTAGAAGTTGAGCGTCAGGTTCTGGACGCCCGCGTCCTTGAGCAGCTGCTTGGCCTTCTCCACGTTGTACTCGTACTTCTGCACGTCCGAGGCGTAGCCGAGCACGGTGTCCGGCATGAACTCGTCGGCGACCTTGGTGCCACCCGGGCCCTTGGTCTGGACGAGCTGCTGACGGTTGAGGGCGTAGGCGATCGCCTGCCGCACCCGCAGGTCCTTCAGCTTCGGGTTCTTCTGGTTGAAGCCCAGGTAGAGGATGTTGAACGCCGGGCGGTCGAGGACCTGGAAGCCCTCACCGGAGAGCGCCTTGCGGTCGGCCGGGGCCGGGAAGTCGATGCCCTGGACGGTACCGGCGCGCAGCTCCTGCTTGCGGGTGTTCTCATCCTTGATGACCTTGATGACGAGCTTGTCGACCTTGGCCTTGTCGCCCCAGTAGTCGGGGTTCCGGTTCAGGGTGATCTCACCCTTGGCCTTGTCCCACCCGCCGAAGGAGAACGGGCCGGTGCCGACCGGGTGCTCGTTGGCGAACGCGCTGTACTCGAAGGAGTCGCCGTTCTGCTTCACCGCGTCGGCGTCGTACTTCTTCAGCGCCTCCGGGCTGGCGATCGACAGCGCGGTCAGCGCGAAGGCACCGGGGAAGGCGCCCTTGTACTGGTTCATCGTGACGACGGCGGTGCCGTCGTCCTTGGCCTCGCACTTGTTGTAGACCGGCTTGCCGACGCCCTCTGCCTCGTTCTTGGCGAAGCCGCCGAAGACGTCCGAGTAGTAGATCATCTGGGACTGGGCGGCGGCGCCCTTCATGTTGAACCAGCGGTCGAAGTTGAAGCAGACCGCGGCGGCGTTGAAGTCCGTGCCGTCGTGGAACTTCACGCCCTTGCGGAGCTTGAAGGTCCAGACCTTGCCCTCGGCGTCGTGCTCCCAGCTCTCCGCCAGGGCGCCCTGCAGATCGGCCGTGCCCGGCTTGTTCTGGATGAGGGTGTCGTACATCTGGCGGATCGGCCGGAACGACTCACCGTCGTCGTTGAAGATCGGGTCGAAGTTCTTCGGGTCACCGGCCCCCGCGAAGACGAAGGTGCCGCCAGTCTTGGCGCCCCCGCTCTCACCGTCGCGCTCGCTCTTGGCGCAGCCGGACGCCCCGACCGCCAGAGCGGCAGCGGCCGCGAGGGCCACGGCCGCTTTAAGCCTGCCTGCCTGCATCTCTCACCTCTGTCATGCGCATGACCACGCCGAGTTGTGGCTCAGTCCGTGAGCGGGAGGCTATGACACGACACACAGAAGCGGAACGGCCGTTAGGCAATCGCTATCAAGCCGACACCAAGTAGCCGGGTCTGACAGTGCCGGATCTCCAGACAAACGGGACTGTCACAGCAGGAGGCCGATCGTGGGATCGGGCAGATCGCCACAAACCGGTCGACCGTGCGACCGGGATCTGTGGGCGTGGCGCTCGACACACTCGTCCCACATTCCGGGTACGTGGACGAAGCTGGCCGGCCCCCCGAGGAGGTGCCGGCCAGCGTGCCCGTGGTGTCGGTCAGACCGCCCGGCGGCCCTCGAACGCCCGACCCAGGGTGATCTCGTCGGCGTACTCCAGGTCGCCGCCGACCGGCAGTCCGCTGGCCAGCCGGGTCACCGAGATCCCCATCGGCTTCACCAGAAGGGCCAGGTACGTCGCGGTCGCTTCGCCCTCGGTGTTCGGGTCGGTGGCGAGGATCAGCTCGCGCACCGTGCCACCGCTCAGCCGGGTCATCAGCTCACGGATCCGCAGGTTGTCCGGGCCGATCCCCTCCAGCGGGTTGATCGCCCCGCCGAGCACGTGGTACCGGCCGCGGAACTCACCGGTCCGCTCGATCGCCACCACGTCCTTCGGCTCCTCGACCACGCAGAGCACCTCGTCGGTGCGCCGCGCGTCGCGGCAGATCCGGCACTGCTCCGACTCGGCCACGTTGAAGCAGGTGGTGCAGAACCGCACCAGCTCCTTCACCTTGCGCAGCGCGCCGGCCAGCCGGTTCACATCGGCGGGATCCGCCGACAGGACGTGGAAGGCGATCCGCTGGGCGCTCTTCGGGCCCACGCCCGGCAGCCGCCCCAGCTCGTCGATCAGGTCCTGGATGGCACCCTCGTACATCTGCCGGCTCAGAACCCGGGCAGGCCGAGGCCGCCCATGCCGCCCGCGACCGGGCCCATCTTCTGCTCGGTCAGCTCCCGGGCCGCCTCGGCGGCGTTGTGCACTGCCGCGACGACCAGGTCCTCCAGGGTCTCCACGTCCTCCGGGTCGACCGCCTTCGGGTCGATCTTGATGGACTTCAGCTCGCCGGTGCCGGCGACCGTCGCGGTGACCAGGCCGCCGCCCGCGGTGCCGGTCAGCTCCGCGTCGGCCAGCTCGGCCTGAGCCTTGGCGATCTGCTGCTGCATCTTCTGCGCCTGCTTCAGCATCTGCTGCATGTTCGGCTGTCCACCTGGGCGCACGGATGGCTCCTTCTCACACTCGTCTGCTCGGCCGCCGCCCAGCCTAATCGGGCGGCGGCACACGTCCGCGCTCAGCGCGCGTCCACCTCGTTGATCTTCTCCGCCCCGAACGCCTCCCGGAGCAGCTGCACCGCCTGCTCCTCGCTGGACTGCCGGGCGGTCCGCTCGTCGATCACCTCGTCCAGCGGCTCGTCGCCCGGGTCGAAGCCCTCGTACGCCGGCGCCGCCGCGGCCGGGCGTCCGCCACCGCGGATCGGCCCGTCGTAGTCCGGGTCATACGGGGGCTCGCCGGCCCAGTCGGCGTCCGCGGTCTTCCGCGCCGGCTGGCCGGCCCGAGCTCCCTTGGCGGCGCCCGCACCGGCCGCCGCCGCCCGGGCCGCCGCGATCGCGCTGCTCACCGGGGCCTGGCTCACCGCCGGGCCGTCCTGGGGGGCGGCCGGCTTCGGTACGGCCGGCGCGCTGGCCGTGGTCGTGGGGGCGGCCGGCACCGTGGCCGTCGCCGTGGGGGCGCTCGCCCCGGCCGCCGTCGCGCCGCCGGGACGGGCCGGCTCCGGCCAGTCGCCCGCGCCACCGACGGCTGCCGGGCCGCCGGGGCGGGCGGGCTCCGGCCAGTCCGCATCCCCACCCGCGCCGCCACCGGGACGGGCCGCCTCGGGCCAGTCCTCCTCCTCGACGGCGGCGGTGGGCGTACCGGCGGGCTGGCCGCTCGACTCGACGCGTGCCGGACCGTCGACTCGCCCACCAGGGGTGGCCCGGCGCCCGGACGGGCCACCGGGGCCCACGCCGTTGGCGGGACCGGACCCGGCCGGGCCACCGGGCGGCGTGGGGGCGGCGGGCGGCGGGGCGGCCGGGCGGGCCGGGGCGGCGGAGCGTGACCCGCCGCCGAGCGACACCCCGCCCCGCTCGCCCGCCACCTCGCAGCGGATCTGCCAGCGACCGCCCAGCTCCTCGTAGAGCGCGTCGGTGAGCACCGGGGCGTGGTCGGACATCATCTTGGCCAGCACCGTCGACTTCACCGTCAGCACCAGCGTGTCGCCGTCCAGCTCCCGGACAACCGCGTCGCGCATCAGCGCCGCGATGCGCTTGTTGGTCCGGTTGACCTTGCCGACCACCTCCGGCCAGACCCGGCGTACCGCGACCGCGTCCAGGGCACCGGACGCGGCGGCGCCGGGGCGGGGCGGCTCGGGAGTGGCCGGGTCGGGCAGCACGGCCGACGGCGGCACCACCCGGCGGGCCGGGGCGCCGGACTCCGGGGCGGCAGCGGTGGCCGGGCCGGCGGCTGCCGGGCCACCGGCCGGGGCGGAACCGCCCGGGGCCGGGTCGGCGGAACCGCCCGGGGCCGGGTCAGTCGCTGCCGGGGCGGGGCGGGAACCGGCGGCCACGGCGGCGGCGCGGGCGGCGGCCGCCGCGGACGGGACACCGGCAGCCGCCGGCGTGCCGGCCGTCTCCGGCTGGGGCGCGGCGGCAGCCGCGGTCGGGGCGGGAGGCTCCTGGCGTACCGGAGAAGCGGGGGCGACCGGCGCGGACCCGGCGGCGACCGGCGGCAGTTCGCCGCCGCCCAGGGTGAGCCGGCGCTCCATCCGCTCCAAGCGCTGCAGCAGCCCGCCGGTGGAGTCGTCGGCGCCGGGCAGCATCATCCGGGCGCAGATCAGCTCGAGCAGCAGCCGGGGCGCGGTGGTGCCGCGCATGTCGACCAGGCCGTTGTGCACGATGTCGGCGCAGCGGGACAGGGTGCCCGGGCCGAGCCGCTGGGCCTGGGCGGCCATCCGCTCGATCTGGTCGGTCGGGCCGTCGATCAGCCCCTTGGCCGCGGCGTCCGGCACCTGCTGGAGGACGATCAGGTCGCGCAGCCGTTCCAGCAGGTCCGAGGCGAACCGGCGCAGATCGTGCCCGGCCTCGGCGACCCGGTCGACGGTGGCGTACGCGGCGGCGCCGTCCCCGGCGGCGAGCGCGTCGCACATCTCGTCGATCAGCGCCGAATCGGTCACGCCGAGCAGCGCGGCGGCCCGAGCGTAGCCGACCCCCTCCGGGCCGGCGCCCGCGATGAGCTGGTCGAGCACGGAGAGGCTGTCCCGCATGCTGCCCCCACCGGCGCGCACCACCAGCGGGAAGACCGCCGGCTCGACGGTCACCCCCTCCGCCTCGGTGAGCTGCTCCAGGTACGGCCGGAGCACCTTCGGCGGGAACAGCCGGAACGGGTAGTGGTGGGTCCGCGACTTGATCGTGCCGAGGACCTTCTCCGGCTCGGTGGTGGCGAAGATGAACTTGACGTACTCCGGCGGCTCCTCGACCAGCTTGAGCAGGGCGTTGAAGCCGGCCGACGAGACCATGTGCGCCTCGTCGATGATATAGATCTTGAAGCGGCTGCTGGCCGGGGCGAAGAAGGCCTTCTCGCGCAGCTCCCGGGCGTCGTCGACGCCGCCGTGACTGGCCGCGTCGATCTCGATGACGTCGATCGAACCGCCGCCGTCGGGGGCCAGCGAGCGGCAGGACCCGCACGTCCCGCACGGCTCGGGGGTGGGGCCCTGCTCACAGTTGAGCGAGCGGGCCAGGATCCGGGCGCTGGAGGTCTTGCCGCAGCCGCGCGGGCCGGAGAAGAGGTAGGCGTGGTTGAGCCGGCCGCTGCGCAGCGCCTGGGACAGCGGCTCGGTGACCTGCTCCTGGCCGATCATCTCGGCGAAGGTGCGCGGCCGGTACTTGCGGTAAAGGGCCAGTGCCACCCGTACCGCCTCCTCTCGACCGAGCCATTCTGCGCCGGTCAGGCGCGGGTGACCACCCACCACCCCGTGACCCGACCCGCAGGGACGCTACCGGCACCCGGAGACAGAAAGGCCTCCCGTGCACCCGGCAGAGCTCGCTTATCCTTGCTGCCTTCCGGCCCTGGGGAGGTTCACGAGATACCGCCGCACGGGAGGTGCCACCCAGCCTACCCGACCCGGCGTGGATCTTCAGGGGGTGGTGGGGTGGCCGGGCCGTCGGGGACCTGTATCCTGGCTCGCGGAGGATTCGCCTAGAGGCCTAGGGCGCACGCTTGGAAAGCGTGTTGGGTTTACACCCTCACGAGTTCGAATCTCGTATCCTCCGCTCTTCTGAGCAGCACAAACGCGAGGGCCGGCCCCATCAGGGACCGGCCCTTCGTCGTCTCTACGTCGCTCTCGTCTCAGTTGTCGTCTCACTTGCCCTGTGCCGGTCGTCGTAGTCGGTCGCCTGGTGGATAGCCTCGCCGGTCGGTGAGGCGAACACCCAGCCCTCATCGTTCGTTCACTCGCTCCGGGCACTGGCCGGGCACCTTCTGCTCGCATTTTCCCTCACAGCCGTGGGGCCATTTCGGCCGGAGAAGCGCTCGGCGCACGGTCAGCCTCCCGTTGTCCAAATCCACGTCCGACCATTTCAGGCCGAGCGCTTCACCCTGCCGCAGGCAAATTCTTGTTGTACCTCTTGTCGTGGCGTGGGAAGTGGGTAGTGGTGCCTGGCTGTTGCACTTACAGCCAGCCGGACCTGGGGGAAGCTCTGGCTGGCGCGCGCTGGGGCGGCGCGACCGTCATCGGAACAGTGCGCCGACATGGCGACCTGGAGCACGTGAACGCCTCGGCCGTCAGGCACGCTGTCGCTCTCGACGAGCCCGATCCGGCCAGCGCCATCCGCGAACATGCGCCAGAGGGCGTGGACCGGATCATCGAAGTCGCATTCTCCGACAACGTTGACCTCGATTCCGCTGTGGCGAAGAATCAGACAGTCATCGCCGCTTACGCCACCCGACGCGAGCGCCCTGACTTCCCGTTCTGGCCGATGCTGTTCGACAACGTCACCATCCGGCTACTCGGCAGCGACGACTTCCCCATCGAGGCAAAGCAGCAAGCCGGGGCCGACCTGACGGCCGCCGCGCAGGACGGAGCGTTGTCCATCGCGATCGGCGACCCGTTGCCCCTCGAACGCACAGCTGAAGCCCACGACCGCGTCGACGCAGGCGCCCGTGCGCGGGTGCTGCTGGCCATCCCCGACTGATCCAGGAAGGGTACCGCCTCCAGGTCGTACCGCAGGCCCTGCAGACCTGGCGGCCGGCTGCCGGCGAAGTGGACGCTCCCATTTTTGACAAGGGTCCACATGCGGGACCCGACATCAGTCGTTGACATCAACGGTGGCGGCCGAGGCCGAACGAGTGCGGACGGGTGTCGCCTCCGAGCCGAACCCGGTGGACATCAGCGGACGCGACGACCTTCGCCGAAAGCGGCCTCCGGCTCCTCAACGCGGCGCCGCAGCCGGTGACGACCGCCGATCGCCCGGCCCGCCGGTGACGGGCCGGGCGTCGGGTGTCACGGCAGGGTACGGATCCGCAAGGTCACCATCTCCGGCTCGGCCAATTGGTCGGTGACCGCGTAGATCTTGTTGCCGGACACGGCCAGCCCGCCGTTGACCAGGTTGTGCGCCCACGTCTCCTGGTTCGGCAGGTGCCCGAACTCGTACGTGGCGATCGGCGTGGTGCCGCCCGGCTCGAAGACCCAGACGTCCTTGTCGTACGACGAGTCGGTGCCGGCCACGACGAGGCCGTCGGGCCGGATCGCCACGGCGTTCGGGTACGGCACGGTCGGGTACCGGTGCACCTCGACGAGGTCGGACGTGCGCAGGACCGGGTGGTAGTACGGCGCGCCCGAGGGGACGATCACCTCGGTGCCGTCCGGGGTCACCTCCAGCTGCGCGACCGAGCCACCGTCGGTGCGGCTGATCGCCCGCTGGACGAGCCCCGTCGCGGTGGCCTCGAAGCGGACCAGCAGGGCCGGGCTGGTGCCCGTCGCGCCGGCGATCAGCATGTCGGGCTGAGCGGGCGAGGTGGCCAGCAGCATTGCCGAGCTGATCCGCTCGTCGATGGCGTCGACGGCGTTCACGTAGAACTTGCCGGTCGCGAGGTCGACCCGGCCGATGCCCGCCGTGGGCTCGTTCTCGCACCCCCAGGAGACCCAGAGCTGACCGGCCGCGAAGGCCATGTCCTTCGGGCACGTCATGGTCCCGTCGGTCTTCCCGGTGAACTGCCCGTCCAGTTCCCAGGTGTCCAGGTCGACGATCCTGAGCCAGTCCTGGTCGCCGGCGGCGATGTAGAGCTTGCTGCCGTCCGGGCTCAGCGTCATCCCGGCGGCCCCCGGCGCGATACCCTGAAGGGTGCGAAGGACGTTGCCGTCCAGGTCGGTGACGATCAGACCGTCGGTGCCCTTGCCCCCCGTGATGTAGACCCGGCCGCGTGCCTCGTCTGCCAGGATGTCGCCGAACCGGAAGCCGGTGACGTACCCCGGGATCGGGATCTGGACGTTCACGTCGGTGCTCGGAGGCGAGGGGGTGGTGGTCGGGGTCGGCGTCGGACTGGCGGTCGGGCTGGACGTCGGCGAAGGGCTGGGAGGTGGCTTCCGTCCCGGCCGCGGAGAGTTGGGCGCCTTGTCGACCTTGGACGTCGTGCGGTCGGCGACCAGTTGCGCCTCCGCCGCGCTGCCGTCGGCGGACCGGTCGCTGCCCGCCACGGCGGTGCCCGCACCGGCGGCTAGGAGGGCGAGCACGCTCACCCCCACTATCCAGATCCGTGTGCGCCGGCCCCTCTGTGCTGTTCGGCTCATCGTTCCCCGTTCGTGATCCGATACGCGACGCGAGCTGGGATCGGACCCTGGCCCGCCGACCAGAAGGCGCTCCGAAGTGCGCAGACGTTACGCCCGTCCCGCCCAACCTGATCGACCAGAACTGGCTGTGGGTGGAGTTCGGTGGCGAGTTGCTCGATGCCGCCATGGCCGACGTCTACAAGCTGGAGCCCGTGGCCGGCACGGGCCCGCCATGGATTTACGTCTGGGCGCCGGGGGCCGACCTTTAGATCAGCATGATCGCGCGCCGTGGCGAACCGGCCCGATCAAGCGCGTATGGGGCCGACCAGACTTGGAAAGCGTGTTGGGTTTACACCCTCACGAGTTCGAATCTCGTATCCTCCGCTCGCTCACACGAAGGGCCGGCCCCCGCACACGGACCGGCCCTTGGTCGTACGCCGGAGCCCTTGATCGGCGGTACGTTGCCCTCAGCCGCACCCCTAGATCCGTCGTACACATGTTCCATCCACAGCCTGTGGACGCCGAGAGGATCGGATGAGTTACGAGCTCAGCGCGGTCGTGGCCGACGTCGAGCTGCTCCGCGAGCAGACCGTCGGCCTGGACCACGCCGTGCTCGCCGCACTCCGGCAGGACTTCGCCCTGCTCCCGGTGACCCCGCAGCTGATCGAGGAGGTGACCAGCGCGCTGCCGGACTTCGCGACCGGGGAGCCGTCCGCAGCGCAGCCGTTCCGGCTCGTCCTCTCGCCCGCGCTGGCGGAGCTGCTGGCCCGCTGGTCGCAGCAGGGGCCGGTGGCGTACTTGGAGGCCGAGTTCGCCGGCGGGTTCGGCCATCAGTCGTCGATGGTCTGGTTGGGCGGCGAGGTGAGCTGGGGGCCGTACTTCGACGGCACGCTCGATCGTCCGCGGGCCGAGTGGCCGATCAACGCCGCGCTCGCCCGACTGGGCGCGGAGCCCGGACCGTGGATCGACCCCTTCGCCGAACTGGGCCTGCACCTGGAACGCGACACCGCCGGCTGGCTGGCGCACGGTCGGCGCGGCCTGAGCGCCGACTACTGGGACGAGCTGGCCGAGGAGTGGGAAGGCCGGCAATCTGCCGCGGAGCAGCAACCTCACCGTCCCGGTCCCGTTGGGGACTGGGGGATTCCATGACATTGCGACAATTTGCGTTCATTGCCACGCTGATAGTGGCTGCCTCGATCGCCGGCAGCGGTCCGCGTCCGCTGCTGCCGGCCGACGGCACCGAGGTGATGGACCTGCGCGGGCTCCGCGACGTCGAATTCGGCGACACCGAGGCGGAGCTGAGCGACCGGGGCGTGCTCCGCACCGACGTCGATGCCTGCGGCCCGACGCTCGCCGGGCCCGGCGCGGTCAGCCCGATCTTCGTCGACGACCGGCTGGTGCTGCTCTGGGTCGACGACCAGGTCAGCACGCCGGAGGGGATCACGGTCGGCACGCCGGTCGACCAGGTCTGGGCGAACTATCCGTCAGTCATCGAACTACGGGCCCCACAGGGGACGTACCGGTTCGACGGGCTGTTTGCGCGCAGCGGGGACCGGGCGTACCTCTTCCTGCACGACGGGCAGACGATCCGCAGGACGGTCGCCGGATACGCCGACTGGGCGCGCCGCCTCTTCGACGAGGGTTACGGCCCCTGCTGACCGGAGGTCGACGGCCGCCGCGCAGCACACGGTGACCGATCACGGGTTGTGGATCCTCCCCATGGGACAGTAGAGACGACGCATGCGTCGGGTAACCATGGTCGCCCTGTCGGTGATCGTCGTGGCTCTGCTGGTAACTCGCCACCGAACTCCACCCACAGCCAGTTCTGGTCGATCACGTTGGGCGGGACGCCGTCCTCGTCGACGGGCACCAGGCAATTTCGCCCGTTCCCGCCTGGCGCTCACCCTGCCCGCCCGTAGAACCCGGGTAACTCTCCGCCACCTGTGGCACTGGCCCGACGCCTTGCCAAGGTCGACGAGCTGATCAGAACCGGCGGCGACGGCTGGAAGGAACTGATCGGCCTCTACCGTCGCCCACCACGGGCGAGGCCGTTGGACCCCAGGCCGCAGTAGCACATCCACCTCCACCAGCGCTGCCGGGTGGTACGACTGTTTCCGAGGCTGACAGAAGCGGCAGAAACGGGGCGAACCGATGGCGGGTGGCGCAGCCCGGCTGGTGCGGGGACCGGAGGAACGGCGGGCGACGTTCCTGGACCTGTTCTTCGACCTGGTGTTTGTCTTCGCGATCTTCCGGCTCTCGCAATGGCTGCTGGACCATCTGAACTGGCGCGGGGCTTTCCAGACGCTGGTGCTGCTGCTCGCCGTGGCTTAGGTGTGGGACCAGACGTCGGCGGTAGCCGACAGGTTCGACCCTCGGCGGCCGGCGATACAGGTGCTGTTCATCGGGTGCATGTTCGGCAGCTTGGTGCTGGCGGCCGCGGTGCCTGAGGCGTTCGGCGAACATAGCCTGGTCTTCGCCGGCGCGTACGTCGTCGTCCAGGTCGGTCGCAGCCTGTTTCTCGTGATCGTGACGCGTGGCGACGAGCGGCAGCGTCCCGAGATGCGGATGTTGTTCTGGTACGGCGTGTCGGCGGTGCCGTGGATCGCGGGCGTTGCCGTGCAGGGTTGGCCGCGTGGGGTGCTGTGGGCGCTGGCGGTGGCCGTGGATTACACGGTGGTCAGACTCGGCTGGCCCACGCCGAGGCTGGGCCGCACCAGTGCGGCGGGCTTGTCGGTCTCGGGCGGGGCCCGAAGACGCCCACCCGAGCCGCCCTCACCACCTGGCTAGCCGGAAAGTGTCACCCACGTCCCGAGACTGATCGGACACGGACGTCCTGAGACTCGACATCGCCGGCAGCCGGCTTGTCCCGTCAGGGACATGCTTGACAAGTGCGTCCAACCAGACGCTTGACATGATCCTCAAGACGCGTCGCGCTCATCGCGGCAGATCCGGATGAGCGCTGGGGTGGGCTCGTAGCCCCACGCCTGCCCGCTCAGCACTCAAACACCGACCAGCAGATGTCGTTCCGCAACCGCTGGTCGTCGAGCACGAGATCGCGAATCGCGTCCGGGAGTTGGTCACGCTGCCATCGGCACTCCAGTCGCCCTGCGGCATCGCTCTCGCCTTCTGGCACGGCAGCACGTACGGCCTTGATGGCATAGGCGGCCGCGCCGAGTTCGTGCGCGGCGACGTGTGCGACGGCCCCCGCCTGGCCAGCAGCGTACGCGGCATGCCGGGCTGCCCCACGCAGGTCCCTGGCCGCGCCCATTGCATGGCCGCCCGCCGCGCGAGCCTGCATCATCGTGACCTCACCACGCACCCAGGCGCGGGCGTGCTCGATCGCTTCCCGTGGTCGTGAGTCCTCAGGCTGAACCGACTCAAACAGGTGAAGGACGTGCTCCGCGCACAACGCGGCCCAAATAGCGAGCAGATGATGATCCGAATCAGTGAGGGTTCCACCGCGACGAAGCGTGATGAGGCGAGGGTCCCGGACCTTCGGGAGGATCATGGTTGGGCGCTCCTTCGAAGGGGACAGGCCGCGGCACGACCGGGCGTTCTTGTGATCAGTCAAGGCAGAATCTCGACGTACCCGTCGGTTCCGTGCACGCGGATCCGCTGCCCATCGGGGATCAGTCGGGTGGCATCGACCACACCGACGACGGCCGGCAATCCGTACTCCCGTGCGATCACTGCGCCGTGAGTCATCAATCCTCCGACCTCCGTCACTAAGCCTGCGATGGCGACAAAGAGGGGCGTCCAGCTGGGGTCCGTGTGGGCCGTGACGAGGATGTCGCCCGGTTCGAGATCGGCCCGTGCCATGTCCAGGATGACGCGGGCCCGCCCTTCGACGGTCCCGGCGGAGACCGGTAGGCCGATCAGCGCGCCGGCCGGCATATCGTCGCGTCGGTACGCCCCGGCGATGACCTCGCCATCCGACGTGAGCACCCGGGGCGTCGTGAGTGCTTGATACGACCTGAACGCGTCCTTGCGCCGGCCGATGAGCTGGTCATCCACGCGGTTCGTGCGCACGACGTCGTGGAGCTCCTGGAACGTGAGGTAGAAGATGTCTTCCCTCTCACGAAGTACGTGGGCCTGCACGAGGCGCTCGGCTTCTTCCAACAAGGCCTGCTTGTACACGAAGTAGCGGCTGACCATGCCGTACTTCGGATACTCCCGGTACCCGATGAAGGTCCGGACCCGGTCGATCATCCGCTTCGTCTCTTCGGCCTTGCGCTCCCCGTCCGGCAGGGCCCGCAAGCGCTCCAGCAGCTCCTGCTCCTTCTTCCAGGCCTCCTGCCGCCCTTGCTCGAAGCGCCGCTCGCCGGCTCCCGGCTCGAAGTTTCTGATGTTGCCGAGGATCATGGGCACGAGCGTGGAGGGGCGTTCACTCCAACGCGGCCGGGTGATGTCGATCTCGCCGACGCAGCGCATGCCGTACTTGTCGAGCCAGGTCTCGATGGCGTCTCGCGCTTCCCGCCCGCCCGTGAGCTTGGGCAGCTCGTCCAGGAAACCCTCGTCCTCGACGTGCTGCAGAAGCGCCACCACGTCCGGATGTGGGCGGATCACGTCAGCGACGCCCAGGAGCGCCAGCCCCATCTCCGACGTGACGTTGTGGGGCACGGACTGCGTGAGCGTGTCCGCCGCGTTCTTCTCGCCCAGCCACGCCTCCAGCTGCTCGTTGAGCCACCACGTGGCCTCCATCGCCGACATGAACACCTGATGGCTCTGCGGATCGAACAAGATCCGCTTCAGCTCCGGGATGTCCGCCCGGATGAAGTCGAGCAGCGCCTCTCCGGACTTCGTGCGGATGTCGCGTTCCGACGCGGCGATGGATGCCTCGCTGCGCCCGATCAGCTCGGTGACGATGGCCGGATCGGTCTCGATCGGGGCTGGCGCGCCGCCAAACAGTGGCCCGGGGGGACCCTCGTCGGGGAGCGGCCGGATGAAGCCGTCGCGCTCGAGGATGGTCTGCAGCGCGTCCTCGGTCAGCGGATCGGATCTCCCCGCGAGCTCCAGGAGGCCGGCGCGGCTCGTCGGCGAGGCCAGCCTTTGGGTGACGTCGACGAACAGGCGGCCGCCGGCCTCGGCCATGGGCGCGGGGGTCGTCATCTGCCAGAAGGAGAGCCCCAGGGGCTTCATGGGGTCGGTCATCATCTGCTGATGGCCGACGGAGACATAGACGTGGTTCTCCCGGTCGCCGGACTCGGGGATGGGGAACAGCGTGGTGATCGGCCGGCTCTGGACGATCTGGAAGCCGTCGTCGACCAGGCACCATTCGATGTCCTGGGGGCGGCCGAAGTGCGCTTCGATCCGCCGGCCGAGCTGCGCGAGCCGTACGACCTGCGCATCCGTCAGCGCCGGCTGGTCCTGCCGCTCCGGGTCGATCGCCTGTTCCTGCGTCCCGCCCGCCGGCGAGGCGTGGATGGCGAGCTGCTTGGCGCCGACCGCCTTGGCGACGACCTCGCCGTCGCGCACCTTGTAGACGTCCGGGTTCACCAGGCCGGAGACCAGGGCCTCGCCGAGGCCGAAGCTGGCCTCTACGGAGGCGACCCTTCGGTTGGACGTGACGGGGTCGGCCGTGAAGAGGATGCCGGCCGCCTGCGGGAAGACCATCTGCTGCACGACCACGGCCATGTGGACCGTACGGTGGTCGATGCCGTTCCGCTGGCGGTAGGTCACGGCCCGCTCGGTGAACAGCGAGGCCCAGCACCGGCTGACGTGCTGGAGGATCGCGGCCGGGCCCACGACGTTCAGGTACGTGTCCTGCTGGCCGGCGAAGGAGGCTGTCGGTAGGTCCTCTGCCGTCGCGCTGGATCGGACGGCGTAGGCTGCTTGCTCGCCGAGCTGGGCGAGAGCGCGGGTGATCGCCGCCGCGAGATCGCCCGGGATGGCGATCCCTTCGATGGTCCGGCGGATCTCCGCGCTGAGCGTGCGGATCGCCTCCCGGTCGTCCGGGTTCAGGCGCGACAGCTGATCGAGCCGACTGTCGATCGACGGCGCTTCCGCCATGATCCGCCGGAAGGCCTCCGTCGTCACGCAAAAGCCAGCCGGCACGCGGATGCCGTCGATCCGCGACAGCCCGCCCAGGTGCGCGCCCTTGCCGCCGACGACCGCGATCTGCATCTCGTCAACCTCTTGAAGACCCAACACGTACTGCTCGATCATCGCGATACCTCCGGGTCAGCCGCGCGCCGTTGCCCTGCACTGGCCGGTCGAATCACCGGCGTCTCGAGCTCCATAGGTCGACAACAACACACGCACGTCGTGCCCCCATGTCGTCGTCCGTTCTTGGTCCGGCCGACGATTCTGCAGCGCGACCCGGGTCTTGCGGCAAGCCCCCCAGTCCGCTATACGTTAAAAGTGGCAAGGAGTGAGATCTCCTTGCCTTGCCTTTTGGTCGTCCGAGTAGCCGCAGCACACGACGGCTCGGCGGCACTGTCAAAGATTGATGCTGGCTGAGACGATCCAGTCGTGAGCCTGCTCGCGTACCTCTGGGGTGTGATCTTCGGGCGCCCGCAGGACCTGGTCGAGGCTCAAACGTCCGGCGCCTGGCAACGGGTCGTGGACGCTTTCTCCTCCGATCAAGCCGTTCTCGTTTGGGATCAGAAGATCACGGAAGAGCAGGCTCGCGCCGCCATCGCGGAGCGGTTCCCCGAGATGACGTCGGACGAGGTTGCTCATGCACTTGCTCGCGGCATGTTCCTGACTCGGTGATCAGGCACGGCGAGACAGGAGTGGCCGGGCGGGCCGTGATGGGCATCATGGGCTGGTCGAACTCGCTGTGGCCGCCCGGTACCAGCACCTGACCGCTCAAGTCCGCCGGGACATCGCCCAGCGCGTCGGTGGGCTGCTCTGGGAACGGCCGCCGGGCGACGGCGCAGGCGGGCGGAAACCGGCCTCTTCAGCATCAACCGAGACCAAAACTGAGACCGGAAGCGGAAAGCCCGGCCAATCCGTGGGGATCGACCGGGCGTTCTCGCATTTCACGAGCGGTGGCGGCGGGATTTGAACCCGCGGAGGGCGTAAACCCTCACACGCTTTCGAGGCGTGCTCCTTAGGCCACTCGGACACGCCACCGCCGAGTAGGGTACAGGACCCCGGGTCTGGACGCCGAACCGGTATCGCCGACGCGGGCCTGGCAGGATCTTTGCCATGAGTACGCACATCGGCGCTGAGCCGGGAGAGATCGCCGAGCGGGTCCTGATGCCGGGTGACCCACTGCGGGCCAAGTGGATCGCGGAGACCTACCTCGAGGATGCCCGGTGCTACTCGACCGTCCGCGGCATGCTGGGCTTCACCGGCCGCTGGAACGGCGTCGAGGTCTCCGTCCAGGGCTCCGGCATGGGCATGCCGTCCGCCTCCATCTACGCCCATGAACTGATCAACGACTACGGGGTGAGGACCCTGATCCGGGTCGGTTCCTGCGGTGCCCTCACTGAGGACCTCCAGCTGCGGGACGTGGTCGCGGCCATCGGCTCGTCCACCGACTCGAACATGAACCGGATGCGCTTCGACGGGCTGATCGACTACGCCCCCGTGGCCGACTTCGGGCTCCTGCGCACCTCGGTCGAGGTGGCCGAGCGGCGCGGCATCACCATGCACGTCGGGCCGATCCTGGCGGCGGACGCCTTCTACACCGACCGGCCGGACCTCTACGACACCCTCGCCGACTACGGCGTGCTGGCCGTCGAGATGGAGTCCGCCGCGCTCTACACCATCGCCGCCCGGTTCAAGGCGCGGGCGCTGACCATCCTGACCGTCAGCGACCACATCAAGACCGGCGAGAAGACCACCTCCGCCGAGCGCGAGCAGACCTTCAGCCAGATGGTCGAGATCGCCCTCGACACCGCCATCGCCTGACCCTGTCGGAGTCTTCGCCGCCCCGTCACCTCCGGTGGCGGGGCGGCTGCGTTCCAGATCACAGAAATAAATACGACCGGTCGTGCTCTTTTCTGGTTACGCTGCCCGCGTGACCCTGGACGGCCGCGTCGCACGCGGCGAACGCACCCGCACCGCCGCGCTCGACGCCGCCGTGATCCTGGCGACCGAGGCCGGCCTGCACGGGCTCTCCCTCGCGCAGCTCGCCGACACCCTCGGCGTGAGCAAGTCCGGCCTCTTCGCGCACTGGCGCTCCAAGGAGGCGCTCCAGCTCGCCACGGTCGACCGGGCCGTGGAGCAGTGGCAGGTGCGGATCGTCGGCCCGGCCCTGCGCGCCCCGCGGGGCGTACGGCGACTCTGGGCGCTGCACGACGCCCGGATCGACTTCTATGCCGCCCGGGTGCTTCCCGGCGGCTGCTTCTTCGCCAACACCGAGTTCGAGTACAACGCCCGACCCGGCCCGGTCCGGGACCGGCTCGCCGAGGCGTTCGGTCGCTGGACCGCGTTCCTCGAACGCCTCGTCCAGGAGGCGGTCGCCCTCGGCGAACTCCCCGCCGACCTGGACGTCCAGCAGTTGGCGTACGAGGTCGACGCGCTCGGGATCAGCGCCGCGATGCGGTCCCGGCTGCTGGACCCGGACACCGCCTACCGGCACGCCCGCCAGGGCCTGCTGAACCGCCTACGGGCCCGGTGTTCCGATCCGACCCTGCTACCGGAAGGCCTGTCATGAGCCACGCCATCGTCGATCAGCCCGTCGTCGAGTTCGGTCACGTCGAACACGTCACGGTGCACTTCGACGACCTCGACGCCATGGGCATCCTGCACAACGCCCGGTACGCGGTGCTGCTGGAGCGGGCCCTGACGCCGTACTGGGCCGATCGCGGCGTCTCCTACCGCGGCGGGCGGCACAGCGCCCCCGACGTCTTCCACGCGGTACGCGAGTTCACCATCACGTACCGGGCACCGATCACCGGCACCGGACCGGTGGCCGTGCACTTCTGGCTCGAACGCTTCGGCACCAGCAGCGCGGAATACGCCTTCGAGTTCCGCTCGGTCGACGGCGACACTCTCCACGCCCAGGGCACCCGGGCGATCGTCCGACTCGATCCGGCAACCCTGCGCCCCACCCCGTGGACGGAAGCCGCGCGGGCGGTCGCCGCGACCCTGTTGCGCCCCGCCACGGTGCCCGCCTGATCTGGCGGAACGGCGCCGAGCGGGAACGTTCAGCGGAAGAAGGCGCGGAGCACGGCGGCGTTCTCCGTCTCCAGCACCCCGCCGTACACCTCGGGGCGGTGGCTGGCGCGGCGGTCGCGCAGCACGTCCCAGAGCGACCCGACCGCCCCGGTCTTGGGCTCCCACGCCCCGAACACCACCGTGGAGATCCGGGCCAGGGCGATGGCGCCCGCGCACATCGTGCAGGGTTCCAGCGTCACCACCAGGGTGCAGCCCTCCAGCCGCCACCGGCCCAGCCGCTCGGCGGCCCGCCGCAGCGCCAGCACCTCGGCGTGCGCGGTCGGATCCCCGGTCAGCTCGCGCTCGTTGCGGCCGACGGCCAACTCGGCGCCGTCCGGCCCGTAGACCACCGCCCCGACCGGGATGTCCGCGACGGCGTCGACGTCGGAGGGCTCCGCGTCGGGACCGGCCGGGCCGGTGACCGCGACCTCCAGCGCCCGGCGCATCCAGAGTTCGTGCCGCTGCCGGCGGCCCACCTCGCCCGGGTCGGCGAACCCCTCGTCCGCGCCCGGGCCGACCCGGCCCACCGCGCCCGGGGTGGGCTGCCCCGGCCGGAGCGTCTCCAACGCCGGGTCGGTTGCGTCGGCCGGCTCCGCGCCGCCGGGCGGCACGGGCCCGGACGGATCAGACCTCACGCAGCTCCTCGATCTCGTCCGCGCAGCCGAGCACCTCGCAGATCTCCGCGGTCACGTCGGCCGGCAGCATCCCGTCGTGCCCGCAGAGGGCGAGCAGCTTCTGGGCGGAGATGCCCAGGTCGGCGAGGATGTCCGCGTCGCCCACCGGGTCGGCCTCCGGGTCCACCGCGGGCTGCTCGGTGTCGTCGTCCCCGCCGGTGGCGGCCGCGCGCGGCTCGTCGCCGTCCTCGACGCCGGTGACCGAGGTCTTCAGGTCGCCGACCAGCAGCGCGCCCAGCCGGGACTCCTCGGCGTACGCCGAGTCGGAGCCGAAGACCCGCAGGTCCTCCCCCTCGTCCAGGCGCAGGATCACCAGGTACAGGTCGTCGGCCTCGACGAAGAGCAGCGACAGGTCCGCGTCCGGCTCGACGTCGCGCAGCCGGTCGGCGACGTCGTCGATGTCGGTGGCGCCCCGCAGGCTCACCTCGTCGGCGGTCCAGCCGCCCTCGACGCGTACCGCGGCAGCGGCGAAGTACGACACGGTCCCCCCCAAAATTGGCCTCGGCAACACGCCGACTCGTCTCGCGTGCACGTTAACCGGTCGGATCGGCAGGCGACCGGTCAACGCCCCGAAGGACCGGTCATTCCTGGAGAAAGTCGGATCAGCCGGCGATCCGCTTGCGGGTGGCGATGAGCTGGCGCAGTCGCTCGGTGCGGGCCCGCTGCGGCCGTTCGCGCTGGCGTACCGCGCGGGCATCGGCCAACTCGGCGAGGAGTTGCAGGCGGCGGCGGCTCCGCTCGGGATCGAGCCGGGGGGTGGTCCAGGCCATACCGCCGAGGGTGAACCGTCACAGCGCGTACGTCAAGCTGGTCTTCGCTGCGCAGCCAGGCCCTCACCGAAGGTCACCAGAGCGGCCAGTCCCCGCTCTGCGCCCAGCGGACCGCGACGACCGCGGCGGCGATGCTCCACCCGCCGGCGGTGACGATCGCGACCCCCGTGGCGACCCCGCGGTCGCCGAACCGCACCAGCACCAGGGCGGCCAGCCAGGCCAGGCCACCGGCGATCGCCGTCCACCAGGCGTAGCCGGGCACGTCGCGGCCGAGCAGGCCGAACAGGAGCAGCCAGGCCGCGGCCGTGGCGCCGCCGACCGCCACCCCGGCACCGGTGACCGGGCACGGCTCCCGCCAGGTGGGCCGGGGCGGCGGCCCGGTGGGGAAGAGCCCCGACGGGGTACGTGCCGGCGGGTGGCCGGCGCCCGGACGCGGCTCGGCGGGTACGGCGTTCCACCCGTTCATCGCCCCTGCTCCCTTCACGGACCGTAGGTGCCGTCCCCGGCGTACGGAGTAACGCAGCGCGACCGCCGGCGGGCCTGGACGGCGATGCGGCCGTCTCGGCGTTCGTCCCTACGGTAGTGGTCTGCCAGGATGACCGGATGCGCTCGCGATCGATCGGCCGCCGCCCGCGTTCGGCGTACCCGGTCCTGCTGCTGCTCGCGCCGGCGCTCGCCGCCGGCTGCGCGGCCGGCACCCGTCCCACCGCGACGCCGACGAACGGGTGGGACGGGCCGAGCGCCGTCGCGACGGCCGGACAGCCCGCCGCGCCCACTCCGCCGCCGACGCCCGGGCCGCCGTCGCCCTCGCCCACCCGCACCGACCTGCGGCACGTCTTCCCGGTACGCGCCGACAACGTCGCCTACCACCCGACGCACGCCGCGTACCCGGGGACGGACATCTTCGCCGACTGCGGGGAACCGGTCGTCGCCGTCACCGACGGCCGGATCCTCGAGGTGAGCCGGGTGGACCGGTTCGACAAGCGGGGCCTGCTGGGGCCGTACAACGGCGGCCTGTCGGTCTCGCTGCTCGGCGACGACGGGGTGCGCTACTACGGCTCGCACCTGAGCGCGATCTCCGCCGGCGTCACCGCCGGGGCACGCGTCCGCGCCGGGCAGCAGCTCGGCCGGGTGGGCCACACCGGCAACGCGAACAACGTCTGCCACCTGCACTTCGGCATCTCACCCGCGTGCCGGGGGCACGACGACTGGTGGATCCGGCGCGGGGTGATCTGGCCGGCCCGCTACCTGGACTCGTGGCGCGAGCGGGGCAACCGCGCGCCGGCCGCCGAGGTGGTGGCGTGGCAGCGGAAGCACGGCTGCCCGAAGGCGCCTACGACGACCAGCGGCGCCGGCTGACCCGGTCCACTCGCGACATCCGCCGTCCGACGTCCGGCGCCCGTTCGCGCGGGCGCGTAGGTTGCAGGGCATGAGTGCCCGGGATCCCATCGCCGACCTGCGCCGGATCGCGTTCCTGCTGGAGCGGGCCAACGAGGCCACCTACCGGGTCCGGGCGTTCCGCTCGGCGGCCAAGGCCCTGGCCGCGCTGCCGGCGGAGGAGGTGGCCGAGCGGGCCCGCGCCGGCACCCTCACCGAGCTCTCCGGGGTCGGGGACGTCACCGCCCGCTGCGTGGCCGAGTCGCTGGCCGGCGAGGAACCGGTCTACCTGCGCCGGCTGGTCGCCACCGAGGGCACCGATCTGGACGCCGCGGCCACCGCGCTGCGGGAGGCGCTGCGCGGCGACTGCCACACCCACTCGGACTGGTCCGACGGCGGGTCACCGATCGAGGAGATGGCGCTCGCGGCGGTCGAGCTGGGCCACGAGTACCTGGTGCTGACCGACCACTCGCCCCGGCTCAAGGTGGCCCGCGGCCTCACCGCGGACCGGCTGCGCCGGCAGCTCGACCACGTGGCCGCGGTCAACGACGCGCTGCCGAAGGGCTTCCGCATCCTCACCGGCATCGAGGTGGACATCCTCGCCGACGGTTCGCTGGACCAGGAGGAGGAGCTGCTGGCCCGCCTCGACGTGGTGGTCGGCTCGGTGCACAGCGGGCTGAACGACGAGCGGGCGAAGATGACCCGCCGGATGCTGGCCGCGATCGCCAACCCGCACCTGGACATCCTCGGCCACTGCACCGGCCGGATGGTGGCGTCCCGGCCGGCCGGGGTGACGGGCCCGGGCGACCGGGCGCACCGACCGCGTACCCGCTCCGAGAGCGACTTCGACGCGGACGCGGTCTTCGCCGCCTGCGCCGAGCGCGGCGTGGCGGTCGAGATCAACTCCCGGCCGGAGCGGCAGGACCCGCCGAAGCGGCTGATCCGCCGCGCCCTGGAGGCCGGCTGCCGGTTCGCGATCAACACCGACGCGCACGCCCCCGGTCAGCTCGACTGGCAGCAGTTCGGCTGCGAGCGCGCGGCGCTCTGCGGCGTCCCGGCGGACCGCGTGGTCAACACCTGGAAGGCCGACCGCCTGGTGAAGTGGGCCCGCACCCGCCGCTGACCCGCCGCCACCGCCGACCCTGGCGCTCCCGGGCAGCGGCGGGCACGGCCACCTCGCCGATGCGGCGCGGCGCCCACCCCGCCGACCGGCGGAAGGGTCAGCGGGTGGCCGGCTCGGCGGCGGGCACGGCCGGCGTACCGGCGCTGACGGGCGTGGGCGTCCGGCGGCCGAGCAGGCCCTGGGCGACCGCGACGCCGAGGAGCACGATCAGCGCGCCGACCGGCTGGTGCCAGTTCAGCCGCTCGTCGAGCACCACCGCGCCGACCAGCACCGCGAAGACCGGGATCAGGTAGGTCACCGTGGAGGCCGTGCTCGCCCCGGCCACCCGGATGTTGCGCAGGTTGATCACGAAGGCCAGCCCGGTGCCGAGCGCGCCGAGTGCCAGCACGCTCGCCACCACCTCGACGGAGAGCCCGGTCGGCATCGGCGGCGCCCCGGCCACCAGCGGCGCGACGACGGCCAGTTGGAGCGCGGCGACCAGCAGCTGAGCGGCGGAGAGCGAGAGACCGGAGTACGAGCTGCCGGCGATGAACTTCTTCTGGTACGGGATGGCGACGCCGTAGCAGGCGGCCGCCCCGAGACACATGAGCTGGCCGGTGAAGTGCGCCCCGCCCACGCCCTCCCAGACGCCGAGCACCACCAGCACGCCGAGGAAGCCCAGCCCGAGCCCGACCGCGCGCCGGGCGGTCAGCCGCTCGGTGCGGAAGACCAGCACCGCGAGCGGCAGCACGATCAGCGGCGTGGTGGCGTTCCAGATGCCGGCGAGCATCGACTCGACCCGCTGCTCGCCGAAGCCGAACAGGGTGAACGGGACGGCCACGCCGAAGGCGGCGACCACGAACAGGTGCGCCCAGACCCGGGGCTCGCGGGGCAGCCGGTCGCGCAGCACGGCGAGCACCACCAGCAGGGTCAGCGCCCCGGTGGCGACCCGGTAGAGGGTGAGGTGCAGCGGGTGCAGCTCCTCGATGCCGACCTTGATGAACAGGAAGCTCGAGCCCCAGATCGCGGCGAGCGCCAGGAAGCCGGGCAGCCAGCTGCGCACGTCGGCGCGGTCAGGAGTGGTAGTGGCGGTCACCCCTGACACTCTGCCCGAGGGGTACGACGAAGTCCCGCGCTTTTCGGACGCCGTGGCCACCGCCACAGCGACCGGCCGGAGCTGCCGCCCTGAACACGGCAAACACGGTCGACACGGGGGCACCAGGGTCACGTAGGGTCGCACCGTGGGACAAATCGATGACCTCGCCAACCGGTACGTGACCGACTGGGCCCCGCTCAGCCCGACCGGCGCCACCTACGTCGGCATTGCCGGCTACGACGACCAGCTCGACGACCTGTCGCCGGACGGGTACGCGGCCCGCGCCGAGCTGACCCGGCGCACCCTGGCCGACCTCGACGTGACCGAACCGGACTCGGAGGCGGAGCGGACCGCCAAGGAGGCGATGCAGGAGCGCCTCGGTCTGGAGCTCGCCCGGCACGAGGCGGGCGAGACCACCAGCGAGGTCAACGTGATCGCCAGCGGGCTGCACGAGATCCGCATGGTCTTCGACCTGATGCCGACCGAGGGCGACGACGCCAAGGCGAACATCGCCGCCCGGCTCAACCGGTTCGCCGGCGCGCTGGAGGGCTACAAGACGACCCTGCGGGAGGCGGCCGCCGCCGGGCAGGTCAGCTCCCGGGTGCAGCTGGTCGAGGTCGCCAAGCAGTGCGACACCTGGACCGACCCCGACGGCGACAACTTCTTCCACGGCCTGGTCGAGCGGCTCGGCGCGGACGGCACGGTCGGCGCCGAGCTGCGCAAGGGCGCCGCGGCCGCCACCGCGGCGACCGCCCAGTTCGGCGAGTTCCTCCGCACCGACCTGGCCCCGCAGGGGCGGGAGAAGCAGGCCGCCGGCCGCGAGCGGTACGAGCTGGCCTCGCAGTACTTCCTCGGCGCGAAGGTCGACCTGGACGAGACGTACGCCTGGGGCTTCGCGGAGCTGGCCCGCCTGGAGGGCGAGATGCGAACTGTGGCTGGTCGCATCGCCGGCCGCGGGGCCACTGTCGATGACGCCGTGCGGGCGCTGGACGCCGACCCGGCCCGGACCATCCAGGGCAAGGAGGCGTTCCGGGACTGGATGCAGGCGCTCGCCGACAAGGCCATCAGCGAGCTGCACGGCACCCACTTCGACATCCCCGAGCAGGTCCGGCGGATCGAGTGCTGCCTCGCCCCGACCAGCGACGGCGCGATCTACTACACCGGCCCGAGCGAGGACTTCTCCCGGCCGGGGCGGATGTGGTGGGCGGTGCCGCAGGGCATCACCGACTTCTCCACCTGGCGGGAGGTGACCACCGTCTACCACGAGGGCGTGCCGGGTCACCACCTCCAGGTCGCCCAGACCGCGGTCCGGGCCGAGCTGCTCAACCGGTGGCAGCGGCTGCTCTGCTGGGTCTCCGGGCACGGCGAGGGCTGGGCGCTCTACTCGGAGCGGCTGATGGACGACCTGGGCTACCTGGAGGACCCGGGCGACAAGCTCGGCATGCTGGACGGGCAGGCCTTCCGGGCCGCCCGGGTGATCGTCGACATCGGCATGCACCTGGAGCTGGAGATCCCGAAGGACAACCCGTTCGGCTTCCACCCGGGCGAGCGTTGGACGCCGGAGCTGGGCTGGGAGTTCATGCGGGCACACTGCCGGGTGCCGGACGAGAACCTGCGCTTCGAGCTGAACCGCTACCTGGGCTGGCCCGGGCAGGCCCCCTCCTACAAGGTGGGCGAGCGGATCTGGCTCCAGGCCCGCGAGGAGGCGAAGGCCCGCAAGGGCGCCGACTTCGACCTCAAGGAGTTCCACCGCCAGGCGCTCGACCTGGGCTCGCTCGGCCTCGACCCGCTGCGCCGGGCGCTGGCCCGGCTCTGAGACGACGGACGGCCGGGAGTCGGAGGTTCTCCTCCGGCTCCCGGCCGTTTCGCGTACCCGTCGAGGTCAGGCCAGGTCGAGCTTGAGCGCCGGCTTGGCGGTGAGCGTCTTGCTGTCGACGAACGCCAGGTCGACCACCGGGTCGGTGAAGGTGATCGGCAGCGGCGAGCACACCGGGATGCCGTCCGGCAACGGCAGGTCCGGGGTGAGGGTGATCCTGATGCCGGCCAGCCGCCCGGAGAACCGGGTCGCGTAGAACCCCACGTCGCCCTGCACGGTCAGCCGGTCGGTCACGAATCGCATCGTCTTGTTGGCCGGGCCGTCGGCCTGCAGCACGAAGTCATCCGTCACGGCCTGGTCCATGGTGAACTTCAGCGCCCTGAGCGTGCCGTCCCCGTGCGGCAGGTCGACGATCCCCTTGAAACACAGCCCGGTCATGGTGGTCTTCGAGCCGGTGAGCTTGGAGGGGTTGGCAACGCGGGGCTGCCCCGGCTCGGGCGCGAGTCGGGGCAGCGGCTTGCCGGCCTCGACCGGCTTCGGCTTGGTCGGCGCCGGCGGGGTGCAGGTGGGGCTGCCGGCGCCGGGCTCGGCCGGCGCCGACGAGCTGCCGCTCGGCTTCGGCGCCGCGCTGGTGGTGGTGCTCTCGGTGGGCGTGGCGCCCGTGGTGCCGGTCGACGGCTCCGTGGCCACCGGCTCGGCAGCGGCCGCCGCC
This sequence comes from Micromonospora inositola, assembly GCF_900090285.1. Lineage (NCBI taxonomy): Bacteria > Bacillati > Actinomycetota > Actinomycetes > Micromonosporales > Micromonosporaceae > Micromonospora > Micromonospora inositola. The sequence continues at coordinate 2,126,344 of NZ_LT607754.1, read as the reverse complement.
GGGGCGGCCGCCGCGGTGCTCGGCTCCGGTGCGGGCGACGGCTGGGTGCCGCCGTCGGAGTCCCCGCCGGTGAAGAGGCTGGTGATGCCGTCGACGATCTCGGTCAACAGGTTGCCGTCCGAGGTCTTGGTCGGGGTCGGGGTGGCCGAGGCGGAGACGGTCGGGCTCGGCGTGGCCTTGGTGGGGGTCGCGGTCGGGCAGACCGCCGGGGCGGCGATCGCCGGCTCCTCGCCGCGGAGCGCGAGCAGACCGGCCAGGGAGACGCTGGCGAGCACCAGCAGGATCGCGTACAGCTTCGGGTCGCGGTGCGCGGATCCCGGGGTGTCGTCGCGGCCGACCGCCGGCAGCACCTGGGTGGTGTCGGCGCCCGCTCGGGGCTCCGACTCCGTCGGCGCCGGCTCCCGCAGCGGGTTGCGCGGCTCGGGCAGCGCGTCGGTGAGGGGGCCGGTGGCCTCCTCCTCCCGCTGCCGCGGCAGCAGCTCGTCGACGAGCGCGGGCCGGTCCTCGTCGACCGCGTCACCGTCGACCGGTCCGGCCTCGTCGACCGGCTCCTCCGGGGTCACGGCGGCCGGCGGCGTCCGGGCGGGCACCCAGGCGAAGCCGAGGGCGCTGCCCACCATGCCGAACAGCATGCCGAGGAAGAAGCCGCCGAGGTTCACCCCGATCAGGGAGTAGACGGCGGTGACCGCGGCCACGACGGCGTAGAAGATGCGCTGCGGCGGGCTGAACCACATCAGCATCCCGCAGGTGAACAGGATGGCCGGGATCAGCCAGGTGAGGAAGCCGGTCGGCCCCATCTTGAAGGTGAGGCCGTTGAGGCTCATCTGCGTGGTGCCGAAGATCTCCAGTCCGGCCAGCGCGGTGAAGAACCCACCCCAGAACGGCCGCGCCCGCCGCCACCGGCGGAAACCGCGCCACGCCTGGCCGAACCGGCCGGACCGGGCGTGCTGCGTCTCGGCGGTTGTCACGTACTCCTCCTGGCGGTGCTGACGGGGTGAGACATGGGCGAGGCCCGCGGAGGGCGCCCTCCGCGGGCCTCGACATCAGATCAGAAGCATTCCTTGGCGTCCTTGCCCACGTTGACCTTGAGCTTGAGGCCGGTGAGGGTGAAGGTACCAGCGCTGGTGGACCGGGCCACCTGCTTGAGGTCGGTGATGACCACCTTGTCGGCGCTCTGGCCGAAGGACTTCGGCTGGGCGTGCGCGTTGAGATCGGTCGCGTCGCGGCCGATGTTGATGTTGGTGAACGTCGCGTCGCCCTCGAGGGAGTCCATGTCGATCAACAGACCGTCGGCGAGAGCGGGGTTGCCGCCGCCACCGGCGTTGATGGTCAGCACGATCGGCAGGCCGGGGACGCTGGCGTTGACGGACTGGCACAGGTCGTACAGCTTGGCGGTGGAGATCTCGGAGACGGCCACCGGGTGGATGGTGCCGTCCTTCTCCTTGGCGATGCCGCCGTACTGCTTGAAGCCGTCGCCGTCCAGCTTGGAGGCGCCGACCTTGAAGGTCTGTCCCGAGACGTCGAACGAGGCCGCGATGGCGCCGTTCGCCATGCCGAAGACGATGGCGCCGGCGACGGCGGTGGCGGGCACCATCATCGCGGCGAAACGACGCCACCGGGTCCCGCCAGTCTGCTGACGGTCTACCGATTCACTCACGAGGTCCTCCTCGACGGGGGGTCATCACCGATCGCGGGTTGCGACTCGGGACGGGAGAGCTGCGGGGCGCTGCGGTGCCGTTGTGCCGACGGCGTGCGCAGTACGCGGATTGGATGGTCTCGCGAAGGGACCTACCTCACAAGCCCCTTGCTACTGGCCGGTAACACACTCGTGGTAACAAGATCGCCTACCGTCACCAACGGTTAACATGCCGGCAGCAAGGAGGCGTGGGCAAACCATCGCTATTACGACAGGAAGGCGCACGGGTTTCACCTGTGGTAGCGATCACGGCCGAACATCACAGTTCAGTAACGGCGGGCTGACAAACCGCTGTGGGTGATACCGCTGTCACCCTTCCGGCGACTGTGGATGGACGACCGGCGGCCGGTCAGCGCCGCCGGGTCAGCCACGAGCCGAGCAGGTGGTGGTCGATCGAGTCCACCCGGCCCAGCGGCCGGCCCCGCGCCATCCGGTCCCGCAGCTCGTCCCGGGTGAACCAGCGCGCCTCCAGCAGCTCCTCGCCGTCCACCCGCACCTCCGCCGAGGCCGCGGTGGCCCGGAACCCCACCATGAGCCCCGCCGGGAAGGGCCACGCCTGCGAGCCCTGGTACGCCAGGTCGACCACCCGCACCCCGGCCTCCTCGGCCATCTCCCGGCAGACCGCGTCCTCGAGGCTCTCGCCCACCTCGACGAAGCCGGCCAGCGTCGACCACGACCCCTCCGGCGCGCCCCGGTGTCGGGCCAGCAGACAGCGGTCCGGCTCACCGGGCGCCTCCACCAGCACGATGATCGCCGGCTCGATCCGGGGGAAGAGGAGCCGGCCACAGCCGGATCCCGTGCAGGAACGGGTGTGCCCGCCGTCGCCGGACACCGTGGAGGCGCCACAGCCGCCGCAGTACCGCTGCCCCCGATGCCAGTGCAGCAACCCCCGGGCGTACGCCTGGATCGCCGCCTCGGCCGGTCCCAGCCCGCCCACGAGGGCCCGGACGTCCACCGCCTCGGTCGCCCCCGCCAGCTCCCGCGCCTCCTGTTCGGCACGGGCGGAGAGGTCCACGGCGAAGACCGCCGCGCCGGCGTCCAGGCCGAGGAAGACCGTCTCGTCGGCGGCGGCGAGCAGTGCCCCGGCGTCGGCGACGCCGCGCCGGACCGGCGTGCGGTCCGGCCCGATCAGGCAGTGGTCCCGCCAGAGCGACAGCACCACGCTCTCCGCGTCCGCCAACCGGGCGGCGATCCACCCGGGGTCGGCCCGCAGCGCCCCCGCCCGGTCCAGCCACCCACCGCCGTACGCCATGGTCCGATCGTCGGTCCGCACCCGGACACCGTCCCACGGCCCGCCCCGCGCGTGGGGACCGGTGCTGGGTGACGGTCGCGACACCCTGCGCCGACCGGCCGACATTGACCGCGGAGATGCCCGGCCGGGACACTCCCGGACGCGTCGAGCGTTGGTTACCGTAGTTGTCTTCCGGGTGGAGGAACTCGTCCCCACGTGGTACTTCCGATCGAGGTAGCTGTGACGCTGTACGGTGCAAAACCCCCACCCGCCGACGACCGGCCCACGGTGCAGGTCACCGCGGTGAGCTGGCCGGGCGACGAGCCGGGACCGGCCACCCCGGCCGCCGGCGGCTCCCGCACCCGGCGACGACTCCTGCTCGCCGGGGGGATGACCGCGGCCGTGCTGGCCGCCGTGGCGGGCGCCGGCGCCTACGCGTACGCCGGGGACGTCCCCCGCGGCACCACCGTGCTCGGCGCCGAACTCGGCGGCCGCAGCCGGACGGACGCGGTCCGCGAGCTGCGGGCGGCGTTGGAGCGCCGCTCGGCGGAGCTGAGCGCCCCGGTCCGGGTCACCGTGGGAGAGCGCACCGCCGAGATCAAGCCGGCCGACGTCGGTCTCGCGGTGGACGTGGAGGCGACCGTGGCGGCGGCCGCTGCCGCCGACGCGCATCCGCTCAGCCGCCTCGTCGGCTCCCGCTCGGTCGACCCGGTGGTGACCGTCGACGTCGACCGGCTCGACGCCGCGCTCCGCGGGGTGGTGGGGAGCCAGGGCCGGGAGATGACGATGCCGGCGATCATCTTCACCGGCACCACGCCGAAGCCGGTCTACCCGAAGCCCAGCCTGACCCTCGACCCGCCGCGGTCGGCCGAGGCGGTGAAGGCGGCCTGGCTCACCGACGGGCCGGCCGCCGTCCCGCTGGTGGAGAAGCACCCGGCGACCACCCGCGAGGAGGTGGACCGGCTGGTCGACGAGCTGGCCAGGCCGGCCGTCGCCGCCCCGGTCACCCTGACCACCGCCAAGGGCTCGCTCACCATCCCGCCGAGTGCGATCGCCCGCGGCCTGCGCTTCTCGGCCGACGAGTCGGGGAAGCTGGCCCCCCGGGTGGACGTGAAGCGGCTGCGCACCGCGCTAGCGGACCAGCTCGCCAAGATCGAGGTGACGCCGAAGGACGCGGGGCTGACCATCGCCGGCGGCAAGCCCAAGGTCGTGCCCGGTCGGGCCGGCCAGCAGCTGGACGCCACGGCACTCAGCCGCGATCTGCTCGCCGTCCTGCCGAAGGCGGACGGCCGGACCGTCACCGCCCAGCTCAAGCCGGCCGAGCCGGAGCTGACCGAGACGAAGCTGGCCGAGCTGGGCATCAAGGAGCGGGTCTCCACCTTCACCACCCGGTTCCCGGGCGGCCTCTCCTCGCCCCGTAGCCAGAACATCGTGCAGGCCGCCAAGGACGTCGACGGCACGATCGTGAAGCCGGGCGAGACGTTCTCGCTGAACGGCCATACCGGCGAGCGCGGCTACGACCAGGGCTACCAGGACGCACCGACGATTGTCGACGGCAAACTCGTTCCCGGGGTCGGCGGCGGTGTCTCGCAGTTCACCACAACCCTGTTCAACGCGACGTACTACGCCGGGCTCGAGGACGTGGAGCACAAGCCGCACTCGTTCTACTTCAGCCGGTACCCCGCGGTGATCGAGTCGACGATCTACTACCCCGCTCTGGACTTCAAGTTCCGCAACAACAGCCCGCACGGGGTTCTGATCGACACCTCGTACACCTCCAGCACGATCACCGTGTCGATCTGGAGCACGAAGATCTACGACAGCGTCAAGACGGAGTACAGCCCTCGCCGGAACATCACCCAGCCGAAGACGGTCTACCTGGAGCCCGGCCCCGACTGCATCGAAGCCGCGGGCAGCGCGGGGTTCGCCCAGGACGCCTACCGGGTCATCACGAAGGACGGCAAGGTGATCAAGCGGGAGAAGTTCAGCTGGACGTACCAGGCCGAGCCCCGCTTCATCTGCGGCCCGAAGCCCCCCGCCTGACGCCCGTCGAGGTCAGGCACGAAGAAGCCCCGCCGGGCTCGATCGCCGGCGGGGCTTCTTCTTCTCATACGACCTCAGGGGCGCGCCTCGGCCAGCCCTTGGCGTACGCCGTCCGCATCGCGGTCGGTGCCGTAGACCGGGGTGTCGGGCTGCTGCCGCCAGCTCTCGTCCAGCGTGCCGGCGTCCACCGGGTCGAAGCCCAGCTCGTCCACCAGCTCCATCACCACCTGCTTGGCCCCGGCGTCGTCACCGGCCACCGGCAGGGCGATCCGGTCGGGCGAGCCCGCGGGCCCGGCGTTGTCCATCAGGTGCGCCGCCTGGATGTTGTTGAACGCCTTCACGACCCGGGCGCCCTTCAGGTGCTCCGCGGTCCAGCGGCTGGAGCTGAGGCTCCGGTCGAGCAGCTCGGCGATGTCGCCGTCCCGCTGGGGGTAGTAGTTGTCGGCGTCGACGACGAGCTTTCCGTCGAACAGCTCCGCCGGCAGCGCCGGCACGGCCTTCACCGGAATGGCGACGACGACCAACTCTGCGCCCTGCACCGTCTCCTCGAGCGTGCCGGCCGTGGCGCCAGTCTCCGCAGCGAGGTCGGTGAGGCTCTCCGGGCCCCGCGAATTGGTCACGGTCACGTCGTGCCCCAGCGCGCGCAGCCGACGGGTGAGGGTGCCACCGACGTGACCCGACCCCAGAATTCCGATCTTCATGACGCCTCCTGCCTCCGCCAACGCCTGGCGGTCAGTTCCGGCCGAACCATCAGCAGGTACCCCGACCGGTCCGCCCCGATAGCCGACGAGGCGTACGCCACGTCCTGTTTTCCGCCGCCAAGGCGGGGGACCCGTCGCGGGCGGTCCCGCACCGACGGTACGAGATGGGACGGGCCATTCGGGGCGGATTCACCGAAGGCCGTGTGCCACCCCGTCGCGCGACTCGCCGAGGGGCTGGAAACGCAGATGAGGCCACCCCGAAGGGTGACCTCATCTGGAAAGATTGTCCGGCGGTGTCCTACTCTCCCACACCCTCCCGAGTGCAGTACCATCGGCGCTGGAGGGCTTAGCTTCCGGGTTCGGAATGTTACCGGGCGTTTCCCCTCCGCCATGACCGCCGTAACTCTATCGACATGTCAAACAACCAACCAACCAGCGATGCTGGGGTGTTGTTCGTTTGTCGGGAGTTGCACAGTGGACGCGTAGCAGCTTGGTAGTCAAGTCCTCGGCCTATTAGTACCGGTCAACTGAACCCGTTACCGGGCTTACATTTCCGGCCTATCAACCCAGTCGTCTAGCTGGGGGCCTTACCCCACAAAGTGGGTGGGATACCTCATCTTGAAGCGAGCTTCCCGCTTAGATGCTTTCAGCGGTTATCCCTTCCGAACGTAGCTAACCAGCCGTGCCCCTGGCGGGACAACTGGCACACCAGAGGTTCGTCCGTCCCGGTCCTCTCGTACTAGGGACAGCCCTTCTCAAGTATCCTACGCGCACGGCGGATAGGGACCGAACTGTCTCACGACGTTCTAAACCCAGCTCGCGTACCGCTTTAATGGGCGAACAGCCCAACCCTTGGGACCTGCTACAGCCCCAGGATGCGACGAGCCGACATCGAGGTGCCAAACCATCCCGTCGATATGGACTCTTGGGGAAGATCAGCCTGTTATCCCCGGGGTACCTTTTATCCGTTGAGCGACACCGCTTCCACATGCCAGTGCCGGATCACTAGTCCCGACTTTCGTCCCTGCTCGACCTGTCAGTCTCACAGTCAAGCTCCCTTGTGCACTTGCACTCAACACCTGATTGCCAACCAGGCTGAGGGAACCTTTGGGCGCCTCCGTTACCCTTTAGGAGGCAACCGCCCCAGTTAAACTACCCACCAGACACTGTCCCTGAACCGGATAACGGTCCGAAGTTAGATACCCAAATCAACCAGAGTGGTATTTCAAGATTGCCTCCACCCATACTGGCGTATGAGCTTCACCGGCTCCCACCTATCCTACACAAGCTAATTCAGATACCAATGTCAAGCTATAGTAAAGGTCCCGGGGTCTTTCCGTCCTGCCGCGCGTAACGAGCATCTTTACTCGTAATGCAATTTCGCCGGGCCTGTGGTTGAGACAGTGGGGAAGTCGTTACGCCATTCGTGCAGGTCGGAACTTACCCGACAAGGAATTTCGCTACCTTAGGATGGTTATAGTTACCACCGCCGTTTACTGGCGCTTAAGTTCTCCGCTTCGCCCCGAAGAGCTAACAGGTCCCCTTAACGTTCCAGCACCGGGCAGGCGTCAGTCCATATACATCGAATTACTTCTTCGCATGGACCTGTGTTTTTAGTAAACAGTCGCTTCCCCCTGCTCTCTGCGGCCATACCACGCTCCAGGAGCAAGTCCCTTCACGCGTCCGGCCCCCCTTCTCCCTAAGTTACGGGGGCAATTTGCCGAGTTCCTTAACCACAGTTCGCCCGATCGCCTCGGTATTCTCTACCTGACCACCTGTGTCGGTTTGGGGTACGGGCCGCTAAGAACTCGCTAGAGGCTTTTCTCGGCAGCATAGGATCACTGACTTCACCTGAATCGGCTCGGCATCACGTCTCAGCCTATGTGCACCACGGATTTGCCTATGGTGCGGCCTACACGCTTACCCCGGCACAACCACCGGCCGGGCTCAGCTACCTTCCTGCGTCACCCCATCGCTTGACTACTACCCGTCAGGTTCCCACGCTCACCGCGTTTGGTCCGAAGACCGCCCACAGCTCGGGTGGTTAGCACAACGAGGTTCGTCAGGGTCGCTCTTTCGCGGGTACGGGAATATCAACCCGTTGTCCATCGACTACGCCTCTCGGCCTCGCCTTAGGTCCCGACTCACCCAGGGCGGATTAGCCTGGCCCTGGAACCCTTGGTCATCCGGCGGAAGGGTTTCTCACCCTTCTTTCGCTACTCATGCCTGCATTCTCACTCGTGCCGCGTCCACAACTGGGTCACCCCGTTGCTTCACCCCCGGCACGACGCTCCCCTACCCATCCACACACCTGCACAAGGAATCAAGTCCAAGCGAGGTTGAAATGTGAATGCCACAGCTTCGGCGGTGTGCTTGAGCCCCGCTACATTGTCGGCGCGGAACCACTTGACCAGTGAGCTATTACGCACTCTTTAAAGGGTGGCTGCTTCTAAGCCAACCTCCTGGTTGTCTATGCGACTCCACATCCTTTTCCACTTAGCACACGCTTAGGGGCCTTAGCTGGTGATCTGGGCTGTTTCCCTCTCGACTACGAAGCTTATCCCCCGCAGTCTCACTGCCGCGCTCTCACTTACCGGCATTCGGAGTTTGGCTGATTTCGGTAAGCTTGTGGGCCCCCTAGACCATCCAGTGCTCTACCTCCGGCAAGAAACACGCGACGCTGCACCTAAATGCATTTCGGGGAGAACCAGCTATCACGGAGTTTGATTGGCCTTTCACCCCTAACCACAGGTCATCCCCCAACTTTTCAACGTTGGTGGGTTCGGCCCTCCACGCGGTCTTACCCGCGCTTCAGCCTGCCCATGGCTAGATCACTCCGCTTCGGGTCTAGGACACGCGACTGAATCGCCCTATTCAGACTCGCTTTCGCTACGGCTCCCCCACACGGGTTAACCTCGCCACGTGCCACTAACTCGCAGGCTCATTCTTCAAAAGGCACGCCGTCACCCCGCAAGGCTCCGACGGATTGTAGGCGAACGGTTTCAGGTACTATTTCACTCCCCTCCCGGGGTACTTTTCACCATTCCCTCACGGTACTTGTCCGCTATCGGTCACCAGGAAGTATTTAGGCTTACCAGGTGGTCCTGGCAGATTCACGGCAGATTTCAGGGGTCCGCCGCTACTCGGGAACACCCACAGAAGGTCAGCAACTTTCACCTACCGGACTTTCACCGTCTACGGTCAGCCATTCCAGACTGTTCGACTAGCCACTGACTTGGTAACTTCTCCAACAGTTGTCAGCCTGTTGAGCAGGGTCCCACAACCCCGACCACGCAACCCCTGACAGGTATCACACGCAGCCGGTTTAGCCTCAATCCGCTTTCGCTCGCCACTACTCACGGAATCACTATTTGTTTTCTCTTCCTGCGGGTACTGAGATGTTTCACTTCCCCGCGTTCCCTCCATACACCCTATGTGTTCAGGTGCAGGTGACACCACATGACTGGTGCCGGGTTTCCCCATTCGGACACCCTGGGATCACAGCTTGGTTGACAGCTCCCCCAGGCCTATCGCGGCCTCCCACGTCCTTCATCGGCTCCTGGTGCCAAGGCATCCACCGTTCGCCCTTGACAACTTGACCACAAAGATGCTCGCGTCCACTGTGCAATTCTCAACAAACGACCAACCCACAACCCGATCCGCCCCACACCAAACCCGACGATCCGCCGGCGGTATGCGAGGCCAGGCCATGCCTGGCAGCCCGCGAAGCTCACGCTCCGCTCAAGGCTCCGAAAGAAACAACCACCGGTTGTTCTTTCAGGACCCAACAGGGTGCTTTACGCCAAACCCCAGCCGCATCACTTCCGCCGTTCCTGCACCCCGAAGGGCGTGTACTAGACATCCGAGACCGTTGCCGGCATCTGACTAACCAGTGTCTCCGCCATTGAGCACCCCGCCACCACATTCGGATGGCGCGGGCTCCTTGCACCCTTTCGGGTGAAGGTGCTCCTTAGAAAGGAGGTGATCCAGCCGCACCTTCCGGTACGGCTACCTTGTTACGACTTCGTCCCAATCGCCAGCCCCACCTTCGACGGCTCCCTCCCACAAGGGGTTGGGCCACCGGCTTCGGGTGTTGCCGACTTTCGTGACGTGACGGGCGGTGTGTACAAGGCCCGGGAACGTATTCACCGCAGCGTTGCTGATCTGCGATTACTAGCGACTCCGACTTCACGGGGTCGAGTTGCAGACCCCGATCCGAACTGAGACCGGCTTTTTGGGATTCGCTCCACCTCACGGTATCGCAGCCCATTGTACCGGCCATTGTAGCATGCGTGAAGCCCTGGACATAAGGGGCATGATGACTTGACGTCATCCCCACCTTCCTCCGAGTTGACCCCGGCAGTCTTCGATGAGTCCCCGCCATAACGCGCTGGCAACATCGAACGAGGGTTGCGCTCGTTGCGGGACTTAACCCAACATCTCACGACACGAGCTGACGACAGCCATGCACCACCTGTGACCGCCCCCGAAGGACCCGACATCTCTGCCGGTTTTGCGGCCATGTCAAACCCAGGTAAGGTTCTTCGCGTTGCATCGAATTAATCCGCATGCTCCGCCGCTTGTGCGGGCCCCCGTCAATTCCTTTGAGTTTTAGCCTTGCGGCCGTACTCCCCAGGCGGGGCGCTTAATGCGTTAGCTGCGGCACAGGGAACCGGAGAGGCCCCCCACACCTAGCGCCCAACGTTTACAGCGTGGACTACCAGGGTATCTAATCCTGTTCGCTCCCCACGCTTTCGCTCCTCAGCGTCAGTATCGGCCCAGAGACCCGCCTTCGCCACCGGTGTTCCTCCTGATATCTGCGCATTTCACCGCTACACCAGGAATTCCAGTCTCCCCTACCGAACTCTAGCCTGCCCGTATCGACTGCAGGCCCGCAGTTGAGCTGCGGGTTTTCACAGTCGACGCGACAAGCCGCCTACGAGCTCTTTACGCCCAATAAATCCGGACAACGCTCGCGCCCTACGTCTTACCGCGGCTGCTGGCACGTAGTTGGCCGGCGCTTCTTCTGCAGGTACCGTCACTTACGCTTCGTCCCTGCTGAAAGAGGTTTACAACCCGAAGGCCGTCATCCCTCACGCGGCGTCGCTGCATCAGGCTTCCGCCCATTGTGCAATATTCCCCACTGCTGCCTCCCGTAGGAGTCTGGGCCGTGTCTCAGTCCCAGTGTGGCCGGTCGCCCTCTCAGGCCGGCTACCCGTCGTCGCCTTGGTAGGCCATCACCCCACCAACAAGCTGATAGGCCGCGAGCCCATCCCAGGCCGAAAAACTTTCCACCCAGCCTCATGCGAGGCCAGGTTCTATTCGGTATTAGCCCCGGTTTCCCGGGGTTATCCCAAAGCCTAGGGCAGGTTGCTCACGTGTTACTCACCCGTTCGCCGCTCGAGTACCCCGAAGGGCCTTTCCGCTCGACTTGCATGTGTTAAGCACGCCGCCAGCGTTCGTCCTGAGCCAGGATCAAACTCTCCAACAAAAACTTGTTGAAAAACTGTCCCGACAACAAAAAGTGTTGCCAAAGGAATCCCAACCAGCAAACCCTCCCGAAGAAGGATTGCCAGTCCGGGGTATAAATCAATTTGGCACTGGCTTATCAAGCACCCTGTTGAGTTCTCAAAGAACAACCACACACCGCCCGGAAACCCCACCCAGTGGAGCCCCCAACCCGGGGCATTTCGTTCGTCGCACCCGCCGCTCCCGCGCCGGGCACTTTTACTACGTTACCTCACCGTCTTCCCCGTGTCAACCGGTGTGTCCCGGTGCGGCACGCTTCGTACGGGTTGGCGCCGGTGAACCCGCGCAGCAGCGTTCCGCTGCGCTTGACCATCGGATTTGGCAGGACGGCCGCTGCGGTCTCCCGCGAGCTCGCCCGCTTCCCTGCCGGTCGACAACCTTACCCGGTCGCTTCCGCTCCGCCAAATCCGCCTCGCGGCCGATCCGCCGAGCCCCGCCCGGACCGTGTCATCGAGGGAAGAACCCCTGTCTGACCCGGCGCCAGTCCGGTTCGGAGCTTGAGGACTTTCGCCCTGTTTTGCCCCGTTCCGCGCTGGCAGAGAGAAAGTTACGCGTCTGCGGGTTTGATCGTCAAATCCGTGGGTGGCGTCCCGCGTCACATCATCACCCCGAGGCTATCTTCCCTGGTCACAGCTCGTCGGCCGCGCCGTTTCCGATTTTTCATCGGCCGAAGGGCCCGCCGGCGCGGAAACCGATCGCTCCGCCGAAGTCGGTCCCTGCAGGGAGGAGCTGGGAACGACTGGTCAGGCTGATGGGCGGTCGGCGCGGCGACGGGCGGCCCGCCAACCCCGGACACCGAGCACCCCGACGGTGGTGCCGACGGCCAGCGACGCGGCGATCAGCAGCGCGTGCACCCAGAGGAAACCGGTGGTGGCGCCCTCGCCGACCGTGCCGGTGGACCAGGAGCGCGGGTCGTTCCAGATGGCGACCGCGAACCTCGGCCAGATCACCCAGGTCCAGACCCCGACCCCGATCAGGAAGAGCGACCAGCCACGCGACAGCACCATGGCTGGTCAGTATGCCAGCGGGGCAGGTCAGGGGCCCACGGCGACGGCCGAACCGGGCGGCCGGCGCGGGTCGATGCCGAATGTGCCGACGCGCCATTCCACCCATCCGGGCGATGTGCGCGATGGCCGGTAGAGCCACCGCCACGGCTTGACCGGGCTCCCGACCGGGCACTCGGCCGGCTACCGTGTAGCCATGGTCCGGCCGAGCGCCAGCGCCCCGGAGACCGTCGACGGTCTCCCGGCGGGTGCCGCTCCGGCTCTCCCGCTCCGCGTCGACGACGGTCGGGAGCAGATCCTCGACGTACTCCGTGCCGGTGGGCTGCGGTTCCGCGCCGGCGGGCGATGGCGGTTCGCGCTCTGACGAGCCGACTCCACTGATCCGGGCACACTCCGGGTGCCTTCCCGCGCCCGCGCGTCCCTCCACCGTTTCCTCGGCACGAAAGGCGTACCACCATGTCCGTAGCACGGATGCTCACCGGCGACCGCCCGACCGGGCGGCTGCACCTCGGCCACTACGTCGGCAGCATCGCCAACCGGGTGCAGTTGCACCAGCGGTACGAGAGCTTCTTCATCATCGCCGACCTGCACATGCTCACCACGAGGAACACCCGCGAGAACATCGAGCAGGTCTCCCACAACGCCCGCGAGATGGTCACTGACATCCTCGCCGCCGGTGTCGACCCGGCCCGGGCCACCTTCTACCTCCAGTCGGCGATCCCGGAGGTCGGCGACCTGAACACGCTCTTCCAGAACCTGGTCACCGTGCCCCGGCTGGAGCGGGTCCCGTCGCTGAAGGAGATGGCCCGGGACGCCGGCAAGGAGGAGATGCCGTACGGGCTGCTCGGTTACCCCGTCCTCCAGGCCGCCGACATCCTCTGCGTGAAGGGGCAGGTCGTCCCCGTGGGTAGGGACAACGCGGCGCATGTCGAGGTGACCCGGGAGATCGCCCGCCGGTTCAACCACCTCTACGGCGAAGTCTTCCCGGTGCCGGAGCTGGTCTCCTCCGACACGCCCACCCTGGTCGGCACCGATGGCCAGGGCAAGATGAGCAAGAGCAAGGGGAACGCCATCGCGCTCTCCGACGACCCGGCCACGGTCCGCCGCAAGGTGCTGGGGATGTACACCGACCCGAACCGGGTCCGCGCCGACGTGCCCGGGACGGTGGAGGGGAACCCGGTCTTCGCGTACCACGACGTGTTCAACCCGGACCGGGCCCGGGTGGCCGAGCTCAAGGCGCGCTACCGGGCCGGTCGCGTCGGTGACGTCGAGGTCAAGGAGGAGCTGGCGGTCGCGCTCAACCGGTTCCTCGACCCGATCCGGGAGCGCCGGTCCCGGTTCGAGGCCGACCGCGGCCTCGTCGATCAGCTGATCTTCGAGGGCACCGAGCGGACCCGGGCGCAGGTGCGCCAGACCCTGGTCGAGGTCCGCCGGGCGATGGGCCTGACCAGCGCGTACACCCAGATGCGGCGCCGGGCCGAGCGGTACCGCAAGGCCGCCGCCATGCCGGCCTGACCTTCCGGGTACGCGGACAGCCGGTCCGGGGAAAGGCCTTGCGCCGTACCCGGGCCGGCCGGTTAGGCTGCTCCGGTGACCAACTCCCGCACCCTCGCGCCGACGTCCTGCGACGTTTCGGTCGGTGCGGCGCGACGCCGGCGATCCTTCGACCGCCTGCGCTGAGCACATCCTTCCTGCGACCGGCGGATTGAGCCGCCGGTCTTCGCCGATCGTCCTCGGTCCGCCCGCATCCCCCGTCCGGAGATCCGCGTGAGGCGGATCCGAGCGAGATCGGCGTACCCATGGACCTGGAGAAGTTGCTGACCGACCGGCTGGCGCCGGCGTTCTCGGCGGTGGCCGGCGTACCGGTGGACCCGGTCGTGCGGCGCTCCCAGCGCGCGGACTTCCAGTCCGACGCGGCGCTGGCGCTGGCCCGGCGGCTCGGCCGGCCGCCGCGGGCGATCGCCACGGAGGTCCTGGCGCGCGCGGAGCTGGCGGACCTCTGCTCGGCGGCGGAGGTCTCCGGACCTGGCTTCATCAACCTGACCGTCGCCGAGCGGACCCTCGGCGGGCTGGTCTCCGCGCTGGCCACCGACCCGCGGCTCGGCGTCCCGGCCAGCCCGGCCCCGGAGACGGTGGTGGTCGACTACTCGTCGCCGAACGTGGCGAAGGAGATGCACGTCGGGCACCTGCGCTCGACGGTGATCGGCGACGCGGCGGCCCGGCTGCTGGAGTGGCTCGGGCACCGGGTGGTCCGGGCCAACCACCTGGGCGACTGGGGCACCCCGTTCGGCATGCTGATCGAGCACCTGGTCGACCTGGGCGAGGCCGAGTCGACGCACGAGCTGTCGATGGGCGACCTGGACTCGTTCTACAAGGCGGCCCGGGCGAAGTTCGACGCCGACGAGGCGTTCCGGGAGCGGTCCCGGCTGCGGGTGGTGGCGTTGCAGGGCGGCGACGAGGGGACGCTGCGGCTGTGGCGGCTCCTCGTCGAGCAGTCCGAACGCTACTTCCTGACCGTCTACGACCTGCTCGACGTGACCCTGACCGACCGGGACTTCCACGGCGAGAGCAGCTACAACGACCTGCTCGACCCGGTGGTGGCGGAGCTGGACCGGCTCGGGCTGCTCCGGGAGAGCGACGGCGCCGCCTGCGTCTTCCCGCCCGGCTCGGTCGGCCGGGACGGCGAGCCGCTGCCACTGATCGTGCGCAAGTCCGACGGCGGGTACGGCTACCCGGCCACCGACCTCGCGGCGATCCGGCACCGCACCGGCGAGCTGGGCGCGACCCGGCTGCTCTACCTGGTGGGCCTGCCGCAGCGGCGGCACTTCGAGATGGTGTGCGCGGTGGCGGAGCAGGCCGGCTGGCTCGCCCCGCCGGCCCGGGCGGAGCACGTCGGGTTCGGCTCGATCCTGGGATCGGACGGACGGATGCTGCGCAGCCGGGCCGGCGAGTCGGTGAAGCTGGTCGGCCTGCTGGAGGAGGCGGTGGCCCGGGCGACCGAGCTGGCCCGAAGCCGGAACCCGGAGCTGGGCGAGGCGGAGGCGGCCGAGGTGGGCCGGGCCGTCGGCATCGGCGCGATCAAGTACGCCGATCTCTCCAGCGACCGGCAGCGGGACTACGTGCTGGACTGGGAGCGGATGCTCTCGCTGGACGGCAACACGGCGCCGTACCTGCAGTACGCGTGCTCGCGGATCCGGTCGATCTTCCGACGGGCCGGCGGGACGGCCCGGCCGGACGCGGGCATCTCGCTGGCCGAGCCGGCGGAGCGGGCGCTCGCCTTCGAGCTGGTCGGCTTCGGGGCGGTGGTCGCCCAGGTGGAGCGGAACCTGGAGTTCCACCACCTGACGGCCCACCTGCACCGGGTGGCCGCCGCGTTCAGCGCGTTCTACGAGCGCTGCCCGGTGCTGCGGGCCGACGAGCCGGTGCGGGAGAGCCGGCTGGTGCTCTGCGACCTGACCGCGCGGGTGCTCCGGCAGGGCCTGCACCTGCTGGGCATCCGAACGCTGAAACGGATGTGAGCCGGTTCACTCGAAGTCTGGCCCTGACCAGTGGGACCAGAAGTGACGAGCGCGGCGACGACCCGTCGGCCGCGAGTGGTGGGGTGCCCGCCGACCGTGGGGTCGGCGGGCACCGTCGTGGTGGTGGGCATCAGCTGCCGCAGCAGCCGCCGGTCTGGCCGCCCGCGGGGGCGGCGTCGAGAGTGATGAGGCTCAGCGGCGCGGACAGCAGGCCACCGGAGATGCCGGTGGCGAGCCCGCGCGCTGCCGGCTCGGCGGTCGGGGCCAGCACGCAGCAGCTGTCGCTGGTGGCGGAGTCGGCGGGGTTGCTGTTGCAGACCCCGGTTTCGGGCAGTTCGAGCTGGACGTCGCGGGCGGCGTCCCAGTCGCCGGCGAGGGCGGCGGCGACGGAGCGGACCTGCTCGTAGCCGGTGGCCATGAGGAATGTCGGCGCCCGGCCGTAGCTCTTCATGCCGACCGCGTAGTAGCCGACTTCCGGGTGGGCGAGCTCGTCCACGCCGTGCGGGGGCACGGTGCCGCAGGAGTGCTCGTTGGGGTCGATCAGCGGCGCGAGGGCGCGGGTGGCGCCCATGACCGGGTCGAGGTCTAGGCGCAGCTCGGCGGCGATGGAGTGGTCGGGGCGGAAGCCGGTGGCGGCGACGATCCGGTCCACGGTGACGGACTCTTCGCTGCCGTCGGCGTGCCGCACGACCACCGCGACGCGACCGTCGGTGGGGGTGAGAGCGTGCACGGAGAGGCCGGTGAGCAGCCGGATCCGGCCGGCGTCGACGTGCTCGCGCAGCCGGGAGCCGAGCGCGCCGCGCGCCGGGAGGGCGTCGGCGTCGCCGCCGCCGTAGGTGCGCGCCGGTGAGGTGGTCCGGATCGCCCAGGTCACCTCGGTGCCCGGCTCGTCGGCTGCCAGTTCCGCCAGGGAGAGCAGGGTGTTGGCGGCGGAGTGGCCGGCGCCGACGACCAGGGTGTGCCGGCCGGCGAACCGGTCCCGGTCCGCGCCGAGCACGTCGGGCAGCGCGTGCTCCAGGTACGCCGCCACGTCGGGCTCGCCCCGGGCGGGCAGGCCGGACGCGCCGAGGACGTTCGGGGTGCCCCAGGTGCCGGAAGCGTCGATGACGGCCCGGGCGAGCACCTCGTCGCTGTCGGCGAGGCGGATCAGGAACGGCGTGGTGTCACGGCCGGCGGTGCGTAGGCGGTCCAGGCCGAGCCGGCTGATCGCCTCGACCCGGGCGCCGTAGCGCAGGTGCGGCTTGAGCTGCGGCAGCTCGGCGAGAGGCTGGAGGTAGTCGCCGACCAGCTCCGCGCCGGTGGGCAGGGCCTCCAGGTCGGGGGCGACCCAGCCGGCCTCGTCCAGGATCCGGCGGGCGGCCGGGTCGGTGTTGTACCGCCACGGGGAGAACACCCGCACGTGCCCCCACTTCCGCACTGCCGCGCCGGCGGTGTCGCCGGCCTCGAGGACGATGAAGGGGATGCCGCGCTCGTGCAGGTGCGCGGCGGCGGCCAGGCCCACCGGGCCGGCGCCGATCACCACGACGGGCAGCTCGTTCAGGGTGCTCATCAGACAACTCCTCTGTGTCGAAAACTGTCGAATCAAGTGGGTGGACGGCGATCCCGACTGGTGGGCCACTGGTTGGTCAGATGACGGCGGGGCTGCGTCGTTCGAGGAGGACGACATCGCGCCACCGGCCGTGATGGCGGCCAACCCGCTCACGGACGCCGACGACCCGGAACCCAACCCGCTCGTGCAGGGCGAGGCTGGCGGTGTTCTCCGGGAAGACGCCGGACTGGATGGTCCAGATCCCGGCGGCCTCAGTCGAGGCGATCAATGCCTCCAGTAACAGCCGGGCCACCCCACGGCTCTGGGCGGTGGGGTCGACGTAGACGGAGTGCTCGACCACCCCGGCGTAGACCGCCCGCGTCGAGGTCGGCGAGACCGCGATCCAGCCGAGCATGGTGTCGTCGCCGTCGACGGCCACTAAGCGATGTTCCGGTAGCTTGCCGGCGTCGAACGTCGCCCAGGTCGGCGCGGTGGTCTCGAAGCTGGCGTGGCCGCCGTCGAGGCCGGCCTGGTAGATCGCCAGGACCCGCTCGGCGTCGTCGGCCGTCATGGGGCGGACGGTGAGGTCGGCCATCAGCAGGCTCCGTTCGGGTTGGGGGCGGGTCGGCCCATGACGACGTCGGCGGCGGAGGGGAAGCAGCCGACGCAGGCGTCATTGATCCGGTAGTGCCGGGCGGTCCCGACCGGCTCGACGAGGACGAACCGCACCTCGGTAAGGATCTTCAGATGTTGAGAGACGGTGGACTGCGCCAGGCCGACGGCGGCGACGATCTCCCCGACGCTCATCGGTCGGGAGTGGCGGGCGAGGTACTCGACGATCTGCACCCGGGTCGGGTCGGCCAGGGCGCGGAACCACGACGCGTATGTCTGCGCGGTCGCCCGGTCGAGCAGCTCGTCCACCACGTGTCTCCCTCTATCGTTTATCGCCGATCGACGATGAAAGTCTAGCGGGTGTGACCGCGGCGAGGCAGACGGTGGCGACAACCAGGCGGGCGATCGCCTCGAGGGTGTCCGGATCGACGCGGTCCGGGGTGTCGGCCGGGCTGTGGTACCCGCCCATGCCGGCACCGATGCCCACCGCCGCGAGGCCGGCGGCTCCGTAGCGGCGGTTGTCGGAGGCGACCGGTCCGGCGGCGAGGGGGACGCCGGTGTGCCGGCCGGCCTGGTCGAGCAGGGCGAGCAGCCCGTGGGCCGGCCCGCCAGCCTCGACCGCGGCGGCCTGGTCGAGCAGGCCGGCGCCGTCGACGTTGATGACCAGCGGGTGAGCGTCGCTGGCACGCAGCCGCTGGCTGTGGTGGGCGGAGCCGCGGGCGCCGACCTCCTCGGCGTCGAGCAGCGCGACAGAAAGCCCCACCCACGCGGGCAGTGCGGCGGACAGGATCCGGGCGGCTTCCAGGACCACCGCGACGCCGCTGGCGTTGTCCGCCGCGCCGGGCTGGCGCAGGCCGGGGTGGTCGCCGACGCCGTCGTAGTGGGCGGTCAGCAGCAGGTCCACCCCACCAGGCGGCGCCGCGCGGAAGGTGGCGTGGATGTTGGCGCCGGTGACGTCGCGACGGCGCAGCGGGGTGTTTCCGCTCAGCCAGGCCGCACCGGTCACGGCAGCGGCCAGGACGGCGCGGTGGGTGGCCGCGTCGAGGGTCAGGATCGGCAGCGGTCCCGGGTCCGGGCCGGCGAGGGTCGTGTACTGCCAGCCTTCGGCGTCGACGGCCCGGCTCACCAGCAAGCCGGCGGCGCCCTGGGCGTCACCGTAGGCGTCGAACAGACTCATCCCCGTGGGCACCACCAGCCACCGGCCCGTCGGATCGCCGCTGCCGGCCACGCCCAACGGGCCGCGCCTGACCTCGACGGCGTCGGCGGAGGCCGAGTGGACCGCGACCTCCCGGCCGAAGGCCAGGAGTGTCGAGGTCGCTCCCCCGCCCCACACGACCGTCGGCGCCGCGTACACGTCGGGCACGGCACGGACCGGGAAGTCGTCGGTCTCGACCGTCGCGCCGAGCGCGACGACGTGGCCGGCGAGCCAGGCACGGGCGGCGGCCCCGCCGTCCGTACCGACCCGCCGGCCGGCGAACTCATCCGAGGCGAGGGCGGTGACAGTGGCGGCCATCCGCCCGGCCGACACCGTCGCGAGGATCGCCGCCATCCGGGCGGCCGATCCCGATACCGGGGTCATCCGCAGCACCCCTGACCCGCGTTCACAGCCTCGATCTTCGCCTCAGTACCGCAGCAGGAGCCCGCCGCTTGGGCGGCCTGCTGGGTGCCGCAGCACGGTCCGGCGGTCGCCGCCTCGCCGGCGGGCGGGAGGATCGATCCGACCGCCTGCGCCGGGCTTCCGCAGCAGGAACCGGAGCCGGTCACGGCCAGGGCATCGGCCGGGTCCCCGGAGAAGCCGCCCGTCGTCGCGGGGGTGGTCTGGGTGTTCTCGCTCATCACCACGTCCTTCCGATCAGGGTTACCGAGGGCCGATCAGGGTGTACGCGCTGGTGCGGGCGCGGTCATAGCGACGCTCCACCCGCTGCGCCGAGGTGGACACCTCGGCACAGGAGTCGCAGAACCGCACTCCCACCCGGGCGGCCGCTGACCGGCGAGACTTGCCGAACATGACGATCCCCTTCCCACGGCGTCTGTCTTGACGTCCGTCGAATCAGAGAGTTGCACGTTGCTTAGACAGATGTCAACCTAGAGGCATGTCAAAGCAACCGGCGTCGCTTCCCGTCATCGACCTCACCGCCGACACGCCGTGCTGCCCGCCGCTGGCGCAGCGCCGGGTGCCGGCCGAGACCGCCGTCGTCCTCGCGCCCGCGTTCAAGGCGCTCGGCGATCCGGTGCGGCTGCAGTTGATGTCGATGATCGCTTCCGCCGAGGGTGGGGAGGCATGCGTCTGTGACCTGACCCCCGCGTTCGACCTGACCGGGCCGACCATCTCGCATCACCTGAAGACGCTGCGCGAGGCAGGCCTCGTCGACGCCGAGCGCCGGGGCACCTGGGTGTACTACCGGGCCCGGCCGGCCATCCTGCGCCAGCTCGCCGCACTGCTCACCGTCGAACCGGCAGCCGCTGCGTAAGCCGCAGCTGGCGCCCTGCGCCGGGCACGCGCTCGGCCAGCGCGGCGATGACGTGGGTGGCGTCGCGGCCGACGCCGCGCAGGGTGTTCGACGAGAACGACCGCTGGAACTCCAGCCCCAGGTAAACGCGCAGAGCCGAGGTGCCCGGCGCCGGGCCGAACGGGACACGCAGGAGTTCCTCAAGGCGCTGGGCAGCCCGACGCGACAGCGGATCATGATGCTGTTCGCGCAGGGCGCCGAGCTGTCAGTCGGGGAGGTGGCCGAGCGCACGGGGATCAGCCAGGCCACCGCCTCACAGCAGCTGGCCCTGCTGCGCCGAGGGCGCGTGGTGACGTCGCGCCGCGACGGCAAGACCGTGTACTACCGGGCCGACCGCGACGGCACCCTCGCGGCGCTGGCCGAGCTGCAGTCGTACCTGATGACCTGCTGCTGACCGCACCTTCACCGGCGAGCCAGCACAGCGGCTTCACCTCCCCGACCGATGGACAACCCCCTCGGGGGCGAGTTGCCACGCAAGAACCAGGCATCCAGGTTCAGGAGACGCACCCGTCTGCTGGCGGCCCATCCGCCGACCGGCTCGCCGATCCGCACCACAACGATCACCGACTCACTCCCGCTTGACAGCTGCACATTTGCTCAGCGATAGTTGAGTCAATGACTACTGAGCTTGCTTCCCTGCAAGGGCGCGCCCGGATCCACGCCGCGCTCGGCGACCCGGCGCGCCTGGCGATCGTGGACGCGCTCACCCTCGGCGACGCCTCCCCCGGCGAGATCGCCCATGACCTGGGCATGCCCACCAACCTGGTCGCCCACCACGTCAAGGTCCTCACCGAGGCCGGCCTGGTCGTCCGCGGCCGGTCCGAGGGCGACCGCCGCCGCACCTACCTCCGCCTGCGGCCCGAAGCGCTGGCCACCCTGACTCCGCCCCCGCTGACCGACGTCGGCCGGGTGGTGTTCGTGTGCACCCGCAACTCCGCCCGGTCCCAGCTCGCCGCCGCGCTGTGGGTGAGCCGGGCTGGCACGCCGGCCGCCTCCGCGGGCACGAAGCCCGCATCCCGGGTTCACCCCCGCGCCGTCGCCGTGGCCCACCGCCACGGACTCAACCTCGACCCCACCGGCACCGCCCACATCAACCAGGTCGCGCACGACGGGGACCTGGTGATCGCGGTCTGCGACAACGCCCACGAGGAACTCACCGGCCCGGTCCGGCCCCGGCTGCACTGGTCGGTGCCCGACCCGGTCCGCGTCGACACCGACGCCGCGTTCGAGGCCGCCTTCACCGACCTCGCCGCCCGCGTCGACCGGCTCGCCCCCGTCATCAATTCGGGAGACCGTCATGACTGACACCAGCCCGCACCTGCGTGAAGACCTCTCCGTCGACCAGCAGCTCGCCCTGCGCACGGCCGCCACCCGCCTCGCGGCCGAGTTCGACGGCACCTACGGCACCGAGACGGTAGAGCGGTTCCTGCACGCCAGCTACGACCAGTTCGCCACCGTCGGCGGCGTCCCCAACTACCTGCCGTTGCTCGCCGAGCGGTTCGCCCGCCAGCGGCTGCAGGCCCTCGCCCGCGTCGAGGGGCACCACCGCGACGGCCGCCCGGTCGCTCTGTTCCTGTGCACCCACAACGCCGGCCGCTCCCAGATGGCGCTGGGCTTCTTCACCCACCTCGCCGGCGAGCAGGCGGTGGCCTGGTCCGGCGGTAGCGAACCCGGGATCGAGGTCAACCCGGCGGCGGTCGCGGCGATGGCCGAACGCGGCATCGACATCTCCGAGGAGTTCCCCAAGCCCTGGACCGACGAGGTCGTCCGCGCCGCCGACGTGGTCGTCACCATGGGCTGCGGTGACGCCTGCCCCATCTTCCCCGGTACCCGGTATGAGAACTGGGACCTCGACGACCCCGCCGGCCTGAGCCTCGCCGACGTCCGGCCGATCCGCGACGAGATCGAACGCCGCGTCCGCCGGCTGCTCGACGAACTGCACGTTCCCGCCACCCGATAGCCCTCATGCCCGGGCCGACACGCGGCTCGGGACGTCACCGCAATGGGAGAGAACAGACTGATGACCATCGCACTTTGGCGGCGCCTGCTGGCCGAGTTCACCGGCACCGCCCTGCTGGTCACCGCCGTGGTCGGCTCCGGCATCATGGCCACCACCCTCTCCCCCGACGACGTCGGGCTCCAGCTGCTCGAGAACTCGATCGCCACCGCGCTCGCCCTCGGCGCGCTGATCCTGATCTTCGGCCCGGTCTCCGGCGCCCACTTCAACCCCGTCGTCTCCGCAGCCGACTGGTTCCTCGGCCGCCGCGCCGCCACCGGCCTGACCGGCCGCGACCTCGGCGGCTACGTCGCCGCCCAGATCGCCGGCGCGATCGGCGGGTCGATCCTGGCCAACCTGATGTTCGACCTGGTCGCCGTCGACTTCTCCGGCAAGGACCGCGCAGCCGGGCACCTCTGGCTCGGCGAGGTCATCGCCACCACCGGCCTGATCCTGCTGATCTTCGCCCTGGCGCGCTCCGGCCGCACCCCGGTCGCCCCCGCCGCGGTCGGCGCCTACATTGGCGCCGCCTACTGGTTCACCTCGTCGACCTCGTTCGCCAACCCGGCGGTCACGATCGGCCGGGCGTTCACCGACACCTTCGCCGGCATCGCCCCCGCGTCCGTGCCCGGCTTCGTCATCGCGCAACTCGTCGGCCTCGCCGTGGGCATCGGACTCCTGGCTGCGCTCTACCCCGACGCCGGGCAGGCCGCCGACCAGGTCGTCGTGCCCACCGACGAGCGCGACCCGATCGACCACCGCGCATGAACACCGACCCGGCGCACGGTGGAGCGGACACGTCGTACCGCGCCCTGCTCAATCCGCCGCGTCCCGCTGGCCGCTACCGGCTGCTCGACCACAACAGCGACCCCGACCGGTCCCTGCCCACACCCCACACCGAGGCGCCGGTGAACCGGCCCTGCGACCCGCACTGCCAGAAAGGCTCCTGATGTCCGACAAGCCCAGCGTCCTGTTCGTCTGCGTGCACAACGCCGGCCGCTCCCAGATGGCCGCCGGCTGGCTGCGCCACCTCGCCGGCGACGCCGTCGAGGTCCGCTCCGCCGGCTCCGCACCCGCCGAGACGGTCAACCCCGCCGCCGTGCAGGCCATGCGGGAAGTCGGCATCGACATCACCGACCAGACCCCCAAGCTCCTCGAATACGAGACCGCCGAGTCCTCGGACGTCATCGTGACCATGGGTTGCGGCGACGCCTGCCCCGTCTTCCCGGGCAAGCGCTACGAGGACTGGAAGCTCGAAGACCCCGCCGGCAAGGGCGTCGAGTCCGTCCGCCCGATCCGCGACGCGATCCGCACCCGGGTGGAGCAGCTCCTCGCCGATCTGCGCCCCACCGCCTGACACGTCACCGCCGCCCGCCCGCCGACCCCACCGTCGGCGGGCGGCTGCACCCTGAGCAGGACGCCTGCGTGAAGCAGTCCAGTGCTCGCCGGCCCCGCCGTGTCCGGCGCCGCTGACGCTCGGCATGCAGCAGACTCGACACGAATAGCATCGTCTCCCGCCGCATGTCCAAGACGGCGGCGAATCTGACGCGTGGGGACACGTGACGTCTCCATGGCCGTTGACATTTTTCCAGTTATCAATGACACCACCGGCGGATGCCCTCAGACCCCGCGCGTCGGGCTGCTCGGCGCGGCTGAGCGGGGCGGGTTCAGACGGGGATTTCGGCGCTGAGGACGACGGTGCGTTCCTCGGGCAGGTGAAGGAACTCGGTTTGACTGGCGGCGTTGTGGGCGAGGGCGATGAACAGGCGTTTACGCCAGATGGCCATACCGGGGCGACGGGTGCACCGCAGAGTGATCCTCGAGACGAAGTAGTAGACCTCGTCGAGGGCGAACCCTTCGGCGAGGGGGTGGGTGGCGGCGCGGCGCATGACCTCGGGGAAGTCGGTGGGGTCCTGAAAGCCGAAGACGGCGGTGATGTGGATGATGCCGTCATTCGGGTCGCCGAGATCGTCGATGGTCAGGCGCTGATCCCACGGAATGTGCGGGACGTTCGCGGTACGACCAGTAATGATCACAATTCTGTCGTGCCGAACGTGGTTGTGCGCGACGTTCGCACGCAGTGCCAGCGGCGTCGTCTCCTTGTTCGGATGGGGGAACACCGCGGTGCCCGGCACCCAGGGGATGTTCGTGGCGTGCAGGGTGTCGATGAAGTCGCGGAGCGGTCCTTCCCGTTCGGTCCTTCGGGCGGTGACGAGTTCGGCTCCGCGCCGCCACGTCAGCAGGACGGTGAACAGGATGATCGCGATGAGCAGCGTCAGCCAACCGCCGTGGGTGACCTTGGCCAGGTTCGCGGTGAAGAAGGTCAGCTCGATGCTGCCGAAGACGACCCCGAACAGCACCAGCCGCCAAGTGGGCCAGTGCCACAGGGCCCACGCGACGACGAGGAACAGGGTCGTGGTGATCAGGAATGTGCCGGTGACTGCCACCCCGTAGGCGGCGGCAAGGTTCGTGGATGAGCCGAACGCGAACGTCACTAGCAGGACTGCCGCGAACAGGCTCCAGTTCACTCCGGGCGCGTAGATCTGCCCGTACGCGCGGCGGGAGGTGTGTCGGATGCGCAGGTGCGGCAGGAAGCCGAGCCGCATGGCCTCCCGGGACACCGAGAACGCTCCGGAGATCACCGACTGGGACGCGATCACGGTGGCCACGGTGGCCAGGATGACCATCGGCAGCTGCGCCCAGCCGGGTAGCAGCAGGAAGAACGGATTTTCCCTGCTGTCTGGTGCCCGGAGGATCAGCGCGCCCTGGCCGAGGTAGTTGAGGGTCAGCGCGGGAAACACGATCGCGAACCAGGCCCGGCGGATCGGGGCGCGGCCGAAGTGGCCCATGTCGGCGTAGAGCGCTTCGGCGCCGGTGATGGCCAGTACCACGGCGCCCATCGCGATGAACGCGATGACCGGGTGGTGCACGACGAACAGGGCCGCGTACGTGGGTGACAGCCCGGCCAGGACGCTCGGGTGACGTAGCACCTCGGCTGCGCCGGCGACGGCCAGGCAGGCGAACCAGAGCAGCATGATCGGCCCGAACACCGCCCCGACTCGTCCGGTGCCCCATCGCTGGATCGCGAACAGCAGGGTGAGGATGACCGCCGACACCGGCAGGACTACCACCGCCCACGTCGGGGAGATGATCTCCAGCCCTTCGACCGCCGACAACACCGAGATCGCCGGGGTGATCACGCTGTCGCCGTAGAACAGGGCGGCGCCGAGCGCCCCGAGCGCCAGCACCGTGGCGGCGCGCCTTTCGCTGGCCTTGAGCAGCGCCCTTCGGGCGAGGGCGGCCAGGGCCATCACCCCGCCCTCGCCTTCGTTGTCGGCCCGCAGGATGAAGATGACGTACTTGACCGACACGATCAGGATGATCGACCAGAAGACCCACGAGATCACCCCGAACACGTCGGGAGTGTCCGGTGTCAGGCTGCGGTCGAGGGTGAAGACGGTCTTCAGCGCGTACAGCGGGCTCGTGCCGATATCGCCGTACACGACACCCAACGCGCCCAGCAGCAGTCCCAGGCCCGCCGTCCGGCGACCCGCCAGTGATGTCTGGGACGCCGTCCCACCATCCTCCGCCGGCTCCTTGCCGCCCACCGCAGACTGCTCGTTGTTCGCACGCTCCGCCACCCCACAGGCATACCAACCCGCACGCCGCTTCTACCCCAGACCTCCGAACTTTGGTCATGCCAGCCCTAAAGGGCAGAGCGCCGGAGGGGTCGGGCAACCGCGCCCGCGAGCTGGGCTAGTGCCGCAGCAGGCAACGTTTGCCCTGTCGCTGGGTGGGCGTCCTCGGTTGGTTGCTGTGGAAGAGCAACCCCACGGCGAGCCAAAGACCGGTGGCGGCGTGCCAGCTTCGGGTGCGACGTACTCCCTGGCGTTGCCGTCTCCGAGGGCGACGGTGGCGAGGGTGCCGTCCGAGTGCGCGGCCCGGGCCGCGGCGACCTGCTCCGCCAGGGGACGAGCCTGGTCGCCCACCCGGTCGACCACCAGCTGCTCCCCGTACAGCGCCCGGTCCAATTGCGGGGTGATCGTGTAGGCGAGGCCGCTCAGCGCTGCCACCACCAGGAACGGCGCGACCAGGACGCCGGCGTATAAGTGGATGCGCAACAGCAGAGCAGCCCACCCGGCGGCCGTTGGCTGTCGCCCCTTGCCTTGTCCGGCATCTGCGGCCTGGTCGATCGTTTGCGGTCATACGGTTTCGTCCGATCTCGCCGGGGTGGGTTGTCGAGATCGGTAGTCGGGCGGGCACCCTTCCGGGTTCCCGAAAATCGGCTTCTGCTGTGCGGAATCCCCCGTTTGGCGGAGGCCGGGAACTATCCGCGCGTGACGGACGACTAGCTGACCGTGCCGGACCGGCCGGCCCCCTTAGATCGAGATGATGAGGACGCCCTGACATGAACCGGTCACTGCTCGCGCGAGCGGCCACCATCGCCGCTACTGTCGCCGCCATCACCGTCGCGGTGGCTGGCCCGGCGTCGGCGCACGTCACCGTCAACCCGAAGGAGGCGACGCAGGGCGGCTACGCCAAGGTCACCTTCCGGGTGCCGAACGAGAAGGACAACGCCAACACCACGAAGGTCGAGGTGAACCTTCCCACCGGCTCGCCTATCGCTTCGGTGTCGCTGAAGCCGCTGTCCGGGTGGACCGCGCAGACCGAGACGTCCAAGCTCGCAACGCCGATCAAGAGCGACGACGGGGAGATCACCGAGTCGGTCACGAAGATCACCTGGACCGCTGACGCCAACTCGGCGATCAAGCCCGGCCAGTTCCAGGAGTTCGACGTCTCCCTCGGCCCGCTGCCGGAAACCGACCAGGTCGTGTTCAAGGCCCTGCAGACCTACTCCGACGGTGACGTGGTGCGCTGGATCGACGAACCGAGCAGCGGCGCTGAGCCGGAGCACCCGGCCCCGGTGCTGAAGCTGGCGAAGAAGGACGCTGCCGCGCCCGCCGCTGCCCCCGTGGCCGTAGCCAACACCGCTGACACCACCAACGACGACTCCGGCAACGCCACCGTCTACGGCATCATCGGCATCCTGCTCGGCCTCGCCGGCCTCGTCGCCGG
Source organism: Micromonospora inositola (assembly GCF_900090285.1). Taxonomy (NCBI): domain Bacteria; kingdom Bacillati; phylum Actinomycetota; class Actinomycetes; order Micromonosporales; family Micromonosporaceae; genus Micromonospora; species Micromonospora inositola. The sequence continues at coordinate 2,098,900 of NZ_LT607754.1, read as the reverse complement.
TCTGCTGGCGTACCGCCGCGCCGCGCAGTCTCGCTAACGAAAAGGGGCCAGGCCGTCGCCAGGCCGTCAGCGGGCGAACATTGCCCACCAATGACGACCACTGGCGGCGGCCTTTGCGCAGCTTGCTAAGGGTGACGACGAGCCGACCAGCGACGAAGGACCGACCTTACCTGTAGTTGGTGAACTGGTGGGCCGGCAGTTGTTCGGTGAGCTGAACCTGGTCACCGACGAAGGCGCGGTCGTGGCCGTGGCGCCGTTTTCATCGGCACTGCTGTCGGTGGCCGGGAGAAGGTGATCCGCCCTGAGCACGACTGATCCAGCAGCCTCTGTCACGCCAACCATCCCGGCCAGCGCCGAGGACCAGCCCGCCGTCCACGACAGACAAGGTCGGGTCGGCTCGACCGAGGTGCTGTGCTTCCTGCTCATCCTCCTCGGCGTGCTGCATCGGCAGGTCGGCGCGCTGGTGGCGGATCCGCGTCTGCAGACCTGGCTGACCGTGTTCGTGTCGGTCATGGTGCAGGCGGTGCCGTTCCTGGCCTTCGGCGTGGTCCTGTCGGCCGTCATCGCGGTGTTCGTACCCCGCTCGTTCTGGGCCCGGGCCCTGCCCCGGCACCCGGCGCTGGCCGTGCCGGTCGCCGGCGTGGCCGGGGTGGTGCTTCCCGGCTGCGAGTGCGGGTCGGTGCCCATCGCCGGGTCGTTGATCCGGCGCGGGGTCACCCCGGCCGCGGCGCTGGCGTTCCTGCTCGCCGCGCCGGCGATCAACCCGATCGTCCTCACCGCCACGGCCAGTCCTTGGCACCTGTCCGGGGAATGGGGACAGACTGGCGGCCCGCACCTCCACAGGTGACCCGACGGCTCGACAGGCAGAGAGGGGCCCGGCAGCTGAGGCTGCCGGGCCCCTGCGTGTTTCGGGCCTGCCGAGGTCAGCCCACCGTGATGAAGGTGACGTTGGTGGCGCCGGCGTAGGAGATCACACCGAAGTACCGCTTGGCCGGGTCGAGACCCGTCCAGGTCGCGGTCAGCGTCACCGGTACGCCGGCGGTAACCGGGCTGTCACTGACATTCAGGTTGCCCGCGGCGCTGTTCGGCACCACCCAGTTGCTGAGGGCGTACGAGGTCGAGCCGCCGGGCGTTGCGAACCCGTTGACGTAGACGTCGTACGTGCCCGGAGCCGGTGCCGTCAGTGTCACCCGCTCGTCCGACGAGCCGGAGGCCGACAGGGCCACGAGCGTGCCCGCCTTATAGACGAACAGGTCGAGGTCGGCCGTCTTGTCGTTGGAGACAAGGTCGAACCGGGCCGCCTTGGTGTCGTTCGGAACCGTCACGTGGTAGACCTTCGTGCCGGCACCCACAACCGGGTTGTTGGTGTCGAACGGTCCGGCCGTGACACTGTCGGCGACCGGCGTCACGCCGGCCATCCCGGCGACAGATGTGCCCAGCGCCGGGGCCGTGGAGCCGGGCGTGACGGCGAAGGTCGTCGACCCGGCCGTGATCGCCCCGGTCACCTCGCTCGGCGCCTTCACAGCCACGGGCCGCAGCGCGATTGGGCTCCGCGCGCTGTGGGTTCCGTCCGACCACGTCAAATTGCCGGTGGCATACGCGCCCAGCGGAGCCGTGGTCCGGCTGAACGTCACAGTGAAGGTCCGCGTCGCGTTCGGTGCCAGCGTGAAGCTGGACGGCGACACCACGGTGGTGAAGCCGGGGACGCTCGCCGTGGCGGTGTAGGTCGCCGTCGTGGAGCCGACGTTCCTCACCGTGCGTGTCACCTTCTGGACGCCGGCCAGCCCGCCGATCGCGATCGACGCCTGGTTCAGGTCCGTGCCGGAGACCGGCGGAAGGGTGTCGAACGGCGGCGCGAAATGGACCCCGAGACTGACCATGTAGCTGCGGTAGTCGTTCGGACCCGCCGGGTACACCAGTCCGGGATCGGCCGCACGATTCGGGTTCACGAATCCGGCGCCCTGGGCGAACGGGCTCTTCGTCGTCTTGGTGTCGATCGCCGACGTCATGAGCGCGGACTTGATCTCAGACGGCAGCCAGCCCGGGTGCAGCTGCTTCATGAGCGCGCCGATGCCCGCGATATGCGGCGAAGACATCGAGGTGCCCGAGTAGAAGTCCCAGTCCCGGCCGTGGTTGCTCGGCGGCGCCACCGCGGCGACGACATCGTTGCCGGGTGCGGCAATGTCAGGCTTGAGGATGTCGCCACCCGTGGTCGTCGACGGTCCCCGCGAGGAGAAGTCGGTGACATCAGGCACGTCCGGCGCCGCCGCGAGCTCCGCCGGGGTCAGGTCCACGATGCTCGCGGTCGCGCCCGCCGTGTCAGCGTAGGTCTTGACGGCGGAACCATCGACGTTGTTCAGGTGGACCGACGGGATCGGGTGGTAGTCGCCGTTGAGCGAGTTCGGGCTGGTGTTCACCATGACCATACCGACGCCGCCTGCGCGCTTGACCTCGAAGCTCTTGTCAATGCGATCGTTGACACCCCGGTCACAGACCACCACCTTGCCGGTCACCTTGACCGGGTCGAGGGTGCCGTCGAAGCAGAGCTTGGCGTCGTTTTCGCTCGCACCGGCCAGCTTCCCGCTCAGTGCGGTGATCAGCGGCGCTGGTGTCGTCAGCGCCGGGGTGGTCGAAGCGCCCACGTACCGCGCCCCGTTGCCGAGCGCAGCCACTCGGTACGCCTTGCGGAAGGTGGCGGCTGCGACAGTGGTGACCCACGGCGCGGGGTGGTCCAGGGTGCTCGCACCCGGTCCGCTGTTGCCGGCCGAGTTGGCCACGAAGACACCGACGTTGGACGCCGCCCGGAACGCCTGCGCCACCGAGTCGAGCACCGACGACTCGGACGAGCCACCGATGGAGAAGTTGAGCACGTCGACACCGTCGAGGACGGCGTCGTTGATCGCGGCGACGCTGTCGGAGTTGAAGCATCCGGCCGCCACGCCCGGCGCGCCCTCCCAGCACACCTTGTACATCGCGATGGAGGCGGCTGGAGCCATGCCCGACGCGGTGCCGATCTGCTTGCCGTCGATGGTCACCGTGACGCCGGCGTTGCCGGCGGCCGTCGAGGAGGTGTGCGAACCGTGGCCGGACCCGTCGCGCGGCGACAGGAAGTCCTCGTTGGCGATGTTCTTTTTGCCGAATCCCTCGACGTAGTACCGCGCGCCGACCAACTTGTTGCCGCACAGCGACACTGCGAAGTTCTCACCGGCGACGCACGCGCCATGCCAGTTCTTCGGCCGTGGGTTGATCTTCTCGTTGGCGAAGGAGGGATTCTCGGGCCAGATGCCGCTGTCGATGACGCCGACGACGATGCCGGCGCCGGCGTTGGCTTGACCGCCTGCCTGCGACCACACGCCGCCTGCGGCGCTGAGGCCGAGGAACTCCGGGGAGACCGTGGTGTCGAGGTGCGACACCTGGTCGCGCTCGAGCCCGACGATCCCCGGGGTCTTCGCGAGGGCGGTTGCCTGAGCCTTGGTGAGGTTGGCGGCGACGCCGTTGTTCGTGATCGTGTAGTCGTAGATCTTGGTCGCGCCGACCTTGGCCAGTGCCGCGTCGTGCTTACCCGTCAGCTGCGCGCGCCACGCCTTCACCGCCGACGAATCGGGGTCGAGCTTGTCGCCCGCTTTGGGCTTGGTGGCCTTGAAGCCGGAGTTGTAGCCCTCGTAGTTGCCGACGGGGTCATCGGCGAACGTAACGATATAGCGGCCGTCGGTGTAGCCGCTCGAATTGCCTGGCGATGCCGCATTGGACGTGGTCGCGCCAGCGATGCTGCCCGCGATGGCGACAATTGGGATCACGGCCATACTTGCTCGCCGTAATCCCTTCGACCTGAAGATCATTTTGTTTCTCCTCAGCGGGGGTGATGCCCGGGTCAGGGCCCATCGGCATCATGACCATGGAGACGACCGCTGTCTATCAGCCGCTCCGCCCGCAAGCGCTGAGGCTGTGACGAAAACGGACATTATCGATTTAATCGGCGCGACGCCAGAGGCGATCGAGCGGTGCCCTCCCTGGCGGGGAGGGCACTCTCGTGGGTGGGTGTCGGGTCAGGCGCCGATCTGGCGGCCGTCGAGGCGCCAGACGGTGATCACGGCCGGTCGGGCGAAGTCGCCGTCGGGCCAGGTGGAGGCGGGCTTGTCGAGGCTCGCGCCGTCGATCTCACCCGGGTGCTGAACGGATACGAATGCGGTGCGGTTGTCCGGTGCGATGTGTGCGGACGCCTGCTCGGCGCCCGTCGGCACGGTGAGGAACTGCTTGACGTGTCCCCGCTCCAGGCCCTCGACCGGGACGGCGAACAGGCCGTCGTTGGAGCCGAGGGCGTTGCCGTCGGCGTTGTCGCCCGCCGTCCTCGGTGATCTCCAGGATGTGGCCGTGCTTATTGTTGGTGCGCGGGTTGACCTCGTCGGCGGCAGGCTGTCCGGCGGCGCCGCGGCGGGTGTTGTTGGTCAGGGCGGCGTAGACCTTGCCGGTGCGCGGGTTCGGTGCGACGTCCTCGGGGCGGTCCATCTTGGTCGCGCCGACCTTGCCGGCGGCGAGCCCGGCACCCGCGACACCTCCCTCCGTCCGCCGATCATCATGTCGAGGAGGGCAGGAGCTCAAAGCGCGGGGCCGGCACGGATACCTGCAGTGGCGCGGCTACTGGTGAGAGGTCTCCCGCTCGCGCGGCGCCTGCTCGACAGCCTCTGGGACGCGAATATCCTCGCGAGGCTTGGCGTGACGACGGCGGCGCCGGGAAGCCAGACCCGCGACGACGAGCCCGCAAAGGACGACGAGCACAAACAGAAGCAATGCCCAGGCGATGGTCCAGGCGTGCGTCGTGGTCTCGACCATGGCGAGAGGGGCGATCGAGCCCGACGCGTCGGTGAGCAGCGGTACGAGGGTGACCGTCACCGTCAATCTCAGCGCGGGAGCCACTTCGTGTACCGGCACGGAGACCTTCCAGGTGTCGCCCGGGAGCAGCGGGGGCGAATCGTCGATCTGCCCCGCACGGACGCCCAAGCGCCCGAAGGGGCCGGATATGGACACCGCTTGCCGGGCGGTGAGGATCGCGTTGCCCGTGTTGTGGATCGTGTACGTGACGGTGGCGTCGCCCTTCCCGAACGGATTGGGCGTGCCCGAGTAGCGCACGTGCAGGTCCTCTACCGACAGGCTCGGCTTGAGCTCACCACCTACGCGCAGACGGATCCGGATGCCGAGACGCCGGTCCACAGGAGTTTCGCCCGCTTCGCTGGCCTGCGTCAGCGAGGTGACGATGCCGCCCATGTAGTCGCCGGGCGCGGCGTTGTCCGGAAGAGCAACCGTGAATGGCACCTCGACCGACTCGCCGGGCCGGACCGTCACGTCGTGTCGGTCCGCGTGGACCCACGCACCCACCCGGGTCGACTTCGCGTCCTTGGTGACCAGGTCGAGCTGGCCTGCCTCGGTGGTGAACCCGTCGGCGGCGTACACGGCCAAGTCGAGCGGCGTGACGCCGCGGTTGACGACCACGAGGCCGTCCTTGAGCTGCCCGCCCGGGTTGAGGGTGTAGGTGTAGTTCTGCCGGCCGGACCCGAAGTCGTTGGAGGCCGTCCTGACCGCCCAGGGAACGTCGCCGTCCTCCGCCGCAGCGGGTCCGGCCCCCACTGTGAGGAAGCCGAACGCGGCTAGCAGCACCATGGCAGTGGCCCGAACGAGGGCTCCGACTGCTGTGGTCGTAGGCGGTCTGGACGGGCTCATCTGATGGTCCTCGGGCAGTCTGGAAGCGGGCGGATGGAATGCGTGCGGTGGGGTGGGCACCCGACGGTGCCCGCCCCACCAGGTGGAGCGGGCCGGATCAGCTCAGCGCGGTGAGCGTGAGCGTTCCGGCACCACCCTCGGTCGTCTGCTGAAGCCAGCCGGACTCAGCCGAAGCCGGCGTGGATGCGTCGGCCGTGATGTCGTAGCCGTTGCCGCGGTACGGGTGGATGACCACCTTGTCGACGGTGGAGCCGACCGGTTGAGCAGCGCTGGCGCCGCTGTTCGGGCCGCACCACGACACCTTGCCCAGCTCCACCGCTGCGTTGGGGGCGTCGCAGGTGCCGCTGCGGATGTTCTCGACGACGAGCTTGTTCTTGAGCACCTCGACCTTGACGTAGGTACGGACGTGCTCCTGGTTCTCGACCGAGTTGGCCCAGTGGCTGTTGGGGTTCAGCGGGTCGGGACCGTAGTTCGGGTCCTGGGTCGGGTCCGGAGCGGTGAGGTCGTAGTACTTCGAACCCGACGCGGAGTTCGCCGTCACGTAGATGACCCCGCCCGGGCCCTCGGCCACCTGGGTGGCACCGGGCTGCTCGTCCGGGTGGGCCTTCTGGCCGTTCTTGATCGCGTAGCTGCGGGAGTAGCTGTGGTCGTGGCCCTGTAGGACCAGGTCGACGCCGAGCTTCGAGAAGGCGGTCGGGAAGTCCTGACGGCGCTTCTGGTTGTCGGTGTCGTTCGCGTGGTCGGCCGGCGAGTAGATCGAGTGGTGGTAGACGAGCACCGTGTACTTGGCGTCGGCGCCGTGCGCCTTGACGACGTCGGTGATGTAGCCGACGTGCGCTTCGTCGGCGCCGTTGGCGTAGGCGTTGCTGTTGATGTCGATGAACAGGACGTCCTTGTAGATGTACCAGTAGTCACCGCCCGACCGGGTGGAAGGGCTGCCGTTGTAGAACGGCGCGGAACGGTCGGTGTTCGGAGTCCAGAAGTGCTGTTCGTAGGCCTTGCCGCCGACGTCGTGGTTGCCGATGGTGGCTGCCCACGGGTACTGGCGCAGCTTGTCGGGGGCGAGGAAGGCGTTCCACTGCGTCTCGGTGTTGGCGGTCTCGACCTGGTCGCCGCCTGAGACGAGCAGTTCGGCGTTCGGGTTGGCAGCGAGGGCGACGTTCAGGGTGTCCGACCACCCGGCACCGTCCATCGCGACATTGCCGGACGAGCCGATCTGCGGGTCGCCGAAGAACAGGAAGTCGAAGTCGCCCTCGAAGTCCTGCGTTTTGAAGGAGTACGTCGGGGACCAGCCGCCCTCGGCGCCGACCCGGTAGGAGTACGCAATGTTCTCCTGGAGGCCGTCGATCGTGGCGTGACCGTTGTAGCCGCCGTTGACGGTGTTCGCGGCGACAGTGGCCGGGAAGGTGACGGCGTCCGCGGGGAACTGGCCGTTGACGAGATGGGAAGTCGGTGCGACCTCGACCGCCTGAGTGGTGCCGGCCGAGGAGTACCACGACACGGCGCGCTGCGACTCGGTGGCGCCCACGCCGAGGACGATGCCGGTGGGCGCCACGGAGTCGGCAGCGTGGGCCGCGGTCATCAGGCCGCTGCCGAGCACTGCTGTGACGCCCATGGCTGCCGCAGTGGCGCCCGCAGCCACCCGGCGTCGGACAAGGCCGGGGGCCTGTGTCCAGTTGTTCAGCTTCATCTGTTTCCGTCCGTTCGGGTACGAGGTGATGAAGAGCCTGTTCAAGGTTTCGGAAGCGGGTGTCTCCGAGGTGAATTTGGGGCAGGCGGACTGGTTGCCCTTGCCGGAAGTTTGTGGCCTGGTCTCAGAGGACTCGTTGCACGAACCAAACCAGGCCCATGGCGGACACACCCGCTGCGATCGCCCCGGTCGTCCACAGCCCCGCGACCGGTTGGCGGTGGCGCAGCAGGGTGAGCAGCGGGAAGGCGACCACAATGATCGCCAGCTGCACGGCCTCGATGCCCACGTTGAAGACGAGCAGCGACCACAGCAGTGTCCACGACCAGGCCTGGTCGATTCCCAGTGCCGCGGCGAAGCCGAGTCCGTGCACGAGGCCGAAGCAGAAGACCACTGCGAGCCGCGTCCAGCCGGCGGCATCCAGGCTGAGGTGGCGGTGACCGATCGTCTCGAGATCGGTGGCGTGCGATCGGCGTCGCCAGGTCCGCCACAGATGCCAGGCCGCGACGACCGCGATCGAGAGGGCGATGACCGGCTCGACGAACGACGCAGGCACCTGCACGAGGCCGAGGGCGGCAAGGGTGAAGGTCACCGAGTGGGCAAGCGTGAAGGTCGTTGCCGCCAGCACCATCTCGTGCAGGCGGCGTGACCCGACGATGAGCGCCAGCAGGAACAGGATGTGGTCGAGCCCGGTGAGCAGGTGCTCTGCTCCGAGCCGGAAGAACTCCGAGAACCGCTCGGCCCAGGACTGTTGCGTGGAGAACGACCGATGCTGGGCGTCGAGGGCGGCGCTTCCGGAGTTCAGGTCGAGGTCGTAGGTGACGATCGTCTTGGTGTCGCGCACGTAGCCCTCGGAGTCCGGAAACAGCCCGCTGCGCACCTCGTGCGCTCCAGCGGACTCCGGGCAGCGGTAGTCGAGAACCAGCAGCGTGTACGGGACGCTCTCGCGTTCCTCGATCGTGAAGGCGCCCTTCTGTACCGGGGTGCACGCCTCGCCCTCGGCCGTGACGCCGAACCGCTCGGTCACGTACGCGATGACCGAGTCGGCGTGGGCGTTGAGCGCGGCGGCCTGCTCGGCCGCGTCGCCGGCCTCGAACGCCGCGTTGCCCGCTTGGAAGAGCCGGTCATCCTTCTCGTAGTCGGCAGCGGAGACGACGAGTAGGTCGTACTCCAGCCGGAGTTCGGTGCGGACGTGCCCGGTCTCGGGCGAGGTGAGGTTGACGTACGCGGTCGAGGTGAACCCGTGGGCAAGAGCGGGCACGGCACTCATCAGGACGGCCACGGCCATCGCTGTGACGGCGAGGGCAATGGCACAGGCACGACGTCGAGCGGCGTGCGACATGTAGCTCCGTTCGGTTGGCGAGCGAAATCTGCCCGGCTCAGATGAATGAGCGGCGGCTCGCGCGCAAATCAGTGACGAACCAAGCCCGACGAGATCGCCCCTGGCCCCCAAACCTGCAGGCAATGGGGTAGGAAGTAGGCGCATTTCCCGCCACCCGGAGGACGATCTCCATGCGCTCCCGACTTCGGCCCGCCGGCACGCTGGCCGCGGCAGTCGCGGCCGCCGTATTGATCAGCGGATGCAGCTCCGGCGACGACTGGTCCCGGCCGCACGCAAAGCCCGCCGCCGTCGGCACCCTCGGCCCGGGGTTCGTCGATCCGGCCGCACCGCCCGCCCCGGAGGCGACGATCACGCCGCAGCCCGGCTCGTGGAACGGGGTCCATCCGTCGAAGGGCTACCGGGTGGTACTGCTCACCGCAGGGGAAGACCCCCAGACCAAGACGCTGGTGAGCGCCGTGACGGCGTGGGCCGAGGAGGAGCACGTCAGCCTCAAGACCGTCACCGCCAAAGAGCCCGACCAGCTCATTCCGAGCATCAGCAGGGCCATCGATCTGGCGCCCGACCTCATCATCGGCGCCGGCAATGACCTCGTCGACCCCTTGGCCCTGGTCACTGCCAACCACCTAGATCAGCAGTTCCTCGTGGTCGGCGCTGAGCTGGCCGAGCCCACGGCGAACGTCACCGCCGCCGACTGGACCGGTGCGTCGTTCCGGGGCGAGGGACTGGGCATGTCTTCGACGTACGATCCCGCCACCTTCACCCCCGAGCGTGCCGGGCGCGCCGTCCGGGCTGGTGTCGCGGCCGTGCTCAACGACCTAACCGGCATCGTGATCTGGCTCGACTAGATGTGAGACTGACAGACGCCTATGACAATGCGGTAGCTGTCTGTCGGAGGCGTTCGTAGCGTAACTAGGGCGCCAACTTTCCAGGCTGCGCTACCCGCTCATCTGGTGGGTCGGGTAGCAGTCGTCGGGTGAAGGTACTGGCCGACCCGTCCGCAGCCGGGCACGATGGGCGGGGTGGAGGTACAGCTGCTGGTGGTCGAGGACTGCCCGAACGAAGCACCAGCCGCCGTGGTGCTGCGCCGAGCGCTCGATGAGGTGGGCCTGTCGACGGTGCGATTCACCATCCGGGTGGTAACCGGCCAGACCGAGGCCGAGCAGCTCGGCTTCCTCGGCTCACCCAGCGTCCTCATCGACGGCCAGGATCCGTTCGCCGAACCCCACCACCGTCCGGCGATGGCATGCCGGCTCTACCGCGACGACGCCGGCGTGTCAGGTGTGCCGCCGATCAGACCCCTGCGCCAGGCCCTCAAGCGGGCCGCCGACGCCACCGCGCCATGACGTCGCCGCGCTGACCGGCACAACGGCAGAAGATGGCGGCAAGCTGGTGGGAGCGGCATACGGATGGACGATGCCGGCAGCCCGGTGGTGGTCCCGCCCAGATATGGACCCGCCGCGCGCGGTCGTGGGCGCCGCCAAGCTCGCAGACATGGAGTGGATCGTCCAACCGCTGCGCCGCGGGGAAGGAATCGGGACGGAGGTCCTGCGGCGGTTGCTCGCCGATCGATCCGAGCGGTACGCCCACGCTCGCCTCCGACCCGGTGACGTGTCGTAAACAGCCCCGGCCGGATGGTCGGCACCGATGACCGGAGACGTTATGGCCATGGCCGAGATAGCGGCCTTCCTCGGTGTGTCCAGACAGCGAGCGAACACGCTCGCTGACCGTCCCGACTTCCCTGAGCCGATCGCGCACCTGACCGTGGGGCGGGTATGGGCGACGGCCGGCATCCGGGCCTGGGCAGAGAAGCGCCGCAGGGAGCTTGAGGGCGAAGCCGGCTAGATCAAGCGTCGCGTCAGCTCCCCGCCTCGCGCAGCTCGGCCCTTACCGGGGCGTCCAACGACACGACCAGATGGCGCGCTGCCTGAGGGTGGGTGCGCCTGTCCACCCAGAGACCGAGCGCGGTGCACCCATGCAGCGGAACACCGCGACACGTGGCGCCCGTCAGGGGCTTCGAACGTAGGAGCACCATCGGAGCACCACGTTCCAAAATCCGGGAAGGCTCGTCCCGAACAGCAGAACGAATCAAGGCCGTGACCCTGCATTTCTGCTGGTCACAGCCCGATGGCGGTTCGTGTGGACCTGTTGGGGTCAGACTGGGGTCAGCCGGCAAGCTGCCGCATAACCGGCTTGGAAGCATTGAGCGAGGACCAGGAGCCGGCCCGCCCGAGCACGATCGGTGGTCTGTCTCGGCCCGCCGAGTAACCGTCGTTGGCCTCATCTAATTGCACGTTAATTGCACGGCATCTACCGGGCTGAGCAGTCTGTTCGCGTGTGGAGCGGGTGCGCTGCTTGCTGTGCGCGGGCGGGGTTGAGATTGGGCGGGTTGCCCTGGTCGGCCGAGTGGGCGACGCTGCGCGCACCGAGCACGAATGACTACCACCGAACTCAGATCGCACATTGATCATTTTCCTGCGCCGAGCCGATCTAGACTCCCGAGAACCGACTGACAGAAAGGCATGGCACCGTGCGGAAACTGATCTACGGCATGAACCTGACCCTGGACGGCTACATCGCCGCGCCCGGCGACGACCTCGGCTGGAGCGGGCCGAGCGACGAGCTGTTTCAGTGGTGGCTCGACCAGGAGTTGGCGATCGGGCTGTTGATGTACGGGCGCAAGCTGTGGGAGGCGATGAGTTCCCACTGGCCGACCGGCGACCAGCAGCCCGACGCCACCCCGGCGCAGATCGAGTTCGCGCGGAACTGGCGGGACACGCCGAAGGTGGTGTTCTCCTCGACGATCGACACGGTCGACTGGAACACCCGCCTGGTCACCGGCGACGCTGTAGCGGAGATCACCCGACTCAAGGCCGACGACGGCGAGCCGATGAGGGTCGGTGGCGCAACGCTCGCTGGGGCGGCCATGCGGGCCGGGCTGGTCGACGAGTACGAGATCGTCACCCATCCGGTGCTGGTGGGCGGCGGCACACCGTTCTTCACCGCGCTGGACAGCTGGGTGAACCTGAACCTGGTGGAGACGCGGACGTTTCCCGGCGGCGTGGTCCTGACCAGGTACGAGACGAGGCGTTGAGCGCGATTCCTTTGCTGCTTGTCTGAGGGAGTGGCAGCATGCCCCGGAGCAAGGTCGAGCTGTTCGCTGCGACAAGGCAGGGCTCGCCATTCCTCGCCCTCACCCGATAGATGCCGATACCAGTCGAGACGGCGGCGGGGTCCAGGGATCAGCGGCAAAGATGTTTTAGGCTCCGGGAGTCCTTGCGCGAGTGGAACGGTCCGGTGGACGGGTGAGGTGGCGGCCGAAAAGATCTTGCTGCCCCTGGACGCCGACGGTGGCTCGGCGCACACTCCCTGGCATCGGGTGAGGGGTTCCACCGGTACATGCCGTGGTGCCGTGTCGTGTGATCTGAGGACGGCGCCCCGCGCCGCCCGCAAGGACGTGCGCGGCGCGCGGCGCTCGCGCCGCGCCTTGATCCTTAAGAGGGCAATTCGGCAACGTCTTCGGTTCTTGAATTGTCCCGTCACGGGACATGCTTGACGCTCACGTCCCACCTGATGCCCGACATGATCCTCAAAGGGCGCCGCGGAAGCCTTCACGGTCCGCGACACGGGCGCGCATCGCGGCATGGCCGAACCGCTGGCGATGGGCTGCCACGCCCCGTAGCGATCGGATCGCGGCAGATCCGGACGTGTGGGTGTCCCCTTTGGCTGGAGCCAGCTTGTCCTATCCCCGTGCTCTAATCCCGTCATGCATGTCGTCGTCACAGGCGCACTCGTTGAAAACGGCGCGGTCCTGCTAGTACACCGCAGGCCGACCAAACGGGTATACCCAGACGTCTGGGATCTGCCCGGGGGGCAGGTCGAAGCGGCCGAGTCGGAACTACAAGCCCTCGCGCGTGAGATGCGCGAGGAGCTCGGTGTTCACATTGTGGCGGAGTCCGCTTCACGGTTGGGCGTCTTGCATGCCGGCAGTGGTGAGGACGCCGTTCACGTGGGCGTCTGGCAAATTGGAGACTGGGTTGGCTCTCCGACCAACCGTGCACCTGACGAGCATGACGACATCGCATGGGTCGGGATCAGCGAGCTGGGCGGCCTTCCCCTCGTGCATGGCGTCTTGGCGGCATTGGTTCGTTGTCTGCCTGAGTTTGAGTGCGCCCGCAGGCACTCAGATGTCACCGACTGTAACCAGGACGACCGAGGAACCAAGGCCGACTGTCGTGCATGTGCTGGGACGGATTCGTCAAGCAGGCGGTGGGACTAGACACTTCGGTTCTTGAATCCTCAAGACGCGTCTCGGTTTCCAGCGGCTCGGCGTCCATGCGCTTCTAAAGCCGAGTACACCCACTTGGAGACCGCCGGGTTGCCAGGTAGGTCCGTAAGGTCGACGCCTGCCCACCGAGCTTTGGAGATCTCCCCATTTGGGCTGATCTCGTCCGAGGTCGCGTGCAGGCGGACAACCTTCAGGTGCCCCCGTTTGCCCCCGCTGGTGGTCAGGTGTTCCTCCAGCACGAGGGCGAACGAGTCCAACTCAACGCCCAGTTCCTCGATGCACTCACGCCTGGCCGCTTGCTCTGGGGTCTCCCGGGCTGGCTTGTATCCGCCTCCCGGCAGGCTCCACAAGGATCGGTCGCCGTAGCTGTGTTGGACGAGGAGCACTCGGTCAGCGTCGACCGGGTGCATGATCAGCGCCTTCACGCCGTAGGTGGTCGGCTTGGCGATCCGCCAGTACACCCTTCGGATGTGGTAGAGCAGTTTGAACGCGAACGGCGGAATCCTCATACGGCCATCCCATCGGTGAGCCATGCGGTGCGGTAAACGGACCCCGGGCTGTCGTATTAGGTCGGGAGATCCTGCACGGCGCGGACGATGAGTTGGCGGGCGTCTTCACCGGTGACGGCTTCGGTCCAGAGCCGCTCGATGGCCGTGGCGTAGGTGGCCGCTTCGTCACCGGCGGTGAGGCGTTGGCGCTGCGGTGGGTCGACGTGGACCTGGTCGACAACGTGCTCCGCATTCGGCAGACGCTGCAACGCACTGGCGGACAGCTGCGGTTCGGGCCGGTGAAGACGGACGGCTCCGAACGGACTGTGGCACTGCCGGCCAGCTTGGTCGAGGTGCTGGGCGCTCATCGGGCACTGCAACGGACGGAGCGGGAGGCGGCCGGTAATCGCTGGCAGGATCATGGCCTTCTCTTCACGACGAAGATCGGCACCCCGATCGAGCCGCGCAATCTGAATCGGCATTTCGACCAGTTGTGCGAGCGGGCGGGAGTTCGCCGGATTCGGGTGCACGACCTGCGCCATTCCTGCGCAACGCTGCTTTACGACCAGGGCGTGCCGCTCGAACGGATTCAGGACGTGCTCGGGCACAGCTCCCCGACCGTCACCAAGTCGATCTACGTGGAGGCCACCCGGCGGGTGCAGCAGGACGCGGTGGACCGGCTCGGCTTCCTGTTCGACGCGTAGGCGTAGGGGTCAGCCGTGGGGGTCAACACGATCAAGGGCCGGTCTCCCTCGACAGGAAACCGGCCCTTGACCTGCTGTGCGCCCGAAGGGACTCGAACCCCTAACCTTCTGATCCGTAGTCAGATGCTCTATCCATTGAGCTACGGGCGCTTGCTGCTCGGCCAGTCTACACACCTGGCTTTTGCGCGGAGACTCCGGGATTCGAACCCGGGAGGGGCTTTAAGACCCCAACCGCATTAGCAGTGCGGCGCCATAGACCAGACTAGGCGAAGTCTCCCTGGCGGCCCGGAGGCCACCGCGCCCGAGGATACAGGTCCGTACCCACCCGGGGCAAAGCGACTACCGCACAGCCCCCAGACCCCTGCGTTTCCGACGTGTGCCAGGCCACGCTCAGGTCTACGCTCCATCGATATGCAGGAGCAGCCGCCGAGCGATCCGCCCCGCCGCGAGCCCGCCACCGGCGCCCGGCGGAGCCGCTCCCCGAAGCCCACCTTCGCCGCGCCGCCGACACCCGAGCCACCCGCCCCGCCGGCCCGCCAACCGGAGGCGGAGAGCGGGTCGCAGTCCCGGGCGCGGCGGGCCAAGGCCGCACCGGCCGTGCTCTTCCAGCCGCCCGACCCCACCCAGGCGGTTTCCCGCACCTCGGGCCACTCGACCGGCGACGCCTCCGAGGAGGGTCACACTCGCCCCGCCGGGACCGCCGCGCCCCGGCCTCGTCCCGCCACCGGGGCCCCCCGGACTCCTGCCGCCGAAGGCACGGCGACGGAGGCCAGCCCGGCCGCCGAAGGCACGGCGACCGAGGCCGCCCGGACTCCCGGCCGCGAGGGCACGGCGACCGAGGCCGGTCCGCGAGCGGTCCCGACCGGCGAACGGGCGGAACCGGTCGGCACCGGGCCGGATCCGGTCCAGCGGGGGTCGGAGACGGACGAGGAAGCCCCGAAGCCCACGCGCCGCGCCCCGGCGAAGAAGGCGACCCCGGCGAAGAAGGCCGTTCCGGGGAAGAAGACGAGCCCGGCGGCGCGGAAGCGTGCCGAGGCGGCCCCGGCGAAGGCCAGCGACGAAGCCGGTGACGGAGGACACACCGACCGCGGCCCGGCGGGGAAGGCCGCCGCGCCGCGGCAGGCGGGTACCCGGGCTGCGACGCCGAAGAAGGCCGCCCCCGCGAAGAAGGCGACCGCCGCGCCGCCCGTCGAGATCCCGACCCAGCCGGGCCCGGCCACGGTCGCCGTACGGGCGGTCGACGCAGCGGAGCCGGCGTCGGGGCGTACCGCCGGGGTGGAGTGGCGGGCGATCACCGCGCGCGTCGTCGACCACCCGGCATTCGCGCCGGAGCTGCTGGCCCTGGCGGCGGTCGACGCGCTCGGGCCGCGTGCCGGGGAGTGGGCCGGGCGGCTGCGCGGCACGTACCCGGAGGCCGACGCGGACGGGTTGGCCCGGCTGGCCACCCGGCGGTTCGTCCGACTGGCCGGGACCGGTGGCGCGGTCGCGGCGGGGGCCGGGCTCTTCGCACCGGTGGCCGAGCTGGCGGCGGTGCTCTGGACGCAGGCCAACCTGGTGCTGCACCTGGCGGCGGCGTACGACCGCGACCCGGCCCATCCGGACCGGGCGGCGGAGCTGCTGGTGCTCACCCAGGTCCACCCGGACGCCGAGAGCGCCGACGCGGCCCTGGACGCGGCCCGGGCCGCCGACGGGCCGGGGGAGCGGCCGTGGCCGCGGGCCGCCGAGGCGGCCTGGCGGCTGGCGACCCCGCTCGCTGCCCAGGCCGGCGGCTGGCTGGGCCTGCGGCTGGCATCGCGGCTGCTGCCGGGGGCGGCGGTGCTCGCCGCGGCGGCGGGGGACGCGGCGGCGGCCGAGCGGCTGGCGGCCCGGGCGATCGCCACCTACCGCCGGCCCCGGGTGCCGAGTCGATGATCGTCCCGCGGTGCGGCAGGTCGGGCCTTCAGCCGCCCGGGACAGCCCGAGCTGCCGCAGTCGGACCCGTCGCGGGTCAGAGCCAGCCGAACCAGGACTTCGGCAGCAGCGCATAGCCGACGAAGGCGACCACGTCCAGCAGGGTGTGCGCCACGATCAGCGGCGCCACCCGGCGGGTACGCAGGAAGACGAGGCTGAAGACGACGCCCATCACCGCGTTGCCGAGGAAGGCGCCGAAGCCCTGGTAGAGGTGGTAGGAGCCGCGTAGCACCGCGCTCGCCGCGATCACCGCGGCGAACCGCCACCGGAGCTGCCGCAGCCGGGTGACCAGGTAGCCGACCACGATCACCTCCTCCAGCACCGCGTTCTGGACGGCGGCGAGGATCAGCACCGGCACCGCCCACCACAGGTGCGGCAGCGCGGCCGGCACCAGCGTGGCGTTGACGCCGAGCTGCGCCGCCGCCCAGAACAGCGCCAGGCCGGGCAGGCCGATCAGCGCCGTCAGGCCGGCGCCGCGGGCCAGGTCCGACCCGGGCCGCCGCAGGTCCAGCCCGAGCGTCCGCGCCGGGTCGCCGGGGTCACGGGCCAGCAGATGTACGGCGAGCAGCACCGGCAGCAGCGCGAAGAAGATCCCGACCAACTGGTACGTCAGGTCGAGGTACGGCCGGGCCGACTGGGAGTTGTTCAGCGAGGCGGTCTGCTTCGACAGCGGGCCCGCGGCGCTCAGCTTGGCGGCCAGCGACACCACCGCGTAGACCGCCGACTGCCCGAGGGAGAGCCCGAGCACCAGCAGCGTCTCGGTGCCCAGGGTCCGGCGGGACACCGGCCGGGTGAGCTCGTCAACCGTCACCGGACCACTGTGCCGCAAGCCGCGGCCGCTCGGCACCACCAGGCGGGGCGGAGTGAGCCAGTCGCACATTCTGTGCGATCGGTGCGCACCCTCCGTGGAGATTCTATGGGGGCCCGATCCGCCGCCAGGAGAAGGAGCGTGCCCCCGTGGAGAACTTCGCGCGGCTGCTGAAGGAGAGCTGGACCCTGGTCGAGCAGGACCGGGCACGGCTGAGCGGCCACTTCTACGCCCGGCTCTTCCTCCTCGACCCCGAGCTGCGCAAGCTCTTCCCGATCCAGATGAGCGGGCAGGGCGACCGGATCCTGGAGGCGATCGTCACCGCCACCCAGACGGTCGGCGACCCGGAGAGCTTCGACGAGTACCTGCGCGCGCTGGGCCGGGACCACCGCAAGTACCACGTCGAGGCCACGCACTACGAGACCATGGGCGTCGCCCTGCTGGACGCGCTGCGCAGCACCGCCGGCGACGGCTGGAACCTCGAATACGACCAGGCCTGGCGGGAGGCGTACGCGAGCATCTGCGAGAAGATGCTGGCCGGGGCGGAGGCGGACGAGAACCCGCCGTTCTGGCACGCCGAGGTACTCACGCACGAGCGGCACGGCCCGGACACCGCCGTGCTGACCGTCCGCGCCCTGCAGCACCCGCTGCCCTGGAAGGCCGGCCAGTACGTCAGCATCGAGGCGCCCCGGTACCACCCGCGGGTGTGGCGGACGTACTCGGTGGCGAACGCCCCGAACGACGACAACGTGCTGGAGTTCCACGTGCGTACGCCGGCCGGCGCGGCCGGTTGGGTGTCCGGGGCGCTGGTCCGCCGGACGAAGCCGGGCGACCTGCTCCGGGTGGCCGCCCCGATGGGGTCGATGACGCTGGACCGGTCGTCGGCCCGGGACATCCTCTGCGTCGCCGGCGGGGTCGGGCTGGCCCCGATCAAGGCGCTGGTGGAGGAGCTGATCAGTTTCAACCGGACCCGCTGGGTGCACGTGTTCTACGGTGCCCGCCGTCCGGAGGAGCTCTACGGCCTGGCCGGCCTGGCGGAGCTGGTGACCGCGCACCCGTGGCTGTCGGTGACCCCGGCGTGCAGCGTGGACCTGAGCTTCGACGGCGAGGTGGGCGACGTCTCTGACGTGGTCACCCGCTACGGGCCCTGGACGACGCACGACTGCTACGTCTCCGGCTCGACCCCGATGGTCCGGGCCACCCTGCGCGCGCTCGCCGCCGACGAGGTCCCGCCGGAGCACATCCGGTACGACGCCTTCGGCGCCCGGTAGACGTTCCTCCCCCGGAGCCGGGTCGCATACCGGAGCGCTCAGTAGCGCCAGGGGTTACCGCTCTCCCGGTACTCCTCGACCGGTACCAGGGGCACCCCGGGCGCCATCCGGTCGACGTAGAGCCGCCCCTCCAGGTGGTCGATCTCGTGCGCGACGAGGCGCGCCACCGCGTACTCGAAGGACGTGATGAGCCGGCTGCCGTCCCACTGGGCGTGCTCCACGTCGATGCGCAGCGGTCGGGGCACCAGGCCACGGTGGTCGAAGAAGGAGAGGCAGCCCTCGTACTGCTCGTCGGTGTCCGGGGCGGAGTCGACGATCCGGGGGTTGAGCAGGACGACCGGCTCGGCCGCCCGGTCGGCCGGGCGGACCACGGCGGCGGCCCAGCCGTGCCCGAGCTGCGGGGCCGCGATGCCGACCCCCTTGCGGAACGGGTGCAGCTCGTCGAGGCGGGCCAGGGTGGCGCAGAGCCGGTCGACCACGTCCCGGGCGGTGCGTTCCTGGCGGGGCAGGTCGAACTGGCGGGCGGGTTGGCGGAGCAGGTCGTCGCCGCGCTGCACGACGCCGATACCGCGCATCCGGTCGCTGGCCCGGACCCCCACGCCGGTCGCCGGACCGTCCGGCTCGGCGTCCGGGGGCTGGTTCCGGAAGCGCCACTGCAGCCGGTAGCGGGCGTTCAGCGGCGGGTCGTCGGTGGACCAGTCGAAGAGTGCCCGGCCGCCCTGGTCGTGCCGCTGGATCTGGGTACGCAGCGGCCCCTCCTCCGAGGAGAGGGAGGTCTCCACCCCCCACACCTGCGGGTCCAGCTCCACCGGGAGGTCCAGCCGGACGGCCAGGTGCCGGGTGGGCAGGCGAACCGCCCGCTGGAACCAGGGGCCCCACTTCTCCCGCCCCACCCGGTACGCGTACTCGATGGTGACCCGGTCGCCCGGGTAAAGCGGGAAGCGGCCCTCGGCGTTCTCGAAGAGCAGCCAGATCTCCTTGAACGCGTCCCGGTCGTGCTTGGCCCGCCAGTGCATCGGCTCCCGCTCGCCGCCGTCGTCCCGGTAGGCCCGCAGTTGCAGCTCGGCGAAGGTGAGCGGGTGTTCCCGGTGGTGCCGGTTGGAGCGGCCCGGGTCGTTGGGGTAGCGGTCGACGGCGACCCGGACCAGGTAACGGGTGACCGGTTCGGTCCCGGCGTTGTACAGCTCCCGCCGGATCACGCAGCGGTAGCCGTCGTCGGCGTGGGTCAGGCTGGCCAGCTCCCGCTCGACCACCAGGCCGGTGCCGGGCGGCAGCCACTGGCCGGCGACGGGCGGCTCCCGGTGCGCCCCGCCGGAGCGGGTGTGCCGCAGCGCGTCGTACTCCCGGAAGCGCTGCCAGATCGCGCCACTGGCCTCCAGGACGGCCTCGGCCCGGCGGGCGAAGTCCTCTGTGGGGCGGTGCCGGCGGCCCTCGACGTGGCTGACGTAGGACGGGTCGAAGCCCATCAGGGTGGCGAGCTGTTTCTTGGACAGCCCCCGGTCGGTGCGGTGCCGGGCGAGTTCGGCCGCGAACGAGTCGGCGGCCCGTTCGATGGGTGAGGTCGTCATCGGCTTCCTCGTCACCGGGAGTACCAGTTTCACGGTGGGTGGCCGAACGTGCACAGAAACTGGCTCGTATTCGACACTCGCCTTGACAGTTCAGCCAGGTACGTCGAGGCTTTGCGCCGCCCCTCGACCGGCCGGGCGGCGTTTTCGTCCCCGCCCGCCGGGTAGTACGCCGACAGGCGGTGACCGGTCGGCGGAGTGACCAGGACCTCATCCATCCGCCCCTCGGCGCCGCTTCCCCCGACCCGCAGCATCTGGTTAGGCTAGCCTTAGCTCAGATGGGCCTGCTCATACCGACCGGCGGGGCGACCAGACAGGGGACGGATCAGGTGACAGCGGTGATGCCGACGCGGGACGTCGCCGCTCCGCTCGCCCCGGTGACCGCGACCCTGCGCGCCATGTTCGGCACGGACGACCTGCCCGGGCTCGCGCCCGGCCTGCTGGTCGCCTCCGGCGAGGCGCGCTGGAGCCCGGCGACCCGGCTGGTCGACGGGACGCTGCTGCCGGAGTTCCTGCGCGCCGCGACGGTGCGCTGGGGCGGCACCCCGCACGCCTGCGCCGCGCTGGCCTGGAAGTCGTACAGCTACTGGGTGGCGCTGCCGGCGGTGCTCGGCTGGGCCTCGGCGCGGCGGGTGCCGCTGGTCGACCCGGCCGACGTCCTGATCCACTTCGAGGACCACCGCCCGCTGCTCACCCTGGGCCTGCGCCGCTCGACCGCGGTCGCGGTGCTGCCGGGCGACCCGCTGGCGCTGACCGGCGCGCCGGACGTCCGGGTGGTCGCCGGCGAGGCCGAGCTGCTCGGCGCGCTGCGCGCCTCGCTGCTCGACGCCCACCTCGCCCCGATGATCGCGGCCATCCAGGCCGAGGTCCGGATCGGCACGCGTACGCTGCTCGGCTCGGTCGCCTCCGGCATCGCGCACGGCATCCTGCGGGCCGCCGACACGCTGCCCGGATCGTCGACGCGGAGCATCGAGACGCTGCTGGACGCGCTCGACCTGGCCGACCTGGTGGAGCTGGTGCCCGGTCCGGCCGGCGAGCCGACCGTCCAGCGGCGGACCTGCTGCCTGGCCTTCACACTGCCCCGGCCGAAGATCTGCCAGGGCTGCTGCGTCCGACCCTCCTGAGTCTCTCCCCGCCCGACATCCGGGCAGGCGCTCAGTCGACCAGCGGGCGGACGTCCCAGAGCCACACCCCACCGGTCAGCACCGGGTCGATCCCGGTCAGCTCGGTCATCCCCCGGTGCAGCGCGCCGGCCTGCTTCTGCCGGGGATCGAGGAGCACCGCCCCGGCCCGCCAGTACCGCAGGTCGTCCACGGCGGCCACCCGGTCCTGCGGCGTGATCGGCGGCACCGCGTCGGTTCGCCGGATCTCGGTGAAGAAGGTGCTGGTGGGTCGGGGCGGAGCGGTGAAGAGGGCGACCCGGCCGGCCCCGGGCCGGGTGTCCGGCGCCAGGAAGTAGCCCCGGGCGAGCGGCATCTCCAGCCGGGTCTGGGCGGACCAGCGCAGCGGGTCGGCGTAGGTGGTGTCCGGCAGCGGCAGGGTGACGACGCTGTGCCCGCCGGCCACGTACGGGCGCCAGGCCCCCGAGCGGACGAACTCCGGCGTGGGGTCGAGGCGTACCGAGGGGAGCGGGGTCGGCAGGATCGGCAGCAGGGCCATCGCCAGCACGGTGACCGTGACGAACCGGATCTGCGGGCGGGCCTCGGGGTGCCGTCGGGCCAACCGCCGCACGTGGTCCGCGCCGAGCGCGAGCAGCACCCCGACGATCGGGGTCAGCGCGAGTGACCAGCGGGTCGGCACCACCGAGTGCAGGATCGGCAGGTTCTCCAGCGGCGCCCACGGCCCGGGGATGCCGGTGTCCCGCCCGTCGAAGCGGATCTCCCGACCCAGCGAGAAGACGGCGAAGAGCAGGCCGACCGCGGCCAGGCCGAGCACGACGGCGTTGTGTCGCAGCCACCAGACGAGCGCGATCACCAGTACGACCAGCGGCCAGCCGAAGAAGGCGTTCTCCTCGGTGGCGTTCTTGGCCAACCGCGCGATGCTGCGGGGGTCGCCCGCGACCGACTCGCCCGACCAGGCCACGAACGAGGCGAGATCGGTGCGGTAGCCGCGGATCAGCCGGGACAGTCCCTGGTACGCCCCCGGCCCGAGGAACTGCACGTACAGCGGGTACGCGAGCAGCGCTCCGGCGACGACGGCGGCCACGCCCAGCCCGGCGGCGAACGGCCGGATCGCCCGCCGCAGCTCCGGCCGGCCGAGGGCGAGCGCGCCGACGACGACGGCGAGGCCGATCGCGGTCATCAGCAGGATCTCCAGGTTGAGGAAGGCCTGCCAGACGATCACCAGTCCGAGCAGCACGCCGTTGCGCAGCCAGCGCCCGGGTTCGGCGAGCCGCAGGGTCCGCCAGACGATCAGCGGCACCACGAACTGGGAGACGATGTTGGGGTGGGCGTTGGCGTGCGACACCATCGCCGGCGCGAAGGCGCAGAAGCCCGCCCCGAGCCACGCCGGCCCCCGGGCCCCGATCACCACCCGGGAAAGGACGAAGTACCAGGCCACGCCGGTGGCGATCATTCCGGCGGTGAGAAAGACCAGGAAAGCCGTATGTGGCCCGAAGAGGACGGTGACCGGCGTCATCGGCAGTGAAATGGATAATACGGACGTATTAGCCATGAGATTCACGTCGTCCGGGAAATTCATCCGGTCCGAGACGAACGGATAGGCGAAATCCGTCACCACCCGCGCACCGTGCGCCATCATCCACTCGAACTGCGCCTGATCCGAGCGGTTGTCCCGCACCCCGTTGCCGGGATTCAGCCAGAACCGCGCCGTCACCCAGAAGGCGAGCAGCACGAAGCTGAGCACGGCGGCGGCGTCGACCCACCTGTCCCGTCCGTCCGCTACGCCCCGGCCGGGCTCATCCGCAACGGTGCCACCGTCCGATTCAGGAGTAGTCATAACAATTCGGAGCGTAGTCAGGGTATGGCAGGGCCGTGACATGTTTCGGGGTACTGGCGTACTATGTGCCGGGTTCGCCGACCGCCGATCACGTGCCCACCCCCGACCGCAATTCGGCCACCCTCCGGTGCCCCGATTCCCACACCATCCCTGCGGATGGTTGACTCTGTCGGTCCAGGCGCGGGTCAGTCATATCGTGAGGAATCGACGCATGGCAGAAATCACTGGGGATCAGCGCGTCCAGTCGGAGGTGCTCGAAGGCCTGGCGACGGCGGTCAACCACCGCAGGTGGTTCGTCGAGCTGGCGGTGCCCTACCTCGGTGACAACCCGATCGAGATCGGCAGCGGGCTGGGCGACTACGCCCTTGAGTGGTCCGAGCACCTGCCCCGGATCACCGCCACCGAGGCGGACCCGGCCCGGCTCGTCCAGCTCAAGGAGCGGCTCGCCGAGCACCCGAGCATCGAGGTCCGGCAGATGCTGCTGCCGCACTCCGAGCGCGGCGACTACAGCGCGGCCGTGTCGTACAACGTGCTGGAGCACATCGAGGACCACGTGGGCGCGCTGCGCAGCATGCGCGACCTGGTCCGGCCCGGCGGCGCCGTGGTGATCATCGTGCCGGCGTTCCAGTTCGCGATGAGCCCGGCGGACATCGCCACCGGCCACGTCCGGCGGTACACGAAGAAGAGCCTGGCCGCGGCCATGACCGAGGCGGGCCTGACGGTGGAGAAGATCCACTACGCGAACGCGCTCGGCCTGATCGGCTACTTCATGGCCACGAAGGTCTTCCGGCTGATGCCGAAGGAGGGCCCCATGGTCAAGGTCTACGACAGCCTGGTCCTCCCGGCGACCAAGGCCGCCGAGCAGCGCCTCCGCCCCCCGTTCGGCCAGTCCGTCTTCGCCGTGGCCCGCGTCCCGGGCTGACCCCGTCCCGCCGTCCCTGCCCCGCTCCCGCCCGCGATCTTGCACTTTGGGCCTCGATTCACGGCTTCTGTCCGTGCTGCCGGGCCGTAAGCGCAAGATCGCGGGGAGCGGCTCAGTCCTTGATCTGGTACGTGGGGCGGAGGACGGCGCGGGCGAGGGTGTGGAAGGCGAGGTTGAAGCCGACAAAGGCCGGGCTGGCGCCCTTGCCGACGTCGAGACGCTCGACGTCGACGGCATGCACCGCGAAGACGTAGCGGTGCGGGCGGTCGCCGGGCGGCGGGGCGGCGCCGCCGTAGCCGGTGTCGCCGTAGTCGCTGCGGATGCTGAAGGCGCCGCCGAGGTCGCCCTCCTTCACCCCCGTGGGCAGCTCGGTCACCGAGGCGGGGACGTCCACCAGCACCCAGTGCCAGAAGCCACTGCCGGTCGGGGCATCCGGGTCGAAGCAGGTCACCACGAAGCTCTTCGTCTCGTCGGGGAAGCCCGACCAGGCGAGCTGGGGTGACACGTTCCCGCCACCGGCGCTGCCGTGCGCGTACCGCGCGTCCATCGGCTCTCCGTTGTGCACGTCGTCGCTGGTCAGGGTGAACGACGGCACCGTCGGCAGCAGCTCGTACGGGTCCGGGGCGATCGGTCGTTCCAGGGTCATCGAAACGGGTCCTTCCGGGTGCGCGTTTTTCCTGCGCCCCTTCATACCCCGCCGACGCGCCGCTTCGAACCGAAAGCGTGTCGTGTCCGGCGCGCGATCGGCGACCGGTGACCGGTGACCGGTGACCGGTGACCGATCAGTTGCGGAGGGTGTGGGATTCGAACCCACGAAGGACATCGCTGCCCTTACCGGTTTTCAAGACCAGCGCCATCGGCCACTAGGCGAACCCTCCCGGGTCACGCCCCCGAAGGGTGCGCGACCGTGCCCAGTCTGCCATGGGCACCGCATCGGGCGAGCCGGCGTCCCACCCTCACTGGCACGATGGTCGGATGTGGGAGACCCCGTCGGTGGTGCTCATCACCGGAATCATGGCGGCCGGCAAGTCCACTGTGGCCGAGCTGCTGGCCAGCCGGCTGCCCCGCTCGGTGCACCTGCGCGGTGACCTGTTCCGCCGGATGGTGGTGAACGGGCGGGCGGAGATGACCGCGCAGCCGTCCGAGGAGGCGTGGCGGCAGTTGCGACTCCGCTACGACCTCGCCGCGACGGTGGCCGACCGCTACGCCGAGGTGGGCTTCACGGTCGTACTCCAGGACGTGGTACTGGGGGCGGACCTGCCGGCCATGGTCGCGCGGATCCGGCACCGGCCGCTCGCGGTGGTGGTGCTCGCGCCGCGCCCCGAGGTGGTCGCGGCCCGCGAGCGGGAGCGGCCGAAGAAGGGGTACGGCGACTGGCCGGTGGCCGACCTGGACGCCGGGTTCCGGGCCGACACCCCGCGGATCGGGCTCTGGCTGGACACCTCCGAGCAGAGCCCGGAGGAGACGGTGGCGCAGATCCTGGCCCGGACGTGGACGGACGGCCGGATCGGGTAAGACTGGGCCATGCGTGCGATCACGATCCCGGAACCCGGCGGACCCGAGGCACTCGTCTGGGCGGAGGTGCCCGATCCGGAGCCCGGCCCCGGTGAGGTGATCGTCGACGTGCGGGCGAGCGCGGTGAACCGGGCGGACCTGCTGCAGCGGCAGGGGCACTACCCGCCGCCGCCGGGCGCGCCCGCGTACCCCGGGTTGGAGTGCTCCGGGGTGATCGGCGCGATCGGTCCCGAGGTGACCGGCTGGATGGTGGGCCAGGAGGTCTGCGCGCTGCTGGCCGGCGGCGGGTACGCCGAGCGGGTGGCCGTGCCGGCCGGGCAGTTGCTGCCGGTGCCGGCCGGCGTCGACCTGGTCGACGCGGCGGCCCTGCCCGAGGTGGCCTGCACGGTCTGGTCGAACGTCGTCGCGCTGGCCCGGCTCGCCAGGGGCGAGACGCTGCTCGTACACGGCGGCGGCAGCGGGATCGGCACCTTCGCCATCCAACTCGGTGTGGCCCTCGGCGCGACGGTGGTGGTGACCGCGCGGGCGGCGAAGCACGAGCGGCTGCGCGAGCTGGGTGCCGTGCACCCGATCGACTACCGCGAGCAGGACTTCGTCGAGGAGGTCCGCCGGGTGACCGACGGCCGGGGCGCTGACGTGATCCTCGACATCATCGGCGCCGCCTACCTGCCGCGGAACGTGGCGGCGCTGGCGACCGGCGGCCGGCTGGTGGTGATCGGCATGCAGGGTGGCCGCAAGGGTGAGCTGGACCTGGGCGCGCTGCTGGCCAAGCGGGCCACGGTGGCGGCGACCGCGCTGCGCTCCCGTCCGTTGGCCGAGAAGGCGGAGATCGTCCGGGGGGTCCGCGAGCAGGTGTGGCCGCTGATCGAGTCCGGGGCGATCCGCCCGATCGTGGACCGCCGGCTGCCGATGGCCGAGGCGGCCGAGGCGCACCGCCTGGTGGAGACCAGCGACCACCTGGGCAAGGTGCTGCTCACGACCCCGTGACGGGCTCTGGGCGCGGCAACACCAGCCGGGCGCCGGGGCCCTCCGCGGCCAGCGAGTCCTCCGGGTTGTAGAGGGTGCAGCGCTGCAGCGACAGGCAGCCGCAGCCGATGCAGCCGTCCAGGTCGTCGCGGAGCTTGCCGAGCAGCCGGATCTTCTCGTCCAGCCGGTCCCGCCAGGCGCGGGAGAGGGCGGCCCAGTCGTCCGGCGTCGGGGTACGCGACGACGGCAGCGAGTCCAGTGCCTCCCGGATCTCCTCCAGCGAGACGCCGACCTGCTGGGAGATCCGGACGAACGCCACCCGGCGCAGCTCGGAGCGGGCGTACCGGCGCTGGTTGCCGCCGGTGCGCTCGGCCCGGATCAGGCCCAGCCGCTCGTAGTAGCGCAGCGCCGAGGGGGCCACCCCGCTGCGGGCGGAGAGCTGCCCGATGGTGAGAGACTCGTGCATCACACGACCTTGAGTTGAAGTGAGCTTCAGGTCGCAGGCTAGCCGCATGACGACGACTACCGCCACCGACCCCGCCGCGCTCGGGGAGTTGCTGGACCGAACACGGGCCGGCCGTGAGTTCGGCGCCAACGTGTACTCGACGCTGGACGTGCTCCAGGTGCTCTACGACCGGGTGCTGCGGATCACCCCGGAGACGATCGACGACCCGGACCGGGACCGCTTCCTGCTCTCCAAGGGGCACGCGGTCGCCGGCTACTACGCGCTGCTCGCCGCGAAGGGATTCATCCCGGTGGCGTGGCTGGACGACCAGGGCGGCCCGGAGAGCCGCCTCGGCGACCACCCGGACCGGCTGCTGGTGCCCGGGGTGGAGATCGGCTCCGGGTCGCTCGGCCACGGCCTGGGCCTCGGCGTGGGCACCGCGCTCGGGCTGCGGGCCCAGGGCCGGCTCACCCCCCGGGTGTATGTGCTGCTCGGCGACGCCGAGTTGGACGAGGGCTCAAACCACGAGGCGATCGCGTACGCCGGGGCGACCGGGCTGGCCGGCCTGACCGGGATCGTGCTGGACAACCGCTCGGCGAGCCACGGCTGGCCGGGCGGCGCCGCGAGCCGGTTCACCGTCAACGGGTGGACCGCCGCGACGGTCGACGGTCGCGATCACGAGGCCCTGCACACCGCCCTCACCGGGCACGACAACCACCGGCCGCACGTCGTCGTCGCGGTCGTCACGGACGAGGAGTAGGACCGTGCGCGAGACCTTCGTGACCACCGCCACCGCACTGCTGGACGACCCCCGGACCACGATCGTGCTGGCCGACATATCCGCCGCCGCGTTCGCCCCGGCCGCCCTGCGCCACCCCGACCGGGTGATCAACGTCGGGATCCGGGAGCAGCTGATGGTGGGTGTGGCGGGCGGGCTGGCACTGACCGGGCAGCGCCCGATCGTGCACAGCTACGCCCCGTTCCTGGTCGAGCGGGCGTACGAGCAGATCAAGCTGGACCTCGACCACCAGGGGGTCGGGGCGGTGCTGGTCAGCGTCGGCGCATCCTACGACCGTGCGGCGGCCGGCCGTACCCATCTGAGCCCGGCGGACGTGGCCCTGATCGACACGCTGCGCGACTGGACCGTGCACGTCCCCGGCCACCGGGACGAGGTGCCCGGGCTGCTCCGGGCCATGGTGTGCGGGCGGGACTCGGCGTACCTGCGGCTCTCCACCCAGGGCAACGCCCGCCCGTACCCGCACGCGGGCGACCTTCGGGTGCTGCGCGACGCCGGTCCGGGCGCGCCGCTGCTGGTGGCGGTCGGTCCGCTGCTGGACGCGGCGCTGGCCGCGGTGGCCGAGCTGCCGGTCACCGTGGCGTACACGCACCGGCCGCGCCCCTTCGACACCGCGGGCCTGCGGGCCCTCGCGGGCACCGAGGTGATCCTGGTCGAACCGTACCTGGCCGGCACGTCGGCCCGGGTGGTCGGCGATGCGCTGGCCGACCGGCCGCACCGGCTGCGCACCCTCGGCGTGGGCCGCGACGACCTGCGCCGCTACGGCTCGGCCGAGGACCACAGCCGCTGGCACGGACTGGACGCCGCCGGCCTGCGCCGGTCGATCGACGAATTCCTCGCCGCGGTGCCGGCGTCGGCCTGACCGACCGCCGGGCCCCGCCGGAACGGTCGCCGCGGGCGCGTCCGGCCGACGCACGGCCGTGGGGAAGGCCGGAAGCCGGGGCGGCCCGGTGCGCCGCCGTCGCGGGGACCGGCGGAAGCGGGGCGGGCCGGCGGAGGGTCCCGGAAGCAGCGGGACCCCGCGCCTCGGGGCGGCGGGGTCCTGCGGTGGTTCGTGCGGGCGGCGGGCCGAGGTCAGCGCTTCGCGGCCGCGGCCGGGCGGCGACGGGCGCGCTCCCGGGTCAGGATCCAGAGCGCCTCGACGCCGTCCTTCCAGGTGATCTTCTTGCCCTCCTCGCGGCCACGGGCGCGGTAGCTGATCGGCACCTCGTACGGGCGGATCCGCTGACGCAGCAGCTTGCCGGTGACCTCCGCCTCCATGCCAAAGCCCCGGGAGCGGATCTGGAGCGAGCGGTAGAGCTCGAGCGGCAGCAGCTTGAAGCAGGTCTCCAGGTCACCGATGTAGGAGTTGTAGAGCACGTTGGCCACCATCGTGACGCCCTTGTTGCCCACCACGTACCAGAAGCTGTAGGCGCTGTGGCTGCCGAAGGTCCGATTGCCGTAGACGACCGTGGCCCGCCCGTCGAGGACCGGCTCCAACAGGCGCGGGATGTCCTGCGGGTCGTACTCGAGGTCGGCGTCGAGGATGACCATGTACTCACCCTCGGCGTTGTCGACGGCGGTCTTGATGGCCGCGCCCTTGCCGGCGTTGCGCTGATGGGTGATCACCCGCAGCCGCGCGTCGTCCAACCGGCCGAGGATCTCAGAGGTGCCGTCCCGGCTGCCGTCATCGACGACGACGAGCTCGATCTCGCACGGGTAGTCAACCGCCAATGCCTGCTTGAGGGCATCCGCGATTCGCTCTTCCTCGTTGTAGACCGGCATGAGGATCGAGAGCTTCACGGGGGATCTCCACGGTGGGGACGGCAATTCGGACCTAGCCTAGCCTGGCCACCCGTCGTCGCGGTGCAGCCCGCCACCTCCCGATCGGGCGCCGCCCCCGGCGGCGCGACCTCGATGATCGTCAGCGGGCGCGGTCGGGACCGCCCTGCTCACGGCCGGACGCGGCGGAAGCGCCGGGGCACCCGGCGCGCCGCGAACCACCCGAGCCCACCCTCCCGAAGCGGACCATTCGGCCGCGCGGTGCCGCCGCCCGGACTCTCGAGCCGCCCGATCTGCCGGGAAAGTTCCCTTCCGCACCGGGCCACAAGGTTTCCGAGACGCATTCACATCTAATTTCCGGACGGTTACCTTCTGGTAACTCAATCGATGTCCCGCGATTGAGTCGAAAGGAGCGCGTCGATGCTTGGCACCCCCGCCAGGCGCGAACGGACGACCCGACGGCATGCCCTGGCCGTCCTGTCCGCCACCGCCCTCGCCCTCGCCCTGCCGATGCTCGTCGGACCGGCCGCCCCCGCGGCTGCCGCCGACCGTCCCGTCATCCAGCCGCTCCCGACCGCTCTCGAAACCGTCCGCGCCGCCGAGGCCACCACGCTCTACGGCGCCCCGGACATCCGCCCGCTGGAGCAACGCCGCACCGCCCTGGTCACTATGGGCGACAGCGAGATCTCCGGTGAGGGGGTGGGCAACTACGTCCCCGGCACCCACCAGAACGGCAACTGGTGCGACCGCTCGTACGACCAGGCCGTGTTCCGTACCGGCATCCCGGCCGACGAGCGGGACAACCTCGCCTGCTCCGGCGCCACTCCCTGGAACCTGGTCGCCGGCGGGCCGACCCAGCACAACGAACTGAACCAGGGCGACTACCTGGCGATCAAGGCCCGCAACATGCACGTCAAGCTGATCTGGGTGGTCGCCGGGGCCAACGGCGACGGCACCATCCAGTTCGGACCGGTCGCCACCGACTGCGCGGTCCGCCGCGTCTTCTTCCAGGGCGCGTGCTACCCGACGTACACCGACCAGTGGACGATCCGCACCGACGGCAGCCGGCGCGCCGTCGAGGAGGCGATCACCTCGATCCGGCAGACCATGACCGGGGCCGGCTACCTGCGCTCGGACTACGAGCTGGTGCTGATGTCGTACCCGAGCCCGGGCAGCCCGGACGTGGAGGACAACCCGGACTTCCCCGGCTGGTACGCCGGCGGCTGCCTGCTCTACCTGGCCGACGCCGCGTTCGCCCGGAACAAGGCGGTGCCGCTCTTCGAGTCTGCCCTGCGGGCGGCGGCGGCCAACACCGACACCCGCTACCTGGACGCCAGCCGGCTCTTCCACGGCCACGAGGTGTGCACCGACAACACCTCGGTCCGGGGCCTCTACATCGAGGTGGGGATCTGGGACGAGAACGCCGCCCGGCAGTCGTTCCACCCCAACTACCGGGGGCACGGCATGTTCGCCCAGTGCATCACCCAGTTCTGGAACTCCGGCCAGCAGAAGGCGACCTGCGTCGACCCGGCCAGCACCGGCCAGGGCGTGCTCCAGCCGGGGCTGATGGAGTTCAAGCAGCTCCGCAACGCGGCCACCGGCACCTGCGTGGACGGCAAGGGGTACGACTCCCGCAACGGGACCGTCCAGCAGTCGTACGCCTGCCACGGCGGGCGTAACCAGGGCTTCTGGTACGACCCGACCCGGCAGTCGCTGCACTCGGAGCTCTCCCACGACCGCTGCCTGGACGTCTCCGGCGGGTCGCTGACCTCGGGCACGACGGTCAACATCTACGACTGCCACGGCGGGCTCAACCAGAAGTTCGTCTTCGCCGGCAACCAGCTCAAGCCGGCCGGCGCGACCAACCTCTGCGTGGCGTTCGACAACCCTTGGCTGGGCACCCCGCGGCTGCGGCTGGCCGGCTGCTCCACCAGCACCCGCCAACAGTGGTCCTTCGAGTCGCGGTCGTTCGCCAACCCGGTGGGTTACGGCCACGACGACTTCATCGGATCCCGGGTCTACTGACCCGAGGAGCGGGCCCCTTCCGTGCGGAGGGGGCCCGGTCCGCCGTCACTTCTGCTTGACCGGGACCACGACCAGCCGGGCCACGCCGCCGTCGCCGTCCTTGGCGCCGGCCACGCCGATCGTGGTGCCGACCTTGATGTCCGTCGACTGGATCGTGGTACGCCGCTCGACCACCCGGAGGTTGTCGCCGAAGGTCCAGGTCATGGTGAAGCCGTCGGTCGACTTGACCGTCATCGACTTCGCGTCGATCGCCGTCACCTGGCCG
This sequence comes from Micromonospora inositola, assembly GCF_900090285.1. NCBI lineage: Bacteria > Bacillati > Actinomycetota > Actinomycetes > Micromonosporales > Micromonosporaceae > Micromonospora > Micromonospora inositola. The sequence goes on along the minus strand of NZ_LT607754.1, from coordinate 2,067,432 downwards.
CGCTGGACGGCGACGGTCTTCGTACCGCCGTCCTTGGTCTGGACCACGACCTCGCCGTGCAGGGTGTTCTTGCGCAGCAGCACCCGGGCCCGGTGTCGCTTGCGCCACTCCTGGCCGCGATCACCGCGCTTGTCCTTCGGACCGGCCTCGGTGGAGGCGCCCGGCTCGGCCGACTCCGACGCCGCCGGGGCGGCGACCGGGTCCACGTCCAGGTCGGCGGCGTCGAAGCCCATCGCGGTGAGCGCCTGGCCGTCCGCGCCCATGGCGGCGGCGACCTCGACCGCGGTCTCCCTGGCCGAATCCTGGGCCAGCTGGGCCGGGCCGCAGCCGGCGAGGCCGAGCGCGGCCGCCGCGAGCAGCGCGGTGATGCCGGTGACGATTCCCTGACGTGCCATCAGTGTTCCTCTCGTCCGTGGAGCACCAGCATCCCCCGCCCGGGCGAGCGAACGGTCAGCCCCGTGTTCGGGTCAGGTAAGGATCTCCGGGCAGCCGGACGGTGAAGGCCGCTCCGCCCTCCGGCGCGTGGCCGGCGGCGATGTCGCCGCCGAGCCGGCGGACCAGCCCGGCGGCGAGCGCCAGCCCGAGCCCGCTGCCCACCTTGCGCACCCCCCGGTACCGCTGGTGCAGCGCGCCTCGCTCGAAGGCCACCGCAAGGTCGTCGTCGGTGAATCCGGGTCCGCCGTCGCGCACCTCGACGATCCCGCCGGCGGCCGGGTCCGAGCCGGCCGGCCGGGCCGCGAGCACCACCGGCGCCCCCGGCGGTACGACCCGCAGCGCGTTCTCCAGCAGCCCGTCGAGCACCTGCCGGATCCGCCCCGGATCGGTGTACGCCGGCACCGGTCCCGGCGGCACCTCCACCCGGAACGCCACCCCGAGCGCCGCGCACCGGTCGGACCAGGTCCGTTCCGCCTCGGCCGCCAGCCGGGCCAGGTCGACCTGGACCGGTTCGAGCGGGAAGTCGGCGGCCTCCAGCCGGGCCAGCGACAGCAGGTCGCTGACCAGCCGGTCCAGGTGCTCGGCCTCGGCGAGCATCGTCCGGCCGGTGTCGGGCACCCCGTCCGCGTCGATCACCCCGTCGGCGAGCGCCTCGGCGTAGCCGCGGATCGCGGTCAACGGGGTGCGCAGCTCGTGCGAGACCGAGAGCAGGAACTCGCGTTGCCGTCCCTCGCTGGTGGCCAGCGCGGCGGCGAGCCCGTTCAGCGCGTACGCCAGGTCGGCCACCTCGTCCGGCGGCTCGACCGGTACGCGTACCGCCCGGTCCCCGGCGCGCAGCCGGGCGGCGGCGGTGGCCGCGGTCCGGATCGGCCGGGCCAGCCGGCGGGCGAGCAGCAACCCGGCCGCCACCCCGGCGGCGAGCCCGGCCAGCAGCGGCAGCCACAGGCTGCGCAGCACCTGCCGCCACGGCCCGTTGCTGGTGGCCCGGGTCAGCACCACGCCGTCGCCGCCGGGCAGCGCCCGCCCCTCGACCAGGGCCCGCTCGCCGTTCACCAGCCGCCGCCCGGAGACGTCCTTGCCGGTCGACACCCGGGTCACCACCTGCCGGGGCAGGCCCGGGCGGTCCACCTGACCGGCTCGGACGACGTACACGTCGATGTCCTGCTGGCGGAGCTGGCGGATCAGCCGGTCCCCCGCGTTGTCCCGCTGCCGGGCGGGGCGGACCCGCAGCACCTCGGCGGCGAGGCGGGCCTGGGCGGCGAGGGCCGCCTGGTCGCGCCGCTCCGCGCCGCGTACCGCGAGGGGGACCGCGACCAGCGCGGTCACCAGCACCGACACCAGCGCCACCGCACAGGTGACCAGCACCGCGCGGGTGGTCAGCGTGCCGGCGAACCGCCGGCGCGGGGGCGTCGGCGGGGTACGCGGCCCGATCACCGGCAGGGCGATGGTCGGCTGCTGCGGTCGGCCCGGCCCCGGGGCGGGCTGCGGGCCGACCGGCGGCTGCGGACCGACCGGTGGCCATGAGCCCGTCGACGGCGGCGGGCCGGCGGGGTCAGGCATCGGCCGCGTACCCGACGCCGCGGTGGGTGCGGATCACGCTGGCCGGGCCGAGCTTGGCGCGGACCTGCGCCACGTGCACGTCGACGGTCCGGGTGCCGGCGTGCGCGGCGTACCCCCAGACACCGGCGAGCAGCTCCTCCCGGGTGAACACCCGGCCCGGCCGGGCCATCAGGTGGGCGAGCAGGTCGAACTCGGTGGAGGTGAGCTGGACCTGGGCGCCGGCCGCGGTGACCGTCCGGCGGGCCGGGTCGAGGACGACCGGGCCGACCACCCGGGGCTGCTCCGCCCCGGCCGGCGCCCCGGTGGATCGACGCAGCACCGCCCGGACCCGGGCGACCAGCTCCCGGGGGCTGAACGGCTTGGTCACGTAGTCGTCCGCGCCCAGTTCCAGGCCGACGATCCGGTCGACCTCGTCGTCTCGGGCGGTGAGGAAGATGACTGGCGTCCAGTCGCCGGCCTCGCGGAGCCGCCGGCAGACCTCCGTCCCGGCCAGGCCGGGCAGCGCGATGTCCAGCACGCAGGCCACCGGACGCAGCCGCCGCGCGGCGGCGAGGCCCCCGACGCCGTCCCGTTCCAGGTGTACGCCGAAGCCGTCCCGGGTCAGATAGAGCCGGACCAGGTCGGCGATGGCCGGCTCGTCCTCTACCACGAGGACGAGCCCGTGCTGCGCGGCGTCGGCGGTCACCGGCCCATGATTACCGATCGATGGCCGTCGGGGACGTCCGGGGAACGTTCGGGTTCGGTAAGGAGCCGGTCAGCGCACCGACGCCGGGCGGAACGCAGCCGGCCGGGCGCCGAGCGGCGGCTCGCCGATGGTGGCGACCAGCCGCTCCGCGGGCGTCCGGAGGCGGGTGCGGAAGGCGTGGTTGAGCAGCGCGTCGAGCTGCCAGACCTGCTTCGGGTGGTGGGTCCGGATGAGGAACCGCTCGCGGGCCCCGTCGATCGCCGTGGCGGCCAGCTCGACGCTGTGCAGGCGTGGGTCCGGGCTCCAGGTGACGTTGCTCAGCTCGCGCAGCTCGGTGTTGAGGTGCAGCCGCAGCCGGTGCAGCACCCGGGTCTGCTGGGTGACCACCAGGCGGCGGTGGGTGAGGAGCATCAGGTGGTCGCCGCCAACCGGGTGGTCCGGGCGGCTGCACCGGGTGACCAGGATGGTGGCGTCGCCGGAGCCCACGCACCGGCGGAAGATCGGCATGTGCCGGCTGACCGTCTGAGTGGCCAGACCGGCCTCGGCGGCGGCCGGAAGGAAGGTACGCGAGAACACGTCCATGCCCTGTGCAACGACAGGCGACCAGGCGTGATATGGGTCACAAGGGAATTGCGCAAGTTCCATGCCGCAAGTCGCACCGCCTGTCCGACGGTCGGACCGGCCGGTCAGGCCGGCCCGACCCCGGCGGTCACAGCAGGGGCTTCTGCAGGGCCGAGGACCGCTTGCTGAGGAAGATCGGGCCCGACCACCCGGAGCCGAGCCAGCGGTAGCGGTAGAGGGTGCCGGTGGCCGACTCGATCGCCACCAGGTCCGCCCGACCGTCCCGGTCGAAGTCGCCGACCTGGGTGAGATTCCGCCGGCCGGTCCAGCCGCTGCCCACCTTGACCGCCGACCCCAGCTTCCCTGCGGTCGTCACCGGATAGCGGTAGAGGTCGCCGGTCTTCGTCTGGCGGGCGATCAGGTCGACGTACCCGTCGCCGTCGAGGTCCGGACCACCGGCCAGCTCGTCCATGCTGGTCCAACCGCTGCTCGACAGCAGCACCCGGCTGCCAAAGCTGTTGCCCCTGCCCGGATAGAGGTAGAGCGCGCCGGTGCTGGTCCCCGCGATCAGGTCCGGGTAGCCGTCACGGTTGTAGTCGCCAATCGGGGTGATCTCGCGCAGGCCGGTCCAGCCGGTGCCGATCCTGACCCGCGACGCCAAGGTGCCGGCGCCGGTGCCGGGGTAGAGCCAGAGGTATCCGGTCGCGGCCTCGCGCGTGATGACGTCCTCGCCACCGGCCCGGTCGAAGTTCCCCGCTCGGATGATCGCGTCCATGGCCCTCCAGCCGCCACCGAGCGGGATCCGGGGGGCGAGCGTGGTGCCGTTACCCGGTTGAAGGTAGAGCTCCCCCGTCATGGCGTCCCGGTACATGACGTCGGACCAACCGTTGCCGTTGAAGTCACCGATCGCAGGCAGCGGCGCCATGTCGAGGTAGTTGGAGTCGATGTTGATGGTGACCCCGCCCCACGTCTCGAAGTGGTCGCCCAGGTACTGCTTCATGCGTCGCTTCGGGGCCCAGTAGCTCGCCGGGATCGTGCTGTCCTCGACGGTCGGGACGCCGTCCCATTTCGCGAAGTCGAGGTAGTCCGGCGGAACGTGCCCGGGAGCGTTGTAGGCCGCCACCTGCTGCGCGACTCCGGAGGAGAGGCTGCTGTAGAAGCCGGAGAAAAAGCCGTGATCGTGCAGGCGTACCGTCCACGCGCTGACGTACGTGTTGACCGCCTGGGTGCAGACCGGGTCGGTGGTGGGGTAGGCCTCGATGTCGACGATCAGCACGCTTCCGGTCGCGAGCCCGAGGTTTCGCGCTTGGAGCGCGGCGTCGTCGGCCTCGGCACGCCCCTGCTCGGCCGCACGGGCCGGATCGATGCGCTGGCTGTGACTGGTGCAGGGCGCCTGGAGACCGACGTAGAGCGGGATGAGCCGCCACCCGGCCGCCAGCTGGGTGGCAACCCAATCCTTCGTCAAATTCGGCTGGGCGCAGCCGCGGCTGACGCCGCCGAAGTAGATCCCGACGGCTCGGTACGGCGACTGCAGCCAAGCCTGCATCGCGGCACTGGACGGCGCGGTGCAGGTGTCGAAACCCGATCCGGTGAAGGCGCCGGGCTGGGGACCGGCGGTGACCGCGACGGCCGTCATCGGCGGGGCGGAGGTGGTACCGGCACAAACCAGGGCCGCGGCCCCCATCAAGGCGGTGGTCAGCGCGGCGCAGAGCCGCCTCGCCATGGCACGTGTGGTGGACCGGCCAGAGCGAAGAATCATGAGTCCCCGTTTTCTTCGGCGCAGAATGACCGGCGGGCGGACGCGATCGCTCGCTGGCTCATCGCCGGCGCCTTGATTCTGCCGTCACCCGGCAGGCGTGTCGAGACCCGCCCGCACCTCCGGCGCCCATTCAACCCAGCAAATGGTCCGAATAGACAGTTCCGTGGCGAGGGCGTGACAGAAATGAGCGCGGACACGCTACGGGTCGCGTAGCGTCCCGTCACCGGACCACGCCGTCGTCGGCGCTGTCCAACCAGGACAGCGCCTGGCCGTGCGGGGCGGTCCAGGCGACCGGGCGGCGCCCGGACCATGACCGCCACCGCAGCGGGCTGGTCGGCGTCAGACCGGGTTGGGGGTGAAGAGCTCGCCGAGCCAGCCGGGGACCGCCGCGGCGTACTCCGCGCGGGCCGGGTCGGTGCTGGCCAGGGCGCGACGCCAGGAGAGCGCGCGGCTCACCTTGGCCAGCGTCATCGCCAGGTCGGCCGCCTCGCGCAGCGTCGCCCGGTCGTGCCGGTGGGTCCAGGCCTCCAGGTACGCGTCGCGCAGCCGGAACAGCGCCGGGTCACCGGGCTCCAGCTCGAAGGCGTACGCCACCGATCGGAGCGTCACCAGCAGGGTGCCGAACGGGTGGGCGATCGAGGCGTCCCCCCAGTCGAAGAAGCGGTACCCGTCGTCGGCGACGAAGACGTTGCCGTCGTGCAGGTCGTCGTGCTGCACCGTGACGGGCATGTCCAACTCGGCCAGTCGCCGGCACGCGTCGGCGAACTCCGGCCGGTACGCCCGCAGCCGCTCGTGCTGCTCCAGGGTCAGCCCGTCCTGCTCGCCGAGGAGCAGGGACTCCTCGTCCTCCAGCAGCCTCTCGAACAGCTCGGGCATCAGTTCCGGCCGCTGGTCGGGCACGCCCCAGGCCAGCAACCGCTCCGCGTGCGGGGCGACCGCGACCTGAAGGGCGGCGTACGCGGGCAGCACCCGCTCCCACTGCGTCAGGTCCTTCTTTCCGGCCAGCACCTCGCGCAGGCTCGGCCCGCCGTCGGGGAGCAGGGACCAGCCGCGGTCGACCTCCACCGCGACCGGGTCGAGCACCGCGCCGGGGGTGAGCCGGGCCAGGGCGGCCAGCAGGGCGGCCTCGTGCCGGGTGCCCGGGTTGTTGGCCTTGAACCAGACCGGGCCGGCGTCGGTCGGCACCCGCCACACCAGCGACCAGGGGCGGACCCGGGGCTCGACCGGCCCGGTCACCCGGTGGCCCTCGCGGGCCAGCTCGTGACCGACCCAGGCGAGCGCGTCGTCCCGCCATCGCTCGGTGGACCAGTCGACTTCGGACGTGGAGGAGGTAGTCACGACCCGCAGGTTAGGCGGCTGCCCGCCGGACGGGCGACGCCATTTCCGGCCGACGCGCCGGGCGGGGTCAGCCGGCGTCGCCGCGGCCGGCGCAGGTCAGAGCAGCTCGACGATGGTGGCGTTGGCCATGCCGCCGCCCTCGCACATGGTCTGCAGGCCGTAACGGATGCCGTTGTCCCGCATGTGCTGGAGCATGGTCGTCATGATCCGGGCGCCGGACCCGCCGAGCGGGTGACCGAGGGCGATGGCGCCGCCGCGCGGGTTGAGCCGCTCCGGGTCCGCCTCGGTCTCCGCCAGCCAGGCCAGCGGGACCGGGGCGAACGCCTCGTTCACCTCGTACACCCCGATCTCCTCGATGCCCAGCCCCGCGCGGCGCAGCGCCTTCGCGGTGGCCGGGATGGGAGCGGTGAGCATGGCGACCGGGTCGTCGGCGGCGACCACGGCGGTGTGCACCCGGGCCAGCGGGCGCAGCCCGTGCCGGCTGGCCCACTCGCTGGTGGTGACGGCGAGCGCCGCGGCCCCGTCAGAGATCTGGGACGCGGACCCGGCGGTGACCACGCCGTCGGCCCGGAACGGGGTGGCCAGCTCGCCGAGCTTGGCCAACGAGGTGTCCCGCCGGATGCCCTCGTCGGCGGCGAACTTCCCGCCGTCGGCGAGCGCCACCGGGGCCAGCTCCGGGTCGAACGCGCCGGCGTCCTGCGCGGCGGCGGCCTTCTCGTGGCTGGCCAGCGCGAACTCGTCGAGCTGCGTCCGGGAGAAGCGCCAGCGCTCGGCGATCAACTCGGCGCCGACGCCCTGGTTGAACGGGAGCGGCGAGTCCTGGGCGACGCCCTCGACGCCCCGGTAGCGCTCCAGGATCTGGCCGCTGAACGGCATCCCGCCGGCCACGCTGGAACCCATCGGCACCCGGGTCATCGACTCCACACCACCGGCGACCACCAGGTCGGCCTGACCTGAGAGGACGGTGGCGGCGGCGAAGTGCAGCGCCTGCTGGCTCGACCCGCACTGCCGGTCGACCGTGGTGCCGGGCACCGACTCCGGCCAGCCCGCGGCGAGCACCGCGTTGCGGGCGACGTTCCACGACTGCTCGCCGACCTGCGAGACACAGCCCCACACCACGTCGTCGACCTGGCCGGGCTCGATGCCGGTCCGCTCGGCGAGGGCGCGCAGCACGTGCGCCGAGAGGTCGACCGGGTGGACGCCGGCGAGGCTGCCCTTGCGCCGGCCGACCGGGGTCCGTACCGCACCGACGATGACCGCGTCACTCATGTTTACTCCCCGGTAACCTGGGCTGCTCCCGATCCTACGTCGTCACCCGCCGGCCGTCCGCCCCCGCTCCCCACGCGGCACCGCGCCGACATCCCCGTTCGGCTGGCATGCTGGGGCGGTGCAGTCACAGTCCTCCCCGGTCCGCGCGTGGCGGGTGCCGGTGATCCTGCCGGTGGCCAAGCTGGTCGGCGCGGTCGTCGTGGTCGGGCTCGGCCTGCTCCTCGCCGGTGACGACCGGGTCCAGCCGGTGCTGGCCGGGCTGGCCGCCGCCGCGCTGGCCGGCTGGGGGCTGCGCGACCTGGTGGCGCCGGTCCGGCTGGCCGTGGACCCCGACGGGATCACGGTGGCGCAGGGCTTCGCCGGGCATCGTCGCCTGCCCTGGTCGAAGGTCGAGGCGATCACGGTGGATCGGCGTACCCGCCGTGGGCTGACCGCGGAGACGCTGGAGATCGACGCCGGGGAGTCGCTGCACCTCTTCGGCCGGTACGACCTGGACGCGCCGCCGGCCGAGGTGGCCGAGGCGCTCCGGGCGGCTCAGGCCGCCGCCCCCTGAGCCGGTCACGCCGCGCTGAGCCGTTCGCTCCGCCCGTCGGTGCGCGCTGAGCGGCGGGTCAGCCGCCGGTCAGCATCCCGGTGCGGACCAGGGTCAGCCCGACGAGCGCAACCAGGAGGATCGCGCCGCCCGCGACCTGGAAGACGGTCCGCCGCATCCGCGGGGCGTACGCCAGGACCAGCGCCATCACCGCTCCGGTGACCAGGCCGCCCAGGTGGCCGGCGATGGAGATGCCCGGGACGGTGAACGTGAAGATCAGGTTGATCACCAGGATCGGCAGGATCGCCGAGGTGTCCCGGCCCAGCCGCCGCATGATCACGAAGATCGCGGCGAAGAGGCCGAAGATGGCCGTCGACGCGCCGACCGCCGTGCTGTTGGGCGCGCTGAAGAGGTAGACCGCGACGTTCCCGCCGAGCCCGGCGATCAGGTAGAGCGCCAGGAAGCGCAGCGGACCGAGCGCCGCCTCCAGCGTCCGGCCGAGCACCCAGAGCGCCCACATGTTGAGCAGCAGGTGCACCACGCCGTAGTGCAGGAACATCGCGGTGACCAGCCGGTACCACTGCCCCTGGGCGATGCCGCCGATCGTGCCGTCGGGGAACACCGCCTGCCCCAGCACGGCCCCCCAGTCGGTCAGCGGGGTGCCGCCGCCCATCAGGCCGCCGAAGCCGGAGCCGCCGGCCGCCGCGTCCCCGCCCCGGTCCGAGGCGATGGAGAGCAGCATGACCAGCACGTTCAGCGCGATCAGGATCTTCGTCACATGGCCGTGGCGGCCGGCGGCACCGCCTCCGAAGGCGGTACGCGCCGGCCGCACGCTGTGGCGTCCCTCGCTGACGCACTCCGGGCACTGGTGCCCGACCGCGGCCTCCCGCATGCACTCCGGGCAGATCGGCCGGTCGCACCGGCTGCACCGGACGTACGTCTCCCGGTCGGGGTGGCGGTAGCAGACCGGGGTGGTCGGCACCGACCCGCCCGTCCCGTCCTCCGCCTGCCCGGAGCGCTCAGTCATGCAGGCAAAGGTACCCGGGCGGTGCTCAGGACGGCTTGCGCTCGATCTCGACGCGCTCAATGACCACGTCCTGCAGCGGCCGGTCGCTCGGGCCGGTCGGGGTGCTCGCGATCGAGTCCACGACCTTCGCCGACTGCTCGTCTGCCACCTGCCCGAAGATGGTGTGCCGGTTGTTCAGGTGCGGCGTCGGCGAGACCGTGATGAAGAACTGCGAACCGTTGGTGCCCGGCCCGGCGTTCGCCATCGCCAGCAGGTACGGCCGGTCGAAGCGCAGCTCCGGGTGGAACTCGTCGGCGAACGTGTAGCCCGGGCCACCGCGACCGGTGCCGGTCGGGTCACCCATCTGGACCATGAAGCCGCTGATCACCCGGTGCGAGATGGTGCCGTCGTAGTACGGCCCGCCGCCGGGCTGACCGGTGCGCGGGTCGGTGTACTCACGGTTGCCCTCGGCCAGGTCGACGAAGTTGCGGACGGTCTTCGGCGCGTGGTTGGGGAAGAGCTCCAGCCGGATCGGGCCAGCGTTGGTGTGCAAGGTGGCGTAGACAGCCTCGGCCACGGGTACTCCTCACTCGTTGGTCAGTTCCATGCGGATCCTCCCATGTGCCCGATCTGGCCATGCGGAGGCATCCGAAGGTGGAGGATGACAAAGGAACAACTCCCAGGAGGTGGGACCGTGTTTGGAATCGGGCGGCGAAAGACCCAGGGGCAGCTGGCCAAGGCCGAGCTGAACCAGGGCATCGGTCACCTGAGGCAGGCCGCCACGTACGCGGCGAAGGGCGCCGGCGCCACGGTCGGCCCGCGGGTCCAGGCGGCCCGGGGTGCCGTCGGGCCCACCGCGGTCGTCATGCGGGACCGGGCGTCGAGCGGTGTCGCCTCGACGGTCGCGGCGCTCGCGCCGCTGGTCCTGGCCATGCGCAACGGGCAAGCCCAGTCCGCGGGCAAGGCCATCGTCGACAGGAAGGCCGCCGCCAAGCAGGTCGCGGTGAGCAAGAAGGTGAAGGCGAAGAACATGAAGGCCGCGAAGAAGAAGCAGAAGAAGTCGCGGGGCGGGATGATGACCGGCCTGCTGGCCGCCGGCACGGTCGCCGGCCTGGCCGGCGCGATGGCCATGCGCCGCCGCCGGGAGCAGCAGGAGTGGGCCGAGTACGACCCGACCGGCAAGCTGGACCCGATGCGCGAGGACGTGGACACCATCGTGGTGGACACCCCGGACCCGAGAGCCAAGGTGACCGACGCCACGCCGACCGGCGCCGGCAGCTCGACGATGGCGAAGGACGACAGCGCTTCGACCACCAAAACCCCCGGCCCCCCGCCGGTGATCCAGCCGACCGACCAGGTCCCCTCGGTGGCCGAGGGCGCCCGGGACGTCTCCGGCCGGCCGGCCGACGACATCAGCAAGGCGATGGAGAACGGCAAGACCAGCGCGAAGGCCAGCGGCCGCCGCTGACCCGCGAGGTCACGGAAAGCGCCGGCGTGCGGGGTTCAGCCCCGCGTGGCCGGCGCTTCCGCGTGCCCGGCCGCCGGCCCCGGTCAGAGCCAGCCGTTGCGGCGGAACAGGCGGTACAGCGTGAACGACGCGGCCAGCATCAGCGCCCAGACACCCGGATAGCCGTACGTCCACCCCAGCTCGGGCATGTACTTGAAGTTCATGCCGTAGATGCCGGCGATCGCGGTCCACACCGCGCCGATCGCGGCCCACGCGGCGATCTTGCGCATGTCGTTGTTCTGGTCGACGGTGACCTGGGCCAGCCGCGCCTGCAGGATCGAGTTGAGCAGGTCGTCGTAGGAGTTGACCTGCTCGACCGTGCGGCTGAGGTGGTCCTGCACGTCCCGGAAGTAGCGCCGCACCTCCTGCGGCACCTCTCGGTTGACCTGCGAGGTGAGGGTGAGCAGCGGACGCTGCAGCGGCATCACCGCCCGCTTGAACTCCACCAGCTCCCGCTTCATCTGGTAGATCCGCTGGATCCGCCCGGTGCCCTGCCGGTCGAAGACGTCCGCCTCCAGCACGTCCAGGTCGTCCTCGAGCTGGTCGGCCACCTCCAGGTAGAGGTCCACCACCCGGTCGGTGATCGCGTACGCGACCGCCCACGGCCCGTGCCGCAGCAGGTCCCGCTTCGCCTCCAGGTCGGCCCGGACCGGGGCGAGCCGGCAGGCGTCGCCGTGCCGGACGCTGATCAGGAAGTTCGGCCCGATGAAGAGCATCACCTGGCCGGTCTCGACCACCTCGGAGTTCTCGGTCAGCTCCGTGTGCTCGCAGTAGCGGGCGGTCCGCAGCACCAGGAAGGCAACCTCGCCGAAGCGCTCCAGCTTGGGGCGCTGCTGGGCCTTGACCGCGTCCTCGACTGCCAGCTCGTGCAGCCCGAAGGTGGCGGCGATGGCGGTCATCTCGTCCAGTCCGGGCTCGTGCAGCCCCAACCAGACGAACCCATGCCGCTCCCGGCGCGCCGCCGCCAGCGCGTCGGCGTAGTCCCACTCGCCGGGCTGCCGCTCGCCGTCGACGTAGAGGCCGCAGTCCACGATCCCGCTGCGGCCAGGTCCGGCCGGTTCGGCGGTACGGGGGGAGCCGTCGGCGTTGAGGATGCGGGTCATGGCGCGTACCGGCGCGGCCCAGGCACGCGGCCTGACCGTCCGGCCGCCGTCCTGCCCGGCGGGTCGGTCGCGTTCGGTCCGGTCCGTCATCTCGCCCCCTCCCCTCGATGCTGCGGCTTGCAGGTTACGCCGATCGGCGCGGGGTGCAGCGCGGACCGGCGCGGGGCAGTCGGCCTGCCGAGATGTACGTCACCGGCCCGGCCGGCACGTTTGATCGTCGCGGCCCCGCTCGGGGAGATCGACGCCGGGCGCCCTCATGTCGGCGACGAGGCGGGCGGCGTGGCGCCGCAGTCGACGGCTCGTGGTCGCCGACCCACCGGTGGGGGGCGGCCCATGGGTGGGGGCGCCGGGTGGGCCGGCCGCGTCAGGGGGGTGAGGGGCGACACGGCCCACCCGGCACCTCGGGGGCGGGAGTTGTGCTGCGCGCGTCGGCGGCCCGGGCGGGGCGGAGGTGCCGCTTCCCGGACGTCGGACCAACCACCCGAAGAGGTGAACGACGCTCGCAGCATTGTGGGCCGCCGGCCGGCCCAGGGCGAGACCCGAGCCCGCCGGTATCGTTCAACTGTCGGAAACCCGACAGAAAATCAGCCGCGAACGGCAGCCATCGCCTCCGCCAGCCGGCGCACGCCCTCGTCGATCCGGTCCGCGGTCACCGCGGAGAAAGCCAGCCGCAGCGCGTGCCGGCCACCGTCGAGCATGAAGTCGCTCCCCTTCACCACCGCCACGCCCCGCTCGGCCGCGGCCGGCGCCAACCGGTCCACCTCGACGTCCTCCGGCAGTTCCACCCAGAGGAAGTAGCCGCCGTCCGGCTCGACGAACCGGGCCTCGGGAACGTGCCGGCGCAGCGACTCGGCGAGCACCTCCGCCCGCTCGCCGAGCGCGGCCGACACCTTCCCGATCGAGCGCTCGATGTCCCCCGAGACGCAGAACTGGTGCACGATCGCCTCGGAGACCATGCCGGGCGAGATGTAGAGGGTGGTGGCCTTCTTGGCGATGGCGGCGATCAGCTCGGCCGGGCCGACCAGATAGCCGACCCGCACCCCCGGGCAGACCGTCTTGGTGAAGCTGGAGGCGTGCACCACCACGCCGCGGGTGTCCATCGAGAGCATCGACGGCAGCGGCTCGCCCCGGAACCTGATGTCCGCGTACGGGTCGTCCTCGAAGATCGTGAAACCGTACTCGGCGGCCAGGTCGAGCAGCTCCCGGCGCTTCTCCAGAGAGAGCGTCACGCCGGCCGGGTTCTGGTAGTTCGGGATCACGTGCGCCAGCCGCGGCCGCACCCCCGACTCCAGCAGCTTGCGCAGCTCGGCGGTGTCGAGACCGTCGGGCTGGATCGTCACACCGTGGATCTCGCCGCCCATCTGCTGCAGGTTGAGCAGCGTCCGGTCGTACGTCGGACGCTCGACCACCACCGCGTCGCCGCGCCGCACCAGGTGGTCGAAGAGGAAGGCGTCGGCCTGCAACGAGCCGTTGGTGATCAGCACCTGGTCGACCTCGACGCCGTGCTTCTCCGCGATCCACTTCCGCAGGGGCGGGTAACCGACGGAGGTGCCGTACGCCGTGATCCCGGCGGGGTCGGCGTCGAAGGCGCGGACGGCGGCGGCCTTGAGCCCCTCGACATCCACGATGTCCAGTGAGGGAGCGCCACGGGCGAAGGAGATCAGCTGCTCGGCGGTCATGCGCACGAGCCTAGGGCCTGGATCCGCCGCTCCGACCGCCATACCGGCGAAGTTCAACATGCGGGCAGTCGATCCGTCCACCTGGGCCGGCGGAGAACCGAAACCGGCTCGCGAGCTGTCGCCCATCAGACTTCGCGGACCCGGCCGCCCTCAAGGACGCCGGTGACCGGGCCTCGCACGAGCTGACCGTCGAGACCGGGTCCGCCAAGCCCGGTGAGTCGCTACTGGCGCTGGTTCACGCCGGACAGCGGCACGGTCGACGCCGTCCAGGGCCCGGGCGCATCACGCCCGGGCCGGCGTCGGCTCCGGCGCCCGGTCGGGGCCGGGCCGCCGGCTCAGACCCGGGTCGGGGCGTGCTCCCGGGCCCAGACCCGCATCAGGTCGCGGACCGAGATCACCCCGGCCACCTCCCGGCCGTCGAGCACCACCAGGTGCCGGAAGCCGCCGCGGGCCATGGCCGCCGCCGCCTCCTCCACCGTCCAGTCCGGGCCGGCGTAGACCACGTCCCAGGTCAGGTGGGCCGCGGTGCGTTCGACGTCGCAGTCCAATCCCGCGCCGATCGCATTGAGCACGTCACGTTCCGTCATGATTCCGACCCCCTCCGAGTCGGGATCGATCACCACCGCCGAGCCAACCCCGCGGGCCGACATCATCCGGGCCGCCTGGCGGAGCGTGTGCTCCGGGCCGACCACGAGAACCTCACTGGACATCGCTTCCCGAACCTGCATCACACATCACCCCTATGGGACGGCGGCACCGGTACGGACATGGTGGGCCCTCGATGCGTACCGGGACAAGACCGGGCAGCACGGAAACCGCCCCGGCTCGCTACTGTCGTCAGGTGCCCACCGAGCCTCTCCGCTGCGCCGGCGCGCTGATCGTGGACGACGACGGCCGCATCTTCATCCAGCGCCGGTCCCCGGACCGGGTCATCTTCCCCAACTGCTGGGACATCGTCGGCGGCCACGTCGAGCCGGGTGAGAGCGTCGAGGAGGCGCTGCGCCGGGAGGTCACCGAGGAGACCGGGTGGAGCATCTCGCACGTCCTCGGGCAGGTCGGGGAGCACCGCTGGTCCGGCGACGACGGTCGGGATCGGCTGGAGACCGACTTCCTGGTCCGGGTGGACGGCGACCTCGCCCGGCCCCGGCTGGAGGTCGGCAGGCACACCGAGTTCCGCTGGCTGGCCGAGGAGGAGATCGCGCTGCTGGACGAGCACCGGGACGTCAACGACGGGCTGATCCGGCGGATCGCCGAGAACGGCTTCGCCGCGCTGCACTCGATCGGTCTGTGACCGACGACGTCGAGCTGCCGCCGCACCGGTTCGCCGGGCTGGTCGCCCCGGCGGTCGACCGGGCCTTCGTCGCCGGCATGCTCGCCGGCCGCGACGGCGGCGGCGCGGAGCTCAGTTCCCGGTACGGCGGACCGGCCGCCACCGGCTTCCTGGTCGAGTTCCGCACCCGGCTGGCCGCGCCCGGCGGGACGGTGAACGGGCCGGGCTTCGCGGCGGTGACCCGCTACCGGGATCCGGCCACCTGCCGCCGGGCGCTCGACAAGCAGGTCGCCCACGGAATGCTGCACCGGGCCCCGGACGGCGGCTTGTGCGCCACGGAACGCGGGCTCGCCTTCCTCGCCGAGATCTACCAGGTGCACGCCGAGGTGACCGAGGAGCTCTGGGCCGGCCACGACGACCGGGTGGATCGCCTGGTGGCGGCGCTCGGCCGGCTGCTCGCGTACGCGCTGGTGCTGGCGGATGCGGACCCGGCGGCAGCGGGCTCGGCCTTCGGCGCGATGGCCCCGCCGTATGAGCCGGAGGGCACCCCACCGGGGGTGCTGCTGCTCAACCGCCTGGGCGCGCTGCGGTACCACCGGGCGGACGCGCACGCGGCGGCGTGGACCGCGGCGGGGCACACCGCGGCGAGCATCGCGGAGCTGCCGCCGGGGGCGGAGCGGCTGGCGATCGAGCTGGAGACCGACCGCCGGGCCGCCGGGCCGTACCTGGTGCTGAGCGCGGAGGAGCGGTTGGCGATGATAGCGGACCTCGCGGCGTTACCCGGCTGAACAACCGGGTAACGCCGGTTGGCCGTGGCGCTTCGGGAAGGTGGCGCTATCCTCCACGATGACCGTGCGTCAATCGTGGGAGGGCGTTGGCATGATCGGGATGGTGCTGGCGGCCGGTGCGGGGCGCCGACTGCGCCCGTACACCGACACCCTGCCCAAGGCGTTGGTGCCGGTGGACGGTGAGACCACCATCCTGGACATCGCGCTGCACAACCTCGCCGAGGTCGGGCTGACCGAGGTGGTGATCGTGGTCGGCTACGCGGCGGACGCGGTCGTCCAGCGGCAGGCCGCCCTGGAGCAGAGGTACGGCGTGACGATCACGCTGGTGCACAACGACAGGGCCGAGGAGTGGAACAACGCCTACTCGCTCTGGCTGGCCCGGGAGCACTTCACCCGGGGCGTGCTGCTGGTCAACGGCGACACGGTGCACCCGGTGAGCGTGGAGAAGACCCTGCTGGCCGAGCGCGGCCCGGGCATCCTGCTGGCCATCGACAACATCAAGGTGCTGGCCGAGGAGGAGATGAAGACCACCTTCGACGCCGCCGGCCAGCTCACCCGGATCACCAAGCTGATGGACCCGGGCGAGGCGTACGGGGAGTACATCGGCGCGACGCTGATCGAGCCGCAGGTGGCCGACGCGCTCGCCGACGCCCTGGAGGCGACCTGGCGGCGCGACCCGAACCTCTACTACGAGGACGGCTACCAGGAGTTCGCCGACCGGGGCGGCGAGGTGCGCGCGGCGCCGATCGGCGACGTCTCCTGGGTCGAGGTCGACAACCACGCCGACCTGGCCCGGGCGCGGGAGATCGCGTGCCGCTACTAGCCCGGACGATCCTCACCCCGCTGCACATCGACGTGCGGCGCGGCGCGGTGGCGGACCTGGCGGCGATCCTCGTCGACGGGCGGATCTCCGCCGGGGGCGACGTGGCGGTGGTGGTCGGGCCTGGGCAGGGCGAGCAGATCGCCGAGCTGATCCGGCCGTCGCTGCGTGCCGCGGACGTGTTCACCGTCGCCGGCGGCACCCTGGACGCCGCCGACGACCTCGGCGCGAAGCTGCGCGCCCGCTCGTACGACGCGGTGGTCGGGATCGGCGGCGGCAAGACCATCGACGTGGCGAAGTACGCGGCCACCCGACGTGGGCTGCCGATGGTGACCGTGGCGACCAGCCTGGCCAACGACGGCATCGCCTCCCCGGTCGCCAGCCTGATCACCGACGGGATCAAGGGCTCCTACGGGGTGCACATCCCGATCGCGGTGATCGTCGACCTGGATTTCGTGGCGGCCGGGCCGGAGCGGCGCAACCGCGCGGGCATCGGCGACGCGGTGAGCAACATCAGCGCGCTGGCCGACTGGGAGCTGGCCCGGCAGGTCCGCGGCGAGCCGGTCGACGGGCTGGCCGCCTCGCTGGCCCGGATGGGCGCCGAGGCGGTGCTCGCCCACCGGGGCGACATGACCGACGACGCGTTCGTCACCGTGCTGGCCGAGGCGCTGATCTCCAGCGGGCTGGCGATGGCGGTCTGCGGCACCAGCCGCCCGGCCAGCGGCGGCTGCCACGAGATCATGCACGCGGTCGACGCGCTCTTCCCGGGCACCTCCTCGCACGGCGAGCTGGCCGGGCTCGGCGCGCTCTTCTGCACCTTCCTGCGCGGCGACCACCGTCGCTTCGCGGAGATGTCGGCCTGCCTGGCCCGGCACAACCTGCCCCGGCTTCCCGCCGACGTGGGGCTGACCGACGACCAGTTCGTGGAGGCGGTGCAGTTCGCCCCGGCAACCCGGCCGGACCGCTACACCATCCTCGAACACCTCTCGCTCTCGCCGGACGAGACCCGTCGGCGGCTAGGAGATTACGCCGATGAACTTCGCCATCACCTTGGCTGAGGCGGACCGCCCCACCGTCGCCGACTTCCATCGCAGGAACCGCGGCGGCGGCGTCTTCAGCGAGTCGGTGAGCCAGTGGCTGGGTGCCGCCATCGCCGCCGCCGCGCATCGACTGCGACTGCGGCCGACGACGCTGACCCTCTCGAACCTGGTGCTGGGCCTGGGCACCTCGGCGATCGTGGTGCTCCTCGCGGGTCGGGTCGCCCACGGGGACCTGCCGGCCTGGGTGGTAGGGCTGGTCGCGCTGGTCGGCTGGCAGGTCGCGTACGCCCTGGACTGCGCGGACGGGCAGCTCGCCCGGGTGTCCGGGCAGGGCACCGCAGCCGGCGCCCGGGTGGACGTGCTCTGCGACGTGGCCGCCCAGATCGCGCTGGTCACCGCCCTCGGGGCGACCGCCGTGGCGCAGCGCCCGTCGACGCCGACCTGGCTGCTGGCGGTCTTCGTCGGCACCTGGATGGTCAACCTGGTCACCTCGGTGATGCAGGCCGGCCCGAACGCCGCCAGCATGGTCACCTCGACGTCGCTGCCCGTACGCCTGGTGAAGCTGGTCCGCGACTACGGCGCGGTGATCTTCCTGGCCGGCCTGGTGCTGACCTTCGCCCCCACCCTGACGCTCTGGCTGATCGTGGCCTTCACCATCGTCAACGGCGGCTTCCTGCTGGCCAGCATCGCCTTCTCCGCCCGCGCCTCCCTCCGCTGACCCGCACGGGTCAGGCGGGGCGCGAGGTGCCGGCCGCCCCCGCGTAGATGTCGATGAGCTGCTTCGTGACCACGTCAGGGTGGAAGGTGCGCTCGTAGCGGGCGCGGGCCGCGGGAGCCAGCGCGGCGGCGCCGGCCCGCGCCACGGGCAGGGCGGCGGCCAGCGCGGCCGGCTCCGGGGCCACCACCCAGCCGGCCTCGCCCGCCTCGATCCCCACCGGCGGGGCGACCGGGCCGTTCCCGGGTACGGCGGAGGCGACGGCGGCCGGGCCGGTGCCGGCCGGCTCACGGGGGGTGTCCGCGCCGACCAGGTACGGGATGCCGCCGAGCGCGGTGCCGAGCACCGGCCGGCCGCTGGCCAGCGCCTCGATGATCACGGTGGGCAGCACGTCGTGCCAGGTGGAGGTGGCCAGCACCACCGCGCTGGCGTCCAGCGCGGCCCGTACCCCGGCGCGGTCCAGCGGGCCGAGGAAGGTGACGTCGGCGCGTTCGGCGGCCGCCGCCTCGACCAGCGGGCGCAGCTCACCGTCCCCGGCGATCCGCAGCGGGCCGAGCGTCCCGTCCGGGTGCCGACGCCACGCCTCCAGCAGCAGATCGAGGCCCTTCTCCGGAGCGAGCCGACCGAGGAAAAGGAAGCCCTCCCCGAGCGGCGCGGGCGGGCCCGGGTCGGGGATCGCGTTCGGCTTGACCACGATCCGCTCGTCCGGGATGCCGTAGTCGCGGAGATGGTCGGCGACCGCCGTGGTGAGCGCGATGAACCGGTCGACCGACTTCCAGGTCGGGCGGTGCACGGCGAGCGTGGTGGCCATCAGCGCGCTCTGCGCCCGCGACCCCCGGTAGCAGCGGTGCACGATGGCCGGCACGCCCAGCGCCCGGCCCCGGCAGTCCTGGCAGATCACTCCGTCGCGGAAGTAGAGCCCGGAGGAGCAGACCTGCCGGTAGTTGTGCACCGTCTGCACCACGGGCACGCCGTGTTTGTGCGCGGTCCGCACCACCCAGGGCGAGAGCAGCGGGTACGGGTTGTGCAGGTGCAGCACGTCCGGCCGGTGCTCGGCGAGCAGGCGGCTCAGCTCCTGCTGGGCCTTCGGGGCGTAGATCGGCGAGATCGGCAGCAGCGCCTTCGCCGTCCTCGGCATCGTCGGGATCTCGTCGGAGCTGCGGATGAACGGCAGCACCTCCACCCCGGCCGCGGTGAGCTGGGCGATCTCCGCGTCGACGATGACGTTCTCGCCGGAGGGCTGGGCTTCCCGATACCGGTTGTGCGCCACCACGATTCTCACGGAGCTTGCCTTTCGTTCGCGGCCGTGCCGGCCTCTGCTCGCGACTGCGGGGCTCGCAAGCTCACTCCCCGCGCTCGCGGCTGGGACTCGCAAGCTCATTCCTCGCGCTCACGCCAAAGAAGGCTACCGTTGTGTGATGCCCGAACTCCCGGAGGTGGAAGCGCTCGCCGGATACCTGCGCGAGCGTGCGGTGGGGCGGCGGGTCGACCGGGTCGAGGTCGCCGCCATCAGCGCCCTGAAGACGTACGACCCGGTGCCGAGCGCGGTCGCCGGCCGGACGGTGGTCGACGCCGGCCGGCACGGCAAGTTCCTCGACGTGATCTTCGACGGCGGCCTGCACCTGGTGGTGCACCTGGCCCGGGCGGGCTGGCTGCACTACCGGGAGGCGTTTCCGTCCACCGCGCCGCTGCGCCCCGGCAAGGGCCCGATCGCCCTGCGGGTACGCCTCGACGACGGCTCCGGCTTCGATCTGACCGAGGCGGGCACCCAGAAGAAGCTGGCTGCGTACCTGGTGACCGACCCGGCGCAGGTGCCCGGGGTGGCGAAGCTCGGTCCGGACGCGCTCCGCGCCGACCTGGCCACCTTCGCCGAGCGTCTGCGCAGCCGGCGGGGCCAGGTGAAAGGGGTGCTGACCGACCAGTCGGTGCTGGCCGGGGTCGGCAACGCGTACTCGGACGAGATCCTGCACGCCGCGAAGCTGTCGCCGTTCGCGATCACCGACCGGTTGACCGACGACCAGCTGGCCACCCTGCACGCGGCGACCCGGACGGTGCTCGGCGACGCGGTCGGTCGCTCGATGGGCCAGCGGGCCGCCGAGCTGAAGGGCGAGAAGCGCTCCGGTCTGAAGGTGCACGCCCGGGCCGGGCTGCCATGTCCGGTCTGCGGGGACACCGTGCGGGAGGTCTCCTTCGCCGACTCCAGCCTCCAGTACTGCCCCACCTGCCAGACCGGCGGCAAGCCGCTCGCTGACCGTCGGTTGTCCCGGCTCGTACGGTGAGTAACGACACCATCCGATTACGGAGAGGAATCGACCCGACCGCGTCGAACCTCCCGGTCGGCGGCTCTACCGGGGCCGCCATCCATCGGTATAGTGGCTCGGTCCCCGGCTTCGAAACTGGTGCGGAGCCGGCCGGATCCCTAGCTGGCACCACCGGGCGGGTTGTCCTTCGGGTCGCCGTCCGACCCGGAGCCCGCGTGGGAGACTGGAACGGTGGGCGACCCGGGCCCTCACGGCGAGTGAGGGCGCGTGTCATGCGGGAGGACATGGGTTGAGGTGACGGCAAGCCTCCAGCGCCCGGTAACCAACACAGGCCGGAGCAAGAGCGTGCGGCACGTCGACAGCTTCGAGATCCAGCCGCCGACTCCGCCGTCGCACAACGGCGTACCCCGGTCGGCGTGGGCCCGTGCCCGCCGCCGCGTCTCCCGCTGGCACCGCCCCTACATCGCGCTGCTGCTGCTGCTCGACTTCGGGGCGGCGGCGCTGGCCAGTTGGATCGCCGTCCAGACCTTCGACCAGGCCGCCTCGGGCTTCCAGGACGCCAAGGAGTCCTGGTTCTACACGGTGGCGTTCCTGCTGCTCCCGCTCGGTTGGTTGATCACCCTGTGGGGCAACCGGGCCTACGACCGGCGGTACCTCGGCCTCGGGCCGGACGAGTTCAAGCGGGTGATCCGGGCCGGGGTGGCGGTGGCCGCGACGGTCTCCTTCATCGCCTTCGCCACGAGGACCCTGCTGTCCCGGTGGTCGGTCGGGTTCGCCCTGCTCGGCGCCCTGCTGCTGATCCTGCTGGCCCGGTTCGTGGCCCGGTTCGTGCTGCACGCGGTGCGCAGCCGGGCCGGTCAGGCCGGGCACCGGATGGTGCTCGTCGGCACCCTGCCGGAGTGCCTGGAGGTCTACACCGCGGTCACCCGCAACCCGGGCGCCGGCCTGGTGCCGGTGGCCATCCACCTCACCGACGGGTACGCCGCCGCCCGGGGCATCGAGACCCCGGTGCCGGTCTACGCCGGCCGGGACGTGCTGGCCCTGGTCCGCGAGGTCGGCGGGGACACCATCGCGGTCTGCGGCTCGGCCAGCGCCGAGCCGGGCGAGCTGCGCCGGCTGGCCTGGCAGCTGGAGGGCTCCGGGGTCGACCTGGTGGTCGCGCCCCAGCTCACCGACATCGCCGGCCCCCGGGTGCACATCCGCCCGATCGAGGGCCTGCCGCTGCTGCACGTCGAGGAGCCGACCCTGTCGGGCCCGGCGCTGCTGGTCAAGAACCTGCTGGACCGGGTCGCCGCCGGGTTGGGCCTGCTGCTGCTGGCGCCGCTCTTCGCCGCGATCGCGATCGCCATCCGGATCTCCGACCGCGGGCCGGTCTTCTTCCGCCAGCCCCGGGTCGGCCACGAGGGGCGGACCTTCCGGGTCTGGAAGTTCCGCACCATGTACGTCGACGCCGAGGAGCGGCTGGCCGGCCTGGTCGACCAGAACGAGACCGACGGCATGCTGTTCAAGATGAAGCAGGACCCCCGGGTCTTCCCGGTGGGCCGTTTCCTGCGCGCCTCCTCGCTGGACGAGCTGCCGCAGCTGATCAACGTGCTCCGGGGCGAAATGTCCCTGGTCGGGCCGCGCCCGCTCCCCGCCGACGACGGCGACTTCCTCGGTGACGTGCGCCGCCGGCTGCTGGTCCGGCCGGGCATTACCGGGCTGTGGCAGGTCTCCGGCCGCTCCGACCTGTCCTGGGACGAGGCGGTCCGGCTCGACCTCTACTACGTCGACAACTGGTCGCTGGCGTACGACCTGAGCATCCTGTGGCGGACCATCGGGGTGGTGCTCGCCCGCAAGGGCGCGTACTGACCCCTTGGCGTAACGGCCGCCACCCGTCAGGATCGCTGCGTGGGTGGCAACCTTTCCGCCGGGTTCGGCGTCGTCTCGCTGGTCACCGCGCTGGCCGCGGCGCTCTGGGCGGTGCTGCGGCTGCGCGCCCGGCGGGGCATCGCCACGGCGACCCAGCGGGCCACGTACGAGGTGCTGCACACCGCCGGGCTGGCCGCCGAGCCGCTGCGCGCGGGGCTGAGCGCGGCGGGCGCGGCGAAGGCCGTACGTCATCTGCGGGCCCTGGTGGGCGCGGCCGGGCTGGCCCTGACGGACCGGGAGGCGCTGCTCGCCCTCGACGGGCGCGGCGCGCACCACGGCGACCAGCTGCTCGCGGCGGCCCGGCGGGCGGCGGCGGCCGGGCGCTCGACGGTTTTGCGCGAGTCTGAGCTGCACTGCGACCTGGTGGACTGCCCGGTACGCGGCGCGGTGGTGGCCCCGCTGAGCGCGGACGGCCGGGTGGTCGGGGCGCTGGTCGCGATCGCCGACGGCCAGCCGGCGCCCGGGCTGGTGCAGGCCACCCTGGAGACCGCGCACTGGGCCGGGGACCAGCTCGCCCTGGCCGAGCTGGACTCGTCCCGGGAGCGGCTGGCCCGGGCCGAGGTACGCGCGCTGCGCGCCCAGATCAGCCCGCACTTCATCTACAACGCGCTGACCGCGATCGGCTCGTTCGTCCGGACCGACCCGGAGCGGGCCCGGGAGCTGATCCTGGAGTTCGCCGAGTTCACCCGCTACTCGTTCCGGGCGCACGGCGAGTTCACCACCCTGGCCGAGGAGTTGCGCTCGATCGACCGCTACCTGACCATCGAGCGGGCCCGGTTCGGCGACCGGCTCCAGGTGCGGTTGCAGATCGCCCCGGAGGTGCTGCCGGTGACCCTGCCGTTCCTCTGCCTCCAGCCGCTGGTGGAGAACGCGGTCCGGCACGGGTTGTCCCGCAAGCCGGGCACCGGCATGGTGAGCATCGAGGCCCGGGACGCGGGCGCGGAATGCCACATCACGGTGGAGGACGACGGAGTGGGGATGGATCCGACGACGCTGACCGCCGGCATCGCCGAGCTGGCCGGCGCCGGCAGCGACCCGACCGACGACCCGGGCCAGCACGTCGGCCTCTCCAACGTCGACGAGCGGCTCCGGTCGGCCTTCGGGGACCGGTTCGGCCTGGTCGTCGAGACCGGCCTCGGCTCGGGTACGAAGGTGAGCATGCGGGTGCCGAAGTTCCGCCCCGGCGTACGGGCGACCTCGTGAGCGAGCGCAGCGAGCGAACCGACCGGATCAGCGGAGTGAACGGGTCCGGATTTCTCCGGGTGCTGGCGGTCGACGACGAGCCACCGGCGCTGGACGAGTTGGCGTACCACCTGCGGGCCGACCCTCGGGTGGCCCGGCTACACACGGCGGGCGACGCCACCGAGGCGCTGCGCGTGCTCCGGGACGGCGATGTGGACGTGGTCTTCCTGGACATCCGGATGCCCGGCCTGGACGGGATGGAGCTGGCCCGGGTGCTGCGCCGGTTCGCCCGGCCCCCGGCGATCGTCTTCGTCACCGCGTACGACGACGGCGCCGTGGACGCCTTCGACCTGGGCGCCACCGACTACGTCCGCAAGCCGGTCCGCGCCGAGCGGCTGGCCGAGTCGCTGCGCCGGGTGATCGGCTCGCGGGTGGTCCCGTCGCATCCGGCGGCCCTCGCGCGGGCGGAGGAGGACCCGACCATCCCGATCGAGCTGGCCGGGACGACCAGGATGCTGCCCCGCTCGGCGGTGCGCTGGGTGGAGGCGCAGGGCGACTACGCCCGGCTGCACACCGCGGACGGCTCGCACCTGGTCCGGGTGTCGCTGGCGACCCTCGCCGAGCGCTGGGCGGACGCGGGATTCGTCCGGATCCACCGGTCGTACCTGGTGCAGTTGAAGCTGATCGCCGAGCTGCGCCTGGTCAACTCCGGCTACGTGGTGGTGATCGACGGAACGGAGCTGCCGGTGAGCCGCCGGCACACCCGGGAGCTGAAGGACAAGCTGGTCCGCGCGGCGAAGCAGGACTGGAACCGCTGAACCGACGGGTCGGCGAGTCGGTCAGGCCACCGCCGGCACCCGGGCGTCGGCCGCGTGCAAGGGCACGTAGTGGTCGAAGAAGAGCGCCTTCACCAGCTCGACCCGGCCGGCGACCCCGAACGCCGTGAACAGCGACATCATGCCGTCCTGCACGGCGTACGCGGAGATGCCCAGGTCCTGGGCTATCTGGCGGGTGTTGCGCCCCCTTGCGACGGCGCCGAGCAGCCGCCCCTGCCAGGGTTCCAGCCCCAGCGCCCGGATGACGAAGTCGCTCACCTGGTGCGGCCGGATGCGCTGCACCGTGACCGCCACCGCCGTCTCCCGCGGCACCGCGTGGAAGGCGAGCCACCGGCCGTCGTGGTGGACGCCCGACGGGTCGAGCACGCCCGACGCCCGTCCCCTGTTGACGGCCGCACCCACCTTGGCCAGCTCGGTCGTGTTCAGCAGGTGCCGGGCGTCGTCGGTCATGTCGAAGAGCCGGCCGTCGGGCGAGAGGGTCAACGAGCCCGCCAGCGGCGGCTGGCGGGGCGGCAGCGCGGGCACGGGCGTCGGCCGGACGGGCGGCTGGCCGCGTCCCCTGCGCGGTCCGGGTAGGCCGAGCCACCGGGAGGCCGACGGCTCCTCTGGCGGGTCTGGAGCGATCTCCGCCGGCGGCGGGGGCTCCGCGGGCGGGTCTCCGCGGACGAGGCTGCGGTGCAGTGCCACACCGAGCGGCCGGCTCGCGGGCGCGAGCTGCGCGATGTCCGCGTCGGTGAAGCGGCCGCCGGCCCGGTAGAGCAGCAGCGTCCCCCAGGTCCCCTCGCCGTCGTAGCAGGTCAGACGCAGTTCGTCGCCGAGACCGCGCGGCTGGAGCAGGTTGCGGAAGCGCCAACTGGCCGAGGGGTCTCCCTGGGTGCTGGCGCCGAGGGTGCCCACCCGGGGGCCCTCCGCCAGGTCGACGATCCGCAGGACGTCCTCCTGGCCGTACTCGTTGGCGAACAGCTCGCGCTCGAACTGCTCGTCGTGCGGGCCGCCGTCCACCACGCAGGACGCCCACATCAACGTGCTCGGATCGAGCACGGCCCAGATCGCCAGGTCGAACCCGACCACGCCGCGCAGCAGCACGCTGGCCTGCTGCCGAAGCGCGACGTGATCGAGCGCGCCGTCGAGGTGCCGGGCGAGCCGCGCCACGTACGGTTCACCGGCGGGGCCGGTGGCGGGCAGCAGGGACAGCGGATCGGGCCACAGAGCGATCCGGCCCCGGTCCGATCCGGCCAGGCTGCCGCTCTCCGCCTCCCCCGCCGAGGGTTCCGACCCGGCCAGCTCGCTCAGATCGTCCTCGGCCGGGCGGTCCAGCGGAACCTGGACGCCGGCCGCGTACGCCAGGGTGACGGCGGCCTCGTGGCTGTCCGGACGCTGGGTCGGCTCCTTGAGCAGGCTGCGGCGCACCAGGTCACGGACGATCGGCGGCAGGCCGGGCACCCGGGGCAGCGGGGCGGGTTCGAGGAAGGCGTGCGCCTCCAGCATCTCGGCGTTCGAATTCGCCGTCCACGGCAACCGACCGGCCAGCAACCGGTAGAGGATCACCCCGAGCGCGTAGACGTCGGTGGCCGGGACGGTGGCGTCGCCGAAGATCCGCTCCGGCGCCACGTACTCCGGGGTGCCGCGCAGTTCGTCCCCCTCCCGGTCCTGGTCGCGCTGGCCGACCACCGCCGCCAGGCCGAAGTCGACCACCTTGGCGCCGGCCGGGGTGAGCATCACGTTGCCCGGCTTCACGTCGCGGTGCACCACCCCGTGCGCGTGCGCGGACGCGAGCGCCGACGCGATCTCGGCGCAGCCACGCAGCGCCGACTCGACGGGCAGCGGACCGCGCTTGAGCCGCTCGTGCAGCGAGCGACCCTGCAGGAGTTCCATGACCACGAACGGCACCCGGCTGCCGGCGTCCGTCATCGACTCGCCGTAGTCGTAGACGGCGGCGATGTGCGGGTGGGTCAGCCTGGCGGCGGCCCGGGCCTCGGCCAGCACCCGCTGGCGGGAGTCCGCGTCCTGGGCGAACCGGGGGGCGAGCACCTTCACCGCCACCTGCCGGTCCAGGACCTCGTCGAAGGCACGCCAGACGACGCCCATGCCGCCCTTGCCGATCTGGTTGACCAGCCGGTAGCGGTACCCCAGGATCTCCTCGCCGCGCACGGTCCCAGTCTGCCCTCTCCGCGCCGGCGTCGATCTGTCGGAAATCCGTTCCCCCGCAGGTCAGCGCGGCCGGAAGTGGATGATTCCCGGCATGGCCCGGGTCGGTCCGAGCCTCGCCGTGGCAATTGTCGACCCGGTCGCGTCCCGCCGCACGGTGAACCCCGCCACCGATCGCCACCGGACCGGCGGGTGGTCAGTTGCCGAAGACGTCCAACAGCCTGATCACGCCCGGCCCGATCACGACGACGAACAGCGCGGGGAAGAGACAGAAGATCATCGGGAAGAGGATCTTCACCGGCACCTTCTGCGCGAGTTCCTCGGCCCGCTGGCGCCGGCGTAGGCGCATCTCGGCGGCCTGCTGCCGCAGCACCTTGGCCATCGGGACACCCAGCGTCGTCGCCTGCACGGCCGCCGAGGCGAACGCCTTCAGCTCGTTGACACTGGTCCGAGCGGCCATCTCGCGCAGCGCGTCCACTCGGGGGCGGCCGATCTGCATCTCGTGCAGCACCCGGGCGAACTCGCCGACCATCGGCCCCCGGCCGTTCCGGACCACCTGCGCCAGGGCGGCCTCGAACCCCAGACCCGCCTCGACCGTCACCACCAGGGTGTCCATGATGTCGGGCAGGGTCCGGCGGATCTCCTGCTGCCGTTCCTGCGCCAGGTGCAGCACGAGCAGGTCCGGCGCGAAGAATCCAGCGGCGCCGCCGGCCACCACCCAGACCGCCGCGCCGACCGGGCCGGCGAGGACAACCGCCAGGAGCAGTCCCACGGCGGCGCCGACGAAGAGCAGCACACCCTTGTACGCGAGCACCGCGTCGGTGCCCAGCCAGGACGGATTGCCCGCCTGGTCCAACCGGCGGCCGAGGCCCTCGGACGCGCCGACGGGCGTCAACCGGCGACCGACCGACCGCGCCTGGTCGACGAGCGCCCCGTGCGGCTGGCCGCCGGCCTGTGGGGCTGACGGGAGCAGGCGGTAGCCCTGGTCGGCCGCCTGCAGGGTGCGGGCGACCGCACGCCGGCGGCTCCCGCCGGTCACCGCGACCACGGCAGCCACGAGGGCCAGGAACAGTGCGCCCAGGCCGGTCAGCAACAACAGCGAGTCCATGCCCTTACACCTCGACCTTGATCCAGCGGGCCATCCAGAAGATGCCGACCACCATCAGGACCAGGGCGCCGACCAGCATGATCAGCCCGACCGGTGTGGTCCACAGCGGGCTGAGGTAGTCGCGGCGGGTCAGCAGCATCCAGACCGCCATCACGATGGGCAGCGCGATGAGCACGTACGCCGACAGTCGCCCCTCGGCGGAGAGCGCCCGCACGTGGCGGCGCAGCCGGTCGCGCTCGCGCAGCGTCTCCACCGTGGTCTCGAGGACCTCGGCCAGGTTGCCGCCCGTGTCGCGCTGGATGCGGATCGCCATCACCGCCCACGCGAGGTCGTCGTTCTCCACCCGCTGCGCCACCCGCTCCAACGCGTCGTCCAGGTTGGATCCGAGGCGGACCTCGGCCATGGCCCGACCGAGTTCCACGGTCAGCGGACCCGGTGGCGAATCCTGGACGACCGCGTCGATCGCCTGGGCCAACGAGAAGCCGGACCGCAACGAGCCGACCACCAGCTGAAGCGTGTCCGGCAGCAGATCGGCGAAGGCCTGGCGGCGCCGCGCCCCGCGCACCCGGCGGTAGAGTCCGGCGGCCAGCCAGCCCAGCGCCGCCCCGAGCAGCGCTGCGAGCACTCCGCCGAGCAGCCCGAGCAGGAGGGCGCCGGCCACCGTCGCGCCCGCGCGCGCCGCCGTCCACTCCCGCGGGCGGAGGGTCATGCCGGCGCGCTCCAGATCCTTGGCGACCCGCTCCTCGCCACCGCGGGCTCTCGCCATTCGGTCGGAGAGGGCCAGCACCGTGCTGGCGGGGCCGCCCCCCGGCCGTGGCCGCACCTGCCCACCTCCGGCGCGCGCACCGGAGGTGGGCAACCGGAACCGCTCCACCTGCCGGAGCCGGCGCTCCCGGGCCGATCCCATCGGGCCAGCGACGACGAGCAGCGTCGAGACCAGCAGCACCCCGAACACCAGCACGGCGATCAGCCCCGGCCGGACCACCGGCAGAGCGGGGAGCACCCGGTCGGCTGTGGCCGGCGACGGCGCGGAGGACGCGAACTGGACCGGCACCGAGGTGCGGGCCACCCCCGCGCCCGTACCGACGGCCACCGTCAGGTTTCCCGCCGTGCCGGCCAGCTCCGGTGGCACGTTCACGGTGATGCTGAGGCGGAGCGGAAAGGTCTCGGCGAACGCGCGCAGGGCTCCGCCCACCGCCTCGGCCCGCGCCGCCGGCCGGACGGTGCCCCCGGTGGCGGTGACAAGCTGACGCAGCTCCGTCAGCCCTCCGGCAGGGACCTGGACGGGCACCAGATCCACCCGGTTCCCGGCCGCGCTGAGGTCCCGGACCACCGCATCCGGGGGGTCGCCGGTGGTGGTCCGGCCGGCCGTCACGACCAGCAGTCGTCGGTCCGGAGCCTCCTTCGCCGCCCCGGCCGCCAGCCGCAGCCCGGCGTAGACGGCGGCGTTCCCCGTGGCGCGCAGGTCGGACAGCGCCGCCCGCAGCGCGCTGCGGTCCCGGGTCGGGCGGACCAGCACCGCGGGCTTTTCGGCCGCCGTCACCACACCGACCGCCACGTCCGCGGGGAGCCGCTCGGCGAAGGCGAGCACACCCTCCCGCGCCGCCGGCAGGCGAGCGCCGGCCATGGCCACGCTCGTGTCGAGCACCACGACGACCGTACGCCCCGGCGCCGGCGACGGCTCGGCCCCCTGCACGCTCGACGGCAGCTGCCGGCCGTCCTGAGCGACAGTCACCGGCGGGGTCCGGGCGACGGAAGCGCCGAACACGTCGGCGACGAGTTGCACCTGGCCCGGCGTCACGTCGGCGACCGTCACGTCCAGCTTCTGGTCCGCCAGGGCCGGGGCGGCGGTGCCGAGCAGAAAACCCAGGGCGGCCAGCACGGCGAACCCGACGCGGCGGGTCACCACGGCCGGCCGTCGAACAGGCCGACGGGCACCGCGATCCCGGCATCGGCGAGGGTGTCGAGCAGGCGCGGGCGCAGCCCGGTCGAGCGCAACGCGCCGAGGTGCCGGCCGTTCTCGTCGTGCCCCGCCCGATGGTCGAAGACGAACAGGTCCTGCATGGTCACCACCTCGCCCTCCATGCCGAGCACCTCGGTCACCTGGGTGATCCGCCGGCTGCCGTCCCGCAACCGGCTCTGGTGCACCACGAGGTCCACCGCGGAGGCGATCTGCTCCCGGATCGCGCGTACCGGCAGCTCCAGCCCGGCCATCAGCGACATGGTCTCCAGCCGGGCGACGGAATCGCGGGGGCTGTTGGCGTGCACCGTGGTCAGCGACCCGTTGTGCCCGGTGTTCATCGCCTGGAGCAGGTCCAGCGCGGCGCCGTCGCGGACCTCGCCGATGACGATCCGGTCCGGGCGCATGCGCAGCGCGTTGCGGACCAGGTCCCGAACGGTGATCTCGCCCCGCCCCTCGATGTTCGGCGGCCTCGACTCCAGGCGCAGGACGTGGTTCTGGCGCAACTGGAGCTCCGCCGCGTCCTCGATGGTGACGATCCGCTCCTCGGGCGGCAGGAAGCTGGAGAGCACGTTGAGTGTGGTGGTCTTGCCGGAGCCGGTGCCGCCGCTGATCACGATGTCGAGCCGGCCGCGCACGCAGGCGTACAGGAACTGCGCGACCTCCGGGGTGACGGTGCCGAAGCCGATCAGGTCGTCCGCGGTGAGCGCCTCGCGGGCGAACTTGCGGATGGTCAGCATCGAACCGTCGAGCGCCACCGGCGGCAGGACGACGTTCACCCGGCTTCCGTCGGGCAGCCGGGCGTCCACCATGGGGCTCGACTCGTCGACCCGCCGGCCGACCCGGGAGACGATGCGGTCGATGACCCGCCGCAGGTGGTGCTCGTCAACGAACGACGCGTCGACCTGGTGAATGCGCCCGAAGCGTTCCGCGAAGATCTGGTCCGGACCGTTCACCATGATCTCGGTGACGTCCGGGTCGCGCAGCAGCGGCTCCACCGGGCCATGGCCGAGGATCTCGTCGATCAGCTCGGCCGAGATCCGCGCCGGGTCGGCGACAGCCAGCGGCGAGTCGCTGCGGGCCAGCACCTCGCTGATCGTGTCCCGGACCTTCTTCTCCAGCACGGCGTCCGGGGTGCGGTTGTCGTACAGCTGGGGGCCGAGGATCTCGAGGAGCTCGCGATGGATCCGCAGGCGCAGGGAGGCGGTCGACCCACCGCCGGTGGGGCCGGTGAGCGGGCCGGAGATGCGGGAGGTCCGGCCGCTGTCGCCGCCACCCGGGTAGCGCTGGGTCAGCCGGTCGGCGAGGCTCATCGGCTGCCCGCCCGGCCGATCCATTCCCGCAGCCCGCGTCCGGCGCGGGGAGCCTTGTCGGCGATCCGTTCCAGCGCCAGCTCGCGGATGGCCCGACTGACCGGATGGCCCGGCTTCTCCACCATGATCGGCACTCCCCGGTTGATCGACACCGGCACGTCCCGGCTGGACGGGATGTGCACCGCGATCGGCGCCTGGAGCACCCGCTCGACGTCGGCCCCGGTCAGCCCGACCCGGGCGTCGCTGCGGTTGAGCACCACGAGCCGGGCCTCCTTGCGCAGTTCGAGGAGATCGAGCATGTCCATGGCGACCCGCAGATTCTTCAGCGCGGGGACGTCCGGGGTCGCCACCAGCACGTGGAGGTCGGAGACGTCGAGCGCAGCGAGCACCGCCTCGGTGAACGCGGGCGGTGTGTCCACCACGACGTAGTCGGCGATCATGCGGACGGCCGCGAGCACCTGGGTGACCAGCTCCCGCCCGATCCGCTCCGCTTCCGTCGGGCCGACCGGCGCGAGCAGCACGTCGACCCCCGGCGCGTACGACGTGAGCAGCGCGCGAACCAGGGTCGGGTCGATCCGCTCGCGGGCATTCGCCGCGTCGGCGATACCCCGTTCGGGCACCAGTTGCAGCATGATGCCGACGTCACCGAAGGCGAGGTCCAGATCGACCAGGCAGACCCGCCGCTGGCCGCCCTCGGCCAGCGCCACCGCCAGGTTGGTGGCCAGCGTCGACTTGCCACACCCGCCCTTGGCCGAGAAGACCGTGACGACCCGGGCCTCGTTGGCCGCCCGGGCCGCCGTACCGGCACCGAGGAGGTGGTGGGACACCTCCAGCGATCGGGTGCAGGCCGCCCGCACGGCGGCGATGTCGTGCGCGTCGACCACGTCCCGCACACCGGCCCGCAGCGCCTGGCCCATGGTCTCCACGTCCAGCTTCTCGCGCAGCAGGAGCACGCCCAGGGCGGGGCGGACGAGCCGCTGCCGGGCCGCGAAGTCGAGCGCCAGCGCGGCGTCGGTACTCGGGCCGAAGAGCACCAGCGGATCGGGGTGCTGGTCGGCGAGGAGCCGCTCCAAGTCCTCGAGCCGGCTGGTGGTGAGCACCCCGGTGCCCAGCAGCGAGGCCAGGTGGGCGTTCCACTGCCGGTGCGGTTCGAAGAGGATGGTCATCTCGGCGACCCGAACAGCGAGCGGTTGTCCACGCCCGAGTCGGGCTTGACGTTCGAGGAGTCGCCCAGCACGCCGACGTTGAGCTCGCCGCCGAGGGCGACCGCGTGGGCCAGCCGCTCCGCGTCGACCTGGTTGAGCCCGAAGGTGACCGACAGTTCGTCCTGGGCGCTGCCGCTGGTCGCACCTGCCGCGACGGCGCCGTCCTGCGCGGGCGCCGGCCCCACCGAGATCACCTCGACGTCGGTCATCAGCAGCCGGGTCACGCTGTTGATGTCGCGGCCCTTCTCCAGGCCCGCCCCCGACACCACGTCCCGCTTCCGCTCGTCAGCCGGGGTGTACGTGTAGAAGATGGCCACCCGGGCGCCGGCGCGCAGCGAGGCCGGGCCGAACACGGTGGACTTCACCCGGGCCGTGATCGCCAGCTGGCCGTCGGGGATAGCCAGTCCGCTGCCGTTCGTCAACGCGGTGCCGAGCATGGCGCGCAGCAGGAGTTGGCCGCGCTGCACCGGGGCGGTGGTGACCAGCGCGTCAAGGTTGCCGCTCACCTGCTCCAGCGCGTCCTCGGGCAGCGTCTCCACCGGCATGCGCACCTGGCGGAGGTACCCCTTGGTCCGCAGCGCCTTCGCGGACATGCCGGCCGGGATGTGCTTGTCCGCGACCAGCACCGTGCGCGCCCGCTTCCCCGCCAGGGCACGGTCGTCGGCCGAACGCAGATACAGCATGACGGCGCCGGTGCCCACCGCCGCCAGGACGACGGAGATGAGCACCGGGATGATGCGTCGGGCCATGAGTGGGGGTCCTACCTTCTCCTGTGTTTCATGTCAGCCGATGGGGGCGACGACGCGCGCACCCAGGTCAGGTCCGCCGATCGCGCCGCCGCCGGGCACGACCGTCTGGGTGAAGTAGCCGTAGACGCATACCTGTTCGCCGTCGTCGCAGGTGGACCGCTCGGCCGACGGAACGTCCAGGCCGGGCAGGTGCCAGCCGGTGACCACGAACGCCGCGAAGCCGGAGACGATGTACTCGGCGCTGCCGCCGCCGCCGGAGATCGCACCGAAGACGGGCACCAGTACCGGCCGCTTCGCCGCGACCAGGTCGGCCAACGTCCGACCCTTGCAGTTCACGGGCCAACTCGCGCCGGTGTAGACCTTTCGGTCCTTGCCGAGCAAGGAGGTGACCAGGCAGTCGTCGTCCGCGTCCTCCAGGAACCGGAAGCCACCCGGGCCGCCGCCCCCACCGCTCGCCGGGGCGCAGGTGGTGGAGGTCTTCTCGTCGTACACGGGGAAGGACCACTCAGCCGACGGGAACGCCTTGCCGTTTCCGGTGTACCGGTTCCAGTCGCAGGCCGAGATGGTCATCGCCAGAGTGGTCGCCCCCGTCGGCGATCCCCAGGCCACGCGGGAGCAGGCGCCCACCTGCGCACCCTGGTAGCCGCCCACCACCGCCTGCGCGAAGACCGGCGGGAGCACCGTGGAGCCGTCGTCACCCAGGGTGCTGGTGTGCACCTCGACGTAGCCGCCGAACTGCGGCGGCGGTCCGACACAGTCTGTGAGCCGGTCCTGCCAGGGTGGACATGCCGGAAGGTCACCGCCGCGGCCGCAGACGGTGGCGGCGGCGGCGCCGTCGTTCGCGTTCTCGTCGGCGTACCGGTCGGCCACGTCCTGCAGCCCGGTCACTGCCGGCGCGGAGCAGTCGGCGAGGCTCGTGGCGCAGGTCTGGCCCACGCGTGCGGCGGCGGCGTCCGCCCCGTTCTGCAGCTGACCGCGTTCGACGTAAAGGTTGCCCACGTCGACCACCAGGGCGGCCATGCCGAGGAGCACCCCGGACCCGAGGAGCAGCCCGACGGTCAGCGCCACCGCGCCGCGGTCCCCGCCATCGGCGGTGAGCCGGGCCCGCAGGCGACGGATCACTGGCACGGCATGACTCCCTTGCCGGTGAGCGTGACCTTGCCGTCAAAGCCGCCGCCGATCAGGCCGATCGGTGTCACGAAGCTGAAGTCGTTGGTGACGGTCACCTGCGCGTCCCGTCCCGGGTCGGCGCAGGTGCCGTCGACCTTGACCTTCACGTCGTCGCCTGCGATGCGGGTGGCGCGCGCGGACGGGTCGCCGCCGAACGAGGCGACCCGGGCTGCGTCCCGGGCCGCCTCGGTCAGGGCGATCTGCTTGTTGAGCATCCGTCCGAAGTCGATGATCCCGAAGACCAGCACGAGCAACAGCGGCAGCACCAGCGCCATCTCGACCGCCGCCGCCCCTCTGTCGCCCAGCCGATCGCCGTGGGCGGCGCGAAGCGCCGGGGTCCGATCGGCCGGATCGGCCGGCCGGGCATCCGGCTGCATCCGCGTTACCGAGGGGCGCACGTGGCAGTGGTGCTGCCCGTGGTCAGTTCCTTGCAGGCCCTCTGGAACATGTCGCCGCTGCGGCTGCCGAGCACGTAGACGATGCCGCCGATGACGCCCGCGACGAGGGCGACGATCAGGGCGTACTCGACCGCGCTGGCGCCGCGGTCGTCGCGCTGGAACCAGGACTTGATCCGGGAAATGACATCGTTCATTGGACAACGCTCCAGGGGAGGGATCGCGGTCTGTGACCGTACGGTTGACGTCGGGCAAGGAACGAGCCGAGTTTTCCCCGCTGCAAGCACATGCGTCAATGACGCCGCAGGCCGAGGTGTCACCGGATGATCGTCGGAAAAGTCCAGACTGGATGGCAGCGGACGGCGGAGGCGACCATGGCCGGTCGGGCTATCGCAGTACGGCCAGGACGGTCGCGGCGATCGCCGCGACGAGCATCGCGGGGCCGTACGGAACCGCGGTCTTGCGACCGGCCCGACCCGCGATGACCAGGGCAATCACCAGCGGAAGGTTCAGCAGCGGGGCTAGCAGCACGCCGGCCACGACAGCGAACCACCCCAGCCAACCGAGGTAGAGACCGAGCACCGCTCCCAGCTTGACGTCGCCGAATCCCAGCGGCGATCCGGGCAGGAGGGCCAATGTCGCATATCCGACTCCGCAGGCCAACGCGGCGATACCGGCGCGGAGCAGCGCGCCCGCGTCCCGCTCGACGACCGAGGCGACCACCAGGAGCACCACCCCGCCGACGAGGGCGGTGCCGACCAGCGGGTCGGGCAGCCGAAGCACCTTCAGGTCGACCAGCGCCAGCGGGACCGCGATCGCGGCGAGCAGCAGGAATGCCGGAAGCATAGGAGTCGCACCGAC
This sequence comes from Micromonospora inositola, assembly GCF_900090285.1. Classification (NCBI taxonomy): domain Bacteria; kingdom Bacillati; phylum Actinomycetota; class Actinomycetes; order Micromonosporales; family Micromonosporaceae; genus Micromonospora; species Micromonospora inositola. The sequence goes on along the minus strand of NZ_LT607754.1, from coordinate 2,032,266 downwards.
GGCGGCGGCGACGGCGGCGCAGACCCCGGCGGCGAACGGGACGGTGACCCACGGACCGGGACTGGGTCGACGACCGCAGCCAGCGCAGGCACCGGACGACCGCCACCAGCCGGCGTGCGCGGCCCCGCAGTGCGCGCACCCTTCTCGCCACGGCGGCCGTGGGCTGCCGTCCGGCCACTCCACGGCGTACCGGTTGACCAGCCCGGGCAGCACCAACCCCCAGCAGGCGCCGCCGAGGGTGGCGGCGGCCAGGAGGAGGAGCAGCACCGGCGCATGGTAGCCAACGGGGAGGTGGCACTGAAATAGCCGGACGGGAATGCCCGAGCCTAGCGTACACTGTACGGTAGACAGTACGAGCAAGTGGAGGTCGTCCGTGACCGGATCCCCGTTCGATGTCGCCGCCGAGTTCGACCGCCAGGTCGGCACCCTGCTGGACAAGGACTATCCCGGGCTCCGCGGGATGTCCGCCGTGCAGTTCACCGACCTGGTCATGCCGCTGCGCGAGGCGGCCGTCGCTCGCGCCGCGGGGTTGACCCCGCCCACCGAGGCGCGGGTGCCGTTCCTGCTGGTGGTCACCCGCGAGCTGGCGCCCGTCGAGCCGCGGCTGGCGCTCACCACGCTCGCCGGGAAGCGCAAGCCCGGCTTCCTGGACCGCAACTTCCCCGCCGACGACCTGCCGAGGTTCGACCCGATCAAGGAGCTGGAGGTGCCGGCCGGCCCGGCGTACCTGCTCTTCGACGTGGACCGGGGCGAGGAGTTCCGCAACCTGACGCCGGCCGCCGCCATGGAGGGGATGACCGCCCAGGGCCGGCTGCCGCTCACCATCGACGAGGGCCTCGCCTTCATCACCCTCCACCCGGCCGCGTTGGCCTCGAACAGGTGCTTCTCGCTGGTCGGGTCCCGCTGCGGCGACCGGCGGGTGCCGGCGCTCTGGATCAGCCAGGGCGCGCCGAAGCTGGGCTGGTGCTGGTACGGCAACCCGCACACCTGGCTCGGCTCCGCCACCGCCCACCCGGTCCGGGTCGGCCTGGAATGAAGCCGAGCAGGGCTGGTCACCGTCACACCTCCTCTTTACCGGCTCACCCTGGCATTTCTCCCCGTCGTCCACAACGAGGTCGGTGCTGTCCCCAGAGTTGTCCACAGGAGTGAGGCGTTCTCCACAGGTTGTCCACAGCCCCTCCCGGGCACCCTTGACATTCCCGCTGAGCAGGCGAGACTGCCGGGGATGACCGGTCCGGCGGAGCACGACGGCCCGGGACGATCCGTTGAGGCCGTCCCGGTGCCGGCCCCACGTGCCCCGGGAGCGCCCCGGCGGACCAGGATCGTGCTGGCCGAGGTGTCCCGCCAGGACGACCGCTCCGGGCGGACCCGGGCCGAGCTGGCCGAGCAGACCCGGGTCGGCGAGGCGCTGGTCCGAGGCCTGGTCCGGGCCCAGCTCGCGTTGGCGCTGCGGCTGAGCCTGGTGGTGCTGATCGCCCTCGGCGGGCTGCCCTGGCTCTTCGCCATCGCGCCCTCGGCCGGCCGGGTCACGGTGCTCGGGGTCAACCTGCCGTGGCTGCTGCTCGGGGTGGCCTCGTTCCCGTTCCTCATCGGCGTCGGGTGGGCGTACGTGCGGCTGGCCGAGCGGAACGAGCAGGACTTCACCGACCTGGTCCAGCGGCCGGAGCGCTGAGGTGGGCAACAGCTTCGTCGTACCGGCGATCGTGGCGGTCACCCTGGTCACCGTCGGGATCGGCTTCTACGGGCTGCGGCTGGCCCGGACCACCTCCGACTTCCTGGTCGCCTCCCGGGCGATCAGCCCGCCCTGGAACGCCGCCGCGATCGGCGGGGAGTACCTCTCGGCGGCGAGCTTCCTGGGCGTGGCCGGGCTGATCCTCAAGTACGGCGTCGACGTGCTCTGGTACCCGGTCGGCTTCGCCGCCGGCTATCTGGCCCTGCTGCTCTTCGTGGCGGCCCCGCTGCGGCGGTCCGGGGCGTTCACCCTGCCGGACTTCTGCGAGGTGCGGCTGGGCTCCCGGCGGCTACGGAAACTGGCCACCGTCTTCGTGATCTTCATCGGCTGGCTCTACCTGGTGCCGCAGTTGCAGGGCGCAGGGCTGACCCTGGCCACGGTGGCCGGCTCGCCGTACCCGGTGGGGGCGCTGCTGGTCGCGGTGGTGGTGACCGCGAACGTGGCGCTCGGCGGGATGCGGGCGATCACCTTCGTCCAGGCTTTTCAATACTGGCTGAAGCTGACCGCTCTGGCCGTACCGGCGATCTTCCTGGCGCTCCAGTGGCAGGCCGACGCCCGCCCGGCGGTGACCCCGCCCCACGGGCCGGCGTTCCGGACCGCGACCACCGTCGTGGTCGAGCACCGCGCGACCCTCACCCTCCCCGACGGCGACGTCCGGGAGGTACGCCCCGGCGACCGCCTCGACTTCGCGGCCGGCGACCCGGTGCCGGAGGTCTCCGGTACGGCCACCCGGGCGACCGACTGGCTGCTGCCGGACACCGCCGGGGACGACGACCGGGGACTGTTCGGGACGTACTCGCTGATCCTGGCCACCTTCCTCGGCACCATGGGGCTACCGCACGTGCTGGTGCGCTTCTACACCAACCCGGACGGCGGGGCGGCCCGCCGCACCACGCTGGTGGTGCTCGCCCTGGTCGGCGTCTTCTACCTGCTGCCCACGATTTACGGCGTGCTGGGCCGGATCTACACGCCGCAACTGCTGGTCACCGGCCAGACCGACGCGGTGGTGGTGCTGCTGCCCGGGGCGGCGCTCGGCGCCGGGCTGACCGGGCGGCTGCTCGCCGCGCTGGTCGCCGCCGGGGCGTTCGCGGCCTTCCTCTCCACCTCGTCCGGGCTGCTCACCAGCGTCGCCGGGGTGATCTCCACGGACGTGCTCGGCCGCGGCTCGGTACGCGGCTTCCGGCTGGCCACGGTGATCGCCGGTGGCGTGCCGGCGGTGCTCGCGCTGAACGTCTCCGGGCTGGACGTCTCCCAGGTGGTCGGGCTGGCCTTCGCGGTGGCCGCCTCGAGCTTCTGCCCGCTGCTGGTGCTGGGCATCTGGTGGCGCGGGCTGACCGACCTGGGCGCGGCGGCCGGGGTGCTGGTCGGCGGCGGCGCGGCGATCGGCGCCGTGCTGGTCACCGTCCTCGGTCCGCCGCTGAGCGGCTGGCCCGCCACGCTGACCACCCAGCCGGCGGCGTGGACCGTGCCGCTCGCGTTCACCGTGATGGTGGCGGTGTCCCTCGCCACCCGCCGCCGGCTCCCCGCCGACGTCGGCGCGACGATGCTGCGCCTGCACACCCCCGAAGCGCTGCGCCTCTGAGCCGGGGGGCGGTGACGCCCGACGAGATCCGGTCCCCGTCAGGGCGCCTGGATCAGGCCGACCATGTTGCCGTCCGCGTCGCGTACGGAGGCGACCAGCTTGCCGCCGCCGACGTCCTTGACCGTCTGCACCTTCTCCGCCCCGGCGTCGAGGAGCTCCTTCAGGCTCCCCTCGATGTCGTCCACGTGCCAGTACGCCACCGGCCCGGTCATCCCCTGGCCGTAGCCGTTCGGGTCCAGGCCGACGTCCTGCCCGGCCAGGGCGTACCCGACGTAGTACGGCTCGTCCACGACCGGCTCGACGCCCATTAGCCGGCCGTACAGCGCCTTCGCCCGCTCCAGGTCGCGGACCGGGTAGATGATGGTCTTCATGCCTGACGTCACGCGTCGCTCCTCCACTCGCGGTATCACCTCGGACCGCTCCGGTCCGTCACACTGCTGACCGACGGCGGGGAGGAAAGGTAACGGGTGGACGAGCAGAACTGGCTCGCGGAGCGGTTCGAGGAACACACCCGGGCCGCAGTCGATCTCCTGCCGGGGTAGGAGATCGAGGTCGTCCCGTGGCGGGAGAGATCACGGGCGGCGGCCGACTAACGTCGGGACATGACCCAAGAGCACCCCGCGCTCGCGTTGCGCGGCCTGGCGAAGCGGTTCGACACCAAGGTGGCCGTCGCCGGCGTCGACCTGGACGTTCCGGCCGGCTCCTTCTACGGGCTGCTCGGCCCGAACGGCGCGGGCAAGACGACGACCCTGTCCATGGCCGTCGGCCTGCTACGGCCCGACGCCGGCCAGGCCCGGGTGCTCGGGTACGACGTCTGGGCCGACCCGGTCCGCGCCAAGGGCCTGCTCGGCGTGCTGCCGGACGGCGTACGGCTCTTCGACCGGCTCAGCGGGGCGGAGCTGCTGGCGTACCACGGTCTGCTGCGCGGCATGGACCCGGCGATGGTCGAGCAGCGGGCGGCGGAACTGCTCGACGTGCTGGCGCTCATCGACGCCGGCCGGACCCTGGTGGTGGACTACTCGGCCGGCATGAAGAAGAAGATCGGCCTGGCCTGCGCGCTGCTGCACGGCCCCCGGCTGCTGGTGCTGGACGAGCCGTTCGAGGCGGTCGACCCGGTGTCGGCCGCGCTGATCCGCGACATCCTGCACCGGTATGTCACCGGCGGCGGCACGGTGGTCTTCTCCAGCCACGTGATGGAGGTCGTCGAGCGGATCTGCTCGCACGTGGCGATCCTCGCCGACGGGACCATCAAGCGGGTCGGCACGCTCGACCAGGTGCGCGGGGACCGGTCCCTGGAGGAGGCCTTCGTCGAGGTGGTCGGCGGGCGGACCGCGACGGGGGAGGAGCTGTCGTGGCTGTCCCGGTGACCGCGCCGGCTGGGCCGGCCCGGCGGATCTCCGCCGGGCACTTCGTCCGGCTCAAGCTGCGGGTGCTCGGCAACAACTTCCGCGGCCAGGGCTGGCGGATCGCTCTCTTCGTGGTCGGCGTGCTGGGCGGGCTCTGGTTCGCCGCCGGCGGCTTCTTCGCGCTGGCGACGCCCGGCCTGGCCGGCGAGCCCCGGTACGCGCTGCTGACCGCCGCCTTCGGCGGGGGCCTGTTGGTGCTCGGCTGGCTGCTGCTGCCGCTGGTCTTCTTCGGCGTGGACGAGACGCTCGACCCGGCCCGGTTCGCGCTGCTGCCGCTGAGCCGCCGCACCCTGGTCACCGGCCTGTACGCCGCCGCCCTGGTCAGCGTGCCGGTGCTGGCGACGCTGGTGGCGGTGTCCGGGCTGGTGGTCACCGCCGGCGCGTTGGGCGGCTGGTCGGCCGGCCTGGTCGCGGTCGTCGGGGCGGCCGCCGGGCTGCTGCTCTGCGTGGCGGCGGCCCGCGCGGTGACCAGCGCCTTCGCCACCATGCTCCGCTCCCGCCGGGTACGCGACCTGGCCGCCGTGCTGCTGGCGGTGGTCGCCGCCCTGCTCGGGCCGGTGCAGATCGCGGTGCTGGCGGCGGTCCGCCAGGCCGACTGGGACCGGCTGACCGGGGTGGCCCGGGTGATCGGCTGGACCCCGTTCGGGGCGCCGTGGACGGCCGGCATCGACGTGGCCGAGGGGCGGGTGTGGGCCGGCCCGGTCAAGCTGCTGATCACCGCGCTGACCATCGGCGCGCTGCTGCTCTGGTGGTCGCGGTCGCTGGAGTCGGCGATGGTCGGCGCGGCCAGCGCCGGCCCGACCCGCGACCGGCGCGGTCCGTTCGGCCGGGCCCGGGACCGGCAGGGCCCGGCCGCCGGGGCGGTCGCCCAGCTCTTCCCGCGCGCCGTCGACTGGGCCCGGCGGGACCGCTTCGGCGCGCTGGTCGCTCGGGAGTGCCGCTACTGGTGGCGGGACGCCCGGCGGCGGGCCAACCTGATCACCCTCGCGGTGGTCGGCGTCTTCGTGCCGGTGATGGTCAACCTGGGCGGCTCCCGGCTCGCCACCGACGGCGGGCAGGCGTTCGGCCAGGCCACCGCCGACTCCTCGCCGGTCCTGGTCAGCCTCTCGATGCTCTTCGTCGGGGTGCTCGCCTCGGTGACCCTGGCCAACCAGTTCGGCTTCGACGGCAACGCGTACGCGGCGAACGTGGTGGCGGGCGTACCGGGGCGGCTGGAGCTGCGGGCCCGGATGACCGCGTTCTCGCTCTACGTGGTGCCGATCCTGGGCGTGGTCGCGGTCGTCCTCGCCACGCTGCTCGGACACCCGGCCTGGCTGGGCGTGATGGCCGGCGCGCTGCTCGCCGCGTACGGCAGCGGACTGGCGATCAACGCGTTCATCTCGGTCCTCGGCGCGTACGCGCTGCCCGAGACGAGCAACCCGTTCGCGATGAACACCGGCGCCGGAATGGCGAAGAGCCTCCTCACCCTGCTGTCCATGGTCGCCTCGGCGGCCGCGGCGGTGCCGATGGTGGTGGCCGCGGCGCTGCTCGGCGACCTGTGGCTCTGGCTGGCCCTGCCGGTCGGCCTGGCGTACGGGCTGGGCGCCGCGCTGCTCGGCTCGTACCTGGCCGGCGACGTGCTGGACCGCCGCCAGCCGGAACTGCTCGCCGCGGTCACCCCGCGTCGCTGATGCCGGTCGTCGAAGCGGTGGTCACCGTGCGGGTGCCGCCCGAGTTGCCCGGCACGATAGACCGGGCACACGGCGGCCCGGCCTGGCGTGTCACGCCCGGGCGGCGGACATCCTTCGGGTCGGTACACCTGGACAGGCATAAATATGACGCTCAGGCATATCGCTCATCGACACACCCGCCTCCGTGCGGAGGCGCCCGCCGACCTGCACGACCGCTTCCTCGGTGGGCGCGGGCCCGGGGCGGCACAATGTTTCACGTGAATCATGAGCCGGGCGCCGAGATCCACCACACCGACCCGTTCGCCGTGCCGGCCGGGCAGCGGTCACCGGTACGCCGGCTGCGCGGGCGACTCGCCGCCCCGGTCACCCTCTGGACCGCGCCGGGGCCGGCCGGGCTGACCGTCTCGTCCACCCTGGTCGCCGAGGGCGAGCCGGACCGGCTGCTCGGGCTGATCGACCCCGAGTCGGACCTGTGGGCCGCCGCCGAGGAGGCGGGTCGCTTCGCGGTCTGCCCGCTGGGCCCGCCGCACCGGCAGCTCGCCGACCGGTTCGCCGGCCTCTTCCCGTCCCCCGGCGGCCTCTTCGCCACCGGCTCGTGGACCGAGACCTCGTGGGGCCCGGTCCCGGCCGACGGCGGCGGGTGGGCCGGCTGCCGGCTCGACACCGCCCGGGAGTACGGCTGGGGCCTGCTGGTCGAGGCCACCATCGAGGCGGTCGACCTGGCCGAGGAGACCGCCCCGCTGCTGCACTTCCGCGGCCGGTACCGCGAGCTGACCGACTGAGCGGCGACCGGTCAACGGAGTGACCTGGGTCACTCGGCGCAGCCGGACCACCGTTCGGCGCAGCCGACGACCGGCGCCGATCTCGGCCTTCCCCGGCGGGGAGCGCGCTCCTTACCGTGCGCGAAACTCCCCACGCCTGTGAAGGTGGTGATCCACAGATGTCCACGGACACACCCGCGTCCGCGCCGGCCGACTCCGCCGCGGAGCGGTACCTGGCCGTACAGCGGTCGGACGAGTTCGCCGGGTTGCGGCGCGCGCTGCGCGGCTTCGTCTTCCCGATGACCGTCGCGTTCTTCCTGTGGTACGCGCTCTACGTCATCCTCTCCGCGTACGCGCGGGGCTTCATGGGCGCGAAGCTCATCGGCAACATCAACGTCGCTCTGGTCTTCGGCCTGCTCCAGTTCGTCTCGACGTTCGTGATCGCCTGGCTCTACTCCCGGTTCGCCGATCGGCGGATCGACCCGGTCGCCGACCGGATCCGCACCGAGATCGGGGAGGTGACCCATGAGCACGGTCCTCGCGGCTGAGGCGGGCAGCACCACCGCCCGGAACCTCACCATCACGCTCTTCCTGATCTTCGTGGCGATCACGCTGGCCATCACCGTCTGGGCCAGCCGGCAGACGAAGACCGCGACCGACTTCTACGCCGGCGGTCGCTCCTTCTCCGGCTTCCAGAACGGCATGGCGATCGGCGGCGACTACATGTCGGCCGCCTCCTTCCTCGGCATCGCCGGCATCATCGCCCTCTACGGCTACGACGGCTTCCTCTACTCCATCGGCTTCCTCGTCGCCTGGCTGGTAGCGCTGCTGCTCGTCGCCGAACTGCTGCGCAACTCCGGCCGCTACACGATGGCCGACGTGCTGGCGTTCCGGATGCGCCAGCGGCCGGTCCGAACGGCCGCCGCGGTCTCCACCATCACGGTGTCGATCTTCTACCTGCTGGCCCAGATGGTCGGCGCGGGCGCGCTGGTCGCGCTCCTGCTCGGCATCAAGCCGGGCACCACCTTCCTCGGCATGGACGCCGACACGGCCAAGGTCGCGACGATCATCATGGTCGGCGCCCTGATGATCATCTACGTCACCGTGGGTGGCATGAAGGGCACCACGTACGTCCAGATCGTCAAGGCGTTTTTGCTGATGACCGGCGCGGTCGTGATGACCCTGCTGGTGCTGGCGAAGTACAAGTTCAACCTGTCGTCGCTGCTCGGCGACGCCGCCTCCGCTTCCGGCAAGGGCAACGCCTTCCTCGAACCGGGCCTGCGGTACGGCGTGGAGAAGGCCGGCGACGCGACGCAGACCTTCTACAACAAGATGGACCTGCTCTCGCTCGGCATCGCGCTGGTCCTCGGCACCGCCGGGCTGCCGCACATCCTGATCCGCTTCTACACCGTCCCCACCGCGCGGGCGGCCCGCAAGAGCGTGCTCTGGGCGATCGGCATCATCGGCACCTTCTACCTGCTCACCCTGGCCCTCGGCTTCGGCGCGGCGGCGCTGGTCGGCGGCACGGCGATCACCGCGCAGGACAAGGCCGGCAACACCGCCGCGCCACAGCTCGCCGAGGCCCTCGGCAGGGACTTCTTCGGCGGCAGCCTGGGCGGCGCGACGCTGCTGGCGATCATCGCGGCGGTCGCCTTCGCCACCATCCTGGCGGTGGTCGCCGGGCTCACCCTCGCCTCCTCGTCGAGCCTGGCGCACGACTTCTACGCCAACGTGATCAAGCGTGGGGAGGCCTCCGAGCGGCAGGAGGTCACCGTCGCACGGGTCTCCGCCCTGGTCATCGGCGCGATCGCCATCGCGCTGTCGATCTACGCACAGAGCCTGAACGTGGCATTCCTGGTGGCGCTGGCCTTCGCGGTCGCCGCCTCCGGCAACCTGCCGGCGATCCTCTACAGCCTGTTCTGGAAGCGGTTCAACACCTCGGGCGCGGTCTGGGCGATCTACGGAGGCCTGCTCGCCGCCGTGGTGCTGGTCTTCTTCTCCCCGGTGGTCTCCGGGGCGCCGACGGCCATGTTCCCCAAGCACGACTGGCACTGGTTCCCGCTGTCCAACCCGGGCCTCATCTCGATCCCGTTCGGCTTCCTCTGCGGCTGGATCGGCACGCTGATCTCCAAGGAGCACGACGAGGAGAAGTACGCGGAGCTGGAGGTGCGCGCCCTCACCGGTGCGGGCGCCCACTGACGCTCGACGGAACGAGGGGCCCCGCCGAGCCGGCGGGGCCCCTCGCCGTATGCCGTACGCGCGCGAAGGCACGCTGAGTAGGCTTGCCGCCATGAAGGTAGAGCCCCGCTTCGGACCCGGACACCGAATCCTCGTCACCGGCGGCGCCGGCTTCGTGCCGTCCCACCTGGTCGACGCCCTCATCGTCCGCGGCTGCACCGTCGTGGTGCTGGACAACTTCGTCACGGGTTCCAAGGAGAACGTCGCCCACCTGTTCGAGAAGCCGACCTTCACCCTCGTCGAGGCGGACATCTCCGAAGGGCTGCCGACCGACCACCCGGCGTTGGCCGAGCGCTTCGACGCGATCCTGCACCTGGCCTCCCCGGCCAGCCCCACCGACTTCGAGAAGCTGCCGGTGGAGATCCTGCGAGTCGGCTCGGTGGCCACCCTGCACCTACTGGAGCGGGCCACCGCCGACGGCGCCCGGTTCCTGATGGCCTCCACCTCCGAGGCGTACGGGGACCCGAAGGAGCACCCGCAGCGCGAGACGTACTGGGGCAACGTCAACCCGATCGGCGTACGCAGCGTCTACGACGAGGCGAAGCGCTTCTCGGAGGCGGCCACCATGGCGTACCACCGCAGCCGGGGCACCGACACGGCGATCGTCCGGATCTTCAACACGTACGGCCCCCGGATGCGCCCGGACGACGGCCGGGCGATCCCGACCTTCATCTCCCAGGCGCTGCGCGGCGAGCCGATCACCGTGCACGGCACCGGCAACCAGACCCGCTCGATCTGCTACGTCGATGACCTGGTGCGCGGCATCCTGCTGCTGCTCGACTCCACCGAGACCGGCCCGATCAACTGCGGCACCGAGCACGAGATGTCGATGCGGCAGCTGGCCGAACTGATCGTGTCACTCTCCGGAAGCAGCTCCGAGGTGAGCTACATCACCCGCAGCGCCGACGACCCGGAGATGCGCCGGCCGGACCTCACCCTCGCCCGGGAACTGCTCGGATACGAGCCCACCGTGGCGCCCGAAGACGGCCTGGGACGCACGATCGACTACTTCCGCGAGCGGCTAGGGTACTGACTTCACCTGGAAGGGCGCTGACACCCGCGCGCACCTGACGGCGGTACTGGCTCAACCGACCTACCCTCGGTTACATGTCAGCGACCACCTCTGTTGGCGTCCCGCTCCCGTACCTGTCTCGGAGCGCGGGTCGCGCCCAGGTCCCCGGTTCCGGCCGGGGCACCGCCGGGCGCGCCCGCGCCGCCGAGGCCCAGTGGTACCCGTCGTACGACGAGGAGCCGCGCCCCGGCGGCCCCGGCGGGCCGGGCGGACCAGCCGGCCCGGGCGGCCCAGGCGGCGGCGCCGGCGGGCCGGGACGGCGCGGCCCGCGCCCGCGCTGGGGCCGGATCGGCCTGGTGGCCGGCGTCGCGGTGCTGGTGCTCGCGCTGCTCGGCGGCCTCGGCGCCTGGTTCTACGCCCGCAACCTCAACAACGACCTGGCCCGCACCGACCCCTTCTCGCAGATCACCGGGGGCCGGCCCACCAAGACGGTCGACGGCGCGCTGAACATCCTGCTGGTCGGCAGCGACTCCCGGGACCCCGACGCCCCGCTGGAGAGCGCCGGCAAGTGGCGGGCGGACACGCTGATCGTCATGCACATCCCGGCCGACCACAAGCAGGCCTACCTGGTCTCCATCCCGCGCGACCTGTACGTGCGGATCCCGGAGAACGCGGGCGCGGACTGCGACTCCGGCCAGCGCGCGAAGGTCAACGCGGCGTTCGCGTTCGGTGGCCTGCCGCTCGCGGTGAAGACGGTGGAGTGCTTCAGCGACGTTCGCATCGACCACGTCATGGCGATCGACTTCGCCGGGTTCAAGGAGGTCACCGATGCGCTCGGCGGGGTGGACCTGACGGTGGAGCGGACCATCACCTCGATCCACAAGCCGTACCGGACGTTCACCAAGGGCGTGAACCACATGGACGGCGCGGAGGCGCTGGACTGGATCCGACAGCGCAAGCAGTTCCCCGAGGGGGACTTCGCCCGGATGCGCCACCAACAGGAGTTCCTCAAGGCGCTGATGGACAAGGCCGCGAGCACCGGCACCTTGACCAACCCGAAGAAGCTGAACAATTTCCTCAAGTCGGTGACCGACGCGGTCACCGTCGACCAGGGGTTCTCGCTGGTCGACATGGCGATGCAGTTCCGCAGCCTGCGCGGCGAGAACCTGGCCTTCATCACCAGCCCCAACGTGGGCAGCCAGACGATCAACGGCGAGTCGGTGGTGGTCTCCGACCGGGAGCGGGCCCTCACGATGTACCAGGCGATGTCGGCGGACACCATGGCCGACTGGGTGAAGGCCAACCAGGAGAGCGGCGGCGCGAGGAACGGCGGCTGACGCCCACTCGTGCGGAACACCCCACCGGTCGGCGGTCAAGGCTCGTCCACGGCGAGCCCAACCGCCGACCGGTCGTTTTCAATTGACCGTTCGGCTGAACCACCATGACGAGTGCCGGGCTTGGCGGGAATAGTCCCACGGGGAGGTCGCTAGAAACGGGAACGAGTACGTACAGTGGTCGAGCCCCCGATCACCGAGCTGGAGCACGCATGCCGGTCCACACCAGCCGTCGCCCTCAGTCACTGGATCCCGGAGCACCCGGCCGGGTGCCGCCCATCATCCCGACGCAGCCCGGCCCCGGCGGCCGCGGCACCGGCGGGTCCAAGAAGCGCGGCCGCCGTAAGGACCCGCTCTGGGCCCGACTCACGGTGATCTTCGGCGCGGTGCTGATGATGACCAGCGGCCTCGCCATCGTCGGCAGCAAGGCCGTGATCGGCCAGGCCACCGGCAACATCGCGCAGCGCAACCTGCTCGGCGAGGCGGGCAAGACCGACGCCGAGGGCGGCAACAGCCTGGACGGTCCGATCGACATGCTGCTGCTCGGCGTCGACGCCCGGCAGAGCTGGGCCGCGGACGACGTCCGGTCGGACACCATCATCATCCTGCACATCCCGGCCACCCACGATCAGGCGTACCTGATCTCGATCCCGCGGGACACCGAGGCGCACATCCCGGCGTTCGAGAAGAGCGGCTACAAGGGCGGCACCGACAAGATCAACGCCGCGTTCCAGGCCGGCGCCCGCAACGGCGGCGGTTGGGAGGGCGGCGCCCAGCTGATGGCCAAGACCATCAAGAAGATGTCCGGGATCAGCTTCGACGGCGCGGCCATCATCAACTTCGGTGGCTTCAAGAAGGTCATCGACGCGCTCGGCAGCGTCCGGATCTGCGTCCCCCAGGATGTCAAGTCGCACCACATGTCGTACGTGGACGGCCGGCCCCGCTGGAACGAGGACGCCAAGAAGACCGGCAAGCCGATGACCCCGGTGGTGCACAAGAAGGGCTGCCAGGAGATGCCCGGCTGGGCCGCCCTCGACTACGCCCGCCAGCGCTACGGCCTTCCGAACAGCGACTACGACCGGCAGCAGAACCAGCAGCAGCTGATCAAGGCGATGGCCAAGAAGGCGAGCGAGAAGGGCATGCTGACCAACCCGATCAAGCTGAACCAGCTGATCAAGGCGGCCGGCAGCACGCTCATCCTGGACACCGGTGGCGTTCCGATCGCCGACTTCATCTTCACGATGAAGGGCGTCAGCGGGAACGACCTCACCACGCTGCGCACCAACGGGGGCACCTACAGCCCCAACGCGGACCACACGAGGGAATCCCTCAACCAGCTGAGCATGGACATGTTCCAGGCGGTCAAGGACGACAAGCTCGCCGAGTTCGTGGTGGCGAACCCGAGCGTCCTCTCCACCCGGAAGTGACCCGGCAACCACCCGGCGGTGGCTGCGAAAGCGGCCACCGCCGGAGTGGTTCACCCGTAGCCTGACGTGAGCGGGTCTCACGTATCGGCTGCGGGAGGGGTGTCACGTCCAGGCCAGTACGGACCAGACGCGGGCGGGCCGGGCGAGGTGCCCGCCTCCCCCGGTTCCTGCTCGGCAGCGGCCTCGTCCTGCTCCTGCTCGCCACGCTCGCCGTCGCCGGGCTGCACTGGCTGACCAACCGGTACGACCGCGCCGTGGTCAAGGAGGAACTGCTCGACCCGGCCGCCCGACAGCGGCGGACCGACCTCTCCCGCGCGCTCAACTACCTCCTCGTCGGTTCCGACCACCGGTCCGGCGCCAGCGCCGAGGACCAGCGCTCCGACACCATCCTGATCGTGCACGTGCCGGCCGGCATGCGGCAGGCGTACCTGATCTCGATCCCCCGGGACCTGCTGGTCGCCATCCCGCCCGCAGCGGGCAACGGCGGCAGCCAGGACAAGATCAATGCCGCGTACGAGCACGGCGGCGGCGGCCAGGCCGGCGCCCGGCTGCTCTCCGCCACCCTGACCCGGCTCACCGGCATCCGGTTCGACGGCGCCGCGCTGGTCGACTTCTCCGGCTTCAAGGAGGTCATCGACCTGCTCGGCGGCATCCGGATGTGCGTGGACACCCAGGTCCGCTCGATCCACACCCAGACCCTCTTCACCCCCGGCTGCCAGCAGATGAACGGCGCCCGCACGCTGGACTACGTCCGGCAGCGCTACGGCCTGCCCGGCGGCGACTACGACCGGCAGCGGCACCAGCAGCAGATGCTCCGCGCCGTGCTGGACAAGGCCGGCGAGACCCACCTGCGCAGCGACCCGGTGAAGCTCGACCAGGTGCTCCGGGCGGTGGGCGGCTCGCTGACCGTGGACACCAACGGCGTACCGCTGGAGGACCTGCTGCTCGCGTTCCGTTCGCTGCCCGCGGACGCGCTGCAGGGGGTGCAGGTCCCGTCCTACCCGCAGACCATCGACGAGGTCTCCTACGTGGTGCTCGACAACGGCGGCAACGGGCTCTTCGACGCCGTCCGGGGCACCCGGCTGCCCGAGTGGGTCGGGGCCAATCCCCGCTGGGTCAACCGGTTGTGACCGGACCGGCCCGACTAGGCTTGGTAGCCGTGTTCGGACCCCAGGTTCCCAGCGTGCCCGCGTCGGCCGTGCCCGACGACACCTACCTGCTCGACGTCCGGGAGGACGACGAGTGGACCGCCGGCCACGCGCCGGACGCCCACCACCTGCCGATGATGGAGCTGCCCGGCCGGCTGGCCGAGGTGCCGAACGACCGGGAGGTCGCGGTGATCTGCCGCTCCGGCGGGCGGTCCGCGCAGGTCGTCGCCTACCTCATGCGCAACGGCTGGGACCAGGTGCGCAACGTCGAGGGCGGGATGGGTGACTGGGCCGCCGCCGGCCGGCCGGTGGTCGCCGACGACGGGCAGCCGGGCCGGGTCGTCTAGGGACCGACCGGCATGGGCGACCCCCTGGTCTTCGCGCACCGTGGCTCCTCGTACGACCTGCCCGAGCACACCCTCGCCGCCTACCTGCGCGCCCTCGACGAGGGCGCCGACGGCCTGGAGTGCGACGTCCGGCTGACCCGGGACGGGCACCTGGTCTGCGTGCACGACCGCCGGCTGGACCGGACCAGCAACGGCTACGGGCTGGTCAGCGCGCGTACGCTCGCCGAACTGGAGGCGCTCGACTTCGGCTCCTGGCACCCCGGCGGGGTGCCGGCCGACGGCGACGAGCGGCTCGACGAGTCGCACACCCGGCTGCTCACCCTGGAACGGCTGCTCGACGCCGTGCTGGCCGCCGGCCGGCCGGTCCGGCTGCTGGTGGAGACGAAGCACCCCTCGCGGTACGGCCGAGACGTGGAACGCCGGCTGGTCACCCTGCTGCGCCGGTACGGCCTCGCCGACCCGAAACCGGACGACCCGGTACGCGTCACCGTGATGTCCTTCTCCCCGCTGGCCGTACGCCGGATCCGCGACCTCGCCCCCGCCCTGCCCACGGTGCTGCTGCTGGAGGTGCTGCCGCGCTGGCTGCGGCTGGGCCGGCTGCCGTTCGGCACCCGGATCGCCGGGCCCGGGATCGGGCTGATCCGAGCCCGCCCGCAGCTCGTCCCCGCGCTGCGGGCGGCCGGGAACCAGGTGTACGTCTGGACGGTCAACGAACCCGACGACCTGGAGCTGGTCCTCGACGCCGGGGTGGACGGGGTGATCACCGACCGCCCGGCCCGCGCGCTGGCCCGGCTCGGCCGCTGAGGGGCGACCCACGGGCATGGCCGGTCCCCCGGGCGGGTGCGGGTCGGCCGGCCGGGGGTGTCCCCGGACCGGTCGGCCGGGGCACACTCGGGACATGCCGGAGCGAACCGACTACGCCGCCCTCATCGCCGGCCACACCACCGTGATCAAGATGATCAACGCCGGGGACTCCGGGCTGCCCGTCCTCACCCGGCTGCTCCGGGTGGTCCAGCCGGCGATCGGCGCGGCCAGCCTGGCGTTCGTGGAGTTCGCCCCCACCGGCGGCCGGGTGATCGCCGCGACCGGCGCCGCCGAGTGGGCCATCGGCCGGCCGCTGCCGGCCGCCGATCCGGCCACCGTCTGCCTCCTCTCCGGCCCCCCGGTACGCCAGGTGCGGGTGGACCGGATCCCGGGCGCGCTCGCCGACGAGCTGGCCGACCGGGGCCTGCTGCGCATGATCGTGGCCCGCGCCGAGATCGGCGGCCTGACCGTGGGCAGCCTGCACGCCCTCTACCCGGACGGCGACCCGGACGACACCTCCCAGCACGCCGTCGTCGGCTACGTCGCCTCCTGCATCGCCCACATGTACGGCGACCAGACCGGCCTGCCCGTGCACGGCGACGGCCCGGTGGTGGCGGCCCTCGCCGACGGGCTGGCGGTGGTGGACCGGGACCACCACGTCCGGCTCTGGAACCCGGCCGCCGCCCAGGTCACCGGCCGCTCGACCGGGGAGGCGCTGAACCGCCCGCTGCCCTTCCCGCTGCCCCCGCCGGGGCAGGTGCTCGACCACCGGATGCCCGACGGCCGCTGGCTGCGGGTCACCTCCGGGGAGCTGCCCGGCCCCGGCACGCTGCGGGTGGTCACCTTCCGCGACATCACCGACCAGCAGCGGCGCGACCACGACCGGGACCTCTTCGTCGCGGTGACCAGCCACGAGCTGCGAACCCCGGTCACCGTGATCAAGGGGTACGCGGACACCCTCACCGACCACTGGGAGTCGCTCCACGACGACGACCGGCGGCAGGCGGCCCGGATCATCGGGCAGCGGGCCAACGAGCTGGCCCGGCTCGTCGACCGGCTGCTCTCCGCGGCGGCCACCGACAGCCGGCCCGGCGGCGAGCCGACCACTCCCTTCGACCTCGCCGACGCCCTGCGCGCCGCGGTGCCCGACCTGCCGGCCGACGTCCGGCACCGGATCGTCCTGGACCTGCCGGACGACCTGCCCAAGGCGCGCGGTGACCGGCACATCCTGGCCACCGTGCTGACGGAGCTGAGCACCAACGCCGGGAAGTACTCGCTGCCCGGCACCCCGATCGAGGTGGGCGCGTCGGCCAGCGACGGGACTGTCACCTTCCGGGTCGCCGACCGGGGCATCGGCATCCGCCCCGAGCACGTGGAACGGGCGTTCGACCGGTTCTGGCAGGGCGAGTCCGGCGACCGGCGGCGATATCCGGGGGCCGGGCTCGGGCTCTATCTCGTCCGGCAGATCGTTGAACAGCAGAATGGATGGGTATCCCTCCGACCGAGGATCGGTGGCGGTACCGTCGCAGAGGTGCGGCTGCCCCGGGGATGATCCCGGTGCCGACGGGGGTGGAAAGGGACGACGGTGTCGACGGGTTCGGCCGAACGATCATGGTGCGTGGTGGTGCCCCACCACGCGACCGGCGCGCGCCTGGCCCGGCACCGGCTCGCCGACGAGCTGGCCGACGTCGTACCGCCGATCCTCCTCGCCGACCTGGTCGCGGTCCTCGCCGAGCTGGTCGGCAACGCCGTCCGGCACGCCGACCCGCTGCCCGGCGGGGTGGTCCGGGTGGCCTGGCGGCTGCGATCGACCGCCGAGGGGCAGCGCGTCCAGCTCCGGGTCACCGACGGCGGTTCCGCCTCGGGGCCGCTGATGCGGGCGGCCAGCCCGGACGCCGTCGACGGGCGGGGGCTGCACATCGTCTCCGGCCTGGCCAGCCGATGGGGGGTCGAGCGGGACGGCCTCGGCCAGAGCGTCTGGGCCGAGTTCGACCCGGTCGCAACGGCCCGGCCGGACCTGGTCGCGGCCGGCTGAGCGGGCCCCGGGGGCGGGTCCTGCCCACCGCGCGCCGCCCGGGCATCTAGGCTGTCTCGCCGTGAGCAAGCGTCGAAAGAGCCAGCGGGCCGCCGAAGCCACCCCCAAGCGGGAGAAGGTGCGCGACGTCTTCGTACCCCGCCCGTTCGAGGGGCTGGTGGACGAGCCGGAGTGGATCGCCCTGCGCGAGCTGGTCCCGGCCGCGGCCGCGCCGCTGCGGCTGACCCCCGAGCTGGTCGAGGAGTACGGCGACCGCCCGGTCACCCTGGCCACCGTGCTGCCGATGGCCGCCCCGGCGATGACCAAGCCGGACGGGCGGGTCTTCATCGGCCTCCAGCGGCACCAGCAGTCCGGCGACGTCTCCCGGGACCTGGCCGAGGCGCTGCTCTGCGCGCTGCGGACCGAGCCCGGCGGTCAGGTCACCGTGCCGCCGCTGCCCGGTCCGGGCCCCCGCCTCCAGGACGTCCTGGTGGACGGTCCGCTGGAGATCACCATGCACGACGGCTTCGAGTTCTGGCTCGACCCGGGCGCGGCCGACGACCCGACCGTGCAGGCGTCCCTGGAACGCGCCAACGCGGCGATCTACCCGACCGTCCGGCTGGCCGCCGCCCGGGCGGCCTACTGGTGCCAGGTGCCGGAGAAGGCCCACGTGCGCTGGGTGCTGCCGGACGACGAGGACGGCGCGCTGGACGCGCTGTCCCGGCTGAGCGTGGCCGGCACGCTGACCCTCGGGGAGAACACCCGCTTCGCCGGCATGTTCCGGGCGCACGGCCGGCTGGTGCCGGTGTGGGACCTGCCCGAGGAAGCCCCGGCGGGCGAGTGGGAGGCACCGGTGGCCGCGTTCGCCGACCGGTACGCCGAGGCGCTCAAGGAGACCGAGCCGCTGGACGCGGCGGGCCGGCGGGCCCGGCACGGCCTGGTCGGCCGGCAGCTCACCCTCCGCTGACCGGCTTCTGCCTCACAGCTGTACGGGTCGCAGCGGCTGGCGGACCAGCGGGCAGGACATGCAGCGCGGACCGCCGCGGCCGGAGCCCAGCTCGGAGCCGGCGATCGCGATCACCTCGATGCCGGCCCGCTCCAACTGGGCGTTGGTCTCCACGTTGCGCTCGTAGCCCACGCAGAGCCGGGGGGCGAGGGCGAGGGTGTTGTTCCCGTCGTCCCACTGCTCCCGCTCGGCGGTCACCGGGTCCAGGCCGGTGTCGATGACCCGGAGCTGGTCCAGGTCCATCGCGTCGGCGGCGGCGCGCAGGAACGGCGCCGGCCCGTCCACCCGCAGCTCGTCGCCGTCCGCACCGGCGATGACCGTGTACGCCGACAGGGTGCTGGCGATGTTCGGGTACATCAGCACGGCGTCCACGTCGACCATCGTGCAGACGGTGTCCAGGTGCATGGTGGCCCGTTCCTGCGCGATCGGCACCACCAGGATGGTGTGCGCCAGGCCGGCGGCGAAGACCCGCCGGGCGAGCCGTTCCGCGCCGGCCGGGGTGGTCCGCTCGCCCACCCCGACGGCGAGCACGCCCGGCGCCAGCAGCAGCACGTCGCCGCCCTCCAGGTGCTCCAGCTCCGGGTGGTAGACGAACTCGGTGCCGGCGAAGCGCGGGTGGTACCGGTAGATGGCGTCGGTCAGCGTGGTCTCCCGCCGCCGGGCGGGCATGGCCAGGCTGGTCACCCCGACCCGATCGCCGATCCACACCGAGGAGTCCCGGGTGAACAGCAGGTTGGGCAGCGGGTCGATGACGAAGTCGTGCCGGTCCATCAGCGTCCACACCAGGCCGCCGGGGCGGTCCCGGCCGAGCCGCAGCTCCTCGTGGGCGAGCCCGGCGGTGAACACGTCGGCGAGGGTGGCCGGGTCGAGGTAGGCGAGATGGTCGGCGATCCGGCGGCGGAGGGTGTCGCCGAGCCGGGGCGAGCGCAGCACCAGCTCGGTGAGTTCGGCCCGGGCGTCGGCCACGGCGAGCGTCTCGGCCAGCAGGGTGGCCAGGTAGAGCACCTCGACCCCGCGGCCGCGCAGCGCGGCGGCGAACGCGTCGTGCTCCTCCTGCGCCCGGCCCACCCAGGGGATAGCGTCGAAGAGCAACGAGTCGTTGTTGCGTGGGGTGAGCCGGGCGAGTTCCGGTCCGGGGCGGTGCAGCAGCACCGTGCCGAGCCGGGCGACCTCGCTGTCCACGTAGTGGGTCACCTTCGCAGCGTAGGGCAGGCGTTCCCCACCATCCGGAAAAGAAGTGTGAATGAATATGGCATTCATCCACACTCATTCCGGCGCCCCAACTTGCCGAACACCGGGGTCCGCAACGTAGGGTAGCGGAGACATAACTTCGAGGGACCTTTTGCCGGAGGTCGCGATGACTGTCTTTCCCGCTCGTCGAGCCGTACCCACCCGGACACTGCCGCGCGTCGCGGTGCCACAGCCCCGGATCGAGTCCACCTCGGTGCTCGAACCGGCCCGACCGACTCCACTGGAGTGGGCCCGCCGCCGTCGGGCCGAGCGGGACGCCCGCCGGCTGGAGGCGGCCGGGGCCCGTGCCCTGGGCCAACTCGACCACCTCGGTCCGGCCTGGCACGTCATCGAGTGGCCGCGTACGGACGTCGTGGACGTCCTGCTCGACCGCGACCGGGACGACCGGGCGGGCTTCCTGGCCATCGGCCCGAGCGGCCTCTTCGCGGTCACCATCGCCGACCACGGCCGCGCCCGGGTGCTCGTCGCCGGCGATGTCGTGCAGATCAACGGCAAGCGTCCGCCCTATGTGGCCGAGGCGCGCCGGGACGCGAAGCGGGCGGGGAAGGCGCTCTCCGGGGCGGTCGGCCTGCCGATCCCGGTGGCCCCGGTGCTGACCTTCGTCGGCTCCGGCGTGATCAGCGTGTACGGCCTGCCGAAGGACTGCCTGATGGCGACCCACCGGGAGCTGGACCGCCTCCTCGTCGCCGGAGGCAACCGGATCAGCCCCGCCACCGCCGAGAAGCTGTCCCGGGTCGCCCAGCACCCGAGCACCTGGCTCAACGGCACGTACCGTCCAGCAGCCGACTACCGGTGGTACGACGAGGGCCGAACGGCCGCTGACAAGCCGGCCGCCCGCCGGTAACGTCACCGGCGACGCCACGCGGTCCGGCGATCCGCCTCAGCAGTTCCACCGGTCCGCGCCGTCGCCGGCCGCCCGTCACCGGGCACCCGTCACACCGACACCTGTCCCACGGCACCGCTGGTGCCCCGGGCAACCGAGGAGCACCGATCTCCGGTGCGGCCGACGCGGTCGGGCGGTCGTCGCGGCGACCGGATAGCGTGGACAGACCGTCGGTGTACATAGGAGGCGCGGTGGCCCACGTCGAGCTCTCGCTCTCGGAAGTGTTCGCGCCGGCCGCAGGGGCACCGACAGAGCAGGAGTCCGGCAACTTCGGCCAGTGGTCGAGCACGGTCTCCCACGCCGCCGAGCCCTGCCTGCTGATCGACGCCGACACCACGGTGGTGGCCATCTCCGCGTCCGGGTGCGAGCTGCTCTGCCTCGGCGCGCCGGAGGACGTGATCGGGCGGCCGCTGCTGGAGGGTGGTCTGCGCCTGGTCGACTTCACCGCCAACCGGAGCGAGCTGACCGAGCAGGAGACGGACAAGATCCCGCCGCTGCTCGCCCTGCACTCCGGCCGCCTCGCCCGCGGACTCCTCCGGGTCCAGGGGCCCGGGGTCGACGCGCCGGGCACCACCGTCGACGCCATCTCGACGCCGGTGCTCACCGACGGCTCGGTCGCCGGCTCACTCACCTTCTTCTCCGAGGTCTGACCTGCGACAGCGGGTTGCGCTCGCCGCACCCGACGGTGCTGGGGCCGGCCGCGCCGAGGACGTATGGTGCCCTAATGTTCGATGTCGCTCTGTTGCCGGGCGGGTACGCCGTGTGCCGACTACCGGCGGGCTCCAGCCTCTCCCCGACCCTGTGGGGCGGACTGGGCGACCCCGACGTGGTGACGGTGAGCTGGAGCGTTGACGGGATCTCCCTGATCTGCCCCTCCCGCCGCGCGCCGGAACAGGCGGTGGTGGAGACGGACTGGCGGTGCCTGCGGATCGTCGGCCCGCTCGACCTGGCCGTCACCGGCACCCTGGCCGCGCTGGTCGAGCCGCTGGCCCGGGCCCGGGTGAACGTGGTGGCGTTCTCCACGTACGACACCGACCACGTGCTCGTCCCCGCGGTGCGGCTGGTCGAGGCGACGGCCGCGCTGGAGCGGGCGGGGCACCGCGTCCACAAGTGACCTTCGCCCCGCCGCGCCCGATCCTCCCACGATGGGCTCGACCACCCGGCGCAACGACGCCCGCCGATGCCTATGATCGGACCGTGCCACCCACCGCACCCCGGCCCACCATTCGCCGGCGGCTGACCGTCCCGGTCACGCTGCTCGCCCTGCTGCCCCTAGCCGCCTGCGGCACCCCACCGGAGCTGCGCCGACCGGCCCAGCAGACGGCCACCGCCCCGACCGCCACCGGCACCCCGACCGCGCCGACCGCCGCGCCCACCCCGACGTCGCCGATCACGCCGACGGCCACCCCCACCAGCGCCGAGATGGTCGCCGTGCCCTGCCCGGCCGGCCCGTCCGGGGACCGGGTGGTCTCGCTGCTGCGCGGTGCGGCCCGGGTCCTGCCCCGGGACGTCCGGGTCCGGGTCCGGACCGGGCCGCTCTGCGCCGGGGACTGGCAGTACACCGTGCTCGACGTGACCGGGCACGAGGAGCTGCAGGTGGTCACCCGGGGCCGGCCGGACGCGCTGGAGCTGGTCACCGCCGGGACGGACGTCTGCGCGGCGCAGGTACGCGCCGCCGGACCGCCCGGCATCCGGACGCTGGCCTGCGACGGCACTCCGGGTGCGTAGGCTGGTCGCCATGCCCGGAACACCGCCGACCCGCTACGTCTACCTGGGGCCCGAGGGCACCTTCGCCGAGCAGGCGCTGCGTACGGTGCCCGCCGCCGAGCGGGGCAGCCGTACGCCGGCCCGCAGCGTCGGTGAGGCGCTGGACAGCGTACGGGCGGGGGACGCCGACGCCGCCCTGGTGCCGCTGGAGAACTCGATCGGCGGCGCGGTCGGGGTGACCCTCGACGAGATGGCCGAGGGCGAGCCGTTGGTGATCACCCGCGAGGTGATCCTGCCGGTGGAGTTCGTGCTGGCCGCCCGGCCGGGGACGGCGCTCGCCGAGGTGTGGAGCGTGGCCGCCCACCCGCAGGCCTCCACCCAGTGCCGCAACTGGCTCCGCGACCACCTGCCCGACGCGACGGTGGTCGACGTGCTCTCCAACGGCGCCGCCGCGGCCGGCGCGGCCAGCGGCGAGTACGACGCGGCCATCTGCGCCCCGATCGGGGCGGCCCGGCACCGGCTGACCGTGCTCGCCGACAAGATCGCCGACCACCCGGACGCGGTCACCCGGTTCGCCCTGGTCTGCCGCCCCGGCCCGCCGCCGCCGCCGACCGGGGACGACGTCACCTCGCTGGCCGTCTATATCGCCCACGACCGGGTGGGCGCCCTGCTGTCGGTGCTGATGGAGCTGGCCGTCCGGGGGATCAACCTGACCCGGATCGAGTCCCGCCCGACCGGCGAGGCGCTCGGCCGGTACGTCTTCTTCCTCGACTGCACCGGCCACGTCGCCGACGTCCGGCTGGGCGAGGCGCTGCAGGGGCTGCGCCGGGTGTGCGCCGATGTGCGCTTCCTCGGGTCGTACCCCCGGCACCGCTGGAGCGAGGCGGCGGCCGAACGGCCGGTCCCCGCACCGGCCGGACTCTCCGACGCCGATTACGCCGACGCGGCGGCCTGGCTGGCCCGGCTGCGCGCCGGCGAGCTGAGCTGACGGTCGCGGGACGCCCGGTCGGGGCGCCCCGCGGACCGGACGGTCACTGCAGCAGGCCGCCGAGCAGGCCGCCCTGCTGCTGCTGGGCGCCGCTGCCCTGCACCGGTGGCTCCTCGGAGGGCTGCACCACGACGAAGCCCTGACCGGCGAAGCTCATGGTGAACGCCTCACCGGTGCTGCGGCCGAGCAGCGTGCCCAGGCCGAGCTGCTCGGCCCGGTGGTAGCCGGTCTGGAGGTTGGCCGACCAGCAGACCGCGGCCTGCGGGTCGACGTAGGTCGGCTGGTCGACGTTGAGCACCACCGGGGTGCCCTTGGTGGTGATCGCGATCCGGCCGTGGCCGGTGAAGACGCAGTTGAACAGGCCGGACGAGGACGCCATGCCGGCGCCGCCGACCATCTTGATGTCGTACTGGAGGGTGGAGTCGAAGGCGAGCACGCTGGAGCCGTTGATCGACAGGGCGTCGCCGGGCTCCAGGTCGATGATGTGCACGTCCTTGGCCAGCTCGGCGAGGAAGACGTCGCCCCGGCCGGAGAGCTTCATCAGCGGGACGCCCTCGCCGGTCAGGCGCTGCTTGATGAACTTGCCGATCCCGCCGGAGCCGAGCGCCTGGAACTGCACCTGCCCCTGGTACGCGACCATGGACCCGACCCGGGCCATCGCCTCGCCGTTCAGCTCGATCTTCAGCATCTTGGAGTTCTGCAGCCGCATGCCCGGCTGCTGGGACTCCTTCTCAAGGTTCTCCGCGGAGAACAGCGCGCTGCGCATGGGTTTCCTCCTGCATCGGGGTGTGCCTCTCCCGCAGGTTAGGGGAGCCGCGCAACGGCCGGCATGGGCCGAGCGGGGCGGGCGCGGTCAGCCCCAGCCGAGCGCGTGCAGCCGGGCGTCGTCGATGCCGAAGTGGTGGGCGATCTCGTGCACCACGGTCACCGCCACCTCGTCGACGACGTCCTCCTCCGTGTCGCAGATCCGCAGGATCGGGCGCCGGTAGATGAGGATGCGGTCCGGGAGGACCCCGGAGTAGTCCCAACCGCGGTTGGTCAGCGCGTGGCCCTCGTAGAGGCCGAGCAGGTTCTCGCCCGGGGGCGGATCATCCTCCACCAGGATCACCACGTTGCTCATCAGCCCGAGCAGCTCCTCGGGCACCTCGTCGAGGGCCTCGCCGACCAACTCCTCGAACCGCTCACGGCTCATCTCCACCGGCACGCCCCCATCCTCCCCGCCCCGGGCGCGTTCCCACCCATCAAGATCACTGGAAAATCACGGAAAGAGTGCTCATCAGCATGCGGATGGGCACTCTTTCCGTGCAGGCGTGGCCCGGGGGTCGCCGAAGGGCGACCGGCCGGGTCAGGAGGCGAGGCGGGCGGTGAGGCTGATCTGCGCGCCCGGGGAGAGCAGCCGGGAGATCGGGCAGTTCTCCTTGGCGGCCTCGGCCAGCTTGGTGAACTGGGCCTCGTCCATTCCCGCGACCTGGCCGACCGTCTCCAGGTCGATCCGGGTCACGGTCATGCCCGCGTCGGTCTTGTCGAAGTGGACCTTGGCGGTGGTCTCCACCGAGGTGTCGGTCGCGCCCGCGTCGGCGAGCTGCTTGGAGAGGGCCATCGAGAAGCAGGCGGAGTGCGCGGCACCGATCAGCTCCTCCGGGTTGGTCCCCTCGCCCTCCTCGAAGCGCGACTTGAACGAGTAGTTCCCGGTGAGCCCGCCCTTGCCGGTGCGGACGGTCCCGGCACCCTCGGTGAGGTTGCCCTGCCAACGTGCGGAAGCGGTACGGATAGGCATGCTCTGACGCTAGTGCGGTGTCCACCAACGTTCAACGTGTTCCTGTCGGTTGTCGTGGATCCTCACCTTTGGAGTGAGCGACTCCCCGCCGGGTGGTGGGGCGGGCCTCCACGGGCCGACGACGAGGCATGAAACACCACCGGTACGACACTTCGGATCGCCCCGGTGGTGCGGAACGAGCGGGTGTGCGGGAACCGGTCGGGATCCGTGGGACTTGCGGGACCCTTCGCCGCGTGTCAGCTGTGCCATGATTCGGCACAGGCCCGCGTGCGGAAGGGTGGCCGATGTCTCAGGATCTCCCCATCCCCAGGCAGGACGACCGGTCCGACGGGACGACCGTCGTGGAATGGGGCGACGAAGAGCCCACCCCGCCCGGCCGGGTCGGCCGCTCCCTGGCCGGACTGCGGCGGGACCACCGGCTGCCGCTGGTGCTGGCCGGGCTCGGCGCGGTGGCCGCGATCGCCTCGCTGATCGGCGAGTGGCTGGTGATGACGGTGCCGAACGGCGACTCGGAGGGGAACACCTCGATCCGGGTCCCGGGCGGGGTGGCCGACGTGGGCGGCTTCGGCGCCGGCTACCTGGTGGGCCTGCTCGGCCTCGCGGTGGCGGTGGCGCTGGCCCTGCGCGGCACCCCCGCCGTCCGGTCCAACGCCCGGGTGGCCGGCCTCGGCCTCGCGGTGGCGGTGCTCGCCGTGCTGACCGCGACCGCGCTCTCCCTCGACGACGCGGGCCAGCGGACGCTGTTCTACCCCTCGGAGGCGGGGGTCCGGGTCGACTACGGCCGCGGTCTGGTGACCGCTTTCCTGGCCACCGTCCTGCTCGCGGCCGCGCTGCACCTGTCCGGCCAGACCGCGCCCGCGGGGGCCGCCGCCGAGCCCGGCGCGGAGCCGGAGCCCGGGCCGCTGGGGCGGGGTCGCCGGCGGGAGCGGCGGCGGGCGGACGACCTCCTGCCCGCACCGGCCGACCTGACGGTCGAGCCCACCGTGCCGTTCGCCCGCGGCGAGCCGCCGGCCTGAGCGAAGCTCCGGACCGTCACCGGACGGTCGCCGCGGGTTGGTGCCCGATTCGCCGGGAAGCCATGGATGCGACCTGTTCCGCGAGGTACGGTTGCTGCCCGCCGTTCATGGGCCGAGGCACCGACGACCAGGACGGCTGGCGCGACGGCGGCGGGCGAAGGAGGAACGATGACCCGCCCGGGCCTGCCCAAGCTGATCGCCACCGACCTCGACGGGACGCTCGTCCGCAGCGACGAGACCGTCTCCGCGTACACCCACGAGGTGCTCGACCGGGTGCGGGCCGCCGGGATCCCGGTGGTCGGCGCGACCGGTCGCGGACCGCGCCTGACCGAGCTGACCCGCAACGACATCCGCGCCGCCGACTTCCTGGTGATGGCCGGCGGGGGACGGGTGGTCGACCAGAGCGATCCGGCCGGCCCCGTGGTGCTGCGCGACGA
Source organism: Micromonospora inositola (assembly GCF_900090285.1). Lineage (NCBI taxonomy): Bacteria > Bacillati > Actinomycetota > Actinomycetes > Micromonosporales > Micromonosporaceae > Micromonospora > Micromonospora inositola. The sequence continues at coordinate 2,005,726 of NZ_LT607754.1, read as the reverse complement.
ACGCCTCCCCGGTGAGGTGCTCGCCCGGCTCCTCGCCGACCTGGAGGCGGCGGTCGGCCCGCTCACCGTCATGGTCGAGGCCTCCGACGAGCACGACGCCCCGCTCTGGGGTGACTACCACCCGAGCTGGCCCTACCCGGACCGGTTCGAGGCACGCAGCCGCGCGGAGTGCGTCTCCTCCGACGTGATCAAGGCGTTCGCCCGGACCGCCGACCACCACGTCGACGAGCTGCTGGCCACGGCCCGCAGGATCGTCCCGCCGGAGACGGCCACGCTCACCCAGGCCGGGCTCGGCTTCATCGAGATCTGCCCGCCCGGGGTGGACAAGTCGACCGGGCTCAGCGTGGTCGCGCAGACCCTCGGGGTCGACCCGGCCGAGGTGCTGGTCTTCGGCGACATGCCCAACGACCTGCCGATGTTCGCCTGGGCGGGGTGGGCGCGGGTGGCGGTCGCCAACGCCCACCCGGAGGTCCGCGCCGCGGCCGACGAGGTGACCCTGCGCAACGACGACGACGGCGTCGCGGTCTACCTGGACCGACTACTGTCCCGGTGATGGGAGAGGCACCTCGGCTGATCGCGACGGACATCGACGGCACCCTGCTCCGGGACGACCGGACGCTCAGCCCGCACACCGCGGCGGTGCTGGCCCGGATCTCCGCGCAGGGCACGCCGGTCGTGCTGGTCACCGGCCGGCCCATCCGCTGGCTCCAGCTGGTGTACGACCAGCTCGCCGAGCCGCTCCCGGCGATCTGCGCCAACGGCGCGGTGGTGTACGACCCGGTCGCCGACGAGGTGCTGCGGGCCGACCCGCTCGCCCCGGAGCTACTGGCGGAGGTGGCCCGGCGGCTGCGGGCCGAGGTGCCCGGGGTGAGCTTCGCGGTGGAGATCGTGGACAGCCGGCACATGCGGCACGAGGCGCACTACCCGCTGCGCTGGGACGCCGACCACGAAGCCATCCGGGCGGTCGAGTCCCCCGAGGAGCTGCTCTCCGCCCCGGCGGTCAAGCTGCTGGCCCGGGCCGGCGAGCAGGACCCGGACGCGTTCGTGCAGCTGGTGGCGGGGGCGCTGGCGGGGCTGGCCGAGGCGACCCACTCGTCGTACACCGGGCTGGTGGAGATCTCCGCCGCCGGGGTGACCAAGGCGGCCGGGCTGGCCTGGTACTGCGCCCGGCTCGGCATCGACGAGCGGGACGTGCTGGCCTTCGGCGACATGCCGAACGACGTGCCGATGCTGACCTGGGCCGGCCGGGCGGTGGCGGTCGCCAACGCGCACCCCGCCGTCCTGGAGATCGCCGACGAGGTGACGGCGGCGAACTCCGCGGACGGCGTGGCCGCGTACCTGGAGAAGGTCTTCGGGGTGGGCTGAGCGGTCCGGGCCGCCCGCGTGCGCGCGGTGCCCGGGCCTGGTCAGAGGTACTGGCCTGTGCCGTGCCCCTCGCCGCCCTGCGGCTGGCCCATGCCGGGCATCCCCGGCATGACCCCGGTGGGGCCGCTGGGCAGCGCCTGCCGGCCGGACCGCATCTGCTCCAGCTGCACCCGGGCGGCCATCTGCTGGGCGACCAGGGCCGCCTGGATGCCGTGGAACAGGCCCTCCAGCCAGCCCACCAGCTGGGCGTGAGCGATCCGCAGCTCGCTCTCGCTGGGCGCCTTGTCCTCGGTGAAGGGAAGCGAGATCCGCTCCAGCTCCTCGCGCAGCTCGGGGGCGAGCCCCTCCTTCAGCTCGACGATCGAGCGCTCGTGGATCTCGCGCATCCGGTGCCGGCTGGCGTCGTCGAGCGGCGCCGCCTTCACCTCCTCCAGCAGCTGCTTGATCATGCTGCCGATCCGCATCACCTTGGCCGGCTGCTCCACGAGGCGGGTGGGGTCCTCGCCCAGCCCCTCCTCGGTCTGCACGGTGCCGACCGGCCGGCCGTCGGGACCGACCACCACCACCGTGCCGGGGATCCCGTCGGTGCCCTGCTCGTCGTTCTGTCCACCGGAAGGCGCTTCGGTCATGGGTCCCATCTTTACCCAGCGCCCGCCACCCGCGCGCGCCGGGACCGGGTCCCGGGCCCGAACCACCCGGCCGGGCGCGCTACCGTCCCGGTCATGCCCGCAGACCCGCGCGCCGTGCTGACCCGGCCCGCCCCGGCGCCGGACGTCACGGTCGCCTACGGCGACCATCCCGAACAGGTCGCCGACCTGCGCCGGCCCGCCGGCGACGGCCCGGCCCGGCCGCTGGTCGTCGTGGTGCACGGCGGGTTCTGGCGGACGGAGTATGACCGTAGTCACACCGGCCCGATGGCGGCGGCGCTCGCCGCGCTGGGCCACCCGGTCGCCCAGGTCGAGTACCGGCGCACCGGCCAGCCCGACGGGGGCTGGCCGCACACGCTGACCGACGTGCTGGCCGGGGTGGCCGCGCTGCCCGGGCTGGCCGCCACCGCGATGCCGGACCGGGTGGCTCCCGTACCGCCGATCCTGGTGGGCCACTCGGCCGGCGGTCACCTGGCGCTGTACGTCGCGGCGCACGCGCCGGAGACGGTCGGCGGCGTGCTGGCGCTGGCCCCGGTCGCCGACCTCGCCGAGGCGTACCGGCTGGACCTGGACTCGGGGGCGGTGGCCGTGCTGCTCGGCGGCGGCCCGGCGGACGTGCCCGACCGGTACGCGGCGGCCGATCCATCGACGTTGGTGCCGATTCGGGTACGGAGCGTAGTTGTGCACGGCGGCCAGGACCGCCAGGTGCCGGTGGGGATGAGCCGCTCCTGGGTCGCCGCGGCCCGGGCCGCCGGCTCCCCCGCCACCCTTGTCGAGCTGCCTGAATGCGAGCATTTCGGGCTGATCGCGCCGGACTCCGCGGCCTGGCCCCGGGTGGTCGACGCGTTGCGGTCCCTGCACGATGATCTTCCTGGCATTGACGCAGCGTCGCCGACCAGGTAGAACGCCGAAGGGGCGATGAGCCCCTGCAACGTTTTTTCGGAAGGAAATCGGTGTCGCAGATGAACCGCAGGCGGGCACTTCAACTGCTGGCCGCGCTCGGTACCAGCGGACTGGCGGCCGGCTGCGGCTCCGACTCCGGGGGGACGGCCGCCGGCTCCGGCAACCCGATCAAGATCGGGCTGATCGTGCCCGGCAAGGGCGCGAACAAGGCGATCGGCGAAGAGATCACCAACGGTTTCCAGCTCTTCCTCAGCCTCAACGACCAGCGCCTGGGCGGGCACCCGGTGACCGTGGTGTCCGCCGAGGAGGGTGAGAACGCCAAGAGCGGGCAGGCCGCCGTCGACCGCCTGCTCAAGGAGGGCGTCCTGGCGCTCACCGGCGTGGTCAGCTCCGCCGTCATGCTGGGCATCCGGGACAGCGTCGAGCAGGCGCGGGTGCCCCTGATCGGCTCGAACGCCTCCCCGACCAGCCTGCAGAGCGTCGTCTACATCTGGCGCACCTCGTACGTGCTCGACGAACCCGGCCGGGCGCTCGGCCAGTACCTCCACGAGACCCTGCCCGCCACCAGCCGGATCGCCATCATCGCCCCCGACAGCCCGAGCAGCCGGGACGTCATCGGCGGCTTCCGGAAGGGCTACGAGGTGAACGGCCGCCGCATCGCCGACGAGCCGATCCTCACCACCGACGACCCCACCCCCGGCAAGGGGACGTACGTCGACGCCATCGGCCGGGCGCTGGCGCCGGGCCGCCGGCCCGACGTGATCTTCTGCCACTACGCCGGCCCGGCCGCGGTCCAGTTCGTCAAGCAGGTCTACGACGAGGGCTACCGCGGCCGGATCTACGCCCCCGGGTTCCTCACCGAGGGCACGGTGCTCACCGACCTGGAGAGCGAGGACGCCACGATCGAGAAGTACGGCATCGAGACCGCGCTCAACTACTCGGCCGATCTCAACAACACGGCCAACCGGGTGTTCGCCTCGGCGTACCGCAAGACGTACCACGCCTCCCCGACCACCTACGCGATGGCCTCGTACGACGCCGCGCAGGTGCTCGACAAGGCGATCCGGCTGGTCGGCGGGGACCCCACCCCGCAACAGGTCAACCTGGCGCTGGGCAAGATCGGCCAGGTCGACAGCCCGCGCGGGCCCTGGCAGTTCAACCAGCCGCGCACCCCGCAGCAGAAGTGGTACCTGCGCCGGGTCCAGCACGACGGCCAGCTGCTCTCCAACGTCGTGATCAACGAGCTGGCCACGCTCGGCTGAGCCGAGCCCCGGTACGCCGACGGGCCGGCCTCCCCTGCGGGAGGCCGGCCCGTCGTGTGCTCGGCGTGTGCTGCGGGACGGTCAGTGGCGCAGCTCGGCGATGCAGCACTTCACGCTGCCGCCGCCCTTCTTCAGCTCGGCCAGCTCCACCGGGACCGGGTGGTATCCGGCGGCCTTCAACTTGCCCGCCAGCCGGTTGGCCTCGCTGTTGAGCACGACGTTGAGGCCGTCGCTGACCAGGTTGAGACCGAAGGCCAGGGCGTCCTCGTCGTCCGCGATGACCGCGTCCGGGAAGAGCTGGGCGAGCACCTTCTGGCTGGCCACCGAGAAGGCGCCCGGGTAGTAGACGACGTTGGCGTCGTCGATCGACGCGAGCGCCACGTCCAGGTGGTAGAAGCGCGGGTCGACCAGGCGAAGCGAGACCACCGGGCGGCCGAGCGCCTCCTGCGCCTCGGCGTGCGCCGGCAGCTCGGTGCGGAAGCCGTGGCCGGCGAGGATCAGGCCGCCGTGCGCCTCCGGCAGGTACGCGAAGTCGCCCTCGCCCTCGTTGGTCTCGCTCGGCGCGATGAACCGCCAGCCCTGCGCCTCGTAGAACCCCCGGTGCGCGGCGGCCTCGGCGGCCCGCTGCTCGTGCTTGAACTGGGCGCCGTAGGCGGTGCCGTCCACCACGAAGGCGCCGTTGGCCGCGTAGACCATGTCGGGCAGCCCGCGCTCGGGGGTGAGCAGGTGCACCTCATGGCCGAGGCCGACGAGCGTCTCCCGCAGGCGGTCCCACTGCTTGACCGCCAGCTCGGCGTCGACCGGCGCGGTCACGTCCATCCACGGGTTGATGGCGTACTCGACCGCGAAGTGCTCGGGCGAGCACATGAGATATGTCCGCTTTCGCGGGACTCGCTGCTGGTTCACGGTCACCAAGAGTAGGTACGGTACAACTTTGGTAACAGCCACAACCATTGCTTCCCAGAGGCGGAACGTTGCAGATCGACGCGGTTGACCAGCGAATCATTGCGTTGCTCGTGGCGGATGCCCGTGCGTCGTACGCGGACATCGGCACTCGGGTATCACTCTCCGCCCCCGCCGTCAAGCGACGGGTCGACCGACTCCGATCCGCCGGGGTGATCCGGGGGTTCACCGCGGTGGTCGACCCGGCCGCCGTCGGCTGGACGACCGAGGCCTTCGTCGAGCTGTTCTGCGCCGGCCGGACCACCCCGGCGCAGATCGGGGCGGCCGCCCGGCGGCACCCCGAGGTGGTCGGCGCGTACACCGTCTCGGGGGAGGCAGACGCGCTGGTGCACCTGCGGGCCGCCGACATCTCCCACCTGGAGGAGGCGTTGGAACGGCTGCGGGCCGAGTCCTTCGTGACCTCCTCCCGCAGCACCATCGTCCTGTCCCGGCTGGTCGAGTCGCCCGGCGTCGGCCCCTCCGGCGGCTGACCGTCCCGCCCGGCGGCTGCCCGGTCGCCGGGTGCGGGTGCCCGGGTTGACCTCGACCTGGGTTGAGGTTGTTCAGTGGGTGCGGGACTGCGGAAGGGGGACACGTGCGCGCGGTGTGGCTGCGGGAGTTCGGGGGTCCGGAGGTGCTGGTGCCGGGGCCCGCGCCGGATCCGGTGCCCGGACCGGGGCAGGTTCTGGTCGAGGTGGCCCACGCCAACCTCACCTTCGTGGAGACCATGTTCCGGGCGACCGGCTTCGGGCCGTTCCCCGCCACGCCGCCGCTGATCCCCGGCAACGGGGTCGGCGGCGTGATCGCCGCCGTCGGTCCCGACGTCGACCCGGAGCTGATCGGACGGCGGGTGGTCAGTGGGACCGGTGGCTCGGGAGGCTACGCCGAGCGGGTGGTGGTGGACCGGGACCTCCCCGTCGAGGTACCCGCCGGGCTGCCGCTGGACGAGGCGGTCGCGGTGTTCGCCGACGGCCGTACCGCCACGATGCTGGCGCACACGGCGCGACCGCGGCCCGGCGAGCGGGTGCTGGTCGAGGCGGCGGCGGGCGGGGTCGGCACCCTGCTGGCGCAGCTCGCGGCGGCGGCCGGCGCGCGGGTCGTCGCCGCCGCCGGGGGTGCCCGGAAGGTCGCCCTGCTGCGCGAGCGCGGCCTCGACCTGGTGGTGGACTACCTCCAACCGGACTGGACCGACCAGGTCCGGGCGGCCACCGGCGGGGTGGACGTGGTCTTCGACGGGGTCGGCGGCCCGCTGGCGCGGGCCGCGTTCGACCTGCTGCACGCGGGCGGGCGGATGCTGAGCTTCGGGCTGGCCAGCGGCGCCTGGGCGGAGCTGCCGGCCGACCTCGTGGCGGACCGGGGAGTGACCCTGCTCCGCCCGACCGCCGACCCGGCGGCGCTGCGCGGGTTCACCGAACGGGCGCTGGCCGAGGCGGCGGCCGGGCGGCTGCGACCGCTGATCGGGCAGCGCTTCCCGCTGGAACGGGCAGCCGAGGCGCATGCCGCGATGGGAGCGCGGGCCACCGTCGGCAAGACCCTCCTCGACCTCCACTGACCGACGCCACCCGCGCCCGCCGGGGCCCCGCCCGGAGTCGCGATCCCGCCCCCGACCCGTCGGAGCGGCGGGCGGTCAGAGGTACATGCCGGTGCGGTGCTCGCCCTGCGAGCGGGCCGGCTTGTCCCCCTCGCCGAAGAAGCGCTTGCCGCCGAACTCGCCGTGCAGCCGGTCGTCCAGTTCGTCGGCCAGCCCGGTCATCACCTGGACGGCGAGCATCAGGTGGGTGGCCTGGAAGTTCCGGCCGAACACCGGGATGGAGGCCCAGACCGTGTCGTCGGCGCAGTAGAGCCGGCCGATCGGCATCCGGTTGGTCAGCTCGGAGAGCTTCACGTAGAGGCGCTCGGTCGGCTCGACCTCGGTGAGCACCGGGGAGAAGACGTCGACCAGGGGCGGGTTGTCGCGTACCCGGACGAAGACCATGGCCGAGCCGGCCCGGATGTTGATGTCGCCGTCCGAGTCGATCTGCACCTGGTCGGACTCCGACTTGAGCATGGTGGAGACGACCGTGCGGACGCGCTCCTCGAGCGCCAGCACGTCGTTCTCGCCGGCCTGGGCGGTCGCCGCCGCGGCCAGCGCCTCGTCGAGATCGGCCTCCACGTCCCGGGCCGAGCCGAACTCGCTGCGCGCGGTGCCCATCGGCGCCACCGGCAGCGGCTCCCCCTCGGCGTCGTGCACCAGGTAGACGAGGAAGGCGGGGTGCGGCGCGCCGTAGACGTCGCGGAGGGTGCGGGAGAGGACCGCCGCCAGGCGAGTGGCCTCGGAGGCGGCGCAGTCCAGGCCGAACTGCTCGCCGGAGCCCTCGACCACGCCGGGCGGGGACCAGCCGAGCGCGATCATGTCGGCCACGGCGGCCCGGTCCAGCCGGTAGCCCTGCGGCAGGGTGGCGTTGCCGACCGCCCGGGCGGCGATCCTGCCCTCCGCGCCGGCGTCCACGCTGATCGAGTAGACGGCGTTCCCGGTGCCCGAGGCGGTGGGGTCGAGGGTCACCTCCACGTGCGCGCCAGTGGGCAGGTCGCGCAGCCGCTCGGCCAGCGCGCGGGCGAACTCCCGCCAGGCCTCGGTCACCTTCGCCCGCAGGTCGGCAGTGGTCGGCTCGTCCAGCAGGATCGACTCGTACTGCTCCGGCGCACCGCCGGCCGGGTCATCCGTCGGCATCGAGGGGTGGTCTGCCGTCATGATCGCCTCCGTCCGTCATGGTCACCCTACCCACGGACGGTGGGGGCCGAATCAGGCCGACCGGGATCGGACATCGTGCCGCCCGAGGTCGCCCGGGACCAGGGACATCCCGGCTATTCGGCCGGACCGGTGCCGTCCAGCTCGACCGGCCAGGTGGCGGCCAGCTCGCTGAGCCGGGACGCCGCCCCGGCGGCATCGGCGCCGCGCCCCACGGCGAGCCCCAGCAGGTACGCGGACACCGGCGCGCCCGGACGCAGCACCTGGTGGGCCACGTCCTTGGCCAGGTCGAGCACGACCGGCACCGGCACCTCCGCCGGGTCGAGACCCAGCTCGGCGCAGGCCGCCGTGACCCAGTCGTCCATCACCGTCATCGTGTCCACTCCTCGGCCCGGCGTACGTCCTCGTCAGTGTCGCAGTCGAACCAGGGCGGCGGGCCGGAGCCGGACCAGGCCACCTCCCGCACCGTGAGCCCGGCCAGCACCGCCCGCACCGGAGCCCCGTCGAGCGTGCCGCCCCGCTGCGCGGCGACCCGGTCCAGGGCGGCTCGCAGCGCGGTGACCCGCCACACGCCGCAGAGCTGCTGCCGGCGACCGTCGCCGTCGACGTAGCAGGCCCCGTCGACCGTCGACCCGTCGAGCTGCCGCAGCAGGTCGTCGACGGCCCCGGCGGTGAGCAGCGGCAGGTCGGCGGCGAGCAGGGCGACGGTGGCCGTATCGGGGTCGAGCAGGGCCAGCCCTGCCGCGGTGGCCGCCACCGGGCCACCGCCCGGTGGGTCCTCCCGGGTCACCCGGACGCCCTCCGGGACCGGGCCGGCCGGACCGACCAGGATCAGCGGCTCGGCGTCGGCGACCGCCGCGAGCACCCGGTCCCGCATCGGCCGGCCGCCGACCGGGAGCGCGGACTTGTCCACGCCGCCCATCCGGCGCGCCGCGCCGCCCGCGAGCACCACCGCCGCGTACGCCGTCACCCGGCCACCGTAGCCGGGCGGGTCCTCACCCGGCCGCCGTCGCCGTGCGGGCGTGCGGCCGGGCGGGGCAGGATGGCGGGATGGGACGGGCGACTGATCGGCGGGGCGTGCTCCGGATCGACCTCGACGCGGCGGCGAACGGACGCACCCGGGTGAAGCGTCAGGACACCCTGGCCGTCGAGGAGCCGCTGGAGATCCGGGTCGGCCCGGCTGGGCCCGGCCGGCGGCGGCCGCTCGCGGTGACCATGCGTACCCCCGGCGACGACCTGGACCTGGCGATCGGCTTCCTGCTGACCGAGGGGCTGATCCGGTCCACCGACGACGTGCACACCGCCCAGCTCTGCGCCGGGGCGGAGACGCCGAACACCTACAACGTGGTCGACGTGGTGCTGGCCCCGGGCGTGCCGGAGCCCACCACCGACCCGTCCCGCAACTTCTACACGACCAGCTCGTGCGGGGTCTGCGGCAAGGCGAGCATCGAGGCGATACGGACCCGCTCGCTCTTCGCGGTGCGGAACGACCCGATGACCGTGCCGGCGGAGGTGCTGGCCGCCCTGCCGGACCGGCTCCGCGCGGCCCAGCGGGCCTTCGACCGGACCGGCGGCCTGCACGCGGCCGGCCTCTTCACCCCCGACGGCGACCTGGTGGTGCTGCGTGAGGACGTGGGTCGGCACAACGCGGTCGACAAGGTGGTCGGCTGGGCGGTGCGGGAGCGGCGGCTGCCGCTGGCCGGGCACCTGCTGCTGGTCTCCGGCCGGGCCAGCTTCGAGCTGACCCAGAAGGCGTGGATGGCCGGCGTGTCGCTGCTCGCGGCGGTCTCCGCGCCCAGCACCCTCGCCGCCGAGCTGGCCGAAGAGGCCGGCATGACCCTGGTCGGCTTCCTGCGCGGCCGGACCATGAACGTCTACGCGGGCAGTCAGCGGATCACCAACTGACGCGACGCCGACCCACTACTCCTCGTCGGCCAGCTCTGGCCGGTGCTCGCGTAGCCACCGTTCGACATCCTCCGCGAGCCACACGTTCCCTTGCTGCAACTCCGCCACCGGTGCCGGGAACGAACGGTGCGACGTGATCGCGTAGACGCGCTGACGGCTGATTCCGTCAAGCCGCATCCGGATCTCGTGCGCGCCCATCAGCTTCACAAGCCGACCGTAGGCATCCGTCAGCGGGTCGCGGAGCAAGGTGCTTCCTCTATTTGTCTGGTCAGCTGGCCGAGGCCCGCGATCAGCTCGCGCAACTCGGCGACGACAGCTCGCCCGCCGACCTGACCGACCGCTTCCTCGCACAGGCTCGCGCCCGATATCCACCCGTGCTCGCTCTGGAAGGTGACCTGGCCAGCCGCCGGTATCAGCTGCCCCGGGAGACGCCGCGGCGGCGGGCCCGGCGGCGGACCACCCCGGGGAAGCCGACGGCCGGCCAACCGTCCAGCTCGGACGGGGGCACGCCGCGCCGGAGCAGGTCGTCGAGGAGCAGCGCGAGGGAGTAGTCGGGGTGGGTGGCGAGCACCCGTTCCAGGGCCACCGCCGCCAGGGCGCCGTGCCCGGCCCGCCAGGCGGCGAAGGCGAGCAGGCTGCCCGGGGCCGCGATCAGCTCCGACTCGGCCCGGCGCAGCACGTCGGTCCAGAGGCCGATGTCCCCGTCCCGACCGTCGGTCCGCTCCCAGGCGTGGTCGCGTACCGGGAGCTGGGTCAGGAGCACGGTCAGCCAGGCCACCTCGTCGTCGCTCAGCCGCTCGCCCCGCCGGTGCCGACGGAACGCGGTGCGCACCGCGGCCACCCCGGCCGACCGGACCGACCGGCCACCGACCAGGGCGGTCTCCGCCGCCTCCTCGGTCAGCGCCGCCAACCGCGGCCGGGCCCGGGCGGTGGCCCGGCGCATGGCCACCCGGACCGGCCCGTCGAGCGGGGCCACCTGCGCGGTCAACGCGGCCCGGTCGGGGAGGGCGACCTGGCCCGCGAAGACGGCCGCCGCGCTGACCTCGCTGGCCGCCGGGTCGTACGGGGTGCCGTCGGGCGGGCAGCAGTCGGGTTCGACGCACAGGTACGACCACCAGCGCCCGTCGGTCACCCGCAGCGCGTCGAGCACGACCACCCCGGCCGCGTCCAGCGCCTCGCCGACCGCGTCCACCGCCGCGGTCACCCGGGACGCCGGCCCGTAGCCGACCACGGTGGCGGACTCGGTGCCCTGCCGGGCGATGACCCCCGCCAGGTGTCGGGCCGGCGGACGGGGATCGGCGCCGGGGTCGGGGAGGTCGCCCCGGGCGGCGAAGACGACCCGTCGACCGCGCAGCGCCACCACGACCACGCTGTCGGCGGGGTGGAAGCCGAGCAGGTACGGCACGGCGGCGATGAGGTCGGCGGGTGAGCGGACGGCGAGCCGGGGGCGGTCGGTCGGTGTCATGCCGGGAGCGTGCGGCGGACCGATGCCCGGCCGACAGGCCCTGTGGACGACACGCGGGTTGTCCACAGACACGGAGAGTAAAGGCGCAGGTGACGGCGGTCCGCAGGCACCGGCGGGGCGACGCGGCCCTCGCGCGTCGGTGGGAGCGGCTACCTTGCGCTCATGGACCTGGCGTACCTGCGGGCGCACCCGGAGCACCTGCCGACGTTCCTGACCCATCAGCGGATCCGGGAGACGCCGGTTTCCGGCGGTGACAGCTGCGCCGCCTCCCGGCTCACCCTGGACGACGGCCACTCGGTCTTCGCCAAGACCTGGCCGGAGACGGCGGGACGGCCGGCGCCGGAGGGGTTCTTCGCCACCGAGGCGGCCGGGCTGCGCTGGCTGCGCGAGGCCGGCGCGGTGGCTGTACCGGGGGTGGTGGTGCCGCTGCCGGAGCTGCTGGCGCTCGACTGGGTGGACCCCGGCGAGCCGACGCCGGAGGCGGCCGAGCGGCTCGGCCGGGAGCTGGCCGCGCTGCACCGGGCCGGGGCGCCCGCGTTCGGGGCGGAGTGGCCCGGCTTCATCGGTGCGCTGCCGCAGGACAACACCCCGGACCCGGGCCCGTGGTCGGACTGGTTCGCGCGCCGCCGGCTCGCCCCCTACCTGCGGATGTCGGTCGACAACCGGGCGCTGAGCCAGCCGGAGACCCGGCTGGTCGAGGAGGTCGTCGAGCGGATCGCGGACCTCGGCGGGGACGAGCCGCCGGCCCGGATCCACGGCGACCTCTGGCCGGGCAACCTGCTCTGGGGCGCCGACGACCGGGTCTGGCTGGTCGACCCGGCCGCGCACGGCGGGCACCGGGAGACCGACCTCGCCCAGCTCGCGCTCTTCGGCGGCGCACCCCACCTGGACCGGATCCTGGCCGGCTACGACGAGACGTGGCCGCTCGCCGGCGGGTGGCGGGAGCGGGTGCCGCTGCACCAGCTCCACCTGCTGCTGGTGCACACCGCCCTGTTCGGCGCGGCGTACCGGGATGCGGTCGGCACCGCCGCCCGAGCCGCGCTGCGGGGCGCCGGACGCGCTACCGTCGACAGGTGACCGCCGCCCCGACGACCCCCGGCGTCCTCGTCGACCGGTACGGCCGCGTCGCCCGGGACCTGCGCGTCTCGCTCACCGACAAGTGCAACCTGCGCTGCACGTACTGCATGCCGGCCGAGGGGCTGCCCTGGCTGGCCGGGCCGCAGCTGCTCAGCGACGAGGAGATCGTCCGGCTGGTCCGGGTCGCGGTGCAGCGGCTCGGCGTCACCGAGGTCCGCTTCACCGGCGGCGAGCCGCTGATCCGGCCCGGGCTGGTCGGCATCGTCTCCGCCGTGGCCGCGCTGGAGCCGCGGCCCCGGATCTCGCTGACCACCAACGGCATCGGGTTGGCGCGGCTGGCGCCGAGCCTGCGCGCCGCCGGGCTGGACCGGGTGAACGTCTCGCTGGACACCCTGGACCCGGCCCGCTTCACGGAGCTGACCCGGCGGGACCGGCTGGCCGACGTGCTCGCCGGGCTGGCCGGTGCGGCGGCGGCCGGACTGACCCCGGTGAAGATCAACTCGGTGCTGATGCGCGGCATCAACGACGACGAGGCGCCGGAGCTGCTGCGCTTCGCCCTCGACCACGGTTACGAGCTGCGCTTCATCGAGCAGATGCCGCTCGACGCCCAGCACGGCTGGGACCGGACGACGATGGTCACCGCCGACCAGATCCTGGCGGCGCTGGGCCGGGAGTTCGCCCTGACGGCCGACCCGGCCGAGCGCGGCGCCGCGCCGGCCGAGACCTGGCTGGTCGACGGCGGTCCGGCCCGGGTCGGGGTGATCGCCAGCGTGACCCGGCCGTTCTGCGGCGACTGCGACCGGACCCGACTCACCGCCGACGGCCAGGTGCGCGCATGCCTCTTCGCCACCGAGGAGTCGGACCTGCGCGGCGCGCTGCGCGGCGGCGCGGACGACGCCGAACTGGCGACCCGCTGGCGTACGGCGATGTGGGGCAAGCGCGCCGGCCACGGCATCGACGACCCATCGTTCCTGCAACCCGTCCGGCCGATGTCCGCGATCGGAGGCTGACGGGTGGAGCTGACCGTCCGCTACTTCGCCGGCGCGCGGGCCGCCGCCGGCCGTACCGAGGAGACCGCATCCGCCGGGCGCTCGCTCGACGAACTGGTGGATGAACTCGCCGAACGGCACGGCGAGCGGCTCGCCGCCGTGCTGAAGGCGGCGAGTTTCCTGGTCGACGGCGTGGCCTGCCATGATCGTCAGGTACCGCTGCCGGCCGGGGTGACGGTCGACGTGCTGCCGCCGTTCGCCGGCGGCTAGGAGGCTCACGTGCTGGCGATGGCGACCTTCGTGGGCTTCGCGGTGCTCGTCACCGCCCTCATCCACCTGTACCTGTGGAAGCGGCTGGTCCGGGACACCACCGGCCCGGGCCGCTGGCGGAGGTTCGGCGGCACGGCCACGCTGCTGCTGGCGCTGCTGGTGCCGGCGACCATGGCGGGGACCCGCGGCGGGGTGTACTGGCTGGCCTGGCCCGGCTATCTCTGGCTGGCGGTGATGTTCTACCTGCTGGTCCTGCTGCTGGCGCTGGAAGCGCCGACGGCGGTGGCGAAGCTGGTGCTGCGCCGCCGGGCGGCGGTCGCCGAGCCGACCACCGCCGCGCCGGAGCCCGCGCTGGTCGGAGCCGCCGGCCCGGCCGAGCCGCCGGCCGCCGCGGCGGTCGACCAGCCGGACCACGACCCGGCGCGCCGGTTGCTGCTCGCGCGCGGCGCCGCGATCTTCGCCGGCCTCACCGCGGCCGGGATCACCGGGTACGGCGTCCGCACCGCGATGGGCCCGCCGCAGCTCGACCGGGTACGGATCCCGCTGGCGAAGCTGCCGCGCAGCATGGACGGGCTCCGCATCGCCACCGTCTCCGACATCCACCTGGGCCCGCTGCGCGGCCGGGCACACACCGAGCGGATCGTCGAGATGATCAACCGGTTGGACGCCGACCTGGTGGCCGTCGTCGGCGACCTGGTCGACGGCTCGGTGGCCGAACTGGGCGAGGCGGCGGCGCCGCTGCGCGACCTGCGCTCCCGCTACGGCAGCTTCTTCGTCACCGGCAACCACGAGTACTACTCCGGCGTCGAGGAGTGGGTCCAGGAGGTCGACCGGCTCGGGCTGCGGGTGCTGCAGAACCAGCGGCAGGAGATCCGCGCCCGGGGCGGGGTGCTGGACCTGGCCGGGGTGAACGACGTCACCGCGGCCGGCACCGGGCTGGCCGCCCCCGCCGACTACGCCGCCGCACTGGGCGACCGCGACCCGAGCCGGCCGGTGGTGCTGCTGGCACACCAGCCGGTGGCCGCGCACGAGGCGGCGAAGTTCGGCGTCGACCTGCAACTCTCCGGGCACACCCACGGCGGCCAGATGGTGCCCTTCAACTACCTGGTCAAGCTTCAGCAGCCGGTGGTCTCCGGTCTCGGCGAGGTGGACGGCACCAAGGTCTACGTCACCAACGGCGCCGGCTTCTGGGGCCCGCCGGTCCGGGTCGGCGCCGCGCCGCAGGTCACCCTGGTCGAGCTGCGCGCCCCATAGCGCGCCCGGGCCGCGCAGTCCAGCACCGGATTGCTCACGTCACCCGTACGCGTGGCGGCGGGCGGGCGGTGCACCGGCCGTGACAGGATGCGGCGTGCCTCCGTTCAGCGCCGCACCCCCCGGTGGCCTCCCGCCATTCGTCGCGGATCTGCACATCCACTCGAAGTACTCGCGCGCGTGCAGCCGTGACCTGACCCTGCCGAACCTCGGCTGGTGGGCCCGGCGCAAGGGCATCGGCGTGCTCGGCACCGGCGACTTCACCCACCCCGCCTGGTACGACCACCTGCGGGAGACCCTGCACCCGGCCGAGCCGGGCCTGTACCGGCTGAGCCCGGAGGCGGAGCGGGACATCGCCCGTCGGCTCCCGCCCCGGCTGGCGAGCGCGGCGGAGGCGGACCCGGTCCGGTTCATGCTCAGCGTGGAGATCTCCACGATCTACAAGCGGGATGACCGGACCCGCAAGGTGCACCACCTGATCTACCTGCCGGACCTGGACGCGGTGGCCCGGTTCAACACCGCGCTGGGCCGGATCGGCAACCTGGGCTCGGACGGCCGCCCGATTCTCGGCCTGGACTCCCGGGACCTGCTGGAGATCACCCTGGACGCCAGCCCGGACGGCTACCTGGTCCCCGCGCACATCTGGACGCCGTGGTTCTCCGCGCTCGGCTCGAAGTCCGGCTTCGACGCGATCGCCGACTGCTACGCGGACCTGGCCGACCACATCTTCGCGGTGGAGACCGGCCTCTCCTCCGATCCGGAGATGAACTGGCGGGTGGGCAGCCTCGACCGCTACCAGCTCGTGTCGAACTCCGACGCGCACTCGCCGCCGGCGCTGGCCCGGGAGGCCACGGTCCTGAACTCGGCCCGGAACTACTTCGCCATCCGCGAGGCGCTGCGGACCGGCGACGGGCTGGCCGGGACGATCGAGTTCTTCCCGGAAGAGGGGAAGTACCACGCCGACGGGCACCGGCTCTGCGGCGTCAACTGGTCGCCGGAGCGGACCCGCGAGGCGGACGGACGCTGCCCGGAGTGCGGCAAGCCGCTGACGGTGGGCGTACTGAGCCGGGTCGAGGAGCTGGCCGACCGGCCGGCGGGGCACCGGCCCTCGCACGCCCGCGCGGTGACCCACCTGGTGCCGCTGGCCGAGATCCTCGGCGAGATCAACAAGGTGGGCGCCCGCTCCAAGAAGGTCGAGGGGAAGCTGAACGAGCTGGTCGCCGCGCTCGGCCCGGAGCTGGAGATCCTCACCGCCACCCCGCTGGACGAGGTCGGCCGGGTCGGCGGCGAGCTGCTCGCCGAGGGCATCGGCCGGCTGCGCCGCGGCGACGTGCGCCGGGTGCCGGGGTACGACGGCGAGTACGGCGTGATCACCCTCTTCGACCCGGCCGAGCTGGGCGGTGCCGGCGGCACCCCGGGAGCGCAGGACACGCTCTTCGACGTACCCGTGCCGGCGCAGCGGCGGCCCGCGGAGCCGGCGCCGAAGCCGAAGGCCAGGCGTCCGGCGGCGGCGAAGGCCGAGCCGAAGCGGAAGGCCGCACCCCCACCGCCTCCGCCGATCGCGCCGGCGCCCTCCCCGCACGAGCCGTTCGAGCCGATGCTCGCCGGCATGGAGGAGGTCGGCACCGGCCTGCTGGACCGGCTGGACGCGATGCAGCGGGTGGCCGCCTCCGCGCCGGGCGGTCCGCTGCTGATCGTGGCCGGCCCGGGCACCGGCAAGACCCGGACGCTGACCCACCGGATCGCCTACCTCTGCGCGGAGCTGAACGTCTTCCCCGAGCAGTGCCTGGCGATCACCTTCACCCGACGGGCCGCCGAGGAACTACGGCACCGGCTGGACGGTCTGCTCGGGCCGGTGGCCGAGGACGTCACCGTGGGCACCTTCCACTCGCTGGGCCTGAGCATCCTCCGGGAGAACGCCGAGGCGGCCGGCCTGCCGGCGGACTTCCGGATCGCCGACGACGCGGACCGTTCGGCGGCCCGCACGGAGGCCGGCGACGACGCGGCCCGCTACACCGCGTTGCTGCGCAAGCAGGACCTGGTCGACCTGGACGAGCTGCTCACCCTGCCGGTCGCGCTGCTGAGGGCCGACAAGAAGCTGGTACGCGAGTACCGCGACCGCTGGCGCTGGATCTTCGTCGACGAGTACCAGGACGTCGACGCCGTCCAGTACGAGCTGTTGCGGCTGCTCAGCCCCGCCGACGGCAACCTCTGCGCGATTGGCGACCCGGACCAGGCGATCTACTCGTTCCGGGGCGCCGACGTCGGCTACTTCCTGCGCTTCTCCCAGGACTTCACCGACGCCCGGTTGGTCCGGCTGAACCGCAACTACCGCTCGTCGGCACCCATCCTGGCCGCCGCGGTGCAGGCCATCGCGCCGTCGTCGCTGGTCCGCGGCCGCCGGCTGGACCCGGCCCGGCTCGACCCGGAGGCCCCGCTGGTCGGTCGCTACCCCGCGGCCTCCGTCTCCGAAGAAGCCGATTTCGTGGTACGCACCATCGACGAGCTGGTGGGCGGCCTCTCCCACCGGTCGCTCGACTCGGGCCGGATCGACGGCCGGTCGACGTCGCTGTCGTTCTCCGACATCGCGGTGCTCTACCGCACCGACCAGCAGGCCGCGCCGATCGTGGACGCGCTGGCCCGGGCGAACATCCCGGTGCAGAAGCGCTCGCACGACCGGCTCCGGGACCGGCCCGGGGTGGCGGCGATCGCCCGCGAGCTGCGGCACGCCGACGGTGTCGACGGCCCGTTGGCCGCTCGCGTCCGGCTGGCCGGGCAGGCGGTGGCGGAACGCTTCGCCGTGCCGACGCTGGACGGTGCCGGCTTGGTCCGCCCGGAGGATGTCCGCTCGGCGGTCGACCTGCTCACCCCGCTGGCCCGCCGCTGCGGCGACGACCTGGAACTGTTCCTCGCCCAGCTCGCCACCGGCGCGGAGGTGGACGCGCTCGACCCGCGCGCCGAGGCGGTCACCCTGCTCACCCTGCACGCGGCGAAGGGCCTGGAGTTCCCGGTGGTCTTCCTGGTCGGCGCCGAGGACGGGCTGCTGCCGCTGCGCTGGCCCGGCTCGGAGCCGGCCGACGAAGCGGTGGCCGAGGAGCGCCGGCTCTTCTTCGTCGGCCTGACCCGCGCCCAGGACCGGCTCTACGTCAGCCACGCCGCCCGCCGGGTCCGGCACGGGGCGGAACGTGAGTGCCGACCCTCGCCGTTCCTCGACGTGATCGACCCGGGCCTGTTCGAACGCTTCGGCGACGCCGAGCCCCGCCGCCCCAGGGACCGCCAGCTCCGCCTCATCTGAACGGCTGGCGCGGCCGATGGCGGCCGGAGGCCGCCGGCGGCGCCGGGTCGCCACCCGACGCGGCGGACACAAGCCCGGAGGTTACCGGCGGCCCGGCTCCGGGGTTGTCCCGTCCACCGGCCGGCGCGGACGTTCGGTGGTCACCACCAGCGCCACCCCGGCGACGATCACCGCGCCGCCGAGCAGCACCCGGGCGGTGACCGGCTCGGCGGCGACCAGCGCGCCGAGCGCCACCGCGACCGCCGGGTTGACGTAGGCGTACGTGGCGACCAGGGAGATCGGCGCGTGGTGCAGCAGCCAGACGTACGCGGTGAAGGCGACCAGCGAACCGGCCACCATCAGGTACGCCAGCGCCGCCCAGGAGCGGCCGGTCACGTCGGCCGGGGAGAAGCCGTGCCACTCGCCCCGCACGGCGCCGGTCACGGCCAGCGCCACGGCGCCGGCGACCATCTCGTAGACCGTGGCCACGAAGGGGTCGGCCGGCATCCGGAGGCGTCCGGAGAGGAAGGACCCGACGGACCAGCAGGTGGCCCCCGTGACCACGATGAGCGCCCCGGCCAGCGGCACGGCCGCCGAACCGCCGGTGGGAAGCACGAGCAGGACCAGGCCGACGAAGCCCAGGGTCACCCCGGCGAAGGTCCATGGCCCGGGCCGGTCGCCACCGAGCGTACGGAGCAGCACCACCAGCAGCGGGACGGTCGCGACCAGCAGCGCGGCGATGCCGGAGGGCACGGCGACGCCGACCGGACCGGACTCGGCGAGCACCACCAGGCCGTTGCCGCCAGCCAGCAGGAGCAGCCCGACCAGCGCGGCCGAGCCGAGTTGCCGGCGGTCCACGCGGAGCGCGCCGGGGCCGCGCCGGAGCCGCAGCACCGCCGCCAGCACCAGAGCGGCGGCGGCGAACCGGCCGGCCGCGGAGGTGAGCGGCGGCAGCGACTCGACCGCGATCCGGATGCCCAGGTAGGTGGAGCCCCACAGCACGTACACCAGGACCAGCGCGGTCCAGATCAGCGCGGGTCGGGCCGGCATGGCGGGGTGGTCGGCGCCCGACCCGGCCCGTCCGGCGCGGGCGCCGGGGGGGCCGGGTCGGGCGGGCGTCGCACTTGCGGGGCGTGAGCTCATCGGGGGATCAGGCTACGGTGACCACGGCGTCGGCGTCCCCCGTTGGTGGCCGGCCTCTCAACTCTGCCGCACACAGGAGGGCGTTCATGACGAACTTCGGTCCACCGGTCGGCGGCTCCCGGGAGCCGTGGGGTGGACGGCGGCCCGACGACGCGTACGCTCCGCCGGCCGACCCGCGGTACGACGCGCAGCCCGGCGGGTGGGGCGAGCCGCCCGCCCAGCGGTACGAGCCGACGGCGGGGACGGGGTGGGAGGGGCAGACGCCCGGGCAGCCCACCTACGCCTCGGGGTACCCGCCCTACCAGCCGACCGCCCAGGGGTACCCGCCGGCCGGGCAGCCCGGCTACCCGCCGGCCGCGCCGTACGTCGGCGACGCTCACCCGTACGCCGATCCGCCGCCCCCGCCGAAGCGCGGCAAGGGTCCGCTGATCGCGGTGCTCGCCGTGCTGGCGGTGCTCGTTCTCGGCGGCGCGGCCACCTACCTGCTCGGCCGGGACGACCCGGCCCCGGTGGCCGGGTCCACCCAGCCCTCCGACCCGGGCGCGGAGCCGTCGGCGGCGGCGAGCGCGCCGGACGCCCCGGCCGCCACGGCACCGGCGCCGGCGTCCTCGGCGGATCCCCGGTTCGTCAAGGCGGGGCAGTGCGTCCGCAACGAGGGTCCGGCCGGCGGCAAGCCGAAGTTGCTGATCAGCGGGTGCGGCGCGAAGACGTACCAGGTGCTGCGCCGCTTCGACGGCGCGACCAGCGGGGAGAAGGACGCCCAGGCCAAGTGCGCGAAGGTGGACGGCTACACCAACTGGTACTTCTTCGACAGCGAGCTGGACACCCTCGACTTCGTCCTCTGTCTCAAGCAGCGCTGATCCCACCCGTAGGCAAAACTAGGGCTGTCTAGCGTGAAGGCTAGACAGCCCTAGTTTCGTCTCGACGGCCCCGACACGCCGGTAGGCCCATCTATCCATGTCTAGCCCCGCGGCTAGACGGCCCGATACTCTGCGATACGTGGATCCGGTCCGCAACCCGTACGCCCCGGGCGCCGGGCAGCGCCCGCCCGAGCTTGCCGGGCGGGGGCGGGAGCTGGATGTCTTCGACGTCGTGCTGGAACGCATCGCCCGGGGCCGCCCCGAGCGCAGCCTGATGCTCACCGGCCTGCGCGGCGTCGGCAAGACGGTCCTGCTCAACACCCTCCGCTCGCAGGCGATCAACCACCTCTGGGGCACCGGCAAGATCGAGGCCCGCCCCGACCAGTCGCTGCGCCGCCCGGTCGCCGCCGCCCTGCACATGGCGGTCCGCGAACTCGCCCCCCGGCACCGCGCGCCGGACCGGATCGACGGCTTCCTCGGCGTGCTCAAGGCGTTCGCCCAGCGTTCCGTGCCGAGCGGCCGCGGCGCGGCCGCGCCCAGGCTGCGCGACCGCTGGCAGCCCGGCATCGACGTGCCGGCCAGCAGCGGCCGGGCCGACTCCGGGGACATCGAGATCGACCTGGTCGAGCTGCTCACCGACGCCGCGGCGGTGGCCACCGACGTGGGCACCGGCATCGCGGTCTTCATCGACGAGATGCAGGACCTCGGCGCGGAGGACGTCTCGGCGCTCTGCGCCGCCTGCCACGAGCTGTCGCAGCTCGGCGCGCCGCTGATCGTGGTCGGCGCCGGGCTGCCGCACCTGCCGGCCGTGCTCAGCGCCGCCAAGTCCTACTCCGAACGGCTCTTCCGCTACCAGCGGATCGACCGGTTGGACCGGATCGCCGCCGACCAGGCGCTCTGCGCGCCGGCCGAGCGCGAGGACGTCGAGTACGAGCAGAAGGCGCTCGACCTGCTCTACGAGAAGTCCGGCGGCTACCCCTACTTCGTCCAGGCGTACGGGAAGGCCACCTGGGACCATGCCCCCCGCTCGCCGATCACCGCCGCCGACGTCCGGGTCGCCGCCCCGGAGGCCGAGGCGGAGCTGGCCGTCGGCTTCTTCGGCTCCCGGTTCGAGCGCGCCACCCCGGCCGAGCGCGAGTACATGCGGGCGATGGCGACGCTCTCCCTGGTCGAGGGGGAGGAGACCGGTCGGGATGACATGGACGCCGCGGTGCCCACCGCGGAGATCGCCCGCTCGCTCGGCCGCAAGCCGGCGAGCCTCTCCCCGGCCCGGGACGCGCTGATCAAGAAGGGGCTGATCTACTCCGGGGAGCGGGGCACCGTCGCCTTCACCGTCCCACACTTCGGCCGGTACCTGCGCACCCAGCCGGCCTGACCGCGGGCCCGGCCGGGGTCAGACCTTGGCCCAGGGCGGCGGGAAGACCACCTCGCCGCGCGGCGGCGGCGCCTCGCCGCTGGCCGACGGGGGCAGCACCAGCGCCTGCCACGGCTCCCCCAGCCCCGACCAGGGACTGGTCAGCCCCATCCGGTCGGCCCGTTCGAAGCCGAAACGGCGGTAGAAGGCCGGGTCGCCGAGCACCACCACCAGCCGCTCGCCCAGCTCGGTCGCGGCGTCCAGGGCCGCCTGCACGACCGCCGTGCCGTGGCCGACCCGCCGCCGGTGCGGCGAGACCGCCACCGGGCCGAGCGCCAGCGCCGGTGCCGCGCCCCCGTCCGACCGGACGCGGACCCAGGTCAGCAGCGCGTAGCCGACCACCTCGCCGCCGTACTCGGCGACCATGGCCAGCTCGGGGATCCAGGCGTCGCTGCGCCGCAGCTCGTCGACCAGCTCCACCTCGGGCGGGGTGGTCACGTCGGGCCGGGCGAAGGCGGTGGCCAGCACCCGGGCGACGGGCGCCTCGTCCGCCGGGTCCTCTGGTCGGAGCCGCAGGGTCGTCACCCGCGCGACGTTACCGGGCCGGGCCGGTCCATCCGCGACGGTCGCTGGAATTGGGTGTGGCGTGCGTCCCGCTGGATGTCCATGTCGGCCGATCCCTTTCGGGCGTTGCCGGGATAGCGGACCCCGACACGGGGTATGACTGATCCATGAAACCCGTGCGCTCCCTCGCCCGTGTGATGTTGAGCGGAATCTTCGTGGTCAGCGGCGCCCGCAACTTCCAGAATCCCGGTCGTCTGGCGCCGGCCGCCAAGCCGGTGACCGACCGGGTCGCCCCGCTGATCCAGAAGAACGTCCACCCCCGGTTCCCCACCGACGCCGAGACGCTGGTCCGGGTCAACTCGGCCACCCAGTTCATCGCCGGCCTGATGCTGGCCACCGGCAAGTTCACCCGTCCGGCCGCGCTGGTCCTCGCCGGGAGCCTGGTGCCGGTGACCGTGGCCGGCCATCCCTTCTGGAAGAACGACGACCCGGCGGCGCGGAACAACAACCAGACCCACTTCCTGAAGAACCTCGGCCTCTTCGGCGGGCTGCTGCTCGCCGCCGCGGACACCGAGGGCAAGCCCGGGCTGCGCTGGCGCGCCGGCCACCGGATCGGCCACTCCCGACGCTCGATGCAGCGGGCTGTCCGGACCGCGCGCCGGGAGACGAAGATCGCCGTACGCTCGGCGGCCACCGCCCGACGACTTCCGGGCTGACCTGCATCAATACGGCCACCTCCCCCCGCAAGGCCGCGAATTACCTGAACCACCAGACACCCGTTAACGCGGTGGAAATGTCAAAAAGATGTGTGGGATCGGACACGGTCGCATAACGCGGGAGGCAACAACGTGAGGCGCCGTTCTAGGCTCCGTGCGGGACCTGGACGGGTAGGACGAGCTTGGTACGGGGGTGGCCACGCCATGCCGGCGACCGTCGGTAGACGGATGGACCGCCTCGCCCCAGTCCACCGCGTGACCCGTGGGATCGATCGCAGGACAGTCGTACGGACCGGCGTCGTGGCCGCCGTCGCCTACGCCGGATGGCTCGCCATCGGCGCGTTCGGGCGGCCGTACAACTTCTTCGACATGAAGATCTACCACGGCGCCGTGGTGTGGTGGGCGAGCGGCGACGAGCTGTACGACTTCATCGCACCCTCGACGACCCTGGGTTTCACCTACCCGCCCTTCGCCGGCCTGGTCATGCTGCCGATGTCCTGGCTGCCGGTGGAGGCCGCCGGCTGGCTCAACGCGCTGGCCAGCATCGGCGCGGTGGCGGTCGTCCTGGCCGCGCTGCTGCGCCCGATCGTCGACCGGCTCGGCTGGCCGCTCTGGTTCACCGTCGGCATCGCCACGCCGATGGCCGTCGCCATCGAGCCGGCCCGGGAGACCCTCGGCTACGGGCAGGTCAACCTGCTGCTCTTCGCCCTGATCATGGCGGACCTGGTCGGCCTGCGCTGGCGGGCGAAGCGGGGCACCCATCACGACACCGCCAACTCGGCGCTGGCCCGCTTCGTCTACAGCGGCGCCTGGGCGGGGGCCGGCATCGGCCTGGCCACCGCGGTCAAGCTGACGCCCGCGCTCTTCATCGCGTACCTGATGCTCACTCGCCAGTGGCGGGCCGCGCTGACCGCGGTCGGCACCACGATCGGCGTGACCCTCGGGACGTTCGCGCTGGTCGGCGAGGAGTCACGGACGTACTTCAGCAGCGTGCTCTGGCAGACCGAGCGGGTCGGCGCGGCGGACATGACCCCCAACCAGTCGCTGGCGGGCCTGCTGGCGCGGCTCTACGACTCGATCGAGACGCCCGGCCTGCTCTGGCTGGCCTTCGCGGTCCTGGTCCTCGCGCTCGGGCTGTCCCGGGCCGCCGCGGCCCGCGCCGACGGCGACGAGCTGACCGCGTTCACCCTGGTCGGGCTCACCGCCAACGTGATCAGCCCGATCTCCTGGTCGCACCACCTGGTCTGGGTCATCCCGGCGATCATCGTGCTGGCCGACGCCGCGGTCCGCCGCCGCGAGGCGAGCCGGGGCCTGCTGCCCCGGGTCGGCACGGCACCGGCGGCCGGCGGGGTGCCGGGGGTCAACGCGCTGCGCCCGCCGATCTGGTACCCGACGCTCACCGGCCTGCGGCACGCCGTGGCCGCGATCGGCCTCTACCTGCTCTTCCTGATCTCGCCCATCTGGCCGTACGAGCACCAGCTCCCGGAGGTGTCGCACTACCAGGACGGCCTGTTCGGCGCGCTGATGGAGAACTCGCTGGCGATCGCCCTGATCGTGCTGGTCGCGGCGCTGCCCTGGCGGCCGGGCGCGGAGCCGGCGTTCTACAACGACCGGCTGCTCCGCGCCGCCCAGCTCACCGGCCGCCGCTGACCGTCCCGCCGGGACGTCGGCCGGTCAGGGGCAGTTCACCCACTCCTCGGTGCCGTCGTCGAAGACCTGCCGCTTCCAGATCGGCAGCCGCGCCTTCACCTCGTCGACGAGCCGCGCACAGGCCGCGAACGCGGCGGCCCGGTGGGCGGTGCTGACCGCCGCGACGAGGGCCACGTCGCCGATCTCCAGCGGGCCGACCCGGTGCGAGACGGCCACCGCGTACACGTCCGGGTCGGCGGCGATCTCGGCGGCGACTTCCCGCAGCACGGCCTCGGCGCTCGGGTGGCCCTCGTACTCGAGGCTGATCACCGGACGGCCGTGGTCGTGGTCGCGGACCACGCCCTGGAAGGAGACCACCGCGCCAGCCCGCCGGTCGGCCACCGCCGCCTCGTGGGCGGCGAGGTCGAGCGGCCGGTCGGTGACCGTGCCGTGGACGATGGTCTCGGCGGGGCTCACCACGTCCGCTCCCCGGGGGTCAACGGCAGCGGTACGACCGGCACCCGCGCCCCGGCCTCGCCGCTGGTGCCGGGGCGGATGACCGCGAAGCCGTCCGCACCGGCCAGGCCGCGCAGCATCGACGAACCGACGTGGCGTACCGGGTTGGCGGTGCCGGCGGCCCGGTCCAGCCGGACCAGGGCGAGATGGGTGTAGTCGCCCCGGCCGGGCACCGGCTCGGCGAGGGTGGCCAGCGGCAGCGCCGGCATCGGTCGCCCCTGCAGGCCGGCGAGCAGCGGCGCGACCAGCGAGACCAGCGCGACGATGGCGGACTGCGGGTTGCCGGGCAGACCGGCGACGAACCGGACCCGGCCGTCCGCGTCGACCAGCTGGGCCAGCAGCATCGGGAAGCCGGGGCGGACCGCGACGGTGTTGACGACGTAGTCCGCGCCGAGCGCCTCGAGCGTCGGGTGCAGGTGGTCGACCGGCCCGTGCATGGTGCCGCCGGTGGTGCAGACCAGGTCGGCGTTGGCGAGCGCCGCGCGCAGGGCGGCCACGTGGGCGGGGAGGGTGTCCGCCACCGGGCCGACCACGTCGGCCGGGCGGATCTGGCAGCCGTACCGGCGCAGCCAGGCGGGCACCGCGGGGCCGAGGGCGTCCCGGACCCGGCCGGCGGCCGGCGGGCCCGAGGTCAACAGTTCGTCACCGAAGACCAGCAGCGCGGCGTTGGGCCGCCGGCGGACCCGCAGGGTGTCGTGGCCGCAGGAGGCGGCCAGCCCGATCACCGCCGGGTCGACCGGGGTGCCGGCGGGGAGCAACTCCTCCCCGGCGTACGCCTCCTCGCCCGGCTCGCGCCACTCTGGCGTCGGCCGGGGCGTGCCGGTGACCCGGCCGTCGGCGGTCCGGGTGGACTCCTCGATCCGCAGGATGGCGGTGGTTCCCTCCGGGACCATCGCGCCGGTGGCGATCTCGACGGTGGTGCCGTCGGCGGTCAGCGGGGCGGAGGTGTTGCCCGCGAGCACCCGCCCCACCACCTCCCACGGGCCGTCCCCGCGTACCGCCCAGCCGTCCACGCTGGAGGTGGGGAACGCGGGCAGGTCCGTCCGGGCGGTCAACGGCTCGGCGAGGGTGTGGCCGTCGGTGTCGGTTAGCGGCCGGTTGACGGCGGGAAGCGCGGCGGCGAGGCCGACGGCGTACACCCGGGAGCGGGCCTCCTCCCAGCCGGCCGGCTGCGGCGCGGCGACCTGGGCCGCCGCGGCTGCGGTTTCCGTGCTCATCCGGCGAGCCTATCGCCGGCGCGGCGGGCGCGGGGCGTCAGTGGTCGCCGCCGCGAAGCTGGTCGACGGCGTGGGTGAGGATCGGCCCGAGCACGGCGAGCCCGTCCTTCGCGCCGCCGGTCGACCCGGGCAGGTTGACCACCAGCATCCGGCCCGCCACCCCGGCGACCCCTCTGGAGAGCGCGGAGGTGGGCACCCGGTCCCGGCTGTGCGCCCGGATGGCCTCGGCGATGCCGGGGATCTCGTAGTCGAGCAGGGCCCGGGTCACGTCCGGCGTCCGGTCGGTCGGGGTGATGCCCGTGCCGCCGCTGGTGAGCACGACGTCGACCCCGTCGGCCCGGGCCGCGCGCAGCGCCTCGCCGACCGGGTCGCCGTCCGGCACCACGACCGGCTCGTCGACCTGACAGCCCAGCTCGCGCAGGCCGGCGACGAGCAACGGACCACTGGTGTCGGCGTAGACGCCGGCGGCCGCCCGGTTGGAGGCGACCACCACTCGGACCCGGATCACGGCCGGTCCTCCGGCCGGACCCACTCGCCGGTCCTGCCGCCCTCCTTGCGGAGCACCCGGACCGCGTCCACGCTGGCCGCCGGGTCGACGGCCTTGACCATGTCGACCAGGGCGAGGCCGGCGACGGCCACCGCGGTCAGCGCCTCCATCTCGACCCCGGTCCGGTCGGCGGTCTTCGCGGTGGCGGTGATCTCCACCGTGTCGCTGGTGAGCCGCAGGTCGACGGTGACCCCGTGCAGGGCGATGGGGTGGCAGAGCGGGATCAGGTCGGGGGTGCGCTTGGCGCCCATGATCCCGGCCAACCGCCCGACGGCGAGCGCATCACCCTTGGGCAGGCCGTCGCGGCGCAGCAGGTCGACGACCTCGGCGGTGGTGCGGAGCCGGCCGGCGGCGACGGCGAGCCGGCCGGAGACCGACTTGGCGGAGACGTCGACCATCCGGGCCGCGCCGGCCGGGTCGACGTGGGTGAGCTGCGCGGGTTCGGTCACGGCCGCGAGCCTATCTTTCGGGTACGACGCGTGCCGCGATCGTCGGAAGCAGCGTCGCGGCAATCGTCCCGCAACACCCGCCGGAGGACGGCCGCCAGGCCGGCGACAAGAAATCGATAACGCCGTTCGGCCTGCTCAACCCGGCTACGGGTGGGGCTCATTGATTGGTGAACCGCCGCAGGTCCAGCCGATCCTGGGTGAGGTCACATCGGTAACCGCAGCCTTCCCGGACAAGAAGCCGCCGCCCCCTCCCGAGCGGTCGAAGAGGCGGCGGAGATTGGCGGCGTAGGTGCGGATATTGGCCGCACTTCCGGCCACCGGGCCCGATTTCCAAAGTCCTCCTCAGCCTGCACAAATGAATCCGTTGCGCAGTCCAGCGAATTCCGCCGGCCGGCGCTACCGACAGGAGGCTGGCCCGGCGAGTCCGCAGTTCATCCACAACGCGTTGAAACGTCGCCCGAACTGCTGATGAGACTTGCCGGAAAACAGGCAAGGCTGATGGCACTCCTCGGCTCGGTCGACGCCTCCGGGATTGCACTGGGCTACCGGACCGACACCTTTCGCTCAGGGGTGGACGCTCTCCGCACAGCCACTACTGACAGAACGTCATGAAGCGTCACAGAGTTGGCTAATATTGCGCATAGCGACTTTTATGCCTTCTATGCGTGCCCTTGCATCTCCTAATCTGTCTTTCGCCCGGTAAAGGTCCCAGCGGACCTTTCGAGAGACGATCTGGAAGGAGCCAGGCGATGCGCGGCAGCGAGTGGCACTGACTCAACGCTTCACGCAGGGAACCTCCCACGGTAGGCTCCCGGCATCAACAATGCTGGTTGATGCCGGCCCCGGCTTCAGCCGTTCAGCCCGTGGAGCTGGATGAGCCACATCGACGGACGACGTGTTGTTGGGACCGATCGGCACCTTGTGACGCTCGTCGGTCTCATCGTCGTACTCGCCTCGGTCGCGACGGTCTCCGCGTTCCTCTTCTTCCTGCGCGACATACCCGGTTCCGTCCGGGATGTCGCCACCATGATCACGCTGACGTTCATGATCGCGGTCAGCGTGATCGTCAAGACACCCGTACGGATACGCTCCACGACCCTCGCGATCGCCTGGGTCGAGACCGCCATCGTGATCGGAGTGGCGGTCGCGCCTTGGCCGTGGGTCATCCTGAGCACCTGCGTCGGGGTCGCGGCAGCGTCCGCGATACTGCATCTCCCCGCGATCAAGACGGCCTTCGGAGTAGGCAAGAACATCCTGATCGCAGCGGGCGCCGCAGCAACGGTGGCCGTGTTGAACTGGCACTGGTCGTCGACGACCCCGGTCGGCGAACTCGTCGGCGCGCTGGGCGCCACCTATCTGGTCGCCGCAGTTCTGGACGACGTACTGGCCATGCCCGTCATCGCCCTCGCCTCCGGCACCCCGATTTCCCGGCAGTTCCGCAGCAACCTCGACCTCCGGATCGCCGGCTTCGCCGTCCGGTTCGTGGTGGCCGTCTGCACCCTGTTCATCCTCCGCGCCGACCCCCGGCTGCTGCTCGCCGTGCCACCGCTGGTGCTCAGCCTCCACCTCGCGTACTCCACCCGGATCCGGACCCGCACCGAACAACAGGCCTGGCAGCGGCTCGCCCGGACCACGGACGCGCTCAACGTGGTCGACCTGGACCAGGTGCTGACCACCGCCGTCACCCAGGCCGCCGAACTCTTCTCCGCCGACGAGGTCGAGATCGAGCTGCACGAGGGCGGCCGCACCGTGCGCGGCACCACCGCCGGCATCCGGCACGACGGCGCCGGCGCCGAGCCGAGCGCGGTCGGCGGGACCGTCATCCCGGCGGCCCTGGAGGGGCACGACCGGGC
Source organism: Micromonospora inositola (assembly GCF_900090285.1). Taxonomy (NCBI): domain Bacteria; kingdom Bacillati; phylum Actinomycetota; class Actinomycetes; order Micromonosporales; family Micromonosporaceae; genus Micromonospora; species Micromonospora inositola. Next base: position 1,976,800 of record NZ_LT607754.1, on the reverse strand, counting down.
CGTCGACCTCGGCGTGCTGCGGTTGCGCTTCGCCGGACCGGTCGAGCTCTCCGAGCGGGAGCAGTACACCCTTCGGACGTTCGCCTCCGCCCTCTGCACGGCGGTGCGCAACGCGCAGGCGTACGCCGAGCTGGCCCGGGTCGCGGAGGAGCACGCGCACGCCGCCGCGCACGACGCCCTGACCGGGCTGGCCAACCGGCGTCAACTGCTGGACGAGGGCACCCAGCAGCTCACCAGCCGGCACGCCGACGGCGTGACCGCGCTGGTGCTGATCGACCTCAACCACTTCAAGGAGGTCAACGACACGCTCGGGCACGGCGCCGGGGACCAGGTGCTGATCCAGGTCGCCGACCGGCTGCGCGGCGCGACCCGCCCCGGCGACCTGGTGGCCCGGCTCGGCGGGGACGAGTTCGCCGTACTGCTGCGAGGGCTGCCGGCCCCGGCGGTCGCCGCGCACCGGGCGGACGCCCTGCTGGCCGCCCTGCACGAACCGCTCCACCTGGACGGCATGCGGATCAGCGTGGAGGCCAGCGGCGGCATCGCCGTCGCGCCGGCCACCGGCGGGGTCGCCGAGCTGCTACGTCGCGCCGACGTGGCGATGTACCAGGCCAAGCGCGCCGGCCAGCGGATCTCCACGTACGCGACGACCCGGGACACCGCCGACCTCGGCCGGCTCACCCTCAACGGTGAGCTGCCCCGGGCGGTGGCCGACCACGAGTTCACCGTCAACTTCCAGCCGATCGTCGACCTGGCCAGCGGCCAGGTCACCGGCGCGGAGGCACTGGCCCGCTGGCACCACCCGACGCACGGCATCATCGACCCGCTGCGCTTCCTGGAGGCGGTGGAACGCTCCGGCCTGCTGCCCGCGTTCGCCGAGGCGATCCTCGACCAGGCGTTGATCGCGGCCGGCAGTTGGCGCACCGCCGGCTTCGACCTGCCGGTCTCGGTGAACGTCTCGCCGCGGAGCCTGCTCGACGCCCGCTTCCCCGGGGCCGTGCTGGCCCGGCTGCGGGCGCACGACCTGCCGCCCGACCGGCTGGTGCTGGAGCTGACCGAGACGCTGACGCTCAGCCAGCTGGACGTGGTCGACCGGGTGCTCAGCCGACTGCGCGACTCCGGCGTGCGGCTCGCCCTCGACGACTTCGGCACCGGCTACTCCTCGCTCTCCCTGCTCTCCCGCATCCCGGTGCACGAGCTGAAGATCGACCGCAGCTTCGTGACCGCGATGGAGACCTCGGCGGAGGCCGCCGCGGTGATCCGCTCCACGCTGGACCTCGGCCGCAGCCTCGACCTGGCCGTGGTCGCCGAAGGTGTGGAGAGCGAGCCGCAGCGGCGGGCGCTGTGGGAGCTGGGCTGCGTGGCCGGGCAGGGCCACCTCTTCGCCCGGCCGCTACCGGCCGGCTCGCTGCTCGCCGCCCTCCAGCGCGGCGCGGGCGGGCGCCCGGGCACCCTGGCGGCTCCGCTGCACGACGCGGGCGCGGTGATCCGCCTGCCCGGCCGCCGCCAGGCCGGTCGCGGCCGGACGACCGGCTCCCCGCCCGCCGCCGGCCAGACCGCCGCCGGCCAGACCGCCGACGAGCCTCGGCGGCGCTGACCGGCCAGCTCGGGATCGACGCCCCGAGCGCCGGACGGTACGGCGGCCACGGTCTGCGAGACTGGCCGGCGTGACCGCCACCCCCGAACGGACGATCCGCAGCCGCCGGCGCTGGCAGGACCTGGACTCCGCCGCCGGCGGCCTCGCCCTCGACCTCGGCCTGTACGCGGTGTCGGCGCTCTTCGCCGCGGTCACCGCCGCCACCTCCACCCTCCCGCCGCACCGCGCCTGGGGCGCGATCGCCGCGATGGGCTACCTGCTGGCGACGCTCGCGGTGACCGGCCAGCTCCTGCTCCGGCGGCGTCGCCCGGATGCCGCCGGGCTCAGCGCCCGCGCGGCGGTGACCGCCCTCGCCTGGGCCACCGCGACGCTGCTGCCGTTGGCGGTGCTCAGCATCCAGCGGGCGGCCGGGCGTACCGACCGGGCCCAGGAGGAGGTGGTGGTGGTCGAGCACGCCGGAGCCCGGCTCGCCGAACACGGCACCCCCTACCTCGGCCATGACGCGATCGCCGCGCTGCCCCCCGCCGAGCAGTTGCTCGGCTACACGCCCTACCAGCCGGGGATGGCGCTGTTCGGGCTGCCCCGGGCCGCCGTCGACGCCTGGTGGACCGACTCGCGGGTCTGGTTCGCCCTGGCCACCGCGCTGGTGCTCGCCCTGGCCGTGGGCACCCTGCGCGCCGGGCGCGCGCCGGCGCCGGGCCGCCGGGACGCCGCCGTGCTGCGGGGCGTACAGGCGGCCACCGTGCTGCCGGTCTGCGCGCTGACCCTGGCCACCGGCGGCGACGACCTGCCCGTGCTCGCGCTCTGCCTGCTGGCCCTCGCGCTCGCCGCCGCCCACCGGCCCGGCCGGGCCGGCGTCGCGGTGGGGGTGGCCGGCGCGCTGAAGCTCTTCGCCTGGCCCGTCGCGGTCGTCCTGGTCTGCTGGGCGGTCACCCGCCGGGCCGGCGCCCGCACCGCCCTCGGCGCGGTCGGGTTGCCGGTGGCCGCGCTCCTGCCCGCCCTGCTGGTCGACCGGGACGCCCTGGTGGAGAATGTGCTGCGCTTCCCGCTCGGGCACGGGCTGGTGACCAGTCCGGCGCAGTCCCCGTTCCCCGGCCACCTGATCGCCACGCTGCTGCCCGCCGGCCGGGTGCTCGCCGCCGCGCTGCTGATGGCGGTCGGGGCGGCGATCGCCGTCCGGCTCGTCCGCCGCCCGCCGCGCACCGCCGCCGCCACCGCGCTGATCTGCGGGTACGGGCTGCTCGCCGCGATCCTGCTGATGCCCTCGACCCGCTTCGGCTACCTGCTCTACCCGCTGGCCCTGCTGGTCTGGGCCCCCGCGCTGGCGCTCGCCGGGAGCCGGGCCGCCGAAGGCCCGGTAGACCCCCCGCTGATCGGCTTTCCCGCTAAGTGCGGGGCGGAGCCCGCCGACAGGGCGTAAACCTGAGGACATGACCACCTATCGCGACCGGACCGAGGCCGGCCAGGAGCTCGCCGACCGACTCAGCGGACTCGCCGGGCAGCCCGACGTCGTCGTCCTCGGGCTGGTCCGCGGCGGTGTCCCGGTGGCCCGGGTGGTCGCGGAGCGGCTCGGCGCGCCGCTGGACGTGCTGGTGGTCCGCAAGCTCGGCATGCCCTGGGCCCCCGAGGTCGCCTACGGCGCGCTCGGCCCCGACGGGGTGCAGGTGCTCAACGAGATGATCGCCGGCGGGCTGAGCGAGCACGACCGGGCCGAGGTGCGACGGCGGGAGCAGGCCGAGCTGGACCGGCGGGAGAGCCGCTACCGCGCCGGTCGACCCCCGCTGGACCTGCGCGGGCGCACCGCGGTCATCGTCGACGACGGCCTGGCCACCGGGGCCACCGCGCGCGCCGCCGTGCAGGTGGCCCGGCACCTGGGCGCCACCCGGGTGGTGGTGGCCGTCCCGGTCGGCTCCGAGCAGGCGTACGAGATGCTGGCCGCCGAGGCCGACCAGGTGGTCTGCCCCCAGACCCCGCCGGACTTCGGCGCGGTCGGCGCGTACTACGACGACTTCCACGAGATCTCCGACGACGAGGTGGCGCAGGCGCTCACCGCCACCGCGTGATCCCACCGGGTACCTTCGTTGTCATGCAGCTCACCTGCCCCAAGTGTCACGGAGACATGCGCCAGTACGAGCGCAGCGGCGTCATCATCGACCAGTGCGGCGAGTGCCGCGGCATCTTCCTCGACCGCGGTGAACTCGAGAAGCTCTTCGAGGCCGAGGCGAACTGGAACCGGCAGCACACCACCCCCGCGCAGGCGAACCAGCCGGCCGGTGGGTACCCGCCGCCGCCCCCGCCGCCCGCACCCGCCCCGCACCAGCCCGGGTACGGCGCCGTACCGCCGCCCCCGCCACCGCCCGGCCACGGCTACGCGCAGCCCGCGTACGGCCACGGGCAGCACTACGGCTACCACGGCCACTACAAGCGGAAGAAGCACCACGGCGGCTTCCTCGGCGAACTCTTCGACTGAAGCCGCCACGGCCGGGTCGGCACCCCGCCGATCCGGCCGTTCCCGCGTCAGGGCCGGCGTGCCGACCGGTCAGGGTCGTGGCACGCTGCAGCACATGACGGCCATCCGGCAGCACGAGGCCCTGCGGCAGGCGTACGACGGGATCACTGCCGTGGTCACCGGCCTGGACGACGCGGGGCTGCAGACACCGACCCGCTGCCGCGGCTGGCTGGTCGCGGACCTGCTCTTCCACGTCCTCTGCGACGCGCAGCGGGCGCTGGTCGCGCTGGCCAGCCCCGCCGACGGCCCGGCCGACGTGGACGATGTCAGCTACTGGCGCTCGTTCCCGAGCGGCGGTGCCGGCGACAGCGCGAAGCACGCCTGGTGGGCCCGCCGGTCGGCGGCCGCCTTCGACCGACCCAGCGGGGTGGTCCGCATCTGGTCGGACACCGCGCCCGCCGCCGTCCGGGCGGCCGCCGCCGCTGCCCCGGACGCGTTCGTCACCACCCAGGGGCACGTGCTGCGGGTCACCGACCTGCTCGCCACCCTGACCACCGAGGCGGTGATCCACCACCTCGACCTGGTGGTGGAGCTGCCCGACGCGCCGCCCCCGGCCGAGCTGCCCACCCGGGTCGCGGCGGCCACCATGGACGGCCTGCTCAGCGACGACGCCGTCCGCCCGGCCGGCTGGGACGACCGGGACTACCTGCTCCGCGCGGCCGGGCGGGTGCCGCTGACCGACCGGGACCGGCTGGAGCTGGGCGAGGCCGCCGGCTGGTTCCCGCTGATCGGCTGACCCCGCCGCTCACCGCTCGGCGGGCAGACTCATCGCCGCCGGCGCACGCCTCGCCCGGCAGGGCTCAGACGATGGCCATGTCGACGAAGCGCGAAAGGTGCAGCTGGGCGGCGACGGTCACGGTGTCGGTCGGACCGTTCCGGTGCTTGGCAACAATAAAATCCGCCTCGCCCGCCCGCGGCGACTCCTTGTCGTAGTAGTCGTCGCGGTGCAAAAGGATTACTACGTCAGCATCTTGTTCAATTGACCCAGATTCACGCAAGTCAGACAACTGCGGACGTTTGTCCGTCCGCTGCTCCGGACCACGGTTCAGCTGACTCACCGCGATGACCGGGCACCCGACCTCCTTGGCCAGCAGCTTGAGGCCACGGGAGAGGTCGGCGACCTCCTGCTGCCGGCTCTCGGTGCGCTTTGGCGAGGTCATCAGCTGGAGGTAGTCGACCACGATCATCTTGAGGTCGTGCTTTTGCTTGAGCCGCCGCGCCTTGGCCCGGATCTCCATCAGGTTCATGCTCGGCGTGTCGTCGACGAAGAGCGGCGCCTCGCTGATCTCGCCCATGCAGCGCGCCAGCTTGGTCCAGTCGTCGTCGGAGAGCTGCCCACTGCGCAGCACGTGCAGCGGCACCCGGGCCTCGGCCGAGAGGAGCCGCATGACGATCTCGACCTTGCTCATTTCCAGCGAGAAGATCGCGGCCGCCTGGTTGGCGCGAATGGCAGCATTTCGGGCAAAATCCATGCTTGCCGTAGACTTGCCCAAACCGGGCCTGCCAGCCACGATAATAAGTTGGCCCGGGTGCAGGCCGTTGAGGAGCCGGTCGAGGTCGCTGAAGCCGGTCGGCACGCCGGTCATCACCCCGCCCTGGGCCCCCACCGCCTCGATCTCGTCGAGGGTCGGCTGGAGCATGTCGGCGAGCACTGCGAAGTCCTCGCTGACCCGCCGCTCGGTGATGTCGTAGACGGCCTGCTGGGCCAGGTCGACGATGTCGTCCACGTCCCGGCTGCCACCCTGACCGGTGCCGTACCCGAGCTGGACGATCTTGGTGCCGGCCGCGACCAGCCGGCGGAGCACCGCGCGCTCGCCGACGATCCGCGCGTAGTACGCGGCGTTCGCGGCCGTGGGCACGCTGGCGATCAGCGTGTGCAGGTAGGGGGCGCCGCCGACCCGGGCCAGATCGCCGGAGTCGGCGAGGGCGGCCGCAACGGTGATCGGATCGGCCGGCTCGCCCCGGCCGTAGATGTCGAGGATCGCGTCGAAGACGGTGGCGTGCACCGGGCGGTAGAAGTCGTTGGACTTCAGGATCTCCACGACGTCGGCGATGGCGTCCTTGGAGAGCAGCATGCCGCCGAGGACGCACTGCTCGGCGGCCACGTCCTGGGGCGGGGTCTTCTCGAACTGCCCGTCCCGCGGCGTCGGCGCGGGCGGCTGTCCACCGGAACGCTCCGTCCGCATGTCGTCGGCGACCGACACGGGTCCCCCCTCACTGCGTTCGGATCCAGTCCAGGTCTACCGCCGGCGTCTGACAACTTCCGACGACCCTCCGGTCGATCGGGGGCCACCGGCCGGACGGTCGGGGGCCAACGATACGGAACCCGAGCTCAGCCACTCAACAACGCCGGTGGACGAGCCTCGGGACAACCTGTGGACGCAAGTGCACAGACATGTGCGCAGGGTGTGCACAGCATGTGGACAACCGCTGGGGAATTCCGCCCGGAAACGATCTGACCTGTGCCTTTGCAATCCCCACCCTGTGGACGGAAGATTTCAGGTCGAGCCTTGGGGCCGTTCGTCCCGTACTATCTCAGCGAACGGCTACACCTGGACAGCGGATTGCACTTTCGGTTGAGAAGGGTCACGCTCCGGCCGTGAGCTACCGGGACTGGGGAAGCGGGGAGGGCAGCCCGCGAGAGCGCCAGCCGATCGCCCCCTGGGACGATCCCGCCGAGCCGCTCCCGGTCGACCCGTACGCGTCCGAGCGCTACCGCACCCCCAGTCGCCGCCACGCCGTCGAGCGGGGCCAGCAGGAGCCGGTCGACGCCTACCTTCCCCGCTGGGCACTCGAGTCGGGAGTCAGCCGCGCGGACGGCGGGGGCCGGCACGCCGCCCCCGACGACGACGACCTCGACCGCCCGCGTTCGGACGAGGGATGGCGCACGTCCGCCGACACCGGCTGGCGCGGGGAGCGCGAGTCGCGCGCCATCGGCGTCGGCCCGACCGGCGAGCACACCGCCGAGTGGACCCTCGACACCCCGCAGGACCAGGGGTACGTCGGGAGCCGGCGTGGCGAGTCCGCCGAGGACCTGCCGGTCTCCGGCGCCGCCCCGCGGAGCCGGCCGCGTCGCGCCCCGTCCCGTCGCCCCCAGGTGATCTGGTCGGGCGTGGAGGACGCGACCTCGTCCGAGGGGGAGCCCGACCGGTGGGACACCGGGCGGCCGACCCGGCGCAGCCGGCGGGCGGCGGCGGACTCGTGGTCCCGGGCGGCGGCGGATTCCTGGGAGCGAGGTCGGCCCGCCGAGCCGGATCCCGCCGAGCAGCCGGCGGTCGACCCGTGGGACGCCTCCGGGGTGCATGCCTGGGACCGCCCCGTGACCGGCGGGCGGTGGGACCAGGCGGACGGCACCGGGCGCTGGGACCGGTCCGACCACACCGGTGAGTGGGACCGGTTCACCGACACCGGCCAGTGGGACCGGTACGGGGACACGGGCAGTTGGAACCGGTACGCCGAGGTCGACGAATGGGACCGGACGGTGCCGCCGGCTCCGTTGCGGGACCGGGGGGCCGAGGGGTGGTCGTCGGCGGAGCAGGCCGAAGGTTTCTGGTCCGGGACGCGGTTGGCCGGCGACGATCCGCGCTGGGTGGAGGCACCGCCGTCCGCGCCGCGGTCACCGGTGGTCGCGTACAGCGCGCCGCGGCCGCGTACGGCACCGCGCCGCCGAGTCGAACCGGTGGACGCTGGCCGTGATGCGGTCGGGGCGTCGATCCGGCGGCGGATCGAGACGATCGGCGGTGGGTCGTTGGGCCGCCGGCTCGAGGACGACCTGCTCGACCCGGATCCGGGCGGGCCCATCCGCCCGCTGGTGTACACGGCCGCCTGTTACCTGGTTCCTGCGGTGCTGATCTTCGTCTGGCTGCTGACGCTCGACGGGCAGGCGCCGCCGGGCTGCGTCACCGACATCACCGGCGGGGGGTGCGACTCCCCCCGGGCACACGCCATCGGCTCGCTGATCGCGGGGGCCCCGCGGTTCGGGCTGGCGCTGGTGAGCAGCCTGGTCATCGCGGTGCTGCTGCGCCGGGTCGGGACGACCTGGCGCTCGGCGACGGTGGCGTTGGCGGCGGCGGTGGTCGGTGGCGGTCTCTCCACGGTGATGATCAGCGCGGTGACCGGCCAGCCGATCGGCTGAGTTTCCGTCGCGGCACCGGCCGAGCGACGGCCCAGCCCCGGCGAGGCCGGACGCGTACGGCACCGGCCCACCCGCGACGTCCGCATGCGGAAAGGCCCGCACCGGTTCCGGTGCGGGCCTTTCCGTGGTGCTGGCGGGTGTCAGCCCTGGACGACGTTCAGGTCGAACTTGGCGGCCACCTCGGGGTGCAGCTTGACGCGCACCGGGTAGCTGCCGGTCGACTTGATGTGACCGGGCAACTCCAGCCGACGACGGTCCAGGACCGGACCGCCGGCCGCCTTGACGGCGTCGACGATCTCGGCCGGGGTGACCGAGCCGAAGAGCCGGCCGCCCTCACCGGCGCGGACCTTCAGGGTGACCTTGAGACCCTCGAGCTGGGCCTTGACCTCGTTGGCGTGATCGAGGTCGCGGATCTCCCGGGCCGAGCGGGCCCGCTTGATGACCGTGACCTGCTTCTCCGCGCCCTTGGTCCAGGCGATCGCGAAGCCCTGCGGCAGCAGGTAGTTACGGCCGTAGCCGTTCTTCACCTCGACGATGTCGCCCGGGGCACCGAGGCCGGACACCTCCTGAGTCAGGATGATCTTCATGTCGGTGCCTCCTCTCAGCGGGTCGTGGCCGTGTACGGCAGGAGCGCCATCTCGCGGGCGTTCTTGACCGCGCGGGCGATCTGCCGCTGCTGCTGCGAGGTGACGCCGGTCACCCGCCGAGCGCGGATCTTGCCGCGGTCGGAGATGAACTTGCGCAGCAGCGCGGTGTCCTTGTAGTCGATGTAGGTGATCCCGTCCTTGTCGAGCGGGTTCACCTTCTTCTTCGGCTTGCGAAGTGCCGCAGCCTTGGCCATTGCTCGTGCTCCTGGTTTGCGATCGCGGGCGCTCGGCGCCATTAGAACGGAGGCTCCTCGTCGAAGTTGCCGCCCGAACCACCGCGCGAGGGAGCCGGGGCAGCCGAGGCCCAGGGGTCGTCGAAGTTGCCTCCGCCGCCCTGGCCACCGCCACCACCGGAGCCGAAGCCACCGCCGCCACCACCGGAGCGCGACATCTTCTGCACCTTCGCCGTGGCGTAGCGCAGCGACGGGCCGATCTCGTCGACCTCGAGCTCGATGACGGTGCGCTTCTCACCCTCGCGGGTCTCGTACGACCGCTGACGCAGTCGACCCGAGACGATCACGCGGGCGCCCCGCTGCAGCGACTCGGCGACGTGCTCCGCCGCCTGCCGCCACACGGTGCAGGCCAGGAAGAGCGGCTCGCCGTCCTTCCACTCATTGGTGGTCTTGTCCATGAACCGGGGCGTCGAAGCGACCCGGAACTTGGCGACCGCCGCACCGGACGGGGTGAACCGCAACTCGGGGTCATCGGTCAGGTTGCCGATGACCGTGATGGTGGTGTCTCCTGCCATGACCATCTCCTCGCGCACTCATCAGATCCCGCCGTACAGGCTCTCAGAGCCGTACGACAGAGCCGATGAGGCTGATCCGGGCGAACCGGGTTTGAATGCTTAGCGCATCTCCGGCCGGATGACCTTGGTGCGCAGCACGGACTCGTTGAGCCGCAGCTGACGGTCCAGCTCGGCCACGGCCGCAGGCGTGGCCTGCAGGTCGATGACGGCGTAGATGCCCTCGGCCTTCTTGCTGATCTCGTACGCGAGGCGCCGGCGGCCCCACACGTCGGTCTTCTCCACCGAGCCACCCGCGGTCCGGATCACGTTCAGGTACGTGTCGAGCGACGGGGCGACGGTGCGCTCCTCGAGGCTGGGGTCGAGGATCACCATGATCTCGTAATGACGCAAGACGTGCTCACCTCCTGTGGGCTATGCGGCCACGGTCCTTCCGTGGCAGGAGGTCTGCGTCGTGGCCCGCCCGGTACCGGGGGGACCCGGCCGGACGCGGACAACCGGACCAGGATACCCGGTCCGGACGATCATGCCCGGGGCGGTCGGCGGGACCGGCCGGGCGCGGTGACAGGGGTCCACCGCCGGCTTCGAGCACCGGAGGTGGACCCCTGTCCAGGAGGCCGCGGGGCGTCCCGTCCGCATTCCTTGGGTGGGACCTGGGGAGGAACGACCACACCGATGAGGTTGGATCGAGGACGCCCCGCGGAGCTTTATAGTGTTGTCAGCTGATCTGACCATACAACGGCTCTCGTCACCTGTTGGGGTAAATGGAGGAATTGCCCCGACCGCGCTGCCGATCGGTCACCGGCGGCGCGAGTCGGATCCCGCCCCGTCGTGCCGGGCCGCACGACGGGGCGAGCCATTTCCGGGGTCTCCCCGCCCGGGCCGCGGGTGACCGTGCCCGGGTGGGGCGTCGACCATCAATCCCACCTCGCACAACGACCGCCCGCCCGCCGGGTGACGCGTTCCGTCGCCGCCCACGGCGCCGGTCCCCGCCGATCCGGTCGCCGGAACACCCGGCGCGCCGCCGTCACCCCGCACGCAGGGGGCGCGACGTAGGCTCCCCTGCATGCGTATCGGAGCCCACGTCGATCCGACCGACCCGCTGGCCGAGGCGGCCGCCCGTGACGCCGAGGCCGTGCAGTTCTTCCTCTCCGATCCACAGGGATGGAAGGCCCCGAAGCCCCGGGCGGACGCCGACCGGCTGCGCGGCGCGGACGTCGACCTCTACGTCCACGCGCCGTACGTCATCAACGTGGCCACGCTCAACAATCGGATCCGGATCCCGAGCCGGAAGCTGCTGCTGAGCCATGCCACGGCGGCGGCGGCGATCGGCGCGAAGGGGCTGATCGTGCACGGCGGCCACGTCAACGCCGGCGACGACCTGGCGGTCGGCTTCGACAACTGGCGCAAGACCTTCGCGTACGCCGCCGACTCCGGCGGCTTTCCGGTCCCGGTCCTGATCGAGAACACCGCCGGTGGCGACAACGCCTGCGCCCGGCACCTCGACGCGCTGGCCCGGCTCTGGGACGCCCTCGGCGACTACGAGGTGGGCTTCTGCCTGGACACCTGCCACGCCCACGCCGGCGGCGAGGAGCTGCTGGGGCTGGTCGACCGGGTCAAGGCGATCACCGGCCGGATCGACCTGGTGCACGCGAACAACTCCAAGGGCGCCTTCAACTCGGGGCAGGACCGGCACGACAACCTCGACGGCGGCACGATCGACCCCGAGCTGGTGGTGGCGGTGATCCGCGCCGCCGGCGCCCCGGTCATCGTGGAGACGCCCGGCGGGGTCGACGGCCAGGCGGCGGACGTCGCCTTCCTGCGCGGGCAGCTCGGCACGGGGACGTCGGCCGCATGACCACGGAGCAGTCGGACGCGACGGACAGCGGCGGCCGGGCCGGCTCGACCATCAACGGCGACAACCCGCCGCCTCCCGAGGCGGCCGGCACCGACGCCAGCGCCACCGCCCGGGCGACGGACGACACCACCGCGGAAGAGCCCACGAAGGAGCGGTCGTCCGCCGCGGCGACCGCGAAGGCCGAGCAAGCCGTCGCGGCCACCACCAAGGACCAGCCGGTCGCCGCGGCGACAGCCATCGGCGGGCCCGCCGCGGGAAAGGCCGCCGGGGACGGACCGGCTGCCGGGAGGACCGCCGAGGGCGACAGCCCCGCCACCGACCGGAACGCGGCCACCACGACGGACGCGACCACCGCCGGGAAGGACGAGCCCGCCGGAACGGGCGGCGGGGCCAGCACCGCCGCCGACGAAGGCGACGGTGCCGGGACCGCCACCGGAAAGACCGGGAAGGACGGCAAGGACGGCGCCGCCGGCAAGGATGCGCCCGCCGAGGGTACGGCGAAAGCCGACCCCTGGTCCGCCTTCGGTCCCGCCCCCGACCCGGTGCTCACCCGGCCCCGCCGGGCGGTCCGCGCGGTGGGCCGGTTCCTGGTGCACGAGTGGACCCTGGCAGTCGTCGCCGCGCTGGCCCTGGCCGTCCTGCTCACCTGGCCGACGCTGCGCTACCCGCTCTACACCCTGCCGCAGGACTACTGGGACCCGAGCCTGCAGTCGTGGCAGATGGCCTGGTCCGGGCACATCCTGCTGACCGACCCGGCGCAGCTCTGGCACGCCAACACGTTCTTCCCGGAGAAGTGGAGCTTCGCCTTCTCCGACACCCTGCTCGGGTACGCCCCCGCCGGCATGCTCGGCACCGGCCCCGAGGCGGCGGTGCTGCGCTACAACATCATGTTCGTGCTGGCCCACGCGCTCGCCACGCTGGGGGCGTACGCGTTGGCGCGGCAGCTGGGGGCGGGCCGGATCGGCGCCGCGGTGGCCGGGGTGAGCTACGCGTACGCCCCGTGGCTGCTGGCCCAGGCCGGGCACCTGCACATCGTCTCCAACGGCGGCATCCCGCTGGCCCTGGCCATGCTCGCCCGGGGACACGGCTGGTCCCTGCGGTACGGGTACCGCCCGGGTCGCCGGCACGCCGGGTGGGCGTACGCCGGCTGGATGGTGGCGGCGTGGCAGCTCAGCCTGGGCTTCGGTATCGGGCTGCCGTTCGCGTACCTGCTGGCCGGCATCGTGCTGGTCTCGGCGGTCGTCTGGTTCACCCGGCGCTGGCTGGTCCGGCCGGTGCGGCGACCGTTCGGCGTCCGGCTGCTCCTCGCCGACGTGATCGGCGGCGCGCTCTTCGCCGCGGTGGGCGCGCTGCTGGCCGTGCCGTATTTCACGGTCGCCGAGCTGCACCCGAACGCGGAGCGGACGATCGGCGACATCGCCATCTACTCACCGCCGGCGAGCGGCTTCTTCACCGCGCCGGCCGAGTCGCGGATCTGGGGCGACCTGCACGAGGGGGCGCGGGCCGCGCTGCCCTGGCATCCGGAGATGACGCTGCTGCCCGGCTTCGTGCTCTACGCGCTGGCCGCCGGCGGCCTCTTCTTCTCGGTCTGGCGGCTGCGCCACCGGCTGCTGCTGCTCGCCGGGGTGCTGGTGACGATGGCCCTGGCCATGGGGACCCGGTTCTTCCACGGCACCTTCACCTACGTGCCGCTCTTCGAGCACCTGCCCGGCTGGAACGGGTTGCGGACGCCCGGCCGGATGATGCTCTGGACGACCCTGCTGCTCGGCCTGCTCGCCGCGGGCGCGGTGACCGCGTTCTGCGCCCGCGTCCGCGAGCTGGCCGCCGAGCGGGTGCCGCCCTGGCCCGGGCCCTGGCTGCGGCTGGCCACCCTGTTGCCGCTGCTACTGGTGCTCGTCGAGGGGCTGAACACCACCCCGCACCCGGTGGTACCGGTGCAGCCGGCCGCCCTGCGCACCGTGGACGGTCCGATGCTGGTCCTGCCGAGCAGCCAGAACCTGGACCAGCCGGTGATGCTCTGGTCGACCAGCCGGTTCCAGGACATGGTCAACGGGGGCAGCGGCTTCACCCCGGACAGCCAGGCCCGGGTCCGCGAGCTGACCCTCGGCTTCCCGGACCAGTCCAGCGTCGACTACCTGCGCTCCCTGGGCGTCCGCAACGTGGTGATCCTGCGTGACCAGCTGGCCGGCACACCCTGGGAGCGGATCGTCGACAACCCGGTCGACGGGCTGGGCATCACCCGCGAGGAGGTCGGCGACGCGGTCGTCTACCGCCTCTGACCGGGCTGTGGCCCCGCCTACACCGTGACGGGATCGGCCGGCGCGGAGCCCGTCGAGGAGCGGTCGCGCCAGCGGACGTACCAGGGGGCGTCGGGGGAGCCGTCGAGGACGCCACCGTCCGGGTCGTCGGCATAGGTGTGGCGGACCACGTCGCGCTCGGGCCGCAGGATGTCCCGGATCACGAAGCCGCAGAGCACCGCGACGGTGATCAGCCGGAGGCTGGCGGCCAGCACGAAGACGCCCTCCGGGAAGACCGGCCGGTTGGTCGCCGCGCCGAGCAGCTCGCCGTAGAACGCGGCGAAGTAGCACACCTCGGCGAGCTGCCAGGCCAGGAAGGCGCCCCAGCGCGGTCGGGCGAGCACCGCGAGCGGGAGCAACCAGAGCACGAACTGCTGGGACCAGACCTTGCTGAAGATCAGGAAGACGGCGACCACCAGGAAGGCGAGCTGGGCCAGCCGGGGCCGCCGCGGCGCGAGCAGCGCCAGCGCGGCAATGCCGAGGCAGGCCAGCCCGAAGAGGGCGTACGACAGCCAGTTGAGGGTGGGGATGTTGGCGTTCAGCCACTCGAACGGCCCGAGCTTGCCCGGGGCCGACGGGCTCACCTTGCCGTCCAGGTAGCGGCCGATGTACCAGAGCGTGCCCCAGTCGATCGGCCGAGTGGTGTTCAGCTCGAAGAAGCGCCCCCAGCTTTCCCGGTAGGGAATCGCCACCGGCAGGTTCACCAACACCACCGTCATCGCGGCCGTGATGATGGACAGGAGTGCGGCCCAGACCCGGCCGGCGCGGACCGCGAGCACCAGGATCGGCCCGAGGATGAACAGCGGCCACATCTTCGCCGCGCCGCCGAGCCCGAGCAGCACCCCGGCCAGGGCGGCCAGCACGGCACCGTACAGGCTGGGTTCGGACCGCGCCCAGGCCAGCAGTCCGAACGCGGCCAGCCCGACCGCGAGCAGGTCCCAGTTGACCGTGGCGGTGAGCAGCAGTGCGGGGGCGAGCGCGAAGAGCGCCGCGTCCCAGGGTCGTCGTCGCCGTAGGGCGAGGATGACCGCTACGGTGGCCACCGCGAGCGCGCTGAGCACCAGCGCGTTCAGGTTGTAGAACCACCGGCCCTGGTTGATGCCGGGGTTGTCGACGCCGAGGGCGTGCACCGGCAGCCCCAGCGCGCCCATGAGGTAGCCGGTCAGCACCGGGTACTCGACGGGGTGGTCGACGTAGGGCACCTTGCCCTCGTTCAGCCCCTCGGCGTAGTAGAGCGCCAGCACGTCGGTGTAGCAGAGCCGGGTGTACTGCACGTTGTTCTGCCAGGCGCCGTCCTGGCAGGGCGACTTCTGCACCCAGTGCAGGGCGAGGGTCAGGCAGACCAGGGCCAGCACGATCCGGGCGGCCGTCCAGAAGCGCCCCTCCCGGCCGGCGGGCCGGTCCAGCGCGACCGCGTGGTCGCCCAGCGGTCCGCCGATCACCTCGGAGACGCCGCGGACGAAGCCGTCCGAGCGGGACGGGTGGTCGGTGGTTTCGGCGCCGTCGATGCCTGCCGTCGACTGGGTGCTCATGGAGAGGAATCCTGCCGTACGGCGGGGGTCGGCGTCCCGCCTCACCCGCACAATTCCGGTAGGCGGATACGCCGACGGCGGCCGGACGCGTGGTCCGGCCGCCGTCGGCGGTGCTTGGAGTTCAGTACGTCTGCCGTGGTGGTGTGGTCGGGAGGATCCCGCCGCCACCACCGCCACCACCGCCGGGTCGCGGATCGAACGGGTTGGTCGGCCCGCCGTTGCCGTTGCCGTTGCCGCCACCGTTGACCGGGCAGAACGGGTTCAGCGGGTCCGGGCAGCCCGGCATCACGGGCGGCGCCGTCGGCGGCGGGGCCTCCCCGTTGCCGGAGTTCGGGTCGCCGACGTGCGCGGCCTCCAGGAAGTCCATCTCCTTCTCGCCCTTGAGCGCCTCGTTCATGAACCGTTGGAAGATGGCGCCCGGCATCTTGGCGCCGCTGATCTTCGCGCCGCTCTTGTCCTTGATCGGTAGACGGTTCTTGACGTTGCCGACCCAGACCGCGGTCGCGAGCTGGGGGGTGTAGCCGATCATCCAGGCGTCGCCGTTCTCGGTGGTCCCCGGCTTCTGCTCCCAGGTACCGGTCTTCTCGGCGGCCTTGCGGCCGTCGGCGAGCCGGCGGTTCACGGCGGCCGGGTACTTCTCCAGTACCGAGGTCACGTCGCGGACGATGTCCTGGTCGATTCGCTGCACCGGCTTGACCTGCTCACCGCCCAGCTTCCGCCACGTACCGGTCTGCTGGTCCTGCTTCTCCACCAGCTTCACGAAGTGCGCCTTGATGTACTTCCCGCCGTTGGCGAAGGTGGCGACGCCGTTGGCGTGGTCCAGCACGGTGATCGGGTACTGGCCGTAGCCGACGACGTGGTAGAAGGGCGCCGGCGCGAGGTCCTGCGGCTTCTCCTTGGTGAGGTCGTGCGGCTTCGCCGGGTTGGTGTCCGTCTGCCACATCATCGTGACGCCGGCGTTCCTGGCCATCTCGACGACCTTGTCCGGGCCGATCTCCTGGGTCACGTAGTAGAACGGCACGTTCAGCGACTTCAGCGTCGACACCTCGAGGGTGCAGGAGTTGCCGCAGGACGGGTTGTCGGTGCCGGCGTTGCTGACCTTCCAGGTGACCCCCTCCGGGGTGAACGCCTTGCCCTTCCACCGGGACTCGAGGGACTTGCCGGCCTTGAGCGCCGCGGCCAGCGTGTAGATCTTGAAACTCGAACCGGGCGAGTGGCCGCCGCTGACGACGCCGTTGTCGTAGTTCTTGCCGGCGTAGTCGGTGCCGGTGCCGTTGTCACCGCCGTAGTAGGCACGCACACCGCCGGTCCTGGGATCGATCGACACCACGGCCGCCATCAGGTTCTTCGGCTGACCGTCCAACTCGGAGCCCTTGGTGGCGCGCTGGGCCGCCTCGAGCGCCGCCTTCTGCATCTTGGTGTCGATGGTGGTGGTGATCCGGTAGCCGCCCTTGCTGAGCGCCTGCGAGCAGAGCGGCTTGTTGTCGGTGACGTCGGCGTCGTTGTCGGTGCAGAGCTTCTTCTCCCGCATCTCCTGCGCGACATAGTTGATCACGTTGCCGTACGGCGTGTTGACGCCGAAGTCGACCCCGACGCCCCTCGAGTTGGGCTTCTTGAGCGACTTGAGCGGGTATTCAGTCGGGTGCGGTTGCTTGCCCGGCGCGTCCAACCAGCCCTCGGTGATCATGCCGCTGATCACGTAGTTCCACCGGTCCAGCGCGGCCGCCTGGTTGATCGCCGGGTCGTAGCCCTTGTGCGTGGCGCTCGGCTCCGGCTGCTTGATCAGCGCCGCGAGCACCGCTGCCTCTGCCACGGTCAGGTTCTTCGTCGGCTTGCCGAAGTACGTCTGGGCCGCCGCCTCGATGCCGTACGCGCCCCGCCCGAAGTAGACGATGTTCAGGTAGTGCTGCATGATCGTCGGCTTGTCGTACTTGTCGTTCAGCTTGGAGGCGAGGATCGCCTCCTTCACCTTCCGCGCGTACGTGTCCTGCTTCAGGTTGTCGTAGGCGTTGCGGGCGTACTGCTGGGTGATGGTCGAGGCGCCCTGCTTGTCGCCGCCGGTGAAGTTGTTCCAGGCGGCCCGGGCGATGCCCTTGTAGTCCACACCGGAGTGCCGGTAGAAGTTCCGGTCCTCCGCCGCGGCGACCGCGTCCTGCACCCACTGCGGGATGTCCTTGATGGCGACGAAGGCGCGGTTCTCCGCGCCGACCTTGGCGATGGGTGTCTTGCCGTCACCCGCGTAGATGGTGCTGGCGAGCGGCGGGGTGGTGTCCTCGGGGAGGATGACGTTGGTGGAGTAGTAGGTGAAGCCGACCACGCCGATGCCGGCGAGCATGATGAAGACGGCAAAGCTGGCGATCAGCATGTTGATCCGCCGGCGCTTCTTCGCCCGGGCCGCCGCGCCCGGGTCGTCACCGCGGCCACCGCGGCGGCCGGGACCGTTCGGCCCACCGGGACCGCCGGGACCACTGCCCGCCATGCCCGGCACCCCGGCGCGGGCCACCGAGGCCCGACCACCCACGGCCGCCGAGCCGACGCTCGCCCGCCCGGCCGAGCCCACCGCGGCCGCGCCGACCGAGGCGCGGCCCGCGCCGGCCCGACCCGAGGCGCCACCGGGGGCCGGGGAGACGGGCACCGAGGCCCGTCCCGCGCCGGCCCGGCCCACCGAGGCCGAGCCCGCCGCACCGCCGCGCGGTGCCGGAGCCGCGCCGCCGACGGAGGCCCGTCCACCGGACGCGGACCCCCGGGGCGGGACGGAGGCGCGGGCCGAGGCCCCACCCTCCGGGGCTGATGACCAGCCGTTCCCGTGCGGGCTCCCACCGGAACCGGGGTCGCCGTTGGGGCCCGGGATCTGGGCCCGCCCACGCGAAGAACTGGGATCGCCGTAGTTCATTCCTCACACCCTGCCGGTCGCGGTGGGGCGCGGACACGCCGCCACCGGGTTGCCGTGAGCTGGACCACGAGACGCTACACCCCGGGCGTGCCGGGGCGCAGGCGTCGAATCCAAAGCAATCGGACTAATCAGACGTCGAAGCTGTCGGTCCGCCCACCCGTCGTCGTCCGGGCCGGGGTCGGCCGATACAGCTCGAATCACCGTTGCGCCTCTCGCCTTCGACGAGGGGTGGAACCGTTCGGGGCGGACGGGCCGCTCACCGCGCCCCGCTCCGCCCCGTCCTCCGTGCCGCCGGCCAGCCCGTCCCGGCCGAGCAGGAACTGCTCGACGAGATGGTTCCAGTCACAGCCGAGGCACACCTCCACCACGAAGACCTGGAACTCACGCAACGTCATCGCCAGGACGGGCAACTCGGCCCGGGTACGCGCCTGGCCGGCGGACTGCTTGAGTTCGTCCCCGTAAATGTAGTGGACGTGGATGAGGTTCTCGCTGCGGCAGATCGGGCAGCGCTCCTCGGTGGGTTCGCCGTGGAACCGGGCGGCGTTCTTCAGGTACGGCGAGGCGTCGCAGACGTCGTACGTGCCGACCCGGCCGGCGAGGAGCTCGCGCAGCACCGCTCGCTTCTGGAGCGAGTAGTCGACGACCTGGCGAGACGTACGCATGCGGCAAAGGGTACGCGGTCCGGCCGGACGAGGCGACCGCCGTGACGATCCGTGACGGCAGCACCTCGGAACGGGGGTTTGCCCTGATCATGGGTCTCCGCTAACGTGCGATGTATCGGTCCGATACATCGCGGCGGTTACCGCTCGATGGCGGGGGTAAGAAGGGATGGGCATGCTCGAGTTCGCCATCCTGGGCCTCCTGCAGGAGGCTCCGATGCACGGCTACGAGCTGCGCAAGGAGCTGACCGCCAAGCTCGGCGCCATCCGGGCGGCGATCAGCTACGGCTCGCTCTACCCGACCCTGCGCCGGCTGCAGGCGGCGGGCTGGATCACCGAAGCCGCCGAGACACCCGCGACCGCCGAGGAGGTTCCCGCGCTGACCAGCCGACGTGGTCGGGTGGTCTACACCATTACCGCGGAGGGCAAGGAACGCTTCGCCCAACTGATAGCGCAGGCTGGTCCCGAGACGTACGACGACACGGGCTTCGGCGTGCACTTCGCGTTCTTCGCCCGGACCGACCAGGCCACCCGGCTCCGGATCCTGGAAGGTCGTCGCCGCAAGATCGAGGAGCGTCGCGAAGGTCTTCGTGACGTGCTCGGCCGGGCAGCCGAGCGCCTCGACGCGTACACCCTGGAACTGCAGCGCCACGGCCTCGACGCCTGTGAGCGTGAGGTCCGCTGGCTGGAGGAGCTCATCGCCAATGAGCGCTCCGGCCGTGCCCCGACCGTCCCGCTACCCGGGACAGCCGGCGGCCGACGAGATGACAACAGCCCGCCCCCGCCTGGCGAGTCCAGGAAAGAGCGGCCGTGATGAAGAAGAAGGAGGCAGACGCTATGGGCTCCGTCCGCGTCGCCATCGTCGGTGTGGGTAACTGCGCCTCGTCCCTCGTACAGGGCGTGGAGTACTACCGGAACGCCGATCCGAACGACCGCGTCCCGGGTCTCATGCACGTCACCTTCGGCGACTACCACGTCTCGGACGTGGAGTTTGTCGCGGCGTTCGACGTGGACGCCAAGAAGGTGGGCATGGACCTCGCGGAGGCGATCGTCGCCAGCGAGAACAACACCATCAAGCTCTGCGACGTGCCGCCGACCGGCGTCAGCGTGCAGCGCGGTCCGACCTTCGACGGTCTGGGCCAGTACTACCGCGAGATCATCGAGGAGTCGGACACCGAGCCGGTCGATGTGGCCAAGGCGCTGCGCGACGCGCAGGTCGACGTCGTCGTCTCCTACCTGCCGGTCGGCTCCGAGCAGGCCGACAAGTTCTACGCCCAGGCCGCGATCGACGCCGGCTGCGCGTTCGTGAACGCCCTGCCGGTCTTCATCGCCTCCGACCCCGAGTGGGCGAAGAAGTTCGAAGACGCGGGTCTGCCGATCGTCGGCGACGACATCAAGAGCCAGGTCGGCGCCACCATCGTGCACCGCGCCCTGGCGAAGCTCTTCGAGGACCGCGGTGTCGAGCTGCTGCGCACGTACCAGCTCAACTTCGGCGGCAACATGGACTTCATGAACATGCTGGAGCGCACCCGCCTGGTCTCGAAGAAGATCTCGAAGACCCAGTCGGTGACCTCCCAGATCCCGCACGAGATGAGCAAGAGCGACGTGCACATCGGCCCGTCGGACCACGTGCCGTGGCTCGACGACCGCAAGTGGGCGTACATCCGCCTGGAAGGCCGCTCCTTCGGCGACACCCCGCTCAACGCCGAGCTCAAGCTCGAGGTGTGGGACTCGCCGAACTCGGCCGGTGTCATCATCGACGCCGTCCGGGCCGCGAAGATCGCGCTGGACCGCAAGATCGGCGGCCCGATCCTGTCGGCCTCGTCGTACTTCATGAAGTCCCCGCCCAAGCAGTACGCCGACCACGACGCGCACGCCGCCGTCGAGGCGTTCATCGCCGGCGAGGTCGAGCGCTGACGCGCTGACCACAGCAGCGTCGAGGGCCGGGTCCGCACGGACCCGGCCCTCGCGCGTTCAGACGACCCGGAGGTACGTCACGACCAGGCGCGTTGCAGGGCGACGCCGGCCTCCAACTCCAGGAGCGTCACCTTGCGCGGCAGCCCGCCGCCGAAGCCGACCAGCTTGCCGCCCGCCCCGACGATCCGGTGGCAGGGCACGATCACCGGAATCGGGTTCCGGTTGCAGGCGACCCCGACCGCCCGGGCCGCGCCCGGCTCGCCGACCGCCCTCGCCACCTCGCCGTAGGTGAGCGTCTCCCCGTACGGGATGCGGGTCATCTCCCCCCAGACCGCCCGCTCGAAGTCGGACCCCCGGCGCACCGCCACCGGCACGGTGAACTCGGTCAGCTCACCGGCGAAGTACGCCCGTAGCTCGGCCACCGACCGGCCGGCCAGCCCGCCGACGGGCTCGTCGGTCGCCGACTCCACCCGCCCGAAGTGCGCCCCGCAGACCGCCTCGTCGTCGGTGGCCACGGAGAACTCCCCAATCGGCGAGTCGAGCACGGTCCAGCGCATGACCCGATTGTCCCGCGCGGAGCCCGGAACGCCACCGCGGGGCCGTCAGAGCAGCGCGACACCCAGCAGCGCCTCGGCCTGGTCGAGGCAGGGCAGGGCGACCAGAACCAGCAGGACAAGGACGCCGGCGTGCGCGTGGCCGGCCGTCCACAGCCCCCGCCGGACCGGGTTGTCCAGGTAACCGGGCTTGCGTCGGGCCAGGTGGGTGAGCAGGGTCAGGCCGCCGTAGGCCACCGCGACGACGGTGATCAGCAGGATTCCCGCGGTGGTGAGCGTGTCCGATGACATCCGTCGTCTCCGTCTTGTCCCTGTCGGCGGGCTCAGGGGCGTCACTGGTGTGAACAGCCGGACAGCGCCCGACGTCACGGCCTCCCGCCCCACCGTCTGCGCCGGTGAGGCAAACTTCGGCCGCCGGATCGCGTCTCCAATACGGAGGTGGACGGTGGCAGTACGGGTCCCGCGACTTCGTCCTCGCCGACCTGACCGGCCGGGAACTGGTCCGCCAACCGCTGCCGAAGGAACTGGTCGACCGGGCCGTGACGGTGGCCCCGCGGTGAGCCGTCACGCAAGGTCGCCGGTTCGCCGCGCTCAGTCCAGGACGCCCTGCTCCCGGGCCCAGCGCAGCAGCTCCGCCTCGGCCTCGTCGCGGTCCAGCGGGCCGCGCTCCAGGCGCTGCTCCTTCAGGTGCTGCCAGGCCTTCCCCACCACCGGTCCCGGCGGTACGCCGAGCAACTCCATGATCGCGTTGCCGTCCAGGTCGGGGCGAACCCGGGCCAGGTCCTCCTCGGCGGCGATCCGGGCGATCCGCTCCTCCAGCGCGTCGTAGTCGGCGGCCAGCGCGGCCGCCTTGCGCCGGTTGCGGGTGGTGCAGTCCGACCGGGTCAGCTTGTGCAGCCGGGGCAGCAGGTCACCGGCGTCCGCGACGTACCGGCGCACCGCCGAGTCGGTCCACTCGCCCCGGCCGTACCCGTAGAAACGCAGGTGCAGCGCGACCAGGGCGACCACCTTCGAGGTGACGTCCTTCGGGTACCGCATGGCCTTCATCCGGGCCTTGGTCAGCCGGGCCCCGACCACCTCGTGGTGGTGGAAGCTGACCCGGCCGTCGGGGCCGACCGCCTTGGTGGCCGGCTTGCCGACGTCGTGCATCAGCGCGGCCATCCGCAGCACGAAGTCGCAGCCGTCCTCCTCCATCGACATGGCGTTCTCGACCACGGTGAGGGTGTGCTCGTACACGTCCTTGTGCTGGGCGTGCTCGTCGATCGTCAGCTTCAGCCCGGTCAGCTCGGGCAGGAACCGCTCGCCCAGCCCGGTGTCGACCAGCAGCCGCAACCCGGTGATCGGGTCCGCGCCGCAGAGCAGCTTGGTGAACTCGTCCCGAATCCGCTCGGCGGTGATCCGGTCCAGGTCGGCGGCCATCCGGGTCATCGCCTCGCGGACGTCCGGGTGGACGGCGAAGCGGAGCTGGGCGGTGAACCGGGCCGCCCGCAGCATCCGCAGCGGGTCGTCGCGGAACGACTCCTGAGGCGTGCCGGGAGTACGGATGGCCTTGGCCGCGAGGTCGGCCAGGCCGCCGTGCGGGTCGGTGAAGCGGTGGTCGGGGAGGCTCACCGCCATCGCGTTGATGGTGAAGTCCCGCCGCTTGAGGTCGTCTTCCAGGCTGGTCCCGTACTCGACGATCGGGTTACGGCTGACCTGGTCGTACGCCTCCGCGCGGAAGGTGGTGATCTCCAGGCGGAGCCCGTCGCGCTGCAGGCCGATGGTGCCGAACTCCCGACCGGTCTCCCAGATCGACTCGGCCCAGCCCTTGATGATCCGCAGCGTCTCGTCGGGGTGCGCGTCGGTGCAGAAGTCCAGGTCCTCGCCGAGCCGGCCGAGCAGCGCGTCCCGGACCGAACCGCCCACCAGGTGCAGTTCGTGGCCCGCCGCGACGAACCGGCGACCGAGCTCGTCGGCGACCGGCGAGACGCGGAGCAGCTCGGCGACGGCGTTGCGCTGCGCGGCGGTGAGCTCGCGGCGGTCGGCGGCGTGGGATGCGGAGGCTTCGGACATGGGATCGCCAGCCTATCGGTCCGGCCCGGGAACTCCGCCGCCGGGCGCGGGTAAGAGGTACAGGTTGACTAAGGTCTTGACCGTCGGGACGGTGCCCGGCCCCGACGTACCCCTTGGGAGGCTGGAGATGAGCGGCGGGCTCTACCGCAGCGCGAACGCCACGCCGGACGGCGCGATCCCTCCCACCGGAGAGGCGACCTTCATCTCGGCCGAGCCGCTCAACCAGCCGGCGGTGGAGGCCACCGCGCCACCGCCGGAGCAGGTGGGGGAGGCCAGCGCCGCGGCGAACAGCGCGGTGATGGCGGTCGGCAGCCTGGTCAGCCGGGGTACGGGCTTCATCCGCAACCTGATGATCGGCGCGGCCCTCGGCGGCGGCCTGGTCGGCAACGCGTACACGACCGCGCAGTTCCTGCCGAACCAGGTGTACGAGTTTTTGCTCGGCGGGGTGCTCACCAGCGTGCTGATCCCGGTGCTGGTGCGCCGGCGCAAGGTCGACGCGGACAAGGGCGAGGCGTACGCGCAGCGGCTGCTCACCCTGGCGGTGCTCTCGCTGGCCGCCGCCGCGCTGATCGCGGTCGCCCTGGCGCCGGTGCTGACCGCGCTGTACGCGAGCGGCAAGGGCGCCGACTACACGGGGCTGGTCAACAACCTGTCCTACCTGATGCTGCCGATGCTCTTCTTCACCGGCGTCAGCGCGCTGATCGCCGCGGTGCTGAACACCCGGGGGCACTTCGCTGCGCCGATGTGGGCGCCGATCCTGAACAACCTCGTCGTCATCGGCACCTGCGGGCTGTACATCGCGGTCTACGGGGCGAAGATCCTCAAGCCCGCCGAGATGGGCTGGGGCCGGATCCTGCTGATCGGCGGCGGCACCCTGGTCGGTGTCGCGATCCAGGCCGCCGGCCTGCTGCCGGCGCTGCGCAAGGTGGGGTTCCGCTGGAAGTGGCGGTTCGACTTCCGCGAGCTGGGCCTGCGCGAGCTGGGCAAGCTCGGGGCCTGGATGTTCTGCTACGTGGCGGTCAACCAGCTCGGCCTCTTCGTGGTGGTCAACCTGCTCACCCGGGCGGCCGGCGAGAACGGCGACGGCAAGACCCGGGCCGGCATCCTGATCTACAACAACGTCTTCCTGCTGCTGATGATGGCGCACGGCATCATCGCCGTCTCGATCATCACCGCGTTGATGCCCCGGATGAGCGCCGCGGCCGCCGAAGGCCGGCTCCGCGAGGTGACCGCGGACCTGTCCCGTGGCACCCGGATGGTCACCGCGGTGCTCGCCCCGATCGCGGTCTGCTACGCGGTGCTGGCCGGGCCGATCGCCCGGGTGATCTTCCAGTACGGCGCGTTCGACGGCAACAACGCCCGGGCCACGTCGACCGTGCTGCTGGTCGCCGCGGTGGGGCTCGTGCCGTTCGCGATCAGCCAGCTGTTCACCTTCGCCTTCTACGCGCTGCCGGACACCCGCACCCCGGCCCTGATCAACATCCCGGTGGTGGCGCTGCGGGTGCTCCTCCAGATCGGGCTCTTCCTCGCCTTCTCCGCCACCTTCGCGGCGGCCGGCATGATGCTCGGCAACGCCGTCTCGTACCTGGCCGCCGCGGTGATCTCGGCGCTGCTGCTGCGGCCCCGGGTGGGCCGGATCGGCCTCGGCGGCATCATGCGGACCATGGGTCGGGTGGTCGTCGCCGCGCTGGGCGCCGCGCTGGTGGGCCTGCTCGTCGTCAAGCTGCTCCCCGGCGACCCGGCCGACCTCAGCTGGTTCGCGGCGGCCGTCCAGCTGGTGGTGGGTGGCGCGGTGATCGGCGGGACGTACCTGGGGCTGGCCATGGTGCTGCGGATCGGCGAGATCACCGAGGTGGTCGGGATGGTCCGCCGCCGCCTCGGCCGCTGACCCCGGTCCGCCGGAGTCGTCCGGACCGTCGACCACGGACGGTGAACGAGGATCACCAACCTGGGGATGGGGCTGTGGATAACTCCGCGTTTCCCCGCTCAGCCATCCTCCCGGCCTGTGGACAACCAACCGTACGGGTGAGGGTGCGGGGCCGATCGGGGGGAATTCAACCGGGCGTCGGGGAGGCCGCCACTCCCGGTGCGCCCCTCCGTCGACTACTTGCGGTCAACCTCTAGATTGGCTGGTGCAGGTACCAGCAACGTGGCTGACAACGGTCGTAACCGGACCGGGCGGCCCGTGGCTGGCGCCCCACCGGCCGCGGCGGGAAGATGACATGTCGGGGAACCGGGCATCCCGGGTAAGGTCGCACTCGACGGGTACGGCAGGTACCGACGCGGGCGTCGGCGCCGGTCTGCCGGTTCCTTCGAAGGCAGAGCGGGAAGCCACATGCCCAGCAGCACGGGTCCATCGATCGACACGATCACCGAGGGAGGACGGGTGACCCAGGTCGGCGAGGGTCAGGAGGCGGAGGAGACAGCTCCGCCGGTCCTGACCTTCGGTGCTCCCACGGCCGGTGAGATCCTTGCCGAGCGGTACGAGCTGGTCGAGCACATCAACAACGACAGCGCGGGCCGGCTGGTCTGGCGCGGAGTCGACGTCGTGCTACGCCGTCCCGTAGCGGTGGTCCTCCGCTACCCGGGTGGCGACTCCGCCACCGAGATGCTCCAGGCCGCCGTCGCGGCCAGCCGGGTCATCCACCCCAACCTGGTCGGCGTCTACGACGCGATCGACGAGGCGGACCGGGCGTACGTGGTCCGCGAGTGGGTGGACGGCCAGTCCCTGCGCGACCTGGTCACCGCCCACGGGCCGCTGGACCCGGCCCGGGCGACCGCCATCGGCAACGCCGTCGCCAGCGCCCTCGCCGCGGTGCACGCGACCGGCATGGTGCACGGCAACGTCCACCCCGGCACCGTGATGATCAGCGACGACGGCCGGGTGGTGCTGGCCGACGCGCGGACCGACGGCGCGGACAGCCAGGAGAACGACATCCGAGCGGTCGGCGGGGTGCTCTACTTTGCCCTCACCGGGCACTGGCCGCACGGGGAGGCGCCGCTGCACGGCGCCACCGCCGGGCACGGCCGGGCCGCCATCCCGGACGCCGTACGCGACGCCGGCGGCGCGATCGCCGCCCCCCGTCAGGTCCGGGCCGGGGTGCCCGCGTACCTCGACGACCTGACCATGGACCTGCTCGACCCGGAGATCGCCCCGCCCTCCTCGGACGTGCTCGCGGCCGAGTTGGGCCGGCTGGACATCCCCGCCGACGAGCACTTCCTGGACCAGGCGGGCCCGCTGCGCTTCACGGCGGACGCCGAGGAGGAGCCGTCGCCGCTGGCCGTCGCCGGTGGCCGCAAGATGGCCCTCGGCATCGCCGGGCTGCTCGCGGTGGCCCTGGTCGGCCTGCTCATCGGCATCAGCGCGCTGGGCGGCGACGACAAGGACCCGAAGACCGAGTCGATGGCCCGCCCGTCCAGCAGCGCGCCGGCCGACCAGCCCACCCAGCCCGCCGCCGCGGTGCGGAAGCTGGCGGTCAAGGACGTCCGGATCATCGACCCGGACAGCAAGAGCCGCGACGAGCTGAGCGACGCCGAGAAGGTGATCGACGGCAGCGAGGACGAGGGCTGGGAGACCGACACCTACACCACCGCGAAGTTCGGCAACTTCAAGCGCGGCATGGGTGTCTGGATCGACCTCGGCGCCGAGCACACGGTGAAGTCGGTGCAGGCCGTCCTCTCCGCCAGCGGCGCAACCGCCCATCTCTACACCGGCACCACCGACCCGGACTCCAGCTCGTCCGGCGACAAAAAGCTCTACACCCAGTACGTCACGACGAACAACCGGATCGAGGAGTTCGCTCGGTCCGAGGGCAGCACGCTGACCTTCAGCAACGGCTTCGACCCGGACAAGAAGTACCGGTACCTGCTCTTCTGGCTCACCGAGCTGCCGCAGAAAGACAGCGGCGGCGGCTACAAGATCGGTGTCCAGGAGATCACCGTCCAGGGGTCGTGAACCGGCCGCCGCTGTCCGGGCACCACTCCCGCCGGACGTGGTGATGGACGACCGCGGCGAGGGACGGGCCGGCGGGCCGACGGGCGGCGCACCGGTGGCCGTGCCGACCCGCGCCGGGCCGGGTGCCGGGACGACCGACATGGAGCTGCTCCGCGCCCACGTGGCGGGCGACCGGGACGCCTTCACCGAGCTGTTCCACCGGCACCGGGACCGGCTCTGGGCGGTGGCGCTGCGCACGCTCGGCGACCGGGAGGAGGCCGCCGACGCCCTCCAGGACGCCCTGCTCTCCGCGCACCGCGCGGCGGCCCGCTTCCGGGGTGACTCCGCGGTGACCACCTGGCTGCACCGGATCGTGGTGAACGCCTGCCTGGACCGGATCCGCCGGCGGCAGGCGCACGCCACGGTCCCGCTGCCGGACGGCGTGCACACCGACGGCGAGCCCGGCCGGCACACCGGCGGGGTGGAGCCGGCCGCCCCGGTCCGGGACCACGACACCGCGCTGGTGGTGCGGCAGGCCCTGGCCGAGCTGCCGGTCGAGCAGCGTGCCGCGCTGATCCTGGTGGACGTGCAGGGTTATCCGGTGGCCGAGGTGGCCCGCATCCTCGGTGTCGCCGAGGGGACCGTCAAGAGCCGCTGCGCCCGCGGTCGGGCCCGGCTGGCCGCGCTCCTCGGTCACCTGCGGACGGGCGCCGACGACCCGCCGTCGGTGCCGCGCCCGGCCGGCCGTACCGCCGCCGGCGTGCCGCGCGTCACGGCGGGGAACCCGCGACCGCCGGAGGGCGTCGAATCGGCGCCGGGATGGTCCCGGGCCGCGAACGAGGAGGAGACGTGACCCCCGGGAAGTTCAGCGAGGTCGACCACGACCTGCTCGCCGACTACGTCGGCGGGGCGCTGGACGGCACCCCGGAGCAGGTCACGGTCGCCCGCCTGATCGAGGAGGACCCGGCGTGGGCCGGGGCGCACGCCGCGCTGGCACCGGCGATGGAGCTGGTCCGGGCCGACCTGGCCGACTGGGCCGCCGCCCCCGTACCCGACATGCCGCTGGCCGTCGCGGACCGGATCGCCGCGACGCTGGCCGGCGCCGGGCCGGCCCCGAGCCGACCGGGCAGCGACGACGCGGGACCGGTCGAGGGCAGGGGGCTTCGTGCGGGCGGGCACGCCGGGTCGGGCACCGTGCCGACGCGGGCGACCGGCCAGCGGCGTACCGGCGCGGTCCGACCGGCCGAGGGCACGGGCCGCGGCACTGGGCCGGGGCGCGGGCCACGGCGCTGGGCCCGGATCGCCGGTCCGGTCGCCCTCGCGGCGGCCTCGGTCGCTGCCGTCGGACTGGGCCTCAACCAGCTGGTCGCCACCCGGAACGACACGGCGGTGACGGCCGACCGCGGCCGGGCCGACAATGCCGGTGCACCCGCCCCGCTGGCGGCCGAGCCGTTCCGGACGACCGGCCCGCCGCGTCGCAGCGGCACGGACTACACCCCGGAGCAGTTGTCCGGCGGGAGCCGGTTCAAGGTGCCCCCGGCGGCGGGCAGCGGCGTCCCGGAGACCGCGGCGGCGGCGCCGGAGGGCGAGCGGCTCTCCGTCGCCGGCGGGCTCGACCGGCTCACCGGCCGGGACGCGCTGGACGCCTGCCTGAGGGAGATCACCGCAGAGCACGGGAGCGGGGCGGTGGCCGTGGACCTGGTCGACTACGCGTCGTTCCAGGGCCGACCGGCGCTGGTCGTCACCTTCGTCGACGCGGGCGGCGCACGCTGGGCGTGGGTGAGCGGACCGGAGTGCGGCGTGCCCGGGTCCGGCGCGGACACCCGCTTCCGAACGCGGGTAGGGTGAGATCGCGGTAATCGGCGGCTGCCGTTCCACGTGACGTGACCCACCGGATGACCGGTTCGGGAATCGCCGCTTCGTACGATGACGTTCTGCAAGTCAGGCGCCGACGCCGCTGAGCCGTCGGCACTCGGATCGGCATCGTCCCGGCGGCTGAGCGGCCGGAACGGATGACGAACACACACATCGGGAGACGGCAGTGGACGAGGTCCGCAACCTGATCATCATCGGCTCCGGGCCGGCCGGTTACACGGCGGCGGTCTATGCCGCGCGCGCCAACCTCAAGCCGCTCGTCATCGAGGGCGTGCAGTCCGGCGGCGCGCTGATGACCACCACCGAGGTGGAGAACTTCCCCGGTTTCGCGGACGGCATCCTCGGCCCCGAGCTGATGGACAACATGCGCAAGCAGGCCGAGCGGTTCGGCGCCGAGTTCCTGACCGACGACGTCACCCGGGTCGAGCTGACGGACACCGGCGACACCGGCTCCGGCGCCACCAGCACCGTGTGGGTGGGCGAGACCGCGTACCGGGCGAAGGCCGTGATCCTCTCCACCGGCTCCGCCTGGCGTCCGCTGGGCGTACCCGGCGAGCAGGAGTACCTGGGCCACGGCGTGTCGTCCTGCGCCACCTGTGACGGCTTCTTCTTCCGCAACCAGCACATCGTGGTGGTCGGCGGTGGCGACTCGGCGATGGAGGAGGCCAGCTTCCTGACCCGGTTCGCGGACTCCGTCACCATCATCCACCGCCGCGATTCTTTCCGGGCCAGCAAGATCATGGCCGGGCGGGCGCTCGGCAACGACAAGATCAAGGTCGAGTGGAACACCACCGTCGAGGAGATCCTCGGCTCCGACGGCAAGGTCAGCGGGGTCCGGGTCCGCAACGTGCACACCGGCGAGATCAAGGTGCTGGACGTCACCGGCGTCTTCGTGGCGATCGGCCACGACCCGCGCAGCGAACTCTTCCGCGGACAGGTGGAACTCGACGACGAGGGCTACGTGAAGGTGCAGGCGCCGAGCACCCGGACCAGCATTCCGGGTGTCTTCGCCGCCGGCGACGTCGTCGACCACACCTACCGGCAGGCGATCACGGCGGCCGGTACGGGCTGCGCTGCGGCCCTGGACGCCGAGCGCTTCATCGCCACCCTGGAAAGCTGAAACATCTTCAAGAAGGTCCCGGAGGAGGGGTTCATAGTGGGAACAACCAAGGCGGTCACCGACGCGAGCTTCGCGAGCGACGTGCTGAAGTCCGACAAGCCGGTGCTGGTGGACTTCTGGGCGGAGTGGTGCGGGCCGTGCCGCAAGGTGTCGCCGCTGCTGGAAGAGATCGCGGGCGAGATGGGTGACCAGGTCACCATCGTCAAGCTCAACATCGATGAGAACCCCGAGACCGCCCGGACCTACCGGGTGATGTCCGTGCCGACCCTCACCGTCTTCAAGAACGGCGAGCCGGTGCAGTCCATCGCCGGCGCCAAGCCGAAGGGCGAGCTGGTCAAGCTCATCGAGTCGGCGCTGTAGCGCCGAACCCCGACCGCGGAACCCCCGTGCCCGACCTTCGGGCCCGGGGGTTCCTGGCTTTCATCGACGTCCACCGGTCGAAACCGCTGACCTGCGCCAACCCGGAGTCGGTCGGTGACCGGTCACGGTACGCTCCGTAAGCATCCGCAGAGTCCCGCCTCGTGCGACCGCGGGGCCTGGCCAGCCAGCATCCGCGCAGAGGGGGTCGTGCGTGCGTCCGATCCGACCCGGTGACCGGGGACCCGCGGTGACGGAGATCCGTACCGTCCTCACCGGCCTGGAGCTGCTCCCGTCCGGCGATCACGGCGACGAGTTCGACGTGGCGACCGAACGCGCCGTCCGGGCGTTCCAACAGTCCCGTGGCCTGAGCGTGGACGGCCGGGTGGGCACGGAGACCTGGCAGGCGCTGGACGCGGCCCGCTGGCGGCTCGGCGCCCGCACGCTGTACCACGCCGTACCGCAGCCGCTGATCGGCGAGGACGTCCGCTCGCTCCAGGAACGCCTCCTGGAGATGGGGTACGACGTGGGTAACGCCGACGCCATCTACGGCATCCGCACCTCCCGCGCGGTCGCCCAGTTCCAGCGGGAGATGGGGCTCAAACCGGACGGCGCCTGCGGCCCGCACACCATGGGTACGCTGCGCCGCCTCGGCCGGAAGGTGGTCGGCGGGCGTCCGCAGTGGCTGCGCGAGTCGGACGCGATCCGGCAGGCCGGGCCGACGCTGGTCGGCCGGACGGTGGTCATCGACCCCGGGCACGGCGGCACGGACCCGGGGGTGGTGGTGCCCGACGGCCGGCTGCGCTGGACCGAGGCGGACCTCGTCCACGACCTGGCCAGCCGGCTGGAGGGCCGACTCGCCGCGGCCGGGGTACGCGTGCAGCTCACCCGCGGCCCGGCCCCGCAGACCTGCCTGCCCGACGCCGACCGGGCGCAGCTGGCCAACTCGCTCGGCGCCGACGTCTTCATCTCGCTGCACACCGACGGCCACGCCAATCCGGCGGCGAACGGGGTGGCGACCTACCACTACGGCACCGACAACGGCGTCACCTCGGCCACCGGGGAACGCCTCGCCGGCCTCGTGCAGCGGGAGATCGTGGCCCGGACCGGGCTGCGGGACTGCCGTACCCACGCCAAGGCGTGGGACCTGCTGCGGCTGACCAGGATGCCGGCGGTCCGGGTCGAGGTGGGCTACCTGACGTCCCCGGAGGACCGCGGCCGGCTGGTCGACTCGCGGTTCCGGGACCGGGTGGTCGAGGCGATCATCGCCGCGGTGCAGCGGATGTACTTCCCGATCGAGCGGGACGTGCCGACCGGCTCGATCGACGTGAGCGAGCTGCGCGCGGTGGTGGCCGCCGGCACGGTGGTCGACTGAGGCGGCCCTCAGAGCCCGCTGGACCGGGTGGCCGGGGCCGGGCGTACCGGGCGCAGCAGCGTCTCCGGGCTCATCGAGCCGAGCAGCTTCTCCAGCGCGTACTCGACGTCGGACTTCCAGCTCAGCGCGGTGCGCAGTTCCAGCCGCAGGCGGGGGTAGCGCGGGTGCGGGCGGACCGTCTTGAAGCCCACCGACAGGAAGAAGTCGGCCGGCGCGACGCAGGCCCGGGTCGGGTCGTCCCCGTCGCCGAACTTGGCGTCCCCGAACGCCTCGATCGCCTTGATGCCGCGCTTGGTCAGATCCCGGGCGACGCCCTGGACGAGCATCCGGCCCAGCCCGCCACCGGCGAAGGCGGGGACCACGTTGGCGGTCATCAGCAGCGCGGCGTCCGCGGAGACCGGCGAGGTGGGGAAGGCCATCGAGCGCGGGACGTACGCCGGCGGGGCGTACATGACGAAGCCGGCCGGCATCCCGTCGACGTACGCGAGCTTGCCGCAGGAACCCCACTCCAGCAGTGTCTGGGAGACCCAGGCCTCCTTCTCCAGGCCGGGGTCACCGGCGGCGCACGCCCGGTCGGCGGAGACCGGATCCAGCTCCCAGTAGACGCACTGCCGGCACGGGCGGGGCAGGTCTTCCAGGGTGTCGAGGGTCAGACTGACCAGACGTCGCGACATCAGCGCATCCCCACAACTAGGCTCGGAGAGGAAACACGCGGTCCGGCGCCGCTTTCCTGCCCCCGACGAGCGATCGTACGCCGTTACCCGATCGGGTGGGAGTGGACGCGCGAATGGCCACCCGACCGGTGCCGGCCGGTCCGGGATGTGGACCCGCCCCCGGACACCACGCCGCCCGCGGGCCGGCGCGGACTACCATCGGGCAACCGGCCCCGTGCCGCCATGGTCGCCGGCATCGCGGGTACCACACCACGCGGCAGCCCCGCCGACACCCGATCGAGGTGACGTCATGACCGGCACGACGCTCGACGACTACACCGACCGGTACGCCCGCCGGGTCCGGGGGATGACCGCCTCCGAGATCCGGGCGCTCTTCGCGGTGGCCAGCCGGCCGGAGGTCGTCTCGCTCGCCGGTGGGGCCCCCTACATCGCGGCGCTGCCGCTGGACGCGGTCGGTGAAATGCTCGGCCGGCTCGGCTCGGAGCACGGCGCCACCACCCTGCAGTACGGGATCGGCCAGGGCACCTTGGAGCTGCGCGAGCGGATCTGCGAGGTGATGGCCCTCTCGGGCATCGACGCGTCCTGCGGCGCCTCGCCGGAGGACGTGGTGGTGACCGTCGGCGGCCAGCAGGCGCTGGACCTGGTGGCCCGGCTCTTCCTCGACCCGGGCGACGTGGTGCTCGCCGAGGGCCCGACCTACGTCGGGGCACTCGGGGTGTTCCAGGCCGCCCAGGCTCAGGTCGTGCACGTGCCGATGGACGGCGACGGGCTGATCCCGGAGGCGCTGGAGACGGCCATCGCCGACCTGGCCCGGGCCGGGCGGCGGGTGAAGTTCCTCTACACCATCCCGACCTACCAGAACCCCACCGGCGTGACACTGAGCGAGGAACGCCGCGACCAGGTGCTCGACATCTGCGAGCGGGCCGGCCTGCTGGTGGTGGAGGACGACCCGTACGGCCAGCTCGGTTTCGAGGAAGAGGCCCCCGCGCCGCTGCGGGCCCGCCGCCGGAACGGGGTCTTCTACCTGAGCACCTTCTCCAAGACTTTCGCCCCCGGCCTGCGGGTGGGGTGGATCCTGGCCCCGCACGCGGTCCGCGACAAGCTGGTCATCGCCAGCGAGGCGCAGATCCTCTGCCCCAGCGGGTACGCCCAGGCGGCCGTCTCGACGTACCTCGGCACCATGCCCTGGCGGGAGCAGCTGAAGGTGTACCGGGAGGTCTACCGGGAGCGCCGCGACGCCATGCTGGAGGCGCTGGAGGACCTCATGCCGGACGGCACGACCTGGACCAACCCGGGCGGTGGCCTCTTCGTCTGGGCTTCCCTGCCCGACGGCCTCGACTCGAAGGCGATGATGCCGCGGGCCATCGCCGCCCGGGTGGCGTACGTGCCAGGCACCGGCTTCTACGCCGACGGCGCGGGCGGCGGCAACATGCGGCTCAACTTCTCCTTCCCGCCGCCGGAGCGGATCCGGGAGGGCGTGCGCCGGCTGGCCGGCGTGATGGAGCAGGACATCGCCATGCGCCGGGTCTTCGGCACGGTCGGCGGGTCCGAGGTGCGTCGCCGACAGGGCGGCTCCGACGCGCCCGGTCCCGACTTGGCATGATTCCCGCATGGCTGTCACCTCCGCTGCCCGGACTCTCGTGACCGATCCCGCCGTCACCGCCGAACTGCACGTCCTGGTGCTCGCCGGTGGCCTCTCCTACGAGCGGGACGTCTCGCTCCGGTCCGGCCGGCGGGTGCTCGACGCGCTGCGGGCCGTGGGCGTGGAGGCCGAACTGCGGGACGCCGACGTGGCCCTGCTCCCGGCCCTGGCGGCCGACCCGCCGGACGCGGTGGTGATCGCCCTGCACGGCGCCACCGGCGAGGACGGCTCGCTCCGGGGCGTGCTCGACCTCTGCGACGTCCCGTACGTGGGATGTGACGCCCGCGCCTCCCGGCTCGCCTGGGACAAGCCGTCCGCGAAGGCGGTGCTCCGCGAGGCCGGCATCCCCACCCCCGACTGGGTGGCCCTGCCGCACGACCGCTTCTCCGAGCTGGGCGCGGTGGCGGTGCTGGACCGGATCGTCGACCGGCTCGGCCTGCCGCTGATGGTCAAGCCCGCGCAGGGCGGCTCCGGACTCGGCGCCGCGGTGGTCCGGGACGCCGGGTCGCTCCCGGCCGCAATGGTGGGCTGCTTCGCGTACGACCAGACGGCGCTGGTCGAGCGCTACGTGCCCGGCATGGACGTGGCGGTGTCGGTGCTCGACCTCGGCGAGGGCCCGCAGGCGCTCCCCCCGGTGGAGATCGTGCCCCGCAACGGCGTCTACGACTACGCCGCCCGCTACACCGCCGGCCGGACCACCTGGCACGCCCCGGCCCGGCTCGACCCGGAGGTGACCGCGCGGGTCGCCGAGGTGGCGCTCGCCGCGCACACCGCGCTCGGCCTGCGGGACCTCTCCCGGGTCGACCTGATCGTCGACGCCTCGGGGCAGCCGCACGTGCTGGAGGTCAACGTCTCCCCGGGGATGACGGAGACCTCGCTGCTGCCGCTGGCCATCCAGGCGGCCGGCCTGGACTTCGGCCGGGTGCTCGGGTCGCTGGTGACCCGAGCCGCCGCCCGCCGCCCCTGACCGTTCGCCGGGCGGCACCGGGCCTCCGCACGGAGACGTCGGGTTTCGGAGGGATCCGGTGTTGCTCGCGCCGACCCCGAGCGCCCCCGGCTCGCCGGCGTGCCGTCCGGGCCCCCGTTCTCAGCTCAGGCGGGAGCCGCTCTCCGACTTCTCCTCGCTCCCGCTTCCCGGCTCCTCGTCGCCTTCGCTCCCCGGCCTTTCTTCGCTTCCGCTCTCCGGTTGTTCGTCGGTCCCGCTCTCCGGCTCCGGGATCTCTTCGGCCGCCTCGACGACGGAGACGGCCTCCTCCTCACCGGCGACGGCATCCGCGGCCGTGACCGCAGAAAGACGCGACGGCGCCTGCCACTGGATACGCGGCGGCTCGGCCAGCGGGCGACCGCCGAACTCGGCCAGCCAGGCGGCGACCATGGCGAGGTTTTCCCGCCACTGCGCCTCGGAGATCGGCGGCAGGATCGAATCCCAGAGCGAGAGGAACGTGCCGCGCAGCTGAAGCCGCCCGGACGGCCGGGCGAGGAACCAGATGTGCAGGTGCGCCGAGCCGTCACCCCAACGGTTGACGTGGACCCGGGCGACGCCGTCGAGGGACCGGATGGCGCGTTCAAGGCGCACGGTCATCACGCCCAGCTCGGCGGCGAGGAGGTTGGGCAGGTCGCCGAGGTCGAGATGCGACCGCGACTCGAGGATCAGCACCATCGGCAGGCCGGTGGGACGGTCCATCGCCCGCACCCGCCATCGCTCACCCACCCAGATGTAGGCCTCGTCGGGAGCGTTACAGGCGGTGCATTCCCGATTCCCCTCACCGCGACGGGGAGGTTCGACCGGGACCAGATCGTCGAGCTGCTTGACGCGAAGGTGGCCCTCGAAGGGGAAGGAGGGCCACTGGGTGAAGTCCGGAACTGAGGGAGGGGTGTCCTGCACGACGCTGACCCTAACCGAGACGAGGACGCCTGTCCCTACCCTGATTCGCCATCCGTCGCCGCGAACGCGCAGCGCTCCTCGTCGATCAGGCGGGGCGGGCCAACGGTCCCGCTCGGTGCCGCACGGCCCCCGTCCACCGCGTTGTCCACAGGCCGATGGGGTCACCACCACACCGCGTCATCCACAGGTCAAGACACGTTTCTCAGCGCTGTTTCACGTGAAACGAGGGGTGCCTGTGGAAAACCGCTGTGGATAACCGAGCTGCGGCTGGTCCGGCGTTCTCCGTCCCTGCCGCGCCTCCCGCTGAGCCCCTTCTTCCTAACGAGCCGGCCTCGGATCGGCACCGCCTCGGATCGCCTCTTTCCGAGCGACCTGGAAGGGCGGTTTCCGTAATCGGGCACCGGCGCGGTCGATCTGGTCGAAGCGGTCGCAGGGGGCGAGCACGGCCGTGTTGCCGGCGTGAGGGCGGCTGACCCGGTGCTGCCGGGGTGCCCCGCTTCCTGAGGGCGGGCTACCGGGACGGCGTGCCGGCGACTCACCGAGCCGAGCGACCAAGCGAGGATCGGCGACGAAGCAGGCGTCTCTCATGCCGAAGTCCCGTTGTTGCCTGGCGGCGGCCCCTGCCGAAGTCTGAATGTTCGGGGCCACGCCGGAGCTCGAGCGGACATCGACGCCGCGTCGGAGCCCGGGCAGGCGTGGGGATGCCCTGCCCGCTCGAGCGCGGGGACGCAACCCCCGGGGCGGGAGGTGGCACGCCAAACCCGGGCGGACGTGGGCCATGGCATCACATCGGTGCGGGCGCGGTGAGCGCACGTCGGGAACTGTGCGGAGCGCGGGGGCGTTTCACGTGAAACCGGGAGCGACTTTCGGGACGGCTCGCGATCAGCCTGATCCGGCCGTCAACTTCTTCGCCGCGGCGCACCATGCATGATGGCGTCGTCGGTCAGCGGCCGCTCACCGCCCCGCGTGCAACGTAGGAGCTCGGCCGCAGCAGCGGCTGCCGACCGGAGATCTGCCGGAGAGCGCCTCCGCGAGGCGACCAGTCGGAAGGTGACCGCGTTTCCTCGGACGGCCGCCGCGACGCCCGACAGATACGCGCCGCCCTGCTCGGTCCTGACCCTCAGGGCGAGTCGCTCCGGAACGTGGCCGGCGCCTCGAGCACCTCAGAAACGAATCCAGCGGTCGGACCCACCCGGGCCACCCCCACCCCAGTGAGTCCCCGCATGTTCCTCATCCTCTTCGCCCGCGCACCCGCCGGTGTCGAACAGCCGGATCAACGTTTCACGTGAAACGGCGCTCGGTTGGAACCCGAACCCGCGGCTGGCGGCACGTGGAGCAGGCAGCTCGAACGGGTGTCGTCCGGGCACGCCTCGGCCGGAACGCCACCCGCAGCGGCGTCGGGCAGGCTGAGGGACGTGCGCAGCTCGTGCGGAAAGGGCCCTCAGTGGCCCAGCACGGCCATCGGGGAGTGGATCCGGTATGCGGGGCAGGAGAAGATCGCTCTGACCCCGCTGAGAGCCCTGTGGCGGTCGGATGCGGTCGGGCCGCCCGCCCGGTGGAACGGATCGGCCGCGTGGTCCTGGTGCAGGACCACCCGCCCGGTGGAACGGATCGGCCGCGTGGTCCTGGTGCAGGACCACGCGGCCGAGGCCGTCGGGGGAAGTGCTCAGTCCTCGGGCTGCTCCTCCTGCTCGACACCGATGATCCCGACGATCCGCTCCAGATCGTCGACCGTGGCGAATTCAATCGTGATCTTTCCCTTGCTCCGGCCGATGTCGACCTTCACCCGGGTGTCGAAGCGGTCGGAGAGCCGGTCGGCCAGGTCGGTCAGCGCCGGGGCGTGCGGCTTGGGCCGACGCTTGGCCGCCGGGTTCTTCGCCGGCCCGTCGGCCAGCGCCAGGGCGACCAGTTCCTCGGTCGCGCGTACCGAGATGCCCTCGGCGACGATCCGCAGCGCGAGCTGCTCCTGGGCCTCGGCGTCGTCCAGACTGAGCAGCGCCCGGGCGTGGCCGGCAGAGAGCACGCCGGCGGCGACCCGCCGCTGCACCTGCGCCGGGAGGTTCATCAAGCGGATCGTGTTGGAGATCTGCGGCCGGCTCCGGCCGATGCGGCGCGCCAACTCCTCGTGGGTCGCGCCGAACTCCTCCAGCAGCTGCTGGTACGCGGCCGCCTCCTCCAACGGGTTCAGGTTGGCGCGGTGGATGTTCTCCAGCAGCGCGTCCCGGAGCATCGCGTCGTCCTTGGTGTCCCGGACGATGGCCGGGATGCTCTCCCGGCCGACCGCCTGAGCCGCCCGCCAGCGCCGCTCACCCATGACGAGTTCGTACTTCTCGCCGTCGAGCTGGCGTACGACGATCGGCTGGAGGAACCCGACCTCCTGGATGGAGGTCTTCAGCTCTTCCAGCGCCTCCTCGTCGAAGACCTGACGGGGCTGCTTCGGGTTCGGCACGATCGCGTCGACCGGGATCTCGGCGAACCGGGCTCCCGGCACCGGACTCAACTGTGGTCCGGCCTCCACCGCAGGGGCGATGGACGCCGCGGCCGCCGAGGGCGGCGGCGCGGCCGTTCCCGCCGTGGCCGGGGCAACGGCCTCCGACTCACCGGCCGCCGGAACGGCCGGCTCCACCGGTGCCGTCGGGATCAATGCCCCGAGTCCCCGGCCCAGACCGCCACGAGGACGGTTTTTCATGCGACGCCTCCCAGCGACTTCTCCGCGCTACGCATTCCGGCTCACCGGCTCCTTGACCCCACGTTCGGCGATCTCCTGGGCGGCTTCGAAGTAGCTCGTAGCCCCCCGCGAACCGGGATCGTAGGTCATCACGGACTGCCCGTAGCTCGG
The DNA here is from genome assembly GCF_900090285.1 of Micromonospora inositola. Taxonomy (NCBI): domain Bacteria; kingdom Bacillati; phylum Actinomycetota; class Actinomycetes; order Micromonosporales; family Micromonosporaceae; genus Micromonospora; species Micromonospora inositola. The sequence continues at coordinate 1,937,707 of NZ_LT607754.1, read as the reverse complement.
CGCCTCGGACACCCGCACGTTCCGCGGGATCACGGCCTGGAGCACCTTGTCGCCAAAGTGGTTCCGGACGTCCTGTTCCACCGCGTCGGCCAGCCGGGTACGGCGGTCGTACATGGTGAGCAGGATCGTGGAGACCTCGAGCTTCGGGTTGAGGTGCTGGCGGACCAGGTTGATGTTGCTGATCAGCTGGTTGAGTCCCTCCAGCGCGTAGTACTCGCACTGGATGGGGATCAGCACCTCCTGCGCGGCCACCAACGCGTTGACGGTCAGCAGACCGAGCGAGGGCGGGCAGTCGATGAAGACGTAGTCGAAGTGGCCGGGGTAGGCGGCGATGGCCCGGGCCAGTCGGGACTCCCGGGCGACCACCGACACCAGCTCGATCTCGGCACCGGCCAGGTCGATGGTGGCCGGTACGCACCACAGGTTCGGGATGCCCTCGACGGCCTGGGTGACCTCCTCCAGCGGCACGCTGTCGATCAGGCAGTCGTAGACGTCGGGGACGCCGGTGTGGTGCGGGACGTTGAGTCCGGTGGAGGCGTTGCCCTGCGGGTCCAGGTCGACCACGAGGACCCGGTTGCCGTGCAGGGCCAGAGCCACCGCCAGGTTCACCGTGGTCGTGGTCTTACCCACGCCGCCCTTCTGGTTCGCGACGCACATGACCCGGGTCCGTTCCGGCCGAGGCATGGTCACCTCGCCACTGGGATTCAGGATCTGCACGGCGCGCATAGCCTCCATAGCCAACGGTGGGTCATCCTCTTCGCGCGTCGGGGTTTCACGTGAAACGTACGTGCTGGCGGTGGCTGCGGCTTCGTAGCCGGCGACCGGTGGCGCGTCGGACGGGACCACCGTCGCCGGGCCGGCGTCCGGTACCGCGTGCGGCGCCGGCTGCTGGGGCACCGGCGTTCCGGGTGCGGCGGGCGGCGGCTCGAACCGGGCGGAGGCGGCGGCGTCGCGCGGAGCCGGGACCGATCGCGAGTCGGCCACGGTGGCCGGACGACCGGTCGACCCCGGCGCTTCCCGCATGGGCGGCAGGTTCGCCGGTACGCCCGAGGTCGGCTGCGGCCCACCCGCGACGGGCGGGAGGTTGGCCGGAACGCCGGAGGTCGGGTGAAGCCCACCGACCGGCGGAGCGTCCCGGCGCGCCGCCGGTTCGCGGTCCGGCGGGCGGGACGACGGGTCGCGGAACTCCGCGCCCGCGGGCCAGCCCCGCTGGTCGGTTTCACGTGAAACGGGGTCGGCGGCAGAGGGTCGCCCTCCTGGCCCGGTCACCCGTGGATCGTCGTACCTGCCGTCGTCATGCACCTGTCATCCCTGCCCGCTCCGGATGGTCGGTCCGCACCCCGTCAATCGGCCGTCCCGCGCTCACGGCGCGGCGTACGGCCCGGCGGGAACGGTCGGGGTCCGGTGCCATCCGGCACCGCCGTTCCACACTATCGACGCGCGGCCAGCCTACGGCGGACGGGCGCAGCGGGTCCACGTCGGGTTCTGATCGGTCAGCTACCTCGCACCGTTTCCAACGACCGAAGGGTCCACCGGAAGCAGTTGGGGGATCAGCGATCCCGGCCACCGCGGCCACCGCGGCGGCCGCCCCGTGACCGCTTCGCGGCGGCCTTCTTGCGGGCCGGACCGACGACCCGCTCCCGCACCACCTCGATCACCGTCGCGGGTGGCTCGATCACGCCGACGCCGCAGCGGTGCACCTCCGGCTGCCCACCACCGAGCCGGGCCACCGCCTCGGCGTGTTCGGCGACCTCGTCGGCGGCGGAGGCACCCTTCAGGGCGACCAACCGGCCGCCGGGCACCACCAGCGGCAGACACCAGGCGGCGAGCCGGTCCAGCGGGGCCACCGCGCGGGCGGTGACGATGTCGCCGCTGAGCGGCGCGGTGTCGCGCGAGCCGGCCGCCGCCTCGTCCGCCCGTCCCCGGAAGACCCGCACCATCTTTGTCAGGCCCAGGTGCTGCACCGCCTCGATGAGGAAGGAGGTGCGCCGGGCGAGCGGCTCGATCAGCGTGACGGTCAGGTCGGGTCGGGCGATCGCGAGCACCAGGCCGGGCAGCCCGGCGCCGGAGCCGACGTCGAGCACGGTCGCGTTCTCGGGGATCCGCTCGGCCATCGCGGCGCAGTTGAGCAGGTGCCGCTCCCAGATCCGGGGTGCCTCCCGGGGGCCGATCAGGCCGCGGACCACGCCGTCGGTCGCCAGCAGCTCGGCGTACGCGGCGGCGAGGTCGAGCCGGTCGCCGAAGAGGGTACGAGCTGCCTCCGCCAGCTCGGGCGGAAGCGTCACCTCCGCGGGAGACGGACGATCGTCGGGACCGGCGGGACCGTCCGCCGCGGTCGCGACGCCGGTCGCCGGCTCGTCGGCCGGGTGGGCCGGATCGACACCGTCGGCCACCGCCGGATCGACGGCGGCGGCGGACGCGTCGGCGGCGGCCCGATCGGCCGACCCGGTCGGAACGTCGACGACGGTCGGCTCGGTCGGAACGTCGACGAAAGCCGGGTCGACCGACCCGGTCGGAGCGTCGCCGAGGGCGGGATCGGCGGTCGGCGGACCGGAGAAGGTCGTCTCGACCGAGCCCGCCGGAGTGGCCGGGACCGGCTCATCCGGGGGGCCGGACGGCGTACCCGAGAAGGGCGCGTCGGCCGGCGCGGTCGGCCCGGCCGGGGGTGGAGTCGCGGCGTCGGTCGTGCGGTCGGAGAAGAGCGGCGCGGGCGCGCCCGGTTCGGCGGCAGGGTCGGGCCGGACAGGCGACGGCCCGGACGGCGTACCGCCCGGGCCGGACGCGGCGCCCGCCGTCGTCTCGTCGTGAGTCACCCGGTCAGTCCGCCGGCCGGACGATGATGCGCCGGTTCGGCTCGACGCCCTCGGACTCGCTCTCCACGCCGCTCATCGCGTTCACCACGTCGTGCACGCACTTGCGCTCGAACGCGGACATCGGCTCGAGGCGCACCGGCTCGCCGTACTCCTTGACCTTCTCGACCGCGTTCTTGGCGACGGCGGCCAGCTCCTTGCGTCGGGTGGCCCGGTAGCCACCGACGTCGAGCAGCAGCCGGCTCGGCGTGCCGGTCTGCCGGAACACCGCCAGCCGGGCCAGCTCCTGGAGCGCCTCCAGGGTGGCGCCGCGCTGGCCGACCAGGTTCTGCAGGTGGGCACCGACGACCTCGACGACCGGACGGCCGCCGGAGACCAGCTCGTCGATGTCGCCGTCGTAGTCGAGGATGTCGAGCAGGCCCTCGACGTAGTCCGCCGCGATCTCGCTCTGCCGGAACAGGTCGCTCTCGGCCGGCGCCTTCTTCTCCTGGCTCGAGCCGGCCTCGGCCTCGTCGGCGACGGCGGCCGGCGCGGTCTCCTCGTCCAGGGACTGGTCGGCGCTGGGGATGCTGGTGTCGGTCACGGTCTCATCTCCGTACTCGCTCGGCCGGACCGTCGGGTCCGCTGGTCTCCCGGGGCCGGCGGGGAGGTCTCGCCGGTGCCCACGGGCACGTCTGTACGGGCAGTTTCACCCGTGACCGCGCTGCGCGCGGCGGTTCCGGCCCGGCGCCGACCGTACGGTGGCTGCACGGGGCCGGAAGGGGCCGCCGCCAGGAATTCCGGCGGCGGCCCGGGGGCTCAGCCCTGCCGCTTGGCCGGGCGGGTCTTCTTCGGGTTGACCGGCTTCGCGCCGGGCTTCGGTCCGGCCACCTTGGGGGTGGTCACCTGCGGCTTCGCCGGTGCCGGGGCGGCCTTGCGGCCGAGCAGGCCGCCGGTCTTCGCCGGCTGGGCGCCGGTTCGGCCGGCGGCGGCGCCGGTCTTGGGCGGCACCAGCGGCGGGAACTTGCGGAGCACCCACTGCTGCTGGCCGAGGGTGAAGAGGTTGTTGGTGACCCAGTAGATGATCACACCGATCGGGAAGATCGAGCCGGAGACCAGCAGCGACACCGGGATGCCGTAGAGCATCAACCGCTGCACCATCCGCTGCTGCGGGTCCTCTGCCCACCCGGTCTTGAGGATCATCTGCCGGCTGGTGAGGTACGTGGTGGCGATCATGATCGCCACCAGGACGCCCGCGACGATCTTGACGGTGTGGGCGCTGGCCCCCAGGCTAGCCAGCTCCGCGGCGGTCGATCCGAACTTCCCGGAGATCGGGGCGTTGAACAGCTTCGCGTGCGCGGCGTTCTCGAACTGTCCGGCGGTCCACCCGTACAGGACCTTGTACTGGTCCTTGGCGTTCGGGTTGAGCCGCTTGAGGGTGTGGAACAGGCCAAGGAACACGGGGATCTGGAGGAACATCGGAAGGCAGCCCATCAGCGGGTTGGCCTTTTCCTTCCGGTAGAGCTCCATCATCTCCTTCTGGAGCGTCTCCCGGTCACCCTTGTGCTTCTCCTGCAGCTCCTTGACCTTCGGCTGGAGCGCCTGCATCGCCCGCTGCGACTTGATCTGCTTGACGAAGACCGGGAACAGGATCACCCGGACCGTGACCACCAGGAAGATGATGGCCAGGATCCAGGACCAGTTCGTCCCGAGCACGGCTCCGACCGGCACCCCGATGGCGTCCCAGGCCGAGTGCCAGGTCAGCAGGATCCACGAGATCGCGTAGTAGATCCAGTCGAGACTCAGACTCACTACAGGGCTCCAGTCACATCGGCACGGCGGTGACCGCCCGGCTCCGGCACCGGGTCATGTCCACCTGGGTGAAAGGGGTGGCAGCGCGACAGCCGTCGGACCGTCAGCCAGGCTCCCCGGAGCGCGCCGTGCCGGGAGACCGCCTCCACGGCGTAGGCGCTGCACGACGGGTAGAACCGACAGCGGGCCGGCAGCGCCGGGCTTATCCAACGACGGTACGCGACGATGGGCACCAGCAGCACTCGGGCACCGGTTGTCAGGGGCCGCGGGGCGGCCTTTCCGCCGCTCACCGGGACCGCCGATCCCGGGGGGCCCGCGCGGCGGCGACGGCGGCGTCCAGGTCGGCCCCGAGTCGGGCGTACGACGCCTCGGTGGCAGCGGGCAGGGCCCGTACCACCAGGGTGCTCCCGGCGGGGAGCTGGTCGAGCCGCTCGCGAACCAGGTGCCGGAGCCGACGTCGGACCTTGTTCCGGACCACGGCGTTGCCGACCGCCTTGGACACGACGAAGCCGGCGCGGCTCGGTGCGGAGGGCTCCGCACCGGTGTTCCGCGCCGGCTCCGGCGAGGTTGTCGCGGTGGGTCCGGTGGTCGGGGGGAGGGTCAGGTGCACCACGACGGCGCCACGGCCGACGCGTCGGCCACCCCGGACCGCTGCGGCGAAGTCGCTACTGCGCCGCAGTCGCTGTGCGGCGGCCAGCACGACTGCCCACGTCCCCCGAACCGGACCGGTCGGCCTCAGGCCGACAGGCGGGTGCGGCCCTTGGCGCGACGGGTCGAGAGGATGGCACGGCCGGCACGGGTGCGCATGCGCAGCCGGAAGCCGTGGGTCTTCGCGCGCCGGCGGTTGTTCGGCTGGTAGGTGCGCTTGCTCACGTCAGGCTCTCCGTTTTCGTACGCCCCACGCGGGGGATCGCCCGGGGTCGTGTGCTGGTCCGGGCCACCTCGGCGGTGACCCCCGATCGGTGCTGCCCGGCGATACGGGACCTCGGCGTTGCGGGGAAGCGACCGCGGACAGCAAGCACCCATCACCCTAGCAGAGGGCGAGAGAGCAGCCGCTCCAGCCTACGCAGGGGGGCAACGACCGTCAAACATCACACCGAGGCGTTCCGCCGCGCCGGAAGCGCGACCGAAGGGGCGGTTTTCACTGATGTTGACAAGGGTGCCACCGCCTCGACGGTTGAAGACGCGGGGCCTGCGCTGTTAGCGTGCCGGATTGCGGTCAGCGTCGGGGGTCCGGGTTGTCGCTGACAGGCAAGACCGGACAAGGTAGTGAATCGTTCGGCACGGTGAACCCGCTTCAGCGCCTCCCGTAGGTCAGGGGGCAGGTCCGACCCGCGTCCGGTGGGCGGCCACAATCGGTCGGTACACAGGCTGTGGATAACTTGTGGATGACGACCGGTCAGCCGTCCGGGTGGGTGTGACGTACATGCGTACACCCGCGCGAACGCGGTGGCGGGCCCGGAACGGTCGCTGGACAGCAGCGGCGGCCGGGAGCAGAGGCGAGGGGGTGGCACGACGGTGACCGGAGCGACCGACCTCGCCGCGGTGTGGGCGGCGGCGACCGACGAACTCGCCGACGAGATCATCTCCGCGCAGCAGCGGGCGTACCTGCGCCTCACCCGGCTGCGGGCGATCGTCGAGGACACCGCCCTGCTCTCCGTCCCGGACGCCTTCACCCGGGACGTGATCGAGTCGCGGCTCCGCCCGGCCATCACCGACGCGCTCAGCCGGCGGCTCGGCCGGCCCATCCAGGTCGCCGTCACCGTGCGGGTCGCCGAGGGCCCCGGCGCCGCCCGGCCCGCCAGCATCGGCTACCGCAGCGGCCCCGAACCGGGCGACCTCGAGGCCCCCCAGGACCTGCTCGCCGGCTTCGACCAGACCGGCCCCGCCCCGGACGCCCCCGCCTTCCCCGGGTCCGGCTACCCGTCCCGGCCCGACGCGCCCGGCTACCCGTCCCGGCCCGACGAAGCCGGTTACCCGGAGGAGCGCCCCGAGCCGCCGGCCGAGGAACCGACGCCGCGGCAGCGCACCGCCGACGGCGGCCGGCCGCAGCTCATCCCGGCCAGCCGGGACGGCCAGGACACGCTGTTCGGTGCCGCCTTCGCCGAGCCGCTGCGCGGCGCCCGGCCCGCCGCCGAGCGCCGGGGCTTCGACGAACGAGCCGCCCGGGTCGAGCCGCCGGCCCCCGACACCCGCGGGTACGAGCCCCGGTACCGGGAGAACGCCGCCGCGGACCCGCAGCCGCTGCGCGGCCTCCCCCGGGACGGCGGTACCGACAGCGGACCGGGTCGCAGCGGGGTGGATCACCGACCGGGTGGCCGGGACGACCGCCGGTTGCCCGGCGGCGCGGAGAGCGGCAACCGGCTCAACCCGAAGTACATGTTCGAGACGTTCGTCATCGGCTCGTCGAACCGGTTCGCCCACGCGGCGAGCGTCGCCGTGGCCGAGTCACCGGCGAAGGCGTACAACCCGCTCTTCATCTACGGCAGTTCCGGGCTGGGCAAGACCCACCTGCTGCACGCCATCGGGCACTACGCCACGACGCTGGGCAACGCCCGCTCGGTCCGGTACGTCTCGACCGAGGAGTTCACCAACGACTTCATCAACTCGCTCCGGGACGACAAGACCAGCGCCTTCCAGCGCCGCTACCGCGACGTCGACATCCTCCTGATCGACGACATCCAGTTCCTGGAGAGCCGCGAGCGGACGCAGGAGGAGTTCTTCCACACCTTCAACACCCTGCACAACGCCAACAAGCAGATCGTCATCACCTCCGACCGCTCCCCGAAGCAGCTGGCGACGCTGGAGGACCGGCTGCGTACCCGGTTCGAGTGGGGCCTGCTGGCCGACATCCAGCCGCCGGACCTGGAGACCCGGATCGCGATCCTGCAGAAGAAGGCGGCGCAGGAGCGGCTCTACGCCCCGCCGGACGTGCTGGAGTTCATCGCCTCCCGGGTGTCGAACTCGATCCGGGAACTGGAGGGGGCGCTGATCCGGGTCACCGCGTTCGCCAGCCTCACCCGCTCGTCGGTGGAGCTGTCGCTCGCCGAGGAGGTGCTGCGGGACTTCATCCCGGACGGCGGCGGTCCGGAGATCACCGCCGACCAGATCATGGTGTCCACCGCGGACTACTTCGGGGTGAGCCTGGAGGACCTGCGCGGTCACTCCCGCTCCCGGGTGCTGGTCAACGCCCGCCAGGTGGCCATGTACCTGTGCCGGGAGCTGACCGACCTGTCGCTGCCCCGGATCGGGCAGGCCTTCGGCGGCCGGGACCACACCACCGTCATGCACGCCGACCGGAAGATCCGCCAGCAGATGGCGGAGCGGCGCTCGCTCTACAACCAGATCGCCGAGCTGACCAACCGGATCAAGCAGAACACCTGAGTCGTACGCCACGCCGGCGCCCGCCGGAGCTGGCACCAGGAACGCCCGGCCGAGCCTCGGCCGGGCGTTCTTCGCGTCTGTGGCAGCCCTGGGGTTGACCCTGCACCGGCTTCAGGGCCGAGGATTGCCGTCATGTTCGTCCACAGGACCACCCGGTTGTCCACATCCCCTGTTCCACAGGCGGTGGAAAACCACGCTCCGTCCAGGCCTGGTTACCCACAGACTGTGGACAACTCCTGGGGACGAGCCTGTGGACGCCTGGGGACGACGGCGGAGTTGTCCACCGACGACGGTCGACCTGTGGGCGGCCTGTTGAAGGTTCTGGGGACGACGTCGATCAACGTCGTCCGCCCCGTCCACAACGTTGGGGAGAAACCCCGTGGATTACCGGTGGACAACCGGTGGACAACCGTGGAAAACCTGGGGGTCGGCGGCGCCTGTGGAGAGAAACACGGGTTGTACCCCTGGTTCTCCACAGCCAACCCACCGGTGGATAACCTGTCTGACCTGCGCGGACATCGGTTCTCCACAGTTTGCACAGGTGCGATGAAGACGATGAGTTATCTCTTCTAAAACAACAAAAACCAATCATCACCGTTGGACTTCCTGTGGATCGGGCCGAACCGCTGCCGTCGGCAGTCGCCCGGGCACCTGGATCCACGGGGTCGGGCGCACAGCCGATGCCCACGCGCCCTAAGGTGCGATGGGTACCCGCACGGTCGGGCGGGGCGGTGGGCAGCGGTCGGCATGAGAGAGTTGTCGCTGACGTCGACGCGGAGGCATTGATGAAGTTCCGAGTGGAGCGCGACGCGCTCGCCGAGGCGGTTGCGTGGACCGCCAAGAGCCTGCCCAACCGACCCTCCGTACCGGTGCTTGCCGGGGTGATGCTCCGAGTCACCGACGGCAACCTCCAGGTTTCCGGCTTTGACTACGAGGTCTCCAGCCAGGTGACCGTCGAGGTGCAGGGGGACGCCGACGGCGCCGCCCTGGTCTCCGGTCGCCTCCTCGCCGAAATCACCAAGGCGCTGCCCGCCAAGCCGGTGGACATCGCCGCGGTCGGCGCTCACCTGGAGCTGGTCTGCGGCAGCGCCCGCTTCACCCTGCCGACCATGCCGGTGGAGGACTACCCGGCCCTGCCGGAGATGCCGGAGAGCGCCGGCACGGTCGACGCCGCCGCGTTCGCGGCCGCCGTCGCCCAGGTCGCCGTCGCCGCCGGCCGCGACGAGACGCTGCCGATGATGACCGGCGTACGCCTCGAGCTCTCCGGCGGCACGCTCGCCATGCTCGCCACCGACCGGTACCGCCTCGCGCTGCGCGAGATGGAGTGGAATCCGGACGACCCCGAGGTGAGCATCAACGCCCTGGTGCCGGCCCGGACCCTGAACGACACGGCGAAGGCGCTCGGCCCGCTCGGCGGTCAGGTCACCATGGCGCTGTCCCAGGGCGGCGCCGGCGAGGGCATGATCGGCTTCTCCGGCGGCACCCGCCGGACCACCAGCCGGCTGCTCGACGGCGCCAACTACCCGCCGGTGCGCTCGCTCTTCCCGGCCAGCCACAACGCGGAGGCGCGGGTCCAGGTGAGCACCCTGATCGAGGTGGTCAAGCGGGTCGCGTTGGTCGCCGAGCGGACCACGCCGGTGCTGCTGAGCTTCAGCGCGGACGGGCTGGTCGTCGAGGCCGGCGGCACCGAGGAGGCCCGGGCCAGCGAGGCGATGGAGGCCACCTTCACCGGTGACGCGCTGACCATCGGCTTCAACCCGCAGTACCTGATCGACGGCCTGGCCAACCTGGGTGCCCAGCACGCCCTGCTCTCGTTCGTCGACGCCTTCAAACCGGCAGTGATTTCCCCCGCCGGTGAGGATGGCGAGGTCATCCCGGGGTACCGGTACCTCATCATGCCGATCCGCGTGTCCCGCTGATCGCGCCCCAGCAGACCACCGACGCACGGAGGTAGGAGCAGATGCAGCTCGGCCTGGTAGGACTCGGCCGGATGGGTGGCAACATGCGCGAGCGGTTGCGTGCCGCCGGTCACGAGGTGGTCGGCTTCGACCGCAACGCGGAGCTGAGCGACGTCGCGACCATGGCGGAGCTGGCCGAGAAGCTGGAGTCGCCGCGCGCGGTCTGGGTGATGGTCCCGGCCGGCGTCACCGACGCCACCATCGACGAGCTGGCCGGCGTGCTCGGCGCGGGCGACATCATCATCGACGGCGGCAACTCGCGGTTCAGTGACGACGGCCCGCGCGCCGAGCGGCTGAACGAGCGGGGCATCGGCTACCTCGACGCCGGGGTCTCGGGCGGCGTCTGGGGCCGGCAGAACGGGTACGCCCTGATGGTCGGCGGCGCCCAGGAGCACGTCGCGCGGCTGATGCCGATCTTCGAGGCGCTCAAGCCCGAGGGCGAGTTCGGCTTCGTGCACGCCGGGCCGGTCGGCGCCGGGCACTACGCCAAGATGGTGCACAACGGCATCGAGTACGGCCTGATGCACGCCTACGCCGAGGGCTACGAGCTGCTTGCCGCCTCCGAACTGGTGACCAACGTGCCGGGCGTCTTCAAGTCGTGGCGCGAGGGCACGGTGGTCCGGTCCTGGCTGCTCGACCTGCTCGACCGCGCGCTGGACGAGGACCCGGAGCTGGCCGAGCTGAGCGGCTACACCGAGGACACCGGCGAGGGCCGGTGGACCGTCGACGAGGCGGTCCGGCTCGCTGTGCCGCTGAACGTCATCACCGCCTCGCTCTTCGCCCGGTTCGCCTCCCGGCAGGAGGACTCGCCCGCGATGAAGGCGGTCGCCGCGCTGCGCCAGCAGTTCGGCGGGCACGCGGTCGTCCGCAAGAGCTGACCGGTATCCACACCCTGTGTACGTCCGCCGGCTGGAACTGGTCGACTTCCGCTCGTACGAGCGGGTCGGGGTCGACCTGGAGCCGGGCCCGAACGTGCTGATCGGCGCCAACGGTGTCGGCAAGACCAACCTGGTCGAGGCGTTGGGCTACGTGGCGACCCTGGACTCGCACCGGGTCGCCACCGACGCCCCCCTGGTCCGAATGGGCGCCTCCTCGGCGGTGATCCGCTGCGCCGTGGTGCACGACGGCCGGGAACTCCTGGTCGAGCTGGAGATCGTCCCGGGCAAGGCCAACCGGGCCCGGCTCGGCCGCTCGCCGGCCCGCCGCGCCCGGGACGTGCTCGGCGCGCTGCGCCTGGTGCTCTTCGCCCCGGAGGACCTGGAACTCGTCCGGGGCGATCCGGCCGAGCGCCGCCGCTACCTGGACGATCTGCTGGTCACCCGGCAGCCCCGATACGCCGGGGTGCGCGCCGACTACGAGCGGGTGGTCAAGCAGCGCAACGCCCTGCTCCGGACGGCGTACCTGGCCCGCAAGACGGGCGGGTCGCGGGGCGGGGACCTGTCCACCCTCGCCGTCTGGGACACCCACCTGGCGCAGCATGGCGCGGAGCTGCTCGCCGGCCGGCTGGAGCTGGTCGCCGCGCTCGCGCCGCACGTGACCAAGGCGTACGACGCGGTGGCGGCGGGCAGGGGGGCGGCCGGGATCGCGTACCGGTCGTCGCTGGAGCTGCCCGACCCGACCGTGGACCGGGCCACGCTGGCCGAGGCGCTGACCGCCGCGCTGGCCGAGTCGCAGTCGGCGGAGATCGAGCGCGGCACCACGCTGGTCGGGCCGCACCGGGACGATCTGGCGCTCACCCTGGGGCCGCTGCCCGCCAAGGGGTACGCCAGCCACGGCGAGTCCTGGTCGTACGCGCTGGCCCTGCGGCTGGCCGGGTACGACCTGCTGCGCGCGGACGGCATCGAGCCGGTGCTGGTGCTGGACGACGTCTTCGCCGAGCTGGACGTCGGCCGCCGGGAGCGGCTGGCCGAGCTGGTGGGCGGGGCGAACCAGCTCCTGGTGACCTGCGCGGTGGACGACGACGTGCCGGCGACCCTGCGCGGCACCCGGTACGAGGTTGGCGAAGGGACGGTACGCCGTGTCGGATGAGCCGCAGCTTCCACCGGCCCGGCTGGGGCCGGCGCGCGGTGGCCGTACCGCCGGAAGCGGATCGGACGATCGGGCCGGGCGGGCGGGAACCGCTTCCGGCGGACGTGGGCGTGGCGCGCGCCCGGCGGACGGGCGGGCCGACGACGCGGCCGCGGCGGGCGGCGCGGCCGGACGGGGCGGCACGGACCCGGCCGGCGGGCAGGCTTCGTCGGCCCGTGAGCAGGCGCCGACGGGCGTGACCGACGGCGCTGCGGGCCCGGCCGGGGCGTCCGGGCCGGAGCTGGCCCGGGCGGTGCTGGACGCGGCGAAGGCCCGCCGACAGGCGGCGGCCCGGCCGCGCCGGAGCGCGGGGGGCGGCGACGGCGGTGGTGCCGAGCGCCGGCTGCGTGGCTACTCCGGGCCGGGGCCGGACCCGCGCGACCCGCAACCGCTCGGTGCGGTGCTGAACCGGCTGGTGAAGGCGCGCGGCTGGCAGCAGCCGGCGGCCGAGGCGACGGTCTTCGGCGCCTGGGAGCGGGTGGTGGGGCCGGAGGTGGCCCAGCACAGCCGCCCGATGAAGTTGGAGAACGGCGAGCTGACCGTGGAGGCCCGCTCCACCGCCTGGGCGACCCAGCTGCGGCTGCTAGCCGGCTCGCTGATCAAGCAGATCGCCAGCGAGGTCGGCCACAACGTGGTGCGCAAGCTGCACATCCACGGCCCGGCCGCGCCGTCCTGGTCCCGCGGCCCCCGCCGCGTCCGCGGCCGTGGCCCCCGCGACACCTACGGCTGACGCAGCCGCTGATCCACTCGACATGCGGCATGTCGCGGCTTCCCGGGGATGGGACACCGCGACATGCCGCAGAGCGCTGGCGACCGGCGTGAGGGGATCAGGCGTCGGCGTAGACGGCGAAGCCGCGGTCGGCGCAGCGGCGATAGAAGGCGGCGAGCACGCTCAGCTCGGCGCAGGTGAAGTTCCACTGCGGCGGGTCGCCGTTCTCGTCGCGCAGCCCGTCCAGGCGGGTGTCGAGCCAGCGGAGCTGCTGCTCGGCGAGGCGACCGTCGGCCATCAGCGAGCGGAGCACCTCGCCGACCGACTCGAAGGTCACCGCCTCGCCGAACGGCCGGTGCTGGGCGACGAACTTCTCCACCCCGCCGGCGATCCACGAGCACCCGTCGGGGTCGATCACCGGATCCTCGTCCTCGGCGGCGGCATCAGTGGCGTAGAGCACATTTTCCAGTCCGAGGATCAGGTCGACCAGTTCGGTGTACGCGGTCGCCCGCACCGTGCCGGTCTTGGCGATCAGCTCGGCGAGCGCCGCGGTCGGGGCGGAGATCCGGGGCAGGTCGACGATCTCGCCGAAGTCGACGAACTCGGCCGGCGCGACCGGGTCGTAGAAGCGGCCGGTCCGCGGCCAGTGCACCGCGACATTGTCCAGCCCCATCTGGCGTCACCTCTTACAAGCACGTTGTCGGACCGATCGGGTCGATCGTCCCGGTTCAGCCCGGGAAAGATCAAGACCGCTGCGGCGGGCGCCGCAAAAGGTACGGCACGGCCGGTCCGGCCGCGACCCCTGGGCGGTTACGCCCCGGTACCGATCCGGTGGGCGGTCGCGCCCTCGATCAGGGCCTGGCGTGTAGGGGGAGTCGCAGACAGCACGGTTCGGCCCGCTACGGAGGTCTCAGCCGCCCCGCAGGGGTGCCGAGTGGCGGTTTAGTCGTGTGCGCACAGTAAGATTGATGGCGAGACGAAGACCCGAGCCGGAGCGACGGACACGGGCCCCCGAGGGCCCTTGATCATTGTCCCGGATCGGGTCTAGCCGATCGCGATCCGCGGGCAACCGCGGCGACCGGCGTACGCGATCCGTGACCTGGAGAATCCGGGGCCGGTCCGTGCGCGCCGACGTCGCGTCCTGTCCGCCGAACCCGCGCCCCCGCGCCTTGGCGCGGTCGGCGCGAGAAAGTGGCCGAGGGTGGCAGCGCAGGACAAGCAGGAGTACGGCGCCGAGTCGATCACCGTTCTCGAGGGGCTGGAGGCGGTCCGGAAGCGGCCCGGTATGTACATCGGGTCGACCGGCGAGCGCGGTCTGCACCACCTCGTGCAGGAAGTCGTGGACAACGCCGTGGACGAGGCGCTGGCCGGCTACTGCGACATCATCGACGTCGTGCTGCTGGCTGACGGTGGCGTCCGGGTGACCGACAACGGCCGTGGCTTCCCGGTCGACCTGCACCCCAAGCTGAAGAAGCCGGGTGTCGAGGTCGCGCTGACCGTGCTGCACGCGGGTGGCAAGTTCGACGGCAAGGCGTACGCGGTCTCCGGCGGTCTGCACGGCGTGGGCGTCTCCGTCGTGAACGCCCTCTCCACCCGGATGGAGGTGGAGATCCACAAGTCCGGTTTCGTCTGGCGGCAGCAGTACACCAACTCCAAGCCGAGCCCGCTGGAGAAGGGCGAGACCACCAACCGCACCGGCTCGGCGGTCGCCTTCTGGCCGGATGCGGACGTCTTCGAGACCGTTGACTTCGACTTCCAGACCATCTACCGGCGCCTGCAGGAGATGGCCTTCCTCAACCGCGGCCTCACCATCCACCTCCTCGACGAGCGGGTCGCGGAGGGCGAGGAGGGCAAGCCGCGCGAGGTGACCTTCCTCTACAAGGACGGAATCGCCGACTTCGTCCGGCACCTCAACGCCTCGAAGAACCCGATTCACAAGACCGTGGTCCAGTTCGAGGCCGAGGACGTGGAAGAGGGCATGGCGGTCGAGATCGCCATGCAGTGGAACGAGTCGTACGGCGAGTCGGTCTACACCTTCGCCAACACGATCAACACGCACGAGGGCGGCACCCACGAGGAGGGCTTCCGGGCCGCGCTGACCAGCGTCGTCAACCGCTACGGCGCGGAGAAGAAGCTGCTCAAGGGCGACGAGAAGCTCTCCGGCGAGGACATCCGCGAGGGCCTGGCCGCGATCATCTCGGTCAAGCTGACCAACCCGCAGTTCGAGGGCCAGACCAAGACCAAGCTCGGCAACACGCCGGTGAAGAGCTTCGTGCAGCGGGTCTGCAACGAGTGGCTGGTCGACTGGTTCGACCGCAACCCGGCCGAGGCCAAGACCATCATCCAGAAGGCCTCCCAGGCCGCCCGGGCCCGGATCGCCGCCCAGCAGGCGCGGAAGCTGGCCCGGCGCAAGTCGCTGCTGGAGTCCGGCTCGATGCCGGGCAAGCTGGCCGACTGCCAGTCCACCGACCCGCGCGAGTCCGAGGTCTTCATCGTCGAGGGCGACTCGGCCGGCGGCTCGGCCAAGCAGGGCCGGGATCCGCGGACCCAGGCGATCCTGCCGATCCGCGGCAAGATCCTCAACGTGGAGAAGGCCCGGATCGACCGGGTGCTGAAGAACAACGAGGTCCAGGCGCTGATCACCGCGCTGGGCACCGGCATCCACGACGACTTCGACATCGAGAAGCTGCGGTACCACAAGATCGTGCTGATGGCCGACGCGGACGTCGACGGCCAGCACATCCAGACGCTGCTGCTCACCCTGCTGTTCCGCTTCATGCGGCCGCTGGTCGAGCTGGGCCACGTCTACCTGGCCGCCCCGCCGCTCTACAAGATCAAGTGGAACAAGAAGGGCGACGACGCCCAGTACGCGTACTCGGACCGGGAGCGGGACGGGCTGATCGCGCTGCGCCAGCAGAAGAAGCCCAATGCCAGGCCGGACGACATCCAGCGGTTCAAGGGTCTCGGCGAGATGAACTACCCCGAGCTGTGGGAGACCACGATGAACCCGGCCACCCGTACGCTGCGTCAGGTGACGCTCGACGACGCCGCAACCGCCGACGAGCTGTTCAGCGTGCTGATGGGTGAGGACGTCGAGGCCCGCCGTTCGTTCATCCAGCGCAACGCCAAGGACGTGCGGTTCCTCGACATCTGACGGACCTCGCCGGGCCAGTCGGACATCCACCGGCCGGCTCGGCGATCCACAGAGTTATCCACAGCCTGGCCGGTTTCCACAGCCGTTATCCACAGCACGAAAACGACTCTGAGTCTGATAAGGGTTAACAGTGACCGATACTCCCGAGTCCACCCCGAGCGAGCCGGAGATCCCGGAGACAGCCGCCGCCGTCGTGGCGCACGACCGGATCGAGCCGGTCGGCCTCGAGGTCGAGATGCAGCGCTCGTACCTCGACTACGCGATGAGCGTCATCGTGGGGCGGGCCCTGCCGGACGTCCGGGACGGGCTCAAGCCGGTTCACCGCAAGATCCTCTACGCCATGTTCGACTCCGGCTACCGGCCGGACCGTGGCTACGTGAAGTGCTCCCGCGTCGTCGGTGACGTGATGGGTCAGTTCCACCCGCACGGCGACTCGGCGATCTACGACGCGCTGGTCCGGATGGCCCAGCCATGGTCGCTGCGCTACCCACTGGTCGACGGCAACGGCAACTTCGGCTCGCCGGGTAATGATCCGGCCGCGGCGATGCGGTATACCGAGTGCAAGCTCGACCCGCTGGCGATGGAGATGCTGCGGGACATCGACGAGGACACCGTCGACCTGCAGGACAACTACGACGGCCGGGCCAAGGAGCCCACCATCCTGCCGTCGCGGATCCCCAACCTGCTGGTGAACGGCTCCGAGGGCATCGCGGTCGGCATGGCCACCAAGATCCCGCCGCACAACCTGCGCGAGATCGGCGCGGCGGTGCAGTGGTGCCTGGAGCACCCGGAGGAGGACGAGGCCACCACCCTCGACGCGCTGCTGGAGATCGTCAAGGGCCCGGACTTCCCCACCCACGGCCTGATCGTCGGCACCCAGGCGATCCAGGACGCGTACCGGACCGGGCGGGGTTCGATCCGGATGCGCGCCGTGGTGGAGGTGGAGGAGGACAAGCGTGGCCGTCCCTGCCTGGTGGTCAGCGAGCTGCCGTACCAGGTCAACCCGGACAACCTGGCCGAGCGGATCGCCGAGCTGATCAAGGAGGGCAAGCTCGCCGGCATCGCCGACATCCGGGACGAGTCCTCCGGGCGTACCGGCATGCGGATCGTGCTCGTGCTCAAGCGCGACGCGGTCGCCAAGGTGGTGCTGAACAACCTCTACAAGCACACCCAGCTCCAGGAGACCTTCGGCGCCAACATGCTGGCCCTGGTCGACGGGGTGCCGCGCACGCTCAACCTGGCCCAGTTCCTCCGCTACTACGTCGAGCACCAGATCGACGTGATCCGGCGGCGGACCGCGTTCCGGCTGCGCAAGGCGGAGGAGCGGGCGCACATCCTGCGCGGTCTGTCCAAGGCCCTCGATGCCCTCGATGAGGTGATCGCCCTGATCCGGCGCTCGCCGACGGTCGAGGACGCCCGGCAGGGCCTGATCCGGCTGCTGGAGATCGACGAGATCCAGGCGACCGCGATCCTGGACATGCAGCTGCGCCGCCTCGCCGCCCTGGAGCGGCAGCGGATCCTGGACGACCTGGCCAAGCTCGAGATCGAGATCGCCGACCTCAAGGACATCCTCGCCAAGCCGGAGCGGCAGCGGAAGATCGTCTCCGAGGAGCTCGGCGAGATCGTCGCGAAGTGGGGCGACGAGCGGCGTACGAAGATCATGCCGTTCGAGGGCGAGGTCTCGATGGAGGACCTGATCGCCCGCGAGGACGTGGTGGTCACCATCACCCGCACCGGGTACGCCAAGCGGACCAAGGTCGACCTGTACCGCTCCCAGCGGCGGGGCGGCAAGGGTGTCAGCGGCGCGACGCTGCGGCAGGACGACATCGTCAGCCACTTCTTCGTATGCTCCACCCACGACTGGATGCTGTTCTTCACGAACAAGGGTCGGGTCTACCGGGCGAAGGCGTACGAGCTTCCCGAAGCCAGTAGGGTGGCCAAGGGCCAGCACGTGGCCAATCTGCTTGCGTTCCAACCGGACGAGCAGATCGCGCAGATCATCGAAATTCCGAACTACCAGGTGGCTCCCTACCTGGTACTGGCCACGAAGAACGGCCTGGTGAAGAAGACGCGGCTCGAGGAGTTCGACTCCCCCCGTTCCGGCGGCATCATCGCGATCAACCTGCGCGATGAGGACGAGCTGGTCGGTGCTGCCCTGGTCGCGCCGGAGGACGACCTGCTGCTGGTCTCCAAGAACGCGCAGGCGATCCGGTTCAACGCCAGCGACGAGGCGCTGCGGCCGATGGGCCGGGCCACCTCGGGCGTGATCGGCATGCGGTTCAGCGAGGACGACGTCCTGCTGGCCATGGAGGTCGTCCGCGAGGGCCTGGACGTGCTGGTCGCGACGAACGGGGGATACGCGAAACGCACCCCGATCGAGGAATACCCGGTCCAGGGCCGGGGAGGTAAGGGCGTACTGACTGCGAAGATCACCGAGCGACGCGGCGGTCTGGTCGGTGCGGTGGTGATCGACCCGGACGACGAGCTGTTCGCGATTACCAGCAACGGTGGCGTCATTCGGACTCCGGTGAAGCCTGTACGCCGTACGCGTGACCGGAACACAATGGGGGTCAAGCTGATGGACCTCCCGGACGGCGTGACTATCGTGGCGATTGCTCGCAATGCCGACGAGCCTGACGAACAGGACTAGTTGAATGACGGAGACACAGGCGAAGTCGGGGAACACGGGGACCTCGGCCAACCCGGTCGACGAGGAGGCCGCCAAGGGCGGCACACCAGCGACCGGCCGCGCGGCCGTGGGCCGGGCCACCGTCCCCGCCGACGCGCCTGCCCCGAAATTCACCCGGGCCCCCGGCATGACACCCCCGCCGGAGAAGCCCACGGAGGATTCGGGGGCGAGCGACAAGACCGAGAACGCCAAGGGCGACGCGCCCACCTCCGCCGACGGCATGGCCGCCCCGGCGGCCCCTACGGCAAAGCCCGCCACGACACGGCCGGTCGCGGCGGGCGCGGCCCGACCGTCGACCGGTACCACCGGCACCCAGCCCCGGGTCGCGTCGGGCGTCGGCACCGCCACCAGGCCGTTGCCGGACGGCGCCCGCCCGGGCACGCCGAGCCGCCCGGCCAACGGCGGCGGCCTGCCGCCGGGCATCAGCGGCGCGGCGGCCGTCGGCGCCGCGCGCGTGGGTGAGGCGGTACGCGCCGCGCGTAGCTCGGTCAGCTCGGCCGCGTCCCGTGGGCCGCGCCGGGCCCGGCTGAACCTCAAGCGGATCGACCCGTGGTCCGTGATGAAGTTCGCGTTCGCCGTCTCGGTGGTGCTCTTCATCGTGGTGGTCGTCGCCACCTCGGTGCTCTACCTGGCCCTGGATGCCATGGGCGTGTTCCAGAGCGTCAACGACAGCCTGTCCGACCTGGTCAACGCCGGCGGTCAGAGCGCCAGCGGCTTCCAGATCACCGCCAAGGGCGTCATCCTCAGCTCGGCGCTGATCGGCCTGGTCAACGTCGTGCTCTTCACCGCGCTCGCCACGCTTGGCGCGTTCGTCTACAACGTCTGTGCCGACCTGGTCGGCGGGATCGAGCTGACGCTCGCCGAGCGGGACTGAACCAGCGGGGCCGCCGGGGCGCCGCGTAAAGCGGTCGCCCCGGCGTCGCGCATCCGGGTAGGTTCGATCTGGTGCGGGCGAGTGCCGCGCCACGGCCACCCCGATTTGGGGCGGGCCGCGGCGATGGGTTAACCTTGCTCGTCGCTACGCGGGGCTATAGCTCAGTCGGTTAGAGCGCAGAGCTGATAACTCTGAGGTCGCTGGTTCGATTCCAGCTAGCCCCACCGCACCGTCCGACGGTAGTCGAGCGCGAGGGGTCGCCCCAATGTTCAAGAAGCTTCTGATCCTGGTCGGCGTCATCGGCGTTGCCGCCGTCGTGGCCAAGAAGGTCAAGGCCTCGAACGACGAGCGCGCTCTGTGGCACGAGGCGACCACGGCGCCCGACCTGCGCTGACCGTCCGCCTCCCGACTGCCAGCACCAGGCGGCTCCGCCCGCCCTCGGGGCCCTAGCTCAACTGGCAGAGCACTGCCTTTGCAAGGCAGGGGTTAGGGGTTCAAGTCCCCTGGGCTCCACCAGCACAAACACCGGTTGACCACGGTCCCGAGTGCAGCCATCCGTACAGCCAAGCGCTCACCCCGTGTCCTCCTCGCCGAGCAGCCGGTCGATGGCCGAGGAAGCCTGACGAGCCCGCGCCGGTCGCTACGCGAGGAAGTCGCTCAGGGCGCCCTTCGTTCGCACGCTGTTGAAGTCCTACGAGCGTGGGCGGACAAGCTGCCCGTACCGGTCCAGCCCAAGTTCTGACGATGAAAAGGGCTCGCTGAAATGACTGGTCCATTCGAAGTCGGTCCGTCGCCATGGATCGGACCACCTCTGACCGAGGACATGGTTCGGCGGGCCGAGGAAACTCTCGGAGTTCGGTTGCCGCGGAGTTACGTGGAGCTGATGTATCGGCAGAACGGCGGTGTTCTGAAGAACAGCTGCTATCCCACGAGCTTCCGGACGTCCTGGGCTGCCGACCACTTCGGGGTAGACGTCATCATGGGCATCGGATATGAGGAGGGGGTCGACGCACAGTCCGCTAACCTGATCTCCGAGTGGGACTACCCGAAGGTCGGGGTCGTGCTCGGTGTGACACCTGCGGCTGGCCCTGACACGGTCATGCTCGACTACTCCGAGTCCGGACCGGGCGGGGAGCCGGCGGTCGTATACGTCGACGAAGACAAAGTTCCTCGACGGATCGCAGACTCGTTCGGGGAGTTCATGAATGGCTTGGTCTCGTGCGAGGCCTACGAAGATGACGACGAGGACCAGTAACCCGTTCCGCCGTCCACTGCCGAACTAGCCTCTATCGGATCAAGGCGGCCCGCGAAGCGGGCCGCGCCGGCCCGGCCCCGGCCTGCTGGCGACCTCCGGCCGGCATCGGCCGCGCCGGCCGGCCAAAGTTGGGGACGACCAGGACTCGAAGACCTCGGGGCTCCGCCCCGAACCCCGACCCTCCTCGGAGATTCGCTCCCCGAGAGATCCACCTTGCCCAGCCTCAACCTATGAAGCGTCAGACTCGCGGGAGCTGCGCAATGCGCCGACGGCCACCAGTCCCGCGCCGGCGAGCGCGATTGCCGCCTCTATGGCCCACGACACCTGAGGGAAGCCTTCCGTTGACGTGCTCACCCTCACCCCTGGCTCCAGGA
Organism: Micromonospora inositola; assembly: GCF_900090285.1. Taxonomy (NCBI): domain Bacteria; kingdom Bacillati; phylum Actinomycetota; class Actinomycetes; order Micromonosporales; family Micromonosporaceae; genus Micromonospora; species Micromonospora inositola. The sequence goes on along the minus strand of NZ_LT607754.1, from coordinate 1,916,642 downwards.
AGGCGCCGTCGGCAGGTTTGGCCATAACCCACCAGCCTGACCACTGCGCGGCGAGATCCGAGTAGGCGTGAGCCGCTACGAGTGACAGCAGGAACAACCCCACCGGGAGCAGCCAACGCCGGTCGGCCCGCCACCCTGACAGCGCGAGCGCCCCCATGGTCACCAGGCCAGCGAGCAGCGCCGGCCACACCGTCCCGAGCAGGTCGAGCAGCGGATAACGGCCGAACTCCCGCGCGAAGCTCAGCCCGAACCAGGCGAGTAGCAGCAGCGCGAGGACTGTGGTCGCCACACCCCGCCGCCTGCCGCGTGACGGTAACGCCAATACACCGGCCGCGAGACAGAGAACGCCAAGCGTCAGACCCAGCGCGGCGAGCCTTTCCCGGTCGATCATCTCCCGCCAACGCGCCAACATGGACGTCTTCGCTACCCCTTGGCCGTATGCCAGCCAGCCTGCTTCATCGACCTGTTCCTGGTACCAGAGCAGTCTCATCGCCGCGACCACGGCAAGTAGCCCGACACCGGCGGCGACGGCCCACCTCACGCGGCGCGCACCTCGATCCATCAGGACGTAGCCGAGCAGTGCGAGCAGCATGACTAGGCCGAACTGCAGCGCCGCGGCTGGCATGGCGAGCAGCGCCGCCGCAACCGAGAGCAGACCAGCCGCGACGGATGCAACGAGCAGGCCGAACGAAAGACGCATGGCCAAGATCGTGACACATGAGCCGGAAGTGCGCGTAGCCCCAAAATGTGGGGCGGGCCGGGATCGGCACTAATTTGTCGGATAGTCGAATGGCGAAATGGCCGCTGCCGGCCACCGACGCCGGCAGACAGCAGTCCTGATCTTTGCAAGGCAGGGGGCGGTGACCGTTCGTCCAGACGACAAAACCTCAGAGCGTTGCTATCCCTCAGGCGCAGGAGCTGTCATTGAACCTTGCCGTGCTTGCTGGCCCGAGGCTTAGGCGGTCTGCGGTGTGATGGCAGGCGTTCGAGTTGGCGAGTTTGGGGCAACGATTACCGGACCTTGGCGGGTATCGTGCTCGGATGATTTTTGAGCGGGGGCAGACGATCGTCCGCCGGCACCTGTATCCGGACGGCCGGGTCGGCTCGGTGCTGTGCGGGCGAGTGGTCAGCGACGACGAGCGCGGGCTGGCGCTGTGGATCGAGGCTGGCTCACAGGCCATGCGTCGGGTTGACGGCGCTGGCCAGTCGACGCGGAAGCTGTCGCTGCTCACGTCGCTGCGGATGACTACGATGCTCAGCCTGGATACGTGGCAGCCTTTCCGGACTCTGATGTTGATGCCGCCTGGGGCGGCGCACTCGGTTTGGTGGAGTTGGCGACCGGACGGCGACTTCGACGGCTGGTATGTCAACCTGGAGCGTCCGGTCACCCGGTGGGCTGGCGGGGTCGACGTCTACGACCAGGAGCTCGACCTTCTCGTCTATCCGGATGGTAGGTGGTCGTGGAAGGACGAGGACGCGTTCGCCGAGTACACCGGCGAGCCGGCGTTCTGGGATGAAGTCGAGGCCGCCGAGGTCCGGGCCGAGGGCGAACGACTGCTTGCCCTGGCCCGCGCCGGGGCCGCGCCCTTCGACGGCCAGTGGATGGACTTCCAGCCGGATCCGGCGTGGCGGCCGACGATGATGCCGCACTGGTGGGAGTTGCCGGCGGACGCGAGCTGCTGGGGTTCTGAGTACTTCCAGCCCTGAAAGCCACGATTCTCAAAGATCAACTAGTACAACGCCAGTACAGATGAGTGCCGCAGGAGCTGTGAAACGTCGAGAGGCGGTGACGGGTCCGGCGGAGGTCGGAGCGCCGATCGGTCCCTCTCCAGTCGGTCTGGGGCTCGCTTGCGGCTTAGGGGTTCAAGTCCCCTGTGCTCCACCAGCACAAACACCGGTTGACCACGGTCCCGAGTGCAGCAATCCGTACAGCCAAGCGCTCACCCCGTGCCCTCCCCGCCGAGCAGCCGGTCGATGGCCGAGGAAGCCTGACGAGCCCGCGCCGGTCGCTACGCGAGGAAGTCGCTCAGGGCGCCCTTCGTTCGCAGGCTGTTGAAGTCGTACGAGCGTGGGCGGACAAGCTGCTGGCCCAGCCGGCGGTTGGACACCGCGGGCTCCATCCCCACGGCCAGTGACGGCAACAGACTCGGACTCGACAGCACGGGCGTAGACAGCTACGGGCATGAGATCCGACCCGCCACCGCTTCGTGCAGCCGGTTCGCGACCGCCTCCGGGCCGTTGCCGAACGGATCCGGGCCTACGACGAGATCGGGCGGTCCGGCCGCGGAGGCCGGACCGCCCGGGTGTTACCGGTACGGCCGAAGATTGTCAGTTCACGCCCGCGTCCAGGGTGACCTGGTCACTCGTCGTCACGGTGAACCAGTCGGTGTAGCCGTAGTTGTTGTAACCACCGGTCTCGTTCCAGTGATAGATCAGGTCCGAGTCGACCGAGTCAATGAACTCGTGCGGGTCCTGCACGTAGAACTCCGCACGGTAGGTGCCCGGGCGGGCGTACGCGACGTAGGTGCCGTCGGGGTTGACGGTGACCGTGTAGCCGGGTTGGCCCGAGGTCTGCGGGATCAGCTCGATGTGGTCGATCCCGCCGTTGCCGACCGGGGCACCCCCCTCATTCGCGTCCCGTACGCCGTTGCGGTTGTTGTCCACCCAGACGGTGCCGCGCACGGTGGCGCCCTGCTCCACCGTGACGGTGTCCCGTGCCATGTTGTTGTCCAGGATGGTCTCCGTCGACGTTGTCGACGCGGTCGCCTCAAGCGTCACGATGTCGCCGACCGTGGTGTCGGTGAGGTCCGCGGCAAAGGTCAGCGGCTCGCTCGTCTGGCCCGGCTGCAGCGGGCCGTGGACGCAGCGCCAGCCGGTCCGGCCGTCGGCCACGCCGTTGCCGAACGCGCAGTCCCACCCCTCGTTGTAGGTTTCCCAGCCGCGCATGCCGGCCGGCACGGGGGTGGTGACGGTGACCTCGCCCGAGGGCGAATTCCCGGTGTTCCGGACCGACGTGACGAGCTGCGCCTGTTCGTTCGGGAGCAGTTGCTGGGTGGTGGCGGCGGGCACGAAGTCCAGATCCACCGTGCTGGGGATGTAGTGCACGGTCGCCTGGCCCGTGTTGTTGGTGAGCGACGACTCCATGCGGGTCGACGCCGTCGCTGTGATGGTCAGCGTGTCGCCGGCGGTACCAGCCGGGATCCCGAACGGGATGCTCAGCGTGTCGGCGACCTCCCCGGCGGCGAGCGGGGCGTAGCTGCAGGTCGCGGTGCCCAGCAGGTCGCAGTGCCAGCTCGGCGGGACCACGAACCCGTCGGTGAAGAACCAGGTGCCCGCCGGCAGCGTGAACGCCACGGTCACGTCCTGGCTGGCCTTCGTGCCGGAGTTGCGCAGGTCGAGGGTCAGGGTCGACGAGCCGCCCCCGGCTGGCACCTCGACGGGGTCGACGGAGGTCCCGACGACGAGGTCGGTCCGGGCGGGGGCGGCACCGGCCGGGGCGGCGGGCAGCAGGCCGGTGCCGAGCGCGGCCAGCGCACCGACCGCGAGGCTGCTACGGAGCAGGTGCTGGCGGGTGGAGCGGGAATGAACGGACATCAGATCCTAACGTCGGAGGGATCGGCCGGGCCCGGCGGCCCGGTCCTCGAGATCGTCGGCGTCCCCTGATGAAGCGCCATGGTATTGATCACCGTTACGTCGGCACCGGGCGAGCTGCTTGGCTGTGCAGCCATTCGTACCGGCAAGCCGGCTGGCGGACGTGGTCAAAGGCTGACGCGAGACGACAACACGAGCAGGCTGGCCCCCACGACTTGCCTGCGGCCTAGGGTTCGAGTCGCTGGCAGCCCACTCCACACCATGTCGGCAGCCTGCCCGCTCAATGTCTGATACGGGAAAGGGCCCGGCGATGGCGCCGGGCCCTTTCGTCCGTCCTCGGGACGTCCTTACTTCAGGTAGGTTCCGTTGGTGGCCATGGAGCTGCCCATCGGGCCGCTGATCCACTTGCCGAGCTCGGCCGCCTGCGGCTCGCTGACCACGGCCGCCGAGCCGAAGACGACGGCGGTGTCGATCGAGCCGCTGAGCAGGTCGGCGTACGTCTTTGCCTTCGGGTGCAGGGTGTCCTGGGTGCCGAAGGTCAGCATCAGCGGGCCGTTCAGTGTCGCCATCAGCGCACCGCCGGCGAGGGCGTCCGGCCAGTCCATCCCGGTGGCGAGACCGACCGTGCCGCCCCTGCCGAAGAAGTAGACGTTGACGGCGCTGGCGGTCTCGAAGCGGTCCTGCCCGGCGAAGTTGATGGTCGGGTACGGGTCGATCGCCGTGGCCGCCTGCTTGCCCACCGCGATGAGCTCGCTGCCGCCGATCTCGCGGGCGTCGAGGTAGGCCTTGATCGCGGGCGGCAGCTTGTCGTCGTTGGTCAGCACCACCACGGCCGAGGTGTCGGTGCCGGGCCGGTTGCGGGAACCGGCCGCGGCCCCGGCGGCCAGCGCGTCGGGGAAGTTCATCCCGGTCGCGACGAGGACCTGGTCCGGGGTCGAGTCGATCGCGTTGGCGATCGCGATCGAGGTGCCGAAGCGGTCGGCGCCGGCCAGCCGCACGACCTTGAAGCCGAGCCGAGCGACCGCGTCGCGCACGGTGTTGGACAGTGCGCCCTCGCTGCCGAGCAGGTAGACGGTGCCACCGGCCGGGAGCACCCGACGGATCTCGTCGGCGGTCTGCGGCTGCAGCGCGGTGGGCGGGGTCAGCAGCAGCGGACCCTTCTTCGCCGCGGCGAGCGCCGAGCCGCCGAGCGCGTCGGCGTACGTGTCGGAGCGGGACAGCACGACGGCGCCGGCCCGCGGCCGGACGTCGGCGGGGTCGTCGTACTTGCCCCAGTGCGCCTGGGACGCGGCCACCGCTGTGCCGAACCGGTCCTGGCCGGCGACCCGCACCGTCCGGTCCTGGGCCTGCGGCTGGTACGCCGGCACGCCGCTGAGTCCGTCGATGACGCGGATCAGGTCCTGCGTGCCGCCGATCCCGTAGGCGATGGCCACGACCGGGGTGCCGGAGCCCTCCACGGTCTGGGTGAACATGACGTACGTGCCGTCCGGCGAGAAGTGCGGGTCGTCGTGGCTCCCGCCGTTCGCAGTGATGCGGTTCTGGCTCCCGCTGTAGGGGTAGATGTTCCAGATGTCGCCGTCGCGGACGAACGCCACCCAGCGCCCGTCGGGCGAGATCGTCGGGTTGCTGGCGTTGGTGGTGATCGCCTCGAAGCGCCCGTCGGTGAGCATCCCGATCTCCGGAACGCCGGTCGGGTTGCCGGCGCCGTCGGTCTGCTGGCGCTGCACGACGACGTGACCGGCGTTGTCGCTGTCCGGGTTCGTGTAGTTCCAGCCGTCGTCCGGGTTGAGGGCGTCGGTCTGGATGCCGTTGAGATTGCTGGTGGACTCGATCCGCCAGGGCCGGCCCAGCGGCTTTGCCGCCCACATGACCTGATCGGTGCGCCCGATCCACTGCGGGTCGCGGCGTACCGTGTCGGTCTCGGGCCAGACCACCGTGTGGACGTCGTCCGGGTCGTCATAGCGCAGGGTGAGGATCGCGCCGTCCTGGTTGACGAAGGCGGCGCGGCTGCCGTCGGGTGACCAGGAGGCGTAGTTGATCTTTTCTCCGGTGGAGTTGGTGAGGACCCGCCCGTCGGAAAAGGTGATCGAGTCGCTGGCGTTGCTGGACGTCAGCCCAAAGGGGTTGGCGAAAACGCCGGTGGAGGCCAGGGCCGGGGCCGGGCCGACGGTGAACGTCACGGCAGCGGTGGCCAGGACCGACGCCATCGTCGCGGCGAGCGCTCGTCGGGGATGATGTCGGGGCACAGAGGATCTCCTCGCGAGAGGCAGTCAGGGGAGGCCGGGCCATGGCGGACGATCGCGTCCGCGGCACACCGCGGCAGGTGCACGATACGTGCTTGCGATCAACCCCGGAAGCCCTGGTAAGCGGGCCGATCGTACCGGCGTACCGCGTCGTCGAACTCGGCCATCGCCCCGCCTCTGCCGTGGGGCTTACGGGGGAACGCGCCGGTGGTGTCGATCCGCCGCGGCGCGGTGATGAACGCGGCGAGGTCGACGGCGGCGTGCCCCAGGTCGTTGATGGTGCCGTTGGCGTTCTCGCCCGGCAGCCACTCGCACACCGACCAGGCAAAGGGGTAGCCCTCGGCGGGCCGGTCACGGCGACCGCGGCCAGCGCCAGCGCGACCCGCCTCCCCATGCGGCGCGGGTAGATCGACCGGCGGGGCCTCCGCCGACCCGTGGCAGCGGGCGGACGGCGGCAGGCTAGCGTCGGGGCGTGACCACCGGATCCCCGCGCGTCCTGCCGGCCGACAGCGGCATCGCCGAAGCCGCCGCCGTCCTCCGTGCCGGAGGGCTGGTCGCCTTCCCCACCGAGACGGTCTACGGGCTGGGCGCGAACGCCCTGGACGCCCGGGCGGCGGCGCGGATCTTCGAGGCGAAGGCGCGGCCGAGCTTCGACCCGCTGATCACCCACCTGGCCGACGCGGCCGACCTGCCGGCACTGGTCGGCGCGGTGCCGCCAGTGGTCGCCGCGCTGGTCGAGCGCTTCTGGCCCGGCCCGCTCACCCTGATCGTGGACCGGCCGGCGGCGATCCCGCCGATCGTCACCTCGGGGCTGGACACCATGGCGGTCCGGGTGCCGGACGAGCCCGCCGCCCGCGCGCTGATCGCCGCCGCCGGCGTGCCGGTGGCCGCCCCCAGCGCCAACCGGTTCGGGCAGCTCAGCCCGACCCGGGCCGAGCACGTGGTGGCCGGACTGGGCGACGCCGTGGACGTGGTGCTCGACGGCGGCCCCACCCGGTGCGGCATCGAGTCGACCATCGTGGACGCGCGGGGCGACCGGCCGGTGGTGCTGCGGCTGGGCGCGCTGCCGGTGGAGGCGCTGGTCGAGGCGGTCGGGGAGGTCACCGTACGGCCGGGCAGCTCCGGCCGGCCGGTGGCGCCCGGGACCCTCGCGGCGCACTACGCCCCGCGTACGCCGCTGAAGTTCGGCGCGGCGGAGTCGGCGCCGGGCGGCGGCGGCCGGCGGGGTTTCCTCGCCTTCCGGGAAGCCCCCACGGCCGGTGGGTGGGCTGCGGTGGAGGTGCTCTCGCCGGAGGGCGACCTGACCGCGGCGGCCGCTCGGCTCTTCGACGCCCTGCACCGCTTGGACGCGGCCGGGGTGGCCGAGATCGTCGCCGAGCCGGTCCCCGACGTCGGAGTCGGCCGGGCGATCAACGACCGGCTGCGGCGGGCGGCCGCCACCTGGCACTGAGCCAGGATCAGAGCTCCAGCTCGCCGACCACCTGGTCGCCGCTCGTCTCGCCGGTGAGCCGGAAGCCGAGTCGCCGGTAGAAGAGCTCGGGGCCGTGCTCGCCCGGCACCCAGGTGGTTAACAGCCGGCTGCCGCCGCGCCGCCGGACCTCCCCGGCCAGCGACTCCACCGCGAACCGGCCGTACCCCTTCCCCTGCTGGGCGGCGTCGATGTTGAGCCGCCAGAGGCCGGAGCGGAGGTCGGTGGGGTCGTCGTCCCGCCACGGCACGTCGAAGAAGGCCATCAGGAAGCCGACCGGGTTGTCGCCGTCGACGATCAGGCGGGGCCAGGCGACGTCGGGCTGCACGTACGCCTCGGCGAGCGATCGCGCGACCGGCGCGACCAGGCCCGCCTGGTCGGGGCGGACCGCGATCGCACAGGCGGCGAGGACGTTGTCGGTGGTTATCGGTTCGAGGCGCGGCATCCGCGGCACGCTACCGGTCGACCCGCCACCCGCTCGACCGGTTTGCCCCGGCCCAGCTCACGGCAGTTCGGCGGCGATCCGGTCGACGTCGGCGGTCAGGTCGTCGTAGCCGGCCGCGGTCAGCTTGCCGCCCCGCAGCAGTTCGGCGAGTTTGTCACGCAGCTTCTTGATCTGCTCCTGGGCCTGGTCCACGTCGTCCTCGGCGAGCTCCTTGGCGATCGCGTCCACCTTGGCGTGCAGGTCCTTGGCCGCGTCCGGGCTCAGCTGGCCCGTGTCCACCTGTTCCTGGATCGACATGCGCATCGCCACGAGGGGATCCGCGGGTGGGGCCGGGCTCGGCGTCCGGCTGGCCGGCGGCCGGGTGGTGGGGGCGAGCGTCCGCAGCGTCGGGGTGGTCGGGGCGACGGTGACCGGCACGACCGGCGCGTCGGGTCGGCTCCCCGTGGCGGCCGGGGTGGGCGCCGCGGTGGGCCCGGCGACCGACGAGCCGGTGTCGCGGGCCAGCAGGGCCACCGTGGCCAGCGCCAGCGCGACGCCCAGCACGGCGACCACCGCCAGCACCAGGCCACGCCGGCGCCGCCGCGCCGGCCGGTCGCGGATGTCGCCGCCACCGGCCGCCGCGGCACCGGCCAGGGGCGGACCCACCCCGTCCGCGCCGGACCCGGGCGCGCGGGACGACCCCGCCGGTCCGGTCGGCGGCACCGCCCCCACCAGGGCCGGGGCGGCGGTCGCGGGGGAACCCACCGAAGGCAGCAGCGCCGCGAGCCGGTTCCGGACCGCACCGGCGTCGGCCGGCCGGTCGGCCGGGTCTTTCGCCAGCAGCTCCGACACCAGGGCGTCCAGTTCGGCCGGTACGTCCGGACGGCGGGTACGCAGCGGCGTGGGCGGTTCGTTGACGTGCTGGTGCAGGACACTCAGCGGGTCACCCGCGAAGGGCGGGGTGCCGGCCAGCATGGCGTAGAGGGTGCAGCCCAGGCCGCACAGGTCGGTGCGGAGATCCACCGGCCTGCCCAGCGCCTGTTCCGGTGCCATGTACGAGCTGGTGCCCAGCTTGGTCGCCGGGCCGGTGAGGGTGTTCTGGCCGGCCGTCCCGGGAAGGCGGGCGATGCCGAAATCGCAGATCTTCACCGTGCCGGACGGGGTGACGATCAAGTTGCCAGGCTTGACGTCCCGGTGCACCACCCCGACCGCGTGCGCGGCGGCGATCCCGTCGCAGGCCTGCGCGGCGATCGACAGCGCCTGCCCGATCGGGAGCGGGCCGTCGGCGATCAGCGCCGACACGCTCCGCCCCTCCACCAGCTCCATGACCAGGTAGGAGTCGTCCTCCTCGGTGCCGAAGTCGTACACCCCGACGATGTGGGGGTGGCTCAGCCGCGCCGCCGCGCGAGCCTCCCGGTCGAACCGTTCGGCGGCCATCGGCTCGTCGAGGCCGGCCGCGGTGAGCAACTTGATCGCCACCGGCCGGTCGAGTCGCAGGTCGCGTCCGCGCCACACCTCGCCCATGCCGCCGATGCCCAGCAGCTCCTCGGCCTGGTAGCGGCCATCCAGCAGACGTCTCAGCACCACGTTACTTTTTCCAGCCGCGGTCCCCGCTACACGGGGCGATCCGAACCGCGGTCTTCGGAGCGATCATCCGGATCTCCTCGTCGTGGACCATCCCCTCAAGCTAGTCAATGTGTCGCCCGGCGGCGGGCACCTGCGGGCATCGGCGGGTCGGCATGCCTGCGCCCGACGTGGGTAGGAGAACAGGCAACATCCCCCCGAAAGTGAGGTGTCAGGGTAATGCCGACCGCACGCGAGATCATGACCAGTGACGTGACCTGTGTCCGGGAGCAGGACGACCTCAGGTCCGCTGCCCGGCGGATGGCCGAGCTCGGCGTCGGCTCGCTGCCGATCTGTGGCGACGACAACCGGCTCAAGGGCATGCTGACCGACCGCGACATCGTGGTGAAGGTGCTCGCCGAGGGCCGCGACCCGGGCAGCGTGACCGCCGGCGAGCTGGCCCAGGGCGAGGCGGTGACCATCGGCGCGGACGACGACGCGGCGGAGATCCTGCGGACCATGGGCAAGCACAAGGTACGCCGGCTGCCGGTGATCGACGGGCACGAGCTCGTCGGGATCGTCGCCGTCGCCGACGTGGCCCGCTCGCTGCCGGAACGCCCGGTGGGTGACCTGATCGAGGCCATCTCCGAGCGCGGCTGACCGGCCCCGGACGACCCGTCGCCGCCCTCTCCGGCCCAGGCCGGGGAGGGCGGATCGGTGCGGCCGTGCGGCGGTCAGCGGTCCGACGCCGGCTCGTCGCCGTCGCCGTCGCCGGCCCGGGGGCGGACGCCGGGCTGCGGGAGGCGGTCGACCAGCCGGGTCAGCGCGCCGTTCGCGACGGTGGCGCCGAGCGCGGAGCCGGCGGCGATGGACCAGCCCACCGGACCGAGCGGGGTGCAGCCGAAGAACTGGCTGACTCCGGGCGTCTGCACCACGGCGACCAGCACGCCGATCGACGCGGCGGTGGACGCCAGCACGGCGGGGCTGGTCCCGCCGGCCAGCACCGTCTGGCCGAGCTGGGTGCCGACCAGGGAGGCGAGGGCGACAGTGCCGGCCCGCTGCCGCCGCCCGGTGTAGCGGGCCAACGTCCAGCCGGCGGTCGCGCCCAGCGTGGTGGCGGCGGCGCGGAGCGCGATCTCCCGGGTCATCGTCTCGCCCAGCGAGGTGTCCGGCCCCTCGCGCAGCAGGTCTTCGGCGCCGTCGGCGGCGGGCGGCCGGACCGCGATGGCCAGCGCCGGCGCCAGGTCGGTGAGCAGGTTGACCAGGAGCAGTTGCCGGCCGGTCAGCGCGGACCGGCCGGTCGACGCGGCGGTCAGCACGCTGAACCCGATCTCGCCCAGGTTGCCGCCGACCAGGATGCTCAGCGCGTGGCGGACCGAGGACCACATCGCCCGCCCCTCGACCAGGGTCGCGATGATGGTCTCCAGCCGGTCGTCGGTGACCACCAGGTCGGCCGCGGCGCGGGCCGCCGGCGTGCCCCGCTGGCCGAGGGCGATGCCCACGTCGGCCAGCCGGATCGCCGGCGCGTCGTTGGCGCCGTCCCCGGTCATCGCCACCGTCCGGCCGTGCCGCTGCAACGCCTGGATGATGCGTACCTTGTGGGCCGGGGTGCAGCGGGCAACCACGTCGGTGTTGGTGAGCCGGTCGGCCAGGGCCTTGTCGTCGAGCCGGTCCAGCTCGGTCGCGGTGACCACGCGCTGCTCGCCGTTGTCGGGACTGATGATCGACGCGATCGCCTCGGCGGTGGCCGGATGGTCCCCGGTGATCATGATGGTGTGCACGCCGGCCTGCCGGATCCGCTCCACGGCCGGCGCGGCGCTCTCCCGGACCCCGTCGGCGAGCGCCAGGAAGCCGACGAAGACCAGCCCCTCGACCTGCTCGTCGGTCACCGTCTCCGCGCCGACCGCGCACTCGCCGACGGCGAGGATCCGGTGACCGGCCGCTGCCCGTTCGGCGAGCATCCGGTGCAGCTCCGCCCGGCCCGCCTCGTCCAACGGCTCGTCCCCCGCGGCGGTACGCCGGGCCGCACAGCGCGGCAGCACCGTCTCGGGCGCGCCCTTCACGCTCAGCAGCAGCCGGCCCCCGGTCCGCCCGACCGTGGCGTGGTAGCCCCGGGACGGCTCGAACGGCAGCCCGCCCACCGCCTCCCACCCCGCCGCGCCATTCCGTTCCGTCACCCCGGCGGTGTCCGCGCCGCGGCGGACCGCCCGGTCGGTCTGCTGGGGCAGCTCGTCCGGGTCGGGGGCGGCGGGGGTGGCGCGCAGCGCCACGCCCAGCGTCAGCCGCAACGGCTCGTCCAGCCGGTCCGGCGGGGCGTACCGATCGCCGCCGTCGCCCACTCCGGCCAGCAGCAGCTTTCCCTCGGTGAGGGTGCCGGTCTTGTCGAAGCAGAGCACGTCCACCCGGCCCAGCGCCTCGATGGTGCGCGGGTTGCGGACCAGTGCGCCGTGCTCGGCGAGCCGGCGGGCCGCCGCCAGCTGCGCGGCGCTGACCAGGAACGGCAACCCCTCCGGCACCGAGGCGACGGCCAGGTTCGCGGCGGTCGCCGCCGTCTCCGCCAGCGGTACGCCCCGGAGCAGCCCCGCCCCGGCCACCGCGATCGCCGAGCTGGCGGCGAGTGGCACGGCGGCACTGGTGAGCCTGCCCAGCCGGGTCTCCACGCCGCTGGCCGGCGGCGCCTCGCGGGCCAGGGCGAGGCTGCGTCCCGCCTCGGTCTCCTCCCCGGTCGCCACGACCACGGCGGTGCCGTGCCCGGCGGCGACGGTGGTGCCCTCGTACAACATCGACCGCCGGTCGGCGACGGCGGCGGCCACCACCGGGTCCACGGTCTTGCCCACCGGCAGCGACTCCCCGGTCAGCGACGACTCGTCGGCCTCCAGCCCGTCGGCGTTGAGCACCCGGCAGTCGGCGGGGATCGCGTCGCCGGGGCCGACCGCGACCACGTCTCCCGGCACCAGCTCCTCCGCCGCGACCACCTGCTCCGCGCCGTCCCGGAGGACCCGCGCGGTCACCGCCGCGCGGGACAGCAGTTCGGCCAGGGAGCGTTCGGTGTTGCGCTGGTGCACCGCGCCGATCAGCGCCGACCCGCCGACCACCCCGCCGACCAGGGCGGCGTCGACCAGCGAGCCGAACGTGGCGGAGAGCACCGCCCCGGCGGCGAGCACCGGGGTGAGCGGGTTGGCCAGCTCGTCGACGAACGCCCGGAGCAGCCCGGACGGTCCGGCCGCCTCGCCGGTGACCCCGTTGCGCCGGCGGGCCGCCTCGGCCGAGCTGAGTCCGTCCGGGCCGGTGTCGAGCTGGCCCAGTACGGTCTCCACCGGCATCAGGTGCCAGGCGGTCACCGCCGGCACGGACCGGCGGGTCCGGTCCGGCAGCCGCCGGGCCCGCCACACGCCGTGCGCGAAGGCGAGCGCGGCGGCGCCGTTGACCGCGCCCAGGGTCCGGCCGGGGAGCTGCCGCGGGTCGGCGGTGAACGCGCCCAGCGCGCCGAGGCCGCTGCCGGCCATCGCGATCCGGATGTTCTGCCCGGTCATCCGGCGGGCCACCCCGGTCGCCTCGATCAGCAGCGCGGGGATCCGCAGGTCGGCGCCGACGAGCAGGTGGGCGCCCCACGGCGGGAGGTCGTCCGGGTCGGCCACGCCCAGGCCGCAGTCGGCGGCGCCGAGCGCGGAGCGGTCGCCGGAGACCAGCATGATCACCGCACCGTCGCGTTGCAGGGCGCGTACCGACTCGGTGAGCTGTGGGCCGCCGGGCAGCACGGCGTCGGCGAAGTCGTACCGGCCGTCGTCGTCACCGGCCACCACCAGCCGCAGTCCGGCCTGGCGGGTGGCGGTGGGGAGGGCGTCGACGCCAGGCGCCGGCGCGGGTTCCACCCGCAGCACCGCGGCGAGGGTGTGGCCGTCGGCGAGACCGAGCAGGGTGCCCCCGGCGTCGCGGAGCCGGCGGCTGTCCGGGGTGTCGCCGGGGTCGTCGGCGTCGATCCGGTCCAGTGGTCCGAGCCGCCACCCGTCGGCCTCCCGCAGCCCGTCGGGAGCCTCCGGGTCGAAGAGCGCGAAGGCCCGCGCGGCGACCTGACCGGTGTCCGCCCCGGGCAGCGGCGCCAGGTCGGCCAGCACGCCCCGGTCCGAGCCGAGCACCGCTGCGTCCAGCACCACCGTGTCGATCCGGTCGAGCTCCCGCAGCACGCTGCGGTCCATCACGATCACGCCGCGCCGGGCCAGCATCCGGCCGAGCTGGGCCGCATATCCTTCGCGGCCGTTCCCCGGGGCCTTGGGCAGCGCGGACAGCGCCAGCGCGGCGGCCCGCTTCGGGCCGGCCACCGGCACCGCGACCGCGCCGGCCGCGGCGCCGGCGGCGAGCGACCGGCTCACGTACCGCTCGGCCGGGCCCGGCGGCGCCGGGCAGGGGCGTCCGCCGGCGGGTACCCGGGCGACCGCCCGCTCCGGGTCGCCGGTCAGCCTCGGCTCGGCCTTCGACCAGGCGGCTTGCTGGGCGCGTGCCTCACCCCACTGCACCACCCGCTGCGCGCCGTCCAGGACGATCCCGGCCCAGCCTCCGGCGAGCCCCTGGGCGACCGCCTCGGCGAGCGGGAAGAGCAGCGCAGCGCGGGGGTCCGCGCGCAGTCCCCGGTCGGCGAGGGCGTGCAGTTTCGGGTGCAGGTCGACCGCGGTGAGGAAGCCGGCGACCTCGCCGGGGACCGGGGTGAACGGCACGATCCGGGTGGCCGCCGAGAGGGTCAGGCCGAGCGCGTCGGAGGCCAGCGCGCCGAGGGTGCGGGGAGTGCGCGGCCCCTCCTCGGGCGGTTGCGGCGGCCTGACCTCCGGGTCGGGCTCGTACGGGCAGACCCGCTCGGTCCGGGCGACCGTGGCGATCAGGTCGCGCAGCTTCGGCTTCGGCTCCTCGACGGCCACCACCACCCGGCCGGAGGGGGCGTTCACCCGGGCCCAGGCCACCCCGGGCATCAGCTCCAACGCCCGCTCGACCTGGCGGGCCAGCGGGTCTCCGCCGTCCTGGCAGACGCCGTGCACCTCGATGTGATGCCGGCCGTCCCAGGACCAGACCCGGCGGCGGGTCAGCCCGGCCGCCCGGCCCAGCCGGGCCGCGGCGGCGCCCACGCCGCGCGCGGTGCCGGCGGCCGCCTCCGGCACGGCCTTACCGCCGGGCACGGCCGAGGTGGCGGCCCGGGCCGCGTCCGGCAGGACCGACGCGACGCCGCGGGCCGCGTCCGGCACGGCGGCGGCGACGGTACGGACCGCGTGCGCGACGGCTTCCGGCACGCCGACCGGCGGCAGGAGCCGGCCGGCGACCCGGCCCAGCGACGTCATCGAGCGGTACGGCCGAGTCGCCGGCCCTGCTCCCCGGTGCCGCTGCCGCGCTCGCCGTACCCCATCTCGCCTCCCGCGCCTCGTCCCAGCGGCCTGGCTTCCCGGCGGAGAGTCCGTTATGCCCCCCGAGCAGGGGAAGTTTCCCTGCTGACCGCGGGCATGGACGGGGTTGCCGGTGGAATGCCCGTCGGACGCCGATGACTGGTGAACCGGGGGAGGCCGGATGAGCGCGCTGACGCGAAACCTCAGTGGGGCGCAGGAGACGCTCCGCACGTACGGCCGGCGGGTGGAGATCCCGATGCTCGGCGAGGTGGCTGTGCCGCCGCCGGACAAGGTCGCCTACTACGCGGGGCTCGGGGTGCTGGCCGCGTTGCAGGTCATCGAGTGGCCGTTGGCCCTGGTGATCACGGCCGGGCACCTGCTGGCCGACCAGCACATGTCCGGGCTGGTGAAGGGGGTGGGCGAGGCGCTGGAGTCGACCTGACGAGACCAGCCTCACGGTTGACCTCAACCCGGGTTGAGGGCCGAGGCTGGGCCCATGCCGATCGCCCCCCGCGCGGACCGCCGGTGACCGCCACCGCCGCTCCGGCCGCCCCGCCCGAGCACCTGTACGCCCCGCGCCTGCCGGCGATGACGGTGGGCAGTGTCGCCCTGGTGTCCCTGCTGGCGTTCGAGGCCCTGGCCGTCGGTACCGCCATGCCGACGGTCGCCCGCAGCCTGGACGGGTTGGCCCTGTACGCGCTCGCGTTCGGTGGCCCGTTCGCCTCCGGCGTGGTCGCGATGGTGGTCTCCGGGATCTGGTGCGACGCCCGGGGACCCCAGGCGCCGATGTGGCACGGGGTGGCCTGGTTCGTGGTCGGGCTGCTCGTCGCGGGCGGCGCATCGGCAATGGGGGTGCTGGTCGTCGGCCGGGTGGTGCAGGGCTTCGGCTCGGGCCTGCTCTCGGTGGCGCTGTACGTGATCGTGGGTCAGGCGTACCCGGAGGAGCTGCGGCGGCGGGTCTTCGCCGCGTTCGCGGCGGCCTGGGTCGTACCGTCGCTGGTCGGTCCGGCGCTGGCCGGCCTGATCGTCGAGCACCTCGGCTGGCGGTGGGTCTTCCTGGCGGTGCCGGCGGTCGCGGTGCCGGCGGTGCTGCTGATCCAGCCCGGGCTGCGGGCGCTCGGCGCGACGGCGCCGGTCCGGCCGCCGGCCGGCGCGCCGGCCCGGATCGGCTGGGCCTGCGGGGCGGGGGCGAGCGCCGCACTGCTGCACTACGGGGGGCAGCAGCGCGGCGCGCTCGCGGTCGGGCTGGTGGTGGTGGCCCTGGTCGGGCTGCTCGGCTGCGCGCCGCGGCTGCTGCCGGCCGGTTTCCTGCGGGCCCGGCGCGGGTTGCCGACGGTGATCGGCCTGCGTGGCCTCGCCTCGGCGGCGTTCGCCGGGGCGGAGGTGGTGATCCCGCTGATGCTCTCCCGGGAGCGCGGGTTCGCCCCGACCGCGGCGGGTCTGGTGCTCACCGTGGGCGCGGTCTCCTGGTCGGTCGGCTCCTGGCTCCAGGGGCGGCTGCGCACCCCGCGCTCCGCCGCCACGCTGCCCCGGGCCGGGCTGGGCTGCGTCACCGCCGGTACGGCCATCGTGGCGTTGACCGTCGTGCCGGCCGTGCCGGTGCCGTTCGCGGTGCTCGGCTGGGCCGTCGCCGGGCTCGGCATGGGGCTGCTCTACCCGTCCCTGTCGGTGCTCACCCTGGCCCTGTCCGCCCCCGGTGAGCAGGGCCGGAACAGCTCCTCGCTGCAACTGGGCGACTCGTTGTTCGCCGCCACCGTGCTCGCGCTGACCGGCGCCGTGCTCGCCGTCGGCCCGGCGCCCGGTCCGGCCGGGTACGCGGCCACCCTCGCGGTGGCGGCCGGCTGCGGGCTGCTCGGCGTGCTGCTCGCCGGCCGGGTCGTGGTGCCGTCACGAACTCCGATGCCGGCTCGTCAGTCCGGGTGAGGACAGGGGGCGGTCGATGAGGGTTCTGGTCACCGGGGCGGGCCGCCCGCGACTCCCGCCGGCCGTTGCTGCCGGTACGGATCCCGGGGCGGCTGGGCCGGGCGTTGCGGTCCGGCGGGCTGACGACCGCGGCGACCCCGACCGGTGCCCGGACCTGGGCGGATCACCTCGCTGACACGTACGGGGGAACCGGACGGAGATGAAAGCGTCGGCGATTCACCTTCGCCTTAGCGTGGCCGCATGCTGGTTTTCGTCACCACGGTGATCCTCTACGTGTTCGGTTTCGTCTTCCTCTACGGCGTGATCCGGCTGGGTGTCCGGCACGGGATCGAGGACATCGAAGCGCACCGCGCCCAGGCGGCCCGGGCGGAGGAGCTCGCCTCGTTCCAGGACCGCACCTTCGCCCGCGAGAACGCCTTCCTCACCGGCAGCTGACCTCGGCCGAGCCGCGAGCAGGGTCCACCGAGCGCAACCGGGTCACGGGTGCGAGGATCGCACCCGTGATGGGGACGCTGAAGACCGAGCCGGCCCGCGCCCGGCTGGACCTGCTGGCACCGCCGGTGGCCGCCGCGATCGAGCGGTGGCCGGCCGAGGCGCCGGTCGACGTGGACGATGTGCTGGTCGCGCCGATCGACGCCGAACTGGCCGACACGGCCGCGTTCTGCGCGGCGTACGAGGTGGGGCTCGACGTGTCGGCCAACTGTGTGGTGATCGCCGGCAAGCGAGAGGGCGAGATCCGGTACGCCGCCTGCATCGTGCTCGCCACCACTCGGGCCGACGTGAACGGCGTGGTCCGCCGGGCGCTCGACGTCCGCAAGGCCAGCTTCGCGCCGATGGCCGACGCGGTGGAGCTGACCGGCATGGAGTACGGCGGCATCACGCCGATCGGCCTGCCGGAGCAGTGGCCGATCCTGGTCGACTCGCGGGTGATCGCCACCCCGCACGTGATCATCGGATCGGGCGTCCGGCACAGCAAGATCGCGCTGCCCGGGCCGGCGCTCGGCGCGCTGCCCGGGGCGACGGTGGTGGAAGGGCTGGCCAGGCCGGCCTAGATCATCGCGGCCGTCGATGCGGTTGCACGTGAAACATCATGATCATCGATGAGCGTCCGGTGGCGGTCGACACCGGACGTGTCGTCAGGCCGCCGACTCCCGCTGCTCGACCTCGCGGAGGGCGGCGAGCAGCGTCTCCGGCTCCTGCGCGCCGGTGACGGCGTACTTCCCGGCCAGCACGAAGGTCGGCACGCTCGTCACCCCGAGCTGGTGGGCGGCGGCCAGATCGGCGGCGACCTCGCGCCGGCCGACGTTCGAGTCCAGGTACTCCCGGGTCTCGGCCTCGTCCAGGCCGACCTCGGCGGCGAGCTTGACCAGCGCGTCCTTCGAACCGACGTCGATCCCGTCGGTGAAGTGCGCCCGGTAGAGCGCGTCGATCATCTCGGCGGCCCGGCCCCGCTCGGTGGCGAACCGGATCAGTCGGTGCGCCTCGAAGGTGTTGGAATGCATCGCCCGGTCGAAGCGCATGTCGAGTCCCACACCGGCCGCGACCTGCGACACCTGGGCGAACATCGCCTCGGCCCGCTCCCGGCCGCCGAACTTCGCGCCCATCGCCTCGACCAGCGGCCTCGGCTCGGTGACCGGCGTCGGGTCGAGCTGGAACGGCCGGTACCGGACGGTCACCTCACCGTCGTACGACTCGAGGGCCTGCTCCAGCCGGCGCTTGCCGATCCAGCACCAGGGGCAGACCACGTCGGCGTAGATCTCGATCTCCATGAAGGGGATGAACGCCCTGCTCAGCCGGCTTGTTCCCGGACCTGCCGCTTGAGTCGGGCCAGGATCGCGGTCCCGCCGCGCACCCGCAGCGGGCTGATCGCCTGGGCCAGCCCCATCCGCTGGTAGAGGTCGTCCGGCACGGCCAGCACCTGCTCGGCGTTCGCCCCGGCCAGCCCCTCGGCGAGGATGCCGGCGAAGGCGCGGGTGGTGGGCGCCTCCGGCGGGCAGTCGAACCAGGTGAGCACCGTCCCGTCCGGCTGGACCTGGGCGCGCAGGAAGAACGCCGTCTGGCACTCGGGCACCTGCTCCATGCCCTCCCGGTCGATCTCCGCGGGCAGCGGCGGGATGACGTCGGCGTACTCGAGGAGCATCTCCAGCACCACGTCGCGGGGCGCGGCGGCGAACTCGTCGACGATCTCGGCCAGCTTGGTCGGCATCTCGGGCATCCCGTCAGGTTACCGCCGTCGAGGCGGCGCCCACCGGGGTCGGCGGTGGGGCGCCGCGTCGGCCGGGTCACATGTTCGGGGCGGCCTCGCTGATGTCGCTGAGGGCGGAGTTCGGGTCGAGCTGCATGGCCAGGTCGCCCAGCGAGACGATGCCGACCAGCTTGCGGTCGCTGTCGCAGACCAGCACCCGCCGGATGTTGCGCTCGCGCATCAGCGCGGCCGCCTCGCTCGCGGTGGAGTGCTGCTCGATCATCACCACCTCGCGGGTGATGATCGAGCCGATGGTGGTGGTCGCCGGGTCGGCGCGTTCGGCCACCGCCCGCACCACGATGTCGCGGTCGGTCAGCATGCCGGCGAGGGTGGCCCCGTCGGTGACCACCACGTCGCCGATGTCCGCCTCCTTCATCACCCTGGCCGCCTCGTCCAGCATGGTCTCCGCCGCCAGGTAGACCACCTGCTTCGTCATCACGTCGCTGACCCGGTACATGAGAGCCTCCGAAAAACACCTCAGTCGATCCGGGAGCGGTACCCCGTGGCGCGTCCGCTACACCCCGTCGCCGCGCGCCGCGCGAACCTCATCGGCGAGCCGCTCGACCAGGCCGTCCAACGGCAGCTCGATCCGCTCGCCGCCGGCCCGGTCGCGCAGCTCGACGTACCCGTCGGCGAGCCGGCGGCCGACCACGACGGCGCGGGGGATGCCGATCAGCTCGGCGTCGGTGAACTTCACCCCGGCCGAGACGTGCGTCCGGTCGTCGACCAGCACCCGCAGGCCCGCGGCGGCCAGGCGTCCGCCGAGGTCGAGCGCCGCGTCGAGCTGCGGCCCCTTCCCGGCCGCCACCACGTGTACGTCGCACGGCGCGACCGCGGCCGGCCACACCAGACCCCGCTCGTCGTGGTGCTGCTCGGCGACCGCCGCCACCGCCCGGGACACTCCGATGCCGTAGCAACCCATCGTCGGCCGGACAGGCTTGCCCGCCGGCCCGAGCACGTCGACGGCGAACGCGTCGGTGAACCGCCGGCCGAGCTGGAAGATGTGCCCGATCTCGATGCCCCGCCGGATGGTCAGCTCGCCGGCCTCGCACACCGGGCACGGGTCGCCCGCGCGCACCTCGGCCGCCTCGATCGTGCCCGCCGGGGTGAAGTCCCGACCGCACACCACGTCGACCGCGTGCCGACCCGGCTCGTTGGCCCCGGTCAGCCAGGTGGTGCCGGTGACCACCCGGGGGTCGACCAGGTAGCGGACGTCGAGCTTCTCCAGGATCTGCGGCCCGATGTAGCCGCGGACCAGTTCGGGGTGGGCCGCCCAGTCGTCGAAGACCGCGACCGCGGCCGGGTGCAGGGCCGCCTCGACCCGCTTGAGGTCGACCTCCCGGTCCCCGGGCACCCCGATCACCAGCAGCTCGGACTCCTCGGCGCCGGGCCGGCGTACGGTCAGCACCACGTTCTTCAGGGTGTCCGCCGCGGTCCAGTCGCGCCGACCGCCGAGGCCGCGCACGTTCGCCAGCTCGACCAGCGAGGCGATCGTCGGGGTCTCCGGGGTGTCGTGCACCTCCAGCGCCGGGTGCACGTCCGGGTCACCGGCGGCCGGGGCGCGGGTCAGCACCGCCTCGGTGTTGGCCGCGTAGTCGCAGGCCGTGCAGCCGACGAAGGTGTCCTCGCCGACCGGCGTGGCGGCCAGGAACTCCTCCGACGCCGAGCCCCCCATCGCCCCGGACATCGCGTGCACCACCGTGTAGGCCAGCCCGAGCCGGTCGAAGACCCTGGTGTACGCATCGCGGTGCCGGTCGTACGCCGCTTGCAGACCCGCCTCGTCCAGGTCGAACGAGTACGCGTCCTTCATCAGGAACTCGCGCCCGCGCAGCAGGCCGGCCCGGGGCCGGGCCTCGTCCCGGAACTTGGTCTGGACCTGGAAGAGCGTCACCGGGAAGTCCCGGTACGACGAGAAGACGTCCTTGACCAGCAGCGCGGCCATCTCCTCGTGGGTCGGGGCGAGCAGGTGCTCGGCGCCCTTCCGGTCCGCGAGGGTGAAGATGTCGTCGCCGTACTCCGCCCACCGCCCGCTGGTCCGGTACGGCTCCGCCGGCAGCAGCGCCGGGAAGTGCACCTCCTGGTCGCCGATGGCGGTCATCTCCCGCCGGACGATCTCGGTCACCCGGTCCAGCACCAGCTTGCCCAGCGGCAGCCAGGTGTAGCCGCCTGGTGCGGCGCGACGGACGTAGCCGGCGCGGAGCAGGAGCCGGTGGCTCGGCACCTCCGCGTCCGCCGGGTCCTCGCGCAGGGTCCGGAGCAACAGGGTCGACATGCGCAGCAGCATTGCCGCAGCGTACGACGATGCGGGGAGGGCGGCGATTCTATTCGGGTCGCGGCCGTCCGGCGTCGACCACGACTCGTCAGATCGCCGTCCCCGGCGGAGACTTCAGGAACGACGCTGCCTCGGCTGGATAGCCGCCACGCCCAGCTCGCAAAGCGGTGGCCGCTATGCGAATCAGGTCGATGTTGACGCCGGCCGCGCCACTCGGGTCATGCACCTTCAGCCGCACATCCAGGCTCACCGCGGTTTCACCCCAGCCCTGCGCCTCGATGTTGACGTGGGCGATCTTCTGTGATTGCAGATGCGGGAGGTACCCGAGGGGAGCCATCTGAACCTTGTCCGAGCCCAGAACGTTCAATTTGGACTGCTTTTTGGTGTTGGAGTTCTCGACCAGGTTGCGGAAGTCTTCGGTACCCCCCAGATTGACCTGATAGGAACTGGCCAGGGTAAGGCCGCGCTCCTCGAGTAACCGCAGCAGTGCGTGATGCACCACGGAGGTGCCGAACTGGCTGGCCAGGTCGTCGCCGAGGAGAGGTAGACCAGCTTCCTCAAAACGCTTGAGCCATAACGGTTCCCGGGCAACCGCGTCCGACGTGGTGTTGATGAATGCCGCCCCCGCCATCAGGGCCGCCTCGGCGTAGGCCTGAGCTGTTCCCGGCCTGCCGCTCGGCGCCGAGTAGAGCAGCACCTCGGCGCCTGTCAGCGCGTGCGCCACCCGCTCGATCTCTGTCGAGTCCACGAGACCACGCTGCACTGTCACGCCGGAAGGCGGCAGCTCCACGTCGAGACGGGGAAAGTTGTTGGGAGGCACGAAAATCGCCTCGTGCAGGTCCCTGCCCACCTTGCCGTCAGAGAGGGCGAAGGCTGCGACGAAGTCGATGTCGCCGACGCCCAGCCCCACTATCTCCGGCCGGCGGATGCCCACCAGGCTGCCCGTGTTGCGATAGAAGGTAATCCCCTGCACCAGCGCTGACGTGTTGTTGCCTACGCCAACGACTGCGACTTTCACGTTCTCGGCCACGGCCCGAGGGTACTGGGCTGGTTTGCGCCGTACCGTCCGCGTACTCCAACACGGCTGCAGCGGACCTTGCCGCAGCGCACCAGCAGTGCTGCCCGGCTCAGGAGTCAGCGTCGCTTGGCGTAGTCGATGAAGACTCGCCAAGTGTTCGGCTCGAAGGTGAGCACCGGGCCGGTCGGGTCCTTGCTGTCGCGAACGCCCACGACGCCAGGCAGGTTGTGCGCGACCTCCAGGCACTCGCTCTGAGCGCTGCGGGTGGACTTGTACCAGATTGCGCCGATCAGCTCCATGACGTCATCACTTCCTTCATCAGGTCGACCGACTGTCCGCGAGGTAGTGCCTCGCTACGCACACTCTCCCACCGGGACAGAAGGACGGCCAGATCGTCCTCCGGGAGTGGATGCGCGAGCCGACCCGGGTCGTCCCGACGATGCGGCCGGGGTGCCCCGGCCGGTTGACCCGGGCGCAGGAGTGGCGGGCCAACGGAGGGCGCTGGTGATGCCCCCCGGTCAGCTTCCGGTGTCCCGCCTCGGGCCGTACCCGGACCGGCCGAGGCCGTACCCGCCGGGTCACCCGCCGCACCTGCCGTTGCGGCCGCTTTGAATGTGCCGGGCCTGCGGGCTGCCGTGGCCGTGCGCCGAGGCCCGGCTGCTCCTCAAGGTCGAGTACGACGCCAGCCCCGTCGACCTGGCCATTTATCTGTCCGGGCTCGATCACGAGGCGACCCACGACCTGTTCCGGCTGAACCCGCACGACGGCCCCACCCCGCGCGAGCTGTTCGAGCGGTTCGTCGCCTGGGGTCCGTACCGGAAAGGGTTGGTCGAGCCTCCCACCTGCGACGAATGATTCGCCGAAACTTCTCATCGAGGCACGGCAACCACCGCGGCTGAGGGTGACGTCTGGAAGGGCGTCAGGATGATGTACCACCTCACCCCAAGGATCGGCTCGTGTGGACCCTCTGCTGAGTGAGTTCGACTCGTTCGTCCGTTACCGGACCCCCGCGCTCCTGCGCTCGGCCTACCTGCTCACCGGCGACCAGCACCTGGCCGAGGATCTCGTCCAGTCGGCGCTGGCCCGGACCCACCGGTCCTGGAGCCGGCTGCACGACAGCGGCAACGCCGAGGCGTACACCCGCAAGGTCATGTACCACCTCCAGGTCTCCTGGTGGCGACGGCGCCGGGTTCCCGAGTCAATGCCAGGCGACCTGCCCGAGCCGCGCGGAGGCGACTCGGCCCCTGACCACGCCCACCAGACGACGCTTCGGCTGACCCTGCGGGCCGCGCTGGCGAAGCTCTCCGCCAAACAGCGCGCCGTGCTGGTCCTGCGGTTCTTCGAGGACCGCACCGAGGCCGAGGCCGCCGACCTGCTCGGCGTGACCGTCGGCACCGTCAAGAGCCAGACCTCGAAGGCCCTGGCCAAGCTGCGCACCGTCGCCCCGGAACTCGCCGAGCTGTACGTCCTGGAAGGGAGCGCCCGATGAACGAGGACCGTCTCCGGTTCGACCTGGCCGACCTGGCCGAGGAGGTCACCCCGGTCGACCTGCGGGACCGCGCCCTGCGGACGTCCCGCCGGATCGGCATCCAGCGGACCGTCACCACCTCGGTCGCCGCCCTGGTGATGATCGCCGCCGCCACCGGCACCGCCCTGGCGATCCGGCCGAACGGGCAGGCGAACCTGCCCGCCCCCGCCACGTCGGTCACCAGCAGCGCGCCGCCGGTCGAGGTCACCCCGACCCCGCAGCCGTCCGCGACCGCCTCGGCGAGCACGAGCCACAGCAGCCCGCCGGCCAAGCCGGCCGTGCTCGGCGGCACCCGCTACTACCTGGAGTTCACCGACAGCGAGGCCCGCATCCACGTGGTACGCAGCGGGCGGCACGAGACGAACGTGCTCCCGCTCGACAAGAGCGGCTGCGCTGCCAACACGATGACGATCTCGCCGGACGGCAAGCGGCTGGCCTGGGTGAAGGACGGCGCCGCCGACGGGATGAACGGCACGCTCGTCACCTCCCGCATCGACGGATCCCGGCAGCGGACCGTCGCCACCGGCATCACCTGCCTCGGGCCCCGGCCACTGGTATGGCAGGGCGGTGACCTGCTGATGGCGCAGACCGGCAACCGCTCGGTGCTCATGGACATGGTCGCCGGGAAGCCGCACAACGGCGACCCGGGTCAGGAGACCGACCGGTGCTGGTCCGCCGACGGGAAGTGGTTGGCGGCGTTCGACGCGGAGTTCGGCAAGCACTGGGTGACCGGCAAGGGCGTGGTGCGCCAGTACACCTACACGCCGCCGAAGGACGAGGCCGCGCTGCACGACGGCTGGCAGCCTCGCAGCGTCTCGATCGACGGCCGGTACGTCGCGGTCGGCTGGGTGGGCACCGACCCGTCCCGCCAGGACGGCAGTTTCGCGGTCGTCGACGTCACCGCCAGCAAGGTGGTCGACCTGCCCGGCGCCGGCAAGGTACGCGGCATCCTGTTCACCCTCGACGGCAAGGTGATCGTCCAGCGGGAGAACACGCTCACCGTGCTCGACGGGGACTTCCGGCAGCTCGGCAGTGTCGCTGAACCGGCGTCCGTACGCGGCCAGCGGCTGCTGGCGTACGTGCCCTGACCTGCCCTTCCGGTGCCTCCCACAGGCCCTCGGCACCTCGGTGCCGGGGGCCTGTGTCGTGTCGCCGAACATCGTCGGAAATTTTCTCGATGAGGCGGCAACCCCCCATCGAGAACTTGACGTCTTGGGGTACGTCGAACACGCACCGCCACCCCCAAGGACAGGAACCATGAACGTTTTCGCCGCTGATGCCGCCACCCGCACCGCTCGTCTCCGTACCCTCCGGCGTGCCGTGGCCCTGTCGGCCGCCGCGCTCGCGGTGGTGGGCCTGAGCGCCTGTGGCGGGGACAAGACCGCGACCCCTCCCACCGCCGCCTCCTCCGCCGCGCCGGCCGCCGTCACCAGCGCGGCTCCGGTCAGCTCCGACGCCGCGACGCTCGCCGGCACCCGCTACTACCTGGGGACGAGCGGCAAGGAGGCCAGCATCCACGCCGTCCAGGGCGACACGGACAAGGTGACCGCCCGGATCCCGTTCGGCTCCGGCTCCTGCACCGAGAACACCATCACCGTCTCCCCGGACGGCAAGCGGATCGCCTGGGTGCAGAACGGCGACGACACCGGCACCCTGATGACCGCGGCGATCGACGGCTCGCAGCGACGGACCCTGGAGAAGGGGGTCAGTTGCCTCGGCAGCCGAGCGCTGGTCTGGCAGGGCGACGACTGGCTGATGGTGCAGCAGCGCAACCGCTCGGTGCTGATGGACCTGGTGGCCGGCGGGCCGCACCACGGTGACCCGGGCGAGGAGACCGACCGGTACTGGTCCGCCGACGGGAAGTGGCTGGCCGCCGTCGACGACTACGGCAAGCCGTTCGTGACGGGCGGCAAGGGGGGACGCAAGTACAGCTACACCCCGCCGAAGGCCGAGGCGGGGAAGCACGACGGCTGGCAGGCGCGCGGCGTCTCGATGGACGGCCGGTACGTGGCGGTCGGCTGGAAGGGCACCGACCCATCCCGCCAGGACGGCAGCTTCGCGGTCGTCGACACCACCACCAGCAAGGTGGTCGACCTGCCCGGCGCCGGCGAGGTCCGGAGCATCCTGTTCACCGCCGACGGCAAGGTGATCGTCCGCCGGGCGACCGGCATCACCGTCCTGGACAGCACCTTCAAGCCGCTCGGCACGGTCGAGGAGCCGACCGACGTGCGCGGCCTGACGCTGCTCGCGTACGCGGCCTGAGCCCGACCTCCGACAGAAGGGCGTGCGGCGGTGGAGCCACCGGAGGGGCCCCACCGCCGGCCCGCGCTCAGCGCACCTCGGCCCTGAGGTAGGCGAGCCACGCCTTCTCGAACTCCTCGTACGACACCCCGAGGACGTCCTGCGTCACCTCTCCGATCTTCCTGCTGCGGTAGTTCTCGGCCACGAACTGGAACATCTTCTGCTCCCCGTACCGCTCGACGATGAAGCCGATCGCGGAGTGACCCAGCCAGTAGTAGTAGTCGCCCCGGCCCTCCATGTCGAAGGATTGGCTGCCCGGCAGCGCAGTCGGGTAGCCGATCTCCCGGATCACCGCCCGCGCGTTGGCCGTACGCTCGCTGGTCAGCCACGGCTTCCGGCCGTGACCCAGGTACTCCGCGAACCCCTCGACCAGCCACGTCTCCCGCTCGCCGAGCAGGTACGAGCCCGGGGCGCGGGCGCTGAGGTTGCCGACCAGGGCGTGGCCGATCTCGTGCCGGAAGAGGTTGAGCTGCCGCTCCCGGGTGCCGCTGGTGAAGTGGTACGCGTCGCGGACGTCGATCACCACCCGGGTGGCCCCGACCACGGGGCCCTTCTCGTCGCTGTTGAGCACACCCTCCGGCGGCACCGGGATCGCGACCCCGGACTCGGTGGGCGTCTCCTTCGTGGTCCGGTAGAGGGAACCCAGCTCGGCACGACCCTTGACCAGGGATATGACGAAGCCCGACGGTGCCTTGGCGCTCACCCCGCCGGCCTGCCAGGCGGCCAGGTCGTCCACCGCGGCCTGCTCGGCGATCGGGGCGTACCGCTGTGCCTCCGCCCGCAGCGACGCATCGACGAGCAGCACGGTGTGCGGGGTCCGCTCGACGTGGAGGTTTCGCCACTTGTCCCAGGGGGCCGGGTAGTGGGTGATCGCGTCCCGCTTGCGCTCCTCCGGGAGGCCGCCGGCCCGGGTGACCTTCAGCGGGGCGTCCTTGTCGGCCTGGACGATCGTCCACCGGTACCACTCCTCGACCGGGCCGACGTCGAAGCCGTCGAACCGGTGCACGAACGCCACCGTCACGTCGACCTCGTGCCCGCCGCCCACCGGGCGGAAGTCGCCCTTGTGGCGGTACGTGAAGCGGACGTCGGCCAGCGGCAGCCTGCTCAGGTTCCGGTACAGGCTGCTCTGCTCCGCGACCAGGCCCTTCGTCGTCGGATCGAACGGCGCGACGAACGTCTTCTCGTTCCGTTCCGTGAGCGCCTTGGTGTGCTCAGCCAGCAGCGCCTCGATCTTCTCCTGCCTGATCGGGTTGTCCTCGTCGTCGAGCGCGGCGGCCGAGGCGTCGTTCCGCTCGTCGAGGTACGACTTCAGGCCGACGAGCGAGACCGCCGAGCACAGGGACAGGGCGAGCACCGCCGCGCCGAGCCCGATCCAGAGGCCGCGCCGGGACCGCCGGCCCGGTGACGGCGGCGGAGCGTACGTCGCCGGTGGCGGGTAGGGCGGCGGCCCGTACGGCGCAGGTGGGCCGTACGGGCCGGCCGGCGCCGGGTGGGCGTGCGGTCCGGCGGGCGGTGGGGCGTACGGTCCGGGGTGTCCCGGTGGGGGAACGGAGGGCGGTCCCTCGGTCATGGCGTGCGTCCTCGCTCGTGTCCGGCGGATCGGGGGCGGCGTCCACTCCGGACCGTCCCCGATTGGGATCGCGCGTCATTATTTCCGCCCGAGCGCCCGGTTTTCTGCCCCGTGACACCCGTCGGCGGCGTGGGCCACGCCACGTCCGTACGCGGCCGGCGGCCCGTCCACCACCTGCGGTGCCAGAATGGCGGGCACCGATGGGAACCGGAGGGCAGCAGGTGCGCTGGCGCAGTTTCGTGGCGGTGGGCGACAGCTTCACCGAGGGCATGGACGACGCGTATCCGGACGGGACCTACCGCGGTTGGGCGGACCTGGTGGCCACCCGGCTCGCCGCCGAGGCCGGCCCGGACTTCGGGTACGCGAACCTGGCAATCCGGGGTCGGCTCTTCCCGAGCGTCGTGGCCGAGCAGGTGCCGGCCGCGCTGGCCATGAAGCCCGACCTGATCAGCTTCGCCGCCGGCGGCAACGACGTGCTGCGCCGGACCTTCGACCCGGACTCGTTCGTCGCCCGCTTCGACGACGTGG
The DNA here is from genome assembly GCF_900090285.1 of Micromonospora inositola. Lineage (NCBI taxonomy): Bacteria > Bacillati > Actinomycetota > Actinomycetes > Micromonosporales > Micromonosporaceae > Micromonospora > Micromonospora inositola. Next base: position 1,888,602 of record NZ_LT607754.1, on the reverse strand, counting down.
TGGGCGAGCTGCGCTCCGGCGGTGCGGACGTGATCCTCTTCCGGTTCGCCGACGTGATGGCCCGGCTACCCGGCCAGCGTCTCGTGGCACCGCGCGTCACGTTGCTCAACCGCGTGGTGGGTGAGGTCGCGGAGCGGCACGGTGCCATCCTGGTCGACCTGTACGCCGACGACACCTACCTCAACCCGATGCTCTGGAGCACCGACCGGCTGCACCTGTCGGCGGCCGGGCACCGGCGGGTCGCCGCGCAGGTACTGACCTCGCTCGGCGTCGGCTGCGACGAGGACTGGCTGCTGGTGCCGCCGCACCCGGCGCCGACCCCGTGGCTGGCCGCGCGCGCCGCCGACCTGCGCTGGGCCGGCCAGCACCTGGCGCCCTGGATCAAGCGCCGGCTGACCGGCCGCTCCTCCGGCGACACCGTCACCGCGAAGCGCCCGCTCCTCGGCCCGCTCGCCGACTGACCGGTGCGCACCCTGCACGCCGCGCCGCTGCTGCGGCGCACCCTCGACGAAGCGCCCACCGCCGATGCGGCCGTCCTGGTCGACGGGGACCGGATCGTCGCGATCGGGCCCACGGACGAGCTGGTCCGGGCGTACCCGGGGGTGCGAATGCGGCGGTGGCCCGGCACCCTCGGGCCGGCGCTGCGGCACGACGGGCCGCTGCCGCCCGCCCCCACCCCGCGCGAACGGGTGCACGCGCTGTTCCGGCTCGGGGTCGGCGCGGTGCTCGCCGCGCAGCTGACCGACCCGGAGCTGCGCGCCGCGGCCGTCCGCAACGGGGTCGCGGTGCTGGACTCACCCCGGCCGCCGGCGCTGGTCCCGGCCGGCCGGGCGGACCTGGCCGTCTTCGCCGCCGGCGGCGCCTGCCTCGCCACCGTGGTGGCCGGTCGGCTGGTGCACCGCCGCGCCTGACGGTCCGTCCCTGATGGCCGGACCGGGCGATTTCCCGGGTCCGGCCGGAATCGGGATCGCCGAATGTCCTCCCCGACGGATAACATCCGCTGCCCCCGTCGATCGAGCACGGGGACAATCGGGGAAAGGTGGATGAGGGATGACCCTCCTGCCTGGCACGAATTCGTCGTCAATCGCTGGACGTTCTCTGCTGGCCGCCGCACTGTCCATGCTGGTCGCCGCCGGAACGGTCGTCACGACCGCCGCGCCGGCCGCCGCGTACGACGTGCGCTACGAAACCAACACGTCCTGGGCCTGGACCGACTCCCAGCGACCCAAGAAGATCAACATTGACGAGGCCGGCGATGTGCCGGTCGGGTCCTGGGTGGACGCCAAGGGCCACCAGCACACCGCGCGGGCCTACTTCACCTTCGACATCTCCCGCTATCTGGGCGCTGACATCGAGTTCGCCAAGTTCGACGCCAAGGAGACCGGGGCGGCGGACTGCACCAAGCGTCCCGAGGTGGAGCTGTGGCGCACCGCGCCCTACACCTCCGGGTCAAGCTGGGTGAAGCCGCCGGCCGACCTGGCCAGGATCGACACCACGAAGCTGCCCGACCAGTCCGGCTGCCCGGCGCCCTACGTGGGCTTCGACGCCACCGCCGGGCTGCGCCAGGCGCTCGCCGAGGGCCAGCGGACGCTGACCCTGTCGCTGCGGCTGCCCGCCGCCGTGGAGGCGGACCCCGCGCTGCTCCGACGGTACGCCAGCAAGGTCGGCCTCTCCGTCGACCACAACTTCCGGCCCGGCGTGCCGACCGACCTGCAGACCTCCGGCACGGGCTGCACCGCCGCCGAGCCGTACCAGCTGGTCCGTCGGGGCGACCTTGGCCTCTCGGGGATCCTGCACGACAAGGACCGCAACGACACCGGCGGCACCGACATGCTCACCGCCACCGTCGCGCTCTGGCCGGTCGACCAGCCGGACGCCCGGATCGAGCGGACCGACAACGCCCGCGACGGCGAGCGGGCCGTCGGCCGGTTCAGCTACGACCTGTTCCAGCACGACCGGGTGTACGCCTGGCAGATGCGCGCCGCAGACAGCCGGGCCACCGGCGAGTGGAGCGCAACCTGCTACTTCCGCACCGACTTCCAGGGTCCGGCGGCCGCGCCGGTCGTCTCCTCCACCGACTTCCCGGCCGACGGGCACGCCCCGGCCCTGGCGGGTGAGTTCACCTTCGACGGCAGCGGGGCATCGGACGTCGTGGGTTTCGATTACGAGCTGAACGACGTCAAGACCGGCACGGTGCCGGCCGCCCGGCCGGGCGGCACGGCCACCGTGACCCTGACGCCGCGGGTCGCCGTCAACCGGCTGGAGGTGTGGAGCGTCGACACGGCGGGCAACCGCTCCCCCCGCGCCGAGTACAGCTTCTTCGGCGACGACGTGTCGCCGCTGGTCGACGGCAACCTCACCGAGGTCGGCGTGCCCACCACGTTCGCGGTACGGCCGCGGCTGCAGGGCGTGGTTCGCTACCGCTTCGGCCTCGACGGCGACCCGGAGCAGACCGTGGCGGCCAACGCCGACGGCACCGCCTCGCTGACGGTCACCGCCACCAAGGGCGGCAACCGGACGCTCTCCGTCACCAGCGTCACCGCCGACGGGGTGGAGGCCACCGCGCAGCTGTCGTTCCAGCTTCTCACCGAGCCGAAGATCTCGGCCACGGTCTACGAGGAGTACGGCTACGGCGGCGGCCAGGGCGTGCCCGGCGTGTTCACCTTCACCCCACGCCTGCCCGACACCGTCAGCTACCGCTACTCCTTCGCCGGCGAGACCGGCACCGTGGCGGCGGGCGCCGACGGCACCGGCTCGGTGACCTGGACGCCGACGGAGGCCGGCTACGTGTACCTCTCGGTGGTCAGCGTCAGCCGCGACGGCACCGAGTCCGACCCGGCGAGCTGGTTCTTCGAGGTCCGGGACCTGCTGCCGACCATCTACGGCGTCCTCTACAACGACAACTACTACGCCGGCGGCCCCGGTCAGGCCGGCGAGTTCCGGTTCAGCTCCGCGGTGCCCGACACGGTGGAGTTCCGGTACCGCTTCGACGGCGGGGCCGAGCAGGGCGTCGGTGCCGACGGCAACGGCAACGCCTCCGTCACGTGGACGCCGGACCAGGGCGGGACGCACACGCTGACCGTGCGCAGCGTCACCGCGGACGGCACGGTCTCGGCCGAGCGGACGTTCACCTTCCTGGTCAACGACGCGCCGCTGGTCGAGTCGGCGCAGTACCCGAAGGACGCCAGCAGCGGGCTGCCCGGCGTTCCGGGCGTGTTCACCTTCCGGCCGCAGCGGCCCGACGTGGTCACCTACCACTACGCCTTCTACGGCGAGGAGGAGAAGACCGTCGAGGCGGCGACGGACGGCACCGCCTCCGTGACGTGGACGCCGGAGCGGGCGGGCTGGACCATGCTGACCGTGCGCGCCGTGACCGGCGACGGCACCGTCACCCAGTCGCGCGAGTACGCCTTCACCGTGCGGGACCCGAAGCCGACGATCGTCTCGTACCTCTACAACGAGTACGACCCGCAGGGCGGGATCGGCGTGCCGGGGGGCTTCCGGTTCAGCTCGGAGCTGCCGGACACCGTCGACTTCGTGTACCGCCTCAACGACGGGCCGGAGCAGACTGTGGCGGTGACCGACGGCACGGCCGCGGATCTCTCCGTCACCCCGGACCGGGGCTTCCGGAACACCCTGACCGTGCGCGCGCGCTCGGCCTCGGGTGAGCTGTCGCCGGAGGCCACGTACAGCTTCATGGTCAGCACGTCGCCGACCGTGACGTCGCCGACCTACCCGAGCGGTGAGGCGGCGGGCGGGGTCGGGGCGCCGGGTGTCTTCACCTTCGCCCCGCGCATGCCCGACGTGGCGACGTACGTCTACCAGTTCGACAACGGGCCGGAGGTGACCGTGCCGGCGGGTGCTGACGGCACCGCCTCGGTGACCCTCACCCCGACCGAGGCGCGCTGGTACCCGATCTCCGTGTACGCCGTCGACAAGGACGGCAACCGGTCGGACTACGCCTACTACTGGTTCGTCGTGCAGGGCTGACGGCTGACCCGACCGGCCCACCACCCCGACCGGGTGGTGGGCCGGTCGCGTTCGATCCGCTGTGGGCGGGTTCCGGCACGGTCACGTGCGCGGCGCCACATCCGCCCGCCCGATCCGCGTTGCCCGGTAATCGGCCGGGGATCGGGCGTACCTTGGGGCTCATGCCTGTGCCGAGCGATCCGAATCCCCGCCTCCAGTCGTACGCGGACCCGCAGCGGCTGGTCACCACCGAGTGGCTGGCCGAGCACCTGGGCGACGAGGGTCTCGTCGTTATCGAGTCCGACGAGGACGTGCTGCTCTACGACACCGGCCACCTCCCGGGCGCCGTCAAGGTCGACTGGCACACCGAGCTGAACGACCAGGTGACCCGGGACTACCTGGACGCGAAGAGCTTCGCCGAGCTCTGCGCCGCCAAGGGCATCGGCCGGGACGACACGGTGGTCTTCTACGGCGACAACTTCAACTGGTGGGCCGCGTACGCCCTCTGGGTCTTCTCCCTCTTCGGCCACCCGGACCTGCGGCTGCTCGACGGCGGCCGGCAGAAGTGGATCGCCGAGGGGCGCGAGCTGACCCGGGAGAAGGTGACCCGTCCCCGCGCCGAGTACCCGGTGCCGGTGCGGAACGACGCGCCGCTGCGGGCGTTCCGCGAGCAGGTGATGGCGCACATCGCCGCCGGTCGGCCGCTGGTCGACGTGCGCTCGCCCGGCGAGTACACGGGCGAGATGCTGCACATGCCGGACTATCCGCAGGAGGGCGCGCTGCGCGGCGGGCACATCCCGGGCGCGGTGAGCAAGCCGTGGAAGTCGGCCGCGAACGACGACGGCACCTTCAAGTCGGCCGACGAGCTGCGGGCGATCTACGCCGATCAGCTCGGGCTGAGCCCGTCGGACGACGTGGTGGCGTACTGCCGGATCGGGGAGCGGTCCAGCCACACCTGGTTCGTGCTGCACCACCTGCTGGGCTACCCGCAGGTGCGCAACTACGACGGCTCGTGGACCGAGTGGGGCAACCTGGTCCGGGTTCCCGTCGTGAAGGGCGACCAGCCGAGCGGCCTCGCCGGCTGACCGCCTCGACCAGTCGACGGCGGCGGACACCCTCGGGTGACCGCGGCCGTCGCCGTCCGCGCGGGGATCCGGCGGATCAGGGGTACCCGGGTCCGGGGCGGGGCCGGTCAGGTAGCGCTGGAGGGTCGGGGCGAGCCAGGCGACCAGCTCGGCCGGCTCCGCGTCCACCATCGGCGGCAGGCCGACGATGTAGCGGGTGAAGGCCAGGCCGAGGATCTGGCTGGCCACCAGGCCGGCGCGGCGGGCGGTGGTCGCCGGGTCGGCGCCGAACCGGGCCACGGCCGCGCCGAGCTGGTCGGCGAAGATGCCGCGCATCCGTTCGGCCGCCGAGGGCTGCCCGCGCCGCGGTTCACCGTGCGGGACCGGGACCGGGTGCTGCTCACCGTCCCCTTCGGCACGCTGCCGTCCCGCTACCCGTACGCGCTGATGGTCTCCCAGTCGGAGACCGAGGCCGTGCTCGCCGAGCGGCTCACCGCGCTCGGCGGCCGGGTCCTCCGGCCGTACGAGATGACCGGCCTGACCCTCGACGACGCCGGCGCGACGGTCGGCTTCGCCGGCGGCGCGACGGGGCGGGCCCGCTGGGTGGTCGGTGCCGACGGCATGCGCAGCACGGTGCGCGAGCTGGCCGGGATCGGGTTCGGCGGGTCCCCCGACCCCGGCGAGTCGTTCCTGCTGGCGGACGTGCGGGTGGACAGCGCGCTGCCCCGCGACCAGGTCGCCCTCTTCCTGGCCCGACCGGGGCCGCTGGTCTGGGCGCCGCTGCCGGACGGCGTGGTCCGGCTGGTCGCCGCGGTGGCCGACGCGCCCCGCGACCCGGGCGCCGAACGGTTCCAGGCGCTGCTCGACGAGCGGGGGCCGGCCCGCCGGCCGGACCGGGTGACCGACGTGCTGTGGGCCTCGCGGTTCCGGGTCCACCACCGGGTCGCCGAGACGTTCCGGGCCGGGCCCGTGCTCCTCGCCGGGGACGCCGCGCACGTGCACAGCCCCGCCGGCGGGCAGGGGATGAACCTCGGCATCTGCGGCCTGAACCACCGCCCCGGCTAGGCCGCTACGGTGGAGCGGGCGTCGCGCTCTGACCTCGGCGCCCGCCACGCCGCGAGCGTGACCAGCGCGAAGACCGCCGCCGCCGCGCCCACCACCGGCGCCACCCCGTACGCGGCGCCGGCCAGCCCGGCAACCGCCGCGCCGACCGGTGCGGTCACCAGCGCGACGACCCGCTGCGCGGCGCCCACCCGACCGAGCAGTTCGGCCGGCACCCGCCCCTGGCCGTACGCGGCCCAGAGGCTGTTCCACACCGTGCTGCCGGCGGCGAAGACGGCCAGCGTGAACCCGCCCGCCACCGGCTGCCGGACCAGCGCGAAGCCGGCCAGGGCGACGGTCTGCCCGGCCAGCACCACGCGGAGCGCGGGCACCGTACCGAGCCGGGCGGCGATCCGGCCCGCCCCGAGCGCGCCGAGCAGGCCGCCCAGCACGACCGCCGTCATGAAGAGCCCGTACCCGGCCGGCGGCACCCGCAGCACCTCCAGCGCGTAGAGCACCAACACCGCCATCAGCCCGCTGATCGCCAGATTCGTCCCCGCACTGAGCACCGCCACCCGCCACAGCACCGCGTCCCCCCTGATGAACCGCACTCCCGCCCACACCCCCCGCTTCGCGTCGATCCTGCAGCGGTGGCCCCTGATTCGCCCCTTGTCATCCGTCTCGTCGGGACGGCAAGTGCAAGATCGCGGGATCGGGGTGGGCCGGAGGGAGATGACCAGGAGGGCGGCGGCGGCGAAAGTGAAGGCGTCGAGAGTGAAGGGAAGCGCGGCGGAGACGGCGAAGAGGAGGCCGGCCAGCGGGGCGCCGAGGAAGCCGCCGGCGAGCGCCGCGCCGGCCTGGAGGCGGCCGTTGGCGGTGGGGAGGGCGGCCCGGGGAACCAGGGACGGGAGCACGGCGAAGGAGGCGGCGTCGAAGAGGGTGCCGAGGGCCGCCAGCAGCGCCGCGGTTGCCGCGAGCACGAGGACGCCGGCCCGGTCCGTGGCGACCAGCACGGCCAGGCCGGCCACCACGGCGGCCCGCAGGCAGTCCACCGCCGCCATGGCGCGGCGGCGGTCCCAGCGGTCGGCGTACACGCCGCCGAGCAGGCCGAACAGCAGCGGCGGGAGCTGCCCCGCCACGGTCACCGCGGCGATCGCGCGGGGATCGCGGGTCAGCGTCGCGGCCAGCAGGGCCAGGGCCGGCGTACGGAGGGCATCGCCGAACCGGGAGGAGACGGCGGCGGACCAGAGCAGCCGGTAGTCGCGGCCGAGCGGGGTAGCGGTCATGTCGATGGACCCTGCGGCCTGCACCCGGTCGAGGGTCAAGCGCATCGCGACCGGGTGGGGAACGTGAGGCAACCGACGGGTAACCGAGCCTCCACCTCGTCGCGGTCGCGGTCTAGGCTTGCCCGGTGGCGGTGGAACAGCAGGCGCGGGGTGCGGCGAACGGCGCGACGGGCGCGGGCCGACGCCGGTCCCGGCGGGACGAGATCATGGAGATCGCAGTCGGCCTCTTCGCCGCCCGGGGCTACCACGGCGTGTCGATGGACGACATCGGCGCCGCCGCCGGGGTGACCGGTCCGGCGCTGTACCACCACTTCGCCGGCAAGGAGGCGATGCTGGTCGCCGCGCTGATCCCGGTCAGCGAGGGGCTGCTCGCCGGTGGTCGGGAGCGGGCCGCCAACCACCCCGACGACCCGCGCGGCACGCTGGAGTCGCTGATCGACTTCCACGTCGAGTTCGCGCTGGCCAACCCGGCGGTGATCGCCCTGCACCTGCACGAGCTGGATCGGCTCCCCGACGAGCCGCGCCGCCGGATCCGCCGGCTTCAGCGGCTCTACGTCGAGGAGTGGGTGACGGTGCTGACCGGGCTGCACCCGGGCCTGCCGGACGGTGAGGCGCGGGTGCTGGCCCACGCCGCCTTCGGCCTGATGAACTCGACGCCATTCCTCGGGGGCGAGGTCGACCGCCGCCGCCGCGCCGAACTGCTCCGCGCCGCCACCCTCGCCGCCCTTCTCGCCCCCACCGGCCCCGCCTGACCGCATCCCACCCGGTCAATCACCGGGTCACGGGCGCCTGGCGACTCGTGAGTAACCGGCGGCTCGTGGTTACCTGGCAGCCGTCCCCACCATCGGACGCTGGGAGGAAACATGATCGAGTCACTGCTGGTCGCCAACCGGGGCGAGATCGCCCGCCGGATCATCCGCACCGCCAAGCGGCTCGGGATCCGCGCGATCGCGGTGCACTCGGAGGCCGACGCCGGCCTGCCGTTCGTGACCGAGGCCGACGAGGCGGTGAACATCGGCCCGGCGAACCCGGCGCAGAGCTATCGGAACGTCGAGGCGATCCTCGCCGCCGCCAAGTCCACCGGAGCGCAGGCGATCCACCCCGGGTACGGCTTCCTGTCGGAGAACGCGGACTTCGCCCGTACCGTCGAGGCGAGTGGCCTGATCTGGGTCGGACCCGGCGCGGACGCGATCACCGCGATGGGCGACAAGATCAACGCCCGGAACCTGATGGCGGCGGCCGGGGTGCCGGTCGCGCCCGGCACCACCGACCCGGCCGCCGACCTGGCCGCGGCGGTCGCGGCCGGCGCCGAGATCGGCTACCCGGTGATGGTCAAGGCCGCGGCCGGCGGCGGCGGCATGGGCATGGGCGTGGCGACCGACGAGGCGGCGCTCCGCACCGAGTACGACAAGGTGCGCTCGTTCGCCGAGCGGATGTTCGGCGACGGCTCGGTGCTGATCGAGCGGTACTTCCCCCGGGTGCGCCACGTCGAGGTGCAGATCCTCGGCCTGGCCGACGGCCGGGTGGTGGCCCTCGGCGAGCGGGAGTGCTCGGTCCAGCGGCGCAACCAGAAGCTGGTCGAGGAATCCCCGTCCCCGGCGGTCTCGCCGGAGCTGCGCGAGCGCTTCCTGGCCGCCGCGGTGCGGGCCGGCGAGGCGGTCGGCTACCGGAACGCGGGGACGGTGGAGTGTCTGCTCGACCCCGCGACGAACGAGTTCTTCTTCCTGGAGATGAACACCCGGCTCCAGGTGGAGCATCCGGTGACCGAGCTGGTCTACGGGGTGGACCTGGTGGAGGAGCAGCTGCGGGTGGCCGCCGGTCTGGCCCCGACCTTCGACCCGGACGCGCTGGCGCCGCGCGGCCACGCCATCGAGCTCCGGATCAACGCCGAGGACCCGAAGCGCTTCCTGCCCGGTCCGGGCGCGATCGCCACCTGGAACGAGCCGACGGGTTCCGGGGTCCGGGTCGACTCGGGCTACGTCGCCGGCAACACGGTCACCCCGTTCTACGACAGCCTGATGGCCAAGCTGATCGTCAGCGGCCGGGACCGGGCGGAGGCCGTCGAGCGTGCGAAGGCCGCCGTGGCGCAGTTCGAGATCGCCGGCCCGAAGTGCAACCTGCCGTTCTTCGCCGAACTCCTGGAGAACGAGGAGTTCCTCTCCGGCGACTACGACACCGGCATCGTGGGCCGGATGCGCTGACCCGTCGCGTTGGGTGCGGCTGGCGGGGTGGGAGTGGGAGGCTGGGGGGACCCCAGCACAGCGACGCGTCACAGTGAGGTGACCCCTTATGGCGGAACTGCCGGACTTCGTCTCCATCCGTGAGGTCGGGCCGCGCGACGGGCTGCAGAACGAGGACCCGATCCCGACCGATGCCAAGGTGCGGCTGCTCGACGCCCTCTCCGGCACCGGCGTCAGGCGGATCGAGGCGGTCTCGTTCGTGCATCCGAAGGCGATCCCGCAGATGGCCGACGCCGACGAGGTGTGGCAGCGGGCCACGAAGGCGGACGGCGTGCGCTACTCGGCGCTGGTGCCGAACACCCGCGGCGCGCAGCGCGCCCTGGCCGCCGGCTTCACCGAGATCGAGGTGGTGGTCTCGGCCAGCGACACGCACAACCGGCGCAACGTCAACCGCTCGACCGAGGAGTCCCTCGACGACATCGCCGAGCTGATCGACCTGCTGCACGGTGCCGGGGCCCGGGCCGAGGTGATCGTGGCGACCAGCTTCGGCTGCCCCTACGAGGGGGACGTCGACCCGCAGCGGGTCGCCGGCATCGTGGACCGGGTGGTCCGCGACGGCGCGGACCGGGTGGCGTTCGGCGACACCACCGGCATGGGCACCCCGCGCCGGGTCCGCGAGCTGGTCACCGCGGTACGCGACCGCAACGCGCACGTCCCGGTGCTGCTGCACTTCCACAACACCCGGGGTACCGCGCTGGCCAACCTGCTGACCGCGCTGGAGCTGGGGATCACCGAGTTCGACGCCAGCGTCGGCGGCCTCGGCGGCTGCCCGTACGCGCCGGGGGCGAGCGGCAACCTGGCCACCGAGGAGGCCGTGCACATGCTGCACGACATGGGCATCGACACCGGGATCGACCTGGACGCCCTGATCGAGGCCGCCGAGCTGGCCGAGGAGCTGCTCGGCAAGAAGCTCCCCTCCGGTGTCCTCCGCGCCGGCCCTCGCACCCGCCTCACCCCGCTGCCCGCCTGACGCGTCGGCGGGTCGCCGAGCGTCGCGCCGATGCGCTAACCTAACGATCGTTCAGGTCGGTACGGTGAGGGAGTCGGCGTGACGCTCGACGGTGAGGCACTGGAGCAGCTGCGCAAGCGCGCCCGGGCCGGCGGTGCGGACAAGTACCATGCGGCGAACGCCGCCAAGGGCAAGCTCTTCGCCCGGGAGCGGGTCGCGCTCCTGGTCGACGAGGGCTCCTTCGTTGAGGACGGGCTCTACGCCAACGCCATGGCCGACGGGCTGCCGGCCGACGGCGTGGTCACCGGCACCGCCACCATCGACGGCCGCCAGGTCTGCCTGATGGCGAACGACTCCACGGTCAAGGCCGGCAGCTGGGGCGCGCGTACCGTCGAGAAGATCATCCGAATCATCGAGCGGGCGTACTCGACCGGTGTGCCGATGGTCTATCTGGTCGACTCGGCCGGCGCCCGGATCACCGACCAGGTCGACCTCTTCCCCGGTCGGCGCGGCGCCGGCAAGATCTTCTGGAACCAGGTCCGCGCCTCCGGCTCGATCCCGCAGGTCTGCGCGCTCTTCGGGCCGAGCGCGGCCGGCGGGGCGTACATTCCGGCGTTCTGCGACGTGGTGGCCATGGTGGACGGCAACGCCAGCATGTACCTCGGCTCCGACCGGATGGTCGAGATGGTCACCGGCGAGAAGACCACCCTGGAGGCGATGGGCGGGGCGAAGGTGCACTGCGCCGAGTCCGGCGTCGGGCACTTCCTCTGCAAGACCGAGGCCGACGCGCTCGACGTGGTGAAGCGCTACCTGTCGTACCTGCCGGCGAACTGGACGCAGCAGCCGCCGGTCGCCGAGGCCGTCGAGGCGTCCGACAAGGTCGACCTGGCCGCGCTTGTCCCGGCCAGCGAGCGGCAGGCCTTCGACATGCGCCGGTACGTCAAGGGCCTGCTCGACGACGGCTCGTTCTTCGAGATCCAGGCGCTCTGGGCCAAGGAGCTGACCATCGGCTTCGGCCGGCTGAACGGCCAGGTCGTCGGCGTGGTCGGCAACAACTCGATGTTCAAGGGCGGGGTGCTCTTCGTCGACTCGGCGGACAAGGCGACCCGGTTCGTGCAGCTCTGCGACGCGTTCAACGTGCCGCTGCTCTTCCTCAGCGACGTGCCCGGGTTCATGGTCGGCAGCGCGGTGGAGAAGCAGGGCATCATCCGGCACGGCGCCAAGATGATCACCGCGATCTCCGAGGCGACCGTACCCAAGATCTGCGTGGTGGTCCGCAAGGCGTACGGCGCGGGTCTCTACGCGATGGCCGGCCCCGGTTTCGAGCCGGACGCCACGATTGCCCTGCCCACCGCGAAGATCGCGGTGATGGGCGCGGAGGCGGCGGTCAACGCGGTCTACGCCAACAAGATCGCCGCCATCGAAGACGCCGACGAGCGGGCCGCCTTCGTCGCCGCCAAGCGCGAGGAGTACGAGCGGGACATCGACGTCGTCCGGCTGGCCAGCGAGCTGGTGGTCGACGCGATCGTCGAGCCGCACGAGCTGCGCGCCGAGCTGGTCCGCCGGTTCGCCGCCGCCCGCACCAAGGACCGGCACTTCTCCCGGCGCCGGCACGGCGTCACCCCGGTCTGACCGCGCCGCCCCACCGCACCCCGCGACCCCACCGGACCGTCCGGCACAGCGACCAGAACCAGCGACCGCCCGGCGTCACGAGCGACCGGCGGCGCCGTCCTTGACAGGAGGAACCGATGGACTTCCGGCTCAGCGAGGAACAAGAGGCGCTGCGGGAGAGCGTGCGGGAGTTCGCCCGCGAGGTGGTCGCCCCGACCATCGCCGAGCACTACGAGCAGCACACCTTCCCGTACGAGATCGTCCGGCAGATGGGCAAGATGGGGCTGTTCGGCCTGCCCTTCGGCGAGGAGCACGGCGGCATGGGCGGCGACTACTTCGCGCTCTGCCTGGCGCTGGAGGAGCTGGCGCGGGTCGACTCCAGCGTGGCGATCACCCTGGAGGCGGCGGTCTCCCTCGGCGCGATGCCGATCTACCGGTTCGGCACCGACGAACAGAAGTCGCAGTGGCTGCCGAAGCTGCTCAGTGGCGAGGCCGTGGCGGGCTTCGGGCTGACCGAGCCCGGCTTCGGGTCGGACGCCGGCGGCACCCAGACCCGCGCGGTGCTGGACGAGACGACCGACGAGTGGGTGATCAACGGCGCCAAGGCCTTCATCACCAACTCCGGCACCGACATCACCGCGCTGGTCACCGTCACCGCGGTCACCGGCACCAGGCCGGACGGCGCCAAGGAGCTCTCCACCATCATCGTGCCGTCGGGCACGCCGGGCTTCACGGTCGCGCCGGCCTACTCCAAGGTCGGCTGGAACGCCTCGGACACCCACGAGCTGACCTTCGACGACTGCCGGGTCCCGGCGGCGAACCTGCTGGGCGAGCGCGGCCGGGGCTTCGCCCAGTTCCTGCGGATCCTCGACGAGGGGCGGATCGCGATCGCCGCGCTGGCCGTCGGCCTCGCCCAGGGCTGCGTCGACGAGTCGATCAGGTACGCCAGGGAGCGGCACGCCTTCGGTCAGCCGATCGGCAACTACCAGGCGATCCAGTTCAAGATCGCCGACATGGAGCTGAAGGCGCACACCGCCCGGCTGGCGTACTACGACGCGGCGGCCCGGATGCTCGCCGGCGAGCCGTTCAAGCGGCAGGCCGCGATCGCCAAGCTGCACGCGAGCACCGTCGCGGTGGACAACGCCCGCGAGGCCACCCAGATTCACGGCGGCTACGGCTTCATGAACGAGTACCCGGTCGCCCGGTTCTGGCGGGACGCCAAGATCCTGGAGATCGGCGAGGGCACCAGCGAGGTGCAGCGCATGGTCATCGCCCGCGACCTCGGCATGTGAGGTGAAGCAGACCCGTCCGGGCCGGTCGAGGTCCGGGCGGGTCGCGCTGCTGTCGGATATCCGCGACGGAACGTCGGCTGGCCGACGATGACCTGCCGGCCGTCGCACCCGATCCGTACTCTTCGTGCCCATGACGCCGGATCATGATCGTTCGCGGAGCCCGGCCGGTCGTACCCTGCTGTCCGATCTGCTCCGCGGGCACCGGCTCGCCGCCGGCCTCACCCAGGCGGAGCTGGCGGCGCGGGCGGGCGTCGGGGTGCGGACCGTCCGCGATCTGGAGCGGGGCCGGTCCGTGCGCCCCCAGCGCACCACGGTCGAGCTGCTCGCCGACGCCCTCGGCCTTACCCACGCCGCCCGGACGACCTTCCTCGCGGCGGCCCGGCCGTCGCCCGCCGCCGGGTCGCGCCCGGCCGGACGCCACCTCCCGGTCACCGGCCCGGGCGCCGACCCCTCCGGTACGCCGATCGCGCTCCCGCAGCCGGTCCCGCTGATCGGCCGGGATCGCGACGTCGCCGAGGTCGCCGCCCTGCTGACCGCCGACCATCCGGTGGTGAGCCTGATCGGGCTGGCCGGCGTCGGCAAGACCGCGCTGGCCCTGGCGGCGGCCCACGCCGTCGCCGCCGACCACCCCGCCGGTGTCGCCGGGGTGCTGGTCGGCGAGGGCTCCGACGCGGTGGACGTGCTCGCCGCCTCGGCCGCGGTGTTCGGCGTGAACCGGCTGCGCGACCTGGCCGGCCGGTTCGGCGGACGACCGGCGCTGCTGTTGGTGGACGCGGTGGAACGGGCGCCCGACCCGGTGGCCGAGGCGCTGCGCCGGCTGCTCGCCGCGGCGCCGACCCTGCGGGTGCTGGTGACCGGTCGGCATCCGGTCGGCCTGCGCGGTGAACTGGTCCGGCCGGTGGCGCCGCTGGACGTACCGCCGGCGGGGACGGTGCCGGCGGGCCGGGCGGAGCTGGACCGGTGGCCGGCGGCGGCGCTCTTCACCGCCCGCCTCGCCCAGGTGCGCCGCGAGCCGCCCACCCTCGCCGAGCTGCCCGCGGTCGCCGCGTTGGTCCGTCGGCTGGGCGGGCTGCCGCTGGCGATCGAGTTGATGGCCGCCCGCGGCCGGATCCTCGACGTCACGGAGCTGCTCGACCGGTACGGCGACCGCGTCCTCGACCTGGCGACATCCGAGGGTCGGCCGGGCCGGGACCCGGCGGAGGGCGCGGTGACCCTCCGCGACGCGGTGGCGACCAGTTACCGCCTGTTGGCGCCCGGGGAGCGGGCGGCGCTGCGCCGGCTCTCCGTGTTCGCCAACCGCTGGTCGGTGGAGCTGGCCGAGGAGCTGCTGGCCGACGGCGGCGACCGGGCGGACGCGGTCCCGCTGCTGGACCGGCTGCTCGAACTCGGGCTGCTCAGTGTCCGGGGTACGGCTCCGTTCCGGTTCCGCCTCCTCGACGCGGTACGCGACTTCGCCACCGAGCAGGCCGGCCGCGAGGGGGAGCTGACCCGCGTACGGCGGCGGCACGCCCGGGTGGTCACCGGGCTGGTGGTCCGGACCGCGCCGGACCTGGTGGGGGCGGAGCTGGCCGTCGCCGTGCACCTGCTCGACGAGGCGACCAGCGACATCACCGCCGCCCTGGCGCACGCCGCCGTCGACGATCCGGTCACCGCGCTGCGGCTGGCGGCCGCGCTGCCGCGGTGGTGGCGGTTCCGGGGGCGGGACGTCTCCGGGCGCCGGTGGCTGCACCGGTTGCTGGCCGATCCGCGTACCGCCGACGCCGATCCGGTGCTGCGGGCCTGGGCGCTGCTCGGGGTGGCCCAGCTGGCCGCCGAGCACGGCGCGGGGGCGGACGAGCTGCCGGCGGCGCGTGCCGCGTTGGACGTCTTCCGGGACGCCGACGAGGTGTCCGGAGAACTCTCCGCGCGGTCGGTGCTCTGCGCGCTGCTGCACGCCACCGGTGGCCACAACGAGGCGAGGGAGCACGCCGAGGCGGCGCTGGAGCTGGCCACCCGGCACGGCCGGGTGCGGGACATGGCGGTCGCCCAGAACAACCTGACCTGGCACGACATCCGGGTGGGCGACCTGGCCGGGGCGCGACGTCGACTGGCCGCGGTGGACCGGCTGGCCGCCCAGTGCGGGGAGCGGCGGCTGCGGGTGCTCGCCCGCGCGAACCTGGCCGAGGTGAACCGCCTGGAGGGCCGGTACGCCGACGCGGTGGAGCAGGGCGGGCGGGTGGCGACGGTGCTGGCCGAGCTGGGCGACCCGGGGCACCGCCGCCGGGTCCTCGGCACGGTGGGGCTGGCGCTGGCTCAGGATGGCCGGGCCGCCGAGGCGCTGGAGGTGGTGGCCGAGCTGCGGTCGGGAACGGCCGATTCCCCGGTGCCCGGGCAGCGCCGCCCGCCGCGGGGCGCGGGGGTTGCCGCTGCCGGGCGACCGGAGGACGCGGTGTGCGCGCTGATCGAGGGCAACCTCGCCCTGTACCAGGGTGACCGGGAGTTGGCGGCCGAGTGGTTCGCCGCTGCGGCCGAGGCGGGCGCCGACGGCCAGGACCGGCGGGACGTGGTGGAGGCGCTGGTCGGGCTCGCGGCGAGCACGGCCGACGTGACGGTGCTGGCTCGGCTGGACGAGGTCCGCCGGGCGGGCGGGATCAGTCTGCTGCCGCAGGAGGAGTCCCTGCTGTACGCGTTGGTGGCGCGTCGCGCGGCCGACGCCCGGCGGGGTGCGCCGGGCTGATCATGCCGTTGGTCGGTGCGGGAACCTCGACCCGGGACGGTGTCCGGGGGGAGGGGGCGCGGGGGTGGCGCGAGCGAAAAAGCCCCCTGGTGTTGCCCCTCGCTCATCGCTCGCGCCGGCACCCCCCGGTGCGCCCCCGCTGACGGAAGCCTATCCGCCACCGGTGGGCTATTTGGTGGGTTTTAGACGGGTGTAGACCTGGAATAGGTCGCTTCTGCCGGTCTTTCTGCCGGTGGGCGGGGACGGCGGATTCCGGTCAGGAGCCGGTCTGCGCCGGTGTCTTGGTCGGCGCGGGGTCGGTGCTGCCGGCGGTCGCGCCCGGGTGGACCGCGTCGCGGACCCGGCGCAGCCCGTCCAGGAGAGCCGCCAGCGCGGCCGGTTCGAGCTGTCCGGTGAACCACTCCTCGATGAGCCGCAGGTGCCCGGGGAGGATCTCGTCCAGCCGGGCCAGGCCGGCGGCGGTGACCACCGCGTACGAGCTGCGTCGGTCGGAGGGGCAGGCCCGGCGGCAGATCAGGCCGTCCCGCTCCATCCGGTCGACCACCCGGGTCACCCCACTGGTGGAGAGGGAGGTCTGCGCGGCGAGGTCGGTCATCCGCAACTGGTTGCCGGGTGAGCGGGCGAGCCGGGTCAGTACCTCGAACTCGACCGGGGAGAGGCCGTATTTCTCCAACTGGGCGGCGAACCGCGCCGACAGGCCGGCGTGCGCCTCGTGGAGGAGGCCCACGGCGGTGATCCGGGGGTCGTCGAACACGTTCTGGTCCACGCACCCATCCTAGCAGTACTTGACACACGGAATATTGCTGTGCTTATAGTTGCTTAGTCAGTCGTTGGGCTACTCAATCATCTCTCCTGGAGGACAGCACCCATGACCAGCAGCACCGAAGCGGTTACCCGCGACTGGGCAGGGCTCACCATCCCGGCCGCCGGCACCTACCTGCTGGACGCGGCTCACAAGCGGGTCGGGTTCGTCGCCCGGCACATGATGGTCAGCAAGGTGCGCGGTGAGTTCGCCGAGGCGGCCGCCACGATCACCGTCGCGGAGGACCCGATGGAGTCCGCCGTCACCGCCACCATCCAGGCGGCCAGCATCCACACCGCAATGGCCGACCGTGACGCGCACCTGCGCAGCGGGGACTTCCTGGACGTGGAGAAGTTCCCGACGCTGGAGTTCCGCAGCACCGGTGTGAAGTCCCGGAACGGGAACGAGTTCATCCTCGCCGGCGAGCTGACCATCAAGGACGTCACCCGTCCGGTGGAGCTGGAGGTCGAGTTCGAGGGGGTCGGCCGCAGCCCGTTCGGTCAGGACATCTTCGGCTTCTCCGCCAGCACCGAGATCGACCGCGAGGCCTTCGGCCTGACCTGGAACGTCGCCCTGGAGACCGGCGGCGTCCTGGTCGGCAAGAAGATCAAGATCGAGATCGAGGGCGAGGCCGTCCGCCAGGCCTGATCAACCCGTACGATCCGACGGGCCCGCGCTGTCACTTCGACGGCGCGGGCCCGTTCGCGCGCGCCGGTCCGGGTGTGAATTGTCACGACTCATTCGGCCTCGCCCTCGGTGTTCCGGGCACCGGCTGGGTAGAGATGCCGCCGGGAGCGCATCGCGGGAGGGTCCCCCTGGTCTCGGCCATGCGGGCGCTCCTAACGTGAATGGTTCACAATGCGTTCCGGAGCGGTACGGTTCCGTTGCGCCTCGCGCCGGGAGGACACATGGGCAGGGACGTCGAGCAGGGCGCCTTCTCCCGGGAGGACCGGGTCCGCTACCGGCAGAAGGTCCGGCGGTGCCTGGATGTCTTCGCGCTGATGCTGGACGACTTCGGGTTCGACGCCGACCGCCCGATGACCGGGCTGGAGATCGAGCTCAACCTGGTCGACCCGACCGCCGAGCCGGCCATGCGCAACGACCAGATCCTCGCCGACATCGCCGACCCGCTCTTCCAGACCGAGCTGGGGCAGTTCAACCTCGAGCTGAACGCCCCACCCCGGCTCATCGAGGGCGGCGGCCTCGCCGACTACGAGCAGGACCTGCGCAGCAGCCTCAGCCGCGCCGACGAACGCGCGGCGAAGTCGGACGCCAGGATCGTGCTGGTGGGCATCCTGCCCACCCTCACCGAGCGCCACCTGGTCGCCGACAACCTCTCCACCAACGAGCGCTACCGGGTGCTCAACGACCAGATCGTCGGCGCCCGGGGCGAGGACATCGAGCTGGACATCAGGGGGGTCGAGCGGCTGCAGACGCACACCGACTCGATCGCCCCCGAGGCCGCCTGCACCAGCCTCCAGTTCCACCTCCAGGTCGCGCCGGACAGCTTCGCCGACTACTGGAACGCCTCCCAGGCCATCGCCGGGGTCCAGGTCGCGATCGGCGCCAACTCGCCGTTCCTCTACGGCCGACAGCTCTGGGCGGAGACCCGGATCGCCCTCTTCGAGCAGGCCACCGACACCCGCCCGGACGAGCTCAAGGCGCAGGGCGTACGCCCCCGGGTGTGGTTCGGCGAGCGGTGGATCACCTCGATCTTCGACCTCTTCGAGGAGAACGTCCGGTACTTCCCGCCGCTGCTGCCGATCTGCGCGGACGAGGACCCGGTCGAGGTGCTGCACGCCGGCGGGGTGCCCGAGCTGAGCGAGTTGCGGCTGCACAACGGGACCGTCTACCGCTGGAACCGGCCGGTCTACGACATCATGAACGGCCGCCCGCACCTGCGGGTGGAGAACCGGGTGCTGCCGGCCGGCCCGACCGTGGTGGACATGCTGGCCAACGCCGCCTTCTACTTCGGGCTGGCCCGGGGGCTGGCCGAGTCGGACCGGCCGATCTGGAGCCAGCTCACCTTCAGCTCCGCCGAGGAGAACTTCCACGCCGCCGCCCGCCGCGGCATGGACGCCGTGCTGCACTGGCCCCGGCTGGGCGAGGTTCCGGTGACCAAACTGGTGCTCGACGTCCTGCTGCCGAAGGCCGCCGACGGGCTGGACCGGTTCGGCGTCGCCCCGGCCGAGCGGGACCGGCTGCTCGGCGTCATCGAGCAGCGCTGCCGTACCGGCCGCAACGGGGCGGTCTGGCAGACCGAGACCGTCTGGGCGGCCGAGCGGCACCGGGGCATGGACCGGGACGCCGCGCTGCACCACATGCTCCAGCGCTACGCCGAGCTGCAGCGCGGCAACGAGCCCGTGCACACCTGGCCGGTCGACTGAGCCGCCGGGTCCGCGCCACGCCGGCTTCCCCGGCGGTACGACCGACCGCGCCGGCCCGGGCTCACCGAGCCACCGGTCGCGACGTCGGTGCGCGGCGAGGCCGTCCCGCCGGCGGACCGTCTCAGCTCGACCGGACGGGCAGCTGTTCGCCGGCCTCCGGGCCGGGACGGACGCGCGCGGCGGGATCAGCGGCCGCGGCGGCCGGGTCGGGTCTTCGGGCCGGTCGTCGGCGCGGTCGTCGGGCCGCTCCCCGGCTGGTCGGGTCCGCCCGCCTCGCCCTTCGCCGGGACGTCCGCCGATGCCGTGTCGGGTGCGGCGGGGACCTCCGCCGACCCCGCGTCGCCCGCGGGCGGGACGTTCCGGTCGGACGCCGTCCCGGTGTCCGGGCCGGACGCCGCCGGGCCGGTCGCCGCCGCGCCCCGCTCGGGCGGTTGTGCGCGGCCGCGACGGGTGGCCGGGCGGTTCGAGGCGGCACCCGTGGCCGGACCGGGCGAGGTGGCTGGTTCCGCGACCGTCAGCCCCGCCGCGGTTCCCGTCGCGCCGGCCGCCCCGGCGCCACGCGTCGCTCCGGCGGCGGGCCGCCGGCTCGATCGGCCCGTCCGGCCGCCGGCGGCCGGCTCACCGGTCCCCGTCGCCGCGTCGGCGTTCTCCGGTGCGTCGCCGGCGGGCGGAAGGTCGAGGGTTCCCCGGCCGGTGCCGGTCGAGAGGTCGTCGTGCTCGGCGGTGCGCTGCCGGGGCAGGATCACCCCGGCCCGCGCGGCGTTGCGGCGCTCCGCCCGCTGGGCCAGCGCGGCCACCAGGACCGAGCCGCCCACCCCGGCAAGCACCGCGTACGGGGCGATCAGGTGGGCCGAGACCTGCTCGGCGGCGATCGCGGCGAGCCTCGGCACGGCCAGCAGGTACGCCACCGCCACGAGCAGCGGTCCGGCCGCGCCGGACGCCGCCGCCCCGACCCGCCGCTCCGGCAGCCGGGCGGTACGCCGAGCGGCCAGCACGCCGATCACCAGCGCGGAGCCCATCGCCAGGAGCGCCCCCGGCCAGTAGAAGTAGTCCCGGATCCAGAACCGCTCGCTGTCCGCGCTGATCTGCCAGATGCCGAGCTGCGCGCTGGTCAGGCCCCGCCCGGCGAGCACGCTGTCGACCACCGAGACCACGGCGAGCAGCCAGAGCCACCCGGTCGTGGCGATCAGGTTGGTCGCGGCCGCCCGCGAATGCAGCGCCCAGGTCGCCACCACCACGCCGACCAGCAGTCCGACGGCGGCGTAGCCCGCGGCGACGGTCTGCGGCGAGAAGGTGTCCGGCACCCGCGCCGCGCGGGCCGGCACGGCGACCAGGAGCACCGTGATCAGCGCGCCGACCGCCCCGGCGACGGCCAGGGTGATCTTCCCCAGCGTCCCGCCCGGCTCCTCGTCCTCGCCGCCCCGCGCCCGCAGCCGCTGCGCGCAGACGGCGCCCGCGACCACCGAGGTGGCCGAGATCCAGGTGGCCCAGGCGAGGCTCGCCACCCACGCCGCCTCCACCGTGGCGGCCTCGGCCGGCGTCCAGTTGATGATGCCCAGGCCGTAGCCGAAGCCCAGTTGCGCCGCGCCCGCAGCGGCAGCGACGCCGATCGCGATGGCGACCGATCCTCCCCAGCCCAGTCTGGCCATGCCGGGGAGCGTAGCGTCCCAGGGTCGACGCGGCGAGTCGTGGCGGTCGGCCGGTTACCGGCCGTAGGCGGGTTTGGTGGCGGCGGCTACGGTCGCCGGTGATGAGGCGGTGGACGCGATGACGGACGGGTACCCCGAGCGGCAGACCTCACCCGGGCCCGCTGGCCCGGGGCCGGACCGGGCCAGACTGCTGCTCGGCGGTGGCCTCGCGGTGGCGCTGCTGGCCGTGATCGGTGCCAGCGGCGGCTGGATCATCGCCGGTGGCGACCCCGGTCCGGCCGACCGACCGGTCGCGGCGGCGACCACCGCGCCGGCCCCGACCGAGGCGACGCCGGCCACGGACGCACCGCGCACCACGCCCCCGGTGACCCGGACGACCGCGCGGACCACCCCCGCCGGCGGGCTGACCGTGCCGGCGTTGGTCGGCGTCGACTTCGAGGACGCCCGCAGGCAGTTGCACGAGCGGAAGCTCGGCTGGCGGCTGGTCTTCGGCGCGGGCGCCGGCCGGAACGTCGAGCGCACCTCGCCGGAGCCCGGTACGCCGGTGCGGCGGGGCGTCACCGTCACCCTCTGGGTGGCCGGTCCGGCGCCGGCGGTGGCCGTACCGGACCTGGTCGGCGACGACTGCGCCGCCGCCGCGGACGACCTGGTCGAAGCGGGCCTCTACCCGCGCTACCGCACCGGTCGGCGCGGCACCGTCACCGCGCAGGATCCGGCCGCCCGCGCCCCGGCCCGGTGGAACGACCCGGTCGCACTCGTCTGCGGCGACCCGCCGTCGACCACGCCCGACGGTCCGCCGCCGACCCCCTGACCGACGGCTCGCCGCGCTGATCCCCGCCGATGGCGGTCCGGGCCGCTAACTTGGATGATCGAGGGCCAGGGCGCCCGCCCCGGTGGGGAAAGGACGTGCGATGAGCGACGACCGCCAGGAACCACCCGCCGGGGACGACGCCGACGCCACCCGGGCGCTGCCGCCGGACCGTGCCGCCGGCGGGGAGGACGCCGACGCCACGCGAAGGCTGCGGCAGCCCGTCGACCGGACGGCGCCCCTGCCGGCGGCGTGGTCCGGACGAGCCGGGGTGCCGCCGCCCCGACCGGTCGGCTACCAGGAGCCCGGCACCGAGTGGTACACCGAGGAGCAGGCCGGCCGACGCTGGTGGATGCCGATCCTGCTGGGCATCCTCGCGCTGCTGCTGATCGCGCTGATCGGGGTGGGCGTCTGGCTGGCGTTGCGGGCGGCGGACCGGGGCCCCGAGCCGTCCCCCTCGCCCGCGCCGACGACCGCCCCGGCGACCACGGCCGCGCCGACCTCGGCGGCGCCGAGCACCCAGCCGCCGACCACCCCGCCCACCACCACGGCCCCGGCCCGGGTGCCGATGCCGCCGCTGGTGGGGCTGCCGGAGGCGGCCGCCCGGGCGCTCCTCGACCGGTTGGGCGTGGACTACCGGGTGGTGACCCGAACGTCGGACCGGCCGGCCGGCACGGTGATCGAGACCGATCCGGGCGCCGGGGAGCCGATCTCCGAAGGTGACCAGGTCACCGTCGTGGTCGCCGAGGCCGCGGCCCCGACGACCGGCGCCGGCACTCCCACGCCCGGCCCCTCGGCCAGCGGAACCCCCTGATCCTCACCACTGCCGTCGTCTGGTGCCGACCAGGCCGAGCCCGGCCAGCGAGATGGCGAGCCCCAGGAGCCCCGAGTAGAACAGCGACCGGCTGAGGTCCGCCGCCGCCGCCGCCGTCCGTACGCCGGCCGGGCCGGCCGGCCCCTCGGCCACCGCGCCCTCCCCGGCTCCGCCGCCGGCCCGGTCGGGGGTCGCGCGCGGCTGGGCGCCGGGGGCGTCGCCGACCCCGCCGGCCCAGCCGGGCTCGTCCGGCTCGTCGGGCGGTGCGGAGCCCTCCCCGGCCACGGTGATCTCCGGAGCCGGCACGGGCTCAGCCAGCTGCTGGGTGGAGGAAAGGGCGGGGTGGTTGACCGCGACCGCGAGTGCGGTGGCGGCCCCAAGGAGCGCGAGGAGCCCGAAGGCGTAACCGACACGGGACCGGTGGTGCCGCCGCGCGGCGGGCAGATTGACCATGGCCATCCCAGGTTCAGGGTCCGGGACGCGCGGGGTGGAGACTTCGCCGGGGTGGGCGTACCGATTCTATGGCGGCGGCACGCCCCCGACCTGGCAATCGCGGTGTCAGGCCACCTGAACCGGGGTCCGGGCGACCGGCCGCCGGGTGCGTACGGTGTGCGGACGGGGTGCCGGCTCGGCTTGGAGCTGCGTCAGGCCGGCCGACTGCACGAAGATCGACCGCCGGTTGACCGCGTCCCCCGCCGCGTTCAACTCGTAGCCGTCGAGCCACAGCCAGCCGTCGTAGGTCGGCCAGTCGAGCACCCGGATCACCCGGAACATGATGGGACGAAGGAACTGGACACTCGCCGCGCGAGTCACGTTCAGTACGTCACCGGTGCGGGGAAGCACATGGGCTCCTGGGAAGGGTCGGTCGGCGGGCGGGCCGGCGGGAGCTGATCGGGGGACAGTTCGGGCCCGGTGACGGGGTGTGGCCTCGTGGACCGGCTGATCAGTTATTCGGTGCTGGTCGGGCCGTACCCGCGGTGGCGCGCCGCCACCCGACCATCACCCGGCTGCTCCCGGTTACCGCTCCCACCGCCGCAGTCGTCGGGCGTGCAGCGGCGGGGTCATCACCCCGGGGCAGGTCTCGTTACGGCAGTTCGGGCCGGCTCACCCCCCACCGACCAGCGACCGGTGGGATCACCACGCCGGGAGATCAAGTGGAGACGGTGAGTAACCCGTGCCATACGGACAGAGTGCATCAGCGACGTGCTTCATGCAAGTTGCACGTCGACTTTTGCCGATACGCGAGCAGGACACGTGGACGGCATGCTTGATGACCTCGGCACCGGGCGGCACACTGGACGCCGG
Source organism: Micromonospora inositola (assembly GCF_900090285.1). Taxonomy (NCBI): domain Bacteria; kingdom Bacillati; phylum Actinomycetota; class Actinomycetes; order Micromonosporales; family Micromonosporaceae; genus Micromonospora; species Micromonospora inositola. Next base: position 1,864,669 of record NZ_LT607754.1, on the reverse strand, counting down.
TTTCGCCCGTCGCGGCCGGTCGACGACCGGCACCACCCCTGCCGCGAACGATCGCCCGCCGTACCACGGTCGCGCCCCGGCGGGGGTCGAGCCGGGCGCGATCGACCGGAGGTGGCCGGGTGAGCGCGAGGGGCCGGGGTTCCCGCACCACGACCCGCGGAGCGACGCGGTGAGCGAGCGACGCAGCCCCACCATCCGACGTCGTCGCCTGGGGGCGGAACTCCGCCGCCAGCGGGAGTCCGCCGGCATCACCATCGAGACGGTCGCCGAGCAGCTCGAGTGCTCGGCCTCCAAGATCTCCCGCATCGAGACCGGCCACACCTCCGCCACCCCACGCGACGTCCGGGACATGCTCCGGATCTACGGGGTGGTGGGCGCCGAGAGCGACGAGCTGGTGCAGATCGCCCGGGAGGCCCGGCAGAAGGGCTGGTGGCACCCGTACAGCACGGTGCTGGTCGGGGCGTACGTGGGGCTGGAGGCGGCGGCCAGCTCGATCCGGGCGTACGAGCAGCAGGTGGTGCCGGGCCTGCTGGAGACCGAGGAGTACGCGGGGGCGATGATCCGGGCCGCCCGGCCCGACTTCACCGCCGACCAGGTCCACCAACGGGTGCGTGTCCGTCTGGGCCGTCAGTCGTTGTTGACCCAGGACGATCCGGTCGATCTGTGGGTGGTGCTCGATGAAGCGGTGCTGAGCCGGCCGGTGGGCGGCGACGCGGTGATGCGTGGCCAGCTCAAACGGCTGGTGGAGGTGGCCGAACTGCCGAACGTGACGTTGCAGGTCCTGCCCTTCGAGGTGGGCGCGCACGCCGGCATGGACGGGACCTTCACGATCCTCAGCTTTCCGGAACCGAGTGATCCAGATGTCGTGTACGCGGAGAACGCCACGGGTGGGCTCTTCCTGGAGAAGAGCGACGAACTGCAGAAGTACAGCTTCATCTTCGATCACGTTCGAGCGGCTGCCATCCGCCCGGAGGAATCGATCGCACACATCGCAAAACTGGCAGAGGAGCCACTGTGGAAATGGCGACCAAGGAGTTCCCCGTGGACCTGACGCAGGCGACCTGGTTCAAGAGCTCGAAGAGCGGGCCGAACTGTGACAACTGCGTGGAGGTCGCGTACGTGACCGGCGCGGTCGGTGTCCGGGACTCGAAGGACAAGACGGGCCCCGCCCTGGTCTTCGCCCCGGACGACTGGCACGCCTTCGTCGCGGGTGCCAGGGGCGGTGTGTTCGCCCGGCCCTGATCCGGCGATCCGGACCTGAAAGCGTGGTCCCGCCCGGCAGCGTGGCCGGGCGGGGCCAGTTCGTCCATCCGCGCCCGCTCACGCGGACCTGCACGGGTCACCCGTCGCCACTTCCGCTCCGCCTCGTTGAACCGCACAGATCGGCAACCGAGCGAGGCAGGCGAGACGGATGACGACGATCGGTTCAGAGAACCTCACCAACGGCCCGGGCAAGCCGGAGCGGTTCGGCGGCAAGTACCGCGGAGCCCGCCGGGACACCGTGCTCACCGAGGTGGTCTCCGCCGACAGCGAGATCGGCGGCCGGGACGCTGCCCCGCCGGAGCAGTCCGGTCCGCCACTGTCCCTGCCGTCGCTGGACCCGAATCCGCTCACCGAGCCGTCGTTCCCGCCGGCCGGTTGGCCGCCGGAGCCCACCGAGTCCCTGGTGGACCACCCGCTGCTGCGCGGCCTGCTGATGGAGCTGCCCCCGAAGGGCAGCGTCCCGCCGCCCGGCTGGCTGGACCGCTGGTTCGACGCGACCCGGGCGATCCTCGAACTGCTATACGTGCAGGGGGCCGGCCGCTCGCGGTGAGGTGACGGCCGCCGGCATCGCCTGCTCGGCGAGCCGGTTGTGCCGCAGCGCGTGGCGTACCCCGATCGCGGCGATCCCCAGGGCGCCGACGGTGACCGCGGCACCGGTCGCGCCGGCACCGGCGAAGAGGTCGAGGCCGGCGGCCGAGACCACGGCCGGGACGGTCGTCAGGGCGGTGACCTGCACCGGCAGCCCGATCAGCGGGTGCGCCGCGGCGGCCCGCAGCCCGTGCGGGGCCGGGGTTTCCGGCGCCCGGGCGAACGCCCCCGCGCCGGCCCGCAGCCGCCGTACCCGCCGGACCGTGCAGACCGCGACCACCAGCGCCGGGGCCGCCGCGAGGGCGAGTCCGGGGGTGGCCCGGTCGACCGGCGTCCCGCCCGCGCTCTGCAGGCCCGCGAGCAGCAGCGCGGCGGTCAGCGCCAGGCCGGCCAGCACCAGGACGGACAACCATCCGGTACGCCGGCGGAGTGCGCGGGCGCTGTCCAGCCGGGGCAGTCCGTCCGCGACCACGGCGGCGGCCACCCAGACGGCGGCGACCGGGAGCAGCACGGCGAGCTGGTCATCCATGCCGCCAGCCTTGCCGAATTCGACGTTCACCGAATCCGGGGCCGTCCCCGGTCCGTCCCGTACGTCAGCCCGTAGGGGGCATCCCACCGGTGATATGGAAACTTCGACATGTTCCACCTTCCTCCCGTTGACCTAATCTCAGCTTGATCGGTCATCGTCGATCTGCCTGACTCGCTGGGCGGACGATCGTGTGCCGGTCGGAGGGAGGTAGGGAGATGGGTCTCCCACACAGGTCCGTACTCGTCGGCGTGGCCGCCCTGACGATGCTCGCGGCGGCCAGCCCCGCGCTGGCCGCCGAACCGACCGGAGTGATCCGGGCCGCCGGCGGCACCACCGCGGTGGCCGACAGCTACATCGTCGTGTTGAAGGACAGTGCCGTCGCCCCCAGCCGGGTCGCCGACACCGCGCGGCGGCTGACCGCCCGGCACGGCGGCAGCGTCGCCCGCACCTGGCGCGCCGCGCTGCGCGGCTTCGAGATCCGGGTCGGCGCGCCGGCCGCCGCACGGATCGCCGCCGACCCCGCCGTGGCGTACGTGGAGCAGAACCACACCGTCTCGATCTTCGGCACCCAGCCGAACCCGCCGTCCTGGGGCCTGGACCGGATCGACCAGCGCAACCTGCCGCTGGACAGCTCTTACACCTACCCGAACACGGCGAGCAACGTGCACGCGTACATCATCGACACCGGCGTGCTGTTCGGGCACAACGACTTCGGCGGCCGGGCCGTCTCCGGCTTCGACGCGGTGGACGGCGGCTCAGCTGACGACTGCAACGGCCACGGCACGCACGTCGCGGGCACCGTGGGCGGCTCCTCGTACGGCGTGGCCAAGGGGGCCCAGATCGTCGGCGTCCGGGTGCTCAACTGCCAGGGCAGCGGTACCAACGCCCAGGTGGTCTCCGGCATCGACTGGGTCACCGCGAACGCGGTCAAGCCGGCGGTGGCGAACATGAGCCTCGGTGGCTCCGCCAACAGTTCGATCGACACGGCGGTCACCAACTCCATCAACTCCGGCATCACCTACGCGGTGGCGGCCGGCAACGGCGACATCCTCGGCAACCGGCAGAACGCCTGCAACTACTCCCCAGCCCGGGTCGCGTCGGCGATCACCGTCGGCGCCACTCAGAACAACGACGCCGCCGCGAGCTTCTCCAACTACGGCACCTGCGTCGACATCCTGGCGCCGGGCGTCAACATCACCTCCGCCTGGTACACCAGCAACAGCGCGACGAACACGATCAGCGGCACCTCGATGGCCTCGCCGCACGTCGCCGGCGCCGCGGCGCTCGTGCTCTCGGCGAACCCGTCGTGGAGCCCGCAGCAGGTGCGGGACAGCCTGGTCAACAACGCCACCCCGAACGTGGTGACCAACGTGGGCACCGGCACCCCGAACCGGCTGCTCTACGTGGACAACGGCAGCAACCCGCCGCCGACCAACGACTTCTCCCTCTCGGTGTCTCCGACCTCCGGCTCCACCGCGCCGGGCGGTTCGGTGACGGCCACCGTCAACACCGCCACCACCAGCGGTTCGGCCCAGTCGGTCAGCCTCTCCGCGAGCGGCCTGCCGAGCGGCGCCACCGCCTCGTTCAACCCGGCCACGGTGACCTCCGGCGGCTCCTCCACCCTCACCATCACCACGTCGGCCAGCACCCCGGCCGGCACGTACGCGGTGACCATCAGCGGTACGGCGGCGTCGGGCACCAAGACGGCGACCTACGCGCTGACCGTCACCGGCGCCGGTGGCTGCACCGGCACCGGCCAGAAACTCGCCAACCCGGGCTTCGAGTCCGGTAACACCGGGTGGACCGCCACCTCCGGGGTGATCGGCCAGTACGGCTCCTCCGGCCAGCCGCCCCGCTCCGGCACCTGGAACGCCTGGCTGGACGGGTACGGCACCTCGCACACCGACACGCTGGCTCAGCCGGTGAGCCTGCCGGCCGGCTGCTCGTCGTACAGCCTGAGCTTCTGGCTGCACATCGACACCGCCGAGACCACCACCAGCACCGCGTACGACACGCTCCGGGTGCAGGTGCTCAACAGCAGCGGCTCGGTGCTGGCCACGCTCGCCACCTACTCGAACCTGAACAGGAACACCGGCTACGCGCAGAAGTCGTTCAACCTGGGCGCGTACGCCGGCCAGACCATCCAGATCAAGTTCACCGGCGTGGAGGACATTTCCCTGCAGACCTCGTTCGTCGTCGACGACACCGCGCTGAACGTCTCCTGAGCCAACCTTCCCACCGGCGTCCGGCGGTCACCCTGCACGGCTGGCCGCCGGGCGTCGTTTCGGCCGGGGTCCTCCCGGCCGGTCGGCGTCGGGCTCAGACGGCGAAGGTGGCCGGGCGCTCCGTGGCCGGGGGCGGCGGGGTGGCCTTCCACAGGCCGGTCTTCTGCGCCGCCAGGCGGGCCAGGTAGGCCGGGTTGAGGATGACGTACCGCCGCCAGAGCCGCTTCGGCTCCAGGCCGAGCCGCCAGAACCACTCCAGCCCGGCGCGTTGCATCCACGGCGGCGGGTTGCGCAGCAGGCCGGCGTGGTAGTCGAAGGCCGCGCCGACCGCCATCAGCGGCATGTCCAGCAGCGGCCGCATGGCGTACGCGAAGACCTCCTGCCGGGGGCAGCCCAGCCCGACCAGGACGAGCCGGGCACCGCTGGCCTTGATCCGGTCGGAGATCTCGGCGTCCTCGCCGGGCTGCACCTGGCGGAACTTCGACGGCTCGACGCCGGCGATCTTCAACGCCGGGAACTTCTCCTCCAGCGCCGGGATCAGCCGCGCCAGGGTCTCCTCGGTGGAGCCGTACAGGTAGACCGGCAGCCCTTCGTCGGCGCAGCGGGCGAGCACCCGGAGAGTGAGCTCCGGGCCGTACACCCGGTCGGTGAGGCCCGCGCCGTGCAGCAGGTTCAGCGCCCAGCGGACCGGCTGGCCGTCCGGCGTGACCACGTCGAACGAGTTGAGCCGGGCGTTGTGCGCCGGGTCGAGCACGCCGGTCATCACCCCGTGCACGGCCAGCGCGGTCAGCGCCAGCGGGCGGCGCTCCCGCGCCGCGGTGACGACCGCCTCGGTGGCCGCGCCGTAGTCGGTCGCGTCGACGAGCACGCCGAGCACGTTCCGTTTGGTGCCGGTGGTCATGCCTGCGGCACCCACTTGTCCACGTTGGCCTCGTAGATCTCGCGCACGATCATCGGCACGTCGTAGACCTGCTTCCAGTCCGGGTAGTCGGCCTGGAACGCCTCGGTCGAGCCGATCCACCACTTGTGGTCGCCGATCCGGTTCGCCTCGACGTACTCGGTGATCATCTCCTGGCCGGTGATCTGCTCGGCCAGGGCGAACGCCTCGCGGTTGGAGGTGTTGGAGTGCCGGCCGCCGCCCAGGTTGTAGACCGCCGCCGAGCGCGGGTTGCGGAAGAACGCCTCGAACGCCGAGACCACGTCCGAGCTGTGGATGGCGTCCCGGACCTGCTTGCCCTGGTAGCCGAAGATCTTGTACGTCCGGCGCTCCATGTTCGCGCGCATCACGTAGCCGAGGAAGCCGTGCAGTTCGGTGGCGGAGTGGGCCGGACCGGTCAGCGTGCCGCCCCGGAAGCAGGCGGTCTTCATGCCGAAGTAGCGGCCGTACTCCTGGACCATCACGTCGGCGGCGACCTTGGACGCGCCGAAGACGGAGTGCAGGCAGGCGTCGATCGACATGTCCTCGCGAATGCCCTGCTCGTACGGGTGCCCCGGCTCGATCTCCCACCGGGTCTCCAGCTCCACCAGCGGCAGGCTGTTCGGCCGGTCGCCGTAGACCTTGTTGGTCGAGCAGTGGATCACCGGCGCCTCGATGCAGTGCTCGCGGACGTTCTGCAGCACGTTGAGGGTGCCGCCGGCGTTGACGTCGAAGTCGGTGAACGGGTCCCGGACGGCCCAGTCGTGCGACGGCTGCGCGGCGGTGTGGATCACCACGGCGATGTCCCGGCCGTAGCGGGCGAAGAGCTTCGCCAGCGCGTCCCGGTCCCGGATGTCGATGCTGTGGTGCGAGTACGCGGAGCCCAGCTCGTCGGTCAGCCGGCGGACGTTCCAGGCGGTCGACGCCTCGGCGCCGAAGAACTCCTGCCGCATGTCGTTGTCGATGCCGACCACGTCGAGCCCGAGGCCGGCGAAGTGCCGGACCGCCTCGGAGCCGATCAGACCGCCCGAGCCGGTCACCATCGCGACAGTCACACGCCACTCCTGGTCAGTTAGGAGGCAGGGAACCATCGGAGCATAGCGTGACGTCCGGCACGCCCCGATATGACGCGAGGGCCCCGCAAGCTGCGGAGCCCTCGTCAAGGTGGGGAAGGGGGGAGTTGAACCCCCACGTCCTTTCGGACACACGGACCTGAACCGTGCGCGTCTGCCATTCCGCCACTTCCCCGTGGCCTGACCTGGAACACCGTATCCCATCGCGGTCCCGCCACCTGCGGCGGGTGCTCGGACATACTACGCTGTGACCGGTCATCGCCACGAGCGATCACCGTTCGTGGCGGACGAAACTGTAGCACGAGCCGAGGGGTCCGTTCGAACGGACCGCCGGCGGCCGGCCGAGCGGCATGTGAGCTGCGAGGGCGGTGTCCAGATACCATCATTGCCTCGGGACCCGAGGAGGAGCCGGTGAGCGTGCTGCAACGCTTCGAGAAGCGTCTGGAAGGCCTGGTAGAGGGGGCCTTTGCCAAGGTCTTCAAAGGGGTGGTCCACCCCGTGGAGATCCTCAACGCCATGCAGCGGGAGGCCGAGGCGCACAAGGCGATCCTGGCCGGTGGGCGCACGTTGGTGCCCAACCGCTACGTGATCGATCTCTCGCCGTACGACCACAGCAGGCTGGCGCCGTACGCCGCCGCGCTGGCCCAGGAGCTGGCCCAGTCGCAGGCGGAGTTCATCGGCGAGCAGGCCTGGACGGTCTACGGCGACGTGATCGTCGAGATCGAGCGCGGTGAAGGGCTGGACACCGGCATGTTCCGGGTCACCGCCGAGGTCTACACCGGCGGCGACGTCGCCCCGGTCTCCGCGCCCGGCGCCTACGACGCCGGCCCGCCGGCGTACCCGGCGTACGACCAGGGCGGCGGCTACGGCCCCCCGCCCGGTCACGGCGGCGGCCGCAACGTGCGACTGGTCTCCGGCGACGGTCGCACCTACCCCCTCCAGATGGGTTCCACGGTGATCGGCCGCGGTGACCAGGCCAACCTGCGCCTGCCCGACGTCGGGATCTCCCGGCGACACGCCCGGCTGGACTTCGACGGCGGCCAGGTCGTGCTGACCGACCTCGGCTCCACCAACGGCACGATGGTCAACGGCCAGCGCGTCTCCGCCGTCGCCCTCAACCCGGGCGACATGGTCCAGCTCGGCACGACGACCCTGACCTTCCGCGTGGACGGCTGACCCGCCTTGCCGGAACTCGTCATCACCGTCGCCCGGTTCGGGTTCCTCATCCTGCTGTGGATCTTCGTGTTCACGGTGGTCGGCGTCATCCGCCGGGACCTGTTCGCCGGCGCCCGGTCGGGTCGACTGGTGGCCGCGCCGCGCGCGGTCGGCGCCTCGACCGGTCAGGCGGCGAAGCCGGCGAAGGTGAAGCGGGGCAGGGCCGCGCACCAGCTGGTGGTCACCGCCGGCCAGTTGGCCGGCACCCGGATCACCCTCGGTGAAGCCCAGATCACCATCGGGCGGGCCGAGGACTCCACGCTGGTGATCACCGACGACTACGCGTCCGCGCGGCACGCCCGGCTCGTGCCGCGCGACGGGCAGTGGTTCGTCGAGGATCTCGGCTCGACTAACGGCACGTATCTTGATCGCGCTAAGGTCACCGGACCAACCCCCGTCCCCCTCGGCGTGCCGATCCGGATCGGCCGCACTTCTCTCGAATTACGGCCATGACTCTGACCCTGCGCTATGCGGCCCACAGCGACCGCGGTCTGATCCGAGACGGTAACCAGGATTCCGTCTACGCCGGGCCGCGGCTACTCGCCGTCGCCGACGGCATGGGCGGTATGGCCGCCGGTGACGTCGCCAGCAACATCGTCATCGGTGCCATGGCGCCCCTCGACGAGGACGTCCCAGGGGACGCCCTCGTCGACGCGTTGCGTTCAGCCGTGGGCACCGCCAACCAACAACTCCGCGACACCGTGGACGCCAACCCGCAGCTGGAGGGGATGGGCACCACGCTCACCGCCACCCTCTTCTCGGGCAGCAAGATCGGCATGGTCCACATCGGTGACTCGCGGGCCTACCTCCTGCGCAACGGCGAGTTCGCGCAGATCACCAAGGACGACACGTACGTCCAGATGCTCGTCGACGAGGGCCGGATCAGCGCGGAGGAGGCGAGCAGCCACCCCCAGCGCTCGCTGCTCACCCGCGCGCTGGACGGCCGCGACATCGACCCGGAATACAGCGTCCGCCAGGTCCTGCCCGGCGACCGCTACCTGATCTGCAGCGACGGGCTCTCCGGCGTGGTCAGCGCGGACACCATCGGCGACACCATGCGGGAGTACACCGACCCCCAGCAATGCGTCGAGCGCCTGGTGCAACTCGCGCTGCGCGGCGGCGGGCCGGACAACATCACGGTGATCATCGCCGACGCCACCGACCAGGACATCGTCGAGGCGTCCCCGATCGTCGGCGGCGCCGCGGCCCGGGACCGGGGCATGGCCACCTCGGCCGACGTCTCCACCCCGGCGGCCCGCGCCTCGGCCCTGTCCGCCCCGCGTCCGCCGGCCCCCGAGGAGCCGGCGGACAACCGGGACGACGAGCCGGAACGGCGCCGGCACCGCCCGCTGCGCAGCGCGGCGATGCTGCTCGCGCTGCTGGTCATCCTCGGCGGCGGCCTGTTCGCCGGGTGGAGCTACACCCAGCGGCAGTACTACGTCGGCACCACCGAGCAGGGTGAGCTCGCCGTCTTCCGCGGCGTGCCGGGCCAGATCGCCGGCCTCGACCTGTCCAGCGTGCACTCCACGAGCGGGGCCAAGCTGGACGACCTCACGCTGGCCGCGCAGGAGCAGGTCAAGCAGGGCATCCAGGCCAAGAGCGAGCCGGACGCGCAGCGTCGGCTGGCCGAGCTGACCAGCGACGATCCGGCGAATCCGAACCTCAAGCCGATCTGCCCGCCGAGCCCGACGGCCGCCGCGGTGAGCCCGACGCCGACCGTCAGCGCTGCCGCGGTGAGCCCGACGCCGACCGTCAGCGCCTCCGCGGTGGCGCCGGCCGTCAGCGCCACCGGTCGGCCGCCGGTCACGCCCACACCCGCCGCGCCGACCACCACGCCCGATGCCGTCCCCTCCGACACCGTCCCGCCGGTCGACCCGGCGGGCTGCCGGTCGCCGGAGTGAGCGTCGGCTCGACACCGAGGACTCATCCGTGACCGCAGCGGCCGCACCGGCAGCCTCGCCCGCCTCGACGGGCGAGCAGCCCGGCGTACGCCTGGCCCGGTCCCGGCGCAACGCCGAGCTGTCGCTGCTCCTGCTCGCCATGGTCCTGGTGGCGGCGTACTCGGCGACGGTCGAGGCGAACGTGCTGGACACGGTCACCCCGGACTTCTGGGTGCCGGCCGCCGCGCTGGGGCTGGTCTTCGTCGGCCTGCACCTGGTGATCCGGTGGCTGGCGCCGTTCGCCGACCCGGCGCTGCTGCCGGCGGTCGCCCTGCTCAACGGCATCGGCGTGGGCTTCCTGCGCCGGTACGACCTGGCCAAGGCGGCCCCGGCGGACCGGGAGACGCTGGCGATCTTCGCCGGCACGGGCGGCCGGCAGCTGGCCTGGACGCTCGGCGCGGTGATCCTGGCCGCCGCGCTGCTGGCGATCATGCGGGACCACCGCTCGCTCTCGCGGTACGCGTACACCCTGGGACTGGCCGGCATCGTGCTGGTGATGATCCCGGCGGTGCTGCCGGCCCGGTTCTCCGAGATCAACAACGCCAAGCTGTGGATCCGGATCGGCGGCTTCTCGATCCAGCCGGGTGAGTTCGCCAAGCTCGCCCTGCTCGCCTTCTTCGCGTACTACCTGGTCCGCAAGCGCGAGGTGCTGTCGCTGGCCAGCCGCCGGGTGCTCGGCATCGACTTTCCGCGCGGGCGGGACCTCGGCCCGGTCCTCGTGGTCTGGATCATCAGCCTGCTGGTCCTGGTCTTCGAGAAGGACCTCGGCACCTCGCTGCTCTACTTCGGCATGTTCGTGGTGACGCTCTACATCGCCACCGAACGGGTCAGTTGGCTGCTCATCGGTCTGATCCTCTTCTTCGGCGGCGCCTACCTGGCGTACCTGCTGGGCAGCACGGTCGGCGGCCCGTTCCTCAACTTCTACGACCGGGCGCAGATCTGGCTGGACCCGTTCGCCGAGCCGTACGACCGTGGCTACCAGCTCGTTCAGGGTCTGCTCACCCTCGGCACCGGCGGGCTCTTCGGCGCCGGCCCGGGCGGCGGCCAGCCGACCCTGCTGCCCGAGGTGCAGACCGACTTCATCTTCGCCGGCATCGGCGAGGAGATCGGGCTCTTCGGCCTCTCCGCGCTGCTCGTGGTCTACCTGCTGGTCGTCGAGCGGGGCCTGCGGGCGGCGCTGGCGGTGCGGGACTCGTTCGGCAAGCTGCTCGCCGGCGGTCTCGCCTTCACCCTGGGCCTCCAGGTCTTCGTGATCGTCGGCGGGATCAGCAAGCTCATCCCGCTGACCGGCCAGACCACCCCGTTCCTCTCCGCCGGGGGCTCGTCGCTGATGGCGAACTGGCTGCTCATCGCGGTCCTGCTCCGGGTCTCCGACGGCGCGCGCCGGCCGGTCACGCCCGGCGGCCCGGCGGCCCGCCCGAGCGGCGCCCCGCCCGAGCAGCTGCACGGTGCCCCCACGGAGGTGATCCGGCCGTGAACGCACCCCTGCGCCGCGTCGGCGTCGTCGTCATGATCCTCTTCGGCCTGCTCTTCGCGAACCTCAACTGGATCCAGGCCTACAAGGCGGATGAATACCGCAACAGCGACTACAACGGCCGGGTCCAGGTCGCCGAGTACGAGCGCAAGCGCGGCAACATCGAGGTCGGCGGCACCGCGTACGCCCTCAGCAAGGAGACCGGGGGCAAGCTGAGGTTCCAGCGCAGCTACCCCGGTGGGGAGACGTACGCGCACGTGCTCGGCTACAAGCCGGTCAACCTCGCGGAGACCGGCATCGAGCGCGTGGAGAACGACTTCCTCGCCGGCACCAGCGACCAGCTGATCGGCGACCGGGTGAAGGACATGTTCACCGGGAACAAGACCGGTGGCGGCAACGTGCTGCTCACCCTCTCCAAGCGGGCCCAGGACACCGCGTTCAAGCAGCTCCGGGACAACCAGGTCGGGGCGAAGAAGGGCGCGGCGATCGCGATCGACCCGCGGACCGGGGCGGTCCAGGCGCTGGTCTCCATGCCGAGCTTCGACCCGAACCCGCTGACCAGCCACGACACCAACGAGGCGTCGGCGGCGTACAACACGCTCGAAAAGGACCCGGACCGGCCGCTGGCCAACCGGGCCCTGTCGGAGACGCTGCCCCCGGGCTCGACCTTCAAGATCGTGGTGGCCGCCGCCGCGCTGGAGAACGGCGTCGGCAAGAGCACCCCGATTCCGGCCGGGACCAGCTTCACCCCGCCGACCTCGGGGACGCCGATCCGCAACGCCGCCCCGTCGATCTGCCCGGGGCCGACCGGCACCACCGTGACCCTGAACGAGGCGGTCACCCAGTCCTGCAACACCGGGTTCGCCCAGCTCGGCCTGAGGCTCGGTGCCGACAAACTGAAGGAGAAGGCCCGCCAGTTCGGCTTCGAGCAGGAGGACCTCACCGTCGGGCAGCTCGGCGAGGGCGGCCTCGGCGTGGCGGCCAGCCGGACCGGCGACATGGAGGCGCCTGGCGGCGCCACCGACCCGGCCGCCCTGGCCCAGTCCTCCATCGGCCAGCGGGACGTGCGGATGACCCCGATCCAGGGCGCGCTGATCGCCGCGTCGGTCGCCAACGGTGGCAGCCAGATGCGGCCGTACCTGGTCAAGCAGATGCTCGCTCCGGACCGCACCACCAGCTACTACACCGCCAAGCCGCGGGAGCTGCGCCGGCCGATCAGCGGCCCGGTCGCCAGCGACCTGCGGGACATGATGGAGAGCGTGGTCGAGAACGGCACCGGCCGGAAGGCCGCCTTCGAGGGCTACACCGTGGGCGGCAAGACCGGTACCGCCCAGTCCGGGCCGAACACCCCGGACCACGGCTGGTTCATCGGTTTCGCCCTGGACAAGAACGGCACCCCGGTCTCCGCGGTCTGCGTCGAGCTGGAGCAGGCCGGCAGCGGTGGCAGCGCCGAGGCGGCCCGGATCGCCGGCAAGATCATGGCGGCGGCCATCGCCGACTCCGGGGGCCGCTGACATGCTCAGCCCCGGCGTCCAGCTCGGCAACCGTTACCGCCTCGACGAGCGGATCGCCAGCGGTGGCATGGGCGACGTCTGGCGCGGCACCGACCAGGTGCTGGGCCGTACGGTCGCGGTGAAGAGCCTGCTCCCGGCGCTGCTCGACGATCCCGGCTTCGCCGAGCGGTTCCGCGGCGAGGCACGCACCATGGCCACCATCAACCACCCCGGCGTGGTCGACGTCTACGACTTCGGCAGCGACCAGCACATCGCCTTCCTGGTGATGGAGTACGTCGAGGGCGACGCCCTCTCCGCCACGCTGAGCCGGGTCGGCCGGCTCACCCCGGCCCGCACCATGGCCCTGCTGGCCCAGGCCGCCGACGCCCTGCACGCCGCGCACGAGAAGGGCATCGTGCACCGCGACGTGAAGCCCGGCAACCTGCTGGTCCGGCCGAACGGCACGCTGGTGCTCACCGACTTCGGCATCGCCCGCTCCGACCTGGTGGGCCAGCTCACCGCGGCCGGCTCGGTGCTCGGCACGGCCTCCTACATCTCGCCCGAGCAGGCCACCGGCGCGGTCGCCACCCCCGCCTCCGACGTGTACGCGCTCGGCGTGGTCGCGTACCAGTGCCTCGCCGGCCGGCGTCCCTTCGAGGGGGACAACCCGCTCGAGATCGCCATGAAGCACGTCCGCGAGACGCCCCGGCCGCTGCCCAACGACATCCCGCCGCAGGTCAAGGCGATCGTCGAGCGGGCCCTGGCGAAGGATCCGGCGGCCCGCTGGCCGAGCGCCGCCGCGCTGGCCGGCGTCGCCCGCCAGGCCAAGCTGGCGCTGTCGCAGCAGGCCCGCACCGGCGCCCAGCCGGGTCCGATCTCCGGCGTACCGGCGTCGCCGGCCGGACCGTCGGCCCGCGCCCAGGTCCCCACCGCGTCTCGGCAGCAGCCGCGGCCGTCCGCGGTCGCGGCGCGCCCGCCGGTCGCGTCCCGGCAGGCGGCGGCGCCACCCGCGGCCCGACCGCCGGTGGCATCGCCGGTCGCCCCGCGTGGGGCGGCGCCGGTTCCGCCGCCCCACCAGCACAATCCCCTGGGGTACGGCCGGCCGCCGGTCCCCCCGGCTCCGCCGCTGCCGGCGCCCCGGCGGTCCCGGGCCGGCCTGTGGTGGGCCGCCATCCTGGTGGCCGTGCTGGTCCTGCTCTGCTCCGGCGTGATTTCCTACAACTTCCGGAAGAGCGCGGCGTCCGGTGACACCGGCGCGCTCACTCCGGTGAGCGTGACCTCCGGCGCGGTGCGGGCCCACGGTGCCGACGATCCGGTCCGGACGTCGTACCGTTCTAAGACACGGCTCCAGCCCGGTGGCGGCGAGACGACGACGAGCGAAGGACGAGAGACGCGATGACAGCGCAGGCCCGCCTGCTCGGTGGCAGGTACCAGGTCGGCGAGCTGCTCGGCTACGGCGGCATGGCGGAGGTGCACCGCGGTCGCGATCTCCGGCTCGGTCGGGATGTCGCGATCAAGATGCTCCGGGCCGACCTCGCCCGGGACGCCACCTTCCAGATGCGGTTCCGCCGGGAGGCGCAGAACGCCGCCTCGCTCAACCACCCGGCCATCGTCGCCGTGTACGACACCGGCGAGGAGACCGCGCCGACCGGCGAGACGCTGCCGTTCATCGTGATGGAGTTCGTCAACGGACGGACTCTCAAGGAGCTCCTCGGCGTCGAGGGGCGGCTCCAGCCGCGCCGGGCGTTGGAGATCTGCGCGGACATGTGCGCGGCGCTGGAGTTCAGCCACCGGCACGGCATCATCCACCGGGACATCAAGCCGGGCAACGTGATGCTCACCCAGACCGGCCAGGTCAAGGTGATGGACTTCGGCATCGCCCGGGCACTCGCCAGCGGCGCCACCACGATGACCCAGACCAGCGCGGTCATCGGCACCGCACAGTATCTTTCGCCCGAGCAGGCGCGCGGCGAGGCGGTCGACGCCCGCTCCGACGTGTACGCCGCCGGCTGCGTCCTGTTCGAACTGCTCTGCGGGCACCCGCCGTTCGTCGGGGACAGCCCGGTCAGCGTCGCGTACCAGCACGTCCGGGAGGCGCCACCGACGCCGAGCGACATCAACCCGGACGTCAACCCGGCGGTCGACGCGATCGTGCTCAAGGCGCTGTCGAAGAACCCGCTCAACCGCTACCAGAGCGCCGGCGAGATGCGGGCCGACCTGCTGCGGGCGGCCGCCGGCCGGCCGGTGCTGGCCACCCCGGTGCTGCGCGAGGACGAGACAGCGCCGATGGCGCCTGCCGCGGCGGGCTACCCGACGCAGGTGATGGGGCCGCAATCCCGGCAGGTCCCGGCCCGGGTCGGCGACGCGGGCAAGCGCAAGAGCTCCTCCTGGGTGATCGCCACCTTCGCGGCGCTCGGCGTGCTGGCCGTGATCGCCCTGGTCGCCGCCTTGCTGCTCAACCGGGGCGGCACCGAGAAGGTGGCCGTCCCGGATCTGAAGGGCAAGACGGAGGCCGTCGCCCGGGCCACGATCCAGCAGGCGGGGCTCAGCCCGCTGCTCGGTGATCCGGTTGCCGGCACCGACTGCACGAAGGGCACCGTGGTCAACCAGGACCCGGCCCCCAACACGCCGCTGGAACAGAACCGCAAGGTGACCTACCAGCTGTGCGCCGGCCCTAAGCAGGTCACCATTCCGCCCGTGGTCGGCAACCGGCTCGACAACGTCAAGCAGCAGCTGGCGGCCCTGAACCTCACCGTCGACGAGCAGTACGTCGACAGCGGCGAGGCGAAGGATACGGTCATCGACGTCGACCCCAAGGCGGGAACCAAGGTCCCGGAGGGCAGCCCCGTCAAGGTGAAGGTCTCCCGAGGCAACGTCAACAAGGTGCCCGACGTGGTCGGCTTCACCAAGGACCGGGCAGTCAAGGCGCTGAAGGATGCCGGCTACGACAATGTGCGGGTCGTGGACGGCGACGAGGTCGCGCCGGACCAGGTCGGGACGGTCACCCGGCAGAGCCCGGACGCCCAGTCCAACTGGGCGAAGGACAAGCGGGTCACGATCGAGATCGGCATCGCGGCACCCACGCCGACCGAGACCCCGGCCAGCCCGACCTCCCCGGCCCCGACCGGCACGCCGACCGCCCCCGGTGGCGGCGGCGGATGGCCCCTGCCCACCACACGGCCACCCGGAGCGGCTACCCAGTGACGGTGAAGGGGCCCGTTGCGTGGCGGCCGGCCACCTCGGCGGTGGCGGAGATGGCCAGCGCAAGCGGGGCCCGTCAGGCGGCGGCGAAGGCGGCCCGGCGGCGGGCGTCGACCTCGGCGGCCAGTTCCGGAGCCCGCTCCAGCGCCTCCGGGTAGCCGCAGACCGCCAGCCAGTTCGCCAGCATGAGGTGCCCGCCCTCGGTCAGCACCGACTCGGGGTGGAACTGGACCCCCTCGATCGGCAGGGCCCGGTGCCGCATCGCCATCACCACGCCGGACTCCGTCCGGCCGGTGACCTCAAGCTCGTCCGGCAGCGTCTCGGGCAGTACGGCCAGCGAGTGGTACCGGGTCGCGGTGAACGGGTCCGGCAGCCCGGCGAGCACGCCGACCCCGGAGTGGCATACCTCGGAGGTCTTGCCGTGCAGCAGCTCGGGTGCCCGGGTGACGGTCGCGCCGAACGCCTCGCCGATGGCCTGGTGACCGAGGCAGACGCCGAACAGGGGCAGCTTGCCGGCGTACTCCCGGATGACGTCCAGGCAGATGCCGGCGCGGTCGGGGCTGCCCGGCCCGGGGGAGAGCAGGACGCCGGCCGCGCCCACCCGGCCGACTTCGGCGACGTCGATCTCGTCGTTGCGCCGGACCTCGCAGTCGACGCCGAGCTGGCCGAGGTACTGCACCAGGTTGAAGACGAACGAGTCGTAGTTGTCGATCACCAGGACGCGCATCGGCTCACCTGCTCGGGGTGGGGGGCGGGGCGTTGTTCGTTTCGGTGCTGTACGGCAGTTCCTCGTCGGTCGGCGCGTTGCTGGGCACGGTGAGGTCGCCCTCCTGGCCCCCGGTGTCGCCGGAGTCCTGGGTGACCTGGACGTCGTCGAAGGGGAGCAGCGGCTCCGCCCACGGGAAGACCACGAACCAGAGCAGCGCCACCGTCGCGGCGGTGAGCAGCAGCGAGCCGACCAGCTTGCCGGCCAGGCCGAACGGGAGCTTGCGCCAGATCCACGCGTACATCGTCAGCCTTCCAGCTCCGCCGGGCGACCTGCCGACTTGGCCTGGGTGTGGTCCAGCCGGGCATGGATGATCAGGCGCTGGTAGTTGTCGAACTTTGGGTTGCAGGTGGTCAGGGTGAGCAGCTTCTCGTTCGGCTTGGCGCCCGGCTTCCCCGGCACCGGCGCCACCACCTCGACCTGGTTCGGCTTCACGATGTGGCTCCGGTAGACCTTGTAGATGAACCACTCGTTCTTGCCCTCGACCACGATGTTGTCGCCGGTGTCCAGCTCGTCCAGGCGCCAGAAGGTGGCCCGGATGCGGTGCCCCGCCACGGCGAAGTTGCCGACCTCGCCGGGCAGCGCGCTCTTCGGGTAGTGGCCCGGGGCGTACCGGATGTCGTCCGGGCTGACCCCCTCGACCACGACCCAGTGCTTGTCGAGCTTGGGGATGTAGAGGCCGGCCACCGGCTTGCCCTCGACCGGCGGCGCGGGCTTCTCGCTCGGCCCGGTCGTGGGCCCGACGGTTGGGTCGGGCGCCCACTCCTGGGCCAGCTGGCTGTTCAGGTCGTTCTGGTGGGCGTCGACGATGACCGACTTGCCCCAGATCTCGTAGCCGGCGAAGAGCAGCACCACCAGGCCGAAGGTGATCAGCACCTCGCCGGTGAGCCGGACGCCGGACCGCAGCCGGGACGCGATGGAGGGGCGGGTCAGCTCGGAGTAGACGCTCTTGTAGCCCTCGCCGGTCTGCTCGGGGCGGAGCTGCACGACCCGTTCGCCCCGGCGCGGGCGCGGCGGCTCGGCCGGGTTGTCGGCCTCGCCGTCGGATCCGTCGCCGGTGTCCCGGACGGGTGGTACGGCGCCCATCAGCGCGGTCGAGTCCAGGCCCGGGTGGCTGGCCGGCCGAACGGTGACGGCCGGGATCACGGCGGTGGCCGCCGGGTCCACGGGACCCGCCACACCGGCCCCCGGCCGCGTCGGGCCGCCGTCGGCCGGCGCTCCGACCCGGAGTACGCCGCCCGCCAGCGCTCCCGCGCCCGGGGCGGAACCGGTCCGGGCGTCGGCGGGCGTTCCGCCACGAGGTGCGCCTCCGGTCCGTCCGGCGTTTCCGGTCGCGGGTGAGCCGCCGTCCGGGGTGGCGGCGGATCGGCTCTCTGGCCGGGTGCCCACCTTGGGAATGATCGCGGTCGGCGCGTCGCCGATGGTCGCCGGACGCACGCCCGGGGTGACGGGCCGGTCCGCGGGCGGACGGGCGGCGGGCCCGTCGGCGGTCCGGCCAGTGGCGCGGGCCGGCGGCGCCTCGGCGGGTCCGGGTGACCGGCGGTCCGGCTGGTCGACGAACGGGGCCGTGCTGCTGTGCACCACCGGTTCGTCCGGCCGGCGCGCCGCCTGCCCGGCCAGGCCACGCTCGGCCTGCTCCGCCGGGTGGCGCGGGGTCTGGTCGGCGGCGACCTGCCAGGCCGGAGATTCCGGCCGGCGTGGCTCGTGGGCGGGCGCGGCCGGTCGCTGCGGGGCGGCCGGCGCCGACGGTCGGTCCTGGGTGTTTCCGGGCCAGGCCGGTGGCGGAGAACGGTACGGGTCGGCCGGGCTGGCGGGAGCGTCGGTCGGGCCCGGGGTGTCCGGCCGGCGAGCCGGCGCGGGGGTGGCCGCCGGTGGACGGGGCGACGCGGAGCGGGGCCCGGTCGGCTCCGGCCAGGGCAGGTCGAGCGCGGGTCGGGGCGGGGCCGGACGGTCGACCTTGGGGAGGAACGCGGTCGGGTCCTCGCTCTGGTCGCGGTGACGCCCGTCCTGCCCCGCGGGGCGGCCGTCCTGGGTCACCGGGGCACCTTCGCGGACTGGAGGGCGGTGGAGTCCTCGAACGCCGGCACGGTCACCGTGGACACCTTCTCGGCGTAGCCGAGCTGGTAGTGCTCCACATCTCTCCTGAACAACCGGACTCCCTCGGAAGCGGCGAGGGCCTGCTGGAGGGCAGCCGGATCGCCGATCGCAACGATCTTGAACGGAGGGGAGTACACCCGGCCGTGCAGCAGCAGGGTGTTACCGACGCAGCGTACCGCGCTGGTGCTGAGCACGCGGACATTCATGATTGACATTGCCTCGGCCCCACCCGCCCAGAGCGCGTTCACGACCGCTTGGACGTCGCCCTGGTGGACGACCAGGTCGTCGTTGCTGGCGCCTTTGGGCAGCGCCTGGTTGTTGTGTTGCGGCGCGTCGTTCAGCTCGACGGTGAGTCCGGTGCCGGTGAGCGCGGTGAACCCTGCGGCCTGCCGGCTGGCGGCGGCCCGGTCCCGCTGCGCCCTGATCGGGCCGTCGGTGTCGGCGAGGGTGGCGGTGTGGTCCTCGACCTCGGCGCGCAGCCGCGCGGCGCGTTGCTCGCTCGCCTCGACCTGCTCGCGACGGTCCTCGATCAACTGAGTGAGCTGGGGTCGGCGGTCCTCCCGCAGCGCGGTGCCGCCAGCGGTGGTCGCGGTGGTGGTGAAGAGCAGTCCCGCCGCGGCGGCGATCAACGGCACCCCGACCGACCAGCCCGGCCGGCGCTGCCGCGGTCGCCGGGGCAGCAGGCCGGCGACGGCCCGCCGGAGGGCCTTCTGCCAGGAGGCGGCGCCGGACGTGTACTCCACCGGGCGTTTCCTTCCCGTCGTCTCGGGCCGGCCCGCGAGGGGACAGACCGCTCTGTTCGACCCGAAAAGTCCCGCCCTTTTCGGTGACTCCCTGCACCGGCCTGACCCCATTCGTGGCCTGGACGGTCCGTCGGGACTACGCTAGCTGTCGAACATTATTGGCCATGGACCGTCGCCCCCGCGCCCGGTTGTCAGGCCGGACGAGGTCGTCACCCCTCTGGAGAGCGTCGTGCCCAAGTCTCAGGTCCGCAAGAAGAAGGTGTACACCCCGCCGACGGACGTTCGTCCGACGGCGACGGCGGCGACGCGCAAGCCTAGCCCGGTCTGGCTGCCGATCACCGCCGTCGCGCTGATCGTCGCCGGGATCGGCTGGCTGGTCGTGTACTACCTCTCCGAGCAGGCGTACCCGGTCGCCACGTGGGGCTACTGGAACCTCGCGGTGGGCTTCGGCGCGATGGTCGGCTCGCTGATCCTGCTCTCCCGCTGGCGCTGACCCGGTCGACGTCCGGCCCGGTTCCCCTTCGGGGGGCCGGGCCGTTGGCCTGTCGTACGGCGGGTCGGCCGCGCGTCGCCACTCGGCGGTGGATGTGTGTCACGCCACGACGCCCCTGCTCGGCGCGCGCCGCCCGGTCCACCTAAGGTGTCGGCAGGGCGGCGTGGCCGATGCGAGATGACTCACGTTACTGCTGGGTAACCTTGCGCGTAGGCTGCACCGCATGACCGAGCGGAGCGAGGTCATCGACCGGTCGGGTCGGGGCAGCGGGAGCGGCGCAACGCCACCCGCGCCGTGAGCCGTACCCGGTCGCCGAGCCGCTCGACAGGCAGCAGACCGGGAGGCCAACTCGATGGGCAGCGTCCAGATCGTCACCACGATCCTCGCGGCCGCCATCACCGCCGTGGCGGTGGGGCTTGCGGTACGCGCGGTCATGAAGATGGTGGCAGTCATCCGGCTGGGTCAACCGGCGCCGGAGCGGTTCACCGACAAGGGCGCCCGCGCGAAGACCATGCTGGTGGAGACCGCCGGTCACACCCGCATGCTCAAGTGGAGCGTGGTGGGCGCCGCGCACTGGTTCGTGATGGTCGGGTTCGTCGTGCTGTCGCTGCTGGTGCTCGAGGCGTACTTCGAGGTGGTCACGCCCCGCGGCGGGCTGCCGATCATCGGGCACTGGACGATCTTCGGCCTGGCCACCGAGCTGATCGGCATCTTCGGCCTGGTCGGCATCCTGGTGCTGATGGCGATCCGGCTGCGCAACCGGCCCAACCGGCCCGGCAACCGGTCCCGGTTCACCGGCTCCACGATGTGGCAGGGCTACTTCGTCGAGTGGGTCGTGCTGCTGGTGCTGATCTTCGGCTTCGTGATCCGGGGCTTCAAGGTCGCCACCGACCACTTCGAGTACCCGGTCTGGGCGACCCCGCTCAGCCACGCGGCCGGCGCCGCGCTCCCGGCCTGGACGGCCGGCGTCAGCGTCGCCGCCCTGATCAAGATCGTCATCTCGATGACCTGGCTCATCGTGATCTCGCTGAACGTCACAATGGGCGTCGCCTGGCACCGCTTCCTGGCGTTCCCCAACATCTTCTTCAAGCGCGAGCCGGCCAAGCCCGCCGGCTCCGGCCTCGGCGCGCTGCGGCCGATGATGAGCGACGGCAAGCCGCTCGACTTCGAGGAGGCCGACCCGGAGAAGGACCAGTTCGGCGTCGCCCAGGTCGAGCAGTTCTCCTGGAAGGGCCTGCTGGACTTCAGCACCTGCACCGAGTGCGGCCGCTGCCAGTCGCAGTGCCCGGCCTGGAACACCGGCAAGCCGCTGTCGCCGAAGCTGCTCGTGCTGAGCCTCCGCGACCACGCGTACGCCAAGGCGCCGTACCTGCTGGCCGGCGGCGGCAAGGACCTGACCGGTGAGGAGAAGGCCACCGCCGCGCAGCTCGCCCACATGGACGTGCTGGCGCTGGCCGAGGCCGAGAAGCCGCTGATCGGCACCGCCGAGGAGGGCGGTGTCATCGACCCGGACGTGCTCTGGTCCTGCACCACCTGCGGCGCCTGCGTCGAGCAGTGCCCGGTCGACATCGAGCACGTCGACCACATCGTCGACATGCGCCGCTACCAGGTGCTGATCGAGTCGAGCTTCCCGTCCGAGGCCGGCGTCATGCTGCGCAACCTGGAGAACAAGGGCAACCCGTGGGGCGCCCCGCAGAACACCCGCGAGGACTGGACCAAGGGCCTCGACTTCGAGGTGCCGCGGGTCGGCGAGGTCGAGGACTTCGAGTACCTCTTCTGGGTCGGCTGCGCCGGCGCGTTCGAGGACCGGGCGAAGAAGACCACCCGGGCGGTCGCGACGCTGCTCAACGAGGCCGGCGTGAAGTTCGCGATCCTCGGCGAGGGGGAGACCTGCTCGGGCGACCCGGCCCGCCGGATCGGCAACGAGTTCGTCTTCCAGATGCTCGCCCAGCAGAACGTCGAGACCCTCAACGAGGCGTTCGAGGGTCGGGAGAAGGCCAAGCGCAAGATCGTGGCCACCTGCCCGCACTGCTTCAACACCCTCGGCAACGAGTACGGCCAGCTCGGCGGCGAGTTCGAGGTGGTCCACCACACCCAGCTCCTGGCCCACCTGGTCTCCACCGGCAAGCTCACCCCGGTGCAGCCGGTCGACGGCGGCGTGACGTACCACGACCCCTGCTACCTGGGCCGGCACAACCGGGTCTTCGCTCCGCCGCGCGAGGTCCTCGGGACCGCCATCGAGGGCGAGCTCACCGAGATGCCGCGCAACAGCGAGCGCTCCTTCTGCTGCGGCGCCGGCGGCGCCCGGATGTGGATGGAGGAGAAGATCGGCAAGCGGATCAACGTGGACCGGGTCGAGGAGGCCATGGCCACCGGGGCGAAGACGGTCGCCGTCGGCTGCCCGTTCTGCTCGACCATGCTCAACGACGGGGTCAACGGCAAGGGCGCCGGCGAGCAGGTCGAGGTGATCGACGTGGCCAGCGTGCTGCTCCGCTCGGTCAAGCCGGAGGCCGCGCCGGGCGAGAAGGAGACCGCGCCGGTCGCCGGCTGAGGTCGTACCGCGGCAGCACCTGACACAAGACGGCGGTGGCACCCACGAGGTGCCACCGCCGCCTTCGTCTCGGGAGGCACCCGCGGCCACCGGCGGGCGTGAACTCGTGCCCGGCGGCGGCCCGTGTAAGAATCCCACCCATCGACGGTCTGTTGCTCGGCACGCTGTTGCCCCTGGTCGGCTTCGTGCTGCTGACCGCCGGCAACGCGTTCTTCGTGGCGGCCGAGTTCGCCCTGGTCACCGTCGACCGCGCCGAGATCGACCGGCGGGCCGGCGAGGGGGACGCCCGGGCCGTCACCGTACGCCGGGCGCTGCGGGAGCTCTCCTTCCAGCTCTCCGGCGCGCAGCTCGGCATCACCATCACCGCGCTGCTCACCGGCTACCTGGCCGAACCCGCCCTGGCCCGGCTCTTCACCCCGCTGCTGCGACCCGTCGGCGGCGCCGACCGGTTCAGCCCGCTGCTCGCCCTGGCCCTGGCGACGCTGATCTCGATGCTCTTCGGCGAGCTGGTGCCGAAGAACCTGGCGCTGGCCCGGCCGATGCCGACCGCGCTGGCCACCGCCGCGCCGATGCGCGGCTTCGCCCGGGCGTTCGGCTGGCTGATCCGGGGGCTGAACAACGCCGCCAACCGGCTGGTCCGCCAGCTCGGCGTGGAGCCGCAGGAGGAGTTGGCCAGCGCCCGGTCACCCGAGGAACTGGGACTGCTCGCGGCGATCTCCGCCCGGGCCGGCGCGCTGCCGCCGGACACCGCGATGCTGCTGCGCCGGACCATCCGTTTCGGCGACAAGCGGGCCGCCGAGGCGATGACGCCGCGGGTCGACGTGATCGCCTTGCGGGCCACCGCCACGGTGGCCGAGCTGCTGAGCCTCTCCCAGCAGACCGGGCGGACCCGGTTCCCGGTCTTCGAGGAGACCCTGGACCTGGTCACCGGGGTGGCCGGGGTGCCGGACGCGCTCGGCGTGCCGCTGGACCGCCGGGCGTCCACCACCGTCGCCGCGGTGGCCCGGGAGCCGGTGTACGTCCCGGAGAGCCTGGACCTGGACGGCGTCCTCGCCGCGCTGAAGGCGGCCGGCGCCGACCTGGCCATCGTGGTCGACGAGTACGGCGGCACGGATGGCGTGGTGACCGTGGAGGACCTGGTCGAGGAGCTGGTCGGGGAGATCGCCGACGAGTTCGACCCGGACGCGGTGGACGACCTCGGGCCGGCCGAGCTGACCGTGCCGGGCGGCGAGCGGACCGTCCTGGTGGACGGTGTGCTCCGCGAGGACGAGCTGGCCGAGCAGACTGGCTTCCGGCTGCCCGAGGGCCCGTACGAGACGCTGGCGGGCTTCCTGATGGCCCGGCTCGGCCACATCCCGGTGCCGGGCGAGACGGTCGAGGAGAGCGGGTACGAGTTCACCGTCGTCGAGGTCGAGCGGCACCGGATCGAGCAGGTCCGGGTGCTCCGCCCGGAGGAGCCCGACGACGATGACTGAACTGCTGGTCGCCGTGCTGCTGCTGCTCGGCAACGCCTTCTTCGTGGGCAGCGAGTTCGCGCTGATCGCCTCCCGCCGGACGGTGCTCGAGCCGCTCGCCGCCGGCTCGAAGCGGGCCCGGTGGGCGTTGTCGGCGATGAACCAGATCCCGCTGATGATCGCCGGGGCGCAGCTCGGAATCACCATCTGCTCGCTGGGGCTGGGCGCGATCGCCGAGCCGGCGTTGGCGCACCTGCTGGAGTCGCCGTTCGAGGCGCTCGGGCTGCCCGCCGGCGCGGTGCACCCGTTGGCGTTCGTGATCGCCCTCGGGGTGGTGGTCTTCCTGCACACCGTGGTCGGCGAGATGGTGCCGAAGAACATCACCCTGGCCGGGCCGGAGCCGTCGGCGCTCTGGCTGGGGCCGGCGATGCTGGCGTTCTGCGTGGCCACCAAGCCGCTGCTGCTGGCGATGAAGTGGTCGGCCCGGCAGGTGCTGCGGCTGTGGCGGGTCGAGGCGACCGACGCGGTGAAGACGGTGTTCACGGCGGAGGAGTTGGCCGGGTTGGTCTCCCAGGCGCGTACCGAGGGGCTGCTCGACGCGGAGGAGCACGCCCGGATCACCGGCGCGCTCGCCCTGCACAGCCGGACGGCGGCCGACGCGCTGCAGCCGTGGTCGACGGTGACCACGGTGGCCGAGGACGTCTCACCCGCGTCGCTGGAGGTGCTGGCCACCCACACCGGCCGGTCCCGCTTCCCGGTGGTCCAGCGGTCCACCCGCCGGGTGCTCGGCTTCGTGCACGTCAAGGACGTGCTGGGGTACGCCGGCGCGAGCCGCCGGGCCCCGGTGCCGGCGGAGGTCTACCGGCCGCTGGCCGTGGTGCCGCCGGACCGTACGCTGGGCGACCTGCTGCTGTCGATGCGGCGCGAGCGGCGGCACATGGTCCTGGTGAGCGACGGCGGCCGGCCGCTGGGTGTGGTGACCCTCGACGACGTATTGACAGCGATCGTTGGCAAGTGAATGAATACCCTTGGTGTGCAAGCGGTTGCGCAAACGTGATCGACCAAATGGCCGCCTTGATATCACTCCGCGGCTTCCCTAATGTGGGGCACCGACCGCTGTGGGTCGTCTGCCTCGATCTTCCCCCTCGCGAGGCGCCCGGCGGTCGGTCGCAAAGGAGTCGGTGCCGGTGGCAACCATGCCCCCTCATCGTCACGCCCGGAGTCAGCCGCCCGTCCGACCGGTCGGCGCCCGCCGGGTCGTACACCGTCTGCTCACCCTGGTCGCGGCCGTAGCGGTCGGCGCCGGACTCGTCGCTGCGCCCGCGCACGCGGCCCCTTCGGTGGACGAGATCGACGCGCAGATCGACAAGCAGTGGGAGCAGCTGGAGCCCACCATCGAGGGCTACAACAAGATCCGCGCCCAACTGAAGGTCAACAAGAAGAAGTCCGCGGACCTGCAGAAGAAGATGGCCCCGCTGGAGCTGCAGTCCACGCTCGCCATGAACCGGGTCGGCGACCTGGCCTCCCGCTACTACATGCAGGGCCCGTCGCAGGAGATCGGCGCCCTGCTGGTCGACGCCAAGCCCGGGACGCTCGCCGAGCAGCTCACCATCCTCGACCGGCTCGCCACGCAGGAGCGCAAGCAGATCGCCGGCGTGCTCGCCATCCGCGACAAGTACAAGGCGCAGAAGGCGAAGCTGGACGCGCTGATCGACACTCAGGTCAAGCAGCAGAACGAGATGGCCGCGAAGAAGAAGCAGATCGACGCCGAGATCAAGCGGCTGACCGCGATGCTGCCGAAGACCTCGGTGCGGGTCGAGGGCTGCCCCGCCATCGACGGCGTGGTGAGCAGCGCCGCGCGGATCGCGATCAAGACGGCCTGCGCCCAGGTCGGCGACCCGTACGTCTGGGGCGCCACCGGCCCGAACTCGTTCGACTGCTCGGGCCTCACCCAGTACGCCTACAAGGCGGCCGGGATCTACCTGACCCACTTCACCGGCGCGCAGTGGAACGAGGGCAGGGCGGTCTCCCGGTCCGACGCCCGCCCTGGTGACCTGGTCTTCTTCGGCTCCGACCTGCATCACGTCGGCCTCTACCTCGGCAACGGGCTGATGGTGCACGCACCGCGGACCGGCAAGCCGGTCCAGGTGAGCCAGGTCAGCACACAGCCGGTGGCCGGCTACCGCCGGGTCACCTGATCCGATCCGACGACGAAGGCCCCCGGTCAGCCGACCGGGGGCCTTCGTCATGTGGAGCGCCGGCTAACTCGGCGCGCCCACCGAGGCCGGCAGGATCAGCACGTCGTCCAGGTTCGCGAACATCACCCGGTGGCCGAACTGCATCTGCACGTACCGGTTCTCGCCCCGGACCACCGTCCGGTCGCCGGGGGCGGAGCCGTCGAAGGAGACCGCCCGGTAGTACTCGCCCGGCAGGACGCCGCCGAGCGCGTACCGCTGGCCCGCCGCGAAGGTGTACTGCAGCGGCGAGATGGTCTGGTACGGGATGGTGGCCGGGTAGGCCGCCCGCTCGGGGTAGGCCCGGCCGTACACCGGGATGGTGGCCTTGCCCGGCTTGGGCGTCACCACGAAGCCCTGCCCCCACTTCGCCGTCGGCGCGGAGGCCGGGTTGAGGAACCAGGCCTTCTGGCCGAGGTACCAGATCGCGGTCCAGTCACCCTGGACGTCCGCGAGGGCGTACGTCTGGCCGGTCGAGGCGCGGGCGCCGTGGTCGGAGATGTACATGGTGTCCGGGGTGCCGTTCGGCCGCAGGCCGCGGTCGTTGACCAGCGGGGCGGTGTCGCTCGGCGCGGTGCGCAGGATGACCGAGGAGGAGCCGCGCAGCGGGCACGGCGCGGCCGGCGGCGTCGGCTTCGGCACGCCCGGCGGCTGCTGGTTGCAGCCGATGAACGCCGGCTGGTTGCCGGCGTAGTCCGGGTCGATGGTGACCAGGCCGGTGTGCGGCGTGCCGGTCGAGTGGAAGGGCGCCTTCATCATGTCGAAGTAGTGCGACCAGTCCCAGTACGGGCCCGGGTCCCAGTGCATCCCGGCCACGGTCCCGGCGGTGGTGCCGGGGACGTTGTCGTGGCCGAGGATGTGCTGCCGGTCCAGCGGGATCTGGAACCGGAGCGCCAGGTGGCGGACCAACTTGGCCGAGGTCCGGTACATCGCCTCGGTGTACCAGGTGCCGTGGCCGGCGAAGCCCTCGTGCTCGATGCCGATGGACTTGGCGTTGACGTACCAGTTGCCGGCGTGCCAGCCGACGTCCTTGGCCTTGATGTGCTGGGCGACGTAGCCGTCCACCGAGCGCAGCGTGTAGTGCCAGCCCAGGTAGGTCTTGTCCTGCACCAGCTTCACGCTGGGGCCGAAGTAGCCCTCGGTGTCGTGGATGACGATGTACTCGATCTTCTGCTGGGCGGGCCGGTCGCCGAGGTCGTGGTTGCCGTAGTCGCCCGGGTTCGGGCCGTACTTCTCGTACGGCGCGGGGATCCACTCGCAGGCGAGCCGGACCGGGCATTCCAGGCCGTCCGGCCGCTCGGCGCGGCGCAACCCGAGCCGGTGCAACCCGGACTCGTCGGGCGTCACCGCCAGGGCGGCGAGAGTGACCCGCTGGCCGTCGTCGGTGGTCCGGCTGGCACCGAGGCCGATCTGGTCGTACACCTCGTCGGCGAAGGCCGCCGCGGCGTCCTCGGTGTCCGCGCCGGAGTACCGGGCCACCGCGCCGTACCAGGCCGCCGGGTCGCTGCCGGCACCGACCGGCGCACCCAGCTCCTTCTGGTACGACGCGAGCAGCGCCGCCCCGCCGCGGATGTTGGCGGCGGCGTCGGTGCGCAGCGTCTCCTCGGCCGCGCCGGTGAGCGCGGCGGCGGCGTCGAGGGTCTGCAGGGACGCCTGCGGCAGGAGGTCCCCGGTCGGTTCGGCCGCCGTGGCGGGGTCGAGGACCAGGGGCCGGGACTCGTCCCCCCGGGGGTCCTCGTCCTCGTCGACGTGCCCGCTGGACGGCGTGCTGGCGACCTGTTCGGCGTCGGTCAGGTGCATCGGGCCGTAGCCGCCGCTTGTGCTGGGCTGGCCAGGGTGGGTGTCCCAGCGGGATTCCAGGTACGACACGCCGAGCAGCACGCTCCCCGGCACGCCGTACTCGGCCGCGGCGGCGGCGTACTGCTGCTGGCGGTCGGTGGTGTCGGCGGGCCCGGCGTCGGGTTCGGCGGCGACGGGTCCGGTGGTGAGGAGAAGGGTGGCCGCCGCCATGGCGGTGGCGAGCAGAACCCGTCTGCTTGGCGGCACTGGTGAGCGGAGCATGGAACCTCCAGATCGGGCGGAAGTCACTGCGTGCTCACCCTCGCCCCACGCATGGCATCGGGTCAATACCTTTCCCCGCGATGATGTTGAGTGAAAGAAACCTTCACCGCCGTGATCATCGGGAATTCCGGTACGGAGTGTCACGGCGTCGCGGGTTGCGGATCGATAACGGCGCTCTCTACTCTGGTCAATCGTCGGCCGGTATGTGCATCGTCCAACCCGGGTGGTGACTGTCCGACACCGCCGAGTCGCCTCCGGGCGAGCCGGGGAACCAGGTACCGGGGGTGAATCCGCAGCTCTGCGGTAGGGCGGCTCCCTTCCCGTCCGAACCCGTCAGCTAACCCGGTAGGCGGTCAGCGAAGAAGGAGTACGGAAGCCCGGTGGCACACCATGCCCCGCGGCGACCGTCGGTCCGGTCGGTCGACCGGATGACGGCTGCGCCGCGTCCACGCTGGTCCCGCTTCACCACCGCCCTCGCCGCCCTGGCCGGCACCGCCGTCATCCTGACCGGTGGCGCCACGGCGGCGCACGCCGAACCGACGGTCGCCGAGATCGAGCGCCAGATCGACCAGGACTGGAACAAGCTCGAACCGATCATCGAGCAGCACAACGCCACCCGCCAGGACCTCGCCGTCAAGCGGAAGCAGGTGAACGCGCTCGCCAAGCAGATCGCCCCGCTGCAGCTCCAGGTGGACCTCGCCATGGGCCAGGTCGGCGGCCTCGCCGCCGAGGCGTACAAGGGCGACAACCTTTCAACGGTGAACGCGCTGCTGGGTAGCCGGTCGACGAGCGACGTGGTCACCGGCCTCGAACTGCTCGACCGCTTCGCCCACCGCCAGCAGCAGCAGGTGCGCAACGTCGTCGAGCTGCGCGATCAGCTGGCCGCCAAGAAGAAGCCGCTGGACGAGATGGTCGCCCAGCTGGCCCGGACCGAGGCCCAGCTTGCGGCGAAGAAGAAGCAGATCAACGCCGAGATCGCCAAGCTGGACAAGCTCCGGCTCAAGATCTACGGCAGCGGTGGCGGCGGCCCGCTGCGGCCCGCGCCGTGCCCGTCCGGCTACCCGGGCGGCCCCGCCGGGGTCGCGGTCAAGTTCGCCTGCGCCCAGATCGGCAAGATCTACGTCTGGGGCGCGGCCGGCCCGGACCACTTCGACTGCTCCGGCCTGACCATGGCGGCCTGGGCCAAGGCCGGGGTCTCGCTGCCGCACAACGCCCGCCAGCAGCACGACGTCACCCGCCGGGTGAGCCGGAGCGAGCTGCGCCCCGGAGACCTGGTCTTCTACTACAGCGACCTGCACCACGTCGCCATGTACGTCGGCGGCGGCTGGGTGGTGCACGCCTCCCAGTCGGGCAAGCCGATCACGATGAAACGCGTCGACGACGGCCAGATCAACAGCTACGGCCGACCGGGCTGATCCACCGGCAGGGGCTCCCGCGTGGGGGCCCCTGCCACCGTCAGCGGGTCGGCCAGGTCCGCCAGTTCTGCCAGGACCGGCTCGGCGTCGGACCGCGCTGCCCCTGGTAGCGGGAGCCGTAGACCGCGGAGCCGTACGGGTGCTCGGCCGGCGAGGAGAGCCGGAAGATGCACAGCTGCCCGATCTTCATCCCCGGCCAGAGGGTGATCGGCAGGTTCGCCACGTTGGAGAGCTCCAGCGTGACGTGGCCGGAGAAGCCCGGATCGATGAAGCCGGCGGTGGAGTGGGTGAGCAGCCCGAGCCGGCCCAGTGAGCTCTTCCCTTCGAGGCGCCCCGCGAGCTGGTCGCCCAGCGAGATCACCTCGAGCGTCGAGGCGAGCACGAACTCGCCCGGGTGCAGCACGAACGGCTCGCCCTCCGGCACCTCCACCATCGAGGTCAGGTCGTCCTGCTGGACCGACGTGTCGATGTGCGTGTAGAGGTGGTTGTTGAAGACCCGGAAGAGCTTGTCCAGGCGTACGTCGATGCTGGACGGTTGCACCAGCGTGGGCTCGAACGGCTCCAGCGCGAGCGTGCCCGCCTTGATCTCGGAGACCAGGTCGCGGTCGGAGAGCAGCATCGGAACACCATAGCGACCGGTACGGGTGACCTGCGTGTCGGACTGCGCGTTCGTACGTGTGTTCGATAGAATGTCGGCATGGCTTCCTGGTCCGAATTCGCCGCCGACGAGCCCCGCCTCGCCGACGAGATCCGCCTTCTCCTGCAGCAGTACGGGCCGGGCTTCGGCTACCTCGCCACGGTCCGCGCCGACGGCGGCCCCCGGGTCCACCCGGTCTCGCCGGTCATCACCGACGAGGGGCTCTTCTGCTTCGTCATCGACTCGCCGAAGCGCCGCGACCTCGAACGCGACGGCCGCTACGCGCTGCACTCCTTCCCGCCCGAGGAGAGCGACGACGAGGCGTACGTGGCGGGCCGCGCCCGTCCGGTGACCGACCAGGCCCGGGTGGCCCGGGTCGCCGAGATCGGCCGGGCCGCGCCGCAGGTCGACTGGCGGCTCTTCGAGTTCACCATCGACGTCGCCATGCTCACCCGTCGTGGGCAGGGCGACGTGACGAGCCGCGGCGGCGGGCAGCCGGCCGTCCAGGTCTGGCTCGACCCGCGGGCGGCGCACCCGGCCGGCGACGCCGCAGGCGTACCCGACCAGCGGCCGGCCCGGCGCGGGCGGCACGGCTTCGACACCCGCCGTACGGCGGCCTGACCCCGGCAGAGGCCCTCCGGAGACGGCGGTGCCGGCCCCGTCGTGAGACGGAGCCGGCACCGGCGTCTGCTGGGGCGTTACGCCGCGCGGTAGGCGTTCCACGCGGTCAGCATGCGGCTCGCCTGACCAGCGGTGAACTGGTACATGCACGAGTCGTAGGTGTAGTCCATGAAGTTGGTGATCGGGTCCAGGCCGGTCGCGGTGCAGGTGTCCCGCCCGGTCGGGCACTGGAACGCCGGCGACGCCTCCGCCGGGGTGTCGCTCACGCTGTCGCCCGAGCCGGAGCAGCCGCCCTGGAAGGTGTGGTAGAGGTTCAGCCAGTGGCCGACCTCGTGGGTGCCGGTGTCGCCCTGGTTGTAGTTGGTGGCGGTGCCACCCGGCAGCGACTCGCTCAGCGCGACCACGCCGTCCATGCTGTCCAGCTTGCGCTTCGGGAAGGTCGCCCAGCCCAGCAGGTCGTTGCTGAGCTCGCCCAGGTAGAGGTTCAGCGTGTTCTTGCCGCCCTCGCGCAGCGAGGTCTTCATCTGCCGCTCGGCGGTCGAGCCCTGCACGATCGGGTACCAGGCGGCGTTGGTCACGTGGTGGACCTTCTGCAGCTGGAAGCCGAAGGCGGTCGGCGCGCCGCCGGTGGCGCCGCTGTAGGCCTGGTTGAGCACGTTGATCTGCGCGGTGACCAGCGAGTCGGGGATGTTGCCGCCGGCCCGGGTGGTGTCGCGCTGGATGACGTGCACGACGACCGGAATGCTGACAGTCGCCAGGGTGGTGGCTCCGGCGCCGGCCCGGAAGTTCGCCCGCTCGCGCAGCGCGGCGGCGAGGTCGGCCTCGCGGTCACGGACCTGCTTGGCGGTCAGCTCATTCGGGTCCAGCTTCGCGCTGCCGCCCTTCTTGACCCGCGCGTCCGAGTGGACGTCGGTCGGCTCGGCGCAGGACGCGCCGGGGGCGGCCGAGAAGGCCGAAGCAGCGGGAACGACGCCCACCGCAGCGGTGCTGAGCAGCAGCGCGAGGGTCGTCGAAGCGACGCCGGCGGTACGCCGGGTCAGCAGGTTGGGACGAAGTCCCATGGGCCCACCTCTTTCTGGCGGCACGACAGGGGGTATGTCGCGCCGTGGCTGAGAACGTGCGGGTGACGTTACAACCGATCGACGGATTTG
This sequence comes from Micromonospora inositola, assembly GCF_900090285.1. NCBI lineage: Bacteria > Bacillati > Actinomycetota > Actinomycetes > Micromonosporales > Micromonosporaceae > Micromonospora > Micromonospora inositola. Next base: position 1,832,529 of record NZ_LT607754.1, on the reverse strand, counting down.
AGAACGGGCGAATGTTGCCGCAGGGAAACTTTCTGCTGCGTCCGTGCAGGTCGGTGATTTCAAGGTCGTGTGGGGGTGGTTTCGCTGGCGGCGGGGGCCGCGGTGGGCACGCCGGGGGTACCTGGATGCACGGGCGCGGTGACCTCAGGTACAGTGGTGCCGCCTGCGGGTGTAGTTCAATGGCAGAACATCAGCTTCCCAAGCTGACAGTGCGGGTTCGATTCCCGTCACCCGCTCCAGCGTGAGGCCCCAGCTCAGGACAGGTTTCCTGGCTGGGGCCTCGTTCGTTGCTACCCACTTCTTGCGCTGGCCGTGCCCGTTACGTGCCCGATCCCTGCTCTGCTTGATCTGCGAGCTGAGCGCGTCAGCGATGTGCTCGTCGCGCTCCCGGGCGGTGTGCTGGTAGATCATCGCGGCCCGGGTCGAGGCGTGGCCCATCCGGGCCATCAGTTCGGCCAGGCTCGCGCCGGTCCGGGACGCCAGGGTGTTGCCGGTGTGCCGCAGGTCGTGGAAGTGGAAGTCGGGCAGACCGGCCGCAGCCACGGACTCGCGCCACTTGCAGGCGGTCTGGAAGTTGGAGCGGCGCAGGACGGCACCCTTCGCGCCGGTGAAGACGAGCGCGTCCTGGTCCTCGTCGACGAAGTCGTCCAGGTGTGCGCGGACGTCGCGGCGGATCGCGTCGGGAATGGTGACGGTCCGGATGCCGGCATCGGTCTTGGGCGGTCCGAAGGTGAGGCTTCCGTCTGAGCGCTCGACCAGGGTCGCGCGGACGGTGAGGGTCCGACAGCGGAGGTCGAAGTCGCGGCGACGAAGGGCGGCCAGTTCGCCGTAGCGGAGGCTCGCGAAGGCGGCGAGCAGGATCAGGGCGCGGAACCGGCCGGGCACGATGTCGGCGAGCTGGAAGACCTGGGCCACCGTGGCGGTAGGTCGCTCAGCCGCGCGCTCAATGCCGGCACCCTTGATCCGGCAAGGGTTGCGCCGGATGAGTTCGTCATCAACGGCGGTGTTGAGAGCAGCGCGCAGCAGACGGTACGCCTTGGCGACCATCGTCGGGCTGACGCCTTCTGCCAGGAGATCGGCTCGCCATGCGCGGACGATGCCGGGCGTGATGTCGCTCAACAGGCGATCACGCAACGTGGGTTCGATGTACTTGCGGTGCAGCCAGCGGTAGAGATCGAGGGGACGCCGAGGGCCTCTCGGACATCTAGGTAAGGGAAAAGATGCCCGCTCCGATCGAGCACGTCGACGAGATGCAGGACCACTGGTGGTGGCGGCCGGGCTGGCGGGCAGGCCGCCACTTCTACGCCTGCCACTTCACGATGGGTGAGTATCCCGAGCTGGTGAAACTGGTGCGGCGCTACCAGGAGGCGCTACGACCGTTTCCCGGTCTCGACCTCATCCCCTCCACCTGGCTTCACCTAACGATGCAGGGAATCGGCTTCGTCGACGACCTGGACGACGAGCAGGTCGCTCGATTGGAGCCCGCAATCCGCGAGAGGCTTGCGGAGCTGCCCGCACCTGTCGTTGCGTTCCACCGCCCTGTCGTCCGCCCGGAGGCTGTCTACCTGCCAGCCGAACCGCCGGCCCCCCTCACGGCGGTACGCCACGCCGTGAGGGAGGTGATCGGCCACGTCCTGGGCGCGGACAACGTCGAGTTGGCGCCCGAGCACGTCCAGGGCTATCGGCCGCACGTGAGCCTCGCCTACTCCAACGCGGCCCAATCCGCGGAACCCATCGCAGCAACGCTGTCCCAGGTTGAGGCAGAGCCCGTCGTGGTGACTCTCCATCACCTTGGTCTCCTTGAGTTCCACCGTGACCATCGGATGTACCAGTGGACCCGATCGGAGCAGGTGCGTATCGGACGCTGACCACCGCGATAGCATCGAACGCTTGTACGATCGCCACGTGGTGAAAGAGCTGGTGGCACGCTGGTGGATTGGGACGACGCAACCGCCGAGGTGAGGCCGGCCGGTTGCCGGTGAAGCGAAGAACACGAGGAGCGGCCGTGCTGCTGGCCATCGGATGGGTGTGGTCCCTCACCGCGGGGCTAACCGGTGGCCGGTGACGACGAGTGGCACAAGCGGACTGCTTCGCAAGCTCGAGGACGTCGCGCGAGCGTCGTTCCTGGAGCTGTTCTTCGATGTCGTGTTCGTCTTCGCGCTCCGCGCGCTCGCCCAGCAGCTGTTCAACAACCTGACCTGGTCCGGCGCGTTCCAGGCACTGGTCCTGCTGGTGGCCATCGCATGGGTGTGGACCCAAACCGCGCGAGTGACCGGACAGTTGAACCCGCGGCGGCCGCCGGTACAAGCGCTGGTCCTCGCCACCATGGTGGGTGCCCTGGTGCTCTCCGCGGCGGTCCCCCAAGCGTTCGGCAAGACCGGCCTGATCTTCGCGGTCACCTACCTTGCCATCCAGATCGGCCGCGATCTGTTCCTCATGGTCCTGTTGCGAGGCCAGGAGCTGCAACATGTTGCTGGACGGGCGGCGATCTGGCACGCCGCCACCGCAGTGCTCTGGCTGGCCGGGGCGGTCGCCTCGAGCACAGTACGTACGGCGCTGTGGACACTCGCGGTTGCCCTCATCCACGCCGCATGGTGGTTCAGCTACCCCCTGCCAGGACTCAGGCGCCTGGCCGGTGCGCAGATGCCGCCCGCCGGCGAGTACATGGCCGACCGCTACCGGGCACTGTTCGTCATCGCCCTCGGCGAGGTGGTGCTGGCGATCGGATCGAGCCTCACCGGTCGCGGCTTTGCTACCGACCAGACCGTGGCGTTCGTGGTGGCATTCGCCGGCACGGCGTTGATCTGGCGGATTTACATCTTCCGCGCCGGACAAGACATGGGGCCGGCCATCCAGGCCTCCGCCAACCCCGACCGGCTCGGCATCCTGGTGGCCTACGCACACCTGGTCATGATCGCCGGCCTCGTCGTCGCCTCGGTCACCGCCGAACTGGTCATCGACGACCCGTTTCGGCCATCCGCGCGCGGCCACGACCGTCACCATCCTCGGCGGTACCGCGCTGTTCCTCGCCGGTCGGACCCTCCTGCAATACCTGGTATTCGGCAGCATCTGGAGAAGCCGCGTCATCGGGCTGGTCGCGCTCGCATGCCTCCTGCCGCCGATGCTGCTCCTGCCACCGCTCGTCAACGCCATCGTTACCGCCACAGTCCTCACCGGCATCGTCATCGCCGACAACATTCGTGCACGACGACACCCCCAAACGATCTCCCCACCAGGCCTCCACCGCCCCAGCAACACGTGACCAGCACCGGCGAGCGCCACTCTCCCCGTCAACATCACGATCGGCGGGAATGTCGCGCATCAAGTGGAACCAATCCCTCACCCATCAAGCGGAGCACGACAGGCCGGCTGCCGGCGATGCCAGGCTTCAGTTGATGCGTTACGGATCGATGTCACATGATCCGTAACCATGCCGGCTAAACGATCTTGAGGGAGAGCTCGGGACTTGGCCACATAAGCAAAAGCGGACGGATACGCTAATACCGAACCAAGATCGGTAGGAGCGGACGGTCCGGTGACGACGAGTGGCACAAGCGGACTGCTTCGCAAGCTCGAGGACGTCGCGCGAGCGTCGTTCCTGGAGCTGTTCTTCGATGTCGTGTTCGTCTTCGCGCTCCGCGCGCTCGCCCAGCAGCTGTTCAACAACCTGACCTGGTCCGGCGCGTTCCAGGCACTGGTCCTGCTGGTGGCCATCGCATGGGTGTGGACCCTCACCGCGCGGGTGACCGGACAGTTGAACCCGCGGCGGCCGCCGGTACAACTGCTGGTCCTCGCCACCATGGTGGGTGCCCTGGTGCTCTCCGCGGCGGTCCCCGAAGCGTTCGGCAAGACCGGCCTGGTCTTCGCGGTCACCTACCTTGCCATCCAGATCGGCCGCGATCTGTTCCTCGTGGTCCTGTTGCGGGGCCAGGAGGTGCAACATGTTGCCGCACGGTCGGCGATCTGGCACGCCGCCACCGCGGTGCCCTGGCTGGCCGGGGCGGTCGCCTCAGGCACAACACGTACGGCGCTGTGGACGCTCGCGGTTGCCCTCATCCACGTCGCATGGTGGTTCAGCTACCCCCTGCCAGGACTCAGGCGCCTGGGCGGTGGGGACTTGCCGGTCGGCGGCGAGTACCTGGCCGACCGCTACCGGGCGATGTTCGTCATCGGCCTCGGCGAGGTGATCCTGGCCCTCGGATCGAGCCTCACCGATCGCGGCTTTGCTGCCGACCGAACCGTGGCGTTCATGATGACATTCGCCGTCACAGCATTGATCTGGCGGATCTACATCTTCCGCGCCGGAGAAGACATCGGGCCAGCAATCCAGGCCTCCGCCAACCCCGACCGGCTCGGCACCCTGGCGGGCTACGCACACCTGGTCATGATCGCCAGCCTCGTCACCGCGTCGGTCGGCGCCGAACTGGTCATCGACGACCCGCTCGGCCATCCACGCGCGACCGCGACCGTCACCATCCTCGGCGGTACCGCGCTGTTCCTCGCCGGTCGGACCCTCCTGCAGTACCTGGTCTTCAGCAGCGTCTCCAGAAGCCGCGTCATCGGGCTGCTCGCCCTCGCATGCCTCCTGCCGCCGATGCTGCTCCTGCCACCGCTCATCAACGGCTTCGCTGCCGGCGCAGTCCTCACCGGCATCGTCATCGCCGACAACATTCGCGTACGACGGCACCCCGCACCCATCTCCCCACCAGGTCCCCACCGCCCCAGCAACACGTGACAAGACCCCGAGCGCCACTCTCCCCGTCAACGTCACGATCGGCGGGAGTGTCGCGCATCATGCGGAACCAATCTGTCACCCATCAAGCGGGCTACGACAGCCGGCTGCCGGCGATGTGGTTCAAAGTTTCTGTACGTCTTCAAGGCGGCCCGAAACGGGCCGCACGCGCCGCCGCCTGGGCGCGCGCCGGCCGCTGCCGCTGGCGCTCTGCGGCCGTCACGCCTGACGCCCGGCGGCTGGCGCGGAGAGCGGGGAGCCCGGAGGGCCGTCGCAGAACGACAGCAGCAGCGTTGACCGGTGGTGGTGGGGCCGGCAGCCGGCTGGGCCGCGTGGCCAGGACCCGCGCGGCGTAGGGGAGCGCAAGCCGGCCGCGTCGGCGAGCTGGCGGCGGTCGCGGAGTTGCGGTTAGGGCGCCTCCGGCGGGGGCGCAACGGCTCCAGGATGGCCGAAGATCGCCGGCAGCCACCGGGTTCGTGGGTGGTTGCGGTAGGCCATCGCGCCTGCCACCGACCCGGGCGAGCCGAGCAGACCACCGCCCGACCCGCCAGCGTCCGTACGAGCCGTCAAGGTCCGCTTGACATGGCGGGCCGGGCGGCGGCCCGCTCCCCAGAGGGCGGGTCGGCGGCATACGGGATGGCATCGCGTCTCATGGGGTCATTCGCCCAGCGGAGCACCGCGCCAACGCCATTCCTTCAGCTGGGGTCGTCCTGGCAGCTCGATCCGGCCCGTGGACCACCGCAGTGCCGCCCACGGATCCACCCTGGCCAGCTCCTGCGCCGCTTCCGGAAACAACCGAGCGAGTACCCGGGTGCACACGTCACGTGGTGGATCGATGGCGAGACCGAGGCCCTGCGCGATGTCGTCGCCGTGCAGCAACGTCTCCACGCACCCCATGGCGGCGAAGCCTTCCGGATCGGCTTGACCGGTGGGGTGGTAGGCCCGAATATCCGCTCCGGACGTGCGTACCGTGGCTGCCAAAATACGGCCACCCGCCTCGGCGAACTCCAGTACCTGTTCCGGGGAAGCGTCCTTGTCGGCGTTTGCCATGAAGCGCACATACCGCTTCTCCGGCCGGGCCACGAGTTGGCCCGCGAACGACATAAGGCAATCACCGATGTGCTCGGCGGTGTGCCAGCAGTCCCACTCCAGGCTGCCTGCCCGCGCGAACCAGTCCAGGCCGGTCGCTGGTCGTAGGCTGGCAACAACGCTGGACAATGCTGCGTCGAGATCATCGGCGGTGACCGCCACGGTTCCCTCCAGGTTTGCGAGGCCGATGCTGCACTGGCTTTAGTCAGTACAGCCAGCCTGCCTGATGGGTGTGACGAACCGAGTGACGCCGGGTGTGGACGGCAGCGGACTTAGACGGACACCCACGGAGTGTTCCAGCAGCTCAGCCCGCTTGATGGTCCAGCTCAGCCGATAGCGATCATTCCTTCGGGACGAAGCGGTCGCCACTCCCGATACGTGCCCGAACCAGCAGTCAAACAAGGGCCACCAGCGGCATTGGCAGCGGGGTGATCGATGGCCGCGGCGACCACACGCATATCGATTTGTGACGCGCGGCTTCAGGCCGAAACTTCCGGCGGTGGAGGGAGCGTCTGCAAGCTTTGACGGAAGGCCGGTTCGGGCCTAGTGGGCGGTTTCAATAGGAGGACGAAGTCCGGCAACGCGTGTGGTGATGGATCTCCAGTCGGTGTCCGTGATCCTGGCTCGCTCTCCCAGTCGATGAGGTTGACGGTCACCGCGTAACGGCCAGCGGGTGCCGCCACGTGGAGGGCTCGGTTGTCGGGGTTTGCTGACACGTTTTCCAGTCCGCTCAGGTAGAGCGCTCCGGCTGAGGTGATGAGGTAGGGATCCGATGTGACGAGCAGTCGCGCCTGCTCGCGCTCTGTCAGGTCCGCGATCTGGTCGGAGCCGCCAACACGGACCACGAACTGGAACGCTGAGTCCCCCAGGTTGATCGGCACGAGCATGCCGGCCAGGACGTGCTGGAGGATGTCCTCATCTTCAAGCAACGAGTCTTCCCATGAGTCGTAGTCGACGACGGAGGCGAAGCGCTCGGGGTTCCAGAGCACCTGCATGCCGGCATCAGTCGCTACGGGTCCTGCTACCTCGAACATTCCGTCTCCCTGCACGTCCCTGGCCGTCGCCGGGCCGTCGAAGGTTAGCCAATGGCGACCAACAACGACCAATGCCGACGGCCGTTGGCCAGCTCACCAGGTGCGAGCAGCGGTCGGAGCATGGCCAGCGTGCAGCTTGGGGTCTCAGCCTCAATTCCTCCCAGCTTCGTGCCCGATACGTGCCCGATAAAGCGGTCAACATCGGCCAACGGCGGTCCGTAACACGGCTGGACCGGCGCCTCGCTGCTTCACTGGCTGTTGGCTAGGGCCACCCAGAACAGTGGATCAATCCGATTCCCAAGCTGACAGTGCGGGTTCGATTCCCGTCACCCGCTCCACGCGAAAGGCCGTGGTCAGGACGCAAGTCCCAGCCAGGGCCTTCGACGTTTCCCAGGCTGCGGCCGTTGCCCGTGCCATTGGCGTGCCATCAGCGTGCGGTCTGAGGTGAGCGACCTGGCAGCGAAACTGACCCGAGACGAGGCGATTGCCCTCGTGGAGCGGATCATGAGGGGCGACTACGCAAACGACGCTGAGGCGGACGGGTGGCTGGACCAACTTGAGCGAGACCTCGTCTGCCCGGACGGCAGGGTCTCCGGCCTGATCTTCTGGACGGACCCCGAGTTGACGGCTGCCGAGGTGGTTGACCGAGCCTTGGCCTATCAGCCGATCCAGATGCGGTCCACGCCATGGACCGAGCCGCCGCCGAGCACCTAGCCCCACCCTTCCCCACGCTCCTTGCCCCTCTTGCCGGCCTTGTCCTTGGGCTTGCCTTTGCCGGCTGACTTCTTCGACTTCTTCCGGTCCGCGCGTACCGCCTCGTGCAGGTGACGTGCTGGTAGATCAACGCGGCCTGGGATGAGTCGTGGATGGCTTTCCTCCACCCTCCGCACCACGTCCCCACAGCAGAAGGGGGCCCGGCGGACGGCCGGGCCCCCTTCTGCTGCGTCGCGTGCTACTCGGCGAGGCGCCGCTGCGCCGCCTTGGCGGCGTCCGCCACGTCGGCGGCGGTACGGAGCTCCGGTGCCGGGGCCGCCGTCGTCCGCTGCGCGGTCGTACCGGCCGTGGGCAGCCCGACGTCGGTGGCGTTGGCGGTGGCGACGTAACCGGCCGGCCCGCTCAGGAACCTACCGAGGCCGTCGGCCTGGACGTCGTTGACCACCGCGGCGGAGCCGAAAACCAGTCCCGTGTGAAGGGAGCCGCTGAACTCGGTGGCCAGCTCCTCGACCTCGGGACCGAGGCTGTCCGCGGTGCCGGGGGCCAGGATCAGCGGGCCGTCGAGCGAGGCCATCAGGGCGCCTCCGGCCAGCGCGTCCGGCCAGTTCATACCGGTGGCCACGCCGACGTGGTTCTCTCCGCCGAAGAAGGCCCACGCGGTCAGCAGCGCCGTCTCGAAGCGGCTGTCCCCGTAGAGCGGGATGGCGCCGTAGGGCTCCGTCGCGGTGGCGCCCTGGAGACCGACACCGACGACGGCCGAGTCGGCCGACAGCCCGTCGAGGTAGGTCTTGGTGGCCGGGGGAAGCTTGTCGTCGTTGGTGAGGACGACGACGGCGGAGCTGCCCTTGCCGGGCAGGTTCTGGGCGCCGGCGGCGGCGCCAGCCGCGAGAGCGTCCGGGAAGTTCATCCCGGTGGCCGCGAGGACCATGTCCGGTGCCGGGTCGACGGCGTTGGCGATGGCGACCGAGGTGCCGAAGCGGTCCGCCCCGGCGATCCGTACGGTGGTGAAACCGAGCGCCTTCACCTGCTGCTCCACGGTGGTGGAGAGGGCGCCGGCACTGCCGAGCAGGTAGACGGTCCCGCCGGGGGCCAGCACCCGTCGCATCTCGGTCGCGATCGCCGGCTGCAATGCGGTCGGCGGGGTCATCAGCAGCGGGCCCTGCTTGGCGGCGGCGAGGGCGGATCCGCCGAGGGCGTCGGCGAAGGTGTCCGAACGGGACAGCACGACGGCCTGGGCGCGAGCCCGCTGGTCCGTGGTGCTGTTGGCGCTCGCCCAGTGCGACTGCGAGATGGCGCTGGTGGTGCCGTACCGGTCGGCACCGGACAGCCGGACCACCCGGTTCTGGTTGCGCGGCTGGCACTCCGGCATGCCGGAGAGCCCGCTGACGACGTTGGGTACGCCGGTCCAGCTGCCGTCCGCCGCCGCCCAGGCCACCTGGCTGCCCTGCCGGAAGGCGATGATGCCGCCGTCCGGGGACCAGGCCGGGTCGTCGCGCTCACCCGCGGTGTAGGTCACCTGGACCAGGTCGCCGCCGGTGAGATCCGAGGACCAGATCTGGCCGCTGCGGACGAAGGCGACCCGCTTGCCGTCTGGGGAGAGCGTCGGGCTGGCCGCGTCGGTGGTGATCCGGGTCCAGGTGCTGCCGTCCAGGAAACCGATCTCGGGCGTCCCGGTCGGGTTGCCGTTACCGTCGTCGGCCTGTCGCTGCACGACGATCCGCTGCCCGTCGCCGGTGTCGGGGTCGAGGTAGTGGCGGCCGTCGTTCGGGGAGCGGGTGGTGATGTCCGAGCCGTACGCGCTGACGCTCTGCTCGATACGCCACGGGCTGCCGGCGGACTTCGCGGCCCACACCACGCTGCTGCCGTTGCCGACCCACTCCGGGTTGGCCCGCTGCGAGCCGGGGTCGGGGTTGGCGATGGAGTAGATGCTCGAACCGTCGTTCCACCGGATGGTCGCGATGTCCCCGTCGTCGGTGACGAAGACAGCCCGGCTGCCGTCTGGCGACCAGGCGGCGTCGGTGACGGTGTAACCCTCTGCCTGCAGGCGCACTCCGTTGTTCATGGTGATGTACGCGGTGCCGTCGCTGGCGGTCAGCAAACTGTTCGTGGCGCTGTGGCTGGCGTTCGCCACGCCCGCGCCACCGAAGACGGTGGTCGCGCCGACCGCAAGCAGTGTGGCGCACGTGGCGGAACGGCGACGGAAGTTCGTTCGGGGCAAGGAGGCTCCTTGAGGAGATTTCGCGGCGCGGATGCCAATCGATCACGTCGGCCGTACGGCCGGGCGGCGCCCGGACGTCACTGTAGAGAACCGGCCGGAATGCTGCTGGCCCGATCAGGGTGGGTGGGAAGCCGTTGAGACGTGACGACGGGTGGGGTTGCCGGCGGCGACCGGTCGGTGACCGTACGTCGAACGAGGCTGGCCAACCGCCCGAACCCCTTCACCGTCGTACTCGTTCGTCTCCGCGGTGCCCGCCGTCAGGAGCAGCGGACCGTTGACGTCGCCATCAGGGCGGGAGCCGGAAATTCCGCTGCTGAGGGGGTTGCGGCCTCCACCCTTCGGTCAGATCCTGGTCGCGACGGGCTACCCGGGGCAGCGCCCGACCAAAACATCCCCTAAGGTTCGTCGCATACGCGCCGCCCCGCGCCGGATCGGCCGGCGGACGGGTGCAAACCTACGGCGCTTTTCAGCAGGGAGTTCCCTTGCCACCATCGTCTCTGCGCAGGTCTGCTGCGCTCGCCTCGGCTCTCGCCGTGGGCTCCACCGCTCTCATCGCCGGTGCGCCGGCCGCCACCGCGAGCCTCCCCGGCACCGGTGAGGTGCTCACCGTCAGCAACAGCACGACGTCGCTCAAGTTCCTCAACGACAGCTCCCGTACGACGCTCGTCAACCCGCTCGGCGACAGCATGCTGAACGCGTCCTGGTCGCCGGACGGCAGCCGGGCCGCCTACGTCGACCAGGACGGCGGCATCACCTCGATCCGCTGGAACGCCAGCGGCGACCTCTGGTACGTCGCCGTGCCGGAGGACGGCGTTCTGCGCAACAGCCCCTCCTACCGGGGTGACGGCAGCAGCGTCGTCTGGGCCGAGAAGGCCGGCACCGGCAAGTGGATGGTCCGGATCGCGCCCAGCAGCTCCGGTTTCCCCGGCGGTCACATCTCCCCGGACGACGGCCAGCACTACCTGAACCCGGACGGCGGCCCGGGCATGAAGGTCGTCTTCCAGCGGCAGGCGGACAACGGCGCCGGTAACCCCACCGGCACCCCGGCGGTCATCCTCTACGACTTCTCCAACGGCGCCGCGCAGACCACCGTGGTCGACGACAACGGGTCCAACCCGTCCCTGTCGCCGGACGGCACCAAGGTGGCCTTCGTCCGCGACGGCCAGATCATCGTCTCCGACCTGACCGGCGGCAACGAGGTGGTCGTCGCCAGCAACGCCGGGCACGACAACCCCACCTGGTCCCCGAACGGCACCAAGATCGCGTTCAGCCAGGGCTCCACGATCGCCACCGCGCTGGCCGACGGCTCGCAGGCGGCGAACCCGGCCGTGGTCTCGACCGCCGCCGGCGTCCCGGCGTACCAGCCGCGGAACAAGGACCGGTCGGTCCGGCTCTCCGGCAGTTCCCGGTTCACCACCGCGGCGGCGGTCTCCCAGTCGCACTGGAAGACCGTGAGCAACGCGGCCGACACGCGCGAGCAGGCTCAGGCCGTGGTGCTGTCCCGCTCGGACACCTTCGCCGACGCGCTCAGCGGCTCGGCGCTGGCGGCGGCCAAGCGCGGCCCGCTGCTGCTGACCCCGCCGACCAGCCTGGAGGCGACCAGCCAGGCGGAGCTGCAGCGGACCCTGACCCCCGGCGGCACGGTCTACCTGCTGGGTAGCCCGGGCGCGATCTCCACCACGGTGGAGGACGCGGTGAAGGCGCTGGGCTACACCGTGGTGCGGCTGGCCGGCACCGACCGGTTCAGCACCTCGGTGGCGATCGCCAAGGCGATCGACCCCACCCCCGACCTGGTCCTGCTCGCCACCGGCATGAACTACCCGGACGCGCTCGCGGCCGGTGCCGCGGCGGGCTCCTACGACTACCCGGGCAGTGGCACCAGCGCCGTGGTGCTGCTGACCAACGACTCCACGATGCCGGCGGCGACCAAGGGCTTCCTGGACACCCTGCCGGCGGGCACTCGTGACATCGCAGGCATCGGCCTCTTCGGTGCCAACGCGGCGGCCGCCTACGACCCGAACTCGTTCGAGGTGTCGGGCACCGGACGCTACGAGACCGCCCTCTTCGTCGCCTGGACGTTCTTCGGCGGGGAGAACCACATCGGTCTCGCCACCGGCACCAACTGGCCCGACGCCCTCTCCGGCGGTGCGCTGATGGGCCTGCTCAACGGCCCGCTGTTGCTCACCCCCGGTACCGCCACCACGCTGGGAGCGGAGGCGCAGGCGCTGCTGGACGAGAGCAGCGGATCCGTGCACACCGCGCTGATCTTCGGTTCCAGCGCCGTGGTGTCGTCCAACCAGCAGAGCCAGGCCGGCACGTGGATCGGTGGTCCGCTCGGGTCGTCGCTGCTCAGCAACTCGACCGACATCGGCCTGTCGTCCACTGCCCGGACCGCTGACTCGCTTCGCGTCGCCGGTGCCACCACGGTCGGTTCCGACGTCGTCCGTACGCCGGAGCAGGCGGCGGCCGCGGCGGAGTCGCTCCCGGAGCGCACCGCCCGCCGCTGATCGGCGAGCATCCGGCCGGTCACCGGTCGGCGAACGTAGAAGGGCCCGGTCGATCCGACCGGGCCCTTCCGCGTGGGCGGGCTCGGCGGGGCAGCGCGGCGGCCACAGATTCTTTTACAGTGATCGGACACGTGCCGCCGCCCGCCCGGACCAGCCGGCTGATCGATGCATGTCGCGGCGCGTCCTCCAACGGGGAGTTCTTCTCTTGTCATCAGCGCAGTTCCGCAGAGCCGGGGCGTTCGCCTCGAGCCTCGCGGTCATCTCCGCCGTGTCCGTGGCTGGCGCGCCCGCTGCGCACGCCAGTCTGCCTGGCTCCGGCAGTGTCCTGACCATCAGCAACAACGCCACCTCGATCGATTTCATCGGCGACCCGGCGCGGCAGACGCTGAGGAACCCGGTGCCCGAGGCGATGCGGGACGTGTCCTGGTCGCCCGACGGCAGCCGGGCCGTCTACCTCAGCCCCGATCAGCGCATCCGGTCGATCCGCTTCGACGGCACCGGCAAGGTGCAGGACGTGGTCCTGACGCCGATCCCGGGCCGCCAGCGGGCCGGCACCTCCTGGCTCGGCGACGGCAGCGGCGTGGTGTGGGCCGAGAAGTCGGACGCCACCTCCGGTTGGACCATCCGGATGGGTGCGAGCACCTGGGGCGTCGGGGAGGAGCAGATCTCGCCGTACGGCTTCGGCAAGCACTACCGCAATCCGGATGGCGGGCCCGACGGGCGGGTGGTGTTCCAGCGCGAGGACGACGACGGCACCGGTCAGCCGACCGGTCAGCCCGCTGTGATGCTCTACGAGCCGGGGGCCCAGGGTGGCCGGGTCACGCTGGTGGACGACAACGGCGGGAACCCCGCCTTCTCGCCGGACGGCAGGAGGGTGGCCTTCGTCCGCGAGGGCCAGATCATCGTCTCTGATCTGACCGGTGGGAACGAGGTCGCGGTCACCAGCAACCCGGTGGCGCACGATTCTCCCACCTGGTCTCCGGACGGCAGCCGGATCGCGTTCCGGCAGGGCCCCACCGTGGCCATCGCGCCGGCCGACGGATCGGCCGCCGCCAGCCCGAGCGTGCTCGCCATCGTCGACGGGGTGCCGGCCTACCAGCCCCGCCGCAAGGACCGGGTGGGACGGCTCGCCGGCGACAGCCGCTTCTCCACCGCGGTCTCCGTCTCCCGGTCGCGCTGGGCGAGCGTCGCCGACCCGGCGGACTCCCGGGAGCGGGCCCGTGCGGTGGTGCTGTCCCGGTCGGACACCTTCGCCGACGCGCTCGGCGGCTCGGCGCTGGCGGCGGCCAAGCGTGCCCCCCTGCTGCTGACCCCGCCGACCAGCCTGGAGTGGGGCACCGGCGCGGAGATCCAGCGGGTGCTCGCCCCCGGCGGCACCGTCTACCTGCTGGGCAGCCCCGGCGCACTCTCCACCGCGGTGGAGGACCAGATCCGGGGGCTCGGCTACACCGTGCGGCGGCTCGCCGGCACCGACCGGTTCGCCACCGCGGTGGCGATCGCCAAGGAGATGGACGCGGACCCGGGGATGGTGTTCGTCGCCACCGGCATGAACTTTCCGGACGCCCTCGCGGCGGGTGCCGCCGCCGGCTCCTACATCTTCGCGGAGATCCCGACAGCGGTGATCGTGCTCACCAACGACGCCGTGATGCCAGGGGCGACCAGGGACTACCTCGACTCGCTGTCGGCGGGGCGGTACATCATCGGAATCGGTCGGGCGGCCGCGGCGGCGGCCGAGGCGTACGACGACGACGCGCTCGACCTTGTCGGCGACGACCGCTACGACACGGCGGCGGCGGTCGCTCGGGTGTACTTCCACGGGGAGCAGCACATCGGCGTGGCCACCGGCTCCGACTGGCCGGACGCCCTGGCCGGCGGTGCGCTGATGGGTGCGCTCAACGGTCCGCTGGTGCTCACCCCCGGCACCGCGTCCGCGCTGGGACCGGCGGCGCGGGACGCCCTGGACGAGACCAGCGGCGCCGTCCACACCGCCCTGGTCTTCGGCTCCGCTTCGGTGGTCAGCGACAGCCAGCTCACCGAGGCGGGGACCTGGATCGGCGGCCCGCTCGGCTCGACCAGGGTCTACAACCCGACCGACGTGGGCGCCCCGTCGCGAGCTGGCGCGACGGTGGGCGCCGGCGCGATGGCGCGTACGGCGGATGAGGCCGCCGCCGTCCGGGCGCTCGAGACGCTGCGGGCCGGCAACCGGTAGCAGGTCGACAGGCGAAGGGCCCGGCCGTCGCGGCCGGGCCCTTCGTCGTACCGCCGATGGCGTCCGTGACGGCGGACGCCCGGCATCCGGTGCGCGACTTCGTCGGGCCTCGGCGGACGCCGACCCACGACCCCGACGCCCGCGGTCTGTCCCAGCCAGCTGGCAGGATGCGTGGAATGCGGGTGGAGAGCGAGATCCGTGCCCTGGTCGAATCCCTGACGCCGATGGATGACCTGGAGGCCCGGCACCGGGCGGAGTGCCTGTCCTGGCTGGCGGGGACCGACGACATCTTTCGCCGGGTCACGCCGCGCACCCCGTCGCCGCACCTGGTCGCATACTTCCTGCTGCACGATGTGGCGGACGGCAGCGTCCTGCTGGTCGATCACGTCAGGGCCGGGAAGTGGCTGCCCAGCGGCGGCCACGTCGAGCCGGGCGAGCACCCCGTCGAGACCGTCCGGCGCGAGGTGGTGGAGGAGCTCGGCATGCCCGCGGTATTCCCGCCGCGCCCCGGTGAGCGTCCCCTCTTCCTCACCGTCACCGGGACCGTCGGGCCGCCGGAGGACCGGCACACCGACGTCAGCCTCTGGTTCGTGCTGAGCGGCAGCCGCGAACAGGCGCTCACGCCCGACCCGGGCGAGTTCCGCGCCGTCCGCTGGTGGACCGGGCGGGAAGTGGCCGACGCGGACCCGGAGACCCTCGACCCGCACATGGGCCGGATGATGGTCAAGCTGGCCGCTCTCCGACCCTGACAGCCCGCAGGGTCAGCGCGCCGACGTCGTCGCGGGGTGGAACCGGACTGGATCGGGCCCAGCGCTGGCTGAGACGCCTCGCACTGGACGACGAGCACGTACGCTGACGATCATGCGGATTGGCATCGTGATCCTTCCCGACCAGCGCTGGTCCGAGTCGCAGCGCCGCTGGCGGCAGGCGGACGAGTGGGGCTTCGACCACGCCTGGACCTACGACCACCTGGGCTGGCGGGACCTGGTCGACGGCCCGTGGTTCGACTCGGTGACCACGCTCACTGCGGCCGCGACGGTGACCTCGCGGATCCGGCTCGGCACGCTGGTCGCCTCGCCCAACTTCCGGCACCCGGCGGCCTTCGCCCGGCAGGTGACCGCGCTGGACGACGTCTCGGGCGGTCGGCTGCTGCTCGGCATCGGCGCCGGCGGGATCGGCTTCGACGCCACCGTGCTCGGCGGGGAGACGCTGCCGCCGCGGCAGCGGGTGGACCGCTTCGGCGAGTTCACCGAGCTGCTCGACCTGGCGCTGCGGGAGGACGGGACGACCTGGCGGGGTGACTGGTTCGCCGCGGTCGGCGCCCGGAACAATCCCGGCTGCGTCCAGCAGCCCCGGGTGCCGTTCGTGGTCGCCGCGAACGGGCCACGCTCGATGCGGCTGGTGGCCCGGTTCGGTCAGGGCTGGGTCACCACCGGCGCCGGCGGTGACGACCTGGAGAGCTGGTGGGACTCGGTCACCGAGCTCTCCGCCCGGCTGGACAAGACGCTGGCCACGGCGGGCCGCGACCCGGCCACCCTCGACCGCTACCTGTCGCTCGACGCGGCGCCGGTCTTCTCGCTGAGCAGCGCCGACTTCTTCGCCGACCAGGTCGAGCGGGCCGCGAGGCTGGGCTTCACCGACGTGGTCAGCCACTGGCCGCGGGCCAGCAGTTGGTACGCCGGCGACGAGGCGATCCTGGCGGACGTGGCCACCCGGCTGCTGCCCGAGCTGCGCCGCGCCTGACCCGGCACGCGACCGGCGCCCGGCAGCGGTCCGGACGCACCGCGACGTGGCGCGAGGCTCACCTCAGGTGCCGAGGTCTCCGGTGGCGACGCCCCCGTCCCCGCCGGAGACCAGCCGGAACCGGATGCAGATGATCTGCGTGTCGTCGGTGACCGGGGTGCCCTGCCGGGCCCAGTAGGCGGCGTGACCCGCCCGCCACCCCTCGACGGACCGGTCGCCCTCCCCTTCGGACCGGGCGAAGTCCCAGGGTACGTCGGCGAAGCGGACCACCTCGACGCCGGTGACCTCGACGATCCCGGCCAGCGCGTCGTGGTCGTCGACGAGGACCAGCCGTTCGCCGGCGTGCTCCAGCTCTTCGTTCTCCTCGGCGTACTCGGTGAGCAGGCCGGCGGTCGCCGTCTTTGCGCCGGCCAGCACCAGGGTGTTGAGCGTGGTCCGCAGCTCGCCGGGCGTGCCGAGGGCGAGCGAGCGGAGTCCACCGATCCGGGGCCACATCCTGCCGAGGCTACGCCGCCGGATGATCTCGTGTCCGGAGCATTTCAACGTCCCCCACTGTCCGGGCGGTCGGCGCTACCGTGACGACGGCGGGCAGAGGCGACGAGGAGGAGACCATGGCGGACCGGCGCGCGGTGCTCGTTCCGGGGCGGGGCTACGACACCCGGGCCCCGCTCTTCGTCTATGTCGGCGAGGCGCTGCGCCGCGTCGGCTTCGACACCCACGAGATCACCTGGGAGGTGCCCCGGGACCTCGGCGCGGACCGGGCCGCGCCGTGGGTGGCCGAGCAGGTGACGCCGGCCCTCGCCGAGCGCACCCACCTGCTGGTCGGCAAGTCGCTCGGCACATTCGCCAGTCCGCTCGCCGCCGACCGTGGGCTGCGCGCGGTCTGGCTCACCCCGCTGCTCAACCGGGCCGACGTGACCAAGGCGCTGGACCGGGCGACCGAGCCGTTCCTGCTGGTCGGCGGCACGGCGGACAAGCTCTGGGACGGTGCGGTGGCCCGCCGGCTCACGCCGCACGTGCTGGAGATCCCGGACGCCGACCATTCGCTGATGGTGCCCGGCCCCCTGGCCTGCTCGGCCGAGGTGCTGGGCCGGGTCTGCACGGCGGTGGAGGAGTTCGTTCAGACGAGCTGACCGGCGTGGCCGGCCGCCGCCCGCACCCGCCCGTCTCCGGTCGCAGCACGCCGGAACTCGCGGCCACCCGATCGTCAATCGTCCGGTCGACTGATGGGATCGGAACCCCCGGCTGAAGGTCCTCGCGGACAGTGCCAATTGTTCGCCGGCTGCCAGGCGCGGACAAACTTGTCGTGACCCTCGAAATAGGGTGTTCAGCGTCTGTGGGTTGACTGAGGGGGACGGTCATGACTGAGCACCAGAAGCCGGACGGCATGCCGCGCCGGAGCTTCCTTCGGGACGGCGCCATCGTCGCGGCTTCCGTTTCGCCGACGCTGCTGACGGGTCTCGCCCCCGCGTCGGCCGCTGTTCCCGCCTACGACCCCCAGCAGCGGTTCATCCGGCTGGTCGGCGGAGGAAACGGAGTCGTCTACGCGATCCAGGCTGACGGCTCCCTCCTCTGGTACCGCCACCTGGGGTGGCAGACCGGGACATCCAGCTGGGCGAGTGGTTCCGGCCGCAAGATCGGCTCGGGCTGGCACGAGTTCCAGACTGTCTTCGGCAGCACCAACGGCTCGCTCTACGGGGTCCGCGGCGACGGCACGGTGCACCACTACCGCTACGACCTGTCCGATCCGCTGACCGGCGCCGGTTCGTTGTTCAGCGGTGGTCAGATCGGCACCGGGTTCGACCGGTATCCCCGGCTGTGCGGGTTCGACGGCGCGATCTACGGGCAGGATACCGACGGACAGCTGTTCTGGCACCAGTACAGCCCGTCGAGGAGAGCGTGGACGGCCACGGGCATGCGGGTCGGCAGGGGCTTCCGGGGTGCGGTGCTCCAAGCGGACGCCTCAGGAGTCATCTATGCGTACCGCTACGGCGTCGTCTTCTGGCACCGGCACATCGGTAGGGGCTTGTGGGCACGGGGTTCCGGGCTTCGGATCCTCGGCGGGCTCCGCGATGCCGGGGTGAACGACGGGGTGTGGTTGACCGGCCAGGGTGTTCTGTACGCCATCCCACCGGACCCGGCCACCAGCAGGCAGACGGGCACCATCCTCCACCACCGGCTGATCAACTACACCACCGCCGGTCCCGACGGACGGGCCGTCTGGCTCAACGGCGGATCGGCGACGAAGGTCGGGACGGGCTGGACGGTCCAGTCTCGGGCCGCCCTCCAGGGCTACCCCAACACGCCGAGCGTGTTGCAGGGGGGGACGCTCCTTGTGGCGGTCTCGACCGGCTTTCCGTCGGTCACCGCGTCGATGGTGCGGCTGGCACCCAACGCCGGGGCGCCGCAGGTGGTCTCCGCTCCCATGCGGGTCACCGGTGGAGTGCAGTCGCTGCCGACCGGCTTCATCCGTGTCGGCTGCGACTGGTCGGATCGGATCCGGTTGCGGATTCCGGCCGACTGGCAGCCCGGTCTGTACGCGGCGCGGCTCGACGGCCCGCACCGGCTCCACCGGTACGTGCCGTTCATCGTCCGGCCGACGAAGCCCACCAGCCAGATCGCCGTGCTGCTTCCGACCTTCACCTACAACGCCTACAACACCTGGGGCGGACACAACCAGTACTGCACCGACATGTCCGGGCCGCGCCCCCTCTCCGCGCGTCGTCCCTCGACTGAGCTGAACGTGGACGATCCCGCAATCTTTGATCACACGATGTGGTCGGACCTGATGTTGACGCGATGGATGTCCAAGCAGGGGCTCGCCTTCGACTGCTACGAGGACGCCGACCTGCACGCCTCTGGTAGCTGGCTCACCCGTTACCGGGTTCTCGTGTTGGGCAGCCACCCCGAGTACTGGTCGGAGGCGATGCGGCAGCATCTCGTCAACTATCAGGCCGGCGGCGGTCGGCTGATCTACTCCGGCGGCAATGGCATCTACGAGCGGGTGCGGGTCGACGCTGGTCGGACCGTGGTGACGTACCGCCGACCGGACGGCAAGCGCGACCCCTACGCCGCGCTGGGCCTGCCCGCCTCACAGTTGGTCGGGGTCAACTACGCCACCGCCGGCAGCTACGCCCCGTACCGGGTGGTGCGCGACCACCCGTTGTTGGCCGGCACCGGCCTCACCGTCGGCAGCAGGTTCGGCCTCAGCGGCTACAACGGCGCCGCCAGCGGCTGGGAGATGGACGCGATGCTGGGCCTCGCCGGCGAGGCCGCCGAGTCCGAGGTCATCGCCAGAGGGGAAAACTCCGGCGGCGGTGCCGCCATGGTGTTCATGGAGAAGCCCAACGGCGCACTGGTCTTCAGCGCGTCCTCGATCGCATTTGCCGGCGCGCTGGGAAGCGATCCCGCGATGTCAACCCTGTTCCGCAACGTCTTCACGCGGATGCTGCAGCCCGGGCCGGCGGTCACGGCCACCCAGGCGCCCATGCAGCGCACCAGCCCGACGCCGGCGGTTCCGGAGCCCAGCACGATGGAGTAGGCCGACCCGGCCGGGCAGCGCGTCAGATCAGCTGACCGGCGTAGCCGGCGGCCGTCAGGACCCGTTCGTCGCCGGTCGCGGCGTGCGCGTCGAGCACCGCGTCGGCCATCTTGACCACGTGCGCGTCGCCGTGCCGGGCGGCCCGGGCGAACACCTCCGCCGGGGAGCCGGACGCGACCGCCGGCAGGGAGGCCGGCTTCGGCGCGGCGTACACCGCGGTCACCGCCGCCGTGGCCGACCAGGCCGCGGTGAGGCTCGGCGCCCAGAGCCCCGGATCGAGAGCGTGCAGGGTACGCAGCACCGCGGTCGGCGCGGTCACCGCGTGCACCAGCATGACCGGGTTGGCGTGCCCGAACCGGAGGTAGTCCAGGCTCGCCCGGTGCACCAGGTCGGTGAGGGCCCGCTCGGCCTCCGCCGGGGTGGTCGGCGGGCGGAGCGCCGTCACCGCGCCAGGCCACTCCGGTACGTCGGGCAGCCGGCCCAGCCGCTCCCGGATCCCGCCCCTCTGCTCGGCGATCCGGGGCACCCCGGCCAACGCGGCCGGCACGTCCGCCCGGCCGGTGAGCGGGCCGGCCCCGGGCACCGGCTGCCACCGGGCGGCCCAGTAGCCGAGCGCCTGACCCAGTTCGGCCAGGCGGTCCGCTCCGGCGCCGTCGCTGAGCAGCACCCGGACGGCGTGCCCGACCCGGATCACCCCGTGGGTGGCGCCGGCGGCGATCCCCGGCAGCAGCCGGGGCCACCAGGCGCCGAGCACCTCCCGCCAGGGGCGTTCACGCAGCTCGCGGTCGAAGTGGGCGAGCCAGTCGCCGGCCCGTTTCGGGTCGCCGAGCGCCGCCCGCCAGTCGTCGATCGGCCGCAGGCCGCGAGGCAGCTCGTCGAGGCGGCGCAGGTAGTCGTCCAGCCAGCGATGCACCCGTGTGCCGTGCCCGTGCCGCACCAGTGCCTCGACCGCCATCGGACCGTGGTTGGAGAGCCAGCCCTCGAACTCCGGGCCGGTCCGGTGCAGCCGCTGGTACGCCTCGTCCAGGATTCCGTCGTCCATGCCGATGATCGTCGGACCTCAATCGCGCTTGAGGTCAAGCGCGGACCCGCCTTGTCAGGCGAGGAGGCGGGCGGCGTCGACCAGGGCGCGGACGCCCAGCTCGGCGGTCACTTCCGGCGGGCAGTCGGCGACCACGGCGGCGGTGCCGACCACCTCGGCGCCGCGGGCCGCGCAGAGGTCGTGCAGCGCGCGCAGTTGGGCGCCGGTGGCCACCCAGTCGTCCACGAGCAGCACCCGGTCACCCGGGCCGAGGTGGCGGTCCCGGATCCCGAGGGTGACCCGTCGGCCCCGGAAGTCGGGCGGGCTCTGCGCCCAGCTGACCGCGCCGGCCGGGAGCCGCCCGTCACCCGTCTTGTACGCCGGCACGAAGCCCACCCCGAGCGCGGTCGCGGCCAGCGGCCCGAGCAGCAGCCCGGTCACCGCCGGGGCGAGCACCACCGTCGGGTGGGCGGGCCGGAAGGGCGCCACCAGGGCCGGACCGAGGGCGACCAGCACCTCCGGGTCCCGCCACCAGCCGGAGACGTCGCTGACCAGGTGGTCGCTCCCCGGACCGGGATCGACCCAGCGGAACAGCTCGACGAGGCGTTCGCTCAGCACCGTCCCATCCTCGGACACCGACGCCAGGCGATGCCGGACGGGCCATGGCCAGCGATCATTCCTCCGATCGGCCATCGGGGCCAGGCTGACCGGCTACACGTATCAGGGTAAATATGGGCATACCACCATGATCACGTTGACTTCGGAAGTACTTCTCTCGTTACGGTCCGAGCCGGTTTGTTCAGCTGACGAAAGGACCGGGCCGGTGGCTGGTAGGCACTTCCGTACCCGCAAGTTCTCCTCGCCCGCCGGCATCGCGGCCACCGCGGCGGTCGGCGTGGTGCTCGCCGTCGGCGGCACCGTGGGCGCGGTCCAGCTCACCTCCGGCTCGGCCGCCCCCGAGCCGGCCGTCGCCGAGGGCCTGCCCAGCAGCCTCGCCCCCAGCTCCGCGTCCCCCTCGCCCAGCGCGTCCGTCGCGCCGAGCCCCACGCCCAAGGCCACCCCCAGCCCGACGGCGACTCGCACCCAGGCCGCCTCCCGGAGCAAGGCGCGCACCGCCAGCCCGAAGCCGACCGCCACGGCGAAGACCGCCAGCGCGGCGGCCAAGGTCGTCGACAGCGGCTCCTGCGGCGCGTCCTTCTACGACGAGGGGCAGATGACGGCCAACGGGGAGACCTTCAACCCGGACGCGCTGACCGCCGCCCACAAGACGCTGCCCTTCAACACGAAGGTCCGGGTGACCAACCCGGCCAACGGCAAGTCGGTCGTCGTCCGGATCAACGACCGCGGCCCGTACGTCGACGGCCGCTGCCTGGACCTGTCCCGGGCCGCGTTCCAGGCGATCGCCTCCGTCGACCTCGGCGAGGTGACCGTCAAGTACGAGGTGCTCGGCTGACCGGGTGACGGACGGCGATCGGGCCGGCCGGGCGGGCCGGCCGGACAGAACACCCTCGGACGACGGGCCAGGTTCATTCACCGCTTCACGTCCATCAGGCATGCTGTCCGGTGTACGCACGCAACCCTTCCAGTCGGGCCGCGGCCCGCTGAGTCCCGGATCCCGCGCCGGCCTCGGCGCGGCCCTCGCGCTGCTCGCACTCGTCTCCGCCGTGGAACTGGCCGACGGTCGGCCGGCGCACTACGTGGCGCTGATGGTCGCCGCACCGTTCCTCGCCGCCGCCCTGGCCTCCTGGCGGGTGGTGCTCGGCGTGGGTGTCCTCGCCACCGTCATCGGCGCCAGCTTCGCCCTCGCCGAGCGGACCATGTCGCTGGTCAGCGCGGTCAACGTCGCCGGGATCGCCCTGGCCACCGCGATCGCCGCCGCGGTCGCCTCGGTACGCCAGCGGCAGGCGGAGCAGATCGCCGAGCTGTCGAAGCTGGCGGCGGTGGCCCAGCAAGCGGTGCTCCGGCCGCTCGGCCCGCAGGTCGGCACCCTCTCGGTGGCCGGCCGCTACATCTCCTCCACCGCCACCGCCGAGATCGGCGGTGACCTCTACGAGGCGATGGACACCCCGTACGGCGTCCGCATGATCATCGGGGACGTCCGGGGCAAGGGGCTGGACGCGGTCCGCCTGGCCAGCATCGTGCTCGGCTCCTACCGGCACGTCGCGTACGAGCGGGCGGATCTGCGGGCCGTGGTGACCGACCTGGACCGGGCGGTGGCCCGCAACGTGGGCGACGAGGACTTCGTCACCGCCGCGCTGGTCGAGGAGCGGGGTGGCACCCTCACCATCGTCAACTGTGGACATCCGCCGCCGCTGCTGCTGCGTCGGGGCGCGGTGATCCCGCTCGAACCGCCCGCGCCCGCGCCCCCGCTCGGCTTCATGCCGGTGGTCCGCCCCCGGGTGGAACGGCTGGAGCCGGGCGACCGGCTGCTGCTCTTCACCGACGGCCTCGGCGAGGCCCGCCGGGACGGCGAGTTCTTCCCGACCGCCGACCGGGCCTGGCGGCTGCTCGGTCACGGCACGGTCGCCGACGGCCTCGCCTCGCTGGAGACCGCCCTGGTCGAGTGGGTGCACGGCCGGCTGGACGACGACATCGCGCTGGTCCTGATGGAGTACACCGGCCCGCGCAGCGGCCCGACCGCCGCCGTCCCGAGCTGGGAGGTCGGCGCGGCCGAGAGCTGACGCTGCCCTCAGCCGTCGGCCAGCTCGTCGCTGGCCCGCCGGCCCGCCTCGCCGGCCCGGCGGAGGAAGTCGGCGATCACCTCGAGCTGGGTCTCGTCGTACCCGGCGCAGATCTCGTCCATCGCGCTGTTCATGCCGGCGTACAGGCCGTACAGCTCCGCGTTGCGCTCGCGCAGCGCCCGGACCGTGACCGACCGGCGGTCCGTGGCGTCCGGGTCCCGCTCTCGGACGATCCAGCCGCCGCGCTGGAGCCGGTCGAGGATGCCGGTCATGGTCGCCGGGTGCAGCCCGGCCCGCCGGGCCAGCGCACCGGGGCTGAGCGGTCCGTGCCGGGCGATCAGGTCGAGGCAGTCCAAATCCACGTCGCGCAGCGAAAGGCGTACGCCGACGTGGTGATTGAGGAGCGCGAGCTGGTTGTTCAGCTCGCGCATCGTCTCCTTGATCCGGATCGCCGTGCGGCGACGGCGACGCGAGTCCTCAGATTCTACGGGATCCATATTGTTTGAGCCTCGTATCAACTGTTACGGTTTCCATATCTTACGGGGCCCGGCCGCCGATCGCGGTCGACAGCGAGGAGGCGTTTCCATGAAGCTCACGATCGTCGGCGCCACCGGCGGTGTCGGCCGGCACCTCGTCGACCAGGCGGTCGCCGCCGGAGACGACGCCACCGCCATGGTGCGGGACCCCGGGAAGCTGGCCGGGGCGCCGGTCCGGGTGGTCGCCGCCGACCTGGCGACGGCCGACCCGACCACGCTGCGCGCCGCGGTCGAGGGGGCCGACGCGGTCCTGTCCGGCCTCGGCCCCCGCTCGGCGGCCGACGCCGGCATCGCCACCCGGGGCACCCGGGCCGTGATCGAGGCGATGACCACCGGCGGCGTACGCCGGATCGTCGTGGTCAGCGCCGCGCCGGTGGGCACGGTCCCGTCCCCCGGCCGGCCGCACCCGCCGAGGCGCGACCCGGGCGACGGCCCCCTGATGCGGTACCTGCTCGGGCCGGCGATCAGGCGGGTGCTGCGCCGGCACTACGCCGACCTGGCGCTGATGGAGGAGGTCTTGCGGGACAGTGGGCTCGACTGGACGGTGGTGCGTCCGCCCCGGCTGACCGACCGGCCGCTGACCGGCACCTACCGGACCGCGTACGGGTGCAACGTGCGGGGCGGGCTCACCGTCTCCCGGGCCGACGTCGCCCACGCCATGCGCCACCTGCTCGACCGGCCGGAGTCGGTCGGGCAGACCGTCGGCATCGCCAACTGATCCGAACCGGAGTGGACACGCACATCGCGTACGTCGTCGTGACCGTCCTGGCAGTGGCCGCCACCGGCTTCTCCGGGGCCGCCGCGCTGGCCGGAAACTGAACTGGAAGTGTGTAATCGCTGTCACTTGGTGGATCGGCTTGTCGATCGCTACCCGCGAGTAATACAGTCGGGGTTACTGATCGGTAACCTGTCCGGAAGCGGGGCCAGCGAGCATGACCCACTACAAGAGCAACCTTCGGGATCTCGAGTTCAACCTGTTCGAGGTCTTCGGGGCGGACCGGACGTTCGGCCAGGCGCCGTACACCGACCTGGACGTCGACACCGCCCGCAGCTTCCTCTCCGAGGTCGACCGCCTGGCCCGCGAGGACCTGGCCGCCAGCTACACGGACAGCGACCGCAACCCGCCGGTGTTTGACCCGGCGACGCACACCGCGCCGCTGCCGGAGTCGTTCAAGAAGTCGTTCCAGGCGTTCATGGACTCCGAGTTCTGGCGGTTGGACCTCCCCGAGGCGCTCGGCGGCACCAACGCCCCGCGTGCCCTCTGGTGGTCGCTGGCCGAGATGGTGCTCGGCGCCAACGCCCCGATCTGGATGTACGCCTCCGGCCCGTCCTTCGCGCACGTGCTGCACGTCGAGGGCACGGAGCAGCAGCAGAAGTGGGCCAAGCTCTTCATCGACAAGCAGTGGGGCTCCACCATGGTGCTCACCGAGCCGGACGCCGGCTCGGACGTCGGCGCCGGTCGGACCCGGGCCATCCAGCAGCCGGACGGCTCGTGGCACATCGAGGGCGTCAAGCGCTTCATCACCTCGGGTGAGCACGACCTGAGCGGCAACATCGTCCACTACGTGCTGGCCCGTCCGGTCGGCGTCGAGGGCGTCGGCGGCGCGGGCACCAAGGGACTCTCCCTCTTCGTCGTGCCGAAGTACCACTTCGACGAGAACACCGGCGAGCTGGGCGAGCGCAACGGCGTCTTCGCCACCAACGTCGAGCACAAGATGGGCCTGAAGGTCTCCAACACCTGCGAGGTGACCTTCGGCGAGCACGGCGTACCGGCCAAGGGCTGGCTGCTCGGCGAGAAGCACGACGGCATCCGGCAGATGTTCATGATCATCGAGTACGCCCGGATGATGGTCGGCACCAAGGCGATCGCCACCCTCTCCACCGGCTACCTCAACGCCCTGGAGTACGCCAAGAACCGGGTGCAGGGCGCCGACCTGGTCCAGCAGACCGACAAGACCGCCCCCCGGGTGACCATCACCCACCACCCCGACGTGCGCCGCTCGCTGCTGCTGCAGAAGTCGTACGCCGAGGGCCTCCGGGCGCTGGTCTGCTACACCGCCTCCTGGCAGGACAAGGTCGCCATCGCCGAGGCGGCCGGCGACGAGAAGGCCATCAAGCTGGCGAAGCGGGTCAACGATCTGCTCCTGCCGCTGGTCAAGGGCGTCGGCTCGGAGCGGGCGTACGAGCTGCTCGGCCACGAGTCGCTGCAGACCTTCGGCGGCTCCGGCTTCCTCCAGGACTACCCGCTGGAGCAGTACGTCCGGGACGCCAAGATCGACACCCTGTACGAGGGCACCACGGCGATCCAGAGCCTCGACCTGATCTTCCGGAAGATCGTCCGGGACAACGGCAAGGCCCTGATGGCGGTCGCCGGCGAGATCCAGGAGTTCATCGCCTCCGAGGCCGGCAACGGCCAGCTCAAGGAGGAGCGGCAGGCGCTCGGCAAGGCGCTCGCCGAGATCCAGAACATCCTCGGCGTGATGACCGGCTGGCTGGCCGAGGCGCAGAGCGGCGACGCGCGCAGCCTCTACAAGGTCGGCCTGAGCAGCCGCCGTTTCCTGCTGGCGATCGGCGACCTGGTGGTCGGCTGGCTGCTGCAGAAGCAGGCGGACGTGGCGCTGAAGGCGCTGGCCGGCGAGGTTTCCGCCGCCGACAAGGCGTTCTACACCGGCAAGGTGGCCGCCGCCCGGTTCTTCGCCCGCGAGGTGCTGCCCCGCATCGGTGCCGATCGGCGGATCATCGAGGGCGCCGACCTGGAGATCATGGACCTCCCGGAGGAGGCCTTCTGAGCCCTACGGGGTGAGGAGTCCGGTTCCACACCGACACCGGCGGCCGGCGAGCGCGAGCTCGCCGGCCGCCGTCGTTATTTCGCTGCGCGGACCGGTAGGCGCGTCGCCGGACGGGTAACCGTCGCGGACCACGTCAGAGCACGCCCAAGGGCCACCGCACAGGGGAGTGCAGCGCACATGGGCATTGGTAGCGGAATCTTCCTCATCGCGCTCGGCGCGATCATGACCTTCGCCATCCGGGCCAACGTCTGGTGGATCGACCTGCGCGCGGTCGGCTGGGTGTTCATCCTGGCCGGGCTGGCCGTCCTGCTCACCACGCTCTGGTTCTGGCAGGACCGTCGCAAGCGGGCCCGCACGCTCATCGTGGAG
Organism: Micromonospora inositola; assembly: GCF_900090285.1. Classification (NCBI taxonomy): domain Bacteria; kingdom Bacillati; phylum Actinomycetota; class Actinomycetes; order Micromonosporales; family Micromonosporaceae; genus Micromonospora; species Micromonospora inositola. Next base: position 1,805,346 of record NZ_LT607754.1, on the reverse strand, counting down.
GAGAACCGGCTCTCCCACCCGACCGCGATGATGCCGCCGCCGCCCGACCCGCCGCCGCCGACGGCGCCGCCGTCCTGATCCGTGAGGGGCCCGTGACCGGGCCCCTCACCGCACCTCAGCCCCGTGCGGTGTGCCGGGCGGTGATGGGGGCGCCGCCCGGGGCTAGTTCCGCCCAGCGCGTGGTCGGGCGGTGCACCACCAGGTCGGTCGTGCGCAGCCCGTCCGGATCCGCCCGCTGCGGGTCGAGCCGCGCCGAGAGCAGCGAGACGCCCGGGTTGTGGGCGATCAGCAGCACGGTGCCCACGCCGGGTTCCACCGCGCGGACCAGCTCCAGCAGCTCGTCCGGCTGCGCCTCGTAGGCCCCTGCCTCGTAACGCACCACCGGTGTCGACCCCGTCGGGCCGCCCTCCGGCGGGGATCCCGTCATGCCCATGGCCACCCCGTGCCAGGTCTGCCGGGTCCGCCGGGTGGTGGAGCAGAGCACCACGTCGGGGAGCAGCGCGTGCCGGGCCAGCCAGGCGCCGGCCGCGGCCGCGTCGGCGTGCCCCCGGGCCGTCAGCGGCCGCTCCGCGTCCGGCGCGTCCTGGGACTGCTCGGCCTTGGCGTGCCGGAGCAGCACCAGTGTCCGCTCCTGGTTTCTGGCGTCCGTCATGCGCACAGCTTGCCTGATTGGCGATCGGAGCGCCTGGGTAAGTCGATGGATGCCGCTACCTCATCCATGGCCGCGGCGGGTAGGAAACGCCAGCTGAACGCCAAGGAGGCGACGTCATGGGCATCGGTGCCAGCATCTTCCTGATCGCGCTGGGCGCGATCTTCGCGTTCGCCATCAACGCCAACCTGGGATGGCTCGACCTGAATGTCGTCGGCTGGGTGCTGATGCTGGTCGGTCTCGTCGGCCTGATCACCACCCTCTACTTCTGGAGCAGCCGCCGCCGTACCGTGGTCGCCGCGCCGGTGCGCCAGCGGGTCGTGGCCGAGGAGCCGGTGGTGCCGGTGCAGGACGACCGGGTGGTGCGCGAGGAGTACCGCGAGGTGCGCCGCCCGGGCTACCCCGCCTGAGCCGTACCGCAGCGACCTCGAGGGTCCCGCAACGGCGCGGGGCCCTCGAACCATGTCCAGGCCAGGAGAGCCGGGTCAGGAGAAGAGCGCGAAGTAGATCGCGATGTGGTGGCAGATCGCCGCGACCAGGGTGCAGGCGTGGAAGAACTCGTGGTGCCCGAAGACCGTGGGCCACGGGTTGGGCCGGCGCAGCGCGTAGAAGACCGCGCCGACGCTGTAGATCGCGCCGCCGACGATCAGCAGCACCAGGGCGGTCACGCCGCCGGAGTGCAGGATCTCCGGCAGCATCGTCACGGCGACCCAGCCGAGCGCCAGGTAGAGCGGTGCGGAGACCCAGCGCGGGGCGTGCGGCCAGATGAGCTTCACCGCCACCCCGGTCAGTGCCCCGCCCCAGACCAGGCCGAGCATGATGCTGGCGTGCCGGGTGTCCAGCAGCAGGGCGCAGAACGGGGTGTACGTGCCGGCGATGAAGACGAAGATCATCGAGTGGTCCATCCGGCGCATGATCTGGTAGCCGCGCTCGGACCAGACCCGCCGGTGGTAGAGGGCGCTGGTGCCGAAGAGCCCGCAGACGGTCAGGCTGTAGATCAGGCAGCTGACCAGGGGCGCCCAGCCGGGCCGGGCGGCCGCGATCGAGCAGAGCACGATGCCGCAGACGAGCGCGGCGAAGAACGCGTAGGTGTGCAGCCAGCCGCGCATCCGGGGTTTACCGATGTCGACCGGCTTGAGCCGAAGCGGTGCGGAGGTGGTCACGCCAATAGGCTACGGCACCGTAGGTTACTTGCAAGTAGTGTGGACAATCACGCGACCTGACCGGCCGGTGGACCCTGGTCGTCGGGGGGATCCGCCACTATGGCGGGATGCGGATCCGACCCGTCGGCGCGCACGCCCTCCTGCTCGACTGTGACGACCCCGACCAGGTCCAGGCGTGGCGGGCCGAGCTGTGGCGCCGGCGCGACGCCGGCGAGCTGACCGCCACCGAGATCGTCCCGGCCGCGGCGACCGTGCTGCTGGACGGCGTACCGGACCCCGCCGAGGCCGCCGCCCGGATTGCCACCTGGACGCCCCGACCGGTCACCACCACGGCCGCCGTCGACCCGGTCGAGGTTCCCACGGTGTACGACGGGGAGGACCTGCCCGCCGTCGCCGGCCACTGGGGGGTGACGGTGCCGGAGGTGGTCGACAGACTGCGGCGCACCGAGTTCCGGGTGGCCTTCTGCGGCTTCACGCCCGGGTTCGGGTACCTGACCGGGCTCCCCGCCGAGCTGGCCGTCCCCCGGCTGGCCACGCCACGGCCCCGGGTGCCGGCCGGCTCGGTGGCACTCGCCGGGCCGTACGCGGGGATCTATCCGACCGCCTCGCCCGGCGGCTGGCTGCTGGTCGGCCGGACCGACCTCGTCCTGTTCGACGTGCACGCGGACCCGCCGGCCCGGCTCACGCCCGGCAGCCCGGTACGGCTGGTGTCCCGTGAGCGCGAGGAGTGAGCCCGTGCTGCGAGCCCCGCAGTCGCGAACCGGCGTGCTCAGCGTGATCGAGGTGCTCCGGGCCGGCGCGCTCACCACCGTCCAGGACCAGGGCCGGCCCGGCTTCGCCCACCTCGGCGTGCCCCGCTCCGGCGCGCTCGACCCGGCCGCGCTGCGGCTGGCCAACCGGCTCGTCGGCAACCCGGCGAGCGCCGCCGGGCTGGAGATCACGCTGACCGGCTGCGACCTGCGGTTCAGTCGGGCCGCCTGCGTCGCGCTGACCGGGGCCGAGGTCGAGATCCTCATCGACCAACCGCCGGCCGAGGTGGGTCGTCCGGTTGGCGGCCGGCCCGGGGACGGCAGCTGGTGGCGCCACCGGCGGCCCGGTGAGCGGGGCCGGTGGACCGACCGGCGTCCGGGGGACGTGGGCCGGCCGCTGTCCCTGCCGGCCGGGGCGGTGCTGCGGATCGGCCCGACCCGGGCCGGCCTGCGCACCTGGATGGCCGTCTCCGGTGGCATCGACGTGCCGCCGGCGCTGGGCAGCCGCGCCACCGACACCCTCTCCGGACTCGGCCCGCCCCCGGTACGCGACGGCGACCGGTTGCCCCTCGGCGAGCCGGTCGGGCACCCCGCCCCGGTCGACGTCACCGTCATGCCTCCCGTCCCGGACGAGCTGCGGCTGATCCTGCGCCTCGGCCCCCGGCACGACTGGTTCACACCCGCCGCCCCGGACCTGCTCTTCGGCACGGCGTACCTGGTCAGCCCGGTGGGCAACCGGGTCGGCGCGCGACTGACCGGCGCGGCCCTGCCCCGCGCGGTGACCGGGGAACTGCCCAGCGAGGGACTGGTCCTCGGGGCGGTGCAGGTGCCGGCCGACGGGCAGCCGCTGATCTTCCTCGCCGACCATCCGACCACCGGCGGCTACCCGGTCGTCGGTGTGGTGGACGACGTGACCCCGCTCGCGCAGGCCCGGCCAGGGACTACGGTGACGTTCCATGGACCTGAACGCTGACCTCGGCGAGGGATTCGGCATCTGGCGGCTCGGCGACGACCACGCCCTGCTGGACCTGGTCACCTCCGCCAACGTCGCCTGCGGCTTCCACGGCGGCGACGCGTCCACCATGCGCCGGGTCTGCGCCGCCACCGCCGAGCGCCGGGTCGCCGTCGGCGCCCAGGTCGGTTACCGGGACCTCGCGGGCTTCGGCCGCCGGCACATCGCGTACGACTTCGCCGAACTCCGCGACGAGGTCACGTACCAGCTCGGCGCGCTGGAGGCGTTCTGCCGGCTGTTCCACACCCGGGTCCGCTACCTCAAGCCGCACGGCGCGCTCTACCACGCGGCGGCCTGCGACGAGGCCCAGGCCGCCGCCCTGGTCGCCGCGGTCAGCGGGTACGACCACGAGCTGCCCGTGCTCTGCGCGCCCGGCTCGGTACTCGCTCAGCTCGCCGTCGGCGCGGGGCTGCGGGTGGTCGCCGAGGGCTTCGCCGACCGGAACTACCTGCCCAACGGCTCACTGGTCCCCAGAACCGCCGCGAACGCGCTGGTCACCGATCCGGAGGAGGTGGCCGACCGGGCCGTCCGGATGGCCACCGAGCGCACCGTGGTCGCGGTCGACGGCCGGGTGGTGCCCTGCCACGTCGAGTCGATCTGCCTGCACGGCGACACCCCCGGCGCGGTGGCCTCCGCCGCCCTCGTCCGGGCCGCGCTGATCGATGCCGGAGTCACCCTCTCCCCGTTCGCCTGACCGCCGAACTCGTGCCGCCGCTCGGCGGGCCAGACCGGGTCCCGGCCTCCCACGGCGGGGCCGGCGCTCAGGCGTCCAGGCCGCGCAGGACGAGGGGGAGACGGGTGGCGGCGTCGGCGACGACCCGCACGGGGACGCCCCAGTCCTGCCGGGTGAGGTGGCAGGCGGCGTGCTCGACGTCGGCGTCGCAGGTGGCCGCCTGGGCGGTCACCTGCAGCACCCCGCCGGCCACCTCGCCGTTGACCACCAGCCGGCGGGACAGGTCCGTCGTCGTCCCCGCGCCCTCGATCAGCAGCTCCGGCGGGGACGCGGAGACCACCAGCCGGGTCGACGGCCCGTACGTCTCGTCCAGCTTCTGCCCCGGCGCGGGCGTGAAGATCACGTCGAGCGTGACCTCGCCGGCCGCCACGTCCGTCGGCTTCCGCTCGGCCCGGTGCCTCGGGCCGTCCACCGTGCTGGCGCCCGCCGCGGAGAGCGCGCCCGGGGCCAGCCGGGTCAGCCGGTGCGCTGCGGACTCCACCACCAGCACCTCACCCTCGGCGGTGAGCACCAGGTCGCTCGGCTCGGCCAGCCCGTCCGCCACCGTGGCGACCTGCTCCGTCTCCGGGTCGAAGCGCCGGACCGCGCCGTTGTACGTGTCGGCGATCAGCACCGAGCCGTCCGGCAGCGCGCACACCCCCAGCGGATGCTGGAGCAGCGCCCGGTCGGCCGGGCCGTCGACGTGGCCGAAGTCGAAGAGCCCCTGGCCCACGGCGGTGCCCATGACGCCGCTCTCGACGTACCGGAGGGCGCTGGTCTCGCTGTCCGCGATCCAGAGCCGGGCGCCGTCGGCCGAGACGGAGAGGCCGGAGGGCTGCGCCATCCAGACGTCCGGCAGCGGGCCGTCGCGCAGCGCCTCGACCGTGGTGCCCGCGTACATGCCGGCGGTCCGCTGGATCGGGTCGAACCACCAGAGCTGGTGGATGCCGGCCATGGCGATGACGACCTTGTCGTCGTACCAGGCCACGTCCCAGGGGGAGGAGAGGTCGACCGAGGGGGCGTCGTGCGCGTGGTCGTCGACCGTCGACCGCCACTGCCGCCCGGTGCCGGCGACCGTGACCACCTCACCGGTGTCCAGCCGCACCCCGCGCAGCAGGTGGTTGACCGTGTCCGCGACGACCACGTCGTAGCCGGCCACCTCGGCGACATGCGCCGGGAGCAGGCAGAGCCCCTGCGGCTCCGAGAAGGTGGCCGTCTCCGCCGGGCCGTCCGCGTGGCCACGGGCGCCGGCGCCGATCCGGCGGACCGGCTTCTCGCCGTCCGGAGCCAGCTCCACCAGCGAGTGCCGGGCCGAGTCCGAGACCAGCAGGTTGCCGCCGTCGAGCGCCACGGCCTTGCCCGGGAAACGCAGCGTGGTGTCCGGCTCGGCCGGCGGGACGTACGGGCCGTCGCCCCGGTGCAGGGTGCCGTTCGCCTCGTGGGTGGCGATCAGCTCGTCGACCAGCCGGGCCAGCCCCTCGGCGTGTCCCTCGCCGGCCATCGTGGCCACCACGTAACCCTCGGGGTCGACCACCGACAGCGTCGGCCAGGCCTTCGCCGCGTACTGCTGCCACATGTCCAGTTCGGGGTCGTCGAGCACCGGGTGGTGCACCCCGTACCGCTCGACGGCGGCGGCCAGCGCGTCCGGGTCCTTCTCGTGCTCGAACTTGGGCGAGTGCACGCCGATGACGACCAGCACGTCGCCGTACTTCTCCTCGAGCGGGCGCAGCTCGTCGAGCACGTGCAGGCAGTTGATGCAGCAGAAGGTCCAGAAGTCCAGCAGGACGATCTTGCCGCGCAGGTCGGCCAGCTTCAGGTCCCTGCCGCCGGTGTTCAGCCAGCCCCGACCGCGCAGCTCGGGGGCCCGTACTCGTGCGCTCATGCCTTCAGTCTGCCGGACCGGACGGCCCGGACCGGCCGGCACCCCGAGCGGGCTCGATCACACCCGGGATACGACGGCGGGGCCACGGATCACCGTGGCCCCGCCGTCGTGGGGCTGGTTACCCGGCGGCCGGCTTCAGGCAGAGCACCCGGTTGGCCCCCTCGCCCGGCAGCACCACGTGCGGCTGCGTCGGGTCGCCGCACTTGTCCGGCGCGTCGACCTTCGAGACGACGCTGAAGGCGTTCTGCTCACCGCAGTCGGCAGCCACCGCGCCCCCGCCGGACTGCTTCACGCAGGAGCCCACCGCCGGGTCGAAGCCGGCCGGCTTGTCGTCGCCGCCGGCCTTGCCGAGCAGCGTGAGCAGGCCGAGCGGAACGGCCAGGATCAGCACCGCCGCGATCAGCACGAGGGCCAGCACCCGCCCGTTGCGCACCTTCGGCGTCGGCGCCTCGGTCTTCGGCTCGGCGTCGGGCTTGAACGCGCCGAAGCGGCCCTGCTCCGGCTCGCCGCCGAGGCCCTGCTGCCAGGCTGGCGGCGCCTGCTGGGGCGGCGGCGGGAAGGCCGGCGGGAACCCGCCGGGCCCCTGCTCGTGCATCGCCCCCGGTCCCTGGCCCGGCACCGCGACGGAGGCGCGGCCACCGACCGGTCCACCCTGACCCGCGAACGGGTCACCGTGGCCGCCCGGGCCGGGCTGGCCCCCGAAGGGGTCCTGGTGACCGCCCGGACCGCCGTACGGGTCGCCTTGGCGGGGACCGCCGAACGGGTCGCCGGGACGTTCGCCGCTGTGCGGGTGCACGCCGTTGGCCGGGCGGTTGTTGGCGGCCGGGTCGACGAAGGACGGCACCCCGGGCGGGAACGACGGCGGAGCCGCGGGCGACGACGGCGGAGCCGAGGCCGTCTCGGCGAAGGCGCGCGGCCCCGCCGCGCGGCCGTGGTCGTCGAAGCCGGGCTGCTGGCCCTGGTCGTCGTAGCGGGACTGCGGCCCCTGGTCGGCGTAGCGCTGGCCCTGGTCCGGGTAGCCGTTCGGGTCGTCCTGCGCGGCGGCCTCGTCCGGCTCCGGCCGGGTCGGGCGGCCGTACACCCGGGGCTGCGGCGCCGGCGAGCCGGCGGGTCGCACTGCCTCGTCGATCGGGGGCGTCACCCGGCTGGACAGCGGCACGGACGCGCTGGCGGAGACGGCACCGGCCTCCGGCGAGGTACGCGGCGCGGGCACCACCGGTCCGGCCGGTGACTGCGGCTCCTGGTGCGACGCCTCGGCCGGGCCCCAGCCGGGCCGGGCGTCCGACTGCCCCGACTCGTACGCCTGCGGGTCCCGGCCGGTGGGCTCGGCGTGCGCCTCCGCGGCCGGGGTGAACTGCGCCGGCTGCAGGTAGTCGGCCGGCGGCGACGCGGCCAGGCTGGCGCCCGGCACCCGCTGCTCCTGCTGCGGCAGCGGTACGGCGTTGGCCGGGGAGATGCCCGGGCCCGCTGCCGGCTGGTAGACCGGCGGCTCCTCGCCCCGGCCCGGCTCCCAGCCGTTCGACTGGAGCGCGGCGGGTTCCGCCTCGGTGGAGCGGCCCCACGCCTCGCTGGCCGGCCACGGCTCGGCGTCCGGCACGGACGGGCGATCCCCGCGGGTCCACTGCGGTGCGTCGTCCTGGTCGGCGCCCCAGGCGGGCGGGCCGTCCGGGGACGGCACCGAGGCGGTGGCCCGGGCCGGCGAGGGCTCGGGCGGCGTCCAGGTGCCCGCCTCCGGTCGGTCGTCCTGCGCCGGGGCGGCCGCGCCCCAGGAGCCGGCCTGCGCCGACTCCTCCGACGCGGGCCGGTCCTGCTGCTGCGGTACGGCGGCGGCGCCGCTCCAGCCGGTGGCCGGACGCTGGTCGTCCGGCACGCCCCAGCCGGGCTGCTGCGGAGGCTCGCCGTGAGCGGCCGCCCGTCCGGCGGCCCAGCCCCCGGAGCGGTCCGGGTCGTCGTCGCGCGGCCCGGCGGGACCGGCCTCCCAGCCGCCGGAGCGCGCGCCGTCGTCCTGCTGGTCCGGGTTGCCGGCCGTCCAGCCGCCGGACTGGTTCGGGTCGTTCGGCGTGGACCACGCCTCGTTCGGCTGTCCGGCCGGGGCGGGAACCTGTGCGGCGGCGCGGGCGGTGGGCGCGGCGGAGGCCCAGGCGGGCGCGGACTGCTCGCCCTGCTGGCCCCAGGCCGGCTGGTCGTCCTGCGGCGGGGTGGCCCAGCCGCCCGAGCCGGCCGGGTCGTCCTGCTGCTGCGCGCCCGCCCCGACGGCCCAGCCGTCGGAGCGGTCGTCCTGACTGGCGGGAGCCGCGTTCCAGCCTCCGGAACGGGCGGAGTCGTCCTGCTGCTGCGCCGGCGCGCCGGCCCAGCCGCCGGAGCGGGGCGCGTCGTCGCGCGGCTGCCCGGCGGGGGTGGTCACCTGCGCCGCGCCCCGGGCGCCCTGCTCGGCGGCCTGCGCCCAGGCCGGCTGCTCGTCGCGGGGCGCGGCGGCCCAGCTGGGGCCGGCCTGCTCGGGCGGCGTCGCCCACGCGGGCGGGGACTGCTCCGCCGGGGGGTTGGACGGGTTGGCGTCGGGCGCGGAAGCGGCGGCCCAGGCGGGGCCGGCCTGCTCCGGTGCGGCCCAGGCCGCCTGGGGCGAGCCGCCCCAGGCACCCGCTTCGGTCTGCTGCGGCACCTGGGCGGCACCCCAGGCGGAGCTCGGTGGCTGGCCGCCCGGCGGCGCCCAGGCGGGGGCGGGCGACTGGTCCTCCTGCGCGGCCCAGGCGGGGGCGGGCTGGCTCGGCCGACCGGCCGGCGGGGGCGGCGCCCAGCCGAGGTCGGGGGCGTTGGGGTACCCGTTGTCCTGCTGCGCCGGGTGGTCGCCGTACGGCGCCGGTCCGCCGGCGCCCGGCGACACCTCGCCCGGCTCCTGGCCGGGGCGGTGCGGGGCCTCGGACGTCATGGGTGCGCCTCCTCCATCACATGTCGGCCGCCGATGCCGATCGGGGACCGTCGGCATGGTTGCCGGCGTCGCCGGCGGATACCGGCCGTGCGGGCTCCCCGCACCGTATCCGGTGGCCGCCCGGAGCTGTCCGGGGAGCACCGGCCGTCACTCACCGTTGCCGTTCGGTGTCGATCGGCTTCTATCGGCGCGATCTGCTCCAGGGGCGGATGGGTGGCGACCGAGCCCCACCGTACCGGGCGCTGCGGCGAGGTGGAATCCCGGTGTCAGTCACCCCCGAACGCCGAGGACCCGCCCGGCGCTGCCGGGCGGGTCCTCGAACTGGAGGAGGTGAGGAAAGTCGTGGAGCGTCAGCTCATGTGACGCTGGGCGATGGCGAGAAGCTCCTCGCGGACCGCGGGCGAGTTGGCGGAACGCAGCGCGTGCTCGATGGCGCGGGCACGGCGGTTGGCGTCGCGGCGGTTGCGGATTCGCTCGATCATGCTCATCTGGGTCTCTCCTCCTGGCTATTCGGTTGTCAGCCCCTTGATGTCTCTATTGAAGCGCATGACGCCGCCAAATTCCATCGATTATTAGGTGAGCTGAACCACGGACCTAAGGATCGTAGGTCAACGGGTAGTCGGAGCTACGAATTCTTCCCCCAACGGCAACGGCCGGTGTGCCGGGCGTCCACCCGTGGCACACCGGCCGTGGCCTGGTGTCATGGACCGTCAGGTCCAGGCGAGCAGCGCCGCCTCCGGATCGGCCAGGAAGTCCCCGATGTCGCGGAGGAACTTCGAGCCCAGCTCACCGTCGATGATCCGGTGGTCGAAGGAGAGGCCGAGCGTGGTGACCAGGCGCGGCTTCACCTTGCCCTTGTGCACCCACGGCATCTCCCGGACTGCGCCGAAGGCCAGGATCGCCGACTCGCCCGGGGGCAGGATCGGCGTACCGGTGTCGACGCCGAAGACGCCGACGTTGGTGATCGTCAGCGTGCCGCCCGACATGTCCGCCGGGGAGGTCTTCCCGGCCTTGGCCGTCTGCACCAGGTCGGTCATCGCGTCCGCCAGCTCGCGCAGGGAGAGCCGGCCGGCGTCCTTGATGTTCGGCACGATCAGGCCGCGCTCGGTGGCCGCCGCGATGCCCAGGTTGACGTAGTCCTTGACCACGATCTCGTCGCCGGCCCAGGTCGAGTTGACCATCGGGTGGCGCCTGACCGCCAGCAGCACCGCCTTGGCCACCAGCAGCAGCGGCGAGGCCCGGACGTCGCGCCACTCCCGCCGCTCCCGGAGCCGGTCCAGGGCCTTCATCGCCCGGGTCACGTCGACGGTCAGGAACTCCGTCACGTGCGGGGCGGTGAACGCCGAGCGGGACATGTTCTCGGCGGTGAGCTTGCGTACCCCCTTGACCGGGATGCGCTGCTCGCGGTCCGCGCCGAAGCTCGCGGCCGCCGTGGCCGGCGCCGCGACCGTCAGCGGCTCGGCCGCCGTCGGGGTCCCGCTCGCCGCCCGCTGTACGTCCTCCCGGGTGATCGAGCCCAACGGGCCCGAGCCGATCAGCGTGGCCAGGTCGACGCCGAGATCCTTGGCGAGCTTGCGGACCGGCGGTTTGGCCAGGACCAGCCCGCCGGTGCGGCCGTTGCCGTTGACCGCCGACGCCACCGGTGCGACCGGCGGCGGAGCCGGCGCGGCCTGGACCGGCGGAGCCGGCGCGGCCTGGACCGGGGGGGCCGGCGCGGCCGACGCCTGGGCGGGGGCGCCGCCCTTGCGCGGCCGGCGCTTCGCCGCGGTGGTGCGCGGGCCGTAGCCGACCAGCACGGCGGTCCGCCCACCCGGGGCGGGACCCCCGATCAGGCCGGGCTCGACCGCGCCCTCGGCCGGGGCCACCTCGACAGCGGCGAGGGAGGCCGCCGACGGAGTGGGCAGGTCGGCGGCCGGCGTGCCGGTGGTCGACTCCTCGATCGGGCCGGCGCCCGGGTCGGTGTCGATCGAGATGATCGGCGTGCCGACCTCGACCGTGGTGCCCTCCGGGTGGAAGATCGCCCGCACCTGGCCGGCCCACTTCGCCGGGATCTCGACCGCAGCCTTGGCCGTCTCCACCTCGACGATCGGCTGGTTCAGCTCGATCGTGTCGCCCACCTTGACCAACCAGGCGAGGATCTCGCCCTCGGTCAGGCCCTCGCCCAGGTCGGGGAGGTTGAACTCCTTGATCCGTGACATGCCGCTCACCAGCCGAAGGTGCGGTCGACGGCGTCGAGCACCCGGTCGAGGTCGGGCAGGTACTCCTCCTCCACCCGGCTGGCCGGGTAGGGGGTGTCGAAGCCGGTGACGCGCAGCACCGGGGACTCCAGGGAGTAGAAGCACTCCTCGGTGATCCGGGCCGCGATCTCCGAGCCCAGGCCCAGGTTGCCCGGGGCCTCGTGGACGACGACGCAGCGGCCGGTGCGCCGCACCGACTCGTACGCGGCGGTCAGGTCCAGCGGGGAGAGCGTACGCAGGTCGATGACCTCCAGCTCCCGGCCGTCCTCGGCGGCGGCGGTCGCCGCGTCCAGGCAGGTCCGCACCATCGGGCCGTACGCCAGCACCGTGGCGTCGGCGCCGGCGCGGGCGACCCGGGACGAGTGCAGCGGGTACGCCTCCGACAGCGGGGCGTCCAGCTCGACCGGACCCTTCTCCCAGTAGCGCCGCTTCGGCTCCAGGAAGACGATCGGGTCGTCCGAGGCGATCGCCTGCTGGATCATCGAGTACGCGTCCTGCGGGTTGGCGCAGGTCACGACCTTGAGGCCGGCGGTGTGCGCGAAGTACGCCTCGGGCGACTCCGAGTGGTGCTCGACCGCGCCGATGCCACCGCCGTAGGGGATCCGGATGACCATCGGGATCCGGACCTTGCCCTGCGAGCGGTAGTGCATCTTCGCCACCTGCGACACGATCTGGTCGTACGCCGGGTAGACGAAGCCGTCGAACTGGATCTCGCAGACCGGGCGGAAGCCGCGGATGGCCAGGCCGACCGCGGTGCCGATGATGCCGGACTCGGCCAGCGGGGTGTCGATCACCCGCTGGTCGCCGAAGTCCTTCTGGAGCCCGTCGGTGATCCGGAAGACGCCGCCGAGCTTGCCGACGTCCTCGCCCATGATGACGACCTTCGGGTCGTTCTCCAGGGCCCTGCGCAGGCCGGTGTTGAGGGCCTTGCCGAGGGTGAGCGTCTCCGTGGCCATCAGTGGGCGCTCCCCTCGAACGACTCCATGTACTTGCTGAACTGCGCCCGCTGCTCGTCGAGCTCGGGGGACCCGTTGGGGTAGACGTGATCGAACATCGTCACCGGCTCCGGGTTCGGCATGGCGAGCACCCGCTCGCGCAGGTGCACCGACTCGGCGCGGGCCTGCTCGTCGACGGAGGTGAAGAAGTCCGTGTCGGCGATCTGCTGCCGCTCCAGGAACGCCTTCATCCGGGCGATCGGGTCCTTGGCCTGCCAGGCCTCGACCTCGCTGGCGATCCGGTAGCGGGTCGGGTCGTCGGAGGTGGTGTGCGCCCCCATCCGGTAGGTGTACGCCTCGATCAGGCTGGGGCCCTGGCCGAGCCGGGCGTTGTCCAGCGCGTGCCGGGTCACCGCGTACGAGGCGAGCACGTCGTTGCCGTCCACCCGGACGCCGGGGAAGCCGAAGCCGCCCGCCCGCTGGTACAGCGGGACGCGGGTCTGCCGCTCCAGCGGCTCCGAGATGGCGTACTGGTTGTTCTGGCAGAAGAACACCAGCGGGGCGTTGAAGACGCTGGCCCAGACGAACGCCTCGTTGACGTCGCCCTGGCTGGTGGCGCCGTCGCCGAAGTAGGCGATCACCGCCTCGCCGTCGTCGGTGCCGGTCTTGCCGTCCATGGCGACACCCATGGCGTACCCGGTCGCGTGCAGGGTCTGCGCCCCGATCACGATCGTGTACATGTTGAACTTGAACTCGTTGGGGTCCCAGCCGCCCTGGTCGACGCCGCGGAACAGGCCGAGCGGCATGATCGGGTCGATGCCCCGGCAGTAGAGGACGCCGTGCTCCCGGTAGGTCGGGAAGGCCATGTCCTGGGTGCGCAGCGCCCGGCCGGAGCCGACCTGCGCGGCCTCCTGGCCCAGCAGGCTGGCCCAGAGGCCCAGCTCGCCCTGGCGCTGCAGCGCGGTCGCCTCGGCGTCGAGCTTGCGGACCAGCACGAGGTCGCGGTAGAGCCCGCGGTACTCCTCGTCGGTGAAGTCGACGCGGTACTCGGTCCCGTCCGGGCCGATCGCGCTCTCGATCCGCTCGCCCTCCGGCGTCAGCAGCTGGACGAGTTCCGGTTCGCCGGTGGCCGCCGATGCGGCTCGCTTGGTACGGGGTGCGGCCCGCCGGCCGCGGGTGGTGACCCCGGGGTCGCCCTTTGCCATCCGTCTCTCCCTGTCGTGTCTGCGCCGGCGTCGGGGGTGACCCGTGCCGCGCAAATCGTGCGCCGGCCCGGCCGGTGCCGGGCTGGTTCCTGGCGGCCGCGCCTAGCCCCGGTGAGGGTTGCCGCGCGGCGTTGAGCCGGATTCTTGGGCGAACCCGGTTCGGGAGCGCCGGCGCCGGACCGCACCAGCCGCGGGTGCGCGGAGGTAGCGGCTGCATTGCCGTCGTGCCTGAATGATTGCAGAGGAGGTGAGCGCGCCCACAATATGGCCCTCCACCCCTGCCGGGTTCCGTCTGATACGCGACGGATTGGCCTTTTTGTCGCCTGGGCCCACAGCCCGACGGACAAATTGTGTGTCGACACGCGGTGAGGTCTGGTGAACTGAGCGTTACTGGTCCAGGCTGACTGGTGTGTGGTGAGCGTTAAGCGGTGTTTGTCCGTTCGGCTGTGAACATCCGCGCCACCGACGAGCCCGCCGATGTCGACGACGAGGGGTGTGCCGGTGTCCGAGCCAGCCGAGGGTCCCGGAACCCCGCTCCTCGGCCGCCACCGCGGGGCCCCCGGCGCCGCCTACCGACGGGTGGTCGGGGCGCACCGGGAAACCGGACTTGGCGGCCCGAGCCGGGGCTACCTCTTCACGGTCGCCCTGCTCGCCGGCACCGCGTCCATGCCGATCCTCGCCGCCATGAGCGCCGGGTCGGCCACCGTCGGCAGCACCGCCCTTCCGGACAACAGCACGCCGTTCATCCCGACGCCCTCGGTCGGCCCGGTGGTGATCCCGCTGCCCGCGACCAGCCAGTCCGCGGTGCCGCCCACCCGTCCCGCCCCGGTGGTCATCCGCCCCGGCGCGTCAGAGGCCGCCGTCGTGGCCGCCGCCCCGGCCCCGGCAGTGGCATCCGACCCGGTGTGGGAGCGGCGGCCCCGACCACCGGCCACACCGGCGCCCCCCACCGGAGCGGCCCGCCCCACCCCCTTCGCCGGCGGCGGACAGTCGCCGTCCCCGAGCGGGTCACCGAGTCCCTCACCCAGTCCGACGCCGACCGGCTCGTCGAGTCCGGACCCGGTGCCGCTGCCGACGGTCATCCTCACCCCACCGCCCCCCGGGCAGACCGGAAGCCCCAGCCCGGTTCCCGGCGGCAGCGCCTCGCCGTCCGAGCCGCCCGCGTCACCGTCCGAGCCGCCCGCGTCACCGTCCGAACTGCCCGTGTCACCGTCCGCATCGTCGTCCGGCCCGTCGGGCTCCGCTGGTCCTCCGTCTGCTCGGCCCGTTTACGCCCCGTCCCGCCCGGCGCCGCCGGCCGTCCGACCGTGGGCCGTCGCCGCGCCCGTCCCGGTCCCGTCGCCGCGGTGCTCGCCGGTACCGGCCGGTGCCGGGGCCGCGCCGACCGGTGTGGTGGCGGCCGACGGGCGGTGACGTCCCGCGGCGCCGAACGCCGGGGGCGCTCAGGCGGGGTCGTCGGTGAGGCGGTGGCGGTTGGCCTCGATCCAGGCGTCCAGGGCGGCCGGATCGTCCGGGTCGACGCCGTCGGCCATCAACTGGGCGACGGCGGCGGTGGCGGGGCTGCGCCGCTCCCCGGTGCTGTAGAGCCGGGCGAACTCGGGGACCATCTCCTCGATCGCGTCGTCCGTCCGGCGGGCCGCCGCCTCCGCGAGCCCCCGCTGCCGGGCCGCGTACGCCGCCCAGCCGCGCAGCACCCGGGGCAGCATGGCGGCGTCGTCCATGTCCAGCACCGCCCGCCGGTGCACCCAGTCGAGCAGGAACAGCTCGGCCACCGTCGGGCTCCACCGCATCGGATCGGCGTCCGGGAAGCTCTGCGCGTGGTCGAGCAGCAGGCCCAGGCAGAAATGCAGCGAGGCCAGCTCGGCATCCGCCACCGTGTCCAGGCCGAACCGGGCGGCCTCCGGGGAGCCGAGGAAGCCCCGGATCAGCCGGGTCCGCTCCTGGTCGGTGAGCGGCGCAGCGATCGGGTCGCCGCTCACCCGGGCCGGTGCGGGCAGCACGGCCAGCCGCGCGCCGACCAGCGCCCGGTCGGTGGCGAGCGAGCCGGCCGCCGGCAGCTCGCCCAGGTCGTCGGTGACCGCCAGGTGACGGGTCACCACCCCGCGCATCCGGGCCGGCTCCTCGGTGCGGAACCAGGTCAACTCGTCCTCGGTGCACATCTGCCGGACCTGTTCCAGGATCCGCTCGGCCGGGCCCCCGACGAAGACGTCCTTGGTGATGCCGATGTTGTGGTCGACCAGGGCCACCAGGGCGTGCTCCGGGCCGCCGTCGACCTCGTCGTAGGCGAAGGTGGCGAGGTACGAGGTCTGGTCGCCGTACACGTCGCCGTAGGACCAGACGCCGGTGAGGTGGACCCGCCCGAGCTGGCCGGCCCAGGCCGGCGCCTGCGCGCCCGGGCGGACCCGGCCGGCGCCGTCGGCGCCCGGCACCAGGGCGGCGAAGACGGCGCGGATGGTGGTGGCGGCGGCGCTGCGGCGGCGGGAGGTGGCGGCGAGGAAGCCGGTCACGAACTCCCGGACGGCGGTCTCCCGGTCGGTCTCCGCGACGGCGTACACGCTGCCGAGCAGCGCGGCGCCGAGCATCTCCGCGTCGAGGGCGCAGTCGAGCCTCGTCACGTCGCGGGCGGCGTGCAGCACCGCCTCGTAGGGGGTCTGTGGCGTGGCCATGCACCGACCCTACGCCGCCGGGCCGGCCGGGACACCCGCCAGCGCGCCGGGCCTCGCCGTGACGGGCTGGCCGGCGCGGTGGGCCGGGTCGTCGTCGGACTCAGCGGCGGGCGGCGTCCCGGAGTGCCTCGCGGGCCTGCGCGTACCGGGTCAGCACGGCGCGCACCGGGACCAGCACGTACTCCTCGCCGACCGTCCCCACCGAGCTGGTGAGCCGCTGCTCCGCCCGGTGGCGGGCCCGCCGCGCCGCCCACCGGACCACCGGTCTGGTCAGCGCCGCCACCAGCAGCCCGGCGAGCAGGCCGCCGAGGAGCAGCACCGTCGGCAGCGGGGACTCGCCCACTCTCGGGTAGTCGAGTGCCGGCAGGCCGAGCGCCCGCAGGGCGTAGCCGAGCGCGAGCCAGCCCAGCCCGACCAGCGCGGCGAGCGTGACCAGCCACTGGAGGCCGCCGACGACCCGCCACCAGGCCGGCCGTCGATCCATCCCCAGGTCGGTGCCGGCCACCGCGCGGTCCAGCGCGTCCGGCAGGTCGCCGAGCCGGGACCGGGCCGCGGCGGTCACCGCGGTCGGCCAGGGTGCCGGCAGGTCGGCACCGGACCGGTCGGCCACCGCGCGGATCGTCAGGTTGAGCGCCGAGCGCTGCGCGGCGGTCGGATCCGGTACGGATGTCGCGGCGACCAGGCTCTCCGCGGGCGCGTCCGGGTCCCCGCCCGGTCCTGGCAGGTGCAGCCGGCGCAGCGGGTCCGGCCGCAGTCTGCGCCAGCCCTTGACCAGCGGCCAGCCGGTCGTCCCGCCGGCCCGGTGCCGGTACGCGCCCTCGACCGCCTCCGCCACCGCCGGCACCCCGGCCGCCCCGGCCAGGGCCCCGGTGAGCTCCCGCGCCGACCTGTCGTCCGGTCCGGTACGCGGCGGCTCGACACCGACCAGCGACTCAAGCTCGTCCACCACGATGTCCACGTCTCCGGCCAGCCGACGCAGCGCCGCCTGTCGCTCCGCGACCGTACGCTCCAGCGCTGCCCGCAGCCCGTCCATCCCGGCCGGGTCGACCGCGACGGTGGGCAGCAGCGGGACCCCGCCCAGGCCGTCGGCGTCGAGCAGCCGGCGCAGGTCGTCCAGCACCCGGGGCAGCTCGGCCGGGGGCAGCCGGTCCGCCTGGTTGAGCACGACCACGGTCACGTCCCTGTGCCGGTGGAACTCGCGCAGGTAGCTGGCGTGGATAACCCGGTCCGCGTACTTCTGCGGGTCGACCACCCAGACCACGAGGTCGACCAGGCCGAGCAGGCGGTCCACCTCCAGCCGGTGGGTCCGCTGCACCGAGTCGAAGTCGGGCAGGTCCAGCAGGACCAGGCCGTGCAGGGCGTACTCGTCGTCGCCGTCGAGGGCGCTCTCCCGGACGAACCGGTGCCGGGGCAGCACGCCGAGCCAGTCGAGCAGCCGGCTGGCGCCGCCCAGCGGCCCCCAGACGCAGGCGTGCGCCACGCCGGTGGTCGGCCGCCGTACGCCGACCGGCGAGAGCTCCAGCCGGGCGAGGGCGTTGAACAGGCTGGACTTGCCGCTGCCGGTGGCCCCGGCCAGGGCGACCACGGTGTGGTCGCCGGAGAGGGTGAGCCGGGTGCCGGCCCGCTCGACGACGGTGTGCGCGGGGATGAGCTGTGCGTCCGGCACCTGGCCGTCCACCGCGCGGAGGAAGCGTTGCACGGCGTCCAGGCGGGCGATCAGCTCGTCCGGGTCGACCCGCTGGTCGCCGCGGAAAGCCTCGCGTACCCGACCGACGAAGTTCGTCATCGGGCGCCCGTCCCGGTCGGCGGCAGCGCCGGCCCGTCGGTGCGGGACAGGCCGCTGCGGTGCCGGGCCATCTCCACCTCGGCGGCCGCCCGGCGCAGGGTGGCGCCGGTCTCGGCGGCCGGGCGGGCCGCCGCCGTCCGGTCGAGGTAGCGGGCCGCCTCCTCCTCCAGCAGTGCGCCGATCCGGTCCAGCAGGTCCACCCGTGCCTTGTTGGCCAGGTTGCGCACCGCCTGGTCGCCGAAGATCGCCTGGAGCACGGCCTGCGCGGCGACCGTGGTGCCGGCGCCGGTGGCCACCTCCAGACCGGTCGGGATGAAGGCGGTCGAGGCGAAGACCCCGATCATCACGGCCAGCCCGGTGGCGTTCACCGCGTACGCGGCCGTCCGGGCCACGAAGCGGCGGTCGCCGCCCTCCTCGCGGACCAGGTCCAGCACCCCGCGCTGCCAGTCGCGGACCAGCCGCTCGGCGCGTTCGGCCAGGTCGTCGGAGGCGTGGGCGAGCGGCGGATCGAGCAGCGCCGCCCCGGCGGGATGCGCCTTCCACCCGGTGTACGCGTTCTCCGCCGCCTCCGAGGCGACCCCGCGCAACAGGGTCACCAGCTGCGACTCGATCGCGTTGCGCAGTTCGGCGGCGGGCGCCGGACGCCCGGTCACCGCCGCGACCACCCGGTCCCGGAGCCGGCCGATCCGCGCCTCCAGGGTGCGGAAGAACTCGCCGGTGCCGACGAACTCCTGCCAGCGGGCCAGCACCTCGCCCCGGAGCAGCCGGCCGTCCTTGAGCCCCTGCTCGACGGTCCGCTGCGCCCCCCGGTACGCCGCCCGGACCCGCTCGTCGAGCGCGCCTGCGGTGGCCAGCTGCTCGTCGGCGGCGTCGGCCAGCCCGTCCACGGCGGGGTGCAGGGCGGCGAGCGCCCCGTCGAGGGTCTGCCGGACCACGGCGGACCGGGCGTCGGCGTCGGCGGCGAGCCGGGAGAACCAGGCGCTCAGCGGGGCGGTGACCTTGTCGGGGAGCAGCCCCTGGCCGTCGACCCAGGTCTCCGGCAGCACGAAGAGCGGCGCGGCGTCGAGGCCCTGGGCGGCGAGCATCTCCGACAGGTGGGCGGCGATCTCGTCGGCCGCCTCCGGGGGCACCCGGTCCAGCACCATGGCGATCACCGTGCCCCGGGCCCGGGCGCTGCGCAGCAGCTCCCACGGGACGGCGTCGGCGTACCGGGCGGCGGTGGTGACGAAGAGCCAGAGGTCGGCCGCGGCCAGGAGCTGGCCGGCGAGGGCCCGGTTGGCGTCGACCACCGAGTCGATGTCGGGCGCGTCGAGGAAGGCGAGCCCGGCGGGGAGGGCGGGCGCGGTGACCAGGTGCAGGGTGCCGGGGTTCTCGCTCGGCTCGTTGGTGCGGGTGAGGCCGGGCAGCAGCTCCCCCCGCCGGAACCAGGCGGAGTCGGTCGGGTTGCAGACCAGCACCGGGGAGCGGGTGGTGGGGCGGAGCACGCCGGCGGGGCTCACCCGCGCCTGGACCAGGCTGTTCACCAGGGTCGACTTGCCGGCCCCGGTGGAGCCGCCGACCACCACCAGGAGCGGCGCGTCGAGCCGGGCCAGCCGGGGCAGCAGGTAGTCGTCGAGCTGGTCGGTGAGGCCGGCGGCGGCGTGCCGGGCCGGCTCGGCCGAGGGCAGGGCCAGCGGGAACCGGGCCGCGCCGATCGCGGCCCGCAGGCCGGCGAGCGCGGCGGACAGGCCGTCCCCGGTGGTGCCGGGCGGAGCCTCCCCGGCGTCCGGCGGTCCGGAGCGGGCTGCGACGGCGGGCGCGCCGGAATGGGTGGCGGGATCGCCATGCGTCGTCACCGCTAAAGCGTGCCCGACCGATGCAAGGGAAGACAACCGGACGGTAATAACGGTCGGGTTGCGTCGGGTCGGCTCAACCTCGACTTGCGGTTTCCCGGGGGCGTGGCACTATTGAGTCAAGTTCACTCAACTTGTGGTGGGATCGCTGTCGGCGAGGCCCACCGGAACCCAGCGGGCGATGCCCGTCACCTGCTCGACGTTACGAAGCGAGGAAGCGAACATGGCACGTGCGGTCGGCATCGACCTCGGCACGACGAACTCCTGCGTCAGCGTTCTCGAGGGCGGTGAGCCCACCGTCATCGCCAACGCTGAGGGCTCGCGGACGACCCCCTCTATCGTCGCGTTCGCCCGCAACGGCGAGGTGCTCGTCGGTGAGGTCGCCAAGCGGCAGGCGGTCACCAACCCGGACCGGACCATCCGTTCGGTCAAGCGGGAGATCGGCACCAACTGGACCGTCGACATCGACGGCAAGAAGTACACCCCGCAGGAGATCTCGGCCCGGACGCTGATGAAGCTCAAGCGGGACGCCGAGGCGTACCTGGGCGAGCAGATCACCGACGCGGTGATCACCGTCCCGGCCTACTTCAACGACGGCCAGCGCCAGGCCACCAAGGAGGCCGGTGAGATCGCCGGCTTCAACGTGCTGCGGATCGTCAACGAGCCGACCGCGGCCGCCCTGGCGTACGGCCTGGACAAGGGCTCCAAGGAGCAGACCGTCCTGGTCTTCGACCTGGGTGGCGGCACCTTCGACGTCTCCCTGCTGGAGCTGGCCGAGGGCGTCATCGAGGTCAAGTCGACCAGCGGTGACAACCACCTCGGTGGCGACGACTGGGACCAGCGGATCATCGACCACCTGGTGAAGACCTTCCGGGGCGAGCACGGCATCGACCTGGCCCAGGACAAGATGGCCCTCCAGCGGCTCCGCGAGGCGGCCGAGAAGGCCAAGATCGAGCTGTCCGCCGCCACCACCACCAACATCAACCTGCCGTACATCACCGCCGGTTCCGCCGGCCCGCTGCACCTGGACGTGACGCTCAGCCGCGCCGAGTTCCAGCGGATGACGCAGGACCTGCTGGACCGCTGCAAGGGCCCGTTCGAGCAGGCCGTGAAGGACGCCGGGATCAAGGTCTCCGACGTCGACCACGTCATCCTGGTCGGCGGCTCGACCCGGATGCCGGCCGTGACCGACCTGGTCAAGCAGCTCACCGGCAAGGAGCCCAACAAGGGCGTCAACCCGGACGAGGTCGTCGCCGTCGGCGCCGCCCTGCAGGCCGGTGTGCTCAAGGGTGAGGTCAAGGACGTCCTGCTGCTCGACGTGACCCCGCTGAGCCTGGGCATCGAGACCAAGGGCGGCATCTTCACCAAGCTGATCGAGCGCAACACCACCATCCCGACCAAGCGCTCCGAGGTCTTCACCACCGCGGACGACAACCAGCCGTCGGTGCTGATCCAGGTCTTCCAGGGCGAGCGGGAGATCGCGGCCTACAACAAGAAGCTCGGCACCTTCGAGCTGACCGGCCTCCCGCCGGCGCCGCGCGGTGTGCCCCAGATCGAGGTCACGTTCGACATCGACGCCAACGGCATCGTCAACGTGCACGCCAAGGACCTGGGCACCGGCAAGGAGCAGAAGATGACGATCACCGGCGGCTCCTCGCTGCCGAAGGACGACATCGAGCGGATGCGCCGGGACGCCGAGGAGCACGCCGAGGACGACAAGCGGCGGCGCGAGGACGCGGAGACCCGCAACCTGGCCGAGGCGCTCCAGTGGCAGACCGAGAAGTTCCTCGCCGAGAGCGGCGACAAGCTGCCCAGCGAGAACCGGGACCAGCTCAACGAGGCCCTCGGTGAGCTGCGCGGCGCGCTCGGCGGCCAGGACATCGAGAAGATCAAGGCGGCGCACGAGCGGCTGGCGCAGGTCTCCCAGCAGGCCGGTTCGCTGCTCTACTCGCAGCAGGCTGAGCAGGCCGAGCAGGGCGAGCAGCCGGGCGCGGCCGGGCCGGGCGCGGGTGCGACCGGTGGCCCGCAGGCCGGCGGTGCCGACGACGTGGTCGACGCCGAGATCGTGGACGAGGACGGCAAGAAGTGACCTGCCGCTGGCGGACACGTACCCACGGCAGAGGGATGAGGTAGCCGCATGACGGAGAAGCCACGAGCCGCCGACCCGGGCTCCACCGGGTCGGCGCCGGGTGGCTCCGCGACCGCCGGCAAGGCCGCCGGCGAGGAGCCGCGGGTCGTCATCCGTGACAAGCGCAAGATCCGCAAGACCGGGGAGTCGACCACCACCGCCGCCGACGCCGCGGCCGACACCCCGGCCGAAGGGCTGGTCGAGGAGGCCGAGGTCGTCGTCGACGAGATCGAGGTCGAGGCGGACGCGGTCGACGGCCCGGCACCCGCCGGCCCGCCGGTGGTGGACGCCCCGGCCCAGCCGACGGAGGGCGGCGGATCGCCGCTCGGCGCCGAGCTGGAGTCGCTCCGCGCCGAGCTGGACGAGCGCACCCGGGACCTGCAGCGGGTGTCGGCGGAGTACGCCAACTACCGCAAGCGGGTGGACCGGGACCGCAGCCTGGTCCAGGAGCAGGCGATCGGCACGGTGCTGGCCGCGCTGCTGCCGATCCTCGACGACCTGGACCGGGCCCGCGATCACGGCGACCTGGTGGGCCCGTTCGGCGCGGTGGCCGAGCAGCTCACCACCGCGCTGGGCAAGTTCGGCCTGACCGCGTTCGGCGAGCAGGGCGACCCGTTCGACCCGACCCGGCACGAGGCGGTGGCACACCAGACCTCCGCCGACGTGACCGAACCGACCTGCGTGCAGGTCATGCGCCGGGGTTACCAGCTCGGCGAGCGACTGCTGCGGCCCGCGCTGGTCGCGGTGGCCGACCCGGAGTAGTGCCGACCCGCGCCGTCCCGCCCGCCCGTCAGGGGCGGGCGGGACGACCGGGATACGTCCCGTGGAAGGGGGTGGACCGGTGAGTTCCAAGGACTGGATCGAGAAGGACTACTACGCCATGCTGGGCGTGGAGAAGTCCGCCTCCTCGGACGAGATCAAGAAGTCGTACCGGAAGCTGGCCCGGGAGTCGCACCCGGACCACAACCCCGGTGACCCGAAGGCCGAGGAGCGGTTCAAGGCCGTCTCCGAGGCGTACGCGGTGCTCGGCGACGAGTCGAAGCGCCGCGAGTACGACGAGATGCGCTCGCTGTTCGGCTCGGGCGCGTTCCGCCGCAACGCCCGCGGTGGGGGCCAGCCTGGCGGGATGCCGTTCAACGTCTCCGACCTGTTCGGCGGCGGCGCGACCGGCGGTGCCGACACCCGCTTCGGCGGGGGTGGCTTCACCGACCTGTTCAGCTCGATCTTTTCCGGTGGCGCCGGCGCCGGCGGTCCGGCCCGCCCCCGGGGTCCGGCGCGCGGGCGGGACGTCGAGACCGAGGTCGCGCTGGACTTCGAGGACGCGGTACGCGGGGTGACGCTGCCGCTCTCGCTGCGCGCGCCCGGCGTCTGCGACACCTGCCACGGCAACGGGGCGAAGCCGGGCACCCAGCCGGTGGCGTGCCCGGTCTGCCACGGCGCCGGGGTGACCACCCGCAACCAGGGGTCGTTCAGCTTCTCCGAGCCGTGCCGCAACTGCCAGGGCGTGGGCACGGTCGTCGAGGAGAAGTGCCCGGAGTGCCACGGCACCGGCGGGGTCACCAAGACCCGCACGCTGAACGTCCGCTTCCCCGCCGGGGTGGCCGACGGCCAGCGCATCCGGCTGGCCGGCCGGGGCGAGCCCGGCGAGCGGGGCGGCCCGGCGGGCGACCTCTTCGTCCAGGTGAAGGTCCGCCCGGACGAGCTGTTCGGGCGCACCGGGGACGACCTGACCCTGACCGCGTCGATCACGTTCCCGGAGGCGGTGCTCGGCATCGACCTGCGGGTGCCGACCCTCGACGGCACGGTGACCCTGCGGGTGCCGCCCGGTACGCCGAGCGGACGGGTGCTGCGGGCCCGGGGCAAGGGTGTGGTGCGCAAGGACGGTCGAGCCGGTGACCTGCTGGTCACTCTCGACGTGGTGGTGCCGGCGAAGCTGTCGGACGAGGCGCGGGCGGCGCTGGAGTCGTTCGCCGACCAGACCCCGCCCGCCGCGCGGGAACATCTCGACGCGCGGGTGCGTCGATTCAGTTGATCCGGTCGAGTGCTGCGGAGGTGAGCGGGGATGTCGCAGGAGTTCGTCGGCTCGGGTGACCCTGCCTACGAGGCCAAGGTGCTGATGATCTCGGTCGCGGCGCGGATGGCGGGGATGCACCCGCAGACTCTGCGCCAGTACGACCGGCTGGGCCTGGTGCAGCCGGGCCGGGCCGCCGGCGGCGGCCGCCGCTACAGCGTGCGGGACGTGGTGCTGCTCCGCGAGGTGCAGCGGCTCAGTCAGGACGACGGGATCAACCTGGCCGGGGTCAAGCGGATCATCGGCCTGGAACGGCTGCTGGAGCAGGCGCAGCAGCGGGTGGCCCGGCTGGAGGCGGAGCTGGACGCCGCGTACCGGCGGATCGCTGAGCTGGAGGCGCTGGCCACCTTCCCGGGCCGGGACCTCGTGCCCACCAACCGCACCTCGACCGCGCTGGTGGTCTGGCGTCCGCGCCGGAACCCGGAGCGCTGACCGCTCGCCGCTCGCCGCTCGACCGCTGGTCCACACCGGCCCGGCTCGCAGTTCGGGGAAATCCCCGGCGCGGGTCGGGCCGTTTCGTTAGCCTGAGAATCAGGTCCAACCAGATCAATCCGGACTCCGAACTGGCAGGGGGGCCATGGCGGAATCGGCGAAGAAGGTGGCCCAGCAGACGGAGGACCAGCTCGAGAAGGCGGCCGAGAACGTACGGGAGAAGTTCGACCGGCTCGCCAAGGGCAAGTTCTCGGACAAGATCAAGGAAGGGCGCTTCGCCGACCAGGTCGACCACGGCATCGACCGCGGCCGGGCCGACGTGAAACGCCGGAAGCAGGGGGGATCGACCAGCTGACGATCCGCCGACGTGCGGGCCGGGACCCACGGGGGGTCCCGGCCCGTTCGCCCGTCGACACGTGGTTCAGCCGATGCGGCGGTTCTCCCGGACCAGGCCGCCCTCGCACCAGTCGTGGTAGACGAAGAGTTCCGGCCGGGCCAGCAGCACGCGGCCGTTGTGCGCCCAGTTGCGCATCAGCTCGTCGCCGGCGCGCTCGGCCTGCTCGACCAGCTTCCGGAAGCGGCGCTTCGGGTGGGCCCGGAAGTTTGTCCGGATGCCGTCGGCGGCGTAGATGTAGAGGCAGTGCAGGGCGAACCGCCGGGCCGGGCAGGCGGGGTCCATCGCCAGCTCGAAGAGCGTCGCCACGAGCTGGTCGCCGGCGACCAGCAGGTCCCAGTCCGGGGGCATCGAGGCCAGCGGCACGGAATCCGGCTGGTACGCCCAGGCCCGCAACTCCGCCGGTGACGGATCAACGGGGTTGGCAAAGCCGTGGAACGTCGACTCCTGCACGCTCACCGGCCAACCTTCCGCTTCCGCTGGCGGGGGCACCAGCCACCCGCGGACCTGGCTGCTGGGGCGACACGGTAACGCGGTTTCGCGCGGCGACGGAAGACCTGTCCGGGACCGATTCGGCAACGGACGGCCGGGCCGGGTCCACCGTACGGCCGACCCGGCCCGGGATGCATCGACCGGCGTCAGTCGGCTGCCGGCACCGGCTCCGGCCGGCGGACCTGGCTGCGCCGGCGCAGCCAGCGCTTGAACCACGGGAAGTCGGGCAGCCGGGCCAGCATCGGCCCGGTCACCACGGTGATCAGCACGTACGCCGTGGCGAGCGCCGCCAGCCGGGGCTCCACCGGCTGGGCGGCGGCGACCGCCAGCCCGGCGATGACGATGGAGAACTCGCCGCGCGGAGTGAGCGCGAACCCGGCCCGCCAGCGACCGGGCTCGGCGATCCCGGCCCGCCGGGCGGCCAGGTAGCCGGTGAGCAGCTTGGTCCCCATGGTCACCACGGCCAGCCCCAGCGCAGGCAGCAGCACCGGCGGCATGTCCAGCGGGTCGGTGACCAGCCCGAAGAAGACGAAGAAGACCGCGGCGAAGAGGTCCCGCAGCGGGGAGAGCAGTTCAGTGGCGTGGTGCGCGACCGGCCCGGAGAGTGCGATGCCGACCAGGAACGCGCCGACCGCCGCGGAGACCTGGAGCTTGGCGGCGACGCCGGCGACCAGCAGGGTCAGGCCCAGCACCCCGAGCAGCAGGGCCTCCGGATCCTTGGCGGAGAGCGCCGCGGAGATCAGGTGGCCGTACCGGATGGCGACCGCCAGCACGAGCACCACGGTGAGCACCGCGACGGCCAGGGCGATCCCGCCCGTGACCAGGCCGACGCCGGCCAACAGCGCGGTGACCAACGGGAGGTAGAGCGCCATCGCCAGGTCCTCGATCACCAGGACGGAGAGGATCACCGGGGTCTCCCGGTTACCGACCCGGCCGAGGTCGCCGAGGACCTTGGCGATCACCCCGGACGAGGAGACCCAGGTGACGCCGGCCAGCACCACCGCGGCCACCCAGCCCCAGCCGAGCAGCAGCGCGAACGCGAAGCCGGGCAGGGCGTTGAGCACCGCGTCGATCAGGCCGGCCGGGGCCGCCGAGCGGAGGTTGCCGACCAGCTCGTTGGCGCTGTATTCGAGGCCGAGCATGACCAGCAGCAGGATCACGCCGATCTCCGCGCCGACGGCGAAGAACTCCTCGCTGGCGTTCAGCGGCAGCAGGCCGCCGTGACCGAAGGCGAGACCGGCGAGCAGATAGAGGGGGATCGGGGAGACGCCGACCCGACGGCTGAGCCGGCCGAGGAGGCCGAGCAGGAGCAGCAGCGCGCCGACCTCGACGAGCAGAGTCGTGGTTTCGTGCATCCGCCTCAGCCGTCCGGGTCACTGTCGGCGAGGATGGCGGTCACCCCGTCGAGACCCTGGCGGGTGCCGACCACGACCACCACGTCACCGGCCGCGAAGCGGAAGGTGGGGTCCGGCGAGACGATGACCTCGCCGTCTCGCAGCACCGCCACGATGGAGGCGCCGGTGCGGGTGCGCGCCCGGGTGTCGCCGAGCCGCTTGTTGACGTACTTCGAGCCGGCCGGGATGGCGATCTGCTCGGTGAGCAGCCCGGCGGCCTGCTCGCGTAGCCCGGAGAGCTGGCCGAGCATCAGCGACGCGCCGAGGATGTCGGCGAGCGCCTCCGCCTCGTCGTCGGTCAGCGGGATGTCGGCCTGACAGGCGTCCGGATCGTCCCGGTCGTACAGGACAAGGTCCCGGCGGCCGTTGCGGTGGGAGACCACCCCCAGCCGGCGGCCCGATTCCGTCACCAGATCGTGACGTACGCCGATCCCCGGTAGGGCAGTCTGTTCGACACGTACTCGCACCCAGGTAAGGCTACCCTGCGCCGGAGGGTCGGATGAGCCCGCGAAGGTGTGCTTCGCTGGTCGCGTTGCTCGTGCTGTTCGCGGCGGCGGCGTGGACGATCGTCGACGGCGGCGACCACTGGGTGCGGGTTGTCCTGGAGCGGCGCCCTCCGCCGGCGGACAGGTGACCGGGTCGCATCGCTACCCGTGCGGACGCCGATAGGACAGTCTGTTCACACGTACTCGCATCCAGGTGAGGCTGGCTACCGTGTGCTGGAGGCGCCATGAATCGGCGAACAACCCGCTCGGTGACCGCACTGCTGCTCCTGCCGGCCCTGGCGGCCTGTTCGATCGGGGACGTCCGCCGGCCGCCGCCGAACCGGGCGTCCGCGTCGCACCGCCCGGTCGTGACCGCACCGGCGCCGCCCCGGGTCGTCGGCTTCGACGAGGTACGCCACGTCCGGGTCGCCGTCCCTCAACGGTACGACCAGCCGTTCGTCGAGTTCGCCGACGCGCAGCACGGCTACGCGCTCTTCGCCGCCTGTGCCGGGCAGCCGCCCGGTCGCGGCTGCCCCGCACTGCTCTACGTCACCGTCGATGGTGGACGCTCCTGGCGGGCGCTGCGGCATCCCCGTCCGGCCGCGCAGGACCAGCAGCTCTACGCGGTACCGGGGGCGCTGGTGCTGCTCGCCGAGCCGTACGGCTGGTACACCTCGATCGACGGCGGCGCCACCTTCGCCCACACCACCGGAGCGGAGCCGCTGCCGCTGGTGGCGGCGAGGGGCGACTACCAGGTCATTGAAGGCCTGGGCGGAGTCGGTGAGTGGGACGGTCGGCACCTGCGCCCACTGGCCGTCCAGCCGTCGGTGCCCGGGCTGAACACGGTCGGTCACTACGGCGACCTGATCGTCGCGGCCGGTGCGGCCGCCGGCCGGCCTTACGCCGCGGTGTCGCGGGACCAGGGGCGGCACTGGCTGAGCACCACGGTGCCGTTCTCCGGCGGCGAGGTGGGGCTGCTGAGGGTGGCCTTCGCCCCCGACGGCGCGGGGTGGCTGATCGGGGAGCGGCCGGACCGGACCGGCTTCCCGGCGCTGTGGCGCTTCGTCCGCCCCCGCTCCTGGGAGCCGGAGCGCGCGGTCGGGCATCCCGCGCAGGCCCGGTCGGTGGCGCCGATCGGGGTCGGGTTGTTGGCGGTGACCGGCCCCGACGGCGCGGGCATGGTGGCCGGTGGTCGTTACTACCACCTCGACTGGCCGCTCACGGCGGAGCACTACCTCACGGTGCTCACCGACGGCACGATCGCCGCTCGCGGGCCGGACGACGTCATCCTCGGCACTGGGTGGACCGCGAACCGGCGCTGGATCAAGGTGATCCTGGACGGCGACTGACCCGCCGGCTGCCGGTGCGCGATCCCTGTGGAGCTGCCCCCTCGGCTACCGCCTGGCGACCGAACCTGGGCTGGTCGGATCGGTTGGAGCTGAATCAGGGGGACGGGCTGCGTTGAGCCACGTACGTGCCCTTGCCCTGGTGGCCCTCGACACCGCCGCCGACCTCACTCGGGCCAAGATCCTCGCCCGGACCGCCGCCCGCTCGGACGGGCCGGAAGCGGACGGTCACCTCCCCCGAAGCGGAGCGGTCGACGACCAGGTTGACCTCGGTCTTGAACCGACCGCCGGCGTCTGCTCGAGCAAAGTACCTAATCTCAGGCTCGGATATTTAGTTATGTAGTTCTGCTGGATAGATCCGCGCACGGCTGGCCGTGCATTGAGTGAGCCAGGTCACACGGTTGGAGTTGAGCGGAATAGGCTCAACTCTGGTTGTGTCCTTCCTAGTGGACACGCCGACCAGGGGGAGCCCATGAACACGGAACGTCTCACCACCAAGAGCCGCGAGACCATCACCGGCGCCGTCGCGCTGGCGAACCAGCGCGGCCACGCCACGGTGGAGCCCTGGCACCTGCTGCTGTCGCTGCTGGACACCGAGGGCTCGACCGCCGCCGGCCTGCTGCGCGCCGTCGGGGCCGACCCCGCCGAGCTGCGCCGGGCCGCCCAGCGTGCGGTCGACGGGCTGCCCGCCGCGCGCGGGTCCAGCATCGCCGAGCCCACCCTGGCCCGCGAGTTCGTCAACGCCATCGGCGCCGCCGAGCAGATCGCCCGGCCGCTGGGCGACGAGTACACCTCCACCGAGCACCTGCTCGCCGGCCTGGCCCGGGTGGGCGGCGGGGTCTCCGGCGCGCTGAAGTCCGCCGGCGCCACCGAGGAGAACCTGGTCGCCGCGTTCCCGAGCGTCCGCGGCGGGGACCGGCGGGTCACCACCGCCGACCCGGAGCAGACCTACCAGGCCCTGGCCAAGTACGGCGTCGACCTGACCGCCAGCGCCCGCGACGGCAAGATCGACCCGGTGATCGGCCGGGACTCGGAGATCCGCCGGGTGATCCAGGTGCTGTCCCGGCGTACCAAGAACAACCCGGTGCTGATCGGTGAGCCCGGCGTCGGCAAGACCGCGATCGTCGAGGGCCTCGCCCAGCGGATCGTCGCCGGTGACGTGCCCGAGTCGCTGCGGGACAAGAAGCTGGTGTCGCTGGACCTCGGCGCGATGGTGGCCGGCGCGCAGTACCGCGGCCAGTTCGAGGAGCGGCTGAAGTCCGTCCTCGAGGAGATCAGGAACTCCAACGGTCAGGTCATCACCTTCCTCGACGAGCTGCACACCGTCGTCGGCGCCGGCAAGGGCGAGGGCTCGATGGACGCCGGCAACATGCTCAAGCCGATGCTCGCCCGCGGCGAGCTGCGGATGGTCGGCGCGACCACCCTGGACGAGTACCGCGAGCACATCGAGAAGGACCCGGCGCTGGAGCGCCGATTCCAGCCGGTGCTGGTCGGCGAGCCGACCATCGAGGACACCATCGGCATCCTGCGCGGCCTCAAGGAGCGGTACGAGGTGCACCACGGTGTAAGGATCACCGACGCCGCGCTGGTGGCCGCCGCCGGCCTCTCCGACCGCTACATCACCGACCGGTTCCTGCCGGACAAGGCGATCGACCTGGTCGACGAGTCCGCGTCCCGGCTCCGGATGGAGATCGACTCCCGGCCGGTCGAGGTGGACGAGATCGAGCGGGCGGTGCGCCGGCTGGAGATCGAGGAGATGGCGCTGGCCAAGGAGCCGGACGCCGCCTCCGCCGAGCGGCTGGAGCGGCTGCGCAAGGAGCTGGCCGACAAGCGTGAGCAGCTCACCGCGCTCTCGGAGCGCTGGCAGCTGGAGAAGAGCCACATCACCAAGCTCTCCACGGCCAAGGAGGAGCTGGAGCGGCTCAGCGGCGAGGCCGAGCGGGCCGAGCGCGACGGCGAGCTGGAACGCGCCGCCGAGCTGCGGTACGGCCGGATCCCCGCGCTGAAGGCCGACCTGGCCAGGGCGGAGGAGGAGCTGGCCCGGCTCCAGGCCGACGGCGCGATGCTCAAGGAGGAGGTCGGCGCGGACGACATCGCCGCCGTGGTCGCCTCCTGGACCGGCATCCCCGCCGGACGGCTGCTGGAGGGCGAGACCGCCAAGCTGCTCCGGATGGAGGAGTCGCTGCGCGCCCGAGTGGTCGGCCAGTCCGAGGCGGTGGCCGCGGTCTCCGACGCGGTCCGCCGCGCGCGGGCCGGCGTCGCCGACCCGGACCGCCCCACCGGCAGCTTCCTCTTCCTCGGCCCGACCGGTGTCGGCAAGACGGAGCTGGCCAAGGCGCTCGCCGAGTTCCTCTTCGACGATGAGCGGGCCATGGTCCGCATCGACATGAGCGAGTACGGCGAGAAGCACTCCGTGGCCCGTCTGGTCGGCGCCCCGCCCGGGTACGTCGGCTACGAGGAGGGCGGCCAGCTCACCGAGGCGGTGCGCCGCCGGCCGTACTCGGTGATTCTGCTGGACGAGGTGGAGAAGGCCCACCCGGACGTCTTCGACGTGCTGCTCCAGGTGCTCGACGACGGCCGGCTCACCGACGGTCAGGGCCGGACGGTGGACTTCCGCAACGCGATCCTGATCCTCACCTCCAACCTCGGGTCGTCGGTGATCAGCGACCTGACGTTGGCCGAGGAGCAGCGCCGGGAGGGCGTCCTCGCGGTGGTCCGGTCGCACTTCAAGCCGGAGTTCCTCAACCGCCTCGACGACATCGTGGTCTTCGCCGCCCTTCAGGGCGACGACCTGCGGTCCATCGTCGACATCCAGCTGAACCGGATGCGGAAGCGGCTCGCGGACCGCCGGCTCGGCCTGGAGATCACCGAGGCGGCTCGCACCTGGCTCGCCGAGCACGGGTACGACCCGATCTACGGCGCCCGTCCGCTGCGTCGCCTGGTGCAGTCGGCCATCGGCGACCAGCTCGCCAAGGCCCTGCTGTCCGGCACGATCCGCGACGGCGACACCGTCAAGGTCGACCTCGCGGACAGCAAGGACTCCCTGGCGGTCACCGCCGCCTGACGGCCGCTGGAGTGATCAAGAAGTTTGCGTCCGTGGAGCTGGTGCTCCCGGACGGAAACTTCTTGGTCAACAGGGTCAGCGGCCCCGGTGCGGGGCAATAGTGAAGGCATGTTGGGGATCGGGAAGAAGGACCGCGAGCTCGACGCCGCCGTCAAGGAGCTGGCCAAGGCCGACACGCTCGCCTTCGGCGGGGTGGGCATCGCCTCCACGCTGCTGCCGGCGACCGAGGCGTACCGGCACGTGGAGCGGGCGCTCGACGAGCACCCGGAGGAGGCCCGTAAGAAGGTCGACTGGCTGCTCAAGCACGGCTCGCCGGCCGGCAAGGCGTACGCGGCGACGCTGCTGGACCGGGTCGACCCGGAGGCCGGTCGGGCGGCCTGGACCCGGCTCCGCGACGACGAGCGCGAGTTCACCACGTTCAGCGGGTGCGTGATGGGGCGCGCGACGCTGCGCGGGTACGCCACCGAACGACTCGCGGCCGATTGATCCACTCGCCGACGGGGCCTGTCCGATCGGCCCTGCCGGAGCTTGGCGGCACGCCGTACCTTGCCAGCCATGACCCTGCCCGAGGCCGCGTCGGC
Source organism: Micromonospora inositola (assembly GCF_900090285.1). Lineage (NCBI taxonomy): Bacteria > Bacillati > Actinomycetota > Actinomycetes > Micromonosporales > Micromonosporaceae > Micromonospora > Micromonospora inositola. Next base: position 1,773,205 of record NZ_LT607754.1, on the reverse strand, counting down.
CCGACCTGCCCGGCCCGCCATCGTCACCGTCGCCTTCTGGTTGCAGCTCGCGGCGGTCGTCGTCCTGCTCGTCCTGGTCGGGCTGGTGGTCGCCGAGGCGGTCCGCTACGACGGCCAGATCGACCGGGCGCTCCGGCTCGTCCCCGACGCGGACCCGACGGAGGTGTCGGACGAGCGGTCGGGCAACGTCTTCATGGCCCTGGTCATCGGCGGGCCGGCACTGCTCCTGGCGGCCTGGCTCGCCGCCACCGCGCTGCCCCTGCGCCGGGGCGGCAACACCGCCCGGATCCTGGTCTTCGTGGCTGCCGGCGCGCAACTGCTGCTCTGTCTCGGGCAGGGGTGTTCGGGCGTGTTGCTGGTCCCGCTCGCGCTGGCGGCCGGAATGGGCGACCCCGGCTTCGACCCCGCGGAGGGCATGCCGCCGGACGGCGCTGACTGGGAGCAGTCGAAGTTCCTCGACACCCTCTACGCGCAGGGCGACCCGGGGGACGCCGTCTTCGCGATCGGCGGCCTCGGCGTGCTGGTGGTGCTGGCGCTAACCGTGAGCGTGGTGGTGCTGCTCCTGCTTCCCGAGGCCCGCCGCTGGTTCCGGCCGCAGCCGGCGGTCCCGGCCGGCGCTCCTGGGCTGACCGCCGGCTACGGCTACCTGTCACCGGGCGCGGTGATCCCGTACGGCTACCCGTCGCCCGGCGTGGTGCTGCCGCCGGGCTACATGGTCTGTCCCGACCCGGCGCTGCACCTCCCCCAACCGTCCACCGGCCCGGAACGGTCCACCCCGGCCGGTCCTGCGCCGACCGGCGGGGACGCGACCGCACCCGAGAGCAGCAGGCCTGATGGGCCGGAGAAGCCGCCCGTCGACCCCACCGCCGGGACCCTGGGTAGCTGAGCCTTGACTCGGCGGGCAAGCTTTTCGCGAGGATGCGTCGGGTTGTTACCGTTTCCGCCGACGCACGTGGGGAGGCGGTCGGCGTGAACGGTTCGGTGGCGTACCTGGTGACGACGCTGGGGTGTCTGATCGGGGTGGCCGGTGTCGTGATCGCCGTGGTGGCGCTCCGCAAGGCCCGGTCCGGGCCGCGCCCGCCGGCGGCCGGCGACCCGTTCCGCGACCGGGACTCCGACGCGCTGCGCGGTGACCCCCGCAAGCTGCGGCCCGGCGACATCGTGGAGATCCGCCAGGTGCCGTACACGGTCCGCGGCTCGGTGCACCTGGTCGAGGGCGGCTGGAGCTGGGCGGAACACCTGCTCGACGACGCCGGCGGGGTGAAGCGCTGGCTCTCCGTCGAGGAGGACCCGGACCTGGAGCTGGTGCTCTGGACCGGCGAGCCGTCCGCCACCGTCACCCCCGGCGCGCCGACCCTCGACATCGCCAGCCGCCGGTACACCTGGGACGAGTCCGGCCAGGCCCGCTACACCGCCACCGACGGCACCGGCCTCGATCCGCGCGGCACCATGCGCTACCACGACTACCAGGCGCCCGGCGGCGCCCGCCTCTCCTTCGAGGCGTACGGGGAAGCCGGCTGGGAGGTGGCGCTCGGCGAAAAGCTGCACCGGGCCGAGGTGATGATCTACCCGCAGGGCGGCCCGGAGACGGCGGCCTGAGCGTGCTCGTCACCCTGGACGCCCCGTACGTCGACACCAGCGCCGCCGACCTGAGCCTGGCGCTCGGCGGCCCGGAACGCCCCGCGCTGCACGTCCGCGAGCTGACCCTGCCCGGCGGGCTGACCCTGCGGCTGCGCCTGCTCGGCGCCTCCCACCAGGTCGTCTGCGGCGGCCTGACCGAGACGGTCGCCTGCCTGCCCGGCCGCCCGCCGCACCTGCCCGGCGCCCTGCACGACGACGCCGCCGGCTACCGGTTCACCGCCACGGTGCTCCGGCCCGACGGCGACGGCCTGCGCACCCGGGTCGCCGCGCTCCGCGCCGAGCTGGCCGACGACCCGTACGCGCTGGTCGGGGTCTTCCCCGGCGACGTGGACGCGGTCACCGCGCTCTCCGTACGCCCCGACCCGCCCGACGGCACGGTGGGCTGGCGCACCTGGCACGCGTACCCCCAGACCAACGAGCTGGTCCTGACCGAGACGGTGGTGGCTCTGTGAGCGCGAGGAGTGAGCCGGTTCTGCGAGCCCCGCAGTCGCGAACAGAGGTGGCGCTGTGACGACGACGTACCGGCGGTGGATCGTGGTGGGGGTGGCCGTCGCCGTGGTCGGCGCGCTGCTCGCCGCCTTCGCGATCTTCTACGGCAACTTCTCCCCGCGCGGGTACGTGCAGGACCATTACCGCCGCGCCTCCAGCCGGGACATCGGCCGGGACGCGGTCGCGTACACCTCGACCCGCACCCCGAGCCAGGTGTCGAAGGACATCACGGACGCCTGGCAGCCCGCCGACCAGTACGTCGACGGCAGCGGGATCTACCTGCGCTACGACGACGACTCGGTGGTGATCCTGCCGGTCGCCGCCGGCTCGGTGATCCTGCTGGAGCGGATGACCACCGCCTACCCCCGCTACCACCACGTCGTCGGCGGCGGCTGGGGCTGGGGCCGTGGCAGCACCGTCCGGGGCGGTGGCCCCGGCGCCGGCAAGTAGCCAGCCTGACCCCTCACCCTGGAGCTGAAGTGCAGAACCTCGCCACCGATCTGCTGGTCACCCTCGCGTACGGCGTGGTCGGCGTCGTCCTGATGGGCATCGGCTACGTGCTGGTCGACCTGGCCACCCCGGGCCGGCTCAACCACCTGATCTGGCACGAGCGCAACCGCAACGCGGCGCTGCTGCTCGCCTCCAACCTGGCCGGGGTCGGCGTCATCGTGGTCGCCGCGATCGCCGCCAGCGAGGACGACTTCGTGCTCGGCCTGGTCGGCGCGGCCGCGTACGGCGTCCTGGGCCTGGTCATCATGGCGGCGGCCTTCGTGCTGCTGGACGTGGCCACCCCCGGCAAGCTGGGTGAGCTGCTGGTCGACCCGGAGCCCCACCCGGCGGTCTGGGTCTCCGCGGTCGTGCACCTCGCCACCGGCGCGATCATCGCCGCCGCAATCAGCTGATGGGTACGGCGGACCGCTCCCGGTTCACCGGCGCGACGACCCCGGTCAGCAGCGGGAAGACGTCCCTCGGCAAGCAGGTGCTCGGTGGGTTGGCGATCGTGGTCGTCGTCGGCCTCTGCGTCTGGGGCGCGGCCAGCGGCGGCTCCGACGACGGCACGGGCGTCCCGGCGCCGGCCACCGACGAGCGGGCCGCCACCGTCCCGATCCTTCAGCACGCCGCCAGCAGCCAGGGCATCTGCTACGGCTGGAAGCTCCTCGACTGGACCAGTCCGGTCGACGCCGGCTCCAATTTGGGCGAGGACCTGGCGGTGAACGCCGACCCGCGCTGCCCGCGCTGGGTCGAGGTGGTCGCCAACATCCGCTACACGTCGGAGAGCAGCGAGTCGCCGGACCGGGCCGAGATCCACGTCGAGGGGTCGACCGACATCGACCGGCCGGACCTCGACACCATCGCCAACGGCCTGGCGCGGTTCGGGCTGGACGAGGACGCCTTCATCGACGACCCCGGCTGGGCGGTCACCCGGGCGGCGACCACACTGCCGCTGCTCGCCGCCGAGGCCGGGCTGGCTCAGCCGCTCGCCACCCCGAGCACCGGCCCGGCCGCCGCGTCGAGCCCGCTGCCGGCCGCCGGCAGCGACTTCTGGCGGGACCGCTGGGGCTGGCTGTTCGGCACGGTCGGGCTCCTCCTGCTTGCCGCGCTCTTCCTCACCGTGGGCGTGGTGCAGCGCCGCCGGCAGCTCCGGGCGGCCGTGCCCGCGCAGCGCGCCGGGGCCGAAGCCGCCGGGCGTACCGGGGAGAAGGCGTGACCACCGACGTGCCGGCGCGGCCGGGCCGGCGGGCGGCCCGCGCGGCGGTCCTGCTCGCGGTCTTCGTCTGCGCGGCCTGCGGCCTGGTCTACGAGCTGGCGCTGGTCGCGCTCGGCAGCTACCTGATCGGCGACGCGGTCGGCCAGGCGTCGATCGTGCTCGGCGTGATGGTCTTCGCGATGGGCGTCGGCGCGCTCGTCGCCAAGCCGTTGCAGTCCCGGGCCGCCGCCGCGTTCGCCGCGATCGAGCTGACCCTCGCGCTGCTCGGCGGGCTCTCCGTGCTCGGCCTCTACGCCGCCTTCGCCTGGCTCGACCTCTACGGCCCGGCGCTGGTCGGCACCGCCTTCGTGCTCGGCCTGCTGATCGGCGCGGAGATCCCGCTGCTGATGGTCATGCTGCAACGCATCCGCGAGCAGTCCGCCGGCAGCGCGGTGGCCGACCTCTTCGCCGCCGACTATGTCGGCGCGCTGCTCGGCGGGCTGGCCTTCCCGTTCCTGCTGATGCCGATCTTCGGCCAGCTCAAGGGCGCCCTGGTGGTCGGCGTGGTGAACGCGGTGGCCGGCCTCGCCCTGGTCTGCACGGTCTTCCGTCGGGAGCTGAGCCGCCGCGCGCGGCTCGCGCTCGGCGCCGGCTCCGTCGTGGTCGCCCTCTGCCTGGGGTACGCCTGGATCACCGCCGCCGACTTCGAGCTGACCGCCCGGCAGCAGCTCTACCGCGACCCGGTGGTGCACGCCGAGCGCAGCCGCTACCAGGAGATCGTGCTCACCCGGTCGGTGCGCGAGGTGGGGCACGCCGACACCGACCTGCGGCTCTTCCTCAACGGCGACCTCCAGTTCAGCTCCGTCGACGAGTACCGCTACCACGAGTCGCTGGTGCACCCGGCGATGCGCGGGTCGCGCGGCGAGGTGCTGGTGCTCGGCGCCGGCGACGGGCTCGCCGTCCGCGAGATCCTCCGCTACCCGGACGTCCGCCGGGTGACCGTGGTCGACCTCGACCCGGCCGTGGTGAAGCTGGCCCGGACCGAGCCCCAGCTGCGCGAACTCAACCACGACTCGTTCGCCGACCCCCGGGTGCGGGTGTTGAACCTCGACGCGTTCGGCTGGCTGCGCACCGCCGCGGAACGCTTCGACGTGGTGGTGGCCGACCTGCCCGACCCGGACGAGACGGCCACCGCGAAGCTCTACACCGTCGAGTTCTACGCGCTGATCCGTTCGGTGCTCGCCGACGGTGGGCGGCTGGTGGTGCAGTCCGGGTCGCCGTACTTCGCGCCCCGGTCGTACTGGTCGATCGAGCGGTCGATCCGCGAGGCCGGCTTCGCCACCGCGCCGTACCACGTGGACGTGCCGAGCTTCGGCGACTGGGGATTCGTGCTGGCCGCCCCGGGGGCCACCCCGCCGGTGCTGGACCTGCCCGCCGACGCCCCGCCGCTGCGCTTCCTCACCCCGGAGGTGCTGCGCGCGGCGGCGGCCTTCCCCGCCGACCGGGGCCGGATGGACGTGCCCGCCTCCACGTTGTTGCAGCCCAGGGTGCTGGAGTACGCCCGGGCGGAGTGGCGCGGCTACTAGGTTCGGGGCATGTCGCCCCGGTCGTCGCGTCGCCGCCGTACGCCGCCGGGCGTCGAGTGGCTCCGCAACCGGGTGCCGACCCGGTCGGTGGAGGCGGCCTCGTACCTCGAGGCGTTCGTGCTCTCCGGGGTGGTCACCGTGCTGCTCACCCGGGCGTACCTCCGGGCCACCGGGTATCCGCAGCTCGGCGGGGGCGGCCTGCACGTCGCGCACGTGCTCTGGGGTGGGCTGCTGATGGCGGTCGGTCTCGGCATCGCGCTGCTCTTCCTCGGCGGTGGGCCCCGGACGGCCGGCGCGATCGTGGGCGGCGTCGGCTTCGGGCTCTTCATCGACGAGGTGGGCAAGTTCGTCACCAGCCGGACGGACTACTTCTACGCCCCGGCAGCCGGCATCATCTACGGCGCGTTCGCCCTGCTGGTCGTGCTCACCCAGGCGGTCCGCGGCCGGACCAGGCTGACCCCCGCCGAGCGGACCGCGAACGCGCTGGACCTGGTGCTGGGCGGGGTGCCGGGTGGGCTCACCGACCGGCGGCGGGTGGCGGTGCTGCGGCTGGTCCGGGGGTCGGGTCCGGCTGCCGAGGCGGCCGTGGCCCGGCTGCTCGACGCGGTGCCGCGCCGCGAGCCGCCACCGGTCCGGTTCTGGCAGCGCTGGGTGACCCGTTCCCGTCGGGTCGTCGCCTGGCTGACCGCCCGCCGGTGGCTGGTCTACCCGGTGGTGGTCTATCTGGTGGTGGAGCCGGTGGTCACCGTGGCGGGGGTGCTGCTCGCCGGCGTCACCGGTGAGCTGGATCAGCAACGGGAGTGGGGCGCGGTGCTGGGGACCTCGGTCGCCGCGCTGATCACCGCCGTGCTCAGCGTACGGGCGGCGCTGCGGTTGCGCCGGGACCGGGCCGACGCGTTCCGGCTGTTCAAGCTGGCGCTCCTGGTGGACCTGCTGTTCGGGCAGATCTTCAACTTCACCGTGAACCAGTTCGGGGCGGTCTCCGCCGTCGCCGTCGACCTCTTCCTCCTCGGCGTGGTCACCGCCGAGCACCACCGGCTCTGCCGGGAGGATCCGCCGCTCGCCGGCTGATCCACGCCCCCGTCCCGAAGGTTTCCGCCCGGCGTCCGGTCCGTGGCAGCCGCCGGCCCCGCCCGCTCCCGGGCAGCCGGGTGCGGATCAGCCGGGTGGCCGAGAGGAGGGGACCGAGGGCTTGGGAACCCGGCCGCCATCCGGAAGTTGACGTCCGGATAAGAGCGACGCCGACGATCCCTCCGAGTAGGTTGCAAGGGCCTACCGGAGGGATCTGTCGTGTCGTATGCCGAGCAGGCGCCGCCCCGTCGTCCGGCGGCGGTCGTCGCGGCGGCGGCGGTGCTGGTGCTGATGGCCGTCGGCGCCGCGGTGTACGCCGTCGCGGGCCTGCTCGTCCTGGATGGCACCGTCGACCGCTTCCGATCGGCGGCGAGCGCGACCGGTGCCGCGGCCAGCGAGATCGACGGGGTGGTCTCGCTGCTGCGCGCCTCGACCGTGCTGTCGGCCGTGGTCGGCGTGCTGATCGGGCTGGTGCTCGTCGGCCTCGCCCTCGGCCTGGTCTCCGGCCGCGCGGGTGCCCGGGTGGGCACCTGGGTGGTCTGCGGGCTGGGCCTGCTCTGCGGCTGCTGCGGGCTGGCCGTGCTGGTCGGCCAGCGGGCCGCGCCGCTGCGGCTGGGCGCCGACGAGCAGGTCACCGCCGACCTGCTCGGCCGGCTCGGCGACGCCTATCCGGGGTGGTGGATTCCGCTGAACGCGGCCCTGTCGGTGGCGCAGGTCCTCGGCTACCTGGTGGTCGCGGCGCTGCTGGCCCTGCCCGCCGCGAGCGCCTTCCTCCATCGCCGTCCGGCCCCGTCCGGCCCCACGCCCCCGATGCCAGCAGGTGCTCCCACCGCCCCCGGCTACCCGGCCTCGCTCGGCTACGGACCCCCGCCCGGCCCGACCCCACCCCCGGAGGATCGCCCGTGACCACCGAGCCACCCCCCGCCCCACGACGGGCCCTGATCACCGGCGCCAGCTCCGGCATCGGGGCGGCTTTCGCGCACCGGCTCGCCGCCGACGGCTGGGACCTGGTCCTGGTGGCCCGGGACGCCGGCCGGCTGGACGCCACGGCCGGCGAGCTGACCGGCCGGTACGGGCGGGGCGTCGAGACGATCTCCGCCGATCTGTCCACCGAAGACGGCTGCGCGGCGGTGGAGCGCCGGCTCACCGCCGACCCGCCGATCGAGCTGCTGGTCAACAACGCCGGGATCAGCCTCAACACCCCGTTCCTCCGGTCGACCGTCGAGGACGAGGCCCGGCTGCTGCGGCTCAACGTGCTGGCGGTGCTACGGCTGACCCACGCCGCCCTCGGCCCGATGACCGAACGCCGGCGAGGGGCAGTGATAAATGTCTCTTCGGTTGCGGGTTTCGGGGTGGTCATGCCCGGCTCGACGTACTCGGCGAGCAAGGCGTGGGTGACGAATTTCAGTGAGTCGATCGCTCGGTCGGTGGCCCCGCTCGGCGTACGGGTGATGGCGCTCTGCCCCGGCTACACCCGCACCGGCTATCACGAGCGGGCCGGCATCGACATGTCCGCGACCCCGCGCTGGCTGTGGCTCAAGGCCGACGACGTGGTCGCCGAGGGGCTGCGTGACCTGGGGAAAGGAAAACTGGTCAGCGTTCCGACGTGGAAGTACAAGCTGGCGGTGGCGGGTCTGCGGCACGCGCCGCGGCGGCTGCTGCGCGGGGTCTCCCGGGACACCCGGGGCCGGGTGGACCGGGACGGCCGCTGACCGTCGGCCGGCCGGGCGGCTGTCCCGCGGGCGGGACGTCGCGGGGCCGACCCAGGTGGACAGTCGCACGGAGTAGTCGGACATCGCCACCCATCTGTCGCCCGCAGGGTGACGCGGGTGGACCCCGCAGACGGCTCCCAGACTTGCGCAGTACCCTCTATCGCCATGGGCCACCACGACGACCTGCGTAAATTCATTACCGACCTGGCTGTGGTCCATGGACGGGTGGTGCTCTCCTCGGGTCGCGAGGCGGACTGGTACGTCGATCTGCGTCGCGTCACGCTCCATCACCGGGCGGCGCCGTTGGTCGGTCAGGTGCTGCGCGACCTGACCGCCGACTGGGAGTACGACGCCGTCGGCGGGCTGACCCTGGGGGCGGATCCGATCGCCCTCTCGATGCTGCACGCGGCCGCCGCGACCGACCGCCCGCTGGACGCGTTCGTGGTCCGCAAGGCGGGCAAGGCGCACGGTCTGCAACGCCGGATCGAGGGGCCGGACGTCGCGGGTCGTCGGGTCCTGGCGGTGGAGGACACCTCGACCACGGGTGGCAGTGTGTTGACCGCCGTCGAGGCGCTGCGCGAGGCCGGGGCCGAAGTAGTGGGTGTGGCGGTTATTGTTGATCGAGGTGCCGGCGACGCGGTGCGAGCCGCCGGCTTGCCTTATCGGGCGGCCTATACGTTGGCTGACCTCGGCCTTGTGGCGTAAAAGTTTGCCGATTCGGATCTGCTGATATGCAGGCGGATCGATGCTGCTGGTGGAAGGATGGAATACGTGGGAACTGCGTTGGCTGAAATGACCATGCCTCAGATCTCGCCGCTTGCCGGCGAGCCGATCGAACGTGCCGATGCCGAGCGTCTCGCGGGGGTCCTGAAGGCCCTCGCGGATCCCGCCCGGCTCCGGCTGCTCAGCCTGATCCAGTCGGCCCCCGAGGGCGAGGCGTGCGTCTGTGACCTGACCGCGCCGCTCGGCCTCTCGCAGCCGACGGTCAGTCACCACCTGCGTATCCTCACCGAGGCCGGCTTGCTGGAGCGGGAGAAGCGCGGTGTCTGGGCGTACTACCGGCTGGTGCCGAGCGCGATCGCGACGATCGCGGATCTGCTGACCCCGCCGCGCAAGCGGGCCACCAAGAAGGCCCGCTGAAACTGGACGTGTCCGACGGCCGGATGATCGCCCCTGCCCGGGGCGACGTCGGGTGGCGTGCCAGGGGTGGCGCCACCACCGGACGGTGACGGCTGCCCGTCATCCGTACCATCCGCAGGTCGACAGGTCGTTGCCGATGGCCGGCCCCCACGAGGGGACCGGCCATCGGCGTACCCGGGGTCAGCGGCCGTGCTGGCCGCGCTGGCCGTGGTCGTCGCCCTCGACGGCGTCCCGCACCGCCTCGACCGCGCCCGCCGCGCTGGCCGCCGCGACCACCGCGGCCGCCTCGCCGCGCTTGCGCGCCCGCCGGTCGCGAAGGAACTCGAAGAAGATCGGCAGCACCGAGATCAGGACGATCAGCACCACCACCGGCAGGATGTACCGGTCGATCTTGTCGCCGATCGCCTGGTAGATCTGGTCGGCGAGCAGGTAGCCGATCAGCAGGATGCCGTCCACCCAGAGGACCGCGCCGACGATGTTCCAGATCAGGAACTGCCGGGCCGGCATGCCGAGCACCCCGGCCACCGGGTTGAGGAACGTACGGACGATCGGGATGAAGCGGGCCAGCACCACGGCCTTCGCCGGGCCGAACTTCTCGAAGTAGTACTCCGCCTTCTCTACGTACTCCCGCTTGAACAGGCGGGAGTTGGGGCGGTCGAACATCCGGCGGCCGTACCGCGCGCCCAGCCAGTGCCCGAGCTGGGCACCGAGGATCGCGCAGATCGGGCCGCCGATCAGCAGGCCCGCCAGGGAGAGCCGGGTGCCGCCGCCGAAGATGGCGTCGGCCACCGGCGACGCGGCCACGCCGGCCAGGAACAGCAGCGAGTCGCCCGGGAAGAAGAAGCCGATCAGGAGCCCGGTCTCGGCGAAGAGGATCGCCCAGACGCCGATCAGACCGAAGGTGTGGATCAGGTCCTTCGGGTCGAGCGGGTTCAGGGCGACGCTCTCGGCGAGCATCCGGGTCTTCTCTGCTGTGTCCACGGCCACACAGGTTACCCAAGCCCGGTCAGGCGTCGCGCCGGACCGGGCGTACGGGACTCAGCGCCGCGGGTCGACGGGCTCCGACTCGCAGGCAAAGCTCTGCACCCGGCCCGGGTGCTTGACCAGCAGGTGACCGAGGTCGGTCGCCGGCCGGTGGGTGGTCGTCAGGGTGAGCAGCACGCCGTCGATGGGTGTCAGGATGATCGATCTTGCGTCGTCCCGTTTTGGCCGTGTCGCGGTGGGGGTTTCCGGGGAGCCCCACCCGCTCCGGGCGGTCAGGCTTGATCCCTCCGCGGGCGTTGCCGCAACGTTCTGTGGGCCCGGACCCGTCAACAGGACGGGACACCGGGAGGTGCAGTGACGTACGAGGAGTTCGCCGACTCGCGGCTGGGCGCCCTGCTGCGGTACGCGGTCATGCTGACCGGCGATCCCCACCAGGCCCAGGACCTGGTGCAGGAGACGATGGTCCGGGTCCAGCTGAACTGGCGGCGGGTGGCCCGGACGGACTCGCCGGAGCGGTACGTCCGCCGGATGCTCACCAACCAGTACGTCGACTGGCGGCGGGGGTCGTGGGCGCGCCGGGTGCTGCTGCGCGGCGAGCCGGACGAGGCGGTGCCCGCGCCCGCCGACCACGCGCAGTCCGCGGTGGACCGGGACCAGGTCTGGTCCTGGCTGTCCCGGCTGCCCCGCAGGCAGCGGGCCACGCTGGTGCTGCGCTACTACGAGGACCTGCCGGACGCCGAGATCGCCGAGATCCTCGGCTGCGCCGTCGGCACCGTCCGCTCCTGCATCTCCCGCGCCCTGGCCACCCTCCGAGCCGAGTACGTGGAGGTCTGCTGATGATCGAGGACGAGCTGCGGGCCGCCTTTGCCCGGCACGAGACCCTGACCCCGGCCACCGGGCCGGTACGCTCCGCGATCGAGCGCACGGCGTTCCGCCGTCGGCGCCGCCGGTTCCGGCTCCGGCTCGGCGGTACGGCGTTGGCGCTGGTCGTGGCCGCCCTGGTCGGCGTACCGGCGATGACCCCGGACCGCCAGCAGCAGACCGCGACGCTGCTGGTCGAGCCCGGCCCGTCGACGCCAACCGGGGCGCTGAACGTGCTGCTGCTCGGCCTGGACGGGGCCAGCCCCGGCGGGACCCGGCGGGCGGACTCCATCCTGCTGGTGCACATCCCGGCGGACCGGAGCCGGCTCTACCTCGTCTCGCTCCCGCGCGACCTGCAGGTGCCGATCCCCGGGGTCGGCACGAACAAGCTCAACAGCTCCTTCGCCTACGGCAGCATGGCGGCAAAGGGCGACCTGACCCGCGGCTACGACCTGACCCGACGGGTGGTCACCGAGGTCACCGGCGTACCGATCGACGCCGGGGCGGTCATGACCTATCCGGCGCTGCGGAAGCTCACCGACGCGGTCGGCGGCGTACCGGTCTGCCTGCCGCAGCGGGTCCGGTCGTTCCACACCCGCCGGGTCTTCCCCGCCGGCTGCCAGCAGCTCGACGGCGCGGCCTCGGTCGACCTGCTCAGGCAGCGCGTCGGACTCGCCGACGCGGTGCAGGACCGGGACCGGAACGCCCAGCGGTACGCGGCCGGCCTGCTGCGCCGGATCGGCGAGCGGGGTGTGCTGACGGACCCGGCGATGCTTAACACGCTGCTCACGCAGATCGGCTCCGGCCTGACGGTGAAGACGGGGGAGACGTCGGTGCTGACGCTGCTCTCGGTGGCCGGGAAAGCGGCCGCCGCCGAGCCGGTCGCGGTCGGCCTCCCGGTGGTCTACACGGAGAAGCCGTTCTTCGGCTTCCAGCTCGACCGGGCCGCCGCTCCGGCGTTCCTCGCCGCGCTGCGGGAGGACCGGTTGGGCGAGTGGACGGCCGCCCACCCGGACCAGGTCACCGGGCTGCGGTAGGCGTCAGCGGTAGTCGTCCTCGTCGGCGGCGACCACCCGGGCCTGTTCCATCGCGTCCCAGTCGTCGACCTCCAGGCCGCGGTGCGGCTCGGTCTCGCCGTCGCCCGGGTCGGTGGACATCGCCTGCTCGACCGCGTCGGCCGGTTCCGCCTCCGGATCCCGTTCCTCCGGAGCGAGGTGGTCGCTGGGGGTGAAGTCCTCGTCGGGCTGACCCATCGTCCCTCCCTGGATCTCGGTGCGGACAGCTACCCACACACCGTACGGGCTGCGCGCGCAGGCTGCTCGGAGCCGAGCGGAACCGGACTCGGCGGATTGTCCCTCCGTACCGGGACGCCGGTGCCAGGATGGGGGCGTGGGCTTCCTGATCCGACTGGCGATCACCGCGGTCGCGCTGTGGGTCACCACGCTCATCGTGCCCGGCGTCGAGGTGACCGGCCGCAGCGGCGCCGACAACGCGCTCACCCTGATCGTGGTGGCGCTCATCTTCGGCGTGGTCAACGCGGTCCTCAAGCCGGTCATCAAGGTGTTCGGCTGTGTGTTCTACCTGCTCACCCTCGGCGTGTTCGCGCTCGTGGTCAACGCGCTGCTGTTCCTGCTCACCGACTGGATCGCCCGGGGGCTGGACCTGCCGTTCCGGGTGGACGGCTTCTGGGCCGCCTTCTGGGGAGCGATCGTGATGGCGGTGGTGAGCTGGCTGATCAGCATCGTCGTGCCGGACCGCCTGGAGAACCGGTGAGCGTGTCCCGGGTCGGTTGTGCCCGTCGCCGCCTTCTACGGGATACTGCCCGCGGTGGACAGCGCGGTCCGGCGCACCCATGGAAGACAGCGGCCTGCACGGCCGAGAGCGGTAAGTAAGGAGCGTTCGACATGCCCATCGCTTCCCCCGAAACGTACGCGGAGATGCTGGACCGCGCCAAGGCCGGCCGGTACGCGTACCCCGCGATCAACGTGACGTCCTCGCAGACCCTGAACGCGGCGTTGAAGGGCTTCGCCGACGCGGAGAGCGACGGCATCATCCAGGTTTCCACCGGTGGCGCGGAGTACCTCTCCGGCCCGTCCGTGAAGGACATGGTCACCGGCGCGGCGGCGTTCGCCGCGTACGCCCGTGAGGTGGCCAGGAACTACCCGGTCAACATCGCCCTCCACACCGACCACTGCCCGAAGGACAAGCTGGACAAGTTCGTCCGGCCGCTGATGAAGATCTCCCAGGAGCGGGTGAAGCGCGGCGAGGAGCCGCTGTTCCAGTCGCACATGTGGGACGGCTCCGCGGTGCCGGTGGCGGAGAACATGGAGATCGCCGCCGAGCTGCTCGACGAGGCCGCCAAGGCCGCCGTGGTCCTCGAGATCGAGGTCGGCGTGGTCGGCGGCGAGGAGGACGGCGTCGAGAACGCCATCAACGAGAAGCTCTACACCACCGTCGAGGACGGCCTGGCCATGGTCGAGGCGCTCGGCCTCGGCGAGAAGGGCCGCTACATGGCGGCGCTGACCTTCGGCAACGTGCACGGCGTCTACAAGCCGGGCAACGTCAAGCTCCGCCCCGAGGTGCTCGACCACATCCAGATGGCGGTCGGCGCCAAGTACGGCAAGGAGAAGCCGCTCAGCCTGGTCTTCCACGGCGGCTCCGGCTCGCTGCTCTCGGAGATCCGGGAGGCGCTGGACTACGGCGTGGTGAAGATGAACATCGACACCGACACCCAGTACACCTTCACCCGGCCGGTCGCGGACCACATGTTCCGCAACTACGACGGCGTGCTGAAGGTCGACGGCGAGGTCGGCAACAAGAAGATGTACGACCCCCGGGTCTGGGGCAAGGCCGCCGAGGCCGGCATGGCCGCCCGCGTCGTGGAGGCCTGCGAGCACCTGCGCTCCACCGGCACGAAGATGAAGTAACCAGCACGTACGCCGAAAGGGCCGGCCCCCCGCGCGGGTGCCGGCCCTTTCCGGGTCAGGCCGCCGCGGTCAGCACCCGGACCGCCTCGCGGACGTCGTCGGTCAGGTGCACCGTCGCCGACAGGTCGCCGAAGTGCGAGGCGGCCAGCAGCGGCCGCAGCAACGACTCGACCGGCAGCTCCGTCGTCCAGTACGCCCGGTCGAGGAAGACGTACGCGCCGCTCGCCCCGTCGGTGCCGTAGTACGTCTTGGTGGCCGCCTGGAACACCTCCTGCACCGTCCCGGCCCGGCCCGGCGCGAAGACGATCCCGCCCCGGGCCAGCCGCAGGATGGTGTCCTCCCGGATGGCGTTGGAGAAGTACTTGGCGATCCGCCCGGCGAAGAGGTTCGCCGGCTCGTGCCCGTACAGCCAGGTGGGGATGGCCAGCCCGCCGGAGCGGGCCCACTCGGTGCCGGCCGCCGCGGGGCGCTGCGCGGGCAGGGTCGGCCCGGGCGCGTACCGCTGCCGGACCGCCAGGGCGGCGGCGGTGTAGCGGTCGTGGTCGGTGAAGTCGGGGGCGGTGGCGAGCAGGTCGATCGCGGCGGTCAGTTCCTCCGCCGGCCAGGCCGCGAGGAACGCGCCGAGGTTCGCCGCCTCCATCACCCCCGGACCGCCGCCGGTCACCACCAGCCGGTCGGCCCGGGCCAGCTCCCAGCCCAGCACCGCCGCCATCCGGTACGCGGCGCTGCCGCGCGGCACCGCGTGCCCGCCCATCACCCCCACCACGGACTGCGGCCCGTGCCCGGCCAGCCACGTCCGGGTGGCGTCGGCCAGGGCGTTGTCCACCCCGTGGTCGTGCAGCCGCTGGCCGAGCGCCTCGCGGACGTCCGGCAGGGCGCCGCCGTGGGCGCGGAAGTGCTCGTACACCCGGGTGTCGTACATCCCGGTGAAGCCACCCTCAGCGAAGCCGGCGGCCAGGTCGTCGGGGGTGTAGAGGTGGGACGGCTGAGTCGGGTAGGGCAGCCCGGAGAAGGGCGGCACCACGTTCGCGCCGCGCCGGACCAGGTCCGCGCCGACCTCCCGGCCGGCGAACCGGCAGCCCACGAAGAGGGTGCCGGCGACATCGGCGGCGGTCAGGTCGGGCACCGGGTCGAGGTCGAGGCGGAGTCCTTGCACGGTCAGCCCGGCCAGGCCGCCGCCGGCCAGCCGCCGGTCGAACTCGGCCCGGGTCTCGATCTCGTCGACGCTGGTGTCGTGCGGCTCGATGACGTCCGCGGGAGGTGGGGTCGGCACCAGGCCATCCTGCCCGCACCGGGCAACCCGGCAAACGTCGGCCGGACGGACAGGAGCCCGGCGGCCGGCGAGTTCACCGTAGTAAGAGTGACGCACAGCGACCGGCTGGCCCGGTTCGGCGCGGCGGGTCCGCGGGGCAGTCCTCGGCCGCGGCTTCCGCCGCCACGTGCATGCCACACCGGTCACCGACCGGAACGGGCAACGCCGGCCGCATGCCCGGCTTCGCCGGACCCCCTCGCGCGCCCCCGGGCGAAGCGGGTTGAATGGGGCGATGCAGAACCTGTTGCCTGAGCCACCGGCCACCCTCCTGCCCGCGCACGAGGAGGCCGACGCCGCCCTGGCCGACGCCGCCGCGCAGGACACCGACGAGGCGTACGCCGAGGTGGCGGCCCGTTTCCCGACCCACAGCGCGGCCTGGGCGGCGCTCGCCGCCCGCGCGTTCGCCGCGGGCCAGGTCATCTCCGCGTACGCGTTCGCGCGCACCGGCTACCACCGCGGCCTGGACCAACTGCGCCGCAGCGGCTGGAAGGGCCACGGCCCGGTGCCGTGGTCGCACAAGCCCAACCGCGGCTTCCTACGCTGCCTGTACTTGCTCTCCCGGGCCGCCGGTGAGATCGGCGAGGCGGACGAGGCGGCCCGCTGCGCCCAGTTCCTCCGTGACTGCGACCCGGCCGCCGGGGACGCCCTCGCCAGCAACTGACCCGCGCCTCGACGGCCGGTCCGGAGGCCGGGCCGGCCGTCGTGCCTGTTCAGAGCCCTTCGGCGACCGCGGCGGCGATCTTCAGCCAGGCGTCCCGGGTGGCCGAGGAGAGCTGCCCGTACCGGATCGGCTCCCCGGTGTCGATCAACCGCTCGTACGGCGCGAGCAGCACTGCCCGGGTCCGGGCGGCGAAGTGCTCCTGGATCGCCGGCAGGTCGATCTCCTTGCGGGACGGCGGCATCGACACCACCGTCACCGCCTGCCGGACCAGCCGCTGCCGGCCGCTCTGCTCCAGGTGGTCGAGCATCCGGGCGGCGGTCTCCGCCGAGTCGTTCCGGGCCGACATGGTGACCACCAGCTGGTCGGTGGCGTCCATCGCGGCCTGCCAGTTCTGCGCCCGGACGTTGTTCCCGGTGTCCACGAAGATCAGCTTGTAGAAGCGGCTGACCACCTCGCGGATCTCGGCGAACGCGGCCGCGGTGAGCATCTCCCCGCCGGTGGCCGACTCGTCCGAGGCGAGCACGTCGAACATGCCCTCGCCCTGCGAGCGGACGTACTGCGACAGGTCGCCGACCCGGCCGTGCGCGCCCTGGAACTGGCCCAGGTCGCGCAGCATGTCCCGGACCGTACGGGAGTGGAAGTCCTGCTGCGCCCGCATCCCCAGGGTGCCCTGGGTCTCGTTGTTGTCCCAGGCCAGCACGTAGCCGCCCCGTTTCTGCCCGAAGGTCATGGCGAGCAGCAGGATCGCCACCGTCTTCCCGGCGCCGCCCTTCGGGTTGACCACGGTCACCTGGCGCAGCCCGCCGAAGTTGCGGCGGACCATCTCGATGTCGCGCTTGAGCTCCTGCTCGTGCCGCCCGGGCGCGAGCCGGACCAGGCCCATCCTGTTGACCACGGCCCGCACGCCCATGGTGGCCACCGGGTCCACCGGCCTGGCCTGCCGCCGCCGGGCGAAGTCCTCGGCGGTCGGGGTGGCGCCGGTCTCCGGCGTCCAGGCCGGATCCGGGTACGCCGCGGGCGTCCGCTGCGGCGGGACCGGCTGCTGCGGTCCGGGCTGGTGCGGTCCGGCGCTGGCCTGCGGCGGCCAGGGCGGCGGGTACCAGCCGGGCGGGGCGGCCGGGCCCGGTCCGGGCGCCTGCGGCGGCGGGTACGCGGACGTGCCGGGATAGCCGGGCTGGCCGTACGGCGGCAGTGGTGGGTACCCCGTGCCGTCGCCGTACGGCGGCACCGGTCCGGGCATTGGCGGCTGCTGGTCCGGGCGGTGGACCGGTACGCCCGGCGCGGGCGGGAACGGCCCGAGCCGGGGCGGCGCGGGCGGCTCGGCCGGTCCGCTGGTCAGCCGCTGCGGCGGCTGGGCCCACGGCGACTCGCCCGGATTTCGGGCCGCGGCCGGGCCCCCCTCGGCCGGGTCGACGGCCACGCCAGCCGCGTCGCCGTCGGCCTGGCCGGCCGGACCAGCCGCGTCCCGCGATCCTGCCCCGGCGGGTCCGGCGGTCCCCGGACCCGTTGTCCCGTCGGTCCGGGTGGTCGCCGGACCCGTCGGTCCGGCCGCCCCCGGCGTGGCGCCCATCGGCGTGGCGGACGCCGGGTGGTCGAGGCTGAAGGGCAGGTCCAGGTCGACCGCCGGCCGGGCCGTCCGAGGCTTCGCCGGCTCCGCAGGTCGCGCCGCACCGGAGTCCGCCGGCGCGGTCAACGCCCAACCGGCGGTCCCGGGTTCAGCGGCAGGCGGCGTGGGAGCGGGAGCCGGCGGCGGCGTGCCCCCGTTCGGCGGCGGGGTGGGCCAGGCGGGTGCGGCCGGCTGGGTCGGTACGGCCCACGGCTGGGCGGCTACCGGCTCGGTCGGGTCCGGCGGCCAGAGCGGTTCGATGTCCCGCTCGGGCACCGGCTGTTGGCCCGGCACGTGGGCCCGGTCGGCGTTCTCGTGCACCACGGTTCCTCCCCATTCCTCCCGCCGAGGATAGGCCGTCCGGGTCCCGGGGGAGCCGCCCACGGATCGACGGGGGTCAGAACGTCCAGACCGCCCAGGCGCCCGGCTCGGTCCACCAGGACCGCTTCCGGCTCAGCTCGCCCTCGACGCCGTCGTCGAGGAAGGGCACCTTCTCGTCGCGCGGGACGACCGCCACGGCGCGGCCGCGGGCGCGGCGCACCTCCAGCCGGACCCGCTTCCGGCCCAACGCCGTCCGGGTCACCACGGGAACGGCCACCGCCACCTCGACCCGGCCGTCGGTCGGGTCCGGGTCGGCCAGCAGCGCCACGTCGTCGAGGCGGGCGTAGCCGCCGGCGTTGCCGACCGCGCAGGCCATGATCGGCTCGTCGCCGTCGGAGAGGACCGCGTCGTCCACCTCGACCCGGGCCCGCCAGTGCAGCGGTCGGCCGGCGTCGTCGGCCGCGCCGAGCAGCGCGCCGTCCAGGGTCACCGAGCCGCCGTCGTTGCGGAGCAGGTCGAGCCGGCGGGCATTGCCGTCCAGCACCGCCGCGGCCACCGCCGCCGGGTCGCGGGGCAGCCCGAGCTGCGCGGCCAGGTCGCGGTGCGTTCCGCTCCGGGCCGGATCCAGCGGGAGTATGCCGACCGTCGGCAGGTCCGGCACGGTCCGGTTCGCGGGCAGGTCGGCGGGGCGGCGACTGGGCGGTGGGGCGTACCGCCGGACCAGCCGGCGCACCACGGCGCGCAACTGTCCGTCACTGGCCGTGGCGACCACGAGGCGGGTCTTCGAATCCGGGTCCGGCCAGGTCAGGCCGTCGGGGCGCGGCGGGCCGTCGAGCCGGGCCAGCACCTCGTCGATCTCCGCGTCCGAGCGGGCGGTGACCATCTCCACCCGGGCCCCCCGGGCGGTCAGCGCGTCCGCGCAGGCCAGCACCGGTACGCGCGGCGTCTCGCAGCGCTCCTCGGCCTTCTCCCCGGCGGCCTCGGCGGCGCCACCGCAGCAGGCTTCACCGCTGCCGCAGCCCCCACCGGGATCGTCCCGCTCCGAGCCGAGGGTGAGCAGCACCACGTCGTACACCGGCCGAGCCTCCTGCCTCTCGCCGCGACCCCTGCCAGCCGCGCCGTCACTACTTGTTAGCCTGACACCCCGGGCTCGCCAACCGGTCGCCACCTGGCACCCGAGCCTTCTGGAGGCGGAAAAGATGCCAGCGATCGTGCTCCTCGGCGCTCAGTGGGGCGACGAGGGCAAGGGCAAGGTTACCGACCTGCTTGGTGAGCGGGTCGACTACGTGGTGCGCTACTCCGGCGGCAACAACGCCGGCCACACGGTGATCACCCCGGACGGCCAGAAGTACGCGCTGCACCTGATGCCGTCGGGCGCGCTCTCGCCCAGCGCGATGATCATCATCGGCAACGGCGTGGTGGTCGACCCGAAGGTGCTGCTGGAGGAGATCGACGGCCTCTCCCAGCGGGGCGTGGACGTCTCCCGGCTGCGCATCTCCGGCGACGCACACCTGATCATGCCGCACCACCGGGCGCTGGACCGGGTCGTCGAGCGCTACCTCGGCTCCGCCCGGATCGGCACCACCGGCCGCGGCATCGGCCCGGCGTACGGCGACAAGGTCGCCCGGATGGGCATCCGGCTCCAGGACCTGCTCGACCCGGGCATCCTGCGTAAGAAGCTGGAGCTGGCGCTGCGCGAGAAGAACCAGCTGCTGTTCAAGGTCTACAACCGCAAGGCGATCGACGTCGACGCGACGATCGAGGAGTACCTGGGGTACGCCGAGCGGCTCAAGCCGTACATCGCGGAGACCCGGGTGATGCTCTGGGACGCGCTGGACCGCGGCGAGACCGTGCTGCTGGAGGGCGCCCAGGCCACCATGCTCGACATGGACCACGGCACGTATCCCTTCGTCACCTCGTCGAACCCGACGGCCGGCGGGGCGTGCGTGGGCGCCGGCATCCCGCCGACGGCGATCACCCGGGTGATCGCGGTCAGCAAGGCGTACACCACTCGGGTCGGCGCCGGCCCGTTCCCGACCGAGCTCTTCGACGACAACGGCCAGCACCTGCTCAAGGTCGGCCGCGAGTACGGCACCACCACCGGCCGGGAGCGCCGCACCGGCTGGTTCGACGCCGTCGTCGCCCGGTACGCGTCCCGCCTCAACGGCGTCACCGACCTGGTGGTCACCAAGCTGGACGTGCTCACCGGCCTGCCCAAGGTGCCGATCTGCGTCGCGTACGAGATCAACGGCGAGCGGTTCGACGACATGCCGATGTCCCAGACCGACTTCCACCACGCCACCCCCATCTACGAAGAGCTGGACGGCTGGTGGGAAGACATCACCAAGGCGAGAACCGAGGAAGAACTCCCCGAAAACGCGAGACGCTACATCGCCCGCATCGAGGAACTGACGGGCACCCGCGTCAGCGTGGTAGGCGTAGGCCCCGGCCGCGAAGAAAACGTGGTCCGCCACCCCCTCCTCCCCTAACCGGCTTCTGTGGGGCGGTTGTCCACAGGGGGTGGTGGGGCAGGTGGGGTGGTCCACGGTGGTGAGTCGTGGCGTTGATCATGAGGTGGGCGGGCTGATTCGTGATCGAAGCACCCGCCAACCTCATGATCAACGGGGTCCAGGGGTGGGGTCAGTAGGATGCGGGGTCGTGCGGGTTCTTCTTGTGGGTGGTGGGGGGCGGGAGCATGCGCTCGCGCTCGGGCTGGCAGCCGATGCTTCCGTCGAGGCGTTGATCGCGGCGCCGGGTAACCCTGGCATCGCCGCCGTGGCGGAGCTGCGGTCGGTCGATGCGACCGACCCCTCGGCCGTCGCGGGGCTCGCCGTGGAGGTCGGGGCCGACCTGGTGGTGATCGGGCCGGAGGCGCCGCTGGTGGCCGGGGTCGCCGACGCGGTGCGCGCCAAGGGCATCCCCGCGTTCGGTCCGTCGGCGGAGGCGGCCCGGCTGGAAGGCTCCAAGGCGTTCGCGAAGGACGTGATGCTCGCCGCCGGCGTGCCGACCGCGCGCGCCTTCACCTGCACGGACGCCGAGAGCGCCGGCGCCGCGCTGGACGAGTTCGGGCCGCCGTACGTGGTGAAGAACGACGGCCTGGCCGCCGGCAAGGGCGTCGTCGTCACCGAGGAGCGGGCCACGGCGCTGAAGCACGCCGAGGAGTGCGGCCGGGTGGTGATCGAGGAGTACCTCGCCGGCCCCGAGGTCTCGCTCTTCGTGGTCACCGACGGCGAGGCGGCGCTGCCGCTGCTGCCCGCGCAGGACTTCAAGCGGGTCGGTGACGGCGACACCGGGCCGAACACCGGCGGCATGGGGGCGTACGCGCCGCTGCCCTGGGCGCCGCCCGGCCTGGTCGACGAGGTGATGCGCGACGTCGTACACCCCACCCTGGCCGAGATGCGCCGCCGGGGCACGCCCTTCGCCGGGCTGCTCTACGTCGGGCTGGCGGTCACCGCCGCCGGGCCGCGGGTGATCGAGTTCAACGCCCGGTTCGGCGACCCGGAGACCCAGGTCGTCCTGGCGCTGCTGGAGACGCCGCTCGCCGGGCTGCTGCACGCCGCCGCCACCGGCACGCTGGCCGCGCACCCGCCGCTGCGCTGGCGGGACGGCGCCGCGGTCACCGTGGTCGTGGCCGCCGCCGACTACCCGGCCGCGCCGCGCACCGGCGACGTGATCACCGGCGCGGACCGCCCGGGGGTCATCCACGCGGGCACCGTCCGTCGGGCCGCCGACGGCGCGTTGCTCTCCGCCGGCGGCCGGGTCCTCTGCGGTACGGCCACCGGCCCGGACCTGGTCGCCGCGCGGGATGCCGCCTACGCCCTGGTACGCGGCATCGAGCTGGCCGGCTCGCAGCACCGCACCGACATCGCCGCCGCCGCGGTAAATGGCCGGATCACCCTGCCGGGCTGATCCGACCACCCCTGGACCAGCCGCTGGTGCCCCCGCGCCGCGCCGACCGTTGGCCCGGTCGCGGTGCCGTCGGATCGATCGGCGTGCGCATTCCTGCCTGGTCAGGCCGGCGTGAACCAGCCGTTCGGCGGCCGTCGCACATTGACACCCCATGCCACGATCACCCTGTCGGTGGGTGTGAGGCCTCGCCGGTAACGGGGAGGGGGATTGCGGTGGCCGGCTTCCTCGGTACGGCGCTCAGCTTCCCCACCGTGCTGTTCAGCTTCCTGCTGCTGGTGGTCGTCGGCTACTGGCTGCTGGTGTTGACCGGGGTGCTGGACCTCGGCGACGACCTCGACGTGGACGGGGTGCCGGGTGGCGTCCTGGCCGGCCTCGGGCTCGGCGGACTGCCCGCCACCATCGTGTTCTCCCTGCTCGTCGCGGTGGCCTGGTTCGTCAGCCTGGCCGGCACCGTGCTGCTCGACGAGCTCGGCCTCGGCGTCGCCGCCCGGGTCGCCATATCGGTCGGGGTGCTGCTGGCGGCCCTGCTCGGCGCCTGGCTGGTGACCCGGCTGGTCGCCGTGCCGCTCGGCCGACTCTTCCCCACCGGTACGGAGTCCAGCCGGCACGCCTTCGTCGGCAGCCTCTGCACCATCCGCACCGGGCGGGTGACGGCCGACTTCGGGCAGGCGGAGGTGACGGCGGCGGACGGCTCGTCCGCGGTCGTCCAGGTCCGCCAGCCCGGTGCCGAAGCACTGCGTGCCGGCAGTTCAGCGCTGATCTACGACTACGACGTCGAGGGCGAGTTCTTCTGGGTCATGCCCGCCGGCATCGCCTTCGACCCCGATCCTTCGCGTCACGCACCGATGTAACCGCCGCCGGTGACCCTCTCCCGCGACGGTGGGTCACCCCTTCGAGCCTCGACCGGACGCCTCACCCCGCCGCCGGTCCGTCCCACGCTGCCCCCGCACTCCCACTGAAAGGAGGATGCGCGGCACCCACCGGCCCGCCCGCACCACCGGACCGGCGCCGCGCGCTCAGCCATGGATGTCGTCACCACCGGGATCGGCGTACTGCTCGCCGTCCTCCTGCTCGTCGCGCTCGGCGTGGTCTTCCTGGTCAGCCGCCTGTTCCGCAAGGTGGAACAGGGCAAGGCGTTGATCGTCTCGAAGGTCCGCCGGGTGGACGTCACGTTCACCGGAGCGGTCGTCCTGCCGGTGCTGCACAAGGCCGAGATCATGGACATCTCGGTGAAGACGATCGACATCGAGCGGACCGGCAACGAGGGTCTGATCTGTCGGGACAACATCCGGGCCGACATCCGGATCACCTTCTTCGTCCGGGTCAACAAGACCACCGAGGACGTGATCAAGGTGGCGCAGGCCATCGGCACCGCCCGGGCCAGCGACCGGGAGACCCTCCAGGAGCTGTTCAACGCCAAGTTCTCGGAGGCGCTGAAGACGGTGGGCAAGCAGCTCGACTTCGTCGACCTCTACACGAAGCGCGACGAGTTCCGTGACCAGATCATCCGCGTGATCGGTACCGACCTCAACGGCTACAGCCTGGAGGACGCGGCGATCGACTTCCTCGAGCAGACCCCGATGTCCCAGCTGGACGCCAAGAACATCCTCGACGCCCAGGGCATCCGGAAGATCACCGAGCTGACCGCGATCGAACACGTGCGGACCAACGAGTTCCAGCGCAGCGAGGAGAAGGAGATCACCCGGCAGAACGTCGACGCCCGGGAGGCGATCCTGGAGCTGGAGCGGCGGCAGGCGGACGCCGAGGCCAAGCAGCGGCGCGAGATCGAGACGGTACGGGCCCGCGAGGAGGCCGAGATCACCCGGGTCCGGGCGGAGGAGCGGCTGCGGGCCGAGACGGCGAACATCCGTACCGACGAGCAGTTGGGCATCCAGCACGAGAACCGGAGCCGGGAGATCGCGGTCGCCGAGAAGAACCGCGAGCGGGTCATCGCGATCGAGACCGAGCGGATCGAGAAGGACCGGATGCTGGAGGTCATCGGCCGGCAGCGGGAGACCGAGCTCAGCACGATCGCCAAGGACAAGGAGGTCGAGGCGGAGAAGCGGGCCATCGCCGAGGTCGTCCGGGAGCGGATCGCGGTCGAGAAGACCGTCGCCGAGCAGGAGGAGAACATCAAGCGGCTGCGGGTCGTCGAGGAGGCCGAGCGGACCCGCCAGGCGGTGGTGATCCAGGCCGAGGCCGAGGCGCAGGAGAACCTGGTCAAGGACATCAAGGCGGCGGAGGCGGCCGAGGCGGCGGCCAAGTTCAAGGCCCGTGAGGAGCTGGTCCTCGCCGAGGCCCGGCAGCAGGCCGCGGAGCTGGACACCCGGGCGAAGATCCGGCTGGCCGAGGGCCTGCAGGCCGAGGCGGCGGCCGCCGGCCTGGCCGAGGTGCAGGTCCGCGAGCGGGGCGCCGAGGCGATCGAGAAGGTGGGCCGCGCCGAGGTCGCCGTCGAGCGTGACAAGGCCCTGCTGGCCGCCGAGGCGGTACGCGAGAAGCTGAAGGGCGAGGCCGAGGGCCTCACCGACAAGGCGGCGGCGATGGCCGCGCTGGACGACGCCACCCGCCAGCACGAGGAGTACCGGCTGCGGCTGGAGCTGGAGAAGGAGGTCCGGCTCGCCGGGCTGGACGCGCAGCGGCAGGTCGCCGAGGCGCAGGCGAGGCTGGTCTCCACCGGCCTGGAGAAGGCGAACATCGACATCGTCGGCGGGGACAGCGTCTTCTTCGACCGGCTGCTCAGCTCGATCTCGTTCGGCAAGAGCGTGGACGGGTTCGTCGCGCACTCGGACGTGGCCCGCGGGCTCACCCAGCCGTGGCTGGACGGCACCGCCAGCTTCACCGACGACCTGACCCGGATGCTCGGCTCGGTGAACACCGGTGACGTGCAGAACCTGACCCTCTCCGCTTTCCTGCTACAGCAGATGCGGGCCGGCGGCGCGGACAAGGGCAAGCTCCAGGAACTGCTGAATGCAGCGCAGCGCCTCGGCGTGGCCGAGACCCCGCTGGCTGCCCTGGCCGGCCCGCGGCAGCGCGCCGGTGAGTGAGCCGGTGCCCGGTCCGACCGGCGGGAACGCGGCCGGGCCGGCCGGGGCGGACGCCGGCGGCCCGGCCGGGCTGGACGCGGGCAGCTACGAGGTGCTGCGCAACCGGCTGGTCGGGCAGGCCGGCGAGCTGGCCCGGCGGGCGGAGCGGCTGAACGCCCGGCGGCTGGAGGTGTTCGGCAGCACCGAGCTGCGCCTGCTCAGCACCGAGCGGATCCGTACCGGGCACAACTGCGTGCCACGGGACATCGTGTCGGTCGGCGGGTTGATGCTCTTCGGCTACAACGTCTTCATCGGACTGAAGCCGGAGACGACGGTCGACGACGTCTTCTCGCTGCACCGCTTCGAGCGGGAACGCAGCGCCGCCGACGCGGGGAGCGACTCCGACACGTTCCGGTTCGACCGGGCCGGCCCGGACGAGCTGCCCGGTCTGCTGCGCGACCCGGTGTTCCAGCGCGACTTCGCGGAGCTGTACCGCTACTACCGGCAGACCCGGCTGCTGCAGCTGCGCCGGCTCGACGGGCGGCTGCTGGCGGTGTTCCAGACCGGCCCGCGGACCGACGACATCCGGGTGCTGCGCTGGCGGCTCGACAGCGACGGCGGCGTCGCGTACCTGGACAACCGGGGCGAGCGGGACCACGTCTTCCCGCCGTCGCACGACTTCGAGTGGATCGAGACGACCCGGGAGGACCACGTCCTCGGCCGGCACCCGCACATCTCCATCGCCGACGAGGTCTTCGTGGAGACGGTCGGCGGCACGCTGACCGTCAAGCTGGAGAACAACACCGAGGTCGGCGAGGGCATCTACGACGAGCCGGTGGACGAGCCGTTGCAGAGCCTGGCCGACGCCGACGTGAGCTGGGCCCGGGTCGGCCCGCTGATCCTGCTGCGGATGCGGCCGTACAAGGAGACCGAGTGGCGGCACCTGGTCTTCAACACGCTGACCCGGGAGGTGGTCCGGCTCGACGGCATCGGGCCGGCCTGCCAGCGGCTGCCCGAGGACCACGGGATCATCTTCCCGGGCGGCTACCACCTGGCAACCGGGGTCACCCGCACGTTCGACACCGACGTGACGGGGCTGGAGTTCGAGCAGGTGGTCCGCTCTCCGAACGGGGAGGACGTCCTCTACGTCTTCCACGCCCGGGCCGACGGCCGCTCGCTGCTGCTGCCGTACAACGCCATCCGCAAGGAGGTGGCGGCGCCGATCCCGTGCCACGGCTTCTCGCTCTTCGACGACGGCACGCTGGTGGTGTTCCGGGCCACCTCCGAGGAGCCGACCCGGGTCCACCCGATGCAGATCTGGCAGACGCCGTACGTCTCCGACGCGTACGCGGCGGCCCAGCCGGCGGGCACCGGCCCGCTGGAGCGGGTCGGCAACGCCGACCTGGTCCGGGGCATCTCCGACTGCCTGTCGGTGGCCCGGATGGTCGACGGCGCCGCGGCCACCACGGGTGTCTACGAGGCGCTGATCGCGACCTGCGCCCGGATCGTCGACCACTACCACTGGCTCGGCGAGGCCGACCTCGGCGAGCTGCTGGCGCCGCTGGCCGAGCTGCGGCGCACCGCCGTCGCGGTGCTCGACGAGTACGAGAAGGTCCGCGCCCTCACCGAGCAGGCGCGGACGGCGCTGGACGAGAGCGCGCAGGGGATCGCCTCGCTGGCGCGGCGGGCGCGCGGCGAGGCGCCGCTGACCGCCGACGACTGGGTGCGGCAGCTGGCCGGGCTGCGTCAGGCGCGCGGCCACCTGGAGACCCTGCGGGAGCTGCGGTACGTCGACCACGGGCGGATCGACGAGCTGGCGGAGCGGCTGGACGGGGAGTTGGCGGCCGCCGGCCGCCGGGCGGTGGACTTCCTGCGCCGGGACGACGCGTTCACCGGCTACCAGGCCGAGGTGGACCGGCTGGCCGGGCAGGGCGCCGCGATCGGCACGGTGGCCGAGGCCGGGGCGGTCCGCGACGAGCTGGCCGGGCGCGCGGAGGGCCTGCAGACCATCACCGACGTGGTGGGCGGGCTCGACATCGCCGACGCGACCGTACGCACCGGGATCCTGACCCGGGTCGGTGAGGTGCTCGGCGCGGTCAACCGGGCCCGAGCGGTGCTGGACAACCGCCGCCGGGAGCTGCTGGAGGTGGAGGGCCGGGCCGGCTTCGCGGCCGAGTTCGCGCTGCTCGGGCAGGCGGTGACCGGGGCGCTGGCGGCGGCGGACACCGCCGAGCGCTGCGACGAGCAGCTCGGCCGGCTGCTGCTGCGGGTGGAGGACCTGGAGTCCCGGTTCGGGGAGTTCGACGACTTCCTCGCCGAGCTGGCGACCCGGCGGACCGAGATCTACGAGGCGTTCTCCTCGCGGAAGCAGGCGCTGCTGGACGAGCGGGCCCGGCGGGCCGACCGGCTCGTCTCGTCGTCGGAGCGCATCCTGGTCAGCGTGCGGCGCCGGATCGGCACGCTCGGCTCGCTGGACGAGATCAACACGTACTTCGCGGCGGACCCGATGGTGGGCAAGCTGCGCGCGGTCGTCGACGAGCTGCGTACCCTCGGCGACCCGGTCCGGGCCGAGGAGCTGGACGGCCGGATCCGGGCGGCGCGCCAGGAGGCCGGTCGCGGCTTGCGCGACCGCCTGGACCTGTACGCCGACGGCGGCGAGACGATCCGGTTGGGCCGGCACCGGTTCGCGGTGAACACCCAGCCGATCGACGTCAGCGTGGTGCCGCACGACGGCGGGCTGGCGGTGGCGGTGACCGGCACCGACTACCGGGCCCCGGTCCGGGACGAGGAGTTCGCCCGCACCCGCCGGTTCTGGGACCAGCTGCTGGTCTCCGAGTCGCCGGAGGTGTACCGCGCGGAGTACCTGGCGACGTCGCTCCTGACCGCCGCCGAGACGGGCCGCGAGGGGTTGACGCTGGACGGGCTGCGGGCGGCGGCGGCCGACGCGAGTGACCTGCGCGAGCTGGTCCGCCGGTTCGCCGAGGCCCGCTACGACGAGGGCTACGAGCGCGGCGTGCACGACCACGACGCCACCGAGCTGCTGCGGGCGTTGCTGCGCCTGCACGCCGGGGCCGGCCTGCTCCGCTACCCGCCGGCCGCCCGGGCCGCCGCGCAGCTCTTCTGGCGGTTCGGCACGGCCGAGCCGGCCCGGGCAGGCTGGACCGCCCGGGCCACCTCGCTGGCCCGGGCCCGGGACCGCTTCGGCCGCCCCGACCGTGCTGCCGTGCCGGACGGCGACCGGGTCGAGGCGGGGGACGCGATCGACCGGCTGTACGCCGAGCTGGCCGCCGAGGTGGGCCGCTTCCTGGCCGGCGCCGGGCTGACCGGGCCCGCCGGGGAGGCCGGCCTCGCCGGGGAGTACCTGTTCGAGGAGTTGTCCCGACCGCCCGCCGGGTTCGTCACCGGTGCCGGCGCGCGGGCCATGCTGGACCGGTTCCGCCGCGCCCTCGGCGGCCCGCAGTCCCGCTCCGCCCGGGAGTTCGACGCCGACCTGCGGGCCCTCGACGGCGACCTGACCAGCCGCCACCAGCTCGTCGAGGCGTGGCTGACCGCGTTCCTCGCCACCGACGGCGGCACGCTGTCCGGGTACGACCTGCCGGAGGCGGTCGCGGTGGAGCTGTGCGGCGCCGACCTGCCGCGCCACGAGGCTGCGGCGGCGATGTCGGAGACCGTCGGCGGGCTGCTCGGCGCGCATCCCCGGATCGTCGGATCGGCGATGACGCTGCGGCTGGACGAGACGCTGGCCCGGACCCGCCGGTTCCGCACCGAGCTGGCGCCCGCGTACCGGGACTACCAGCGCCGGCGCAACGCGCTGGTGGCCGCCGAGCGGGACCGGCTGCGGCTGGAGGAGTACCGGCCGCGGGTGATGAGCGCGTTCGTCCGCAACCGGCTGCTCGACGAGGTGTACCTGCCGCTGATCGGCGACAACCTGGCCCGCCAGCTCGGCGCGACCGGCGACGCCAAGCGGGTCGACCAGTCCGGCCTGCTGCTGTTGATCTCCCCGCCCGGCTACGGGAAGACCACCCTGATGGAGTACGTGGCCAGCCGGCTGGGCCTGGTCTTCGTCAAGGTCAACGGGCCGGCCCTCGGCTCGGGGGTCACCTCGCTCGACCCGGCGGACGCGCCCGACGCGACCGCCCGGCAGGAGGTGGAGAAGATCTCCTTCGCCCTGGAGCTGGGCAACAACGTCCTGCTCTACCTCGACGACATCCAGCACACCTCGCCGGAGCTGCTGCAGAAGTTCATCTCGCTCTGCGACGGGCAGCGCCGGATGGAAGGCGTCTGGGAGGGCCGGACCCGCACCTACGACCTGCGCGGCAAGCGGTTCGCGGTGTGCATGGCGGGCAACCCGTACACCGAGTCGGGGCAGCGGTTCCGGGTGCCGGACATGCTGGCCAACCGGGCCGACGTGTGGAACCTCGGCGACGTGCTCTCCGGCCGGGAGGAGGTGTTCGCGCTCAGCTACATCGAGAACGCGCTCACCTCGAACCCGGTGCTGGCGCCGCTCTCCGGCCGCGACCGCGGCGACGTCGAGCTGCTGGTCCGCATCGCCCGGGGCGACGACTCGGTGCGGGCCGACCAGCTCGCCCACCCCTACTCTCCGGTGGAGCTGGAGCAGATCGTCTCGGTGCTGCGCAAGCTGCTGCGGGTGCAGCAGGTCGTGCTCGCCAACAACCAGGCGTACATCGCCTCGGCGGCGCAGTCCGACGCGTCCCGCACCGAGCCGCCCTTCCAGCTTCAGGGGTCGTACCGGAACATGAACAAGCTGGCCGAGCGGATCGTCCCGGTGCTCAGCGACGAGGAGCTGGAGGCGGTCATCGACGACCACTACCTCGGCGAGGCGCAGACCCTGGCCGCGGGCGCCGAGGCGAACCTGCTGAAGCTGGCCGAGCTGCGTGGCCGGCTCACAACCGAGCAGGGCCGGCGGTGGGCCGAGGTGAAGGCCGGTTACCTGCGGGCCCGCGCGCTCGGTGGCGCCTCAGACGACCCGGTGGACCGGGCGGTGGGCGCGCTCGGCCTGCTCGCCGACCGGGTCGGCGGGGTTGCGGCGGCGATCGGCCGCGCCGCCGACCGGGCCTGACACCGGCGGCGGGGCGGCTTTCCGGTACGCCGGGCCGCCCCGCCGCCGACCCGTCAGTCCGGGGCCTCCACCGCCGGGCCTGTCGGGCCCGTCGACGCGCCGGCCCGGCCGGTTATCCGGTCCAGCAGGTTGGCGGTGGCCCGCTCGATCCGCTCGTCCCGGTTTCCTTGGCGGTTGAGCGCCATCGTCCAGCAGAGCGTGCCGGCGGCGAAGACGATCCCACCCTGCGGTGTCTCGTACAGGTGGGTGTTCTGCATCTGCCGCCTGCCCTCTCGCGTCCGGTACGGCGAGGCGCTGAGCAGGGTGGCGGTGGTGGCGGCGGGCCGCGGCCCGGTCGGGTTGAGGCCGTCCGCCTCGCCGCCGACCACCCCGGGGATCCGGTCGCCGTCGGCCACCCCGGTGCCGGCCCAGAACCAGTGGTCCGCGCCCTGCACCACCAGTGGCTGCGGGTCGCCGACGATGCCGTTGTACTGCACGCCGATGAGCGCCTGTTCGGGCTGCCCGAGGCTGCGCCACCTGACCGTCGGGCCGGCGGCGTCCTGGCCCAGGTCGGAGTCGGTCTTCTTGGCGCAGGCGACCACCCGTTCGGGGCGGCCGTCGGCGGTGGGGCGGACCCGGATGTGCCAGTAGACGCTGTTGGCGCCGAGGAAGGCGAGGCTGTGACCGGCGGCCACCGCCCGTTCTGCGGTCCGGCGCATCTCCGCCGACCAGTACTCGTCGTGCCCGGCGAAGACGATGCCCCGGTGCCGGGTCGGGTCGAGCCGCCCGGAGTGCAGGTCGAGGCTGGTCGCGTAGCTGACGTCGTACCCGCTGCGTTCCAGCCACTGGATGGCGTCGTGGTCCCGGGTGAGCTGGATCGGGATGCCGTGCTCGGCGTACGGGCGGTCGAAGGAGACCTCCAGCGCCCGGAGCCGGGGATCTTGGCGGCCGGTGGCCGCGTAGCCGTTGTAGAGGCTCTTGCCGGCCCGCCGGTCCCGCGGCCACTGGTTGTACGCCTGCCAGGTGGTGACCGGCAGGACCACGCAGAGCGCGGCCGCCCGCCGGTCGTCCCGGACCACGAACGGGGTGCAGGCGTGCCAGCCGTCCGCCGAGGTGAAGACCGCCTGGTAGAGCCCGGAGGTCCAGTGGTCCGGCACCCGGACCGTCCAGGAGACCGGCCAGCGGCAGGCGATCGTGCCGGTCGCCGGGTCGGCCGGCGGCACCGGCTGCGGCACGCCGTCGAACTCGGGGCTGGTCAGCATGGTGCGGGCGCCGGCGCCGTCGTACCAGCCGAGCCGGTGGACCGAGATCCGGTACCGGCCGGCCGGGTTGACCGCGACGTGGAAGTCGATCGACTCGCCGGGCGCCACGCTGGTGGTCGAGGCGTACCCCTGGATCTGGCGGTGCCGGTCGTCCACGGCCCGCTGGCCGTCCCACGGCCACCAGGGCGCGCCGGCCGCCCGGTTCTCCACCTCCACCGGCGGTGGCTCCCGCCGGACCAGCGTCCCGGTGCGGTGGCGGACCGGGTCGGTGGTGCCGAGCGCCGCGGCGGAGGCGCCGCCGGCGAGGAGACCGAGTGCCCAGCGCCGGCGGAGACGGACCATTGGACAGCTCCTGGAACGAGTGAACAGGGACCTGCCGGGACCGGCGGCGGATGAAAAGGTACCACCGCCGCCCGATGCGTCCGTCCCTTGTGTTACCCGCCTCAGCCGTAGTAGCGGCGCAGCTCGCGACTGAGCACCTTGCCGGTGGCGTTGCGCGGCAGGTACTTCACGAAGATCACGTCCCGGGGCACGGAGAAGCGGGCCAGGTAGTGCCGGACGTACTCGCGGACCGCCTCCGGGTCGAGCGTCTCGCCGGGGTGCAGGGCGAGGAACGCGGCGAGGCGCTGGCCGTACTCGGGGTCGGGCACCCCGATCACGGCGGCCTCGCGGACCTGCGGCAGTTGCGCGAGCAGGTCCTCCAACTCGGAGGGAAAGACGTTCTCGCCCCCGGAGACGATCATGTCGTCCGCGCGGCCGTCGACGAAGAGCAGACCCTCGGGGTTGACCCGACCCAGGTCGCCGGTGTCCAGCAGGCCGTCGTGGGTCTCCCGGCGGGCCCCCGAGGTGTACCCCTCGAAGAGCATCTCGTTGCCCACGAGGATCCGCCCGACCCGCCCGTCCGGGACCGGCTCACCGGCGTCGTCCAGGATCTCCAGCCGGGTGCCGTGCGGCGGGCGGCCGGCGGTGGTCGGGGCCGCGCGCAGGTCGGCCGGGCCGGCGATGGACGCCCAGGAGACCTCGGTCGAGCCGTACAGGTTGTAGAGGACGTCCCCGTAGACGTCCATGAACCTCGGAGCCAGCCCGCCGGGCAGGGCCGAGCCGCTGACCGCGACCACCTTCAGCGGCGGTCGGGGGCTCGGCGGCGGCACCTCCAGCAACCGCTGCAGCATCACCGGCACGGCGAAGAGCGCGTCGCACGGCTGGGCGGCCAGCGCGGCCACCGTGGCGGCCGGGTCGAAGCGGCGGTGCAGCACGATCGTGGAGCGCAGCGCGAAGGCCACCTGAAGGGCCGCGTACCCCCAGGTGTGGAAGAGCGGCGCAGCGATCAGCACGGTGTCGCGGGCGTGCAGCGGGATCCGGTCGATGATGGAGACCAGCGGGCCGAAGCCGTGCGGAGTGGGCCGTCGGGCGCCCTTGGGCGTTCCGGTGGTGCCGGAGGTGAGCACGATGGTCCGGCCGTCCCGTTCGGGCGGCTGGAGCTGGTCACCGGGGAGGGCGCCGGCGATGAGTTCCTCCTGGCCGCGCTCGTCGACCCGATGGACGTCGGCGGGGAGGCCGAGGACCCGCTCGGCGAACTCGGCGTCGTGCACCAGGACCCGCAGCGACTGTTCCTCCGCGACGGTGGTCAACTGCGCGGCGGAGAGGCCGGTGTTGACCAGGACGGCGTCCGCGCCGAGCAGCATCGCCGCGACGACCGCCTCGATCAGCCCGTGGTGGTTGCGGCAGAGCACCCCGATCCGGTCCCCGGCCTGGACCCCGAGTCCGGCGCGCATCGATCGGGCCAGCCGTTCGGCCCGGTCCAGCAGCTCCTGATAGGTGAGCTCGACGCCCTGCTCGTCGACGACGGCCGTCCGGCCGGGGTCGCGGGCGGCGGCCTGGCGCAGCTCGCCGGCGAGGCTCCAGCCCCACTTGCGCAGCGCACCGAGCTGGGAGGCGACCCGGATGGGACGGCCGGGGGTGAGCAGCCCGCGCCGGGTCAGCGTGGCGACGATGAACGGCAGGTCCAAGCCGCTACCTCCTTCGGGGAGCACCGAAGGGCCCCGGAGGAGCCCTGCCAGGCCGAGCGTGTCTTCACGATCATGCACCCGCGGCGGCGGGGAGCCCAGCCGGCGTTCTCCCTGCCCACCCGTCGGACACGGTGGGTCGTACGCGTCGGAACGGAAGGTGAGGACGTGCGGTCCCCGCGTCACCGGACGGCGACTGCCGGTCACCCTCCGGCGGGTACGCCGGCCGTGGCGACGCCGCCCGGCACGGCGACGTCGCCACGGGTCCGGCCCGCGCCGGCGACCGGGTCGGCCCGTGGTCCGGACCCGGTCGCCGTCAGCGGATCTGCACCCCGGAGATCGCCCGGGAGATGACCAGCCGCTGGATCTCCGAGGTGCCTTCGAAGATGGTGTAGATCTTGGCGTCCCGGTACCAGCGTTCGACCGGGTGGTCGCGCAGGAAGCCGGCGCCGCCGAGCAGCTGGACCGCCTTCTCGGTGACCGACACGGCCACCTCGCCGGCCTTGAGCTTGGACATCGAGCCCTCGCCCGCGGTGAACGGCCGGTTGTTGCGCCCCATCCAGGAGGCCCGCCAGACCAGCAGCCGAGCCGCGTCGATCTCCATCTTCATGTCGGCCAGCGCGAACGCGACCGCCTGGTTCTCGATGATCGGCCGTCCGAACTGGACCCGGTCCCTGGCGTAGTCGAGGGCGTACTCGTACGCCGCCCGGGCCACGCCGAGGGCCTGCGCGCCGACCGTGGGCCGGGACAGCTCGAACGTCCGCATCGCGGCCTGGCCGGAGGCGCGCTGGCCGGAGCGGGCCCGGTCGAGCCGTTCCAGCAGGGCGTCCCGACCGCCGAGCAGGCAGCGCCCGGGCACCCGTACGTCGTCGAGGAAGACGTCGGCGGTGTGCGACGCGCGCAGTCCCAGCTTGCGCAGCTTGCGGGTCGCGCTGAGCCCCGCCGTGCCCGGCGGTACGACGAACGCCGCCTGCCCACGGGAGCCGAGCGACGGGTCGACCGAGGCGGTGACGACGTGCACCCCGGCGATCCCACCGTTGGTGGCGTACGCCTTCTGCCCGCGCAGCACCCATTCGTCGGTGGCCTCGTCGTAGACCGCCCGGGTACGCATCGACCCGACGTCGGAGCCGGCCTCCGGTTCGCTGGTGCAGAACGCGGCGACGGCCGGGGAGTCGACGTCGCCGAAGCACTGCGGCACCCACTCGACGAGCTGGTCCGGGGTGCCCGCGCCGTAGATGGCGGCGACGGCGAGGGAGGTGCCGAAGATGCTGAGCCCGATGCCGGCGTCGCCCCAGAAGAGCTCCTCGCTGGCGATCGGCAGGGACAGGCCGGTGGGGTCGGCCCAGCAGTTGGCGAGGAATTCGAAGCCGTACAGGCCGACCTTCGCCGCCTCCTGGATGACCGGCCAGGGGGTCTCCTCCCGGGCGTCCCACTCGGCCGCGGCCGGGCGCACGACCTCGGCGGCGAAGCCGTGCACCCAGTCGCGCAGATCCCGCTGTTCCTCGTTCAGGTCGAGCGAGAACTCGGCCATGTCAGGCCTTGGGGATGTCGAACAGGTTGGCGATGTTGGCGGCGAGGCCCAGGTCGCCCTTGGCCTTCAGCTTGCCGGTCATGAACATCATGACCGGGTTGGCGCCGCCGGAGACGATCTTGAGGAACTCGACCGGGCCCATGGTGAGGCTCAGCTTCGGGTCCCGCTGCGCGCCCTCGTTGACGGTGCAGGCGCCGTTCTCGATGACGATCTCGTAGGTGTCGGTGCCCCCGTCGGGGCGGCCCGTGATGTTCCAGTGGATGACCGCGTTGGTCGAGCCGGCGCGATCGGCGCGGAACAGCGACGGCATCCGGTTGAAGACCTCGCTCAGGATCTTGCCGCGCAGGTCGCCCGACATCACCTCGGCGATCTTGTCGTCGGGGGTGGACTTGACCAGCTGCGCGAACTCCTTGGGGGCCACGTTCGCGAAGTTGGCCGGGTCGAAGTCAGTCATTGGGGATGCACCTCTCGGAGCGGGCCGACTTTGGTTACTCGGGCGTAACCTTACGCACGAGTAGGTATGCTCGCAAGAGTGTCCAGCACACCCACCTTCAAGCGCCTGCCCCGGGCCGTCCGCGAGCAGCAGATGCTCGACGCGGCGGTCAAGGTCTTCTCCCGCCGCGGCTTCCATGCCGCCAGCATGGACGAGATCGCCGAGGACGCCGGGATCTCCAAGCCGATGGTCTACGCGTACCTCGGCACCAAGGAGGAGCTCTTCGTGGCCTGCCTGCACCGGGAGGGCACCCGGATGATGGAGGCGATCGCCGGGGCGGCCGCTTCCGACCTCCCCGCCGACGAGCGGCTCTGGCGCGGCCTGCGCGCCTTCTTCGGCTTCGTCGGCGCGCACCGGGACGGCTGGGCGGTGCTCTACCGCCAGGCCCGCGGCGAGCAGCCCTTCGCCGGGGAACTGGCCACCATGCGGGGCCGGCTGGTCGAGGTGGTCGCCGGAATGCTGGACCACGCGCTGCGCGCCGAGGGGCGCGAGGTGGGCCCGACCGACCTGGAGGTGGTCGCGTACGCCCTGGTCGGCGCGACCGAGTCGCTCGCGGACTGGCTCGCCGACCACCCCGAGGCCGACCCGGAGAAGACCGCCACCCGGATGATGAACGTCGCCTGGCTCGGCGCCGCCCAGCTCCTCCACGGCGTCACCTGGCGTCCGCCGACGATCTGACGCCCCCGGCCAGCACCGACCGCCCTGGTGGCCGGGCGGGTCCGAGCGGCGGCTGGGACGGTCGGTGCCGGGCGGGTCAGCGCCGGGCGGCGGCGCGGACGCGGGCGCGGCGGCGGGCCCAGCGGGCCACCTCCAGCGACCCCGTCACCGCGATCGACAGGCCGACGCCGACCAGCAGTCCCCTCACCGGGTCGCGCTCGAAGGCCAGGCCGCCGAGGTAACCGAGCAGGCCGCAGTAGACCGCCCAGCTGCCGCAGGCCAGCGCGTCGTACAGCAGGAAGCAGCGCAGCGGGTAGCGGACCGCGCCCATGGTCAGGGTGACCGCGGTGCGACCGCCGGGCACGTAGCGGGCGGTGGTCAGGATCATCCCGCCGCGCCGGTCGAGAGCCCGGCGCGCCCACTCCGAGCCGGCCCGCCGACGGCTGTCGGCGGGCAGCCGGGCCACCCGGTGGGCGCCGCCGCCCCGGCCGATGCCGTAGGAGACGTGGTCGCCGGCGAGCGCGCCGACCGCGGCCACCACGATCACCGCGGCCAGGGCGGGCTCCCCGCCCACCGCGAAGACTCCCGCCGTGATCACCACCGTCTCGCCCGGCACCGCCGGGAAGAACGCGTCGACCGCGGTGACCGCGAAGATCACCAGGTACACCCACGGCGAGGCGACCGTGTCGTGCAGCAGGTCGAGCACGGACTCCATGCCCCCATGCTCGGTGCTCGGCCACCGGCCGCGGGCCGAGTCGCCGGATCACGGCACCGCCCGGGCCCGGCTCACGCGGCGGCGGGTCAGCGGATCGCGCCGGCCAGGTGCGGGCGGCCGGACCGGGCGTCGTGCAGCGCGAAGTCCCAGCCCGGCGTGGCGCTGAACGCCACCGTCGACGGCAGCGGCACCGGCAGCTTGAACGCCACGTCGATCGTGTAGGCGTCCGGCAGCCGGCTCTCCAGCGCGGCCAGGCAGTGGGCCTTGCTCCACATCCCGTGCGCGATCGGCCGGGGGAAGCCGAACAGTCGCGCGCCCAGCCGGGAGGTGTGGATCGGGTTGTGGTCGCCGGAGACCCGCGCGTAGTCCGTACCGACCCGGGGGGTCAGCCGCCAGTGCGCGGAGGGGGCCGGCGGGGTCGGCCGGTCGCCCCGGTCGCGCCGCTCACCGCCGCCGGCCCTGCGCTCCTTGCCGAGGTACGTCGAGACGCCGCGCCACACCTCCTCCCCGTCGACCGACCCGACGAGCACCACGTCGAGCTGCCGACCCCGGTCGTGTGGACGCAGGTTCTCCGCGTACGTCCGGAAGTCCAGCCGTTCGCCGGCCTCGACCGGCCGGTGCACGGTGATCCGGTTGGCCACGTGCACCACCCCGCTCAGCGGGATGGGGAATTCCGGCGAGGTCATCAGCCGCAACGCCAGCGGGAACCCCATGACGTGCGGGTATGTCGCCGGCAGCCGGTCGGCGAGCCGGAAGCCGCAGACCCGGTCGTAGTCGGCGAGGTGCGCCCGGTCCACGGCGACGCCGGCGACGGTCAGCTCCACCGCGGGGATCGCGTCGCGGCGCCTGCCGCCCACCCCCGGCAGGGCGCCGAGCAGGGCCCGCCGGTAGAGCGCACCGGCCGACGGCATCCGGGGCAGGTCGACCTGCACCCGTCCAGCGGGACCCGGGGCCGGCCCGGCAGTCGCCGTTGCCACCGACGGGTCCGCGAGGGCGAGCCCGGAGAGGTCCTGCGTGGCATCGACCCCCGGGTCGGTCCCGGCCCGGAGGCCGGACAGGCCGGGGGTGGCCTCGACGGCCTTGGCGTCCGGGTGCAGCCCGGTGAGGTCCTGGGTGGGGCCGTCGATCAGTTCGTGGACCGACAGATCCTCGGTCGGGCCGTCCGCCGACCGGTCCTTCCGCCTGGCCATCACGCCCCCAGCAGGCTCTGGCCGCAGACCCGGACGACGTTGCCGCTGACCGCGCCGGTCGCCGGCCAGGCCAGCCAGCCGATCGTCTCGGCGACGTCCACCGGCAGGCCGCCCTGGGACATGCTGTTCATCCGGCGGCCCGCCTCGCGCAGCATCAGCGGGATGCGCGCGGTCAGTCGGGTCTCGATGAAGCCGGGGGCCACCGCGTTGACGCTGATGCCGCGCTCGCGCAGCGCCGGGGCCAGGGAGTCGACCAGCCCGATCACCCCGGCCTTGCTGGTGGCGTAGTTGGTCTGGCCGCGGTTGCCGGCGATGCCGGCGATCGAGGAGACCGAGACGATCCGCCCGCCGGTCGGGATCAGGGCGCGTTCCAGCAGCACGTCGTTGATCCGCTCCTGGCTGGAGAGGTTCACGTCGATGACGGAGTCCCAGCGGTCGGCGTCCATCCGGCCGAGCGTCTTGTCCCGGGTGATGCCGGCGTTGTGTACCACCACGTCGACCCGGCCGTGCCGGTCGGCGAGGTGCTGGGCGAGCCGGCTCGGGGCGTCCGGCGCGGTGAGGTCGAGCTGGACGGCCGTGCCGCCGATCTCGTTGGCGACCGCGGCCAGCTCGTCCCCGGCGCCCGGGACGTCCAGCGCGACGACCTGCGCGCCGTCCCGGGCGAGCACCCGGGCCAGCGCCGCGCCGATGCCCCGGGCCGCGCCGGTGACCAGCACGACCTGCCCGTCCAGCGGCCGGTCCCAGTCGGCCGGCGGCTGCGCCGTGCCGGCGCAGACCTGGACCACCTGGCCGGAGACGTACGCGGAGCGCCCGGACAGCAGGAAGCGCAGCGTCGACTCCAGGCTGGTCAGGGTGCCGGGGTCGCCGGCCTCCGTCACGTACACCAGTTGGGCGGTGACGCCCCGGCCGAACTCCTTGCCGATGCTGCGGGTCAGCCCTTCCAGGGCGCGCTGGGCGGTGGCCTCGCGGGGCGAGCCGCACTCGCCGGGCGGGCTGCCGAGCACGATCACCCGACCGCTGGGCAGCAGCGCCCGGGCCTGCGGGTAGAAGAAGTCGTAGAGCTGCCGCAGTTCGGTGGAGTCGGTGATGCCGGTCGCGTCGTACACCAGGGCGGCGTAGCGCGCGGTGGCGTCGGTGGCAGCGGACGGATCGCGCAGCTCGACCCCGGCGGAGGTCAGGATCTTGGTGGCCGGCTCGGCGAGCCGGCCACCGGCCGAGGCGCCCAGCAGGACGGGCCCATGGACGAGCGGATCGCCCGGCGTGTGCCGGCGTAGTCGAGGCGGGTCGGGCAGCCCGAGGCGCTTGACCAGCGCGCGACCGGCCCCCGATTGGACGAAGCTCGCGTACCTGTCGGTCATGGGCGTAGCCTACTGGCGAGTAGGGTTCGGGCAACAGCTTCGAGGAGGCCGATCGTGCAGAGTGTCCGGCGGGTCGCGGTCATCGGTGGCAACCGCATCCCCTTCGCCCGGTCCAACTCCCGGTACGCGCACGCGTCCAATGCGGACCTGCTCGGCGCGGCCCTGGACGGCCTGGTGGCCCGGTTCGGGCTGGCCGGTCAGCGGGTCGGCGAGGTGGTCGCCGGCGCGGTGCTCAAGCATTCGAAGGACTTCAACCTCACCCGCGAGGTGGTGCTCGGCTCCCGGCTCGACCCGCACACCCCCGCGTACGACATTCAGCAGGCGTGCGGCACCGGCCTGGAAGCGGCCATCCTGGTCGCCAACAAGATCGCCCTCGGGCAGATCGAGGTGGGCATCGCCGGTGGCGCGGACACCACCTCGGACGCGCCGCTCGCCGTCAACGAGGACCTGCGCCGCACCCTGTTGCAGCTCAACTCCGCCCGGACCCTCGGCGAGCGACTGAAGATCGCCGCGAAGCTCCGTCCCCTGCAGCCGTTCAAGCCGGAGATCCCGCGCAACGCCGAACCGCGTACCGGGCTGTCGATGGGGGAGCACGCCGCCCGGACGGCGCTGCGCTGGAACGTCGACCGGCAGGCCCAGGACGAGCTGGCGTTCCGCTCGCACCAACGGCTCGCCGCCGCGTACGACAAGGGGTTCTTCGACGACCTGATGACCCCCTACCTCGGGCTGACCCGGGACCAGAACCTCCGCCCCGACACCAGCCTGGAGAAGCTCGGCTCGCTCAAGCCGGTCTTCGGCCACCGCGGCCCGGACGCCGAGCGGGCCACCATGACCGCGGGCAACTCGTCGCCGCTCACCGACGGCGCCTCCACGGTGCTGCTGGCGTCGGAGGAGTGGGCGCGGGAGCACAGCCTGCCGGTGCTGGCCTGGTTCAGCTGGTCCGAGACCGCCGCGGTCGACTTCGTGCACGGCGACGAGGGGCTGCTGATGGCCCCCGCGTACGCGGTGCCCCGGATGCTGGCCCGGGCCGGGCTGACGCTGCAGGACTTCGACTGCTACGAGATCCACGAGGCGTTCGCCTCGCAGGTGCTGGCCACCCTGGCCGCCTGGGAGTCGGCGGAGTTCTGCAAGGAACGGCTGGGCCTGGACGCGCCGCTCGGGTCGATCGACCGGGACAGGCTCAACGTCAACGGCTCCTCGCTGGCCGCCGGGCACCCGTTCGCGGCCACCGGCGGCCGGATCGTCGCCACCCTGGCCAAGCTGCTCGCCGAGAAGGGCAGCGGGCGCGGCCTGATCTCCATCTGCGCGGCCGGCGGCCAGGGCGTGACGGCGATCCTGGAACGCTGACCCGTCGGAGCCCCGTTTTGGGACCGGACGCGCCGACGCCCGCCAGGGCGGTTGCCTGGCGGGCGTCGAAC
This sequence comes from Micromonospora inositola, assembly GCF_900090285.1. Classification (NCBI taxonomy): domain Bacteria; kingdom Bacillati; phylum Actinomycetota; class Actinomycetes; order Micromonosporales; family Micromonosporaceae; genus Micromonospora; species Micromonospora inositola. The sequence goes on along the minus strand of NZ_LT607754.1, from coordinate 1,732,586 downwards.
GGAGGCTCAGCCCAGGGTGAACTTCTCGTAGAGTCCGATCGTGGTGCGGCTGGCGATCAGTGGCTTCGCACCTCCGCCGTCGGCGGTGACGTAGCGGCCGTTGGCGATGGCCTTGAGGCTCACGGTGCCGTTGCCGTTGCGGACGAGGGTGAACCGCTCCCAGGTACCCACGGTGCCGCGCTTCGCGATCAGCGGCAACGTCCCGGCGCCGTCCGCGGTGACGAAGCGGTTGTTGGCGCGGGCGAAGAGGGCCACCTGACCGTTGCCGAGGTCGATCACGTCGAACCGCCCCCACGTGACGATCGTGGTCCGGCTCGCGATCAGCGGATTGGTGCCGGCACTCTCGGCTGTGACGTACCGACGGTTCGCGGCCCTCAGCCACCGGTTCGCATCGGTCACCGTGACCCGGTAGAACTTCTCGTTCGCGCCGATGGTGGTCTGGTTCGCGCTCAGATAGGGGGAGAGCGCCGACGCGGTGCTGACGTAGCGGTTGCTGGACGCCGACTTGAGGCTGATGCTGCCGTCGGTGTTGCGGACGACGGTGAACGTCTCCGTGTTGTAGACCGCGGTGGCCGTCATGGTCAGCAACGCGGTGCCGGCGAAGTCGGCCGAGACGTACCGCCCGGTCGCGCGCGAGAAGAGGGCGACTTGGCCGTCGCCGGCGTCCGCGAGGTCGAACTGGGCGGTCGTGCCCAACCCGGCCTGGTTCGGCTGAAGAGTCGTCGCGAGGGTGCCCGGCCCGACGTAGCGGAGGTTGGGCAGGGCGAGCAGGCCCACCGTTGCGGTCCGCCGCAGCAGGCTGACCCGCTGGTACCTGCTGCCCGACGTCCCGTCGGTGCCGGTGACCTTGAGCCTGATCTCATAGCCGCCGGGCGCCTGGTAGCGGTGCGAGGCGACCGGAGTGGCCTGGGTGACCACCGTTCCGTCGCCGAAGTCGAACTGGTAGGAGGCGATCGGGACGAAGCCGGGGGTGGAGGCGGAGGCGTCCACCTCCACCGATGTCGTCCCGAGGTCCAGGGCGAGGTCGAACGAGGCCACCGGGGGTCGGATGGTCTCGACCGCGCCACGGTCGGCGTACGTGACCGGGCCGGCGCCGGTGTCCGCCACGGCCGGGTCGTCGGCGCGTGTCTTGCCGTAGCGGTCGGTGACCTGGTAGCCGGGAGCCGCCGAGTTCGCCGAGTCGTAGTTGTCCCGGGCGTACCGCGTCTCCAGGTCGTGGGCGGCCTGACCGGACGCTTCGCGGAACGCCGCCAGGCTCATCCGCGTGCCGCTCCAGGCGTAGATGGTCGGGGACGACGGGTCGTAGTGGTCCGCGTTGTTGTAGTCGACCACGGTGTCCTTGACCGCCTCGTCGTAGACCCCGACCTCCACGCCGTCCAGCTTGGACCGGTCGCAGTAGCCCTGGCTGAAGTAGCCGTTCTTGGCCAACACGTTGTTCTGCACCGACACCCCGGCGGACGCCCCGTCCACCCGGATGCCGTCGAGGCAGCGGTCCCGGACATTGTTGTTCGTGATGGCCGTGCCGCTGGCGCCGCGGTTGTGGATGCCGTAGCCGGCCCCGCCGTTGATCTGATTGTTGGCTACCACCGTGTCGGCCACGCCAGGCCCGACCGCGATGGCGGCGCCGGTGAAGCCGCTGACCATGTTGTTGACGATCCTGTTGCCGGGGCCGTCGACCTGGATTCCCACGCTGTGGTCGGGGGTGTTGTACTGCGCGCTCGCCACCGTGGCGGAGGTGACGGTGACTCCGCTGGTAGCGGCGTCCATGGTCAGGCCGCCGACCAGCGACAGCCCGCTGGCGGAGAGGCGCTTCAGGGAGGACCGGGTGACCCCGGCGAGCCGGACGGCGGGAGCCGTGGCCAGGTCGGCCGTCCAGTAGCCGCCGCCGTCGACCGTGATGGCTGAGGCGTTCCGGAGGTCGAGCGCGGGGACGTCCACCGCCCCGCCGGCCCGGAGACCCTGGATCGTGATGTCGTGCTGGCCGTCGATGACGAAGCCGGCGGTCTGCCCGATGAGGGTGGCGTAGTTGGTGGTGCGGAAGGTGATCGGCTGGTCCGGCGTGCCCGAGCTGGTGATGATGACGCGTTCCCGGTAGTTGCCGCCGCCGACGTCGACCGTCTGCCCGGCGGTGACCACCGCGGCAGCCGCCCCGATCGTGCAGAAGGGCTGCTCCAGTGTGCCCGGCCACGTGTCAGAGCAGCCCGTGATGGAGTTTTGTTTGACGTGCAGGACGGCCGGGTCGACCGCCTGGGCTGGGGCCGCGCCCAGCAGGGTGCCGCCGGCCAGAGCGAGAGCGGTGAGGCCGGCGAGGGACGATTTGCGCATGCGCGTCCTCTGGTGAGGAGAAAGGATCCGGCTCGTGCCGGGAGTTAGATGGAGACGATGATCTCCTACCCTCCGGTAGCTGGCTATCCCTCCGCGACATACCGGGCACGCCGCCTCGCTCGGCCCTCATCGGCCGTCCCGCCCCAGGACGGCTCCACGGTCTGGGTGACCCATAACCACGGTCCCAGGGACGCGTTCGCGCTGACCGCCGAGCAGCAGAAGGCCATCGCTCTCGACCCGGCCGTCGCCCTCCCCGGGAAGTAACCCGACCGGTCGGCGTGGTGGCGGACGGCCCGGGGCCGTCCGCCACCCGCGCCTTCACCGGGGCAGCCAGCCGAGGAAGCGGGTGCGCAGCGCCGCCGGTGACTCGCCCGGCAGCTCGACGAGGGCGTCCAGGAGGTACGAGGAGAGCAGCATCGCCACGCCGATGCGGTTGCCGAGGTATTCAGCGAGGAGACGTTCCCGGCCGGTCCGGGCATGGCCACTCCTGGCCGGAGCCGGCGCAGCGCCAGCCCGGCCTGGCTGGGAAAAGCGCCTCCAGCTACCCCGCCTGCCGCTGGTCCGGGGCCCGGCGCGGTTTCGGCGATACGGTGGGGTCCGCCGCCCCCCGGTGGGCGGCCCGGGGCCGGCCGGTCGCCCGGCTCGGGCCGTACCGGAGAATGGCCGGGTGACGACGATCCCGAACGTGCTCGCCAACCGGTACGCCTCGCCCGAGCTGGTCGCCCTCTGGTCGCCGGAGGAGAAGGTACGCATGGAGCGGCGGCTCTGGCTCGCCGTACTGAGGGCCCAGCGGGACCTCGGCGTGCCGGTGCCGGACGGGGTGGTCGAGGCGTACGAGCGGGTGGTCGACGACGTCGACCTGGCCTCCATCGCGGCGCGCGAGCGGGTCACCCGGCACGACGTGAAGGCCCGGATCGAGGAGTTCAGCGCGCTCGCCGGGCACGAGCACGTGCACAAGGGGATGACCTCCCGGGACCTCACCGAGAACGTCGAGCAGCTCCAGATCCGCGCCTCGCTGGAGCTGATCCGGGACCGGGTGGTGGCCACCCTGGTCCGGCTCGCCTGGCACGCGCACGAGTACTCCGGTCTGGTGATGACCGGCCGCTCGCACAACGTCGCCGCGCAGGCCACCACGCTGGGCAAGCGCTTCGCGTCGGCGGCGGAGGAGCTGCTGATCGCGTACGACCGGCTGGAGGACCTGATCGGCCGGTATCCGCTGCGCGGCATCAAGGGCCCGGTCGGCACCGCCGCGGACCAGCTCGACCTGTTCGACGGCGACGCCGGCAAGGCGGCCGAGCTGGAGCGCCGGGTGGCCGAGCACCTCGGGTTCAGCCGGGTGCTGGACAGCGTCGGCCAGGTCTACCCGCGCTCGCTCGACTTCGACGTGCTCTCCGCGCTGGCGCAAACCGCGGCGGCGCCGAGCAGCCTGGCCACCACGATCCGGCTGATGGTCGGCCAGGAGCTGGTCACCGAGGGCTTCAAGCCGGGCCAGGTCGGCTCCAGCGCGATGCCGCACAAGATGAACACCCGCTCCTCCGAGCGGGTGAACGGCTTCGCGGTGATCATCCGGGGTTACCTGTCGATGGTCGGCGAGCTGGCCGGCGACCAGTGGAACGAGGGGGATGTCTCCTGCTCGGTGGTCCGCCGGGTCGCCCTGCCGGACGCGTTCTTCGCCGCCGACGGGCTGTTCCAGACCTTCCTCACCGTGCTGGACGAGTTCGGGCCGTACCCGGCGGTGATCAACCGGGAGCTGGAGCGCTTCCTCCCGTTCCTGGCCACCACGAAGATCCTGGTCGCGGCGGTCCGGCGGGGCGTCGGCCGGGAGGTCGCGCACGAGGTGATCAAGGAGCACGCGGTCGCCGTCGCCCTCGCCATGCGGGAGAAGGGCGCCCCCGACAACGATCTCTTCGACCGTCTGGCGGCCGACGGTCGCCTGGGTCTCAGCCGCGCCGAGATCGACGCCCTGGTCGCCGACCGCAACGCCTTCGTCGGCGCCGCCGCCGCCCAGGTGGACCGGATCACCGCCCGCATCGCCGACGTGGTCGCCGCCCACCCCGAAGCCGCCGCCTACACCCCACCCCCCATCCTCTGACCCTTCCGACCCAGGTCAGAAGTCGCGGGTGGGGGTTTCGGCGGCGGAGGTGAGGTTGGGGGCGCTCGCCGGTTCGGCGATGCCGCCGGGGGCCTCCACGATCCCCGGCTCGTGGGCGGACTCCGCGGCCACCACGGGCTGGTCGGCCGGCATGACGTCCGGCATCTTGGGTACGACGATCACCGCCGTCCCGTACGCGCAGATCTCCATCCACATCTCGCCGCAGTCCCGGCTGTCGAAGCGCATGCCGATCACCGCGTTCGCGCCGAGCCGCTCGGCCTCCTCACCCAGCCGGGCCACCGAATCGGTACGCCAGCGGGTGAGGTTGTCCGGCGCCATCGGGTCGTACGCGCCACCGCGCAGGTTCTTGACCCCCTCGCGGTACGGGTTCCGGGTCCTGGCCATCGAGGACACCACTTCGCCGAGGATCTGGCGGATCTCGTAGCCGGGCAGTTGATCCGTCGTCACGACCAGCACGGTTCCGATGCTGTCAGCCGGGGAGCGGGCCGTTCGTGAGGGTTGTTCACCTGATCGGATGCTGCAAAACGACGCGCCGGGGTCGGGTGGGCCGTGCCGGGCCCGTACGGCGGGAACTGTCGGACATCCGCCTGTAGGGCGATCGCCGGCGACCACCGGTGGCGGATGTCCGAGAAGGTACGATCTGCCCGAAAAGCGGCCGGAGGTGACACCCCGGGACATGCCTCGCCGGGTGGTGCCCGGTCCGGTCGGCCCGCTCTCCGCCGGTTATGTTGATCAGTGTCTGGACCGCGCCCGGCCGGTGCGGCCGGGACGGCATCTGCCAGGTAGGCTGGCTGCGCTCGCCCGTTGTGGGTCGGCACCCAACTGCGTACACAGTCAGGAGTGCCCAGTGCCTCGCGTCGTCGTCGACGTCATGCTCAAGCCCGAGATCCTCGATCCCCAGGGCCAGGCCGTCGCAAACGCGCTGCCCCGGCTCGGCGTCAGCGACGTCGCCTCGGTCCGGATCGGCAGGCGGATCGAGATCGAGTTCACCGGTGAACCGGACCTGGACCGGGCCCGGGAGATCGCCGACAAGCTGCTCGCCAACCCGGTCATCGAGGACTTCACCGTCCGCCTGGTCGAGACCGACGAGACCGTGGACGCGCACCAGTGACCGCCCGGGTCGGTGTGGTGACCTTCCCCGGCTCGCTCGACGACGGGGACGCGGCCCGTGCCGTCCGGATCGCCGGCGCCGAGCCGGTCCGCCTCTGGCACGGCGACCCGGAGCTGCACGGGGTGGACGCGGTCGTCCTCCCCGGCGGCTTCTCCTACGGTGACTACCTGCGCTGTGGCGCCATCGCCCGGTTCGCCCCGGTGATGGAGACGATCGTGGACGCCGCCCGGGGCGGCCTGCCCGTGCTTGGCATCTGCAACGGCTTCCAGATCCTCTGCGAGGCGCACCTGCTCCCCGGGGCGCTCACCCGCAACCAGCACCTGCACTTCCGCAACCGGGACCAGATCCTGCGGATCGAGTCGGCCGGCACCGCCTGGACGAACGCGTTCCAGCCGGGCCAGGAGGTGCTGATCCCGGTCAAGAACGGCGAGGGCTGCTACGTCGCCGACACCGCGACGCTGGACCAGCTCGAGGCCGAGGGTCGGGTCGTCGCCCGCTACCTCGCCGGCAACCCGAACGGTTCGCAGCGCGACATCGCCGCGATCACCAACCAGGCCGGCAACGTGGTCGGCATCATGCCGCATCCCGAGCACGCGGTGGAGGCGCTCACCGGCCCCTCCCAGGACGGTCTCGGCTTCTTCACCTCGGTGCTCAAGCACCTGGTGGGGGCGCCGGCGTGACCGTGCGCGGCGGGATCATCGGTCGGCTCACCCGCCGGTACGCCGGCGAGCGCAGCGAGGAGAGGTCATGACCACCCATCCGGACCCGGCCGTACGGGAGACACCGGGTGCCTTCCCGGCCGCCCCGGCGGAGCCGCGTACGGCCGTCGTGGTGCCGCAGGCCGGCCCGGTCGACGCCGGCCGCACCGACCCGGCCCCGGCCGACGACTGGGCCCTCGGCGTGGACACCGTGCCCCGGGCCTCCGGCACCCCGGAGGAGCTCCAGCCGTACGCCGAGCTGGGCCTCCGCGACGACGAGTACGACCGGATCCGGCACATCCTCGGCCGCCGGCCCACCCAGGCCGAGCTGGCCATGTACTCGATCATGTGGAGCGAGCACTGCTCCTACAAGTCCAGCAAGGTGCACCTGCGCCAGTTCGGCGAGAAGGCCCCGCCGAGTGACCGGCTGCTCGCCGGCATCGGTGAGAACGCCGGCGTGGTCCAGGTCTCCGACGAGCTGGCGGTGACCTTCAAGGTCGAGTCGCACAACCACCCGAGCTTCGTCGAGCCGTACCAGGGCGCGGCGACCGGCGTTGGCGGCATCGTCCGGGACATCCTCGCCATGGGCGCCCGCCCGGTCGCGGTGATGGACCCGCTGCGCTTCGGTGCGGCCGACCACCCGGACACCGCCCGGGTGCTGACCGGCGTGGTCGCCGGCGTCGGCGGCTACGGCAACTGCCTCGGCCTGCCGAACATCGGCGGCGAGCTCGTCTTCGATCCCAGCTACCAGGGCAACCCGCTGCTCAACGCGCTCTGCCTCGGCGTGCTGCCGGTGTCCCGGCTGCAGAACAAGGCCGCCGCCGGGCCGGGCAACGTCGTGGTGCTGATGGGCGCCAAGACCGGCCGGGACGGCATCGGCGGCGTGTCGGTGCTGGCCAGCGCCACCTTCGACGAGGCCAGCGAGCAGCGCCGCCCGGCGGTGCAGGTGGGCGACCCGTTCACCGAGAAGCTGCTGATCGAGGCCTGCCTGGAGCTGTACGACGCCGAGCTGGTGGTCGGCATCCAGGACCTCGGCGGCGCCGGGCTGACCTGCGCGCTGACCGAGACCGCCGCCGCGGCCGGCACCGGCATGCGGGTCTGGCTGGAGCGGGTGCCGCTGCGCGAGCCCTCGATGGAGCCGAGCGAGATCCTGGCCAGCGAGTCGCAGGAGCGGATGCTGCTGGTCGTCGCCCCGGACAAGCTGGAGGCGGTGCTCAAGACCGCCGAGAAGTGGGGCGTGCTCGCCACCGCCATCGGTGAGGTCACCGCGCCGGCGCCGGACGGCCAGCCGGGCCGGCTGGTGATCACCTGGCGCGACCAGATCGTGGTCGACGTCCCGCCGGGTTCGCTGGTCGACGACGGGCCGGTCTACGCCCGCCCGATGCGCGAGCCCGCGGACCTGATCCTGCTCCAGGCGGACCGGGCCGAGACGCTGCCCCGGCCGAACAACCCGGACGCGCTGCGGGAGACCGTGCTGCGCATGATCGCGTCGCCAAACCTGGCCGACAAGACCTGGGTCACCGAGCAGTACGACCGGTACGTGCTGGGCAACACCGTGCTGGCCCAGCCGGAGGACTCCGGCGTGATCCGGATCGACGAGCGGACCGGACTCGGCGTGGCGCTCTCCGTCGACGGCAACGGCCGGTACGCCCGCCTTGACCCGTACCACGGCACCAAGTTGGCGCTCGCCGAGGCGTACCGGAACGTGGCGGTGACCGGCGCGAAGCCGATCGCCGTGACCAACTGCCTCAACTTCGGCTCGCCGGAGGATCCGGGCGTGATGTGGCAGTTCGCCGAGGCCGTCCGCGGCCTGGCGGACGGCTGCCTGGAGCTGGGCATTCCGGTGACCGGCGGCAACGTCAGCTTCTACAACCAGACCGGCGCGGCGGCGATCCACCCGACCCCGGTGGTCGGCGTGCTGGGCGTGCTGGACGACGTCGCGGACCGGGTGCCGATGGGCTTCGTGCCGCGGCCGGGCGGCGACCACGACCAGCTCTTCCTGCTCGGTGAGACGCACGTGGAGCTCTCCGGCTCGGAATGGGCCTGGGTGACCCACGAGCACCTGGGCGGCATCCCGCCGCAGGTCGACCTGGGCCGTGAGCGGCAGCTCGCCGAACTGCTGGCCGAGGCGGCCCGGGTGGGTCACCTCAGTTCCGCGCACGACCTCTCCGACGGCGGTCTGGCCCAGAGCCTGGTCGAGTCCTGCCTGCGGCGGGGCGTCGGCGCCCGGATCGCGGTGCCGGACCACTTCACCGGCGGTTCGATGCCGTTCGTCTACCTGTTCAGCGAGTCCGCCGGGCGGGTCCTGGTGTCGGTGCCGCGCGGGCACGAGAAGGCGTTCACCGCCCTCTGCGCCGAGCGCGGGGTGCCGTGGGAGTTCATCGGGGTCACCGACCAGGCCGGCGGCGCCCTCGAGGTGCGCGGCCAGTTCCGGATCGGCCTCGACGAGCTGCGCGCGGCGCACACCGAGACCCTGCCCCGGCTCTTCGGCAGCCCGGAGGCGGCCCAGGTGGAGGTGGAGGCGGCCCGGATCGGGACGACCACCCCCCTCCCGGCCACCGCCGAGGTGACCGACGCCGCGCCGGTGAGCGTCGGGGCCACCTCGGTCGCGGCGCTGGACCAGCCAGTCGAGGGCACGGTGACCGCGACCGAGGGCGCCGCCGAGGAGACGACGACCGACGGCGGTTCCGACGCGACCGAGCCGGCCGGCGCCGGCCCGGACGGGTCCGCGCCGGCTTCCTCCGGTGACCCGGACCAGCCCGCCGCGTCCGATCAGCGCTGACGCGTTGGCCAAGGCCGTCTACTTGCAGCCCGGTTCCGGCGCCCGGTTCGACTGGGGGCTGACCGGGGCGGCCGAACTGGGCCGGGTGTGTGCCGCTCTGGTGGTGGTGGACGTCCTCTCGTTCACCACCGCCGTGGAGGTGGCGGTCGGCCGCGGCATGCGGGTGCACCCGTTCCCCTGGGGGGAGCAGGCGGCCGAGTACGCCCGCCGGGTCGGTGCCGTCGCGGCCGTCGGCCGCCGGCGGATGACCCCGGAGCATCCGTGGTCGCTCTCCCCGGCCGCACTGCGCACCGCGCCGGCCGTCGCCGACCTGGTGCTGCCCTCGCCGAACGGCTCGGCGATCAGCGCCGCCGCCAGCGCCACCGGCCTGCCGGTGGTCGCGGCGTGCCTGCGCAACGCGCGCGCCGTCGGGCGATGGCTGCGTGCCCAGGGGTACGGCTCGACCGCCACCCCGGTCGGCGTGATCGCCGCCGGCGAACGGTGGCCGGACGGCTCGCTGCGCCCCTCGGTGGAGGACCTGCTCGCGGCGGCCAGCGTGCTGGACGCCCTCGCCGGCGTGCCGGGCGGGCTGTCGGTGGAGGCGGCGATGGCGCTGGCCGCGCTGGCCAGCACGCCGGACGTGCCGGCGGCGGTCCGGGGCTGCGTCTCCGGCCGGGAACTCATCGAGGGCGGCTTCGCCGCCGACGTCGAGGTCGCGGTCCAGGTCGACGTCTCGGACGTGGTGCCGGTGCTGCGGCAGGGCTTCTTCTCCGCCGCCTGACCCAGGCCCGCCTTCCGCCCGCCCACCGCCTCTCGCCCCGCCTCGTGCGCGCCAACGGCCGCCCATGCCCAGCCGACCTCTGGGTGACCGGACGCTACGAACCTGATGACGTGAATGACTCAGGCCACCTCGCGCCGGCCCTCGGTCAGGCGTCCGCGCGTCGGTTTCCCGTCCGGCGCCTGCGCGTCGGTTTCCCGTCCGGCGCCTCCGCGTACCGGGTCGCCCCTCGCGCAGGCCGCTCGCGCCCCAGGTGCCTCGTCGAGGGCGGCGCGGCACCAGGCACGGCGCGCCTCGCGATTCATCCACGACATCAGCTTGGTAGCGGGCGGCAGGCACCACCGCTCGCGGTTCTTTCGGCCACGGGTGAAGATGCCAGCCACCCCATGACGACCGTGATCACCGCATGACGACGGCGGCCGCCCGGGAAATTCCGAGCGGCCGCCGTCGAGGTCACCGGGGCAGGTCACGCCCCGACCGGGTCAGTCGTCGAGCCAGTCCAGCCGGCGACCGCCGCGCTCCTGCGGGGCGTCCGGGCGGCCCCGACCGGCCTGCGCCGGGTCGCCGTAGTAGCCGCTCTGGTCGTATCCGCCCTGGTCGTAGCCACCGTTGCGCTGCGGCGGCGGCTGCTCCTGGCCGTAGCCACCCTGCTGGCCGTGCCCGCCCTGCTGGGGCTGGCCGTACCCGTCGCCGCCGTAGCCGCCGCGCTGGTCGTAGCCGCCGTAGCCCTGCTGCTGGCCGTTGTCGTAGCCGCCACCGGCCGGTGGGTTGTCGTAGCCGTTGCCGGCGGGCGCGTTGTCGTAACCGCCGGCCGGTGCGCCGTAGCCGCCGGCGCCGGCGCCGTAGCCGTTGGTCGGCTCGGGCCCTTGGCCGTACTGGCCGGGATCCGGCTGGCCGTAGCCCCGCCCCTGCTCGGGAGGCTGGTAGGTGCTGGTCGGGTACGGGTCAGCCGGCGGGGCGTACGACTGCGTGCCCTCACCGGCGTAGCGGCCGGTCGGCTCGTCGTACCGCTCGCCGTAGCCGCCGCCCTGGGCCGGCTCGCCGTAGCCACCGGCGCCCTGGGCGGGCGGGTAGCCGGCCGCCCCGGCACCGTAGTCCCGGCTGCCGTACCCGCCCCCGGAGGACGGCGAGTTGCCGTAGCCGCCACCCGAGGAGGGGGCGTTGCCGTAGCCGTTGGCCGCGCCGTAGCCGCCCTGACCGGGGGCCTCCTCACCGTAGCCGTTGCCGGCCCAGCCCGGCTGCCCACCCGGGCCGTACGAGGGCGGCGGAGCGCCGTACGGGTCCGGCGGGACGTCGTCGACCGGTCGGTGCATCATCGTCGGCGCGTCGCTGAGCGAGGTGCCGCCGGCCATGGTCGGGGCCGGACCGGCGCCCATCCCGTTCACCACCCGGGTGTGGTCGTCCGCGCCCCGGTAGCCGCCCCGGGCACCCGGCACCGCGCCGGCGCCGGCCATGGGACCCGGGCCGCCCGGGCCGTCCCCGTCGACGTCGTCGCCCTCGTTCTTGCGCCGCATGTAGAGCAGCACGATGGTGCCGACGCCCACGGCCACGAAGAGGCCGCCGAGCAGGATCAGCAGCCAGGAGGCGCCGGAGTCCTGATTGGCGGCGGCCTGCTGGCCGGCGGGGGCATCGGTGGCGGGCTCGTCGGTGGCGGCGTCGTCGGTCGCCTCGTCCGTCGCCGCGGTCTCCTCGCTCGCCGAGGGGCTGGCGCTCGGGCTCACCTCGACCTTGATCGGCAGGGCGATCCGCTGGCCGGTCACGCTCTGCCCGGCGCTCGCGTTGACCGTCTTGGTGCCCTTGAAGGTGTCCTTGATGGCACCGAGCTCGATCCGTCCCGGGGTGATCGGGTTGCTGGTCGAGCCGGTGAAGCGGTAGTTGCCGCTGCCGTCGCTGACGGTGCTGTACTGGTGCTGCTGCGAGTCGAGCAGCATCACCGTGGCGTTCGGCACGGGGTCGCCGTTGGCCGTGATGACCACCTTGCCGGAGATCGACTTGACGGTCTGCACCTGCGGCGGTGCGGCCTTGGCGACCAATGTGACAGTCGTGGAAGCCGTCTGCTCCTGCTTCGGGCCCATCGAGTCGACAGCCCGGACGGTGATGACTGCCGAGCCGTTCGCTGCGTCATCAGCGAGCTTGAACGTGGCGTCGTAGTTTCCACCCTTGTCGACCCTGTTGCGGCTGCAGCCATCGACGCAGCTTAGCTTCGGGTTGTCCGAAGTGACCGTGACATCAGCAGGAGTGCTGATGGGATCGGTGAAGTTCAGCGTGAAGTTCACCCTGGTCGTTTTGCCAGCTTCGACCGAACTTGGCGACGCCGAAACGTTGCCGATGTTGGGAGCCGCGAGGGCTGGTGTGGCGGGGACGGCGAGCAGTGCGCCGGCAACCAGCGCTACGACCACACCGGCCCGATGCTTCCAGGCACGTCGGTGTGTTGACACGTCCACCGCCTTCCGGTCTTACTTCCCCGGCGGCGGGCGCCGGGCCGGGGATCATCACGGTACGAATACGCCGTCGGCAACTATGCCTTGTCTGACCGGATGAGCGCGACCCAGGGCCGGCGTCGCGGCTGCCGATTCCGGGTCGTATCGTCCCGTCGTGTCCTCTCCGCACATTAAGTCCGCCGCTGTGGTCGCGGCATTGACGGCGCTGGACGAGGGGCGTACGCCCGAACGGCCGGTGTACCGGGAAGCGGTCCGTACCCTCTTGACCGTCCTCGCGGAGCGCGCCCCCGGCCGATCGGTGGAGGTGCGCGTCCCACCTTACGGTGCCGTGCAGTGCGTGGCCGGCCCGCGACACACCCGCGGCACGCCACCGAATGTGGTGGAAATGGACCCGGCCACCTGGCTCGCGCTGGCCACCGGCCGTCTCGCATGGTCGGAGGCGGTCACCGAGGGTCGCGTACGGATCAGCGGAATCCGGGCGGACCTCTCCGGGCATCTTCCCCTCTAGCTGGGCCGACGCCCGATCCTCGTCACGATCCGGAGGCAAATCGTGACTATCAGTGTCGACGCCGATTCGCGTACACTGTCAGGCGACGACGGTCCCGGCCGACCGTGCGGAGCTGCCCCCCGACTCCGCCCAGGCCAGTCCAGACCAGCATGAGGGAGCGGCACGTGCCCCGAGGCGATGGCCGGCTGAGCCACGACCTTGACCCGCAGCGACCCGGCCCCCAGGACGCGTGTGGCGTCTTCGGCGTCTGGGCGCCGGGCGAGGAGGTCGCCAACCTCACCTACTTCGGGCTCTACGCCCTCCAGCACCGGGGCCAGGAGGCGGCCGGCATCGCGGTGAGCGACGGGTCGGGCGTGGTGGTCTACAAGGACCTCGGGCTGGTGGCCCAGGTCTTCGACGAGCCGACCCTGGCCAGCCTGCGCGGCCACCTCGCGATCGGCCACGCGCGCTACTCCACCACCGGCGGCTCGACCTGGGAGAACGCCCAGCCGACCATCCGCTCCACCACCTCCGGCACGACCATCGCGCTGGCTCACAACGGCAACCTGGTCAACACCGCCGAGCTGCAGCGCGAGGTGGCCGAGCGCGGGCTCCTCGCTGACGGCTCGACCAACGACACATCGCTGGTCACCATGCTGCTGGCCAGCCGACCGGATCTCTCGGTCGAGGCGGCCGCCCTGGAGGTGCTGCCGCAGCTGCGCGGGGCGTTCAGCTTCGTCTTCATGGACGAGTCGACGCTCTACGCGGCCCGCGACCCGCACGGCGTGCGGCCCCTGGTGCTCGGCCGGCTGGAGCGCGGCTGGGTGGTGGCCAGCGAGACCGCGGCGCTGGACATCGTCGGCGCCAGCGTGGTCCGTGAGGTCGAGCCGGGCGAGCTGATCGCGATCGACGAGGACGGCCTGCGTTCCAGCCGGTTCGCCGCGCCGGAGCCGAAGGGCTGTCTCTTCGAGTACGTCTACATCGCCCGCCCGGACGCCACCATCGCCGGCCGCAACGTGCACGCCGCGCGGGTGCAGATCGGCCGCCAGTTGGCCAAGGAGCACCCGGTCGAGGCCGACCTGGTGATCCCGGTGCCGGAGTCCGGCACGCCGGCCGCGATCGGGTACGCCGAGCAGTCGGGCATCACCTACGGCGCCGGCCTGATGAAGAACCCGTACGTCGGGCGCACCTTCATCCAGCCGTCGCAGACCCTGCGCCAGCTCGGCATCCGGCTGAAGCTGAACCCGCTGCGGGAGAACGTCCGGGGCAAGCGCCTGGTGGTGGTGGACGACTCGATCGTGCGCGGCAACACCCAGCGGGCCATCGTCCGGATGCTGCGCGAGGCCGGGGCGCTGGAGGTGCACGTCCGGATCTCCTCGCCGCCGGTCAACTGGCCCTGCTTCTACGGCATCGACTTCGCCACCCGGGCCGAGCTGCTGGCCAACGGCCTGGACAACGAAGGCATCCGGCGTTCGATCGGCGCCGACACGCTGGGCTACGTCTCGCTCGCCGGTCTGATCGCCGCGACCGAGCAGCCGAAGACCCGGCTCTGCCGGGCGTGCTTCGACGGGGAGTACCCGATCGAGCTGCCGGCCGGAAACCTGATCGGCAAGCACGTGCTCGAGGGAGTCGGCCGCCGGGTCGCCTCCGAGGCGTCCGACGCCGGCGGGCACGCCACCCCTCCACTCGTCGCCACTCCGGGCGGCGACGACAACTTCAGCTCGGCGCGTCTGACGCCGCGCCCCGACCTGAAACCGTCGGTCGCCACCCACCGCCCGTAGCACCACCCGACGCGGGAGCCGACCACCGCAACGGCGGCCCCGCGAGAACCACAAAGGGGAGAACCGTGACGCACGTGTCCGAGCGCAGCGGCGCAGGAAGCAGCCCGACCGGCGCCGGCGGCGACCGCCAGCCCTGGACCGCCGGCGCCGGCCGCACGGCGCGCAAACGCTCGGTCTCGTACGCGGACGCCGGGGTGTCGATCGAGGCGGGCGACCGCGCGGTCGAGCTGCTGAAGTCCAAGGTCAAGCAGACCCGCCGCCCGGAGGTCATGGGCGACCTGGGCGGCTTCGCCGGGCTGTTCCGACTGGACACGAAGAAGTACAAGAACCCGATCCTGGCCTCCTCCACGGACGGGGTCGGCACCAAGCTGGTCATCGCCCAGCAGCTCGACATCCACGACACGGTCGGCATCGACCTGGTCGCGATGGTCGTCGACGACCTGGTGGCCTGCGGCGCCGAGCCGCTCTTCCTGCTCGACTACATCGCCACCGGTGAGGTCGTGCCGGACAAGGTCGCCGAGATCGGCGCCGGCATCGCCGACGGCTGCCGCTACGCGGGCTGCGCGCTGCTCGGCGGGGAGACCGCCGAGCACCCCGGCGTGCTGCGCCCCGACGAGTACGACATCTCCGCCACCGGCGTCGGCGTGGTGGAGGAGAGCGAGATCCTCAGCGCGGAGCGGGTCGAGGTGGGCGACGTGGTCATCGCCATGCGCTCCTCGGGTCTGCACTCCAACGGTTACTCGCTGGTCCGGCACGTGCTGCTGGGCGCCGGCCGGATGCGGCTGGACGTGGTGATCGACGACTTCGGCCGGCAGCGGACCCTCGGCGAGGAGCTGCTCACCCCGACCAAGATCTACGCGCAGGACTGCCTCAAGCTGATCGCCGAGGCCGAGGTGCGGGTGCTCGCGCACGTCACCGGCGGCGGCATCCCGGGCAACCTGGTCCGCGTCCTGCCGGAGCACGCGGACGCGGTGGTGAACCGCTCCACCTGGAAGCCGCAGCCGGTCTTCGACCTGATCCAGTCCAAGGGCCGGATCGAGGACCCGGAGATGGAGGCGACGTTCAACATGGGTGTCGGCATGTTCGCGATCGTCTCGGCCGAGGACGCCGACCGCGCGCTGGCCACCCTGACCGGCCGGGGCGTGGACGCCTGGCAGGCCGGCGAGATCATCGAGGGCTCGGGCAACGTGCAGATGATCGGGCAGCACACCCGGGGCTGATCACGCTCTGGTGATCATCCGAGCACCTGATCGGGGGTTCACCCGAGTGGCCACCGCCGCCTAGCCTGAAGGTTCAGGCTAGCGGGGGAGGATTGATGGCTGCTCGTACGCACACCGGGATGCGCGGTATCGCCGCGGTCCCCTCGTACGTGGTGATGCAGCCGACCACCCTCTGCAACCTGGACTGCGCCTACTGCTACCTGCCGATGCGGGCGGCGGACCGGCGGATGCCGGTGGCCGTGGCCGAGGCGGTGGCCGCCTCGGTCAACCCGTGGGCGGCCGCCGGTCGCTTCTCGGTGGTCTGGCACGGCGGGGAGCCCCTCGCGGCGGGACGGGAGCATCTGGCGGCGCTGCTGGCCCCGTTCGGGCCGGAGGTGGAACACCACATCCAGACCAACGCCACGCTGATCGACGACGCCTGGTGCGCGTTCTTTGCCGAGCACGGCATCCGGGTGAGCGTCAGCGTGGACGGGCCGCGGGAGCGCAACGCCGAGCGGGTCACCCGGGGCGGCCGGCCGGCGTACGACCGGATCCTGGCCGGGGTGGCGGCGCTGCGTCGGCACGGGGTGGCCTTCTCGGCGCTCGCGGTGGTTTCCCGGCCCGCCCCCGGGCTGGCCACCGAGCTGTACGACTACTTCCTCGACCTCGGCTGTGATGTGCTGGGCGTCAACATCGAGGAGACCGAGGGGGTCAACACGCGGACGAACGCCCGGGATCCCGCCGCGGTCACGGCGTTCTGGGCGGAGCTGGTCGGCGCCTGGCGCCGGGACCCCCGGATCCACCTGCGGGAGGTGGAGTGGTCGCTCCGGTACGCCGGGGCGGTCCTGGCCGGCGCGGCGGACGACCTGCTGCCCCGGCGGCTGGACCCGATCCCCACCGTCGCCCACGACGGCTCGGTGGTCGTGCTCTCCCCGGAGCTGGCCGGCTTCACCGATCCGCGGTACGGCGACTTCAGCAGCGGCAACGTGCTGGCCACGCCGTTGGCCGAGATCCTGGTCGACGCCGGGCGGACGCTCTGGGTGGGTGAGTTCCTCGCCGGGGTGGAGGCGTGCCGGTCGTCCTGTCCCTACTTCGGGTTCTGCGGGGGCGGCCACGCCGCCAACCGTTACTTCGAGCTGGGGCGTTTCGACGGTACGGAGACCGAGCACTGCCGCAACAGCAAGATCCGCCTACTGGAGGGAGTGTTGGAGCATGCCCGAGACCACGAGTCGCCGGCAGCCTGAGGGCGCCGGGGGTGCCGACGCGGATCCGGTCGTCGACCGGGTGCGGGAAGCCGCCGTGGGGTTGACCGCACTGCTCCACGAGGCCGAGGCCGCGCGGCGGCTGCGGGCGGAGGTGGCGGGCGGCGACGGTGCCAGCGCGGTCTGCGCCTGGAACCACTTCGAGAACATCCCGACGTTCTACAACTGGAACAACCGGCCCCGCTGAGGGTGCGCGTCCGAGATCAGGGACCCGCCGATCAGCCGGAAGATGTCTCCGGCATGGCGAGGTCCCTGATCGTCGGTACGCCGCTTCGGATGGGCACATGCGTGAGCACGCGGGCAGTTACCGCGTGCTCAGCTGCGTCCGGAGGTCAGCGGGTCGGGCGGGCCCAGGTGTCCGGGTCCTCGTCCGCGTGATCCTCATCATCGTCGTCGACATACTCTTTCGAGTCGTCGTCGAAGTGGTGCTCAGACTTACCAGCACCCGCCAGTTCGCGCTGCAAGGCGGTGAGGTCGGTGTTCGGGGAGTGGTACTTCAACTCCCGGGCCACCTTCGTCTGCTTGGCCTTAGCACGGCCGCGCCCCATGGCTCGACCCCCTCGCACAGAATGCGGGGCAGCCCGAAGGCGGGCCCCGATGACGTCAGGCATCTCTCGTGGCTCTTACGGTACATGGGGATGCCACCGTTCGGCACCTCGGGTTACCGTCAGCCGGCCCTGCGCGTCGCAGTGATCCGGCCGTCACAAAGTGTACCCGGTAAGGACCAATACCCAGGACTGGCCGTGACACCGGTCAAACCGGCACGAAGCACCCCAATATCCAGCTTAACGCCGTCGCTGGCCGGCCCGTGGCCCGGGGGCGGACCCGACGACCCGCCCCCGGGTGACGTTCACCGCAGGTGGATCGTGCGCAGCCGACCGACCTCGGCCATCCGCCGCTCGGCGAGCCGGTCCGCGGCTACCGCCGGCGGGACGCCCTCGTCGTCGGCGAGCCGGAGGATCTCCCGGGTGGTGTCGTAGATCCGGGTGGCCCGCAGCTTGGCCCGGTCGAAGTTGAAGCCCTCGATCTCGTCGGCGACCTGGATCACGCCGCCGGCATTCACCACGTAGTCGGGGGTGTAGAGGATGCCCCGGTCGGCGAGGACCTTCTCGATGCCGGGGTGGGCGAGCTGGTTGTTCGCCGCACCGGCGACCACCTTCGCCCGCAGGGCCGACACGGTGTCGTCGTTGAGGGCGCCGCCCAGCGCGCAGGGGGCGTACACGTCGATGTCGGCGGCGACGAGCGCGGCGGCGTCGTCGACCAGCGCGACCTGCGGGTGGGTGGCGCGCACCCACTCCAGCGCCTTCGGGTTGACGTCGGTCGCCACCACCTCGGCGCCGTCGTCCAGCAGGTGCCCGGTGAGGTACTTGCCGACCTTGCCCAGGCCAGCCACGCCGACCCGCTTGCCCGCGAGCGAGGGGGTGCCCCAGACGTGCTCGGCGGCGGCCCGCATGCCCTGGAAGACGCCCCAGGCGGTGAGGATCGAGGAGTCGCCCGCACCGCCGTGCTCGACGCTGCGGCCGGTGACGTAGCTCGTCTCCCGGGCGATCACGTCCATGTCGGCGACGTAGGTGCCGACGTCGCAGGCGGTGTAGTAGCGCCCGGCCAGCGATTCCACGAAGCGGCCGTACGCGCGCAGCAGCGCCTCGCTCTTGATCTGCTCCGGGTCTCCCCAGATGACCGCCTTGCCGCCGCCCAGGTCCAGACCGGCCAGGGCGTTCTTGTACGCCATGCCGCGGGAGAGGTCGAGCACGTCGGCGAGGGCGTCCTCCTCGCTCGCGTACGGGTAGAACCGGGTTCCGCCGAGCGCGGGGCCCAGCGCGGTGGAGTAGATCCCGATGATCGCCTTGAGGCCGGACTGCTTGTCCTGGCAGAACACGACCTGTTCGTGACCGGTCGATCCCGGGTCTTCGGTGCTGGCGAATACGCCCATGGCTGACTCCTGTGACGGTGGGCGCCCTTGTGGGGCGGACCTGGTGGCACGCCGGCGGGATGCTGCCGGTGCTGCTGAGCCTAATATCGGCCGAAGCCGTACCGCCGCCCGCGTCACGTGTCCCCGCCACGCTGACGGCGTGCGGGTTCCGTCTCGTGGGAGGATCGCGCCGTGCCGTCGCTCTTCGCTTCTTACCTGCGCGTGTACGAGCCGCTGACCGCCTTCGACCGGGACCGCCAGTCGTTCTGGCGCCGGTACGTCAACGAGGGCCGCGCGGTGGCCCCGCTGGAGGGGCCGGTCCGGCAGCGGACGGCGGTGATCGAGGCGCTCGGCGCGGGCTGGACCCGCCTGCCCGACCTGCCGGACGAGGCGTACGTGCTGGAGACCGACGACAGCCTGCTGGTCTGCCCCTGGAACCTGCGGATCCGGGTGGCCGAGGCGGCGCTGAGCGCCCGGGACGGGGTGCCGTCGGTGCTGGCCGACGCGTTCGTCCCGCCGATCCTGGCCGGGCAGGCCAAGGCGGTGGTGGAGGACTGGCGCAGCGGGGCGCGGGTGCTGGAGCACGGGGTGCCCCGGGTGCACGAGCAGATCGCCACGTGGGGGGTGCCGCTGCGCTGGTTCGTGCTCTTCGAGCCGGCGGAGCGCCACCTGGTCACCGACCCGGGCCGCCGGGCGCTGCGGTACCGGACCGAGATCTCCAAGGCCCGCCGCCGGTCGTCCCGGGCCCTGTCGGTGCTGCGCAAGTCGGTCGGCGAGGCGCCGATCACCGAGGCGGTCGAGGAGGCCGCCCGGTGGCTGGAGGAGTTCCACCCGCGCTCGGTGGTGGAGCTGGACTACGGCGGCCTGGTGCAGCTGCTGCCGGACGAGATGCTCGCGGCCGACGACTCGACCGAGCTGGTGGCGAACGGCCTGGCCGGGCTCTCCCGGGGCGAGGCGGAGGAGGCCTCCGCGGCGTACGACAAGCTGGTCGCCCGGTGGCGCGCGGTGCAGCTGCTGGAGCGGTGCAACTAACCGCAAAACACCCATGGAGCGCTCCCAACTCGAAGGTACCTCGTAGTTAGCGCATCACGACCCGTGATCATGAGTCCGAATAAGGTAGTTTCTGCGGCATAAAAGTCGTAAAAATCGGGCATGGTTCATCCGTCCGTCTAAGGACCTTCATCCGTTCGGCCCATGTCGGACATCGGGGACTAGCCGGACCATGGGAGACGCGTCGGCCGGCGGGACCCCGGCCGATGTCTATACACGTGGAGGAGTGACCCGATGGCATCGCGAACGCACGAACCAGAGCCGCTACTCACGCCGGCCGAGGTGGCGTCGATGTTCCGTGTCGACCCGAAGACGGTGACCCGGTGGGCCAAGGCTGGCAAGCTCAGCGCCATCCGGACCCTGGGCGGCCACCGCCGTTACCGCGAGTCGGAGGTCAGGGCGCTGCTGCAGGGCCAGATCCCGCAGCAGCGTCAGGGGGACTGACGACCCGGACGTTTCATCAGGCGTTCCGATTCAGGGGCGGCCGGACGTACGCGACAGCGACGATCCGCCGCCCCTGAATCGCGTCCGGGGGTCACTCGTCCAGGGTGACCCGGAGCCCGACCGTGCCCCGCTCGCCCCGGCGCAGCCGGCTGCCGAGCAGGCTGAGCCGACCGAGCAGCCGGTACTTCTGCTTCAGCAGGGCGCGTACCCGGCGGGTGCCGGCGAGGTCGCAGATCGTCGCGTGCCCCGGCACCGCCGTGCCGTGCGGCCGGCCGCGCACGTCGCACGGGGCCACCGTCACCCGGCCGTCGCGCCGGATCCGCTTGACCTTGCCGGAGTCCGACACCGTCCACACCGCCAGCGCGTCGCCGTCGCGAACCGCCCACACCGGGGTCGGCACCGCCCGACCGTCCTTGCGGAAGGTGGTCAGCAGGACGTACTTCTCCGCCGCCAGGCGGTCCAGGTCGGTCACGTGGCTCAGGATACGACCGCGACAACCGATCGCAGCCCGGATAGCGTGAGCGCCGTGACGGGGGAACCGACGATCGGCGACGTGTTCGGGGAGATGATCCGCGACGCGTACGCGGTCGCCACCGGGATCGGCCCCCGGCCGCTGGCCGGCGGGCGCCTGCCCCGGCCGGTCATCGAGATCATCGAACGGGACGACGGGCTGGTCAACGGCGCGCCCGCCGCCCACTACCTGGACCCGCCGCAGGCGTGGCCGCCGCACGACCACCGGGCGGTGGACCGGGTCCGCGGCCGGGTGCTCGACGTCGGCGTCGGCGCCGGCCGGATCGCGCTGCACCTCCAGGAGCGTGGGGTGCCGGTCACCGGGCTGGACACCTCGGCGGGGGCGCTGCGGGTGTGCCGGCACCGGGGCGTACGGGACCTGGTGCTCGGCACCGTGGACGAGCACGTCGCCGACGGCCACCGGTACGACACCTTCCTGCTGCTCGGCAACAACCTCGGCCTGATCGAGGGGCGGGAGCGGGCACCCGGGTTCCTCGCCGCGCTCGCCGCGCTGGCCCGACCGGGCGCGCGGATCATCGCGCACGGCACCGACCCGTACGGCACCAGGGACCCGGTGCACACCGGCTACCACGAGCTCAACCGGCGGCGCGGCCGGCTGGGCGGGCAGCTACGGCTGCGGCTGCGCTACCGGGAACTCGGCACCGAGTGGTTCGACTATCTGGTGTGCTCGGTCGACGAGCTGGCCGAGCTGGTCCACGGTTCGCCGTGGCGACTGGTCGACGTGGACGACGCCGACCGGCCCTACTACCTGGCGATGCTGGAGCTGACCGGGGCGTGACTCGGCCCCCGGGGCGTACCCGGGGGCCGGCGTGGGTGGCTCAGACCTGCACGGTCGGGGAGTGCTCCTCCGGCGGGAGGCCACCGTCGCCGTCCACCACCTCGTCCGGGGTGCCGTCCTCGTCGATGTCGACCATGGTGATGTCCACCTTGCCGTCGCCGTCGGTGTCGAACTGGAACAGGTCAGCCTTGCCGTCGCCGTCGGTGTCCACCACCCACACGTCGGTCTTCCCGTCGTTGTTGGTGTCCGCGCGCAGCAGGTCCACCCGCTCGTCGCCGCGGGTCTCCACCGTCGCGGTGTCCCCGTCGGTGCCGGTCGTGGTGGCGTTCTCCGGTGCCTGGCTCATGTCGGCTGGTCCTTCCCTCGGTTGACGGCCGTCTGTACCCGATCCGGCGCGCCCCCACGCATCCCCGACGAACCGGTGCCGCCTAGGGTCGCACCCATGAACGAGCGGAGCGAGCGGCCGGGCATGGCGGAGACCCCGCGCGTCACGGCCCGCGGCGAGGGGACGTCATGAGTGGTCGATTTGTGGTTGTCGGGGCCGGCACGATGGGGCTCGGCATCGCCTACGTGGCGGCCGGCGCGGGCTACGCGGTCGAGCTGGTCGAGGTGGACCCGGCCCGCGGCGCCGCCGCCGTGGAACGCCTCGGGGAGCTGTGGGAACGCGGCGTGCAGCGCGGCAAGCTGACCGCCGACGACGCGGTGGCGAACCGGGCGCGGCTCACCCTGCGGGCCGGACTGGGCGAGGTCGCCGAGGGTCCCGACGTCGTCGTGGAGGCCGTCCCGGAGCGGCTCGACCTGAAGCGGGCGGTGCTCCTCGAGGCCGCCGCCCGGCGCCCCGCCCTGCTGGGCAGCAACACGTCCAGCATCCCGATCGCCGAGCTGGCCACCGGCCTGGACCGGCCGGGGGCGTTCCTCGGCCTGCACTTCTTCAACCCGGTCTGGGCGATGGCGCTGCTGGAGATCGTGGTCGGCCCGGCCACCGCGCCGGAGAGCACCGACGCGGCCGTCGCGCTCGCCGGCCGGCTGGGCAAGGACCCCGTCGTCGTACGGGACATGCCGGGCTTCGCCACCTCGCGGCTCGGGGTCACCCTCGGGCTGGAGGCGATCCGGATGGTGGCCGACGGGGTGGCCGCCCCCGCCGACATCGACAAGGCGATGGTGCTCGGCTACCGGCACCCGGTCGGCCCGCTGGAGCTGACCGACCTGGTCGGGCTGGACGTCCGGCTCGACATCGCCCGCACCCTCCAGGCCGCGTACGGGGACCGGTTCGCACCGCCGCCGCTGCTCGAGGAGATGGTGGCCGCCGGCAAGCTCGGCAAGAAGTCCGGCCAGGGCTTCTACCGCTGGGAGAACGGGGTGAAGTCTTGACAGGACTGCGGATCGAGGAGCTGCCGGACCGGCTGGTGGTGACGCTGGACCGACCGGAGAAGCGCAACGCCATCGACGCCGACCTGATCGGCGAGCTGCACGCGGTCTGCGCCGAGCTGGAGGCCCGGCCCCGGCTGCTGCTGCTCACCGGCGGGGCCGACGGCATCTTCGCCGGCGGGGCGGACATCGGCCAGCTCCGCGAGCGGGGGCGCCTCGACGCCCTCGCCGCCATCAACTCGGCCGCCTTCGCCCGGATCCGGGCACTGCCGATGCCGAGCGTGGCGGCCGTGGACGGTCCGGCGCTGGGCGGCGGCGCCGAGCTGGCGTACGCCTGCGACCTGCGGGTGTGCACGGCCCGGGCGGTCTTCGGCCAGCCCGAGGTGCGGCTGGGCATCCTGGCCGGCGCGGGCGCGACGCACCGCCTGCCGGCGCTGATCGGCGAGGCCCGGGCCAAGGAACTGCTCTTCACCGGCCGCCGGGTCGACGCCGACGAGGCCCTGCGGATCGGGCTGGTCAACCGGGTGGTGGCCGAGCCCGCCGAGCTGCTGCCCACCGCGCACGGGCTGCTTGACGAGATGGCCAAGGGTTCGGCGCTGGCGCTGCGGCTGACCAAGCTGGCCGTGGACGCCCCGCCCGCCGCCCATCCGCAGCTCGACCTGGTCGGCCAGGCGGTGCTCTTCGAGGACGCGGAGAAGCACCGGCGGATGACCGAGTTCCTGGAGCGGCGCCGCTCCCGCTGACCCGGACACGACGAAGGCCGCACCGGGCGAACCGGTGCGGCCTTCGTCGTCGGTCAGTGCCGGATCTGCACCCCGGCGTCGGCCAGCGCGGTGATCGCCGGCGCCGACTCGCCGAAGCCGATGACCAGCACGGCGTCCGCCCCGGAGTCCTTGATCTCCTTGGCGATGTCGGTGAAGTCGACCGGCGGCGCCTTCGCGTCGGCCGGCGGCACGTACGTCAGCAGCTTGACCCGGTCGCCGCCGAAACCGGCCCGCTCCAGCTCGGCCCGGACGTTCTCCTGGAGGCCCTCGCCGTAGGAGTCCTTCCGGGCGAGCAGCACGATCTTGTGCGGCCCGTCGCGCAGGATCACGTCGGCCAGCGCCCGGCCCTGGAGACTGTCCGGCGGCGCGGTGCGGAAGTACAGCCCCTTGTCGTCCACGGTGGTCAGCCCGGCGTCGGTGTTCGACGGGGAGAAGAGCACCCGGCCGGCCGCGACCACGTCCGGCAGGACCGCGCGGGAGATGCTCGAGCCACCCGCGCCGATGAAGACCTGCACGCCCTTGGTGATGTGCGAGACCACGGTCGCCTTCGCGACGGCGGGGTTGGTGCCGTCGTCGCCGTCGATCCAGACCACCGGCTCGCCGAGCACCCCGCCGCCCGCGTTGACGTCCTTGATGGCCAGCGCCGCGCCGGCCGCCATCGGCGGGTTGGCCAGCGCCAGGTCACCGGTCTGCGGCAGCAGCCCGCCGAGGACCAGCGGGGAGCCGTCACTCTTGTCCGACTTGCCACCACGTTGCTTCTTCGCCCGGGGCGGCGCCTTGGTGCTCGCCCCCGACTCGTCGCCCGCGCCGACGAACTCGGTCTTGCCGTCGTCGATCTTCTGCTCGTCGAAGTGCAGGGTGGCGTAGCTGGCCGTGGCCGGCTCGCCGGCGTCGGTGAACCCGGCCCGGGTGAGCGACACCCCCCGGTACTCGATGTCCCGCCCCTGCCGGGCCAGCGCCAGGCAGGTCGCCGGGTCCTCGCAGCGCTCCCCGCCGGTGGTCACCCCGACGATCTGCTTCGCGATCGCGGCCGGGTCGGTGCTGCCGGCGAGCTGAGCGGCGAGCGAGCTGATCACCACCGCGTCGTACGTCTCCGCGGCGTAGAGGTAGTCGGTGAGCTTCGGGTCTACGTTGAGTAGCTGCTCCTTGAAGTTCTCCGGGAGCTGGGTCAGCGGGGTGGTGCCCTTCATCCCGTTCACGAGGTCGGCGCGGTCCTTCAGCTCCGCCGCGTACGAGTTGAGCATGTTGCCGTCGGTGCCGTAGAGGCGCACCTGGGTGGTGGTGGCACCCCCTTCGGTCTTGTCGCTGCCGCAGGCGCTGGTGGCGAGCAGTAGCCCCGCACAGGCCGTGATCACGGCCGCGCGCGAACCGCGTGATACGAGCATGGTCGTCCTTCCTCCGCCAACGGTCCGCAGGCACATTAGCGTGCCGGGACGGACGGCGGGACCGTGGAGGTCGGTGTGGTCGGGAGGCCGACCCATCACAGTACGGAGAGTGACGATTGGACCGTGCCCCGGTCACCGCTTGACCGGCCGTCCTACTGTGCCGCACGTGACCGACGAAGCACAGCAGACGCTGGACGATGCGACCGCCGTGCTCCGCTCGGCGCTGGTGGGGGACGGCGACGCGGTGGTGGGCGCCTTCGACGCGGTGGTCGACCGGGCCGGCCTGGCCGGGGCGTACGGGGTGGCCTGGTGCCTGGCCGGCACCATGGTCGGCGACGCCGCCCCCGCGGGGGCCTGCGCGCTCGACTTCCCCGGCATCGACCAGGCCGACTACGACACCCGCTGGGTGGCCCGCTTCGTCAGCGCGTACGCCAACCACGACGCCGACACCGGCGAGGCGCTCTTCGGCGCGGCGGCGGCCGACGGGCTGCTGCCGGACTGCCTGCTCACCCTCGCCGGCTCGACGGTGGCGACGCTGCGCAGCCGGGCCGGCTGACCGCGCGGCGCCCGACCGGGGGGACGGGCGCCGCGCGCCGCGCGGGATCAGAACGCGTGGTACGCGACCAGCGGGTCGAGTTGCGGTCAGGGCGCTGAGCGTGAAGTCGGTAACCGTCGATCTGTCCGCTGCCTCATCCCGTTCGCGTCCTACCGCTGTGGTACCTGTGGTGGCATGTCCGAGGCGATGCTCAGCAAGGTCCGCAAGCTGCTCGCCCAGGCGGAGGACCCGGCCTGCACGCCCGCCGAGGCGGCGGCCTTCACCGCCAAGGCCACCGAGCTGATCGCCCGCTACGGGGTGGACCGGGCGCTGCTGGCCGCCCGCGACCCGGCCACCGACCCGGTGGGTGACCGGGTGGTCGACGTGGTTACCCCGTACGCCCGGGACAAGGCCGGGCTGCTCGCCGCGGTCGCCGACCCGCTGCGCTGCCGTTGCGTACGCCGCCGGCAGGGCAACGGCTTCGCCATGCACCTGTTCGGCTTCGCCAGCGACCTGGAACGGGTCGAGCTGCTCTTCACCTCGCTGCTGGTGCAGGCCGCGCACGGGCTGGCCGGCGCCGTCGTACCGGCCGGTGAGCATCCGGCCGCCTTCCGCCGTACCTGGCTGGCCGGCTTCGCCCACGTGGTCGGCGACCGGCTGCGGGCCGCCGAGGCCGGCGCGGTCGCCGGGTCCGGCGCACCCTCCATGGCGCTGGTGCTGGCCGACCGCTCCGACCAGGTGCGGCGGCGGCTCGCCGAGGTGTACCCGCGCCTGCGGACCGCGGCGCCCCGCCGGCTGGCCGGCACCGGCTTCGGCTCCGGCGTCGAGGCGGGCCGCCGGGCCGACCTGGGCGGCACCGGGGTGACCACCGGCCCGGCGTCGGCGCGGGGCATCGGATGGTGACCGTCGAGGAGGTACGCCGGATCGCCCGGGCCCTGCCCCGCACGGGCGGTCGGATCAGGTCCCCGCCCGGGCCACCGTGGCGAGGTAGCGGCAGAGCAGGTCCTGCCAGCCGGCCGTCAACGCCTCGCGGTAGCCCTCGGCCGCCTCGCCGTGCCGGTCGAAGTGCCGGTGCTCCAGGTCCACCCGGGTCCGCCCGTCGCCCTCGGGGACGAAGAGGACCTCGACCTCGCTGGCCCGTGCCGGATCGGGCACCGGCACCCGGTCGGGGCCGAGCTGCCAGGTGAAGACCAGCCGGCGGGGTGGGTCCCAGGTGAGCACCCGGCCCCAGTCGCCCCGGAAGCCGTACGGGCCGATCTCGTAGAGCATGCCGCCGGCGCGTGGCTCGATCCCCAGCTCGGCCAGCGCTTCCGGGCCGGACCAGGTGTACTCGCGTACCCACCAGTCGGTCAGCGCCCCGGTGAACACCGCGAACGCCCGCTCCGCGGAGGCTGGGGCGAGGAGGCTGCTGCGTAACGAGAACCGGGCGACATCCTGACGGACCTCATCCGGATCAGCCATCTCCTGTCCCATAGGCCCGGACCATACCGGCTGGTGCCCGGGTGTGCAGCTTCGCGGTGTGCCCGCTTCCGGACAACGGGAAACCGCTCTCCCGGTCGGCGTGGGCCGGTGGCGTCGGGGCCGTTCCCCGCGTACGGCCGGCCCGCCGCCGCCACGGGTGGCCGCCCCGAAAGCGGGTAACCGCGGCTGATCCGGCCCGGCGCATCGGGCCAGCTTGGAGAGCGGAGAGCATGAGCGAGAGCGGAGCGACTGAACGGGAACCGGACCCGACCAGCGAGCGGCTGGCCCACCACCAGGCCGGGTCGAGCGAGCCGGACGTGCTGCTCGACGTCCCGAAGGTGTCGGTCGACTCGATCCGGCTGGCGGTCGACGGGCTCGACGCCGACCTGTCGCTGCGCGCCCGGCTGGCCAACCTGCTCCAGCTCGACGCCGGGGTCCGGGTGCACCTGGAGGGCGTGGAACTGGACATCACCGGCGTGCACGCCGAGGCGCTGCTCAAGGTGCGGCTGGAGAAGCTGCTGACGATCCTGGACCGGGCGCTCACCACGATCGACCGCAATCCGCAGATCATCCAGGCGCTGGCCCGCACGGTGGAGACCAGCATCGACGACGTCAACCGGTCCGCCCAGCAACTCGCCGGGGCCGCTGGCCCGCTGGTCGGTCAGCCGGGGCAGCAGGTCGGCCAGGCGGGGCAGCAGGGAGCCGCCGGGGCGGCCCAGATGGCCGGTCAGGCCGGCGAGACGCTGCGCCACGCCGGCCGGAGCGTCTGGGAGGCGATCCAGGGCGGCATGGGCCAGCACTGGCCGAAGCGGTAGCGCCGCACCGGGCGCGCCGCCGTTCAGCGGATCAACTTGGCCACCTCTGCGCAGTACCGGCGGTCAAGGGTGCCGATGCAACGCCGTCAGAAGTTCTCGCGCGGTCGTGCCGTTGACAGCGCTGTCTCAGCAAACCAGTAGCGCGGTGGGGGCTTGATCGTCAGGATCGAGCCCGTGCTTTCTGATCTGTGGCCCCAATACGGCCTCACCATCTTCACGCCACGACTCGAGCTTCGCCTGCCCCGCGAGGAGGAACTGGCGGAGCTTGCTCACCTCGCAGGCAGGGGCGTGCACCGCGCCGACGAGCGTCCGTTCCTGACACCTTGGACCGACGGCAGCCCTGAGGATCGGGCGCGGTCCGTGCTGCAGGGACACTGGGGCCAGCTTGGAGGCTGGAGCGTGGCAGCGTGGCGGTTGGGGCTTGGGGTCTTCCGTCACGGAGACCCGCTCGGCGTGGTCACGCTTCGAGGACGCGACTTCCCGGTTGTTCGAGAGGTCACGACGTCCGCGTGGCTGGGAATCGAACATCAGGGCAGGGGCTACGGAACCGAGGCTCGGGTCGGCCTGCTGACGCTAGCCTTCGACCACCTCGACGCACGTGCCGCGCTCACCGAGGTGTTCCAGGACAACCATGCCTCTCAAGGCGTGTCCCGCAAGCTCGGCTATGAGTACGACGGCATCTCAGTTGACGCCCGCGGCGACGAGGCCGTCGTATCCGACCGCCTACGGCTTACCCGGGAGAGGTGGATTCAGGAAAAGCGGCCCGCGGTGAGGGTGGACGGGATCGCGGCTTGTCGGCCGATGTTTGGCCTCTGACAGTATCCGCTCATCAGCCGCTGGTCGGGCGTTGACAGCTCGCCGAGCGGGGCGCGTCCGACTCTGCCGAGTTGAGTGCGTCGCGGTCCGGGATCCTCGACGGTCGCGGGCCCAACCTGCCTCGCGCAGGATCCGATGGTTCCTCCTCGTGGCTCGATCGTCAGCACCCGCCAACCGTGGTCAGCGCCGTAGTCCTTCGGGTGCGTCGGTGCTGGACACCTAATCGGTTGGCACCACACCGCCTAACCGCATTACCGTGCCAGCCGTGCCCATCCATGATGACGAGATCCGAGCCACCGTCGGGCAGGTGCGCCGCCTGGTGGCGGCCCAGTGCCCGCAGTGGGCCGATCTTCCGGTGACACCCCTACCCGACGAATTGGAGGGCACCGACCACGTACTCTTTCGGATCGGCAACGAACTCGTCGCCCGTATGCCCAAGATTGCCTGGGCGGTCGACCAGGCCGATTCAGATGCGCGGTGGCTGCCCTTGCTGGTGTCCCACCTGCCTGTGCGGATTCCAGTTCCGCTTCACGTGGGCGAGCCGGGCGCGGGGTACCCGTGGCGGTGGACCGTGGTGCCGTGGGTCGTGGGGAGCACGCCTCCCAGGCTTGGCTGCGACGACGTACTCCTGGCCCGCGATGTGGCAGCCTTCGTTCGCGCCTTGCACGGGGTGGATCCGGCCGGAGGTCCGTTCAAGCCACCGGGTTCCCGCGGGTCCGCCCTGCTCCACGCCGATGAAGGCGTCCGCCGGGTGCTGCCCCGGCTCGCCGGGCATGACGACGGCTTCGATGTGACCGCGGCCGAGGCGGCCTGGGACGCCTGCCTGGCTGCTCCTGACTGGGACCGGGACCCCGTATGGATCCACGGTGATCTGCAGCCGGGCAACCTGATCACCGACTGCGGCCGACTGGCCGCGGTCATCGACTTCGGCGCACTCGGTGTCGGCGATCCGGCGCCGGACGTGGCTCCGGCGCTATGGACCTTCACCGGCGCGGCCCGGGAAGCCTACCGGGAGGCAATCGGGTACGACGACGCTACCTGGCGCCGCGCCTGCGGCTGGGCCCTCGCACCGTCGCTGACCGGCATCGACTACTACCGGCATACCTTTCCGCGAATGGCCGAGCACGGCCGCCGAATGGTCCGCGCAGTGATCGCCGAACTGGCCTGAGTGCCACTGCCAGCTTGCCTTTGCCTCTGGTCGGGGTGGCCGGATTTGAACCGACGACCTCTTCGTCCCGAACGCGGGTATGGCGCATCGTTGGATACCATCCGCTGCCGTCTTGCGCCCCTGAGCACGTCCACAATGCTGCCTGTTGACGTGTCATGCCAGCTGCTGCCGGTGGTCTCGCTGCCTTCTCGCTGCTTGCCGCCAATATTCAGGGGGCACAGGCCCGACTCCGGGCAGGCCGTGGCCGGGTAACGGGCTGTCACCTCCTCTATGTCGACGTCACGACAAGTCGGCGACGTCGCTTGCGCTCTACCGGCTATGTGACGGAGCCGCCGATGACGGTGAAGGCGATGGCGACGGGCCCTCGGTCGAGTTGCTGGATGCGGCCGCCCATGCGGAGCCAACCATCCAGGCCAAGGCGACGGCAAGGATCACGAAAGCCCCCCGCACGGCCGCCCAGAACGCCGTCAACCGCTGTGGTACGAGCGCCTTGGCCTTCTTGTAGTCCGACCAGGCCCGGTGAGCGACCTGATAGGCCCGGCCGGCCAGAAACCCGATCGCAACACTGATGATGACTAGAACGGACGCGTTCGTGGTCATCCATACACGTTTGCATGACACATCGCTGATAGTCACTGGACCGAAACAGCAGCAGCGGTGACGGGTTGCCGACAACCGCGCGTTAGACGAATGCCCTAAAGGGTCCTGACGGGACGGTCTGCGCATTACGAGTCGATAACCGACTGCCGATCCCTTCGGTGCTCGATGGGCGGTTGCTGCTGATCGTGTCCGCAGCTGTCCGCCACTGGTCGCTGGTTTGGCTGCTCCTCGGTGCGCCCACCTCTCGCTCCACCGCTTCCACCTCTGCACCGTCGAGCCCAACGACGAGACCTTCGATGAGCAGTCTCCGACAGGTGCAGGAAGTCGTCATGGCGGCATTCACCCTGCCGCGACGACGTCTGTACTAGCCAGTTGTCAGGCCCCGTCCCAGCCTCTTTGGTGACCGCCGGGCAGCCCCCGACGGAGCGGAACTTGTCAAGGTCGGTGGGACCACGAACCGGGCCTTGCTCCCCGAGTTCACATGGCCAGTGTGGCCGGGGCAGGCAAGGGCACCAGGGGCCTGCGCATTACGAGTCGGTCCCTCGGCGCTGGTCCACCGCCCGGTCCTCGTGCCCGACGTCCTGCCACGGTCCGCGATCGTCCGCCGATGGTCGCCGGTTTGCCCGACGACGAGATCCGCGTCTTGGCGCCGGTCGGGAAGCTGGCGACAGAGCGGACACGGTGAATCAGGTGGGAAAGCCACTCGCTTCCCCGGAACGGTGCCTGGCAGCATGTCCGGGTGAATTCACCCGTAGTCACCCTGCGCCCGATGCGTCAAGACGAGTACGAGAACTACACGGCGCGACGGGACCTGGAGTACGTCCAGTCACTCGCCGAGACAATGCCGGCCGAGACCGCGATGGAGAAGGCGCGACAGGATCGAGCCCTCTTCCTACCCCAGGGATTGGCGACGGAACGCCACCGCCTTCTGGTAGCCGAGAACACCACGGGCCAGGTCGTCGGCTACGCGTGGGTCGGGCTGGAGGAGCCACGAACCAAGACAACCGACTCGGCGTGGCTCTACGACATCAGCGTGGAAGAACCCTACCGGCGATCCGGCTATGGGAGAGCGATCCTCGCGGCCGTAGAGGCGGTGGCACGGGAAGCGGGTGCGACTCGGCTTGGGCTTAACGTGTTCGGCCATAACGCTCCCGCGATCTCGCTGTACCAGACGTGCGGCTACGAGGTCACGACCCAACAGATGGCGAAACGCCTGTAGTGGACAAGGCTGCCCGCAAACGGGCCGCGCCGGGCCATCCACGGGCCACAACCTGGTGTCACCGGGGGCCACACCAGGCCACGTGAGAGCGCATCGATCAGGCACAAGGCAGCACTCACAGCCAATCTTGTGCGATTCCCAAGCTGGCAGTCTCGCGAGCTGCTTCATATGCTGGCCACGTGTCGGAGGTTGAGCTGCCAGAGCAGCTGGCGCGACAGCTCGCGCAGGTGTGACCGCGGTCAGTGCTGTCGACTAGTGGCCGGCGGTCAGTTCGGCGGGCGGCCGGCGGCGCTCGCCGGGTCAGGTCGACTCGGGGGAAGGCCGGCGGCGAGCCGGTCAAAGGCTTCGCCGACGAGCGCTTGCAGGCCTGCGGTCCCGGTTTCCGGTGCCCAGACGCTGAAGGCCGCGCGGAACGCTGACGCCGCGGCGCCCGCGAGGAGCTGCGGGTAGAGACTGCCGCCTGTCTGCCCGACGCGATTGGCGAGGGCATCGGCGAGCCTGGTCTCGTTGCGGAACATCCCGTGGACGATCGTTGTGCGGAGTTCGGGGTATGCCGTGAGCACCCTGTCACAGGCCTGCCAGCCGGTGCTGGCGGTGAGGCTGGGGAGGGTCTGCTCGATCGCCTGGCGCACCGCGGTTAGCGGCGGCTCGGCGGCCGGGCGCGCGGCCAGTCCCGTGATGACTTCTTCGATGAGGTGCTTGTCCCAGGGCAGGAGCGCTTCCTCCTTTGCATCGAAATAGTTGAAGAAGGTCCGTGCGGAGACCCCGGCCGCCTCGCAGATGTCGCTCACCGTGACGGCGGCGGGGCTACGCTCGAGGAACAGGCGCACGGCCGCTGCGCGGAGGGCCGAGCGGGTCTCGGCCTTCTTGCGTTCCCGGAGCCCGGGAGCTGCTGCCTGCATGGAGACCAGGTCCTTTCGGCGATGTGCGAGTGTCAGCGTATCCGGCTGACATCCTACTGCACTGATGAAATCTTGCACTACTGCAAAATCTCTTGTAGCGTGGCGGTGTGACACAGGGGCAGACAGACAGAAAACGCGTCGGCGAAGCCGTGCGCACGCTCGCGACGGGCCTGTGGCTCCCGGCGCTCTTCCTGGCCGGGCTGCTCTTCTCCTACCTGCCGGCCTTCCATCACCCGGCGCCGCATCACGTCAGCATCGCAGTGGCCGCTTCGCCGGCCGCCACGGCGCAGCTGCAGCACGAGCTCGACGTGGCGGCGCCGGGTGGCTTCACCCTCCGGCCGACGGCCGACGCCGCCGAGGCCCGTGCTGCCGTCCTACACCAGAGCGCAGTCGCGGCATACGTGCCAGACGGGCCCCATCCCCTGCTGTACGGGGCCAAGGCGAACGGCGCCGCCCTGGAGCCGGTTATCCGCGAGACCTTCGCCGCCGTTGCGGAACGGGCCGGCGGCACGCTCGCCTTCCGCGAACTGGTCCCCACCGTGCCGGGCGATGCCTCCGGCTCCGGCCTGCTGTACGTCGTCCTTTCCTGCGTTGTCGCCGCCTACTTCATGGTGATCACCATGCAGCGCGCGGTGGGCTTCGGCCTGCGGGCACACGTAGCCACTAGCATCGGCTGGGGGGCGGTGACCGCCGCTGTCGCTTACCTCGCGGGCGCCTATGTGGTGCAGGCGATCCCGCCGAATCCGCTGTACCTGCTGTACCTGTTCCTGGTGACCCAGGCCGTGTCGCTAACCGCCTATGGCCTGGTGCCCTTCTTCCGCGGGTTCTTCCCCGGGATCGCGATCACGTTGTTCGTCCTGCTCGGCGTGCCCAGCAGCGGCGGCGCTGTCCCCGTCCAACTCCTGCCAGGCTTCTTCAGGTTCCTGCACCCGATCCTGCCCATGGGGAACGCGGTCGACGCCCTGCGCAGCGTCGGCTACTTCGGCAATAGCCAGCTGTTGCGGCCCACAGTCGTGCTCTGCGCCTGGACCGCTGCCGGCGTCACGCTCATCCTGCTCGGCTACCTCAGGCAGCGACGGCGCCTGGCGCAGGTGGCGGCAGACCAGACCATGACCGAGTATGTCCCCGGGCCCCCTGCGGAAGATCCCACGGTGATGCTGCCCCGGCCCGTCGCCCTTGCCCCACACCAGCACCATTTCGGCGACGAAGCGCCGATGCTGACCGGGCGGGTCACCGATCCGTCCGGTCAGCCGCTGCCAGGCACCACGGTCACCGTGATCGACACGCACGGCCGCCAGCTTGTCCGCACCCGCACCGACCGGAACGGAGAATACGCGGCCACTGGCTTCAGCGAGGTTGTCGCCGTGGTTATTGCCATCATGCCGGGCCGCCCAGCCGCGGTCGCGCAGCTTCTCCTCGATCCAGCGGCACCCGTAAACCAAGACATCGTCCTTGGCGCCCAGCTTCCTGAGACCCGCGAACCAGACGGTTCGGGACCTTGAGGACGGGTGACCCCTGCTGGCTAACCGGCCCGGCACCGGTCCCGGTCATCAACCCAGGACTGCGGGAGACTGCCGGTGCACGCTGGCCGACAGCGTCCACCCGTTCTTGCGCTCCAGTCCCGCGGAGGACCTCGCCCGCTACGCACGAAGCCTCAACAACCGCCCACGCAAACGCTCGCATACATGAAACCATCGGAGCGGCTCGCCGAGCTCCTTGCGCACACCAGTTGAACCCGTCCGAATCCGTCCCGGCACCTGCTTGCCAGTGGGCCTAGGAAGCGTGTCCAGGGACGGGGCCAGCGGGCGGAGACGTCAACGCATGCCAGAGCCGTTGGTATTCGGCTGGTTCTCCGATCGCCGCCCGGTGCTGCGGGTGATCGACGTAGTACCGGATGGTGTCGGCGATGAACCATGGGTGGACGTTGTCGATGCGCAGCCGCCGGCCCAGGGGGAGGATGCCGCGGCGGCGTACCAGTTCCGGTTGTGCGTAGGTCAGGGCCAGGGTGGCGGCGTTGACTGCGGGTCGGGAAGGGCGGCCGGGTGCCAGGGCCTCCCACGGCACAGTCAAGGAGCCGGTGAAGTCGCGTTGACAGACACCGTAAGGTCGCAGCTCGACGAGAACGCCGCGCCAGCCGGCGGCAAGGTGGAGACCGACGCCGACGAGGAGCAGGAACGGCAACACCATGAACAGGCCCACGCCGGTCAGGTGGCCAGTGCCCAGCATCAGTGAGGCCAAGAACGTGAGCCCAACGGCCATTGAGATCTGGGAGGCGCTCGGTTCAGTGGCGAACGCACGAACCTCGGGCTTGACCAGTAAGGCCGCTGGCCGTGTTCGGCGCCAGGCGAGCGCGGCCAGCGAATACGCCAGCAGAGTTGCGAGGAAGGTCGCGTTGCCCAGGATCAGATCCAGCCAGGGTGACAGCCGGCGACCCACGGCCAGGATCACGGCCAAGACAAGCGCAACGGCGAGGATCGGCCGCCGGTAGCGGACCGTGACGGCGAAGATCGCGGCCAACATGCCAGGAGCGTAGTCGATCTCGTCCACGCCCTTGGCCCCTCAATTTCCAGATCTTGTCAAGCGCCTGGTGGGACGCGGGTGCCAAGCATGTCCCGTGACACGACACAGGCACAGGCCACACGAGTTGCCGAATTCCGCTCTATCAGATCAAGGCGGCCCGCAAGCGGGCCGCGCCGGCCCGGCTCCGGCCTGCTGGCGACCTTCGGCCGGCATCGGCCGGGCCGGCCGGCCACGCTTCGGAACGACCAGACCATGAAGACCTCGGGGCTCCGCCCCGAACCCCGACCCTCCTCAGAGATGCCGCCCGCGGCTCACCTCGCCGGGCACCACAAGGGCTACCAGCCTCCTCGGACGGGGACCAGGTCGTTCGTCCGGCAGGGGCGCTCCACCTGGTCCCCGTCCGAGGAGGCTGGACGGTCTGGCGACTGCCCGACGAGGAGATCCGCTAAGCCAGCGTGCCGTCGACCCCGTCGTCCCGCAGAGCGGAAGACTGCCAGGGGGAACAGGTACCGGTTGGGGGCAACGCCAATCCGCCGCGCAGTCGGGGTAGCCACTGGAATTCAGGCGTGTAAAGATCGCGCCGTGCTCACCTCGTCAGCATCCCCCCCTGTCGCCGTCCTGTTGTTCTTTGAGCTTTTCGGCATCGCTGCCATAGCTCTAGGCATCGGAATAATCGTCACGCGGCGTGTCCCGTGGCCACTTCAGGGTCTCGCACCGCTGCCGTTGCGCAGAGGCAGCTCCGTCGCTCTGATAGGTGTCACTATCGTCCTGGGAGCGTCAGCGGAGTTTCCATCGACTCCGCATCCGGTCGCAGTAGCGCTGACCGCAGCGGCTTTTGTCACCGTCGCGGCCTCTGTGGCCTGCCTGATCTTTGTGCGGCGCTAGCAGCCACGTCGGCTAGATCGACCACTCCATGTTGACAGTCTGGGAGCCACGCGTGGGAGCCACCGGGGCGGACTGGACCGGACGGTACGGGACCGATCGAGTTGCCGAGCGCTTGAGGACCAGGACTAGGCGGACGGCATCGGACGGCCTTGACATGGTCTTGGGAATCTACGGATCAGATGGCGGCGTGCCAGCCATGTGCCAGTAGCCGGCGCCCCGAGCGGACACGAGTGGGCACAAGTCGTGGTCCAGTCCCCAGCTCCGAGCAGGCGTTTCGGGCATCCCGGGGCGGTGATCTTCGTCCTTCCAAACTGACGGCCTGGGTTCCGCGGGCAGCTTGAAACTAGTCTCCACCGCCACCCGCGCCCCCATCCGGCGGAGGGTGATGCATGTGGTCAAGCGGCCCGTCATCGGACCGGGAGTCTCGTGGCCTGAACAGACTGACCACCATGAGCACCAGGAGGGTCAGCAGAATCGCGACGACGACAACAACAAGCCCCGCCGTCTCAACCATCGACACCACCAGACGAGCCTATGAGTCACAGGGGGCGAGTCCAGGCGGCGCAGTCCGCATCTAGTCCGCAAGAGGGCGACGGACAGCGGGGGAGTGGTGAGAGGTGCCGAGAGGCGCCGCGCTGGACGCTCTACGCGCAGCGAGGTCGGTCCGTGCGATCCCCGTGCGACAAGAGTCGGCCATCAGCGGGATTCCGGGGTCAATGAGGGTCAGACCGGACAGGCGATTCCTCGGGGCGCAAAGCAGAGCGCCGACCGGCGTCTCCGCTGGTCGGCGCTCATGTAGCCCGGCGAAAGGCTATGTGGCCAGGGGCGGGGTCGAACCGCCGACCTTCCGATTTTCAGTCGGACGCTCGTACCAACTGAGCTACCTGGCCGTGCTGCTCGGCTCATGCTACCCGGAAGGCGGGTTCTCCGCCCGGAGGGCCACACGCTCCGATATACGCAGAACGCCGCGCAGCATTCGCGCGGCGTCAGCGCTTGCGGTCCTGACGGGACTTGAACCCGCGACCTCCGCCTTGACAGGGCGGCGAGCACTCCAACTGCTCCACAGGACCCAGCTCTGTTGCATCCGGCCGAAGCCGGACCGTGCCCCCAACGGGATTCGAACCCGTGCTACCGCCTTGAAAGGGCGGCGTCCTGGGCCGCTAGACGATGAGGGCGGCCCCGCCATCATTGCACATTCGCAACTTCAAGCGGACTTGCTCCCATCCGGCCCCGCCGGAGGCTTGGAAAGCATACGTGATGGCCGGGCGGTGAACCAAACCGGTATGGCCCGGGGCACGCCGGCGGGTAAAACCCCAGGTCAGTGCCGGTGTCAGCGGAGCCGGGAGATGCCGTAGCGGCGTTTCAGGTCGGGGATCAGGTGCTGGCAGGCGGCCAGCGTGGGCCGCCGGTCACCGCCTCCGTCGTGCATCAGCACGATCGCACCGGGGCGGACTGCGGACTCCACCCGCTTCGCGATCGTCGTCGCGGTCGGGTGGTCCCAGTCCTGCGGGTCGACGCTCCAGTGCAGCGAGCGCATCCCGAGCTGGCGGGCCACCGCCACCACCTCCGGGGTCCACCGGCCCCCCGGCTGCCGGTAGTACGGGATCCTGGCGTGCGGTACGGCCGCCCTGATGGCCTTGTCGGTGCGGACCAGGTCGGCCCGGATCTCCGCCACCGGTCGCCGCCCGAGGTTGATGTCGTGGCGCCAGCTGTGGTTGCAGAGCTGGTGCCCCTCCCGGGCGATCCGGGCCACCAGCTCCGGGTGGCGCTTCGCCCGGCTGCCGATCACACAGAACGTCGCGGTGACGTGGGCGGCCCGCAACTGGTCCAGGACCCGGGGGGTCCACCTGGGGTCCGGCCCGTCGTCGAAGGTCAGCGCCACCGCCCGGTCGCCGCTGGTGCGGCGCAGGCCGGCGGGGAGGGTGGTGGGCAGCGGCCGCAGCCGGGGCTTCGGCGGGGTGGTGCGGCTGGGCCGCGGCGAGGCGGTCGGCTTCGGCGCCGGCGGGGTCGCGGCGGCCGAGGGCGGCGGGCCGCCGGCCTGGGACGGGTTGCGGGCGGGGTCGCCGCACCCCGCCAGGAACAGGACCAGGCTGAGGCCGAACGCCAGCATGGCGCGTGAACGCATGTGTCGCTCCCGAAGGGGGGTCGGGGTACGCGGACGCACCGACGGTACGGGACGCGGCCCGGGATCGGGAGGGGCGGTCAATCCGTTGTCGACTGCTCCAGCGAGTCGCGCACGGCCAGCGCCAGCGAGAGCGCCTCGGTCAGGTCGACCGGGCGGACCACCCCGGCGGGCAGCGCGTCGGCCCGCCAGCCCGGGCCGGCGGGGAGCGCCAGCAGCGGCCGGCGGGGGGCCGCGAGCAGGGCGGAGAGCTGGCCCGGGTCGGCGGTGGTCCGGGTGTGCGACCACACCACGACAGCGACCGGCCCGGTCCGGGTGACCGCCTCGACCAGCGCTGCCACCGGCACCCGGGCGCCGAGCATCCGGTAGCTCGCCCCGGCCTCGGCCAAGGCGGCGGCCAGCGCCTCCAGCGGGAGGCTGTGCTGCTCCTCGTCGGCGCAGCTGAGCAGGATCCGGGCCGGTGCGGTGACCGGATGCGACCGGGCCACCGCGGCGAACGCCTCCGAGACGCACCGAGACACCAGGTGCTCCACCTCGATCAGCCCACCGGTGGCGGCGTGCCGCTCACCGATTCCGACGAGGACCGGGCGCAGCAGCCCGTCCCAGGTGGCGATCACGCCGTCGGCGGCGAGGGCGTGCGCGATGGTCTCGCCGATGGCCACCGAGTCCAGCCGCATGGCGGCCCGGGCCAGCCCACGGGCGACCGGCCCGGCCCGGCCGACGGGGATGGTCATCCCGCCGCCGTCCCGGGCGGCACCCGGCCGGGCCCGTGGTCCGGCGATGTCGACGGCGCTCCCCGCCGGCGCCTGGCAGGCCCAGCGGGCCGCCTCGGCCGGGGTCACCCCCTCCGCGGTGAGCCGTCGCATGATCTCCAGACGCGCGAGATCGGCCGGCGTGTAGCGCCGGTGGTGCCCCGGTACGTGCTCGCTGGGACCGAGGTCGTAGCGCTGGTGCCAGGTGCGGAGCGTGGTGACCGCGACGCCCAGCCGGCGCGCGACGGCCCCCGCGCTCAGCGCCTCATCGGCCACCTGGCCGCTCCGACGCCTCATCCGCCGGGCCGCCGGACGGGATCGCGGCGGTGCCGGGGGTACCCGGGACGGGACGCGCGGAGCGCCGCAGCCGGTTCACCACCCCGCCCAGCCAGGGTGCGTACGCGCGGGGGTCGACGTCGAGGTCGGCCTCCAGCTCGGCGGGGTCGACCCAGCGCAGCTCGGCCACCTCGGCGGGGTCGGGCCGGTTGGGCAGCCCGGCTGGCACGTCGGCGCGCAGGACGTGGTCGTACTCGAACTCGACGCGGCCGGTGGCCGGGTCCTCGGCGTAGTAGACGTACACCCCGATCTCGGTGAGGGCGACCGGGTCGACGCCCAACTCCTCGCGGAGCCGGCGGTTGGCGGCCTCGACCAGCGACTGACCTGGCAGCGGGTGGCCGCAGCAGGAGTTGCCCCAGCGGAGCGGGAACCGGGTCTTGGTGGCGGCCCGGCGCTGGAGCAGCACGCGGCCGTCGGGGTCGACGAGCAGCACCGAGAAGGCCCGGTGCAGCCGGCCGGGCGGCTGGTGGGCGGCGGCGACGGTGGTCTCGCCGAGCGGGCGCCCGGCGTCGTCGACCAGCTCGACCAGGTGTTCCTCGCGGGCGGTCATGGCCGGCCCTGCCTTTCGTTCACGACTGCGGGGCTCCGCTCCGCTGCACTCGTCGCGCTCACCGGGAGCCGCCGGTGATGCGGGAGGCGGCGAGCTTGCCGGAGATGAGGACCATCGGCACGCCCACGCCAGGCTGGGTGCCGGAGCCGACGAAGACCACGTTGTCCAGCGTGCGGTGCAGGTTCGACGGGCGGAACGGGCCGGTCTGGAAGAAGCTGTGCGCGGCGGCGAACGGCGTGCCGGCGGCCATCCCCTGCTCCTCCCACTCGGCGGGGGTGATCGTGCGCAGCACCTCGACGCCCGCGCCGAAGCCGACGTAGCCGCGCTCCTCCAGGGTGTCGACGAGCTGGTCGGCGTAGCGGCGGCTCAGCTCGCCGCGCCAGTCGAACGGCGCCCGCTGAAGGTTCGGCACCGGGGCGAGCACGTAGTAGGTGTGCCGGCCGGCCGGGGCGACGGACGGGTCGGTCCGGCTCGGGTTCGTCACCAGCAGCGACGGGTCGGTCATCAGCTCGCCTCGCCGGATCACCTCGTCGAAGGTACCCTTCCATGACCGTCCGAAGTGGATGTTGTGGTGGGCGATCTTCCCGTAGCCCTGCCTGGAGCCGACGTGCAGCACGACGCAGGAGGGCGAGTAGGTCAGCTTCCGCGCCCGGGCCGGGGGGAGCAGGTCCCGGTAGGCGACCGGCAGGTCCGGGTTGAGCACGACCACGTCGGCCGGGACGAACTCGCCGTCGGCGGTCACCACCCCGGTGGCCCGGCCGTGGGCGGTCTCCACCCGGGTCACCGTGGTGCCGTACCGGATCTGCACGCCGTGCTTCTCGGCCGCGCCGGCCATCCCGCGGGAGACCGCGTGGACGCCGCCGCGCGGGAAGCACACCCCGGCCACCGAGTCGAGGTACGCGATCACCGCGTAGATGGCCAGCGCGTCGTGCGGCGCCAGGCCGGCGTACATCGCCTGGAAGGAGAAGATCCGCTGGGTACGGGGGTCCTGGAAGAACTGGTTGATCTTCGTCTGGAGCCGCCGGAACGCCCCGCCGGCCACCAGCTTCAGCAGGTTGCCGGTGAGCAGGTCGGTCGGCGCGTCCAGGTTGCGCTCGATGAAGTCGTTCCGTTCCAGCTCCCAGAGCCGGCGCGCGTAGTCGACGAAGCGCAGGTAGCCGTCGGCCTCCCGGGCACCGCAGACCCGCGCGATCTCCGCCGCCATCCGGGTGGTGTCGGTGATGACGTCCAGCGTCGAGCCGTCCGGGTACCAGGCCCGGTAGGCCGGGTCGAGCGGGGTCAGGTCGAGCCAGTCGGACAGCTCCTCGCCGACCGCGCCCAGCGCCTCGGCGATCAGGCCGGGCATGGTGAGCACGGTCGGGCCGGTGTCGAACTCGTACCCGTCGACGCTGAGCCGGCCGGCCCGGCCGCCGGGCACCGGCTCGCGTTCCAGGACGGTCACCTGCCGGCCGATGCCGGCCAGGTGCAGCGCGCACGCCAGCCCGCCCAGGCCCGCGCCGACCACCACCACCCGGTCCGTACGTCCGTTCACGGTCCGCACGTGACCACGTCCCTCACAAAATTGCCCATCATGCCCGCCGCGCCGAAGAGCATCGGTCGCTGCACGGTGTAGCTGGCCGTCTTGTAGCGGGCCACCCGCAGCGCCCGGTCCACCGACCAGTTCGCCGCGTCGTTGTCGCCGAGCACGTCGAGGTACTGCCCGGCGACGGTCTCGATCCGCATCTGGTCGTAGCAGCGCCGGACGTCGAGCAGCCGGCTCGGCGGACGCGGAGCGCGTTACCCGCAACGGCGTCGTTGGCCATGTCGGCGAGCGTACCCTAGGGTTACGAGTTGCGTCGATTGCTGCGTCGAACCTCGAGGAGGGCCGGTGGACACCGATCTCACCGCCGCCTATGCCCGCTGCCAGGAGCTGCACAAACGACACGGGCGCACCTACTATCTCGCCACCAGTCTGCTCCCCGCTTGGAAACGGCGGCACGTACACGCACTCTACGGATTCACCCGGTACGCCGACGAGATCGTCGACCGGACCGAGGACCTGCCGCCGGCCGAGCGCGCCGCCCGGCTGGACGAGTGGTCGGCGCGGTTCGTCGCCGGGCTGCACGGCGAGCCGGTCGACGACCCGCTGCTCCCCGCCGTGCTGCACACCATCGCCGTCTTCGACCTGGACCGGGCCGACTTCGCGTCGTTTCTGAAGAGCATGGCGATGGACCTGACGGTCATGTCGTACCCGAGCTACGGCGACCTGCTCGACTACATGGACGGGTCGGCCGCCGTCATCGGCACCATGATGCTGCCGATCCTGGGCAGCTCCGATCCGGCGGCCGCCCGCGAGCCGGCCCGGCAGCTCGGCTTCGCCTTCCAGCTCACCAACTTCATCCGGGACGTCGCCGAGGACCTGGACCGGGGCCGGACATACCTGCCCGACGAGGACCTGGCGAAGTTCGACGTCACCCGCGACGACCTGCTCGCGGCGAGGGCGCAGGGCCGCGCCACGCCGCGGATCCGGGAGCTGATCGAGTACGAGGTGACCCGCGCCCAGGCCCATTACGCGGCCGCAGCGCCGGGAATCACCCTGCTCGCCCCCGCCTCGCAGGCCTGCATGCGGACCGCGTACGCGCTCTACGGCGGGATCCTCGACGAGGTGGCCGCCCAGGACTACGACGTCCTCGCGCGGCGGGCGCTCGTACCGCAGCGGCGGCGGATGGCGGTGGCCGCGCGGGCGCTGCTCACCCCCACCGGCGCGCCGGTGGTGATCCCCGGCCCGGCCCGCACCCCAGTCGCCGTGGCGTGAGCGCGCGGACCAGACCCGGCCGCTGCTGACGCGAGGCCCCGATGCTCCTGACTGGAGGGTCAGAGGCAGGAGTGCAGGGCCTCGACCAGCTCGTCCACCCGGTCGTGCTCCGCCAGTCGCGCGGTCGCGTACGCGAAGGTGTAGCCGCGCTCGGGATCGGCCCAGGCGCTGCTGCCGCCGATCCCGCCCATGCCCCAGCTGCCGTCCGGCTCCCACTGCATGCCCAGCGTCCAGTACGCCCGTCGGTCCAGCACCAGGTCCGGGCCGTCGTACTGGACCCGGGTCGCCTCGGCGACCAGCTCCGGGCTGAACAGGCGCACCCCGTCCAGGGTGCCGCCGGCCAGCAGGGCCGCGTAGAGGCGGGCCAGGGCGGCGGCGGTGGCGTGCAGGTTCACCGCCGGCACCTCCGCGCCCCGCCAGAGCCGGCTGTTGACCACCGCGACGTCCAGGCCGCCGGCCGGGTTGCCCAGCGCCCGGTCGCGCAGCGACCCCGGCTCGCCCGGTATCCGGGTCGGCCACCCCGGATCGCCGTACGACAGGTCGGCGCAGCGCCGCTGGTCCGCCGGACCGAGGCCGAAACCCAGGTCGAGGCCCCACGGTCCGGCGATCTCATCGGCCAGGAACCGGCCCACCGACCGACCGTCCACCCGGCGGACCAGCTCGCCCACCAGGTGCCCGTACGTCCAGGCGTGCTCGCCCGCGACGGTGCCCGGCGCCCATTCCGGCTCGGCGGCGGCCAGGTCCGCGCAGAGCAGCCCCCAGTCGGCGACCGCCTCCGCAGGTCGGGGGACCGGAAACGCCGGCAACCCGGCGGTGTGGCTGAGCACCTGCCGGACCGTCGCCGGGGTGCGGAACTCCGGCCAGTGCGCGGACACCGGGTCGTCGAGGTCGACCCGGCCCCGGTCGACCAGCAGCAGCAGGCAGAGCGCGGCCACCGGCTTGCCCACCGAGTAGACGTTCACCAGGGTGTCCGGCCGCCAGGCCGGCCCGCCGAGCAGGTCGACCGCCGGGGCGCCGTCGTACCGGATGGTCAGCGCCGCGCCGGTCTCCCGGCCGCTGGCGAACAGGTCCTGGAAGCAGTCCCGGACCGGGGCGAAGCGTGGGTGCATCCGGTCACGGTAGGGGGTCCGAGGTGTTACGGGCGCGGGAATTCGGCCCGGTGTGGTGGCCGACCCTCCGCCGGTGCGGAATGCTGGCGGGATGGCGGAGCCGGAACTGGTGGACGTGGTCGTGGTCGGGCTCGGGGTCGGCGGCGAGGAGGTGGCCGGGCGACTCGCCGAGGCCGGCCTCGACGTCGTCGGGATCGAGCGGGACCTGGTCGGCGGGGAATGCCCCTACTGGGGCTGCATCCCGAGCAAGATGATGATCCGGGCCGCGAACGCGCTCGCCGAGGCGCGCCGGGTCAACGAGCTGGCTGGCGCGGCACAGGTCCAGCCCGACTGGGCGCCGGTGGCGAAGCGGATCCGGGAGGAGGCCACCGACACCTGGGACGACAAGGTCGCGGTGGACCGCTTCGTCGGCAAGGGCGGCCGGTTCGTCCGGGGCAGCGGCCGGCTCGACGGCCCCGGCCGGGTCCGCGTCGGCGACCAGGTGTTCCAGGCCCGGTACGGGATCGTGCTCGGCACCGGCACCCGTCCCTCGATCCCGCCGATCGACGGGCTCGCCGACACGCCGTACTGGACGAATCACCAGGCCATCGAGGTGGAGGAGCTGCCGGAATCGCTGCTCGTGCTGGGCGGCGGCGCGATCGGGCTGGAACTCGCCCAGGTCTTCGCCCGGTTCGGCGTGCGGGTGACCGTGGTCGAGGCGGCGGACCGGGTCCTCGCCGTCGAGGAGCCGGAGGCGTCGGAGGCGGCCGCGGCGGCGCTGCGCGCCGACGGGGTGATCATCGCCACCGGGGTGAAGGCGGAGCGGGTCAGCCACGACGGGCAGAGCTTCACCGTGCACGGGGGCGGCGGCGCGGAGTTCACCGCCGA
The DNA here is from genome assembly GCF_900090285.1 of Micromonospora inositola. Taxonomy (NCBI): domain Bacteria; kingdom Bacillati; phylum Actinomycetota; class Actinomycetes; order Micromonosporales; family Micromonosporaceae; genus Micromonospora; species Micromonospora inositola. The sequence continues at coordinate 1,687,947 of NZ_LT607754.1, read as the reverse complement.
GCGGCTGCTGGTGGTGACCGGCCGCAAGGCGCACCTGGAGGAGCTGGGGTTGGAAACCATCGACGTCGACGCGTCGCAGCGCTACCTGCCGGTGGACGAGCGGATGCGGGCGGCCGACGGCATCTGGGCGGTCGGCGACCTGACCGGTGAGGGCGCGTTCACCCACATCGCCATGTACCAGGCGGCCATCGTCGTCGCCGACGTCCTCGACTACATGCGTCGTACGAAGGGCGGTCCGGACGCCAGCGGCACCGCCAGCGTCGTCGGCGGGGCGGCCGGGGTGGCCAGCGCGGTCGGCGGCGCGATGAGCGCCGGCGGGGCGACCGCCGCGCCGGGGAGTGTCCCGCGCGCCGACTACCGGGCGCTGCCCCGGGTCACCTTCACCGACCCCGAGGTCGGCGCGGTCGGGCTCACCGAGCAGCAGGCCCGTGAGCGCGGCGTCAACGTCCAGGTCGGGTACACGGACCTCACGTCGTCCGCCCGGGGCTGGATCCACAAGGCGGGCAACGAGGGCTTCATCAAGCTGGTCGCCGACGCGGACCAGGGGGTGCTGATCGGGGCGACCTCGGTCGGCCCGGCCGGCGGCGAGGTGCTCTCCGCCCTGGTGGTGGCGGTGCACGCGGCGGTGCCGCTGAGCCAGCTCCGGCACATGATCTACGCGTACCCGACCTTCCACCGCGCCATCGAGGACGCCCTCCGCAACCTGCGCTGACCCGATTCCCGGCGCGAGACAACCTTCCACGCCGCCGGCACGTGGAAGGGGCGTGACGGACCAAACGAAACCCCTCTCCACAGCGGATGCCGCGTACGTGGCATTCGTCGAGGCGGCCTGGCAGCGCCACCTCCGGCTGGCCATGCTGCTGACCGGCGACCGGTGGCGGGCCGAGGAGCTGCTCCAGGACAGCCTGGTCAGGATGTACGAACGCTGGCGCAAGCTGTCGCGGTTGGACGACCTGCACGCCTACCTCCGGCGTGCCCTGGTCAACAACCACACCTCCGTCTGGCGGCGGCGTCGCCGGGAGAGCCTGGTCGCGGAGGTGCCCGACCGGGTCGGGCCGGGCGGCGGCCTCGACCACGACGCCCTCGTACTGCGCCGGGCATTGCTGTCGCTGCCGCTGAGGCAGCGTGCGGTCGTGGTGCTGCGGCACTACGAAGACCTGCCGGAACGTGAGGTGGCCCGGGTGTTGGGCTGCTCGGTCGGCACGGTCAAGAGCCAGCACTCCCGTGCCCTGGCGAAGCTCCGTCACCTCGTGGAACAACCCTCGCACTCAGGAATCAGGTGAGATCGGCATGTTCAACCTCGATGAACGACTGACCAACGGGCTGCACGGGATCGTCGACGGAGAACCGGACTCGACCCCGCCGACGGAGAAGCTGCTGGAGCTGGGCCGGCGGGGGCGCCGCCGGCGCTCCGGCGTCGCCGTCAGTGCCACCCTCGCCGTGCTGGCGCTCGGCGCGATCGGTACGGCCACCCTCGTGCAGCCGTCAACGCCGACCCGCCCGGCCGTCGGGGCGGAGGCCACCGCGTCGCAGGTCGCGTCGCCGCAGGTGGAGTTGGTGTCAGCGGTCACCGCCAGTGAGAACATCAGCTACCGGATCAAGGCCAGCATCACCGCCCGGAAGACCGCCGGGAAGTTCGAGGTGGCCGGCCGCCCGTACACCACGGAGGGCGCCTTCGATCCCGCCACCGACACCGGCTACCTGCGCTCCGAGGGCCATGAGGAGCGGTTGATCGACGGCGTGCGCTTCGTGCGCAGCCCGGGTGGGACCGACGGGCAGTTCGTGCAGGACGGTTCGGCCAGGTTCGATCGACTCGCCTATGACGCCCAGGTGCTGGACGGGGCCCTGAGCGGTTCGGCGGACCCGGAGAGCCTCTTCGACGTGCTGCGGCAGGCCGACGCCAAGATCACCAAGACCGGCGCCGGCACGTACCACTTCGTGGCCGCCAGCCGTGACGACGACGCGATCCAGTCGTCGACCACCACGTTCGTCGGCGACATCACGGTGGGCGCCGACCAGCGGGTGGCGACGGTGACCTACGAGTGGGCGACGCGCGGCCGGACCAAGCGTGCCCCGCAGAGCGACTTCGCCAAGAACATTCGGGTGACGCTCGAGTTGTCCGACTATGGCGCGCCGGTCAAGGTCGAACGGCCGACGAACGTGGTCGTCCTCAAGTAGCTCACCACGGCCGGGTGCGGTGGTCAGCCCGGGTCCGCGGACCGGCGGATTCCGACCGACGCAACGCCCCGACGGCCTCGCCAGGTTCGACCGGCGGGGCCGTCGGAGGCCGTGCCGGGGTCAGTCGGCGCCGTGGCGCCCGGCGCCGGCGGTGAAGCGGGCGGCGCCGGGCATCGCGTCGGTGATCAGGGACTCCATGCCGAAGGCCAGTTCGGTGGCCATCGCCTCCGGCTCCGGCAGGCCGGCGTTGGCGAGCAGCGCGGCCCGGTCGTTACGCAGGCAGGTCTGCGGGTGCCGGGCGATCTCGGCGGCCAGCCGCTCGGCCTCCGCCCGGGCCGCACCCGGCGCGACCAGCCGGTTGACCAACCCCATCGCGTACGCCTCCTCGGCGGGGACCGGCCGGCCGGTGAGAATCAGGTCCATCGCCCGGCTCTCGCCGATCAGCCGCGGCAGCCGTACCGTGCCACCGTCGATCAGCGGGACGCCCCACCGCCGGCAGAAGACCCCGAGCACCGCGTCGGACTCGGCGATCCGCAGGTCGCACCAGAGCGCCAGTTCCAGCCCGCCGGCCACGGCGTACCCGGAGATCGCGGCGAGCACCGGCTTGGACAGGCGCATCCTGGTGGGGCCCATCGGACCGTCGCCCTCCGGCTCGACCCGGTTGCCGCTCGGCGTACCGATGGCCTTCAGGTCGGCGCCCGAGCAGAACGTGCCGCCGGCGCCCCAGAGCACGGCGACCGCCGCGTCCGAGTCGGCCTCGAAGGCGCGGAACGCGTCGGCGAGCGCCCGGGCGGTCGGTCCGTCGACGGCGTTCCGGGCCGCCGGCCGGTCCAGGATCACCGTGGTCACCGGCCCGTCGTGCTCCACGCGTACGCCCATCGGGTCAGCATGCCCGCCGACGGCACCGGCACGCCAGGTTTCAGTCGGCGCCGTGCTGCCCTCGACGGGTCAGGTCAAGGCCCGCGCCCGCTACGAAGCTGATGACGTGAATGAATCGCTGGTGTCGGCCAGCCTCAGGCGCGCTCACGCAGCTCGGCGACGAAGGCTCGCCACGCGGCCGGAGTGAAGGTGAGGGCCGGGTCGGTCGGGTTCTTGGAGTCGCGGACCGCGACCAGGCCGGGGAGGTTGTCGGCGATCTCGACGCAGTTGCCGCCGTTGCCGCTGCTGCGGCTGCTCTTGCGCCATCGGGCGCCCGTCAGCTCCATGTCTCCGCCACTTCCGTGATGAGGTCGACCGACTGCCAGCGGGACAACGCCTCGCCGCGCACGTTCTCCCACGCGGCCATTATCGCCGCGATCTCATCGACCTCGCTAACCACTTGTCCCTGGAGCTGGTTGTCGAGGTACCCGGCGAGTCGGTGGTCCGGGCAGGCCGCGATCACGAAGGGGCCGTTCAGGCCGGCGTATGCGCCGACCGAGGACGGCACGACGTGGATCCGGACGTGCGGTTCGGCGCAGGCGGCCACCAGGGCGTGGAGCTGCTCGCGCATCGTCTCCGGACCACCGACGGGCCGGCGCAGAACTCCCTCGTCGATCACGGCCGTGAACTGCGGCGGTTCCTCTCGTCTGAGGATGCCCTGGCGGGCGAGCCGAGCCGCGATGTGTCGGTCGATGTCGGTCCTCGGCAGCATGCCGGCGCCGGTGAGAACAGCCCTGGCATAGGCCTCGGTCTGAAGTAGGCCCGGCAGAACGAGGGATTCAAACGACCGCAGCGACACCGCCTCGCGCTCGATCTCCTGCCATGGACGGAACCAAACTGGCTCACGACGTCTTGAAGTGTCCGGCCAAATGTCCCCGACATCCCGGCCCAGCACCTCCGCCGCTGACACCCGATGCCGGGGATGGGGGATCCGGCCCTCGCTGAGCCAGCGCCCCACGGTCTTCGGGTCCACACCCACTCGCTCGGCGAGCGATTCGGTCGTGTGCCCGGTCTCGCCGAGCGCCACCCGCAGCGCGTCGTTCACGGCCCTCCATCGGACGTCTCGAATATCCACCGACCATATAGCTACGCGGTGTATCTGTCCGATCACCGGAGGGAGCGTGTTGCGCAGGACGGCGCGGCCGGTGGAGGCGAGGAGCCCGGCGGTCGGCGCCCACGCCGGGGCCGCCCCGCCAACGACGTCGGAGCGGCCGCCTCGAACCTCTTCCGAAGGGACCCACCGTGCGTTTCCGGTTCTGGCGACACCAGCCCGAGAGGTCGATCCACGTACCTCGGCAGCGGACGCCGCTGAACGAGCGGCCGAGCTGGGCGACCCGGCCGACCGAGGTCTTTCCGACGACCGACCCGGGTCGCGCGGGCAACCTCACTCCGGTGCAGCGCTGGCGGGCCGGCGGGTGGCGGCGCGACGGCGGCCGGAGGTGAGCCGCCCGTCCCGGCCGCACCTGCCAATGCGCCCGCTGTGGCGCTGCCGGGGCTGCGGCGCGGAGTGGCCCTGCCAGCCGGCGCGACTCTCCCTACTGGTCGAGTACCGCGACGACCGGACCGCGCTGCTGGTCTACCTCGGCACCCTGATGGCCGAGGCCGGCGCGCAGTTGCCCCAGCTCAACGGCCACGCCGCGCCGGAGAATCTGACCGAGCGGTTCCTGTCCTGGGCGCGCGCCCGGTGACCGGCGCGGCGGCGGCTCCCGGCGGTCCGCGCCGACGGTCAGGCGCGGCGGGCCAGGGTGGCGCCGAGGGCGGCGCCCACCACGCAGCCCACCCCGAGCAGCTGCGGCCAGGCCAGCAGCTCGCCCAGGAGCAGCGCGCCGACCAGTGCCGCCACGGCCGGTTCCAGGCTGAGCAGCACCGCGAAGACCCGCGCCGGCAGCCGGCGCAGCGCGGCCAGCTCCGCCGAGTACGGCAGCACCGACGACAGCAGCGCCACCCCGAGCCCGAGCGCGAGGATCCGCGGGTCGAGCAGCTCCGCGCCGCCCGACGCCACCCCGAAGGGGAGTACGCAGAGCGCGCCCACCGCCATCCCCGCCGCCAGCCCCCGGGTGCCCGGCACGTGTCCACTCATCGCCTTGCCGAGCAGCACGTACCCGGCCCAGCCGACCGCGATCAGCGCGCAGAGCAGCAGGCCGACGGCGTCCACGCCGACCCCGCCGAGCCCGGCGAGCAGCAGCACGCCCGTGCCGGCCAGCGCCGCCCAGAGCACGTCGGTGAACCGGCGGCTGCCCAGCAGCGACACCAGCAGCGGGCCGGCGAAGCCGACGGTGACCGCCACCCCCAGCGGCACCCGTTGCAGGGCGGCGTAGAAGGCGAGGTTCATGGCCGCCATGGCCACCCCGAACGCCCCGACCAGCCCGGCCGCCCGCCAGCCCAGCCGCAGCCCCGGCCGGCTGGCCGCGAGCAGGACGAGCGCGCCGAGGCCGAGCCGCAGGGTGGTGGTGCCGCCCGGGCTGGTCGCGGTGAAGAGCTGCTTGGCAACCGCCGCGCCGACCTGGGTGGAGACCATCCCGAGCAGCATCAGCAGCGGCGGCGGTACGGCGTCCGGCCGGGCGAGGCCCGCGGTCAGCCGTACGGCCGTCGAGGCGCCCAGGGGGCGGGAGGCGTGCACGTACATGCGGCCACCCTGCCGCCCGGCCGACCCCCGGCGCCACCGATATCGACCGTCAGAACACCTCGTCCAGCGCCACCGTCCCCTCGACCGCCACCTGGTACGCCGACACCCGCCGCTCGAAGAAGTTGGTCAGCTCCTGCACGTCCTGCAGCTCCATGAACGGGAACGGGTTCGCCGACCCGTACGCCGGCGGCAGCCCGAGCCGGGCGAGCCGCGCGTCCGCGACGTACTCCAGGTAGCGGCGCATGTCAGCGGTGTTCATGCCCGACAGGCCGTCGCCGCAGAGGTCCCGGGCGAAGGCCAGCTCCGACGCGACCGCCTCGTCGAGCATGGCCCGCACCTGCGCGGCGATCTCGTCGTCGAAGAGGTCGGGTTCCTCCGCCCGGACGGTGTCCACCACCGTGAAGGCGAACTCCATGTGCATCGACTCGTCGCGGAACACCCAGTTGGTGCCGGTGGCCAGCCCGGAGAGCAGGCCGCGCGAGCGCAGCCAGTAGACGTACGCGAAGGCGCCGTAGAAGAACAGCCCCTCCACGCAGGCGGCGAAACAGATCAGGTTGAGCAGGAACGCCCGCCGGTCGGCCCGGTTCTCCAGCCGGTGCAGCGACCCGATCGAGTCGATCCAGCGGAAGCAGAACTCCGCCTTGTCGCGGATCGACGGGATGTGCTCGATCGCCGCGAACGCGCGGGCCCGCTCGGCGTGATCGGGCAGGTAGGTGTCCAGCAGGGTCAGATAGAACTGGACGTGCACCGCCTCCTCGAAGAGCTGGCGGGAGAGATACAGCCGGGCCTCGGGCGCGTTGACGTGCTGATAGAGGTTGAGCACCAGGTTGTTCGCCACGATCGTGTCGCCGGTGGCGAAGAACGCCACCAGGCGGTGGACCAGGTGCCGCTCGCCTTCGGAGAGCTTCGCCAGATCGGGTACGTCGGAGGCCAGGTCCACCTCCTCCACGGTCCAGGTGTTGCGAATTGCCGCCCGGAACCGCTCGTAGAAGTCCGGGTAGCGCATCGGTCGCAGGGTCAGATCCATGCCGGGGTCGAGCAGCATCCTCACTGGCAGGCCTCGCAGATCTCGGGGTTCTCCAGCGAGCAGGCGATCGCCTCGCCGTCGCCGACGGACAGGGTGAGCAGGGCCTGCGCGGCGGGTTTCGGCTGTGCCGGCAATGGCACGGCGGCCGGGGCCGTGGCGACGGTGGTCTGGGCGATCCGGGTGGCCGGGCGCGAACGCAGGTAGTAGGTGGTCTTCAGGCCGGCCCGCCAGGCGTACGCGTACATCGAGGAGAGTCGGCCGATGGTCGGGCTGGCCTGGAACAGGTTGAGCGACTGCGCCTGGTCCACGTACGGGGCCCGCGCGGCGGCCAGGTCGATCAGGGCCTTCTGCGGCAGCTCCCAGGCGGTGCGGTACAACGCCCTCAGCTCCGCCGGCAGGTCCAGTTCCCGCACCGAGCCGTCCGCCCGCTTGATCGCGTCCCGGGTCTGCGGCGTCCACCGGCCCAGCCGCTTCAGGTCGGTGACCAGGTGCCGGTTGACCTGGAGGAACTCCCCGGAAAGGGTCTCCCGCTTGAAGACGTTGGAGACCAGCGGCTCGACGCACTCGGAGCAGCCGGCGATCGAGGCGATCGTCGCGGTCGGGGCGATCGCCACCAGCAGCGAGTTGCGCAGCCCGTGTCGGGCGATCTTGTCCCGCAGCGCGGCCCAGGCCTCCGGGCGGGTGGGCCGGGCGTCCGGCCAGTGGTCCGGATGCAGCACCCCGTCCGCCGCCCGGGTCAGCGGGTACGCCGGATGCGCCCCGCGCGCCGACGCCAGATCGGCCGACGCGTCGTACGCGGCAAGGGCGATCTCCTCGGCGATCCGGGTCGACAGGGTCAGCGCCTCCGGCGCGTCGAACGGCAGCCGCAGCGCGGCGAGCACGTCGGCCAGCCCCATCACGCCCAGCCCGAGGGGCCGCCAGCGCCGGTGCGCGGTCGCGGCCTGCTCGGTGGGAAACCAGTTCCGGTCGATCGCCCGGTCCAGCGCCCCGACCGCCAGCCGGACGGTGCGCGCCAGTGCCGGGAAGTCGACGCCGGAGGCCGTGGGGCCGGACCCGGCGTCGGGCCCGGTGACCGGCATCAGGTGCGCGGCCAGGTTGATCGAGCCGAGGGTGCAGACCGCCGTCTCGTCGTCGCTGGTCACCTCGAGGATCTCGGTGCACAGGTTGGAGTGGTGCACCACCCCGCCGCCGTTGCCGACCTGGTTGCAGGTCCGGTTCGCTGCGTCCTTGAACGTCATCCAGCCGTTGCCGGTCTGCGCCAGGGTGCGCATCATCCGCGCGTACAGGCTGCGGGCCGGCAGCGTCCGCGCGGCCCGGCCCGCCGCCTCCGCGGCCCGGTACGCGGCGTCGAACTCGTCGCCCCAGAGGTCGACCAGCTCCGGCACCTCCTTCGGGTCGAAGAGCGACCAGTCGGCGTCCGCCTCGACCCGGCGCATGAACTCGTCGGGCACCCAGTTGGCCAGGTTGAGGTTGTGTGTACGCCGGGCCTCGTCGCCGGTGTTGTCCCGCAGCTCCAGGAATTCCTCGATGTCGGCGTGCCAGGTGTCCAGGTAGACGCAGGCCGCGCCCTTGCGCCGGCCGCCCTGGTTGACCGCCGCCACGCTCGCGTCCAGCGTGCGCAGCCAGGGCACGATGCCGTTGGATCGGCCGTTGGTGCCCCGGATCAGCGACCCCCGCGAGCGCACCCGGGACCACGAGATGCCGATCCCCCCGGCGAACTTGGACAGCTTCGCCACCTGCGTGTAGCGCTCGTAGATCGAGTCCAGCTCGTCGCGCGGCGAATCCACCAGGAAGCAGGAGGAGAGCTGCTGATGCCGGGCGCCGGCGTTGAACAGCGTCGGCGAGCTGGGCAGGTACGCCAACCGGGCCATGAGCCGGTACAGCTCGCCGGCCTCCTCGACGGTGTCCGACAGGCCGGTGGCCACCCGCAGCCAGAAGTGCTGCGGCCGTTCCAGCACCGCCCGGCTGTCCGGGTGGCGCAGCAGGTAGCGGTCGTACAGCGTGCGCAGCCCGAAGTACTCGAACGCGTCGTCGTGGGCGTGGTCGATCAGGCCGTCGAGGGCGTCGGCGTGCGTCGCGACGAAGCCGGCGAAGCCGGGGTCCAGCAGCCCTTCGGCGTACGCGGCCGTGACGCTGTCGCCGAAGCCGGTGATGCCCTGGGCGGTGGTCTCGTCGGCGATCCGCCCGGCGAGCAGGCGCGCGGCGAGCCGGGCGTACGCGGGCTCCTCGGCGATCAGGCCGCCCGCCGCCGCGATGGCCAGCTCGGTCAGCTCCGCCCCGTCGGCCCGGGCGGTACGCCCCGACCCGACCAGGGCGAGGATCCGGTCCGGGTCGGTGTCGGGCAGGTCGTGGTGGTGCCGGTGCAGCAGATTCCGCAGCGCGTCGACCGCGGGCGGGGAAAGGGTGGATGACGCCGTCACGTGCTCTCCTGAGTGGTCGGTGTGGACCCGCGGGAGGGCGCGACGGCACGCCGGATCGCCGCCGGTCGGTGTGCCGGCGGTGCTCCGTACGGCTCGACGGCCCTCCCACGAGGCCCCGAGGTGGTACGCGCGCCGGACGGCGCGCCCTGCTGGCAGGTCTTCGGACTCACGGGCCGACGCGTTTGCGCGTACGCCTACTGGCCGTCGCTTCCCAGGCCCCGTCGGGCCCAGTGCTTGATGACGGCGGTCGTTCCCGCTCACCGCTGCGGGGCAGTCCCGGATTCGCACCGGGTTCCCTGTTCGAACGCGACGCCTGGCGGGTGCCGCGCCTGGCTGACCTGTCGCCAGGTCGAACCAGCAGTGAAAGTGATCCTAGATGTAGTGGGTCGGGAAAAGCCAACACACCACATGCTGTGGGCGTGTCGTCCACGATGGCGAGTCACCCGGTTGTGTGTCCCGCCGCCCGGTTTGGGGCGGCTCCTGCCGGGAAGTCGGACCGGGTGCGTGAACTGCTGACGAAACTCGAACAGGCCTCCGCGCTGGACCGGGTGGGCGACCGGTTGCAGCGGATTGTCCAGGCCACCCTGCGTCCGCAGCGGGTCCGGGACGCGCTGCACGGCGTCTGGCTCGGCCACCCGCTGCACCCGGCGATGGTGCAGGTGCCGGTCGGCGCCTGGATCTCCGCTGCTGTGGTCGACCTGCTGCCCGGGCAGCGCCGGGCCGCCACCGCACTGGTTGGGCTCGGCACGCTCAGCGCGATGCCGGCCGCCGTGGCCGGGCTCAACGACTGGGCCGGCCTGACCCGCGACCAGCGCCGGGTCGGCCTGGTGCACGCAGCCTCCAACACCATCGGGGTGGCCCTCTACGCGGGCTCGCTGGCCGCCCGGCTGAACGGGCGGCACGGGCTGGGCAAGGCGCTGGCCTACCTGGGACTCTCCGCGGCGAGCACCGGGGCGTACCTGGGCGGGCACCTGGCGTACAAGCAGGGGGCGCAGACCACCCAGAGCGTCTCCGAGCTGCACCGGATCAGCGACGGCTGGCACTCGGTGGCGGACATGGCGACGCTGCCGCAGCGGCAGCTGGTCACCCGGGAGGTGGACGACGTCTCGGTGATCCTCTACCGGCACGGCGACGAGGTCACCGTGATGCTGGAACGCTGCCCGCACCAGAGCGGCCCGCTCGGCCAGGGCGAGGTGCAGGAGGTCGACGGCCACGACTGTGTGGTCTGCCCCTGGCACGGCAGCACCTTCCGGCTCAACGGTGGCGAGGTCATGCACGGGCCGTCCGCGAACGACCAGCAGATCCTGCCGACCCGGGTGGTCGACGGGGTCCTGGAGACCCGCCTGCCCTGACGGCGGCCGACGACCGCCGCGTGCCGCGCCGGGGTCGAAGACCCAGTCCCGCCCCTGGGCCTGTGGTCGCAAGCTCCGGGTGGCGGATCGGCCGGTTACCGTTGCCGGTGTGCGGGCGGAGGCGGGCGAGACGATCGGCTTCTCGGTGCTCGGCTCGATCAGGGTCGTCCGCGCCGGCGCCGAGCTGCGTCTGGGCGCCCGCCAGCAGCGCCTGGTGCTCGCGTTGCTGCTGGCCCGGGCCGGTTCACCGGTCTCCCTGGCCGAGCTGGTCGACCTGCTCTGGGACGAGGAGGCTCCGGCCAGCGCCGCGAACGTCGTGCACCGGCACGTCGGGGTGCTCCGGCGGCTGCTCGAGCCCGGCCTGGCCACCCGGTCGGCGGGCCGGCACATCCTCCGGGAGCTCTCGGGCTATCGGCTGCGCGCCGACGAGGAGTCCCTTGACCTGCTGAAGTTCCGGTCGCTGAGCCGGCTGGCCGGCCGGAGCCTGCAGGACGGCGACCCGGAGTCGGCGCTGCGGCATTCCCTCGACGGGCTGCGGCTGTGGCGCGGCCGGTGCGCCGCGGGCCTGGAACCGGCCTCCCGCCTGCATCCTGCGTTCCTCGCCGTGGAGGCCGAACGCGCCCAGGCCGTGCGCGAGGCCGCCGACGCCGCCGAGCGCTGCGGCCGGCTGGGCGCGGTGCTGGCGCCGTTGCGGCACGCCGCCGAGCAGCACCCGCTCGACGAGTCGCTGCAGAGCCGGTTGCTGCTCGCGCTCGCCGCCGACGGCCGCCAGGCGGAAGCCGTCGAGATGTACCGGGTGGTGCGCCGCCGGCTCTCCGACGACCTGGGCATCGATCCGGGCGAGGAGCTGCGGGAGGCGTACGACCGGCTGCTGCACCAGCGCACCCGGCCGGCGCGTACCGAGTCGCCGTCGCCACTCCCCCGGCCCGCGCAGCTGCCGCCGGACCTGCCCTTCTTCAGCGGCCGGGACGACCTCATCGCCGAGGCCCGCGCGGCGGTCGCGCGTCCGGGCGGGCCGGCGGTGCTCGCGATCGACGGCATGCCCGGGATCGGCAAGACCGCCCTCGCCGTCCACCTCGCCCACGAGTTCGCCGCCGGCTACCCGGACGGGCAGCTGTATGTCGACCTGCGCGGATACGACGGGCGGGAGCCGGCGATGAGCCCGGCCGAGGCGCTGCGCGGGTTCCTCGGCTCGCTCGGGGTGCCCCAGGAGGGCATTCCCGCCGAGCTGCACGCCCAGGCGGGCATGTACCGCAGCAGCCTTGCCGGCCGGCGCCTGCTGATCGTGCTCGACAACTGCCGGGACGCCGAGCAGATCCGGCACCTGCTGCCGGGCAGCCCCGACTGTCTGGTGATCGTCACCAGCCGCAGCCGGCTCAGCAGCCTGCTGACCACGGCCGGCGCCCACCCGTTGCCGGTCGACCTGCCGAGCCTCGACGAGGCCCGCGCGGCGCTCCTCGGGCCGCTCGGCGCCAGCCGCGTCGCGGCGGACCCGGCCGCGATCGACGCCATCATCGCCAGCTGCGGGCGGCTGCCGCTCGCGCTGGCCGTGGTGGCCGCCCGAGCGGCGAGCCTGCCGCGGACGCCACCGGCGCAGATCGCCGCCGAGCTGGCCCAAGCGCCCGGGAGCCTGGACGGCTTCGACGGCGACGACCCGCAGACCGGCCTGCGTGCCGTCTTCTCCTGGTCCTACCAGGCACTCTCCGCCCCGGCCGCCCGGCTCTTCCGGCTGCTGCCGATCCATCCCGGCCCCGACATCTCGATCGCCGGGGCGGCGGGCCTGGCCGGCGTCCCGCTGCGGACCGGGCGGGCGCTGATCGGCGAGCTGAGCCGCGCGCACCTGATCAGCGAGGACCTGCCGGGCCGCTACCGCACCCACGACCTGCTGCTGGCCTATGCCGCGGAGCTCGGCGAGGAGAACGACAGCCCGGCCGAGCGCGCCGCCGCGGAGCTGCGCTGCCTGCAGTTCTACCGGGCCACCTGCTATCAGGCGCACCGGCGGCTGCTGGCCTCCGAGTACCACCCGATGATCGAGCCGGGGCCCGGCGAGACCCCGCTGCGCTTCGCCGGCCACGGCGACGCCATGCGCTGGTTCACCGCCGAGCGGCAGGTCCTGATCGCGCTGGTCGGCCGGGCCGCCCGGCAGGGCCGGCACACCGACGCCTGGCAGCTCGCCCTGGGCATGCAGCACTTCTTCGACCGCAGCGGCCGGTGGGCCGACTGGACGGCGACCGGCGAGGTGGCCCTCGGGGCCGCCCGGGCGGGCGGCGACCTGGTCGGGCAGGCCCGGATGCACCGCAGCCTGGCCGGGGCGGCCTACTTCCGGCGCGAGCACGAGACCGCGGTCGGGCATCTCGACCAGGCGCTCGTGCTGCTCGCCCGGCTCGGCCTGCACGGCGAGATGACCCGGGCCGCGATCAACCGGGCGATGATCCTGGGCGCCCAGGGGCGACACGAGGAGGTCGTCCGGGCGCTTTCCGCGGCGCTGGGGCCATGGGCGGCCGGAGACGACAAACTGCTCGCGGACGCCCTGGTGATCATGGCCGCGAGCAACGCCGAACTGGGCCGGGAGGAAGAGGCCGTGCGCTGCGCCGAGCAGGCGATGGCGCTGTCGCGCGGAGCGCAGTACAGGCTGGGCATCGCCGAGGCGTGGGAGGTGCTCGGCCAGGTGCATTCCGCCCGCCGGGAGCTCGGCAAGGCGGTCGACTGCTGGCGCGAGGCGGCCGTCGCCTACCAGGAGGCCTCGGCGTCGGCGCCGGCCGCGGAGGTGCTGGCGCTGCTCGGCGACGCCCTCGCCGCCGCCGGCGACCAGGACGCCGCGGTGCGGGCGTGGCAGGAGGCGCTGGCCCTGATCCCGTACGCGCAGACCCGGACCGGCCGGCGGCTGGCCGGCCTGCTCGCAGCGGTCACGTCGCGTCCGTGACCGATTGCGATCGGCGACGGCACTCGATCCGCACTTACCTGTCAGTCCATTCGCATCGATCGTCCCTAGGCTCGTGCCTCAGTCACCGTTGCTCCTGCCTATGGGGGAGATGTCGTGCTGCGGGCACCCGACGGATCAGCGGCCGGCCGGGCCGAGCGCATGACCGCGCTGCATGCGGACCACGCCCGTGCCGTGCTGCGTCTCCTGCTCGTGCTGACCCGCGACCAGCGGCAGACCGCCGAGGATCTGCTCCAGGAGACGATGCTGCGGGCCTGGCGGCACCTCGACTCGGTGCCGGCCGAGCCCGATGCCGCCCGCCGGTGGCTCTTCACCGTCGCCCGGCGGCTCGTCATCGACGGCGTCCGGCTGCGGCGGGGCCGCCCGGCCGAGGTCCATCTCGTCGACATGACCTGGATTCCCGCGGGTGACGACACCACCGGCACCGCGCTGGCGTCGCACGCCATCCGGCACGCGCTCGGCCGGCTGAGCCCGGCGCAGCGCAGTCTGCTCTCCGAGGTCTACCTGGTCGGGCGGTCCCCGGCAGAGGTCGCGGGCCGGCTGGGAGTGCCGATCGGCACGGTGAAGTCCCGGACCCACTATGCGCTGCGCGCTCTGCGCACCGGCCTCGAGGCGGCCTGAGCAGGGACGACTCCGCCCGGCCGGCGATCCGGCCGCTGAGCCGAAGCTCACCGTGCCGCAACGCGCGCCCGGGGCCCTGGCATGCTATGGCGATCGTGGCAACCAGCCCTGTATGGATCGCATCAAGATGACCAGCCCGCTCTCTTTCGCCGTTCTCGGCCCGGTGCGGGCCTGGCGCGGCCAGTCCGAAATCAACCTGGGCACCCGGCAGCAGCGGCTGATCCTGGCGTTGCTGCTCGCCCGGGCCGGCGGCGCGGTCAGCGTCGCCGAGCTCGTCGACCTGCTCTGGGAGTCCGACCCCCCGCCCAGCGCGGTAAATGTGGTGCACCGGCACGTCGGGATGCTCCGGCGGCGCTTCGAGCCGGGCCTGCCGACGCGGGCAGCGGGCTCGGTGCTGATCCGCGACGGCGCCGAATACCGGTTGCGGATCGACCGGGAGTCGCTCGACCTGCTGCGTTTCCGGCGCCTGGTCGCCCAGGCCGGTGGCAGCTCCGGCGAGCCGGCCATCGAGCTCTACCGGGCGGCGCTGGCGCTGTGGCGCGACCGGTGCGCCTCGGGGCTGCAGGCCGCCGGCCGGGCCCATCCGGAGTTCGTCGCTGTCGACGGCGAGCGGTTCGCGGCCGTCCGGGCAGCGGCCGACGCCGCCTTGCGGGCCGGGTGCGTCCACGCGGTGCTGCCCGCGATCCGGCTGGCCGCCGAATACGAGCCGCTGGACGAGGCACTGCAGGCGCGGCTGCTGCTCGCGCTCGCCGCGGACGGCCGGCGGGCCGAGGCCCTCGCGGCTTATGCCGACATCGAGCAGCGGCTCGCCGACGAGCTCGGCATCCAGCCGGGCGGCGACCTGCGCGCGGCCCGGGACAGCCTGCTCGACCACGACGCCCCGGCCGACGGCTCCAGGTCGCGGCGCGGCGTCAGACCGGCCTTCATTCGGCCCGGAGCGCCGCCCAGCGGCGCGGAGGCCGAATTATGGCCGCCAGCCGAGCTGGAGTTGTCGCAGCCGACCCGGGCCGAGCCGCCGGCACAGTTGCCGGCCGACCACCCCTACTTCACCGGCCGCCGGGGCGTCCTGGCCGCCGCGGAGGAGCTGCTGGCCGGAGACCGGCGGACCACCGCGCTGGTCATCGACGGAATGCCCGGCGTCGGGAAGACCACCTTCGCGGTGCACCTGGCCCACCAGCTGGCCGCCCGCTACCCCGATGGGCAGTTGCACGCGGACCTGCGCGGTTTCGACTCCGGCGACTCGGTGATGACACCGGCGGAGGCGCTGCGCGGCTTCCTGCGATCCCTCGGGGTCGCGCCGGCCGCCATCCCGGCCGAGCTGCACGCCCAGGCCGGCCTCTACCGCAGCATCCTGGCCGAGCGCCGGATGCTGATCCTGCTCGACAACTGCCCCGACTGGGACCAGATCCGGCACCTGCTGCCCGGCGCCGGCGGCAGTCTCGTCATCGCCACCAGCCGCCGCCGGATCACCGGCGTGGCCGGCCCGGCGGGCGCCCACCCGCTGCACCTCGACCTGCTGACCGACGCCGAGGCCCGCGAGCTGCTCACCCGCCGGCTCGGCGACGCGGCGGCCGCCGACCCGGCCGCCGTCGACGAGATCATCGCGCGGTGCGGCCGGCTGCCGCTGGCCCTGGCGCTGGTCGCCACCCGCAGCGTCGGCCGGCCCGGGCTCAGCCTGCCCGCGGTCGCCGATGAGCTGGCCGAGGCCGACGGCCGGCTGGCCGGCTTCGGGGACGCACACGCCGATCTGGAGGCGATCTTCTCCTGGTCCTACCGGGCCCTGACTCCCGAGGCAGCCCGCCTCTTCCGGCTGCTGCCCTTGCACCCGGCCGGGGAGCTGAGCACGGAAGCGGCGGCCGCCCTGGGCGGCCTGTCCCTGCGCTCCGCCCGCGGCCTGCTCGCCGAGCTCGGGGCGCAGCTGCTGGTCCAGCCCGGCGACGGCCGGTGGCGGATGCATGATCTGCTGCGCGCCTACGCCGTGGAGCTCGGGGAGGAGCACGACGACGCGGCCGAGCGGGACGCTGCCATCGAACGGGTCTACGACTATTACCAGCTCAGTGCGTACGCGGCGCATCTGCCCTTGCTGCCGCAGGTGCCGCTGCCGGAGCCGGAGCCGTCCGAGCGCGGCGTCACCGGGCGCGGCTTCACCGGCCGGGCCGACGCGATGGCCTGGTTCGCCGCCGAGCAGCGGGTGCTGACCGACATCGTCGCGCGGGCCAAGGAGCGCGGCCGGCCTCGCACGGCCTGGCAGATCGCGTTGGCCCTGCAGAACTTCTTCCAGGACACCGCGCAGTTCAAGCAGTGGGCGGCAGCGGTGAGCACCGGCCTCGCCGCGACCGGGGACGACCCCGCCGCCCAGGCCCTGCTGCACCGCAGCCTCGCCGGCGCATGCTACTTCCTGGCCGATCTGGACCGCGGGCTGTCGCACCTGCAGCACGCCCGAGCGATTTTCGACCGGCTCGGCCGGCGCACCGAGCAGGGCCACGTGGAGAACAACTTCGCCGAGATCCGGCTGGACCAGAGGCGCTACCACGAGGCGATCCGGCATGCCGAGGCCGCGCGGGCGCTCTTTCGCGCCGAGGGCAATGTGCGGGGCGCCACCAACGCCCTGCTGGCCATCGCGCGGGCACAGGGCTGGCTCGGCCGGCACGCCGAGGCGCTGAGCATGTTCGTCGAGGCGCGGCGGCAGTTCGAGGCCCTCGGCGACCTGCACGGGGTGGGCACCACGCAGGCCTGGCTGGCGCACACGTACTCGATGATCGACGACCTGCCGCACGCGGTGGCGCTCTGGCAGCAGGCGATCGACACCTTCCGCGGCGCCCGGGCCCCCCACCACACCGCGGAGGTGCTGGTCTCCATCGGCGACTTCCACTCCGCCAACGGAGACCCGGCCCTGGCCGGGCAGGCGTGGAGCGAGGCCCTCACCGAGCTCGACGGGACGGACTCGCCGATGGCCCGGCGGATCCGCGACCGGCTGCTCTGGCACCGGTGACCCGGACGCGGCGCCGGTGGGCGCCGCGTCCGGGGCCCACCCTCAGTACCGGTAGGCGCGGATGATGGTCTGCTTGACCGTGTTACCGCTGGTGTCCGTCGCGGCGGCCCGCAGCGAGACGAAGCCGGTGCCGGTCGGGTTGCGCACCCAGGCGACCGCCTTCTCGCCGGACCGCCGCACGGTCAGCTGCTGCCAGGTCTCGCCGTCGTCGAAGGACGCCTCGACGGTCAAGGTCCTGGTCCGGCCCGGCGTCGCCCCGACCTGACGGTCGAGCGAGACCGGGATCGCGAACAGCCGGTCGGCCGGCGCCCGGTTGTCGATGTCGAGCTCCGGGGTGAACCGGATCGCCGTCATCGGCAGCTTCACCAGTTCGCCGTCGCTCACGTGCCCGGACTTGAAGGTCCACTCCGCGTCGACCACCGTCGACAGGGTGAACGCCGGGTCGCTGCGGAAGGTCGCGGCCAACCGGTAGTCACCCGTCTCCGCAGGCACGTCCCACACCCACGGCGCCTGGTTCGCGTCGCCGACCTTGACCCCGTTGCGGTAGAGGCTCACCTGCGCGCTGCCGCCGCGAACAAACCGGAAGCCCATGTGCCCGGTGCCGTCGCCGTGCAGCGGCCCCGGCCCGCCCATCGTGTCACCCCAGTAGCGGGTGGCGAACTGCTGACCGAAGTTCGGCTCCGGGAAGACCGGCCCGGCCACCGCGTTGGCCCACTTCACCGTGTACGTGCGCCCGGGCTGGAAGCTGGTCCACGCCGACTCGTAGTACGTGTACCGCCGCTGGAACGAGGTCGACTGCCACACCGCCTGCTTGTCCTGGTTGTAGTACTCGGTGATGGTGCTCGGCGCGTCGTAGCTGAAGCTCGGCGGGGCGTTGCGCTCGTCGCGGTAGATCGGCGAGTTGCCGGGCGCGTGCGCGACCGCGGTCCGCGAGACCGGCACGCCGGCCACGTCCGCGCTGATCTGGGAGCGGACCGTGGCGAAGTCGCCCGCACGCAGCTTGCGGGTCAGCCCGGTCATCATCTTCTCCGGCTCGTAGAGGTAGACCCGGTAGACGTACGGGCTGTTGTGCAGGCCGCCGTCCTGCACCTGACCCCACATCCCGTTGACGTAGGAGACGAAGCCGGGCGTCCTGCCGGCCCCGATCTGCGCGGTGCGCAGGTGGTCGAAGGGGATGCCCATCAGCACGCCGAACGGGTCGTTGCTGCCCCAGATCTGCGGCTGCTCGGTCCGGATGGTCCAGCCGAACTCCTGATGGACCGCGGTGGCCTTCGGGTTCGGCACCGACACCGCGATCGGCTTCGCCAGGCGGGCGTCCATGGTGAGCGCCTGGTCCGTGGTCAGATCGAGGCTCGGGCGCATCAGCGACGTGATGTGCGGGAGGAACGGGTCGCCGGTCAAGAGGTAGGTCTGGACCAGGTAGCGGCCCGCGCGAACCCGGTACGTGGTGGTCGCGGGGTCGCCGAACACCATGATGGTCTGCCGGTCCAGGTCGGTCAGGACGGTCACCCAGCCCTGCTCGGGCGTGGGCGCTCCGCCGTCCGGCCCGACGAGCTTGAGGCTCAGCTGGTGGCGGGCGACGTCGAGCGCGACCGGGGTCTGCACCTGCACGCCGTCGCCGGTGGCGGTCACCTCACCGCCGAAGTAGCGGTCGGGCAGGTCGGCGCCGGCCTGGACGTTGACGGTCACGGTGGCCGTGCCGCCGGCCGGGACCGTCACCGAGGAGGCGCTGAGGCTGAACAGGCCGGCCGGCGCCGGGGCGCCGTCGGCGTCCTTGGCGTCGAGGGAGACAGCCAGGGTGAGGGCGGAAGAGCCGCTGTTCGCGTACGTGATCGTGCTCTTCTGCGCAGCGGTGGTCCGCTCGAAGGCGACGCTGACCGGGCTCGCCGTGACGGTCTGCTGGATCGCCCGGGCGACGTCGAGGAAGCCCGCGCCCTGCTCGTAGACACCGATGGCGGCGCTCGGCTGCGCGGCCGCCATCAGCGTGGACTTGATTCGCTCAGGCGCCCAGTCCGGGTGCTGCTGGGTCAGGATCGCCGCCGCGCCGGCCACGTGCGGGGTCGCCATCGAGGTGCCGGAAAGGCTGGTGTACTGCGGGTTCTCGCCGGCCGGCCACAGGTCGGAGGTCGAGCTGCGGGCGGCGACGATGCCGACGCCGGGCGCGGTGATGTCCGGCTTGATGCCGGCGTCGCCCGCGCGCGGACCCCGGCTCGAGAACTCGGCCAGCTCGCCCGTCTTGGTCACGGCGCCCACGGTCAGCGCCTCGGCCACGTCGCCGGGGGAGTTAACCGTGGACTCACCGGCCTCGCCGCTGTTGCCCGCGGCGACGACGAAGAGCACGCCGTAGCGGTGGGTGAGATCGGCCAGGGCCGCCTCGATCGGGTCGGTGTCCGGGCTGTCCGGGCCGCCGAGGCTCATGTTGGCGACCTTGACGCCCTGCTGCGCCGCCCAGGTCATGCCGGCCACGATCGCCGACTCCGGGCAGCCCACTTCGGTGCAGACCTTGGCGCTGTACAGGGTCGCGCCGGGCGCCATGCCCTTGTAACGGCCCTGCGACGCGGCCGCGCTGCCGGCGATGGTGGAGGCGACGTGGGTGCCGTGGCCGACCCGGTCGAGGGTGTCCGGGTCGGCGGTGAAGTTCTCCGCGGCGGCGACGCGGCCGGCCAGGTCGGGGTGGGTCTGGTCGATGCCGGTGTCGATCACGCCGACCTTCACCCCCGTTCCCGTCCAGCCGGCCTGCCAGGCCTCCGGCGCGCCGGTCAGCGGGACGCTGACGTCGAGGGTGGGGTGGCGCAGCCCGTCGAGCCAAATCTTGTCGAACCCGGCCCGCAGTTGCCGCTCGGTGCCACTCGCGGCGGAAGTGAGGTTGTTCCAGAAGGACACCGCGTCCGCGCGGCTCTCCGCGACAGCGCTCGCCCCGGAGAGCTCCCGGGTGGTCCGGGCGCCGGCGAGGCCGGCGGGGGCGGCGCCGCTGTGCTGGACGATGAGCGGCAGGGTGGCCCGGGTGTCGTCGTAGCCGAAGCCCACCAGCATCGAGACGTCGAAGAGCCGCTCGTCGAGCTTGCCCCGGTTGAGCAGGCCGACGGCGTCGGCGGGGATGACCCGCACGTCCTCGCCGGCGCTGTGGGTGATGAACGGGATCCGTTCCCGTCCCTTGCCCGGCACGACGTCGACAGCCGTCCGGCCGTCCACAGTGCTGACGTGGACGGTGTCGCCGGTGAGCAGAGTGACCGTCCGGGGCTTGGACGCGACCGCGGGTGTGGTCGCTGGCTTCGCGGCCCGGGGCTGCGCCGACGCCGGCGAACCGCCCGGAGCCACCGCCGAGACGCCCAGCACCAGCAGTGCCAGCGCCGATATCTTTCGAACTGATCGCATCATTCTCCCTGGATGAACGCGAGAGGTATCCGGGTGTTCCGGACGTGACCGGCGGGTGAAAGTTCATCCCGAGTGACCTGGGTCACTGCCGCTGAACCGGTGCAGGGCCCGCACGTCTGGACCGCCGAGCCCCCATCCACATGGCTGCATACCTGCTCGCGCACCCGAGCGGGCCGAGAAGGCCGGTGCTCGCGAATCGCTGGTTCCTGCCCTGGTCGGCACCGCCCTGAGCGGCACGCCGGCCGCGGCCGCTTCCCTACCGGGTGCCCCGGCTGGGGCTGCGGCCGGGCGAGAATCGAGCCCGCCACCGCGAACGCTGTCATCCGGCAGAGCTGCGGCCCGGCGGACACCTGCAGGTGGGACGCGGCTGGCGGGTGGTCGGCCGCCGAGTGCGGTGTGGGTTCGGCGATTGTTGCGGGCGTGTGGTCAGCCGGGCAACGGCGCACGTCGGGCGGCTTCTGAGGAGTACGGCTTGGCGTAGGCCCATTCCTCGGTGAGGGTGCGGTGGAAGCGTTCCACCTTGCCGTTGGTCTGGGGTCGGTAGGGGCGGGTCTTCAGTCGACGATGTCGCGGCGCTGACCCGGCTGGGCGGTCACGCCGGACATCCGCTCGACCACCGCCTCCAGCGCCTCGAAGGCGTACGCCCAGTTGTGGCACTTGAAGCTGCGCAGCCCCTCGATGGGGGTCCGACAGTCGGCGCAGTACACCCCGGGGATCGCGTCCGGCACCTCGGTGTTGACGTACTTGCGCTCGCCGAGGATCACCCGGGCGATCATCGCCGGGTCGTGCACGCCGTGCAGCGCCGACGCGACGATGTCGTACCAGTTGACCCGCCGGCCGCACTTCGGGCAGTCCGGCTCGTCGCCGCTGACCCAGAGGGGCGCGCCGATGGTGCGCGCCGGCATCCCGAGCAGCTTCTCCAGCCGGCGTACGTCCGGCTCCGGCGTCGTCCAGCGGTGCCTTCCCGGCAGCGAGGCGGGCGAATCGTAGACGGCGCG
Source organism: Micromonospora inositola (assembly GCF_900090285.1). NCBI lineage: Bacteria > Bacillati > Actinomycetota > Actinomycetes > Micromonosporales > Micromonosporaceae > Micromonospora > Micromonospora inositola. The sequence continues at coordinate 1,666,499 of NZ_LT607754.1, read as the reverse complement.
GAACACGACCGGATCCACCTCCACGGTCTCGCGCTTGCTGGTCATGCGGTACCTCCTCGACGCTCGGTGGCACCACCGTCCTACCAGGTGGACGGGGTGCGCAGCCGGATCAAGGACACGACACGCACCCCGCTGGCACCCAGCCGAGCTGGACGTACGACCCGCGGTCCACGCCCAGCCGGGCCGGTCGTGGCGTCGGCTGATCCCGCGTCCGTGGGCGCGAGCATGCGCGACGGAGCGTCAGGAAGCCACTTCCAGGGTCGCCAGCGTTTCGCGCAGCCATTTCAGCTCGGTACGCGTCGTTGAGGTAGCGATGGTGAACAGCCCTTGCCGGAAGCGGTCGTCGAAGTCGGCTGCGCGCAGCGGGCGGTCGCCGTCCCAGAAGAAGCTGGCCGGCTGGGTGAGGAAATGCAGCCGGCGCCGCAGCACGGCGGCCTGTGCGGCCGGGTCGTCCAGGTGGCGCAGGAAGGCCAGCAGGGTGAACCACCGGTTCTCGTCGGTGATGAACAGCTCGTCGGGTTCGCGCAGCCGGTCGAGCAGCGCCTTCCTGCCTGCGTCAGTCAGCGACAGCATGTGCCGGGGTGCGGCGATCTGGCCGGGCTGGAGTTCGCGGGTCAGCAGCCCGGCGGCTTCCATGCGCTTGAGCAGCGGGTAGAGCGTGCCGTCGGCGATGGGGCGCACGTGCCCGGTCAGGGCGGCGATGCGCTTGCGCAGGTCGTAGCCGTGCAGCTGCTTGTCGTAGAGGAATCCGAGGATCGCCAGTTCCAGCATGACCTGGATCATACCCCCTTGCCAAGATACCTTGCCTCCGAGGTATCGTCTGGGTCATGCATAGCGCTCAGGTGCTTCCCGACGGTTCCCGCCTACGCTGGGTGGAGATCCCCGGCGCCCAGCCCACCCGCGTCTACGTCCATGGCCTCGGCGCAAGCTCGGCGCCCTACTACGCCGAGGCAATCGCGCACCCGGCCCTGGGCGGCCACCGCTCGCTCATGATTGACCTGCTGGGCTTCGGGATCAGCGACCAGCCGGCAGACGCCGCGTACACCTTGGAGATGCACGCGGACGTCTTGGCCCGCGCGCTGGAGCAAGCCGCGGTGGGTGAGGCCGACGTCGTCGCGCACAGCATGGGCGGTGCGGTGGCGATCACCCTGGCCGCGCGCCACCCGCAGCTGGTACGCCGCCTGGTGCTCGTCGACGCCGTCCTCGACCCGGTGCACCCGCTGCCGACGGTCAAGCGCCCGGGCAGTTCCGGCATCGGCGTCTACCGCACCGAGAAGGAGTTCCTCGATCACGGCTGGGACGAGACGCTGGAGTTCATCGGGCCGGAGTGGGCGGCCACCATGCGGCTGGCCGGGCCACAGGCGCTCTACCGCAGTGCCATCAATATGCTGAGCGGCACCGTGCCCACCGTCCGGGAGCGGCTCGACAAGCTGACGATCCCGCGCGCGCTCCTCTATCCGGCAGCCGACGGACCGCGCTTCGACACCGACCGGCTGGCGGCGGCAGGCGTCGAGGTGGTGGCGATCCCCGACTGCGGACACAACATCATGCTCGACAACGTCGAAGGCTTCGCCGTTGCAGTGGAGGCGGCGCTGCGCGACTAGAAGCAGCCGCCGTGCGAGGTGTGAATATCCTGCGAGGTGGCCGGATGTGGCAGAGTCCGCGCATTCCAGCGAGTTCAGGGCCGATATATCTTCGTGGTGGGCCGTCAGGGACTCGAACCCTGAACCCCGCCGCCTCCGCGGCGCCGCCGACGAAGGGTTCGCCCTCGCCGACGCGTGGTTCGCCTTCCACCCCCGGCTCGTCGAGGTTTACAGACAGCTCGACGTGCGGGGGACAGCGGCCTTGGCGGCGCCACCTACTCGAGCGCGTCGGGCGGTTCCGCCCTGATTCCGTGGTGGTCCAGCCACAAGGTTGTCGGCCATGCTGCAATGGGCACGGATCGGGCACGACGCCTGAGAACCTCGAAAAGTGCTATGCGTGACCAACACCGTCCTCGCGACAATGGCGCGTGACCAGCACCGTCCCGCGCAGACAGACCTGGACCGTCGCCCCAGCCAACGTCAGCTCAATCGAGGCGGCTGCTCTGCTCCGGGACTATCTCATCGATGTCAGCGACCTGTAGTGGGATCGTCGGGCTTGGGCTTGATGCAGGCGTGTCGCCAGCCTGACCAGTGCAAGGCTGTGCTCGTGATCAGTTCGCGTCGATGTTTCCTGGCTGCAACTCAGAGACCGCTCAGTCGCCGGCGATGCGACGGTCCTTGCGGTGTCGCTGACGCGACGCCACGTAGATGCCGGTGGAGCCGGAGATGAGGATGACCGTCAGGACGAGGAGGGCGTATTCGACCTGTGCGAGTTTGCGCATGGCGACCAGGGTCGCCGCCAGGAGGAAGCAGATCCCGAAGCCTTTGAGGGAGTTCACCTGTGATGCTGCCTTACTTCCATGCCGACACGGGCGTGAAATAGGACTTGAGGAGGGATGACAGCAGCCAGTACATGCGTACGACCGTGTAGACCAGTTCGGGAATGAGCAGGGCCTCGACCAGCATCGCCTTCCAGCCGAGGTTGCGTACCATCACCGCGGGGTAGATGACCCAGAACGCGAACAGCACCCAGAAGATGGGCTGTTGCGCGAAGCCGTTCGCGACGGCGGTGGCCAGTTGGGTGGCCCCCCAGCCGATGAGGTACACGACGCCGAGCAGCCCGAGGATCATCGACGCGATCGAGTGCCAGGTGAACTTGGTCCAGCCACGGGCGCGCAGGGCGTCCACGGTGCCACGCACCCAGCGCTGACGTTGTTGCAGCAGCTCACGCAGCGTGGGCATGAGATCGGTGTACGCGATGCACAGCTGGTTCGCGGTCACCTTCCAGCCGCATTCCTTGAGCGTCAGCGTCGTTTCGTAGTCCTCGACGAGGTTGCGGTGGTCCTCCCAGAACACCGCGCCGCGCTTGTCGATGACCGACTGCAGGGCCACACCCCGGTAGAAGGATCCGGCGCCCGACATGGTGTGCACGTCGGTCTGGAAACGGGCGTTGGCGGCGCGGCCGTACTCGATGATCTGCATGCCCAGCAGGAATCTCTGCCAGGGGTTGCGCCACAGCCCGGTGCGGCCCAGACAGACGGCGCTGACGCCGCCGATCTCGGGGTCCGAGGTGATCACCTTGCGGGCCCGTTCGATGAACTTGTGGTGCAGTTCCGTGTCGGCGTCCATCACCAGGACGTGCTGGACCGGGTCCAGCCGCCCGCCGACCCGCTGGCTCAACCAGGCGATGCCGTAGTTGAGGGCACCGGCCTTCTTGTGCTCGTTCTCGCGCATCAGCAGGACGTCGGTGCGCGGTGTGCGAGGATCGGCGGCGAACTGCCGGGCGAAGTGTTCCGTCTGGTCGGTGGAGTTGTTGACGACCACGACGATCCGGTCGGGGCGCCACGTCTGCCGGGCCAGGGAGTTCAGGGAGGTGAGGATCCCGACTTCCTCGTTGCGCGCCGGGATGATGGCGACGATGTCGTGCAGCGTCGGGCCGCTGGGCTTCGGAGTGCCGTGGTGTCTCCAGCGGAGACCCTGCAGGATGGCGGTCTTCTCTAGCCCCGCTTCGCCCATGATGTTGTGTGACACGAGTTCCCCGCTCGATGATCATCGTCCAGGCCGGGCTGTCGCGGTCTGGAGCAGGAGAAACATAGCCGACGTGATCAACTCGATGGGCCTCCTTTCGGGCCTGTTCAGCTGCCCGTTTGGCTGATCCGCAGCGGAGGGACCGCCCACGAGGTCGGCCGGGCATGTCTCCCGTCCTGCGGGATCACGACGCAGCCCGGCGTCGGTAGGATGACGCGCGTTTGTCTAGACGCCCCCTGCCAGCGCTTCCTGTTACGCGGGCGTCGAGTCGTCAAGGAGCTTCTATGGGCCGGTCGCGTTCCCGTTCCCCTCACCGTTGGCCCAGCCTGCTCATGGCCATGGTGGTGGTGCTCGGTGCCGGGGTTGCGCTTTACGGCGTGTGGCGGACGAACGCCGACCGGCCCGCTGACGAGAATTCACTGCTGACCGTCCGGTACCGGACGGAGACCCCCGCCACTGCCCCGGTCGGCAAGCCGTGGCTGGAAGTGATCAACACATCCAGCCAGCCGGTGGCGCTGCACAAGGTGACGCTCCGGTACTACTTCAGCGACGACGACAGTGCCGGTTACGCGGCCAACTGCCTGCAGACGACCCTCCAATGCTCGAACGTCACCCAGGTCGTCAGGGCGATGTCGAATCCAGCCCCCACCGCCACTCACTACCTGCAGGTCGGCTTCACCTCCGCTGCCCGCACGCTGGCACCTGGCCAGACCAGCGAGGGCATCGGGCTGCAGCTGTACCGCCTCGACCGCGAGGACCTGGATCAGGCCGACGATCGCTCGTTCGATCCGACGCTCACCCACTACGCGCCCTCGACACGCGTGACCGGCTATGTCGACGGTGTTCTCTTCTGGGGGCAGGAACCCGGTGCCGCTCCACCGGCAGCTTCCCCCCGACCCTCGAACGCGTCGGCCCTGACCGCGCCGGCCGGAACTCTCTTCGACAACTTCCACTACACCGACGCCGCCGATCCGGCGGTAACCGCCAACGGGTGGCAGGTCCGCACCGACGGCGGCGGGCCCGGGATTGCCGGCACCTGGTCAGCCGACGCCATCAACTTCCCTGCCAACCGAAAGGCGCAAGGCGGGCAGGTACTTCAGTTGCAGGTCACCACCGACGGCACCCGGCAAGGCACCCGGCAAGCCGAGCTCATCGGCATAGACAACACCTTCTTCACCGGCACCATCGCCGCACGAATCCACTTCACCGACAAACCCGCCGACGGTCGCAACGGCGACCACATCATCGAATCCTTCTGCATGATCTCGCCGAAGTCGACCTCTGAGCGCTACACCGAACTCGACTTCGAGTACCAGCCCAACGGCGGCTGGGGCGCCCCCGGTCCCAAACTCGACACCACCAGCTGGCGTAGCGCCACACCCGGCGACCGCACCACACGCGCTCTGCATCGCACTCTCGCCGGGTGGCACACCCTGATGATCACTGCAGTCCACGGCAAGGTCACGTACTCCATCGACGGCCGACCGGTCTTCCACAGCAGCGGCAAGACCTTCCCCCGCGAACCCATGCGGATCCACCTCAACACGTGGCTGATCGACCTGCCCTTCGCCGGCGAGCGAACCTGGAACATGCAGGTCAACTGGATCTACTCGGTAGACGGCAAGGCAGTAAGCGTGGCGGAGGTGCAAAGCGCCGTCGACGGCTTCTACAGCAACGGAATCAACTACATCAACACGACAACCCGTCAGTAGGGGACGATCAGCCCTACGCCATCACCGAGCACGCCGGAGAGTGCCGGGGGCCACTGTGACGGCCGGGTAGCCCCTCCTGTTGGAGGGGCTCCTTTCCTGGGCTGTTGGCCACGATCTGGGCGATCCTCAACCAGGCCGGAGCGACCCGCCCGGAAGCATCCTCGCGCTCCGGGTCCGGCGATTCACCTGAACCGGGTCGGTCCGTCGGCTGCCGTTCCGTCAGACAAAGCAACGGGCTATCGGAGATGGATCGAGAGCCACAAGAGACCCTGACGTCGGGGATTGATCAGCTTTCCAGCGCCTGCAGCAGACCGTGCACATCTCCGGTCGGCTGGCTGGGCTCTTGCCTCTTCGGGTTCGTCTGCAACCCGAAGTCGCTCCAAGCCGCGCGGACCTTGCCCAGCTTCGGCGCGAGGGTGTCCAGCGCGATGACGAACTCGACCAGTCGGCCCCCATCGTCGACGGCTGCGGTGAACGGGACTGCCTTGAGCTTGTCGCCGAACTCGTGGCGCAGGTTCTCATCCGCGTACGAAGTCGCCATCAGGTCAATCGTGCCGGTGAACAGATGCCGCCCGTTGGCTGGGCCCCCGCCGTCCCGCCGCACACTCACTACGGCGTCGACCAGCCGATGGGAACCACTCGGGTCATCGTTTGGCATGACGTCCAGGTAACTCCCGGCCGGCACCTTCGACCTAGGCAACCGGAAGCTCGTCTTGAAGCTGACACCAGGCACACCCAGCTCACTGAAGTAGACGTCGTCCTCAAACACCGTCACAAAGAGCTGCCGGCCGGTCTTCGGAAAGTCGACAATCATGGTGCCGGTCCGGGTCCGCGGATCGGCCACCCCCTTACCGGAGATGCCCGCCTTCTCAAGAGTGAGCCTGAAGCTTTGCTCGGTGATCCCCCGGGCGGCGGCAGCCAGTTCCGGCCGGGCATCGGCCTGCTGACCGACCTTCGGCGTGTCAGCGTGGCTACTTTCCGTACCGCAAGCAGCGGCACCGAAGGTGAGCATGGCACCGAGAGCGACAACGGAGGCCATCAGCTGGCGGGCGTTCATGGCGAAAATCACCTCAGGGACGAAAGAGGGAGACAAGCCACATGGGCCTGTGACGCGACGCGCAGCATATCCGGACGTGTCAGCGGTGCAAGACCCTCTGGTTGAGACGATCCTTCAACCCCTACGCCGCCGACCTGCCCTCCCCGATAGTCGGCCGCTGCCCAGCCCGCCAGGGAACAACCACCCGTCGTCGGTGAGGTGTGGGTCGCCCCGGTGTGCCTGGAGTGCGAGTGAACAGGAGGGCCGGACCCAGACGTTCAAGCGGAACTTAGACCATGGAGATCTACACGATGGTGTCCTCGGCGGCCATCCGCGACGCGCTCAAGCGGCTCGGTCAGGCGCTCGACGGGTGACCGGCCTACTGCTGTACTTCGCTGCTGTACCGGCCCCGACCACGGCAACAGCGGCCCCGGTCAGGGCCGCTGACCTGCGAAGGAGTGGGCCGCCAGGGACTCGAACCCTGAACCTATGGATTAAAAGTCCACAGCTCTGCCATTGAGCTAGCGGCCCGCCCGCCCAGGCTACCGGAACCCGCTCGCGCGGGCCTTCCGGCTTCCCGCCGCCCGTCGATGTCCGACAGCTGACGCCGAGACGACCGCGCATGCGGTGAGCCGCTCGACGATGGCTTGCGGCGCCGTGGCCGGCCAGGCTGGGGGCCATGACATTGCTGCGTACCGCCGTGCTGGCTGGGGCGGCGCTGGCGACCGGGCTGATGGCGGGGCTCTTCTTCGCGTACTCGTGCTCGGTGATGCCGGGCCTGGCCGCGACCGACGACCGGAGCTTCGTCGGGACCATGCAGTGGATCAACCGGCGGATCCTGAACGGCTGGTTCCTGGCCGCCTTCCTCGGTGCGGTGCTGCTGCTCGTCCTGGCGGTGGCCCTGCACCTCACCGTCGGCGAGCTGGTGAGACGGGGGCATGGGGCAGCCGGCGAGGGGGAACCGGGACGGGCATGAGGATGAGCAGTACGCCTGCGGTGGCCGCATCGAGCGAGGAGGCCGGCGCGGACGGCGTACGGCAGCCGGGCGGCGAGGTGCACGCCTGGCTGCCGGGGCAGAACCAGACCGTGTGCGGGCTCCCGCTCAGCCGCACCCGGCTGCGCCGCTTCCCGCACGTGCCGTTCGACTACGCCTCGACCGACGTGCTCACCGAGGCCGATCCGGTCGGGTTCATCTGCCCGCGCTGCCTGGCCGCCACCCAGGGGCGCCGCCGGCAGGAGAAGAGCTGGGTACGCCACTCGCCCCGGCCGTGAGCCGTCCGGGGTTGGAGTCCGGTTCAGCGGGTACCGCAGCCGGTATGCGGATCGTGATCGTCGGGGCCAGCGGCAATGTCGGGACGGCGGTGCTGCGCCGGCTGCGTCAGGAGTCCGGGCTGGAGCTGGCCGGGGTGGCCCGCCGGCTGCCCGGGCCGGACGCCGGTGAGCCGTACGAGCGGGTGGAGTGGCACTCCTGCGACGTCGGGGCGCCCGGCGCGGCCGAGAAGCTCGCGGCGATCTTCGCCGGGGCGCGGGCGGTGCTGCACCTGGCCTGGCAGATCCAGCCCAGCCACGACCAGCGCACCCTGCACCGGACCAACGTCGACGGCAGCCGGGCGGTGATCGACGCGGTTGTCCGGGCCGACGTTCCCGCCCTCGTGTGCGCCTCCTCGGTCGGCACGTACGCGCCCGGCCCGAAGGACCACCCGGTCAGCGAGCGCTGGCCGGCGACCGGGGTGCCCGGGTCGTCGTACAGCCGGGACAAGGCGGAGGTGGAGGCGCTGCTGGACATGGTCGAGCGGGAGCACCCGGAGCTGCGGGTGGTCCGGCTGCGCCCGGGGCTGACCTTCCAGCGGGACGCCGGCACCGAGATCACCCGCTACTTCCTCGGGCCGCTGGCCCCGGTGCGGCTGCTCCGGTACGGCCGGATCCCGCTGGTCCCCACCAACCGCCGGTTGCGCATGCAGGCGGTGCACGCCGACGACGTCGCCGACGCGTACGTGAAGGCCCTGCTGGGTGAGGCGCGCGGCGCCTTCAACATCGCCGCGGACCCGGTGCTGACCCCGGAGCTGGTGGCTCGGCATTTCCACGGCTGGACGGTGCCGGTGGCCGCCCCGGTGCTGCGGGTCGCGGCGGCGCTGACCTGGCGGGCGCGGCTGCAACCGGTCGACGCCGGCTGGGTGGAGCTGGGCCTGAACGCGCCGCTGATGTCCAGCGAGCGCGCCGAGACCGAGCTGGGCTGGACGCCCAGGATCGACGCCCTGACCGCGCTCAAGGAACTCTTCGCCGGCATGGCGGACACCGCGCACACCGCCGCCCCGCCCATGTCGGCGGACCCGGACCTCCCTGGCCGCCCCGCCGCCCTCCGCAAGGCCCGCACCCCCGGCCACGGCAACCCCTACTGAAGTACGGGCGTGCCGGCCCGGGTCAGCTGAGGCGGGAGGCGGTGACGGTGGGTGGGCGGGCGCCGAGGAAGAAGATGCCGGGGAAGCCGTTCGTCTCGAAGCCGTCGCTGGGATTGCGGCGCAGCGTGGAGTTCTCGATCTTCATGGTGCCGGTGCGGTTGTTGCTGACGAAGAAGATCGCGCCGCCGCCCTCGTTGGCGTGGTTGTCCTCGATGATCGTGCCGGCGATCCGCACGGTGAACTCGTTGCCGTCGCAGTAGATCGCGCCGCCGCTGCCGCCGCCCGGGGTGCCGGACTTGGCCGGGTTGGCCCCGGAACCGACCGCCTTGTTGTGCCGGAAGACGCTGTTCAGCATCGTCCAGGAGACGCCGATGCTGCTGGTCGCCGCGCCGTTCGAGCAGACCCCTGACTCGAAGGTGCTGCTCACGACGTAGACCGGCTTGTTCTCGTACTGGCTGAGCACCCGCAGCGCCGCGCCGCCCAGGTCCGGCCCGGTCCGGTCGCAGCGGTTGTCCACGAAGCGGGAGTTGACCACCTTGAACCGGCCGCCCCGTACGAAGATCGCGCCGCCCCCGCCGCCCTCGGCGGAGTTGCCGGTGGAGTTGCCGCCGGTGAAGGTGAGGTTCTGCACGGTGAGCTGCGGGTGGTCCTGGTTCTGGCAGTGCGAGGTGGTCCAGCCCTGCGCGCTGTCGCAGGTGTTCATGTAGAGGATCCGGCGCTGGCCGCCGCCGCTCAGGGTGACCTTGCCGCCGCCGTCCAGCACGATCCTCGGCCCGTTGGCGTTCCGGACCTTCGCGGTGGCGGTCATCCGGATGGTCACCGGGTCGGGACCGCAGTTGAAGGTGATGATGCCGCCGGCCGCCACGGCCCGCACCACCGCGTCCGAGGTGCAGCTGGCGGCGGTGCCGGTCCCGATCCGGCGGGTCGGGTGCGAGGTGTCCACCGCCCGGGCCTCGGCGGGTACCGCCGCGCCGCCCGCCGGGTTGCCCGCCTTCAGCGTCCCCCCGGCGCTCGACGGCTTTGGTGTCGCGCTCGGCTTCGGGGCGCCGAAGCCGGTCCGCCCGGTCGGGGCGGTCGAGGGTCCGCCGCTCGGCGCGGCGCCGGTGCCGGCGGCCGGCAAGGTCCCCGGGCGGCTCCCATCCGGATCGGCGGACCCGCACCCGGGCAGTGCCGTGGTGACGACACCGAGGACGAGCAGGGCGACAGCGGACTTCACGCGCACCCGCCCGATGCTAGGAGCCCGTCGGCCCCCACGACGAATCCCTGCTCCATCCTTAACCCACGCCTAAGCTCGCCCGCCCTCCGGGTCAGGCGTGGGAGAGGGCGAAGGAGACCAGGAATCCGAGGACGGTGATCAGGCCGACCAGGAGGTGGGCGTCCTCGAACGCCTCGGGGACCATCGTGTCGGTGATCATCGCGAGGATCGCGCCGGCGGCCAGCGCGGTGATGGTGGCCAGCACCTCCGGCGGAGCGCCGCCGAGCAGCGCGTAGCCGGCCAGCGCCGCCGCGCCGCTGATCAGGGCGATCGCCGTCCAGAGCAGGAAGACATAGCGCTTGGAGCGGCCGGCCTGGCGCATGCCGGCGGCGCTGGACAGCCCCTCCGGCACGTTGCTCAGGAACACCGCGATCACGGTGACCAGGCTGACCGGGCCGCCGGTGAGCAGGCTGGCGCCGATCACCACCGACTCCGGTACGCCGTCCAGCAGCGCGCCGACCGCGATCGCCGTACCCGAGCCTGGTTGCTCCTGTTCGGAGGGCTGCTCGTCGCCGGAGCGCTTGCGGTGCCGGGCCCCGCGCCGGGCCAGCAGGATGTTCGCCCCGGTGTACGCGAGTGCCCCGGCCGCCGCGCCGACCGTGGTGGGCAGCAGGCCGCCCTGCTCGTGCGCCTCGGCGATGAGCTCGAAGGAGACCGCGCTGAGCAGCACCCCGGCACCGAACGCCATGATCGACGCGATGATCTTCCGGGGGACCCGGGCGAAGAACCCGACGGCCGCCCCGAGCAGCAGGGCCGAACCGGCCAGCAGACCCCAGAATCCCGCTTGCAACCACTCCGGCATTCGCAGGACCGTACCCCGACGCGGAGCGGCGGGGGAACCGTCAGAAGTCGGCGAAGAGGTACGGCACTTCCCGGGGGAAGATGCGGCGCAGCTCGGCCGCCGCGTCCGCCGGCACGTCGCCCAGGTCCCGGATGTCGACCTCGGCCGGGTCGAGCACCCCGTACGCGAGGGCGGAGAGGCCGGCGGCGGTGAGCGCCGCGGTCGGGACCCCGCCCCCGGCGGACCCGCCGGGCAGCAGCTCCAGCCGACCGGTGGCGCCGTCGAGCAGGTGCGTCCCGGCCAGCCAGCGGTCGCCGACCAGGTCGACCCGGACCCGACCGGCTCCGGCCGGCAGGCCGGTCAGCGCGTCCAGGGAGAGCAGCCGGGCCATCGGCGCCGGCGACCCGGGCCGGGACACCCGCGCCTCGACGTGCACGGCCAGGTCGGTGAGCCACAGCTCGGGCAGTTCGTCGGCGGGGAGCTGGACCCGGATCCGCTCGACCTGGTCGACGTGCCGGGCGAAGAACTGCAACAGCAGCGCCCGCGCGTACGGGTCGGTGGCGAGCAGTTCGTCGGCGATCAGCTCTCCGCCGTGGTCGTCGATCCGGTAGGTCACCGCGCCGGCCGTGCTGCCGTCGACCACGGCGGTGACCAGCCAGCGGTCGTCCCGGTCGCGCAGCCCGACGGCCCAGAAGTCGGGGAAGACCGCGAAACCGTGCCGCTCGTGCAGGCAGCGTTCGGTGAACGCGCGCCAGGTCGGGTAGCCCACCCCGACCCGTTCCCAGACCACCTCTCCGGGCAGCTCGGCGCGGAGCAACGGCCCGAGGTCGGCCGGGGAGAACGTCGCGCTACGCGCCCGGGGCAGCCCGACGTAGCCGAAGCGCTCGTAGAACGACGCCCGGAACGGGTACAGCGCGGTGAGCGGATGCCCCTCGTCGCGCATCTCGTCGAGGAGTTGGTGCAGCAGCGCCCGGACGTGGCCGCGCCGGCGGGCCAGCGGGTGGGTCGCCACCCCGGCGACGCCGGCCATCGGCAGGACGGCGCCGCGGAGGTTCTGCCGCATCGGGATCGCCGAGACGGCGGCGACCGCCGTGCCGTCCTCGTCGGCGATCAGCGTCCGGTTGCCGGCGTTGTAGGAGAGGTAGTCGCGGAACTCCTCCACCCGGGACGCGGCCAGCGGCGACGCCTCGAAGGCGTACGCCTGGAGCGGGAAGCTGGTGGTCAGGCGTTCCTCGGCGGCCAACCGACGGATGATCATTCCTCATCCCAACCCGGGCCGGTGGCCGGCGCAACCGCTTTCGCCGGCCCCGGGGGCACGATCAGGCCGCGGCGACGTCGGAGACGACCACGGTGACGTTGTCCGGCGCGCCGGCCTGGTGGGCGAGCTTGACCAGCTGCTCGCCGCACTGCTGGCGGTCGCCGTAGGTGCCGAGCGCCGCGGCGATCGGCGGGTCCTCGACGTAGTCGGAGAGGCCGTCGCTGCACAGCAGCAGTCGGTCGCCGGGGAAGACGGTGAGCACCCCGATCGCCGGGGGCGCGTCCGAGCCCTGCACGGCCCGGGTGACCAGGGACCGCTGCGGGTGGTGCCGGGCCTGGTCGGGGGAGAGGGCGCCCTGGTCGACCAGCGCTTGGACGAAGGTGTCGTCCCGGGTGAGCTGGGTCAGCTCCCCGTCCCGCAGCAGATAGCCGCGGGAGTCGCCGACCTGGGCGATGACCAGGGTGTCCCCGGCGAGCAGGGCGGCGGTCAGCGTGGTGCCCATGCCGTCGCGGGTCGGGTCCACCGTGATGGCGGCCCGGATCCGCTGGTTGGCGGTGCTCACCACGGCCCGCAGCGCGTCGGCGGCCTCGTCGGGGACGTTCGGCGGGGTCAGCTCGTCCAGGATCCGGATGACGATCTCGCTCGCCACTTCGCCGGCGGGGAGCCCGCCCATGCCGTCGGCCACCGCCACCAGGCGGTCACCGGCGAGGGCGGAGTCCTCGTTGTTGGTCCGGACGAGGCCGACGTCGTTGAGGATGGCCGAGCGGAGGATGAGCGTCATGGGTCAAGCTTGCCAAGAAGACCCTGCCGCCGTCTCTACGCACTACTGCGTAGGGTGTGAGAAATGATGCCGGTGTCCATGGTCGGGCGCGCCGGCGAGCTGGCCGAGCTCGACCGGGCCTGGGCCGCCGTGGTCTCCGGCCGCCGGCCGGCGCCCACCGTCACGGTGATCACCGGGGCCGCCGGGGTGGGCAAGAGCCTGCTGGTCGCGGCCGCCCTGGAGGGCTTCGCCCCGCGGCCGGCGGTGGTCCTCGCCGGTGCCGCGCGGGTGCACGACCCCGCCCCGTACGACTGGTTGGCGGCCGTGCTCAGCGACCGGGACACCACCGGCCTGGACCTGCCCGCGGACGCGCTGGCCTGGCTCGCCCAGCAGCCCACCGCGCCGCGCGAACGCTACGCCCCGGGCACGCTGCTGCGGCTCGCCGTCCGCACGGTCCGGCTGCTGGTCGGGGCCGGCCCGGCGGTGCTGGTGGTGGAGGACCTGCACGCCCTCGACCCGGCCAGCCTCAACCTGCTCGGCGAGCTGGCCGCCGCCCCGGAGCTGCCGGCCCTGCTGGTGGTGGCGAGCCGCCCGCTGGCCGACGCGTTGGCGCCGGATCTCACGGCCCGCGCGCTGGCCCGCCTCCGCGGGGTACGCGGCGCGGTGCGCCAGCATCTCGCGCCCCTCACCGCCGCCGAGGTGGCCGAGGTGCTGGCCCAGGTGTACGACGGGAGCCGCCCCGCGGAGGCGGTGGTGATGGCGGTCTGGCGGCGTACCGGCGGCAACCCGTACGTGCTGACCGAGCTGCTCGCCGCGCACGCCGGGCCCGGGCCGGACGGCCTGGTCCACGAGCCGCTGCCGGAGCACCTGGTGCCCCGGCCGGCGACGCCGCCGGACGCCGAGCTGACCGGCCGGGAGATCGAGGTGCTCGGCTGCCTGGTCGCCGGGATGTCCAACAAGCAGGCCGCCCGGGCGCTCGGCATCTCGGTGCGGACGGTCACCGTGCACGTGTCGAACCTGCTCCGCAAGACCGGCTCGGCGTCGCGGACGGAGGCGGCGCTCTGGGCGGTACGGCATCGGCTGCCGGTGGGCGCGCCGCCCCGCTGACCGGTCAGCGTTTCGGGTAACGCAGCAGCAGGCTGGCCCGTACCTGCTCGTCGCCGACCGCGGTGTAGCTGTGCGGCACGTCGGAGGTCCAGCGCAGGAATCCGCCCGGGCCGGCGGTCAGCGGGGCGTCCACCGGCCCGGCGCGCAGCACGCCGGAGAAGACGGTGACGTGCTCGGTGACCCCGGACTGGTGCGCGGGGGAGAGCTGCGTCGGGCCGGGACTGACCCGCATCCGGTACAGCTCGTAGGTCGCGTCGGTGTCGGAGAAGACCTCCAGCAGGGTGGCGCTCACCGCCGCGCCGCGTACGGTCGGCGTCTCGGCCGGCCCGGAGAGGACGGCGGTGAGCGGCACGCCGAGCTGCGCGGTGACCGCGTACAGGGTCTCCAGGGTCGGGTTGCGGGTGCCGTTCTCCAGGCCGGAGAGGGTGGCCTTCCCGACCCCGGCCAGCCGGGCCAGGGTGGACAGCGAGATTCCGCGTTCCTCGCGCAGCGCACGGACCCGCAAGCCGACCGCTCCGGGTGCCGGATCACGAGCTGGTGGGGGCGACGCCATGCCGCTATGGTGCTACACGCCGCTGTTCCGTAAACGGAACGGCCGTGAGGGGGGCGCATGGGCGGTCGATCGCAACCGGTGCTGGCCGGCGTCGTGACGGCCCTGGTCGGCTTCGCCAGCTCGTTCACCGTGGTCCTCGCCGGGCTGCGGGCGGTCGGCGCCGACGACGCGCAGGCCGCCTCCGGGCTGCTGGTGCTCTGCGTGGCGGCCGGCCTCTGCGCGGTCTGGCTCGGGCTGCGGCACCGACTGCCGATGGCCGTCGCCTGGTCCACCCCGGGCGCGGCGCTGCTGGTCGCCACCGGCCCGGTGCCCGGCGGCTGGCCGGCGGCGGTCGGCGCGTTCCTGGTCGCCGGCCTGCTGATCGCGGCGGCCGGGCTGATCCCCGCGCTCGGCCGGGCGGTGGCCGCGATCCCGGGCCCGATCGCCAGCGCGATGCTCGCGGGGGTGCTCCTGCCGCTCTGCACCGCGCCGGTGCGGGCGCTGGTGGAGGTGCCCCGGCTGGCCGGTCCGGTGGTGCTCACCTGGCTCGTGCTGCACCGGTTCGCCCGCCGCGGGGCGGTGCCGGCCGCGCTGGCGATCGCGGCGATGGCCATCGCGCTCACCGCTCCCGCCGCCGGGCCCGGCCGGTTGCACCTGGCGCCCACCGTCGCGCTGACCACGCCGGCCTGGACGGTGTCGGCGATCATCGGGCTGGCGCTGCCGCTCTTCCTGGTCACCATGGCCGCGCAGAACGTCCCCGGGATGGCGGTGCTCGCCGGCTACGGCTACCGGGCGCCGCTCGGCTCCGCCCTCCGGGTGACCGGGCTGGCCAGCGCGCTCGGCGCGCCGGCCGGCGGGCACGCGGTGAACCTGGCCGCGATCACCGCCGCGCTGGCCGCCGGCCCGGACGCCCATCCGGATCCCGACCGCCGCTGGATCGCCTCGGTCACCGCCGGGATCGGCATGGCGCTGCTCGGCCTGGGGGCCGGCGTGGCCACCGCCCTGGTGCTGCTCTCGCCGCCCATCCTGGTCGAGGCGGTGGCCGGGCTCGCGCTGCTCGGCGCGCTGGCCGGCGCGGTCGCCGCGGCCGTCACCGAACCGGAGACGCGGGAGGCGGCCGTGGTGACCTTCGTGGTGACCGCCTCCGGGGTCAGCCTGCTGGGCGTGGGCGGCGCGTTCTGGGGGCTGCTCGCCGGCTGGCTGATGCTGCTGCTGTTCCGCCGCCGAACGGCAGTCAGCGGATCGGACCCGGCGGCAGACGCCGGGCTGGCGGAGCAGGAGGTCGAGGCCCGGTCGACGTCCCCGGTCAGGCTGTGACGTCCGCTTCGACGTTGATCTCCATGATCCGCAGGCGTACCCCGCTGACGTTCTCCTCGACCATCCGGCGCAGCGCCCGGGCGTGCTCCAGCGTGTCGAGGACGACCAGGGCGTGGCTGAGCTCCCGGTCGTCGTCGTCCGCGCCCCAGCAGCCCCGGACGAAGCCGGGACTCTGGCGGGTCACCTCGGCCATGTGGGTGAACTGGGCCGTTCGCTCGTCCCGGTCCGCCGGCGTGCCGCGCTGCTCTCCGATCACCATCCACATCCGGTCCACACTAGAGCGCGCGCGGACCGGAGGCCCGTCAAGGCCGACGTCAGCGGGTTGCCGTTGCCGTCGGCGAGCGGGTTCAGGACCGTCACCAGACCGGCGAACTGGCGGTGTCCGTGCGGTGGGGACATCACCAGCTCGCCGAAACCCCCGGACCTACTCCTCCTC
Organism: Micromonospora inositola; assembly: GCF_900090285.1. Classification (NCBI taxonomy): domain Bacteria; kingdom Bacillati; phylum Actinomycetota; class Actinomycetes; order Micromonosporales; family Micromonosporaceae; genus Micromonospora; species Micromonospora inositola. Next base: position 1,650,295 of record NZ_LT607754.1, on the reverse strand, counting down.
GGGTAGGTCGGCGGCGGGGACGTCGAGGCGCACCTGGTCGTCGGCGACGGTGGCGATCCGGTCGGCGAGCACGTAGACCGCGCCCGTCCGGGCCAGCTCGGTGGAGACCTTCAGGTAGCCGCTGTGCAACAGTCGGGCGGCCAGGTCGGCCGGCACGTCCGGTTCCTCGACCGCGGTCGCCTCGATCAGCTCGTCCAGGCTGCTGCCGGGATCGGCGGTGGGCGCCTGGACGGTCACCGCGTTCGGGTCGCCGCGTTGGACGAGATCCACCGTGCCGACCTCGACGCCGTTCGAGTCGACCACCCGCATGCCGGTGGTGACCCGGGAGATGGTGGCCTGCTGCTGCGTACCCTGCTGGTTCATTCAGGCGCGGTTCCCGGGCCGCCCCTGCGCTAAACGGACGGGGTCCAGCCGCTCGGCGGGCGGGGGGAGAGCTCGCGCCAGCCGTCCGGCCCCTCCAGCAGCGCCCGGACCGTCTCCTCGGCCTCCTCGGCGCTGGCGTACTCGTAGAACTGGGAGACCCCCTCGGCGCCGCCGGCCCGCTGCTCGACGTGCCAGCGGTCCCCGTCCACCCGGAGGAAGACGTCCCGCCGGGCCAGCCGTCCCCACTTCCCGTTCCACCAGTGCCTGCGCTGTTCCATGGCGGGACTCTATCGAACAGGTGTACGACATGGGACGGCCCCTGCGGGAATCCCACAGGGGCCGGTGTGCATGTGCTACGTCAGCGGCCGACCGGCGGCCCGTTCCGTCGGCCCAGCACGTCGTCCAGCGCCCCGCGCTGCTGGCCGGGGGTGGCGTGACCGGCGGCGACCAGGGCGTCGCGGATATCGGTGAGCAGCTTGACCTCCTCGCTGGGCGCCTTCGGCGGCGGCTCCTCGCCGCGCCGCCGGCGCTCGGCCAGCCGGTTCATCGGGTAGACGACCAGGAAGTAGAGCGCCGCCGCGGTGAGCAGGAAGGTGATCACGGCGTTGACGAAGGCCACCCAGTCGAACGCGATGCCCCGGAAGGTCGGAGCGGTGCCGGCCAGGCCCTTGTCGCTGCCGGTGATCAGCAGCACGAAGACCCGGATCAGCGGATCCAGGAACGACTTGGTGAGCTGGGTGACCACGCCGGTGAACGCGGCGCCGATGACGACACCGACCGCCAGGTCGACGACGTTGCCGCGCATGATGAAGTCTTTGAAGCCCTTGAGCATCCGTACTCCTGTGCTGTCCGATTCTGCGTCCCGGACAACCTATGCCCCCGGCGGCGGCTCCAGAAAAGCACCGGCCTCGATCGCCGCGCGCGCCGGATCGCCGTCCCGGATGGCGGCCACCAGTCGACCGTGGTCGACGTACCGCTCGGGCTCCAGCGCGCCGCCCATGGCCTGGGCGACGGTGCTGCGCAGCGCGGCGCCGACCGAGGCGTACAGCTCGGCGAGCATGCCGTTGTGGGCGGCGGCGACCACCGCGGTGTGCAGCGCGGCGTCCGCCTCGACGAAGTCGTCCACCCGGCCGGAGCGCCATGCGGCCTCCCGCACGGCGAGCGCGGCGTCGAGCGCCGCCAGGTCGTCCGGGGTACGCCGCAGCGCGGCGAGCCGGGCCGCCTCCACCTCGAAGGCGCGCCGCACCTCGACCACCTCGGCCATCCGGTCGGTGAGCCGGCGGGCCACCACCGGGGCCAGTTCGTCGGTCGACACCACGTACGTCCCGGAGCCCTGACGGCACTCCAGCACCCCGGCGTGGACCAGGGCGCGGACGGCCTCCCGCACGGTGTTCCGTCCCACCCCGAGCGCGGCGACCAGCTGCGGCTCGGTCGGGATCCGGCCGCCCACCGGCCACTCGCCGCCGAGGATGCGCTCCCGGAGCTGCGCGATGGTCTCCCGCACCCGCTGACCGCGCGGCGGGACCACGACGGAATCGACCGACGGTGTCACCGGTTACACCTGCTGCCGAAATTCATCCCATGATTGTAGGTTCGAGGTCATGACCCCGCCATCCGCCTCCGCCGAGGCCGTCGCAGCAGACGGAACCGCCACCGCCCCCGTCGCGGAGCCGCTCCTCGCCGGGGCGACGCCCACCGCCGACGTGACGCCCGGCCCGGCGTCGGCCGCCGTACCCGCCCGGACGCCGTCACCGGCCACCGGGGGCGCGCTGGTGCTGGTTGGCATGCTGCTGGTCGCGCTCAACCTGCGCGCCGCGGTGACCAGCCTCGGGGCCCTGCTCGACGAGGTACGCGGCGGTCTGGCCCTCTCCGGCGCGATGGCCGGCCTCGTCACCACCCTGCCCACGATCGCCTTCGCCGGCCTCGGCGCGCTCACCCCGTGGCTGGTCCGCCGGTACCCGCCGGCCCGGGTCCTGGTCGTGGCCATGCTCGCGCTCACCGTCGGGCAGGTGCTCCGGGTCGCGACCGACTCCGCCGCGGTCTTCGTGCTCACCAGCGCGCTGGCGCTGGCCGGCATCGCGGTGGCGAACATCCTGCTGCCGATGCTGGTCAAGCAGCACTTCCCGCACCGCACGGGGCTGGTCACCGGGGCGTACACGATGTCGTTGACCATCGGCACGACGGTGGCCGCCGCGTCCGCCGTGCCGGTCGCGCACGCCTTCGGCTCCTGGCGGGCCGGGTTGGGCGTCTGGGCCGGGCTGGCCGCGGTGGCCGTACTCCCGTGGGTGCCGCTGGCGCTGCGAGCCCGCGCCGCCCGGCGGGCGGCGACCCCGACGGCGGCCGTCGCCACCCCGACCCGGATCCGGCCCGGGCGGACCCGGCTGGGCTGGGCGATGGCGGTCTACTTTGGGGCGCAGTCGCTCAGCGGCTACGCGATCATGGGCTGGCTGGCTCAGCTCTTCCGGGACGCCGGCTACGCCCCCGAGACCGCCGGGCTGCTGCTCGCCGGGGTGACCGCGCTCGGCGTGCCGGTGGCGCTGGCGATGCCGACCCTGGCCGGCCGGCTGCGCACGCTACGGCCGCTGGTGCTCTCGCTGACCGTCTTCTCCACCGCGTCCTACCTCGGCCTGGCGCTCGCGCCGCACGGCCTGGCGCCGCTCTGGGTGCTGCTGCTCGCCCTCGGTCAGGGCGCCTTCCCGATGATCCTCACCACCATCGGGCTGCGTGCCCGCACCGCCGAGGGCACGGTCGCGCTGTCGGCGTTCGCGCAGAGCACCGGGTACGTGATCGCCGCGCTCGGCCCGCTGCTGGTCGGCATCCTCTACGAGGCCACCGGGGGCTGGACCGCGCCGATCGGATTCCTGCTGGTGGCGCTCGTCGTGCAGACGACCGCGGGCATGGTGATCGCCCGTCCGCGCTACATCGAGGACGAGCGCTGAGAGGCGTGGGTCAGGAGGAGGCCGGAGTGGGATCGCCCGCGACGGCCTGCTCCACCGTCGGGTACGTGTGCAGCACCTCGACCAGGCCGCTGACCTCGAGGATGCGCAGCACCCCGCGCTGCGGGGCGGCCAGCCGGACCACGCCGCCGGCCTCGTCGCAGCTGTTCTTGGCGCGGACGAACACCGACAGCCCGGTGGAGTCGCAGAACGACACGTCCGCCAGGTCGAAGACGAGGCGGCTGCGTCCCTTGTCCAGCAGATCGGTGATCTGGTCCTGCAGCTGCGGTGCCGTCGCCATGTCCAGCTCGCCCGCGACCGACACGACGACCACGTCGCCGCGCTGTTCCGTGTGCACCGTCAGGGACATTCGTCGACCTCCTGTGTTCGATGGAACGGTATCCCACGAACCGGGGGACACGCAGAACGGGAGCCGTCAAGGGTGCCGGCGATCATTCTTTGCCGCGCGGCAAGTAGTCGGGGTAGAGTCCGGCCGGTTCACCAGTCCAGGGAGGTCAGAATGGCGTTGAGCGCCGAGGAAAGTGGCCGGCTCGCCCGTCTGCTCACTGCAAACGAAGAGCGGCTGAACCAGCGCTGGACGGAAGCGGTCGGCATGTCGCTGCGCGGCCGCCTCAGCCAGGCCGAGCTCGGCCGCCAGGTGCGGGAGCTGCACCGTAGCATGATCGACGCCGCCGAGAACGGCCTCACCGACCTGGAGTCCGAGCAGGGCGGCGAGCTGCGCGCCGTGCTCGCGGAGCTGTCCCGGGGCCGGGCCCGGCAGGGCTTCACCGCCACCGAGACGGCGATCAGCGTCTTCGCGCTCAAGGACGTCCTGCTCGAGCTGATGGAGGAGGACAAGGACGCGGGCACCCTCCGCGACTTCGTGGCGTTCTCCGCCCTGCTCGACCAGATGGGGCTCTTCACCTTCGAGAGCTTCGTCCGTACCCGGGAGAGCCTGATCGCCGACCAGGCCGAGCAGCTGCTCGAACTCTCCACCCCGGTGGTCAAGATCTGGGAGGGCGTGGTCGCCGTCCCACTGGTCGGCACGCTCGACTCGGCCCGCGCCCAGGTGGTGATGGAGCGGCTGCTCCAGACCCTGGTCGACACCGGCTCGCCGTACGCGATCATCGACATCACCGGTGTCCCGGCGGTCGACACCCAGGTCGCCCAGCACATCCTCAAGACCGTGGTGGCCGCCCGGTTGATGGGCGCCGACTGCATCATCTCCGGCATCCGGCCGCAGATCGCCCAGACGATCGTCGCCCTCGGCATCGAGTTCGGCGACATCGCCACCAAGGCGAGCCTCGCCGACGCCCTGCGCCACGTGCTGCGGCTGAGCGGCGTGGACAACGCGCGCCGCCATCAGCGCCGGGAGTCCTGATGGACCGGGTGCCGGTCCTCAAGATCGGTGACATCCTGCTGGTCTCCATCCAGGTCGACATGTCCGACCAGACGGCCGTGATGCTCCAGGAGGACCTGGCCGAGCGGATCGTCGCCACCGGCTGCCACGGCGTGATCATCGACATCACGGCGCTCGACATCGTCGACTCGTTCGTCGGCCGGATGCTCTCCACCATCGCGTCCATCTCCAAGGTGCTGGACGCCGAGACGGTGGTGGTCGGGATGCGTCCCGCCGTGGCCATCACCCTGGTCGAGCTGGGTCTGTCGCTCAACGGCATCCGGACCGCGCTGAACGTCGAGCGCGGCATGGAGCTGATCGCGACGGCCCGCGCCGACGAGTGGGTCATGGACGACGTTGACGAGGACACCGAGACGACGGCCACGACATGACCGCCGGTGTCGACCTGGGCGTGCCGCAGACCCAGGCGATCCGCAGCGACGACGACGTCGTGCGGGTGCGGCAGCTGGTGCGTACGGTCGCGGTAGCCGCCAAGCTCTCGCTGGTCGACCAGACCAAGCTGGTCACCGCCGCCAGCGAGCTGGCCCGCAACACCCTGATCTACGGCGGGGGCGGCACCGTCGACGTGGCAAGCGTCGACGACGGCCGCCGCCGCGGGGTGCGGGTCGTCTTCGCCGACTCCGGTCCGGGGATCCCGGACCTCGACCTGGCCCTGACCGACGGCTACACCACCGGCGGCGGCCTGGGCCTCGGGCTGAGCGGGGCCCGCCGCCTGGTGGACGACTTCGACATCGTCACCGCCGTCGGCGAGGGCACCCGGATCACCGTCACCAAGTGGTCCCGATGAACGGGAACGTGGTCACCGACCACGGTCTCTGGTTCCGGGTGGAGGGCAGTGGCGCGGGCAGCGGCGTACGCCGGGCCGCCGAGCGCCTCGGCGCCCAGCTGGACCTGGGCGAGCGCCGCGTCGCCGACCTGGCCATCGTCGCCGCCGAGCTGACCAGCAACCTGGTGAAGCACGCCCAGGAGGGGGTGCTGCTGCTCCGCCCGGTGCGCCGGGCCGGGCGGGCCGGGGTGGAGCTGGTGGCCATCGACTCCGGGCCGGGCATGGCCGACCTGACCGTCTCCTCGCGGGACGGGCACTCCACCACCGGCACGCTGGGCATCGGGCTGGGCGCGATCGCCCGGCAGGCGACCTGGTACGACGGCTACTCGCAGCCGGGCCGGGGCACCGTCCTCGCCGTGCAGGTCTGGTCCGGGCCGGCCCCCGAGCCGTCCTGGGCGGGCGGGCTGGTCCGGCCGATCACCGGCGAGCAGGTCAGCGGCGACGGGTACGGCGTCCGGATCGCCGAGGGACGACGCCAGGTGCTGGTCTGCGACGGCCTCGGGCACGGGCCGCTGGCGGCGGCCGCCACGGAGGCGGCGCTCGCCGCGTTCCGGACCGCGCCGGCCGCTTCGCCGGCCACCGTGGTGCAGCACCTGCACCAAGCCATCGCGTACACCCGGGGGGCCGCGCTTGCGGTGGCCGAGCTGCATCCGGCCGCGGGCTTGCTTCGGTACGCCGGGCTGGGCAACATCGCAGCCATGATCGTGGTGGAGGGCGAGCGGCGCCGAAGCCTGGTCTCGCTGCCCGGCATCGCCGGCCACCAGCGTCCCCGGGTGCGGGAGTACGAGTACCCGTTCGGCGCCGGCGCGACGCTGGTCATGCACAGCGACGGCGTTGTCGACCGCTGGGACCTCGCCGACTACCCCGGCCTGACCGGGCGGTCGCCCCTGGTGACGGCCGCCACCCTGCTCCGGGACGTCGGCACCCGCCGCGACGACGCCTCCGTCCTGGTCGCCCGGGGTTGGTCATGACCGGCGCGCCCCCGCTGCTCCAGATGGCGCTCCGGGTCGAACAGGACATCTTCGTCCTCCGGCAGCGCGGTCGGGAGGTCGCCGCGGCGGTCGGCCTGGAACACCAGGACCAGGTCCGGATCGCCACCGCGCTCAGCGAGGTCGCCCGGGATCTGCTGCTGACCGCCGGCGGGGCGGACGTCGCCTTCTCGGTCGGTTTCGACGTCGTCGCCGGGCGGCCCGTGCTGTACGCGGATCTCGCCCCGGTGCGCCCGCTGCCGGACGGCAGCTACCAGCCGCAGTCCGGCGCGGTGGCGCGGCTGGTGGACATGCTGGGCGTCGTGGCGGCCGAGGGGGATACGGTCGTGAGGATGTCCCGACGTGTGCCGGCCAACGCGCCGGCGCTGACCCCGGAACGGCTGGCCGAGCTCCGCGCGGAGCTGGGCAGCACCGCTCCGGGCACCGCGCTGGACGAGCTGGCCGCGCAGAACGAGCAGCTGATCGCCGCGCTGGACGAGGTCCGCAGCCAGCGCGACGAGCTGGAGGTCCTCAACTCCGAGCTCCAGGAGACCAACCGGGGCGTGATGGCGCTCTACAACCAGCTCACCGAGGAGCTGGAGGAGACCAACCGCGGGGTGGTGGCCCTGTACGCCGAGCTGGACGAGAAGTCCGCCCAGCTGCGCGCGGCCAGCGAGTCGAAGAGCCGGTTCCTGGCCAACGTCAGCCACGAGCTGCGCGCCCCGGTCACCGCGATCATCGGGCTGTCCCGGCTGCTCGGCGACTCCGCCTCCGACCCGCTCACCGCCGAGCAGGGCCGGCAGGTCGAGCTGATCCGCTCCTCGGCGGGGGACCTGCTCGGCCTGGTCAACGAGCTGCTGGACCTGGCCAAGGCCGAGTCCGGCCGGATCGAGCCGGACTGGGCCGAGGTGGACCTGCGGGCGCTCTACGGGCAGCTCCGGGGCACCCTGCGGGCGCTGGCCACCCGCCCTGAGGTCGAGCTGGTGGTGGAGGAGCCGCCGCTTCCGGCCACCGTCCGCTCCGACGAGGTGCTGCTCGCCCAGGTGCTGCGGAACCTGCTGCACAACGGGCTGAAGTTCACCGAGCGGGGCGAGGTGCGGCTGCGCGCGGAGCGGCGGGACGACCGCTGGTCGCTGTCGGTCTCGGACACCGGCGTCGGCATCCCGCCGGCGCTGCACGAGCGGATCTTCGAGGAGTTCTACCAGGTGCCCGGGGCGACCCGGGTCGGTGGCACCGGCCTCGGGCTGCCGTACGCGCGCCGGCTGGTGATGCTGCTCGGCGGGACGTTGGAGCTGTCCAGCGAGCCGGGCCGGGGCAGCACCTTCACGGTCACCCTGCCCACTGGCGGAGCGTGACGGTGGACGGCGGCGCGACGACCGTGCTGGTGGTCGACGACAGTCGTGCCAAGCGCTACCTGCTGGTCAGCTGGCTGACCCGGGCCGGGTTCGAGACGATCGAGGCGGAGACCGGCGCCGAGGCGCTGGCCCGGATGGAGACCGACCGGGTGGACCTGGTGGTGCTCGACGTCCGGCTGCCGGACCTGAGCGGCTACGAGGTCTGCGAACGGATCAAGGAGCGCCGCCCGGCCACCCCGGTCATCCACGTCTCCGCGCACGCGGTCGACGTGGTGGACCGGGCGCACGGGCTGACCCGGGGCGCCGACGCCTACCTGGCCGAGCCGATCGAGCCGGAGGAACTGGTCGCCACCGCGCACGCGGTGCTCCGCTACTACCAGGCGCGGCAGCGGGCCGAGCTGCTCGCCGAGCGGCTGGCCGCGCTCGCCGGCGCCACGGTGCAGATGCACGCCGCCTCGAACTTCGTCGGGCTGCTGGCGGCGGCGGCGGCCGGCGCGGCGCAGATCTTCAAGAGCCCGGCGGCCGTGGTCGCGGAGACCTTCGACGGCGAATGCCTGGCGGGCGTGGTGGCCGGGCCGGACGCCGAGCCGCAGGTCGTCCCGTGGGTGGTCGACGACATCGGGGTGCCGATCGGCACCACCGTCCGCGTCGACGAGCCCGCCGCGTGGGAGCGGATCGACTGGCCGGCCGGCGACACGGTGACCGTGGCCGCCGCCAAGCTGCGCGAGGACCGGGCCCCGCTCTACGTGGCGGTGCCGACCGCGACCCAGACCGTACGGACGCCGGTGCTGGTGCAGCTCGCCCAGGCGGTCGCCTCGGCGGTCGAGGCGCAGCGCTCCTTCGACGAGGAGCACCGGATCGCGGTCACCCTCCAGCGCAGCCTGCTGCCCCGCCGGCTGCCCGAGGTCGCCGGCCTGGACCTGGCCGTCCGGTACGAGCCGGCCAGCGCCCAGACCGAGGTGGGCGGCGACTTCTACGAGCTGGTGATGCTCGACGGGCACCTGCTGGTGGCGATCGGCGACGTCGCCGGCCACTCGCTGCACGCCGCGACCGTGATGGCCGAGCTGCGGCACGCGGTGCGGGCGTACGCGGTGGAGGGACACCAGCCTGGGGTGATCCTGGACCGGGTCAACGAGCTGATGCGTACCCTGCTGCCGAACGAGCTGGCCACCATCTGCCTGCTGCTGCTGCACCCGGGGAGCGGCCTGATCCGGCTGGCCAGCGCGGGGCACCTGCCGGCGCTGGTCAGCGTGGACGGCCGGGTGGAGTTCGTCGATCAGCCCGCCCCGCTGCTCGGGGTCCGCGCGCCCCGCCCGCCGGACCTGGAGTTCGTGCTGCCGGCCGGCGCGACGCTGGTCCTCTACACCGACGGCCTGATCGAGCGGCGGGACGCCACCATCGACGAGGGGATGGCAGCGCTGGCCGCGGTCGCCGTCCGGGTGGACGACGACCTGGACCAGTTCTGCCAGCGGCTGCTGGTCGAGCTGGCCCCGCCGCAGATCCACGACGACGTCGCCGTGGTCGCCGTCCGCCGCCGGTGACGGTCGCCGTCAGCGCAGCGAGCGGGCGTACGCGGCGGGGGAGACCCCGGTGACCGCGGTGAACTCACGGACCAGGTGGGCCTGGTCGCAGTAGCCGAGATCGGTGGCGAGCCCCGCCCAGTCGAGCGGCCCGCCGGCGGCCTGCTCGATCGCCTCCTGGAGCCGGTACCGCCGGATCACCCACTTCGGACCGACACCGACCTGGTCGAGGAAGAGCCGCTGGAGCCGTCGGGTGGAGACGCCGTGCCGCCGCGCGAACTCGTCCACCCGCAGGATGCCCCGGTCGGCCCGGATCTCCTCGACCAGCGCGGTCGCCTCGGCGGCCAGCGGGTCGGGCCCGGGCGCCCAGCCGGTGAGCAGGGCGTCCAGCTGCCCGCACCGGTCGTCGTCGGTGCCGGGGCAGACCGGGCCGACGGTGGGGAGGCCGACGGCGGCGAGCGGCCGGCGCCGGCCGGTCAGCTCCGCGACGGGACGCCGCCAGAAGGGCCGGAAGCCGCCCGGCCGGAACTGGACCCCACTGGCCCGGCCGACGTCGTGCAGCGTGATGGCGAAGATTTCGTTTCCGGGGCCGGCCACCTCGGCCGTCTCCGGGCCGCCCTCCTGGCCGTGGAACACCACGTTGACCGCCGGGTGCGGCACCACCCGCTGCTCGAGTGGCCCGGTCAGCTCCCAGTCGATGAGCCAGTAGTGCTCGACGTAGGGGCGCAGCGCCGGGGCGGGCAGCCGGCGGCGGAAGCGGACCTGCCGCAGCAGCCGGTCGGGATCGAGGATCCCCCGGCTGTCCCGCCGCGGTCGCTGTCGCATTTCTTCAAGACCACCTTCATACGCTGGCCCTATGAGCACGAAGACTAGTGAGCTGCTGGCCGTCGCGGCACCTCGGACGGTGGCGGTGGTCCAGGGCATCTCCGACGACCAGCTCTCCCGGCCCACCCCGTGCCCCGACTACACGGTGCGCGACCTGCTCAACCACCTGTACGACGTGGTGGTCAACTTCCAGGCGCTCGCGCGGAAACGGGAGGTCGACTGGTCGGCGAAGACCGACCACCTGACCGAGGGCTGGCGGGACCGGTTCGCGGCGGAGGCCGCCCGCCTGGTCGGGGCCTGGGCCGACCCGGCGACGTTGGAGGGCGTCTCGCCCGGCATGGGCCTGCCGCAGGAGACGGTCGGCGAGATGGCCCTGACCGACCTGACGGTGCACGCCTGGGACCTGGCCCGGGCCACCGGCCAGCGCCTGGACGCCGAGCCGGAGGTCCTCGCCGCGATGCACGGCTTCATGGACCGGATGGGCGACACCGGCCAGCGGATGGGCGCCTTCGCCGAACCAGTCCCCACCACCCCCGACGCCACCGACCTGGACCGTCTCCTCGGCCGCACCGGCCGCAACGCCGCCTGGCGTCCCTGAGCCGAGGGGGGTTGACGGGGCTATTCGCTGAGTGAATAGTGGCGGGGTGTCCACTCAGCACGTCCTGCTCGGGTTGCTGGCGGGTGGGCCGCGGCACGGGTACGAGCTGAAGCGGGCCCACGACGCGCGGCTGCCCCGGGCCCGGCCGCTCGCCTTCGGGCAGGTCTACGCCACCCTCGCCCGGCTCCAGCGGGACGGGCTGGTGGTGCCCGCTGGGCAGGAGCGCGACGGCGGTCCGGACCGCACCGCGTACGCGCTCACCGACGAGGGACGGGCCGCGCTGGAGCACTGGCTCAGCACCGTCGAGCCACCCGTGCCGTACGTGGCCAGCACGCTCTTCGCCAAGGTGGTCGTCGCGCTCCTGGCCGCCGACGTCGACCGGGCCCGGGCGTACCTGACCGCCCAGCGCCGGGCGCACACCGGGCGGCTGCGCGAGCTGACCGCGGTCAAGACCGCCCCCTCGGCCACCCTGGACGACGTCGTCGCGGCCGACTTCGCCATCGCCCACCTCGACGCCGACCTGCGGTGGCTGCACACCACCCTGGACCGGGTCGCCGACTGGCACCGGGAGGTGCACTCGTGACACACCTGGAAGCTCGCGGCGTGGTCAAGGCGTACGGCAGGACGCCCGCGCTGGGCGGGGTCACCCTCGACGTGGCCGAGGGGGAGATCGTGGCGGTGACCGGGCCGAGCGGCTGCGGCAAGTCCACCCTGCTGCACTGCCTCGCCGGCATCCTCCGCCCCGACGCGGGCGAGGTCACCTGGCGCGGCGCGCGGATCGACACCTGGTCCGAGGCGGCCCGGTCCCGGCTGCGCCGCACCGAGTTCGGGGTGCTCTTCCAGTTCGGTCAGCTCGTCGCCGAGCTGACCGCGGCGGAGAACGTCGCCCTTCCGCTGCTTCTCGCCGGCACGGGGCGGCGAGAGGCGCGGACGGCGGCGCTGACCTGGCTGGAACGGCTCGGGGTGGCCGAGGTGGCCGACGTCCGGCCGGGCGAGATGTCCGGCGGCCAGCAGCAGCGCTGCGCCACCGCCCGGGCGTTGGTCACCGAGCCCCGGATGCTCTTCGCGGACGAGCCGACCGGCGCGCTGGACACGCTCGCCGGCGAGCAGGTGCTCACCCGGCTGGTCCGGCTCGCCCGTGAGCAGCGCACCACCGTCGTGCTGGTCACCCACGAGCCGCGGATCGCCGCGTACGCCGACCGGGAGGTGATGCTCCGGGACGGCCTGGTCGACCACACCGGCCTGGGGCTGGACACGCCGCGCGCGGGCGGCCAGCGGTGAGGCCGGCCACCCTGCTCCGCCTCGCCCTGGCCGGCACCCGCACCGACACCGCCCGGGTGGCGCTGACCGCGTTGAGCGCCGCCCTGGCCGTCCTAGCCGGGCTGGCCGCGCTGACCGTGCTGGCCATCCCGACGCCACCGGCCACCGACGGTAACGGCAACCGCTGGTCCGAGCAGTACGCCAACCAGCTCCTGGTCGAGCCGGGGCTGCGCGGCGGCACCGCCTTCGCGCTGCTGCTGCTCACCGTCCCGGTGCTGGCCCTGGCCGGGCAGTGTGCCCGGCTCGGCGCCCCGGCCCGCGACCGCCGACTGGCCGCGCTCCGACTGGCCGGGGCCACCCCCGGGCAGGTCACCCGGGTCGCCGTGGTGGAGACCGGGGTGGCGAGCCTGCTCGGCACACTGACCGGCCTGGCCCTCTACCTCAACGGCCACGAGCTGCTGCACCGGCCGGACGGGCGCGGCCGGCTGCCGCTGCCCACCGACGTGTACCCGTCGACGGTGTCCATGGCGGCCGTGGTGCTCGGGCTGCCCGTGGTCGCCGCGCTGGCCACCGCGCTGATGCTCCGCCGGGTGACCACCACCCCGTTCGGGCTGGTGCGGAGGGTGCGGATCCGGGCCCCCTGGCCCTGGCCCGGCCTGCTGATCATCCTGGGCCTGGCCGCCTTCGCGGCCTTCCGGCCGGTGCTGCTCTGGTACGAGCGGCGACACAGCGACCCGCCGATCTGGCTGCTGCCGACGCTGCTGGTCGGCGGCGGACTGGTCGCCATGATCGGCGTGGTCACCGGCACCGGCTGGATCTCCCACACCGCTGGCCGGCTGCTGCACCGGTACGCCCGGCGACCCGCCGCGCTGCTGGCCGCGAGCCGGCTGATGGCCGACCCGTGGGCGGGCAGCCGGACCTTCGCCGCGCTCCTCGCCGCGCTCATCTTCGGGGCGGGCGCCGCCGGGTTCCGCGCCGACTTCCGGGCGACGATGGAACTGGGGCGGCGGACCGGGGGCGGGATGGCCGCTCCGGACGACTTCTACCTGGGCACGATGGATCTGGTGGACCTCGCGGTCGCGGTGGCGATGACGATCGCGGCGGGCGGGTTGCTGGTCGCCCTGGCGGAGGGGATCATCGCCCGGCGGCGGTCGTACGCGGCGCTGGTGGCGACCGGGGTGCCGCGTGGCACGCTCGGGCGGTCCCTCGTCTGGCAGTCCCTCGCGCCGGCGGTACCCGCGATCGTCGTCGCGGTCACCGTCGGTTTCCTGCTCGTACGGGGCGCTCTCCGCCCGCCGAGCGGCGGGGGCTACTCCAAGGAGGTCTGTTCCGCCGGTGAGCAGCTCTGCACCGACCAGGCGACGCGCGCCCAGTACGTCCGGACCGAGTGGGTTCCGAAGGTGACCGTGGTTCCGGACGTACCGGTGGAGCAGCTGGCCTGGCTCGGGGTCGGCGCCCTGGCCGCGGTGCTGGCGACCGTCGGTGTCGGCCTGCTCTTCCTGCGGTCCAGCACGGCGGTGGAGGAGTTGCGGACGACCTGATGTGACGCCGCCGCCCGCGGCCACGCTGTTGCCTGCGAAGGCCCGCCGGCGGGTCCTCGAGGCCGGGCCGGACCAGCCGGCGGAACGCGGAACATCGGGAGATCACCAGCATGCAGAACCAGCCCGTCGGCGCGCCGCCGGTCTTCGTCGACCGGACCGGACGGCGTCGCCGGCTCACCGTCATCGCCGGCGCGGCGATGGGCCTCGGCCTGCTGACCAGCCTCGGGCTGATCCTCGCCGGCCTCTTCTTCGACTCCTCGGTGTCGGTGCCCGGCTGGTCGGAGACGAAGCAGCAGCCGCCGATCGAGGCCGGGGTGGACGCGCCCGGCGAGGGGCGTCAGGAGCACAGCCCCAGCCCGCGCCCGGCGCCGGTGACCAGCACCTCCGCGCCGGCGCCCGCGCCGACCACGGGCGCTGCGACCGTCGGCACCAGGACCACCGCCCCGGCACCCCGGCAGTCCACCAGCACCCCGCCGGGCCAGGGCGCCGAGCGGCGCACCGCCAAGCCCAGCCGGACCCCCGGCAAGCCCTGACGATGGCGAGACACGTGGCCCGGTCCGATCCTCGGGCGCACTGGCTGCTGCTGCTGCTCGGTCTGGTCGTCCTGCTCGCGGCGCTGAGCTTCAACGGGCTGGTCACCAACGTCGGCGGCGGCTCCGGCCCGTCGGACGCCTACGCCTCGCCGGCCCCCCGGCAGGCATCAGACGGCGGGCCGGTGCTGCGGCTGGACGGGCCGACACCGGTCACCCGGCGGATGCCCGCGCGCACCATCGCGCTCACCTTCGACGACGGGCCGGACCCGCGCTGGACGCCGCAGGTGCTCGACGTGCTGCGCCGGAATCACGCCCACGCCACGTTCTTCGTGGTCGGCGCGCGGGTCGACGAGCACCCGGAGCTGGTCCGGCGGATCCTCGCCGAGGGGCACGAGCTCGGCTCGCACACCTTCACCCACGCCGACCTGGCCGCGGTGCCGCGCTGGCGGGCCCGGTTCGAACTCGCCTGGACCCGTAGCGCGGTCGCCGGGGCCACCGGTCGCGAGGTGACCCTGCTCCGGCCGCCGTTCTCGTCGACCACCGACTCGCTCACCGGGCCCCAGTACCAGGCCCTGCGGGACGCCGCCGGCAGCGGCCACGTGGGCGTGCTCACCGACCGGGACACCAGGGACTGGCAGCGGCCCGGCGTACCCGCCATCGTCCGGGCCGCCAGCCCGCAGAGCGGGGCCGGGGCGGTGGTGCTGATGCACGACGGCGGCGGCGACCGCAGCCAGACCGTGGCCGCCCTCGACCAGCTGCTGCCCCGGCTGACCCGCGAGGGCTACCGGTTCACCACCGTCTCCGCGGGGATCGGCGCGCCGGACTCGATGGTGCCGGCCGGCGCGGGCGCCCGGCTCAGCGGCACCGCGCTGCGCTGGGCGCAGGGCGGCGCCGGCTGGCTGGCCGGGGCGATGAACCTGCTGCTCGGCGTCGCGCTGGTGCTCGGCGTCGCCCGGCTGGCGGTGCAGGTGTTCTGCGCCCAGCTGCACGTCCGCCGGGTCCGCCGGCCGCGGCACCGCCGGCCCGAGGTGAACGCCCCGGTCTCGGTCATCGTGCCGGCGTACAACGAGGCGGCGAACATCGCCGCCACCGTGCGGTCGCTGGTCGCCAGCGCGTACCCGGCACTGGAGGTGATCGTGGTGGACGACGGCTCCAGCGACGGCACCGCGGAGATCGTCGAGCGGATGCGGCTGCGCGGGGTGCGGGTGATCCGGCAGGCCAACGCCGGCAAGCCGGCGGCGCTGAACACCGGCATCCGGGCCGCGCGGGCCGACCTGCTGGTGCTGGTCGACGGGGACACCGTCTTCCAGCCGGACACCGTCCACCAGCTGGTGCAGGGCTTCGCCGACCCCACCGTCGGCGCGATCTCCGGCAACACCAAGGTGGCCAACCGGCGCCGGCTGCTCGGCCGATGGCAGCACCTGGAGTACGTGATCGGCTTCAACCTCGACCGCCGGATGTACGACGTGCTGGAGTGCATGCCGACCATCCCCGGCGCGATCGGCGCCTTCCGCCGGGAGGTGCTGCTCGCCGTCGGCGGTGTCCCCGCCGACACCCTCGCCGAGGACACCGACCTGACGATGCAGGTGCTCCGGGCCGGCTGGCGGGTGACGTACGAGGAGGGCGCGATCGCCTGGACCGAGGCGCCCTCGTCGCTGCGCCAGCTCTGGCGGCAGCGCTACCGCTGGTGCTACGGGACGCTGCAGGCGATGTGGAAGCACCGGCACGCGCTGAGCGAGCCGGGCGCCGGCGGCGGACTGGGGCGGCGGGGCCTGCCGTACCTGACCGTGTTCCAGGTCCTGCTGCCGCTGGCCGCCCCGGCGGTCGACGTCTTCGCCCTCTACGGGCTGCTCTTCCTGCCCTGGTCGGCGCTGCTCCTGGCCTGGGCGGGACTGCTCCTGCTGCAGGCCTTCACCGCCGCGTACGCGCTGCGCCTGGACCGGGAGCGGCTCGGCCCACTGTGGACGCTGCCGTTCCAGCAGCTCGTCTACCGGCAGGTGATGTACCTGGTGGTGGTGCAGTCGGTGGTCACCGCGGTGGTCGGCAACCGGCTGCGCTGGCAGCGGATGGTGCGCACCGGTGAGGCCGCCGCGCTGGTCGGCTCGGGTCCCACCACCCGCTGACGTCGCGGGCGGCCCGGCGCCGGTGGCGCGGCGCTCAGCGGGCGTCGAAGAGGCCGGCGGACCAGGCGACCGCCACGCCGATGACGGCCGAGCAGCAGCAGATCAGCAGGGCGACGGCGACCACGCCGAGGATCACCCAGGCGGTCCCGCGCCGGGCCGCACCCGGCCCGGCATCCGGCGGTACGTCCGCGCCCGCCGGCGTCTCCTCGTCGCTCACCGCGCGGCCCCGCCCACCCCGGCAGTCTAGGCGTCGGGGTGCGCGGCAGGATGGGGCGATGGAGCTGATCTCGATCGACGACGTCCGGGCCGCCGCCGACGACATCGCCGGGACGGTGGTGCGTACGCCCCTGCTGCCGGCCCCCTGGGATGGTGAGCTGTGGCTCAAGCCCGAGAGCCTGCAACCCGTGGGGTCGTTCAAGCTGCGTGGGGCGACCCACGCGGTGGCCCGGCTCGACCCGGCCGCCCGGTCCCGGGGCGTGGTGACCCACTCGTCCGGCAACCACGGCCAGGCGCTCGCGTACGCGGCGCGGGCCGCGGGCGTCGCCTGCACGGTGGTCGTCCCGCAGGGAGCGCCGCCGGTCAAGGTGGACCGGATCCGGGCCCTCGGCGCGGAGGTGCGCCTGGTCCCGCCGGCCCGCCGGCTCGCCGAGGCGGAACGGATCGCCGCCGACACCGGGGCCGCGCTGGTGCCGCCCTTCGACGACCCGCGGATCATCGCCGGGCAGGGCACCATCGGGCTGGAGATCGTCGAGGACCTGCCCGACGTGGACGTGCTGCTGGTGCCGGTGGGCGGCGGCGGGCTCTCCTCCGGGATCGCCACGGCGGTGAAGGCGCTCCGTCCGTCGGCCGCGGTGATCGGCGTGGAGCCGCTGCTCGCCGCCGACGCCCGAGAGTCGCTGGCGGCGGGCGAGGTGGTGGTCTGGGACGTCGAGCGGACCTACCGGACCAGCGCCGACGGGCTGCGCACCCACCTGTCCGCGCTGACCCTCGCCCACCTGCGGGACCGCCTCGACGGCATCGTCACGGTGACCGAGGAGGAGATCCTCGCGGCGATGGGCCGGCTGGTCCGGGAGGCCCGCCTGGTGGTCGAGCCGAGCGCCGCCGTGGCGGTCGCCGCGCGCCTCTTCCACCGCGATGAGCTGCCGCCCGGGCGCACGGTCGCCGTGGTCACCGGCGGCAACGTCGACCCGGCGCTGCTGGCGTCGGTGCTGGACTGATCGGGGCGGAGGGGCCCGTGGTCCGGGCCCCTCCGCCGCTGGTCAGGCGCGGCCGAGGCGGTCCAGGATCCAGGCGTTGATGAACGCCTCCTCGCGCCAGGCGTCGTACCGGCCGCTGGGTCCGCCGTGTCCGGCGCCCATCTCGGTCTTGAGCAGGTAGTCGCCCTGCGGGGCGACCGCGCGCAGCCGGGCGATCCACTTCGCCGGCTCGTGGTAGAGCACCCGGGTGTCGTTCAGGCTGGTCACCGCGAGGATGGCCGGGTAGTCGACCGGGGCCACGTTCTCGTACGGGGTGTACGACTTCATGTACGCGTACACGTCGGGGTCGTCGAGCGGGTTGCCCCACTCCTCCCACTCGGTGACGGTCAGCGGCAGCGACGGGTCGAGGATCGAGGTGAGCGCGTCCACGAAGGGCACCTGCGCCACGATCCCGCTGAACGCGTCCGGCGCCAGGTTGGCCACCGCGCCCATCAGGAGGCCGCCGGCCGAGGCGCCCCGGGCGACGAGCCGGTCGCCGGCCGTCCAGCCCGCCTTGGCCAGGTGCCGGGCGCAGGCGACGAAGTCGGTGAAGGTGTTCTTCTTGGCCAGCAGCTTGCCCTGGTCGTACCAGCGCCGGCCCAGCTCGCCGCCGCCGCGGATGTGCGCCACCGCGAAGA
Organism: Micromonospora inositola; assembly: GCF_900090285.1. Classification (NCBI taxonomy): domain Bacteria; kingdom Bacillati; phylum Actinomycetota; class Actinomycetes; order Micromonosporales; family Micromonosporaceae; genus Micromonospora; species Micromonospora inositola. The sequence goes on along the minus strand of NZ_LT607754.1, from coordinate 1,632,154 downwards.
TCACCCCCCGGTCGAGCAGGGACAGCCGGGCGATGGAGAACCACGGGTCCATGCTCGCCTCGTAGGACCCGTAGCCGTAGATGACGGCGGGGGCGGAGCCGTCCCGCGGGGTGCCCTTCCGGCAGACCAGCGAGATCGGCACCCGGGTGCCGTCGTCGGCGAGCGCCCAGTCCCGGTGCTGCTCGTAGTCGGCCGGGTCGTACGGCCGACCGTCCGGCCCGGGCCGCACCGGCTTCTGCTTGCGCAGCACCATCTGCCGGGTGACCAGGTCGTAGTCGTAGACCGAGTCGGGGGTGACCAGGGAGGTGTAGCGCAGCCGCACCTCGCTGGCGCGGTACTCCGGGTTGGCGTCCAGCCCGACGCTGTAGATCGGCTCGGGGAAGTCGATGTCGTACGCGTCGCCGCCGCCGACCGGCAGCACCCGTAGCCCGGTCAGGCCGTTGGTGCGCAGCGAGACGACCAGGTGGTTCTCGAACGCGTCGACCGACTCCAGCCGGGTGCCCGGGGAGTGCTCGATCAGCGGCGTCCAGTCGCCCGGCGCGTCCGCCGAGGTGTACGCCAGCGCGAAGTCCTCCGCGCCGTCGTTGTGCAGGATCAGGAACCGGTGCCCGTGGTGCTCCACCGCGTACTCGACGCCCTGCCGGCGGGGCGCGATGATCGCCGGCTCGCCGGTGGGGTTGGCCGCCGGGATCACCCGCACCTCGCTGGTGATCTTGCTGTGGATGTCGATGACCACGAACCGCTCGGAGCGGGTCAGCTCGACGCCGACCCAGAACCGCTCGTCGTCCTCCTGGTGGACCACCACGTCCTCGCCCGACGCCGTGCCCACGGCGTGCCGCCAGACCCGGTTCGGCCGCCACGCCTCGTCCACGGTGACGTAGAAGAGCGTGGAGGCGTCGGTGGACCAGGCGGTGCCGTAGAAGGTGTCCGGCACCTCGTCGGCGAGCACCTCGCCGGTGGAGAGGTCCTTGATCCGCAGGGTGAACCGTTCGTCGCCGGCGAAGTCCGTCGAGTACGCCAGCCAGCGGCCGTCCGGGCTGACGTCGAACGCGCCGAGCGAGAAGAAGTCGTGCCCCTCGGCCAGCAGGTTGCCGTCGAGCAGCACCTCCTCGCCGTCCAACGGGGCGCCGTCGGCGCTGATCGGGGGCGTGGTCTCGCCGTCGCGGACGGCCCGGCGGCAGTGCACGCCGTACTGCTGGCCCTCGACGGTGCGGGTGTAGTACCAGTACCCGTCCTTGCGGGTGGGCACCGACAGGTCGGTCTCCTGGGTGCGCCGGCGGGTCTCCTCGAACAGCTCCGCGCGCAGCGCCTCCAGGTGCGCGGTGCGTGCCGCGGTGTACGCGTTCTCCGCGGTCAGGTGGGCGATCGTCGCCGGGTCGTCCTTGGCGGCGAGCCAGGCGTACTCGTCCACGACGCTGTCGCCGTGGTGGGTGCGCTCGGTCGGGACGCGCTTGGCGACGGGTACGGGGGTCTCGGTGTTCACGGCGTCACGTTACCGGCCGGCGGCAGGCTGTCGCGGGGTACGCGCGGCACCGGTTCCGACAACCCGCCACCACGTCTTTCGAACACATGTACGATGACCGGCATGGCGGCTGCAGCGAGTTCGACGGACCGGCCCGGCGCCCTGGAGATCACCCGGCGACTGGCGGAGATCTGCGGTCCGCCGTTCGCCCGTTTCGCCGGCCCGGCCGACGAGGTGGCCGGCCGGACGGCCCGCTGGGTGGCGGTGCCGGGCGGCCCGCACGCCGCCGCGGAGGTGCTGCGGCTGGCCGCCGCGCACCAGCTCACCGTCGTGCCGCGCGGCGCCGGCACCAAGATCGACTGGGGTGCCGCCCCGGCGCAGGTCGACATCATGCTCGACACCGGCCGGCTCGCCGGGATCTGGCACGAGCCGCAGGGCTCGCCGGTCGCCGAGATCGGCGCCGGCACGCCGCTCCGGGCGGTCCAGGCGACCCTGGACCGCACCGGCCAGCGGCTGCCGGTCGACGCGCCCTCCCCGGGGGCGACCCTCGGTGGGGTGCTCGCGGCCGACGAGGCCGGACCGCTGCGGCACCGGCACGGCAGCCCGTGCGCCCAACTGGTCGGGGTTCGCTACCTGGACGCCGACGGCGAGCTGGTCAGCCTGGGTGCGGCCGGCACCGAGCTGCTCGGCCGGGCCGGCCGGGCGGGCGGTGGCGCGGCGGGCGGTGGCGCGGCGGGCGGTGGCGCCGTGGCGCTGTTCGGCGGGGCGCAGGTTCCGGGGCTCGACGTGGCCCGGCTGCTCTGCGGATCGCAGGGCGGGCTGGGCGTGCTGGTCTCGGCGACCATGCGGGTGCAGGCCGTGCCCGCCAGCAGGGTCTGGGTCACCCGGCCGGTGTGGACCCCGCTGGAGGTGCACGACCTGGTCCGGGCGGTGCTCGCCGCCCGGCTCGACCCGGCGGCCGTCGAGCTGGACCTGCCCGTCCCGGTCCCCCTGCCCCGCCGGCGGGTCCACCCCGACCATCCCTCGGTCCGCGGCCGGCCCGACCATCCCTCGATCGCCCGGCGGTCCGCCGGACCGGCCGCGGCCGGCAGCCTCGTGGTGCTGCTGGAGGGCGGCCCGGCCGACGTCGCGGAGCGCGCCGAGCGGCTGGTGGCCGTGCTCGGCCCGGAGACGGTGGTCGGGCACGCCGCCCCGGACTGGTGGGGGCGCTACCCGTTCGGCCCGGGCGAGACCGCGTTGCGGATCGACGTGCCCATCAACGACCTGCACGCGGCGGTGTACGCGCTGCGCGACGCGGCCGGCGCCCCGGTGCCGGTCCGCGGCTCGGCCGGGATCGGCACGGTGCACGCCGTGCTGCCCGGGTCCCTGCCGCCCGACCGGGTGGCGTCGATCCTCGCCGCCGTGCGCGGGGTGCTGCTCGCCCGGCAGGGCCGCTGCGTCGTGGTGGCCGCGCCCGCGCCGGTCCGCCGGGTGGTCGACCTCTGGGGCGAGCTGCCCACGCTGCCCCGCCTGCGGGCGGCCAAGGAGCACCTCGACCCGCACCAGCGTCTCGCCCCCGGCCGCCTCCCCGGCGGCCTCTGACCCCGTCCGCTGATCAACCGGCCCCGAGTGGGGTGGGCGGGTGGGTCAGAGGGCGTCGTTGCGGAGGACCAGGATCGCGATGTCGTCGCGGGGGGCCTCCACCGAGAAGCCGAGCGCGGTGGCGCGCAGCCGGGCGGCGACCACGTCCGCCGAGTAACCGGCCAGCGGGGCGGCGGCGTCGCGCAGCCGCTCGGTGCCGAAGAGTTCCCGGCCGCGCCGCCGCTCGGTCACCCCGTCGGTGTAGAAGATCAGCGCGTCGCCCGGGCCGAGCGGGATCTCGGCGGTGGGCGTGGCGATCGAGTCGAGCAGCCCGAGCGCGGTGCCGCCGGTGCCGACGAAGGCGGCGCCACCACCGCCGTGCAGCAGCACCGGCCGGTCGTGGCCGGCCAGGTGCAGGGCCACGTCGAGCTGACCGCCCTCGGCCGGTCCGACGGCCGCCATGGCCAGCGTGCAGTACCGGCCGCCGCCCCGCTCGACCAGCGTCTCGTTCAGCCGGCCCAGCACCTCCGGCATCGGCTTGCCGTCGCCGACCAGCACCCGGATCACGTCCCGGACCAGGCCGGTCACCGCCGCCGCCTGGACGCCCTTGCCGGACACGTCGCCGATGACCACCAGCCACCGGCCGTCCGGCAGCGGCAGCACGTCGTAGAAGTCGCCCCCGACATCGGCTTCGTCGCCGGTCGGGACGTACTCGGCGGCGAAGCCGATGCCCTCCACCACCGGGAGCACCGGCGGCAGCAGCGACTGCTGGAGAGTCTGCGCGACCCGGCGCCGTTCGGCGTGGATCCGGGCGTTCTCGATCGCCAGGGCGGCCCGGCGGGCCACGTCCTCCAGCACCGAGACCTCGTCCGGGTCGTGCCGGTGCCGCTGGTGCCGGCCGACGGCCAGCGTGCCGAGTCGCTGGCCGCGGGCGATCAGCGGGACGGCGAAGCCCTCCATCGGGGCGCCGAGCGGCACCTGCGACGCGCTGCGCGACGCCTCGCGCAGCCGGGCCTGGATCGATTCCGGCCCGGTCTCCTGGAGCACCTTGTGCAGCTGCGGCAGCACCGACTCGTCGGCGTGGCTGGAGGCGGCGAGCCGCAGCCGGCCCCACTCGTCGGTGGTGTGCACCGCGCACCACTGGCCGAGCCGGGGCACCACCAGCTGCGGGATGAGTGCCATGGTCAGCTCGACGTCCAGGGACTGGGCGAGCAGCTCGCTCGCCTCGGCCAGGAAGGTCAGCCAGGCCGACCGGCGGACGTCCGCCCGGCGCAGCCGGTCGTTCTCCAAATGCAGCGAGAGCCGCTCGGCCGCCAGCACCGCGAGCGGCCGCGCGTACGCCGACGGTGCCGCGTCCAGCTCCAGCTCACCGGCGTACGGGCGGTGCACGGCCAGCGGCACCCGGATCAGCTCGTTGTCGTCCCGGGGCTGCCGGCCGTACCGGGCCAGGACCTGGGTGCCCTGCCCGTCGCCCCGGTCCAGCCGGACCACGCCACCGGCCGCGCCGACCATCTCCGCCAGCCGGGTCACCAGGTCGGTCGCGAACTCCGGCAGCGGGTCCTCCGCGTACGGGTCGGGGCTGGTCTGCATCAGCTCGCTCATCGCGGCCGCGCTCGGCGCGCCGTGCGCCGCGTCGTCGCTGTCGGCGCCGGTGAGCGGGGTGTGCGCCTCCGCGACCGCCGTGCGCCGCGCCGGCGGTGCGGCGTCGGGCCGGTCCAGCCGGAACCAGACACCCTTCCCGGTGGGCAGGTAGGTGGTGCCCCAGCGGCTGGCGAAGTGGTCCACCAGCAGCAGCCCGCGCCCCCGCTCGGCGACCTCGGTGATCTCGTCGGAGTCGTTGCGCACGCCGACCACCAGCTCGTCCACCGGGCCGACGGCGAAGTCGGAGACCGTCACGGTGAGCCCGACTCCGTCCGCCGCGACCTCGATGTCCAGTTCGGTCCGGGCGTGTTCGACCGCGTTGGTGGAAAGTTCGGTGGTGAGCAGCAGCGCCTCGTTGAGCAGCTCCTCCAGGTCCGCCTCGGCGAGGACGGACCGGACGAGGGCCCGGGCGGCGGCGGGCGTACGCCGGTCGGCGGGGAGCCGCACCCGCCGCACGTGCTCGTCCGAGCCGTCCGCCATGCCCGGTTCCGCCTCCGCTGACACCTTCGTATCCTCCACCGCCGCCGCCCCGGCTGCCAAACCGCCCCGGCCGTCCGCTCGTGGCCGGATCCCGGGCGGCTGAGTCGTCCGGGGGCGGGGCGCCGGCAGGCCCGGCGGGGGTGCCGCGGGGGTCGGCCGGACGACGCGTGGGCGTGGCGGCTGCTCACCGGTCGTAGCCTCGACTGCGGCGCGGGCAGAATGGTGGGATGGCCGCATGTCGGTACGAGCCGGTGGCCCCGAGCTGAGCGAGGAATGATGACCACGGCGAAACAGTCGATAGCCGCGGACCCGTCCGGCCCCGATCACGAGGTGCTGCTCGGTGAGCTGGTGGCGGCGCTGCGACGGGTCCGCAGCGGCGACCTCAAGGTCCGGCTGCCCCGGCGGGCCGGCCTGGCCGCCGAGGTCGCCGACGCCTTCAACGACGTGGTGTCGCTCCAGGAGCGGCAGCACCTCGACCTGCGCCGGATCAGCCGGATCGTCGGGCGGGACGGCCGGCTCACCGAACGCCTCGACCACGAGGGTCTGGACGGCTCGTGGGCGGAGGGCCAGCGGGCGATCAACTCGCTGATCGACGACCTGGGCCGCCCCACCACCGAGATCGCGCGGGTGATCGTGGCGGTGGCCGACGGTGATCTCTCCCAGCACATGGCGCTGGAGATCGACGGCCGTCCGCTGCGCGGCGAGTACCTGCGCATCGGCCGCACGGTGAACACCATGGTCGACCAGCTCTCGTCCTTCTCCAACGAGGTGACCCGGGTGGCCCGCGAGGTGGGCACCGAGGGCAAGCTCGGCGGCCAGGCCGACGTCCGCGGGGTCGCCGGCACCTGGAAGGACCTCACCGACTCGGTGAACACCATGGCGTCGAACCTGACCGGCCAGGTGCGGTCGATCTCCCAGGTGGCGACGGCGGTGGCCAAGGGCGACCTGTCGCAGAAGATCACGGTCGGGGCGCGCGGGGAGGTCGCCGAGCTCGCCGACACGATGAACTCGCTCACCGACACCCTGCGGCTCTTCGCCGAGCAGGTGACCCGGGTGGCCCGCGAGGTGGGCACCGAGGGCAAGCTCGGCGGTCAGGCGGAGGTGCCGAACGTCGCCGGCACCTGGAAGGACCTGACCGACAGCGTCAACTCGATGGCGTCGAACCTGACCGCGCAGGTGCGCAACATCGCCCAGGTCTCCACCGCGGTGGCCCGGGGCGACCTGTCGCAGAAGATCACCGTGGCGGCGCAGGGCGAGATCCTGGAGCTGAAGGACACCGTCAACACGATGGTGGACCAGCTGTCGTCGTTCGCCGACGAGGTGACCCGGGTGGCCCGTGAGGTGGGCATCGAGGGCAAGCTGGGTGGTCAGGCCCAGGTGCGCGGCGTCTCCGGCACCTGGCGCGACCTGACGGAGAACGTCAACCAGCTCGCCGGCAACCTGACCAGCCAGGTCCGCAACATCTCCCAGGTCTCCACCGCGGTCGCGAAGGGCGACCTGTCGCAGAAGATCACCGTGGACGCCCAGGGGGAGATCCTGGAGCTGAAGAACACCGTCAACACGATGGTGGACCAGCTGTCGTCGTTCGCCGACGAGGTGACCCGGGTGGCCCGTGAGGTGGGCACCGAGGGCAAGCTGGGTGGTCAGGCCCAGGTCAAGGGCGTCAGCGGTACGTGGCGGGACCTGACCGACAACGTGAACTCGATGGCGTCGAACCTGACCAGTCAGGTGCGCAACATCGCCTCGGTCACCACCGCGGTGGCCAAGGGTGACCTGTCGCAGAAGATCACCGTTGACGCCCGGGGCGAGATCCTGGAGCTGAAGTCGACCGTCAACACGATGGTGGACCAGCTGTCGTCGTTCGCCGACGAGGTGACCCGGGTGGCCCGCGAGGTGGGCACCGAGGGCAAGCTCGGCGGCCAGGCCCAGGTACGCGGCGTCGCCGGCACCTGGCGCGACCTGACCGACAACGTGAACTCGATGGCGTCGAACCTGACCAGTCAGGTGCGCAACATCGCCCAGGTCTCCACCGCGGTGGCGAAGGGCGATCTGTCGCAGAAGATCACGGTGGACGCCCAGGGTGAGATCCTGGAGCTGAAGTCGACGGTGAACACGATGGTGGACCAGCTGTCGTCCTTCGCCGACGAGGTGACCCGGGTGGCCCGTGAGGTGGGCACCGAGGGCAAGCTGGGTGGTCAGGCCCAGGTCAAGGGCGTCAGCGGTACGTGGCGGGACCTGACCGACAACGTGAACTCGATGGCGTCGAACCTGACCAGCCAGGTGCGCAACATCGCCTCGGTCACCACCGCGGTGGCCAAGGGCGACCTCGGCCAGAAGATCACCGTGGACGCCCAGGGCGAGATCCTGGAGCTGAAGAACACCGTCAACACCATGGTCGACCAGCTGTCGTCGTTCGCCGACGAGGTGACCCGGGTGGCCCGCGAGGTCGGCATCGAGGGCAAGCTGGGCGGCCAGGCGCAGGTGAAGGGCGTCTCGGGCACCTGGCGGGACCTCACCGAGAACGTCAACCAGCTCGCCTCGACCCTGACCACCCAGCTCCGGGCGATCGCCCAGGTCTCCACCTCGGTGACCCGGGGCGACCTGACCCAGCGGATCGCGGTCAAGGCGCAGGGCGAGGTCGCCGAGCTGAAGGACAACATCAACCAGATGATCGTCACCCTCCGGGAGACGACCAAGAAGAACGCCGAGCAGGGCTGGCTGGACTCCAACCTGGCCCGGATCAGTGGTCTGCTCCAGGGCCAGCGCGACCTCGGCGAGGTCTGTCGGATGATCATGATGGAGGTGACCCCGCTGGTCGACGCGCAGCTCGGCGCGTTCTTCCTGACGGACAGCTCCGACGGCAGCATGCGACTGCGGTTGACGGCCTCGTACGGCTACGTGGCGCGGGGACAGGACGTGACCTTCGGTCCGGGGGAGGGGCTGGTCGGTCAGGCCGCGCTCTCCCGCCGGACCATCCGGGTCAACGCCCAGCCCGACGGTCGGCTCGTCCTCCGCTCCGGGCTGGCCGAGACGCCGCCGGCCGACCTGGTGGTGCTGCCGGTGCTCTTCGAGGGCGAGCTGCTCGGCGTGATCGAGTTCGCCGGGGTGACCACCTTCTCCGAGCTGCACCTGTCGTTCCTGGAGCGGCTGGTGCTCACCATCGGTCTGGCGGTCAACACCATCCAGGCCAACCGGCGTACGGAGGAGCTGCTGGCCCAGTCCCAGCGGCTGGCCCACGAGCTCCAGGAGCAGTCGGCCGAGTTGCAGCGGACCAATGCCGAGCTGGAGGACAAGGCCCAGTTGCTCTCCGAGCAGAAGGGCAACATCGAGACGAAGAACCGGGAGATCGAGCTGGCCCGGCTCGGCCTGGAGGACAAGGCGCAGCAGCTCACCCGGGCGTCGGCGTACAAGTCGGAGTTCCTGGCGAACATGAGCCACGAGTTGCGTACGCCGCTGAACTCGCTGTTGCTGCTGTCCCGGTTGCTGGCCGAGAACGCGGAGCAGAACCTCACCCGCAAGCAGATCGAGTTCGCCCGGACGATCCACAGCGCCGGTTCGGACCTGCTCTCGCTGATCGACGACATCCTCGACCTGTCCAAGATCGAGGCGGGCCGGATGGACGTCGAGCCGACCGAGGTCCGGTTCTCCGAGATCCGCGGGTACGTCGAGCAGGCGTTCGCCCCGCAGGCCGAGGAGAAGGGCCTGGACTTCCAGGTGCGGCTGGCGAAGGACCTGCCGCCGGCGCTGGTCACCGACGCCCAACGGTTGCAGCAGATCCTGCGCAACCTGCTCTCCAACGCGATGAAGTTCACCGACAACGGCGCGGTGACGCTGCGGATCGCCCCGGCGGCGGAGAACGCGGTCTTCGACGTGCCGGCGCTTACCAACGCCCGGCAGGTCATCGCGTTCACGGTGATCGACACCGGCATCGGGATCTCGGACGACAAGCTGTCGCTGATCTTCGAGGCGTTCCAGCAGGCCGACGGCACCACCAGCCGCCGCTACGGCGGCACCGGGCTGGGCCTGTCGATCAGCCGGGACCTGGCCCGGCTGATCGGCGGGACGATCACCGTGTCCTCGGCGCCCGGGCAGGGCTCGACCTTCACCCTCTTCGTGCCGGACGTGCTGGCGCCGGACGCGGTGGTGGCGCCGGCACCGCCGTCGCCGAGCCGCGCGGGCCTGCCGTCGTCGCTGCTCATGCCGATGGAGCTGCCGCAGCCGCCGGAGACCCCGGCGGCCCGGCGGCTGGAGGGGGTGACCGTGCTGATCGTCGACGACGACGTCCGCAACGTCTTCGCCCTGACCTCCGCATTGGAACTGCACGGGATGACCGTGTTGTACTCGGACAACGGGGCGGACGGGGTCCGCCTGCTGGCCGAGCATCCGGAGGTGGACATCGTGTTGATGGACGCGATGATGCCGGACCAGGACGGGTACGAGACCACCCGGCAGATCCGGCGCAACCATCGCTTCGCCGACCTGCCGATCGTCTTCCTGACCGCCAAGGCGATGCCGGGTGACCGTGAGTCGGCGCTCGCGGCCGGCGGCAGCGACTACATCACCAAGCCGGTCGACCTGGACGAGCTGATCGAGTTGATGGCGTCGTGGATCAGCGGCGGCCGAGGCGAGGAGAATTCGTGACACAGACGGCCAAGGCGCTGCTGGTGGACGACCGGCGGGAGAACCTGATGGCCCTGGAGGCGATCCTCCAGGGGCTCCCGGTGCAGTCGGTCGCCGTGGAGAGCGGCGAGGCGGCGCTCAAGCAGCTCCTGGTGGACGACTTCGCGGTGATCCTGCTGGACGCCCAGATGCCGGACATGGACGGGTTCGAGACGGCCAGCCACATCAAGCGGCGGGAGCGGACCCGGCACGTGCCGATCATCTTCCTCACCGCGGCGGACAAGGATGCCCAGCTCGCCCTGCGCGGCTACGCGGTCGGCGCGGTCGACTACCTGACCAAGCCGTTCGACCCGTGGGTGCTGCGGGCGAAGGTGTCGGTCTTCGTGGAGCTGTGGGTGAAGACCCGGCAGCTCGCCGCCCAGTCGGACGTGGTGCGGGAGCGGGACGCCCAGTGGCGGGTGCTCACCGAGGCGGTGGACGAGGCCACCGCCCTGCTGCGCGGCGACGACGGCCCGGAGTCCCGGGAGCGCGCGGTGGACCTCCTCGAACAGGCCCGCTGGGGCAACACCGCCTGACGGTCAGGCGTCGGGCCGGCCGCCGTGTCCGGTCGCGGCGCGCCGGGCCCGCCAGCGTTCGCCGAGCGCGTCGATCTCCTCCTGTACGAAGAGGAAGAAGTCCAGCATCTCGCTGACCCGCTCGCCGCCGGGGGTCTCCCGTCCGGCCAGGGCCGCCACCCCGCCCGACGCGATGTCGATGAAGTTCTTGTAGAGCCCGGTCTTGGTGACCGTGGCCTCGTACCAGGGGTTGTCCGGCATCCGGTAACGGTCCCGCCGGGAGCCCTTCACCGGCTCGCGGACCAGCATGGCGAACTGGGTGAGGTAGCGGACCGCGCCGGAGACGGCCGCGGCGCTCACCCCCAGCCGCTCGCCGATCTCGGCGGCGGTGAGCGGCCCGTCGGCGCTCATCACGCTGAACAGCACCCGGGCGGCCATCCGGGGGAAGCCGACGTCCGCGAAGGCCATCGCCATCCGTTCGACGAAGAGGTGGATCTCCTCCTCGTTGCGGGCGGGGCGACGGTCGTCAGCCATCGGCGGGGGCTCCTCCCGTGAAAATCGCGTGAAGATGATGGTGCCTCGGATCTCACTGTCTTCACAAGTTTGTGAAACGAGCGTAGCTTGCGAAGCATGGAAACCCCAATCGAGGTGTCCGGCCTGGTGAAGACCTTCGGCCGGACCCGGGCGCTCGACGGACTCGACCTCACCGTCCGTGCCGGGGAGGTGCACGGCTTCCTGGGCCCCAACGGCTCCGGCAAGTCGACCACCATCCGGATGCTGCTCGGTCTGCTCCGGGCGGACGCGGGGGCCGTCCGACTGCTCGGCGGTGACCCCTGGCGGGACGCCGTCGCCCTGCACCGACGGCTGGCGTACGTCCCCGGCGACGTCACCCTCTGGCCCAACCTCTCCGGCGGCGAGGTGATCGACCTGCTCGGCCGGATGCGCGGTGGGCTGGACCCGAAGCGCCGGGCCGAGCTGCTGGAGTCGTTCGAGCTGGACCCCCGCAAGAAGGGCCGGGCCTACTCCAAGGGCAACCGGCAGAAGGTCGGCCTGGTCGCCGCCCTCGCCTCCGACGTCGAGCTGCTCATCCTGGACGAGCCGACCTCCGGGCTGGACCCGCTGATGGAGGAGGTCTTCCAGCAGTGGGTGAGCCGCGCCAAGTCCGACGGCCGGACCGTGCTCCTCTCCAGCCACATCCTGGCCGAGGTGGAGGCGCTCTGCGACCGGGTGACCATCATCCGCAACGGCCGCAACGTGGAGACCGGCACCCTCGGCGAGCTGCGCCACCTGCACCGCACCGCGATCGACGCCGAGCTCGCCGGCCCGCTGGACGGCCTCGCCACCCTGCCCGGCGTGCACGACCTGCAGGTCGAGGGCAACCGGGTGCGCTTCGACGTCGACACCACCGCGCTGGACGCCGCGCTGCGCCGGCTCACCGAGATCGGCGTACGCAGCCTGGTCAGCCAGCCGCCCACGCTGGAGGAGCTGTTCCTGCGGCACTACGAGTCCACCGACGCCGAGGTGGTCGCATGAGCACGCTCACCGGCACCCGTCACCTGGTCCGCCTGATCCTGCGCCGGGACCGCGTCCTGCTGCCGCTCTGGGTGCTGGTCCTCGCCGTGCTGCCGATGTCGTACGCGGCCAGCTACTTCGCGCTCTTCCCGACCGCCGCCGAGCGGGCCGCGTACGCTGCCGGCACGGCCCGCAACCCCTCGATCATCGCCCTGCTCGGCCCGGTGTACGGCGAGAGCGTCGGCGCGCTCACCGCGCAGCGCGGCGGCTTCCTGCTGGTGATCATCGCGCTGGCCAGCCTGCTCACCGTCATCCGGCACACCCGGACCGAGGAGGAGGCCGGCCGCCGCGAACTGCTCGGCGGCACCGTGCTCGGCCGGTACGCCGGGCTGACCGCCGCCCTGCTGCTGACGTACGCGGCCAGCCTGCTGCTCGGCCTGCTCACCGCCGCGGGACTGGTCGCGACCGGCCTGCCGGCAGGCGGCTCGTTGGCGTACGGGCTCGCCGGGGCGCTGGTCGGCGTGGTCTTCGCCACCGTCGGCGGGCTCGCCGCCCAGCTCACCGAGACGGCGGGCGGGGCCCGGGGCATCGCGATCGCCGTCCTCGGGGCGGCCTTCGCGCTCCGCCTCGCCGGTGACGCGGCGGAGCGGGAGTGGCTGAGCTGGCTCTCCCCGCTGGGTTGGGCGCCGCGCATCCGGGCGTACGAAGGCGACCGGTGGTGGGTGCTGGCGCTGCCGGTGGTGCTGTCCGCGCTGCTCGCCGCCGTCGCGTACCCGCTGTCGGTGCGCCGGGACCTGGGCGCCGGGCTGCTGCCGACCCGGCTCGGGCCGGCCACCGCCGGGCGGTCCCTCGGCGGGCCGTTCGGGCTGGCCTGGCGCCTGCACCGGGGGCAGATCCTCTGGTGGTCGGTCGGCTTCGGCCTGCTCGGGCTGATTCTCGGCGGGGCGGCGAAGGCCGCCGGCAGCTCGCTCGAGGGCAACCCCCAGCTGGAGCAGATCATGACCCGAATCGGTGGCGTCTCGGGGCTGGCCGAGGCGTACCTCGGGGCGACGTTGAGCCTGGCCGGGCTGGCCGCCGCCGGCTACGGCATCCAGGCCGCGCTGCGGATGCGGTCGGAGGAGACCGACGGGCGCGCCGAGCCGCTGCTGGCCACCGGGGTGACCCGGACCCGCTGGCTCCTGTCGCACGTGCTGTTCGCCCTGGTCGGCCCGGCGGTGGTGCTCGCCGTCACCGGTTTCGCGACCGGCCTCACCTACGGGATCAGCGTCCACGACGTGCCGGGCGAGCTGCCCCGGATGGTCGGCGCCGCGCTGGCGCAGCTGCCGGCGGCCTGGGTGCTGGCCGGTTTCGCGGTGCTGCTGTACGGGCTGCTGCCCCGGCTCGCCGCGGTGGCCTGGGCGGTGCTCGCGGTCTGCGTGCTGCTCGGCCAGTTCGGCGCGGTGCTGGAGCTGAGCCAGTGGCTGCTGGACCTCTCCCCGTTCACCCACACGCCGCAGGTGCTGGGCGACCACTGGCACGCCACCCCGCTCTGGCTCCTGACCGCCGTGGCCCTCCTGATGGCGGCAACCGGCCTCAGGGCCTTCCGCCACCGCGACACCCCCATCACCTGACGGCGGTCCGCACCACCCGGGTCAGGGGGCGGTTTCGTTGCGGATCATCAGGGCGGAGCGGAGGCCGGTGATGTCGAGGACGCGCAGCAGGAAGTCGCCGACGTTGCTCAGGACCAGCAGGCACTGGGCGTGACTGGCCTTGCGGCTCAGCACCACCAGGGTGCCGAGGCCCTGCGAGTCGCAGAAGGTGACCCCGCCCAGGTCGAGCACGATGCGCGGCGGGGGGTCGGCCAGCACCTCATTGACGACAGTCGACAGCTGGGCGGCCGTGAGCATGTCGATCTCACCGGCCAGGCGAAGAACCACTTCATCGCCCGTCCGGTGTACCGTGATGGACAGTTCGGCACGATCCACCCGGTTACCCTATCGCGGCCGCGACCACCCGGCCCGTCGAGCGGGCCCCGGGCGCCCGCCGCGGCTGATCTCCGTCCCGCTCGGCAACCCGGGCGGCGGGTGAGCCCGGTAACCCCGGCGCGGGGTGGCTGCCGATTCGCCGGCCGGCGCTGACACAATGGCGGCATCGTGACCGATACCTTTTCCGCCGGATCCGGCCGCTACCCGGCCGACGCGCCGGCCTCCGAGGCCCTGTTCCACCGCGCCAAGGCCATCGTGCCCGGCGGGGTGAACTCCCCAGTGCGCGCGTTCCGTGCCGTCGGCGGCACGCCGCGCTTCATGGTCCGGGGGGAGGGCCCCTGGATGTTCGACGCCGACGGCCGGCGCTACGTCGACCTGGTCTGCTCCTGGGGGCCGCTGATCCTCGGCCACGCGCACCCCGAGGTGGTCGAGGCCGTGCAGGCCGCCGCCGCGCTCGGCACCAGCTTCGGCACGCCCACCCCCGGTGAGGTGGAGCTGGCCGCGGAGATCGTCGCGCGTACCCCGGTCGAGCAGGTCCGACTGGTGAACTCGGGCACCGAGGCCACCATGTCGGCGATCCGGCTGGCCCGCGGCTTCACCGGGCGATCCAAGATCATCAAGTTCTCCGGCTGCTACCACGGCCACTCCGACGCCCTGCTCGCCGCCGCCGGCTCCGGCGTCGCGACCTTTGGCCTGCCGGACTCGCCCGGCGTGACCGGCGCGGCGGCCGGCGACACGATCGTGCTGCCGTACAACGACATCACGGCGGTGGAGGAGGCCTTCGCGGCCGAGGGGCCGCACATCGCGGCGATCATCACCGAGGCGGCCGCCGGCAACATGGGTGTGGTCGCGCCCCGCGACGGCTTCAACCAGCAGCTGGCCCGGATCGCCCACGCGTACGGCGCGCTGCTCATCGTCGACGAGGTGATGACCGGGTTCCGGGTCTCCCGCGCCGGCTGGCACGGCCTCGACCCGTCCGACGCCGACCTGTGGACGTACGGGAAGGTCATGGGCGGCGGCCTGCCCGCCGCGGCGTTCGGCGGGCGCGCGGAGATCATGGCGCGGCTCGCCCCGGCCGGCCCGGTCTACCAGGCCGGCACGCTCTCCGGTAACCCCCTCGCGTGCGCCGCCGGCCTGGCCACGCTGCGGCTCGCCGACGACGCGCTCTACCGGAAGCTGGACGAGACCGCCGCCGTCCTGGGCAAGCTCGCCGCCGACGCGCTGGCCGCCGCCGGGGTCCCGCACCGCCTGTCGTACGCGGGCAGCATGTTCTCCATCTTCTTCACCGACGCCGACGTGGTCGACTACGACGGCGCGCGCACCCAGCAGGTGCCCGCGTTCAAGGCGTTCTTCCACGCGATGCTCGCCGCCGGCGTCTACCTGCCGCCGAGCGCGTTCGAGTCGTGGTTCGTGTCGGCGGCGCTGGACGACGCCGCCCTGGAGCAGATCGCCGCCGCCCTGCCGGGCGCGGCGACGGCGGCGGCAGCGGCGGGTCACGGGGGGTAGCGGGCGTGAGCGTGAGGAGTGAGCCGGGTCTGCGAGCCCCGCAATCGCGAACGAAGGTGGCACGGTGAGCGAGACGGTGGTCCACGTGCTGCGGCACGGCGAGGTCTACAACCCGGAGGGCATCCTCTACGGCCGGCTGCCCGGTTTCCGCCTCTCCGAACTGGGCGTACAGATGGCCAAGGCGGCCGCGCAGGGGCTCGCCGAGCGGAACGTGGTGCACGTGGTGGCCAGCCCGCTGGAGCGCGCCCAGCAGACCGCCGAGCCGATCGCGGCGCAGTTCGGCCTCCCGGTCGGGGTGGACGAGCGGCTGATCGAGAGCGCCAACTGGTTCGAGGGCAAGAAGGTCTCCCCGGGCGACGGCTCGTTCCGCGACCCGCGCAACTGGTGGGTGCTGCGCGACCCGGTCACCCCGTCCTGGGGCGAGGCGTACCAGGCCATCGCCGAACGGATGTTCGCCGCCCTGCACGCCGCCCGGGTCGCCGCCGAGGGGCGCGAGGCGGTGCTGGTCTCCCACCAGCTCCCGATCTGGACGCTGCGCCGGTACGTCGAGCGCAAGCGGCTCTGGCACGACCCGCGCCGCCGGCAGTGCGGGCTGGCCAGCCTCACCACGTTCCACTTCGACGGCGCCAAGGTCGTCGGCATCGGCTACTCCGAGCCGGCGGCCCACCTGGTCGCGATCTCGCCGACCGCCCGGACGGCAAAGGGGGCCTGATGCGTTCCCGGAGGCCCGTCGCCGCCCTGCTCGCCGCCGTCGCCGCCGCGACGGCGCTGGTCGGCTGCTCCTCCGGCAGCGAGGAGAAGCGCTGCAGCAGTGACGGGGTGACCGTCGAGTGCGCTCCCGACCAGCGGTCGAAGACCCCGAAGCTGACCGGTGAGCTGCTCACCGGCGGCACCTACGACATCGCGCGGGACCGTGGCCAGGTCGTGGTGGTCAACTTCTGGGGCTCCTGGTGCGCGCCCTGCCGGGCCGAGGCCGACGACCTGGAGGCCACCTACCAGGCCACCAGGGCCTCCGGAGTGACGTTCCTCGGCATCAACGTGCAGGACAGCAAAGACAAGGCGATCGCCTTCGAGGAGGGCCGGGTCACCTACCCGAGCCTCTTCGACCCGCCGAGTCGACTCGCGCTCAACTTCGACATCCCGCCGAACACCACCCCGGCCACGGTGGTCCTGGACCGGGACGGCCGGATCGCGGTGGTGATCAGGGGAGCAGTCACTCAGGACGTGCTGCGCCCCGTCGTCGAGCGGATCGCCGCCGAGCAAGCGGCCTCCGGATCCCGCTGATGGGCGAGACGTTCCGCGAGGTCGCCCAGTCCGGGCCGCTGCTGCTGGCGATCGGCGCGGCGGCGCTCGCCGGGCTGGTCAGCTTCCTCAGCCCGTGCGTCCTGCCGCTGATGCCGGGCTACCTGTCGTACGTCACCGGCCTGGCCGGCGCCGACCTCGAGGGCCGGGCACGGACCGAGGCCGCACCGGCCGGCGGGGACGGCCCGACCGGCGGGGACGACCCGACCGGCGGCGGGGTCGCCGTGGCCACCGGCGGGGTGGCCGTCGCGGCCCGGCCGGCGGCCGCGGTCAAGGGGCGCGTGCTCGCCGGGACGCTGCTCTTCATCGCCGGCTTCACCGCCGTCTTCACCGCCACCGCGATCCTCTTCTCCAGCGTCGGCAAGGTCTTCTTTCAGCACGAGCGCGCGCTGGAGATCGTCATCGGCGGCCTGGTCGTGGTGCTCGGGCTCGGCTACCTCGGCCTGGTGCCGGGGATGCAGCGCGAGTTCCGGATCCACCGGCTGCCCGCCGCCGGGCTGCTCGGCGCGCCGGTCCTCGGCGCGGTCTTCGCGCTGAGCTGGCTGCCCTGCACCGGCCCGACGCTCGGCGCGGTGCTCGGCATGGCCGCGGTCGGCGGCAGGACCGACCGGGCGGTGGTGCTGGCCGTGGCGTACTGCCTCGGGCTGGGGATACCGTTCGTCGTCTTCGGGCTGGGCTTCCACCGTCTGCTCGGGGTCTTCCGCGCCGTCCGGCGCAACAGCCGCTGGGTGACCCGGATCGGCGGCGCCCTGCTGATCCTGATCGGCCTGGCGCTGGTCACCGGCGGCTGGCAGAACTTCGTGATCTGGCTGCAGACGCACGTCGGCGTGGGCGAGGTGAGCATCTGATGACGACCGTGGACGAGCGGCCGGCCGCGCCGGCCGGGGCGCCCCGGCGGCGGGTCAACCCGGTGCTGGCCCTGCTGCGCAACTCCTGGCGGCAGCTGACCAGCATGCGTACCGCGCTGATCCTGCTCTTCCTGCTCGCGGTCGCCGCCATCCCGGGTTCGGTGCTGCCCCAGCGCGGGGTCAACCCGGAGAAGGTCAACCAGTACTTCGTCGACCACCCCGACCTGGCCCCGCAGCTCGACCGGATCGGCGCGTTCGAGGTCTTCGGCTCGATCTGGTTCTCCGCGATCTACCTGCTGCTCTTCACCTCCCTGGTCGGCTGCATCCTGCCGCGGATGCGGGACCACCTGCGGGCGCTGCGCTCCCGGCCGCCGGCCGCCCCGAAGCGGCTGGACCGGCTGCCCCAGCACGCGGTGCTGGAGTCGCCGGCCGCCGCCGACGCGCAGGCCATCGTCGCGGTGCTGCGCCGCCGCCGCTGGCGGGTCGAGGTGCGCGGCAACGAGGTCTCCGCCGAGAAGGGCTACCTCAAGGAGACCGGCAACCTGCTCTTCCACACCTCGCTGATCGCCGTGCTGCTCGGGGTCGCGCTCGGCTCCTGGTACGGCTGGCACGGCAACCGGCTGCTGGTGGCCGGCGCGGAGAACGCCTTCTGCAACACCCGGCAGCAGTACAGCGAGGCCTCGCTCGGCCCGCGCGTGGACAGCGCCGACCTGCCGCCGTTCTGCCTCACCCTGGACGACTTCCACGCGAAGTTCCTCCCGTCCGGGCAGCCGGCCAGCTTCCGGGCCACGGTGAGCGTGGACGACACGGACGGG
Source organism: Micromonospora inositola (assembly GCF_900090285.1). NCBI lineage: Bacteria > Bacillati > Actinomycetota > Actinomycetes > Micromonosporales > Micromonosporaceae > Micromonospora > Micromonospora inositola. The sequence continues at coordinate 1,613,890 of NZ_LT607754.1, read as the reverse complement.
TCCAAGCGGACCGCCGACTTCTCGGTCAACTCGCCGCTGCGGCTCGGCTCCGCCAACGTCTACCTGCTCGGCCACGGGTACGCCCCGATCCTGAAGTACACCGACAAGTACGGCCGCAGCCAGACCAGCACCGTGCCGTTCCTGACCACCGGTGACGTCGGTCTCACCGGCGAGGGCGTGGCCGCCTTCCCGGACGCCAACGTCGACCCGAAGACCGGCAAGCGGGCCGCCGACCAGCAGGTCGCCTTCGACGGGCTCTACCTGCCGACGGCCCCGGACACGGCGCCGTTCGTCGCGTCGCAGTACCCCACCGAGCGGAACCCGGCGGTGGTCCTGGTCGCGTACCGGGGCAACCTCGGGCTGGACGCCGGCATCCCCGGGTCGGTCTACAAGCTCGACCAGCGGCAGGTCGACAACGGCAAGCTCAAGCAGGTCGGCGACAAGAAGCTCGGCATGGGCGAGAAATGGACCCTGGACGACGGCAGCACGCTGGAGTTCGTCGGGACGAAGCCGTACGTCACCCTCTCCGTCCGGTACGCCCCGGGGCAGGCGCTGCTGCTCGGCGCCTGCGTGGTGCTGCTCGCCGGTCTGATGGGCTCGCTCTTCGGCCGGCGCCGGCGGGTCTGGTTCCGGGTCACGCCCCCCGACGGCGGATCTCCGACGAGCGGTAGTAGCTTGGTGGAGGCCGGTGGGCTGCCGCGCACCGACCATCCAGGGTTCGCCGACGAGTTCGCCCAGTTGGTCGCCGCGGTCGGCGCCGACGAGCGGGGCGACGGGCTGGCGCGAGAAGGAGTCGAGTGATGTCCGCACTCTCCGACCAGCTGGTGACCTTCGCGATCCTGGCGTACCTGGTCGCGATGATCAGCCACGCCGTCGAGTACGCGCTCGGCAACGCCCGCGCGGTGCCGGCGACGGCCGCCGCCCCGGCCCGGGAGCTGGTCGGCGCGGGAATCGGCGGCGCCGGCGGGACCGTCGAGCCACCCGCCGCCCCGGCCGACCCCCGGCCCGGCCGGTCGGCGCAGCGGGCCCTGGTGGCCGGTCGGATCGCCGGTTGGGTCACCGCGCTCGCCGCCGCGCTCCACCTCGGCGCCCTGGTCACCCGGGGCCTCGCCGCCGAGCGCATGCCCTGGGGCAACATGTACGAGTTCGTGCTGACGGTCACCTTCATCGGGACCGCAGCCTGGCTGGCGGTGCTCTGGAAGCGCCCCGCGCTGCGCCGGCTCGGGCTCTTCCTGACCCTGGTCATGGTGCTGCTGCTGGCCTTCGCCGAGCTGAGGCTCTACGTCCAGGTCACGCCGCTGATGCCGGCGCTCCAGTCGTACTGGTTCGTGATCCACGTGTCGACGATCGTCTTCGCCTCCGGCATCTTCCTGCTGGGCGTGGTGCCGGCGGCGGCGTACCTGATGCGGGCGGGCTGGGAGCAGGGGCGGCGCAGCTTCCCGTACACCCTGGCCCGCCGGCTGCCGGCGGCGGCCGGGCTGGAACGGATGACCTTCGCGCTGCACGCCTTCGCGTTCCCGATCTTCACCTTCGCGGTGATCGCCGGGGCGATCTGGGCCGAGGCGGCCTGGGGTCGGGCGTGGGGCTGGGACCCGAAGGAGACCTGGGCGTTCATCTCCTGGGTGGTCTACGCCGGCTACCTGCACGCCCGGGCCACCCCGAGCATCAAGCGGAACGTGGCCACCTGGATCGCCATCCTGGGCTTCCTGACCATGCTGATGAACCTGTTCGGGGTCAACTTCTTCTTCACCGGCCTGCACTCGTACGCCGGGGTCAGCTGACCTGTACGCCCACCCGGCTTCGGGCAGTACCAGGTCGTCGGCGCCTCGCCGCTCTCCTCGTCACCCCAGAGCCAGCACCGGGCCGGGCTGCCGGTGATGGTGGTCCCGGCCGGCGGGGTGAATGTGAACCGGGCGGCGTTGTCGCCGGAGATGAATGCCGTCCGGCACGCCGGGGCCGTCGTTGCGCAGGCCGACCTCGACCTGGACGGTGTCGCCGACCGAACCGGTGGCGGTCGCGCCGAGGGCGACGACGTCGAACGCGCCGCGGATGTCGCGCAGGTAGTACTGGCCGGCCGCAGACTGGTGCTCGGCGCCGATCACGTCGACCGGCTCGCTAAGGGGAGGCGGTGACGGATGAGGTCCCGGTCGCCGGGCGACGCCCGTTCAGCACGCCGTCGACGCGCAGGGTCACCTGGTACGCGACCTCCGGCAGGTTGGCGAGGTCGAGGCGGTCGGCCCGCAGGGCGAACTGGGCGTGCAGCTCCCGGGCCACGGCGTCCCGGATCTCCTGGAGCAGGGGCGAGAGGCCGTCGGGGTCGCCCACCACGTACGCGTCGTCCATGGGGCCATCGTGGCCCCTCGGCAACGGACCTGTCGGGTCCGTCCGGCTGCAATATTTAGAACCACACTTCTAAGAAGTGCAGTTCTACGAATTGCGATGGTCATGTCGGGGCTTCGATGGCCTCCGCGTTGGAGCTGGGTCACGCGGCCCCCAGTCACGCCTACCTGAAGCGTGCCGAGGAGGTGCTCGACACTGGCGGCGTCGCCGCCTTCCCGATCGGGTGGAGGCCTCTGACCAGGCCTCTTCGACTCGAAGCCCCGACCGGCAACCACTCCTCGCGGCCCCTTTGCTCTGCTGCAGCGGACGCAACAGTTACCGACCGTGCCTGTTGCCTATGGTGAAGCAGAGCAAAGGGCGCGATCGGATGGTTGCCGCGCCGGATGAGGGGCGACCGTCCGGAACTGGGCGGGGGCAGCGGCCGGACCCGGCCCGCCGGTCAGCCGCCGAACCAGCCGGGGACGTCGAGGCGGAAGAAGTTCGCCGAGGCGACCGTCCGCAGGTCGTCCTCCATGGCTGCGACGCGGTCTGGGCCGAGCGTCGCCGCCCAGCGGTCGCGCAGCTCGTCGAAGACGACCGCGGAGCGGCGCAGCCCGTCCAGCCCCCGCTCCGTCATCCGGACCAGCTTGCGCCGGGCGTCGGCGGGGTCGTCGGCGCGTTCCAGGTAGCCGAGGGCGACCAGCCGGTCCACCGTCTTGCCGGCCGCCTGCTTGGACACGCCGAGCCGCTGGCCCAGTTCGGAGGCGGTGGTGCCGTCGGGGCCGACGGCCTGGAGGACGAAGCCGTGCGCCGGTCGCAGCTCCGGGTGGCCCTGCCGGGCCAGCTCGGCGTGCAGGTCGTCGATGAGCGTGCGGAAGCCGGCCAGCAGCAGCAGGGGAAGTACGAAGCCGGGGCGGTCAGGCGTTGTCATATTCGACAACCCAGTTTACTATCTGGTCAACCACGTTGACCATCTTATCCGAGAGGGGCCGGCATGCACCGACCGGTCTTCACCGTCCACACCCCCGACACCGCGCCCGCCGCCGCGCGTCCGACCATGGCCGGCATCCACCGCAAGCTCGGCCACCTGCCCACCGGCGTCGGCCTGATGGCGGAGTCCCCGGAGCTGCTCAAGGGCTTCCTCACCGCCAACGCCATCTTCGAGGCCACCGACCTCGACCCGGTCGCCCGGGAGGTGGTCGTGCTCACCGTCGCCACCCGGAACGAGTGCCACATCTGCGTGGCGATGCACACCGCCACGCTGGAGCGGCACGGCGCCGGCCCGGAACTGATCGCCGCCCTGCGCGACGGGACCGAGCCGCCCGACGCCCGGCTCGCGGCGCTGCGCCGGTTCACCCTGGCCGTCCTCGACCACCGGGGCGCCGTCCCGGACGCCCAGCTGGCCGCCTTCCTCGACGCCGGCTGGCAGCCCCGGCACGCCCTCGACGTGGTGCTCGGCGTCGGGACCTACACCATCTCGACCTTCGCGAACCGGCTCACCGACGCGCCGCTCGACCCGCCCCTGGCCGCGTACGCCTGGCAACCGGCCCGGTAAGGCGTCAGCCGCGCAGGAAGGGCAGCAGCAGGGCGGCCAGCTCGGCCGGCCGCTCCTCGAAGAGCCAGTGGCCGCAGTCCTCGACCACCTCGCCGGTGACCGTGGTGGCGTAGCGGCGGACCTGCTCGGCCACCTGCTCGCCGAGGCTGGCCCGGGCGCCGACGGCGAGCACCGGCATCGGCAACTTCGTCGACCGGTACGCGGCGTTGTCCGCCACGTCCTGCCCGAAGGCCCGGAACCAGTCGAAGCTGGCCCGCAGATGATCCGGGTCGCGCAGGTGCCGGGCGTACTCCTCGGCGTCGTCCGGGCCGATGCTGCCCTTGTTCACCATGATCGAGTCGGTGAAGCGGTCCACCCAGAGCGTCTCCCGGCCGGTGATCAGTTGCTCCGGCAGGCCGTTGGTGAGGTTGAAGAAGCCGAAGTTCCACACCGCCGGACCGGCGGCCGTCAGGGCCGGGAAGGCGTAGATGCTCCCGTCCGGGATGGGCGCCTCGGTGAGCACCAACCGGGACACCACGTCGGGATGGGTGGCGGCGTAGGCGTACGCGACCATGGTGCCCAGGTCGTGGCCGACCAGCCGGATGTCGCCGGTCAGGCCGAGCCCGGCGAGCAGGCCGTGCAGGTCGGCGGCGAGAGTCTTCTTCTCGTACCCGCCGGCCGGGGCGTCGCTGTCGCCGAAGCCGCGCAGGTCCGGCGCGACCACCTCGAACGAGCGCCCCAGCTCCGGTAGCAGGTGCCGCCACATGTGCCAGCACTGCGGATAGCCGTGCAGCAGCACCAGCGGGGGACCGCTGCCGCCCCGCACGTAGTTGAGGTTGACCTCGCCGACCCGTGCCCGCTGCTCGGTGAACCCCGCCGGGACCCGCCCCTCGCCCATCGCCGCCCCCTCCGTCGCCGGGCGGCTCGACTACCCGACAACGGCCCGGCCATGCGGGGCCGGCGGCGGCATCGGCCGCGTCACAGCACCCGGCTTGGGCGACCGGGAGGCCGGTGCGGGAGACTGGCTGGCATGGCGGCTCGTGGCTTCCCGTACACCGATCTCAAGGACTTCCTCGCGGCGCTGGAGCGCGCGGGTGAGCTGCGGCGGGTGAGCGTCCCGGTCGACCCCACCCTGGAGATCAGCGAGGTGGTCACCCGGGCCGTCCGGGCCGGCGGCCCGGCGCTGCTCTTCGAGCGCCCCACCCGGGGTGAGATGCCGGTCGCGATCAACCTGTTCGGCACCGAGAAGCGGATGGCGATGGCGCTCGGCGTCGACTCCCTCGACGAGGTCGGCGAGCGGATCGGCGCGCTGATCAAGCCGGAGCTGCCGGTCGGCTGGTCCGGCATCCGCGAGGGCCTGGGCAAGGTCATGCAGCTCAAGTCGGTGCCGCCGCGCAAGGTGAAGACCGCCCCCTGCCAGCAGGTGGTCTACCGGGGCGACGACGTCGACCTCAACCGGCTGCCCGGGCTGCAGGTCTGGCCCGGCGACGGCGGGATCTTCCACAACTACGGGCTGACCCACACCAAGCACCCGGAGACCGGCAAGCGCAACCTGGGCCTCTACCGGCTCCAACAGCACGGCCGGAACACCCTCGGCATGCACTGGCAGATCCACAAGGACTCCACCGCCCACCACGCGGTCGCCGAGCGGCTCGGCCAGCGACTCCCCGTCGCGGTGGCGATCGGCTGCGACCCGGTGGTCTCGTACGCCGCCTCCGCGCCGCTCCCCAGCGACATCGACGAGTATCTGTTCGCCGGGTTCCTGCGCGGCGAGCGGGTCGAGATGGTCGACTGCCTCACCGTGCCGTTGCAGGTGCCGGCGCACGCGCAGATCGTGCTGGAGGGCTACCTGGAGCCGGGCGAGCGGCTGCCCGAGGGACCGTTCGGCGACCACACCGGCTTCTACACCCCGGTCGAGCCGTTCCCGGTGCTGCACATCGAGGCGATGACCATGCAGCGCGACCCGGTCTACCACTCGATCGTCACCTCCAAGCCGCCGCAGGAGGACCACGGCCTCGGCAAGGCCACCGAGCGGATCTTCCAGCCGCTGCTCAAGCTGCTGATCCCGGACATCGTCGACTACGACCTGCCCGCCGTCGGGGTCTTCCACAACTGCGCGATCGTGTCCATCCGCAAGCGCTACCCGAAGCACGCGCAGAAGGTGATGAACGCGATCTGGGGCGCCCACCTGATGTCGCTGACCAAGCTGATCGTGATCGTCGACGAGGACTGCGACGTGCACGACTACAACGAGGTCGCCTTCCGCGCCTTCGGCAACGTCGACTACGCCCGCGACCTGCTCCTCACTGAGGGGCCCGTGGACCACCTCGACCACGCGTCGTACCAGCAGTTCTGGGGCGGCAAGGTGGGCGTCGACGCGACCCGCAAGCTGCCCACCGAGGGCTACACCCGGGGTTGGCCGGAGGAGATGTCCATGTCGCCCGAGGTGGTCTCGCTGGTCGACAAGCGCTGGAAGGAGTACGGGATCTGATGGCGGTCCTCGACGCGCCGGCCGAGAAGCCGGGCCGGGTGAAGTCCTTCCTCAAGCTCGTCGCGATCGAACACTCGGTCTTCGCGCTGCCGTTCGCGTACCTGTCGGCGCTGACCGCGATGCGGGTCGACGGCGGGCGGGTGCGCTGGCTCGACCTGCTGCTGATCACCGTGGCCATGGTCGGGGCGCGGACGTTCGCGATGGCCGCCAACCGGATCCTCGACCGGCGGATCGACGCGCGTAACCCGCGTACCGCCGGGCGGGAGCTGGTGACCGGGGCGGTGAGCGTGCGGACGGCCTGGACCGGCGCGGCCGTCGCGCTGGTGGTCTTCCTCACCGCCGCCGCCCTGCTCAACCCGCTCTGCCTGGTGCTCGCCCCGCTCGCCGTGGTCCCGCTGGTCGTCTACCCGTACGGCAAGCGGTTCACCAACTGGCCGCACGCCATCCTGGCGATCGCCCAGGCGGTCGGCCCGGTCGGCGCCTGGCTCGCGGTCACCGGCACCCTGCACGGCTCCTGGCCGGCCTGGCTGCTCGGCGCGGCCGTCGGCCTCTGGATCGGCGGCTTCGACCTGATCTACGCCTGCCAGGACGCCGACGTGGACCGGACGATCGGCGTGCACAGCGTCCCGGCCCGGTACGGGCTGCGTTTCGCGCTGCACGCCTCCACCGTCGCGCACGTGGTCACCTTCGCGCTCTTCATCTGGTTCGGCGCGCTGGTCGGCTTCGGCTGGCTCTGGTGGATCGGGCTGGCGTTCACCGCGGTCGCCTTCGGCTACCAGCACCTGGTGGTCAGCCCCTCCGACCTCAGCAAGGTCAACCGGGCCTTCTTCACCGCCAACGGCTTCGTGGGCATCGCACTCTTCGTCTTCGCCCTGCTCGACCTGGTGGTCCGCCTCGACCTGCGACCCTGAGCGGCGGGTCAGGAACCGGGGGCGACCGGGTAGCGGGCGCTCTCCAACGTCCAGTCCACCGTGCCGCGCACCGCGTGGGCGACCCCGTCGAGGTGGGCGGTGACCGCCTCGTCCAGCGCCGGACCGAACGACGGCACCGCGGCGCGCAGCGCCACGAATCGGGCCATCCCCGTCCGCCAGCGCTCGGCCACCAGCTCCACGGCGGTCTCCGCCGGCACCCGGTGCTCGGTCGCCACCGCCAGCACCAGGTTGTGGCCACCGGCGCTGGCCCGGTCCTGGTCCAGCGACGCCAGGTCGTTGAACCAGGAGAGCAGGTCGTTGCCGAGATCGGCGATCCGGCGCAGCGCGGGATGGTGGTAGACCGCGTCGGGCAGCGGCCGGCCGGTCGCGAACTCGATCAGCGGGTACGACACGTACGCCGCCGAGGTCGCCCGGCGCAGCGCCACGTACTCCGCGACCCCGGGGGGCCGGCCGGCGGCCTTCGCGACCGCCTCCCGCCAGGCCCCGTCCAGGTGATCGGCGACCGCGTCGGCGAAGCGCAGCCGCCAGCGGGCCGGCATCCGCCGCCGCGGCTCCCGCCACGCCTGCACGAGCAGCCGCCGCAGCGGCCCCGAGAAGCCGGGATGACGCGCCCGGGGCCCCCCGCGCAGCAGGGCGAGCACCCCGTCGCGCAGCGCGCGGATCTGCGGCGGCGTCAGCCGATCCGGCCGGTCACAGGCGTCGTCGACCAGGAAGAACCAGGTGAACAGGGCGGTCAGCACGCGCAGGTCCGACTCGGCGGCGTCCGGGTAGAGCCGGCCGGCGTACCGGGCGAAGCCCGCCCGGCGCAGCCGGTCCAGGGCCACCGCGTCCAGGGGCAGGGCCAGTGGGACGAGCTGGTCGAGCAGCCACTGCTGCGTGCGGTCGGCGTACGGGGAGAGTCGGGGCGTGAGCGGGCAGCCGGACCGCAGCGACCAGAGCACCGCCTCCGTCATCCCGATCCCTCCCGTAGCCGTGGATCGCCGTCGGAAGCATGGCAGGTCGCGGCGAGGGCCGCGGCCCGGCGGGACAACGCTGGTGGTCCCGGGACAAGGGGGACGCTCCGGGCCGGTACGGCGGGGGTGCCCGCCCGTCCCCGCCGCCGACCAGGCAGGCTGGTCGTATGCGCGAACCATGGGTGGTCGGCGTCTCCGGGGCCTCCGGCACTCCGTACGCGGCGGCCGTCATGCGGGGCCTGCTCGACGCCGGCGAGGCGGTGGACCTGATCGTCTCGCGGGCGGCGCGGCTGACCATCCTCGACGAGACCGGCCGCCCCTTCCGGGACGGGCACTGGGCCGACGACCTGGCCGCCTGGTTGGGCCGCGAGCTGACCGGCGCGGACGTGCGCCACTGGCCGGCGGGCGACCTCGCCGCCGGCCCGAGCAGCGGCTCCTACCGGGTACGCGGCATGGCGGCGGTGCCGGCGAGCACGGCGGCCTGCGCGGGCATCGCGATCGGGCTCTCCAAGGACCTGCTGCAGCGGGCGGCCGAGGTCAACCTGAAGGAGCGTCGGCCGGTGGTGGTGGTGCCGCGGGAGACCCCCGTGACCCGCAGCCACCTGGAGCACCTCATCGCGCTGCACGACGCCGGCGCGGTCGTGCTGCCGGCCAGTCCGGGCTTCTACGGCGCGGGCGCCTCCGCCTCGGCGCAGCAGTTGGTCGACTTCGTGGCCGGCAAGGTGCTGGACGCGCTGGGCGTACCGCACACGCTCTTCCGTCGCTGGTCGGGCGAGCTGGCCGCGGCCCAACGGGACGCGGACCGGACCTGACGGCCGGTCCGCGTTGCCGATCCGTACTCAGTACATGCCGGCGTTGGCCGGTCCGGGGCCGGTCGCGGCGGTCGGGCCCATGTTGCGTGGCTTGCCCATGTCCTCCGCCTCGTCCAGCATGCCCTCCCCCTCAAGCAGGGCCCGCACCTCGGATTCCCGAAACCGGCGATGCCCGCCTGGAGTCCGGATGCTGCCGATCCGGCCGGCCGCCGCCCATCTCGTCACAGTCTTCGGGTCAACCCGAAACAGCGCGGCGACCTCACCCGGTGTCAGCAGGCGATCTCCAGTGTCCACAGCCCCCTCCTCGCGTCGACGAAGCCCCCGGCTGAACACACTGCCCCCGGCCGGTGCGAGCCCAGAGCCGTCATGAGGGACGTATGGCAATTACAGCACCAGCGACCTGGCCTGTCCGCCAAACGCGAAAAACGCACGGCTTGAGAAGTTAGTAAATGGTACCGGCAGAGAACTCCCATGACCATCAGTTTGTGAATGGGTACGTGTTGTCACGTTCAACTGACGCCGAGCGTCGAGCGTTACGCCCGAACGGATAGGGTCACTCTCCGTGGACGCGATCGACCTGAGCCTCGTGGAGCTGCTGCGTGGCAACGCCCGCCTGTCGTACGCCGAGCTGGCCCGCCAGGTGGGCCTCTCCGCCCCGGCGGTGCACGAACGGGTCGGCAAGCTGGAGTCCAGCGGGGTCATCCGGGCGTACCGCGCGGAGGTGGAGCCGGAGGCGATCGGGCTCGGCGTGACCGCGCTGATCGGCATCGTCGAGGACTCCGGCGGCGACACCGACGACGTGCTGGGGGCGTTCCGGCAGATGCCGGAGATCGAGTCCTGCTACTTCATGGCGGGGGTGGAGTCGTTCCTGCTGAAGGCGCGGGTGGGCACGATCGCCGAGCTGGAGCAGCTGATCGTCCGGCTGAACCGCACCCCGGGCGTGGCCTCCACCCGCACCGGGATCGCCCTGTCGACCAAGTGGGAGAACCGCCCCCAGCCCATCGAGCCGCCCACCCCCTGAGCTGCCCGCGCGGGCGAGGCGCGGCCGTGGCCCGGGGCGGTGGGAACAGCGGGGTCGGGCCGGCGACCGGGAAGACGACTCTGGCGCCGACGGGGGTCCGGCGATACCGTGCGCCGATGACGACGCCAGCGGCCGTGGTGACCGGAGCGGCGGGCGGCCTGGGCCGGGCGATCGCCGCCGCGCTGCACGCCGACGGCTGGACCGTGCTCCTGACCGACGTGGACGCCGACGCGGTGGCCGCCGCCGCGGCGCCGCTCGGTGGCTGGTCCCGGGCGCTGGACGTCCGCGACGAGGCGGCCTGCGCCGCGGTCGCCGCCGAGGCGGCGGGCGGGGCGGCCGGTGGGCTCGGGCTCTGGGTGAACAACGCCGGAATCCTGGTCACCGGGCCGTCCTGGACGCACGACGCGGCGACCCGCCGTCGGCTGGTCGAGGTGAACGCCCTCGGCGCGATGAACGGCACCCTCGCCGCGCTGGACGTCATGCGGGCCCAGGGGGCCGGGCACGTGCTCAACGTCGTGTCCCTCGCCGGGCTGATCGCCGCCCCCGGCGAGACGGTCTACGCGGCCAGCAAGCACGCCCTGCTCGCGTTCAGCCTCGGCACCCTGGCCGACCTGCGGATGGCCGGGCTGCGGGGCGTACACGTGTCATGTCTCTGCCCGGACGGGATCTGGACGCCGATGCTGCACGACCGGCTCGACGACCCCGGCGCGCTGGCCTCCTTCACCGGGTCGATGCTCACGCCGGAGCGGGTGGCCGCGCGGGCCGCGCGGCTGGCCCGCCGGCCGCGGCCGGTGGTCAGCCTGCCGCGCTGGCGCGGCGCCCAGGTCCGGCTCCTCGACGCGCTGCCCCGGCTGGCGCTCGCGCTGACGCCGGTGATCCGGGCCGCCGGCCGGGCCGGGCAGCGCCGGCAGCGCGGCCGGGTCGGGGCGAACCCGAGCTGACCTCGCTTGTAACGTTGCCGACGTGACACATCTGGACCGGTGCGACGAGGCAGCCCGGACGTGGGTGACCGAGGCGATCGCCACGGTCGAGGCCGACGCGAACCGGTCCGCCGACACCCACCTGCTGCCCTTCCCGCTGCCCCGGGCGTGGGGCATCGACCTCTACCTGAAGGACGAGTCGGTGCACCCCACCGGCTCGCTGAAGCACCGGCTCGCCCGGTCGCTCTTCCTCTACGGGCTCTGCAACGGCTGGATCGGCCCGGACACCACCATCGTCGAGGCCTCCTCCGGCTCGACCGCCGTCTCCGAGGCGTACTTTGCCCGAATGCTGGGGTTGCCGTTCATCGCGGTCATGCCCGCCTCCACCTCACCCGAGAAGATCGCCCAGATCGAGTTCCAGGGCGGCCGCTGCCACCTGGTCCGGGACCCGGCGAAGGTGGTGATCGAGGCGCGCTGGCTCGCCGAGGACTCCGGCGGGCACTTCATGGACCAGTTCACCTATGCCGAGCGGGCCACCGACTGGCGGGGGAACAACAACATCGCCGAGTCCATCTACGCGCAGCTCGCGCTGGAGCGGCACGCCGTGCCGGCCTGGGTGGTGGTGGGCGCCGGGACCGGCGGCACCAGCGCGACCATCGGCCGGTACGCCCGCTACCGGCGGCTGCCCACCAAGCTCTGCGTGGTCGACCCGGAGAACTCCGCCTTCTACCCGGCCTGGCAGGCCGGCGACTGGTCGGTGCGGACCGACCGCGGCTCCCGGATCGAGGGCATCGGCCGGCCGTGCGTCGAGGCGTCCTTCCTGCCCTCGGTGGTGGACCGGATGGTCCAGGTGCCGGACGCCGCCTCGCTGGCCGCCATGCGGGCCGGCTCGGCGGTGCTCGGCCGCCGGGTCGGCGGGTCGACCGGCACCAACCTGTGGGGCGCGTTCGGGCTGATCGCCGAGATGCTGGCGGTGGGGCGGGCCGGGTCGGTGGTCACCCTCATCTGCGACGTCGGCGACCGCTACGCCGACACGTACTACGCCGACGACTGGGTGGCCCGGCAGGGACTGGACCTCGCCCCGCACCTGGCCACCATCGACCGCTTCCTGGCCACCGGCGCCTGGCCGGCCTGACCGGCCACCCCGGGGTCAGCCGGCGTCGACCCGTTCGGCCAGCCCCGGGTAGCGCACCACGAAGCCGTCCGGGTCGACGGCCAGGTCGGCCGTGAAGGTGTCGCTGGCGAAGCGCACCCGGCCGGGCCCGAGCGACGTGTAGACCTGCTCGGCGGGGACCACGGCCAGGCTCGGCACGAGCACCCAGGCGGCGATCACCCGTCGCGCCTGGTCCGCCGGCGCCCGGTTCATGTTGAGGCGGCGTACCGGCAGGGTGTTGAACAGCGGGGAGCCGCTGAGGTCGACGTCGAACGCGTCGGCCAGCCGGTCCGGGGCCTCCGTGCCCGGCAGCCCGGCCGGGGTGTGCCCGGCGGCCCGCAACGCCGCGTCCAGGTCACCCTCCTCGCCGGTCCGTACCCGCCAGCCGTCCCCGGTCCGTTCCAGCCGTACGCTCCGCGACCAGCCCGCCCCCTCGGCCTCCACCTCCAGCCGGATGGCCGTCCAGTCCTGACCGGCGGCCAGCTGGTACCGGCAGGAGTACGGGATCGGGTCGATCGCCACGAGGGTTCCGTGCGCCGTGAGCCCGTGGGCGTCGTCGATCACGACGTGCTCGGCTCCGGCGGTGTCGGTCCGGGTCCAGAAGAGCGACTTCGGCGTCGTCGGCATGAACCGGACGTTACGCGACGGCGTGGATACCGGCACGGGATGTGGAAACGCCGCCGCGGAGCGTTGCTCCACGGCGGCGTCCGGGCGTCAGGTCAGTGGGTACGCGCCGGCGGTCGGCCGCCGAAGCCCCGCCGGTCGTCGCGCGGCCGGTCGTCCCGGCCCCGCCCCTCGGGGCGGAACCCGCCCCGGCGGTCCGCCGACCGGAAGTCGCCGCCCCGCTCGCCGAACGTGCGCTCGCCCCGGCCGTCCCGGTCACCGTAGCGCCGCTCGCCCTGGGCGCGGTCCTCGTAGCGCCGCTCGCCGGTCGGCCGGTCACCGTAGCGCCGGTCGTCCCGGCCCGCGGGGTCGGCCGGACGCCGGTCGTCGCGGTCGCCGAAGCGCCGCTCCCCGGTCGGCCGGTCGCCGAAGCGCCGCTCGCCGCTCGGCCGGTCCTCGTAGCGCCGCTCCCCGGTCGGCCGGTCGCCGAAGCGCCGCTCGCCGCTCGGCCGGTCCTCGAAGCGCCGCTCCCCGGACGGGCGGCCGAAGCGCTGCTCGCCCCGGTCGCCGAACCGGCGCTCGCCGCGGCCGTCCCGGTCGAAGGAGCCGCGGTCGCCGAAGCGCCGGCCGTCCCGGTCGCCGAAGCGGCGCGGGCCGGTCGGTCGGTCGCCGTAGCGACGGTGCTCCTGCGGCTCCTCGCGGACCGGCACCCCGCTGGGCTCGCGCGCGCCGATCAGCTCCGCGAGGGCTGGGTCGCCGGCCCGGACCCGGGTCTCCGCCGGAGCGACGCCGGCCTTCTCCAGCATGGCCAGGGTGGTCCGGCGCTGCTTCGGCAGCACCAGGGTGGCCACCGCACCGGACTCGCCGGCCCGGGCGGTACGCCCCGCCCGGTGCAGGTAGTCCTTCGGGTCCTTCGGCGGGTCGACGTGCAGCACCAGCGAGACCCCGTCGACGTGGATGCCGCGGGCCGCCACGTCGGTGGCGACCAGCACGTTCATCCGACCCTCGCGGAACTCGGCCAGGGTCTTGGTACGCATCCGCTGGGTCTTGCCGCCGTGCAGCCCGCCGGCGCGTACGCCCACCGCGGCGAGCTGCTCGACCAGTCGGTCGACGCCGAGCTGGGTACGCGCGAACAGCATCGTCCGGCCGGAGCGGGCCGCGATGGAGGCGGCCACCGCGAACTTGTCGTGCGGCGGGATCAGCAGCAGGTGGTGGTCCATCGTGGACACGGACGCGGTCGACGGGGCGGTCGAGTGGGTGACCGGGTCGGTCATGAACCGCTTGACCAGCGAGTCGACGTCGCCGTCCAGGGTGGCGGAGAAGAGCAGCCGCTGGCCGCCCGCCGGGGTCTTCGCCAGCAGCTCGGTGACCTCCGGCAGGAAGCCCATGTCGGCCATCTGGTCGGCCTCGTCGAGCACGGTGATCTCGACGTCGTCCAGGTTGCAGACGCCGCGCGCGACCAGGTCGCCGAGCCGGCCCGGGGTGGCGACGATGATCTCCACGCCCCGGCGGAGCGCGTCGATCTGCCGGTCGTACGGCACGCCGCCGACGGTGGTCTTGAGGAAGATGCCGACGGCCTTGCCGAGCGGCATCAGCGCGTCGTTGACCTGCATGGCCAGTTCCCGGGTGGGCACCAGGACCAGGGCCCGGGGGTGCAGCGGGCGGGCCCGGTTGCGCTCGGCGAGCCGGGCGATCAGCGGCAGGCCGAAGGCGAGGGTCTTCCCGGAGCCGGTCTGGCCCCGGCCGAGCACGTCATGGCCGGCGAGGGCGTCCGGCAGGGTCGCCCGCTGGATCTCGAACGGGGTGGTGATGCCCTGGCGGGCCAGCACGGCGACCAGCTGCCGGGGCAGTCCCAGCGCGGCGAAGTCGGGGGCGTCGACGCCGGCGGGGTGCTCCGGGGCGTCGTGGGCGGACGGGGACGTGCTGGGGTCAGCGAAGGTGGTCAAGAAATGCCTTTCGAGCGGGGCGCATCTTCGCGATGGCCCGCTGCGGCTGACGCCGCCGAATCGCCCGCAAGATCGCCCATGGGCGCGTGACAGGCGCGCCGGGTCAGTGATCCATTCAAGTGTACGGCGGTGCGCCGAAGCCGCCACCGCGCCGTGAGGCCGTAGTGGGCGGGCTCACCATGCTCCCGCTCGACCCGTCACCGGCTCGTCAGCCGCCGGTCATCCCGCTCAGCGCGTCGTTGGCCAGGAACACCACCAGCAGGCTGATCGCGACCAGCAGAGCCAGCGACGCGGCCAGCATGATCACCACCTTCGTGTTGCTGGACCGGGTCGCCGGGGCGTCCTCGGCCCAGCCCTGGGCCAGAATGTGCCCGGTCAGCGAGCCGGAATTCTCCAGCGGGTTGCCCCGCGGGAGCGCCACGGTGGCGAAGCCGGGCCCCTCGGTGCCGCCGTAGGCCGTGCCGGCCAGGTCCGGGCCGCCCTGGTAGGGGAGGGGGCCGGGCCGCCCCGCGGCGGGCAGCGGGCCGACCGGGCGGGCCGCGGCCGGCGGTGCGCCGGTCGGGTACGGGTGGGCGCTGCCGCGGCCGGGCGCCGCGGTGCGGTGGGCGGTGGGGTTGGTCGGCGGTGGCCAGCTCGGCAGCGCGGGCCCCGGCACCACCGGCGGCGGGGCGGAGACCGGCCCGCCCGCCGGGGTGGCCATGGCGGGCGGGGGCGGGAACGGCGGGGCGGGCATCGGGCCCGGCGGCGGCGGTGGCGCTGGCACCGGCGGAGCGGGCGGCGGCACCGGTGGCCCGGGAATCGGAGGAACCGGCCCGGGCGGCGTCGGCCGGGGAGCCGGCGGCGGCGCGGGCACCGGCGGCGCCGGGAACGGGCGCTCGGGCTCCGGCACGGGCGGTGCCGGGGAGGGCGGCATCGGCCCCGGTACGGGCGTGGGGGCCGGCTCGGGTTCCGGCGTGGGCGGCACCGGAGGCTGGGCCGGCTCCGGCGGCTGTGCCGGCTCGGGCGGCTCGGGATTCACCGGCCCCGCCCGGTAGACCTTGGCGCCGCCGGCCTTCGCCACCACCGCGGCGCCGGCGGCGCCCGCCTCGTCAACGGAGATCCGGCGCAGCCCCGGCACTGAGGCGCTGGCCCGGGCGGGTGCCGCCTCGGCCCCGTCGCGTGGCCCCGGCACCGCCGGCCCCGGCGTCGAGTCCTGCGGCGCGGGTGGGGAGGCGACCCGGGCGGATCCGGAGACGGTCGGGGCGGCCGCGGGGCCGACCGGGGCGTCGTCCGGGGCAGCCGATCGGTCCGGGCCGGCGCCGGCGGGCCGCTCGGCGGTGGCGAAGCCGGACCAGGTCGAGGGCGGCGTGACCGAGGCGCCCGGCTGCCGCCGGTCCAGCGGCGCCGCGGACTCAGCCGGGCTGCCCGCCCGGTACGTGGTGGCGGTGGCCGGGGCGGCCGGCCGTTCGCCGTCCGGCGGCGTGGCCGTGGCGGTCACGCTGACCCGACCGCGGGCGACGCCGGGACCCGTCGCCGCCGAGCCCTCGTCGTCCGTCGGTTCGGCCGCGGCCCGGCCGGGTGCGGGATCGGCCGGCCGGTCGGTGGAGCCGGGCACGAATCCCGGATGGACCGTCCCCGCCGGAACCTCTAGCTCGCCCATGCTCGCCTCCGCGCCCACGCTCGCACCCGGACCGCGATGGGCGGCCCGGGAGTGCCTGGATCTCACCGTGCCACATTCCGGCCCGGCAGCACAGTCGGAGTGGACGGTTGCCGTCAGCCGCCGGCGCTCGGGCTGCCCGAGGTGGCCTCCGCGGCGCTGCCGGTCGGGGCGGCGCTGCTCGTCGTCGGGGCGGGCTCGCTGCTCGTCGTCTCGCTGGGCGAGGAGGGCGGCGAGGTGGACGGGCTCGGCGTCGGCGACGGGGACGTGCTGGGCGACGGCGAGGTCGACGGGCTGGTGCTGGGGGTCGTGGTCGTGGGCCTCGGCGTCGCCGTACGGGTCGGCTTCGGGGTGGCCGTCCGGCTGGGCGTCGGGGTCGGGCTCGGCTGCGGCGGGGTGGTCGTCCGGGTGGGCTGCGGCACCGGGCTGGCCGGGCCGGGCACCGCGCCGACGACCCGGGTCGCGGCGTAGAGCCGGGTCCACCGGACGACCGAGATCTTGACGACGTCGCCCGTCCGCGGCGCCTCGACCATCCTGCCGCCGCCGATGTACATCGCGACGTGGTGGATGCTCTGCCAGCTGCTGCCCGAGGCGAAGAAGAGCAGGTCACCGGGGAGTAGGGCGTTCGGATCCACGGTGCGGGAGCGGGTGGCGTAGTACTGGTCCCGGGAGACCCGGGGCAGGTCGCGGTACCCGGCCGACTGGTACGCGGCGAGCATCAGGCCGGAGCAGTCGAACCGGTCCGGTCCCTCCGCCGCCCAGAGGTACTTGTCGCCGAGCTGGGCCAGGGCGTACCGCACGGCGGCCAGCGCCCGCGGGTCGGCGACCAGCCCGCTCGCGTTCTGGCTGTTGACGTACGACGTGCCGATGAGCTGCTCGGCGGCGTCCTCGCGCTTCTCGATCTCGATCAGCCGCGCGGCGTTGTCCTTGCGCAGCTTGAGCAGCGTCGCTTCCTGCTGGTGCAGGGCCGTCTCGGCCTTCGCGTACGCGGCGTTGCGGTCCTGGACCCGCGCCTCCGCGGCGCCGTGCGCCTCCCGGGCGATCTGCTCGGCGGCGGTGGCCCGGGCCACCTCGCCGGCCACCGCGGTGGTCGCGCCCTCGGCCTTGTCCCCGCGGGTGATCCGCTGCAACATGCTGAAGTCGTGCAGGTCGGCGCCGAACTCGCCGGGGGGCAGCGCGGCGGCGGCCTTGACCGCGTCGGCGGCGGCGGCCTTGGCGCTCTCCTGGGCGCTAAGGAGCGCCTCCTGGGCCCGCTGGAGCTCGGTGGCGGCGAGGGCGAGCTGGGCCTGCGCCTCGTCCCGTTGGCCCTTGATCTGGAGCAGGTCGTCGCCGAGCTGGCCGACCAGCGCGTCCGCCGCGTTGATCTGCGCGATGAGCGGGCCGTCGCCCGGGTTGGCGGTCGCCGTGCCGAAGGCGCCCGGCACGCCGGCGCCGGGCAGGCCCGGGATCGAGCTGGGCAGCCGCAGGCCGCCGGCGGCGACCGGGCGGGACCCGGTGTCGGGGACCGCGTCCGGCAGCGATGGCTGGGCCCAGGCCGGGGTGGCCAGCGCGGCGGCGGCCACCGCGCCGAGCAGCGCGGACCAGAGCGTCGGACGCAGCACCGGCGAGACCAACGGGCTCCCGCGTCGTTGCCGTCGGCCCTGTGCGCTGTCGACCATTCCGCTCCCCGTCCGGTCTGGCGTGTTCCGCGCTCGGATGGGCGCGGTGGTCCGGGACGGTACCAGTGTGTGTTCCGCCCCACCCTGTCTTACCTCACGGACGCAGGGATGTCGATGCGCGGAGGGTGACGACCGGCTGATGGTCCGGTGAACTCGGTCGCTGGGGTCGACCGGCCCGCCGGTTCGTCGGAGGACCGACGTACGCTCAACCGGGACCGCAGGTGGAAGGGACGTGGCTTTCGATGGACGCCGGACTCAAGCGCGAGCTCGAAGCGAAGGTGTACGCGGGCGAGCGGCTGACCCGCGAGGACGGGATCGCCCTCTACGACAGCGACGACCTCGCCTGGCTGGGCCGGTTGGCCCACCACAAGCGCACCGAGCTCAACGGCGACCGGGTGATGTTCAACGTCAACCGGCACCTCAACCTGACCAACGTCTGCTCCGCCTCCTGCGCGTACTGCTCCTTCCAGCGCAAGCCGGGCGAGAAGGACGCGTACACGATGCGCATCGACGAGGCGGTCCGCAAGGCCAAGGAGATGGAGGACGAGCAGCTCACCGAGCTGCACATCGTCAACGGCCTGCACCCGACCCTGCCCTGGCGCTACTACCCGAAGGTGCTGCGGGAGCTGAAGGCGGCGCTGCCGAACGTCAAGCTCAAGTGCTTCACCGCGACCGAGGTGCAGTGGTTCGAGAAGATCAGCGGCCTGGGCGCCGACGAGATCCTCGACGAGCTGATGGACGCCGGCCTGGAGTCGCTGACCGGTGGCGGCGCGGAGATCTTCGACTGGGAGGTCCGCCAGCACATCGTGGACCACGCCTGCCACTGGGAGGACTGGTCGCGGATCCACCGACTGGCCCACTCGAAGGGCATGAAGACCCCGTCGACCATGCTCTACGGCCACATCGAGGAACCCCGGCACCGGGTCGACCACGTGCTGCGGCTGCGCGAGCTGCAGGACGAGACCGGCGGCTTCGCGGTCTTCATCCCGCTGCGCTACCAGCACGACTTCGTCGACTCGGCGGACGGCAAGATCCGTAACCGGATCCAGGCGCAGACCACGATGGCCTCGCCGGCCGAGTCGCTGAAGACGTTCGCGGTCTCCCGGCTGCTCTTCGACAACGTCCCGCACGTGAAGTGCTTCTGGGTGATGCACGGCCTCTCGGTCGCCCAGCTTTCGCTGAACTTCGGCGTGGACGACCTGGACGGCTCCGTCGTGGAATACAAGATCACCCACGACGCCGACTCGTACGGCACGCCGAACACGATGCACCGGGACGACCTGCTGCACCTGATCTGGGACGCCGGGTTCCAGCCGGTCGAGCGGGACACCCGCTACAACGTGGTCCGGGAGTACGAGAAGGCGCCGTCGCTGGCCGAGCGCCGCGCCGAGCCGCAGCAGGTCTGGGCCTGACCGCGGGCCGATGACCGAGCAGCAGCAGCGCGCCGCCTTCCCCCGGCGGGACGCCGAGGGGCGCATCCTCACCCTGGGCGACCTGCTCGGGGTGAGCCTCGCCGGTCTGGTGATCGGGGTGCTGGCGCTGGTGCTCTTCGAGTGGGCCTTCGCCTCGATGGGCGACGGCGGGTTCGGCGGGACCAACGGCTGGCTGGCGGTGATCCTGCCGCTCTGGCTCTTCTGGGACGACTTCCGGGCCTGGGAGTTCGGCGCGGCCCGGGTGATCGCGGCGCTGGTCGCCGCCGCGGTGGGAGTGTTCGCCGGGCTGCTGGCGGCCGGGCTGGCCGCCGGGCTGCCGCCGCTGGTCTCCGGCGCGCTCGCCGCGGCGGTCTTCACCCTGGCGTACGCGGTGATCTGGTTTCATGGCGTCCACTGGCTGGCCCGCCGGACGGGCTGAACCTTCCGCACCGGGACACCGGGCGGCGGAGAACGGAGTGCGAACGTGAGCGCGGCGGTCAAGTACACGCTGGGCCGGATCGGGCTGTTCGTCGGCGTGCTGGCGGCCCTCTGGTTCGTCGACATGAACCCGTTCCTGCGGCTGATGCTGGCGCTGGTCTTCTCCGCCGCGCTCTCCTTCTTCCTGCTCAAGGGCTGGCGGGACGAGATGGCCGGCGAGATGGGCGAGGCGGCGGAGCGTCGGCGGGCCGAGAAGGAGCGGCTCCGCTCCGCGCTGGCCGGCGACGACCAGGGCGCCGACGACGGACCCGTCGAGGGTGAGCCGGGCGACCGGCAGCGGTGAGCCGCGGCCGGACGGGGCAGCGCGAGGGCTCCGGCCAGGCTAGGGTCGGCCACCGTGTTGGAGAAGATCAGTGACTGGCGGCTGAGGTTCTTCCTCTGGGTCGGCCTCCCCGTCATCGCAGTCATGGGGCTCGCCTTCGCGGCGCCCGACCTCGTCCCGGCCTGGCAGGCCAAGTCCGGCGCCGGCGCCGCGGGCACGTTCAACGCGGTCAGCGAGCAGTGCGGCCGCCGCAACTGCAGCTGGTACGGCGACTTCGTGCCCGACGCGGGCGGCACGCCCCGCAAGCACGTCATCCTCTACGACGCGCCCGACGGGCTGGCCCAGGGCGGCACGACTCCCGCCCGGGACACCGGGGCCGGCAAGGGGGTCTTCGCCACCGCGGGCGGGTCGACCTGGCTGCTGGTCACCGGGTTCACCGTGGCCGCGGCGCTCGCCTCGGTCGGCTGGGTGGTCCTCGTGGTCACCACGATCCGCCGCCGGCGCCGCGACGCGGCCACGATCGAGCGGCTGGCCGGGACGCCCGTACAGCGCTGAGACCGAGAAAACGACGGGCCCGGCGCGATCGCGCCAGGCCCGTCGCCGTCGGTTCCTACCAGTTGGTGGAGCCGGGGACCTGGGGCCAGGGCCGGTTGGCCGGCTTGATCAGGTACGCGATCCCGCCGGAGCCGCCGGCGACCGTGCCGTTCGCCCGGTGCCGCTTGGTCCGCAGCCAGATCTGCTCGAACTGCTCCCGCTTGTAGACGTTGCGCACCTCGGCGTCCGAGGAGGAGGCCGGGTCGTTCACGATCACGTCACCGTCGGCGGTGAAGCCGACAACCACGAAGAGGTGCCCCGAGGTGCCGTAGTTCGCCCCGTCCAGCTCGCTGGAGAGGAAGGACTGCGAGGTGACGACCGGGATGCCGGCGGCGATGAAGCGCTCGACCTCGTCCAGCGAGTGCAGCCGGGTGACCCGCGCGTCCATCCCGGCGAAGCTGGCCGCGTACGCGGTGTTGAACGGCCAGTTGCCCGCGCCCTCGTACTCGTAGTCGTAGGTCATCCGGGCGGCGTGATCGACGGTGGGGTCGGCGTAGCTCGGGTCGACCCAGGCGGTGTCGTCGGCCGAGGGCTGCCGGCCCCAGTACTCGACCACCATCTCCGTGGACGTGGGCGAGCACCAGGCCTCACCGCCGCCGTCGAACTCGGGGTACTCCCCGGTGTGGATGTTCTGCGAGTAGCGGGGCACGGGCAGTTCGGTGCCCCAGGCGATGCCGCCCTTGCTCGGGGCGACGGTGAACCGGTCCGGCACGTTCGAGCTCATCGCGCCGAGCATCCAGACCCGCGGCGAGGCGGTCTGGCCGGGCGCGCGGTAGAGGGTGAGCTTCAGCTGGTACGACCGCAGCAGCACCCCGGCCTTGGCGTCGTCGATGGAGAAGGTGTCGGTCCAGATGGTCGACCACGGGTCGCCCTGACCGTCCAGGGTGGCCCGCTTGACGTCCTGGTCGCCGGAGGCCCACCGACCCATCACGTACCAGGGGGTCTGGTTGCCGGTGTTGTACGTCCCCTGCAG
Organism: Micromonospora inositola; assembly: GCF_900090285.1. Taxonomy (NCBI): domain Bacteria; kingdom Bacillati; phylum Actinomycetota; class Actinomycetes; order Micromonosporales; family Micromonosporaceae; genus Micromonospora; species Micromonospora inositola. The sequence continues at coordinate 1,592,173 of NZ_LT607754.1, read as the reverse complement.
CTCGACCTGGAGCCAGGTGCCGGCGGGCGTTTCGGCGTTCCAGGAGGCGACCAGTTCGGTGGCGTCGAAGCCGATCTGCCGGCGCGGGGAGGTCCAGGTGGCGTACTCCCAGGTGCGGGTGGCGCCGGTGTGCTCGTCGGTGAACTCGGTGGTGCCGGCCGGCTGGCCGATGGTGATGCCGGTGCGGTGGCCGGGGATGGCGTACGTCCCCTGGTGGGTGCCGGTACGCCAGTCGGGGTGCGAGGACCACTCCTGGAAGGTGATCTGCTCGTCGTGCTGGGCCACCGGCAGGTTGTTGTCGGCGTGGACGGGCCCGGTGGTGCCGAGTAGGGCGAGCGCGGTGACGCCGGCGAGGGCGACCACGCGCAGGGTTCTTCTGATCATGGGAACTCCGCGAAGTGAGGAGGGTGGGACTCCCTGCCGGCCCCGGCTCGGGGCCGGCAGGAGCTTCGAGGACTGGCTGTCCGGTGGTGGGTCGGTGCCTGACGGCAGTCGGGCCCGGCCGTCGTCACCAGTTGGTGGAGCCCGCCACCTGCGGCCAGGCGACGCTGGTGGGCTTGATCAGGTAGACGATCCCGCCGGAGCCACCGCCGGTGCCGCCGTTGGCGGTGGTCCGCTTGGTGCGCAGCCAGATCTGCTCGAACTGCGCACGTTGGTAGACGTGGCGCACGGCGTCGTTGCTGGGCGACGCCGGGTCGTTGGCGATGACGTCACCGGTGGCGGTGAAGCCGACCACCACCATCAGGTGCCCGGAGGTGCCGTAGCCCGCGCCGTCCAGCTCGCTGGCGAGGAAGGACTGGCTGGTCACCACGGGGATGCCGGCGGCGATGAAGTGCTCCAGCTCGTCCAGCGAGTGCAGCCGGGTCACCTTTGCCTCCAGCCCCGGGAAGCCCGCCGCGTAGGCGGTGTTGAAGGGCCAGTTGCCGGCGCCGTCGTACTGGTAGTCGTACGTCATCCGGGCGGCGTGGTTGACCGTCGGGTCGGGGTAGGTCGGGTCCACCCAGGACGTGTCGGCCGCGGAGGGCCCGCGGCCCCAGTACTCGACCACCATCTCGGTGGAGGTCGGCGAGCACCAGGCCTCGCCGCCGCCGTCGTACTCCGGGTAGTGGCCGGCGTGGATCTCCTGGGAGTGGCGGGGGACGGCCAGCTCGGTGCCCCAGGCGATGTGGCCGGCGCTGGGGGTGACGGTGAACCGGTCGGGCACCGTCGAGCTCATCGCGCCGACCGAGCGGACCACCGGCGACGCGGCCTGCGCCGGGTCGCGGTAGAGGGTCAGCCGGAGCTGGTACGCCCGGAGCAGCACTCCGGTCGCCGGGTTGTCGATGGCGAACGTGTCGGTCCAGATGCTGGAGGTCTTGTCACCCTGCTTGTCGACGCTGGTCCGCTTGATGTCGGCGTCGCCGGAGGCCCAGCGCCCCATGACGTACCAGGGGGTGCGGGTGCCGCTGGTGTAGGTGCCCTGGAGTTCCACCTGGAGCCAGGTGCCGGCGGGGGTGTCGGCGTTCCAGGAGGCGACCAGTTCGGTGGCGCCGAAGCCCACCTCGGTGAGCGGCGAGGTCCAGGTGCCGTACGCCCAGGTGCGCTTGGTGCTGGTGTGCGGGTCCTTGTAGGGGGTGGTGCCGGCCGGGGTGCCGAGGGTGAGCCCGGCGGCGGTGACGGTGGTGCCGGCGGTGGTGCCGGCGGCCAGGGTGGCGCCGGACCAGCCCTGCCAGGTGATCTGCTCGTCGTGGGTGACCGTGCCGGTGGCCGGCTTGGCGGCCCCGGCGGGGGCGGTGGCGCCGAGGAGGGCGAGCGCGGTGACGCCGGCGAGGGCGACCGTGCGCAAGGGTGTCGTGACCATGGCAGCTCCACGGGTGTGCGGCTTCCTTGCCGTTCACTGTCCCGGCTGGAGGGAAGTTTCGGAAGAGATCAAGGGATGGAAAATCTTTGCCGACGTGAGGATCCGGGTGGAGGCGGTGGACGCCGCCGGGGCCGGCCTGGTCGAGGCGGCCGTGGACAACGGGCCCCTCCCGTCCGGACGATCTCCGCTGCTCGTGCGCTACCGTGGCAGCGACCAACCCGCAGCGAAGCCGGTGCGAAACCGGCGCTGTCCCGCAACTGTGATGCCCCGCACGGCGTCGGCTCCGGCCGTCGCCGATGTACGTGGGGACGAGCCAGGTCGCCTGCGGCACGGTCGCGACACGCGCTCTCGAGGAAGGGCGCCTCGCGGACGGGCGCGCGAAGGCGGTCCCTGTCGGCGAAGCACCACACTCCTCGACCGACAGGAGGATCCATGTCCAGACGTACCCCCCGGCTCTTCGCCGCGGCCCTCGCGGTGGCCGCGCTGGCCCTCGGCGCCTGCGCCGAGAAGACCTCGAACGACACCCCCGCCGCCGGCGGCAGCTCGGCGGCCGCCGCCTTCCCGGTCACCGTCGGCAAGCTGACCCTGGAGAAGCGGCCGGAGAAGATCGTCTCGCTGTCACCGGCGGCCACCGAGATGCTGTTCGCCGTCGGCGCCGGCAGGCAGGTCACCGCCGTCGACGACCAGTCGAACTACCCGGCCGACGCGCCGAAGAGCGACCTGTCCGGCTTCCAGCCGAACGCCGAGGCGATCGCCGGCAGGAGCCCCGACCTGGTGGTGCTCTCCAACGACACCAACAAGATCGTCGACCAGCTCACCAAGCTGAAGATCCCGGTGCTGCTCACCCCCGCGGCGACCACGCTCGACGACAGCTACCAGCAGATCACCGACCTGGGCGCGCTCACCGGCCACCCGGCGGAGGCGGCCGACGTCACGAAGAAGATGAAGGACGACATCGCCGCCCTGACCAGGGACCTGCCGCAGCGGGCGAAGAAGCTGACCTACTACCACGAGCTGGGCCCGGAGCTGTACAGCGCGACCAGCAAGACCTTCATCGGCTCGATCTACGCCCTGGCCGGCCTGGAGAACATCGCCGACCCGTCGGACGCCGACGGGAAGAACGGCGGCTACCCCCAGCTCTCTCAGGAGGTCATCGTCAAGGCCAACCCGGACTTCGTCTTCCTGGCCGACACCAAGTGCTGCAAGCAGACCCCCGACACGGTCAAGGCGCGTAGCGGCTGGGCCGGCGTCAGTGCGGTGAAGAACAACCAGATCGTCGCCCTCGACGACGACATCGCCTCGCGCTGGGGCCCGCGCGTCGTTGACCTGGTCAAGGCGATCGTGGACGCCACCGCCAAGGTGCCCGCGTGACCCGTCGGTGACCGTGCGACCCACCGAACCCCGGCCGGCCGGGACGCCGCGCGCGTCCCGGCCGACCGGCGTGTCCCCGGCCGGACCGGGTGCGACGGTCCGGCCGGCCGGACTGCGCAAGCGCTGGCTGGCCGCCGGAGTCGTCGCCGTCCTCGTGGCCCTGGTCGCCGGGGTTTCCCTCGGGCCGGTCAGCCTGCCGCCCGGCAGCGTCGCCGCCGAACTGCTCAACCTGCTGCCTGGCGTGCACCTGGACAGCGGGCTCACCGAACGCGAGATCGCCATCGTCACCGAGCTGCGGCTGCCCCGGGTGGTGCTCGGCCTGCTCGTCGGTGGGCTGCTCGCCCTCGCCGGCGGCTGCTACCAGGGCGTGTTCCGCAACCCGCTGGCCGACCCGTACCTGCTCGGCGTGGCGGCCGGCGCCGGGCTCGCGGTGACCGCCGTCATCGCGCTGGGCGCCGGGGCGGGCGGAGCGCTGACCGGGATGCCGGTCACCATCCCCGTCGCGGCGTTCGTCGGCTCGCTCGGAGCGGTCGCCATGACGTACCTGCTCGGCGCGGCCGGCGGGCGGAACCGGTCACCCGCCACGCTGATCCTGGCCGGGGTGGCGGTCTCGGCGTTCCTCGCCGCCGGGCAGACGTACCTGCTGCAACGGCACTCGGACAACATCCAGCAGGTCTACTCCTGGCTGCTCGGCCGGCTGGCCACCGCCGGGTGGCACGACGTCCGGCTGGTCCTGCCGTACTTCGTGCTGACCGCCGTGGTGGTGCTGCTGCACCGGCGGGAACTCGACGTCCTCTCCGTCGGCGACGACGAGGCGGCCAGCCTCGGCCTGCACCCGCAGCGCTCCCGCTACCTGCTGATCGCCGCCGCCTCGCTCGGCACGGCCGCCGCAGTCTCCGCCTCCGGTCTGATCGGCTTCGTCGGCATCATCGTGCCGCACACCGTACGGCTGCTCGCCGGGTCCAGCTACCGGGTGATCCTGCCGCTGTCGATGCTCTTCGGCGGCGCGTTCCTGGCGCTGACCGACGTGGTCGCCCGGACCGCCGCCGCCCCCGCCGAGATCCCGATCGGGGTGGTCACCGCCCTGCTCGGTGGCCCGTTCTTCGTGCTGGTTCTGCGTACCGCCCGCCGGGTGCTCACATGAGCGCGTTCGCGGCCGGCGGTGGTCCGGTGAGCGTGCCCGCGGTCGAGGTGCGCGACCTGCACGTCCGCCTCGGTGGCGCGCCCATCCTGGCCGGCGTCGACCTGAACGTCGCGGCCGGCGAGTGGGTCACCGTGATCGGCCCGAACGGCGCCGGCAAGTCGACCCTGCTGCGCGCCGTCGGCGGCCTGCTGCCCGCGCCGGGCGCGGTCGCCCTCTTCGGTACGCCGATCCAGGCGCTGCGCCGCCGCGACCGGGCCCGGGAGGTGGCCACCGTCGCCCAGTCCCCGGTGGTGCCGGCCGGCATGTCGGTGCTCGACTACGTGCTGCTCGGCCGGACCCCGTACATCCCGCCGCTGGGGCGGGAGTCCGCCGCCGACCTGGTCGCCGTGCACGAGGTGCTGGACCGGCTGGATCTCGGCGCGTTCGGGCACCGGGAGCTGGCCACCCTCTCCGGCGGCGAGCGGCAGCGGGTCTTCCTGGCCCGGGCGCTCGCCCAGGGCGCCACCCTGCTGCTGCTGGACGAGCCGACCAGCGCGCTGGACATCGGCCACCAGCAGGAGGTGCTGGAGCTGGTGGACCAGCTCCGCCGGGAGCACGGGCTGACCGTGCTGGCCACCATGCACGACCTCTCCGTCGCCGGCGAGTACGCCGACCGGATGGTCCTGCTCGCCGACGGCCGGGTCGCCGCCTCGGGCCCACCCCACGAGGTCCTCACCGAACCCCTGCTGGCGAAGCACTACCGCGCCCACGTCCGCGTCATCCCCGGCGACCACGGCCCCCTCGTGGTCCCCGTCCGCCCCCGCTGACCAAGAGGTGCGGGGGAAGGGTCAGCGGAGGGTGGTGACGGAGAAGAGGGCGCCCTGGGGGTCGCGGAGGGCGGCCACCCGGCCCGCGGGGATGTCGTGGGGCGGGACCAGGATGGTGCCGCCGAGCTCGGCGGCGTGGGCGGCGGTGGCGTCGGCGTCCTCGACCGCGAAGTAGACCGACCAGTACGCCGGCAGGTCGGCCGGCAGTTCCTGCAGCGGCGGCATCATCCCGGCCACCACCCGCGCCCCGCAGCGCCAGCCGGTGTAGGTGATCGGGCCCACCGGCTGGTCCTCCGGCTGCCAGCCGAAGACCAGCGCGTAGAACTCCTTCGCCCCCTCCGGATCGGGGGTGACCAGTTCGTTCCAGCACATCGCGCCCGGAACGTTGAACAGCTCCGCGCCGGGCATCGCCATCGGCTGCCAGACGCTGAACACCGCGCCGGCCCGGTCGGCGAGGACCGCCATCCGGCCCTGGCCGAGGACGTCGAACGGGGTGACCACGACCTGCCCGCCGGCCGCCTCCACCCGGGTGGCGACCAGGTCGGCGTCGTCGGTCGCCACGTACGTCGACCAGATCGGCACCTGGTCCGGGGTGGCCGGCGGGCCGGCGCCGGCGACCGACCTGCCGTCCTTGAGGAAGACGGTGTACCCACCCGCCTCCGGCTCCGGAGCGACCCGGCCGGTCCAGCCGAACAACTGCGGGTAGAACCGCTTCGCGTCCGCCAGGTCCGGGGTGGCCAGGTCGGCCCAGCAGGGCGTGCCCGGCTCGACGGTGCTCACGCTGACCCCTCTCGGCAGGGGCGTGCCCCGACGGTACGCCCTGCCGGAATCGTGGCACCGTCCTCCGGCCCGCTGGGCCGGTTCCGGACAAAACGTCAGGTGAAGCGGCGGCCCTCGTCCCGTCGGTACGCCCACCCGGCGACCGCCGCGAGCACGACGATCCAGACGCCGAGCATCACCGCTGAGACCCGGTTGACTCGCCAGTCGGTGGTCGCCGCCCACATCAGCTCCACGGCGCCCCGGGTCGGCAAGTAGGGGGCGATCGCTCGGATGAAGCCGGGTGCGTCGGCCGGGCCGGAGAGCAGCCCGCCGCCGAAGGCGAGCGGGAAGAAGATGATCTGGGCGACCACGATCGCCGCCTTGCTCGGCAGCGAGTAGCCGACGGCCATCCCCAGCAGGGTGAACGGCACCGAGATCACCGCGACCGTGGCCGCGCCGAGCAGGAACTGCACCGGGGTGACCCGGGCCGCGGTGGCCACCGCGGCGATGACCACCACCGGCAGCATCGACAGGTACGTCAGCACCAGGCCGGCCAGGATCCGGCCGGCCAGGCGCGGGGCCGGTCCGGCCGGCAGGGTCCGGGTGTACGGGTTCCAGGGCTGATCGCGGTCCTCGGCGACGCCGATGCCGTACTGGAAGATGTTGGCGCTCATCACCGCGAAGGTGATCATGGCGCCGGTCGCGTAGGTGGCGCCGGCCGCATCGTCACCGGCAAACGGCACCACGAAGAAGAGCATCGCGGCGGCGGGGAAGAACGCGCTGCCCACCACGGCCACCGGAATCCGGAGGATGGTCAACAGCTGGTACCGGGCGTGGACCAGGGAGAGCGGCATGGCTGGCTCCTCAGACGGTGGTGGGCTGGGCGGTGGCCGGCTCGACGGCCGCGGTGATGGCGAGGAACGCCTCCTCCAGCGAGGTGGGGCGCACCTCCAGCTCGCGGAACGCCACCCCGGCGGTGACCAGGTCGCGGATCAGCTGGTCGGCGTCGGTGGTGAGCAGGTGCGTACGTCCTTCGACGTGTTCGGTGGCCACCACGCCCGGAAGTGGAGGCAGGTCGTCGGCGAGCAGGCTGACCCGGCGGACCCCGACGAAGCTCCGGACCGCGTCGACCGTGTCGTCGGCGAGCACCCGGCCCCGGCCGATCACCACGACCCGCTGGGCCAGCGCCTCCACCTCCTCCAGGTAGTGGCTGCTCAGCAGGACGGTGCCGCCGTCGGCGTGGAAGGACCGGATCGCCTCCCACAGGGTGCGGCGCGCTTCGACGTCCAGCCCGGTGGTCGGCTCGTCGAGGACCACCAGCCGGGGCCGGCCGACGAAGGCGAGGGCGACCGCGAGCCGGCGCCGTTGGCCGCCGGAGAGGCCGCCGGTCTGCCGCCGTACCAGATCGGTTAGGCCGAACCGGTCGAGCAGCTCGCTGCGGGGCACCGGATCGGGGAAGTGCGCGGAGACGAAGTCGACGACCTCGCCGACCCGGAGCGTGCCGGGCAGGCCGGTCTCCTGAGGGGTGACCCCGAGCTGCCGGCGGGTCGCCGGGTCGCGCGGGTCGCCGCCGAGGAGCTCCACCCGGCCGGCGGTGGGTCGGCGCAGCCCGACCAACAGGTTGATCAGGGTGCTCTTGCCGGCACCGTTCGGGCCGAGCAGGCCGACCAGCTCTCCGGGGTGGACCTCCAGGTCGACCCGGTCCAGGGCGAGCACGTCGCCGTACCGCCGGCTGACCTGTTCGGCACGGGCGAGGATCATGACGTCTCCTTGCTGTCGGCGGGGTGGAGCAGCGCGCGGATGTTCTCGGTGTACTCCTCGAACGCCAGGCGACCGCGCGAGCTGAGGCGGACCAGTGTGGTCGGGGTGCGTCCGCGGTGGGTCTTGTCGATCTCGACGTAGCCGGCGTCCTCCAACTTGCGCAGGTGGACGGAGAGGTTGCCGGCGGTCATGCCGAGTAGCTCCTGCAGGCGGGGAAAGGTGATGCGGTCACCCGCGCCCAGGGTGGACAGCGCGGCGACGACCCGCAGGCGGGCCTGGGCGTGGATGACCGGGTCGAGCTCGGTCACGGGTGGTCCCGCCGGCGCAGCCGGCTGAGCTCGCCGGCGAGCAGCATCCCGCCGCCGCCTCCGAGGGCGATCACGAGGGCGTGCCAGCCGGGTCCGGCGAGCACCCCCACGATGTTGATCGCGGTGAGCCAGAGGCCGAGCCGGAAGAGGGTGCGGTCGAGCCAGATCGCGCCGCCGGCCATGTGCAGGGCGCCGGTCAGCCCGACGGCGAGCGCGGACCAGAGCAGCCCGGCGAGGTCGTGCGGAAGGCTGTCGGAAACCCGGCCGGCGACGGTGAACAGGCTCAGGAAGCCCAGCCCCCAGGCGGCGCCGTACCAGCTGCCGCGCCGGGCGGACTCCCCGGTGACCTGCCGGTAGGCGCGGGCGCTGCCCACCGCGAAGACCACCGACGCGGCGCCGAGCAGCACGAAGAGCGCGGTCAGGGGAAGCCACTCCGGCATGGCCAGGAAGGTCCGGCCGCCGGGGGAGAAGCGCAGGAAGAACAGCCCGAAGCCGATCAGCCAGGCGACTCCCCAGGGCCAGTAGTGCAGCCGTGGGTCGGGTTCCAGGCTCTGCACGGTGGCCGCCCGCTGCGCGTCGATGAGCCGCATCGCGGTGGCGGCGTCGATCGGGGGCGGGTCGTCGTCGGGCTCCATGCAAAGTACTTTAAAGCGCAAAGTCAAGCCCCGGTGTGCCCGCTGCCGCAAAACGGGACAGACCGGCCGGCGCCCGTACCCGGCCCACCCCGCCCGGCCGCTCAGCCGGCCAACGGGCCGGGCAGCGGCGCGGTGTGCAGCACCGACAGCCGGGAGACCGCCCGGGTCAGCACCACGTAGAGGCGGTGCAGCCCGCGCGGTTCCGCCGCGACGATCGCGGCCGGCTCGACGACCACGACGTGGTCGTACTCCAGGCCCTTGACCAGGGTCGCGGGCACCACGGTGACGCGCGCCGCGGTCGCCACGTCGTCGGCGCTCGCGGTCTCGACGCCCGCGTCGGCGAGCGCCGCGCGGAGCCGGTCCACCGCGTCGTCGGCGGCGATCACGCCGACCGAGCCGTCGTGCGCGAGCGCCGCCCGCACCTCGGCCACCGTCGCCACGGTCAGGTCGGCCACGGTACGCACATCCAGCGCGCCGTCGCGGCGCAGCGACTCGGCCGGCGGTACGTCGACCGCGAGCGCCGGCAGCAGCCGGTTGGCGAACGCGACCACCGCGGCCGGCACCCGGAAACCGACGCTCAGCGGCACCACGACCGCGTCCGGCTTGCCGAGGTGGGCCAGGGACTCCCGCCAGTCCGTGGCGGCCCACGGCGCGGTGCCCTGGGCCAGGTCGCCGAGGAGGGTGATCGAGCCGTGCTCGCTGCGCCGGGCGATGGCCCGGCACTGCATCGGGGAGAGGTCCTGCGCCTCGTCGACCACCACGTGGCCGAAGCCGGCCGGTCGCTCGATCAGCCCGGCCGCCTCGTCGATCAGCACCGCGTCGGCGGCGGTCCATTTCGTGGCCTTCGGGGTGCGCCCGAGCTTCGTCCCGGTCGCGGTCCGGTCGCCGCGCCGTCCGGTCGCCGCGGTGTCGTCCGTCGCCGTCGTGGTAGCTGCCGGGCCGAGCAGCAGCGCCTGCTCCTCGGCGGTGAGCAGCCCGTCGGCTGCTGCGGCGAGCGCCGCCGGGTCGCCGAGCAGCGTGTGCACGAGCCCTTCCGGGGTGAGCGCCGGCCAGACCGCGTCGAGGAAGGCGGTGACCGGCCTGGCCTTGGCCATCCGGCGCAGCCAGGCGTCGCTGGGCGACTCGGCGCGGCGCGCCTCGGACTGGCGTTGCAGCAGTCCCACCACCCGGGCCCGGACGCGGTCCCGGCCGGTGGCGTACGGTAACCCCTCCCGGCGGGTCTCCTCGACCACCCGGTGCAGCGGGTCGAGGCCGATCCGCCAGCGGAACGAGCCGTCCGAGACCATGATCGGCTCAGTCGGCGTACCGATGTGCGCATCGACCGCGCGGCGCAGCACCTCGGCCATCCGGACGTCGTGCTTGAGGGCCGCGACGGCCGGGTCGTCGACGGCCCGCACCGGCGCCGGGGCGATCAGGTCCTCCACCGTCGCCTGCGCGACCTCGACCTCGCCGAGTGCCGGCAGCACCGCCGCGATGTACGACAGGAAGGCCCGGTTCGGCCCGACGATCAGCACCCCGGAGCGGCGCAGCCGCTCCCGGTGCAGGTAGAGCAGGTACGCGGCCCGGTGCAGTCCGACGGCGGTCTTACCCGTGCCCGGCGCCCCCTGGACGCAGATCGAGTCGGCCAGGTCGGCGCGGACCAGCTCGTCCTGTTCGGGCTGGATGGTGGCGACGATGTCCCGCATCGGCCCGACGCGGGGGCGCTCGATCTCGGCGGTGAGGATCCGGCTGGCCGTGCCCAGCTCCTCGCCCCGATCCAGGTGCTCGTCCTCGAAGCTGGTGAGCAGGCCGCTGCTGAAGCCGAAGCGCCGCCGTACCGCGACGCCCTGCGGGTCCCGGGCGCTGGCCCGGTAGAACGAGCGGGAGACCGGGGCCCGCCAGTCCAGCACCAGCGGCTCGCCCGCCTCGTCGGTGACGTGCCGCCGCCCGACGTGGTACTCCCGCCCGGCGTGGTCGGGGTCGGTCTCGCCGAAGTCGAGCCGGCCGAAGAAGAGCGGGGTGGTCGGGTCGTCGGCGAGTTCGGCGACCCGCCGGGCGAGGGTGCGGCCCAGCATCTCCGCCGCGTACGGGTCGCCGGCGACCTGCTCGCCGCCGGCGAAGAGGGCTTCGGCGCGTTCCCGCATCCGGCGCAGCGCCGCCCGGGAGGTGTCCAGGTGGGTGCGTTCGGCGGCGAGCCGGGTGTCCAGGTCGTCGCCGGGTGGGGTGTCGGGTCGGGCGGGCCGGCTGGCGCGGTGGGGTTCTGCGGCAAGGGTCATCCGAGGCGACCTTCCGGTGCGTTCGTGTGATCGGTTGACCTGGGCCGCCCGGCGCTCCGTCAGATGCGGTGCCGGCTGTGCCCGGTGGCGAGGTGGCGCGCGGCCTCGCGCGCGGCGGTCAACCTTACGCCGTGTCATCGCCGCCAGCCACGCATTTCCCGGCGGGCCGGCAGCCGGACGGCGCGCCGGCCTGGTTTGTCGTCTGGGCACTACCAAGCGCGGCCCCGGGCCGTCCGTGCCGCCGAGGGCGGGTCCGGCGTGCGCGCGGGATCATGGGGGGCATGACCGACTCCCGTCCCGAGCAGCGCCGAGTGACGATCAGCGATCCGGAGGTGATGCGGGCGCTGGCCCACCCGGCCCGGCTCGCGATCATGGAACACCTCGGCTCGTTGGAGGGTGGTGCGACCGCCACCGAGTGCGCGGAGATCGCCGGACTCTCGCCGAGCGCGACCAGTTACCACCTGCGGGCGCTGGCGAAGTTCGGGTTGATCGAGGAGGCCCCGAGCCGGGGCGACGCCCGGGAGCGGGTGTGGCGGGCGTTCAGCCCGTCGTACTACGTGGAGTCCGGGCCGGCCGCCGACTCGGAGGCGCGCGCGGCGGAGCTGGCCCTGGTGGAGGCCCACCTGGCCCGGGACAGCCAGCGCACCCGGGACTGGATCCGCCGGGCCCCGGACGAGCCGGTCGAGTGGTACCAGGCGGCCTGGTTCAGCGACACGCTGCTGCTGCTCACCGCCGAGGAACTCGCCGGGCTCAACGAGTCGATCCAGGAGCTGACGGCGCCCTACCGACGGCGCCTCCGGGTGGCGGACCCACCGGAGGGCGCCCGCACCGTCGCCGTGCAGTACCGGGCGCTGCCCATCGACTGAGGTCTTGCGCGGACCAGATGTGAAGCATTATTTTCGAAGTATGTCCTTCACATCTGGTCCGTCGCGCTGGTCGGACGTCTGGCTCGCCACCGCGACCCGGGGCATCTCCAGCTGCGGGGACTTCCTCGCCGCCAGCGCGCTCACGCTGGCCCTGCAGTCTGCCGGGGCGGGCGGTCTGGCCGTCTCGGCGCTGCTGCTCGCGGCGACCCTGCCGTTGGTGGCGCTCGCCCCGCTGACCGGGCGGCTCGCCGACCGGGTGGACAGCCGGCTCCTGCTGGTGGTCGCCGGGCTGGCCCAGGCCGGAGTCTGCCTCGCCCTCGCGTACGCCGATGATCCGGGCCTGGTCATCGCCCTGGTGGCGCTGCTCGCCGCCGGTCTCGCGGTCACCCAGCCGGTGCTCTCCGCCCTGGTGCCGGCCATGGTCCGGGCCGATGACCTGCCCCGGGCCAGCGCCCTCAACCAGACCGCCGGCACCCTCGGCGCGCTCGCCGGGCCGGCGCTGGCCGGGCTGCTGGTCGGCGAGTTCGGCGCCCGCCTGCCGCTGCTCGTCGACGCCAGCAGCTACCTCGCGCTGGTGGCGGCCGGGCTGCTCATCCGCACCCGACGGGGCGGATCCCGACGCGCGGACCCGGCGGCCACCGGGTCCGGGGCGACGGCGACCACCTGGCGGCTGCGCCGAGACCCGCTGCTGGTGGCCGGGATCGCCACCCTCGCCGGGGTGATCGCGGCGGTCGGGGCGATCAACGTGGTCGAGGTCTTCTTCATCCGGGAGACCCTCGGCAGCTCTACCACGGTGTACGGCCTGGTGACCGGCTCGTGGACGCTGGGCGTCGTGCTCGGCGGCTGGCTCTTCGCCCGGGTCGCCCGGCGGCTCGCCGACGACGGTGCGCTGCTCGGGGCCGGCCTGGCCCTGCTCGGCTGCTGCTGTCTCGCCGTCCTGGCGTCGGCGGCGGTGCCGTCCGCCGCGCTGCTCGTGCCGATCTGGCTGCTCGGCGGGGTCGCGAACGGGGGCGACAACGTCTTCCACACCCTGCTGCTCGCCCGCCGGGTCCCCGAGGTGGCCCGGGGTCGGGCGTTCGCCGTGTTCGGCGCGGCGGTCCAAGGCGCCGGGATGGCTGGTTTCCTGGTCGGCGGGCTGCTGCTGGAGCTGGCGGAACCCCGGCCGCTGGTCGCCGGCTGCGGGGTGGCGGGCCTGCTCGTGGTCGCCGCGGTGGTGATCCCGGTCCGCCGGGCGGTCCGCGCCGAGCGGGCGGCCGTGGCCCGACCGGACGACGCCGGCGCGGTGGCCGGCCGCGCGGCGGGTGCGGAGTTGGCCACTCCGACGCCATCCCGGTGAGCCGGCGGTCGGCGGCGGGGATACGGTCGGGGCATGGCTGACCGCATCGCCCGCCCCCGTGTCGGACACATCCAGTTCCTGAACTGCCTGCCGATCTACTGGGGATTGATGCGGTCCGGCGCGCTGCTCGACGTCGACCTGCACAAGGACTCGCCGGACCGGCTGAGCGCCGCGCTGGTCGCCGGCGACCTGGACATCGGGCCGATCTCGCACGTGGAGTACCTGCGGCACGCCGACGAGCTGCTGCTCCTGCCGGACCTGGCGGTCGGCAGCGACGGCCCGGTCCTCTCCGTCAACCTGGTCTCCACCAAGCCCCTCGCCGAGCTGGACGGGCGCCGGGTCGCGCTCGGCTCGACCTCCCGGACCGGCGTGCTCCTCGCCCAGCTCCTGCTCGGCGAGCGGTACGGCGTCCGCCCCGAGTACTTCCGGTGCCCACCGGACCTGACCCAGATGCTGCTGGAGGCCGACGCCGGGGTGCTGATCGGCGACGTGGCGCTGCGCGCCCTCTACGAGGCGCCCCGCCGGGGCCTGACGGTCACCGACCTCGGCCAGGCCTGGCGGGAGTGGACCGGCCTGCCGATGGTCTTCGCCGTCTGGGCGGTCCGCCGGGACTTCGCCGCCGCCCACCCCGGCCTGGTCAAGGAGGTGCACGAGGCGTTCCTGCGCTCGCGGGACCTCTGCCTCGCCGAGCTGGACCAGGTCGCCGAGGCGGCCGCCCGGTGGGAGCCGTTCGATGCGGCGACCCTGGCGACCTACTTCCGCACCCTCGATTTCTCCCTGGGCGAGCGGCAGGTGGCCGGCCTGCGCGAGTTCGCCCGGCGGGCCGCCGCGCTCGGTGAGGCCCCGGCCCTGCCCGAGGGCGGCCCCGAGTTCTTCGCCGGCTGACCCGGCGGCCGGCCCGGCCGGTGTCCTCCCCGGTCGATGTCCTCCATCGGCTGGCTTCCGCCGAGACGGCGACGTGGCGGCGTCCCGGGGTCGGGACACCGCCACGTCGGCGAGGCGGAGAACGGGCTCAGGTCGCCGGGCGGAGCAGCGCCTCGGTGATCTTCTGGCAGTTCTTCATGCCGTACTCGTAGCCCATGTTGATCGGGTAGCGGACCATCACGCCCATCGTCCAGGTGTCGCCGATGGCGAGGCAGTTGATGTGCATCTCCTGCTCCTTGGTCCGGTCGATCCAGCCGTTCTTGATCGCGATGGTCTTCTGCTCGGCGGTCGGGAATGCCTTGCGGATGCCGAAGTCACCCGCGCCGCGGACCAGCCGCATCTCGTTGAGCAGCCACTTCGTCCACTTCGGGCCGGCGGCCCGGCCGTCGGAGATGCAGAGCCCGAGCCGCGCGGTGTCCCGGGGGGAGAGGTTGGTCCGGCTCCAACCGCCGTCCGCGGCCACCTTGCTGTCGGTCAGCTTGCAGGTCGAGATCAGTCGCTTGATCGAGGCCGACCGGCCGACGTTGTTGTAGAACTGCTCGGCCCGGGTGTTGTCGCTGTCCCGGATGATCCGGGTGGCGTCGGCGAGCTTGGCGTCGCTCGGCGTCTGGCCGGCCTCGTCGGCCCGGCGCAGGTAGTCGGCGACGATCCAGGACTTGATCATCGAGGCGGTGGTGCTGGTCTCGCCCATGTTCTTCGAACCGATGATCTCGCCGGTCCGCTTGTCCAGCACGCTCCAGGCGTACCAGCCCTTGATGTCGAGGTCGAGCTCCTGGGCCTGGAACGGCAGCGGCTCCAGGGAGGGGGTCGGCGACGGAGTCGGCTGGGGTCGGCTGCTGCGGTCGGTGGGCGCGTTGGTGGACCGCCCGGCCGTGGAGCCCGAGTGCGAGGCGGCGGTGGGCCGCAACGGCGAGCCGGGGACCAGCCGCAGCGACACGAGGACCAGGCCGACCAGGGTGACCGCGACGGCGGCGAACGTCAGCGAGCGGTGGTGGCTGCCCGGGCGGCGCCGATTGCCGGCCATCAGAGCTTCCCGACCGGCTGCTGCGGCACCTTGAGGGCGGCGCCGGGCTGCGGGGTGACCAACTGGGTGGTGACGCTCGCGCAGACCTTCGCGCCGTACGACAGGGGGGTCTTGGCCGGGTAGCGCATCATCACCGCGAGGCTCCACTTGTCGGTGACCGCCAGGCAGTTGACGTGCCAGTTCCCGTCGTAACCGAGCTGGGTCCAGCCGTTCTTGATGCTGACCGGGCCCTGCGCCTTGATCTCGGCCGGCAGGCCGTCGACGATGCCCCACTTGCCACCGCCGGAGCGCTCATGCTGGGCGGTGACGCTGCCCCGGACCGCGCTCATCTCGTTCAGAACCCACTTGGTCCACTTCCCGGCGGCCTTGCCGTCGGCGATGCAGTCGCCCATCCGGACGGCGTCCCGGGGGGACATCCGGGTGAAGCTCCACCAACCCTCGTAACCGGGCACGTTGCCCCGCGTCGTGTCGGTGAGACCGCAGATGCTGATCGCCCGCTTGACTACCGGACCGGGCTGGCCGCCCGGCGGCGCCTTGTAGGAGCCGCCCGCGGCCTTGTAGACCGCGTTCGCCGCGTCGTCGTTGCTGTCCCGGATGGCGAGGCTGGCCTGCTTCTTCAGCGTGGCCGAGGGCTGCTTGTCGCCGAGCTGGCGCAGGTAGTCCGAGACGATCCAGGCCTTGAGCATCGACTCGGTCGAGTTCGTCTGGCTCATGTTGGCGGCACCGCTGATCTGCCCGGTCTGTCGGTCCATCAGCGCCCAGGAGAAGAACTGCCCCTTGAAGTTCACCGAGACCGGGCCGGCGGCCAGGGTCGGCGGGGGCGGTGTGGTGGGCGCGGGCGCGGGGACGTTCTCCGCGCCGCCGCCGATGCCGCCGATGCTGGCGAGGGCGCCCCCACCGGAGAGGCGGGCGTACGCGGCGGGCACCAGCATGACGCCACCGAGGAGGACCGCCACGATGGCGAGCACCATGGCCACGCGAGGTCGCATGAGTGGGTGAACTCCAGATGTCTGGCCGGGGGGACCGGCTCTTCCGAATGGGTACGGCCTGATCGCCGGGGCCGGGGGAGTGGCCGTGAGCCGGTGGCGATCGTCAGCAGCCGATCGGTGTGCCGGGCGAAGTCTACTTCCGGACACGCCGGATGCCAGAACCTGGCGCCCGGCAACTCGCCGCGAAGGCGGGGCAATCGACCGCTATGCCGCCCTTGAGAGGATTCACCTTTCCCTAGTGGCCCAACTCACAGGTTTGCGCAGGTCGCCGGCTCTCACGCGAAGCGGTCGACCGGTGACGGAAGGTGCGGCCGGTTTCCTGTTACACCCTCTGGTGTCATCGGTCGCGAGCTGTAACACTGGCCTCATGTATGGCAACGACTTCTCCGCGCCGGACGACGCGCCCGGCGGTGGCCTGCTCGGCGAGGTCGAGGCGGCGGAGGCGGCGCTGCGGGAGGCCGCCGCCCGGGCCCGGCGCGGCGGACCGGCCCCCGACGAGGACCTCGAGGCGTACTTCGCGGACGTGATCGACGCCGATCAGAAGATCGAGCCGCGCGACTGGGTGCCCGAGGCGTACCGGAAGACGCTGATCCGGCAGATCGCCCAGCACGCGCACTCCGAGATCATCGGGATGCAGCCCGAGGCGAACTGGATCAGCCGCGCCCCCTCCCTGAAGCGCAAGGCGATCCTGCTGGCCAAGGTGCAGGACGAGGCCGGCCACGGCCTTTACCTCTACGCCGCCGCCGAAACCCTCGGGATCAGCCGCGACGAGCTGGTCGAGCTGCTCCTCAACGGCCGGCAGAAGTACAGCTCGATCTTCAACTACCCGACCCTCACCTGGGCCGACGTGGGCGCGATCGGCTGGCTGGTCGACGGCGCGGCGATCGTCAACCAGGTCCCGCTCTGCCGCTGCTCCTACGGGCCGTACGCCCGGGCGATGATCCGGGTCTGCAAGGAGGAGTCGTTCCACCAGCGCCAGGGGTACGAGATCCTGCACACCCTGGCGCACGGCACCCCTGGGCAGAAGGCAATGGCCCAGGACGCCGTCGACCGCTGGTGGTACCCGTCACTGGCCATGTTCGGCCCGCCGGACGGAGACTCGACGCACTCGGCGCAGTCCATGGCCTGGAAGATCAAGCGCTTCTCCAACGACGAGCTGCGGCAGCGCTTCGTGGACATGTGCGTGCAGCAGGCCGAGATCCTGGGCCTGCGCATCCCCGACCCGGACCTGCGCTGGAACGACGAACGCCAGGCGTACGACTACACCCAGCCCGACTACGACGAGCTGATGCAGGTGATCAAGGGCAACGGGCCGTGCAACCGGCAGCGGATGGAACACCGCCGCCGCGCCCACGCCGACGGCGCCTGGGTCCGCGAGGCCGCCGCCGCGTACGCGGCCAAGCGGGCGGAGCAGAAGGAGAAGGTGGCCGCGTGAGCGAGCGTAGCGAGCGAACCGATCGGCTCAGCGTGAGCGATCCCTCGCCGTTGTGGGAGGTCTTCGTGCGGGCGCGGCGCGGACTGTCGCACACCCACGTCGGCAGCCTGCACGCCCCCGACGCGGAGCTGGCCCTGCGCAACGCGCGGGACCTCTACACCCGCCGCCAGGAGGGCGTCTCGATCTGGGTCGTGCCGGCGGGCGCGATCACCGCGTCCAGCCCGGACGAGAAGGACGCCTTCTTCGACCCGGCGGCCGACAAGGTCTACCGCCACCCCACCTTCTACGAGGTGCCGGACGGGGTGGCCCACCTGTGAGCACGTTGTTCGACTTCACCCTCGCCCTCGGCGACGACGCGCTGATCGCGGCGCAGCGGCTCGGCGAGTGGACCTCCCGCGCGCCGGAGATGGAGGAGGACATCGCGCTGGCCAACATCGCCCTCGACCAGCTCGGCGCGGCCCGGCTGCTGCTGACATACGCGGGTGAGCTGGAGGGCGCCGGCCGGGACGAGGACGCGCTGGCGTTCCTCCGCGACGACCGGGAGTTCCGCAACTGCCTCCTGGTCGAACTGCCCAACGGCGACTTCGCGGTGACCATGGCGAAGCTGTTCTTCCTGTCGGCGTGCCAGCTGCCGCTCTACACCGCGCTGGCGGGCTGCGCCGACGAGCGGCTGGCCGCGATCGGGGCGAAGGCACGCAAGGAGTCCGCTTACCACCTGGACCACGCCTCGCTCTGGGTGAAGCGGCTCGGCGACGGCACCGAGGAGTCGCACCGTCGCATGCAGGCCGCGGTCGACGAGGTCTGGCCGTACCTCCACGAGCTGTTCGCGGCGGACCCGGCGGCGCCGGTCGACCCGGCCACCCTGCGGGCCGGCTTCGACGCCGCCGTCTCCGCCGTGCTCGACGAGGCCACGCTGGCCCGGCCGGCGGACGGCTGGATGCCCGGCGGCGGGCGGGACGGCGTGCACACCGAGCACCTCTCCTACCTGCTCGCCGAGATGCAGGTGTTGCACCGCGCGCACCCCGGAGCCCGCTGGTGAGTGATCCGAGGGCGGCCGCGGCGGCGGTGGTGGATCCGGAGATCCGGGTCATCACCATCGACGAGCTGGGCATTCTGCGGGCGGTCGAGGAGGATGCGGCCACCGGTCGGGTCGTCGTCACCATCACCCCCACCTACACCGGCTGCCCGGCGATGGACGTGATCCGGGCGGACATCCGCCGGGCGCTCGCCGCCGCCGGCCACCCGGACGCCGAGGTCCGCACGGTCTACAGCCCGGCGTGGAGCACCGACTGGATCTCCGACAGCGGCCGGGCGAAGCTCGCCGCCGCCGGTATCGCCCCGCCCGCCCCGGTGCGCGCCGGGAACGTGGTGCCGCTCTCGCTGGCGGTTCGCTGCCCGCGCTGCGGCTCCCCGGAGACCGAGCAGGTCAGCCGCTTCGGCTCCACCGCGTGCAAGGCCCTCTGGCGTTGCCGCTCCTGCTCCGAACCCTTCGACCATGTGAAGGCGCTGTGACTGTCACCATCACCCGACCGGTCCGTCGCCGGCCGGCCTTCCACCCGCTCCCCGTGGCCGCCGTGGACCGGCTCACCGACGACGCCGTGGCGATCACCTTCGCCGTGCCGGAGGAACTGCGGGAGACCTTCGCGTTCTCCGCCGGCCAGCACCTGACCGTGCGTCGTCCCGGCGGAGCCGGGCTCACCGGCTCCGCCGGTGGTGGCGGGGAGGATGTGCGGCGGTCGTACTCGATCTGCTCCACCCCCGACGACCTGACCCGGCACGGCCGGCTGCGGATCGGGGTGCGGGAGATCCCCGGCGGCGCCTTCTCCGCCTTCGCCTGCGGGGCGCTGCGCGGCGGCGACACCGTCGAGGTGCTGCCCCCGCTCGGGCACTTCACCACGGCGTTCGCGCCGGACCGGGTCCGCCGCTACGGCGCGGTGGTCGCCGGTTCCGGCATCGCCCCGGTGCTCGCGCTGGTCGCGACCGCGCTGGCCGTCGAGCCGGCCAGCACCTTCACCCTGGTGTACGGCAACCGCACGGCCAACACGGTGATGTTCGCCGAGGAACTGGCCGACCTGAAGGACCGCTACCCGACCCGGCTGCACCTGGTGCACGTGCTCTCCCGGGAGCAGGGCGAGTCGCCGCTGCTGTCGGGGCGGGTCGACGCCGACCGGCTGGGCCGGCTGCTCGACACCATCGTGCCGGGTGACGCGATCGAGGAGTGGTTCCTCTGCGGCCCGTACCAGATGGTGGTGGACGCCAAGACGGTGCTGACCGGCCGCGGGCTGCCGGAGTCGGCGGTGCACACCGAGCTGTTCCACGTCGACGCCCCGCCGGAGCCGGTGCGCCGGCCGGCCGACGAGCCCGGCGCGGGGGCGGAGGTGACGATCGTGCTGGACGGCCGCTCGTCGAGCTTCACGATGGGTCGCGACGAGCGGGTGCTGGACGCCGCGCTCAAGGTCCGCGGCGAGCTGCCGTACGCCTGCAAGGGCGGCGTCTGCTCGACCTGCAAGGCAAAGGTCGTCTCCGGCGAGGTGACCATGGCCCGCAACTACGCCCTGGAGCCGGACGAGGTGGCGGCCGGCTACGTCCTCACCTGCCAGTCGAGCCCGGTGACGGACAAGCTCACGGTGGACTACGACGCGTGATATGTAGAACGACTCGTTCTACAATTGCTCCCCGGAGCAGATCGCCATCCGTGAACTCAACCAGCACACGAGCAGGGTTCTCGCCCGGGTGCGGGCCGGTGAGACGGTGGAAGTGACCGACCGGGGAGAGCCGATCGCTCGACTGGTGCCCGTCGTGGCGGGTGACGCGTTCCTCGGTCGCCTGGTGGCGGAGGGTCGGGCGACCGCGCCGACGTCGACCGGACCGCTGCCCATGCCGCCGGTCCTGGGCGACCCCGCTGAGGACGTCGCGGCGGCGCTGGTCGAGTACCGGGATGAGGAGCGCTGGTGATCTACCTGGACTCGGCGGCCGTCATCAAGCTGCTCCGCCGGGAGGCGGCGACCGAGGACCTCGTGGCATGGCGCGATCCACCTCGCCACGGCGGAGATCCTGGCACGCCAGGCGGGCTCGGACTTCGCTGCCTTCGTGACGTACGACCGGCGTCTGCTGGACGCGGCCAAGGGTGCAGGGCTTCCGGTGGCGAGCCCCGGCATGAACTGAGGGCGGTCTGCGGTCGTAGGGCGCGAGTCACCGGGGGTGGAGTGGCGTGTCGACGCTGAAGCGGGCGACGTAGGCTCGGGGGCGTGACGGTGAGCCGGGAGATCGACGACATCCTGCAGCGCGGCGCGGACGGCGGGCGGATCACGCCCGAGGAGGCCCTGCTGCTCTACACCGAGGCGCCCTTCCACGCCCTCGGCGAGGCGGCGGACGCGGTGCGCCGGCGGCGCTACCCGGACAACATCGTCACGTACCTGATCGACCGCAACATCAACTACACCAACGTCTGCGTGACGGCGTGCAAGTTCTGCGCGTTCTACCGGGCCCCGAAGCACAAGGAAGGCTGGACCCACCCGACCGAGGAGATCCTGCGCCGCTGCGGCGAGGCGGTCGAGCTGGGCGCCACCCAGGTGATGCTCCAGGGTGGCCACCACCCGGACTACGGCGTCGAGTACTACGAGGAGCTCTTCTCCTCGGTGAAGAAGGCGTACCCGCAGCTCGCCATCCACTCGATCGGGCCGAGCGAGATCCTGCACATGGCCAAGGTCTCCGGGGTCAGCCTGGACGAGGCCATCGCCCGGATCAAGGCGGCCGGGCTGGACTCGATCGCCGGGGCCGGCGCGGAGATGCTGCCGGACCGCCCGCGCAAGGCGATCGCCCCGCTGAAGGAGTCCGGGGCGCGCTGGCTCGAGGTGATGGAGTTGGCGCACCGGCAGGGTGTTGAGTCCACCGCGACGATGATGATGGGCACCGGCGAGACCAACGCCGAGCGGATCGAGCACCTGCGGATGATCCGCGACGTGCAGGACCGCACCCAGGGCTTCCGGGCCTTCATCCCGTGGACGTACCAGCCGGAGAACAACCACCTCAAGGGGCGCACCCAGGCCACCACCCTGGAGTACCTGCGGCTGATCGCGGTGGCCCGGCTCTTCTTCGAGACCGTCCCGCACCTTCAGGCGTCCTGGCTGACCACCGGAAAGGACGCCGGGCAGCTCGCCCTGCACATGGGCGTGGACGACCTCGGCTCGATCATGCTGGAGGAGAACGTCATCTCCTCCGCGGGCGCCCGGCACCGCTCCAACCTGCACGAGCTGATCGGGATGATCCGCTCGGCCGACCGCATTCCGGCGCAGCGGGACACCCTCTACAACCGGCTCGCCGTGCACCACACTCCGGCGGACGACCCGACCGACGAGCGGGTGGTCTCGCACTTCTCCTCGATCGCCCTGCCTGGCGGGGGCGCGGGGAAGTCCCTGCCGCTGGTCGACGCCCGCTGACCTACGGCCGGCGGAGGGCCTCGCCCGGTGGAAGCGGTCGGCGGGCCGGCCGAGGCATCGCCCGTCTCGGCGACCGCCAGCGTGGATGTTCGGCGAACGGTCGGTGATCCTGGCCCGGGGCGCGCACATCAGCCGATCGGTGGACGGTTGTCCACTGGACGGGCTGATTCTGTGGGACGGCCGCTGGGCCGGGCGCTCCGGTCATCACCGGCAACCGCCATCAATCCGAACAATCCTTACCCAATTCTTAAGCCCGCTGATCACGGTCGTCTTGGCGTGGGATAGCGCGGGTGGTGGGCAACCGATAACCTCCGCGATGTCCGACCTCTGACACGACCTACACGGGGGCACCTCGCATGAACATACGTAGCCGGGCTGCGCTCCGGATCGGAGGGGCGGCGCTGCTCGCGGCCGGCGCGGTCGCGATGGCGGGGGCACCCGCCCAGGCCGCCGACACGAAGGCCGACCTGGAGTTGACGGTCGCCGGCACCACGTTGGCCGAGGGCACCACGGAGAAGATCGGCTGGGTCAAGGTCAAGAACAACGGCCCGGGCACGCCGAGCGCGATGACGGTCGCTGTCGACCTGTCCGGCCTCCATGACGAGCGGATCATCACCCTCCCGGCCGTCGACGGCTGCAAGGGCGGCCCGATCGACTCGCTCGAGTGCCCCGTGCCGGCGGCGAAGATTCCGGGTCCCGGCGAGACGCTGGAGTTCCCGGTCGTCACCATCAAGAGCCCCGAGGGCTACGACGGCGGTGACACCTACATTGGCTTCGTCGTCCGGTCGCCCGACGACACCACTCCGGACAACAACATCAAGCAGGTCAAGCTGGAGTTCGAGGGCGGGCCGGGTGTCGACCTCGGTGTGCGGGTGGAAGACGTCAAGACGAAGTTCGACATCGACGGCGGCGAGCAGCAGAACCAGCCCCCGCTGTACCCGGGCGACGAGACAGGCGTCGTGGGCCTGGTCCGCAACCAGGGCGACACCATCGCCAAGGGCATCGAGCTGAAGCTGCAGCTGCCGAAGCAGGTCACCTTCACCGAGCAGTACGAGGGCTGCAAGTACTCCGCCGACATGCGTACCGCGACGTGCCGCGACGATGAATTCCTGCTGGCGCCGGGCGAAGGGTTCGACCTTCCGTTCCCGATCAAGGTGGCGGCAGGCGTCAAGGCTCCGGTGACGCTGCCGGACGGCTCGCTGGCGGCTGAGGCCCTCGACGAGGCGCCGGCGGACTCGCCGCTGGCCAAGGCGGCCCGCACGACCATCTTCGAGAAGGCCGAGCTGTTCGGCGCCAACGCGCGGGCGACCGAGGTGGACCCGTCGGACAACGTGGACGACTTCGCGGTCATCGTGGCCGCCAAGGGCGGTGCCGGCGGTGGCGGCGGTGCCGGCGGTGGCGGCGGTGGTCTGCCGGTGACCGGGCCGCAGGCCGGGCTGATCGGCGGGATCGGGGCCGCCGTGCTGGTCGCGGGTGGTGTGCTGGTCCTGGCCGCGCGGCGGCGTCGGGTCGTCCTGCTGACCCCGGGCGACGAGAAGCCGACGGCCTGAGGGCGTCCTCTATCGACCCGGGAGGGTCGTTCACATAACGCACGGCAGTGGGGGCGGGATGGGTGGCCATCCCGCCCCCACTGTCCATCGGGCCGGGTCGCCCCGGCGGCGACCCCCTTCCCGGCGCCCGCGGGCCGACGGGATGCCGCGGCGGTCGAGCGCCCGATCGACCCACCGGCCGCCGCTCCCAGCCCGGCTGGCAGAGTGGAGGGGTGAGCCGTACCCCGCAGGGCCAGCGCGCCAGCCTGGACAAGCAGCCGCACGAGGTCGCCGCGATGTTCGACGGCGTGGCCGCCCGCTACGACCTGACCAACACCGTGCTCTCCTTCGGGCAGGACCGGTTCTGGCGGCGGGCCACCCGGGCGGCGCTCGGCCTGCGCCCCGGCGAGCGGGTGCTGGACGTGGGCGCGGGCACCGGTGTCTCGACCGAGGAACTGGCCCACTCCGGGGCGTACGCGGTGGGCGCGGACCTGTCGCTGGGCATGCTGCACGCCGGTAAGCGGACCCGTCCGCAGGTGCCGCTGCTGGCCGGGGACGCCCTCAAGCTGCCCTTCGCCGACGCCAGCTTCGACGCGGTGACCATCTCCTTCGCGCTGCGCAACGTCAACGACACCGACGCCGCGCTGCGCGAGCTGGCCCGGGTGACCAGGCCGGGCGGCCGGCTGGTGGTCTGCGAGTTCAGCACCCCGGTCAACCCGACCTTCCGGACCGTCTACCTGTCGTACCTGATGCGGTCCCTGCCGGCGGTGGCGCGCGCGGTCTCCAGCAACCCCGACGCGTACGTCTATCTCGCCGAGTCGATCCGGGCCTGGCCCGACCAGGCGGCTCTCGCCGCGCGGATCGGCGCGGCCGGGTGGGGCCGGGTGGCCTGGCGGAACCTCAC
This sequence comes from Micromonospora inositola, assembly GCF_900090285.1. Taxonomy (NCBI): domain Bacteria; kingdom Bacillati; phylum Actinomycetota; class Actinomycetes; order Micromonosporales; family Micromonosporaceae; genus Micromonospora; species Micromonospora inositola. The sequence goes on along the minus strand of NZ_LT607754.1, from coordinate 1,567,848 downwards.
CGGCGGTGTGGTGGCGCTGCATCGCGCGATCCGCGACTGACCCGCGGCCGCGCGCGCGACGCAGTTTCGCCATAAACGGGCTGTTTCGTGAATATCCGTTTTTAGTCCACTTTGCCCCATAAGCTCACCCCATGACGGGACCAGAGCAGGCGGCCGCGCCGGCGGCCACCGACGACGACGCCGCGGAACTCATCGCGCAGCTCAAGGAGCTGGCCGGCGCCGATCCCGCCGATGTCCGTCAGGTGGTCGCCGAGGTGCTCGCCGCGCTCGACCGCGCCGCCGGAGGCGCGTTGCGGGACCACCTGCCCGAGACGATCCGGGTCGACGCCGGGCTGGACGCCGCCGCACCCACCCGCCCCTGACGTCGAAGTGGACCCCGACCGGCGCGTTTCCAGGAAGTTAGGTACCCCTCACCGGCTACGGGTGTAACGCCGGTCATAGACTCCAACCCGATCGGCTTGTGAAGCATTTCACGAGCATGCGGGAGGAGGCGCAGATGACCGCGGTGGAGAACGACGCCGACGTGATCGTCGTGGGCGCCGGTCCCGGAGGATCGGCAACCGCGTACCACCTGGCTCGGCACGGCGTACGCGTGCTGCTGCTGGAGAAGACCGAGTTCCCCCGGGAGAAGGTCTGCGGCGACGGGCTCACCCCGCGCGCCGTACGGCAGCTCATCCGGATGGGCGTGGACACCTCGCCCGAGGCCGGCTGGCTGCACAACCGTGGCCTGCGGGTGATCGGCGGCGGGGTACGCCTCGAACTGGACTGGCCCGACCTGGCCAGCTTCCCCAACTACGGCCTGGTCCGCACCCGGCTCGACTTCGACGACCTGCTCGCTCAGCGTGCCATCTCGGCCGGGGCGAAGCTGCGCACCAGCGTGAACGTCACCGGCCCGGTGCTCGACGCCGACGACCGGGTGATCGGCGTGCAGGCCGAGGTCGGCCCGGAGAAGGAGCCGGCCACCTTCCACGCCCCGCTGGTGGTCGCCGCGGACGGCGTCTCCGGCCGCTTCCCACTCGCCCTCGGGCTGGCCAAGCGGGAGGACCGGCCGATCGGCGTGGCCGTCCGGCGCTACTACCGCTCGCCCGCCAAGCACGAGGACGACTACCTGGAGTCGTGGCTGGAGCTGCGCAGCAAGGACAGCGGCGACAACCTGCTCCCCGGGTACGGCTGGATCTTCGGCCTCGGCGACGGGCGGGTGAACGTCGGCCTCGGCGTGCTGAACTCCTCCTCCGCCTTCGGCAAGACCAACTACCGGCGGCTGCTCACCGACTGGCTCGCCAACACCCCCGAGGACTGGGGGATGACCGACGAGGCGAACGCGGAGGGGCCGATCCTCGGCGCCGCGCTGCCGATGGGCTTCAACCGGGTGCCGCACTACGCCCGCGGGGTCATGCTGGTCGGCGACTCCGGCGGCATGGTCAACCCGTTCAACGGCGAGGGCATCGCGTACGCGATGGAGTCCGGCGAGCTGGCCGCCGAGGTCGCGGTCCAGGCGCTCGCCCGGCCGGCCGGCGCCGAGCGGGAGCGGGCGCTGATGGCGTACCCGCAGGAGCTGAAGGCCCGCTTCGGGGGCTACTACCGGCTCGGCGGCATCTTCGTGAAGCTGATCGGCCGTCCGGAGATCATGCGGATGGCCACCAAGCACGGCATGCCGCACCCGACGCTGATGCGCTTCGTGCTCAAGCTGCTGGCCAACCTGACCGACCCGCGCGGCGGCGACTCGATGGATCGGGTCATCAACGCGATGACGAAGGTGGCACCAGCCGTCTAGACCACCGCCCGGGGCCGGCGACGGCCCCGGGCGCGGACAAAGATCGACCCCCCGCTGGCCGCGGTCACGAGGGACGTGAATAGTGTGATTTTCGCCAAGCACCAGGGGCAGGGAAGGACGAGCAGGAGACAACGATGACGCTCTCGCCTTACGCACCGATCATCGGGCTGTTCGCCCTCGCCGCGGGGTTCGCACTGTTCTCCGTGGCCGCCGCCCGCTTCGCCGGACCCCGGCGCCTCAACAAGGCCAAGCTCGAGGCGTACGAGTGCGGCATCGAGCCGAGCCCGCAGCCGGTCGGCGGCGGCCGGTTCCCGGTCAAGTTCTACCTGACGGCGATGCTCTTCATCGTCTTCGACATCGAGATCATCTTCCTCTACCCCTGGGCGGTCTCCTTCGACGCCCTGCCGATCTTCGGCTTCGTGGAGATGGTCATGTTCATCGTCGCGGTCTTCGTCGCCTACGCCTACGTCTGGCGGCGCGGCGGCCTGGACTGGGACTGAGGGAGGTACGTCTGATGGGCATCGAGGAGAAACTCCCCGCCGGCGTCCTGCTCACCTCCGTGGAGAAGCTGGTCAACTGGTCGCGGAAGTCGTCCGTCTGGGGCGCCACCTTCGGCCTGGCCTGCTGCGCCATCGAGATGATGGCGGCCGGTGGTCCGCACTACGACATGGGCCGCTGGGGCATGGAGGTCTTCCGTGCCTCGCCCCGCCAGGCGGACCTGATGATCGTCGCCGGCCGGGTGAGCCAGAAGATGGCCCCGGTGCTGCGCCAGATCTACGACCAGATGGCCGAGCCCCGCTGGGTGCTCTCCATGGGCGTCTGCGCGAGCAGCGGCGGCATGTTCAACAACTACGCGATCGTCCAGGGCGTCGACCACGTGGTGCCGGTCGACATGTACCTCCCGGGCTGCCCGCCCCGGCCGGAGATGCTCATCGACGCGATCCTCAAGCTCCGCGAGAAGATCATGTATGAGCCGCTGGGCGCGAACGGCCGCAAGATGCTGGAGGCCCGCAAGGAGCGCGGTGACGTGCCCGTCGTGCCGTACGGCTCGATGCCGTCGTCGTACCGCAACGACAAGGCCCGGCGTGCCGAGTGGACGAAGGCGGTCCGCGAGGGGCGCGAGGAGCAGCTGCGGATCGAGAACTGGATGAACGCTCAGAACCACCTCCACCCGCACGAGGGCGTGAAGAAGTGACCGCACGTGACAACAAGGCGAACGGCGGCGTGCCGGTGCCGACCACCCCGGCCGGCGCCACCAGCGGCGCCCCGGCCGAGTACCCCCCGTCCAGCCCGGCCGGGCGCGGCATGTTCGGCATGCACGGCACCGGTGATGTCTCCGGCTACGGCGGCCTGGTCCGCCAGCGCAAGCCGGTCGAGGAGACCCCCCGGCCGTACGGCGGCTACTTCGACGAGGTCCGGGACGCGCTGGAGGAGGCGTACCCGGCCTTCGGCGACGCGATCGAGAAGGTCGTCGTCGACCGCGGCGAGCTGACCCTGCACGTCCGCCCGGAGCGGATCGCCGAGGTCTGCCAGGTGATGCGGGACGACCTGGCGCTCCGCTTCGAGCTCTGCTCCTCGGTGTCCGGGGTGGACTACCTGGGCGCGGACGAGCGCCGGCTGCACGTGGTCTACCAGCTCACCTCGATGACCTACCGGCGCCGGGTCCGGCTGGAGGCCGCGGTCTCCGCCGAGGACCCGCACCTGCCGAGCGTCACCGCCGTCTACCCGACCGCGGACTGGCAGGAGCGGGAGGCGTACGACATGTTCGGCATCGTCTTCGACGGCCACCCCAACCTGACCCGGATCCTCATGCCGGACGACTGGGAGGGGCACCCGCAGCGCAAGGACTACCCGCTCGGCGGCATCCCCGTCGAGTACAAGGGTGCGGAAATCCCCCCGCCGGACCGTAGGAGGTCCTACCAGTGACCACGTCGAACTACGCGACCGAGCGCGAGACCACCGAGGGCAAGGTCTTCACCGTCACCGGTGGGGACTGGGACCAGGTCGTCTCCGGCACCGACCCGATCAACGACGAGCGGATCGTCGTCAACATGGGTCCGCAGCACCCGTCCACGCACGGCGTGCTCCGGCTGATCCTGGAGCTGGAGGGCGAGACGGTCCGCGAGGCCCGCTCGGTGGTCGGCTACCTGCACACCGGCATCGAGAAGAACCTCGAATACCGCAACTGGGTCCAGGGCTCGACCTTCGTGACCCGGATGGACTACCTCGCTCCGCTGTTCAACGAGACGGCGTACGCGCTGGCGGTGGAGAAGCTGCTCGGCATCACCGACGAGGTGACCGAGCGGGCGAACACCATCCGGGTGCTGATGATGGAGCTGAACCGGATCTCCTCGCACCTGGTCTGGCTGGCCACCACCGGCATGGAGCTGGGCGCGATCTCGATCATGCTGTACGGCTTCCGCGAGCGGGAGCACATCCTCGACATCTTCGAGACCATCACCGGCCTGCGGATGAACCACGCGTACGTCCGACCGGGCGGCGTGGCGCAGGACGTGCCGGACGACGCGATCGTCAAGATCCGCGAGTTCCTCAAGATGATGCCGAAGAAGCTCAAGGAGTACGAGGACCTCCTCTCCGGCCAGCCGATCTGGACCGAGCGGACCAAGGGCGTCGCGGTGCTGGACGTGACCGGCTGCCTGGCGCTCGGTGTCACCGGTCCGGTGCTCCGCTCCGCCGGTCTCGCCTGGGACCTGCGCAAGACCATGCCGTACTGCGGCTATGAGACGTACGAGTTCGACGTGCCGACCCACCCGGACGGCGACGTCTGGGGCCGCTACCTGGTCCGGCTCGCCGAGATCCGGGAGTCGCTGAAGCTGGTCGAGCAGGCCCTCGACCGGTTGAAGCCGGGCCCGGTGATGGTGGCCGACCGCAAGATCGCCTGGCCGGCGCAGCTCGCCATCGGCGTCGACGGCATGGGCAACTCGCTGGAGCACGTCGCCAAGATCATGGGTCAGTCGATGGAGTCGCTGATCCACCACTTCAAGCTCGTCACCGAGGGCTTCCGGGTCCCGCCGGGCCAGGTGTACGTCGGCATCGAGTCGCCCCGCGGCGAGCTGGGCGTGCACGCGGTCTCCGACGGCGGCACCCGGCCCTACCGGGTGCACTACCGGGAGCCGAGCTTCGTCAACCTCCAGGCCCTCCCGGCGATGGCCGAGGGCGGCCTGATCGCCGACGTGATCGCCGGTGGCGCCTCGCTGGACCCCGTGATGGGTGGTTGTGACCGATGACTGTCTTTACCGAAGAGACCCGCGAGCGGGCGCGGGAGATCATCGCCCGCTACCCGGCGGACCGGTCCCGCTCGGCGCTGCTGCCGCTGCTGCACCTGGTGCAGTCCGAGGAGGGCTACGTCTCCCCGGCCGGCGTCGAGTTCTGCGCCGAGGTGCTCGGGCTGAACAAGGCCCAGGTCGGCGCGGTGGCCACCTTCTACACCATGTACAAGCGCAAGCCGACCGGTGACTACCTGGTCAGCGTCTGCACCAACACGATGTGCAACGTGCTGGGCGGCCAGGAGGTCTACGACACCCTCGCCGAGCACCTCGGCGTCGGGCACGACGAGACCACCGCCGACGGGAAGATCACCCTGGAGCACGCCGAGTGCCTGGCGGCGTGCGACTACGGCCCCGTGATGACCGTCAACTACGACTTCTTCGACGGCGTCGACCCGCAGGGCGCGCTCGGCGTGGTCGAGGAGCTGCGCGCCGGTGGCCGGCCGATGCCGACCCGGGGCGCCCGGCTCTGCACGCTGAAGGAGATGGCGGTGCAGCTCGCCGGTTTCGCCGACGAGCGCGCGGGCGCGGTCGCCGACGGCGGCCCGGGCGAGCCGAGCCTGCGCGGCCTGCGCCTGGCCGAGCAGCATGGCATCGCCGTGGCGGGCTTCGACCCGAACACCCCGATCCGGAGCAAGGCCGAGGCCGACAGGGCCGCGGCGCAGGCGAAGGCCGCCGAGGCCGCCAAGGCCGAGCCGGCGAAGGCCCAGCCGGCCGCGAACGTCAACGGCGCGAAGCCCACGACGGGCACGGCCGGCAACGCGGGCACCGGCGAGCCGGCTCCCGCCGCCGCAGCGACCGGCAGCACCGCGCCGGACGTGAAGGCGCCGGACGACAAGTCGCCGCAGGTGCGTACCGCCGAGACCCGGCAGCCGGACGCGCGGACCGCCGTGCCGGACGCCCCCGGCACCAAGATCCCGGCGGACAGCACGCCGCCGGCCCCGCGCGACGCGCAAAAGGCGGAGGCCGCCGGCACGGCGGCCAACCCGCCGGCCGGCGACGGCAAGCCCGCCGGCGACGAGGCCGGGGCGCAGGAGCGCAACCTCAAGGAAGCGGAGGCACAGAAGTGACGACGCCTCGGCCGGAGACGCTGGCCAAGCTGACGCCGGTGCTGACCAAGCGCTGGCTGTCGCCGGACGCCTGGCGGATCGGCACCTACGAGAAGCTGGACGGTTACGCCGCCCTGCGCAAGGCGCTCAAGGCCCACCCGGACGACCTGATCCAGCTGATCAAGGACTCCGGGCTGCGGGGTCGCGGCGGCGCCGGCTTCCCGACCGGTCTCAAGTGGGGGTTCATCCCGCAGGGCGACGGCAAGCCGCACTACCTGGTGGTCAACGCCGACGAGGGCGAGCCGGGCACCTGCAAGGACCTGCCGCTGATGACGCACGACCCGCACTCGCTGGTCGAGGGCGTGATCATCGCGTCGTACGCGATCCGGGCCAACCGCGCCTACATCTACATCCGGGGCGAGGCGGTGCACGCCGCGCGCCGGCTGCGCAACGCCGTCCAGGAGGCGTACGCCAAGGGCTACCTCGGCCGGAACATCCAGGGCACCGGCTTCGACCTGGAACTGGTGGTGCATTCCGGCGCCGGGGCGTACATCTGCGGTGAGGAGACCGCGCTGCTGGACTCGCTGGAGGGCTTCCGGGGCCAGCCCCGGCTGCGCCCGCCGTTCCCGGCGACCCACGGCCTGTACGCCAGCCCCACGGTGGTCAACAACGTCGGCACCATCGCCAGCGTGCCGTACATCGTGCTGGGCGGCGCGGACTGGTGGAAGACCATGGGCACGGAGAAGTCCTCCGGGCCGATGATCTACTCGCTGTCGGGCCGGATCGCCGACCCGGGCCAGTACGAGTGCTCGATGGGGATCACGCTGCGGGAGCTGATCGAGCTGGCCGGCGGCATGCAGCCCGGGCACGAGCTGAAGTTCTGGACCCCGGGCGGGTCGTCGACCCCGCTGCTCACCGCCGAGCACCTGGACGTGCCGCTGGACTTCGAGGGGGTGGCGGCGGCCGGCTCGATCCTGGGCACCACGGCCACCCAGATCTTCTCCGACCAGGACTGCCCGGTGTACGCGACCTACCGGTGGCTGGAGTTCTACCACCACGAGTCGTGCGGCAAGTGCACCCCGTGCCGCGAGGGCAACTACTGGATGGTCCGGGTCTACCGGCGGATCCTCGCCGGCCAGGGCACCCACGAGGACCTGGACACCCTGCTCGACACCTGCGACAACATCCTCGGCCGCTCGTTCTGCGGCCTGGGTGACGGTGCGACCAGCTCGGTGACCTCGTCGCTGAAGTACTTCAAGCAGGACTACCTCGACTACATCGAGGGACGTACCGCGCCGAAGCTGTCGGACAAGCAGCTGGTGGGAGCCCACTAATGACCGACGTAGCCAAGCAGACCGAGACCGTCACCCTCACCATCGACGGCGTCGAGGTCACCGCCCCCAAGGGCGCGCTGCTGATCCGGGTCGCCGAGCAGTTGGGCACCGAGATCCCGCGTTTCTGCGACCACCCGCTGCTGGCCCCGGCCGGCGCCTGCCGGCAGTGCCTGGTGGAGGTGGAGGGCCAGCGCAAGCCGGTCGCCTCCTGCACCCAGACGGTGGCCGACGGCATGGTGGTCCGCACCCAGCTCACCTCCCCGGTCGCGAAGAAGGCGCAGGAGGGGGTGATGGAGCTGCTGCTCCTCAACCACCCCCTGGACTGCCCGATGTGTGACAAGGGCGGCGAGTGTCCGCTGCAGAACCAGGCCATGTCCACCGGCCGGACCGACTCGCGCTTCCACGAGCACAAGCGGGAGTACGAGAAGCCGATGCCGATCAGCACCCAGGTGCTGCTCGACCGCGAGCGCTGCGTGCTCTGCCAGCGCTGCACCCGGTTCTCGGAGGAGATCGCCGGCGACAAGTTCATCGACCTGATGGGCCGGTCGTCCGCCGAGGAGATCAACATCTACCGGGACGACGCGTACGGCGAAGAGGGCGACGCGGGTGACGTGCCGTTCAACTCGTACTTCTCCGGGAACACGGTGCAGATCTGTCCGGTCGGCGCGCTGACCGGATCGCAGTACCGGTTCCGGGCCCGGCCGTTCGACCTGGTCTCCACCCCCAGCGTCTGCGAGCACTGCTCCGCCGGGTGCGCCCAGCGCACCGACTGGCGGCGCGGCAAGGTGCTGCGCCGGCTGGCCGGCGACGACCCGGCGGTGAACGAGGAGTGGAACTGCGACAAGGGGCGGTGGGGCTTCCAGTACACCCGCGCCTTCGACCGGATCACCACCCCGATGGTCCGCGACGAGCGGACCGGTGAGCTGCGCGAGGCCTCCTGGAGCGAGGCGCTGACCCGCGCCGCCGAGGGGCTGCGCGCCGCCCGGGACGGCGGTCGGGGGACGGCGGTGCTCACCGGCGGCCGGCTGACCGTCGAGGACGCCTACGCGTACGCGAAGTTCGCCCGGGTCGCGCTGAACACCAACGACATCGACTTCCGGGCCCGGCCGGTCTCCCGCGAGGAAGCCGACTTCCTGGCCAGCAACGTCGCCGGGGTCACCGACCTCACCTACGCGGACGTGGAGAACGCGCCCGCGGTGGTGCTGGTCGGCCTGGAGCCGGAGGAGGAGTGCCCGATCCTCTTCCTGCGGCTGCGCAAGGCGTACCTGAAGAAGAAGCTCACGGTGTACGCGATCGCGCCGTTCGCGACCCGCGGTCTGGAGAAGCTCGGGGCCAAGCTGGCCCGGGTGGTGCCGGGCGAGGAGGCCAGCGTGCTGGCCGAGCACGCCACGGTCGCCGAGGCGCTGAGCACGCCGGGCGCGATCCTGATCGTCGGCGAGCGGCTGGGCGCCGTGCCGGGCGGGCTCTCCGCCGCGGCCGGCATCGCCCGGCGTACCGGGGCGAAGCTGGCCTGGGTGCCGCGGCGCGCGGGTGACCGCGGCGCGGTCGACGCGGGCTGCCTGCCCAACCTGCTCCCCGGCGGCCGCCCGGTCACCGAGCCGGCCGCCCGGGCCGAGCTCGGCGAGGCGTGGGACATCGCGGCCGGGGTGATCCCGAGCCAGGCCGGCCGGGACACCGACGGCATCCTCACCGCCGCCGCGAACGGCCAGCTCGGCGCGCTGGTGGTGGCCGGCGTCGACCCGGCCGACCTGGCCGACCCGCGGCTGGCCGAGCAGGCCCTCGACGCGGTGCCGTTCCTGGTCAGCCTGGAACTGCGGATGAGCGCGGTGGCCCGCCGGGCGGACGTCGTCTTCCCGGTCGCCCCGGTGGTCGAGAAGGCCGGCAGCTTCCTGGACTGGGAGGGCCGGCTGCGCACCTTCGAGGCCGTGCTGGAGACCGCCGCGATGACCGACGGCCGGGTGCTCGACGCGCTCGCCGCGCAGCTCGACGTCCGGCTCGGCACCGGCGACGTGATGAGCGTCCGCCGGGAGCTGGGCGCGCTGCCGTCGACCCGGGTCGACCAGCCGGCCGCGCCGTCCGTCGAGCCGGTCCCGGTGCCGCAGCCCGGCGCGGGCGAGGCGGTGCTGGCCACCTGGCACCAGCTGATCGACCTGGGCAGCCTGACCGATGGCGACGAGCACCTCGCCGGCACCGCCCGCCCGCCGGTGGTCCGGCTGGGCAAGGGCACCGCGGAGGCGATCGGCGTCGCCGACGGCGACCCGGTCACGGTGGGCACCGACCGCGGGGCGCTCACCCTGCCGGCGGCGATCACCGAGATGCCGGACGGCGTCGTCTGGCTGCCGACCAATTCACCCGGCTCGACCGTACGGCGCAGCCTCGGCGCGACGTCCGGCACGGTCGTACGCATCTCCGCCCCCGCGCTCGCGGCGGACGCGGCTGATCGCCCGGGTCCCCTTCTCAACGCTGGGGGTATCCAGTGAACGCGCTCTACCTCGCGGCGCAGGACCCGACGCTGGCGGACTTCGGCAAGGACCCGTGGTGGCTGGTCCTCGGCAAGATCGTCTTCGCCTTCGTCTTCGGTCTGCTGGCCACGCTGCTCGGCGTCTGGTTCGAGCGCCGGGTCGTCGGCTACATGCAGGTCCGGCCCGGCCCCAACCAGGTCGGCCCGTTCGGCCTGCTGCAGACCCTCGCCGACGGTCTGAAGATGGCCTTCAAGGAGGACATCCTCCCGCGGACGGCCGACAAGGTGGTCTTCTTCTTCGCGCCGACCATCTCGGTGATCTGCGCGGTCACCTCGCTGTCGGTGGTGCCGTTCGGCCCGATGGTGAGCATCTTCGGCCACCACACGCCGCTGCAGGTCACCGACGTGTCGGTGGCGGTGCTGGTGATCCTCGCCTGCTCCTCGATGGGCATCTACGGCATCGTGCTCGGCGGTTGGGCCTCCGGCTCGACGTACCCGCTGCTCGGCGGTCTGCGGTCCAGCGCCCAGATGATCTCGTACGAGGTCGCGATGGGGCTGAGCATCGTGGCGGTGTTCATGACCGCCGGCACGATGTCCACCAGCGGGATCGTCGCCGCCCAGGCCCACGGCACGCGGCTGAGCCTCGGCGGCTGGGAGGTCGCCGCACCCGGCTGGTACGCGATCCTGCTGCTGCCGAGCTTCATCATCTTCTTCATCGCCACCGTCGGTGAGACCAACCGGGCGCCGTTCGACCTGCCCGAGGCGGAGTCGGAGCTGGTCGCGGGCTTCATGACCGAGTACAGCTCGCTGAAGTTCGCGCTCTTCATGCTCTCCGAGTACGTCTCGATGGTGACCATGTCCGCGGTCACCACCACGCTCTTCCTCGGCGGGTGGCGGGCACCGGCGCCGATCACCACCTTCTGGGCCGGCGCCAACTCCGGTTGGTGGCCGATGCTCTGGTTCTTCGGCAAGGTGCTGATCCTCGTCTTCGTCTTCGTCTGGCTGCGGGGCACGCTGCCCCGGCTGCGCTACGACCAGTTCATGCGCTTCGGCTGGAAGGTCCTGCTCCCGATCAACCTGGTCTGGATCCTGGTCCTGTCCGGGCTGCGCTCGATCGAGGACTGGCAGGCCCGGGACCGGCTGCTCGCCACCGCGGTCGGCGCGGGCGTGCTGCTGCTGGCCACGCTCTTCTGGCCGAACCGCAAGCGGGAGCCGAAGCCGACGCTCCAGGACCAGGCCAACAGCCGTCCGCACGGCAGCTTCCCGCTGCCCCCGATGGACCTGCAGGTACCACCGAGCCCGCGCACCAAGCGCGTGGTCGCCGAGCGGGAGCCGGCCAACGTCGCCGCCGGCTCGGACTCCAGGGAGGTGTGACGTGGGCACGATCACCGGAACGTTCAAGGGCTTCGGGGTCACCTTCTCGCACATGTTCAGGAAGGTCGTCACCACCGACTACCCGTTCAAGCCGCCGGTCTCGGCGCCGCGCTACCACGGGCGGCACATCCTCAACCGGCACCCGGACGGGCTGGAGAAGTGCATCGGCTGCGAGCTGTGCGCCTGGGCCTGCCCGGCGGACGCGATCTACGTGGAGGGTGGCGACAACACCGAGGAGCAGCGCTTCTCCCCGGGTGAGCGGTACGCCAGCGTCTACCAGATCAACTACGCCCGGTGCATCTTCTGCGGGCTCTGCATCGAGGCCTGCCCGACCCGTTCGCTCACCATGAGCAACGAGTACGAGCTGGCCCGGGACAACCGGCAGGACCTGATCTTCACCAAGGAGCAGCTGCTCGCGCCGCTGCTGCCGGGGATGGAGCAGCCGCCGCACCCGATGCGGCTGGGTGACAGCGAGAAGGACTACTACATCGGTTCGCTGACCAACCCGGGCACCTCGGCCGGCGCCGAGCACTCGCCGATGGGCCCCGGCCGGTACCAGGTGGAGGAGCACCCCGGCGTGACCTTCCCCGGCGCCGAGCAGGCGGCCCAGCGGGCAGCGGCAGGCAAGGGAGACGGCGCATGACCACGCAGACGGTGCTCGCCGAGGCGGCCTCGGTCTCCGGCGGCGAGGCGGTGACCTTCTGGATCCTCGCCCCGCTGGCGCTGATCGGCGCGATCGGCATGGTCTGGGCCCGCAACGCGGTGCACTCCGCGCTCTGGTTGGTGCTGACCATGCTCTGCCTGGGCGTGTTCTACGTGCTCCAGGCGGGCCCGTTCATCGGCATGGTGCAGATCATCGTCTACACCGGCGCGATCATGATGCTCTTCCTGTTCGTGCTGATGCTGGTCGGCCGGGACGCCTCCGACTCGCTGATCGAGACGCTGCGCGGGCAGCGGACCGCCGCAGTGGTGCTCGGGCTCGGCTTCGCCGGCCTGGTCGGCAGCGGCATCTACCGGGCCCTCCACGGCGTCCGGGCGGTCGGCCTGGAACAGGCCAACGCCGAGGGCAACGTGCAGGGCATCGCCCGGCTGCTCTTCACCAAGTACGTCTTCGCCTTCGAGCTGACCTCGGCGCTGCTGATCACGGCGGCGGTCGGCGCGATGGTGCTGGCGCACGTGGAGCGGCGCAAGGAGGACCGGATGGACCAGGTCGCCACCATGAAGGCCCGGTTCCGCCCCGGCAACTACCCCGGCCCGAAGCCCGGCCCGGGCGTCTTCGCCACCTCCTCCTCGGTGGCCACCCCGGCCCGCCTGCCCGACGGCCGGCTGACCGAGCGCAGCACCCCGGACATCCTGCCGGTCCGTGAGCTGACCGCCGAGGAGACCTCGCTGAAGGGGACCGAGAAAAAGTGACCCCCGACTACTACCTGATCCTCGCCGCGGTGCTGTTCACCATCGGTGCCGTCGGGGTGCTGGTCCGGCGCAACGCGATCGTGCTGTTCATGTGCGTCGAGCTGATGCTCAACGCGGCCAACCTGACGCTGGTCACCTTCAGCCGGATCAACGGTGACCTCAACGGCCAGATCATGGCGTTCTTCGTGATGGTGGTGGCGGCGGCCGAGGTCGTGGTCGGGCTCGCGATCATCATGTCGATCTTCCGGACTCGACGCTCGGCGAGCGTCGACGACGCCAACCTGCTCAAGTACTAAGGGGCAAGCAAGTGGAAGAGACTGTGCGGTACGCAGAGGCCACGGGCTTGCTGGGTAGCGTCTGGCTGCTCGTGGCGATCCCGCTGGTCAGCGCGGCGATCCTGCTGCTGCTCGGCCGGCGGGCCGACCGCTGGGGGCACTGGCTGGGGGTGGCCGCCATCGGCGCCGCCTTCGTGCTCGGCCTGACCTACTTCTTCCAGCTGCGTGGCCTGGAGAACAAGTCGGTCGAGCAGAGCCTCTGGCAGTTCATCTCGGTCGGTGACTTCAAGGTCGACTTCGGTCTGCTCTTCGACCCGCTGGCCGGGGTCTTCGTGCTGCTGATCACCGGGGTGGGCTTCCTGATCCACCTCTACGCGGTCGAGTACATGGCGCACGACGAGGGCCGGCGGCGGTTCTTCGCGTACTTCAACCTCTTCGTCGCCGCGATGCTCCTGCTGGTGCTCGGCAACAACTACGTGATGCTCTACTTCGGCTGGGAGGGCGTCGGCCTGGCGTCGTACCTGCTGATCTCCTTCTGGTACGGGCGGCCCAGCGCGGCCACCGCGGGCAAGAAGGCGTTCCTGATGAACCGGGTCGGCGACGCCGGCCTGGCCATCGGCATCTTCGTCATGTTCGCCACCCTCGGCACCACGCAGTACGACGAGGTCTTCAACGGCGTCGGCGCGTTGACCGGCACCACCGTGCTGGTGCTCGGCCTGCTGCTGCTGCTCGGCGCGGCCGGCAAGTCCGGTCAGTTCCCGCTCCAGGCGTGGCTGCCGGACGCGATGGAGGGCCCGACCCCGGTGTCGGCGCTCATCCACGCGGCCACCATGGTCACCGCGGGCGTCTACCTGATCGCCCGCTCCAACCCGATCTTCTCGGCCGACAGCACCCTCCAGCTCGTGGTGGTCAGCGTCGGCGCGCTCACCCTGCTGCTCGGCTGCGTCATCGGCGCGGCCAAGGACGACATCAAGCGGGTGCTGGCCTGGTCGACGGTGAGCCAGATCGGCTACATGTTCCTCGGCGTCGGTCTCGGCGGCGGCGCGTACGCGCTGGCGATCATCCACCTGCTGGCGCACGGCTTCTTCAAGGCCAACATGTTCCTCGGCGCCGGCTCGGTCATGCACGGCATGAACGACCAGGTGGACATCCGCCGGTTCGGCGGCCTGTCGAGCTACATGAAGATCACCTGGCTGACCTTCATGACGGGCTGGCTCGCCATCATCGGCATCCCGCCGCTGTCCGGCTACTTCTCCAAGGAGCCGATCATCGCCGCCGCCTTCGAGCGGGAGGGCTGGACCGCCTGGCTCTTCGGCGGGGCGGCCCTGCTCGGCGCCGGGCTCACCGCCTTCTACATGACCCGGCTCTTCGTGCTCACCTTCCACGGCCCTAAGCGGTGGACCGAGGACATCGAGCACCCGCACGAGTCGCCGAAGCTGATGACCATCCCGCTGATCCTGCTCGCGGCCGGTTCGGTGCTGGCCGGTGGCCTGATGACGTGGAACGACGGGGTCGTCTCCTGGCTGGCCCCGGTGCTCGGCGAGGAGGCCGGTGGCGAGGCGCACGCCGTGCTCCCGCACCTCGTGATCACCATCCTGTCGATCCTGGTCACCGTGCTCGGCGCCGGACTCGCCTGGGCGCTGTTCCGCAACGGCACGGCCACCGAGCCGCAGCCGGCCGGCGTGCTGGTCACCGCCGCCCGCCGCAACCTCTACACCGACGCCGTCAACGAGGCGGTCTTCGAGAAGCCGGGCATCTTCCTCACCCGGGCGCTGGTCTTCCTCGACAACCGGGGCGTCGACGGGCTGGTCAACGGCCTCGCCGCCGCCGTGGGCGGTGGTTCGGGCCGGCTCCGGCGGCTGCAGACCGGTTTCGTGCGGTCGTACGCGACCTCGATCCTGACCGGCGCGCTGCTCGTGGTGGCGGCGTTCCTGGCGGTGCAGGCGGGGTGGCTGGCGTGATCGACCTCTTCCCGGCCGCCCCCGCCGGCGGGCCACGCAGTCACGACGGAGGTAAGGCCGAATAATGTCCAACTTCCCGTTCCTCTCGGTGCTGACCGTGGCACCGCTGGTCGGCGCCCTGGTCGTGGCCCTGCTGCCGCGCCGCTCGCCCGAGCTGGCCAAGCAGGTGGCGTTCGGCTGGTCGCTGCTCGTGCTGGTGCTGTCGGTGGTCATGTGGATCACCTTCCAGGCCGACGGTGACCGGTTCCAGTTCCGCGAGTCGTACTCGTGGATCCCGAACTGGGGCGTCAACTTCACCTTCGCCGCGGACGGCATCGCGCTGGTCATGCTGATGCTGATCGCGATCCTGGTGCCGCTGGTGATCCTGGCGTCCTGGCACGACGCCGAGTCGTCGAAGCGGTCCGTGCCGGTCTACTTCGCCCTGCTGCTCGTCCTCGAGTGCACGATGATCGGCGTCTTCGCCGCCGCCGACGTCTTCCTGTTCTACGTGTTCTTCGAGGTCATGCTCGTCCCGATGTACTTCCTCATCGGCAGCTACGGTGGCCACCAGCGGCAGTACGCGGCGGTGAAGTTCTTCCTCTACTCGCTGGTCGGCGGTCTGTTCATGCTGGCCGCGGTGATCGGCCTCTGGGTGGTCGGCGGGAAGACCTTCGACTGGCAGGCGCTGAGCCAGGTGGACATCTCCACCGGCACCGCCCGTTGGCTCTTCCTCGGCTTCTTCCTCGCCTTCGCGATCAAGGCGCCGTTCTTCCCGTTCCACACCTGGCTGCCGGACGCCGGTGGCGCGGCCCCGGCCGGCGCGGCGGCGCTGCTGGTCGGCGTGCTGGACAAGGTCGGCACCTTCGGCATCCTGCGGTACTGCCTGCCGCTCTTCCCCGAGGCGTCGCGGTGGTTCGCCCCGTGGGCGCTGGCGCTCGGCGTGATCGGCATCATCTACGCCGCGCTGCTGGCGGTCGGCCAGAACGACCTGAAGCGGCTGGTGTCGTACACCTCGATCGCGCACTTCGGCTTCATCGGCGTCGGCATCTTCGCCTTCACCACCCAGGCCGGCACCGGCGCGGTGCTCTACATGCTCAACCACGGCCTCGCCACCGGCCTGCTCTTCCTGGTGGTGGGCATGCTGATCGCGCGCCGCGGCTCGGCCCTGATCAGCGACTTCGGCGGCGCGGGCAAGCTCGTCCCGCTGCTCGCCGGGGTGCTCTTCTTCGCCGGCCTCGCCTCGCTGGCGCTGCCCGGCACCGCGCCGTTCGTCTCCGAGTTCCTGGTGCTGATCGGCACCTTCACCACCAACAAGCCGGTCGCGGTGATCGCCACGCTCGGCATCATCCTGGCCGCCGCGTACGTGCTGTGGATGGTGCAGCGCACCACCCAGGGCACCCTCAACCCGGCCCTGACCGAGGTCGAGGGCATGCGCCGGGACCTCACCCTGCGCGAGAAGGTCGTGGTCGCCCCGCTGATCGCGCTGATCGTGCTGCTCGGCTTCTACCCCAAGCCGGTCACCGATGTCATCAACCCCGCCGTCCGCGCGACCATGCAGGACGTCGGTCGGACCGATCCCGCCCCGACGGTCGGCAGCGTCCAGGAGGCCGCAAAATGACCGAGCTGAAGTTGCCGTCGATCGACTACGCGGCGCTCGCTCCGATCCTGATCATGCTGGGCGTCGCCCTGGTCGGCGTCCTGGTCGAGGCGTTCGTGCCCCGGCGCCTGCGCAACGGGGTGCAGCTCGCGCTCGCCCTGGTGGCGGTGCTCGGCGCGCTCACCATGGTCATCCTCAACTCCGACGATCGGCTGCTCACCGCCGGTCAGGCGATCGCGGTGGACGGGCCGACGCTCTTCCTCCAGGGCGCGATCCTGATCCTCGCCGCGATGGCGCTGCTGCTCATCGGCGAGCGCTCGGTCGAGCGGGGCGGGGCGTTCGTCGCCCACGCCGCGGTCACCGCCGAGTCGTCCGACGACCGGCGGCAGGCCGAGGGCGTCGGCGGGACCACCGAGGTGTACCCGCTGGCCACCTTCGCGATCGGCGGCATGCTGATCTTCGTGGCGGCGAACGACCTGCTGACCATGTTCATCGCGCTCGAGGTCTTCTCGCTGCCGCTCTACCTGCTCTGCGCGCTGGCCCGCCGCCGGCGGCTGCTCAGCCAGGAGGCGGCGATGAAGTACTTCATGCTCGGCGCGTACGCCTCGGCGTTCTTCCTCTTCGGCGTGGCGCTGATCTACGGCTTCACCTCCGGCATCCCGGGCCGGACGGCCGGGGTCGACTTCGCCACCGTGCATGCCGCGGTCAGCGACTCCCCGGCCAGCCCGGTGCTGCTCTTCGCCGGCATGGCGCTGCTCGCCATCGGCCTGCTCTTCAAGGCGGCAGCCGCGCCGTTCCACGTCTGGACGCCGGACGTCTACCAGGGCGCCCCGACGCCGGTGACCGGGTTCATGGCCGCCTGCACGAAGGTCGCCGCGTTCGGCGCCCTGCTGCGGGTCTTCCACGTCGCGTTCTCCGGGGCGGCCTGGGACTTCACCCCCGTCCTCGGCGCGGTGGCGGTGCTGACCATGCTGGTCGGTGCGGTGCTGGCGGTCACCCAGACCGACATCAAGCGGCTGCTGGCCTACTCGTCGATCGCGAACGCCGGTTACCTGCTGGTCGGCGTGCTGGCACCCAGCAAGGACGGGCTCTCCGGCACGATGTTCTACCTGGTCGCGTACGGCTTCTCGGTGCTCGCCGCGTTCGCCGTGGTGACCCTGGTCCGGGACGCGGACGGCGAGGCGACCCACCTGTCCCGGTGGGCCGGGCTGGGCCGACGGTCGCCGTTCTTCGCGGCGATCTTCACCTTCCTCCTGCTCGCCTTCGCCGGTATCCCGCTGACCAGCGGCTTCATGAGCAAGGTCGCCGTCTTCGGCGCGGCGTGGGCAAGCGGGAACGCGTGGCTTGTCGTGGCAGGCGTGGTGACCAGCATGGTGCTGGCCTTCCCGTACCTGCGGGTCGTGGTGATGATGTGGCTCTCCGAGCCGGGCGAGGCCACCCCCACGGTGACCGTGCCGGGCGCGCTCACCTCGGCGGCCCTGATGATCGGCGTGCTGGCCACCCTGGTCCTGGGCGTCGCGCCGGCGCAGCTGCTCGACCTGGCCAACGGTGCCGCCGAATTCGTGCGATGACCGAGGTCGTCCCACCGGGGGCCGGTACGCCGTTGCGTACCGGCCCCCGGTCCGTGTCCCCCTGTCCGGGGAAGGTCGAACGGGTGTGGCATGGTTGAAGACGTGGTGATTCCGGCTGGCGAGCGTTCGAGTGCCACCGGCTCCGGCGGTCGTCGGGGTCCGGAGGGCACGGGTCAGTTCGGCGCGCTCGGCCTGCACCTCGCCGATCCCCGCGTCGAGGCTTCCGTGCTGGGCCTGCTGGAGGACGTCGAGGGTGCGCTGCGGGCCAGCGTGGCCAGCGCGGACCCGCTCGTCACCGAGGCCGCCCGGCATCTGATGGAGGCCGGCGGGAAGCGGTTCCGCCCGCTGCTGGTGGCGCTGAGCGCGCAGTTCGGCGACCCGACGCGGCCCCACGTCGTACCGGCCGCCGTGGTGATGGAGCTCACCCACCTGGCGACGCTGTACCACGACGACGTGATGGACGAGGCGGTCGTCCGCCGGGGCGCCCCGAGCGCCAACTCGCGCTGGGCCAACTCGGTGGCGATCCTGGTCGGCGACTTCCTCTTCGCGCGGGCCGCCGACCTGGCGGCCGACCTGGGCCCCGAGGCGGTGCGGTTGCAGGCGCGCACCTTCGCCCGGCTGGTCCACGGGCAGATCGCCGAGACGGTCGGCCCCCGGGACGGCGAGGACCCGGTCGCCCACTACCTGAACGTCATCGCCGGGAAGACCGGTTCGCTGATCGCCACCTCGGCCCGCTTCGGCGGCATGTTCGGCGGGGCGTCCCGCGAGCACATCGAGGCCCTGGCCGGGTACGGCGAGACGATCGGGGTGGCCTTCCAGCTCTCCGACGACCTGCTCGACATCGCCTCCGAGTCGACCCAGTCCGGCAAGACGCCCGGCACCGACCTGCGCGAGGGCGTACCGACCCTGCCGGTGCTCTACGCGCTCGCCTCGGACGACTCGGACGCCGCCTCGGTCCGGCTCCGGGAGATCCTGGCCACCGGCCCGCTGGTCGACGACGCGCTGCACGCCGAGGCCCTCGGCCTGCTCCGCGAGTCCCCGGCGCTCAAGCGCGCGAGAGAGACCGTCCGCAGCTACGCCGAGGACGCCCGGAACCGGCTCGCCCCCCTCCCCGAGGGCCCGGCCCGCCGCGCCCTCGAATCCCTCTGCGACTACATCGCCGACCGCACCAGCTGACCCGCCCCTCCCCGCGCCGCCCCTGCCGGGCCGGGCGGGGGCGTCAGGGGTGGGTGAGCAGGCGGCTGCCGGTGAGCATGAGGGTCGCGGCCAGGAGCATCGCGACGGCCGCGGACCCCCACATCGCCGGGTAGCCCAGGTGGGCGGCGACGGTGCCGAGGGCGAGCGGGCCGAGGCAACCGCCGGCGTACACCCCGGTCTGGGTGATCGAGGTGGCGGCGGCCGGGGCCCGCGGGTGCAGCTTGACCACCGCGAAGTTCATCAGCCCGGGCCAGGCCCAGCCGAGGCCGAAGCCGAGCACCACGCCGGCGACCAGCGGCGCCGGGCCGGCCAGCGCGAGCAGGCCCAGCCCGCCGGCGCCGACCACCAGCATCCCGGCGATCAGGGCGACGTGCCCGCTGGCCCGGCGGTCGGCCAGCCAGCCCGCGCCCACCCGGGCCGCCACGCACACGGCGCTGCCCAGGGTCAGGGTGAGACCGGCCAGGCCGGGCGACAGCCCGCGGCCGACCGAGGAGTCCACCACGAAGGTGCCCAGGGCGTTGGCCGCCGCCGCCGCGAGGGTCGCCGCCAGGCCGACCACCACCAGTGCCCACGTCGCCCGGCCGGCGCGGGTGGCGGCGGAGGGCGCGGTCCGGTCGCCCTCCTGCGGGGGTACGGCCGGCAGCGCGGCAAGCGCCGCCCCGGCCGCCGCCACGAACGCCCAGCGCCAGCCGGCGGTCAGCGCGATGGTCGGCACCGCCGCGCCGGCCAGCAGCGTGGAGACCGGGATCGCGGCCTGCTTCACCCCGAACGACAGCCCCTGCCGGTGCGCCGGAACGTGCCGGGCCAGCGCGGCGTTGCTGGCGAGTTGGCCGAGGGCGTTCGCGGCGGCGCTGAGCCCGAGCAGTGCGACCAGCACCGGGTACGACCGCGCCAGCGCCGCCACGGCCAGCAGCGAGCCGGCGGAGAGCAGGATGCCGGCGCGGGCCACCACGGCCGGGCCGTACCGCTCGACCAGCGCCCCGGAGGGAACCGAGGCGAGCGCGCTGATCCCGAAGTAGACCGAGACGGCGAGGCCCAGCCCGGCGGGGGAGAAGTGGAGGTCGTGACCCAGCTGCACGGCGAGGCCGCCGACCAGGAAGACGGGCAGCACGCAGGCGATCGTGGTGGCGATGGCGCCCGCGCTGGCCCGGACGGTCCGCCGGGGCGCGGGAGGTGCGGGGTCGAGCATGGTGTCGGTCATGGTCAGGCAAACCTACGCTGTCACGTTTTGGCAGCGGATCGTGTCTGTCGGTGCACGGGCTGTGCCCGGTGATCTGGCATCCTCGATCCGAACAGGCATTTCGCACTCGGCCTGTTTTTCATATGGTGTAAGTCCCCGGCGGCGGAGGTGGTTGTGCGCGACCCCTTGGCGGAACCTTCGGACCTGATCCGAAGCGTGTCCCGCGCGCTTCGAGTGCTCGAGTCGGTCGGCCGTGCGCCGAAGGGCCTGACCGTCAAGCAGATCGCCCGCCGCTGCGAGCTGACCGTGGCCACCACCTACCACCTGGTGCGCACCCTGGCGTACGAGGGCTACGTGATCCGCCGCGAGGACGGGACGTACATCGTGGGGCTGGAGGTGGCCGACCGCTACCGCGAGCTGGTGACCGCGTTCCGCGGACCGCAGGCCGTCGGTGAGTCGCTCCGCCGGGCGGCCGTCGACACCGGGTACAGCCACTTCCTCGGGCGCTTCGTGGGCGGGCAGGTGGCCATCACGGCGACTGCCGAGGGGCCGCGTACGCCGTACCTGGAGGACCTGGTGCCGGGCTTCGACGAGGGTGCCCACGCCACCGCGCTCGGCAAGAGCCTGCTCGCCACCCTCACCGCCGAGCAGCGCTTCCGCTACCTGCGCGAGTACGGCATGCGCCCGTTCACCAGCGCCACCCTGACCACCACCGAGGCGTTCGAGGCCGACCTGGCCGCCGGTGACCGGCGCGGCATGCAGCTGGAGCTGGGGCAGTTCCGGCAGGGCGTGGCCTGCGCCGCCGTGCTGGTCACCCCGGACAAGGACATCGAGCGCCGGGTGGTGCTGGCCTGCGCGCTGCCGGCCAGCGAGATGATGACCTCCGCCCGGGTGGTCCGGGCCAAGCTGCTCACCGTCGCCCGCGCCGTCGCCGACGGTATCGCCGCCGAGGCCTGATCCCGGCCCCCGTACGGCGACGGGCCCCCCGGTCCGGAAGGGGGCCCGTCGGGGCGGTCCAGCGCCGGACCGCCACGGGGAACGTCAGCTGCCGATCGGGCCGCCGTCGAGGCGCCAGGTGACCACCACGCCGGGCTTGGCGAAGTCGCCGTCCGGCCAGGTGGACGCCGGGTTCTCCACCGACGCGCCGGTGATCTCACCAGGGTGCTGCACGGCCACGAAGACCGAACGGTTGTCCTTCGTGATGAACGGGCCGCAGGTCTCCGCGCCGTAGGGCACGGTGAGAAACTGCTTCAGGTGCCCGCGCTCGGGGCCCTCCACGGCGGTGGCGAAGAGGCCGTCGTTGCTGCCCAGCGCGTTGCCGTCGGTGGAGATCCACAGGTTGCCGGTGGCGTCGAAGGCGACGTTGTCCGGGCATGAGATCGGCGAGACCTTCGACTTGTCGTACCCGGCGAAGTGGGTGGACGGGTCGGTCGGGTCGCCGCAGACGATCGGCAGCGACCAGGCGAAGGTCTCGGCGGTGTTGTCGCCCCGGTCCTCGACCAGCTCCAGGATCTGGCCGTGCTTGTTGAGGTTCCGCGGGTTCACCTCGTCGGCGGACGCCTTGCCGGCCTTGCCCCGGTCGGTGTTGTTGGTCAGCGCCACGTACACCTTGCCGGTCAGCAGGCTCGGCTCGACGTCCTCCGGCCGGTCCATCTTGGTCGCGCCGACCTTGTCGGCGGCGAGCCGGGTGAAGGTGAGCACGTCCGCGGCGGTCATCCCGTCCACGTACGACCGGTTGCCGCTGACCAGCTTGATCCACCCACCGCGGCCGTCGAACGCCCCGTCCGCGGGGAGCTTCCCGGAACCGTCGATCTCGGCGGCGCTGTTCCCGGCCAGCCGGGCGACGTAGAGCGTGCCCGACTCCAGCAGGGTCAGGTTGTGCCTGCGGGCCACCGACGAGTTGCCCGGCATGAACTTCTTGTCCGAGACGAACTTGTACAGGTAGTCGAACCGCTCGTCGTCGCCCATGTACGCAACCACGTGCCCGTCCTTCGCCACGATGACGTTGGCGCCCTCGTGCTTGAACCGGCCCAGCGCGGTGTGCTTGCGCGGCCGGCTGTCCGGGTCGAACGGGTCGATCTCGACGACCCAGCCGAACCGGTGCGCCTCGTTCGGGTGCTTCGCCAGGTCGAAGCGCTCGTCGGCACGGTCCCACTTGCGGCTGCCGCTGGGGTAGCGCACGTCGGTGGGGATGCCGTAGCGGGCCAACTTCGGCTTCAGCTCCTCCGGCGCGCCGTCGCCGCCGACGAAGTACTGGTTGAAGTTCTCCTCGCCGGACAGGACGGTGCCCCACGGGGTGACCCCGCCGGAGCAGTTGTTCAGCGTGCCGATCACCGTACGACCCTTCGGATCGGCGGCGGTGCGCAGCCAGGCCGCGCCGGCGGCCGGGCCGGTCAGCTCGAACTTCGTGGCCAGCGCCGTGACCCGCCGGTTGTACGGCCGCCGGCCGTGGTTGACCGGCCGCCATCGCCCGCTGCCGTCGGCCCGCTCCAGCTCCACCACGGACATGCCGTGTGCCGCCATCGCGACCCGCAGCTGCTCGACCGTGAGGGCGTCGATCCCGGTGAAGCCGGGGAACATCAGGTCCTCGTTGGTGTACTCGTGGTTCACCACGAGCAGCGCCCGCTTCCGGTCGATCGGCAGCACGCCGACGAAGTCGTTGTTGTAGCCGAACTGCTGCGCCTGGGCGGCGGCGGTCTGCGCGTGCACGCCGAACGCGGGCGCGCCGGGCACCACCGGGTCGCCCCACTTGATCACGACGGCGTGGTCGTACCCGTTCGGCACCACCAGGGTGTCGAGCCTGTTCGGCGGGATCGGCCTGAAGGTCAGCGCGCCGCTGCCCACGCCGCCCGGCGCGGCGGCCAGCTCGGTCGCGTCGGGCCCGGCGGGCGCGGCCGGGGCGGCGGTGGCCGGAGCGGCGCCGACCAGCGCCCCCGCGGCCGCGCCCCCGAAGCCGAGCACCAGGGCGCCGACGGCGCCGGCCCGGACCACGCCACGCCGGGACACCTCGGCGTCGACCAGGTCCCCGAAGTACGGGTTGTCGGAGGAGTTCGGTACCGGGTGGTCGCAGGCGTTGCCGCAGCGGTACAGGCAGGTCATCGCGTCGCGGCTGCCGTGGCGGTTGGCGCCCAGCAGCGGGAGCAGCCGGGGACGGTCGCTCATGGGGAGAGGCCTCCTGAGAAGACGTCGTGGCACGCTGGGATCACCCGCGCGCGTACCGGACGGACGCTGCCAGGACCCGGTGAGCGTGGGTCGGCCCGGATGTGAACCGGGTGTGAACACCTGCGCCCCGAGCTGCGCTGAACCGATCGGGCGCACCGCACGTATGCACGGACGAACCCGCCTGCCGGACTCGCCGTCGAAAGGGAGGAGAGCGCCATCAGCGACCACGACGCCCAACTGCTGCGCGCGTTGCACGACGAGCACGCCGACGCGCTCTTTGCGCACGCCCTCCGACTGGTCAACGGCGACCGGACGCGCGCCGAGGACCTGGTGCAGGAGACGCTGCTGCGGGCGTGGCGGCACCCGGAGGCGCTGGACCCCACGCGCGGCTCGATCCGGGCCTGGCTCTTCACCACGGCCCGGAACCTGGCTATCGACGCCTGGCGGCGCCGGTCGACCCGGGTCGGCGAGGTCTACACCGACGAGCTGCCCGAGCCCGCCGACACGGTCGACGAAACGGAGCGCGCGGTGGAGGCGTGGACCGTGGCCGAGGCGCTGAACCGGCTCAGCTCGACCCACCGTGAGGTGCTGGTCGAGTGCTTCTACCAGGGACGGTCGGTGGCCGAGGCCGCTGCCCGGCTCGGCGTGCCGCCGGGCACGGTGAAGTCGCGCACCCACTACGCGCTGCGCTCACTACGGCTGGTGCTGGCCGAGATGGGGGTGACCGGATGACCCGCTGCGAGTTCGCGCACGACGACGGCGCGTACGTGCTGGGCGCCCTCGCCCCCGCCGACCGGGCCGCCTACGAGCGGCACCTGGCCGGCTGCGCGACCTGCCGGGAGGCGGTGGCCGAGATCGCCGTGCTGCCCGGGCTGCTCGGCCGGCTCGACCCGGCCGGGCTGGAGCAGTTCCTGCCGTCCGCGTCGGAGACCTCCCGGGTGCCCGCGCTGCTCGACGCCGCGCGGGAGCGCCACCGCCGCGAGCGGTCCCGGACCCGCCGGCGGTACGCGATGACCGCGCTCGCCGCCGCCGTGCTCGCCGTGCTGGTCGGGGTCGGGGTAACCCTGGCCCGTCCGGACGCGGCCACCCCTGCGGAGGTGCCGATGGTGGCCATGCGGCCGGTCGCAGGCACGGTGCCCGTGCACGCCGAGATCGGGTTGACCCGCACCGACTGGGGGACCCAGGTCACCATGCACTGCGGCTACGACCAGTGGGGCGGGCACCGCCAGGCATGGACCTTCCGGCTGGTGGCGCACGGCCCGGACGGCGCGACGGAGCAGATCGGCTCCTGGCTGGCCGCCCCCGGCGAGGACGTCCGCCTCACCGGCGCCACCCGCTTCACCGGCGGCGAGCTGGTCCGGCTGGAACTGCTCCGTGGGGACAACACCCCCGTGCTGGCCTACGACGCCCGCTGATCCCCGATCAGCGGGCGCCGGCGGCGACCGGGGTCGGCGTCCGCGCCTCGGCGCGGGTACGGCGGGCGTGGCGGAGGGCGTCGGCGGTGAAGACGATCAGGGCGAGCCAGACCAGGGCGAAGCCCGCGAGGCGGGCCGGCGGCATGGGCTCGTGGAAGATCAGCACCCCGCAGCCGAGCTGGAGGATCGGGGCGAGGTACTGCAGCATGCCCAGCGCGGACAGCGGCAGCCGGTTCGCCGCGCCGGCGAAGAGCAGCAGCGGGATGGCGGTCGCCGCCCCGGCCAGCACCAGCAGCACGGTGTGTCCGGCCGAGACGTGGCCGAAGGTGGAGTCGCCCCGCCGGACCAGCCATCCCAGGTACGCCAGCGCGGGCAGCGCCAGCACCGCCGACTCGACGAAGAGGCCCTCCGCCGCCGGCAGTCCCAGCCGCTTCTTCACGAACCCGTAGCCGGCGAAGCTGAAGGCCAGGGTGAGCGCCAGGTAGGGCAGCCGGCCGTAGTCGACGGTCAGCACGGCCACCGCCAGCGCGCCGACGCCCAGCGCGGCCCACTGCGCCGGCCGCAGCCGCTCCCGCAGCACGAGGACCCCGAGCAGCACCGAGACGAGCGGGTTGATGAAGTAGCCGAGGGCGGTCTCCACCACCCGGTCCGAGTTCACCCCGTGGATGTAGGTGCCCCAGTTGACCGCGATCAGCGCGGCGGCGGCGGTGATGCCCGCGAGGGCCCGGGGCCGGCGCAGCAGCGCCCGCAGGAAGCCGATGTTGCGCATCGCGGCGAGCAGCAGCGCCACGAAGCCCACCGACCAGACGATCCGGTGGGCGAGGATCTCCATGGGCCCGGCCGGGCGCAGCAGCTTCAGGTAGATCGGGAAGAAGCCCCAGAGCAGGTACGCGCCGAGCCCGTACAGGTAGCCGAGGCGGATCGGGTTCACGCCTCCACCGTAAGTGGCGAAGGGGCCTGCTGATCCTTTCCGGTGACCTGGTTCACCCCCTGGTCGAGCTGCATCCACCGGTCCGGGTCGACCGGGGTGAAGCCGACCTTGGCGTACACCCCGTGGGCGTCGGCGGTGGCCAGCACGATCCGGCGTACGCCCAGCCCGGCCAGGTGGTCGCGGACCGCGCCGGCCAGCCAGGTGCCCAGCCCGCGACCGCGTTCCGCAGGGTCGACGTAGACGTCGCAGAGCCAGGCGAAGGTCGCCCGGTCGGTGACCACCCGGGCGACCGCCACCTGGCGCCCGTCGCCCGGCCGGTAGACGCCGAAGCCGATCGAGGCGGCGAAGGCGCGCGCGACGGTCCCCCGGTCCCGCCCGATCGCCCAGTACGCGTCGGTGGAGAGCCACCGGTGCACGAGGTCGAGGTCGATCCGGTCCGGGTCGGTGCTGAGCTGGTAGCCGTCAGGGCGGGTCAGAGTGAACACCCCGGTGACGCTAGTGCCGGCCGAGCCGGCCCTCACCAGCCAATTCCCGCCCGCTGGACTGGCCGGCGGGCGGGAATCGGGGTGCGTCGGGTGATCAGTCGCGGTCGAGGACGGCGCCGAGGATCCAGGTGACGATGCCGACGAAGAGCGCGCCGAGCACCGCGGCCGGCCAGAAGCCGTCCACGTGGAACGGCAGCCCGGCCTGGTCGGCGATCCAGCTCGTGAGCAGGAAGAGCAGTCCGTTGACCACCAGGGCGATCAGGCCGAGGGTGAAAAGGTAGAAGCCGCAGCCGACGGTCTTGATGATCGGCTGGAGCACCGCGTTGACCACTCCGAAGATCGCCGCGACCAGCACCAGCGTGGTCACCGTTTCGGTGACCGACTCCGAGTCCAGCGAGATGCCCGGGATGAGCAGGGTGGCCAGCCAGAAGGCCACCGCCGTCGAGGCCAGCCGGATCAGAAGACCCTTCAAAAAGTCCATGGCCGGGATCGTGCCACGGACCGTCCACCGGCGGAACCCGCGAAGATCGACGGATTCCTCGCCCGGTGCCGCCGCGCGCGTCGAACCGCGGCTCAGCGGCGGGTGGGGCGGCCGACCAGTTGCGACTCGATCGGCGTCGGGGAGAGCAGCGCCCAGCGCAGCGCCCGCCGGTTGACCACCGCGACCATGTCGTCCCGGATCCGGGTCAGCCACTCGGCCGAGCCGCCCAGCCCCAGGGCCGCGCCGGCCAGGGTCGCCTCACCCGGGTCCAGCGGTTGCAGGATCGCCAGGTCCGCCCGGGCCAGCGCGTCCACGTCCGCCGGGGTGAGCCCGCCCCGGACGACCAGGGTGGACTGCCAGGCCGTCCCGGGCCCGGCCCCGTCCGGCGCCCCGCCGGCGTCGAGCACGAGCAGCAGCGGCTGCAACGGCGATCCGGGCGCCCCGCCCACCGGCCGCCCGGGCGGGATCACCGGCACCGCCCCACCGGGCGTGCCGATGCCCCGGACGAACGGCTCCCAGGCCCCCGGTCGGGCGGTCTGCACGACCACCCGGGCGCCCAGGGCCAGCGCCCGCAGCACGACCAGCTGCGCGGCCCGTACCCCGCCGACGAGCAGCAGCCGGGTCGGCTCGGGACGGAACAGCCGTACGGTGACCGCCCCGCCGTGCCGGTTCGCGCCCACCATCAGCCCGGCCTCGCCGAGGCCCAGCTCCAGCGCGTCCAGGGCCGCCCCGCCCACCGTGGCGTCGGCTCGCGCCGACGCCAGCGGCAGGCTGCCGGCCAGCCCACCCAGCTGCTCGCCGTCGAGCCGGCGGACCTCGGCGCCGAGGTCGCCGGCGAGCCGACGCAGGGCCCGGTCGGCGACCGCAAGTTCCCCGGCCGTCCAGGCGGCCAGTCGTACGGTCAGCTCGGCCGGCACCGGCGCGGCGTCGGCGCCGGTGCGCGGGCCGACGCAGAGCGAGACGGTCGTGGCGGTGGCCGGCAGCGCGAGCAGCCGGGACACCAGCCGCCGCGCGGCGTCGGTACCCGGATCCGGCCAGCGCCGCAGCCGGAACGTGGTCTGCAGCAGCCCGCCGGCCCCCACGGTCTGCCAGGCCTCCCGGGTGGGCGCGCCGGCATCGTGGTGGGCCAGTTCGGCGAGCACCCGCAGCGCGGCCGGCTCGCCCAGCGGCCGCCCGGTCAGCGGCCCGAGCCGGCGGACGATCCGCCGGACGGTGCCGGACAGCGCGCGGCGCAGTTCCTCGTCCGACCAGCCGTCCACGCGGAGCACCCGGACGGCGAGCACGGTCCGGTCCCGCCCGGCCAGCCGCCCGTCGGTGAGCTGCCGGTACGACGTGCCGGCGGTGCCGGCACCGGTGGCCGGGGCCGGGGCGGGCGACGCGGAGAGCACGAGCTGGATCCGCACCGGTGGGCTCTCCGCGCTCGGGGCCGGCAGCAGGGACAGCGGCGGCGGCAGGGTGCGCGGGCCGTCACCGAGCAGGTCGCCCGGGTCGCCGATCTCCAGCAGCGCGGTCAGCCCGGCGGCGTCGTCGACCACGGCGGCCGGACCGCCGGCCAACTCCGCGGAGCGCACCTCGGCGCCGGGGGCCAGCAGGTCCACCAGGGCGGTCGGGCCGGCGGCCGGTGGGAGGGCGCGCCGTCGGGTGAGGAACGCCAGG
Source organism: Micromonospora inositola (assembly GCF_900090285.1). Classification (NCBI taxonomy): domain Bacteria; kingdom Bacillati; phylum Actinomycetota; class Actinomycetes; order Micromonosporales; family Micromonosporaceae; genus Micromonospora; species Micromonospora inositola. Next base: position 1,539,266 of record NZ_LT607754.1, on the reverse strand, counting down.
CCGACGGCCAGCCACTCGAAGAGCCAGCGGCCACGCACCCGGACCCAGGCGGCGGGCAGCAGCAGGGTGGCGAGCAGCAGGGCGGCGGCGGTGACGGTCACCCCCCGGCCCACGGCGGCGACGAGCACCGCCATGGCCACCTGCGCCGCCACGACCTGACCGGCCCGCAGGCCCCTGGCCGTCCACGGTATCCACTGTGGTGTCAGAGGCTGGCGGGCCGTCGCCTGCGCCGGGGGTCCGGTCCTGGTCGCCGTCACCGCGCCTCCTCCGCCGATCCTCGGGTGACGATGGCGTGGCTCATCGTAAGGGTTCGGGGATCGAGCCGTTGTCCACAGGGGATGCTGAGGGGGTAGCACAACCGCAGTCGGACGGCTACCGTCAGCGACGAGTTCCGTCGAGCGCGCAGCCGTCCCGCCCCACCATGCCGGCCCCGCGCCGCGGTACGTCCACGTGGTCGTTCCCGCGACCAGCCACGACCGAGGAGACGAGGTGACGTCCGGGTGCCCCAGACCCAGGCAGAAGCCGCGGTGATGCAGCAGACCGCCGCGAAATTCGAGCAGGTGGACCAGTCGTTGCAGACCATGCTGAGCGGCCTGATGGCCGAGCTGGAGGTGTTGCAGCAGGCCTGGCGGGGCGCCGGCGGGCGCTCGTTCGAGCAGGTCAAGCAGCAGTGGTCGCAGGACCAGGCGGCGCTGCAGCGGGCCCTGCGGGAGACCGCCGCCGCGATCCGCACCGCCGGCCAGCAGTACGACGTCTCGGACACCGAGGCCGCCAGCCGGGTCGCCGGCACCAACCGCGGCATCCAGTTGCCGCTCTGACCCACCGGGAGGAGATCCGATGGACCACGGTGTGCTGGTCGTCAACTTCGCCGCGCTGCAGCAGGCCGGCGCGGACATCCAGAAGGCGCTGAACACGCTCGACAGCCAGCTCGGGCAGCTCGAACGGGACGCCGCGCCGCTGGTGGCGAGCTGGACCGGTGAGGCCCGGGAGGCGTACGAGCAGCGGCAGGCGCGTTGGCGGTCGGCCTCGCAGGACCTGCAGGCGATGCTGCGCGACATCAAGCTGGCGGTGGACGACTCCGCCGCCGACTACCTCGACACCGAAAAGCGGAACGTCAACCTGTTCCAGTGACGGTCGCTCGGCGGCGGCGTCGGGCGGCCCGCCCGACGCCGCCGCCGTCCGGGTCACCGACCGGCTCCGCCCTGCCATTGCGGGTCAGGCCGGGCCGGCCGGGCGCCAGCGGCGGCGGGCGCCCCGGGGCAGCACCGCCGCCAGCAGCACCACCACCGTCGCCGTTCCCCCGGCCACGCCGGCCACCAGCAGGGCCCGGTGCCGTGCCGTCGCCCGCCGGGCGCGGTGTGCCGCCGCGGCCGGATCCGTGCCGTCCACCGGGAGCACCGCCGCCTGGATGGGCCGGTCCACCACCGGCCCGGGTGACTCGGTGACCGCACGGTACGGATTCAGCACCCCGGCGCCGTAACCGTCGCCGCGCCCCGGGGCCGGGTCGGTGCTGTCGACGATCCGCCGAGCCACCTCCGTCGCGGTCAGTTCCGGGCGGTACTGCCGGAGCAGCGCCGCGGTGGCCGCCACGAACGGCGCCGCGTAGCTCGTCCCCTCCGCCCGGTGGTGTCCGTGCCCGGGGGCGGCCATCAGGACGTCGCCACCGGGCGCGACCAGGTCGACGTACGGGCCGGTCTGGGAGAAGGGTGACCGCACCCCGTCCGTCCCGATCGCGCCCACCCCGACCACCCCGTCATACGCGGCCGGGTAGGGACGGGGGTCCCCGCTGTCGTGGAGGTTGCCCGCGGCGGCCACCACGACCACGTTCCGGCGGACCGCGTACGCGATCGCGGAGCGGACCGCCGGGTCGTCCGCGTAGAGCACGACGGAGAGGTTGAGCACGTCGGCGTCGTGGTCGACCGCCCAGCGGATGGCCCGGGCGAAGTCGCCCGCGCCGACCGTACGCCCCGACTCCCGCCCGTCGACCACCTGCTGTTCGCTCACCCGCACCGGCAGGATGCGGGCGCCCGGCGCCAGCCCGCGGAACGCCACGCCCGGGCGGGGCGCCGCCGCAACGATGCTCGCCACCCCGGTGCCGTGGCCGGCGCAGTCCCGGGTGCCGTCGCCACCCGGGTCGAGGAAGTCGGTGCCGTCGAGCACCCGACCGGCCAGCTGCGGGTGCCGCCGGTCCACCCCCGAGTCGACCACCGCGACGACCACCCCGGCGCCGGTGGCCAGCGGGGTGAGCCGGTCCGGGGCGTACCGCTGCTGGGGCCACGGCTGGTCGGCCACCGGGCGGACCGGCGCGGGCGGAGCGGAGCAGGCCGGTGCGGCCCGGGCGGCGGCCGGCGCGGCCGGCAGGACGGCGGCGACGACCGCCGCCAGTGCGGTCAGGGCCGGGCGCGCGGTGGGCCGGGACATCGACCGCCTCCGTATCGTGGCGACTCCGGAACGCGATGTTAGCGCCTCCGCGGCGGGCCGGTGGACCGGCGACGGCCAGCAATTGTGATCTTGTTACCACCTTGTAGGTTGTAGGCGATACCTATGGCCTGTTCGCGGGAGGAGAGGTGGCCGTGACCGGATGGGAACCGGCTACCGAGGCCGAGGTGGCGATGCGGGACGCGTTGCGTGCCCAGGACCAGGAGCTCTACTTCCGCATCCTGACCCGCGTCGACCTGCTGCTGCCGGTCTCCGCGGAGGCGCCCGCCGGGCAGGCGCCGACGGGGTGGGGGACCTGGACCACCGGCGGGCGGACACACGTGCTGGCATTCACGTCGGCCAACGCGTTGCGGGCCTGCCTGGGCGAGAACCCGGGCACCAGCCGGCGGGTCCCGTACGCCGATCTCGCGGCGGACTGGCCGAACCACGAGTGGTGGCTGGCGGTCAACCCGGGCCTGCCGATCGAGGGCTACCTGCCCGCCTGGTTCGTCGCGCAGCTCTCCCGAGGGGACGTCCGGCTGCCGGGCCGGACCATGGGCGCCAGGGCCCGCCTCGAACGGGCCGAGACCGCCGCCCGCGCCCGGGCCAGCGCCACCGTGCCGGGCCGGGACGCCCCGGTCTCCCCGGCCCCCGGCACGCCGGTCTCCCCGGCCTTCGGGGGGTCCGCTGCGGCTGTGCCGGCCGCCGCGCCGGAGCCGTCGACCGTGCCGGTCCCGACCGCGCCGGTCCGGCCGCCGGTTCCGCCGGCGGCCACCGCGCCCGGCGTTCCCCCGGTGGCCCGCCAGCCGGAGGCACCGGACGTCCGACCGGCCTCCGCCCACGTGACCTCGCCCGCCCGGCCCGGGCAGACCGGCGGCGCGCCGGCCCGGTCCTCGGCCGACCCCGGTGACCAGCGCTCCGGCGACCGGCCCGGCGCCGGCGAACCCACCGGCTGGAGCGGCGCCGAGCCGACCGGACCGGGCGACGGCCCCGGCCGGCCTCGACCCCGGGCCGCAGTGCGGACGGAGGACGGCGCCGAAGGCCTCTCCGGCTGGCTCAACGACCTCCGTCGCCGCCCTGACGACCAGGACCCGTTCGGCTCCGGCCCGACCTCCGGCCGGCCCGGGGCGGCGGCCGCGAACGGCGGGCGGGACGACGCGGAGCCCATCCCCACCCGGTCCTTCTTCGAACCCGCGTCCGGGCGGCTGTCCCGGCGGCCGTCGCCGCTGGACCAGCCGCACCGCACCGGTGACCGGGCCCTGCCGCCGTCCCGCCTCGGCCAGGGCGGCCAGCCGTTCCCGCGTCGGCGGCCCCTCGGCGAACCGGTGCCGGAGGAGGCGACCCGGGCGTTCCGGGCCGACACCCCCGCCGCGCCGGCGCCGGGGTTTCCGCGCCCACATCCCGAGCCGCCCGCGGCGGAGCCGACCAAGGTGTTCCGCCCGGCCGACCCGGCCGCGGGCGGGGACCTCACCCAGGCCCTGCCCCGTCGTCGTCCGACCTCCGCCGGGGGTTCCGAGGCGGACGAGCAGACGCAGCAGATCCTCGCGCCCCCCAGCCTCGCCGGACCGGCCGCCCCGCAGTTCGTCGCCCCGACGGAGGCGGAGGAGCTGCCCGCGTCGGTTGCCGAGCCGGTGTCGGGCCCGCCCGCGCCCCGGCGGACCTTCTCGCCGATCGTCATCGAGGGGACCGTCATCGAGTCCCGCGACCTCACCGAGCCGGCGGGCGGTGACCCGGCAGGGTGGGCCGACGGCCGCCCGGCCGGGACGGAGCCGGCGGAGACCGCACGACCGGAACCGCGCGAGACGCCGAGCGTCGCCGCCGCCAACTCCGCGGCGGCCTCCGCCGACGCGGACCGGTCGGCCCCGCTGTGGGCCGGGCCCGCCGAGCCCACCGTGTCGTTCGCCGTGGAGCCGCGAACCGAACCGACCACGCCCGAGACCGAACCGACCGCACCGTTGTCCGAGCCCACCACGCCGCGGAGCGGGACGGCCGTACCACCGGCCGAGCCGACGGTGCCGCTGTTCGCGGCGACCGCGCCGCCGGCCGAGCCGACGGTGCCGCTGTTCGCGGCGACCTCGCCGCCGGCCGAGCCGACGGTGTCGCTGTTCGCGCCGACCACGTCCGCGGCCGAGCCGACCACGTCCGCGGCCGAGCCGACCACGTCCGCGGCCGAGCCGACCGCGCCGCTGCCCGGGTTCGGCACGTCGCGGGCCGGGACGGCCGTGCCGTCGGCGCAGCCGGCCACCCCGCTGTTCGAGCCGACCGTCCGGTCGGTCGAGACCGTCGAGGCGGCCGCCCCGCAGGGGGAGTCGAGCGCGCGGTCGGTCGAGCCGGTCGGTCCGAGCTCCCCGCAGGTCGAGCCGGCGTCGGCGGCGACCGGACCCGGGGCAGGCCCCGGACCGCTCGTCGACCATCCCGGCGGGTCCGGCACGCCCCGGCGCGAGGAGCCGGCGCCGGTCGACTTCGTGCCGGCGAACGACGTCGAGGAGGACCTGCTCGCCGCGGCGGGCAGCGGCAGCACGGACACCTTCCTCTCCACCCTGCTGCTGGCCCGGGTGCTGCTGCCCTCCGCACCGGACTCGGCGCCGGGCAGCCGTCCGGGGGACCCGGGCTTCGTCTGGCGGACCGAGGAGCTGGACGGCGAAACGTACGTCGTGGTCTACACCTCGCCGGAGCGGCTCGCGGACCGGGCCGACGGGCCGGTCGAGACGGTACGGGTCAAGTTCGTCCAGCTCATCCGCCGCTGGCCGGAGGAGAGCTGGTCGTTCGCGGTCAACCCCGGCACCCCCGTCGGGGCGAAGTACCCCGGCGAGCAGGTCCTCGGGCTGGCCAACTGGGCCGCCGAGGTGGGGCTCGGCGACGAGCTGGAGAGCGAGCCGGAGCAGTCCGTCGCCGAGCCGGCGCCGGTGACCCCGACCCGGCACGCCCCGCCGCCGCACGACCCCACCCGCCCGGTGACCATGCAGAAGGCGATCGCCGCGAGTCAGCTCGCCTACTACCTGGAGCGGGGCTACGACCGGGTCTCCGGCTTCGTGCACCGGGCCAACGAGCTGGCCCACCTGACCACCCCGGCGCAGCTGTACGACGCGCTCGGCCTCGGCCATCCGGACTCGCCCTTCTCCCGCGATGCCGAGGAGATCTACCTGCTCCGCTGGCCGGCGCACCGACCGAGCCTCTACCGCATCCCCTACGGGGGGCAGAACGAGGCCGCGATGCGGGCGATGGAGGGCTGGGTGATCGAGCGCCCGCCGTTCCGGGGCAACGGGTTCGCCCCAGGGGAGAGCACTGACGTGGTCGCCGAGTTCAAGGTGGACAGCGCGCGCCTGCCGCACGGCGCGCAGCTCTGGCGGATCGGCGCGGACGGCACCGAGCGGGTGGTCGCCATCCTGGACGGCGACGCGTTGCTGTGGCGACGGGTCGGTGAGCCGTGACCCGCGACGGCTACGTGGCCCGCTGGCAGGGCCGGGAGTACCAGGCCAGCCCGGACGGCGACGACGTCCGGCTCTACCAGCCGGAGTCGGGCGAGGGCTTCGAGGAGGTACGCCCCGGCCGGTACGTCCGGGTGGTCCCGGCCGCCGAGGTCGACGACCTGGCGTACGTCCGGACCACGTGCACCTGGCAGGGACAGCCGTTCATCGTGCTGGCCGAGCACGACGGCTGGCTGCGGGTGGAGTACACCGGCGGACGCTGGCCGGTCGCCCGGGCAATGGGCCTGGAGGCCTTCGACTTCGGGGTCTACCAGGGCTGGGCGCCGGCGAACGAGGTGGCCGACCTGCGCGAGCAGCGGGTCTGAGTCAGGACTTCGTCCAGCGCAGGATCTCGCCGAGCACCACGTCGCGGGCCTCCACGTGCGGAAAGTGGCCGACCCCGTCGAGCAGCCGCCACTCGTATGGGGCGGTGACGTACCGGCCGGAGCCCTGGGCGGTGCGCGGCAGGGAGGCGGTGTCCAGTGCGCCGTGCAGTTGCAGGGTCGGTGTGACCAGCGGCCGCTGCATCAGCCGGACGAACCGGTAGCCGTGCAGCCGGAGCACCGACCGGAACGCCCAGCGGTAGCCCTCCAGAGCGCAGAAGGCGGCCTGCGGGATCTGCATCGCCTCCCGGCAGCACCGGGCGTACGCCGCGAAGTCCGGGCCGGCCACCCACGCCGGCCCGCCCCAGCGGCGCAGCATCGTCTCGACCTCGGCGGCGTCGTCCCTGGTGAGCACGTGTTCGTAGCGGGGGCGCTGGAACTTCAGCGTCGGGGTGGAGGCGGCGAACTGGCCGCGCGGGTCGGCGAAGATCGCGGCGCGCAGCCGGAGCGGGTGCGGGGCGGCGAGCACCACCAGCCGCCGGACCAGCGTGGGGTGGAACGAGGCGGCGGTCCAGCCGATCAGGCCGCCGGCCCCGGTGCCCACCACGGTCGCCGACCGCTCGCCGAGGGCCCGGATCAGCCCAGCCACGTCGGCGGCGAGGGTGTAGCCGTCGTACCCCCGGGGTGGCTTGTCGCTCGCGCCGTAACCGCGCAGGTCGACCGCGACCGCCCGGAAGCCGGCGTCGGCGACCGCCGGCAGCATCTCCTTCCAGGCCAGCCAGTACTCGGGAAAGCCGTGCAGGAAGAGGACCATCGGGCCGGTGCCGGCCTCGACGACGTGGAAGCGGCTGCCGTTGGCGCCGACGAACCGGTGCGTCCACGGCCCCTCGGGCAGGACGCAGGACTCGTCGACGGGCCCGCCGCGCTGCTCGGTCATGGGGCACAGCCTAGGGCGGGCAGTCGGCCGACGGCCTCGCAGGTGGCGAGGATCAGGGGTTTCTCCGGGGACCACCGGACCGCGGGCCGTGGTGCCGGGGCCGGAAAGGGCGATGCCCGGGCAGGTGACCTGCCCGGGCATCGTCGTGCGGTGTTGCGCTGATCAGCGGATCAGGAGAAGCGGACCTTCAGCGAGGTGCCGTTCTGCTCCAGAACCTTGATCTTGGTGCCGGTGGCCGGAAGCTTGACGCCGTGGTTCGGCAGCTCCGGGTACCAGTACTGCTGGGTGTCGTCGAACAGCGGCTGCGCGGCCTGGCCACGGATGTACTGCGCCTGGCTGTTGATGTGCAGCGTGAACGAGTCGGCCTTCTTCAGGCTGAACGGCGCGTCGTAGACCTGGACCCGGGCCCGCCAGGGGCTGCCGGTCAGGTTGTAGATCGGCCGCGGGTGCGCGTCGATGATCATGTTCCGACCCTCACCCGGGTGCGCGAAGGTGTCGTTGTCCGCCCACCGCAGGTTCCAGTAGGAGATCAGCAGACCCGTCTGGTACGCGTAGTGGTCGACCCAGTCCGGTCGGGTGTTCGCGTAGCCGAAGAAGTACGGGCCGGTCTTCAGGTACTGGTCGTACGAGACGTACGACCGGTTGCCGGCGATGTAGTAGTTGTCGAACTTCCGCTGGTAGGACTCCTCGACGATGCTGAAGCCCTTCAGCGCCCAGTCCCCGGCGCCGGCCTCGGCGCCGTCGCTGAGCAGGGTCTGCCCGTCGGCGGTCACGGTGATTGCGTCACCGAAGAAACCGCCCGCGGAGAGTCCGCCGTCGGTGAGGTAGTGGAACCGGAACTGGGCCGCCTTGCCGGCCGCCATGTCCAGCGGGATGTTGATGTCGACCCAGTTGCCGGCGCTGCTGCCGGAGAGGGCCGGCCGCGGGTCGGTCTTCGAGACCGGCGGGAGCGGCTTGCCGTTGACCGTGCCCGGCAGCGCCGTCCAGGTGCTCCCGCCATCCAGCGACGCCTCGAAGAAGAGGTAGTCGAAGCCGGCCTCGATGGAGTAACGGCCCTTCATCGACAGCGCGGCCGTCGACTTCCCGGTGAGGTCGAGCGCCCTGGTCATGGTGTTGTTCAGGTCGTCGGCGTTGCCGGAGAAGTACTGCTTGGTGCCCTCGAACGGCTTGCCGTTGCTGAACGTGTACTCCCGCTGCGGGAGCACCACCACGGCGGCCTGAGCCTTCTTGGAGTTGTACTCCTGCGGGCCGAGGTTCAGGGTGCGCTTCTGCCCGGCCTTGACCACCTCGTAGTCGAGCCAGCCCAGCTGGAGCTTGTTCCACGCGCCCAGGTCGCCACCGCGCTCGCCGATGCCGCCGTCGTTCTTGGCGCTGAGTCGGCTCTGGGCCATCAGGGTCCAGTGCTCGTTGTTGTTGTCGCCACCGCTCAGGACGTTGTAGTCGTCCGGCAGGCCGAGGTCGTGGCCGTACTCGTGGTAGAAGACGCTGCGGCCACCGTTCTCCGGCTGGATCGTGTAGTCGCGGATCCACACGCCGGTGTCGCCGATCTCGGTGCCGCCGATCGGGAAGTTCGCCGGACCGGTCTGGGAGGTGTTGTACGCCGACCAGCGGTGGCTCCAGATGGCGTCCTCGCCCTGGTGCGGGTCACCGTCGGCCTGGTCGCCGCCGGAGTGGACGATCTGGAAGTGGTCGATGTAACCGTCCGGCTCGTTGAAGTTGCCGTCCTGGTCGTAGTCGAACCGGTCCCACTGGTCGAACGACTGCATGTCAGCCTTGATCTGGGCGGCGGTGCGGCCCTTGGCCTTCTGGTCGGCGACCCACTGGTTGGCCGCGTCGCGGACCAGGTCCCAGGTGTTCTGGCAGACGTTGCTCTCGCAGACCGCCGGGTCGTTGGCCGGGTCGTCCGAGTCGTCCGCGATCGGGTCGTCCGAGCGGCCGTACCGCGCGGCGTTGTACTTGACCTTCACCCAGTCGGTGACCTCGCCGTCCACGGTGTACCGGCCGGACGACTGGGCCTCGTAGTACTGCTTGAGCGACTCGTCGCCCGGCTTCGTGCCGAAGTACAGCTGCCGGAAGTGCTCCGGGCTGAAGTTGGCCTGCCAGACGGTGGAGTTGTCGACCGCCCGGTCGGGCGCCGGGATCTCGTTGTGCCGCGGCCCGTCGAACCGGGTCGGGCCCGGGATGTCGGGGTTCTCGTCCTTGTCCGGGTAGGCGGGGTCCCGCTCGTCGCCGAACTCGGCGAGGATCACGAAGATCTTGTCGGTCCGCTCCCGGGCCAGCTCGACGTACTGGTCCTTCTTGCCGTTTCGGCCCGGTGCTGCGGTCCGGGCGCCGGCCGCCGCCGCCGCGCCGCCGGCGGTCTCGCCGACCTTGACGACGGTGCTTCCGTTGATGTTCTGCGGCTTCGCCCGGCCGGAGAGGACCTCACTCAGGCCCTCCTGCCGCAGGGCGCGGCGCTTGTCCTCGAGTTTGTCCGGCAGATCGTGATCGGCTGGGGCCTGCTGCTCGGCAACCGACGGGGCGGTCGCCGGCAACTTCGGCTGCGGCGCAGCGCTGGCGGACGTGCCCGCCACCAGTCCCGTCGCCGTCAGCGATAGCCCGAGCAGACCCACTGCGACTTTGCGCACGTGGTACCTCCGGTGTGAGGGAACCGGCCCAACGGGGGTACGGGCCGGTGAAGACGTCCCACGAGTGGGACCAATGGTGAAGATAGACATTCCCGTGACGGGTGGGAAGAAAAGTTCGTCGATTTGTAGCAACTTTTTGTTGGGAATGCTTTTCACCGTCACACAGTCACACCGGATACGCGGAAGGGGCCGGTGGCGTCTCCACCACCGGCCCCTTCGGACTGCTACCTGATCAGTTGCTGACCTTCACGACCATGTCGTCGGTCGGGTTGGTGCCCTGCTGCAGGATCTCGATCTTGGTGCCGGTGCCGGCCACCTTGACCGAGTTCCACGGGTTGCTGCTGTTCCAGTACTTGTTCGTCCCACTGTCGGTGAAGAGCGGGTTCGGGTCGAGCGCCGGGACCGTGACCGCCACGCCGTTCTTGTGGAAGGTCTGGGCCGGCTTGCCGTACAGGCTGAACGTCGCGTCGTACCCGTTGCGGCGGTTGCTGATGGTGCCCTGGTTGCCGGCCTTGATCTGGCCCGGGCGGACGTCCACCGGCAGGTTCAGGCCGTAGCCCGGGTGCTCCGACGTGTTGTTGTCGCCGTACGCGTAATTCACGTACCAGACCAGCAGACCGGGCTGGCTCGAGTACCGCTCCACGAAGTTCGGCCGGGTGTTGAGGAACCCGAAGTTGTACCCACCGGTCCGCAGCGTGTCGTCGTAACCGAAGTAGGTCCGGTTCTCGGCGATGTAGAAGCGGGGGTAGGTGTCGGTCACCGAGCCGGTGATCCGCGTGAAGCCCTTCGCGGTCCACTCCGCGGCGATGGTCTCCGCGTCGTCGGTCCAGGCGACGGTGCCGTTCTTGGTCAGCGAGATGTTGTCCAGGAACGGGCCGGCGAAGTGCTTGCCGCCGTCCGTCGCGTAGCGGTAACGGAACAGCACCGTCTTGCCGGCGTAGGCCGACAGGTCGTAGGTGGAGTCGACCCACGCCCCGCTGCTGGAACCGTCGATGCCGCTGTCACCCGCGTCGACCAAGTTGTTCTTGACGTCGGCCCAGGTGGCGCCGCCGTCGGTGGACGCCTCGGCGTAGAGGTAGTCGTAGTCCTCTTCGGTGTCGTACTGCAGCTTGGAGGTGATCGACGCGGAGGTCGCGCCGGTCAGGTCCAGGGTGCGGGTCAGCGTGCTGTTCAGGCCGTCCGCGCTGCCGCCCCACCACTCGTACGACCCGCCGAACGGCGTGTTGTACTGCGTGGTCCGCGTCTGGTCGGGCAGATTGACCACGACAGCCTGGGCCTTCGGCCCGTCGCTGTCACCGGCCGGGCCGAGGGTCACCTGGGTGCTGCCCTTGCCGTAGTCGACCGTGGTGTGGTTGAGCCAGCCGAGGAACAGCTTCGACCACGGGTCCATGTAGCCCGGGGTCGAACCGATGTCGTCGGTGCCGTGGTTCAGCCACGATCCCGAGGACATCAGGCTCCAGAAACCGACGCCGTTGTCGCCGCCCGCGGTGTCGTACAGGTCCGGCAGACCGAGGTCGTGACCGTACTCGTGAGCGAAGACGCCGAGACCACCGTTCTCCGCCTCCGTGGTGTAGTCACGGATCCACAGCCCGGTGTCACCGATCGGCACACCACCGGCCAGGTTGCCCGCCGGTCCGGCCTTGCCCTCGAGGTTGGGGAACGCCGCCCAGCGGTGCGACCAGATGGCGTCCTCGCCCTGGGCGCCGCCGCCGGCATCCTCGCCCTCGCCGGCGTGCACCGCCTGGAAGTGGTCGATGTAGCCGTCGGGCTCGTTGAAGTTCCCGTCGCCGTCGAAGTCGTACCGGTCCCAGATGTCGAACTGCTTCAGGTAGTCCTTGATCTGCTGCGGCGTCTTGCCGGCCTTGGTCTGGGCGTCGTACCAGGACGTGGCACTGTCCTTGACGAAGTTCCAGTAGCCGTCGGCCTCGGAGATCTTGTTGCTGCCGTACCGCGCCTCGTTGAACGGGACGGTGATCCAGTCGCTGACGTCGCCGCCAACGGTGTACCGGCCACCCGACTGCTTGAGGTAGAAGTCCCGGAACGACTCGCCCTCACCGTAGAACATGTCCATGTAGTGCTCGCGGTGGAAGTCGGAGCGCCACGCGGTGCTGTTGTCGTCGGTGGAACTGCCGTCCCAGTTGCGGTCCGGCTCGGGGATCTGGTTGACCACCGGACCGGCAGCTCCGCCGGTGCGGGGGTCGGTCTTGTCGCCGAAGTTGACCAGCATGGTGAAGATCGGGTCGGTCTTCGGCGCCTGCTGGTACTCGACGAACAGGTCGTCCTTGACCTGGATGACCTTCGAGCCGTTGCGCGTCTGAAGCTTGGCCTTGCCCTGCAGCAGGTCGGCGATCGCCTGCTTCTTGACCTCCCGCTGCTGATCCGCCTTCGGATCGGGGAGGTTGTCCTTGCCGTGCTTCGCCTTGTCGGCACCGGGGGTGGGCTCCGCCGCCGGGGCGGCGGAAGCCGGGGCCGTGACGACGCCGGCTGCCAGCAGCGCGGCCGCGGCCGAAGCCAGGCCCGCCGTGACTCGTCTCCTCAAAGGTCCTCCTCCTTTGTGGAACTGTTACATGACAGAGGCAGCCAAGGCCATCACTGTCATGTCATGCGTCACTCACAATGACAGAGGTTTGCATCGTTGTCACCAGGCAATTACCGGACGGGTGGCCATCTTTCACGGGCAAATCCGGACCAAAGGGCCCGCTGGGTTGACGCCCATTCGCATCACGTTTCGGCCACAGTCACTCTGCGTGATCGCGATTATGGAGGCCCCGTGGGGGAGCGCTGCGTGCCTGGAAAATGTCACACGGAAAGTCGACCGGATGTCGGGCGGCGTAAGAGGAAGCGGGGCCCGTCCGGAGCAGTGTGCTCCGGCCGGGCCCCGCCGTGTGTCCCGTCGGTCGACGGGCCTCAGATCACGGGTTGGCCGAGGTGACGTACACCGTGGCGTACGAGTTGTCCTTCGCCGTCCGGTTGATGACGATCGATACGCCGTACGCGGCGTTCTGGTCGCCCGGGTTGCCCGAGCCGAGCACGGTGAACCCGAGGTCGGTGCCGTACAGGCCGGTGGCCGGGGTGCCGTCCGGGTTGGTGATCCGGGTGGTGTAGGGCGCGTTGCCCTTCGACGGGATGACCACCGAGGCGTCGCTGTCCCGGGCGAAGAGCCGTTGCTGGCCGTCGATCGTCCGCACCTCGAGGCCCGGGTACCAGCCCTTGGCGTCCGTGAAGCCCGCCACCGGCGCCTGGGCGCCGTAGCTGGTGCAGTACTCGCTGTACGGCTCGGCCGCCGCCTCCAGGCACTCCTTGAAGGGGTACGTCGAGTTCAGCGAGAAGGCCGCGTTCGAGGACTGCGGGCGGCTGGGCTGGTTGTCCAGCGTCGACGGGTCCTTGACTGCCGCCTCACCCTGCCGGCGCAGCGGCTGGTTGTGCGAGTCGACGATCAGCAGGCCGCCCTTGGCGCCGTAGCTCGGCAGCGAGGTCAGCTGCGCGGTCGTGTGGTTGACGTTGCCCAGCGCGGTGTCCCGGTACCAGACCAGCATGCCCGGGGCGTTGTAGGAGATCCGATCGACCTTCCACGCCTCGTGCGAGTAGACCGTGTCGTACGCGTACTTCAGGCCCTTGTCGAAGCCGTCGAAGTTGCGCCACTCGGCCAGGTAGTAGTGCGACTTGACCTGGGTGCCGCTGTCGGTGTGCCAGCCGGCCCCGGTGGTGTCGGTGAACGAGCCGCCGGTCATGGTCCAGCCGTTGGTGCCGCTCTCGACGTCGTCGCTCCAGGTGGTGGCGCCGCCGCCGGTGACCGAGAGGTCGTCGGCGAACCAGCCGCGCTCCACGAACGCCTCGTCCGTGGCGTAGCGGAGCCGGACCTGCACGGTCTTCCCGGCGTACGCCGACAGGTCGACGTAGTCGTGCCGCCAGCCGCCGGTGGTGCCCGTGAGGCCGTACTTCTTGTTGCCGTAGTCGACCATCCGGCCGTTCGGGTCGGCGTAGCCGTCGTTGGTCGAGACCAGCTTGCCGGTGGCGTCGTAGACCTTCTGCTCGGCCCAGGTGGCGCCGCCGTCGGTGGAGACCTCGACGAAGCCGTAGTCCCAGTCCGCCTCGACGACGTAGTTGTTCCACATCCAGAACTTCGCGTCCGCGGCGTTCGGGACGGCCACCTGGCGGCTGAGCTTGACGTCCGCCCAGTTCTGGTCGGACCCGGAGTACCACATGTTGGCCCCGCTGTGCGGCTGGGCCAGGGTGATCACCTTGTCCGGCAGGTTGATCTTGATGCCGTCCTTGGTGCCGACCGGGGTGTTCGAGGTCTGGCCGAGCTGCACCGAACGAGCGTCGTCACCGGGGTTGACGGTCAGCGGGTCGGCCCAGCCGAGCACCCACTTGTCCCAGAGACCCATGTGGGTCGGCAGCGCCTGGAAGATCTCCCCGGAGTGCGAGCCCGAGGCCATCAGGTCCCAGAAGTCGATGTCCGAGTCGGCGTTGCCCGAGGTGTCGTAGAGGTCCGGCAGGCCGAGGTCGTGGCCGAACTCGTGGGCGAAGACGCCGACGCCGGCGTCCTCCGGCTGGACGATGTAGTTCGAGACCTTCTTGTTGGTGCCGGGGATGGTGTAGCCGCCGGCCACCGTCGAGGAGTGCGCCCAGACCGAGTAGACGCCCACGTCGCCGCCGCCGCGGGACTTGCCCTGGTTGGCGTGCACCAGCACCAGGTGGTCGATCACGCCGTCCGGCTCGTTGACGTTGCCATCACCGTCGGCGTCGCCCTGGTCCTCGATGTCGTAGTCGGCCCACGGGAAGTTCGGGTCCATCTTCGCCAGCGCGTCGACCGCGTCCGTGGCGAGCCGCCCGGCGCCCTGCGGGTTGTCCGGGTGGCCGTTCATCGACTGCTCGCGACCGGCGACCCAGTTGCCGTTCTCGTCCTGGAAGCAGCGGGAGGCGGCGTACCAGCCCTCCGAGTGCGGCACGGTGATCCACGGGCTGGCCTGCCCGTCGACCGTGTACGCGCCCTTGGACATCTCCAGGTACATGTTGTGCATCGTGCGACCGGCCAGGCTGACGCCCGGCTTGCCGTCCGGTCCGGTCAGGTCGGTGCGGACCCGGTCGGTGATGCCCTCCTTGGTGTAGAGCATCTTGTCGTAGTGCGCGGGCGAGAAGTCCGGCACCCACATCGAGTTGTTGTCCTCGTGCGGCAGGGTGGCCGGGTTCGCGATGGTGTTGTGCCGCGGCCCGTTCTGGACGGTGCCGGGGACACAGCTCCGGTCCTCGAAGACCGTCTTGGGGACCATGACGTCGGTGAAGTCGTCGTTGGCGTGGTCGTTGAACTCCACCAGCAGGGTCAGCAGCTTGGCGGTCTGGGTGCCCTTGGCCTGCTTGATCTGACGCGGGCTCTGCCCGGTCTTGATCGCCTTGGCCTCCAGCTTGGCCAGCTCCCGCGCGGCCACCGGGTTGCCCCCGGCGAACTTGCGGTCGTAGGTGCGGGCCTCGTCCGCCGCCGACGTGAAGATGCCGTCCTTCCCCTTGAGCTCCTTGCCGGCTGTGTCCGGTTGCACCTCCGGCTCGGCGTAGTTGATGTAGAAGTCGTCCGCCCCGACCGTGGCTCGGGCCGGGCCGGACGTCTGGGCGGCCGCGCTACCCGTCACGGTCAGTGACGCGGCGGCGAGGGCGATGGCGGGCAGCGCGACGAGTAGGCGTCGCCGCCGATGCGGTGTGGTATTCATGCCGCTCCAAATCCTGGGGGCGTGAGAGGGATGATCGGAAAAGTCCGATGTAGTGGCGAGCGCCACAGCCGGCCCGATCCGGGCGAACATAGACAGAAAGATTGCCGATCAGCAAGTAATGAGACGACGGTCCATCCGTCCGGGCGGGTCGAAGTCGACCGATCGGTCGTCGTCGTGAGCCGATCACATGTGTCACCCCGATGCGATCGATGCGCGGCGGTGTGGAACAGCGGAGGTGGGAGAAGCGGCGCTGAAGACGGTGCGGCCCGGCGAAAACAGGGGTTGTCCTGCGGTGCCCGGCGCCTGACCCCTGATCTGTCTGTGCGACGGTCCGTCGTGCCCGTGGACGATGGCGGCTCGCCAGCGACTCCACGGCACGCGGGCGCGACGCCGGCCCGTCGGAGACCTTCCGTACGACACAGAAGTGGGCGGGGACGGCACGCTGTGCCGCCCCCGCCCACGAGATGATCCGAGAGTCGGGCCTCAGTCCTCGTCGGACTTGCCGCCACCCATCCCGGAGGAGATCAGCTCCATCACCGAGGAGTCCTGGAGGGTGGTCACGTCGCCGAGCGACCGGTGCTCCGCCACGTCCCGCAGCAGCCGGCGCATGATCTTGCCGGAGCGGGTCTTCGGCAGCTCCGGCACCAGCATGATCTGCCGGGGCTTCGCGATCGGGCCGAGCGTCTTCGCCACGTGGTTGCGCAGCTCGGCGATCAGCTGCTCGCCGGCCTCGCCAGCGGTGTCGGCGGTGCCGCGCGGGATGGCGAACGCGACGATGGCCTGGCCGGTGGTCGGGTCGGTCGCGCCGACCACCGCCGCCTCCGCCACCGACGGGTGGCTGACCAGCGCCGACTCCACCTCGGTGGTGGAGATGTTGTGGCCGGACACCAGCATCACGTCGTCGACCCGGCCGAGCAGCCAGATGTGCCCGTCGTCGTCCTTCTTCGCCCCGTCGCCGGCGAAGTACATGCCCGCGAACCGGCTCCAGTAGGTCTCGATGAACCGGTTGTCGTCGCCCCAGATGGTGCGCAGCATCGACGGCCACGGCTCGCGCAGCACCAGGTAGCCACCGCCGCCGTTCGGCACCGACTGGCCCTGGTCGTCCACCACGTCGGAAACGATCCCAGGCAGCGGGGTCATCGCCGAGCCCGGCTTGGCCGCGGTGACGCCGGGCAGCGGGGAGATCATGATCGCGCCGGTCTCGGTCTGCCACCAGGTGTCCACGATCGGCAGCTCGCCCCGGCCGACGTGCTGCCGGTACCAGATCCACGCCTCCGGGTTGATCGGCTCACCGACGCTGCCGAGCAGGCGCAGCGACGACAGGTCGTAGCCGGCGGGGATGTCCTCGCCCCACTTCATCATGGTGCGGATCAGCGTCGGCGCGGTGTAGAGGATCGTCACCTGGTACTTGTCGACGATCTCCCAGAACCGGCCTTTGTGCGGGGTGTCCGGGGTGCCCTCGTACATGACCTGGGTGGCGCCGTTGGAAAGCGGGCCGTAAACGATGTAGGAGTGCCCGGTCACCCAGCCGATGTCGGCGGTGCACCAGTAGACGTCGGTCTCCGGCTTGAGGTCGAAGACCGCGTGCGTGGTGTACGACGTCTGGGTGAGGTAGCCGCCGGTGGTGTGCAGGATGCCCTTCGGCCGGGCCGTGGTGCCGCTGGTATAGAGGATGAAGAGCGGGTGCTCGGCGTCGAGCGGCTGCGCGGTGTGCTCCGGGGAGGCGGTCTCCACCGTCTCGTGCCACCAGTGGTCCTTCGCCGACCAGGCGACCTCCTCGCCGGTGCGGCGGACCACCAGCACGTGCTCCACCGACGGGCACTTCGCCACCGCCTCGTCCACCGTCGGCTTCAGCGCCGACGGCTTGCCCCGCCGGTAGCCGCCATCGGCGGTGATCACCACCTTGGCGGTGGCGTCCTGGATCCGGTTGGTCAGCGCGTCGGCGGAGAAGCCGCCGAAGACCACGCTGTGCGTGGCGCCGATCCGGGCGCAGGCCAGCATCGCGACCGCCGCCTCCGGGATCATCGGCAGGTAGATCGCCACCCGGTCGCCGGCCACCACGCCCAGCTCGGTCAGCGCGTTCGCCGCCTGGCAGGTCAGCCGGTGCAGGTCGGCGTAGGTGAGGGTGCGGGTGTCACCCGGCTCGCCCTCCCAGTGGATCGCCACCTTGTCGCCCCGACCGGCCTCCACGTGCCGGTCCAGGCAGTTGTACGCCACGTTCAGCTGCCCGCCGACGAACCACTTCGAGAACGGCGGGTTCGACCAGTCGAGCACCTGGTCCCACTGCTTCGCCCAGGCCAGCCGTCCGGCCTGGCGGGCCCAGAAGCCGAGCCGGTCCTCCGCCGCCTCGGCGTACGCCTCGGCGGTGACGTTGGCGTTCGCGGCGAGCTCGGCCGGCGGCGGGAACTGGCGCGTCTCGTTCAACAAGTTGGCCAATGCCTCGCTCATGCCGTCGCCTCGCTTCGCTCGCCGACGCCATGAGGCTTCTCCGCTCTGAGCCTGATGATTCGCTCGCTTCGCTCGCTCATGCGGTGACTCCTTCGTCGCGTGACCTGCGTCTCCTACCGGCTGAGGTTAGTCGCGGCGCCGCGCGCCCGCGACAGCCCGGGCAGCCGTGGCGCGCCCAGCGGCTTCCGGCACGCGCCGAGATGCAGGGCCGTGCCCCGTGTTGACGCCTCCGAGGAGAAGCAGTCCCCTCCCACCGCCGGCAGCGCCGCCGCCCGCGGGTGGCAGGGCGCGCAGCATGGCGATCTGAGGGGTGGTTCGCGTCGCGTTCTCCGCGGCTGGCGGTGGGGCCCGGCGTCCGGGTCGCTAGCGTGGCGGGGTGACCACCGATCCGCTCGCCCCGCTGCTCGCGCTCGCCGACATCGCGCCCGCCGTCGAGCGCGCCCGCGACCGGGTCGACCAGGCGCACCGCCACCGCGCGCTGCGCCGGCACGGCGGCCAGGTCGCGGCCGAGGTCAGCCTCCGGTCCGCGGTGGCCAGCGCCGCACTCGAGGGGCGTACGCACGAGCGCGAGGCGGTCCGGGCCGGCACGGTCACCGACCCCGTGCTCCAGGGCGCGCTGCGGGTCGCCGGGGCGCTGCCGGGGCTGAGCGAACTCTGGCCGAAGGCGCCGCGCCAGGCCCTCGCCAAGCTGCACGTCCTCGCCGCCCGCGACGTCGTGGCGGAGCCCGAGCTGGGCCGGCCGGTCGCCGACCCGGTGGTCGCGGCACGCCTCGACGGGCTGGCCGGCCTGGTCGCCGGTGGCACGAAGGTCTCCCCGCTGGTGCTCGCCGCCGTCGTGCACGGCGAGCTGCTGAACCTGCGCCCCTTCGCCGGGCCGTCCGGGGTGGTGGCCCGGGCCGCCGCCCGGCTGGTGCTGCTCTCCACCGGCTTCGACCCGCGCGGGCTGGTCGCCGTCGACGTCGGCCACCAGGAGCGGGAACCGGAGTACGTCGGAGCGGCCGGCGCCTTCGCCACCGGCACCCCGGACGGGCTCCGCTCCTGGCTCCGCCACTACCTGACGGCAGTGGAGGTCGGCGCCGCCCAGATCGAGCTCATCGGCGACGAGGTGCTCGCCGCGTCCTGATCCGCCCGCCGCCGCCGTTTCCGCGACTTTCCCGGCGGTGGGTGCCTCCGGTCAGGCGACCGGGGTGACCTTGCCGCGGCGGTGCCGGCCGTACCAGGCGATGCCGATGGCCACCCCGACGCCGACGCCGAGCGCCGCCGCGGCGACCGGCACGGCGGGCCGCTCGCGCAGCCGCCGACCCAGCGGGACCGGGTGCCGGAACTCCAGGACCGGCCAGGAGTTCTCCACCGCCAGCTTGCGCAGCGCCCGGTCCGGGTTGACGACGCTGGGATGCCCGACGCACTCCAACAGCGGCCGGTCACTGTACGAGTCGGAGTAGGCGTACGAGTCGGCCAGGTCGTAGCCGCGCTCCGTGGCCAGCTCGCCGACCGCGTCGACCTTGCTCGGGCCGGCCGCGTAGAACTCGACCTCGCCGCTGTACCGGCCGTCCTCGACCGCCATCCGGGTGGCGATCACATCGGTCACCCCGAGCAGCGCACCGATCGGGCGGACCATCTCCTCGCCGGAGGCGGAGACCAGCACGACGTCCCGCCCGGCGGCCTGGTGCTCCTCGATGAGGGCGGCCGCCTCGGCGTACACGTAGGGGTTGATCAGGTCGTGGAGCGTCTCCGCGACGATCTGGCGGACCTGTTCCACCTGCCAGCCCTTGCAGAGCGTGGCCAGGTAGTCCCGGGTCCGGGCCATGGTCTGCTCGTCGGTGCCGCCCAGCCGGAACATCAGCTGCGCGTACGCCGACTTGACCACGTCTCGCCGGGTGATCAGGCCGTCCCGGTAGAACGGCCGACCGAACGCCAGGGCGCTCGACTTGGCGATGACGGTCTTGTCCAGATCGAAGAAAGCGGCGCTTCGGCCCACGGCGCGAAAGTGTAGCCCGACGGTCCGCCGCCGACGGGTGCCCGGGGCCTCCCCGTCGGCACGGGCGCTCGCACCTCTGCCGAGAGTGACGACAGTCACACTCTCCGAACACAAATCGGCGGTGGGTGGAGCGCACGCCACTCGACGTATACCGGTCCATTGCGGCATGCTTGTGCTCGCGACGAGAGTTCACGTCTCGTCCCCTGGAAGCCCTCGGCGGTTGCACCCCCCGTGACCGCTGAGTGGGTTCGGCTCAACCCCCCCGGAGCCGAACCTCCGACGACCCCCGTCTCCCCCCGACGGGGGTCGTCCCTTCTCCGGCTGAGCACTCCGCCGCAGGTCACAGGTCCTGTCCGTCCCCGTCGAGGGTGCTTTCCGGGGGCGTTTCCCGGGCGGGAGGCAGCAAAGAGGCAGCGGAGCTGTCGAAGGCCGCCAGGACGCGGGCCGCATAGTCGTCCGGGGTGTGCGTATAACGGTTGAGCGTCGTGGACGCCTGCTCGTGGCCCATCACCCGCTGCACCAGGTTGATCGGAACGCCGTCGGTGACCAGCCATGTGGCATACGCGTGCCGCAGGTCGTGGAAGCGCATCCCGCCTACGGCCTTGGCCGCCACGAATGCGACCGCTTCCCGCTCGGTGGTGAACTCGGCTGACCACTCGACGCCCTCCCGGTCGGGCCAGCCAGCGCGGTACCGGTGCGGGCCGGTATTGGCGACCTGGCCGAGCAGGCCAGCGCGGACCAGCGAAGGCAGCCAGACCCGGCGGCGGAAGTTCGACCGGCGCAGCGGGCGCCCGACCCGGTCACGAAAGACGAGACCCCTGACGGCGACGACACGACGGTCGTACTCACGCACCGCGGCCTGCCATCCACTCTCATCGGCATCCACCGCGCCGGCTGGGAGCACCGGCTCGGACGACTGCGCGTTGCAGCCGGCTGACCCAGCTGCATACATAGCCGATGTGAGTGCGATGGCGCGCTCCGGATGCCTCATGGGCGCGGCCCGGCCGGTTGCTAGCTGGACAAGACTGGGTCCGCCACGCCGCAAATTCGGCCGACCCGTCGGACTTGGCGAGGGGTAGACCGGCGAGACGCGACAGCCGAAACGCAATTTCCTCCTCGGCTGATGCGTCCGGTCGGCGTCGCTAGATCCGTTTGCGGGCGGTGAGCAGCAGGTACTCCCAGTCCATGACGGTGGTTTTGGTGCCTTGATCGTGGCGCTGCGCGAGATCGGCGAGATCGCGGTCCAGCGCGGCAACCATTTCGGGATCCTCGGCGATGCCCTTGTACACCGCGATGGTTGGGCCGTACTTGGACTTGAAGTAGTCGCGGAACGCCTCCGGTGTCGGGAAGCGGTCGATCCTCACTGTCTGTCGGCGCGCAGCGACATCGGTTACCCGATCGCCGAGCAGTGAGCGAACGTGGTCCGGGCTGCCCCAAAGCGGCGGGGGCTGGGCGCCGGGCGGGGGTGGAGCGGCGTACGGCTTCATCGTCGCGAACATCTGGCCGATGAAGCCCTCCGGCGTCCAGCTCAGCAGGCCGATGGTTCCCCCCGGACGGCAGACGCGGACCAGCTCGTCCGCGCTCGCCTGGTGATGAGGTGCGAACATGACCCCGACGCAGGACAGCACCCTGTCGAACTCGCCGTCGGGGAACGGCAGCGCCTCGGCGTCGGCCTGACGCCACTCGAGTTTGGCGCCTGCCCGCTCGGCCTGGCGCCGGCCGGTGTCGAGCAGCTCGGGTGTGAGGTCGCAGGCCACCACGTCGGCGCCGGCGAGCGCCGCGGGGATGGCGGCGTTACCCGTTCCCGCGGCCACGTCCAGGACGCGGTCGCCGGGAAGTACGTCGCAGCTGTCCACGAGGATCGGACCTAACGTCGCAATCATTTCCGTGGCCACGGCGGGGTAGTCGCCGAGGGCCCACATAGCACGGTGTTTGGCTTTGAGGGCGCGGTCGGCCTCGGCCGCATCGATTACGTCGCTCATGACAGCTCCTCCAGAACAGATTCGGCTTCGTAGCGCGTTCCTCCCTTGCCAGAATCGACGAACTCGATGATCCATAGAGGGATGATCCTTGTCCGATCGGCGACATGCCATCCACGCCGCCGCATGGCCATTGGGCCCGTGCCGAGGTGACCGGCCGCCTAGATCAATGGCTACGTAGATCCGGCGTCAGAAAGCGACCCCTGCAACGTTGCCTAGTCCAAGATCAGGTGTGCTCTTCTGCCGCGATCCGCGCGCTGCGGAGCGTGACCACCCGGCAGCAGCCCTCGGAGTGTCCGGACATGCCGAGATCAGTGCATCAGTGTGTGAGGGATGCGGCGCGTTGGGAAGCTTCGATAATTCGTTGCTCGCTTGTTGGAGGCGGCCGTCCGGCACGCACTCGGCGTGGCGGGTGCGGGTCCGGCCCGTAGCAGCGGGTGAAGGGGATAAATGGCTTGCACAGGCGCCTGGCTGAGAGTTTGACTGCTCGCCATGGCTTTCCCCTCACCGATCTTCGTTGCGGGTACGGGTCGTTCGGGAACGTCACGGATCGCCGACATCATCGGCGAACATCCGCTGATCCATCGGATTCCCATGGAGACCCGGTTTCTCATCGACCCGGGTGGCCTGCGGGACCTGGCCGACGCGCTCACCGATCGATACGACCCCACCGTCGGTGAGGACGCCCTGCACCGGCTGAGCGACTTCCTCACCGTACGAGTGCCCGGCCGGCGCGACGATCGCGGCAAAACCGTTCCCGAGCTGGTCGGCGAGCGGCGCTACCGGGACGCGGTGCAACAGCTCTGGCCGCAGTTGATCGCGTACACATACGACGAACCTGCGCCCGCGGAAGGCTTCGGGAACGCCGACCGGCCTGCCGGGCCGTTCGAGCCGCTGAGCCGCCGGCGGGTACTTCCCAGGTATTTCAGCGACCGGGGCGAACTGCTCGGAATCTTGCGGGGCCTGATCGACACCATGTTCGGCGGAGCAGCCGCCGACGCGGGCAAGCCGACCTGGTGCGAGAAGACACCGTTCAACCTGCTGTGCATGGAGTTCCTCTGGGAACTGGTCCCCGAAGCGACCATCGTGCACATCAAGCGTCACCCGGTCTCAGTGCTCGCATCCCACCTGGCCCAGCCATGGGCACCGCCCACCGTCGACGGCGCGCTCGCCTACCTCAAGCCGGTCTACCACCGATGGCTCACCTGGAAGAACACGGTTGACCTGACGGGCAGGCGATACATCGAGGTGAAAGCAGAAGATCTCGCAGCCGACTGGCCCGGGCAGCGCCGAGCCCTGTTCGAACGGCTCGACGTCGACGATTTCGCCACCCCTTCAACGTTTCAGTCGCACAAGCTGACGAACCGCAACGACCAATTCGACGACGAAACCCGCGAGTTCATCGAAGAAGCACTCGGCAAGGTCATCCCGGCCATGGGATATGAGTGACGGCTCTGGCTCTCCACCTTGACGACGCCGCGTCGCGCCCCTCGAACGCCCGGTAAACGCTGCTTCAGCCGAACCGCATCGCAGACCACTCGTTCCAAACTTTCCGGCCGTCTTTTGAGCCCGCGCTTATGGGCGGGTGCACGCTTCTGCCGCGATGCGCGCCCCTGTCGCGGTCCGTGAGGGCCTCCGCGGCTCCTCTTGAGGATCATGACGGGCATCAGGTGGGCCGCGAGCGTCAAGCATGTCCCGTGACAGGACAAGCCGGCTGCCGGCGTTGTCGGGTCTCAGGACCTGCGTGACAGAACAGTCTCAAGACATGGGTGACACGTCCGGCTAGCGAGGTGGTGACGGCGGCTCGGGCGGGCGTCTGCGGGCGCGGGCTGCGTCGGATATGGCGATCCCGGTCAGGACGAGGGCAGCAGCGGCGGCGACCACGACTGGCGGCAGGGGGAGCATCGCCGGTGTCAGGGCGGCCAGGGCAAGGACGCCGATCAGTCGGGACCGGGACACGCGGCCGAATACCGCGTGCTCGAAGCGGGCGCGCCCGGCCAGGTACAGCGCGGGTCCGCCGAGGATGACGGCGATCCAGGCCGGTGGGGTGTGCCCGAGTGGATGGGCGATGACAAGTTCGGCGCCGACGGCTGCAGCGACCACGCCGGCCACCATGGTCAGGTGGGCGTATGACGTCGATCGGGCGAGGCGGATCGGGTCGGCGGACACGGCAATCGCTTCCGCCAGGACTTGCCCAGAGCGGTAGATGTAGATCCGCCACAGCAGCACGGTGGTCGCGATCGACACTGCGAACGCTGCGGTTTCATCAGGCGCGAAGCCGCTGCTGCTCAGCGCCAGTCCGGTAACCAGGATCAGCTCGCCGAGCGCGATGATGAAGAGCTGCCGGTGGCGCTCGGCAATGTGCTCGCCCGAGATCACAAGGTCTTGGCCGGGCGTACGGCCCGCCCCCGGGGTGGGGAAGCCGATTCTGCCTGCCGTGTGGTCAAGGACCACCGCGAGTGCCCACAACGCGCCACGCGCCGTACCGTGCACGAGCGCCCCCGCGATCCACGGCAGCGCCGACAGGCCGTACCAGAACAGCCCGCGCACGCCGATGCGCTGCAGCTCGTGGCCACGCAGAAAGGCCACGAGGACGAGCCCGCGGCCGAGCTGGATGGCGACGTAGGCGCCCGCGAAGATCAGGCCCGTGTCGCCGAATGCCTCGGGCACCGCGGCCGCCATCACCAGGGTGCCGACCATGGTCGCGATGACCAGTGCCTGGATTGCCGGTTGTTGCGGGTCCGTCCGGTCGGTTAGCCACGCGGTGCTGGACCAGACCCACCACATGGCCCCCAACAGCACCAGCGTCCGGAAGGCACCGCTCCACCCGAGATCCTCGGCCAGGCCGCGCGAGAGCTGAGCGAGCGCGACGACAAGCACCAGGTCGGAGAAGAGTTCCAGGAACGTCTCCCGCTGCGGGTCCTCGGCTTTCCGCAGCAGCTTGGCTGCTCTGCTCGTCGTCATCGGCTTGCCCGTTCTGCCAGCTCTGCTCCAGGTTGGGGGCATTCTGGCATACGGCAGCGGCGGTGACCGCGGACGTGCTGCCGTGGACTGGATCGAGCGGCCCGCGTTACACGGACGGGCGACGGTCGAGGCCGATGAGTTCCTTCCATCCGTCGCCGCGGGTTCGGATTAGCTCGTCGACCTTGGCCAAGCGTCGGCCAGTGCTACGGAGGGCGGAGTGTCACCCAGGTCCTGATGCCGATATGTCACGCAGGTCCTGAGACCGGACAGCCGGCTGCCAGCGTTCAAAGTTTCTGAGCGTCTTCAAGGAGGCCCTGAGCGGCCGCACGCGCCGTCGCCTGGGCGCGCGGCCTGCACTCCGCTGCCGCTCCGCTCCAGCCACGCAGAACGCCCGGCGGCTGGCGCGGAAAGCGGAAAGCCCGGAGGGCCGCCGCAGCACGACAGACTGTTGATTGGTGAGGCGGTAGACCGGCAGCCGGCCGGGCCGCGCCGCCAGGACCCGTGCGGCGTGGGGGCGCGCACGCCGACTGCGCCGGCGGCCTGGTGGGGGTCGCCGGGTTGCGGTTACTGCGCCTCCGGCGGGGGCGCCCCGGCTCCAGGATGGCCGGGGCTGCGCCGGCGGCCCGCGGTCCGTCGGTGGTTGCGATAGTCCATCCCGCCCTGCAGCTAGGGCTGGCGGCGCGCGAAGAGGACGGCCCCTGGAACGCTCTCGTCCAGATCGAGCAGCATCTGAGCCTCGACGGTGAATCCGGCGTCGCGCAGCCAGGCTGCCACTTGGCCAGGCTGACGGCGGTGGACGTAGACCCTCATCGGGTGGCCACCGTAGCCCTGTGTTTTCAGCCGCGATCCGTCGCCGACGTGAACGCCGAGCAGCAGCGGTCCGCCGGGACGCAACGCTCGCCGGAAGTGGCCGAAAACCCTGGAGACCGCGTCGTCGGGGACGTGGATCAGCGACCAGAAGGCGAGCAGGCCGGCAACCGAGGCGTCGGCGAGGTCCAGGTCCGTCATCGAGCCCACCTCGAACCGCAGGCCGGGGTGGTCACGCCGGGCCACGTCGACCATCGCGGGTGAAAGGTCGATGCCAAAGGCGTCGACGCCCAACTTGCGCAGGTGGGCGGTGACGTGTCCTGGTCCGTAGCCCACGTCCGCCACCGACCCGCCGCCGGCGGCGTGAACCAGGTCGGCGAACAACGCCAGACTCCCTCTTAGGTAGGGCTCGACCGCGAGAGCGTCGCGCACCTGGTCGGCATAGCTGACCGCGACCGTGTCATAGGAGGTCCGGGTGTCAGCCAACCAACCTTGATCGCTCATCCCTGAAGGGTAGTGACTCGACGCGCCATAGCAGATCCAGATCTGTCGCGGGCGTTGTCCACAGCGGTCGAAGTTGTCCACAGGCGACCGGCCTGGGGCTCCGGACCGGTCCGGTCGGCGGCAGGCTCGACGGCAGCACGTTCGAGCCCGACCGCTGGAGGCCGCCATGCCGCCCCGTACCCCGCTCCCACCGCACCGCCGCCTTCCCCTGCTGGTCACCGCCGACGGCGACCTGCTCGACGAGCTGCTCCGGCTCGCCGCGGCGGGTGGCACCGAGGTCGAACTCGCCGCCGACCCCGCCGCCGCCCGCGCCCGCTGGCTGCCGGCCCCGCTCGTGCTGGTCGGCAGTGACCAGGCTCAGGCCTGCCTGCGGGCCCGGCTGCCACGCCGGTCCCGGACGGTGCTGGTGGGTCGCTCCGGTCACCTCGACCCGGGCGCGGAGATCGCCGAGCTGATCGGGGCCGAGCATGTGGCCACGCTGCCCGCCGCCGAGCCGTGGCTGGTCGACCGGTTCGCCGAGTGCGCGCTGGGCCCGGCCACCGGCGGCGCGGCACGGATCCTCGCGGTGCTCGGCGGGCGGGGCGGCGCGGGTGCCAGCGTGCTCGCCGGCGGCCTCGCCGTCACCGCCGCCCGGGCTCGGCTGCGCACCCTCCTGGTGGACGCCGACCCGCTGGGCGGCGGGCTCGACCTGGTGCTCGGCTGGGAACAGCTGGAGGGCCTGCGCTGGCCCGGGCTCACCGGCACCGACGGACGGGTCGACCCACCCTCGCTCGTCCGGGCCCTGCCCAGCCGGGGCGACCTGGTCGTGCTCTCCTGGGATCGCGGCGACCCGCTGCACCTGCCCGCCGAGGCGATGGCCGCCACGGTCGACGCCGCCCGCCGGGGCCGGGATGTCGTGGTCGTCGACCTGCCCCGGCAGCTGGACGACGCGTCGGTTGTGGCGTTGCAGGCGGCAGATCGGGCCCTGGTGGTCGTACCGGCCGAGCTGCGGGCCACCGCCGCCGCGGCCCGGGTGGTCGCCACGGCCGCCCCGCACTGCGCCGACCTGGCGCTGATCGTGCGCGGCCCAGCCCCGGGCCGGCTCAAGGCCACCGAGGTGGCCCGGGCGCTCGGCCTGCCGCTCGCCGGCACCCTCCGCCCCGAGCCCGGGCTCTGCCGGGGGCTGGAGCGGGGTGAGGCACCCGCGGCGGGCGGGAAGGGGCCGCTCGCCGCGCTCTGCCAGCGGATCGTCGGCGAGCTGACCGGCGTGCCGGTCACCGGTGCGGCATGACCGGCCCCGTCGACTCCGGAGAGCTGGCGGCCCGCGTCCGGCGCAGGTTCGCCGCCGCGGCCACCCCGGTCACCCCCGCCGCCATCGTCTCCGCCGTACGTGCCGAGCCGAGCGCCGCCGTGCTCGGCGACACCGCCCTGCTGCGCATCGCCGATCGGGTGCACGACGACCTGGTCGGCGCCGGCCCGCTCGCCCCGTTGCTGGTCGACCCGCAGGTGACCGACGTGCTGGTGAACGGCACCCGGGTCTGGGTCGACCGGGGGCTGGGGCTGCGCCAGGTGGCGGTGCCGATCGGCTCCGTCGAGGACGTACGCCGGCTCGCGCAGCGCCTCACCGCGGCGGCCGGCCGCCGGCTCGACGACGCCTCCCCGTACGCGGACGCCCGACTGCCCGACGGCACCCGGCTGCACGCCGTGCTGCCGCCGGTGGCGACCGACGGGCCGTACCTCTCCCTGCGGACCTTCCGGCAACGGCCGTTCACCCTCGAGGAACTGGTCCGGCAGGGCACCGTGCCCCGACCGGTGGCGCCGTTGCTCGCCGCCGTCGTGGCGGCCCGGCTGGCGTACCTGGTGACCGGTGGCACCGGTTCGGGCAAGACCACGCTGCTCAACACGCTGCTCGGGCTGGTGCCGGCGACGGAGCGGATCGTGCTCGTCGAGGACGCCGCCGAGCTGCGCCCGGTGCACCCGCACGTGATCGGCCTCCAGGCCCGCACCTCGAACGTGGAGGGCACGGGCGCGGTCGGGCTGAGCGACCTGGTCCGGCAGGCGTTGCGGATGCGCCCGGACCGGCTGGTGGTGGGCGAGTGCCGGGGCGGCGAGGTGGTCGACCTGCTCGCCGCCCTGAACACCGGCCACGACGGCGGGGCGGGGACGCTGCACGCCAACGCCCCCACGGACGTACCGGCCCGGCTGGAGGCGCTCGGGCTGCTGGGCGGCCTGCCCCGGGCCGCGCTGCACGCCCAGGTCGCGGCGGCGCTGCAGGTGCTGCTCCAGGTCCGTCGCGGCAGCGACGGCCGCCTGCTGGAGTCGATCAGCCTGCTGGTGCCCGAGGGGCCGGACCGGCTCGTCACCGTGGTGCCGGCCTGGGTACGCGGTCGCGGCCTCGGTCTCGCCGCTCGGGCGCTCGGGGCGCTGCTGCGGGAGCGTGGGGTCGACGTACCGCCGATCCTCTGTGCGGTCTGGCCGGGCTCGGCGGGCCCCTCGTGACCGGCCCGGCCTGGCTGGTGACCGCGTTCCTGGTAACGGCCGCGGCGGTGGTGGTGTGGCCGCTGCGCAGCGGTCGGGCTCGGCGCCGCGCCGTCTTCGGCTCGCCGTCCCGGTCGGCTCCCGGTGGCTCGCCGACAATGGGTGCGACGCACGCTCCGGCCTCCCTCCTCGCGGGGTTCCGGTCGAACCGGGGGCGGCTGCCGACGGGCACCGCGGTGGTTCGTCGCGGTGCCCGGGCGCCGGTCGTCGGGCGGTCGTTCCCGACCAGGCCGCCGGGTCGCAGAGACCCGCGCCGTCCGGCCGGTGCCGCGCTTCCCGACGACCTCCGCCACGCCGCGACGCCCGTCCGGCGGGCGGCGGTCCGATCGGCCACAGCTCGGGACGGGCTCCCTCTCGGCGGGGTCGGGGCATCCGCGCCGGGACGAACGGTGCTGCTGGCCGCCGTGGTGGGCGGCGGGATCGGTGCCGGGGTGGCCGGCCCGGTGGCCGCGGTGGTTCTCGCCGCCTACGGCGCGCTGGGGATGCGTGCGGTCCTGCGGCGTCATGCCGGACGGCACGCGCAGCGGGCCCGGCGGCAGAGTCTGGACCAGCTCGGCGGCCTCGCCGCCGACCTACGGGCCGGGTTGCCGGTAACGGCCGCGCTCGGCGGTGCGGCGTCGGGGCCCGTGACGTTCGGCGGTTCGGCGACGGCAGCCTTGACGTTCGGCGGTCTGGTGCCCGGGCGGTCGACGCTCGGCGAGACGTTGCCCGGGCAGCCGGCGCTCGGCGGTCCGGTGCCCGCGCCGTCGACGCTCGATGGATCGGTGCTTGCGGCGTCCGGGCGGCTACTCGCGGACGGGGACCTGGTTGTGGGCCCGCCGCCTCCGGTGGAGGGCCCGGCGTCCGCCCCTGCCGATGGCGAGACCGGCAGCGCCGGTCATCGCTCCGCAGCCGACGGCGGTGGGCGCACCCGGTCGCCGGGAGGCACGGTCCTCGACCGGCCGGAGCGGGTCGCCGAGCTCGCCCGGGCCGCCGTGCGGCTGGCCGACCGCACCGGCGCTCCCCTCGCCGAACTGCTGGAACGGATCGAGGCCGATGCCCGCGCGGCCGACCGTGGGCTCGCTGCGGCTGCCGCCCAGGCCGCCGGCGCGCGGGCCACCGCCTGGCTGCTCGCCGCGCTGCCGCTCGGCGGCATCGGGCTCGGCTACGCCATCGGGGTGGACCCCGTCGCGGTGCTGCTGCGCACGCCGGTCGGTGGCGCCAGCGCGGTCGCGGCCGTCGCGCTGCAGATCGGCGGCCTGCTGTGGGCGGAACGGCTCGGCGCGGCCCCGGGGCGGGCCGGCTGATGCCCCGGCAGGCGTTCGCGGCGGCCTGCCTGGTCGGGGCGGCGCTGCTCGTGATCGTGGCCGGCTCGCCGGCCGTCCGACCAGGCCGGCGTCTCCGCTGGCTGGGCCGATCGTCGGAGGGCGGGGCCGAACGGACGCGGCCGTTCTGGTGGCCGGACCGCGTCCGGCTCGGCGCCGGGCTGGCCGGAGTCGCGGCCGCGATCGTCGTCGGCGGCTGGGCGGGCCTGCTCGTCGGGGTGCTGGTCGCGGTCGCGGCGGATCGCCTGCTCCGCCGGATCGAGCCGCGAGCCGCCCGGGACCGCCGACTACGCGAGATCGCCGACCTGCCGCTCGCCGCCGACCTGCTCGCGGCGGCCCTCCGCGCCGGAGCGCCGGTCGACCGCTCGGTGCTGGCGGTCGCCGAGGCGCTGGGCGGGCCGATGGCCGACCGGCTCGGGCGGGTCGGCCGGACGCTGCTGCTCGGTGGCGAGCCCGCGGAGGCCTGGTCGCAGCTGCTGCCCGTCCCCGGCGCGGAGCGCCTGGTGGCCGCCGCGCTCCGCTCGTCGAACAGCGGCGCGGCACTGGCCGGCGCGCTCACCCGTCTCGCCGATGACCTGCGGGCCGACCGTTCCACCGCGGCCGAGGCGGCGGCCCGCCGGGCGGGCGTGCTCATCGTGCTGCCGCTGGGGCTCTGCTTCCTGCCCGCCTTCATTCTCGCCGGTCTGGTGCCGGTGATCGTCGCCGTCCTCGGCGACGTGCTCTGACCCTAAGAGGAAGGGAAACGACATGCGGAAACTCCTCGCCCGCCTGCGCGGCGACGCCGGGATGAACACCGCCGAGTACGCCGTGGGCACCCTCGCCGCGGTGGCCTTCGCCGGCATCCTGCTCAAGGTGCTCACGTCCGGCAACGTGCAGTCCGCGCTCACCGCCGTCATCGACCGGGCACTGAAGTGACCGGGCGCCGGCCGGCCGGCCACCACCGTGGCTCGGGCAGCCTCCTGGCGCCGAGCGGAGCCGTTGACCGTGGCTCGCGAGCGGCGCTGGACGGTGAGCCTTACTCGCTGGCGACCGCGTCCGACCGTCGCCCCGGTTCGCGGGCGACGTCCGGCCGTGGGTCTGGCTCTCGCGCCGCGCGTCCGGTGGCGGGGTCCGACCACCGTTCGTCGGCCGGCGAGCTGACGGTCGGGTCGGACCGTGGCTCGTTCACCGCCGAGTTGGCGGCCGGCCTGCCGGCGCTGGTCCTGCTGCTCCTCACCGGCCTCACCGCGGTCAATGCGGTGACCACGAGGGGCGGTTGCCTGGGCGCGGCCCGGGAGGCGGCGCTCGCCGCCTCCCGGGGCGAGAACGGAACGGCCACCGGTACGCGGTACGCGCCGCCCGGCGCCGACGTCGCGGTCACCGTCACCGGTGACCGTGTCACCGCCACGGTCCGCGTGCCGGTCCGCACCCTGGGGGCGCGGCTGCCCCGGCTCACGGTCTCCGCCACCGCGGTCGCCGCCGTCGAACCCGGCGCCCCGGCACCACGACCGTGAGGCCGGGAAGCGGGCTCCGGGTGAACCGGGCCAGCGCGGCAACGGACCGGGGCGGCGCCACGGTCTGCCTGCTCGCTGTGGGGCTGGTCTTCGTGCTGGTAGGCCTGTTCGGCGCGGCACTCGGCGCCGCCCGGACGGCCCGGCAGCAGGCCCGGGTCGCGGCGGACTTCGGGGCGCTCGCCGGCGCCGGTCGGGCGCTCGACGGCGAGGTGGCGGCCTGCGGGGCGGCCGGGGAACTGGTCGGCGCCAACGCCGCACGGCTCTCCGCCTGCCGCCTCAATGGCCTGGACGTGCTGGTCACGGCGGAGGTCACGGTCACGCCGCTGCCCTGGCTGACCCGCACCACCACCGCGACCTCCCGGGCCGGCCCGATCCGAGGCTGACCGGCCCAGGCCCGGTCATCCAGGCGACCTACCGGTCGGGTCGCATCACCGGCGGGGCCGCCTGCCGGCCAGGTCGCATCACCGGCCGGGCCACTTGCCAACCGGGTCGGTCGGGGCGCGGTGAGCTGCCGCGCCCCGACCGATGACGGCTCAGCGGGACTGGAGGGCGTCCAGGCCGACCGCCATGGCGATGACGAGTCGCCGGTCGATCTGCGGGTTCTGGATCTCCACCACGTACCGGTCGCGCAGACCCCACTTCTTGACGACCGAGAACACCGGCTGGCCGCCGGCGACAAAGTCGAAGTGGTACGGCAGCCACGACAGCGAGTCGACGAAGCGGCGCAGCAGCGCCACCGGCAGGCTCCGCTCCTGGCCCGTGATCTGCGGCAGGCCGGCCTGCTCGACGTGCCACGTCGAGCGCAGCAGCGACTGGGCGAAGTCCTTGCGGAACAGCCCGATCGGGTTGCCGGCGTGGTCGGTCACGTCGTACGTGGCGCCGAGGTCGAGCCGCTGGCGGGCCTTGAAGCCGAGCAGCGGGTACTGCTTGGAGTCGTCCGTGTAGATGGTCACCTGCTCCTTGAAGGCGAGCCGCTTCTGCTGCGCGAACGCGAGCAGCTCGCCCTCCGTGCCGTCCGGTGCCACCGCGCGGACCTCGTACTGGTTGACCATCATCCGGATCCGCTGGCGGATGAAGAACTGGTGCTGGGTCTGCAAGGCGTCGAGCTGCATGCGATCTCCTTCGAGGGGTAACGCCGGAGTCTCGCACAGCCGGGCCCTCAGCGTCCGCCCTCGCTTGTCGCCTTCATCGCCCAGCCGCTGAGCACCTGGTGGATGCCGCGCAGTCGTTCGTTGATCTGCTCCAGGCGTTCCGCCTGCACCAGGCTGGCCAGCGCGGCGGGTCAGGGCGTGTCGGTCGTCGCGCTGGCGCGGTCCGGGACCCGCTCGTCCTGGCGCGGGAGGGCTGGGGCCGGGCCGGCCGGGGCGTCGCCGTCGGGCGGCAGGTTGGTGAGGACCACGTCGAGGACCTTCACCGCGTCCGACTTGCCCAGCGGGTTGTTGCCGTTACCGCACTTCGGGGACTGCACGCAGGACGGGCACCCCGACTCGCAGCCGCACTCGGCGATCGCGTCGCGGGTGGCCCGGAGCCAGGCCGCCGCCGTCCCGTACGCCCGCTCGGCGAAACCGGCCCCGCCCGGGTGCCCGTCGTAGACGAAGACGGTGGGCGCCTCGGTGTCCGGGTGCACGGCGGTGGACAGCCCGCCGATGTCCCAGCGGTCACAAGTGGCCATCAGCGGCAGCAGCCCGATCGCGGCGTGCTCGGCGGCGTGCAGCGCCCCCGGGATGTCCGCCGCCTCGACCCCGGCCGACGCCAGCGACTCCGGCGAGACGGTGAACCAGACCGCGACGGTGCGCAGCTCCCGGGCCGGCAGGTCCAGCGGCCGGGTGTCGATCACCTCGCCGGAGGCGATCCGGCGCCGCTGGTACGACACGACCTGGCTGGTCACGTCCACCTCGCCGAGGAAGAGCCCGACCGGCCCGGCGTCCACGTACGACCGGACCGACACCACCGACAGCGAGGTGACGTCCCGGGCGTGGGTGGACCAGTCCGGCTCCTCGGCGTGCACCAGCGCGCAGCCGTCGGCCAGGTCGAGCGAGTCGACCACGTACGAGACGCCCTGGTGCAGGTAGACCGCGCCGGGGTGGATCAGGAAGTGCGACGAGCCGCCGTCGACGGTGCCGAGCAGCCGCCCGGTGGGCGCCTCCACCACGCAGACCGGCGCGCCGCCCTCGCCGCGCAGGTCGACCTCGGGGCGTTCCCGGTGCCGCCAGTACCAGCCGGTGGGCCGCTGCCGCAGCGCGCCGGCCTCGACGAGCGAGTCGACCGCCTCCTTCGCGCCGTCGCCGAACAGCTCCAGGTCGGCGGGGGTGAGCGGGGCCTCGGCGGCGGCGCAGGCGAGCTGCGGGGCGAGCACGTACGGGTTGGCCGGGTCGAGCACGGTCGCCTCGACCGGCCGCCCGAACAGCGCCTCCGGGTGGTGCACCAGGTAGGTGTCGAGCGGGTCGTCCCGGGCCACCAGCACGGCCAGGGCCTCGTCGCCGGAGCGGCCGGCCCGGCCGGCCTGCTGCCAGAGCGACGCCCGGGTGCCCGGCCAGCCGCAGATCAGCACGGCGTCCAGCCCGACCAGGTCGACGCCGAGTTCGAGGGCGTTGGTGGAGGCGAGCCCGAGCAGGTCGCCGTGGAGCAGCGCGCGTTCCAGCTCGCGCCGTTCCTCGCGCAGGTAGCCGGCCCGGTAGGCGGCCACCCGGTCACCGAGCCCGGGGACCGCCTCGTCGAGGGACCGTCGGGCGTTCGCCGCGACCACCTCGGCGCCCTTGCGGGAGCGGACGAAGGCCAGCGTGCGTACTCCTTCGGCGACGCTGTCGGCGAGCAGGTCGGCCGTCTCGCGCAGCGCCGACCGGCGGACCTGCGTGAGATCGTCCGTGACGGCGTCCAGGGAGGACGGCAGCAGCGGCGGCTCCCAGAGCGCGAAGGTCACCCCGCCGCGCGGCGAGGTGTCCGCGGTGACGGCGGCCACCGGCAGGCCGGTGAGCCGCCCGGCCGCCGTCGCCGGGTCGCCCGACGTCGCGGAGGCCAGCACGAAGACGGGGGTACGACCGAAGCGGGCGCACTGTCTGCGCAGCCGGCGCAGCACGTGCGCCACGTGCGAGCCGAACACGCCCCGGTAGGTGTGGCACTCGTCGATCACCACGTACGCGAGCCGGCGCAGGAAGCCGGACCAGTGCGCGTGCCCGGGCAGGATGCCGTGGTGCAGCATGTCCGGGTTGGTCAGCACGAACCGGGAGTGCCGGCGGATCCACTCCCGCTCGGCGCGCGGGGTGTCCCCGTCATAGCAGGCGGGGCGTACCCCGTCGAGCTCCAGGCCGGCGACGGCGCGCAGCTGGTCGGCGGCGAGTGCCTTGGTCGGCGCCAGGTAGAGCACGGTGGCGCGCGGGTCGGCGAGCAGCGTGCTCAACGCGGGGAGCTGGTACGCCAGCGACTTGCCGGACGCGGTGCCGGTGGCCACCACGGCGTGCTGTCCGGCGTACGCCAGCTCGGCGGCCTCGGCCTGGTGCCGCCAGGGTGCGACCACGCCGCGGCGGGCGAACGCCGCCCGCAGCTCCTCCGGGGCCCACGCCGGCCACGGTGCCGGCTCGCCGGCGCGGGCCGGCACCCGCTCGACGTGGGTGACCGGGTCGGCGGTGTGCCGGGCGCGCAGCCGACGCAGCAGCTCGGCTGGCGGTCGCCCGGGGCCGGTGCCTGCAGATACGGTGGCGTAAGTCACGTCCTGCACTCTCGCACTGGTGTTCGGAATTGGGAACCCGAGCCCGTGGGTATGGGGGAGCTCACCGGTGACCCGGCAGGGGCCCGGGGGCGGGATGGTTAGATGCCCAGGAGAGTCTACGAGGAGGACCGATGGAGCTGTCGCTGGCGACCCGCACCGTGGGGGAGCACACGGTGCTCGAGGTCGGCGGTGAGGTGGACGTCTACACCGCGCCGCGGCTGCGGGAACGGCTCCTGGAGTTGATCGACGGCGGGGCCCGCCGGGTCGTGGTGGACCTGGGCCGGGTGGACTTCCTCGACTCGACCGGCCTCGGCGTGCTGGTCGGCGCCCTCAAGCGGCTCCGCTCGGCCGGTGGTTCGTTCGCCCTGGTCTGCGACAAGGAGCCGCTGCTCAAGATCTTCCGGATCACCGCGCTGGACCAGGTCTTCCCGCTGCACCCCACGGTCGACGCGGCGATCAGCGCCGACCCGACCGGCGCCGGCGCGTGATGGCGACCGTCAAGCTCTCCTTCTCACCCGCCCCGGTGCACGTGCGCACCGCCCGCCTGGTCGGCGTCGCGGTGGCCCGTCGGGCCGGGGTACGCGAGGACCTGCTCGACGAGGTGCGCCTGGCCATCGGTGAGGCGTGCACCCGGGCGGTGGCCCTGCACCGGCAGTACGGCCTGCACGACCCGGTGCTGGTGGAGATGTCCGACTCCGGCGCGTACTCGGTGCGGGTGGTGGACCGCGCCCCGATCGAGGCCGGCATCGGGCTGGCCGCGCTGCCCCCGGACGAGTTGGCCAAGGAGTCGCTCAGCGAGGACGCGCTGACCACCGGCGTCGGCTTCGCCCTGCTCGCCGGCTTCGTCGAGGACCTCCAGGTCCGCCCGGTCGACGAGGGCATCGGCACCGAGGTCCGGATGGTGTGGCCGGTCGGCCGCTGACCTGACAGTTCGTCCCCGCAGGCCGCGTTCCCGCTCGGGAGCGCGGCCTCGTCGTGCTGGCCGCCCCATATATCAGATTTCTCCTCATAACACAGTTGCGAAGATCATCGAGAGAGGGTGCCCCCTCGGTGTGACCTCCAACACTGCGGAGGGCTACAGTACCCGGGTTGTCAGCAAGTAACCCGTCCCGCAGCCAGCGGGAACGGGGGTTCATCGCTGGTCCGCGGTGGTGGGTTGGCGCGCTGGCGAGTTCGCATCCAGGCGTCGGCCCGTGCGTCTCCACGGCCGGCGCGAGTGTTCGGTACAGGAGGACATAGATGTCCGGGACCTTGGCCGCCGACGGCGGCGCACTGTCCCTTACCGGAGCCAACACGACGTACGTCGTCATCGCCGCGGTCATCGCGCTGGTGGCGCTCGTCTTCGCCGCCGCCTTGACCAAGGCCGTGCTGGCAGCCGGTAAGGGCACCACCAACATGCAGGAGATCTCCGGGGCGGTGCAGGAGGGCGCGTCGGCGTACCTGCTGCGGCAGTTCCGGACCCTGGCGATCTTCGTGGTGATCGCCGTCGTGCTGCTCTTCCTGCTGCCGGTGCACGACACCGACGGCAACCAGACCCTGGTGAAGATCGGCCGGTCGGCCTTCTTCGTGGTGGGCGCCCTGTTCAGCGCCTCCATCGGTGGCGCCGGCATGTGGCTGGCCACCCGCGCCAACCTGCGGGTCGCCGCGGCGGCCCGGGAGCGCGAAGGCGGGCGCGAGGCCGCCATGAAGATCGCCTTCCGGACCGGTGGCGTGGTCGGCTTCCTCACCGTCGGCCTCGGCCTCTTCGGCGCGGCGCTGGTCGTCCTGCTCTTCGAGGGCGACGCCCCGACCGTGCTGGAGGGCTTCGGCTTCGGCGCCGCGCTGCTCGCCATGTTCATGCGGGTCGGCGGCGGCATCTTCACCAAGGCCGCCGACGTCGGCGCCGACCTGGTGGGCAAGGTCGAGCAGGGCATCCCGGAGGACGACCCGCGCAACGCCGCCACCATCGCGGACAACGTGGGCGACAACGTCGGCGACTGCGCCGGCATGGCCGCCGACCTCTTCGAGTCGTACGCGGTCACCCTGGTCGCCGCGCTGATCCTGGGCCGGGCCGCGTTCGGCGAGACCGGTCTGGTCTTCCCGCTGATCATCTCCACCATCGGGGTGCTCGTCGCGATCGTCGGCGTCTTCATCACCCGCCTGCGCGCCTCCGACCGCAACGGTCTGACCGCGATCAACCGGGCCTTCTACCTCTCCGCGGTGATCTCCGCGGTGCTGGTGGCGATCGCGGCCTTCGCCTACCTGCCGGCCAGCTTCAGTGAGTTGGAGGGCGGCCTCACCGACGTCAACCGCAACCCGCGGCTGGTGGCCATCGGCGCGGTGATCATCGGCATCGTGCTGGCCGCCGCGATCCAGGCGCTGACCGGCTACTTCACCGAGACCAACCGGCGCCCGGTGCAGGACATCGGCAAGAGCTCGCAGACCGGGGCGGCCACCGTCATCCTCGCCGGCATCAGCATCGGCCTGGAGTCGGCCGTCTACTCGGCGCTGCTGATCGGTGCCGGCGTCTTCGGCGCGTTCCTGCTCGGCGGCAGCTCCATCACGCTCTCGCTGTTCGCGGTCGCGCTGGCCGGCACCGGCCTGCTCACCACCGTCGGCGTGATCGTCGCGATGGACACCTTCGGCCCGATCTCCGACAACGCCCAGGGCGTGGCGGAGATGTCCGGCGACATCGACGAGCACGGCGCCCGGACGCTGACCGAGCTGGACGCGGTCGGCAACACCACCAAGGCGATCACCAAGGGCATCGCGATCGCCACCGCGGTCCTCGCCGCGACCGCGCTGTTCGGCTCGTACACCGACACCCTGCGGTCGTCGTACGCCGACGCCGGCGTGGGCGACGTGGGTGCCGAGATCCTCAACGCGCTGAACGTGGCCAACCCGCGCAACCTGGTC
Organism: Micromonospora inositola; assembly: GCF_900090285.1. Lineage (NCBI taxonomy): Bacteria > Bacillati > Actinomycetota > Actinomycetes > Micromonosporales > Micromonosporaceae > Micromonospora > Micromonospora inositola. Next base: position 1,501,194 of record NZ_LT607754.1, on the reverse strand, counting down.
GGCCTGATCATCGGCGCGGCGGTGGTCTTCCTCTTCTCCGGCCTGGCCATCAACGCGGTTTCGCGTTCGGCCGGCGCCGTGGTGATGGAGGTCCGCCGGCAGTTCCGCGAGCTGCCCGGGATCATGGACCGCACCCAGCGCCCCGAGTACGGCAAGGTCGTCGACATCTGCACCCGGGACGCGCAGCGCGAGCTGATGACCCCCGGCCTGCTCGCCATCCTGGCGCCGATCGCGGTCGGCTTCGGCCTCGGCCCGGGCGCGCTGGCGTCGTACCTGGCCGGCGCGATCGGGGCGGGCACGCTGATGGCGGTCTTCCTGGCCAACTCCGGCGGCGCCTGGGACAACGCGAAGAAGCTGGTCGAGGACGGCGCGTACGGCGGCAAGGGCTCCGACTCGCACGCCGCGACCGTCATCGGCGACACCGTCGGCGACCCGTTCAAGGACACCGCCGGCCCGGCGATCAACCCGCTGATCAAGGTGATGAACCTGGTCTCGCTGCTGATCGCGCCGGCCGTGGTGGCCTGGAGCGTGGGCGCCGACCGGAACACCCCGCTGCGGGTGACGATCGCCCTGGTCGCCGCGCTGATCATCGTGGCGGCCGTGGTGTTCAGCAAGCGCAAGGGCATCGCGATGGCGGACTCCGACACCGGTACCGACGCCGGTGCGGGCAGCCCGGAGGAGCGTCCGGAGCCGGTCAACGCCTGAGGGTCCTGACTGGCAGCGGTTCCCGGTCGGCGCACGCCGGCCGGGAACCGTGCTCCCGCGGTCCCGCCGGTGAAATCTGACCGGTGGCAGTTCCACCCGAAGGCCGTACGCTGCTTCGCATGCGTACGCGCCGGGCGGCAACCGCCGGAAAGCTCACGGTGGTCCTGGCCACGCTGGCCCTCGTCGTCACCGGCTGCGGCGGTCCCAGCCCGCGGGCCTGGGCCGCCTCGGTCTGCGAGGCGCTCACCCCCTGGCGCGCCGAGATCAACAAGCTGACCAGCAGCACCCAGCAGCAGATGACCGCGCAGACGACCCCGGCCCAGGCCAAGGAGAACCTGGTCCGGCTCTTCGCCGGCGCCGAGCAGGCCAGCGAGACCGCCCGCCGGAAGGTCGAGCAGGCCGGGGTGCCGGCGACCGACCACGGCGAGGAGGTCTCCGCCGGCTTCCGGGCCTCGCTGAGCAAGATGCGGGACGCCTACGGTCGGGCCCGGGACACCATCGACGGACTGGACACCGGGCAGGCCACGGCCTTCTACGACGGGGTCCGGGCCGCGGTGGAGACCCTCAACAAGGAGTACGACGCGAGCGCGCTGGACACCGGCAAGCTCAACTCCAAAGAACTCAAACAGGCCTTCGACGAGGTCCCGGAGTGTCGCTGACGCCACCTTTCCCCGACCCGGTCCGGCAGCTCTCGCTGTTTTCCACCGAGGCGGCCGACCCGTCCCTGGCGGACCTGGCCGGCCTGCTCGCCGGGCCGGGGGAGATGGTCCGGATGGGCGGCACGGCCCGGCTGTCGGTCGTGGTCGACGCCGCCTGGCGGGTGCACGTGCTGGTCGCCGAGTTGGCCGCGCGCGGGGTGTCGGCGAGCTGGGAGCCGACCGAGGACGGCCGGCACCTGGTCCGCACCGCGTACGCGAGCACCCTGGCCCCGCTGGCGGTGGCCTGGTTGCGCGGCGCCGGGAAGCGACCGCCGGCCGGGTTCCACCTCAACGGGCGCCGCCTGCGGCTCTGGCTCGCCGCCGCCGGGGCCGCCGAGCCACCCGGCTTCCTGCTCCGGCTCGGCGCCGGGGACGAGTCCTGCTGGCCGCAGGTACGGTCGGCGCTGGCCGCGGTCGGCCTGCCCGGGGCGCTCCTCGACCCGGGGGCGGGCGGGCCGGCGTACCGGATCACCGGGCGACGGCGGCTGGCCCGGCTGGCCGAGCTGGTGGGTGACCGCCCACCCGCCGCGCCGGCGGCCGACTGGCCCGGCGTCTCCGCCTGAGCACGGGCGCGGGTGGGCCGCCCCGCGCCCGCCATCGCGCCCCGAGGGGTCCCGCCGGCCGGTCCCCCGGCCCGCAACCCCCGTCGGCTGTCCGATCCCGGACACCGCCCCGGTTGGCGGTTTGTCCAGGAAAACGGACCGGTGACTCCTCGGCCGAGGGTCCGTGATCGCCACAGTGGCCCGCTCGGCGCCCTACCCGCGGTGTACGGTGGCGCCGTCCGGTGGGAGTCCTGCGCGGCCGGGCCGGTGGCCGCCACGTACCGACCGGTTTGCTGCCCGCGAAACCCGAAACGCGGCCGGCGCGTTACGTTGGACATCCGGACCGCCAGTGGTCCGGCCGGTGCAACGCGGCCCGAAACGGGGCATGGAGCAGGAGTGAGGTCGGAGAGAGACGTGCCGAGCAACGCTGGAACCACCCGTCTGGTCATCGTCGAGTCACCGGCGAAGGCCAAGACGATCTCGGGCTACCTCGGCCCGGGATACGTCGTGGAGGCCAGCTTCGGCCACGTCCGGGACCTCCCGCGCAACGCCGCCGACGTGCCCGCCAAGTACAAGGGCGAGCCCTGGGCCCGGCTCGGGGTGGACGTCGACAACGGCTTCCACGCCCTCTACGTGGTCTCCGCCGACCGCAAGCAGCAGATCAGCAAGCTGGTGAAGCTGGCCAAGGAGGTCGACGAGATCTTCCTGGCGACGGACGAGGACCGCGAGGGCGAGGCGATCGCCTGGCACCTGGTGGAGACCCTCAAGCCCAAGGTGCCGGTCAAGCGGATGGTCTTCCACGAGATCACCAAGCCGGCGATCCAGGCCGCGGTGGCCAACCCGCGCGAGATCGACCGGGACCTGGTCGACGCGCAGGAGGCCCGCCGCATCCTCGACCGGCTGTACGGCTACGAGGTCTCCCCGGTGCTGTGGAAGAAGGTCATGCCGAAGCTCTCGGCGGGCCGGGTGCAGTCCGTGGCGACCCGGATCGTGGTCGAGCGGGAGCGCCAGCGGATGGCCTTCCGCACCGCCGAGTACTGGGACATCCTGGCCACCCTCGCTGTCGCGAACGCCGGCGAGGGACCGCGCACCTTCAACGCCACGCTGATCGCGCTGAACGGCGACCGGATCGCCACCGGCAAGGACTTCGAGCCGACCACGGGTCGGGTGCGGGCCGGGGCCGGCGTCGTTCACCTCGACGAGGGCGGGGCCAGGGGTCTCGCCGCCCGGCTGGAGGGGCGGCCGTTCGCGGTCACCCGGGTCGAGGAGAAGCCCTACCGCCGCCGCCCGTACGCGCCGTTCATCACCTCCACCCTCCAGCAGGAGGCTGCCCGCAAGCTGCGGTTCTCGTCGCAGCAGACGATGCGCACCGCGCAGCGCCTGTACGAGAACGGCTACATCACCTACATGCGTACCGACTCGGTGAACCTGTCAGAGACCGCCATCACGGCGGCCCGCCGGCAGATCGTCGAGCTGTACGGCGAGCGCAGCGTGCCGCCGGAGCCGCGCCGCTACACCGGCAAGGTGAAGAACGCGCAGGAGGCGCACGAGGCGATCCGCCCGGCGGGGGACAACTTCCGCACCCCGGGGGACGTGGCCAAGGAGCTGTCGGCCGAGGAGTTCAAGCTCTACGAGCTGATCTGGCGGCGGACCATCGCCTCGCAGATGACCGACGCGGTCGGGTCCAGCGTCTCGGTGCGCATCCGCGCGGTCTCCTCGTCGAGCGAGGAGGCCGACTTCGGCGCGACCGGCAAGACCATCACCGACCCGGGCTTCCTCCGCGCGTACGTCGAGTCCAGCGACGACGAGAACGCCGAGGCCGAGGACGCCGAGCGCCGGCTGCCCACCCTGGTCAAGGACCAGCCGCTGACCGCCGACGAGCTGGCCGCGCAGGGGCACCACACCCAGCCGCCGTCGCGCTACACCGAGGCGTCCCTGGTCAAGGCCCTGGAGGAGCTGGGCATCGGCCGCCCGTCGACGTACGCGTCGATCATGCAGACCATCCAGGACCGCGGCTACGTGACCAAGCGCGGCCAGGCGATGATCCCCACCTTCCTGGCGTTCGCGGTGATCGGGCTGATGGAGCGGCACTACCCCCGCCTGATCGACTACGACTTCACCGCCAGCATGGAGAACGAGCTGGACGAGATCGCCGGCGGTGAGCACGCCTCCGTCGACTTCCTCACCTCCTTCTACTTCGGCAGTACCAACGGCGCCGGCGACCAGACCATCGCCCGCTCCGGCGGGCTGAAGAAGCTGGTCACCGAGAACCTCAGCGAGATCGACGCCCGCAGCGTCAACTCGATCCCGCTCTTCACCGACGAGGAGGGGCGCGAGGTCGTCGTCCGGGTCGGCCGGTACGGGCCGTACCTCCAGCGGGCGGTGCCGGGCGAGCAGCCGGCGGCCCCGGCGGAGGGCGAGGAGGGCGGCGGCCAGGGCGATCGGGCCCCGATCCCCGAAGGGCTGGCTCCGGACGAGCTGACCCCGGAGAAGGTGCACGAGCTCTTCCTCGGTGGCGGGGGCGAGCGCAAGCTCGGCGACGACCCGGCGACCGGCGAGCCGATCGTGCTCAAGTCCGGCCGGTTCGGCCCGTACGTGGCCAGCGGCGAGCGGAAGTCGTCGCTGCTGCGCTCGCAGACGCCGGACTCGCTCACCTTCGACGAGGCGCTGAAGCTGCTCAGCCTGCCCCGGCTGGTCGGCGTCGCCCCGGACGGCGTCGAGGTCTTCGCCAACAACGGCCGCTACGGCCCGTACGTCAAGCGCGGTGACGAGTTCCGCTCGCTGGACTCCGAGGACAAGATGTTCACCGTCACGCTGGACGAGGCCCTGGCCCTGCTGGCCGCGCCGAAGACCCGCCAGCGTCGGGCCGCCGCGCCGCCGCTGCGGGAGATGGGCAACGACCCGCTCACCGAGAAGCCGCTGGTCATCAAGGACGGCCGGTTCGGGCCGTACGTCACCGACGGGGAGACCAACGCGTCGCTGCGGCGCGCCCAGACCCCGGAGGCGCTGACCCTGGAAGAGGCCTCCGAGATGCTCGCCGAGAAGCGGGCCAAGGGGCCGGCGCCGAAGAAGGCGGCGAAGAAGGCCGCCCCGGCCAAGAAGACGGCGGCGAAGAAGACCGCCGCCGCCACCAGGTCGACGGCGGCCAAGAAGACGACCACCGCCAAGGCGACCACCGCCAAGGCGACCACCGCCAAGAAGGCCCCGGCGAAGAAGGCGGCCCCGAAGAAGGCCGCCGCCGCCAGCCCTCCCGAGGAGTGACGGCCGCCGACCGCCGCCCCTAACGGCTGAAATGCCCGATCTGGCCTTGGGGTGGTGGTGACCGCTCCCTAATGTGAGGGAATGGTCGCAGCCGCCGTCACGCGCCGCCGGGTGCTCCTCGGCGCGGCGACGGGAGCGCTGCTGCTCGCCGTGGCCGTGGTCGGCTCCCGGGCGATGGACGACGAGGGACCCGTGCCGGCCGGCACCACCGCGTCACCGGCCCACCCGCGGACCGTCGCCCCCGGGTCGTTCACCGGGCCGGCCCGGAATCCCGCCGGCCGGCGTACCGTCCGGCTCCTCGCCGCGGGTGACGTCCTGGTCCACCCGGAGGTGACCGCCCAGGCGCGCCGTGACGCCACCCGGTCCGGCAAGCCGGGAGGCCTGGACTTCGCCCCGATGTTCACCGGCGTCGCCCCGGCCGTCGGCGGCGCCGACCTCGCGCTGTGCCACCTCGAGACGCCGCTGGCCGATCCCGCCGGCCCGTTCTCCGGCTATCCGTCGTTCAACGCGCCCCCGCAGGTGCTCGACGGGGTGCGCTCCGCCGGCTTCGACGGCTGCTCGACCGCCTCCAACCACACCCTCGACCAGGGCGCCGACGGGGTGTCCCGGACGGTCCGCGCGCTCGACGCCGCCGGGCTGGGCCACACCGGCAGCGCCCGGAGCGCCGCCGAAGCGGCCACCGCCCGGATCTACCGGGTCGGCGACGTCCGCGTCGCCCACCTGGCGTACAGCTTGAACTTCAACGGGCTGAGCCGCCCGCCCGGCCAGGAGTGGTTGGCCAACCTCATCGACCCGCCCGAGATCCTCGCCGCCGCCCACCGCGCGCGGGCCGCCGGCGCCGACATCGTCGTGCTCAGCCTGCACTGGGGTACGGAGTACCAGCACCTGCCGGACGCCGACCAGCAGGCCTGGGCGCGGCAGTTGATCTCTTCACCCGACGTCGACCTCATCCTGGGCCACCACGCCCACGCGGTGCAGCCGTTCCAGCGCTTCGGCGACAAGTGGGTGGTCTTCGGGATGGGGAACGAGCTGGCCCGGCACGCCGAGCCGGTCGACGACAACCGCGAGGGTGTGATGGCGCGGGCGACCTTCACCGAGACCGCCCCCGGGCGCTGGACGGTGACCCGGATGGAGGCGCTGCCCACCTGGACCGACCTGGCGCCGGACCTCCGGCTGGTCGATCTGACCGCTGCGCTGGCCGACCACGCCACCCCGGCGGGCGTGCGGGGCGACTACCGGGCGGCGTACGAGCGGGTGCTCGGCTACGTCCGGGCCCTGGGTGCCGGTCAGGCGGTGGCGCCGGAGGGCGCCCCACCGAGCACCCGGTCGAGGTAGTCGTTGGCGAACACCCGCTGTGGGTCGAGGCGGTCGCGGACCGCGAGGAAGTCCCGGAACTTCGGGTAGGCGGGAGCCAGTGAGGCCGCGTCGCGCCAGTGCAGTTTGCCCCAGTGCGGGCGACCGCCCAGTTCCGTGGCCACCTCCTCGAACGCCCGGAAGTACGGCTCGTAGGGCGCGCCGACGTACTGGTGGATGGCGAGGTACGCCGAGTCGCGGCCGTACCCGTGCGACAGCCAGATGTCGTCGGCGGCGGTGAACCGCACCTCGACGGGGAAGAGCACCTTGAACGGGAGCCCGTCGACGATCCGCCGGAGCGCGTCGAGCGCGGTGGGCAGGACGGCGCGGGGCAGGGCGTACTCCATCTCCACGAACCGGACCCGGCGCGGGGTGCAGAAGACCCGGTCGGAGCGGCCGGTGTAGGTGCGTCCGGTGAGCGCCCGGGCGGAGACCGCGCTGATGCCCGGGGCCAGCGCCGGCACGACGCGGCCGAGCCGGCAGGCCCCGGCGAAGACGGTGTTGGCCAGGAACTCGTCGTCCAGCCAGCCGCGCCACCGCGGCAGCGGCCGGTCGTCGGCCGGCACTCGGTCGTTGGTCTTGACCTGCACCCGGGAGGTGTACGGGAACCAGTAGAACTCGACGTGGTCGTGCCCCTCGATCAGGGACGGCAGCTCGGCGAGCACCGCGTCCAGCGGCGCCGGTCGTTCGTGCGCGCGGAGCACGAAGGCGTCGACGCAGCGCAGGGTGACCTCGACCAGCACCCCGACCGCGCCGAGGCCGACCCGGGCGGCGGCGAAGACGTCCCGGTGTTCGTCGGCGGAGCAGCGCAGCACCTCGCCGGCGCCGGTGACCAGGGTCAACGCCGTGACGAAGGTGGAGAGGCAGCCGAGGCGGGCGCCAGTGCCGTGGGTGCCGGTGGAGAGCGCGCCGGCGATGGTCTGGGCGTCGATGTCGCCGAGGTTGGGCAGCGCCAGGCCGTGCCGGGCGAGCAGGTCGTTGAGGGCGTGCAGGGTCATCCCGGCCGGCACGGTGACCAGCCGCCGGGCGGTGTCGACGGTGACGCCGGTGTCCAGTTCGGCCAGTTCGAGGCGGTCCCCGTCGGTGAGGGCGGCGCCGGTGAACGAGTGCCCGCTGCCCACCGCCCGGATCCGCCGGCCCGCCGCGGCCGCGGCCCGGACGGCCTCGGTGATGTCCTCCACGGTCCGAGGGCGCAGGATGGCGCTGGCAGTGCTGTGCTGGTTGCCGGCCCAGTTGGACCAGGCGGGTGGCGTACCGGGCATGGACGCTCCTCGACATGAATATGAACTGACTTCATATCAGGAACGTTGTAGCTGGTAAATACCGCAAGTGGGGCCCGTTCGTTGTACCGGTAGTCACGGTCTCGTGACGTGCAGATATGTTCATCCGTCGAAGGGGGGTGGCGAGTGTCCACACCAGCCGCCACGACCGGGCCGCTGCGCCGCGTACCGGTGCAGGGTCGAAGTGTCGCGCGGGTCCAGCGAATGCTGGACGCCTGTGCCGAGCTCGTCGACGAGGTGGGGTACGAGGGACTGACCACGACCCTGCTCGCCGAGCGCGCCGAGGTGGCGATCGGGTCGGTCTACCAGTTCTTTCCGGACAAGCGGGCGATCGTGCAGGCGTTGACCCTGCGCACGATGGAGTCCTACCTCCAGCGGCTCGACGAGCGGTTCGCCTCCGACGACCTGACCCACTGGTGGGACGGCGTCGACGCGGGGATCGACGAGTACATCACGATGCACCGCACGGTCCCCGGGTTCCGTACCCTGCACTTCGGCGACGTGGTCGACCTGCACCTGCTCGATGAGCAGCGGGACAACAACGGCGTGATCGCCGACCAGTTGGCCCGGGCGCTGACCGAGCGCTTCGGCCTCGACGCGCCCGATCTCCGGTTCCACCTGGAGGTCGCGGTGGAGGCGGCCGACGCCCTGATCAAGCTGGCGTTCCGGCGCCTGCCGGAGGGCGACGAGCGGGTGCTGGCCGAGGCGAAGGCGCTGATCCGGGAGTACCTGCACCGCCAGGTCGACGACCGGACCGAGGCAACGCAGCCCGGCTGAGCACGGCGCCGCGGATCCGTGGTGCGTCGGCCGGCGGCGGGAAGCACAGAGCCCGGGTGCGACCGGGTGGCGTCATCAGGAACGGGGCCCGGGGTGCGACCGGGCGGTGGGATTCCAGCGGCGGGCCGAGGGCCGGGCGGTGATTCAGAGGAACGCCCGGCCCTCACCTCGGTAGGTGGGTACGGTCGCCACCACGGCGTCCCCCTCGACCAGGTGCAGCTCGTTGACGTGCTCGCAGAGTTCGCCGGCCTTGGCGTGTCGGAACCACACCCGGTCGCCGACCCGCAGAAGGGCCGCCGCCGCGCCGGCCAGCGGGGTCTGCACCTCGCCGGCCCCCTCGGGGCCGAGCAGCTTCAACCCGGCCGGCAGCCACGGCCGGGGCAGCCGGCTGTCGGCGGCGGGGCCGGAGGCGATCCAGCCGCCGCCGAGCACCGTCGCCAGGCCGGGCGCCGGCCGGCGGACCACCGCGCAGGCGAAAAAGGCGGCCGGGGCGGGCCGCCAGGCACGGTACGCGTCGAAGAGCGTCGGCCCGTACAGGCCGGATCCCGCGGTGACCTCGGTGACCGCGGGATCGGCGCTGGTCGCGGCCACGCTGCCGGTGCCGCCGCCGTTGACGAATTCCAGGTCGGCGTGGTCGCGTACCGCGGCGACCGCCGCCGCGCGCCGGGCCAGCAGCTCGCGGTACGACCCGCGCTGGGCGACCCGGATCGCCGTACCCAGCAGGGCCTGTCCGGGGGGCGCGTCGCCGAGGCCGGCGATCTGCGCCTCGTACGACATCAGCCCGACCAGCCGGAAGCCCGGCCGGCCGGCGACGGCGGCGGCCAGGGCGGCGGCGGCCCGGGCGCTGTGTACCGGGGAACGGCGGACACCGACGTGCACCCGCCCGCCCAGTGGGCGCCAGGAGGCGTCCAGGTCGAGGCAGACCCGCAGCGCCGGCCGGCGACCGGGTGGGCACACCTCGTCGACCAGGTCGAGCTGTTCGGTGCCGTCCACCATCAGCGTCACCGCGTCGGCGAGCGCCGGGTCGGCCGCCAGTTCGGCGAGGGCACCCCGGTCCGCGGTGGGATAGGCCACCAGCACGTCGGTCGAGACGCCGGCCCGGGCCAGCCAGATCGCCTCGGGCAGGGTGAATGCCATCACCCCCCGCCAGCCGGGCCGGTCCAGCGCCCGGGTCAGCAGATCCCGGGAGCGGACCGACTTGCTGGCGACCCGGACCGGCTTGCCCCCGGCCCGGTCGGCCAGCGCGGCCGCGTTGGCGTCGAAGGCGGCGAGGTCGACCACGGCGTACGGCGGGTCGAGGTGGGCGGTCGCCCGATCCAGGCGAGCGCGAAGTCTGTCACTTTCGGTGGCCACGTCTGCACGCTAACTGTCTGGGCGTCAATGCGAAATACCCTCGCGTCTGTCCGGCTGCCTTCGGTGGCTCCGGCGGCCTAGGCTCGGCGAGCAGGCGAATGTCGCGGGCGGGGTCGCTCCCCACCGGGACTAGAGTGTTCCACCGGGGATGCCCAGCTCTGGGCCGGCACGTGGAGGTACGGCCATCGAAAGCCAGAAGAACGGCGAGTCGCCCGGCGTGTCGTCGCCCGGTGACCAGGCCGACCGGTCCGCCGCCGCGGCGATCCGCTCGGTGCTGCGCATCCGGCCGTTCCGCCGGCTCTGGATCGTGCTCGGTGTCGCCTCGTTCGGCGACTGGCTCGGCCTGCTCGCCACCTCCGTGTTCGCCGCCGCGCAGGTGTCCGGCAGCACCGCCCAGGGCGCCGCGTTCGGTGGCGTCATCGCGGTCCGGCTGCTGCCGGCGCTGGTGCTCGGGCCGGTGGCCGGCGTCTTCGCCGACCGGTTCGACCGGCGCTGGACGATGGTCATCTGCGACGTGCTGCGGTTCGTGCTCTTCGCCTCGATCCCGCTCTACGCCCTCACCGGGGCCAGTGGCGGGCTGGTGGTCACCTGGGCGGCGATCGCCACCTTCCTGATCGAGACGATCACCCTGCTCTGGATCCCGGCCAAGGAGGCCGCGGTCCCGAACCTGATCCCGCGGGCCCGGCTGGAGACCGCCAACCAGCTCACCCTGATCACCACGTACGGCCTGACCCCGGTGGCCGCCGCGGTCGGCCTGGCGGTGCTCGACCGCAGCGTGCGCGGGCTGGCCGGGGGCGAGATGCCGAACTGGGCGGAGCCGGCCCAGCTCGCCCTCTGGTTCAATGCGTTCTCCCGGCTGGCCACCGCGCTGGTGGTGGCCCTCGGCATCAAGGAGATCAGCCGGAGCCAGGCCGACGAGCGGGAACGCGCCGAGCAGAGCATATTCCGCCAGTTCACCGAGGGCTGGCGGTACATCGGCCAGACCCCGCTGGTGCGCGGCCTGGTGCTCGGCATCTTCGGCGCGTTCGCCGGCGGCGGCATCGTGGTCGGCACGGCCAAGTTCTTCGCCGCCTCGCTCGGCGCCGGCGACGCCGCCTTCTTCCTGCTCTTCGGCGCCATCTTCATCGGTCTGGCGATCGGCATCGGGCTCGGACCGATGATCGTCCGGGACATGTCCCGGCGCCGCTGGTTCGGCATGAGCATCGTGCTGGCCAGCGCCTCCGTGCTGGTGCTCGCCTTCGCCATCCACCTGTCGATGGCGATCCTCGGCGCGATCCTGGTCGGCGCGGGCGCCGGCATGGCCTTCCTGGCCGGCACCACGCTGCTCGGCGGCGAGGTCGCCGACGAGGTGCGCGGCCGGGTCTTCGCGGTGGTGCAGATCGGCACCCGGCTGGTGCTGATCCTGGCCATCGCGCTGAGCAGCCTCCTGGTGGGCGTCGGCGGCTCGCGCAAGCTGACCATCGCCGACCTGGGCATCTCCGTCTCCTCGACCCGGCTGCTGCTGCTCGCCGCCGGCGCCGCCGGCATCTTCGCCGGGATCAGCGCCTTCGGTCAGATGGACGACAAGAAGGGCGTTCCGGTCCTGGCCGACCTCTGGGGTTCGATCCGGGGCCGTCCGCTGCTGCCAGCCGAGCCGTTCGTCTCCAGCGGCCTCTTCGTGGTCTTCGAGGGCGGCGAGGGCGCCGGCAAGTCCACCCAGCTCCTCGCGCTCGCCGAGCGGCTGCGCGAGCAGGGCCGGGACGTGGTGGTGACCCGGGAGCCGGGCGCCACCGGTGTCGGCGAGCGGATCCGCTCGCTGGTGCTGGACAACGCCGGCGCGGAGGCGCCGTCGCCGCGCGCCGAGGCGCTGCTCTACGCCGCGGACCGGGCGCACCACGTCGCCTCCGTGGTCCGGCCGGCGCTGGTCCGGGGCGCGGTGGTGATCAGCGACCGGTACGTCGACTCGTCCCTGGCGTACCAGGGCGCCGGTCGTACGCTGCCGGTGCAGGAGGTCTCCTGGCTCTCCTCGTGGGCCACCGGCGGGCTCAAGCCCGACCTGGTGGTGCTCCTCGACGTGGACCCGCACACCGGACTGTCCCGGGTCGAGTCCCGCAGCTCGGGCGCCGACCGGCTGGAGGCCGAGTCGATCGCCTTCCACGAGCGGGTCCGGTACGCCTTCCTCGACCTGGCCGCCGCCGACCCGAAGCGCTACCTGGTGCTCGACGCGTCCCGCCCGGTCGAGGAGATCGCCGACGCGGTGGCCCGGCGGGTGGAGGAGTTCCTGGCCGACCCGGCCGCCATCGTGCACCCGCGCCCGGCGCACGGTCCGGACACCACGGTCCAGCCGGAGTTATCCGACGCGGAGCTGGTGACCATGGAGCCCCCCAGCTGATGCCGGACGTCTTCGCCGACCTGGTCGGGCAGGACGAGGCCGTCGACACGCTGCGCCGCGCCGCCGCCTCGGCCGCCGCCCTGCTGCGGGCCGCCGCGGTCGGCGCCGCCAGGGTGGCCGAGCCCGACGAGCTGGACGCGCTCGCCGAGGCCGCCGAGGAACCGGCCGGGACCGGCCGGGAGCCGGGGGCGGGGATGACCCACGCCTGGATCTTCACCGGGCCGCCCGGCTCGGGCCGGTCGGTGGCCGCGCGGGCGTTCGCCGCCGCGTTGCAGTGCGTGCACGGCACCGGCTGCGGCCGGTGCCCCGGCTGTCACACCACGATGACCGGCACGCACGCCGACGTCCGGCTGGTGGTGCCGGAGGGGCTCTCCATCGGAGTCAACGAGATGCGCGCCCTGGTGCTCCGGGCGGCCAGCACGCCGTCCGGCGGGCGGTGGCAGGTCGTCATTATCGAGGACGCCGACCGGCTCACCGAGGCGGCCGGGAATGCCCTGCTCAAGGCCATCGAGGAGCCGCCCCCGCGGACGGTGTTCCTGCTCTGCGCCCCGTCCACCCACCCGGACGACATCTCGGTGACCATCCGCTCGCGCTGCCGGGTCGTACCGCTGCGGCAGCCGCCGGCGGCGGCGGTGGCCGAGGTGCTGGTACGCCGGGACGGGATCGCGCCCGACGTGGCGGAATGGGCGGCGGCGGCCGCGCAGGGGCACGTGGGCCGGGCCCGGCGGCTGGCCCGCGACCCGGAGGCCCGGCAGCGCCGCGACGCCGTGCTCGCGGTGCCGCGCCGGCTGACCGGGGTGGGCGCGGCCTTCGACGCCGCCTCCGCGCTGATCGAGGCGGCCGAGGCGGAGGCCGCGGCGTCGGTCACCGAGATCGACGAGACGGAACGCGCGGCGTTGCAGACCGCGCTCGGCGCGGGTGGCACCGGCCGGGGCGCGGCCGGTGCGATGCGCGGCGCGGCCGGCCAGCTCAAGGACCTGGAGAAGCGGCAGAAGTCGCGGGCCACCCGGGCCCAGCGGGACGCCCTGGATCGGGCCCTGGTCGACCTGGCCGGCTTCTACCGGGACGCGCTCACCATGGCGCTGCGCGCCCCGGTCGCGCCGGTGCACACCGACACCGCCGCGGTCGCCGAGGCGGGCGCGCAGAAGTGGGACGCCGAGGGGGCGCTGCGCCGGCTGGAGGCCGTGCTGGAGTGCCGGGCGGCGATCGAGGCGAACGTGAAGCCGCGGATCGCGGTGGAGGCGATGATGCTCGCCCTCTGGAAGGGTTGACCTCCTCCACCGTCATCCACAGGGCATCGACAGGCGCAATTGACGTGCGGTACGGTCCGGTGTGCCGTGGTGACGGTGACGGCACGCTCAGTAATGATCCGCCGGGAGGAGTCCGCCGATGCCGCGGGGGGAGATCGACGAGGCCTGGATCGAGGAGGCGGTGCGGCGCTACCGCCGCATCGAGTCCCTGCAGGCCGAGTTCGACCAGGCGGTGGCCACGGTCGAGGTCACCGTCCGCTCGCCCGACGGGCTGGTCGAGGTGGTGGTGACCGCCGGCGGGCGGATCACCGACGTGCGCTTCCTCGGCCCGCTGCACGCCCGCAACCCCCGGGACCTCGCCGACTCCGTGCGGGCCGCGGTGACCGCCGCCGCCGACGCCGCGCAGTGGGCCCGGGAGAAGCTGCACAACGAGACCTTCGCGGCGTACCGGCCGCTCGCGGGGGCGTGACATGGAGACCCTGCACGCCCTGGCCGCTCGCCTGGACGAGGCGAGCGCCACCCTGGCCGGCCTCGCCCACGCCGTCACCGCCAGCGACCCGGCCCACCCGGCCTTCGGTGCGCAGTCGTCCGGCCGGCCCGGCGAGATCGGCCGTGCCCTGCACCGGCGGTGGACCGCGGCCACCGACGACCGGGCCCGGGAGGCGGCCGCTGCCGCCGCCCGGCTGGCCGCCGCCGCGGCCGCGCTGCGCACCGCCGCCGACGGGTACGCCGCGGTCGACGACACCGCCCGGCGGCGGCTGGCCGGGGAGGCCTGATGGACGCCCTGGACCGCCTCGCCGAGCCGGGCCTCGACCTGCTCGCCCGGGTGGACACGCTGGTCGCCGCCGGCGTGCCCGAGGGGCACCGGCTCTGGCCGCTGCTGCGCCGGATGCAGGTGCTCCCCGGCGACGCCGTGCGCGAGTTCCTCGACCTGCATCCCGCGCCGCTGGCGACCGCCGGGCACGCGGTGCGCCGGCTCGTCCGGGCGTACGACGACGCCTGCGCCACGCTCACCGATCCGGTCGCCTGGTCCGGGCCGGCCGCTTCGGGGTACGACGAGGCGCGCGGCGCCCTGCTCCGGCACCTCGACGAAGGGCCGGAGAGCCTGGTGGGGCGACTGGAGTCGACCGCCGGTTACGCCGACGCGCTGGCCGACTGGGTGGAGGGGAGCCGGCTCGCCCTGGCCCGGGCGCTGGCCGACGTGCTGCGTTCCGCCGAGGCAGTCACCGTGCTCGCGGCCACCCGGTCACCGGGCGACGCCGGCAACGCCGGCGCGTACGCGGCGGCCGAGATCGGGGCCCGGGTGCTGACGGTGCTCGGCGTGGCGTACGACGGCGCGGAGACGCTGCTGCGGCAGTGGTCGCCGAGCCTGGCCGAGACGACCTGGCGGGAGCGTACGGTCGCCGCGCCCCGGTACGGCGGGACCACCCGGATCGGGCGCTGAGACGGGTTCGACGGACGGAGCACCGCACGGTCCACGGCGTCGCACGCCGGGCCGGCGTGACCGGGCTCCGGCGGCGACGCCGTGGCCTTCCCCTGCACCCCCCGCAGGTCTGCCTTCACTCAACGCCGTTCGTCGCCGTTTGTCCCTGGTGTCGGTCGTGATTCAGCCGTCCGGGCGAGGATCAACGGCACGACGGGGTGGGGTCGGTCGGTCGAGTCGACGATCGTGGATCGCTGCGCGCCGTGACCGTCCGGCGACGCCCGGTCGGGCCGGACCGCCCGCCGCATCGTAGGGTGAGGGGCATGGGCATGCTCTGCGCGGTCAGCTTCAACCGGTACGGGCGCCTCTACTACCTCGACCCGGGTGAGCTGCGCCCGCAGGTGGGCGACCGGGTGTTGGTGCCCACCGACGACGGGCCCGAGGTGGCCGAGTGCGTCTGGGCCGCGCAGTGGGTCACCGAGGACACCGACGGCTTCCCCAAGCTGGCCGGGCTCGCCCAGGAGGACGATCTGCGCCGTGACGAGCTGCTGCGCCGGTGCAAGGCCGAGGCGAAGGTCGCCGCGAAGCGGCTGATCCGGGAGCACGGCCTGCCGATGAAGGTGGTGGCGATCGACCACGTGCTGGGCGCGCCGGAGACCGGCAGCGACCGGACCACCGTCTACTTCACCGCGCCGCACCGGGTGGACTTCCGCTCCCTGGTCCGCGACCTCGGGGCGACCCTGCGCTGCCGGGTCGAGCTGCGGCAGCTCTCGGCCCGGGACTCGGCGCGGGTGCAGGGCGGGATCGGCTCCTGCGGCCGTGACCTGTGCTGCGCCACCTTCCTCAACGACTTCGAGCCGGTCACCATCCGGATGGCCAAGGACCAGGACCTGCCGCTCAACCCGCTGCGGATCTCCGGCGCGTGCGGCCGGCTGATGTGCTGCCTCAAGTACGAGCACCCGCTCTACCAGCGGTTCCAGGAGTCAGCCCCGACGATCGGCAGCCGCGTCTCCACGCCGGAGGGGGACGGCAAGGTCGTCGGCCACAGTGTCCCCCGCGACTCGGTCACGGTCCGCTTGGACGCGGACGGCTCCCGCTGCTCCTGCAGCCGAGCCTCCGTCTGCGCCCCCCGCCAAGCCCACGACCAGCACTATCCCTCCTGACCCAACTCTCCCTCCCCGCCCCCGCCCCCTGATCGACGCCGCCCTACCCGGTCAGGTAAGGGTGATGGGGGGTTCGGCCAGGCGGGGAACCAGGGAAGCCTTGGGCGTGAGCCAGGAGGCGGTGGGGGACTGGTCGGGGTTGAGCTGCCAGGCGTGGGAGACCTTGTCCACGGCGATCGGGTAGATCGTCAGGGTGCCGTCGGGGTCGATGCGCATCCGCAGGAAGGACTTCGAGTCCTCGATGCCCTGGCCGGCGAAGAGCTCGTTGACGTTCACCCCGAACGCCCCCGCGATCAGCAGGTACAGCGCCACCACCTGGCTGGACACCAGACCCATCAGCGGACCGTAGACAACCGCCGCGGCGACCACCGGCAGTGGCCACGGCCAGTCGTACAGGGGAAGCTCCAGCCAGGCCCAGGTGCCCGCGGCGGCCAGCGCGACCTGCGCCAGCCCGTGGCTCACGCCCAGGATCCAGTGCCGGGCGTGCCGTTTTCCGCCCGCGCTCGGCGGCTTGGCGAAGAACGCCGCGCTCAGCAGCGTCACCAGCAGCATGATCACCAGCGGCACGCTGAACAGCCGCTGCTCCGTGGTGCCCGCCCGGTTCGTCGCCACCCCGGCCATCGCCAGCATCAGCAGCGTGTGCAGCGTGCCGAGCAGGGTGGTGAAGCCCGGGTTGCGGAACGGCAGCCGCGCGAAGATGCCCCAGCCGTAGCGCCGGGAACGGCCCTTGTCGGGATAGCGGGCCGCCAGGTCGTACGGGCGGGTGCGGCTGGCCCGGCGGGAGAGCGTGTCCCGCGGCGGCACCTCGAGCCGCTCCGGCAGCTTGTGCGTCGGGTAGAGGTAGGCGCCGCCGCCACCGCAGGTGATCAGCTGCCGGTCCGGGCCGGTGTAGCGGGCGTAGTGGTGCAGGTCGCCGGAGACCAGCAGCCGCACCTGGGCCCCGGTGGGCGCGATGATCGTACGGATGAAGTAGTCGATCGAGTCGTATGCCGTGGGATGGTCCGCGGCCTTGACCCAGGTCGGCGCCGGCACCGCCAGGATGATCCGGGACCGCGGGGTGAGCTTGCGGGCCACCTCGTCGAAGTAGGTGAGCTGTGGGTCGTCCAGGTACGAGCCGGACTGGTCGTCGAGGCCGAGCAGCCACCAGCCCGCGGGGAGCTCCACCGCGAAGTACGACCGGGACTGGCCGGTGCCCCAGCCGGCGAAGTGCCGGTCCCGGGAGCGGACGAAGAGCCGCAGGAAAGCGGTCAGGCCGTCGTACCAGTCATGGTTGCCGGGGACCGCGAAGAGGGTGGGCCGCTCGGGCGGCGCCACCGGCAGCGCGGCCTGGTAGGGCCCCTTGCACCGGTCCTCGTACGCCTCGTAGGACGCCGACGGATAGACCTGGTCGCCCCCCATCACCAGGGTCTGCGCCCGGGGCAGCCGGCGCCCGTCCACCGCCAGCTCCGGCTGGGCGAGCAGGTAGGCGACCGAGTAGGTCGAGTCGAAGCCGTCACCCAGGTCGGCCACGTAGTCCAGCCAGAGCCCGCCGTCCGGCCCGACCTGACGGAAGATCCCGTCGCCGAACGCGTTCTGCAGCTCCCGTTTGTCCAGGTACGCCCCGAACAGCATCGCCAGCAGCGTACGGATGCCGGTGCTGATCAGCAGGAACGGCGCCAGCCACGGCACCGGCTTGCGCGGGGCGAAGCCCAACTCCAGCGGATCCGTGCTCAGCGGGCGGCGGACCGCCCGCTCGCCCGGGTGCGCCTCGGGGATCGGCTGCTGCTCCGGTACGTGATCGTCGCTCACCCGCCGCAGGGTAGTCCCGACCGCCTGCGAGCGCTGCCCGGCGAACGACCAAACATTCCTCGATGTCCGGATCCCGGTGCCGGGGGATCCCGTTCGGCCAGGGGCGGGAGTGTGCCGTACACTTGACGATCGTTGCCGCCTTAGCTCAGTCGGCTAGAGCGACGCACTCGTAATGCGTAGGTCGACGGTTCGATTCCGTCAGGCGGCTCCATAGAGAGGTCCAGGTCACCGGCTTGATCGCCGATCATGACCTGGGCCTTCTTCATGCCGTCGTAGAGCCGAGCAGCCAGAGAGTCACTCACTCGACCACAGCGCCCCCCTCCAGCCGCGATGCTGCTTCCCGCGCGATCTCGAGGGGCGACATGTGCGTAGATGTTGAGCGTCACGCTGATCTGCGAGTGGCCGAGGATCTCCATGACCACACGGGCGGGCACGCCTTGGGCGATGAGGACGCTGGCCGCCGTGTGCCGCATCGTGGAGGCGGACCTGCCGGAGACCGACATGCTGGATGATCTTACGGAACGAGCGGTAGTCGGTGCGCGGATTTTCGATCACGGGCACCACGGAGTCGGCCGATAGCTATAGGGTCTCCGGTGCGCGCTGCCCTCGTCGGATTCAATCGACACACGGAAGAAGGCGCGCTTCCCCGCAAGGAGTGCGCAGGTGCCTCGATCTCCGATCCGGGGGCCGGTCGCTGCCGCGTCGGCCCTCGCATTCGCTGCGACCGTTCTGCTGGCCGGCGGTACGCCTGCCACGGCCAGCTTCCCTGGCTCGGGCAGCGTGCTGACGAGCAGTAGCGGCGGGACCGCCATCAAGTTTCACGGGGATCCGTCCCGGACGGCCCTCAGCTCGCCGGACACCATCACGGATGCCACCTGGTCTCCGGATGGCAGTCAGGCGATCTATTTCGACCAGCATGCGGGCATCAAGAGGATCCGGTTCAACGATGGTGCGGCCCGCTACACGGTGAACTCGCCACCGGATGGCGGGGTCCGACGCAGCGGCCTGACGTGGTGGGCTGACGGTAGCGCTGTCGCCTGGTCGGAGAAGGCTTCAGCCAGCGCCCCATGGCGTGTCGTGACGGATCAGGTCGGCGGGCTCCTGGGCCACGGGTGGCTCTCGCCCAACGACGGGAAGCACTATCTGAATCCGGATGGCGGGCCCGGCAAGCTCGTGGTGTGCCAGCGCCAGGACGACAACGGTTCGGGTCTGCCGTCCGGCCAGCCGGCCGTCCTGATGTACGACGGTTCGAAGGAGTGGTTCGAGCGCTGGAGACTTGTTGACGACAACGGGTCGAATCCGTCGATCTCGCCGGACGGCTCCCGGGTGGCCTTCGTTCGCGCCGGCCGGATCGTCGTATCCGATCTGGCCGGTGAGAACGAGGTGACGGTCACCCCTGCCGGCGTCCAGTACGACAACCCCACCTGGTCGCCGGATGGCACCTCATTGGCGTTCAGCAGGGTCACGTCGACGGGTGCGTGGCCGGTGTACACGGCGTTGGCGGACGGTTCGTCCGCGCCGGTGGCGGTGCCGGGTCTGGACGGTGTGCCGGCGTATCAGCCGCAGAGAAGGGAGCGGGTCGCGCGGCTGTCCGGTGCGAACCGGTTCGAGACCGCGGTGGCGGTGTCCCGATCACGGTGGGCTGATGGCGGCGCCTTCGCGGCGGTTCTGACGCGGTCGGACACCTATGCCGACGCGCTGAGTGGTGGGGCGTTGGCGGCGCAGATGGGCGGTCCGCTGTTGTTGACGCCGCCGGACCGGCTGGAGGCGACGACCAAGGCCGAGATGCAGCGGATTCTGCTTCCCGGACAAAGCACGGTCTACCTGTTGGGTAGCACCGGGGCGCTGTCGAAGGCGGTCGAGGATCAGGTTCGAGCGATGGGTTACTACGTGAAGCGGCTCGCTGGCCCGGATCGCTTCGCGACGTCGGTGGAGATCGCAAAGGCGATCGATCCGAATCCGGAACAGGTGTTCCTGGCTACCGGGATGAATTTTCCGGATGCTCTGGCCGCTGGCGCCGCGGCCGGTGCCACCAACGCCGGGGACGGCCGCTACCGGTCCGCTGTGGTGTTGCTCACCAGGGACGGGGTGATCCCGCCGGTGACGAAGGCATTCCTCGACTCGCAACCTAAGGAGCAACGGATGCTGTACGGCATCGGAGCGCAGGGCATGGACGCGGCCTACTCGTACGACCCGGTCGGTCCGTACGTCCGTGGGTTCTCCGGCCGGACCCGGTACGAGACGGCGTACGCCGTCGCCCTGGAACTCTTCGAGGGCCAGCGGTACACGGGCTTCGCCACCGGGACCAACTGGCCGGATGCGCTGACCGGCGGCGCGCTGATGGGCGTGCTCGGTGGCCCGTTGATGCTCACCCCGGGCGCCGATGCCGCCCTCGGGACCGACGGGGTCTCGCTGCTCAAGGAGTCGAGCGGATCGGTGCACACCGGCCTGGTCTTCGGCTCGTCCGTAGTGGTGAGCTCGTCCCAGCAGACACAGATCGGGACGTGGCTCGGCGGGCCGCTCGGGGCCACTTCGTCGAGCAACCCCACGGACATCGGACGTTAGTCCCTCCTGAGCGATCAGCAGTGCGGGCTCGATCGCACCGACCGGCCCGGCACTCTGCTCGTCGATGGGTCGCCACCAGTGGTGACAGCCGACAACTCGGTACCCACTGCTGCCCCATGGCGGAACGCCGACGGCCAGCACCAGCGGCTGATACGCGAGCAGCCAAGTGAGCAGCCAACCCGGCGAGCAGGAGCGGACGATCGCGAACGCGGACACCATGTGGGGCACGAGGGCCAGGCGGTGGGCCAGCGCCCGGGTACTGACTCGTAATGCGTAGGTCGATGGTTCGATTCCGTCAGGCGGCTCCAGAGAAAGGCCCAGGTCACCGGCTAGATCGCCGGTCATGACCTGGGCCTTTTCCATGGCCTTCAAGAGCCGAGCAGCCAACATGTCACTCACTCGACCACAGCGCCCCCTCCAGCCGTGCCGCCGCTTTCCGCGCGATCTCGGGGGCGACATGTGCGTAGATGTTGAGCGTCACGCTGATCTGTGAGTGGCCGAGGATTTCCATGACCACGCGGGCGGGCACGCCCTGGGCGAGGAGGACGCTCGCCGCCGTGTGCCGTAGGTCGTGCAGCCGGACCTGCCGCAGACCGGCCTGTCGGATGATCTCGCGGAACGAGCGGTAGTCGTTGCGTGGGTGGATCGGGGTGCCGACGTGCGCGTAGCGGACAGTGGCCGGAGCGAGGCCGGACGCGGTGAGCCGCTGAACCCAGGCCGCCACCTCGGCATGAGACACTGCCGAAAGCGGGATCTCCCCCCACATCGGGAGCACCTGACGCCGTAGCGCCAGCTCGTAGCGGGCGCGAGTCGTCGGCTTGAGCTGCACCTCAGCCGCCATCCACTGCGCCGCCCAGGCGCCCACCGTCACCCGCGACCGAGCCGGGTCGATCCAGTCGCCCCGCGCCATGGGAGCCTTAACGGACGCCTCCCACCGCTCCGCATCCGACTTACGGTCGAAGTGCCGAGCGATCTCCTTCCCAGAGGCCTCCCGGACCCGAGCCCGCCACTTCCGATTCGGCCGCCTCTCGACGCTCACGGCTACCCCGCCTGCTTAGTCAGGCAGGAGCGCACGTCGGCCGGGTCATATCGCAGATGCCGACCGACCCGAGACGCCCGCGGCCCGATCCGGCGGTAGCGCCACTGATAGAGGGTGCCCACCGGTACCCCGAGGAAGGTCGACACGTCCTCAGCCGTCCACAGCGGTTCGATGGTCTGGGTCGGGTCTTCATGCTGCTCCCTCCTGGTTCGTGGAGTTGCCGAAAACATGGGGTGGTGCCTGGTTGCGTCTGGTGGCGTCGAGTGTTGCCCGCCATTGGCGTGCGTTCGGATATCGCCCGGAGGACGCGGTGACCGAGGGGTGGCACGTCAGGGTCGGTGGGTTTGGCGAGCTCCCAGGCGTGCCGTTGTTCACCGCCGGCCGATGCGGTATCGGCGTCGGTGGTGACGCCGAGCAGCGCTTTGACCCACTCGCGGCGGTCGGTCCGGTGGTCGGCCAGGGTCTTGCCGGACCACTGGCGGGAGAGCAGCACCCGCCGGCCGCCGCTGCCGAGAGTTTCCCGCTTGTGGACCTTGTTCTTGCAGTTGCCCGGCTTGAGCCCCGGGCGCGCCTTCTTGGGTTGGACGCCGTAGAGCAGCCAGTTGGCGCACCGCTCCGAGCACGGGGTCGCCATGCCGGTCATCGCCGGCAACCCGGCCTACCTGCAATGGGTTTTGGAGGAGACGGCCGAGCCAGCACAACAGCAGCCGGCCGACGCATCCGCCGTGTGACCCGACAACTGATGTGCGACGCGGATTCGCCAGGTGATGTGCGACAGGCGCCGGAGCTTAGGCGGCGTGCCGTCGGCGCCTGAACGTACGGATCTGCCGATGAGCGCGGATCATGGATGTTGTGCATGTTCTGTTTGATGATCGCGTCTCTGTCGAATTCCACGTGTTCCGCTTGGGGGGCGATGTGGCCGCCCACGCGGTCGGCGACGGGCAAGGTGGTCAGGTCAACGGGCTGTGCGGAGCCGCCGAACCCGGCGCGCTCGTGTTCAACACGGGATTGCATACCGGCTATGTGCCGCTGCGCATCGAACGGCACGAAAGCGAGCCGCTGCTCGACCCAGTCTGGACCGAGGTAGCGGAGGCGTCGTACACCCGCACGGAGCCGGACCAGCTGCTCCTGACGGGCGATCACAGGCTGACCGTCCGGCTCGAGTTGGACCAGGACACCTACCGCGTACGGTTCTGCGCGATCGGCTACGACAACGAGGATCGCGTTGTCGACGACCCGCCCGAGCGGTACCTGCTGCAGTTCTGGCCCGCGAAGGCGGGGCCCGACCGGATCGTCCGGCAGACCTCGACGGTCGCTGCGAACCGGCACCGCGTCGCTCAGAAGACGCCGCCGCGGCCGACCTACGCGGAACGTGTCGAAGCGGCCCGCCGGCAACAGGAGGAGAAAAAGAGGCGGGAGAGGGAGTATTTCCGCGCGCGGGCGACGCGTGACTGGGGCGGTCGCCTGCCGGACAGTGACCGGCTCCGCCAGGTCGAAGCGTGGGCGAAGGACGTGGCCCGCGTCGACCGCGACCTGGTCGATGAGATCGCCGCCGCCGAGCCGGCGCAGCAGCGTGCCATGGCAGCCTGGGCCGCCCGGTCAGCTGCTATCCAGGCTGGTGCCGCCGAGCTGGACTGGGTTGCCGAGGCACTGGATGCCCTCGACCGGGGTGACCCGCCGCCTCCCTCGTTCACCGACTACCGGACGGCGCTCAACCGCTTGTGGGATGTGCCGGAGGAAACCGCCGTGCACAGCTTTAGTTCTTCCTTCATCTACAGCCCTACCTCGATCGGGAAGATCGAGCTGCCCGCGATGGAGCCACAGGTGCAAATGGTCTTCGCGATAGTCGCCGCCCGTGAGGAGGATCCGCTCGTCGCCGCTCTGAGCACGCTCAAGTCCGCGCTCGAGATCGGCCCGGTCGATCTCGCTGCTTTCCGAGCCGTGTTCACCCAGAAGTAGCTGCCGCTCGCAGCCTCACCGGTCCCATTTCACCTTTCGAGCAGGCCGTAGACCTCCACTTCTGCCGCTGATCGCGCCCGGAATGTGACTGGCAGCCAACGTACTGATTTGCCGCTGACAACGGGCGGCCCCCGACGATCCGCCCAGCGGGGCGCGAGTCAGGCGCTGCCCGGGGGCGGGTGGGGGCACTATCGTTCTGGCGTGCACATCCGTTTTGACGTCCCAGCCGATCCCGCCTACCCAGGCCGCGTGGCCGCTGCGCTCAGCAGTGTTCGGCTGCGCAAGTACGGTTATATCGGCGCGGTGCTGGCGGCGGTCGGGGCGATCGGTTTCGCCGTCTCGCGGGCGTTCGCGTGGGGCGACCAGAT
Source organism: Micromonospora inositola (assembly GCF_900090285.1). Taxonomy (NCBI): domain Bacteria; kingdom Bacillati; phylum Actinomycetota; class Actinomycetes; order Micromonosporales; family Micromonosporaceae; genus Micromonospora; species Micromonospora inositola. The sequence goes on along the minus strand of NZ_LT607754.1, from coordinate 1,477,299 downwards.
CTCGCCGCTGTGCATGGCGATGGTTGTGGGTGGCCTGCTGTCAATGCTGTACTCGCCGTGGGTGCGGTTGCGCGCCCGGCGCCGCTCCAGTCGCTACGCTGTCGAGGGCGCCTACGAGATCACCGACGACAACATCATGATGCGCAGCGGCTCAGAGTCCGGCGGCATCGCCTGGGACGGGGTCGCTCAGGTAAGGGACACCCCTGAGTTCTGGATCGTGTACGTCGGCCGGATGCCGGCGACCGTGATCCCACGCCGCTTGATGTCCTCCGAGGACGCCGAAACGTTGCGAGCCTATATGGCCAAACGTGGGCTGCTCCAGCTTCGGTGAACTCATTTGCCGCCGACCGCGCGCCCACCAGCCGCTACCGCCCGACTCTGCCGATGAGCGGATGTTTACCTCAGCTCAGCGAGAGGTCGGTGGCCGACCGTTGAGAATGCGCTCGAAGAGGTGGCTGTCCTGCCATCTGCCGTTGATATACAAGTAGTTGCGTGCCGTCCCGAACTGCTCGAACCCGCTTTTCGTCAGCACCCGCTGCGAGGCAACGTTCGCCCGATTCGTGCTTGCTTGGACCCTGTGCAGGCCGAGATCCCGGTCGGCGAAACGGCAGAGTGCGCCAACCGCGGCGCTGGCGAGTCCTCGTCCGACCTCAGCGACATCCACCCAGTACCCCAGATTGGCGCTGCACAGCGGACCGAACGCAATCGTGTTGAGCGACGCGCATCCCACCACCAGATCGTCACGCTGCATCGCGCAGGCCAGCAGCGTGCCTTCCTCTTGCTGCTGCATCAGCGAGTCAAGCCGCCTGCGCTGGCCATCAAGGGTCCAGAAGGAGTCGGGTCGCTCCGGATCGAAGGGACGCAGGTGCTCGCGATTGCGCACGTACGCATCGAGTAGCGCGGGTGCGTCGCCGCTGTTGAGTGGACGCAGTAAGACCCCACCTGGCAGCACCGCACTAGCGATCATCATGGCAGCGTAGAGGGTGACCAGTAGCAAGCAGCGTCCGCACATGCCGCCGAGCGTGCGCTCAACGCCGCGCTGGGCGTCGCTGTCAGTAGCAGCCGCGGCTCCGGCAAAGTGCGGACCTCAGGATGGCTCCGGCGGCCGCACGTGCGGAGCCAGTCGTTCTCCAGCAGCGAGGTTGTCACGCCAGTAGCGGTAGACGAGGCCGTGTGCCACCTCAACGACCCTGCTGCGACGAGACAGGAAAGAAGATCGCCCCCGGCCGGTGCATCGACGTCGAAGGCAACGACCACTGGTGATTCTTCACCGACATGCCGAGGCACCAGTGCGCGCTCCTCAGGGGTGGGTTCTCGGAACCGAGGATCCCAGAACTGGGTCGGGCAGGCCAGGTATGCGACGTCGGTGAAGACCACCTCGAGACCGTGGTGGTAGGTCAGGTCGTGTCCCGCGGCCAACCGAAGCTGGGAGCCGTCGAAGTGCAGCACGTCCCAGTCCCACCAAGATCCCCGGGCAGTTTGAACCTGAACCCAGGCTGTCGCACGACAGCTGGTATCGAAACTTCGCACATCTGGTGAAGTTAGGCAGCCCCGGGACAGACCCTGCCGGCCGGCGTCTACGCCGACGGTTCCCGGCTGCCCGTCGGGCAGCAGCTGTCCGGCAGCAGTCGGGTGAGCCCAGGCACATCCCTTCAGCCTGCCCGAATCCCGACGCGTTGGGCACTTCGCACCCAAGCAACGGCTCAAAGGTTCACGAGTCGCAGCTCACACTTGAACGTTCATGTGTTGCTGTCTAAGGTAAGACGTGAACGTTCAAGTGAAGGGTATGGCAGGCCGGTGCCTGTGGCTCAGCGCCACGACCCGCGCCCGCCGCGCATCCGCCGGCTCAGCCTCGCGCCGGCCGGCCCATCAAGGAGAGAACCGCATGAGTGACCTGAAGATCGCCGTCATCCTCGGCAGCACCCGGCCCGGCCGCAACGGCAAGGCTGTCGCGGACTGGGTGGTGGACCGGTCCGGCGCCCGCACCGGCGCCGAGTACGAGCTGGTCGACCTCGCCGACTTCCCGCTGCCCCACCTGGACGAGGCCATTCCGCCGTCCATGGGTCAGTACCAGGGTGAGCACACCAAGGCATGGGCGACCAAGATCGCCGAGTTCGACGGCTACATCTTCGTGACCCCCGAGTACAACCACTCCACCTCCGCCGTACTCAAGAACGCGATCGACTACCTGTACGGCGAGTGGAACAACAAGGCCGCCGCCTTCGTCTCCTACGGTTCCCTCGGCGGCGCTCGGGCCATCGAGCACCTGCGGGGCGTGGCCAGCGAACTGCAGCTGGCCCACGTACGTCAGCAGCTGTCCTTCTCGCTGTTCACGGACTTCGAGAACTTCTCCGTCTTCAAGCCGGGAGAGCAGCACGACGCCGCCGCGACCACCCTGTTCGACCAACTGGAATCCTGGGCCCGCGCCCTCAAGACGGTCCGGGTCTGACGCCCTCGCCCACCGGAAGGCAGGCGACGGGAAAACCGTCCATCCTCAGGCCGGTGGCGTCGTCGTGTCCGTCACCGTCCAGGTCGAGGTGCCCACCGGCTCCCCGATCAACGCGGTGCACTTCGTGGCCCGCAACGACACCAGTCACCTCGCCGCACTGGTCGCGCTCGTCGACGCCGGCGCCGTCCGGGTCGACATCACCGCGTCCCGTCCGCTCACCGACCTGGCCGCGGTTACCGCGACGCCGAGTCCGGCCGCGCCCGCGGCAAGATCATCCTCGTTCCATTGAAGGAGTCCCTGATGACCAGCACGTCCGTCCCCCCGACAGCCGCGCGGCTGCGCGTCGGCGCTCTCACGGTCGGCGGTGCCGTCCTGGCCGCCGCGCTGCTCTGGACGGCCGCCCAGATTCTGGGTATCGAGCTGCGTGTCGACCCCCGTAATGGCCAGGCGCCCTCAGTGGTTGGCCTGCCGCTCACCGTCACGTTCACGCTCGCCGTCAGCCTGCTCGGCTGGGGTGCGCGGGCGATGCTGGGCCGGTTTACCCGCAGCGCACCGGTCGTGTGGACCGCCCTTGCCGTGTTGGTGTTGTTGGTATCTTTCCTGCCCCTGTTCATCTTCGAGGCAACCGGGGCAGCCAAGACGATCCTGGCGCTGATGCACGTCGCGGTCGCCGCCGTGTTGATCTCAGCTTTCAGCCGCCGGAAGCCCTGACCACCGGTCAGCGGAACCGCGATGCCGGTCGCCGCTGAGCCACCAAGCAGGTCGGATCGCCACCGTGCGGGCTGGTACGGCAACAGGCGGAGCGGGCGGTGTCCCGGAACGGAACGGACAGGGTTCAGGTTCCGGGACCAGCACCGAGCCACTATCTGCCGAACGTCTGAGCCCGGAGAAGCGCAAGCGTATGCGTACGGTGGGTGCTTCAAGACTGGCCCGCCTGAGCACAGTTCCCCCGGCTATGGCTACCGCCTAGAACTCGCCCACCGAGTCGGCCCGTCCAGGTAGCCGCGTTCGCCCACTCCCCGATCGAGGACGGTCGGCCCAGCGGATGCCTGTCCACGTGGCGGCCCGTCAGCGAGACCAGCCGGTCCGCATCATCGACCTCACGCCCTGACCAGGCACGGGGCGGGGGTCCGGGGCGGAGTGCCGCCCAGCGTGCTGACGACGCGAGCGGGTATCGCCGGAAAGAAGTCACCTTCTCCGCGGAGGAGGCCTTCGCGGATGCGGTGATCCCTTCGAAGCACGTCCTCAGGCACCTTCAGCCAGTCTGTTCCTCACGAAGTCCCGAAGTGGATACCCTCATGTCTCGAACAGCCTTCAAGGCTGCCGGCGACGCGCACGCCGAGCGCTGGAAAGCGCTCGTCTTCATCGCGCTCGCCCAGCTGATCGTCGTCCTCGACGCCACCATCGTGAACATCGCCCTGCCCTCCGCCCAGCAGGACCTGGGCATCTCCGACGGCGACCGGCAGTGGGTCGTCACGGCGTACGCCCTGGCCTTCGGCGGCCTGGTCCTGTTCGGCGGCCGGGTGGCCGACCTGTGGGGCCGCAAGCGCGCCTTCGTCATAGGCCTGATCGGTTTCGCCGCCGCCTCCGCGCTCGGCGGCGCGGCGACCACCGGCACGACGATGTTCGGGGCCCGCGCCCTCCAGGGCGTCTTCGGCGCCCTGCTCGCCCCCGCCGCGCTCTCGCTGCTCGCCGTGATGTTCACGGACGCCAAAGAGCGCGCCAAGGCGTTCGGCATCTACGGCGCGATCGCCGGCGGCGGCAGCGCCGTCGGCTTCATCCTCGGCGGTGTGCTCACCGAGTACCTGGACTGGCGCTGGACGTTCTTCGTCAACATCCCGTTCGCGATCGTCGCGGCGGCCGGCGCCTACTTCGTCGTCCGCGAGCCCGAGGGTAGCCGCAACCGCTCCCCGCTCGACATCCCCGGCGTCGTCCTGTCCACCCTGGCCCTGGCCTCGCTGGTCTACGGCTTCACTCGCGCCGAGTCTCACGGCTGGGGCGACACCACGACCATCTCCCTGTTCGGCGGGTCAGTGGTCCTGCTACTCGCCTTCGTCCTCACCGAGGCCAGGGTCAAGGCACCGCTGCTGCCCCTGCGAGTGGTCACGGACCGCAACCGCGGCGGCGTCTACCTCTCCCTCGGCATCGCGGTCATCGCGATGTTCGGCACCTTCCTGTTCCTGACCTACTACCTGCAGGTCGTGAAGGGCTACTCGCCGGTCAAGAGCGGGTTCTGCTTCCTGCCGATGGTGGCGGGCATGATGGTCGGCTCGACGCAGATCGGGCCGCGTCTGATGACCCGCGTTCCGGCCCGGTTCCTGATGGGCTCCGGCTTCCTGGTGGCCGCGGCCGGCATGTTCCTGCTGGCGCAGCTGGAGATCGGCTCGTCCTACGCCTCGACCGTCCTGCCGGCTCTGGCGCTGCTCGGTCTCGGCATGGGTATGACGTTCATGCCCGCCATGTCCCTGGCCACTCTGGGCGTCGAGCCCCGGGACGCCGGTGTCGCCTCCGCGATGGTCAACACCTCGCAGCAGGTGGGCGGCGCGATCGGCACGGCCCTGCTGAACACGATCGCCACCTCCGTGACGACCTCGTACGTCCAGGACCACATCGCCAACGCCGCGACGAAGCCGCAGCAGCAGCTGGTCCAGCTGCAGGGCGTGGTGCACGGCTACACCAACGCCATCTGGTTCGCCATCGGCATGCTGGTGCTCGCCACGCTGATCGTCCTGTCTCTGGTCAACGTCGGCCGTACGGGCCGCGAGGGCGCCGAGGACGAGGTGGCGGTGCCGGTGGTCGCCCACTGAGGCACCAGGTCCCCCTGACGAAACCTGTCGTGGGAGCGTGGCGGAGCGCCGCGCACCCACGGCTCCCTGAGTGAGTGGCTCAGCGGAGTCAGGGCAGGTCCGCAGTTCGTCCGGCTGAAGACCCTCGACGACGATCTCCACGATCTCGCCGAGGCTTCTGCTGCTCGGAGGGGATAGCCGCTCGAACGGCGCCTGGCGCAAGGCGGTCACATGGGCCGGCGCTGGCTGACCTGCTGGAGCATCAGCAGCGCTGCCGGGTGCTGGACGCGTGGGCGCAGAGCCCGTGCCAGCGACAGATGGGTCTGGGTGAGCAGGCCCTCAGTCTGTTTGCTGATGCGGGTGGCTTCACCGGCGACATTGTCAGGGACGAAGCTCCGTTCCGGATCGTGTCGGTGCCGGTGACCAGAGGTGCCGCGGCGTCAGTGTCCCTACGAGGCGACCGCTTCTGCAGATTCCAGGCCAGGGGTCGCGACACGGCGGCGATGGCATGCGGGACGCCGGATGCCCGGCCTCGCCCCCATCGCGGCCCATCAGGACATGGCGTTGCGCTGTGGCAGCTGAGGGGCGGTGTCCGTGCGGGGGCAGCTCTGCTGCTCCCGGCGGTCGATCCTCTCGCTGATCTTCTCGGCAGCGGTGCGCAGGCTGTCCAGCTCGGCGGGGTCGAGAACGTCGTAGACGAGGTCGCGTACCCGGGCCACGTGCCCCGGGGCGGCCTCGACGAGATGGGCGTGGCCGGCTTCGGTCAGGATCGCGTGGGTGTAGCGGCCATTGGTGGGGTCTGGTTCGCGGCGGACGAAACCCCGGCGCTCCATCCTGCTGATCATGTGGGAGAGACGGGACAGCTCGGCGTTGGCGAGGACGGCCAGGTCGCTCATTCGCATGCGGTGTCCCGGTTGGTCGGCCAGTCCGGCGAGGACGTAGTACTCGACGTAACTAAGGTCCGCGTCCTGCTGCAGCTGCGCTTCCAGGGCAATGGGCAGTTTGTGCAGCATCAGGGCGAATTGCTGCCATGTCTCCAGCTCTGCCGGAGTCAGCCAGCGCGGCTGATCGTTCGGGCGTGGAGGCTGTTCAGGCATGCCCGGAGTCTAACTGGCGTGAACGTTCACGTGTCACATTTGAATCTTCATGCGGGGGCGCCCCAGGGCAACTGCCCACACGCTGAGTCCCTGCGCGTATCAGAACGCCGGCGCCAATGGCCTCGGCCTCGTCCATCCAGGTGCGGTGGATCCTCCGTGCGGCGTGCGCTGATCGGGTGGGGTGCGGGGATTCGGCGTGCAGACACATGCCAGGCAGGACCCTGGGGTGAGCCACTTCGCGCATGCGAGATCGCCAACCTGGTGCCTCCCAGCCTTTCACGGCAACGCACGCTCATGCCGCCGACCATATGTCACGTTGAGTGACAGGGCTTGGCGACGATGAGGGGCACCTGCGGAGAACCATCCGTGTTTCCTGCGCACGATTGGGCCGGACGCGCGTGTTTGGCACGCAAGCGATGCGGCAGGCCTGTCACACCGATGGGCGGGTCGTCGACATCGCCGTCATGGGGTGGACCTTCTCGGTCAGACATAGCTGAACAACGGAGGGAAGAGGAGGACCACGATCCAGGCCCACACGGCGTACACGGGTAGGTAGCCGGTCTGCCAGCGCTCGAGCGCCGCGAACGGTGTGCGCCGCCGGATGAACCTCAGCAACAGCCACGCCGAGTAGGCGAGGTTGGCCAGCAGGATGACGTTCTCGCCGAGCGCCGCAGCCCTGTTGGGTGTGGTGCCGTACTCGTCGGTGATGCGTCCGGTGATCGCGAGCAGTACCAGTACGTCGATTGCCAACGCGCTGACCACGAGAGCGAGCTGAAGTTTGTCGAACAGGCCGGTCGGGGCCAGCGGATCGCGGGCTGAGATCGAGTAGAGCAGTAGCCCCAGCACCACGACCAGCAGGAGGTCGAACAGGATCAGTGCTTCGCGCTCCACGTTGATGCCATGGCTGGTCCAGACGACGGCGACGAGGAAGGCCAGCAGTGCTGCCGTGAACAGCGGAGTGAATAGCCGCGTGAGCACCGGGGCGATATTTTCGACCACGCTCTGCTTGGCCTCGACCAGCCACCCGGCCACGACAGCCCCGGCCACGGCGCCGCAGGGCAGGAGCCACTGCGAGATGAACTCCTGCGGGATGATCCCGATGGCATTGAAGGTGTGGAACAGGAACAAGCTGAGCACACCGCCGCCGAGGGCGATGAGTATGAAGTAGATGAACCACTCGCCGGTGAAGCGGATGAAGTCCATGCGTCGGCGCGAGGAGCGCCAGTCGTCGGCAACGTAGGCCAGACCCACCACAAGCCACAGGGCGATGGGGAGGTGGATGCTGGTGAGGACCAGCGACTTTGACTCCTCGGCCAGGGGGTAGGCGTTGGCCGCCACCGCGCCGAGCCCGAACAGCGCCACCAGTGTCCCGATCAGCGGGCGTCGGGCCTGTCGGCGCCAGGCCAGGAAGACCGCCAGCCAGGGCAGGGCGAACAGGGTGAAGTTCCGCGCGTAGAACGCGCCGTCGTCCGCCAACCTCAGCCCGAACAGCTCCGGCACCTTGATGGACACCGCCGCGCCCGCCCCGCAGAGGACCATCGCCCACATGTCCCGCCGTGAGTGCGTGTCCGCCGCCGGGCTGTCAGGGTCGCCGGTAAGCACCAACTGCTTCCACAATCGTTCCGAATGCTCCCGGGCGAACTCGCGCGACAGTTCGTCGAGGCTGCCCATCCGCTTCACCGCGACGAGGAACGCCTCGTCCGGGCTCAGGCCTGCAGCTATGAGCTCGTCGACGGATCCGCGGAGATGGTCTTCGAGTTCGTCGACGTCGGACGGCTGCAGTTCCCTGCGGCGGAGCACGTAGCGACGCCACTGCTCGAACTGCGCCTCCAACTCCTCCTGACCCTCCCGCGCCGTCATGCCCGGCACTCCAGCGGGATCGCCGTCAGCGGCCTGCGGTCGCCGAGGCCGAGCCAGATCTCCTTGAGCGCGTCGGTGACCGTGTCCCACTGGCGGCGTTGCTCGGCCAACTCAGCCAGGCCCTTGTCAGTGATGCGGTAGTACTTGCGCCGCCGCCCGCCGGCTACCGACTGCCAGCTCGACTCCGAATAACCGAGGCGCTCAAGCCGGTGCAGCAACGGGTAGAGCAGCCCCTCGGTCCAGTCCAGCTCGCCACCGGACAGCTCGTTGATCCGCCTGAGGATGGCGTAGCCGTAGCTCTCCCCCTCGGCCAGGATGCCGAGCACCATCGGTGTCGCCGAGGCGGCCACCAAATCCTTGGCGACCTTCACGAGAACTCACCCCGTTCCATACCCTAGAAGTATTGTGCATAGTACTGCCAGGTATTGTGTGGCACAACGGCCCGGTCACGCGTCCGTGGCGGCGGTACCCGCGATCCGGCCGCAGCCAGATGACCTCTCATGGCACCCCTCTGGTCAAGAGGAGGCGAGGAGTGGTGTTCTAGGCTTGGTGTCGGCGGGTCCGGGAAGTGACTGTTCCGAAGTGTCGATCATGGGGATCGTATCGGCCGCGCTGGATTGCAGAGTCGCCCCCACGTGTCCTCCCGGGCCCGTCCCGGCTTTTGGGCAGCCGATGAGAGAGCGACCCCACCGGTCACCTCGACCAAGCCTGGCCGGGCCGCGGTCGTACCACCAGTAGATAAGTAGCCGCCGAGGGCGCTCGGCAACGACGGCTCGCCGGCGGACCCCGGGTCGTCGTTGCCTCACCGCGTGAACCAGCGCCGCGATCGGTCCAGCCCACGGCCCGCAGTGCCTGCTCGATCTCACCGCCAAGGTGCTCCGCCGTCGAGGGTTTCTCAGGTGGTGCCTTGGCCCATCGGCGGTCGGGCGCGGTTGGCTGCACGGTCCCCTTCGGCAGACTTCAGCTGAGCTGTTCGGCCAGTCCGACGATGATGCCCTCCGGGCCGCGGACGTAGCAAAGCCGATAGCTGTCCTCGTACTGCGCCAGCTCGCCGACGAGTTCGGCGCCGTGGGTACGCAGGCGGGCAACGACGTCCTCGATGTCGTCGACGGCGAACATGATGCGACGAATGCCCAGCGTGTTCGCCGGTGCATCCTTCGGCTCGGCGCTGATCGCCTTCGGCGTATGGAACATCGCCAGCTCGATCCGGCCGTGGCCGTCCGGGGTCCGCAGCATCGCGATGTCCTGTCGGACGTCATCGATCCCGATGACACGCTCGACCCAACGTCCCTCGACTGGCGCCTTGCCCTCCAGCTCCATGCCAAGTTCGATGAAGAACGCAATAACAGCGTCAAGGTCGTCGACAACGATCAGGACGTTGTCCATCCGCTGGATCGTCATGCAGGTCTCCTTAGCCTTGTGCGGCCACGGTGGCCGCATCCACTCCTGAGACGGAGCCGTTACGCCGTTCTGGACAGACTGTGCACCAATTTCTGAGGGAAACCTCGTGACGCGGCAGTGCCCATCACGCGCCAGTCGTACCGCTTCGGACGAAACACCGCACGCCAGCCGGCCCAAGAAGCCCTCCCGTGCCGAGCCTCGGCGATCGTCGGTGTGTACTCATTTGCCGCTGAGCGCGCGCCGGCCACCAAGCCGCCCTACGCCAACTCGGCAACCGCCTCGTCGGCATCCCGCACGGCTGCCTCAAAACCAATACGACCTACGACGAGGCAACCGCCTGGGCACATCTCCAGCCCACTTCTTGACAACCTCAGAACATGGGATGTCTGCCGCCGACCGCGCGTCACGCAGCGTCACGTGCGTTGATCAAGTCAACGTCCGGTCGTGCCGAATAGCGGATGTGCTTCAATCCGCTCCGGTTCCGCGGCCATCTGGGGAGCGCCGGTTCTCAGCCGCTCGTTACCCACGTCAGCATCGCTTGCCAGTGGGCCGGGGACGGCGTGTGGGCTGCGTCCTCGCTGATGCGAATCTTGGCGTTGGGCATCCGTGCGGCGATCAGCGGTGCGTCGGGAACGGCTCGGCCGGGGTCGTGTCGACCGGCCCAGATGAGGACGCGGCAGGGCACGTCGCGCAGGCCGAACCCCCATGGGCGGATGTCGGTGGCGAGCCAGTCGCCGGCCAGCCCGTCCGCGCCTTGGCGGGCACCTTCGCGGTTGGACTCCTCGTGGGGCCGCATCCAGGGGTCCTGGCCCGCGGCAAGCAAATGCCGGTGCTGCTTGAGCGGATCCTCGGCGTACCATGCGGCGGCGCGGGTCACGTAGCGGCGCCCGAGCCCCGGAACGGTCCGCAAGGCCCACGCCTGAAACCGCTGCCAGCCACGCACCGTGCGCAGTTCCCGATAAGGGCCGGTGAAGCCTGCGGCGACCACCCCGGTCAGTCGATGCGGGAACCGGGCCCCACAGGCCACGGCGTACGGCGCGCCGCCAGAGAACCCGATCAGGCCGAAGCGCTCGATCCGCAGAGAGCTCATCAGCGTACCGACGTCGTCAGCGACGCCGAGGAGCGTTGGCTGTCGGACAGGTGTGGACCGACCGTACCCGGGCCGGTCCACGGTGATCAGGCGGACGCCCGCCAACGCCGTGTCGTCCGGGCGGCTGATCCGAGAGCCCGGCGTGCCGTGCAGGAACACCACCGGCGGCCCGGCCGGATCGCCGTACTCCGCCCAGCCCAGGACCCGGCCGTCCGGCAGCGCAAGATCCATATCGCCTCTCCGCTAGACACCCGACGCAACACCCAGTACAGCGCATAGACATGCGTCGTCATATTGTGCAGTGTGGCAATGCCGAAGCGCACTGACATGGCACTCCTTTATGTCAAGGCGCCGCTGGAACCAGGGGTTTAGGGTGGTTGCTGGCGGGTCCGGGAAGTGGCTTGTCCGAAGGGCCGATGTCCGGGGTCAGGTCGGTCACGCTGGATTGCAGAGTCGTCCCCGAGTGCCCTCCCGGGCCTGCCACCTGCCGTCGTTTCTGGTCTTGGACCATGCGGGCGTAGACGACGTTGGACAGTCGCCGTTTCAGGGCGCGCACGGCTTCCATCGAGGTCTTTCCGGCCGTCTTCTTCGCGTCGAAGTAGGCGCGACCTTCGGTGCGGTTGCGCAGCTGAACGACGGCCATGATGTGCAGCGTGCGGTTGATGCGGCGGTTGCCGGCGCGGGAGAGCCGGTGGCGTTGCTGGGCGCCGGAGGAGGCGTCCAGGGGTGCGGTGCCGTTCCAGGAGGCGAAGCGGTCGCGGTCGGCGAAGCGGCGGATGTCGCCGACGTCGGCCAGCAGCCGGGCGGCACCCGAGGGACCGATGCCGTGCAGGCCGTGCGGCTGGGACTTGCTCAGGAAGCTGCGGCAGGCCCCATCCCCTGAACGCCCTGAGTCACGCCCCAAGGCGGGCAGTGGGTCAGGAGGCTGTGGCGGGCTTTTTTGTGGGATCGGCCGAGGTGGCGCCGTGAGTGGGGCGGCGGGTCAGGACCTGGGGGCCGGAAGCCGCGATGGCGACTGTGTGTTCGGAGTGGGCGGTGCGGGAGCCGTCGGCGGAGCGGATCGTCCAGCCGTCGTCGTCGAACTTGATTTTGTCGGTGGAGCGGCAGAACCAGGGCTCGATGGCGATGGTGAGGCCGGGGTCGAGTCTCATGCCGCGGCGGGCGCGGCCGTAGTTGGAGACGTGCGGGGCCTCGTGCATGGTGCGGCCGATGCCGTGGCCGCCGAACTCGGCGTTGACGCCGTAGCCGTAGGAGTGGGCGACTTCGCCGATCGCGGCGGAGATGTCGCCGAGGCGGCCGCCGGGCTGGGCGGCGGTGATGCCGGCCTCCAGTGCGACCTCGGTGGCCTCGATCAGCTTCAGGTCGGCCGGGTCGGGGGTGCCGACGATGACGGAGAGCGCGGAGTCGGCGACCCAGCCGTCGATGCCGGCCGCCATGTCGATGCTGAGCAGGTCACCGTCCCGCAAAACATAGTCGTGCGGCAGGCCGTGCAGCACCGCGTCGTTGACCGACAGGCACAGCACGTTGCGGAACGGGCCGCGGCCGAACGAAGGGGCGTAGTCCCAGTAGCAGGATTCGGCGCCGCGTTCCTTGATCCGGCGGCGGGCGTGGTGTTCGAGGTCTATCAGGTTGACGCCGACTGCGGCGACACCGCTCAGCTCGGCGAGCAGCTCGCCGACGAACTGGCCGGTCACCGCCATCCGGCCGATCTCCTCGGCGGACTTGAGCTCGATCACGACAGCCTTCCTCTCCGGATGCGGTATTTTTATACCGGGATTTTTATACCACGCCAGGTCGGGGATGCTCCGGAGGGATATCCTGCTGGCATGGTTCGCCAACCACTCACCGCCGAGCAGATCGCAGCGGGCCAGCGCCTCGGAGCCGCCCTCCGGGCCGCGCGGGCCGGCCGTAGCCTCGTCGAGGTGGCCCTGGCAGCCGGCATCTCCCCCGAGACGCTGCGCAAGATCGAGGCGGGCCGCCTTCCCGCACCGGCGTTCGGCACTGTGGTCTGCCTCAGCCAGGCCCTCGACGTCCCCCTCAGCGACCTGGCCGACGTCTGGCTGGCCGACATGCCCATCCGCCAGGCATCCTAGAGACCAGCCGCCCTAGTACTCCAGTAGGAGATCCGTTTCAGGGTTCCGTGAGGGCTTGCCGGGTGTAATGGCTGGTCTTGGCGGCGGCTTGATGCCTGCGTCGGAAGAGGGACCAGGCGATGACGTCGGCGGCCCGCCGTGCCGGGTCGATGATCAGGGCGTGGAAGAGCCGGCGTAGTTCGTTGACAGTGATCGCGATCAGGCCGTCCGGGCTGCTGGTGGTGACGGTTGTTGCGGCGGCGAGGAACGCGTGGGCGGCGATGACCAGGGTGGTCCAGCGGTGCCAGGCTTTCCAGCGGCGGTGCTGGTGCTGGTCGAGGCCGAGGCCGGTCTTCGTGGCTTGGAACGACTCTTCGATGCTCCAACGACGCCCGGCGACGGCGACCAGGTGGTGCAACGGGACGGGTTCGGGTGACCAGCAGAGGTAGAAAGCCAGCTCACCGGTGGTGCGGTTGCGGCGGATCAGCAGCCAAGTGATGACCTGCGTGCTCGTCGATGGCTTGCGGCAGCGTGATGAACGCCCAGTCGTAGTAGCGGTAGCCTTTCGCCCCGTTGCCGGCAGAGACTCGCTGCCATGCCTGTTTCGGCAGGCCGGCGGCGATCTGGTCGGTCCGCTGGATGCCGAGACCGGTCGGCACGCGGTGCGAGCAGGCGACCGCGAGGACGTAGCCGAGCCGGTTTCCGCGCAACGCGGCGGCCAGGTGTGGGTCACCGCCGTAGGCTTCGTCGCCGGCGACCCACCTGCAGGGCAAGCCGTCGGCGAGGGCGGTTGCGATCAGCCGTCGCGCCAGCTGCGGTTTCGTGGCGAACCCGACGGCGTCGGGCACTCCGGCCTCAGCGCGGTGTGCGGGATCCTCGGTCCAGGATTTCGGCAGGTAGAGGGCGACGTCGCCCCGCGTGTGCCCGAGTGGCGAGGCGTAGGACAGGTGGACCGAGAGCTGACAGTTCTCGATCTTTCCCGCGGTGCCGGAGTACTGCCGACGTTGATTGCCGACGCGGGTTGTCGACACTGCCCACCTGCGGGTTCGTGATCACGGGGGTGAGTGTCGGCAGACGGTCGTTTGCCGACACTTGAGAGCCGGCCGGCGAGCCAGTCCGGGAGGTCGAGAATGGGGGCGTCTCTGGTGATGGTGTACGTGCGGCTGCGCGAGGGCTGGTCGCTGCATGGTCCCGATCCGTGCATGGATGCCTGGGCGCTGCAGATCCTCGGAGCTGGGGTGACCGCGCACGTCCGGGCGGGGCGGCTGGGGTTGGCCGTGGCGGGCCTTGCGGGCGGCGACCCTTCCGCGGTGCGGTTGCTCGCGCTGGCCGAGCGGCTCGGCGTGCTGCGGGAGTTCGGGCCGACGATGTCCGTGGGCCGGGCCCGGCGGATGGCCGAGAACGCCGACGGGGCGGCGTACGCCGACGTGGTGTCGGAGTACGCCGCCCTCGGGCGGGACGAGTTGCGGGCGGCGGCCCGCGCTGTCGTAGCGGTTACTTGGGGTCGCGGTTGAACTTCGAGGTCGACCAGAAGTAGCCGAGCACCGCGAGACCCAGGCACCAGACGACCGCGAGCCACCCGTTGTGGCCGATCTCGCTGCCGAGCAGCAGGCCGCGCAGGGTTTCGATGGCGGGCGTGAACGGCTGGTACTCGGCGATCGGCTGGAACCAGCCGGGCATGGCGTGGACCGGGACGAAGGCGCTGGACAGGAGTGGCAGCAGGATCATCGGCATCGCGTTGTTGCTGGCGGCCTCGGCGTTCGGGCTGACGAGGCCCATGCCGACCGCGATCCAGGTGAGCGCCGTGGCGAAGAGCACGAGCAGCCCGAACGCCGCCAGCCACTTCAGGACGCCGGCATCCGTGGACCGGAAGCCGATGGCGACGGCGACTGCGCCCACGAGGACCACGCTCATGATTGACTGCAGCACGCCGCCGACGACGTGTCCGACGAGCACCGAACCGCGGTGGATCGCCATCGTGCGGAAGCGGGCGATGATGCCCTCGGTCATGTCGCTGGAGACGGACACCGCGGTCCCGATCACGGTGCTGCCGATGGTCATCAGCAGGAGGCCGGGGACGACATACGCGATGTACTCGGAGCGGTCCGCACCGCCGCCGCCGATGCCCGAGCCCATCGTGTCGCCGAAGATGTAGACGAAGAGCAACAGCAGCATGATCGGGGTGAGCAGCAGGTTCAGGGTGAGGGACGGATAGCGCCGGGCGTGCAGGAGGTTGCGGCGCAGCATCGTGGACGAGTCGCGTGCGGCGAGGGAGAGGGAGCTCATCGGACGGCCTCCTTGGGCTGGTTGGGGACGCCGGCGCCGCCGGTCAGGGCGAAGAACACGTCGTCGAGGTCGGGGGTGTGCACGGTCAGCTCGTCGGCCTCGATGGTGGCCGAGTCCAGCGAGTCGAGGATGGAGCGAAGCTCGCGCTGGCTGCCGTCGCTGGGGATCTGCAGCGCGAGGGACTCGTCGTCGCGGGTGGCGTCGCGAAGCGCGAAGGCCGCGGACTGGTACGAGGCCGGGTCGGTGAAGCGGAGCCGGACGTGTCCGCCGGGGATGAGCCGCTTCAGTTCCTCGGCGGTGCCCTCGGCGGCGATCTTCCCGTCGTTGAGCACGGCGATGCGGTCGGCGAGCTCGTCGGCTTCCTCCAGGTACTGGGTGGTGAGGAAGACGGTGGCGCCGTCGGAGACGAGCTCGCGGATGATCTGCCACATGTTGTGGCGGCTGCGGGGGTCGAGGCCGGTGGTGGGCTCGTCGAGGAAGATGATCCGCGGGTTGCCGACCAGGGTCATGGCGAGGTCGAGGCGGCGCTTCATGCCGCCGGAGTAGGTGGAGGCGGGCTTCTTCGCGGCGTCGGTGAGGTCGAAGCGCTCCAGCAGCTCGGCGGCGGTGCGGTGGCCCTCGCGCTTGGACAGGTGGTGCAGGTCGCCCATGAGGAGCATGTTCTCCTCGCCGGTGATCAGGTTGTCGACGGCGGAGAACTGGCCGGTGACGCCGATCGCGGCGCGGACCGCTTGGGGGTCGGTGGCGAGGTCGTGGCCGCCGACGCGGATCTCGCCGGAGGCGGGGTCGGGGGAGATGAGGGTGGAGAGGATCTTGACGGCGGTGGTCTTGCCGGCGCCGTTCGGGCCGAGCAGGGAGAAGATCGTTGCTTCGGGGACGGCCAGGTCGACGCCGTCGAGCACGACCTTGTCGCCGTAGGACTTGCGCAGCCCGTTCGCCGCGATGGCCAGGTTGGTCATGATGGGTGCTCCTCAGAGGCTGCGGGCGACGATGTCGCCGTAGGCGGTGGTCGCGTGGATGTTCAGGTCGGCGGTGCCTTCGGTGTTCTTGAGCCCGTTGTGAATCCGGCCGTGGGTGGTGCCGGCGTCCAGGGAGGCGGAAACTCCGTGGGCGGCGCCGACCGACACGTCGCCGGCCTGGGTGCGCAGCACGACCGTGCCGCGCACGGCCTCGGCGATCCGGATGTCGCCCTTTGCGGTGCTGATCTCCGCGGGGCCGTTGAGGCGGCCGACCGAGACATCACCGGCGAGGGCGGTGAGGCGGACGCTCGCGGCCTCGTCGAGCTTGATCGCGCCGTGCGCGCCGTCGAAGGCGACGTCCCCGAACCGTCCGACGGCCCGGAATTCGGCGCTGGCCGCCTTCACCTCGACCCGGGAACCGGCGGGCAGCTGGACCGTCACCTCGATGGATCCGGAGGGGCCGAGGATCTGGTTCTTCGCCGAGGCCCCGATCCGTAGGACGCCGTCGCCGTATTCGACCTTGGTCTGCTCCGCCACCTTCACGTCACGGCCCTTCGAGGCGTCCGCGGGCAGGACCTCGACCGTGGTGTCGGCCCGGTCGGCGGCGATGAACTGGACGCGCCCTGCGGGGATGTCGAGGACGGCGGAGATCGGGGTGGGGGTGTCGAACTTCTGCATCGTGCTCTCCTCCTGTGCTTGTTGTTTCTGACGCCGGAAACGCTACGTTGCGTTCATTACCCGTGCAACAAGCTCGTCGCTCGCAACCGGCATTAGTGCAGGCAGAGCCCCAATTATCGTTGCAACGGTCATGGTTTCAATGCAACGACCGGCATCCTGTTCGTTGCATTGGATTGGGGGTGAACGCTATGCTGGAGGCATCAAGGAAGCGTGAAGGGAGATCGCGATGCCGGGAGGCAGACTCACCCAGCAGGAACGCCAGCAGATCGCGCTGGGGCTGGCCGACGGGCTCGCCTACGCGGAGATCGCCAGGGGTCTGGATCGTCCAACCTCGACGGTCACGCGTGAGGTGATGCGCAACGGCGGCCCCACCGCCTACCGTGCCGACCTGGCCCACCGCGCCACCGAACGCCGCGCCCACCGGCGCAGGCAGGCCGCTCCCCGCGGGTTGCAGGCGTCGACGCAGGCCCACGGACGCGACGCCGAGGCCGTGCGCGAGTACGAGGAGGTGTTCACCACCCTCTTGATGCAACAGGGCCTGCCCAAGATGATGGCCCGGGTGCTGACCTGCCTGCTCACCGCCGACGCGGGGAGCCTGACCGCGTCCGAACTCGTTCAGCGCCTCCAGGTCAGCCCGGCGTCCGTCTCCAAAGCGGTCGCGTTCCTCGAAAGCCAGGGCCTCGTCCGCCGGGAACGCGACGAACGCCGCCGCGAGCGCTACCTGGTCGACGACGACGTCTGGTACCAGTCGATGATCGCCGCCGCCCGATCCAACGCCCAGCTCGCCCAGACCGCCCGGCAGGGTGTCGGCATCCTCGGCCCCGACACCCCGGCCGCCGCCCGCCTCGAGAACATCGCCCGCTTCGTCGACTTCGTCGGCGAGAGCATCACCCGCGCCGCGGAGCAGGCCCGCGAAATCCTCCACACGAAACCCGAAACGACCTCAGACAGCACTACCTGAGCCACGTTCAGATCGCGGATGGACAGCCTCGGCGACCACCGCCGGGACGTCGGTCAACTTCGGGAAATACCCCAACCGCTGGTACGCCTTCAACCACACCACAGCGCCAGCAGACCGCCGCAGCCGTAGCCCGCCCCAGTCCTCGCCGTCGTCATCGTCGTCCGGCTCGGCCGCGGCCGGGCGAGTACGGCGATGGCAGTCTTCCGCCCGCCAGGATGCTGCTAGACCTCGACTACATCGTGCGATGGGTGCAACCCACTGGGCGAGACCGCCATTTCACCTTCTGGGTCGCGCCCGCGACGCTCGTGTTCGAACGGGCGTGGAGCATCGAAGGCACGCTCGGCCCGCTCCACGAAGTCATGGAGATCGCCGACGTTCACCGACTTGATTCCCCAGACAGCAGCCCGGAGCCGTTGTGGCACATTGAGGGTCAGAACTTCGAGTTCCGTCTTCGAGCTGTTGGCTACACCCAGTACCTCCGGCTGCCGCCGCAGCACATCCCCCGGCAGGCCCTCACCTCCACCGAGCGCGCCGGGATCAGCTTCGCCGAGCGGTCCTTTACGTGACAACGGCGCACGGATCTGCCGCGCTCCGCGCGGTTGCAGCTAGACGGTTGGGCCCGCCTGGGCCGTTTTCGGGAGCCCGCTCATCATGAGCGGGCTCCCCGGAGCCTGGCCCGGCTCGAACGATGCTGCCATCCCTGTGTTCAGTGACGCGCGGTACCGGCGCCGCACGTTGGGCAGGCCGGCCTCCGAGCTTAGTGCGTCCAAGCCCAAGGCAGGGGTGTCCGCACATGCCGCATATGGCGTAGTAGCGCTATTACCGCTCCGTGTTGCGCGGCGACCGTTGGCGGCTCCGTCCCGCGCTGTGGTCGTTGCGGGCAACGAACCGTGGTGGTGCCGTGTTCCGCGGGCGGGCCATGATTGCTTCGGTGACCAGTTTTCCCGCGCAGGCTAACCGCGTCCGCGACAGCACACTCCCGCCACAGCGGAGGCTGTATGCGCTGCGGGAATGCACGCTGCACTGTGCTCCGTACGGGTTCCGTGCCACCTGGCACCACCTGGTCGTTTCCGCCCGCATCCCACGCAGGCTCGCAGACGATCCCGACGCACTCGTGCGCGCCGCAGACGAACTCCAACGTGCTCGCGACGTGGTCATGCCGCAGGTACAGGAGTACGCCGAGCGGCGGCGCCGGGAAAAAGCGGTAGGCATGCGCGCCCCACAGGCGCCGCCGCCCTGGAACTCGTGGGGCTGGTGTGGGATCGCCTACTGTCCCGACCCAGAGCACCACCCGGCGGGACCCCTCGCCACGGTCGTGCAGGGGGTACTCAACCGCTACACCGCCGGAATCACCGTCGACACGCACTGCCTCGCATGCGGCATCGAACGCCGCCGGCCAGGCCGCGCATGCCCGACCTGCGGCGTCCACCCGGACGGTCCCGCCGCACGTTGGCGTGTCCCTTCCACCGAGGAGCGTTGGAGGCGGATCTGGCGCCGCGACCTCGGTAACCGCTCGGAGACCCTCGCCTCATAGTCCTCGGCCGTACCAACCCGTCGCGGGCCACCTTCCGGCGGCGCACTTATCTAATGGCGCAGACAGCGAAGACGCGAAATTGCCGATGAGCGGCCGTTCAAGCGGGACGGCCGAGTGCCGCGGAAGTCGTCGCTAATGTGAAGGCGGCGTTCCATCCGAAGAGACGCCGTGCAGCTCGCGGGAGCAGGATGCGTCAGGCTGCGGCGAGCGCCTTGATGATGTTCCACTCGGCCAAGTCCAGCATCCACTGCCGATCCGGGAAGTCAGTGTCCGCGATGCGCAGTGGCCCCTCGATCAGGGACAGCGTCTGCGCGTATCGATAGAGCTCCAGGCGGTGGGGGTCGAGATCGACCGGACGCAGGTCGGGTACGTGTCGCCGAAGCGCATCTGCAGCCAGGCGTGGTCCCATTCGATGTCGAAGTACGCCAGGCCCTCAAAGTCGATCATGACTGCTTCGCCGGCCGGTGTGACGAGCACGTGATCCGGGCCGAGCTCACCGTGTACCAGCCCGTATTCCTCGCGCGCCATAACCGCGCTCCTCAGGTAGCGCACGTGAGCAGCGATCCGGTGATGCGCATCGGCCAGTCGGGCGTCGCGGGCCGCTGCTGGCGGTCACGATCCCCTCGGCCTCGAGCCGCGCCTCGGCGCGGTGGTCGTCGGCCTGCTCCTCGGCGAGTTTGAGGATCTGTTCTACCCGGGTGCCCAGGCCGCTGAGGGTTGGCCGCTGCCGGTTCCGCCGTCGTCGTTCCGCGACGACCGCGGTTCCTGTGGTCGTCCCGTCGCCTGCGACCCCGGCGTCCTCGTCGCGGTCGACCAGGCCGTCCCCAACGAGATCGGATTCCGTCGTACCGACCAGGGAGAGCACGACGCCGAGCGCGGCGATCGCGACGCCGGACCAGACGGCGGCCGGCCCAAGGGACGGACCGACCGTGGCGCCGACACCGAGTCCGAAAAGGACGCAGCAGTCTTGGCCGGCTTGCGCATCGGTCCTCCTCGCGTGGTGCGGGCATGGGGCTTCCGGTTCCAGCATGAAGAACGAGTCAACCCGGGTCGATCCCCGACGGAACGTCCCGACGCAAAAGGGGTGCTGGATCAGTCGAGCTCGTAGTCCCCAGTGGCGGACAATCGAATATCCGGATCTGCCCCGGACCGCGCGTCACGCAGCGTGGACGGCGGCCGAGGGACGGGCGTCCAGACGTGGCCGGACATGCCGATGAGCATGTGCTGGCCTCACCGCTTGTATCGATGGAACCGTTCGGCTATTCAAACCGGTCAGCGAGCTTCGTCAGCTTGGTGACGTACGCCGGCCAGTCATAGTCGTGGGGGACGTTGGTGTTCTCCCGCCGCAAGCCGATCGCCGTGTCGTGCTGCTCGCGCATGATGTCGGCGTGACCGGCGTGACGGGCGAGGTCGGCGGTCACGTGGATGATGATCCTTTGCAGCGTCACGATCTGTCCACCAGGCTGCCACCACGGCACTCGCCCCGGCGCGTCGAGCGGTAGCTGTTCGATCGTCTGATCCGCGAACACCCCGATACGGCGATACAGGTCGATCAGCCCATCCTTCGTCTCGTCCTCTCGCGCGTACCAGTCTGCCTGCGGATCCTCGTCGTACGCCTGCATGGGGACCAGTTCCTCGGGCGTCGGGAACTCACGCCCGAAGGTAGGCCCGAAGTAGCCGGCTTCGACATTGAGGCAGTGCTTGAGGACTCCCAGCAGGTTGTTGCCGGTCGCGGTGCGGGGCAGTCTGGCCTCGCGTTCACTCAGCCCCTCGAGCTTCCAGATGAGGTCATCGCGAGTCGCCTGCAGGTAGTGGTGCAGCGCCGCCTTCGGGTCACCCAGATCAGCCATGCCCGCCAGTCTTCCTTATGCGCCGGACCATCGTGCGAGCTGTCGCCTGCAAGATCAGTGCCCGACTGGGTGGGCCGGCATCCTCATCTGCCGCTCCGGGCGTGCTGGCGTTCATCGCCGCTGGGGACGCACGGTGATGTATGGCTGTCTTTCCTGCTCCCGCTTCCGCTCGGCCTGCGGATCTTCGAAGCCTGCGGGGCCAGCATCGCCGACCTGGGCGAGGAGCACGGCCACCGGGTACTGCGCGTGCGCGGCAAGGGTGGCAAGGTCGTGCTCGTCCCGCTGCCACCCGCGGTGGCCCGAGCCATCGACCGGGCCGTCGACGACCGCACCAGCGGGCCGGTCCTGCGCAACACCCTCGGCGTGCGGATGGACCGGCACGCCGCGACCCGCTGGCTCAAGCACCTGGCCCAGGCCGCAGGGCTCCGGATGCCGAGGATGCATCCCCACATGCTGCGCCACACGTTCGTGACGACGATGCTCGACGCCCGGCGTCAGTCTGCGCGACGTGCAGATCGCCGCCCGCCACGCCGACCCGCGAACCACCATGCGCTACGACCGGGCCCGCAAGAACCTCGACCGGCACCCCAACTACATCCTGGCCGCGTACCTGGCCTCCGGGACATAGCCAGCCGCTCGTGGCTTTGCCGATGAGCGATAGACAGTTCCGAAGGACCACCGATCGCGCGGGAGCTACGGGCTGCCCCAACGGGCGATCGGGCTACTGCGTCTGAGCCGGTCGCGAAGGGGCGTCGAGGAGTACCTCGTATAGGTAGAGGTCACCGTTGGTGCCTATTTGGCGGAACCCGGCACGTTCGAGGGTCCGCTGGGAAGCGACGTTGTCCCCGGTGGTGTGGGCGACAACTCGGGACAATTCGTGATCGGCCGCGACGTTCAGCAGGGCGACGAGTGCCTCCGCTGCATAGCCGTGACCACGGGCTGATGGGGCAAGGCCGTAACCGACCTCGACACATCCGTCGTCCGGCTGACCCTTGAAACCGATTCCACCGATGGCCTTCCCGTCGGCGGTCCGGGTGATCCGGTAGTGCCCGAAAGGGCGCTGGTCCCCGTGGGCGGCCGTAGCTGTGAGAAAGGCCGTGACGCCCATGACGTCGCCGTCGAAAGGAAAATCCTCAGCCCAGGCATCCCCGGCTCCGGCGCGCCGCCCGACGATGCGTTCACCCTCTGCTGTGTCGATGGCGTGCAAGCCCAGTCGCGGCGTTTGAAGTTCGGTCACGGGCAACAGCGAAGCAGCCCTCGACACTCCGCACAAGCCGATTACGCCACCTCGGAAAAGGCCGGTCGCGGAACCCCTTGGGACACGCGCACATGCCGCTGACCGGGCGTCCCGGTGTGTTACGAGGGGTGCGTGCAGCGAACAGCCGGTCCTTCCCGGGAGAGTGCGCGCACCTGGCTCAGCCCGGATGGGCCCACGATACGGTTCGAGCGTGATGGCCGGCCTTGCCAACAGCCCCTTGATCTTCGTCGATGTCGACGGACCGCTGATCCCGTTCAAAGCCCGGCCGGTTAGCCGCGAGCGTTCTTTGGGCGGTGCCGTCGTGCAGCCACTGGACGGTACTGGCAACCCTCTGCTCGATCGGCTTGACCCAGATGAGGGCGGAGGCTGTTGGCACTGGGATGCCAGTTGGTCTGGGCGACGACATGGATGGCGGAGGCGAACGAGGTCATCTCGCCACGGCTCGGGCTTCCGGACCTGCCGGTCGTCGAATGGCCGGACGACGACGAGGATCCGGAGCACGGTCTGCACTGGAAGACCGTATTCCTTGCCCGGTGGGCGGCCGGCCGCCCATTCGTCTGGCTTGACGAGGAGATAACTGATGCTGACCGGCGATGGGTAGCAGCACACCACCCGGTGCCGGCGCTGCTGCAACGTGTCGACCCCATACGTGGGCCTGACCGAAGCGGATTTCTCAGCGGTCCGTCGATGGCTCGGGCAGCTTGACGGCGCCGCTTGATCACCTGCACGCTCATGCCGCATCCGCGCTACGTCACGTCACGCCGAGCTGGCCCGGGTGCCGTCCGGACGCCGATGAGCGGACGTAGCGACCGGCTGCATGGGCGAGCCCAACGCCGTCATGGCCGCCCGCCAGCGATCTCGGCGTCGCTCCGAAGAATGCAGAACTCGTTGCCTTCCGGATCGGCAAGCACAACCCATCCCGTTCCGTCGGCCTCGCGGCGGTCAGCCACGACGGCCGCACCGAGCTCGGTCAGCCGCGCCAGCTCCGCGTCGCGCGTGCCGTCGACAGGACGCAAGTCGAGATGGATCCTGTTCTTGACCTGTTTTACTTCCGGCACCTCGATGAAGAGCAGGCGGTGCCGCCCGTCACGGGAGTAGATCATGCATTCCTCGTGGCCGGGCTCGTTCGGATCGTCCGGGTTCTCGCTGTAGTCGAGAACGGCTTGCCACCAACGACACAAGGCGTAGGCGTCGGCACAATCCACGGTGGTGTGGGACACGTAGGAGGTCACCACTGGATCATCGCAAGGCGAAGGTAGGCGGGGGAACTCTGTACGCGCCGCGAGCGCACGCTCATGCCGCTGTCCGCGCGTTGGCCGCGCCCAGCCCACTGCGCTGCGCTGTCATGCCGAGATGAGGATGTGCACGCCCAGTCAGCTGCCGCATCCGTGCAGCTACGCCGGGTCCCGCTCGACGAGCAGCCGGGCATAATTGCCCATCGACCGCTGGTAACGCGCCAGGTGCGGGGCGAGTGCGCCCAGCGCCAGCGCGACGGCCTCCCGGTCGCGCCCGACGTCGACCAGCGCCAGAGCCAGGAACCCCGCGACCGCGTCGTCGAGCTCGTCGCTACCGGCGTCCCGTTCGGCCGTCAGGAGCGCCACGCTCTCCCCGGCGCGACCGAGGTTGCGCAGCGAGCTGGACATCTGGATGATCGTCCGGCGCCGCCGCAGCCCGTTGAGCCCAGCCTGCAGTGCCTGCCGGTAGAGCGGGACAGCCAGATCGGAGTGCCCGGTCGAGTCCCACGCGCAGGCGCGCTCGAACAGGCCGACCGCGCTGTCGGCGGGTAGTTCAGCGGCGAGCTCGCCGATCCGACTGACGAAGTCGTCCTCGGCGAAGCTGTCCATCGTCGCCCACGCCTCGGCGACCCGCCGCTCCCAGTCGGCGCTGATCTCGCTCTGGCTGGTCACGTCATGCATGGTGATCTCCCTCGTTGCGGGCGGCCGGTCGGCTCGCGCCCGCCCATCCTGGGAGAGTCGCTAAGCTCGAACCACTGATTCGGTCACAACCGAATCTCTCAGACTCTGCGGGGAGGAGCCAGCCATCGCGGCAACCCTCCGATTCAGCACCGCCGACCTGCTGCGCTGCCGCTTCGCAATCTCGCCGGCCTTCGAGACGCTGTCGGCGATCCGGCTCACCCTGCCGGCGGAGTCCCCCGGGCAGCACCGGCGCTGGCTGGACACGGTCGCCGGCCAGGTCGCCGGAATCGACCTGCGGCCGATCACCCTGCTGCAGCCCCGACGCGGCTACTCCCCGGACTTCCTGGCCCCGCCCCCAGCCGGGCCGCTCGCAACCTTCGAGGACGATCTGGCCCGGATCGCAGACACCCCGCCCAGCCAGGTCGCCGCCGAGATCGCCCGATCCCTGCACGACACCCCGGGTGCGGCCGACAGCGAGATCGGCCGATACCTGCTCGGCGATCCCGTCGAGGTCCTCGCGACGCTGACCGGCCTGATCCGTACCGCGTGGCACCAGCTCGTCGAACCCAGCTGGCCCCGCGTGCGTGCCCTGCTCGACGCCGACGTGGGCTTTCAGACCAGGCGGCTCGCGGAGGGTGGCCTCGACCGGCTCTTCGCGGAACTGCATCCCACCCTGCGCTGGCACGACAACACGCTCATCCGCGAGTACGGCGACGACGACCACCCGCGACCTCGCCGGTGCAGGGCTCGTCCTGATGCCCAGCGCGTTCAAGTGGGACCAGGTGGTTGTGGTGATGGACGAGCCGTGGCAGCCCACCGTGATCTATCCCGTCCGCGGGTCCGGCACACTCTGGCAGCAGCTCAGCGGCACGCCCGACGCCGCACTGGGTCGCCTGATCGGGCGGACCCGGGCCGCGCTGCTGATCGGGCTGACCGAACCCGCGACGACGACCACGCTCGTCCACCGGCACGCTCTCGCCCCGGCCACCGTCTCGGAACACCTGACGGTGCTGCGCGACGCCGGGTTCATCATCGGCGAACGCCACCGGCACGAGATCCGCTACCGGCGTTCGGCGCTGGGCACCGCCGCGGTCGACCGGCGGTCTTGAGCACCCACATCTGCCGCGAGTCGCGCGGTTGTCGCGATCACTGTCAAGCGTCATCCGAGGCCCTGTCGTGGCCTGTGAGACCAGGCAACCCGGCAGCTGGCAAGCGGCAGCCGGACGTGTCACTCACGTGAAGTGATCCCCTGAGACCGGACACCTGCACCCGTTCGCGGCATAACCCGGTGTCCACATCCCCGGGGAACCTCACTAGACGGTCAGTGGAGACGGGCCCGCAGGTCGGCGATCCGATCCGCCGCGGCGATGAAGCCGGCGGAGTCGAGCTGGCCCCCGGTCTGGGCGTTGACCAGCGCGGCGGTGGCGGCTTCGCCCTGGCTGACGTCACGGGCGGAGCACAGGATGAGGTCCATGCCGGCGGTCGCGGCGGCGACCGCGCGCTGGCCGGTGCTGCCGTAGTGAGCCAGCGCACCGGCTTCCAGGGCGTCGGTGACGGTCACCCCGGTGAACCCAATGCGGCCGCGCAGTTCCTGCCTGACCACGGTCGGCGACAGGCCGGCTGGGCGGTTCGGGTCCAGCGCCGGGTAGATGGCCCAGGACACCATGACGAGGTCGACGCCGATGGCGACGGCGGCTGAGTACGGGAACTCGTCGGTGCCGCGCAACCTGGCCAGCGACTGGGACAGGGTGATCGGCCGGGTGTCGGTGTTCTGGGCCGTTGCCGCCCATCCCAGTCCGGGGAAGTGCTTGGCGGTGGCGGCCACGCCGGTGCGCTGCTGGGCGGTGATGAACGCCCGCCCCAGGGACGCGACGGTGCCGGGGTTCGCGCTGTAGGAGCGCTGGTACTGGTCGATGAAGTTGCCCGCAGTGGAGTAGACGTCGAGAACCGGGGCGAGGTTTACGTTCATGCCCACCGCGGCGACGGTGCGGCCGGCTCCGGTGCCCGCCGCGGCCGCCGCGGCCACCGGATCAGCGGCCTGGCCGATCCGCTTCTCCGACAGCGCGGGCGCCCCCGACAGCCGCCGGATCAGGCCACCCTCCTGGTCGACCATCAGCAGCAGCGGCACGTGGACCGGGCTTTGCGCCTGGGCTCGTCGCAACTGGGCGATCACCGAGCTGATCTGGGCGGTGCCGGCGATGTTCTCCCCGAAGAAGATCACCCCGGCGGCCTCACCGGCGCGGATGATCCTCAACAGGCTCGCCGGTGGTGTCAACCCGGGATAGGAGTAGATGATCCGCTGCCCGGCCAGTTGCCACCTGGTCAGGCCGGCCGACCTGCTCGGCGCCGGCACGGACGGTACCGACGCGGGTGACGTGCCCGGGGCCTTCGTGGGCGGCGGCGCGGTCGATGTGGACGGCGATGCCACCCGTCCGCCACCCGACCCACCGGGCGCGGACCAGATTGAGCGTGCCGCATCAGGGGCGGACGGCCCGGGCGTGGGGGCGTGCGAGGACTGGCAGGCGACCATGGCAAGGCCGAGCGTCCCGGCCGCCAGAACGGTGCGAACCTTCGCCGCTGGGTACATGACCACCTCCGCGTAGCCCGCACCGATCCCGGTGCGCCTGACGGGACCCGACGATCAGTCGACGGTGACCGGTCTGCGGTGTTCCGATCTCATCCGCCGGCGACGATGAACGGTGGCATCCGCTCCGGCGGCGATCGCCAGCCCTGCGCCTGCGGCATAAGTGCCTCCCGGTGTCACCGGACCCCGTGCGGCGGCTCTGTCAATAAGCAGTATGTGCGGGACATTCGTCGGTGACTAGTCGCCCACATCATCGCCCTACGCGGCCATTCGGCTAAACCTTCGCCCCTGCTCCTCACTCTTTGCCGATGGGCCGCCGAATCGCTGCACGGTGTCGGGGAGATCACCCCTGCCGGTTCCATCCGCCAGGCCACCTGCGCCGACAGTGAATCGGTGCTCGGCCCAGACCACCCCGACACCCTGACGACCCGCCAGCAAATCGTGGACAGGACCACCGCGGGCGAAACCAGACGACCGAGGTGCACCGGGGCCGCCCCGAACACACGCTCATGCCGCTGGTCGGCCGTTGACAGCTCGCCGAGCGGGGCACGTCCGACTCTGCCGCGAGCAGTGCGATGGCATAGCTACCTGGAGGACGAGCTGGAGAGCCACCACGGTTCGCCGGCCGGAGCTGCGTCCGGCCGCCCCGAAACGACGAGTGACCGTTGATCAGTCGTGGCCAAGAGTAGTGTGCCGTCGTCCGTGACATGGGCCTCTGCGATCGTGGCGCCGTTGAGAGTGAGCGCAGCTGTTAGCCAGGTGGCCTCGTCGGCAGCGGTGCCCCGAACACGAGAACCGGCCTCGATACGCCAATCGGTGTCCAGGTAGAGGCGGCTTTCTTGCGGCGGCGTCGATCGGTTGTCACAGAACCCGAGAAAAGGCCATGCCGGGCGGAGGCCGACCTCCACGACGAAGCAGCCGGCGAGTTGGTCAGGAGCCACGAGTAAATAGTGCCCGGCGTTGAACGCTCCGCGTGCCCTGATCTCGCGGGCCGTGCCCGACAAGATCACGTGCACGCTTCTGCCGCGACTCGCGCGCTACGCAGCGTCACGCCGAGCCGGCCCGGTTGCCGTCCGGACGTGCCCATGACCGAGCGGTGGATCAGCCTTGACGCCACTCCCGCAACCTGAGCAGGCGACCTGCCTTGCTCGCGGGCTTGACCTTGACGCAGGGTCAACCCTGCATGCTGGCGCCATGTCCATGAGTCTTCAGATGACAACCGAGCAGGTCCGCGGGCCTGCGATCCAGGTCCAGGGCCTGGAGAAGTCATACAAGGAGCTGCACGTGCTGCGCGGCGTGGACTTCGACGTGGCGCGCGGCAGCATCTTCGCCCTGCTCGGCTCCAACGGGGCGGGCAAGACCACGGTCGTGAGGATCCTGTCCACGCTGCTCAAGCCGGACGCGGGGACGACCAGCGTCAACGGCTTCGATGTCGTCACGCAAGCGGCGAAGGTGCGGGAGTCCATCAGCCTGACGGGACAGTTCGCGGCCGTCGATGAGATCCTCAGCGGGCGGGAGAACCTGGTGCTGGTCGCCCGGTTGCGGCATCTGAGGGATCCGGGCCGGATCGCGGATGACCTGCTGGCCCGCTTCTCACTGACTGACGCGGCCACACGGAAGGTGTCGACGTACTCGGGCGGCATGCGCCGCCGCCTCGACATCGCGATGAGCCTCATCGGGGACCCGCCAGTGATCTTCCTCGATGAGCCGACGACCGGGCTCGATCCACAGGCGCGTCTCGAAGTGTGGCAGGCCGTCAGGGAACTCGCCAGGCAGGGCACGACGGTGCTGCTCACCACGCAGTACCTCGACGAGGCCGAACAGCTCGCCGACCGGATCGCGGTCCTCCACAAGGGGCGCATCATCGCGAACGGCACTCTCCCCGAGCTCAAGCAGCTGCTCCCGCCCGCCAAGGTCGAGTACGTCGAGAAGCAGCCGACCCTCGAGGACGTCTTCCTCGCCATCGTCGGCGACGACGGCACCGACAGAAAAGTAGGCGCCGCCAGCCCAGACGGCACGAACAACTAAGGACCCTCGATGATCAAGCATTTCTTCAGCGACACCGCCGTCCTGCTGGGCCGGTCCCTGCGCCACATCAGCCGCAGCCCGGACACCATTATCACAACCGCGATCATGCCGATCGCATTCATGCTGCTGTTCGTCTACGTATTCGGCGGCGCGATCCAGACCGGGTCGGACAAGTACGTGAACTACCTGCTGCCTGGCATCCTGCTCATCACCGTCGCCTCGGGCATCTCCTACACCGCATACCGGCTCTTCCTGGACATGAAGGGCGGCATCTTCGAGCGGTTCCAGTCCATGCCGATCGCACGCTCGTCCGTGCTGTGGGCGCACGTGCTGACCTCGCTGGTCGCCAACCTGATCTCGCTCGCGGTGGTTGTGCTGGTCGCCCTCGTCATGGGCTTCCGCTCGGGGGCCGGCGTGCTGGACTGGTTCGCGGTCGCCGGCATCATGATGCTGTTCACGCTGGCCCTGACGTGGCTCGCCGTCATCCCGGGCCTGACCGCGAAGTCCGTGGATGGCGCGAGCGCGTTTTCCTATCCGCTCATCTTCCTGCCGTTCATCAGCTCGGCCTTCGTACCCACGGCGAGCATGCCCGGGCCGGTGCGCGCCTTCGCCGAGAACCAGCCGGTGACGTCCATCGTCAACACGATCCGCGACTTGTACGCTCAGCAGCAGGTCGGCGCCGACATCTGGATCGCCCTCGCCTGGTGTGCCGGCCTCCTCATCGTCGCATATGGCGTCGCCATGGCCATCTACCATCGCAAGATCAGTTGACGATGTGTCTCCTTCGTGCAGGCTGAAGCCATGCTGACGATCGGACGGCTGGCGTCCTACGCCGGGGTAACCATTCGCGCGGTGCGGCACTACCACCAGATCGGTCTGCTCCGGGAGCCAGAGCGCGACGCCTCCGGCTACCGGACGTACGACGCGGCCGCAGTCGTGCGACTCATCCGGATCCGGACCCTAGCCGAGGCCGGCGTCCCGCTGGCCCGGGTCCGCGAGCTACTCGACGCTGACCCCGAGACGTTCGCCGCCGCGACCACCGAGATCGACCGGCAGCTGCGCGCGCAGATCCGCGCACTGCAGGAGCACCGGCGGCGGATCGCGCAGCTGGGCTCCGGCGATTCGTTGGCTCTCCCGGAGGAGGTGATCGACTACCTGGACCGCCTGCGTGCCACCGGAGCGCCGGAGGCGATGATCGTGGCCGAGCGGGACGCCTGGATCCTGATAGCGGCGCGCTGGCCGGAGGCTATCCCGGCGTTCATGGCCCAGAAGGTGGCCGAGCTGGCCGACCCGAAGATCGTCCGGCTCTACCAGCTCATCGGTCGGATCGCGGAGGACTGGGAGGACGAGGAGCTGCTGCGCGAGACGGCCGACCTGATGAGCGAGTTGTTCGAGCAGGCGGCGGCCAATGGGCAGCTGGACTGGCGGGACGAGCACGGGCCCGATGCGGAGTTCATCCGCCTGATGGACGCGTTCGCCGATGGCGCCCACCCCGCCGTCGCGCGGCTGCGGGAACTGATCGCCGAGCGTGGTTGGACCGGGTGGACTCGGGTCGAGAAGCGCGAGCCCTGAGGCGTCACGCCGTGCCCGCACCCGCGTCTGATCAGGCGCAGCCATCTAATGGGTTCTGTCAGCCTGCTGGTGCGGGATGGCTCCGGTAGGGGCTGGCGGCGCTCACCCGCCGCACCAACCAGTGCTACCTTCCACCGTCCGCGGCATATCTGCGCCGTCTACTCGACGATTAGAACGGCAGCCGCCGTTCATGGCGGCAGCTCTACGGCCACGCCGAGCGAAGCCGACGCATGTCATCTCTCTTGCCGCGGGGAGCGCGGCCATGCTCGCCGGCAGGGCCGAACGGCCCGCTCGGACGCGTCGGATGCCTGGCCCGGAACTGCGCCTGCCAGTCGTGCGTGATCCGATTCCGTGTCACTTGCTTGGAACTCGACGGCGTGCAACCCGCAGGCGTGGGCGAGTGGGGCTCCACTCCTTCTCCTGCGCGGCCAAGCTTGGCCTTGATGCCCAGAACGGCGAAATCGTGCTGGACCCCGACATCCCTGAGGAGATCGGCCGGATTCGTCCTGATCGGCACACACGTGTTCGCCAACCGCTGGGCCGGTGGAAGCGACGGGAAACCCGTTACAACGGCCGCCTCGCCCCTGACAGCTCCACGAACAGCCACGCGGCCTGCGTGGGCTCGGTCAAGGAGCGAGGCAGGGAGTAGTCCGGGCGCCCTTGCATCCACGTCGGTTAGTCGTTGTCGCCATGGGTACTCCCTTCTGTGGGCATCTCAGGCCGCAAGAGGCTCCCCATGCTGCCGCCCACCCTCGGCGGCGCGGAGCGGCACGGTACGAAACCCTTCCTCATGGCCGAGGGCCGGAACCCTGGGTGGGTAGGAAAACGTCAGGCGCTGCGGGGCCGTGGGGGCGAAGGCGGTGCGGCGCGGAACGCGTCGTACGTTGCGGTGCCGGCTCCTCTGCTGGCCCCGGCCGCGTTGGTGCGCACGGCGCTGGTCGTCGCGGCTGCCGTCGCCGCTGGTTGGCTCGTGGGCTGGCTCATTGGCGTAGCCATCAAGAAGGCGGCGAGGGAGCCCTACCGGTCGTTGTTGATGCCGACCTATCGCGCCTGCCGCCGCCTGACGATTTTCATCCTGGTACTCGCTGCGCTGTACTTCACACTGCAATACACCGACCTGCCCAATGATTGGTTGCCCCACGGCCGTAACGCGCTGCGCCTGGTGTTGGTCCTTGCACTCGCTTGGTTGGTGGCCAAGGCGCTGCGCGTCACCGAGGCAGGCACCCTGCTACATCTCCCTATGCACAGCAAGGATCCGTCCATCCGGCGGACCCGCAACGAGATCCGGCTGCTCCGCAAGCTGGCCGGGGCTGTCGTCACAGTGCTGGCGATCGGCTGGGCCCTGACAACCTTCGACACCCTGCGGGCATTCGGCATATCCCTGCTGACATCCGCCGCAGTCCTCGGCGTCATCGTCGGCCTCGCCGCCCGGACCACGCTCGGCAACGTCCTCGCCGGACTCCAGGTGGTTGTCGCCCACGCCATGCAGGAAGACGACGTCGTCGTGGTGAACGACGAGTGGGGCCGCATCGAGGAGGTGAACCTCACCCACGTCGTCATGCGGATGTGGGACGAACGGCGGCTGACCCTGCCCACCACCTACTTCACCGAACGCCCTTTTCAAAACTTGACCCGACACGACGCGCGAGTGATCAGCGAAGTCACCCTGCACTTGGACTTCACCGCCGAGTTGAACGAGCTGCGCAGCGAGGCGCAACGCCTCCTGGAGGCGAACCCGCTGTGGGAACGCGACAACAAATGGCAACTACAGATGGTCGACGTGACACCGCAAACAATCGCCGTCAAGCTACGCGCCTGGGCCGCAGACTCACCCAGCGCCTGGAACCTCGCCTGCGAAGTGCGGGAGGCCCTCACCACGTACGTCCGGGACCAACACCCGCAATGGCTCCCACGGACCCGGGGCGAGTATCACCCGTAATGCCTCGCCCGGGACGGCCGCAGGTCGACTGCGGCAGCAGCGCCGAGCCGGGTCGTGCGGAGGCGGACTCCGGTTCGTGATCGCGCGCTCATGCCGCTGACGGCGCTGGCGCCACACGGGCACCGCTGTCGGTGGGGGCTGACGTTCTCTGCGCAACGGGGGTCGGGGATGGTGTGCACCTACACTGCCCGGCCGTAGGTGACGGCTTCGCGGACGAGCCGAGGCGCTTTCTCGGCAAGCTGCGGATCCGGCCGCGCTCCCAGCGCGTCGTTGACAGTCGAGAACGCCAGCCGGAACGCGATCCACGTCGTCGCCTCGAAGATTTCCTGGTCATTGAGGCCCGCGTCGCGTAAGCGGTCCACGTCCGCCTGGGTCGTGGCATTCGGATCCTGGACGACCTGACGAGACCAGCCGGCCAGTGCAGCCTCCCGATCGGAGAGGCCACCGTCAACGCCTTGCAGCACCCTTGCGGCGGTCGCCTCGTCGCTGAGTTCGGCCAGCCTGGATCCCCAAGCCAGCGCGCAGTAGGCGTCGCGGCGGGCAGCGGCGGTGGCGGCGACCATCACGGCCACTTCCCGGGGCGACAGGCCCGAATCGGCCAGGAGATCAGCACGCACGGCTTGGAAGGACGCCAGCACATCCGGACGCCAGCACCAGGCGCGGGTGAGGTTGTTGACGTAGCCGTCGGAGGCGACATCGGCCTGGTAGACGGCAGTGACCGCAGGGCTTTGCGGCGGATCGGCAAGGAACGCAGCAGCGTGATTCATAGGGTCAATGTGCATTACCCGACGATCATTCAGTGACCGATCAACGACAGCTCAGAAGTCCGATACTTCTCCTGCGTGCCGCGCTCGGTCGCGGCGAGCTTCCCAATGCCCTGTTGTTGACGTCGATGGCGTGTTCTTATACCGGGACGACGATGTCAGTGACCTCGTCGCGGCGACCCTCGGCCATCCCGCTCCGTGACCCCTCCATCCCCCAGACGTGAAAGGTGCAACGATGCGCAGGAGATCGACGTTCCAACTGGCAGTCCTGACCGCTACCGCTGCGACATTCTTGGCGGCCGGTGGAGCCTCCGGGGCGGTGGGCACGGCAGCGTCCGTCACCGCCTCCGCGGGTGTTGCGGCGTGCGAGCCGGGTGCCGAGGGGCACAGCGCGGCGCGGGTGAGCGTGGGCGCCACCGCACAGGAGCCGGAGCTGTATTCCAAGAATGAGGCGAACGCCTACGGCGTGATCAAGGATTCGCCGCGGCTGACCAACGGCAGCGTCACCGTGCCCACGATCTTCCACATGGTCTCCGACCACCCCCTCGGCGCGGCCGAGACGAACAGGTGGAACACCCTGATCGCGGCGCAGATGACCGTGCTCAACGATTCGTTCGCGGGCCGCACGGCGGCGAACGCCTCCGACACGCCGTTCCGGTTCTCGCTCGTCGACACGACGTGGACGGTGAACAGCGACTGGTACACGGTCGTGCCGGGCAAGAACGAGCGGGACATGAAGCAGGCGTTGTACACCGGCGACTCCCGCACCCTGAACGTGTACGCGGCCAACATCGGTGGCGGGCTCCTCGGCTGGGCGTACTTCCCGAAGGGTTACAACAACGGCCGGGACTACATCGACGGCGTGGTGATGCTCGATGAGTCGATGCCGGGCGGAACGGCGGGCAAGTACGCCCTGGGTGACACGCTGACGCACGAAGTCGGGCACTGGCTGATGCTGGAGCACACCTTCGCGCACGGGTGCTCCGCTTCCGGCGACTACGTCGCGGACACTCCGCGGGAGGCGGCGCCGCAGTTCAACTGCCCGGTGGGCGCGGACACCTGCACCGCACCCGGGCTGGACCCGATCCACAACTTCATGGACTACACGCAGGACTCCTGCATGGACATGTTCACCGCAGGACAGGCGGACCGAATGAGCGACGCCTGGGTGGCGTTCCGGGCCGGTGGCGTCAAGTAACCCAGCCTGGGTGGGTACGTGTCGGGGTTGACGGGTCGCGGCCAGCGGCTCGTCAACTCCTTTCGTATACGCAGACCGAAGCGCTACCGAACGCCGGCGAGCTGGTCCGGTCGGTGCACCCGGCGTGACCAGACCGACGGGCTGGACCCCTCGTCGGGGTGCAAATGGACTCCGGCACGGCCCTGCCGTTCGGTTGCGCGAGGTCGTAGGTTGGGCGCGTGACCGAAGAGCTGGTGCCACGGCCCGAGATGCGGGTGTCCGACGCCGAACGGGAGCGGGTGGTCGAGCAGCTGAACCAGGCGGTCGGCGAGGGGCGGCTCACGCTCGCCGAGTTCGAGGACCGGATCGGGGGCGTGCTGGCCGCGCGTACCCACGGCGACCTGGCGCCGTTCACCGCGGACCTGCCGGCGACCGGCGCACCGCAGGTGCTGGAGTTGCGCTCCCGCGCGTCGTCGCTGAAGCGGGCCGGACGGTGGGTCGTGCCCCGTCGGGTGGTCGTCAAGGCCCGGTCGTCGAGCGTACGACTGGACCTCACCGAGGCGGTGATCGTGTCGCCGACGGTGGAGGTGTTGCTCGACGTCCGGTCCAGCTCGGTGACGGTGGTGCTGCCGCACGGTGCGTCCGCCTCGGTGGATGAGGTGGAGATGTCGTCCAGCTCGGCCAGGGCGGGCGTGCCGGACTCGGGCGGTCTGCACGTGGTGATGCGCGGTCACCTGCAGACCTCGAGCCTCACGGTGCGACATCAGCGCCGGTTCCTGCGCTGGCGGTGGTGACCGGGACAGGTGCCGGTGGTCAGCGCGCGAGCACCGCGCGGCGAGCCTGCCGGGCGGCCCGCCGCGGTGGGGCGCTCAGCGGGCCGGGCTCAGCCGTTCGGCCAGGAAGTCCTCCCAGGTCCGCGCGCCCACGTCAGCGCCGTCGAGCGTCAGGTTCGCGCCGGCCCGGTACGCCCGGCCGGCCTTCCCCGGCATCCGTACCGGCAGCATCGGGCGGCGCTTGCCGCTTGCCCGCAGGTAGCCGCGGGCCAACTCGGCCAGCCCGTACACCCGGGGCCCGGCCAGATCGGGCACCGGGCCGGCGGGCTTGTCGAGGGTCAGGTCCACGAGCCGGGCGGCCACGTCCCGCACGTCAACCGGCTGGAACCGGAGCCCGCCCGGGACCGGTATCACCGGCAGCTTCGCCATCTTCTCCACCACGGTGAAGGCAAGGTCGTGGAACTGGGCGGCCCGCAGCGTCGTCCAGGGCAGGCCGGAGTCGGCGATCGCCCGCTCGGCGTCCAGCTTGGACCGGAGCCAGCTCAGCGGCACCCGGTCCGCGCCGATGACGGAGATGTACACCAGGTGTCGCACCCCGGCCCGCGACGCGGCCCGAACCAGGTTCCGGGTCGCCTCGTCATCGCCCTTGGGGCCGCCCGCGAGGTGCACGACGGTCTCGGCACCGGCCACCGCCGACTCGACCCCCGCGCCGGTGAGCAGGTCGCCGGTGACGTGCTCGACGCCGCTCCCGGGCTGGTGGCGCCCCCGGCTGAGCACCCGCACGTCGCGGCCGGCGTCCCGCAGGCGCGGTACGACGAGGCGGCCGAGGGTGCCGGTGCCACCGGTGACCAGGATGGGTGACGTCATGGCTGCTCCAAACTCGTTCGGTTCGGGAGTCGATCTCCCGGTCACATCGGCTGTGTTTCGTGGGTCTACCGCTGTGACACCCGGCGAGAAGGGGATGTGACCGGTGGATGAGCGCGAATTTCTGACCGAGCGGTTCGAGGAGCAGCGGAGCCGGCTGCGGGCGGTGGCGTACCGGATGCTCGGTTCGGTGAGCGAGGCGGACGACGCCGTCCAGGACGCCTGGCTGCGGGTCAGCCGCGCCGACACCCGTGACGTGGAGAACCTCGGCGGGTGGCTGACCACGGTGGTGGCCCGGGTCTGCCTGAACATGCTGCGGGCGCGGGCGCACCGGCGGGAGGAGCCGCTCGACGTGCGGGTGCCCGATCCGGTCATCAGCCCGGAGTCCGGCGCCGACCCCGAGCGGGAGGCGGTGCTCGCCGACTCGGTCGGGCTGGCGCTGCTGGTGGTGCTGGAGACGCTGACGCCGGCCGAACGGCTCGCGTTCGTGCTGCATGACATGTTCGCCGTGCCGTTCGAGGAGATCGCCCCGATGATCGAGCGGACCCCCACCGCGGCCCGGCAGTTGGCGAGCCGGGCCCGCCGCCGGGTACGTGGGCAGGCCCCCGAGCCCGACCCCGACGCCAGCCGTCAGCGGGAGGTCGTCAGCGCGTTCTTCGCCGCCGCCCACGACGGCGACTTCGACGCGCTCGTCGCGGTGCTCCACCCCGACGTGGTGCTGCGGGCCGACGGCGGGCTCACGCGGGCCCGCCAGACGGTCGTGCTCACCGGCGCGCACACGGTGGCCGGACAGGCGCTCACCTTCGGGCGGCTCTCCCCGTTCGCGCGCCCGGCGCTGGTCAACGGCGCCGCCGGGGTCGTGGTCGTCGTACAGGGGCGGCCGGTCTCGGTCATGGGCTTCACCGTCGCCGCCGGGAAGATCGTCGCCATCGACGTGCTCTCCGACCCCGAGCGGCTGGGGAGGCTCGACCTGTCGGTCCTCGACGGCTGACGATCCGCGGCGAGGCGGCAGGGTGGCCAGCGGGAATCCGGGGACCTGAGGTCAGCGGCCGCGGCGCGCCTCGCGCTCGGCGCGCTTGCGCTCGCGCTGCTCCCGGCTCCACTGCTTACGATTCTCCAGGTCCCGCTTCCACTGCTCCCGTGCCTCCTGCGAGCCGCCGTGGACGGCGTTGTCGACCGTCGCGGGGCCGGCAAGGTTCCGGTAGACCCAGTCCAGGATCCGGCCGCCCTTGCCCTGGTCGTCGGGAGTCTTGCTCTCCTCCGCCATGTGTCCCACCCCTCACCATTGGCAATCCAACGATTGGTACACCAACTATTGGTACGGTAACAGCGAGAGGGAGGGGCCGATCGGATGGGTGACCTGAGCGACATCGATGATCCGCTGGCGCTGGAACAGCAGGTCTGTTTCGCCCTCTCCGTCGCGGCCCGTGGAGTGGTGGCCGTCTACCGCCCACTGCTCGAACCGATGGGACTCACCCACCCGCAGTACCTGGTGATGCTGGCCCTCTGGCAGCACGCGCCGCTCTCCGTACGCGAGCTGAGCCGTCTCCTGCAACTCGACCCGGGCACCCTGTCGCCGTTGCTCAAGCGGCTGGAGGCGATCGGCTACCTCCGGCGCGAGCGCGATCCGGCCGACGAGCGCAGCCTGGCCGTGACGCTCACCCCCAAGGGTCAGGCGTTGCGAAGTCAGGCCCAGCGCATCCCCCCGGCCATCGTCGAGCGCCTGGGCATGCCGATCGAGGACCTCAAGCGCCTGCACGCCACGCTGACCGACGTCATCGAGGCGGCGCGGCAGGCGTCGAAGGCGCCTCCCGCCAGCCACGGCGCGGAGTGAAGCCGGCCAGGTGCCACAGCCCGGCGTACCGGGGGTCGGGGAGCCAACGGGCGTGCGCCGCCTCGTCGGGACGAGGCGGCCAGTCCCGGTACGGCAGGTAGGCCAGCCGCCAGGCGATCACCAAGAAGACGTACCCGCCGACACCGACCGGCCAGAGCAGGGCATCGCGTCGGCGGTAGGAGACCCTGGGCGCGAGCCAGGCCAGCACCGCCATGGGGACGACGACCGCGCCGGCATCCGCCAGTGGAGCAAGACCGGTACGTGCCGCGATCAGATCGCGGATCAGCAGCGCGGGAATCATCACGGCGATCACCAGCAGCACCGTGATCACCGTGCGCGGCACCCGGCCCAGCGGCGGACGTAGCGGCGTGTCGGTCATGATCGGAGAATACGGATCGTCGGCGATCGTGGACGCGGGTGAGGACGGGAAGGCGCCGCATGACCGAGATCGGTGTTGAGCTGGACGAGGACGACGAGGACGAGGACGAGGCTCCCGGCTGGGACGCTGTCGGAACTTTCCGCGTCGTCGCCACTCCTGGTCACCGATCCCGCCCGGTGACGGCAACAAGCTGCGGCGTTCACCGCAGCGGACCGAGCCCGGCGGGCTCGGCTCCGGGCCGGCCCGCCGGGCTCACTCCGGCAGGGAGACGACGTGCGTCAGAGGTTGCGGCGCGGGTCGGCCGGATCGGCCGGATCGGCCGGGAAGGTGCTCGTCCGGGGCGTCGGGACGTCGGTCACCACGTACTCGGTCTCGGTCTCCGGCGTGCTGGTGCCGTCGTCGCTCGACCGGTGCTTGGTCACTGCCGCCGCGCCGGCCGCGGCCGCGCCCGCGACGGCGGCGCCGGCCGCCACGGCCTTGCCGGAGACGCCGGCCTTGCCGTCGTCGCCCCGCGACGAGGCGGCGTGCTCCACGCCGGGGGTGCCGAGGTTGCGACCGTCGTCGATCGTGCCCCGCCAGGCGCCGGTCTCGGTGCCCCGGCCCTCGATGTACGACTTGAACTTCTCCAGGTCCGCCTCGGCCCGCTTCTCGACGATGTGCAGCTTGTCGCCGGCCTTCTCGACCAGCCCCTCGGGCTCGTACTCGAGGGAGAGCCGGACCTGGGTGCGGTCGGTGCCGACCGGCTGGAAGTAGACGGCGCCGGCGTTGGTGGCGCCCTCGGTGGCGGCCCAGGCCACCTTGCGGTCCGGGACCTGCTCCAGGACCTTGGCGTCCCACTCGCGCTTCACGCCCGCGATCTCGGCGACCCAGTGCATCCGCTTGTCGTCGAGCTGGCGTACCTCCTGGACGCCCCCCATGAACCGGGGGAACTCCTCGAACTGGGTCCACTGGTTGTAGGCGGTGCTGACCGGAACGTTGACTTCGATGGACTTCTCGACCTTCGTGGTCATGGGCACTCCTTGTCGTTGAGTCGTCAGGAGGGTCTCTCCTCGCGTTACGAGAACTCCTACCCTCGGAAGAGGCGCTCAACCGGACCCGGTGCACTAGGGACGAGCCCGTCCATCGGCCAGGTGGATCAGGCGGCGGTGCTGCCGGAGTTGGCGGCGACGATGAACACGAAGACGATCAAACTGAGGATGCCGAGGATCGTGAAGATGTAGCTCAGCACCAGACCGGCGGTGGCCAGGCCGCTGCCCTGCTCCCCGGTCCGCCGGATCTGCTTCTTGGCGATGTGGCCGAGCACGATGCCGACCGGGGAGAAGACGAAGGCGAAGACCAGGGACAGGATCGCCATGACGTTGGTGCCGCGGACCGCCGGGGCCGCGCTGCTCCGCGGATGCTCCGCATACGACGGCTGGCTCATCGGACCCTCCAGTGTGAAACGACCTGGAGGCTTCTGATATCCACCGGTTCACCTGCCCAAACATCGCGGTCGATGGCCGGGCGGGACCGCCGGTACGACCTGCCGGAGGCCCAGGTCAACGCGCTGACCTGGGCCTCCGGACCGACGCGGGGACGGTGGCCGTCCCCGCGTACGCTCAGCCGTCCTCGCGGTCCGGGCTCTCCAGCCGGAAGAAGTTGCTCTGCTTCCCGTCGGAGCGTTCCTCCTGGTAGATGAAGTTGAGCCGGCGCTCGTCGAACGCGCGGAACCACTCCTCCCAGCTGATCTCGCGCAGTCGCGCCTCCCGGCCGTTGGCCGGGAAGTCGAAGCGCAGCACCCCGGCGTGCCCGTCGTGCTCGCTGCCGTCGACCGTGGTCGGTACGCCCTTGCGCTCCTCGGCCCACCGCCGGATCACCTCGTGGTCGGTGGTGACCAGGCTGCGCCCCGGGCGCTCCGGCTCGTCGTCGACGGAGGTGATCTCCTGCGAGTATCTGATCGACTTCGAGCTGTGCTCGCCGGTACGGATGCCGCCACCGGCCGGGCCCGAACCGCCGGACCTGCCGGGGCCGTCGCGCAGGGTCTTGATCAGGGTCTTGACCAGGTCGTCCTTGTGCATGTCGGCGGTGTCGGTGACGCCGCGGTTGCGCAGCCGGTTGCGCAGCTCGTCGACCTTGAGGCGGGCGATCTCGCTCTCGTTGATGTCGGGGGTGTTCGGGGTCTGGTTACCCGGCGGGTTCTTGGTCGCGGTGGAACCACTGCCGCGCGCCGAGCTGTTCTGCGTGGGCATCGAACATCATCCTTCCTCGACCCGTGTCCAGGGGGTACAGCGCCGCGTGACGCGGTGGACCGTCCCTTGATCTGTACCCTCAGCCGACCGCTCAAACGTCAGTCGTCCGCCGCCGGCTCGGGCAGCTCACGCAGCGCGCGGACCGGGGAGAAGGCCACCCAGAGCAGACCGCCGAGGGCCCCGACGGTGGCGATCCAGAGCGCCGGTCGTACGCCGAGGGCCTGGCCGAGCGCACCGCCCAGCAGGGCGCCGATCGGCCGGATGCCGTAGTTGACCGTGCGTCGGACGCCCGACACCCGGGCGAGCAGCCGCGGCGGGGTGAGCGCGGTCTGCACCGAGCCGCCGGCGATGTCCAGCATCATCACCCCGGCGGCGGCCAGGAACTCGGCGACGAACAGCATGCCCAGCACCAGCGGCATGGGTCCGTCGGCCAGCGGGACGAGCAGCAGCGGGGCGGGGAAGAGGACGTAGCTGGCCACCACCGTCGGGCCGACGCCGAAGCGGCGGGCCAGCCGCCCGGTCAGCGCCGCGCCGATCAGCCCGCCGATCGCGCCCGCGCCGATCACCGCGCCGAGCACGCCGGGCGTGATGCCCAGCTCGCGGGTGGCGTACAGCACGAAGAGTGCGATGAACATGAAGTTGAACAGGTTGACCGTGGTGGACCCGAGCAGGAGCCCGCGCATCATCGGCGAGCGGACCAGCACCCGCAGCCCCTCGCCGATGCCGAGGCCGGCGCCGCGCGCGGGCGCCGGCTCCGTCGGCCGGATCCGCCCCAGGAAGTACGCCGAGACGAGGTACGACAGGGCGTCGGCGACCAGCGCGACCGGCGCGCTGAGCACCTGCACCAGGACGCCGGCGGCACCCGGGCCGGCCACCGTGGACATCGCCCGGCTGCCGTTGAGCAGCGTGTTGGCCTCGACGTAGTCCTGGCGGTCGACCAGGGACACGAACAGCGTGCTGCGGGACACCTCGAAGAGGACGGCCAGCGTGCCGATCGCGAAGGCGACGACGTAGAGCTGGGTGAGGGCCAGCACGCCGAGCAGGTACGCCACCGGAACGGTCGCCATCAGCAGCGCCCGGCCCACGTCGGTGAGCACCATGATCCGACGCTTGTGCGGGTACCGGTCCACCCAGGCGCCGACCAGGAGCGGGAAGAGCAGGTTCGGGGCGAGCCCGGCGGCGGTCAGGTAGCCCATCTCGGCGGGCCCGGCCGTGGTGCCGAGGACGGCGAGCAGCGGTAGGGCGAGCGTGGAGACCTCGTCGCCGAAGAGGGAGACCGTGGTCGCCGACCAGTACCGCCGGAACGCCCGCTCACGCAGCAGGCGGGGCAGTGCCGGGCGGCGCGTCCGCACGGGTGGCGCCGGCGGGAGCGTGGCGGTGCCCGCCGGTTGCTCAGTCATCGGCCTGGGCGCGGTCGTCCGGGCTCGGACCGTCCTCGCCGGGTCGGTCGAGGCCGGCTGCCGGGGGAGCGGCGGGCGGCGGTCCGTCCTCGATCGGCATGAGCATCTGGAAGAGCGCGACCGGCCGGGTGCCGGCGGGCCGGGCGGCCGGGTCGGTGACGCGGTCGTCGTACTCGGCGAAAAGGGCGTCCATCCGGCGGGTCAGCTCGGCCAGCTCGGCGGGGGTCACGTGCAGCAGCGCGTCGCTGAAACCGGTGACCGCGCGCCAGGACGCCGGCTCCTGGGCGCGCCGGGCGACGAAGTCCTCGGCCCGTCGGACGTACCGGGCGAGCTGCACGGCGCTGAGCTGGTCGGTGGCCGCCCGCATCTCCGGGTCCTCGGCGCCCTCGTCCCAGGTGGTCACCGCGGCGGTGGCCCGCCAGGGCCGTTCCCGGCCGTCCGCGCCGGGCACCCGCTCGGCCAACCCGTACTTGGCCAGCTGCCGCAGGTGGAACGAGCAGCTCGGCACGCTCTCCCCGAGCAGCTCGGCGGCCCGGGTCGCGGTCATCGGGCCCTGCCGGCGAAGCAGCCCGATCAGGGTCATCCGCAGCGGGTGGGCGTAGCCGCGCAGCGTGACGGGGTCGGAGAGATTCACCCGGGAGAGCGCCATACGCTAAAGCTATCTTTATAAAGATGTCTTTAGCAATGTCGCGAGCGACCTCCGACCCCGGTCGGACCGGCTGGCTCAGGAGTAGATGTGCGCGGCGTAGTCCGGGCCGTAGTGGCGCTCCAGGTCGGCGAGGCTCTCCGCCGGGGCCTCCACCTCCTTGATCAGCCGGGCCCGGGACGGCAGCGCGTCCGGCCGCCAGGTCGCCGGCTGCCACAGCTCGGAACGGAGGAACGCCTTCGCGCAGTGGTAGAAGATCTGCTCGATCTCCACCACCACGGCCAGCACCGGGCGGTGCCCCTTGACCACCATGTCGTCGAAGAACGGCGCGTCCCGGACCAGCCGGGCCCGGCCGTTGATCCGCAGCGTGTCGGTGCGCCCGGGGATCAGGTAGATCAGCCCGACGTGCGGGTTGTCCAGGATGTTGCGGTAGCCGTCCGCCCGGCGGTTGCCCGGCCGCTCCGGGATCGCGATCGTCGTCTCGTCGAGCACCAGCGTGAAGCCGGGCGGGTCGCCCTTCGGCGACACGTCGCAGCTGCCGTCCGCGCCGGCCGTGGCGACCAGGCAGAACGGCGACGCGGCGAGCCACTGCCGGTCCCGCTCGTGCAGCACCGTCCGCTCCTTGGCGACGGCCCGGGGCATCGGCGTCCCCAGCAGCTCGCGCAGCTCCTCGTGCGAAGTGATCTCCACCGTCACGTGTGCCTCCCCCGTCCGTTGACCCCGGTGACGGGCCGGCGGAACAGCCGGTCCTCACCGCCGACAGCCTAGGCGAGCGCGTCGAACGCGAGGTTTGCCCGGGAACCCCACGGGTACCGCCTAACCCGCAGCGCGCTCGGACGCGACCGATGGAGGCCCCATGGAGAGCCGACTGAAGGTGCTCGGCCATCCCGTGCACCCGATGCTGGTGATGTTCCCGGTGGCGCTCCTGGTCACCGCGGTGATCTTCGACGTGGTCGACACCGTCGGCGGGCCCGACTTCCTGGGCGAGGTGGCGTACTGGAACATCACCGTCGGCCTGATCGGCGGCCTGCTGGCCGCGGCGGCCGGCACCGTCGACCTGCTCGCCCTTCCCACCGGAACCCGGGCGAAGCGGGTGGGCCTCACCCACGCCGCCGCCAACGTCGCGGTGATCCTGCTCTTCGCCGCGGTCTGGGTGGTCCGGCTCAACGCCGACTCCCGCGCCGCCGGGGGCGCCCTGATCGCCATCGAGGTGGTGGCCGTGGCGATCCTCGGCATCAGCGCCTGGCTCGGCGGTGAGCTGGTCGACCGGCTCGGCGTCGGGGTCGACCCGCAGGCCGACCTGAACGCCCCGAGCTCGCTGCGACCCCCCACGGCCAACCAGCGGATCGGAGACGTGCGATGACGGAACAGCCGAGCGGCCGGGGCTGGCGCGGCCGGCAGCAGGGGTGGGACCCGATGGGCGAGCTGCAGTCGCTCCGTTCCGAGCTGCGCCGCCTGGTCGGCGGCCGGTCCGGCCCGCCCGACGTCGAGCTGACCGAGACCGCCGACGGTTGGGAGGTCGTCGTCCGGCTGCCCGGGGTGGCGCCGGAGGAGGTGGCCGTCGAGCTGGACGACCGGGAACTCTGCGTGCGAGCCCGCTCGGAGGCCGAGGTCAACGCCGACCAGGGCATCCCGGGCGGCTTCCAGACGCGCGGCTTCGAGTACCGGGTCGACCTGCCGTCCCGGGTGGACCCGGACCGGATCGACGCGGTGATGGACCACGGCCTCCTCCGGGTCCGGCTGCCCCGGGCGTCCCGACCCACGCCGCGCACCATCACCGTGGGCCGCACCGGCTTCCAACAGGCCGGCCCGCCCACCGGTACGCGCACCCTCGCCGACCCGGCCGCGGACCGGGAGATGCACCACCCGGACACCACGGTCGACGAGATCGACCGGCCGTAGCGGCGCGAGTGGACAGCCCGTCCCTGCTCGGGCCGGTCGGCGAGCGGGTGCCCGACGTCGAGCGGATCGCCGTGCTCCGGGCCAACGCGCTCGGCGACTTCCTCTTCACCCTGCCCGCGCTGGAGGCGCTGCGGGCCGCGTACCCGTCGGCGGAACTCGTGCTGCTCGGCGCGCCCTGGCACGCGGAGCTCTGGCGCGACCGGCCCGGCCCGGTGGACCGGGTGCTGGTGGTCCCGCCCGCACCCGGCATCCGCGACCCCGGCCCCGACGAAGCCGGGCCCACCATGGACGACTTCCTCGCCGCGGCGCGCGAGCAGCGCTTCGACCTGGCGTTGCAGTTGCAGGGCGGCGGCCGCAACTCCAACCCCGTCGTCGCCGCGCTGGGTGCCCGGGTCAGCGCCGGGCTGCGGGCCGAGGACGCCCCGCCGCTGGACCGCTGGATCCGGTACGTCTACTACCAGCACGAGGTGATCCGCTACCTGGAGGTCGCCGCCCTGGTCGGGGCGCCGGCCA
The DNA here is from genome assembly GCF_900090285.1 of Micromonospora inositola. NCBI lineage: Bacteria > Bacillati > Actinomycetota > Actinomycetes > Micromonosporales > Micromonosporaceae > Micromonospora > Micromonospora inositola. Next base: position 1,432,499 of record NZ_LT607754.1, on the reverse strand, counting down.
CCACGATCATCCCGGCCCTCGCGGTGACCGACGCGGACCGGGCGGAGGCCCGGCAGGTGCTCGGCGAGCCGCGGCAGCCCCGGGTCGCGCTGCACCCGGGGGCCACCGACACCCGCCGGCGCTGGCCGCCGGAGCGCTTCGGTGAGGTCGCCCGCACCCTGGTCGGCGACGGGTACGAGGTGCTGGTCACCGGGACGCCAACCGAGCGCGAGGTGGTCGAGGCGGTGGTCGCGGCGGCCGGGGTGCCGGTACGCCCGCAGGTCGGCACGCTCAGCCTCGGCGGGCTGGCCGCCTGCTACGCGGGCTGCGCGCTGGTGGTCTCCAACGACACCGGTCCGCTGCACCTGGCCGCCGCGGTCGGCGCCCCGACCGTGGGCGTCTACTGGGTCGGGAACCTGATCAACGGGGCCACCCCGCTGCGCGCCCGGCACCGGCCGATCGCCTCCTGGACGACCCGCTGCCCGGTCTGCGGCGTCGACTGCACCCCCGGGATCTACCCGCACCGCCCCGGCGACGGCGACTGCCCGCACCGGGACTCCTTCGTCGCCGACGTGCCCACCGTGGAGGTGGTCGAGGCCGCCCGCGAACTGCTCGGCGGCTGATCGGGCGCTCAGGCGGGCTGCGGGGTGTCGGACTCGGTGAGGATGACCTCCCAGGCCTCCACGTCCCGCTCGGTCACCGTGGTCGGCGACTCCAGGTGGTACGCGCCGCTGGGCAGCACACCCGCGCCGCCGTGCCGGGCCATCACCGCGAGTTGCGCGGCGACGTCCTCGCCCTGGTGCCGCTCGTGCAGCCGGCGCCAGAACTCGAAGCCGCCGGCGTCGACCAGCTTGGCCCGGTCGTAGAGCACGCACCCGCCGATCCAGGAGATCTTGTACGCGCGCCACGCGCCCGCCGGCAGCCGAAGCTTCTCGGTGACGTGCAGCAGGTTCGCCGCCGGGTGGATCCGCGCCCGGTGCCAGGCCGGGGTGCCGGGGCGGACCCGCTCGGGGGTCGGCGGACCCTGCCACTCCTCGTAGTGCCCGTGCGTCTCCGGCCGGACGTCGTCGACGTACGACAGGCCGTGCACGGCGTTGCCGACGAACCCGCAGCCCAGCTCGCGGATCGCGGTGACCAGCCGGGACAGCGTGCCCGGTTCCAGCCAGACGTCGTCGTCGAGGCAGAGGACGTACCGGGCGACGGACCGGTCCAGCAGGTACGCCCGGTGTTCGGCCAGGCCGCGCCGGGGCAGCCGGCGGGTCAGCAGCACCGGGTGGCCCCGGTGGCGCAGCGCCCGGACCATGGTGGCCGCCGCCGGGTGCAGGTACGCCGGCTCCTCGTCGGACTGGTCGCTGACCACCACCCCGAAGTCGGGGACGCCCTCCTGGGCGGCCAGCCCGGAGAGGGTGACCGCCAGCTCGGCCGGGCGGTCGCGGGTCGGGATCAGCACGTCGAGCTGCCGCCGCCGGCGGAAATCGTCCGGCGTGCCGAGGTCGACCGGTCGGTTCACGTCGGCCTGCCGGGCGCACCGTCGGTGACGGTCGAGGGCCGCGGCGCCGCGCCGTGCCCGGCGACGGACTGCGCCCGGATCCGGTCGATGATCGCCGAGGTGGACCGGTCCGGCACGTAGCCCAGGGTGCGCACCTGGCCGCCCAGCCGGCGGACCAGGGGCGCCTCCGGGACCATCTCCGGCGGGTAGTCGCCGCCCTTGACGTAGACGTCCGGGCGGACCGCCTCGATCAGCGGCGCCGGGGAGTCCTCCTCGAAGACCACCACGTGGTCGACGCACGCCAGGGCGGCGAGCAGGGCGGTCCGGTCCTCGACCGGGTTCACCGGCCGGTCCGGCCCCTTGAGCCGGCGTACGCTGCCGTCCGAGTTGACCGCCACCACCAGCAGGTCGCCGAGCGCGCGGGCCTGGGTCAGATAGCGGACGTGCCCCGGGTGCAGCACGTCGAAGCAACCGTTGGTGAAGACCACCGAGCGGCCGGACCGACGGTGGTCCTCGACGATCGAGGTCAGCTCGTCGGCGTCCACCAGGGTCGGGTGGCCGGTCTCGTCCGGCCCGGTGCCCAGCGCCGCCAGGAGGTCCTCCCGCCGGCACACGCAGGTGCCGGTGTCGGAGACCGTGATGGTGGCGGCGAGCTGGGCGAGCTGGGCGGCGGTGGGCAGCGTCGCGTCGGCGGCCAGCGCCAGCGTCATCGCCGCCAGGTACGCGTCCCCGGCGCCGACCGCGTGGCTGGCCGGTACCGGGATGCTGTGGCTGCGTCGGGGCTCCCCGTCGGCCCCGCCGACCACCGCGCCCTCGGTGTCCAGGGTCACCGCGACCACGTCGGCGCCGGTGTGCGCGCGCAGCTCGGCCAGGCGCGACTCGGCCAGCACCGCCCGGTCGACCCCGTCGCCGGCCGCCGCGTTCACGGTGACGCCGGTGCCGGTCACGCTGAGCCCGTCGCCGGTCATCGCCACCCGTTCCTCGCCGGGTGTCGGTTCCCCGGTCGGCTCGCCGCCCGTGCGGGCTCCGGCCGGGCCGAAGTTCGCGCCCCGGTCCGTCGCGCGCGGATGCGAGTCCACCGACTCGGCGCCGGTCGGGCGTTCGCCCGCCCCGCCCGGGGCGGTGCCGACGCTGAGCTCGGAGGGGCCGTCCGCCGGGTCGGCGACCGGGTGGTCCAGGTGCAGGTCGGGGCCGGCGTGCTCCCGGGGGGCGGGGCGCGGGTCGGCGTTGAAGCCGGCCGCGGCGCGGGCCAGCAGCCGGGCCGCCTCGGCGAAGCTCGGGGTCACCACCGTCGGGTTGAGGCCGCGCCAGTCGGCCAGGTCGTGCGCGTCGAGGGCCACGGTGGCGTAGCGGTCCCGGTTGGCCACCAGCCAGGCGCGTACCGCCGCGGGCAGCCCGCCCAGGCCGTAGTCGCAGACCACCAGCGTCGGCGGTTGGCCGCCCGCCGCGGCCTTCAGCTCCTCGGTGGCACAGTCGAGCGCGGTGAGCAGCCCCGCCAGGCCGTCGTCGTCGAGCGCGTCCTCCGGGTCGCCGGAGTCCTCGCGCAGCAGGATCTGGTTCCCGGCGAGCATCCGTCGCTTCACCGGGGTCGGCCGGCCGGGCTGGTTCACCGTCCGGTCCCAGACGCCCGCGCGGTCGAGGCAGTCGTGCAGCTCGTCGCCGGCCACGTCGGCGCCGATCGGGGCCACCAGCACGGCCCGGCCGCCGAGGGTGGCCACGTTGACCGCCGTGTTCGCCGCCCCACCTGCTGCGGAGATGCGCCGGCGCAGGGTGAGGACCGGGGCGGGCGCCTCGCGGCAGAGCCGCTCGGACTCCGCGAACCGCCACTCGTCCAGCATGGCGTCGCCGACGACCAGCACGGGACGCCCCTGCCAGCCCGCCACGACGGTGGCCAGCCGGCGCTCTTCCGCTGCTGCTCCTGCCATGCCTCCCGGGGTCCCCCGAGGCATGCCGGTCAAACCTGGGGCGGGCGTGGGCCGAGGCGTCCGTGCGGTCGGCCACGCCGGATGCCGGGCTCACGGCGGGGGCCGCGTTTCGGTCATCCGGGCTCGGGAAGGCATACCTGGTACCCGAGAGGAGAACCGACATGGCAGCGACACTGCAGGGCAAGCGGATCGCCTTCCTGGCCGCCGACGGCGTCGAGGAGGTCGAGTACGTCAAGCCGCGCGAGGCGGTCGAGAACGTCGGCGCCCGGGTCGAGCTGGTCTCGCTCAAGCCCGGCTCGATCCAGTCCTTCAACCACCTCGACCCGGGCAGGACGTACGACGTGGACGTGACGGCGGCCGAGGCGGACGCCGGGGCGTACGACGCGCTGGTGCTGCCCGGCGGGGTGGCCAACCCGGACTTCCTGCGTACCGACGCGGACGCGGTGCGGTTCGTGCGGGCGTTCTTCGACGCCGGCAAGCCGGTCGGCGTGATCTGTCACGGCCCGTGGACGTTGATCGAGGCGGACGTGGTGCGCGGTCGCCGGTTGACCTCCTGGCCCAGCCTGCGCACCGACCTGACCAGTGCCGGCGCCAGCTGGGTCGACGAGCAGGTGGTGACCGACGCCGGCCTGGTCAGCAGCCGCAAGCCCGGCGACCTCCCCGCCTTCTGCGCGAAGATCGTCGAGGAGTTCGCCGAGGGCCGGCACTGACCTGTTGATTTCCCCCGCCGTCCGGGCATGTTCCGGGAGGCGGGGGAAAGAAGCGGGATGACCACCGAAGCTCACGCCCGGCCGGTGCTGCACGCCCGCCAGATCCGCCTGCTGATGTTCGGCCTGATGACCGGGATGCTGCTGGCCGCGCTGGACCAGACCATCGTCGGTACGGCGTTGCCCACCATCGTCGGCGAGCTGGGCGGGATCAACCACTACTCGTGGGTGGTGACCGCGTACCTGCTCGCCTCCACCGCCTCGACCCCGCTGTACGGCAAGATGGCCGACCTGTACGGGCGCCGGCCGGTCTTCCTCTTCTCGATCGGCACGTTCCTGCTGGGCTCGCTGCTGGCCGGCCTGTCGCAGAACATGACCCAGCTGATCGTCACCCGGGGCGTGCAGGGGCTGGGCGCGGGTGGCCTGTTGACGCTGGCGTTCACCATCATCTCGGACGTGGTGTCGCCCCGGGAACGTGGCCGCTACCAGGGGCTCTTCGGCGCGGTCTTCGGGCTGTCGTCGGTGGCCGGGCCGCTGGTCGGTGGGTACTTCGCGGAGACCAACTGGCGGTGGATCTTCTACATCAACGTGCCGCTGGCGATCCTGGCGATCGTGGTCTGCTACCACGTCATGCGGCTGATCCCGTTCCAGCGGCGGGAGCACGCCATCGACTGGCTCGGCGCGGCGCTGCTGGTCGCCGGGGTGAGCTGCCTGCTGCTCGCGCTGAGCTGGGGCGGCAACGAGTACGCCTGGAGCTCGGGCCTGATCATCGGGCTCTTCGTGGCCGGCGCGGTGCTCGGGGTGCTCTTCGTGATCCAGGAGGCCCGGGTCGCCGAGCCGATCCTGCCGCTGCGGCTGTTCCGCAGCCCCACCTTCGCGCTGGCCAACTCGGCGGGCTTCGTGCTCGGTCTGGTGATGTTCGGGTCGATCATCTTCATCCCGCTGTACCTGCAGATCGTCAAGGGCGCCTCGCCGACCCGCAGCGGTCTGCTGATGCTGCCGATGATGGCCGGCATCATCGTCACCTCGGTGCTGACCGGGCGGGCGATGAGCCAGATCGGGCGGTACAAGTGGTTCCCCGTGGCGGGCTCGGCGGTGCTGGTCACCGGCATGCTGCTCTTCACCCGGCTCCAGGTGGCCACCTCGCTCTGGATCGCGTTCGGGTTCATGGTGGTGATCGGCGTCGGGCTGGGCCTGTGCATGCAGTCGCTGATCCTGGCCGTGCAGAACGCGGTGGACATCCGGGACCTGGGGGCCGGTACCTCCTCGGCGACGTTCTTCCGGTCGCTGGGCGGGTCGTTCGGCGTGGCCATCCTGGGGACGGTGCTGTCGTCGCGGCTGACCGGTCAGCTCGCCGACCGGCTGCCGGCGGCGATCGCGCAGCTTCCGCCGGACCAGCAGGCCGCGGTGGCGGCCCGTGGCGGCGCCAACATCTCGATCAACGACCCGGCGACCATCCTCGCCCTGCCCGGCCCGGTCCGGGCCGCCATCCAGACCGCGTTCACCGAGTCGCTGCACCTGGTCTTCCTGACCACCGGCCTGATCGCCGTCCTCGCCGTGCTGGTCACCCTGGCGCTCCCCGACGATCAGCTGCGCGGCGCCGGCCCGCAGGGCGCCACCGGCGGCGCCGACCCGCTGGGCGGCAAGGCCGCCGCCCCCGGCGGCAAGCCCCTGTCCAAGGAGTCGAAGGAGGAAGCCGCCGCCGAAATGGAGGCCAAGTCCCAGACCCTGCTCTGACCGCCGACCACACCGGTGATCAAGAAGTTACTTGAGGATCAGGCGGTTGGTCTGTTCGAAGACGTCGAGGTCGGCGAGGGTTTCCGTGACGCTGGCGGAGAGCGGGGCGGGGAGTTCGTCGCGGTGGAAGAAGCCGGCGTCGGTGGTCTCGTCGGTGACCCGGACCAGCTCGCCGTCCCACTCGTCGACCCGGAACGCGCTGGTGAAGATCTGGTACGTGTGGCCGTACATGTTGGTGTGGGTGCGGTCCGGGCCGGTATAGAGGGCGAACGCGCTGACCCGCAGGGCGCGCAGCCCGGTCTCCTCGCGTACCTCCCGGACGGCGCAGTCGGCGATCGACTCGCCCAGCTCCATCGCGCCGGCCGGCATCGCCCACTGGCCGTTGTCCGAGCGCTCGATCAGCAGCACCCGGGCGGCGTTGTCGCGGACGACCGCGCGGGCGCCGACGAACATCAGGGTGCGGTCACCGGCCAGGGCGCGCAGCTGCCCCACGTACGAATCGGCCCAGGAGATGCTCACCCGGACAATTTACGGGGCTTCCCAACGTGTGACCGCCGACACTAGCTTGTTACCCATGCGTAGCACGATGATGGACGCCCCCCTCCAGGTCGCCCGGATCCTCGAACACGGCTCCACCGTGCACGGCACGGCGGAGGTGGTCACCTGGACCGGCGGCGAGCCCAAACGGATGTCGTACGCCGAGGTCGGGCGGACCGCCGCCCGGCTGGCCCACGCGCTGCGCGACGAGTGCGGGGTGACCGGCGACGAGCGGGTCGCCACGTTCATGTGGAACAACAACGAGCATCTGGTGGCGTACTTCGCCGTGCCGAGCATGGGCGCGGTGCTGCACACCCTCAACATCCGGCTCTTCCCCGACCAGGTCGCCTACATCGCCAACCACGCCGAGGACCGGGTGGTGCTGGTCGACTCGACGCTGATCCCCCTGCTCGCCCGGGTGATCGGCGAGATGACCACGGTGCGGCACGTGGTGGTGGTCGGCGGCGGCGACCCGGCGCCGCTGGTGGCCGCGGCCGGCGACCGGATCGCCGTGCACCACTGGGACGCCCTGCTGGCCGACAAGCCGGACGGCTACGACTGGCCCGAGGTGGACGAGCGCGACGCCGCGGCCCTCTGCTACACCTCCGGGACCACCGGCAACCCCAAGGGGGTCGCCTACTCGCACCGCTCGATCTACCTGCACTCGTTGCAGGTCTGCATGCCGGAGGGGTTCGGCCTCGGGCCGACCGACCGCGAGCTGGCCATCGTGCCGATGTTCCACGCGATGTCCTGGGGCCTGCCCTACGCGGCGTTCCTCTCCGGCGCCTCGCTGATCATGCCGGACCGGTTCCTCCAGGCCGCCCCGATCGCCGAGATGATCGCCGCCGAGCGGCCCACCCTGGCCGGCGCGGTGCCGACCATCTGGACCGACCTGCTGGCCTACCTGGACAGCCACGACGTGGACACCTCCTCGCTCACGGAGGCGATCGTCGGTGGCTCGGCCTGCCCGCCGGCGCTAATGCACGCGTTCCACGAGCGGCACGGCATCGAGGTGATCCACGCCTGGGGGATGACCGAGATGTCCCCGCTCGGCTCGGTCTCCCGGCCGCCGGCCGGCGCGACCGGCGACGCGGCCTGGCGTTACCGCTACACCCAGGGCCGGGTGCCGGCCGGGGTCGCCGCCCGCATCGTCGGCCCGCTGGGCGAGTCGCTGCCCGCCGACGGGACGGCCGTCGGCGAGCTGGAGGTCCGTGGGCCGTGGGTGACCGCCCGGTACGTCGGCGACGAGACCCCGGACGAGGAGAAGTTCCGCGACGGCTGGCTGCGTACCGGCGACGTCGGCACGCTCTCGCCGGACGGCTACCTCACCCTCACCGACCGGGCCAAGGACGTGATCAAGTCGGGCGGGGAGTGGATCTCCTCGGTCGAGCTGGAGAACGCCCTGATGGCGCACCCGGCAGTGCTGGAGGCGTGCGTGGTGGGCGTGCCGGACGAGCGCTGGGACGAGCGGCCGCTGGCGACCGTGGTGGTCCGGGAGGGCGCGTCGGTGACGGCCGAGGAGCTGCGCGACTTCCTGGCGAAGTCGGTGGCCCGCTGGCAGTTGCCCGAGCGGTGGGCGTTCATCGATGCGGTGCCGAAGACCAGCGTCGGCAAGTTCGACAAGAAGGTGGTCCGTTCCCGGTACGCCGACGGCGGCCTGGAGGTACGCGAACTGACCGCGCCGTAACACTTTCCGACGTACCGTCGCTGCAATGGGTAGGGACTGATCCCTGTGGACATCCCTCCCCAGGGGCGGCCCCGGCGTTCGCACCGCGCCGGGGCCGCCCGTCCATGGGGCGCACACCAATTGTCGCGAAACTTGTTCGCCTCTGTCTCGATGACGGAGAAATCCGTTTCGTGGTCCTACGTCTCGCTCGTGGTGATGAGCACCTTGCCGACCACCGAGCTCTCGACGGCCTTGTGGGCCGCCGCCGTCGCCGCCAGCGAGTAGTGGTGCAGCGGCAGGCCGGCCTCCTCGCCCACCCGGATCGCGCCCTGGGCCACCGCCGCCGCGATGTCGGTCACCGCCTGCGCCTTCGTCGCCTTCGGGGCGGTGTAGATCAGCACGAACTGCCAGCGCGCGTTCGGCACCATCAACGGCCGGATCGGGAGGGTCACCTCGTCCCCGCCGTCGTCGGCGTACGCGCACACCGCGCCGCCGCTACGGAGGAGCTGGACGTCGGTCGCGGCGTTGCGGGCGGCGGAGACCTCGACGATCGTGTGCACCCCGTCGGGGGCGATCTTGCGGACCTCCTCGACCACGTCCTGCTCGCGATAGTTGACCACGAAGGAGGCGCCGGCCGCCGCCGCCAGCTCCGCCTTCTCCGGGCTGCTCACCGTGGCGACCACGCAGGCGTCCGCCCACCGGGCGAGCTGGATCGCCGCGTTGCCCACCGCGCCCGCCCCGCCCTGCACCAGCACCACGTGGTCGCTCAGCGCGCCCGCGTGCAGTTTGTCCGGCATGAACTCGCCGGCGGTCAGGCAGCGGTGCGCGGTCATGAACGGGATGCCCAGGCAGGCGCCCAGGTCGAACGAGGCGGAACCGAGCCGCACCGCGTGCCGGACCGGGACCAGCGTGTACTCGGAGGCGGTGCCCCAGGGCCGCTGCCAGGCCGCCTCCCAGAGCCACACCCGCGCGCCGATCAGGATCTGGTCGACACCCTCGCCGACCGCCTCGATCACGCCCGCGCCGTCCTGGCCGGGGATCTGCCAGCCGGCCGGCAGCGGCCACGCCTGGCGGGCCTTCCAGTCCGTCGGGTTCACCCCGGAGACCGCCATCCGCACCAGCACCTCGCCCGGGGCCGGCTCCGGGATCGGCCGCTCGACCAGTTGGAGCACCGAGGCGTCCCCGCTGCGCTCGTACACGATCGCCCTCATCGCCGTCTCCTCCCCGCCGGACGCCGGCACCGCGGCCTGCGGTACCCCGCCGATCCCTGATCATTCCGATCCGGTCCGCCCGGGAAACCGTACAACCCGGTAGTCGGTGGCAGGAGGGGTGACATGCGGGACGTACCGGTGGCGGATCGACGACCTGCCCCGACGCGGGCCGCGACGGAGGCCGGCGGCCCGGAGCGGCCCGCGGACGAGCCGGCCCGGCCGCCGGGCCCGGCGCCCCGGCGGTTCCTGCCGAGGTCGAGCCGGAGCCGGGCGGTCTGAGCGCGGGGTCGGTGCCGGCGTCCAGCTTCGCCCCGCTCAGCCGAGCCGCTCCACGACCTCCGGGGTGAGCGCGTCGACCGAGGGCAGCAGCACCGCCGCGTGCCCTTCCGCGTCCGGATCGAGGGGGTACGACCCGTGCGGGATCGCCACCACCCGCATGCCGGCGGCGGCCGCGGAGCGCACCCCGTTCGAGGAGTCCTCGACCGCCACGCAGCGGGTCGGGTCGACGCCGAGTCGCGCGGCGACGGCGAGCCAGACGTCCGGCGCCGGCTTGCCCCGCGCGGTCTCCTCGGTGGACAGCGTCGCGCCGAAGGCGTCGGCCAGGCCCGTCGCCTCCAGCGCCGCCGCGATCAGCGCGGTGGGGGAGGAGCTGGCCAGCCCCAGCGGCCACCGCGCGGCCATCCGGCGCACCACCGCGGCGGCGTCGTCGATCAGCGGTACGCGCTCCGCGTACCGCCGGGTCATCTCCGCGACCACCTCGGTGGCGACCTGCTCGGGACTCCGGTCGACGCCCAGCTCGCCGCTGAGGTAGGCGGCCCACTCGCCGGTGCTCATCCCCATCAGCCGGCGCTGGGTGTCGGACTGCCAGGTCCCCCCGTGCGCGGCCACGTACGCCCGCCGGACCTCCTCCCAGACCGGCTCGGAGTCCACGATCACGCCGTCCAGGTCGAAGAGCACCGCGTCCACCATGAGCCCATCCTGCCCTGCCCTCCCGACGGCGGGCCGGCTCAGGTCAGGAAGGGTGCCCACTCCCGGATCTGGACGATCTCGACGCCGCGCGTGGTGAAGTACGGGTCGGCGGCCAGCAGCCGGTCCAGCTCAGGCCGGTCCGGCACGTCGAAGACCAGCACCGCGCCAGAGTCGTCGGCCAGCGGCCCGGTGATCCGTACCTTGCCCTCGGCGTGCAGGGCGGTGAGCCGCTCCCGGTGGGCAGGTCGGGCGGCGAGCCGCTCCGGGGCGTCGGTGAAGGCGAGTTCCACGATCCACATGCCGGGCACGCTACGCCGACCGCCGGGTTGCCCTCCGCGGGGTTGCCGCGGCCCGGGGTCAGGTGGGCTGGGTCGCCGGCAGGCCGATCGGGCTCTGCCGGGGGATGATCGTGCGGCAGCGGCGGGCGATCGGTTCGAGCAGCTCGCGCAGCCGCTCCGTACGGTCGGCGCCGAGCGCCCGCCACGGGCCGGCAGCGGCCCGGTCGGTGGCCTCCTCGACCGCCCGGAACGTGTTGCTGGCGTGTTTGGTCGGCGCCCGGTCGGCGGTCAGCCAGCCGCGTTCCACCAGCCGCTCCTCCGCGGCCGCCCACTCCTCGTCGGTCCAGCCCCGGGCCGCCTGGTGGAACTCCCGGGACTGGTCGACCCGGCAGCGCCAGGCCAGCACCTCCACCGGGTCCAGCCCGGTGGTGACCAGGGCGGCGACGTGCCCGTCGCCCCGGTGCTCGCGCAGGGTGGTGGCGGCCTGCCAGAGCCGGGACAGCGGGTACTCGCCCCGGGGCAGGGCGGCGTTGACCGCGCCGAGCACCCGGCCGGCGGTCTCCACCCGGCCAGCCGCCTCCTCAAGCAGGTCCGCCGCCTCGACCAGGTGCGCCTCGGGCAGCTCGTAGGTGAACTCGGCGAGTGCCTGGACGGCGCCGGTGAGCCGGGCCCGCAGCGCCTCCTCCGGAGTGGCCAGCCGCCACACCGAGGGCAGCGCCCGGGCCACCATCGGGGGCGCGAAGCTGAAGAACGCGGCGATCACCGGCGGCGCGGGCGTCGGGCCGAGCGGGGCGGCCCGGCCGGCGAAGTAGCCCCGCCAGTAGCCGCGCAGCCCGACCGCCTCGTACGCCGCCCGGGCGCGCGGGTGGAAGTAGGTCACCGCGTGGACCGGCTCGAAGTGCGTCCACATCACCCGGGCCAGCCGGGGGTCGTCCAGCGCCGCCACGTGCACCTCCGCCTCGGTGACAGGTCACCGTGGGCGGGTGGTGCCGCCCACGGTGACCATGAACCTACTGCCGGTAGGTGACCGGAAGGAAGACCGTTGTGAGCTACTGCGCGGCCAGCACGTCGACGATGAAGCGCAGCGGGCCGGCCGGGCGGCCGCCCGCGCCGTCGTTGCCGTACGCCAGGTCGGCGGGGATGTCGAGCTGCACCCGGCTGCCCACGGTCACCCCGACCAGGCCCTGGTCCCAGCCCTTGATGACCTGGCCGACACCGATCGGGAAGCTGGCCGGCTGCCCGTTGTTCCAGGACGCGTCGAACTCCTTGCCGTCCTTGTAGAAGACACCCACGTAGTTGGTGGTGATGGTCTGGCCGGCCTTGACCGCCGGGCCGTTGCCCTTGATCAGCGGGGTGACGGTGAGCTTGGTCAGCTCGCCCTTACCCGGGTCGACCTTCGGCTTGGTGGCGAGCGCAGGGTCCGCGCCCTCCGGGAGCTGCTGCTGTGGTGCGGCGGGGGCGGTGGCTTCGGGGGCCGGGGCGGTCGCCGAGGGGGTGCCGGCGGCCGGCTTCTTGTCGTCGCCCCCGCTGTTCACGACGACGAAGACGCCGATCAGCACCGCGACGACGGCGACACCGGCGAGCGCGCCGAGCAGCGACTGCCGGCGACGCTTCGCCTCGGCCGCCTTCTTCGCCGCCAGCTGGGCGGCCAGCCGCCGCTCCGCCTTGGTGCCCGGGCCCTGGCCCGCCGACCGGTTCTGCACACGCTCGCTCACGTCGAACTCCCCTGCTGGGTGGGTGGGTGCGGCCCGGCGGCCGCTGCCGAGACCAGCGCACACGGTACCCGTCGGGACGCCCTCGGTGCCCCCTCGCCCGGGCCGAATCGGGCAGGAGGCCGGTCGGCGGCAATTTCCGGTAGTAGGTTCTCGACCATGGCGATCCTCACCGAAGTAGACCTGGCCCTGCTCGAAGAGCCGCAGCTCGCCCACGTGGCCACCATCGAGGCCGACGGCACCCCGCACGTGACCCCGGTCTGGGTGGACACCGACGGCGAGCACATCGTGTTCAACACCGCGAAGGGCCGGCAGAAGTACGTCAACATCCAGCGCAATCCGGTGGTCGCGGTCTCCGTGGTGGACAAGGCGGACGACTTCCGCACCCTCTGGGTCAAGGGCACGGCCGAGTTCGTCACCGAGGGCGCCGACGAGCACATCGACAAGATGGCCAAGAAGTACCTCGGCCAGGACACCTACCCGTTCCGGCAGCCGGGCGAGGAGCGGGTCATCGTCCGGATCACCCCGACCGGCAAGCTCGGCCGGGGCTGACGCCCGGTCCCCCTGCCGTCCGATCCGGCTCGGCAGGGGGCGGTCGCAGGTCAGGCGGTCTTGCGGGGTGCCGCCTTCTTCTCGGCGGCCTTCTTCGCCGGGGCCTTGGCCGCCTTCTTCTCCGCGGTCTTCTTCGCCGCCGCCTTCTTGGCCGGCTCGGCCTTCTTGGCGGCGGCCTTCTTCGCGGGCGCCTTCTTCGCGGCCGCCTTCGTGGCCGGCTCCTTGGCGGCCTTCTGCGCCGACCGGGCAGCCGAGATCGGCGTCGGCTCGGCGGCCTTACCGGAGGGCTCTTCGCCGCGGGCCGCCCGGGCCCGCTCGACCGAGGCCTTCAGCGCGGCCATCAGGTCGACCGCGGCGGCCGGCGCGGCCTCTTCCTCCTCCGGCTGGACCACCTCGCGACCCTCGACCTTCGCGTCGATGACCTCCTGCAACGCGGCCCGGTAGTCGTCGGTGAAGGCGTCCGGCTGGAACTCCCCGGCCATCGAGTCGATCAGCGAGCTGGCCATCGCCAGCTCCGGCGGCCGGACCTTGAGGTCCTCGTCCAGGAAACCGAAGTCCGGGGTACGCACCTCGTCCGGCCAGAGCATCGTGTTGAGCAGCAGCACGCCCTCGCGTACGCGCAGGGTGGCGAGCTGTTCGCGCTGGCGCAGCGCCACCTTGACGATCGCCACCCGCTCCGAGTCGGCGAGCGCGTCCCGCAGCAGCACGTACGGCTTGGTCGCCGTCCCCTCCGGCTCCAGGAAGTACGCCTTGTTGTAGAGGATCGGGTCGACCTGCTCGGCGGGGACGAACTCCAGCACGTCGATCGCGTGCGAGGTGGTCAGCGGCAGCTCGGCGAAGTCCTCGTCGGTGAGGATGACCATCTCGCCGCCGCCGAGGTCGTACCCCTTGGCGATGTCGTCGTAGGTGACCTCCTCGCCGCAGACCGAGCAGGTGCGCTTGTAGCGGATGCGGCCACCGTCGTCCCGGTGCACCTGGTGGAAGCGGATGTCCTTCTCCTCGGTGGCCGAGTAGAGCTTCACCCCGATCGACACCAGCCCGAACGACACCGCTCCTTTCCAGATCGCCCGCATCACGCGCTCCTCTCCCCGGTTCTGCTCAGGATCGCAAACGATCGAACGGGACGCACGCTCTTCGCGGTCCAACTACAGTCAGAAGGTGCCCGGCGCGCCGTTGAAGCCGATGCTCGCGATGACCGGGCAGCTCCCGGCCGGTGCCGGCTGGGCGTACGAGTTCAAGTGGGACGGGGTCCGCGCGCTCGCCGACATCACCGCCACCGCCATCCGGCAACGCCTGTACGCCCGCTCCGGCGTGGAGATCACCACCGCGTACCCCGAACTGATCACCCTGGCCGACCAGGTCGACGACGCGCTGCTGGACGGCGAGGTGGTGCTCTTCAACGCCGCCGGGCAGCCGTCGTTCACCGCGCTGGCCGAGCGGATGCACGTCCGGAACCCGGCGAAGGCGGCCCGGCTGGCGGCTACCGTGCCGGTGACGTACATGATCTTCGACCTGCTCCGGCTGCGCGGCGAGGACCTGACCGGTCGCTCCTACCGGGACCGGCGGGCGGCGCTGGAGTCGCTCGGGCTGGGGGCCGCGCGGTGGGCCGTCCCGCCGAGCTTCGGCGACGGCCCGGCCACCTACGAGGCGGCCGGCGAGCACGGCCTGGAGGGGGTGATGGCCAAGCGGGTCGACTCGGTCTACCGGCCCGGGGTGCGCTCGCCGGACTGGGTGAAGGTCAAGCTGGAGGTGACCGGCGACTTCGTGGTGGGCGGCTGGCGGCCCGGTGCCCGGAAGATCGGTGGCCTGCTGGTCGGGGTGCCCGGCCCGGACGGCCGGCTCACCTACCGGGGTCGGGTCGGCGGCGGGATCGGCGCGGCCCTGGAGCGGGAGCTGCTGCGCGAGCTGGAGCCGCTGCGCACGGCGGCGTCGCCGTTCGCCGGCGACGTGCCACGCGAGGATGCCCGGGGCGCGATCTGGGTAACCCCGCAGATCGTGGTGGAGGTGAAGTACGGCCAGCGCACGCCGGACGGCCGGCTGCGCTTCCCCCGGATCCTGCGCCTGCGCCCGGACAAGCCGCCCGAGGAGGTCGAGGATGCCAGCTGACCGGTTGAAAGTGGAGGTCGAGGGACGTTCGCTGGAACTGTCCAATCTGGACAAGGTGCTCTATCCGGAGGCCGGCTTCACCAAGGGCGAGGTGATCGACTACTACACGCGGATCGCCCCGGTGCTGCTGCCCCACCTGGCCGACCGGCCGCTCACCCGGATCCGCTACCCGAACGGCGTGGGGGGTGCCTCGTTCTTCGAGAAGAACGCCCCGGCCGCCACCCCCGCCTGGGTACGCACCGAGACGCTGCCGGCGCCCGGATCGAGCAAGGGCCGGGAGACCATCGACTACGTGGTCGCCGACGACCTGCCCACCCTGGTCTGGCTGGCCAACCTCGCCGCCCTGGAGCTGCACACGCCGCAGTGGAAGATCGGCGACCACCCGGACATGATGGTGGTCGACCTGGACCCGGGCGCGCCGGCGGCGCTGAAGCAGTGCTGCGAGGTGGCGCTGCTGATGCGGGACCGGCTGGCCGAGGACGGCATCGACTCGTACCCGAAGACGTCCGGGAAGAAGGGCATGCAGCTCTGCTGCCCGATCGCGGGCACCCAGGACTCCGATCTCGTCTCCGGTTACGCCAGGCGGATCGCCCAGGAGCTGGAGAAGGCGCATCCGAAGCAGATCGTGTCGAAGATGGCGAAGAACCTGCGCCCGGGGAAGGTCTTCATCGACTGGAGCCAGAACAACGCCGCGAAGACGACGGTGGCGCCGTACTCGCTGCGCGCCCAGGCGGTGCCGGCGGTATCGACCCCGCTCACCTGGGACGAGGTGGAGGCGGGCGCGGCGGGCAAGCGACCGTCGACCAAGCCGTACACGGCGGGTGAGGTGCTCAACCGCGTCGAGAAGCAGGGCGACCTGCTCGCCCCGCTGGTGGAGGGCGGGCCCGAACTTCCCGAATCCTGACGACAGCCGGTTCCTGGCGGTGCCCGCAGCGGCATGCCCGGCCGTGGCCGGCGCGTGGTGTGTCGACCCGCTTGGATTCCCGGCGGCGGATCCCGGGCTGTGCGGCGCGTGGTACGACTGACGGCATAAATGCGGCAGAACTGACAGAACGGGCGCGCCGATGACCGCCGGCAACACGAGCGACCTGCTGCGGAATCACGCCGAGCCGCAGCGCGCCACCTACGTCGAGCTCTTCTTCGACGTGATCCTCGTCTTCGCGCTGACCCGGCTGTCGCACACCCTGTTCACCGACCTCACCTGGCTCGGCGCCCTGCACACCGTGATCCTGCTCGCCGCGTTCTGGTGGGTCTGGGTCTTCACCGCGTGGACCACGGACCGCCTCAACCCTGCCCAGCCCGCGATTCAGGTCGTGATCATCCCCATCATGCTCGGCACCCTGATCATGGCGGGCGCGGCGCCCACCGCATTCGGCGAGGATGGCATGATCTTCGCCGCCACATACGTGATCATCCAGGCGGCCGGGCCCTCTTCGTCACGACCGCGATGCGCCGCCGGCCGGAGGTGGCGATCGGCTCGGTGCAGCAGCTCATCTGGAACTGCTTCTCAGGAGTGCTGTGGATCGCGGGCGCACTGACCCAGGGCACCACCCGGGTGGTGATCTGGCTCCTCGCGGCGGCCCTCGGCTACACGATGAGCCGGCTGGACTACCGGCTGCCCAAGCTCGGCCCGGCCCGGATCACCACCCAGGTGGTCTCCGCGGAGCATCTCGCCGAGCGCTACCAGCAGATCATGATCATCGCGTTCGGTGAGTCGATCCTGGCAGCAGGCGGGCAGTTCGCCGCGTACGGGTTCGAGCGGGATCGGCTGATCGCATTCGTGCTGGCGTTCGCCATCACCACGCTGCTGTGGCGGATCTACTTCTACCGCGCGGGCCTGCTCCTCCCGGCTGCGATCGCGGCCAGCGCCGCGCCGGCATTCTTCAGCCGGTCCGCCTCGTATGCCCATCTGGTCATGGCCGGCGGCATCGTACTCAGCTCGGTTGGCGACGAGATCATCATCAACCACCCGTTCGCCGAGGCCAACCTGGTCTGGTCCGCCGTCATCCTGTGCGGGCCCGCGCTCTACCTGGCCGGGCGTGCTCGGCTCGACTACCTGTCGTTCAGCAGGGTCGCCGTGTCCCGAGTGATCGGTCTACTCCTGCTCGTCGTCCTGTCACCCGTGGTGGCGTTCATGTCACCGATCCTGATCGCCGTCGTGGCCGTTGTCATCCTTATCGCGATCGCCGCCTCGGACACCATCTCCTGGCGCTTCCGCCCGAGCAAACCGAACCCGCCGCCGCCCGGCAGACCGTACCGACGCCGGTAGCGCCACAGCCGGGCGGCTGTCGGCGAGCAGCCGGATGGTGGTCGGTGCCCGCCCCACCACCTCGGCGTCGGCGTCTCGGACGATGACGGACCGGTCGAAGTCGGGCGTGATCAGGGACATCGGACGGCTCCTTCGCGGGGATGGCGGGTGGGCTACAGGGCGAACAGCAGGACGGCGTCGAGGAGTACGACCACGGCGGTGGCGAAGTGGATGCCGAAGGCGGTGGCCTTCGTGCCGCCGTGGCGGAGCACGATCACGGTGTCGCCCAGCGGTTCGAGCGCGCCGAGCAGCATGTACCAGGCGACCGCGGTGGGGGTGGCGAACGCGATCAGGGCGAGGCCGAGCAGGCCGTAGGTGAGGTCGCGCAGTCCCTTGACGGTGAGGTAGGCGCGGTCACCGTCCGGCTTGGCCGGGACGCCGTAACCGGCGGCGGCAGCCTCGGGCTGCAGGAGGAAGCGGGCGCCGATGACGACGACGAGGAGGCTGATGACGACGGCGAGTCCGTAGGCGAGGGGGCTGAGCATGTCCGACTCCGATTCGCTAGCGCTGCTAGGTCTGAGAGCGAAGCTAGCAGAACGTCGGCAGAATCGCTAGCGGTGCTAGACTTGCGGTCATGGCTATACGAGAGCGCCGGGAGCGCGAGCGGGCGGAACGGGAGCGGGCCATCGTCGCCGCAGCCCGGGAGCTGGCCGAGTCGGAGGGCTGGGACGCCGTCACCACCCGCCGCCTCGCGGCGCAGATCGAGTACAGCCAGCCCGTCCTGTACAGCCACTTCAAGGGCAAGGACGCCATCATGGCCGCCGTCGCGGTGGAGGGCTTCGGCGATCTGGGCCGGGAGCTGGCCGCCGCGCGTACCGCCGCGATCGACGAGCGGCACGCGGTGGCCGACGTCGCCGCGGCCTACACCGCGTTCGCCGAGCGGCGGCCCGCGCTCTACGACGCGATGTTCACCCTCGCGGTCGACCTGCCGTTCGCCAGCCAGGACGTCCCGGTCGACCTGGCCCGGGGCTTCGCCGAGCTGGCCGAGACCCTGCGGCCGGTCGCCGGCGACGACGACCTGGAGACGTTCACCGAGACCTTCTGGAGCGGGCTGCACGGCCTGGTCACGCTGATGCGCAGCGGGCGGCTCCGGCGTGCCGACCACGACCGGCGGCTGGCGCTGCTGGTGGACCGATTCTGCCGCTGACGCTGGATCGTTAGGGTGATCGGACCGGCAGGGAGGAGCACCCCGATGGCTGTCCACACGCCCGTAACCGTTCCGGCCGACGCGCCGCGCGAGGCCGACCTTCCGCTGCTCACCTACTACGACGACGCGACCGGGGAGCGCACCGACCTGACCGCGCAGCAGCTCGGCGGCTGGGCGGCGCGCAGCGCGGCGCTGCTGCGCGACGGCTGCGGACTCGGCCCCGGCAGCCGGGTCGCGGTGCTGCTGCCGCCGCACTGGCGTACCGCTGCGGTGCTGGTCGGCGCCTGGTCGATCGGGCTGGCGGTGTCGTTCCGGCCGCGGGCCACCGCCGGCCTGCCGGTCCTCGAACCCGGCGCTGACCTGCCGTACGACGCGGTCTTCGTGACCCGGGAACGCCTCGACGACTGGCTGGAGGACGTGCCCGACGGGGTGCACCGCTACCTCGTCGGCACCCGGCCCGGCCCACTGACCGACGTGCCCCTCGGCTGGCTCGACTGGTCCGCCGAGGTGCTCCGGCACACCGACACCCCACCCGACTACACCGGCATCCGCCCGTCCGACCCGGCCAGCCCGGACGGCACCAGCTACGGCGAGTGGGCCGCCGTGGCGAAGGGGCTCGCCGAGCAGCTCGACCTGCGTTCCGGGGCCCGGCTGCTGGTCGACACGGCCGAGCACGAGCAGCCGCTGAAGTGGCTGCTCGCGCCGCTCGCCGCCGGCGCGTCGGTGGTGCTCTGCGCCAACCTGGACCGGGCGCGGCTGGACGCCCGGATCGCCGCCGAGCAAGTCACCCGCGTCCTCTGAGCCCTCGTACCGGCGAAACCGCGTTGACAGGGTCGGTGGCTGGGACGCCTACTGGTGCGCCGGAGCAGGACGACGGAGGACGACGGTGGACCGGACGTACCCGGGCGTGGACGCCCTCACCTGGAAGGAATTCGGCGAGGAGCACCTCGCCGGGTTGACCGAGCTGGCCGAGGTGTGCCTGGCGGCCGACGGCGGGCTGCCGTTGTTCGCCGGCCCACCGCTGCTGCGGGCGCGACTGCTCCAGACCCGTACCCTCGGCGCCTGGCACGACGGCGCGCTGGTCGCGGCCATCGGCGTCGGCACCGACCGCCGGCCGGCCACCGGCACCGGGCTGGTGCATCCGGCGTGGCGCGGGCAGGGCCTCGGCAGCCGGCTGCTGAGCTGGGCGGACGAGCAGGCCGGCGACGCGGACCTGGTGCTGACCACCGAGTCGTGGAGCGCCGACGCGGACGCCCTGTTCACCGCGCGCGGCTTCGACCAGACCTTCCTGGAGTGGGTGCTGCGGCACGACCTCGACGCGCTCCCCGGAGTGGCGGCGCCGGACGGAGTGCGAACCGAACCGATCACCTGGGAGATCGGCCCCGAACTCTTCGAGGCCTACCGTGCGTCGTTCGCCGACCGGCCCGGCTTCGTGGAGCCGGAGGCCGACGAGTGGCTGGGCGAACTGCGGGAGGACGACGAATACCGGCCGGACCTGTCGATCATCGCCCGAGGTCCCGACGGCGCCGCCGTGGGCTTCCTCAACGTCATCGACAACTGGATCGACCAGGTGGGCGTCGTCCCCGGCTGGCGGCACCGCCGGGTCGGGGCGTACCTGGTGGCGAGCGCGCTGCGCGCACTGACCGCCGACGGCGCCGGCGAGGCGTGGCTCTGCGTCAACGACAACAACCCGGCCGCCGCCCTGTACCGGCGGCTCGGCTTCCACAATGCTGGCCGCCGCGCCCGCTACCTGCGCCGCCACCCGTGACCGCCGCCGAGCGGGACGACCACCTGCCCGAACATTTGCGCCCGGTCGTCTTCACCGGCGGCTGAGCCACGGCGCGCCGCCGGCCGCGAGGGTCATCGGCTTCCGGCGGGTGGCGCTGTCACTGAAAGATCCTGCCGGGCCTTCTGGAGCGGCTCGGCTTGGTGATCAGGGAATCCTTGCGCCTGCGGCGCACCATGATCGAGTTTGTCTTCCTCTTCAACCCCTTGAGGATTCTGTCCTTCATCGCATGCCTCTCTTCTCGCGTACGTCGGATCGGAGATGGCGATTCCGCCCCGAACAACGGGCCGGCGTGGCAGCGGCACGGGGTCTACCCGGCCTGATCCTTCGCGTATCGCAGCCCGCGTACCCGATGGGACAGCAGTCATTCACCAGCGTCGGCCCACGCCGCGTCGACGACCCACGTGACGGAAATGACCGGGTTCGTCGAGGCCGAGCGCGCCTGGCAGTACGACCACCTGCCCGCCCACCTGCGCCCGGTCGTCTTCACCGCCGGTTGAGCCACGGCGCGCGCCGCGAGCAGGGCGAGGTGTGGTCCACCGGCTGCGCACACCGCCCGCCGCCGGGCAGTGGTCGGTCACAGAAGACCCAATGGCGTACGCCCTGCTGGTCCTCGGCCGAGACGGTCACCCCGCCCGGCTCGACGCGTGCGCTGAGCCGGGCCAGCACCCGGGCGGCGGTACGGGCGAAGATCCGGGCCCGGAGCAGGTCGGGCGCGGTGACCGGCAGGTGAATCACCCAGCGGTCGGTCATCGGTAGCGGTGGTTCGCCGACTGGGCGCTCTGCCAGGCGCGCAGGGCGTTCTTGATCCGTACGTTCTCCTCCTGCACCGCGACCAGGGCGGTCTGCGCGACGGTGAGTTCGTCGGCCACCCGGTGCAGGAACGCGCGGATCTCGACCGGGTCGAGGCCGTGCCGGCGGACGTTGAAGCACCGGTCGCGGATCTGCCAGGGCCGCAGCGGAAGCCGACCCTGGAGCGGGCCGGCGTTTTCCGTCGGACGTCGTTGGTCGTGTCGGCTCGCCAGCCGACGGATCAGGTTGCGCACGGGTGACCGCCCATCGTCGGATCGCGTCGAAGTGGAGGGGGCGGTCTCCGCCGGTTGTGGTCGGCGGAGACCGCCCGCCCTGCCACCGCAGCCTCGATCGGCGGTACGACAGCAGGGCCGCGCCGGGGGAGCGCGGAGGGTGAGGTCTCGGCGGCGATGCGAGACCGGTACGAGAGGCGCCAACCGACCGCAGCAGCACCGCATCACCGAGAGCGACGGTATTGCCACCGAGTCACCTATGTCAAGCATGTCTCTGAGTCAGTCGCCCACCTACGCCATTCGTTCTACATGCGTTGCCTGCGTCGAAGCGGCTGATCAATACTGGGTGGGCCAACCGACTGCAAGGGGCCTGACGTGCCTATTCCGCCCACGATGGACGAGCTGCTCGACGATCTCCTGAGCAAGATCAAGGACGGGACCTATCCGCCCGGCTCTCAGCTCCCCTCCGGGCGGGCGCTGGCGGCGGAGTACGACGTCTCGCAGTCCACGATCAGCCGGGCTGTGGCGACGCTGCGAGAGCGGGGTGTGCTGGTCGGCCGCCCGGGTCGCGGCGTCTTCGTCGCGGAGTCCACCCGGCGCTGACCCTCGACGGCTGGCGCGAGCAGGCCCAACGCAGACGGTCCGGCCTTATGACCTCGCCAAGTCACCGCCCTCGAAGGCCGCCTGACGGACCGACCGTTGACCTACGCATTACGAGATCAAGTTGCCCGCTCCGGTGGCCTGGGTGCATGGGGGTCTAGCAGCGGAAATGCCTCTCGACATCTCACAACACTCGCCCGCCGTCCGTCGACCTCTTGCGGACTAGATGCGGACTAGTCGCCGGGCGGGACCATGAACATCGCGGGCGATGCTGTCGCCGTCTCAGAGATTGCTGCGCCGCGATCCACTCGCGCTGTCGCTCGCCAAACTTTCTGACCGGTTCCATGGAACCTTTGGCCCCGCTCGTGAGTGGACGTGGTGGAGAAGGGAGGTGACGGTGTCCGACGGTGATCTGATCTCCGAGTTGTACGCAGGCTGTTTCCGGCGGCTGGTCGTCCAGCTGTACGCGGTGAGCGGGGACGTGAACGAGGCCCAGGAGGCGGTCCAGGAAGCGTTTACGAGGGCGCTGGCTGCGCCCCGGCGCTTCGCTCGTCTGGAGAATCCGGAGGCGTGGCTTCGGCGGGTGGCGGTGAACGTTGTCCGCAGCCGGCATCGGCGGCGTCGGGTGCTGGACAGGCTGCTGCGCCGGATCGGCCCGCCGGCTGCGGTTGTCGACCGGTCGCCGGAGCATGTTGCGCTGCTAGCCGCCCTGCGGAGCCTGCCCGAGGGGCAGCGGCATGCGCTGGCCCTGCACTACCTGGTCGACCTGCCGGTCGATGAGGTTGCGGCGACTCTCGGCGTCTCCGCCGGCACGGTCAAGTCCCGTCTATCGCGGGGTCGGCGGGCGCTGGCGGAGCTTCTCACCGACCCCGATGTCAACGACAGCACGAGCACCGGGAGAATCGATGTCCGATCGTGAGTTCACCGGCTTCGATGTCGACACCATCGCCGACGCCGTCCGGCAGCCGCCCCTCGACGATCTCCGGTCAGCAGCGAGGTCCCGCCGGCGCCATCGCATCGGCGGGGTGGGGGTGGCCCTCGTGGTCTTCGCCGGCCTGGCGGTCCTGCCCCTGGCCGCCGGCCCGCGCGGCGTGGACTGGGCCGACCCGACCCCGCCTCCGCAGGCCGACGACCGCGGCACCCAGCTCTTCATGACCGGTCCGGACTCCGGTGTCGGCGTCGAACAGGTCGACTTCGGGTGCACGGTGCGCTTCGCGCACACCGAGGACGGCGGGCAGAGCTGGACCGAAGACGACACGGCCCAGTACCGGGCCACGACCTGCCGGGTCAACGGGTCCGGGAACAAGGAGGCCGACATGGCGTTCTCCGTGCTCGGGCAGCGCTCCTACCTGGTCCTCGACGGCGACAAGTCCCGGCTCTCCAGCGACTACGGCCGAACCTGGCGGGACGCGGAGCAGGCGATGGTAACCGTGCCCGCATTCCCGCCGAAGGCCCGTGCTGTGTTCTGTCAGCAGGGCTGCGGCGCGATCCGCCAGCCGCTCGCCGTGGACCCGTCGACCGGGACGGTGTACCGGCTCGGCGGGAAACCGGCCTCGCCCTACCCCCCGTACAGCATCTATCCGAGCGCCGACGGAACTATCTGGGCGACCTACTGGCCGGGCGACGTCGACGTCATGATCGTCGCCCGGAGCGTCGACCAGGGCGCCACGTGGAACACCTGGCGACCGGCCAAGGGGGCGGACGTAATCGCGGTCGCCGGGGTCAGCGAGCGGGAGGCCTACCTGCTGATCGAGCCCCCGCCATCGCCCGGCGCCGAGCCGATGGAGCGCAAGGGCCCGTCCCAGCTACTGCACACCACGGACGGCGGAGCGACCTGGAAGGACGTCGGCACAGACCTGCCCGCGTCGCCGGCGCACCGGCCGTTCGCCATCGGCTCGGACGGCTCCCTGCTGATCGCCCAGCCGGGCAACATGACGCCGGCCCTCGCCTCAGCCCTGCTAGTCAGCCGGGACGGAGGGCGGCATTTCACCAAGTCACGGGAGTATGACCGGCTTGATGGCGGGGTCGGGGCCGCCCCGGGTTTCGCCTGGCTCTACGGGCGGGACGACATGTCGGCGCTCGGCGCGGACCACACCGCGATCACGCGGGACGGTTCCTCCTGGGCCCGACTCGATCTCCCTCACTAAGCCCGGTGCGTCGGCGTGGCCGGGCGGCCGCGCCGACACGCGTCGGATCACTCTCGCCCATCGGGACAGGGTGTAAGAGGCGGAGCCCAGCCGGATGCGGGAGTCGCCGTTCATGTCGGCCATCCAGCGTCGCGGCATCTCGGGTGCATCCCACGGCCTGAAAGCGGACCTCCTCGTCGGGCAGTCGCCAGACCGTCCAGCCTCCCCGGACGGGGACCAGGTGGAGCGCCCTACCGGACGAACGACCTGGTCCCCGTCCGGGGAGGCTGGTAGCCCTTGTGGTGCCCGGCGAGGTGATCCGCGGCTGATCTCTGAGGAGGGTCGGGGTTCGGGGCGGAGCCCCGAGGTCTTCAAGGCATTGTCGTCCCCAAGCGTGGCCGGCCGGCCCGGCCGATGCCGGCCGGAGGTCGCCAGCAGGCCGGGGCTGGGCCGGCGCGGCCCGCTTTGCGGGCCGCCTTGATCTGATAGAGCGGAATTCGGCAATGCACGCGGTCCGCGGTCTGTCCTCCGTCGACTGATGTGCGACACATGTCCGCCAACTGATCTGCGACACCTCAGCACGCTGATCGCGGCATGTGCGGGCGCTACCGCGCAGTGGCCGATGGCGGGAGGTGCGAGTGTGACCCTGAGGGCGCGCAGCTACGTCTCCCGCCGGGTGGATACCAGCATGTCTGACGTGCTGGTATCAGGGGCCACCGAGCAGTTGCTGGCGAGCCGCAGCAAACTCCTCGTCGGTCAACTCGCCGCGTTGATGCTGCCGGACCAGCACCGACAGTTGGGAAATCTGGCCGATGATCGGACGGGCTGCCCCAGCGACCGGCGCTGGCGCCGAGTCGCCCAGGTAATGAGTTGCTGGCGCCGAGTCGCCCGGGTAATGAGTTGCTGGCGCCGAGTCGGCCAGGTAATGAGTTGCTGGCTGCGGTGCCAGCTGTCTGACCGGACGGAAGAAGCGGTTGGCTGAGGGTCGCGCGAGCAGCACGACGACGACGATCAGGGCGAGCATCGCGAAGAGGGCGAAGCCGGCGCTGAGGTACTGATAGGCCGGCGGGTACGCGGCCGGCAACCGCTGGACGAACGTGTGAGTTCCGGAGGCGTCACGGCTGAAGGCGGACACGTAGGCGATTCCGCTGAAAGCGGGCGTACCAGCTTGACCCAGCCCGCAGAAGCTGCACATCAGGGACAGACCGATCGCGATCCAGGCGATGATGCGGCCCGCGAAGTGCCCCGCACGCACTGAGGCCGCGATACCCAGTAGGACCAGTGCTGCCACGGCGGTGATCAACGCCGCGACGTAGGGCAATGCCGAGGCCAGTGGTTTGAGAGCGTCAAAGGCACGTGGGTCGACGTCGGAGGCGTTCAGTGCCTCGCGCACTCGGTCCGGGTATGCAGCTGCCCCAGCGGCGACCGCCACCGCGTCTGCGAGATACCCGGCGGCCACGACGGTCATCAGAGTCACTGCAATCGTTACCGACCGCGGCCGTCCGCCGACCTTCGCCCGATCCACCATCGGCACTCCCTTCTCAACGGTTGCCGGTGACGCTAGCAGCGGCCGTCGATGGGAGCGATCGGCGGCTCGACACACTCTCGGCATAGAAAGACGTTCTGCGTGTCGATGCAGGACGTAGGAACGTCCCCCTGATGCGCTTGGCGGGCTTGGTGTCCCATCGCAGGAGGAGGACGTTCATGGGTAACGGTAGCGGCGTGTCCCGGGGTGACCGCAACCGCAACGCGCGGCTTGCTCGGTTGCGGGTGCTGGTCCCGGCCACGAACGCGATCGTCGGCATTGACCTGGCAGATAAGAAGCAGATGGTCGTGGTCACCGATCATGACTCAAAGGTGTTGGCGCGCAAGACGTTCAGGTGCCGGGCGTGGGATCTGGGTGCGGCGCTGGACTGGGCCGCCGAGCGGGCCGCGGCGAGGGGGTGGGCGGGGGTGACGGTGGCGTGCGAGCCGACCGGGCACCGGTGGCGGGTGCTCGGGCAGCTGGCCGCGGACCGGGCGATGCCGTTCGTGTGCGTGCAGCCGATGCTGACGTCGTGGGCGCGGCGCAGTGAGGACCTGACCTCGGACAAGACCGACGAGAAGGACGCGGTGCTGATCGCCCGGCTGACCGCGCAGCTGCGCTGCTACGTACCCGAGCCGGTCGATGAGACCTGGGGCCGGCTGCGGCATCTGGGCGCCCGCCGCGAACAGCTCATCATCGAGATGGTCAGCCAAATCCAGCAAATCCGCGCGCTGCTCGAGTGCGTGTGGCCCGCCGGGCGAGCGATGCTGCTGTGGCCCGCCTCACGGCCGAATTCGCCACCTACCTCACCGTCTACTCAGACATCGAGATCGTCTATAACGGCCAACAGATCGATCCCCAATCCTCGATTCATCGGGACGAACGCTATCCGCTGACGTTTTCGAGCGCGGACGGACCGGAGAAGCACGCCGTTCTCCGGGTAGTTGAGTGGACCATGCGGACTCCCCGAGAGCTTCACCTCTGCGATGCGGACGGAATGACGATAGACATCGCAAACGCAGGAATCCAAGCTCCTGAGTTCGACTTCACGGCCTACGTGCTGTGGGACGAAATGAGAGAACATCAGGGGCAATTCCTGCTGATGGAGAGCGAAGATTCTGAGATATTCGCGCTAATTGGGGCCGCCCGGTCGCAACTCCGAGAACACTTCCGGGAGCGTTCAACGGAGCGGCGACGTGAGGTCATCGAAAAGTGGAAGGCTGATGGCTCATACCCATACAAGGATGAGCCGGAGGATGATGTCGAGCGACTTGAGCGTGAAACCTTCGACGTCGTCGCTACCACCGTGCATCGCCACATGCCTCGGCCCAAAAGGCAGCAGAAGGTCACGCTCGCTCTTATTAGGGAAGCAGTAAAGCACCAACCTGAAAATGTGCACCGAATCCTCGATGAGGTTTTCCGACTCTCCAACGACGACAAGTCGGCACTAGATAACCTGCTCAACCGCACCAACCTCTCTAGCATGATCAAGGCGTCCAGCAACGTTGCGGATCGGCTCGACTTTCTTGCGGCACTTAGTCACATGGTCATCGACCCCGAAGTCAGGAAGATGGTCAAAGAGAGGTCGCAGCTCCATAAGATCCTCGAAAACGAGGCGTGGGTCTTTGGTGATCACTACAGCATCTTGGTCAGCGATCAGGCGCTAGACACGGTACTTGACCGGCATCTGCACATTCTGGGCCGCGAGAACAGGGCGCCCGAGCCAGTGCGTCGCCTTGACGGCTCGACCGGGATCGTGGACCTAATGCTCTCTCGCGCTAGACGTGAGCACGATCGCCGCCAGCATCTTGTTGTCGAACTCAAAGCGCCGGCAGTGGTGGTTGGAGCAAAGGAAGTCAACCAAATCAAGAGCTACGCCCAAGCTGTTGCCTTCGATGATCAGTTCCATGACCGGACGGTCGAGTGGGACTTCTGGCTTGTGACCACCAGGATGGACAGGGTTGCCAGAATCGACGCAAATCAGCGTGAGAGAAAGCCGGGATGCGTTTGGGACTTCACCGAAGGAGCGATCACTGTCCGGGTCTGGCTCCGCACCTGGTCCGAAATAGTCGAAGAATGCCACGATAGGTTGCAGTACTTCCGCGAGCACTTGGACCATGACCCAAATCTCGGGCACGCCCTCGAATACCTCAACGCGAACCACAGCGCGGTTATACCCTCCGCCCTGCGGTTGCCTGAACAACAGGACGCCGAGGATTTCGCTCTAGAGAGCCTGGATGGCGCCGGTACGCAAAGTGCCGGTCGGCCGAGGTAATGGCTTGCTACGGTAACCGCACTGCGAGACCCTATTCGACGAACCGGAGAGACTCCACCGGGAACAGCCCGAATGCCTCAGTCTGCACCCCTGCGCGATCGACGCTGTACGGCCGTGCTAGCTCTGGATCTCCTGGGCAGCGCGGACGATCAGTCGCCGTGCATCTTCACCGGTGACGGCTTCGGTCCAGAGTCGTTCGATGGCCCTGGTGTAGGTGGCTGCTTCGTCGTCGCGGTAGGTGGTCTCGCCGACGAAGGTCTCCACGATGGCGACGTCGTCGTACATCTGGAAGGAGTTCTGCGGGGTGGTGGCGAGGGGGACGCCGAGCGGCAGGATGCCGAAGCGGATGTTCTGTACGCCGACGACGGTTTGCAGCCGGTCGAGCTGGCCGCGCATGACCTCGGGTGAGGCGAGCAGCCACCGCAGCACGGGTTCGGCGAGCAGGAACTCGAACCGCTTGGTGGTGTCGTAGAGGAGCTGTTGGCGCTGCATCCGGGTGGCGACTGCGGTGTCCACGTCGGCGATGTCGAGGTTGTGCAGCTCGACCATCTCGGTGAGGAGGCGGCGGGCGTAGTCGGCGGTCTGGAGCAGCCCGGGTACGTACACGGTTTCGAAGTGCCGGATCAGGCGTGACTCGGCGACGAGCTGGTTGTAGCTGTCCTGAACGGCGGCCTGGCCTTGGCGCATTCGGCGGCGGAAGCTGCGGTGGGCGGCATGGACCTCGCCGAGCATCCGCAACAGGTCCTGGGCGGCGGTGTCGTCGGCGCCGCAGGCGCGTGCCCAGGCGTACAGGTCGGCGGGGGCCGGCATCTGGCGGCCGTTCTCCAGTCGGGAGACCTTCGACGGCGCCCAACCGTTCGCCTCGGCGAGTTCCTTGCCGGACAGGCCGGCCTGCGTGCGCAGGGCACGCAGGCGATCGGCCAGTCCTTCGGGCTGGGTCAGCCACTCTTCCATCGGGTTCACTTACCGCTTGGGGCCGATCAGGCTGAACACGTCGCCCTCCCGGCCGTCCTCGCGGACCAGCGTCGCGGTCAGCCCTAGCCGGCGGCGGGCCTGGAGGTCCGCGGTCAAAAGAGGGTTTCTTGAAGATCACCAAGGAAAGCGCCCGGCCCAGGATCGGATGATCCTGGACCGGGCCGGATTCGTCTGCGCGTCAGTCGAACGCGGCGGCGAACATGCCGGGCTGGTAGGAGCCGCCCTGCTGGTGCACGATCACGGCGAGCCGGTTGGCTGCGTTGATCAGGGCGACCAGGGAGACCAGCGCGGCGACCTGGTCGTCGTCGTAGTGCTTGCGTACCTGGGCCCAGGTCTCGTCGGACACGCCCTGGTGAGCGTCGGCGAGCCGGGTGCCCTCTTCGGCGAGCGCCAGCGCGGCCCGCTCGGCCTCGGTGAAGACGCTGGACTCGCGCCAGGCGGCGACCAGGTGGAGCCGGACCGCGGTCTCGCCGGCGGCCGCGGCCTCCTTGGTGTGCATGTCGATGCACCAGCCGCAGCCGTTGATCTGGCTGGCGCGCAGCGACACCAGTTCCTGCGTGGACTTCGGCAGCGGCGACTGCTGGATCACCATGCCGGCGTTGGCGAACCGCTTGAAGAACTTCATGGCGATCTCGTTGTCGAACATGTTGAATCGGGCGTCCATGGTTCCGTCCTTCACTCGTGGTGTTCGGTGGACGAACATGAGATGCCGGCGATCGGGTCCCTGTGACGGCGCGGCCAGGTGACGGCCGCCACAGCCGGAGGTGTCACACAACGGCGGGGTCCGGCATCTGGTGGGCGACACAGTCGAGAGCGAACGGGAGTCACCCATGGTGGGCACGCCGCAGACCGCAGCCGACGATCGAGGCCGGGGCATCGGCCGTGACGACCGCCCGGATCCCGCCACCGAGGCGTTCCTCGCCCACCGCAACCTGCTGTTCACCGTCGCGTACGAGATGCTCGGCTCGGCCGCCGATGCGGAGGACATCCTGCAGGAGACGTGGTTGCGGTGGGCGGGCGTCGATCTCGGCACGGTGCGGGAACATCGTGCCTACCTTGTCCGGATCACCACCCGCCAGGCACTCGCCCGGCTGCGTACGCTCGGCCGCCGCAGAGAGTCCTACGTCGGCTCCTGGCTGCCCGAGCCGCTGCTCACCGCGCCCGACGTTGCCGAGGACGTCGCGTTGGCCGACAGCGTCTCGATGGCGATGCTGCTGGTGCTGGAGACGCTCGCGCCGACCGAACGGGCGGTGTTCGTGCTGCGCGAGGTGTTCGACGTCGGGTACGACGAGATCGCCGAAGCCGTCGACAAGAGCCCCGCCGCGGTCCGTCAGATCGCACACCGGGCACGGGCACACGTCGCGGCACGACGGCCGCGCCGGGTCGTGTCGGCGACCGAGACCCGGTACGCGCTCGACGCGTTCCAGCGGGCGCTCGAAACCGGCGATCTGCAGAGCCTGCTCGACATCCTCGCCCCCGATGTCGTCCTGCTCGGCGACGGTGGCGGGATCAAGCAGGCCGTCCCGCGACCCATCGTCGGAGCCGACAAGGTCGCCCGCCTGCTGGCCGGCGGCTGGGGCAGAATCGCCGACATTACGTCGCTTCGGCCGGCGCAGGTCAACGGCCACCCGGCGCTGATCATCCGGCTCGACGGTGAGCTGGACACCGTGCTGGCCGTGCGGATCGACGACGGCCTCATCACCGGGCTCTACGCCGTGCGCAACCCCGAGAAGCTGTCGCACATGGAGCGGGAGACCGTCCTGAGCCGCTGACTCCGGCAACGGACGCGTGGCCGGCTGAGTCGTTTACGACATCAGCTCCACAGCGTGCGAGACAGACACCTGCGCCGGGCCGCGCGTCAGTCGACCGTCGGCAGCGACGGGCCGAGGACGTCGTCGGCGTCGATGATCGTTCAGGCGTACCCCTGCTCGGCGAGGAAGCGCTGCCGGTGGGCGGCGTACTCGGTGTCGATGGTGTCCCGGGAGACCACCGTGTAGAAGTGGGCCTGCCGGCCGTCGGCCTTGGGCCGGAGCACTCGGCCGAGCCGCTGCGCCTCCTCCTGGCGGGAGCCGAAGGTGCCCGACACCTGGATCGCCACCGCCGCCTCGGGCAGGTCGATGGAGAAGTTGCCGACCTTGGAGATGACCAGGGTGCGGACCTCGCCCGAGCGGAACGCGTCGAACAGCCGCTCCCGCTCCTTGTTGGTGGTCGAACCCTGGATGATCGGCGCGTCGAGGTATTCGCCGAGCTGGTGCAGTTGGTCGATGTAGCCGCCGATCACCAGCACCTGGTCGCCCTTGTGCCGGTCGACGAGCGCCTTCACCACCGGCAGTTTCGTCCGGGCGGTCGCGGCCATCCGGTAGCGCTCCTCGGCCTCCGCCGTCGCGTACGTCATCCGCTCGGCGTCGGTCAGCGTGACCCGTACCTCGGTGCACTCGGCCGGGGCGATCCAGCCCTGCGACTCGATGTCCTTCCACGGCGCGTCGTACCGCTTGGGGCCGATCAGGCTGAACACGTCGCCCTCCCGGCCGTCCTCGCGGACCAGCGTCGCGGTCAGCCCCAGCCGGCGGCGGGCCTGGAGGTCCGCGGTGAACCGGAAGATCGGCGCGGGCAGCAGGTGCACGGCGAAGCGTTGAAAATATGGTACCGCCAGCAGTACCATATACCGGTGCCGTCCATAGACAAGCTCGTTGAAGCGATGCGAAGGAACCAGCAGAACGTCGCCTACAACGATCTCTACGGGGTGTGCGAGCACTACTTTGGGAAGCCACGGCAGGCTGGCACCTCCCACGCGGTGTTCAAGATGCCCTGGGCGGGCGACCCACGCGTCAACATTCAGAACGACAAAGGCAAGGCCAAGGCGTATCAGGTACGGCAAGTCCTCAAGGCGATCGACAAGAAGGAGGCCATGTGATGCAGACCGATCCCCGTCCTGAGGTATCCCACTACACCTACCGCGTCACCTGGTCGACCCAGGACCGCGAGTTCGTTGCCACCTGCGCCGAGTTTCCGTCCCTCTCGTGGCTGGCGTCTTCTCAGATCGAGGCTCTGCAGGGACTCCAGGATCTGCTGCGTGACGTGATCGCGGACATGGAGGAGCAGGGCGAGCAGGTGCCGCAGCCGTTCGCTGAGCGCAGCTACTCGGGCAAGTTCAACCTCCGCGTCGGAGAGAGCCTGCACCGCGAACTCGCCATCCACGCCGCCGAGGATGGCATCAGCCTCAACCAGTACGTCCTGCGGAAGCTCAGCGCGGCCTGATCAGTCCACGCTCGGGAGCTTCGGGCCGAGGACGTCGTCAGCGTCCACGATGGTGTACGCGTACCCCTGCTCGGCGAGGAAGCGCTGCCGGTGGGCGGCGTACTCGGTGTCGATGGTGTCCCGGGAGACCACCGTGTAGAAGTGGGCCTGCCGGCCGTCGGCCTTGGGCCGGAGCACTCGGCCGAGCCGCTGCGCCTCCTCCTGCCGGGAGCCGAAGGTGCCCGACACCTGGATCGCCACCGCCGCCTCGGGCAGGTCGATGTAGCCGCCGATCACCAGCACCTGGTCGCCCTTGTGCCGGTCGACGAGCGCCTTCACCACCGGCAGCTTGGTCCGGGCGGTCGCGGCCATCCGATACCGCTCCCTCGGACTCCGCCGTCGCGTACGTCATCCGCACTGGGACGGCCAGCCGCTCGCAAGGGGCCTCCACGTGCCGAATCGCCAGCCATGGACGAGTTGATCAAGGATCTGCTGAAGCGGATCGAGGTGGGCGAGGTTCAGCCCGGATCGCTGATACCGTCCAGCCGAGAACTTGGCTGCTCACTACGACTTGTCGCTCTCGACGGCTCTGCTGCGGGCTTGTCATACACGTCCCGGTACTCCCGACACCGGCACCCCAACCATCGGACGTGCTCGTTCGTCTTAATGGTGGGGCGGCAGGAACCCGATACGAACGAGGCGGAGAAGGGGGCGGGGTGACGAGCTGGGAAGGCGTGCTCACCGGGCTGGTGCAGCAGCGGGGCACTACGCTCAAGCGGTACGGCTACCTCCTGTGCGGTGACAGCAGCGAGGCCGAGGACCTGGTTCAGGATGCCCTCGTTCGCACGTTCAGCTCGGCCCGGCGCACGGATGTGGGACAGGTCGAGGGGTACGTCCGCACCGTCATGCTGCGCTTGTACCTCGACCGGACGCGTCGCCGGAACCTCTGGCGGCGGATCCAGCCGCTCGCGGCGCCGGCGCCGCAGCCGGATCAGCACGCGTACGCGGACCTGCGGGGAGATCTCGGCCGCGCGCTGCGGGAGTTGTCCGCCCGGCAGCGGGCGTGCGTAGTCCTGTATTACTACCTCGACCTTCCGGTGCAGGAGTGCGCCGATCTGCTCGACCTCAAGCCCGGAGCCGTCAAGCGGTACCTGTACGAGGCCCGCTCGCGGCTCGCCGAACGGCACGGGCCTCCCGAGCCTGCCCGGGAGGAGCACTGATGCAGCCTGATGAGCCACAGCTGCGCGACGGCCTGGAGGTGGTCGCAGCGCAAGCCGGGCCGCTCCGCCTCGACGCGGCACCTGTCGTACGGCGGGTACGCCGCCGTCGCCGTCGCCGGGCGCTGGTCGGCGCCACCGCCGGGACCGCGATCGCGGTGCTGGCCGTGACGGCGATCGTGGGGAGCCTCGGCGGCGCTCCCCGACCGGAGCGGGCGGTCGGGGGCGATGCGTCGGTTGATCCGTCGATGGCGGTCACGTCCCCGGTCGCCTCGCCGGTGCCCGACTCCCCGGTGTTCATGTGCGGCCGCCGGCTCGAGCTGCCCGACGCGGCGAGCACCCGGTCTGCCCTCACCATGACGGTGGGCAGCGCCAGGTACCGCAGCGATGAGGTCGGGCCGATGCTCAGCGTGACCTTCACCGCCAGCGCCGCGACCCACGTCACCTCCAGTCCGCCGGGCCTGTTCCAGGTGCTCTATCTCCGGGACGGGCTCATCGTCGGCGGTGGCCCGATGTTGAACGGCCCAGGGGACACGCAGCCCCAGGGCATCGATGCCGTGGGCTACGGGTTCGAGCTCGGGCCCGGGCATCCGGCACAGCTCGATCTCGGCGCGCGCGACCGGCTCTGTCCGTCCCTGACCTGGCGCCAGATCTGGTCCGAGCCCGAAGCGT
Source organism: Micromonospora inositola (assembly GCF_900090285.1). Lineage (NCBI taxonomy): Bacteria > Bacillati > Actinomycetota > Actinomycetes > Micromonosporales > Micromonosporaceae > Micromonospora > Micromonospora inositola. The sequence goes on along the minus strand of NZ_LT607754.1, from coordinate 1,398,738 downwards.
ACGAGGTGGTGGTGCTCCAGGGGCCGGTCCAGGGCGGGTCGGGGCAACTCTCGGTTGGCATCCCTGCCCTGTCCGGTCCGCTGCTGAGAGGCCGAGCCCGGTTGTCCAGGTGAGCGGTGCGCGGCGCCGACATGGCACCGCGCACCAATCAGCTCACGGCGCGAGGGTCATTCCGAAGTTGGAGAAGATGTATGGCGCCTCGGTCCGGCCGGAGCACCCGGCTGAGCCGCTGCGCCTCCTCCTGGCGGGAGCCGAAGGTGCCCGACACCTGGATCGCCACCGCCGCCTCCGGCAGGTCGATGGAGAAGTTCGCGTACGTCATCCGCTCGGCGTCGGTCAGCGTGACCGGACGGATCTCCTTGCGGGCGAAGCGGTTGCTGCAGTTCCGGGTGCGGGTCTACCGACGGGGCCCTGGTAACGGGAGTGGCCAAACGGGCACCACACCGAGCAAGGAATCTTTAGGTTTAAGGATGTGCCGAAGTACCGCATCGAGGTCTTTAGCGACGCCGTCATGGCCATTATCATTACCCTCCTCGTCCTTGATCTGCGAGCACCAGAAATCGACGCCCACGCCACCTTGCATGAATACCTGCAAGCGATGACGCCCCTTGTGCCAAAGTTCGTCAGCTTCGCCCTGTCATTTACCATGGTGGCAATCTTTTGGGTAAACCATTACTATTTCTTCCGCCGTATCAAACGAGCCACCGGCCGTCTGGTCTGGCTCAACAACCTGCTCCTCTTTTGGCTCTGCCTACTACCGTTTCCCACGCAGTTCCTCGGTGAGCATCCGACCGATCAAATCCCTGTCATGCTCTATGGCGTAGATATCTTCTTCTGCGGTGCGGCCTTTCAAATGCTTCGTTGGCATGCCTCACGGGCTGGACTGCTTGAAGGTGGTGACGAGGTAGTGCGAGCCCACGGACCGCGGCAAAGTGTACCTTCCGTCATCCTCAGCGGTCTGTCAATCGTGCTCACGCTGATCAATGTACATGTTGCCCTGGCCTGCCTCGTGCTAGTACCTCTCCTGTATTTCGTCCCTCAGGCTTGGCGTTATGCGGCGAGCCGGCTGTCCGCACTTGAGCAGCGTGTCGCCCGTAAATGAGGCTCGCCTCTGACGGCTGAATCGTTTACGACATCAGGTCTGTAGCGAGCGCGAGGGCCAGTCGCTCCCCGCGCGGCCTCCCCGAGGCTCTCGGTGGCCGATGCCGCTTCCCGGAAATGGCGTTGTCGGGGCGACCCGGACACCGAAACATCCCGGAAGCCGAGTCGATCAAGGACGAGGGCTCAGTCGAACGACGGCAGCGACGGGCCGAGGACGTCGTCGGCGTCCACGATCGTGTACGCGTAACCCTGCTCCGCCAGAAACCGCTGCCGGTGCGCGGCGTACTCGGTGTCGATGGTGTCCCGGGAGACCACCGTGTAGAAGTGGGCCTGCCGGCCGTCGGCCTTGGGCCGGAGCACTCGGCCGAGCCGCTGCGCCTCCTCCTGGCGGGAGCCGAAGGTGCCCGACACCTGGATCGCCACCGCCGCCTCGGGCAGGTCGATGGAGAAGTTGCCGACCTTGGAGATGACCAGGGTGCGGACCTCGCCCGAGCGGAACGCGTCGAACAGCCGCTCCCGCTCCTTGTTGGTGGTCGAACCCTGGATGATCGGCGCGTCGAGGTATTCGCCGAGCTGGTGCAGTTGGTCGATGTAGCCGCCGATCACCAGCACCTGGTCGCCCTTGTGCCGGTCGACGAGCGCCTTCACCACCGGCAGTTTCGTCCGGGCGGTCGCGGCCATCCGGTAGCGCTCCTCGGCCTCCGCCGTCGCGTACGTCATCCGCTCGGCGTCGGTCAGCGTGACCCGTACCTCGGTGCACTCGGCCGGGGCGATCCAGCCCTGCGACTCGATGTCCTTCCACGGCGCGTCGTACCGCTTGGGGCCGATCAGGCTGAACACGTCGCCCTCCCGGCCGTCCTCGCGGACCAGCGTCGCGGTCAGCCCCAGCCGGCGGCGGGCCTGGAGGTCCGCGGTGAACCGGAAGATCGGCGCGGGCAGCAGGTGCACCTCGTCGTAGACGACCAGGCCCCAGTCGCGGGCGCCGAACAGGTCCAGGTGGGTGAACGCGCCGCCGCGCCGCGAGGTGAGCACCTGGTACGTGGCGATGGTGACCGGGCGGATCTCCTTGCGCTCGCCCGAGTACTCGCCGATCTCGTCCTCCGTCAACGACGTGCGGGCAATCAGCTCCCGCTTCCACTGCCGGCCGGCGACCGTGTTCGTCACCAGGATCAGCGTGGTCGCCTTCGCCTCGGCCATCGCCGCCGCCCCGACCAGCGTCTTGCCCGCGCCGCAGGGGAGCACCACCACGCCCGACCCGCCGGCCCAGAACGCCTCCACCGCCTCCCGCTGGTACGACCGCAGCGTCCACGGCTTACGCCCGCCCTTGCCGGCCTCGGCCAGCTCGATCGGGTGCGCCTCGCCGTCGACGTACCCGGCCAGGTCCTCCGCCGGCCAGCCGAGCTTGAGCAGCGCCTGCTTCAGCCGGCCCCGCTCCGACGGGTGCACCTGGATCGTGTCGTCGTCGATCCGGTCGCCGAGCATGCCGGCGAGCTTCTTGCTCTTGGCGACCTCGACCAGCACCACCCGGTCCAGGGCGCGCAGCACCAGACCGTGCGCCGGGTCGTTGGCGAGCTGGAGCCGGCCGTACCGGTCCATCGTCTCGGCCACGTCGACCAGCAGCCCGTGCGGGACCGGGTAGCGGGAGTACTTGATCAGCGTGTCCACCACGCCCTCGGCGTCGTGGCCGGCGGCCCGGGCGTTCCACAGCCCCAGCGGGGTCAGCCGGTAGGTGTGCACGTGCTCGGGGGAGCGCTCCAGCTCGGCGAACGGCGCGATGGCCATCCGGCAGGCCTGCGCATCCTGGTGGTCGATCTCCAGCAGCAGAGTCTTGTCCGACTGCACGATCAGTGGTCCACCGCTCACGCCAGCGTCCTCTCCCTTGCCGGATTTTCGCGCCCGTCGGCCGGCTGACCAGCCGAAGGCCGACCATCCAGTGTTGCACGCGCAGGAGTGTTACCGAAAAGTCGCACAGCCGACGCAACGCACCCGGCGCTCCCATACGTCTAGCAAGGTGACGGCTGTCCAGGGGAGGGCCCATGAAGCATGTCCGGATTGTCGCTCGGGTCGTCGCCCTGGCAGCGGTCCTGCTGGTCGGCGTCGGTGCGTGCGCGCTCGATCCGCAGGGCGACGGAACCGGCGCGGCCGCGCCGGCCCCCGTCGGCCTGACGGAACGGGCATCGGGGGCGAGCGCGACGCCCGCGCCTGACCCGACCACCGGTCGTCCGGCTCCGCAGCCGAGCCGGACGGCCACGCCGAAGCCCAGCCGCACGGCGACGCCGAAGCCGAGCGCCACACCGAAGCCAGGCAGCTCCGGCTTCACCGGCTGCCCGCAGGGCGAGCACCAACGGGCCGTGGAGACGTACCTGGCCCGGTTGGGTGGGTTCGGGAAACTGACCGTGGACGGGCGGCAGTCCGCCGCCGACTGCGCCGCGATCAAGAAGTTCCAGCGCCGGTACGGCATCAGCCCGGCCGCGGGCCGCGCCGGCGCCACCACATACGACGTGGCGAAGCGGCTCGCCACCACCGACGTGCACCGCTGCCGGGCCGGCTCGGGGCTCACCTTCTGCATCGACCTGACCCGGCAGACGGTCTGGGCGATGCGCGGCGGCACAGTCGTGCTCGGCCCCACCGTCACCCGGACCGGCATGGCCGGGTACGCCACGCCGGCCGGCACCTACCACGTCGGCGGCCGGAACCTGCGGGAATGGTCCAACCCGTACGAGGTGTGGCTGCCGTACTGGCAGCAGTTCAACGGCGGGATCGGCTTCCACGAGACCACCACGTACCTGCACAACGGCGCGATCGGCTCGCACGGCTGCGTCAACCTGCTGCACGCCGACGCCGTCCGGCTCTGGGAGCTGGGCTCCATCGGCACCCGGGTGGTCGTCATCGGCCGCCGCCCCGGCACCTGAACCGGATCGGGGTTTTCGCCCCTGTCACCGCCGCCCGCCGGGTGACACGCTGGAGGTCAGGCCCGGCCGGGACGGGGGTGGGAGATGACGGTCGACCAGGACGCGATCCCCGACGACGATCGGGCACCGGCCGACCAGGTCTCCACGGCGGCCCTGGTCGGCTACGCGGCGGCCGCGGTCGGCCTGGTCGGCTGGTTCCTGTTCGGGCTGCTGGTGCAGCGGCAGGGCTTCGTCGACTCGGTCGGCGAGTCGGCCGGCGCCGGGTTCGCGCTGCTGCTGGCCGTCTCGGTCATCGGCACGGTCCGGCGCAACGGGCGCTGACCGGCCGGCTCAATCCTCCAGCACCGCCGCGGTGATCCGGTGCAGCGCGAAGGTGTGCAGCATCTCCGTCCGCTCGTCCTCCGCGCGCAGGTAGCCCGCTCCCATCGACACCGGCCGGACCAGCCGGGACGCGGTCGCCCCGTGCGCGTCGACGTACCCGACCCAGACCAGCGCCTTGTCGCGGATCGCCTGCTGGAGCACGGCCAGCGCCTCGCTGTGCCCGTGCGCCGGCGCCGGCCCGGTGTGCGCCGCGCCGCCGCGGACCACCGCCGGGGCCCGCCGGGCCGCCCGCGCCGCCGCCTCGCCGCGCCGGATCTGCTCCACCACGCCGCGCAGCCGGGGCAGCGGCAGCTTCGGCGCCGCCAGCGGGTCGAGGGTCCGGGTCGACACGGGCACCCGGGCCGGCGCCCGCCGGGTCTTCGGCCGGGCCAGCACCGTCGCGCCGCTGGCGTCCTCCGGCACCGGGGCGTAGCCGGCGTCGCGCAGCGCGACCAGCATCCGCTGCACCTGGTACGGGGTGGAGAGCACCGTCGGGGCCAGCCGGCGGAACGCCAGCGACTCCAGCCGCCGGTCGGCCAGCACCTCGGTGAGCAGCGCCTCGTCGTCGCTGCGGACGTAACCGCCGGCGGAGCCGACCCGCAGCCCGCCGTGCTTGCGCGCCACGTCGTCCACCAGGTACGTCAGGCCCTGCGGCACCGGGGTACGCGACCGGCGGCGGAACAGCTTGTGCAGGTCGTCGGCCGAGTAGCCGGCGTCCAGGGCACGCCGGACGCTGGCCGTGGTGACCCGGTGCACGCTCGCCCCGCCCGCCGACTCGTGCTCGGCCACCACCTCCAGCTCGGCGGCGAGCGCCGGGTCGGGCGGGCCGGGCACCACCACGGTCAGGTCGGCCTGCACCAGGAAATGGTCGACCGGGGCGGGGAGCAGGGCGTCCAGCGCGCGTACCGCGGTGGACGGCTCGCCCGACTCGGCGTCGGAGCGCAGCCCGAGCGGGTCGTCCGCGCCCCGCTCGTCCGCCTCGGCCACGTCGGACAGCAGCAGCCGCCCGTACGAGGTGAGCGCGCCGAGCCCGGTCACGCCGAGCTGGGCCGCCTCGGCCAGCACCTCCCGGTGCGCGGTCTCCCGGCCCCGGGCGCGTCGGGGCGTCCGCCAGTCCAACAGCTCCAGCACCTCGTCCGGGGTGGGCGCGGTCGCCGGTTCCAGGTCGGCCAGCACCCCCAGCACGGCCCGGCGGGCGGCCGGCGCGCCGGCCCGTTCCGCCTCGGCGGAGAGCACCGAGATCGGCCGGTCCCGGTCGTCCCGCTGCCCCACCAGGCCCGCCTGACGGGTCATGGTCAGCCAGGCCCGGGCCAACTGCTCCCAGCGGTGCGCGAGCGAAGTGGCCCGCCACACCTCGTACCCGCCGGTGGGCAGGACCTGCTGGTCGCCGCCGTACCGGGTGGTGGCGCTGCCGGTCAGGTCGAGTTCCCCGAGCAGCCCGGCCGCGTACGCCACCTCGAAGAGCAGCGCGGTCGTCGGGTCGTCCAGGCCGAGTCCCCGGGCCAGCCGGCGCAGGTCGCGGACGCCGACGCCGCCGGAGCGGAGCACCGGGGCCGGCTCGGCGGCGAGCGCCTCCAGCAGCGCCTCGGTGTGGCGTACCACCTCCATGGTCTGCCCCGTCCCGGCGGAGTCGACGGCCTTCGGCTCCCGCGGCGGGCTCGACACCCGGGGTGGGCTGGTGCGCAGCGGGCCGAGCGGGCCACTGTCCCGACGCAGCAGCAGCCCCACCTCGCGGGGAAGTTCGACGGTGCCACCGTTCTTGCCGCCCGACACCCGGACGAGCAGCCGGTGGTCGACCAGCCAGCGAATCGGGGAGCCGGTCGGCGCGCCGCCGTTGGTGGTGTCCGGGGGCAGGCTGTCCTCCGCGCCGACCGCGGGGGCCTGCAGCGCTCCCGGCGGCACGCTGCCCACCGGCGGGCCGGCCGCGAGCCGGTCCAGGATCGCCCGGGCCGAGGGGGGTGCGGCCAGCAGCGTGCGCCGCAGCTTCGCCGGGTCCGCGCAGAGGGCCGCCGTCCGCGGGTCCAGCTCCGCCGCCGGTCGGCCCAGCCCCGCCGGGTACGGGGCCACCTCGTCGACGCCGGCCACCACGCGCAGGTCGTGCTCGGGGCCGTACAGCAGGAAGAGCGCGCGGAGCTTCTGCACCGCGGCACGGACGGCGGTCGGGGCGGGCGGGTGCGGGCCGGCGGTGGCCATCGCCAGGATCGCCGCGGTGGCGGTGCCCCCGGAGCCGGGGTCACGGGTGAGCCGGGCGGCGTCCAGGATCTGGAGGGTGAACTGGTCCAGCCCGTCGAGGGCGCGGGCCACGGAGACCCGGGACTGGGCGCGGATCGCCAGCGCGGAGACGTCGGCGGGCACCGGCACGACGAGGTCCGGCCGCAGTTGGAGCAGGGCGGCGAGGGCCTCGTCGGGGAGGGTCCGCAGCTGGTCGGCGAGTGAGGTGGTCATCGTCGTTCCACGCTAGCCCGGCCGGGGCCGGTCCCGCCCCTCGGACGTCCGGCTCGCCGGGGTTGGCCGCGGTTGGCCGGGTACGTTCTCGACATGCCCCCACTGATGGTCGGATTCGATCTCGACATGACCCTGGTCGACTCGCGTCCCGGCATCGCGGCGGCCTACCGGGCCCTGACCGCGCGGACCGGTGTGCACGTGGACGCCGACGCGGCGGTGTCCCGGCTGGGCCCGCCGCTGCGTACCGAGATCGCCCGTTGGTTCCCGCCGGAGCGGGTGGAGGATGCGGTGACCGCGTTCCGGGAGCTCTACCCGGCGTACGCGATCACGCCGACCCTGCCGATGCCCGGCGCGGAGGCGGCGATCCAGGCGGTGCACGCGCGCGGCGGTCGGGTCATGGTGGTGACCTCGAAGATCGGCCGTTTGGCGAAGCTGCACCTGGACCATCTGGGGCTGGCGGTCGACGAGCTGGCCGGGGACCTGTTCGCGGAGGAGAAGGCAACCGCGCTGCGGGAGCACGGGGCCACCCTCTACGTCGGGGACCACGTGGCGGACATGGCGGCGGCGGAGGCGGCGGGCATCCCGGGTGTGGGAGTGGCGACCGGGCCGTGTTCGCCGGCGGAGTTGTCGGCCGCCGGGGCGTACCTGGTGCTGGATGATCTCACCGGATTCCCGGCGGCGCTGGACCGGATCATCGGGCTAGCCTTGGAGCAGTAGACGTTTCGAGCGAAGCAGGGGTTTCAGGTGCCGACGGGTCGAGTGAAGTGGTACGACGCGGCCAAGGGATACGGGTTCGTCACCAGTGACGAGGGCGGCGACGTGTTCCTGCCCAAGGGCGCGCTGCCGGCGGGCGTCGCCGACCTGAAGGGTGGTCAGCGGATCGACTTCAGCGTGGTCGACAGCCGCCGGGGCGCCCAGGCGATGGGGGTCAAGCTGCTGGAGGCGCCGCCGTCCGTGGCGGAGCTGCGCCGCCGGCCGGCCGAGGAGCTGCACGGCCTGGTCGAAGACATGATCAAGGTGCTGGAGGCGAAGGTCCAGCCGGACCTGCGCCGGGGCCGCTTCCCGGACAAGAAGACCGCGCAGAAGGTCGCTCAGCTGGTCCACGCGGTGGCCCGCGAGCTGGAGGTCTGAGGGACGAGCCCGGCGTCGGTGGCCCGGCCCAGCAGCGCCTCGACGGCGGCGAAGCCGGCCTCTCCCAGGTCGGCGGTGAATTCGTTGACGTAGAGGCCGATGTGCCGGTCCACCACGTCGGGCTCCATCTCCTGCGCGTGGGAGAGCACGTACTCCCGGCTGGCCTCCGGGGCGGCCCACGCCTGGCGTACCGACTCGCGGATCCAGGCGGCGGCCTCGACCGGGTCGACCGTGCCCTTGCGGGCCAGGATCGCCCCGAGCGGGATCGGCAGGCCGGTGTCGCCCTCCCACCACTCGCCGAGGTCGACCAGGGCGGTCAGCCCGTGCCGCGGGTAGGTGAACCGGGCCTCGTGGATCACCAGTCCGGCGTCGTACCGGCCGGCGGCGACACCCGGCATGATCTCGTGGAACGGCACCACCTCGATGCGCGCCGGCGGCCGCTCCGCCGACCAGAGCCGGAAGAGCAGGTACGCCGTGGTCCGCTCGCCGGGCACCGCGACGGTCGCACCGGAGAGGTCGGTCCGGTCGCCCCGGGTGAGCACGAGCGGGCCGCAGCCGCGGCCGAGCGCCCCGCCGCAGGGCAGCAGGTGGTAGTCGTCCAGGAGCCAGGGCAGCGCCGCGTAACTCACCTTGACCAGGTCGAACGCCCCTCGCTCGGCGGCCGTGTTGGTGACGTCCACGTCGGCGTAGGTCACCTCGACCGGCGGGGCGCCGGGCACCCGCCCGTGCACCAGGGCGTCGAAGACGAACGTGTCGTTGGGGCAGGGCGAGATCGCCAGAGAGAGCGCCACGCCCCCACGTTAGCCCCGCCCCCCTCCCGGCCGTCGGCCCGCCCGCCCGCCGCCGGCCGGCCCGCTGCCGGCTCGCCCGCCGCCGTCGGCCCGCCCGCCGTCACCCCGGCTCTTCGTCGGCGGCCGTCCCGGCCTTCGGCAGCCGCCGATCGGACCGTCGGCGTCGTCGCCCTGGGCTTCGATGCAGTTGTCTACCTCGGACGCTACGAAGCTGATGACGTAGATGGATCAGGGGGCTCGGCTGCCGGTCGGGCCGGCTGGTGGATGGGGTGAGTCATCCACGTCATCAGCCTCGTAGCAGGTCGTCACCACATCGTTGTCCCCAGCGTTGGCCGTTTTCCACAGGCTTGCCCACAGGCTTGTCCACAGGATCCCGGCGGGTGTTGAAGGCGGGCGAGGCGGGCCGGAGCATGGCGGTGTGCGGGAATTCGGGCCACGAGTCGACCTCGGGGGAACGCTGCGGGCGCTGCGCCGCCAGGCCGACCTGAGCCAGCGACAACTGGCCGAGCGGTCCGGGGTGCCGCAGGCGACGATCGCCCGGATCGAGTCGGGCCGGACAGCCGACCCGACGCGCCTCACGGGCGGTGGCCTCCCCGCGACGTCGTGGCGGTTCCTCGCCGAGCTGCCCGACGGCGAGTTGGTCGGCGAGCTACGGGCGCACGAGCGCAGTGTCGACCTGCTGCTCGGGCACGACCTGGACGACCGGCGGGAGCTGGTGCTCGACGGGGTCCTGATCGACCCGGCGCACCGTCTGCTGGGTGTCGGACGCCAGCTGGTCGAAGCGCTTCACGCCGAGATGGACCACCTCGGTGTCGCCACCGTCCACGCCATCGCGCAGTTCGGCGGCGTCGGCTTCCTGATCGCGTGCGGTTTCGAGGCCGAGTGGGGCCGGCCGTCGGCGCTGCGGTGGGAACGGCCGGTCAGCGCAGGGCGGCGGCCGCCGCGGTGAGGGCGGCGAAGGCCTCCTTCATCCGCCAGGCGCCCCGGTCCCGCGGTCCGATCGGGTTCGACACCGTCCGCAGCTCGGCGAAGGGCAGGCCGGCCTGAGCGGCGGCGACGGCGACGCCGTACCCCTCCATGGCCTCGGCCACCGCGTCGGGGTGCCGGTCGGCCAACGCCTCGGTGCTCGCGACCGTGCCCGTCACCGTGCTGACCGTGAGCACCGCGCCGACCGCCGCCGCCGGCAGCGCCGTCCGCAGCGCCCCGAGCAGCCCAGGGTCGGCGGGGACGGCAACCCCGCCACCCAGCAGCTCCGCCGGCATGCCCAGCTCGTCGACCGGGATGAAGCCCTCCGGCGACTCGGCGCCCAGGTCCGCCGCCACGCTGCGGGTCGCCAGCACGGTCCCGCCGACCACCACCCGGCCGGCGAAGCCGCCGGCGATCCCGGCGCTCACCACCGCCCGGTACGGCCGCCCGGCCGCCTCGGCCAGCGCGAGCAGCCGGGCGGTGGCGGCGCCGGCGACCGCCGGGCCCACCCCGACCGGGACGACCGTCACGGTGGGCTCGGTGAGGCCCGCCAGGAGCGCCGCCGCCTCGGCCGGCACGGCCGTCACCACCAGCAGACCGCTCACGCCACCGGTCCCCGGGGCTCCCGCCGGTTCTCGTCCTCGGCCCCGCCCGGCCCGCCGACCGAGGAGGAGGGGCGGTAGATGTGGTAGCCCGGTGGCGCCAGACCGTCGTCGTCGACCGGTGCCGGCGTACCGCACTGAGGCGGTGCCGGCGAGGTCGGCGCGGGATCGGCGAACCCGGCCTGCGGATGGTCGGTCCCGAGCGGGCCGGTCTGCTCGGCGGCCAGTTCGTCGTCACCGAGTGGCCGGCCGACCAGCCGCTCGTTGCGCAGCCGACCGGCCACCACCAGGCCACGCGTGGCCACCAGGGCCGCGACGCCGGCCGCCACCGCGACCCCGATCCGGCCGGTGAAGGGGACCAGACCGAGCCCGCCGCCGGCCACGAAGGCGAGCATCAGCGCGGTCTCCGAGTGGGCGAACGAGCTCGCCCGCAGCCGCTCCGGGATCCGCTCCTGGATCGACGCGTCGACCGCGAGCTTGGCGATCCCGCTGAACAGGGCGGCCACCAGGCAGAGCAGCGCCACCATGGGCAGCGAGAACTTCAGCGCGGCGAGGACCGCGACGCCGGCCACGATGATCATGCCGCTGGACTGGATCGCGGTCGGTCGGTGGATGCGCAGCCGGGTGCCGACCGCGGTGGCCAGGAAGCTCCCCACGGCCAGGGCGCCGCCGACCAGGCCCAGCGCGCCTTGGGCGCCCAGCGTGCGGCCGAAGAAGTCGGTGGTCAGGTCGCCCGCCTTGATGGCGAAGGCGAGGAAGAGCAGCAGGAAGCCGTACAGCCCGCGCAGCGCCGCCGCCCCGATCAGCGTGGCGATCACCAGCCGCCCGGCCGGCCGGCCCCGGCCCAGTGGCCGTTCCCCGTCCCGCCGGCGCAGCGCCCGCAGCGGTTGGGGCACCCGCTCCGGCGGCTCCGAGTCGGCGCGTGGCGGCAGGCGCAGCGAGATCACCATGCCGACCAGGAAGATCACCGAGGCCACCCGGAGCGGCCACTGCGCCCCGAACCAGAACGCGCCCAGCCCGATCGGGGCGACCAGCGCCCCGGCCACCGTGCCGTAGACGCTGGCCCGGGCGCCGACCTGGGACAGCCCGACCCCCTCGGGCAGCAGCCGGGGCACGGCCGCCGAGCGGGCCACGCCGTACGCGCGGGAGAGGGCGAGGACGCCGAACGCGGCCGGGTACAGGCCGAAGCTGCCGATGTAGTCGGAGATCAACCAGGCGAGGAAGGCCCGGCCCAGCATGGTGGCCGCCAGGGCGTACCGGCGGCCGTGCCGGAAGTGGTCGAGCAGTGGCCCGACCACCGGCGCGAGCATGGCGAACGGCACCATCGTCACGAGCAGGTAGAGCGCGACCTTGTTGCGGGCCTCGCCGAGCGGTACGTCGAAGAAGATCGTCCCGGCCAGGCCGATCGCGATCAGGGTGTCCCCGGCGCAGGAGAGGGCGTGCAGGTCGAAGAGGCGGACCATGCCGACCTCGTGGCCCGCGCTGCGCGCCCGGGCCCGGCCGGCCCGGCGGGTCATCCACCGTCCGCTGGTGACCGAGCCGCGGACCAGCAGGCGGGTGGCGCGGATGCCCGTGCCGACGGTCCGCCCGAGGACGGACCGCCCGGAGCGGGAGGACAGCGGCATGTGCACCATCCTCGCCCATCTGATCCACGTGTGCCGCGCCACCCGGGGAGAACTACTCCGGGGAGTCCCTGTCAGTCGACCGTGGGCATGGGGAACAATGGGCGGGTGACCAGGCCCGCCTCCGCCCGTGCCGCCCGCCTCGACCAGGTCTGCGCCGCCGCCGTCGAGGTGGCCCGCGCCGGCATCATCGAGGTGGACCCCGCCGACGTCGGCGACCACCTGCAGGCCGTCGCCGAGGGCGACCGGCTCGTCACGCACTACTTCGAGTGCCGGCTGGCCGGCTACCGCGGCTGGCGCTGGGCCGTCACGGTGACCCGGGTGCCGCGCAGCCGGCACGTCACCGTCTGCGAGACGGTCCTGCTGCCCGGCGCCGACGCGCTGCTCGCCCCCGGCTGGCTGCCCTGGCAGGAGCGGCTCAAGCCGGGCGATCTCGGCCCCGGCGACCTGCTGCCCACCCCGGCCGACGACGAGCGGCTGGCCCCCGGCTACCTGCTCTCCGACGACCCGGCCGTCGAGGAGACCGCCTGGGAGCTGGGCCTGGGCCGCCCCCGGGTGCTCTCCCGCGAGGGCCGCGCCGAGGCCGCCCAGCGCTGGTACGACGGCGACCACGGCCCCTCCGCCCCGATCTCGATGGCCGCGCCGGCCGCCGCTCGCTGCGGCACCTGCGGGTTCTACCTGCCGCTCGCCGGTGCGCTCCGGCAGTCCTTCGGCGCCTGCGGCAACTTCTACGCCCCCGACGACGGCCGGGTGGTGAGTGCCGACCACGGCTGCGGCGCCCACTCGGAGACGCTGGTGGAGGCGGGCGAGACCCCGGTCGACGAGCTGCCCACCGTCTACGACGACAGCGCGGTCGAGGCCGTGTCGGTCAGCCGGGCCCCGGGCTCGGTGGAGTCCGCCGAGCCGGCGGAGCCGTACGGCCACTCCTGAGCGTCAGTCCTGACCGGCCGCCGCCCGGCGGCGCCGCCGGTTGGCGTCGTGCCGCATCATCACCGCGAGACCGGGAAAACCCCACAGGAATCCGGCCAGGCAGGTCCAGAGCCAGTTCTGGTGCCCGTGCTCGGTGAGCCAACCGCGGCAGAAGATCAGCAGGACGAGCCCGACCACCGCCCAGACGACCAGCCCGGCGACGGCGATCGGCACCATCGGGGGGTCGAGCGGTTCGGGCCGCGGCGGTTGCTCTTCTGGCACGGGGAAAGGGTACGCGATCGACCTTTCCCGCCGGCCGGGTGATCTGGGACGATGCGCGCGACCGACGTGAGCATGGTCATATCGCATGTCGTTAGCCAGGCTCATTAGTTAAGCTAACGATTGTGACGGAGTGGACGGTGACGGCGAAACGCGTGCCACCGGCGCAGCTGGCCCCTCAGCTGCGGGATGCGATCACCCGGTTCAACCGGCGGGTCCGACGGGCCCGGCCGGTGGGCGACCTCACGGTCACCCAGCTCTCCGCGCTCACCAGCCTCAAGCTGGCGGGCGCGCTGACGCCCCGGGAACTGGCCGACATCGAACGGGTGCAGCCACCGACGATGACCAAGATCGTCGCGAAGTTGGAGGAGCGCGGCCTCGTGCAGCGCACCCCCCATCCGACCGACGGTCGACAGGTCATCCTGGCGGCGACCGAGGGGGGACGGGCCGTGCTCGAGCAGTTCGAGCGGGCCCGCAACGAGTGGCTGGCCAGCCGCCTGGCCGCGCTCACGGAGGACGAACGCGACACGCTGCGGCGGGCCGCCGAGATCCTCCAGCAGCTCGCTCGCGCCTGACTCGAGCGTCCCGCAGTCCGCGCCGTCCATCGTCGATGACGCGTACGACCGCGAGGAGGCGCACCAAGAGTGCAGGCCAAGCTGAGCACGATGTTCCAGTCCCTACGAGTCCGCAACTACCGACTCTTCGCCACCGGACAGCTGATCAAACTGATCGGCGTCTGGATGATGTTCATCGCCCAGGACTGGCTCGTCCTCGAGCTCTCCGACAACTCCGCCACCGCGCTCGGCGTGGTCACCGCGCTCCAGTTCACCCCCGTACTGCTGCTGACGCTGCTCTCCGGCCGCCTCGCCGACCGGTACGACAAGCGGCTGCTGCTCTTCGTGGCCAACGCCTTCTGGACGGTGCTGTCGCTGGCGATGAGCCTCCTGGTGCTCACCGGTCTGGTCCAGCTCTGGCACGTCTTCGCGTTCGCCGCCCTGCTCGGCGTGGCCAACGCGGTGGAGACCCCGGTCCGGCAGGCCTTCGTCTCCGAACTGGTCGGCATGCCGCTGCTGCCGAACGCGCTCTCGCTCAACGCGGCGGTGTTCAACTCCGCCCGGATCGTCGGACCGGCCGTCGCCGGCCTGGCCATCGCCGCGTTCGACGTCGGGCCGGTCTTCCTGATCACCGCGTTCAGCTCGATCGCTCCGCTGGTCAACGTGGTCCGGATGCGCCCGGCCGAGCTGCACCGCAAGGACCTCCTGCCGGTCGGCGAGCGCGACCAGGCGAAGGTGATCGACGGGCTGCGCTACGTGTGGCGCCGCGCCGACCTGCTGCTGCCGATGGTGCTGATGTCGGTGGTCGGCATGACCCTGTTCAACTTCCAGCTCACCCTCGCCGCGCTGGCCAAGACCGTTTTCAAGACCGGGGCGGCCTCGTTCGGCCTGTTCACCACCGCGCTCGCGGTCGGCGCGCTGGCCGGGGCGCTGGCCGGCACCGGGCGGCGCAGCCGGCCGTCAATCTGGCTGGTGCTCGGCGCGGCGGTCGGCTGCGCCAGCTTCGGCACCCTGGTCGGGCTCGCGGGGGCGTACTGGCTGGTGGTGGCGCTGCTGCTGCCGACCGGGTTCTTCATGGTCTTCTTCGCCCAGGCCGCCAACCAGCGGGTCCAGCTCGGCGTCGACGCCGCCTTCCGCGGCCGGGTCATGGCGCTCTGGGTGCTGGTGTTCCTCGGCACCAACCCGGTGGGCGCGCCGCTGATCGGCTGGGTGGCCGAGACCTACGGCGCCGGGGCGAGCATCTGGATCGGCGGGCTGATCTCGCTGGCCGCCGCGCTGCTCGCGCTCACCTGGCAGCTGCGCCACTCCGGCGCCCGGCTCCGGATGCGGGTGCTGCCCATGCCGCGCTTCTACGTGGTGTCGCCCACCGGCGAGTGACGCCGGCGATCGCCCTCGAAAGACCGGTTCCCGTCGTGGGGGCCGGTCTTTCCGCATTCAATCGCGTCCGGATACCGGCAATCGGGTGGCGGGCGGTCATGGCGCGGCTTAGCGTCGATGTGTGGGAGTGGGGCGCGGTCTGCTGCTGATGTTGGCGATCCTCGCTGTCTGCTGCCTGCCCGCCGCCTTCGCGCTGCTGTTCTGCGCCGACGAGATCATCGATCGGGTGGCCTGCCGGTGGGCCGAGTGGCGGGAGCAGCGGCGCGAACGACGCACCATCGCCCGGCTGGACCGGGCCATCGAGGCGGACGCGCTCACCCGCGACATCGACCTGACCGAGTTCGACCGGGACGGCCGGCGCCCGTTGGAACAGATCGCCGCCGACCTGCGCCGCCTAGGCGGGCACCGGCTCGCCGCCGTCGAGCGCTCGGTGGTCTGGCACGGCGCGGTCATCGACGCGTACGACGAGCGGCTGCGGGCCGCCTGCCGGGCGCTGGGCATCCCCGAACATTTGGCCGAGCTGGAGGGTGTGGACCGGGAGATCGAGCGGGTCCGGGTGGAGGGGCTGCTGCACGCCGCCGGGGTCACCCTGCCGACCGCCCGGGCCGGCCACCGCCAGCGGCACCGCTGAGCGGGCTCCCGGGTGCGGCTCTTCGTCGCGGTCTATCCGCCCCGGCCGGCGGTCGACGACCTGACCGCCCAGGTGGCCCGGCTCCGGGTGGGCGCAGCCTCCGCCGCCGGCACCAACGTCCGGCTGGCCGACCCGGGCCACGCCCACCTCACCCTCGTCTTCCTCGGCGACGTCGAGGACGGGCGACTGGTGGACGTGGAGAGCACGCTCGGCCTGGCCGTCGAGACGTTCCGGGACGGACGGGACAGCTCGCCCCGGCTGCGCCTCGGCGGCGGGGGAAGCTTCGGGCGGGGCCGGTTCACCGTGCTCTGGGTGGACCTCCGAGGTGACGTCGAGGAGCTGGCGACGCTCGCCCGGCTGCTCCGGTTCGGACTGCGCCGGGCCCGGCTGCCGCACGACGAGAAGCCATTCCGGGCGCACCTGACCATCGCCCGCCCGGGCGACCGGATCGACCGCGCCGACGTGCTCGCCGACCGGGAGACCATGCACGACTACCTGGGGCCGGAGTGGCCGGCGAGCGAGCTCGTCCTGGTCCGCAGCCACCCCGGCCCGCACCCCACCTACGACCGCCTGGCCGCCTGGCCGATCTGACCCCCGGGAGCCCCCGCCCGAAGATGGGCGGGGGCGGGGTGGGTCAGGGGTGGAGGGTCACCAGGCCCAGGCTTCCGGGCCGGGGCCGCCGTTGCCGACGGGCGGGAAGAGCTCGTCCAGGCGCTTCAGGGTCGGGTCGTCGAGGTCGACCTCGAGCGCGCCGAGGGTGCCGTCGAGCTGGTCGAGGGTGCGTGGGCCGATGATCGGGGCGGTCACCCCGGGGCGGGAGAGCAGCCAGGCCAGCGCCACGTCGGCCGGGTCGTGGCCCAGGTCGGCGCAGAGCTTCTCGTACGCCTCGACGGTGGGCCGGTGCTCGGCGAGCGCGTCGGCGGCGCGGCCGCTGGTGCCGCGCGCCGCGCCGCCCTCGGCCATCTTCCGCAGCACCCCGGCGAGCAGCCCGCCGTGCAGCGGCGACCAGGGGATGATGCCCAGCCCGTAGTGCTGGGCGGCGGGAACCACCTCCAGCTCGACGTACCGGGTCATCAGGTTGTAGATGCACTGCTCGGCGACGAGGCCGAGGAAGTTGCGCCGGCCCGCCGCCGCCTGCGCCTGGGCGATGTGCCAACCGGCGAAGTTGGACGATCCGACGTAGATGACCTTGCCCTGGGCGACCAGGGTCTCCATCGCCTGCCAGATCTCCTCCCACGGCGTGGTCCGGGAGATGTGATGCATCTGGTAGAGGTCGATGGTGTCGGTCTGCAACCGGCGCAGCGACTCCTCGCACGCCCGGATGATGTGCCGGGCGCTCAGGCCCTGGTCGTTGGGCCAGTCGCCCATCTTGCCGTAGACCTTGGTGGCCAGGACGACCTTGTCGCGGCGACCGTCGCCCTGGGCGAACCAGCGGCCGATGATCTGCTCGGTGATGCCCTCGCCGAGCTGCCAGCCGTAGACGTTCGCGGTGTCGAAGAAGTTGATTCCGTGTTCCAGCGCCCGGTCCATGATGGCGAAGCTGTCCGGCTCGGTGGTCTGCGGCCCGAAGTTCATGGTGCCGAGGCAGAGCCGGCTCACCGACAGACCGGTGCGTCCCAGGTTCGTGTACTCCATGGGTCCACCCTGGCACGCGGGCACTTCGAGTGCCCTACGACAACTCCAGTTCGGCTGACGGCCATAATTCGGCCTCCGCGCCGCTTGGCGGCGCTCCGGACCGAATGAAGGCCGGTCTGACGCCGCGCTGCGACCTGGAGCCGTCGCGCGTTACCAGGGTGGCCGATGGATCAGGAGGACTCGCGGGCCGCGGGACCGGTGCCGAACAGGACGTCGTCCCAGCTCGGCAGCCGCTTGCGCGGCTTGCCGCTGGCATCCGTCGACTCGGCGCCGCCGGCGGCCGCCGCCGCGCCCGTCCGTCGCGGTCGGAGCACCGCCAGCGACGGTACGGCCGGGATCTCCTTCGGCGCGTCCGAGTCGTCGTCGAACGCCGAGCCCTGACCGCCGCCGAGCAGGGCCGCCGCGCCGCCACCGACCGCCCGCTGGCGGGGTGCGTCCTGCGCGGCCGGCGAACGCGGGTCGAGCCCGCGCCCCGAGGTCGAGCCGAGCGGCCGGTCCAGCGAGGCGAGCAGCGCGTCCCGCCCGGCCCGGATCGGGTCCCGACCGGGACGGGCGTGTTCGCCCGCCGACGGCAGGCCGTGCCCGCCCCGGCTGGGCTCGCCGCGCGACGGCCCGGGCAGCGCGTGGCCGCCCCGCTCCGGCGCCGGCTCCTGGCCGAGGATCGGGGTGGGGCGCTCGGCGCAGAGGTACTGCGCCATGTCGTCGTGCGGGGTGACGTTCTGCCGGAGCTTGTCGAGATCCCAGACCGCCTGCGCGGTGGCCTTGCCGGACGGCCAGGTGGCGATGATGCGCCAGGTGCCGTCGTCGCGCCGGTACGCGTCCCAGGAGATCTTCTCGGTGTCGATCCCGTGCTGGGCCAGCCGGCCGTTGACCACCTCGGCCAGCGGGGTCGGCTTCTCCGCGCCCTTGAGCCGGGTGCGCCGGGCGTGCTGGGCGAGCATGGCCCGCTCCTGGAGCACCGGGCCGGCGTAGCGCAGGACCCGGTCGACCGGGACGCCGGCGATCCGGGCGACGTCCTCGGCGGACTCACCGGAGCGGATCTTGGCCTGGATGTCCCGCGGGGAGAGCGACGGCCTCGGGTCGGCGGCGGTCGGCGCCACCGCCAGGGGGGCCGCGCCGGGCTCGGCGTGCAGCGCCGAGGCGATGCGTTCGTCGATGGGGAGGGCGAGCAGCCGCCCGACCTCGTCGGCGAGCACCATAGCCTGGCCGTCCTCGGAGAGGGCGACGAAGCGTACTGGGCGCATGGCGGTGCCTCCGTCCCGCTTCGCTGGCCGCGTCACGCCACGAGCCGGCCACCCGGGCGTCTCGGACCACCGTACGCGCATCTACCCGGAGGTGGGGGATGCGACACCCGGCATGTCGTGATTGAGCTGCGGCGATGATCACGGTGGGTGGTCGCCGGGGTCCCGACGGCCACCCACCGTGACGGCCTGCTAGAGCCGCTCCACCACGTAGTCGATGGAGGCGGTCAGCGCCTCCACATCGGCCGGCTCGACCGCCGGGAAGAGCGCGACCCGGAGCTGGTTGCGGCCCAGCTTCCGGTACGGCTCGGTGTCCACGATGCCGTTGGCCCGCAGCGCCTTGGCGATCGCCGCGGCGTCCACCCCGTCGGCGAAGTCGATGGTGGCGACCACGTTGGAGCGCAGCGCCGGGTCGGCGACGAACGGCGTGGCCACCTCGGAACGCTCGGCCCAGCCGTACACGATGCCGGCGCTCTCGGCGGTCCGCTTGGCCGCCCAGGACAGGCCGCCCTGCGAGTTCATCCAGTCGGTCTGCTCGGCCGCCAGGAAGATGGTGGCCAGCGCGGGCGTGTTGTACGTCTGCTCCAGCCGCGAGTTGTCGATCGCGGTGACCAGGTCGAGGAAGGCCGGGATGTAGCGGCCCGACGCCTTGATCTCGGTGGCCCGCTCCAGCGCGGCCGGCGACATCAGGGCCAGCCAGAGGCCGCCGTCCGAGCCGAAGCACTTCTGCGGGGCGAAGTAGTAGACGTCGGTCTCGCCGACGTTGACCTCCAGGCCGCCCGCACCCGAGGTGGCGTCGACCAGCAGCAGCGAGCCGGGGTCGGCGCCGGCCACCCGGCTGATCGGCACGGCGACGCCGGTGGACGTCTCGTTGTGCGGGGTGGCGTAGACGTCCACGCCGGCCTCGGCGACCAGGGTCGGCGCGGTGCCCGGCGCGGACTTGCGGACGGTCGGCTCGCCGAGGAACGGCGCGTCGGCGACCGACTTGGCGAACTTGGCGCCGAACTCGCCGAAGCTGGCGAACTGGGCCCGGTCGCGGACCAGGCCGAAGGTGGCGACCTCCCAGAAGGCGGTGGTGCCACCGTTGCCGATGATCACCTCGTAGCCCTCGGGGAGGGAGAAGAACTCGGCGATGCCCCGGCGGAGCCGGGCCACCTGGTCGCGGACGGTCTTCTGCCGGTGCGAGGTGCCCAGGTAGCTGGTGGCCACATCGGCGAGTGCGGAGACCGCCGCTGGACGGACCTTGGACGGCCCGCAGCCGAACCGGCCGTCGGCGGGCTTGATGTCGTCGGGAATCCGGATGGTCGGTGCGTCAGCCACGGTGGTCGAGATCCTTCCGCAAGGGCGAGGGCGGGCCCGCTTCTTCGAGAGCGGGCGCGGATCGACGGCGGGCTCGTGCGCGGGGCGCACGGGGGAGCCGGGATCCGAGCCCGGTCCGGCGGCACTGCCGAGCCTTCATCCTCGCACCTGTGCCGGCCCCGGCGACGGGAGGTCCCACGGCGGACGCTGAGGCGTGCGCCACAGGCCGGCGGGTCCGCCAACGTGCGAAGGGCCCCGTCCGCGCGGACGGGGCCCTTCGCGGGTACGACTCAGACGCCGTGCGGGATCGCGCTCCAGCCCTCGACCTCGCTGGGCTTGCGGCTGCCCGGGCCGACGTACTTCGCGGACGGGCGGACCAGCCGCTGGAGCTTCTTCTGCTCCAGGATGTGCGCGGACCAGCCGCCCATCCGGGCGCAGGTGAACATCGAGGTGAACATGTGCGCCGGCACCTCGGCGAAGTCCAGCACCACGGCCGACCAGAACTCGACGTTGGTGGCCAGCACCCGGTCCGGGCGGCGGGCCTGGAGCTCGGCCAGGGCGGCCTTCTCCAGCGCCTCGGCGACCTCGAAGCGCGGCGCGCCGAGCTCCTTGGCGGTGCGGCGCAGCACCCGGGCGCGCGGGTCCTCGGCCCGGTAGACCCGGTGGCCGAAGCCCATCAGCCGCTCACCCCGGTCGAGGACACCCTTGACGTACCCCTCGGCGTCGCCGCTGCGCTCGACGGCCTCCAGCATGCTGAGCACCCGGGACGGCGCACCGCCGTGCAGCGGGCCGGAGAGGGCGCCGATGCCGGAGGAGATGCAGGCCGCGGCGTCGGCGCCGGTGGAGGCGACGATCCGGGCGGTGAACGTGGAGGCGTTCAGGCCGTGCTCGGCGGCCGAGATGAAGTACGCGTCGACGGCCTTGACGTGCCGCGGGTCGGGCTCACCCCGCCAGCGCTTCATGAACCGCTCGACGATCGTCTCCGCCTTGTCGATCTCCTTCTGCGGCACCGCCGGCAGGCCCAGGCCGCGGGCGGACTGAGCGACGAAGGAGAGCGCGGTGACCGACACCCGGGCGAGGTCCTCGCGGGCCTGCTCGTCGGAGATGTCCAGCAGCTGGCTGAGCCCCCAGTACGGGGCGAGCATGGCGACGGCGGACTGCACGTCGACCCGGATGTCGCCGGAGTGCACCGGCACGGGGAACGGCTCGGCCGGCGGCAGGCCCGGGCCGAAACGCCCGTCGACCAGCAGCGCCCAGACGTTGCCGAAGGAGACCTGACCGATCAGATCCTCGATGTCGACGCCGCGATAGCGCAGCGCGCCGCCCTCACGGTCCGGTTCGGCGATCTCGGTCTCGAAGGCTACGACGCCCTCCAGGCCCGGTTTGAAATCGGACATGTCGTCTCCTGGCTTCCGGCTCGGTACGCCCGAGCGGGCCGATCAGGCCCGGCACCTTAGGCGACCCTCAGGGTTGTGTTCGTGACATCTTGCCTGCTCGGTAACCGAGTGCGCGACCCGCGGCGACTGTGCCGCACGCGACATCTCCGCGGGTGGACAAGCTCACGCGCTCGGGAAGACTGGGCGGTGGGCTCTGGCCAGCGTCTCCGGGACGCTGACGGCCCGGCGAGGGGGAAGAGCAACGTGACGGGCGACACAGTGGTCCCGGCGGCCATGCGTAACGAGTACACCGCCGACCAGGGCCTTTCCGAGGCGGACCTGGCACCGGACTGGCCCAGCCAGTTCGACCGCTGGTTCGCCGACGCGGTGGCGTTCCCCCTTCCGGAGCCGAACGCGATGGTCGTCGCCACCGCCGACGCCGCGGGGCGTCCCAGCGGCCGGACGGTCCTGCTGAAGGGGTACGACCCGGAGGGCTTCGTCTTCTACACCAACTACGACTCGCGCAAGGGCGCCGAGGCGGCCGCCAACCCGTGGGTGAGCCTGGTCTTCCCCTGGTTCCCGATGCAGCGCCAGGTGGTCGTCGCCGGGCAGGTGGAACGGGTCGACCGGGCGGAGACCGAGGCGTACTTCGCCAGCCGGCCGCGCGGCTCCCAGCTGGGGGCCTGGGCGAGCGCCCAGTCCCGGGTGATCTCCGACCGCGCCGCGCTGGACGAGGCGTACGAGGCGGTGGCCGAGCGCTTCGCCGAGGTCGAGCGGATCCCGGCGCCACCGCACTGGGGCGGGCTGCGGGTCCGCCCCGAATCGGTGGAGTTCTGGCAGGGACGGGCCAGCCGGCTGCACGACCGGCTGCGGTTCCGGCGTACCGACGGCGGCGCCTGGGTCACCGAGCGGCTGGCGCCGTGACCGGGGTCAAGGAGGCCCGGCCGCGCGGGGCGCGCCGCTGGGCGATCGACCTGCGACCGCTGGGCGTGCCCGCGTTCCGGCGGGTGTGGCTCGGCAACGGCGTGGCGATGTTCGGCTTCCAGTTCACCGCGGTCGCCGTACCGGTGGAGATGTTCGCGCTGACCGGCGGCTCGCTCTGGGTCGGGCTGCTCGGCGTCGCCGGGTTCCTGCCGCTGCTGATCTTCGGGCTCTGGGGCGGGGCGGTCGCCGACGCCCGGGACCGGCGCCGGGTGCTGCTGGCCGGGGGCGCGCTGCTCTGGGTGTCGACGCTGGCGCTGCTGGTGCAGGCGCTGCTCCGGGTGGGCAGCCCGGTGCTGCTGCTCGTGCTGGTGGCGGTGCAGTCGATCGCGTTCGCGATCACGTCGCCGGCCCGCAGCGCGATCCTGCCCCGGCTGGTGCCGGTCGATCTGGTGCCGGCGGCGAGCACGCTCAACTTCACCACCTTCACCGCCACCTCGGTCTTCGGGCCGCTGACCGCCGGCCTGATCTTCGCCACCTGGCGGACCGACGTCGGACTGCCGATCGCGTACGCGGTGGACGCCGTGCTCTTCACCGTCTCGCTGTGGGCCACCCTGCGGCTGCCGGCAATGCCGGCGGAGCCGGACCCCGAGGGCGACGGGACGCCGCGCAAGGCGGGGCTGGCCAGCATCGTCGACGGCTTCCGCTACCTGGCCACGACTCCGGTGCTGCTGCTCTCGTTCGCGATCGACCTGATCGCGATGATCCTGGCCATGCCCCGGGCGCTCTTCCCCGAGGTGGCCCAGGAGCGCTTCGGCGGGGGTGCGGCGGTGGGCTGGCTCTACAGCGCCATCGCCATCGGCGCGATGCTGGGCGGCCTCACCTCCGGGTGGATCGGCCGGCTGCGCCGGCAGGGGCTGACGCTGGTGCTGGCCGTGGTCGGTTGGGGCGTCGCGATCGCCCTGGCGGGGCTGGCCCGCCAGCTCTGGCTGGTGGTGCTGCTGCTCGGGCTGGCCGGCGCGGCCGACCTGGTCAGCTCCGTGCTGCGGCAGTCGATGCTGCTGATCTACGCGCCGGACCGGATGCGCGGCCGGCTCCAGGGCGTGAACACGGTGGTCGTCGCCGGCGGCCCGCGCCTGGGCGACCTGCGGGCCGGGGGGATGGCCGCCGGCTTCGGCACCGGCGTCGCCTGGGTCGGCGGCGGCCTCGCCTCGGCCGCCCTCGCGGTCCTGCTGGTCGTGGCCTTCCCGGCCCTGCTCCGCTATCGGGCCGCCGCCGCGGCGAGCGCCGACCGGGACTGAGCTGCCGGCGTCGACCGATCGCCGGCTGGGACGGTAGTGCCGGGCGCAGCGGGGGCCGGGGCCCACGGACTAAGGTCGCCGGCATGGAGCACGCCGCGAACCGGTCACCGTCCGGTGCACAGTGGACAATTGCCGCCGACGGCCACGAGGCGGTCCTCGTCGAGGTGGGCGGTGGGCTGCGGGCGTACCGGCACGACGGGGTGGACTACGTCGACGGGTACGCGGCGGACGAGCTCTGCCCCGGCGCGGCCGGGCAGGTGCTGGCGCCCTGGCCGAACCGGATCCGGGACGGGGCGTACACCTTCGGCGAGCGGTCGTTGCAGCTCGACCTCAGCGATCCGGCCCGGCACAACGCCATGCACGGCCTGGTCAACTGGGTCTCCTGGCACCTGGTCGAGCAGTCCGCGGACGCGGTGACGGTCGGCTACGACCTGCCGCCGAGCCCGGGCTACCCGTGGCCGCTGCGGCTGCGCACCCGGTGGAGCGTGGGCCCGGCGGGGCTGCGGGTGGAGCACGAGGCCACCAACCTCGGCGGCGAGCCCTGCCCGTTCGGCTACTCCATGCACCCCTACCTGCGGCTGCCCGGGGTCCCGGTGAACGAGCTGACGCTGCGGGTGCCGGGGCGCACCCGGGTGCTGCTGGACGGCCGGCTGCTGCCGATCGCAGCCACCCCGGTCGCCGGCACCGAGTACGACTTCACCGAGCCCCGCGCGATCGGCGGCGCGGTGCTCGACGTGGCCTTCGGCGACATCGTCCGGGACGACGACGGCGGCTCGGCGGTGACCCTCGCCGCGCCGGACGGCTCGGCCGCCGTGCACGTCTGGGCGGACCGGGAATTCGGCTGGTGGCAGGTCTTCACCGGCGACACCCTCAGCGGGGAGCGGCACCGCCGTTCGGTCGCGGTGGAGCCGATGACCTGCCCGGCGGACGCGTTCCGCTCCGGCAAGGACGTGATCGTGCTGAAGCCCGGGCAGACCTGGCGGGGCGCCTGGGGCGTCCGGCCCGGCGTCTGAGCGGCGCGGGGCAGCGGCATGGAGTTCGCCGAGGTGGTCCGGCGCCGCCGGATGGTGCGCAACTACGACCCGGACCGCCCGGTCCCGCCCGACGTGGTGGACCGGCTGCTGGACCACGCGGTGCGGGCGCCGTCGGCGGGCTTCGCGCAGGGCTGGGGCTTCCTGGTGCTGGAGACGCCGGAGGACCGGGAGCGGTTCTGGACGGCGGCCACCCCGGGCGGCGGGGGCCGGGAACGCTGGCTCGCCGGGATGCGCCGGGCGCCGCTGATCGTGGTGCCGCACGCGAACCGCTCGGCGTACCTGGAGCGGTACGCCGAGCCGGACAAGGGCTGGGCGGACCGCTCGGCCGAGCGGTGGCCGGTGCCCTACTGGTACGTCGACACCGGCTTCGCCGCCCTGCTGATGCTGCTCACCGCGGTGGACGAGGGGCTGGGCGCATGCTTCTTCGGCATCCCGCCGCAGCGGCTCGACGCCTACCGGGAGGCGTTCGGGGTGCCCGCCGAGTACCAGCCGATCGGCGCGGTGACGGTGGGTTACCCGGCGCCCGACCACCGGTCGCCGTCGCTGCGCCGGGGCCGGCGCCCGGTCGGTGAGGTGGTTCGCCGGGGTCGGTGGAGTTGAGTGCGATTCGTCCCGTCGCGCCAGGGGTACGAGCGGTAGCGAAACCGACATGAGGGAGCAAAACGCAGTGTGGCGAGGGCGGCTAGGCTGGCACGGACATCAGCGCCACGCCGCGCGGTGCCCCGCCGTTCACCGGCGCGGCGCCGGGGGCCGGCCGGATCGAGGGGAGGGGAGCGTGCCGTGATCTTCAGAGCGGTCCGGGACGGACGTCCCTACCCGGAGCACAACCTCACGCTCAAGCAGTGGGCGGAGATCCCGCCGCGCCCGCTGCGGCTCGACCAGCTCATCACCACCAAGCGGGAGCTGGCGCTGGACAAGCTCCTCGCCGAGGACTCGACCTTCTACGGCGATCTCTTTCCGCACGTCGTGCAGTGGAACGGCGGCCTCTACCTGGAGGACGGCCTGCACCGGGCGCTGCGCGCGGCGCTCCAGCAGCGCAACCAGATCCACGCCCGGGTGCTGGTGCTCAGCGGTCAGGCCGAGTGACCCCCGCCTGAAGACTCGTTAAGGTGACCCCCATGAGCCCTCTCGACCTGCTGGACATCGACGCGTCGCTCAGCGAGGAGGAGCGGCAGATCCGGGCCGTCGTGCGCCAGCTCGTCGAAGACCGGGTACGCCCGCACGTCGCCGGCTGGTACGAGGACGGCCAGGTGCCCGCCCGCGAACTGGCCCGGGAGTTCGGCAAGCTCGGTTTGCTCGGCATGCACCTGACCGGGTACGGCTGCGCCGGCGCCTCCGCCGTCGCGTACGGGCTGGCCTGCCTGGAGCTGGAGGCCGGTGACTCCGGCGTCCGCTCGCTGGTCTCGGTGCAGGGTTCGCTGGCCATGTACGCCATCTGGCGGTTCGGCAGCGAGGAGCAGAAGCAGCGCTGGTTGCCCGCGATGGCGGCGGGCGAGGCGATCGGCTGCTTCGGCCTGACCGAGCCGGACCACGGCTCCGACCCGGCGTCGATGGCCACCCGGGCCCGCCGCGACGGCGACGACTGGATCCTGTCCGGCGCCAAGATGTGGATCACCAACGCGCCGATCGCCGACGTCGGGGTGATCTGGGCGCGCACCGACGAGGGCGTGCGCGGTTTCGCCGTACCGATGGACACGCCCGGGGTGACGGCGCGGGAGATCCGGCACAAGATGTCGCTGCGCGCGTCGCTGACCGGCGAGATCGCCCTCGACGATGTCCGGCTGCCCGCGGACGCCCGGCTGCCCGAGGCGATCGGGCTCAAGGCGCCGCTGAGCTGCCTGACCGAGGCCCGGCACGGCATCGTCTGGGGTGCGCTCGGCGCGGCCCGCGACTGCCTGGAGGCGGCCCTGTCGTACGCGACCACCCGGACCCAGTTCGGCCGGCCGCTGGCCGGCTTCCAGCTCACCCAGGCCAAGCTCGCCGACATGGCGGTCGAGTGGAACAAGGGCCTGCTGCTCGCGCTGCACCTGGGCCGGCTCGCCGACGCCGGGAAGCTGCGCCCCGAGCAGGTCAGCGTCGGCAAGCTGAACAACGTGCGGGAGGCGCTGGCGATCGCCCGGGAGTGCCGGACGATCCTCGGCGCGAACGGCGTCTCCGGCGAGTACCCGGTGATGCGGCACGCCAACAACCTGGAGAGCGTGCTGACCTACGAGGGCACCTCGGAGATCCACCAGCTGGTCATCGGGCAGCGGCTGACCGGACTGTCCGCGTTCGCCTGACCTGCGGGTTCAGCCGTTCGGGTCGCTCACCGAGCGGGTGTCGTACCGGGGACGTACCGTCATCATCAGGCGAACAGTCTGACGAGGACGGTGAGGGCGATGGCACGCGACGGTGGCATCAACGAGCCCACCAGGGAGTTCCCCGGTTACCCGACCGGCGACGACCTCCGGGCCCGGTCGGACGTCCCACCCGAGTCGGCGCCCGGCGCCCCGGCGTCACCCGGTGGCCCGGCCCGTGGCCTGCTCTGGGTGCTCGGCGCGGCCACGCTGGCGGTGGTGGTGCTGCTCGGCGTGCAGGCCACCGGGATCCTGCCCGACTTCCGCAACCCGTTCGCCAAGCAGCAGACCGACCGCAGCCAGCCGCCGCTGCTGAAGTCGATCCGCGACCTCAGCCGGTACGTGGCCGCCGAGGGCAACTTCCAGGTGGTCGTCGACCTGCAGAACGACCGGCAGAACGTGCCGGAGTTCCTGCTCAACGAGCGGACGCTCTTCGTCGGGGCGGGCAGCGTCGAGGCGTACGTCGACTTCGCCAAGATCGCTGACGGGGCGGTGGTCGTCTCCGCCGACGGGAAGTCGGTGGAGATCAAACTCCCCGCGCCGCAGCTCGGCGAGACCAACCTCGACCTGGAGAAGAGCTACGTCTTCGCCGAGCAGCGTGGCCTGCTCAACCGGCTGAACGAGCTGGTGAAGGGCGACCCCAACCGGCAGCAGCAGGTGTACAAGCTGGCCGAGGACCGGATCACCGCCGCCGCTCGGGACAGCGGGCTGACCGCCCGTGCCGAGGAGAACACCCGGAAGATGCTGGAAGGGCTGCTGCGTTCGCTGGGCTACGAGAAGGTGACCATCACCTACACCGCCCCCTGACCGGGTACGCGACGCGCCCGCCCCGGGCCGGGGCGGGCGCGTCGCGTCCGGGGATCAGTAGCGGGTGGCCGCGTAGCGGTCCTCGTTCGGCATCAGGATCCACAGCACCAGGTAGACGATCACCTGGGTGCCGGGCAGCAGCAGCGACAGCAGGAACAACAGCCGGATCATGCCGGCCGACATGCCGAACCGCTGCGCCAGGCCGGCGCAGACACCGGCGAGCATGCGCCCCTGACGGGGCCGGACCAGTTTGCGACTCATCGTCGTACTCCCACTCTGCGGCGGTCCGCCGCGCTGTCTTCAACGCTAGGAACGGGTGGCCGTCCCGCCCTCGGCCCCGAGGAGGATCGGCGTCCCCGGCACCCGTAGGTACTTACCCGGCGGGGTCGACGCCGACGCGCCGTGCCGGATCGTGCCGGTGCCGGCTGCCCCGGGGCACGCGCGGACGGGGGGTGACCTGGGCGGGTAGGCTCGCCGGTCGGGCGCCCACACCCCGGGCACCCGCCAGCCCGCCCCGGACCGGGGTCGGCACGACCGGGCCGGACTCCGCACAACGGGTACGACGGCGAGGAAGCGCAGCCATGATCAGTGTTTTCGACCTCTTCAGCGTCGGCATCGGGCCGTCCAGCTCGCACACCGTCGGGCCGATGCGAGCGGCCCGGACCTTCGTGACCGGGCTCAAGGCGGACGGGCTCCTCGCCGACACCGCGCGGGTGCGGGCCGAGCTCTTCGGGTCGCTCGGCGCCACCGGGCACGGCCACGGCAGCGACCGGGCGGTGCTGCTCGGGCTGGAGGGCGAGTCCCCGGAGACGGTCGACACCGACACGGTGGGGCCGCGGGTGGACCGGATCCGCGCCGAGCGGCGACTCAGCCTGCTCGGCGCCCAGGAGATCGACTTCGACCCGGACCGGGACCTGGTGCTGCACCGTCGCCGGTCGCTGCCGTACCACCCGAACGGGATGACGTTCGCGGCGTACGACGCGGCCGGGGGGCAGGTCCGGGTCCGCACGTACTACTCGGTGGGCGGCGGGTTCGTGGTCGACGAGGCGGCAGCCGGGGCGGACCGGATCGTCCCGGACACCACCCGGGTGCGCCACCCCTTCCTGACCGGCGCCGAGCTGCTGACGGTCACCACCGGCACCGGGCTGTCGATCAGCGAGGTGATGCTCGCCAACGAGCTGTCCTGGCGTACCGAGGGGGAGGTGCGGGCCGGGCTGCTGGAGATCTGGCGGGTGATGCGGGAGTGCGTCGAGCGCGGCTGCGAGCGGGACGGCACCCTGCCGGGTGGGCTGAAGGTGCGGCGCCGGGCGGCCGAACTGCGGCGCAGCCTGGAGGCGGAGGTCGACTCCACCGACCCGCTGCGGGCGATGGACTGGGTCACCCTCTTCGCCCTGGCGGTGAACGAGGAGAACGCGGCCGGCGGCCGGGTGGTCACCGCGCCGACGAACGGGGCGGCGGGCATCATCCCGGCGGTGCTGCACTACTACACCCGGTTCGTGCCGGACGCCTCCGACGAGGGGGTGGTCCGCTTCCTGCTGGCCGCCGGCGCGATCGGGGTGCTGTTCAAGGAGAACGCCTCGATCTCCGGGGCCGAGGTCGGCTGCCAGGGCGAGGTCGGCTCGGCCTGTTCGATGGCGGCCGCCGGGCTCGCCGAGGCGTTGGGCGGCACCCCGGAGCAGGTGGAGAACGCGGCCGAGATCGGCATGGAGCACAACCTGGGACTCACCTGCGACCCGGTCGGGGGCCTGGTGCAGATCCCCTGCATCGAGCGGAACGCGGTGGCTAGCATCAAGGCGATCACGGCCGCCCGGCTGGCGCTGCGCGGCGACGGGGTGCACGCCGTCTCGCTGGACAAGGTCATCAAGACCATGCGGGAGACGGGCGCCGACATGAAGGTCAAGTACAAGGAGACGGCGCGCGGCGGCCTGGCGGTCAACGTGATCGAGTGCTGAACCTGCCGGGGTGACCCGATCCGACGCCGCCGGCGGGCGGCGCGCAGCGAGGAGGGGTCGGTGACGTCAGCCGTCGCGGCGCTCTGGTCGGCCCGCAACTCGCTGCGCATCCTGGTCAAGCGGGACCTCGCGGTGAAGTACCAGCAGTCGGTCCTGGGTTACCTCTGGTCGCTGATCGAGCCGCTCGGCATGGGCGCGATCTACTGGTTCGTCTTCGGGGTGCTCTACTCCGGGGCCACCCGCCGGCACCTGGGCGCCGCGGCGGGGTCGTACCCGCTCTTCCTGATCACCGGCATCTTCGCCTGGATGTGGGCCAGTTCCGCGATCAACGAGGCGACGAACGCGCTGACCGGCCAGGCCCGGCTGATCACCACCATGAACGTGCCCCGTCAGGTCTTCCCGATCGGCCGGGTCACCGGCCGCTTCGCCGAGTACGCCGCCGGCCTGCCCATCCTGATCGGTATCGCCGCGGTCTACGCCGCGCACGGGAAGATCCACCCCGGCTGGTCCCTGCTCGCCCTGCCGCTGGCGGTGACCGTGCAGCTCGTCCTGCTGGTGGGGATCTCCCTGCTGCTGTCGGCGCTCAACGTGCTGATGCGCGACATCGAGCGGTTCATGCGGCTGATCATCCGGGTGCTCTTCTACGCCACCCCGATCATCTACCCGCTCAGCCTGGTCCGGGACTCGGGCATGCCCACCTGGGTCAAGGTGGCCTACGAGCTGAACCCGCTGGTCGGCATCTTCCAGCTGCACCACGCGATCTGGTACCCGGACGAGTTCCCGGACGCCCGGCTGCTCGCCACCACCGTGCTGGGCAGCCTGCTGCTGCTGGTGGTCGGCTGGTGGTCGTTCCGTCGGCTCGAACCCGCCGTGCTCAAGGAACTGTGAATGGCGATCATCGAGGCGGAGGGCCTCGGCATCCGCTTCGTCCGCAACCGGCGCCGCCAGCTCCGGCTGCGGGAACTGCTCATCCACCGGGGCGGGCGGACCGCGGCCGCCGGCCAGTTCTGGCCGCTGCGTGACGTGTCGTTCCGGGTCGAGCCGGGCGAGACGGTCGGCGTGGTGGGGCGCAACGGCACCGGGAAGAGCACGCTGCTCCGGCTGATCGCCGGGGTGCTGATCCCGGACGAGGGCCGGATCCGGGTCAACGGGGACGTGGCGCCGCTGCTGGAACTCTCCGCCGGGTTCTCCAACGACCTGACCGGCCGGGAGAACCTCTACCTGGTCGGCGGCCTGCACGGGCTCTCCACCGGCTACCTGCGCCGGCACTTCGACGAGATCGTCTCGTTCGCCGGCGAGCAGATCGAGCGCTCGATCGACACCTCGGTACGCCACTACTCGTCCGGGATGAAGGTCCGGCTCGGCTTCGCGGTGATCGCGCACCTGCCGCACCCCGTCCTGCTGGTGGACGAGGTGACCGCGGTCGGGGACGCGGAGTTCCGCGCGAAGTGTTATGCGACCATCGAGCGACTTCTCGCGGAAGGGCGCACGCTGGTGCTGGTGTCACACAACGAAAAGGACCTCACCCGGTTCTGTCGTCGGGGGCTCTACCTCGACGCGGGACGGTTGACCGTCGACGGGACGATCGACGAGGCGCTCGCCGCCTACGCCAGCGCGGCGCAGCGGTGACGCTCGCGATCGTGCTCGCCGCCGACGCGGCGGGCGGGACGGACGCCGCGGAGCGCCTGGCCGGGCAGTGGCGGCGAGCCGGCATGGCCGACGTGCGGGTGGCCGCCGACCTGTCCGAGCTGGCCGCGCTGGTGGCCGCCGCCACCGGCCCGGTGCTGGTCAGCGGTGCGGACCTGGTGGCGCACACCGCCGTACTCAAGCACCTGGCGACCAGCCCGGTCGGGCCGACGGTGGCGTTGGTGCTCACCGACCCGCCCGCGCCCGGGCAGGTCGCGGTCCGGGAGGAGCGCGGCCAGGTGGTCGCGGTCGGCGCCCCCGGCGAGCTGCCCGACGCCACCGGCGTCTTCGGCGGCGCGCTGCGGGTCGGCGTCGGCGACCTGCCGGCCCTGGCCGCCGCCGCCCGGTCGGCCGCGACCGGAGCCGCGCCCGCGACGGCCGGGTCCGCGGTGGACCGGCTCTTCGCCGGTCTGGCGGCGTGCGTACCGCTGATCTTCGCCCACCGGGTACGCCTCCTCGTCGCGCACCGGGTCGTCGATCCAGCCGGCCGGGCCGCCGCCGAGGCGGCCGTCGCCGCGGTCGACGAGGACAAGGCCGAGCTGCGCCTGTCGGTGAAGGAGCGGGACGACTTCTTCACCACGTTCTTCGTCAGCACCTGGTCGCCGTACGTGACGAAGGCGGCGGCCCGGATCGGGCTGGGCCCGACCGCGGTCACCATGATCTCGGTGGCCTTCGCGGTGGCCGCGGCGGTGCTCTTCGGCGTCGGTGGGCGGCCCGCGCTGGTCGCCGGCGCGGTCCTGCTCTACCTGGGCTTCGTGCTGGACTGCGTGGACGGCCAGCTGGCCCGCTACACCCGGCACTTCAGCGCCTGGGGCGGCTGGCTGGACACCATGGCCGACCGGGCCAAGGAGTACCTGGTCTACGCCGGCCTCGGCTACGGCGCCACGCACGCCGGTTTCCGCTACGGCTGGGCTCTCGCCATCGCCGCGATGACCCTGCAGACCGTCCGGCACATGACCGACACCTGGTACGGCGTGCTGCACGACGAGGCCGCCCGCCGCCCCCGCCCGGCGACCGGGGACGCCGGCGGCATCGGCGGGAAGCTGAACGCCGCCTCGACGAAGGTGCAGGCGGACACCGGCTCGGTGTCGTACTGGCTGAAGCGGACGGTGGTCTTCCCGATCGGCGAGCGGTGGGCGTTGATGGCGCTGACCGCCGCGCTGTTCGGCCCGCTGGTGGCGCTCTGCGCGGTGCTGATCTGGGGGACGTCGGCGTTCGCGTACACCGGGGCGTTGCGGACGCTGCGGGCCCGCTGGATGCGGGTGCCGGTGCTGACCACGGTCGACGCCACCCTGCACCGCGACGACGGACCGCTGGCCCGTTCCCTGCCGGCCGCGCGCGGGCCGCTGGCGCTGGCGGCGTTCGGCGCGCTGGGCGCGGCGGTGCTGCTGGTCGCCGCGCTGCGCACCGTGCACGCCGACGACCGGCTGCCGGGTTGGGCGGTGCCGGTGGGCCTGCTGGTCCTGCTCGTCGCCGGGTTCGGCGCGCGGGCGGCGCACGCCGGGCCGCTGGACTGGCTGGTGCCGGCCGCGCTGCGGGCCGGCGAGTACCTCTTCGCGATCGCCGTCGGGGTGGCCGGCCGGGCCCCGGCCTGGCTGATCTTCGGGTACGTCCTCGTGCTCGCCCTGCACCACTACGACCTGACCGCCCGGCTGGAGAAGCGGCAGGCGGCCCCGCCGCTGCACGCCGCCACGCTGGGCTGGGAGGGCCGGTCGGCCGTGCTGGCGGTCGCGTCAATCGCCGGAATCGCGAGTATCGCTCTGGCTACACTCGGTGCGTACCTTCTCGTGGTTTTCGTCGCGAGTGTGGTCCTCGCCTGGGTGGTCCTGCCCGCCCGCGCCCGACGGACGCCGGTCCCGGTCGGCGGAGGTGACCGCTCGCCGGGCTGACGGAGGACCAGGCCGGGATGACTCTGATCAGCTTCGTCGTACCGGCCTTCCGGGTGCAGGGCTACCTGCGCGAATGCCTCGACTCGATCCTCGACCAGCCGTTCGCCGACCTGGAGGTGATCGGGGTCGACGACGCCTCCCCGGACGACAGCGGCGAGATCTTCACCGAGTACGCGGCCCGCGACCCCCGGGTCCACCCGGTCCGCCTCACCGAGAACGCCGGCCTCGGTCCGGCCCGCAACATCGGGCTGGACCGGGCCGTCGGCGAGTACGTCTGGTTCGTCGACGGCGACGACTGGCTGGTCACCGGCTGCCTGCCGCACGTCGCCGACCGGCTGGTCGCCACCCGCCCCGACGTGCTGATCGTCGACCACGTCCGGGCCCACTGGAACAACACGGCGACGCGCAGCGCCATGCGGGACGTCTTCCCCGAGCCGCCCGGCGAGGAGGCGTTCCGGCTGCGGGACCGGCCGGAGACGATGTGTCTGCTGCACACGGCGTGGAACCGGGTGGTCCGCCGGGAGTTCCTGGTCGACCGGGGCCTGCGCTTCGCGCCCGGCTGGTACGAGGACGTCTCGTTCAGCTATCCCGCCCTGATGGCCGCCGACCGGATCGGGGTGCTGGACCGGGTCTGCGTCAACTACCGGCAGCGGCGGACCGGGGCGATCACCCGGACCCGGGGCGACCGGCACTTCGAGGTGTTCGCCCAGTGGCACCGGGTGTTCCGGCTGATGGACCGGTGGGGGCCGGCGGTCGCGGAGCTGCGGCCCGCCGTCTTCGAGCGGATGATCTGGCACTACCTGACCGTGCTCGGCAACTGCGACCGGATCGTCCCGGAGCTGCGGCCCGCGTTCTTCGCCCAGATCCACGCCGACTTCAACCGGTTCCGGCCGCCCGGCGGGTACCCGGTCCCGGGCGGCGTCGAGGGGGTGAAGCACCGGCTGGTGGCGGCGGGCCGGTGGCGTACCTTCAGCGCCCTGCGCGGCGCGAACCAGGCCGGGGACGCCGCCCGGCGCTCGGTGCGACAGGCCCGCCGGCGGGTGCTGCCGGTGGCCCGGCGGACCGCGCGGCGGTCCCGGGACGCGCTGCTGCGCGAGTACTACCGGGCCGAGCTGCGCCGGCCGATCGACCCGACGCTCGCCGTCTACGCCGCCTACTGGTACCGGGGGTACGCCTGCAACCCGGCCGCCGTGTACGCCGCCGCCCGCCAACTCGCCCCGCACGTACGCGGGGTGTGGATCGTCCGGCGGGACCGGGTCGGCACGGTCCCGCCCGGGGTGGAGTACGTCGTCGCCGGCACCCCCGCCTACTACCGGGCCCTGGCCCGGGCCCGCTGGCTGGTCAACAACGTCAACTTCCCGGACTTCGTCCGCAAGCGGCCCGGCTCGGTGCACCTGCAGACCCACCACGGCACACCGATCAAGGTGATGGGGCTGGACCAGCAGCGGTACCCGGTCGGCGCGATGCGGATGGACTTCGCCCGGCTGCTGCACCGGGTGGACCGCTGGGACTACAGCGTCAGCTCGAACAGCTTCTCCACGCAGATGTGGGAGCGGGCGTACCCGGCCGCGTACACCACGCTGGAGATCGGCTACCCGCGCAACGACCGGCTGGCGCTGGCCACCCCGGACGAGGTCCAGAAGGTCCGGGCGGAGCTGGGCATCGACCCTGACGAGCGGGTGGTGCTCTACGCGCCGACCCACCGGGAGCACCTGCCGGGCTGGCGGCCGCCGTTCGACCCGGACCGGCTGCTCGACGTGCTGGGCCCGGCCAGCCGGCTGCTGATGCGCAGTCACTACTTCCACGACCGGGACCGCAGGCCCCGTGGGCCGACGGCGGCCCAGCTGCTCGACGTCAGCTCCCACGACCGGGTTGAGGACCTCTACCTCGCCGCGGACGTGCTGGTCACCGACTACTCGTCGGCGATGTTCGACTACGCCGTCCTGGACCGGCCGATCATCGTCTACGCGCCGGACTGGGAGGCGTACCGGGTGGCCCGGGGCGTCTACTTCGACCTGCTGGCGGAGCCGCCGGGCGCAGTGGCCCGGGACTTCCCCGAACTGCTCGAAGTGTTCCGCTCCGACGCGGTCCGGTCGACGGCCGCCGAGCAGGCCCGGCAATGCTTCCGGGCCCGGTTCTGCGCACTGGACGACGGGCACGCCGCCGAGCGGGTGGTCCGCCGGGTCTTCCTCGACGAGCCGGCGGAGAGCGTGCCGAGCCATCGTGACGGACCGATGCGTGCGTAACACGCCTGTCACGAGACGAACATGGCACGTTTACCCGATGTGCTGATCGAATGATCCTGGTCACAGTCATTCCCGGGTTCGGCCGACGAGCTGGGGGAGGAGACGGTGAGCACCGTCGCACTCAAGGATGTGACCAAGGTGTTCCAGGACGGGACAATCGCGGTCGACACCATCAATCTGGACGTCGACGACGGCGAGTTCATGGTGCTGCTCGGCCCGTCCGGCTGCGGCAAGTCGACCGTGCTGCGGATGGTGGCCGGTCTGGAGGACCCGACCACCGGCGCGGTGCTGCTCGGCGGCGAGCTGGCCAACGACCTGTCACCCCGGGAGCGGAAGATCGCCATGGTCTTCCAGGACTTCGCGCTCTACCCGCACATGACGGTGGGCGACAACATCGCGTTCCCGCTGCGCCTGGCCGGGGTGGAGCCGACGCCCCGCGGTGAGCGGGTCACCGACGTGGCCGGCGCGCTGGGCATCGGCGACGTGCTCGGCCGCAAGCCGAGCCAGCTCTCCGGCGGCCAGCGGCAGCGGGTGGCGATGGGGCGGGCGATAGTGCGCCGCCCGGGGCTGTTCCTGATGGACGAGCCGCTGTCGAACCTGGACAGCGGGCTCCGCGCGGAGCTGCGGGCGGAGATCTCCGGTCTCACCCGGGAGCTGGGCGTCACCACCATCTACGTCACCCACGACCAGGCCGAGGCGCTCACCATGGCCGACCGGGTCGCCATCATGCGCAAGGGGGTGCTCCAGGACGTCGGCACCCCCACCCAGGTGTACGGCCGGCCGGCCACCCTCTACGTCGCCGCGTTCCTGGGCAGCCCGCGGATGAACCTGCTGGAGGCCTCGGTCTACGTCCACCTCGACCGGTACGTGACGCTCAACCTCGGCGAGCAGGCGCTCTACCTGCCCTGGGACGACATCCGCAGCCGGGCGGTGGCGCACTACCACGGCGAGCGGATCGTGGTGGGGATGCGGGCCGAGGCGCTCACCCCGGTCACCCCGGACACCCCGGGACACGTGCTCCAGGGGCGGATCCGCTACCTGGAACACCACGGGCACGAGTCGCTGGCCTTCCTCGACATCGGCGCCACCGCGATCGTGGTGGACGAGATGGGTGGCCCGGTGGAGTCCGGCGAGAACGGCCAGCGCGGCCTGCGCCGGTTCGGCCAGGTGATGCAGCGGCTGGCCGGCCGGGCCGCCGAGGCGCCGGTCTCCGCGCCCACCGGCGGGGGTAACCGGACCAGTGTGCTCAACGACCCGGGCCGGCACCACCGCCGACCGGCCGAGCTGGCGGTCCGGCTCGCCCCGTACCCGGCCGTGTCGGCGGGTCACCCGCTGGCCGTGCAGGTCCGGATGGACGCGCTGCACTTCTTCGACGAGCGCGGCGACCGGATCGACGTCGGCTGGCGGTGAGCGTGATGCCTGGCCGACGGGGTCTTGCCGGGGAAGTTACCGACGAGTAGCGTCTGGGCATGTCCATCGACTCTCGCCAGGTAGCGGCCGGTCTGCTGGAGGCCGTGCCGTTCGCCCGCACGCTCGGAATCGAATTCGTCGAGGTCGCGCCGGAGGCGGAGGGCGGGGTCCGGGCCGTCGTCCGGCTCCCCGACTCGCCGGCCACCCACAACCACGTCGGCGGCCCGCACGCCGGGGCGATGTTCACCCTCGGGGAGACCGCCTCCGGCGCGGTGGTGCTCGTCGCGTTCGGGCCGGTGCTCGACCGGGCGGTGCCGCTGGCCGTCCGGGCGGAGATCGCGTACCAGAAGGTCGCCCTGGGCCCGGTGCTCGCCACCGCCCGACTCGGTCGCCCGCCGGCCGAGGTGCTCGCCGAACTGGACGCCGGCAAGCGGCCCGAGTTCCCGGTCGAGATCGAGATCGGCACCGAGGACGGGACGGTCACCTCCGTGCTGACCGTGGTCTGGACGCTGCGCCCGAACCGCTGACGGCCCGCGCGAATCGGGTTTGCCCGGCCGATCCGCTGGATAGATTCGAAGGGTGCTGGGCCTACCCGCTCATGTGACCGCCTGTCTCTTCGATCTGGACGGTGTGCTGACGCAGACCGCCCGGGTGCACAACGCCGCCTGGACCGAGACCTTCAACGCGTTCCTGCGGGACCGCGCAGCGGCGACCGGCGAGCCGTACCGCCCGTTCGACCCGGGACCGGACTACAACCGGTACGTGGACGGCAAGCCGCGCGCCGACGGGGTGCGCTCCTTCCTGGCCTCCCGCGGGATCACCCTCCCCGAGGGGACGGCGGACGACCCGCCCGAGGCGGACACGGTGCACGGGGTGGGCAACCGCAAGAACGTCATCCTCCTCAAGCGGATCCACACCGACGGCGTCGAGGTCTACCCCGGCTCGGTGGCCTACCTGGAGGCGGCCGCCGCCGCCGGGCTGCGCCGGGCCGTGGTCTCGGCGAGCGCCAACTGCCGGGACGTGGTCGCCGCCGCCGGACTGGACCGGCTGCTCGAGGCCCGGGTCGACGGGGTGGTCGCCCGGGAGCGGGGGCTGCGCGGCAAGCCGCACCCGGACACCTTCCTCGCCGGCGCCGAACTGCTCGGGGTCGCCCCGGCGAACGCCGCCGTCTTCGAGGACGCCCTGGCCGGGGTGGCCGCCGGTAGGGCCGGCGGCTTCGGGCACGTGGTCGGGGTCGACCGGGTCGGCCAGGCCGACGAGCTGCGCGCGCACGGCGCCGACGTGGTGGTCACCGACCTCGCCGAGCTGCTGAAGGAGCTGGCGGCATGATCCGCGAACGGGCCTATCCGGTCGAGCCGTGGCACGTCCGGGAGGTCCGCCTCGACATGGACGTGCTGGCCCAGTCCGAGTCGGTCTTCGCCCTCTCCAACGGGCACGTCGGGCTGCGCGGCAACCTGGACGAGGGTGAGCCGCACGGCCTGCCCGGCACCTACCTCAACTCCTTCTACGAGCTGCGTCCGCTGCCGTACGCGGAGGCCGGGTTCGGCTTCCCCGAGTCGGGCCAGACCATCGTCAACGTCACCAACGGCAAGCTGATCCGGCTGCTCGTCGACGACGAGCCGCTCGACGTCCGGTACGGCGAGCTCCTCTCCCACGAGCGGGTGCTCGATTTGCGCGCCGGCACCCTGCACCGGGAGCTGCACTGGCGATCGCCGGCCGGGCGGGAGGTCAAGGTCCGCAGCACCCGGCTGGTGTCGTTCACCCAGCGGTCCGTCGCCATGATCAACTACGAGGTCGAGGCGGTCGACGGGCCGATCCGGCTGATCCTCCAGTCCGAGCTGGTCGCGAACGAGACCCTGCCGGCGCAGAGCCGCGACCCCCGGGTGGCCGCCGTACTGGAGTCGCCGTTGCAGGCCGAGGAGGAGCTGACCACCGACGACGGCGGGCTGCTGATCCACCGCACCAAGGTCAGCGGGCTCCGGGTCGCCGCCGCCATGGCGCACGACGTGCACGGCCCCGAGCGGACCACCATCGAGTCCGAGGGGTACGAGGACTGGGTCCGGACCACCGTCGGCTGCGTGCTCAAGCCCGGCCAGACGCTGCGGGTGGTCAAGTACCTGACGTACGGCTGGTCCAGCCGGCGGTCCCTGCCGGCCCTGCGCGACCAGGTCGGCGCGGCCGAGGCCGCCGCCCGGCTGGACGGCTGGGACGGGCTGCGCCGGGAGCAGCGGGAGTACCTCGACGAGTTCTGGGACGCCGCCGACGTCCGGGTGGAGGGCGACCCGGAGGTCCAGCAGGCCGTCCGCTTCGGGCTGTTCCACGTGCTCCAGGCCGGTGCCAGGGCCGAGCGGCGGCCGATCTCCGCCAAGGGGCTGACCGGCCCGGGCTACGACGGACACGCGTTCTGGGACACCGAGATGTTCGTCCTGCCGGTGCTCACGTACACCCAGCCGAGCGCGGCCCGGGACGCGCTGTACTGGCGGCACTCCACCCTGGCCCAGGCGCACGAGCGCGCCCGGACCCTGAACCTGGAGGGCGCCGCCTTCCCATGGCGGACCATCGATGGCCCCGAGTCGTCGGCGTACTGGCCGGCGGGCACGGCCGCGTTCCACATCGCCGCCGACGTCGCCGACGCGCTGCGGCGGTACCTCCTGGTCACCGGGGACGACACGCTCGAACAGGAGATCGGCCTCGAGCTGCTGGTGGAGACCGCCCGGCTGTGGCGCTCGCTGGGGCACCACGACCGCAACGGCCAGTTCCACATCGACGGGGTGACCGGCCCGGACGAGTACACCGCGGTCAAGGACGACAACATCTACACCAACCTGATGGCGCAGCGGAACCTGCTGACCGCCGCCGACTGCGCGATGCGCCGCCGGGACCAGGCGTTCGACCTCGGGGTGAGCGAGGAGGAGGCGGCCGCCTGGCGGGACGCCGCCAACGCCATGCACGTCCCGTACGACGAGGACCTGGACGTGCACGCGCAGGTCGAGGGCTTCACCCGGTTGCAGGAGTGGGACTTCGAGCACACCCCGCCCGAGAAGTACCCGCTGCTGCTGCACTACCCGTACTTCGACCTGTACCGCAAGCAGGTGATCAAGCAGGCCGACCTGGTGCTCGCCATGCACTGGCGGGGCGACGCGTTCACCGGCGAGCAGAAGGTGCGCAACTTCCTCTACTACGAGCGCCGGACGGTCCGCGACTCGTCGCTGTCGGCCTGCACCCAGGCGGTGATGGCGGCCGAGGTGGGTCACCCGGAGCTGGCCCACCGCTACCTGCGCGAGGCCGCCCTGATGGACCTGCACGACCTGAGCGAGAACACTCGCGACGGCGTGCACATGGCCTCGCTGGCCGGCGCCTGGATGGCCCTGGTCGCCGGCTTCGGCGGCCTGCGCGACCACGACGGGACGCTCTCCTTCTCGCCGCGGCTCTCCAGCCGGCTCAGCCGACTCGAGTTCTCGCTGCAGTGGCGGTCGATGCACCTGCGCGTGGACGTCCGGCCGCACCAGACGACGTACTCGCTGCGGCACGCCGGGCCGGACGCCGTGCTGGAGCTGCGCCACCACGGCGAGACGATCCGGGTCACCCGAGACCAGCCGGTCACCGTGCCGGTGCCGCCGGCCCACCCGTCCGGGCCGGCGCCGGAGCAGCCGCCCGGCCGGGCGCCCCTGCTGCACCTGCCCGAGCACGCGACCTGAGTGGCTGGCACGCGGCGCGTCCCCGCCCGGGCGGGCGGGGACGCGCCGGTGCGGTCAGAACTGGCGGCCGTTGGACGGGCGGCCGCCCGCGTCCCGGGGCGCCACCGCCCGCCGGTCCTCCGGTGTCCGGGCCTCGGCCGCCTCGTCCCCGAAGTTCCGGGCGTGCTCGGCGTCCTTTTCCTGCCGTTCAAGCTCGGCGATCTGCTGCCGGGACCTGTCCTGCTGCTGAGCCATGACGATCCTCGCGATCCGTCGGGGCGCGGCTGCGCCGATCTACGGTCCCTCCGCGCCTTCCCGCTCGACCCGCCGGCAAACGGCCGCTCACCCCTCGAGGTGTCGCGCGAAGCTCAGCCGGAGGTGGTTCTTGGGCCGGGCGCCGACGATCGAGCCGACCACCTCGCCGCCCCGGAAGACCAGCAGCGTCGGCATGGACATCACCCCGTACGCCCGGGTGGTGGCCGGATTCTCGTCGGAGTTGAGCGCGGCGAAGAGCAGCGCGTCGCCGAACTCCTCGGCCAGCTCGGCCAGGTGCTTCGAGACCGCCCGGCAGGGCGGGCACCACTCCGCCCAGAAGTCGACCACCACCGGCCGGGTGCTGGCCAGCACCGTCGCGGCGAACGTGTCGTCGGTGACCGTGGTCAGTCGGGCCTGTTCCGTGTCCTGAGGCATGTCTTCTCCCGGTGGGCGATCGCCTGGGCCAACTGGTCGTGCAGTTGCCGCCGTACCGTGCCGAGCCGGTCGAGGTAGTCGTCCACCTCGGCGAGCTTGCGGCGCAGCACGGCGACCGAGTCCGGGCAGACGTCGCCGGAGCTGTTGCCGGCCCGCAGGCAGGCCACGAACGGCCGGATGTCGTCGAGGTCGAAGCCCACCGCCAACAGCGCCCGGATCTCGTGCACCACGCGCAGCTCGGCCTCGTCGTACACCCGGTAGCCGTTGGCCGAGCGGCGTGGTCGTACCAGTCCCCGGGTCTCGTAGTACCGCAGGGTGCGGGTGCTCGTGGCGGCACGTTCCGCCAGCTCACCGATCAGCATCCGACCTCCCTCGCCCGCCCTCGACGCCACGCTAAACCTTGTCGTCGGCGTCAACGCAACAGGTGAACAGGGGTCTCAGCGGGGTATGCGCGCGATCGGCAACGTGTGGAGGTCGCAGATGCGTACGCGCGAGGTGACGATCCCGGTGGTCGCGGACGGCCTGCCGGCCGACCTGATCATTCCCGAGCGGGCGACGGGGGTGGTGCTCTTCGCCCACGGCAGCGGCAGTTCCCGGCACAGCCCGCGCAACGTCGCGGTGGCCCACGTGCTCAACGACCGGTCGCTGGCCACCGTGCTGGTCGACCTGCTCACCCCGGCGGAGGACGCGGTGGACGCCCGTACCGCCGAGCTGCGCTTCGACATCGGGATGCTGGCCGACCGGTTGGCCGCGATCGTGGACTGGATGGCCACCGACCCGGACCTCGGCCCGCTGCCGGTCGGCCTCTTCGGCGCCAGCACCGGCGCCGCGGCCGCCCTGGTCGCCGCGGCCGCCCGCCCGGAGCGGGTCCGGGCGGTGGTCTCCCGTGGCGGCCGACCGGACCTGGCCGGCACCGCACTGTCGCAGGTCCGGGCGCCGACGCTGCTGCTGGTGGGTGGGCTGGACGAGGAGGTGATCGTGCTCAACGAGCAGGCGCAGGCCAAGCTGGGGGACGTCGCGGAGCTGCGGATCGTCCCCGGCGCCACCCACCTCTTCGAGGAACCCGGCACCCTCGACCAGGTCGCCGACCACGCCGCCGGCTGGTTCGCCAACCGGCTCGCCGTCCCGGCCTGATCCACGGCTTGCGCTGGCGCCGCGGCCTCAGGTGTGGGCGGACCCGGTCGCCGGCTCGCGGTGGCGTTGGACGGTGTCGATGATCCGCCAGGTGACGGCGGCGATGGGCACCGAGACGAAGGCGCCGGCGATGCCGGCGATCAGGGTGCCGGCCGTGACCACGACCAGGATGACCGCGGGGTGCAGCTGCACCTGACGCTTCATGATCAGCGGCTCCAGCAGGTTGCCCTCGATCTGCTGGACGGCGATCACCGCGGCCAGCGTGAGCAGCGCGGTCGTCGGGCCGTTCGCGGCGAGGGCGACCAGCACCGCCACCGCGCCCGCCACCGTTGCGCCGATGATCGGCACGAACCCGCCGAGGAAGGTGATCAGCGCCAGCGGCAGGGCCAGCGGCACCCCGAGCAGCACCAGCGCCAGGCCGATGCCGATCGCGTCGATCGCCGCGATGATCATCGTGCCCCGGCTGTACGAGCCGAGCGTCCGCCAGCCGACCCGGCCGGCCTCCGCGGTGACCGCCCGGTTCGGACCGGTCATCCGGCGCAGCACCCACCGCCACATGGACCGGCCGTCCTTGAGCAGGAAGAAGAGCAGCACCAGCGCCAGCAGCACGGAACCGGCCACCTCGGCGGCGGTGCGCGCCCCGCCGATCGGGTCGGGGGCGCTGCCGCTCAGCCCGTCCCGGGTCTGCTGGATCAGCCGGTCCAGCTGGGCGTCGGTGATCGGCAGGGTGGAGGTGACGAAGTCGCGGCTGCGTTCCAGGCCCTGGTCGAGCTGCTGGCTCAGCTCACCGAACTGGCTCGCGGTCAGGTTCCACACCAGCACGCCCACCCCGACCAGGACCCCGAGCAGCAGCAGGATGGTGAGCAGGGCGGCGGGGGCCGCCGGCACCCGGAGCCGGCGCAGCAGGAGCAGCACCGGGTCGAGCAGCGCGGTGAGGAAGAGCGTCCCGGCCAGCGCGATGGCCAGCGGCGCCAGCAGCACCGCGATCTTGCCCAGCAGCCACAGCCCGGCGATCACCACCACCAGGCAGGCGCTCCACGTCACCGCGGTCCGGACCGGCCAGGGCAGGCCCGCCCAGGCCTGTCGGGGTCCCGCCGCGCGGGTGCGCTCCGCCGTCACCTCGGGCGTCCGCCCGGTACCGTCCTCGACCACGTCGGTCCTCCTCGATCGTGGCCGCTCGATACCCGCCCGGCCCCGATCCGACACCCGGGCCGGGTCCCGCCCGGGCTGCGTTTGCGCTCCCGACCCGAGGGAAGGCATCAGGGCAACGAAGGGAGATCCGAGCATGAGTGACTTCATGGACAAGGCCAAGGACGTCGCCGGCCAGCACGACAAGCAGGTCGACAAGGGGCTGGACAAGGCCGGCGACATGGCCGACCAGCGCACCGGCGGCAAGTACGACGAGCAGACCGACAAGGGTGTCGACAAGGCGCAGCAGCGGACCGGCCAGGGCGACACCGACCGCTGACGTCACCGCGCTCCCGGGCCGCCGCACCGCCGGTGCCCGGGGGGCGGCGTTTCCGGTCGGCGGAAATCCGTCCCGGGCGGCTGGTCCGGGTCGACGGATCTCGCCCCGATCCGCAATCGGGGCCTGACTCAGCGTCGAGTCGTGCGGAGCCGACCCGCACCCACGGCGGTGCCGTGGACGAGAGCGAGCCAGCCGGTGCCCGAGACCTCCCAGGCGACCATCCCGCAGCGCGGCTGCCCGTCCCGAACCGGGGGCGGGCGGCCGCGGCGTTGCCGGCGGCGGCAGCTCAGCCGCGTAGCAGGGCGGGCAGCTCGGCCAGGGAGGCGAGCGTGCGGCCGTCCCAGGCCGGGTCCGTGTCGTTGTGCTCGGTCGTCCGCAGCACCGTCATGCCGATCGCCGCCGCTCCGGCCAGCTCGCCGTCCGCGCCGTCCCCGACGTAGACGCAGTCGGTCGGTGCGGCGCCCAGCCGGTCGGCGGCGGCGAGGTAGCTGGCCGGGTCCGGCTTGGCCACGCCCAGCTGGCAGGAGAAGACGGCCGCGTCCAGCCGCCGGGCCAGCACGGTCTCCGGCCACGCCTCGGCGGTCTCCGAGGTGGCGTTGCTGAGCAGGGCGAGCGGGTGGCCGGCGGCCCGCAGCGCGTCGAGCGCGTCCAGAGTGGCCGGTGACACCGAGGCCAGCACCCGTCGGGCCAGCGCGCACCGGTGGGCGGCCGCCCGGGCCACCGCCTCGTCGGAGGGCGTGCCGCCGAGCCGCCCGGCCAGGATCCGGACGGTCTCCGCGACGTCCCAGCGGACCAGCCGCTCCCGCCACGTCGCGTGGTAC
The DNA here is from genome assembly GCF_900090285.1 of Micromonospora inositola. NCBI lineage: Bacteria > Bacillati > Actinomycetota > Actinomycetes > Micromonosporales > Micromonosporaceae > Micromonospora > Micromonospora inositola. The sequence continues at coordinate 1,354,135 of NZ_LT607754.1, read as the reverse complement.
GCGGCGACCAGCGCCGGCGGGTCCACGCCCACCATGACGGCCATCTCGCCGACCACCCGGTCGCGCTCGGCGTCCGCGCCGCGGACCAGGGTGTGGAAGAGGTCGAAGATCACCGGTCGGCGCACGGTCCAGATGCTACCGACGCCGGTTGGCCGCCGTGGACTCCGGCTCCGGTCACCTCGAGGGCTGCCCGCCGCCGCCGACGTGGTGCAGACCTGGTGCCTGGCCGCCGGGCTGGCGGTCGAGCGCGCCCCGGCCGCCGACCCGGCGCCCCGGGTGGCGCTGCTCGCCAGCCTGATCGACGAGGTCGCCCGGGCCGACCGGTCCTGAGCACAACGAAGGGCCGGTCTCCCCGCTCGGGGAGACCGGCCCTTCGTCGGTCGTGCTCATCAGGAGCTGTAACCGCGGCCCGCGATCCAGTTGGCCAGCTCGGTCACGTCCATCCAGTACTCCGGCTCGTTCGGGCTGGCCGGGTCGGCGATCATCACGGTGTTGCCGTCGTCCTTGTACTCCACCACGGTCACATAGTGGCCGGGGAAGCCGTGCTGGACACCGTCGATGTCCAGCGCGGTGCCCATCGCGTTGGCGACGACCGGGCGACCGGCGTCCACCGCCGTCTTGACGTCCTCGCGCAGGCGCTCGACCTGCTCCTTGGTGGCCACGTCGTCCCGGAGCTCGGTGGTCTTGTACTTGCCACCGGTGTACTCGTTCAGCACCCGGGTGACGTCGAAGGCCGAGTCGGTGCCGTTCTCGGTCGTGCCGAGCTTCTGCGCCACCTCGTCCAGGCTGACGACCTTGCCCTCGGCCGACAGCGCCATCGCGGTCGCCGTCGGGCCGCAGTAGAAGAAGTTCGGCTGGGCCTCGTACTGGTAGTTGGCACGGCGCTCGCTCTTGTCGGCGCCCTTGCCGTTGCCCTTGCCGTTGTCCTTGTCGGCCTTCACCGAGCTGACCGGCTTGGCCTGGGCCGGGGCGGCGGCCTGCGCGGCCACGGCGGCACCGGCGATGACACCAGCGGACATGATCAGGCCGGCGACGGAAAGCATGCTGTTGCGGAACATCAGGTACATGTAGAAGCTCCATCGGGGGGTTGACGCCTCCGGGTAAGGAGACGCAGCACCGGGACTGGCGCTCGGCTTGTAGGAGGGATCGGTGGACCGGGGCGGCACCCGCTGGCCCATCGGGGAGGTAACGACCGGCCGCCGCGGGCCATTCCGCCCGGCCGACCGTCCTGCTCAGTCGTACGGAGGACGTAACGACCAGGGCCGGGCCGCGATTCCACCAGCAGCGCGACGCCGGTCACCGCCAGACCGGACACCAGCCCCATCCCTCGCGCCTGGCCCGAGACCGGACGCCGTTCAGGACAGGTGGATCATGAGGGACCGGGTCGGGCGGTCAGCTGCGTGGCTCGGCGGCGGGGAGGCTGCCCAGCAGGCGGGTCACGGCGATCTCGATGACCACCCGCGCCGGGTTCGGTCGGGGCTGCCGGTACCGCTCGGCGTACCGGCGCTCGGCCTCGGCAACCGACCCGGGATCCCGGCGGAGCATCGCCCGGCCCTCCACGGTCAGCCACCACCGCCCGTCCGCCTGGCAGACCGCCACCGGCGTGCCGTCGGGTCCGGCCGTCGCCACGTTCCGGGCCTTGGCCGAGGTCCCCGAGGTGATCACGCGGGCCAGCCCGGCTTCCGCGTCGAAGGTGACCCCGACCGGTACGACGTGCGGGGTACCGTCCGCGCGCAGGGTGGTCAGGGTGGCGAGGTGCCGGTCCCGGAAGAACGCGGCGACCCGTTCGTCCCGCGGGTCCAACCGGTGGTCGCCCGCCATGTACCGCCCCCTGTCCGCCCGTCCGGGCCGACCATCGGCCCGGACGGAGATCATGACACGGGACGACGGAGCCGGCCCTGTTCCGGCGGAGGCTCCGGTTGACCGGGCAGCCGCCGCTGCGCGGCCCGATGCTTGTGGGCCAGCCGGGTCAGATAGATCAGGGCGCCGGCCAGGACACCCATGTCGTCCAGATAGATCGGGTCGGGGAGCACGTCCACCGGAAGGATCGTGTAGATCAGCGCGCCGTAGAAGGCGACCTTGCCGCCCACCCCGAGCGCGCCGAGCAGCCGGCGGGCGCGCACCAACCGGACGGCGAGCAGCACGGCCCCGACCAGCGTCGCCAGCGCGACGATGGCGGCGAGCACGACCAGGATCCAGGTCTGGCGGGACACCCGGTCACGCTAACCCAGTCCGACCACCCCCGCGAGCGGCCCGGCCGGGTCGTCGCCGCCGTCAGTACGCCGGCACGGCCGCTCGACCGCGGGCCACGGTCGGCGTCTCCCGGGTGGTCTCCGTCGCTGCCCGGGTCGCCAGCGCGGCATCGCGGGTGGTCGCACCGGCCAGGTCCACGGTGGCGAGCAGCGACTGCGCCCCGGGCGCCCGGCCGGTCGCCGCGTACGCCTCGTCGCGGAGGCTGCGGGCGGCGGCGGCGGCCAGCTCGGCGGCCCGCCAGGCGGCCTGCTCCCGCTCCCGGGCGGCCTGCTGCCGGGTGCGCAGGTTGTCGCGGACCAGCCGGCGCAGCAGCAGCTCCTGCTCCACCGGGTGCCGGCTCGGTTCCCAGCCACGGTGGCCCAGGATGTCGCTGAGCTGCTCCACCGTGATCTCCTGCCGCCACTGCGCGTCGAGCGCCGCCCGGTGCAGCCAGCGCTCCCGATCGGCGTACTCGGCGGGCGTCCGGGGGGTACGCGGCAGCGGCAGCGCGGCGGCGGCCGCCAACCGGCGGACGTCCTGCTCCGCCGCCTCGTACGCCCGCCAGGCCTCCTCGACCTCCTCCTGGGCGGCCAGCCACTCGGCGCGGCGCCGCTCGGCGGTGACCGCCGCGCGTTCCGTGGCCACCGCCACCTCCTGCGCGTAGCGGGCCTGTTCCCGGGCCTCCTCGGCCAGCTCGAAGCTGCTCGGCATCGCGGCTTCGCTGATCCGGTCGCCGAACACCGACCGGAACAGGGCGGGGCGCACGATCAGCGCGGCGACGGCGATCGCCGCCACTGCGAGCAGGACCAGCCAGATCCCGGCGGCCTGGGGGACGTCGGGCAGGACTGTGGAGAAGACGGTCTGCATCCAGCACCTCGTGGTGGATCGTTCGAATTGGACGGTCGTGCCCGGCCGGCGAACGGGGATCGCCGCGGGGCGCGACGGCGGCGCGGAACGGTCCTCGTGGCCGTACCCGAGCGGGTCAGCGGGCAATCAGCGGGACCGCACGGCGGCGGGAAGTCGGCGAGACCTCCCGGCGTCGGCCGGCCGGATCAGCCGCGCGGCGGCCCGCGCCGGCCGACGGCGTCCCGGCCCGGGTCGACGGGGGCCGGGCCGGACGCGGGGGCTGGCGAGAGAGCGGCGGAGCGCCGCGCCGGCCGCTCGGGAGCGGCCCCGGCCGGGCGCCCGCCCGGCGTGCCGGTGATCCGCTCGGCGGCGGACGCTCCGCTCGGGGCGGCGACCCACTCGACGGCGGCGCCGGCGCTCCGGTCGGCGGTCGCCGGGCCGACGAAAGAAACTGGGGCGACCTGGAACGCGGCGACCTGGCCGGGCTCCGCGGTCGGCCGGAAAGCCTCGGCGGGAGCAGCGGAGGCGGTCGCGCCGCCGAGCCCGGCGACGAGCACCAGGGCCGTCACCGCCAGGCGGGTCAACTTCCGCAGGGTGCGCAGCGTCGCTGCCCAGAGGGGCGGGGCGAAAGCTACGGGCAGCACCATCTCAACCTATCGGTCAGGTCCGCCTCATGCAGCTCGACGATCTACCGGGTCGACGTGACGCGCCCCACCATGCGCTGTGGACGGAGGCATCCAACCCCGCAGGTACGTCGCGGTGGCGGATCAGTTGGTGCCGAGCACCGGGGGCGGGGCCGCCCCGCCGTCCCCCCAGACCATCTCGTCCTCGGTCAGCCAGGTCAGCCGCTCGTCCGACTCCTCCGCGTCGGGCTCGCCGCGCCCGCCGAGCACGCCATTGCGGTTGCCGCCGGCCATGGCGGACCGCCCGGTGGCGCCGCGGCCTCCGCCGGAGCGGCCCTCCACGTCGACCGCGCCGGCCCGGCCCGACGCCAGTCGACCGGTGCCGGCCGCCGAACGGCTCTCCGGGCCCGCCGTCCCGCCGCCCGCCCGGGCGGAGGTCGGCGTGCCCTGCCCCGACCCGGCCAGCGATCCGGTGCCGACCACACCGCCGGCCGGCGTGCCGCCGGGGACCCCGAAGAGCAGACCGGCCCCGCCGGTCGTGGCCGTCGCGGTCGCGCCGGCCGTCCCGGCCCCGGCGACGCCGCCGGCCAGCAGCCCTCCGCCGAGCAGCGGGGCGGCACCGGCCAGCGAGGTGCCCGCATCCGGGTCCACCACGCCGGGAGTGCCGCCGGTGTGGCCCGGCGTGCCGGAGCCCGCCGTCTGGCTGTCGGGCCCGGCCGGGCCCGCGGAACCACCGGTCGGTGCCGGGTGGTGCACGCCGGAGGTGGTCGCGGTGGCGCCGGTGAACGTGCCCGAATGCGGCGCGGCCGACGGGGTGCCCACGGACGGTCCGCCGCTCGGCGTCGTGCCCGACCGGTCGGTGTGGCCCGGCAGGTCCCGATCCGGTGCCGGAGCGGTGACGACCCGCCCGTACGCGGAGAAGTCGTAGCCCTCGGCCAGCGCCGCCACCACCTGCACCATCCGCTGGTGCGCCTTCTCCTGCTCGGCCTTGTCCTGCTCGTGGCCGAGGAACCCGCCGACGAGGGCGCCGGGGACACCGCCGAGGAGCAAGCCCTTACCGGCGCCGGAGAGCGCCTTGTCGTTGTCGTCGGTCGCTTCCGGGCTCTCCGCCTTCGCCTGGGCGGTACGCAGCTCGTCGGCCATCATGGTGAGCGCCCCGCGGACGTCGGTCATCCCCTGGGCGAGGTCCCCCGAGTAGCCGACCACCAGGTCCAGCCGGCGGTGGAACTCGCGGGAGGCGTCGCCCGTCCAGGATCGGGCCAGCGCGTCCAGGTCGCCGGCGAGGTCCCGACCGAGGCTCTCCAGCGTGTCCTGCAGCGAACTCCACTGCGCGCTCAGGCCGTCCACCTGCCTGGGGTCGCCGGACTTCACGCCGTTGTACAGCTCCTGGTGGCTGACGTGCTGGTAGCGCTGGGTGTACTCAGACACGCGGGTCCCCCTCCGCCGGCTTCAGCGCCTCGTCGACGCCCGCGAGGGCGGCCATGATGTCGGCCGCGGTGGCCGCGTTGCGCGCCTCGGTGGTCCGGTAGTTGGCCATGATCGTGCTGGTCGCCGTCTGCGCCGCGATGATCGCCTTGCGCAGCCGCTCGGCCTGCGTCACGTAGCTGGCGTGGGTCTCGCTGTAGCGGCGGGCGTTCCCCGTGGCGTCGGCGAACGTGCCGAGCGCCGGCGGCCGGCACTGCAACTCGGTGTTGAGCTTCCGTAGCACCGACTCGACCTCGGTCAGCCGACCCGCCAACCGCTGGTGGAAGTCCTCCAAGGACAGTACGTCGACTGTCGTGCGCCCGGTCATGGCTGCATCCCCGTAGTCATCGTCGATAACCATTGGCCATGCCCAGGTTAGTCGACCGGGGCCAACCGGGGCGACCCGTCGACCCCGGCCTTCCAACTCCACATCGGACCGGGGGACGCTCAGCCGCCCTGGGCCGGCGTTGCGTCCGGGCTCTCGGCCGTCGGTCCCGCTGTGGCGGGCGTCGAGCCGTCGGCCTCCGGCTCGAAGTAGGCCAGCGCGTCCGCCCGCTCCAACGCGGGACCGGTCGGGATGAGCGCCAGCAGCGCCGCGGGCACCGCCAGCGGGGACACGCCGCCGTACCCGAGCGCGGCCAGCGCGTCCCCGGAGCGGGTGCCCAGTGGGTAGCGGACGCCCTGGCCGCTGACCAGGTAGACGGTCGAGCCGGCCGCGGCGGCGCCCCCCTCGCCCGACCCGGCCGCGGCCTGGACCAGGACACCCTTCCCGCCGGGAAGCAGCACGCTCTCCGCGGTGCGGACCGCGTCCCGGGCGCCCTGGCGTACGGCGACCCCGGCGTCCCCGGTCAACTCGGCCGGCGCCCGGTCGAAGACCTCCAGGGTGGTGGTCGGCGGCCCGCCGGCGGCGCCGGCCCGGTAACTGGCGCAGACCACGGTCTGGCCCGCGCGGATGTCGTGCACGGTGGGGAGCTGCTGCGGCATGCCCTCGGCATCCAGCCGCTGGTCGGTGAGGAGCTGACCGGCCTGGTCCGGGGTGATGTCGGTGATCTGACCGCCGTCGCCCAGCAGCAGCAGGGCGGTGATCTCCTTGATCGCCGCCAGTCCCTGCCGGGTCAGCACGTAGTGCTGGCCAGCCGCCCGGTACACCTGGCCGATCCGCGCCGGACGGTCCGCCACCGTCAGGCCGCTCGGGTCACCGTCGCCGTCGATCGTCGGCTTCCGCAGCTCCGGCCCGGCCGGCACCGCGTTGAGCAGTTGCTGCCCCACGGTGAGGGTGGCCGCGCCGGCCATCTTGAGGGCGACCAGCGCCTGCTCGCCCCCGACGATGCGCAGCCGCGAGCCGCCGGTGAGCAGGTACCTTTCGCCGTCGACCCGGGCCAGGACGGCCTGGTCGGTGAGCGGGATGCCGCCCGGCAGCGGTCGGTCGATCGCCACCCGGGTGCCCGAGCGCCGCGGGTCCGCCGGGTCGGGCACGTCGCAGACCGACCAGGGGAGGCCGACCAGCGACTTCCGGTCCGGCAGGTCGTCCGGGGCGCCGACGATGCCCACGGTACGACCGCGCGGCCGGTCCTTGATGGACGCCTGGGACATGGTCCGCACCTGCGGGTACGCCTCGTTGAGGATGAGCCGGGCGGAGGCGTAGTTGAGCGTCGGGTGCAGCTGGCCGTCGGCGAAGACGTACGTGGCGCCGGTCTCCCGCTCGATCACCAGGGTGTTCGCCTCCAGCGGGGCGGCGTTGCCGGTGAACTGGCCGTACGCGCCGGCGCCGCCGAGCACGATGGCCGCCACGAGGACGCTGCCGAAGACCGCCATGCCGAGCCGCCGCATCGGCAGGTCGTTGGTCTCCGGGTCGCCGGAGAGCAGCGCGGAGACGATGCGGCGGGTGACGAAGCGGTACGCCTGCACCTGGTCGCGGCGGGTCCGCATGACTAACCTCCGGCGGGGGTGGGTCCGCGACGATCAGGTCCGAACTCCGCCGCGGGCTTCCCTACGATAAGGGGCCGTCGGCGGTCCACCGGGACCACTGCCCGTCCTCCGGCCGCACCGCTCCGGCGGATGTCCAAAATGTCCAGAAGGGACGCTCACCGATGACGCAGGTCCAGGCGCCACCCGGTCGTACGGCCGCCGTCCCCGCCGTGCCGGCGGACCGACCGGTCACCCCGGTCGACCGGCGGCGCCGCGGCCGGCTCGGGCCGGTGGTCGTCGGCCAACTGGTGGTGCTGGAGTGCGCCGCGCTGGCCCTCTGGCTCGCCACGGGCGGCCCCGGCTGGCTGCTCGGGCTCGTCGGCGGGCTCGCCGTGCTGGCCGTCGGCGCCGCCTTCGCCCGCCGCGGCGGCCGCTGGTGGTACGAGGACCTGATGCTCCGCAGCGGGCTGCGGCGTCGCAGGCAGCGGTCCCGGGCGGCGGTGCCCGCCGGCGATCCCCGGCTGGCCGCGCTCGCCCCGGAGCTGACCGTCGTCGAGCTGACCGAGCGGAACACCCGGCTCGGCATCGGCCAGGACGACCGGGGCTGGTTCGCCGCGGTCGCGCTGACCGGGCGGTCCGGCGCGCCGGCGGGTTCCCTTGAGGCGGCCGTGGTGGACCGGGCGCTCGCGGTGCTCGCCGACTTCACCGGGCCGGTCACGCAGACCCAGGTCGTCTCGCACACCCTGGTCTGGTACCCGGCGCCGGGCGCGCCGCCGGCCGCGCACCGGACCGTCTGGGTGGCGCTGCGGCTCTCGGTGTCCGACGCCCGCGCCGAGACGGTCAGCCGGGGCGGCGGGATGCGCGGCGTGCACCGTACGGTCGCGGCCGGGATCGGCCGGCTCGGCAAGACGCTGAACGCCGCCGGTCTCAGCCATCGGGTCCTCGGCCGGGACGAGCTGTACGCGGCGGTGGTCTCCGCGGCCGGGCTGGACCTGGCGCCGGAGTCCCCCGCGGAGAGCTGGACCAGCCTGCGCGGTGGCGGCTGGACCCAGCGCTGCCTGGCCCTGCGCCCCCGGTCGAACGGCTCGCTCGGCGCGCTGGTCGACGCGGTGACCGCGACCTCCGCCCCCTCGCACACGGTGGCCGCGGTGGTGCTGCCCGGCGGGCGTCGGGTGCCCCCGCTGCTGCGGGTGGCGGCGATGGACGACCACGCGGCGGCGCTGGTGAAGGCCGTCCGGGAGGTGGCGAAGCGCTGCGGCGTGCCCGCCCGCCCACTGGACGGCCAGCACGGTCCCGGCGTCTACGCCACCGCGCCGGTCGGCGCCGGGATGGGCACGGTCACGGTCGAAGGTTGACGATCCAGCCGTAGAGGCCGCATACCCAGGCCGCCAGCGGCACCAGGGCGACGATCAGCAGGACCTCGACGATGTCGAGGGTCCGCCCCCACACGGGCGAGATCCGCTTGCCGGCCACGGTCAACCCGTAGATCAGGCTGATCACCGCGGCCAGCAGCAGCCCGCCCAGGATCAGGCCCAGCCGGACCGGCAGCGATCCGGCGCCGAAGGTGGCCGCGGCGGCCAGCCCGAGGCCGACGGTGCCCGCGAAGAGCACCGGCGTGCGCTGGGCCCGGCCGATGAACGGCCGCGCCCGCAGCAGCGACAGCAGCGACAGCACGAGGCAGAGCACCACCGGCGGCAGCCGGCCGTTGTCGGCGAGGACGACCTGCCCGCCGAGGACGAGCAGGGCGACCGTCCACAGCAACCCGGTGAGGAACTGGTCCGCGCGCTCGCTGTCGCGCAGCACCTGCCGGCCGTCGACGGTCTCCGCGTCGGTCTTCAGGTCCTCCGGGCCGGTGGGGATCGACGGCACGGGCAGCCGGGCCAGCCGGTAGGCGATCATCGGCAGGGCCGGCAGGGCGGCGAACGCGACGGTGGCGACCACCGCGGCGGCGGCCGCCGCGCCGATGCCGAAGGCCAGGCAGAGCGCGGCGCCCAGACCGACCGCCGCGCCGACCGCGGTCGCGCCGAAGAACAGCGGCAGCCGGTCGCCGACGGCCAGCGCCGCGATCGCCCCGAAGAGCACCACCGCGGTCGCGGCCAGCAGCACGTGCGGGCTGGCCAGGTCCGTCAGCTTCCGGTCGCCGGCCAGGACCAGCAGCCCGCCGACCGCCGCGTAGCCGAGGGCCCCCACGGCCAGCACCGCGCCGGTCCGGCTGTCGCCGCCCGCCCGGGACACCACCGCGGCGCTCACCAGCAGGGTGACCGCGACCGCCAGCGCGGCCAGCGCGCCGGGCAGCTGGGGTGGGCCGGCGAAGAGCACGGCCAGCGCGCCGGCCGACAGGGCCGCCCCGGCGAAGAGCACCGCGAAGGAGCGGGTCGTGCCGACCTGCCAGGTGCCGGGCCGCTGGTTGGTGGCGGTGGCGACGGCGTCCACCACGTCGTCGAAGACGATCTCCGGTGCGGTGCCGGCGCGGGGACTGAAGTAGAGCACCTCGCCGTCGCGGACGCCGAGCTGCGCGGGGGTACGACCACCGTCCAGCGGCTGGCCGCCGAGCCGGGACAGGCTCCACCCGCCGTGCCGGACTCCCTCGTCGGCGAGGTCCTCACCGGCGTACCGGAGCAGGGTCGGCAGCAGGTCGGCCAGGGGCACGTCGGACGGCAGGGCGAGATCCATCCTGGTCCGCGGCGCCACGATGGTGATCCGGCTCAGCCCGCCGGTCGCCGCCTTCGTCGCCACTATGGCCTCCTCGTGCTCGCCTACGATCCACCTCGGCCGTTGACGTCGCCCACCCGGTGGGTCCACGACGCCCACGGGAGATTACCTACGATGGCGGGCGCATAGGATGCCCACCCGACGACTCGGTCGGTCGCGAACCGCATCAGGGCCGCTCTTGGGGAGGAGACAGCCGTGAGCACCGTGGTGTTCCGCCGGCTTCCGCGTCAACCGGGGCCCGCGCTGCCGCGGGGCGAGGTGCTGCTGGAGTCCCCGCCGGAGCTGCCCGAGCCGCAGCCGCGCGGGATGGGTCAGCTGCTGATGATCCTGCCGATGATCTGCGGCGTCGGCGCGATGGCGTTCCTCTACGCCGGCCGCGGCGGCGGCATGATGACGTACGTCGCGGGCGGCCTCTTCGGCGTGTCCATGTTGGGCATGGCGATCGGCACGATGTCCAACGGCGGCAACGACAAGGCCGAGCTGAACGCCGAGCGGCGCGACTACATGCGCTACCTGGCCCAGATGCGCAAGCGCACCCGGCGGGCCGCCGAGCAGCAGCGCGCCGCGATGTCCTGGCGGCACCCCGAGCCGGACGCGCTCTGGTCGATCGCCTCGTCCCGGCGGCTCTGGGAGCGGCGGATCACCGAGGACGACTTCGGCGAGGCCCGGATCGCGCTCGGCCCGCAGCAGCTGGCGGTGGAGATCGTGCCGCCGGAGACCAAGCCGGTGGAGGACCTGGAGCCGATGAGCGCGATCGCGCTGCGGCGCTTCGTCCGCGCCCACTCCACGGTGCCGGAGCTGCCCACCGCGCTGTCGCTGCGCGCGTTCAGCCGGATCGTGCTGCGCGGCGACCGGGAGCCGGTGCTCGACCTGACCCGGGCCGCGCTGGGCCAGCTGATCGCCTTCCACGCCCCGGACGACCTGATCGTCGCGGTGGTGGCCGCGCCCGACCGGCAGCCGGTGTGGGACTGGGTGAAATGGCTGCCGCACGCCCAGCACCACGGGCGCACCGACGCGGCAGGCGCGCGCCGGCTGGTCTTCGCCAGCCTCGCCGAGGCCGAATCGGCCCTCGCCGACGAGCTGGCCGGCCGGCCCCGATTCGCCCCGGAGGCGAAGCCGCTCACCACCGCCCCGCACGTCGTGGTGGTGATCGACGGTGGCGAGATCTCGCCGACCTGCCACCTGATGGGGCCGGGCCTGCTCGGCGCCACCGTCATCGACCTCTCCGGGACGGTGCCGCGGGACGCCGGCCGCTGGCTGCTCTGCCTCGACGCCGGCGACGGCAGCGGGCTGGACCTGGTCCGCGGCTCCTCGACGTCCCGGCTGGGTCGGCCGGACCGATTGAGCGAGGCGGCGGCCGAGGGGCTGGCCCGGCTCATCGCCCCCTACCGGCTCTCCCAGCAGCAGGCCAGCACCGAGGAGCCGCTGGCCCGCAGCATGGAGCTGCCCGACCTGCTCGGCGTCGGCGACGCCGCCGCGGTGGACGTGCGGCAGAGCTGGCGGCCGCGCAGCCACCGGGACCGGCTGCGGATCCCGCTCGGCGTCGGGCCGGACGGCAATGTGGTGGAGCTGGACTTCAAGGAGTCCGCGCACGAGGGCATGGGCCCGCACGGTCTGGTCATCGGCGCGACCGGTTCCGGCAAGAGCGAGCTGCTGCGGACGGTGGTCGCCGCGCTGGCGGTGACGCATTCGTCGGAGGAGCTCAACTTCGTCCTGGTCGACTTCAAGGGCGGCGCCACCTTCGCCTCGCTCGACGCGTTGCCGCACACCAGCGCGGTGATCACCAACCTCTCCGACGAGCTGCCGCTGGTCGACCGGATGCGGGACGCCCTGGCCGGTGAGATGAACCGCCGGCAGGAGGTGCTGCGGGCCGCCGGCAACTACGTCTCCCGGTACGACTACGAGCAGGCCCGGGCCGCCGGCGAGCAGCTGGAGCCGATGCCCAGCCTGCTCATCATCTGCGACGAGTTCAGCGAGCTGCTCGCCGCGAAGCCGGACTTCATCGACCTCTTCGTGATGATCGGCCGGCTCGGCCGGTCGCTCGGCGTGCACCTGCTGCTGGCCAGCCAGCGACTGGAAGAGGGGAAGCTGCGGGGGCTGGACACCCACCTGTCGTACCGGATCGGTCTGCGGACCTTCTCCGCGGTGGAGAGCCGGATCGTGCTCGGCGTGCCCGACGCGTACGAGCTGCCCAGCGCCCCCGGCCACGGCTACCTGAAGACCGACACCAGCACCATGTTGCGGTTCCGGGCGGCGTACGTGTCCGGGCCGTACCGGGCGCCGGGGCAGGTGCAGCGGTCGACCCGGGCGCAGGTGCAGCGTCGCATCGTGCCGTACGGGGTGGACTTCGTGCCGGTGCCGGTCGCCCAGACCGCGGTGGAGGCGACGCCGGAGCCGGAGCAGCCGACGGACGGTAAGACGGTCGCCATGCTGGACGTGCTGATCGACCGGCTGAAGGGCCAGGGCCGGCCGGCGCACCAGGTCTGGCTGCCGCCGCTGGCCGAGCCGCCGAGCCTGGGCGAGCTGCTGCCGCCGCTCGGCGTGCACCCGACCTTCGGGCTGTGCACGGCGAACTGGCCCGGCCGGGGCCGGCTCGCGGTGCCGGTGGGCGTCGTGGACCGCCCGTACGAGCAGCGGCGCGACCCGATGATGGTGGACCTGGCGGGCGCGGGCGGCAACGGGGTCGTTGTCGGCGCCTCGCTGAGCGGCAAGAGCACCATGCTCCGGTCGATGATCGCGTCCCTGGCGCTCACCCACACCCCGCGCGAGGTGCAGTTCTTCTGCCTCGACTTCGGCGGTGGGGCGTTGCGCAGCCTGGAGGGGCTGCCACACGTGTCCGGGGTGGCCGGCCGGCGGGACACCGAGGCGGTCCGCCGGACGGTGGCCGAGGTGGTCGCCGTGCTCGACGACCGGGAGACCTTGTTCGCCCAGCACGGCATCGACTCGGTGGCGAGCTACCGGCGGCGGCGGGCGGCCGGCGAGTTCTCCGACGACCCGTTCGGTGACGTGTTCCTGGTGGTCGACGGCTGGAACACGCTGCGCCAGGAGTACGAGGAGCTGGAGCAGACCATCACCAACCTGGCCAACCGGGGGCTGGGTTTCGGCGTGCACGTGGTCATCACGGCCGTGCGCTGGGCGGAGATCCGGATCAACATGCGGGACCTGCTGGGCACGAAGCTGGAGCTGCGGCTCGGCGACGCGGCCGAGTCGGAGGTCGACCGGCGGGCGGCGCAGAACGTCCCGGTCGGCTCGCCCGGTCGCGGTCTGACCCGCGACAAGCTGCACTTCCTGACCGCCGTTTCGCGGATCGACGGCAAGCGGGACGTCGACGACCTGACCGAGGCGTCGGTCGCCCTGGCCGGGCACGTGGCGGCGAACTGGCCGGGCCGACCGGCCCCGAAGGTACGGCTGCTGCCGCGCAGGCTGCCGGTGGCCGAGCTGGCCAAGGTCGTCGACCGGTCGGCGCCGGGCCTGCCGATCGGGGTCAACGAGTCCGCGCTGGCCCCGGTCTACCTGGAGCTGGCGAACGAGCCGCACCTGACCGTCTTCGGCGATGCCGAGTGCGGCAAGACCAACGTGCTGCGGCTGATCGCCCGGGGCATCGTCGAGCGGTACACCCCGGCCCAGGCCCGGCTGGTGATCGCCGACTACCGGCGTGGCCTGCTCGGCGCGGTGGAGGGCGACCACCTGCTCGACTACGCGCCGTCCAACCAGGTGTTCAGCCAGGGGCTCGGGTCGATCCGCAGCGCGCTGCAGAACCGGCTGCCGGGACCGGACGTGACCACCGCGCAGCTGCGCGACCGGAGCTGGTGGGCGGGACCGGACCTCTACCTCCTGGTCGACGACTACGACCTGGTCGCCTCGGGCGGCAGCAACCCGCTCAGCGCGCTGCACGAGCTGCTGCCGCAGGCCCGGGACATCGGCCTGCACCTGATCGTCGCGCGCCGGGTCGGCGGTGTGGCCCGGGCGCTCTACGAGCCGGTGCTGCAACGGCTGCGGGAGCTGGACTCGCCGGGCCTGCTGATGTCGGGCAACCGCGAGGAAGGCGCCGTCTTCGGCAACCTGCGGCCGAGCCCGCAGCCGCCGGGCCGGGGCACGCTGGTGCGCCGGCGCGACGGTCAGCAGCTCATCCAGACCGCCTGGTCGGAGCCAACCTGATCCGAGCCGTTCCGTGGCCTCCCTTGTGGACGACGGCAATCGGTCGATGTCGTGAACTCCACTGCGGACTCGCGCCATTTGCCGGATTGGCGGGCTGCGACCCCTTGCCGCCGTGGGCTACCGTCTCAGTGAGGATGTCCGTCGGTGGGGTTGGTTTGCTCTGCCGCGGGGGAGGGGCGCGGCAGATCCGCCGCCACGAAAGATGACGGAAGGGTGTGAAGCATGGCGTTCGAGGTCGAAGCTGCGACTCTCCATACCGCCGCGAGTGACGTGCGGTCCACGCGCAGCGAGGTCGACGGCGAGCTGAAGAAGCTCTGGAACGTGGTCGACGACCTGGCCATCGCCTGGAAGGGTCAGGCGTCCGGTGGCTTCCAGCAGCTCATGCAGCGCTGGAACGAGGACACCGTCAAGCTGCTGACGGCGATGGACAGCATCGCCGACCTGCTCGACAAGTCGGGTACGACGCACCAGGTCAACGACGAAGAGCAGCAGCAGATGCTGGACAAGTTCCACTCTGCTCTCAACCCGTGATCCGCGCAGACGAGCAGAGGAGGAACTCATGAGCATCAAGGTTGACTACGCAGTCCTCGAGAGCAGCAACCAGCAGATGCAGGCCATCTCGCGGACCATCGACGAGAAGCTGGACACGCTGCGCTCGATGCTGACCAAGCTGGAGTGGGACGGTCAGGACCGGGCCGCGTACCAGCAGCACCAGGCCCAGTGGGACGCCGCCGTGCGGGACATCAACAAGGTCCTGAACGACATCGGCGCGGCCGTGGGCATCGCGCGCGAGAACTACGTCTCCACCGAGATGAGCAACGCCAAGGTCTGGCAGTGAGATAATCGACCGCTGCGGCTCCGGTCCGGCCCGACCGGACCGGAGCCGCAGCGCGTCACGTGTCGACCGAGGTCCTGGGAGTGCCATGGGTACGGGGAAGCGCCGACCACTGCTGAGTTCCGCCGCCGCCATGCTGACGCTGGTCGCCACCGCCGGCGCCGGCCTGCTGGTCGGGCCCGCCCCGGCGCGCGCCGCGGACACCGTACGCGGTCTCCAGTGGTACCTCGACCCGCTGAAGATTCCGCAGGCGCACCAGCTCTCCAAGGGCCGCGGCGTGGTGGTGGCGGTCGTCGACTCCGGCGTCTACGCCGCCCACCCCGACCTGAAGGGCCAGGTGCTGCCCGGCAAGGGGCTCAGCCCCGACGTGGCCGCCGACGGCCGGAGCGACCCGGACGGGCAGAAGGGCCACGGCACGGGGATGGCCGGCGTCATCGCGGGCCGCGGCGGTGGTGTGATGCACGAGTTGGGGATCGCCCCGGAGGCGAAGATCCTGCCGGTCGGTCTCGGCGCGGACGACCGCAACGCCGACATCGCCGCGGGCATCCGGTGGGCGGCGGACCACGGCGCGGACGTGATCAACGTGTCGCTGGTGAACGACTCCCTGAAGCGCGAGCTCTCCGAGGCGGTCCGGTACGCGCTGAGCAAGGACGCGGTCGTGGTGGCCGGGGCCGGCAACGTCGAGCAGGGCATGGTCGGCGTGCAGGCGCCCGCCAGCATCCCGGGCGTCGTCGCGGCCGGCGGCACCGACCGTTCCGGGGGCCTGTGGACCGGTTCGGCGACCGGCCCGGAGCTGGTGCTGGCCGCGCCCGGGGAGCGGATCATCGCCCCGGCGCCGCCGACGGTTTCGCCCAACGGCTACGTGGTCAACGACGGCACCAGCCTTTCCACCGCGATCATTTCCGGGGTGGCCGCCCTGGTCCGGTCGCGCTATCCGAAACTCGACGCGGCCAACGTGGTCAACCGTCTGATCCGGACCGCGCGGGACGAGGGGCCGTCGGGGCGGGACCCGCGATTCGGGTTCGGCGTCGTCGACCCGCTGGCGGCGCTGACCCGTTCGGTACCCCCGGTCTCCGCCAGCCCGCTGGTCGAGGCCGCGCCGCCGGCGCCGACCGCCAGCAGCAGCCGGGACGGCCGCGACGACGAGCCGATGGTCACCTTCGGGCTGGCCAGGGGCGCGGGTCCGGCCGTCGCGACCGCGCTCTGCCTGCTGGTCGTGGCGGCCCTGGTCGTGCTGCTGGTGTGGCTCACCAGGCGCGGTGTGCGTCGCCGGGCGGCGCGGACGGCGTCCGGCCCGCACCCGCCACTCGGCCCGCCGCCGGGCCACCGTCCGCCCGGCTTCGGCCCGCCGCGCGGCCCGGGTCAGCCTCCCGGCTACCCGCCGCCGGGCAACGGTCAGCCGGCGGGCTTCGGCCCGCCGCCCGGTCACGGGCCGGCGTCGCCGCACCCGTACCAGCCCTGGCCGGTGAACCAGCCGACGGCGCCGCACCCGTACCCGCCGCCCGCCGGGACGGTTCCGCCGGCGACCGGGCCGGTTCCACCGTCCACCAGTCCTGAGCAGGGCTGACGCCGGGCACCACGAGCACCGCCAGGGGGAGGACAGGTATGAGCTGGGACATCAGCCACAACGTCAGCAAGGATCCGGACCGGGTCGAGCAGCGGTTCGACGTTCCGATGCCGCTCAATCCGGGCATGCCGCTCGTCGGTGACCTGCGAGGTGTCAACTTCGACCGGGTCGGGGTCGACCAGGCGGAGACGCCGAGCAAGCTGGTCGCCGGCGACGGCGAGCGGGGCGTGGCGACCGAGTGGGACGCCGGCAACCTCGACTCGGCGGTGACCTGGCTGGAGACCCACGCCAGCTACGTGCACCGGCTCTCCTACGACATGTCCGCGATCAAGGACGAGCTCGCCCCGAACGAGTGGGCGGAGCCGGGCCAGGGCGCGCTGGGCGGGTTCCCGAACGCCCAGGAGCTCACCAAGAACCACGACGCCCTCTTCTCATCCACCCAGCAGGGTCTGCGCACCCTCTCGGACGGGCTCTGGGCGGCCGCCGACGCGCTACGCGAGGTCAAGCGGAAGTACGAGGACGCCGAGCACGCCAACGCCATGTCGGCGCAGGAGATGCAGCAGGCGTTCACCGACGCCGCCAGCGGCGGCAACGGCTAGACCGGGGGAGCGGAGAGATGGCCGACTGGGAGCAGATGGCCCGCGAGGTGCTCGTGGCGGGCCGGCCGGACAAGGTGGAGAGCGCGGCGCTCGGCTGGAAGGAGCTGGTCAAGAACATCGGGCAGGTCCAGGAGAGCCTCCAGCAGAACGTCAAGGACCTCGGCACGGTCTGGAAGGGGCCGGCGTACGAGGCGTTCAAGTCGCACGTCGAGGCCCTGGCCAAACAGGCCGGCGGCCTGGTCGACGCGGCCGAGAAGCCCGGCCGGGACCGGGTCAGCATCGTCACCAATCTGGAGACCGCCGCCCGGCAGCTCCAGACGGCCCAGGACAGCATGCCCATCCCGTCCGCCTGTGTCGGCGACGTGCTGGCGGCCCGTAACGGCGAGGTCGTGATCGGCGCGGGGCTCTTCGAGACCCGCGTCAAGGCGGACCTGATGGGCAGCTGGCCGATGGAGAAGATCGGCGAGCTGGGCGACTGGGTGTCCGGCTGGTTCTCCGACCAGGAGGGCGACGCCCGCAAGGTCTACAACGAGGTCAACGGCAACTACCAGGACCGCGTCCTGGAGGCCCCGAGCGGCGGACCGAGCGGCAGCGTCACCAATCCGCGCCCGGACATCCCGAACCTCGGCAACGGCCCCGGCACCGGCGGTGGCGGCGGCGTACCGGGGATCGGCGGGACGCCCTCCACCGGCGGCCTGGGCGGCGGCCCGTCGGCCGGCAAGATGCCCGGCGTGGGCTCGGGCGGCCCGAACATCGGGTCGAGCGCACACCCCGACCTCTCCTCCGGCGGCTACACCCCGTCCACCGGCACCGGCTACCCCCCGTCCACGGGTACCGGCGACTACGGCACCGGGCTGGCCGGCGCGGGCACCGCGACCGCGCCGGGGCTCGGCTCCGGCTTCGGTTCGGGCGGTGGGCTGCCCGGCAGCACCGGCCTCGGTGGCAGCGCCGGTGGCCTGGGCGGTGGCGGGCTCGGCGGTGGCGGCATCGGCCGGGCGGTGAGCCCCGGCCTGCCCCCGATGATGGGCGGCGGCGGTATGGCCGGCGCCGGTGGTCGTGGCGGCGGTGGCCGTACGGGCGCCGGGAAGCTGGGGGCGGGCGGCAAGCTCGGCGCGGGCGGAATGGCGCCCGGCATGGGCGGCGGCATGGCCGGGGCCGGTGGCCGGGGTGCCGCCCGGGGCGGCGCGGCCGGCGCCGCCGGCGGTGCCCGGGGCGCCGGCGCCCGGGGTGGCATGGCCGGCATGGGCCACGGTGGCGGCGCCGGGTACGGCGAGGAGGACAACGCCCGCAACACCTGGCTGGAAGAGGACGAGGACATCTGGGGCGCCGACAGCGGCGGCACGCCGGGCATCCTGCGCTGATCGTCGACCGGCGCCGGCCACGGTGACGTGGGCGGCGCCGGGTCGCCGGCACGTCCGTCCGGTGTCGACGGTCAGGCGTCGGGCGCCGCCGAGCGGCGTCCGGGACGCCAGCCGCGTCGGCGGCCGAGGGTCAGGACGGGCCGGGCCGCCAGCAGGACGCCCGCCAGGAGCGCGCCGACCGCGGCCACCCAGACCGCCACGGCCCGCTGCCAGGCCAGCGGGTCGGCGGGCGGGACGGGCTCCGCCATCGCGCCGGGCGGCGGATCCGTCCGCGTCCCCAGCAGGCTGGTCACCGCCCGGTACGGGTTCACCACCCCGTACCCGACCTCGGCGTTGCGCCCGTCGGGCGGATTGTCGGCCGTCCGGGTCAGCCGGAAGGCGACGTCGGTCGGGGTGAGTTCCGGGTGGGCGGCGCGGACCAGCGCGGCCACCCCGGAGACGTACGCGGCGGCGAAGCTGGTGCCGCCCTGCGGCTCGGCGAGGTAGCCCGCTCCCTGCGGCGCCGGGCCGACGATGTCCAGTCCGGGCGCGGCGATGTCGACGTAGTCACCGGCGACGGAGGTGCCGACGTGGCCGCCCTGCGCGTCGACCCCCGCCACCGCGATCACCCCGGGGTACGCGGCTGGGTACGCCGGCTGGTCCTGCTGGTTCTCCTGCCGGTTGCCGGCGGCGGCCACCACGACGACCCGCTTGCGGAGCGCGTAGTCGATCGCGTCCTTCAACTCCGGCCGGTCCAGCGTCACGAGGGAGAGGTTGACCACGTCGGCGTCGTGGTCCACCGCCCACCGGATCGCCTTGGCGATCTCACCGGGGAGCGCTTCATCGGTGGTGCGCTCGGTGGAGGCCAGCACCCGCACCGGCAGGATCCGGGCCTCGGGGGCGATGCCGCTGTACGGCGTGCCGGTCCCTTCCTGGCCTGCGATGATGCCCGCCACGATGGTCCCGTGACCGGCCAGGTCGCACTGCCCCCGGAGCTGAGCCAGGCCGTTGAGGTCGTCACCGGCGAGCACCCGGCCCTTGAGCAGGGGATGGGTGGACGAGACGCCGGAGTCCACCACCGCCACGGTCACGCCCTCGCCCCGGGTGATCCGCCATGCCGACGACGGGTCGAGCCGGCGCAGCGCCCACGGGGCCTCGGTCGGGCCGGGGCCGCCGGGCCGGCCGCACTTCGGCGCCGCCGACGCCGGCGGCGGAGCCACCAGCAGTGTGCCGAGCAGCGCCGCGGCCGCTCCACAGAGGACCGACCGGGATCGGTGCCCGGTTCGGGCGCGCAAGGTCGTCCCGTCCGGCCGCAAGCTGTCGCGCACGCGCTGAGATTACCGTCGTCGCGCCCGTCGCGCGGTGACGGGAGCGCCCAACCGACCGGGACTCGCTGTCGCGTCGCCGGCGGCCGGGCTCAGGACTCGGTGGCGGGTTCGGCGGTGAAGAGGGCGAGCAGGGCGCCGACCTGCTGGTCGGCCTCGGCCGGGTGGCGGAAGTGGCCGCTCGGGTTGATCGTGTACTCGTTGCGCCGGCCCACTCGGGTGCGTTGCAGGTAGCCGCCCGCCTCCAGGTCGGCGACGATGGCCTGGGCGGCCCGCTCGGTCACCCCCACCTCGTCGGCGACGTCGCGCAGTCGGGCGGTGGGGTCGCGCGCGATGGCCAGCAGCACGTGCCCGTGGTTGGTGAGGAACGTCCAGTTCCGGCTGCTCCCGTTCTGGCCTGCTGTCGTCGCCATGTGCGTCATCGTATGGCCCTTCGTTCGCGTTTCCGGCCCTGCCCTGGCCCGGACGGTGCGCGGCCGTCCCGGCCGCGCTGGACGCACTCGTCCCGCCGTCAAGTCTCACGCAACGTATGAAATCCGTATCACGTAAATCTTGACGTGCCTTGGGCTGCGTGTGACCGTTGGTCGCGTGGCCGCCTCCGCCGCCGGCCCGGCTGACCAGGTCGTTTCATGCGAGGACGAGGTGAGGGAATTGACCCCGACCACTCCCGAGCAGGCACTCGCCGAGCTGCATGCCGGGAACCGACGGTTCGTCACCGGCGTTCCGCGCCACCCCAACCAGGACGCCGGCCACCGGGCGGCGGTCGCCGACGGCCAGCACCCCTTCGCGGTGATCGTCGGCTGCTCCGACTCCCGCCTCGCCGCTGAGATCATCTTCGACCGCGGCCTGGGTGACCTCTTCGTGGTCCGGACCGCCGGCCACACGGCGGGTCCCGAGGTGCTCGGCAGCGTCGAGTACGCCGTGACGGTGCTCGGCACGCCGCTGGTGCTGGTGCTCGGGCACGACTCCTGCGGCGCGGTGCAGGCCGCCCGGGAGGCGGTCAGCACCGGCAGAACCCCGGCCGGGCACCTCGGCGCGGTGGTCGACGCCGTGCTGCCCAGCCTGCGCCGGGCGGCGGCGGAGGGCATCGAGGAGATCGACGGCATCGTCGACATTCACATCGCGCAGACCGTCGAGGCGCTGCTGGCCGGCTCCGCCGTCCTGGCCGGTGAGGTGGCCGCCGGTCGGTGCGCGGTGGTCGGCATGTCGTACCAGCTCAACGCGGGCGAGGTGCGGACGGTGGCCGTGGTCCCGGCGGGTGCCGCGACCACGCCGCCGCCCGCGCAGGTCGACCGCGCCGAGCCCACCGCCGTCGCCGGCTGAGCGCCCGGCCACCGACGACAACGGCCGAGGGGCCGTCCCGCGGGTCGGCGGGGCGGCCCCTCGGCCGGGTACGTCGTCGGTCAGAGCAGCGACATGTGCACGTGGTCGGTGTGGTTGGAGGGCCCGCTGTAGGACTTCCAGCCGGTCGCCGGGAACCAGATCTGCCGGTTCCAGATCACGTAGTAGATGCCGAGCCGGTCCGCGTTGCGGATCAGGAAGGCGGCGACGTTGTTGCCGTACATCCGGGTGTCGTTGTTGTGCCAGGGGGCGAACCCGCTGTTCTGCAGCGACCAGTCGCAGGCCCGGCCCTTGGGGTGCTCCCACGGCCCGCCGGGCCGGTAGCAGCCGACGAAGCGGTTGAAGCCGGCCCGCTTGACCTCCTTGTACGCGTGCAGCGTGCGCGGCGTGATGCAGCCGGAGGTGGTGGGGTCGTTCTCGCTGCACGACTCGGGCTTCCAGTCCCCGTCGGCGGTGCGACCGGGGCCGATCCGGGCGACCGGCGAGGTGGCCGAGACCAGGCCGCCGGTGAAGCCCTTTCCGCCGACCAGGGCGAGCGCCTTCTCCGTCTCGATCTTCTCCCGGGCCATCGCGTTAGTCAGCGTCTGCTGCGCGCGCACCTCGGCGTCGAGCGCCAGCTTGGCCTGCTCGGCGCGGGTCTTGGCCGCGTTGACCTCGGCGAGCTTCTGCGCGTTGACCATGTTCAGCTCGTCGAGGGCGGCGGCCCGCCGGACGAACGAGTCCGGGGCGTTGCTCTCCAGCAGCATGGCCAATGCGCCGATCCGGCCGGTCCGGTACGACTGCGCCGCGATCTGGCTCACCTGCGGGCGCAGGGCGTCCAGCTGGCGCTGCGCCGTCCGTACCTCCAGGGCGAGCTGGAGCTGGCGCTGCTGCGACTTCGCCAGCTTGGTCTTCGCCTGCAGGTAGTTGCGGTTGGCGGCCTCGATGGCGTCGGTGATGAGCTTCGGCTCGCCGTCCTCGTCGTGCCCGGAGGGGATGGGCGGCGTCGTCGGCGCCGCGATCGCCGGGGCGGGGCCGGCGAGGATGGCGAACGCGGCGAGCACGGCCAGCACGGGTGTCAGCCAGCGGCGCAGGGGTGCCGTCACAGTGTTCCCTTCCGTCGACCGCCGACCGGGTTAGCTGACGGGTTCGGGACGGAAGTGGCCCCTACCGCTGGCGCGGATTCACCCCAGGTGCCTGGTTCCCCGGCTCGCCGTGCGGCGATTGGGCGGCGGCACCGCAGGCGCCGCTGCGCGCCTTCGTCGGTGACCGGCAGCGAGGTTACCCGAGAGTCGTCCCGAGGATCTACGTCCGGAAGCCGACTAAAAGCGGTAATTCGGCGCGCGACTCCGTGACCAGCGTCGCGTTCGGCGCGGACGGTCACGCTGCGCAGTGTCACCATGCGGTGTCCGTGCTCCTTTCCGGTCCGGTCCTGCCGCCGAGGGCGCCCGGGGCGGCGCCGGCGCGCGGTGCGCTGAGCGCCGCCAGCGCGGCGTCCGGTTCCGCGGGGGGACGGGACGCCGGCGCGGCGGACCCCGCCGCCCCGCCCCGGCCGGCGGCGGTCACCACGGCCGCCAGGCCGGTGGTGAGCGGTACGGCGGCGATCAGGCCGATCGTGGCCACCGCGCTGCGGACGATCTCCTGCGCCATGAACTCGCTGGTGAGGATCTCGCTCACCGGCCGCGAGTCGGCGACGAGCAGGAGCAGCAGGGGCAGCGAGGCGCCCGCGTACGCCAGCACGATGGTGTTGACCGTGGAGGCGATGTGCGCGCGGCCGACCCGGGTGGCCGCCCGGTAGAGCTGCAACCGGGACAGCCCCGGATTGGCGTGCGCCAGCTCGGTGACGGTGGCCGCCTGGGTGACCGTCACGTCGTCCAGCACGCCCAGCGAGCCGATGACGATGCCGGCCAGCAGCAGCCCGTGCAGGTCGACATCGCGCTGGAACATCGACAGGGTGGTGGCGTCCTCGCTGCCGAACCCGGTCAGATGGGTGGCCGCCGTGGCGAGGGTGCCGAGAACGCCGGTCAGCACCAGGCTGCCGAGGGTGCCGAGGACCGCCACCGAGGTCTGCGCGGTGATCCCGTGGGTCAGGTACAGCACCACGAACATGATCAGCGCCGAGCCGACGATCGCCACCAGCAGCGGCGACTGGCCGGCGCCGATTCCCGGCAGCACGAAGCCCAGCAGGATGGCGAAGCTCGCGACCAGGCCGCCCAGCGCGGCCAGCCCCCGCCAGCGGCCGAACGCGACGATGGCGACGGCGAAGAGCGCCGCCAGCCAGATCAGCGGCTTGCCCCGCTGGTGCTCGGCGATGTTGTAGCTCTTCGTCGCAGGGTCGGCCGGGTCCAGCAGCTCCACCAGGACGATCCGGTCGCCGACCTCGACGGTGGGTGCGCCGGGGCCGGCGGGGAGCGGGGTCTCCACCTGGCGGCCGGCGTCCGGGCCCTGCTCGACCGCGACGCCGACCGTGCCGCACGGCCCGGCGGAGCCGCCCGGGGTGCCCTCCGGCACCTCCGCCGCCGGCGGGCACGGCTCGGTCACCACCCGGGTCACCGTGCCGTGGTACCGCGGCACGTCGGCGGCGTGCTCCGGCGTCGGGGTGTGCCGGGGCCAGAGCACCAGGGCGGCGAGCACGGTGAGGACGAACAGCGGGACCACCGTGGCGACGAGGATCCGTCGTACCCCCGGCGGGGCGGACGGAGCCGGACGGGTGTGGTCGGCGCCCATGGCGAGTCTCCCAACGGTTCTCAGGCGAGGTACGTGTCACCGGGCCGGTCGGTTCACCCGGCCGGGAGAGGCGCCCGCCGGTGCGGCGGTCGCCGGGCCGTCGCCGGGAAATGCTAGTCAGGGCGACCCGTGTCCCGCCGGACGGTTGGGCGCGCGTCCGGCGCCGCGGACCTGGCCTTTCCTCCCGACCGGTACGCCCCGGCAGACTAGCGTGGTCGTCGTGCGTACCAAGGCGGCGCTGGCGACCGGACGGTGGGTCCGGCTCCTGGTGCTGCTCGGCACGCTGGTCGGGCTGGCCGCCATGCACACCGTCGGCCACGGCGCGCACGCCTCCGGCGGGCACCGGGCGGGTCATCCGACGCAGCGCGCCGGGCACCACCTCGGTCTTCCGGCGGTCCTCGCCGAGCCGGCCGCGACCGTCGCGACAGCGGTCGGCGCGGTCGCCGGCTGCCCGGGCGACGGGTGCCACGCCCGCGCGCTCCCGCTGTCCGGTCCCGGTGGCGACCGGTCCGGGTGGAGTGTGTGCCTGGCCGTGCTCGGCGCGTTCGCCGTGGCGCTGCTGGTCGCCGTGCTGCTGCGGGCCGCTTCGCGGGCCGTCGGACGGGCCGCCCGTGGGTCGCTGCGACCCGCCTCGGGACCGCGGGCCCCGCCGTCCCGGCCGTTCGCACTGCGTCTGGGGACGGCGTCGGTGCTGCGCAGATAGGACGCCCGACGCGGGTGACCGGCCGGTGACCCGCGTCAGTGTCCGCTGCGTACGTTCCGACACCGAAAGGTCCTTCCCGTGTTCACTCGTACCATCGCGCGTCGTGCCGGCCTGGCCGGAGCGACCGCTCTCGCCGCGCTCGCCCTGGCCGCCTGCGGCGACGCCGACCATTCGACATCCGGCTCGGGCCACGGCATGCCCGGCATGGGCGGCACCGGCGCGCCCACCGTGGGCGCCTCGGCATCGTTCGGCGAGGCCGACCTGATGTTCGCCCGGATGATGATCCCGCATCACCAGCAGGCCGTGGAGATGTCCGAGCTGGCCGACAGCCGGGCCGCCGACCCGGAGGTGAAGAGGCTGGCCGGGCAGATCAGGGCGGCCCAGGCGCCGGAGATCGCCACCATGACCGGCTGGCTCGCCGCCTGGGGCCGGCCGGTCCCGTCGGCCGGCGCCGGTCATGGCATGCCGGGGATGGACCACGGCATGCCCGGCATGATGTCCGACGCCGACCTGGCGAAGCTCGCTGCGGCGTCCGGGGTCGACTTCGACCGGCAGTTCCTGACCATGATGATCGCTCATCACGAGGGCGCGATCACGATGGCGCAGGAGGAGACCGCGAAGGGCGTCAACCCGGAGGCCAAGGCCCTGGCCCGGCGGATCGTCACCACCCAGCGGGGCGAGATCGACACCATGAACAAGATCCTCGACCGGCTCTGAGTCCCCGTGCCGGGCACCCGGTGGGGTCGGCCGGAGTGCGCTCGTCGGGGGCCGGCCGGCGGCTCACGCCAGGCCGGCGCGGCGGCTGCGATACTCCTCCTCGTCGATCTCGCCGCGGGCGTACCGCTCGTCGAGGATGCGCCGGGCCGACGAGGGCAAGGTCCCGCCCAGTTGACCGCCGGTCAGCCGGGCCGCCAGCCAGACCAGGACCAGCAGGACCGCCAGCCCCAGCAGCGACCCGATCCACATCCAGCCCATCAGCGGGCCGTTCCACATCATGGCTGCCCTCCCGAGTGCCGAGGGTCGGCCGGTCCGACGTGCCGGGGGCGCCGGTACCGGTCGCCACCCCGACCCTATGGCGGGAGAGGAACGGCGGAGCCTGGTCGAAGGACCCGACGTACGGGCCGGAGGTCCCGGTCAGCCGCGCTTCATCAGCCGGCCGACGGCGGCCATCATCTCGCTGGCCATCTCGTCGGCGCGCCCCTCGGCGGCGCCCTCGTGCATGCAGTGCCGGGCGTGCCCGTCGAGCAGGCCGAGCCCGACCTTGTCCAGGGCGGCCTGGATGGCGGAGATCTGGGTCAGCACGTCGATGCAGTAGCGGTCGTCCTCGACCATCTTCTCGATGCCGCGGACCTGGCCCTCGATGCGGCGGAGCCGCGCGAGGAGCTGGTCCTTGCTGGCGGTGTAGCCCCGGGTCGGGGTCGTCGGTGCGGTCATGACGTCCAGGATAGCGTACCCCTCGGGGGTATGGTACGGTCCTCCTCGTCGCCGATACCCCCACGGGGTAGAGGTAACCGGAGAGTAGGATGTGAACGGCGGAAGGGGAGTTGCGATGGTCACCACCACCTACCAGGTCCAGGGCATGACGTGCGGGCACTGCGTCAGCTCGGTCAGCGCCGAGGTCGGCGCGATCGCGGGCGTCAGCGACGTCCAGGTGGACCTGGCCTCCGGTCGGGTCACCGTCACCAGCGAGAGCCAGTTGGACACGGACACCGTGCGCGCCGCCGTGGACGAGGCCGGGTACGACCTCCTCGGGGCGTGACCGGTCCGGGGACCCGAAGGAACCGAGGTATCACGATGAACACGGCGACGAAGCTGAGCGGCTTCGCCCTCGGCCTCGCGGCGGTGTTCGGCGCGGCGTACGGGGTCGGCCAGGTGGCCGGCCCCGACACCCCCGCCGTCGCGACCCGCCACGACGCCACCGACGCCGGTCACACCGACGGTGACCACCCGACCGGCGCCGCCACCACCAGCCACCTGCCCGGCGGACTGCTCGTCTCCGACCGCGGCTACACGATGCAACCGGTGACCGCACCGGCCGGGGAGTTCGCCTTCCGGATCACCGGCCCGGACGGCGCGCCGGTCACCCGCTACGACGTGGCGCACGACAAGCGGATGCACCTGATCGTCGCGCGCCGCGACCTTTCCGGCTTCCGGCACGTCCACCCGGAGCTGGCCGCCGACGGCACCTGGCGGGTCGCCTCGCCGCTCGCCGGCCCCGGCGTCTGGCGGGCGTTCGCCGACTTCACGCCCACCGGCGGGGAGCCGCTGACCCTCGGGGTCGACGTCACCGTCCCCGGCGCGCTGGCGGCCCGGCCGCTGCCCGCGCCGGCCACCAGCACCACCGTCGACGGGTACACGGTCACCCTCGCCGGCGCCCCGCAGCCCGGCCGCACCGCCGAGCTGACCCTGAGCGTCAGCCGGGACGGGAAGCCGGTCACCGACCTCCAGCCCTACCTCGGGGCGTACGGGCACCTGGTCGCGCTGCGGCAGGGCGACCTGGCGTACCTGCACGTGCACCCGGACGGCGCACCCGGCGACGGGCGCACCCCCGCGGGTCCCGTGGTGACCTTCTTCGCGGAGGTGCCGTCGGCCGGCAGTTACCGCCTCTTCCTGGACTTCCGGCACGGCGACGCCGTGCACACCGCCGAGTTCACCGTCGTGGCCGGCAACCCGGGCGTCCCGGCGACCACGGCCGCGCCGGCCGCCACGACCACCCCGACCGCCGACCCCGGGCACGGCGCCCCCGGTCACGGGCACAATTGACAGGAGGTGCCGTGATGACATCGACCGCCAAGTCCCTGCCGGTCGCCCCGAACCTGATCGAACTCGCGATCGGCGGCATGACCTGCGCGTCCTGCGCCGCCCGGATCGAGAAGAAGCTCAACCGGATGGGCGGCGTCGAGGCCACCGTCAACTACGCCACCGAGAAGGCCACCGTCCGGTACGCCGACGAGGTCACCCCGGCCGACCTGATCGCCACGGTGGAGAAGACCGGGTACACCGCCGTCGTACCGCCCCCTCCGGCGTCGGCCGGGGCCGAACAGAGCGCCGAACCGGTGGACGAGCTGCGCGGACTGCGGACCCGGCTGTGGGTCTCGGTGGCCCTGGCCGTGCCGGTGATCCTGCTGGCCATGGTGCCGGCCTGGCAGTTCGACTACTGGCAGTGGCTGTCGCTGACCCTGGCCGCCCCGGTCGTGGTCTACGGCGGACTGCCGTTCCACCGGGCCGCGCTGGTCAACCTGCGGCACGGCGCGGCGACCATGGACACCCTGGTCTCGCTGGGCACCCTGGCCGCGTTCGGCTGGTCGCTCTGGGCGCTCTTCCTCGGCGACGCCGGCATGCCCGGGATGACCCACCCGTTCCGCTTCGACATCACCCGCACCGACGGCGCCGGCAACATCTACCTGGAGGCGGCGGCCGGGGTCACCGTCTTCATCCTCGCCGGCCGCTACTTCGAGGCCCGCTCCAAGCGGACCGCCGGCGCCGCCCTGCGCGCCCTGCTGGAGCTGGGCGCCAAGGACGTGGCGGTGCTCCGCGGCGGCCAGGAGGTCCGCGTCCCGGTCGACCAGCTCGCGGTGGGGGACCGGTTCGTGGTCCGGCCCGGCGAGAAGGTCGCCACCGACGGCGTCGTCGAGGAGGGCGCCTCCGCGGTCGACGCCAGCATGCTCACCGGCGAGTCGGTGCCGGTCGAGGTCCGGCCGGGCGACACCGTGGTCGGCGCGACCGTCAACGCGGGCGGCCGGCTGGTCGTCCGGGCCACCCGGGTCGGCGGGGACACCCAGCTCGCCCAGATGGCGAAGCTGGTCGAGGCGGCGCAGACCGGCAAGGCGGCCGCGCAGCGGCTCGCCGACCGGATCTCCGGGGTGTTCGTGCCGATCGTGATCGCGCTGGCCGTCGGCACCCTGGGTTGGTGGCTCGGCACCGGGGCGGGGACGACCGCCGCGTTCACCGCCGCGGTGGCCGTACTGATCATCGCCTGCCCGTGCGCCCTCGGCCTGGCGACGCCGACCGCGCTGCTGGTGGGCACCGGCCGGGGCGCCCAGCTCGGCATCCTGATCAAGGGTCCGGAGGTGCTGGAGTCGACCCGCCAGGTGGACACCGTGGTGCTGGACAAGACCGGCACCGTCACCACCGGGAAGATGACCCTGGTCGACGTGCTGCCCGCCGCCGGCGAGGACCGCGCCGACCTGCTCCGGCTGGCCGGCGCGCTGGAGGCCGCCAGCGAGCACCCGATCGCCCAGGCCATCGCGGTCGGGGCGGCCGAGGCGGGGACGCTGCCCACGGTGACCGGGTTCGGCAACGTCGAGGGTCTCGGCGTGACCGGGTCGGTCGACGGCCGTGAGGTGGTGGTCGGGCGGCTCCGGCTGCTGCGGGAGCGGGGTCTGGACGTACCGGATGAGGTCGCGCGGACGGTGACCGACGCGGAGGCCGCCGGACGGACGGCGGTCCTCGCCGGCTGGGACGGTCGGGCCCGTGGGGTCCTCGCGGTGGCCGACGTGGTCAAGCCGACCAGCCGGACGGCGGTCGCCCGGCTGCGCGGGCTGGGGCTCACCCCGGTGCTGCTGACCGGGGACAACGCCACGGTCGCGAAGGCGGTGGCCGCCGAGATCGGCGTCGACGAGGTGATCGCCGAGGTGCTGCCGGCCGACAAGGTGGACGTGGTGCGGCGGCTCCAGGCCGAGGGGCGGACGGTGGCGATGGTCGGTGACGGGATCAACGACGCCGCCGCGCTCGCCCAGGCCGACCTGGGGCTGGCCATGGGAACCGGCACCGACGTGGCGATCGAGGCGTCCGACCTGACCCTGGTCCGGGGCGACCTGACGGCCGCCGTGGACGCCATCCGGCTCTCCCGGCGGACCCTGGGCGTCATCAAGGGCAACCTGTTCTGGGCCTTCGCCTACAACGTGGCCGCCCTGCCGCTGGCCGCCGCCGGCTTGCTCAACCCGATGATCGCCGGGGCCGCGATGGCGTTCTCGTCGGTCTTCGTGGTGGCCAACAGCCTGCGCCTGCGCCGCTTCCGCCCGGTCGGCTGACGTCGGCTCCGGCCGCTCCCCTCCTCACCGTCCGTGAGCGGCCATTGGTGACGGAGGGTTGAGCAACCGGACGTGGGGGTACTTCCAGGGCGTAGCGAAAACCGCTGAGTGGAGGTTCGCATGGGTATCGACGACAAGATCGACAACGCGTCCGAGAACACCGCGGGCAAGGTCAAGGAAGGCGTCGGTCGGGCCACCGACGACGAGCGCCTCGAGGCCGAGGGTCGCAACGAGCAGGCCAACGCCAACCTCAAGCAGGCCGGCGAGAAGATCAAGGACGCCTTCAAGAGCTGACGTACGCCATTCGCACGCCGGGCCGGCAACCGCCGGCCCGGCGTTCGGTCGATCTGTTCGGGGCGCGGGCGGCAGCACGACAGCGAGCCCCGGTTGCCCGAGGACCGTCCACGGGACGGCCACCGACCGTACGGGGGAGAACGATGTCCGGTACCACCGCGATCCGTACCGCCGCCCTGGTGACGCTGACCGCGCTCGCCGGCGGCTGCTCGTCCAGCGGGGAGGAGACGGCGGCGCCGGGCGGCACCACGGCCCCCGCGCCCAGCGCCTCCGCCCCGGCCACCGGGACTCCCGCCGCCACCGCCGCGCCGTCCCCGGTGACGACGGCGAACACCGCGGCGGTGTGCGCCAGCCTCGACAAGCTGATCATCGCCGGCAGCCGGAAGATCGCCGACGACTCCGCCGCGGCGACCCGCCGCGAACTCACCCCCGAGCAGGTCAACGCGCAGCTCAAGGGCAACCTCACCGACCTGGCCGACGACGTACGCGGGCAGGCCGCCGGGGCCCGGGATCCCGAGATCAAGGCCCTGATCACCGACACGGCCGATTGGATCGACGCCGGCGCCAGGTCGGCCACGCCGGTGAAGTGGCTCAGCTCCACCTTCGTCGGCATCCCACGCCGCCTCACCGACGAGTGCCACGCCTGACCGTCCGTCCACCCTGATCAGCGCACCACCCGGCACCTGACGTGGGTGACGATCGGCGCGGGAACTCATCGGTCGGCGGCCAGCCGGGCGGCGCGTACCTCCAGATAGCGCCGCTCCGGCAGGCTGGTGGTGCCCCGGGCGGCGGCCAGGTACGCCGCCCGCGCCGCCTCGCGGTCACCGGCCAGTTCCAGCAGATGGGCGCGGACCGCGGCGAGGCGGTGGTGCCCGGCGGTCCGCTCGTCGGCGTCCAGCGGCGCCAGCAGGGCGAGCCCGGCGCGCGGACCGTCCACCATGGCAACCGCGGCGGCCTGGTTGAGGGTGACCATCGGGTTCGGCGCGACCCGGGCGAGCAGCCGGTAGAGCGCGACGATCTGCCGCCAGTCGGTCTCCGCCGCCGACGGCGCCTCGGCGTGCACCGCGGCGATCGCCGCCTGCACCTGATACGGCCCCGGCGGCGACCAGGTCAGCGCCTCGGTCACCAGGGCGACCCCCTCCGCGATCGCGGCCCGGTCCCAGCGGCTGCGGTCCTGCTCGGCCAGCGGGACCAGCTCGCCCCCCGGCCCGGTCCGGGCGGCCCGGTGCGCGTCGGTGAGCAGCATCAGCGCCAGCAGCCCGGTGACCTCGCCGTCGGCGGGGAGCAGCCGGCGCAGCTCCCGGGTCAGCCGGATCGCCTCCCCGGTCAGCTCCGCCCGGTGCAGGTCCGGCCCGCTGGAGGCGGTGTACCCCTCGCTGAAGACCAGGTAGAGCACGTGCAGCACGGCACCGAGCCGCTCGTCGCGATCGGCGGCCGAGGGCAGGACGAAACGGGCGCCGGTCGCCTCGATCCGCTGCTTGGCCCGGCGGATCCGCTGGCTCATGGTCGCCTCCGGCACCAGGTACGCCCGGGCGATCTGCGCGGTGCTCAGGCCGCCGACCGCGCGCAGCGTCAACGCCACCTGCGCCGGGACGGTGAGCGCCGGATGGCAGCAGAGGAAGAGCACCTTCAGCGTGTCGTCCCCGGCCGGCGGCTCCTCGTCGGCGGGCGGCGCGACCGCCGCGTACCCGGGCTCGCGGAGCGCCACCGCGACCTCGCGGTCCCGGCGGGCCCGCTCGCTGCGCCACTCGTCGGTGAGCCGGCGGGTCGCCACGGTGACCAGCCAGGAGCGGGGGTGCTCGGGCACGCCCTGCTCGGGCCACTGCACGGCGGCCGCGACAAGGGCCTCCTGCACGGCGTCCTCGCAGGCGTAGAACTGGCCGTGCCGCCGCACGAGGACGGCGAGGACCTGCGGCGCCAGGGTGCGCAGCAGGTCCCCGCCGGCGTGGTCGGCAGCGGTCACATCTCCGTCCCGGCCTCGTCCATGACCGGCCGCACCTCCAGCACGCCGAGGCCCATCCGGACGTCCGGCCAGCTCGCGGCGATCTCGGCGGCCCGCTCCGGGCTCTCGCAGTCGACCATCAGGTAGCCGGCGAACTGCTCCTTGCTCTCCATGAACGGGCCGTCGGTGATCTCGGCGCGGCCGCCGACGGACCGGACCGTCCGGGTCTGCGACGGGTCGGCGAGCGCTTGGCCGCCGACCAGCTCACCGGACTCGGTCAGCTCCTTCATGATCTCGTCGACCTCGCCGAAGATGGCGTTCCGCTCCTGCACGGAGAGCTCCTCCACGAAGCCGGGACGGTTCCAGATCAGCAGCATGTACTTCACGGTGCACTCCTCGGGTACGGGCCACAGGCGTGGGCGCCTCTCGGTGAGGGGTCGGAGCCGAGGCGCCGTACCCGACATCCTCGCCCGAGGAATCTTGTAACGGGGTCAGCGCCGCCCGCGTACCGGCCGGCGGGCCGGGGCGCCGGCGTCGAGGGAGGCCCGGTCGGCGGCGGAGGTCCCGGAGGACCAGCCCTCGGCGTCCCGCACCTGGAGGCGGTGCCGGGTGACCCCGGGGAAGAGGGTGTCCAGTCGTTCCCGGACCGCGTCCGAGCGGGCGGCGAGCACCGGAAGCAGCCGGTCGTCGCCCCGCTCCTCGGCCGCCTCCCGGTCGGCCGCCCGGGTGGCCGCCCGCAGCCGTTCGCCGATCCGCAGCGCGAACGCGTTGAGGAACGACTCGTCGTAGCCCTTCGTGCGCCGGCTGCCGCTCTTCGCCCGCCGCTCGTCCCGGCCGCGCAGCATCGCGGCGGTGGCCTGCACCAGCAGCGAGGTGTGCAGCAGCTCGACCGCCGCCAGGTCCGCCGGGAAGCCGAGCACGGTGGCGAAGCCGAGGTCGTCGGACCAGACCGACTCGCACCGGTTGGCCGCCGCCACCTCCTGCACCAGCAGCGCCTTCGCGGCCGCGTACGGGGCGTCGGTGCTCAGCCGTAACCCACCCGGCTGGTCCGGCCGTTCGGCGGTCGCGTCGAGCAGGGCGGCGTCGATGCTGTGCCGGGCCATCAGCTCCTGGGCTTTGCCGGTCAGCGCCTCCGCCTCGGCTGGGAAGGTGGTCGACTCGGCCTTGGCCAGCAGCGCGCGTACCCGGTCCAGCATCCGCGACCCGGACACCGGGGCGGCCACCCGGGCGGTGGCGGCCGGTCCACCCGGCGGTGGGCGGAGCAGCGCGATCGGGGGAAGTCCCTCGACCAGGCCGAGGGCGTCGACGGCGTCGCGCAGCGCGGTGATCCGATCCACACCCGCCCGGGCCGCCCACCGGTTCAGCCAGTCGACCTCGGTGTCCCACCCGGCGTTCAGCTCGGCCACCTGCTCGTCGAACCACTGCGGAACGGGCCCGGGCAGCCCGGCGCGCTGGGCCGCGACCGCCTCCCGGACCAGCCGGGTGGCGCGCGGGTCGAGCCGCCGGGCGGCGAGCCGGTCCAGGTCGACCGGCTGCCAGCCGCGCGGCCAGAGCCGGCCGACGCCGCGGCGCAGCCGGGCGAGGAGAGCGGCGTCCACCGCGGGGCTGTCGCCGACCACCAGCTGGTCCAGGGCGCGTTCCGCCTCGCGTACGTCGGTGCCGCGCGCCGCCACGAGGGCGTCGGCGACCAGGTTGTCGGCGTCCGGCACGGGCTGGCCCCTTCTCCACGGTCGTTCCGGTGCGGCCGACCCCGGGTGGCGAGGTGCACACCCGCCCCGAACGGTACCGGCGCCCTGGGTGCCCTGACCCGTGAGCGACCTCACCAGCGGCCCCGGCCGGGATTTCGCCGCCGCGGGGTCAACCGACCCGGGCCGCCGTCCGTACTCCAGGGCGGACCTCGGGCGGCGCGACGGACGGAGATCGATGTGGGCGGGCGTACCAGGCGGGACAATGGCCTGCACCGCCGACGTCGGGCGTCCCGCGCCGGCTCGGTGACCCTGCTGGCGCTGGTGGTGGCGGTCGGGCTGGCCGCCGGTGGCGCGTACGCCGCCCGGCGCGGCGGCCCCGACCTGCTGGTCCGGGCCGGCGTCCGGTCCGCCGGCCCGGCCTCGGCGCGCCCGGCGGCGTCGACGCCCCCGCCGGCCGTGCCGGCGGCAGGCCGGGTCGCCCAGCCGCCCGTCACCTACCCGTCCCGGGGTACGGGAAGCTTCCGTACCGCGACCGCCCTCGGGGCGGTGGCGGGCCGGAGCGGCCGGCTGCTCCGCTACCGGGTCGCGGTCGAGGAGGGCATCGACGCGGTGGACGTGGAACGCTTCGGCCGGGAGGTCGCGGTGATCCTCGCCGATCCTCGGGGCTGGACGGGCGACGGAGAGTGGCGGTTGCAAAGGGTCGGCCCGGACAGCCCGGCCGACTTCACCGTGCTGCTGGCCACCCCGGTGACGCGCGGGGAACTCTGCGGCGACCCCATCGACCACTACACCTCGTGCCGTAATGGTGACCGGGTGGTGATCAACGTGACCCGGTGGGCCCGCGGTGTCCCGCAGTTCGACGATCTGGGCAGCTACCGGCAGTACCTGCTCAACCACGAGGTAGGTCACCGCCTGGGCCGGGGCCACGAGCTGTGTCCACGGGCCGGCGGGCCGGCGCCGGTGATGGAGCAGCAGACGCTCGGCCTGCACGGCTGCACGCCGAACGCCTGGCCCCGGGTGGACGGCACCCTGCACACCGGCCCGTCCGGCCAGTACGACGACCCGATCCCCGCGGAGTTCTGACCCGCCCGGCGCTGCGCCGCGCCTGCCGCGGTGGTGAGATGGACCGCGGAGCAGCGGAGCGGGGAGAGGACGGCGGATGAGTCGGGTCGTGGTCACCGGGGGCAGTGGGAAGCTCGGCCGCGCGGTCGTGGACGAGTTGCTCGCCCACTCGTACGACGTGGTGAACCTGGACCTGGTCGCGCCGGCCGAGCCGCGCTGCCCGTTCACCCGGATCGACCTGACCGACCAGGGGCAGGTGCTGGAGGCGTTCACCGGGATCGACGAGCGCTACTCGGGGGTGGACGCGGTGGTCCACCTGGCCGCCATCCCGGGGCCGGGGGTGGCCGGGAACGCGGTGACCTTCCGGAACAACATCACCGCCAGCTACCACGTCTTCTCCGCCGCTCGCGCGGTCGGCATCACCAACGTGGTCTGGGCGTCCAGCGAGACGCTGCTCGGCCTGCCGTTCGAGACCCCGCCGCCGTACCTGCCGGTGGACGAGGAGTACCCGGCCCGGCCGGAGACGTCGTACGCGCTGGCGAAGCACCTGGAGGAGCAGATGGTGGCCCAGTTCTGCCGCTGGGAGCCCCGGCTCAAGGCGATCGGGCTGCGCTTCTCCAACGTGATGGAGCCGGCCGACTACGCCGCCTTCCCCGGGTACGACGCCGATCCGGCGCTGCGCTCGTGGAACGCCTGGGGCTACATCGACGCCCGGGACGGGGCGCAGGCGGTCCGGCTGGCGCTCCAGCGCGAGGCGACTGGGATGGACGTCTTCATCATCGCCAACGCCGACACGGTGATGAGCCGCCCGAGCGCCGAGCTGGCCGCCGAGGTCTTCCCGGGCGTGCCGCTGCGCCGGGAGCTGACCGGCAACGAGACCCTGCTCTCCATCGACAAGGCCCGCCGGGTGCTCGGTTACGAGCCGAAGCACGGCTGGCGCTGAGGAGGCTCACCGCATGCGGTACGTGAAGTTCGGGTCCACCGGCCTGGAGGTGTCCCGGCTCTGCCTGGGCTGCATGAGCTACGGCGAGCCCTCGCGGGGGGCGCACCCGTGGTCGCTGCCGGAGGAGCAGAGCCGGCCGTTCATCAAGCAGGCGTTGGAGCTGGGGGTCAACTTCTTCGACACCGCCAACGTCTACTCCGACGGCACCAGCGAGGAGATCGTCGGCCGGGCGCTGAAGGACTTCGCCAACCGGGACGACGTGGTCATCGCCACCAAGGTGCATGGCCGGATGGGCCCGGGGCCGAACCGGGGCGGGCTCTCCCGCAAGCACATCATGAGCGAGATCGACGCGAGCCTGCGCCGGCTCGGCACCGACTACGTGGACCTCTACCAGATCCACCGGCTGGACCCGACCACCCCGATCGAGGAGACCCTGGAGGCGCTGCACGACCTGGTCCGCGCCGGCAAAGTCCGCTACCTCGGCGCCTCGTCGATGTACGCCTGGCAGTTCGCGAAGGCGCTCTGGGCGGCCGAGCGGCACGGCTGGACCCGGTTCGTGTCGATGCAGAACCACTACAACCTGCTCTACCGCGAGGAGGAGCGGGAGATGCTGCCGCTCTGCGCGGACCAGGGGATCGCGGTGATCCCGTGGAGCCCGCTGGCCCGGGGGCGGCTGACCCGGGACTGGGGCGAGCGCACCGGGCGGACGGAGACCGACGAGTTCGGCCGGGAGCTCTACGCGCGCACCGAGGAGCCGGACCGGCGGGTGGTCGAGGCGGTGGCCCGGATCGCCGAGGCGCGGGGCGTACCGCGGGCACAGGTGGCGCTGGCCTGGGTGGCGCGCAACCCGGCGGTGACCGCGCCAATCGTCGGCGCGACGAAGCCGCACCACCTGACCGACGCGGTGGCCGCAGTGGCGCTGGAGCTGACCGACGAGGAGGTGGCGGCGCTGGAGGCGTCGTACGTCCCGCACCCGGTGGCCGGCTTCTAGCCGGCCAGCCGCCGTGCGGTCTCCGGCAGCGGCAGGTCGTCGGCGATCGCCAGGCTGGTCAGGGTGAGCGGGGGAAGGACGCCCAGATGTTCTTGGTGTCCGGCGTCGCGTACCAGCCGACGGCGAGGGAGACCGACTGGGCCAGCAGCAGCCCGCGACCGCCGGAGTCGAGCGGCTGGGTGTCGGCCAGTTCGGGCACGGTGGTCAGGTCGCGATCAGCGACGTCGAGGATGAAGCAGTCGTCGGCGGCGAGCAGCGTGACGATGGTCGGCGGGATGCCGTGCCGCAGCGCGTTGCTCGCCAGCTCGGTGGCGACCAGTACGACCAGGCCGGGCACCTCGTCCAGCTCCTCGCCCTGGGTCAGGCCATAGCGGGTCAGCGCCGCGCGCAGCGACGCCCTCAGCTCGCGGAGTTCCGCCCCGTTGCCGAGGTTCCACCGTTCGAGCTCGGTGGCCTGCGGCGGCGGCGGCGACGTGTGGAGCTGGCCCATGATCCCGCTTTACCCTGCGTAGCCATCGGTTAAGCGGACGGGCCCGTCCGCGGGAGAAAGAGATGCGTCGAAGCGCTTGACGGACAGAACCGGCCTCTGTAATTTACGAGTCAGTTAAATAACGACTTCGTTAACCAGCGAGGAGTGATCGGGATGGGCAAGGTCGTCGCGGTGGAGTACGTGACCCTCGACGGGGTCTTCGAGGAGCCGATGTGGAGCTTCCCGTACTTCAACGAGGAGCTGCAGCAGTGGCAGTGGGAGAACCTTCAGGAGGCCGACGCCCTGCTGCTGGGCCGCAAGACGTACGAGGGCTTCAAGGCGTCGTGGCCGCAGATGGACGAGGGCTACTTCGGCGAGCGGATGAACGCCATCCCCAAGCACGTCGCCACCACCACCCTGACCGAGCCGGAGTGGGGGGCGAGCTTCCTGCCCGGCGACGTGGCCGAGGAGGTGGCCGCGCTGAAGGCTCAACCGGGCACCCTGCTCATCAACGGCAGCGCCGAGCTGCTCAACCACCTGACCGCGCACCGGCTGGTCGACGAGTACCGGATCATGGTCTTCCCGATCGTCGCCGGCAAGGGCCGCAAGCTGTGGGCCGAGGGCGTGGCGGTGGACCTCGCGCTGACCCGCTCGCACATCACCACCAGCGGCGTCGCCGTGCTCACCTACGTCCCGGCGTGACCGGGGCGCGGCGCGGTCGGGCCGGCCCCCGGGTACGGGTGCCGAGGGGCCGGCCCGGCCGGTCAGCGCCGGAGCAGCGCGAAGACGCCCCAGCCCAGGTACTCCCGCTGGTAGCGGACGTGGCGGAGCGGGTCCTCGGTCAGCTCCCGCCGCAGCTCATCGGCGAGCTCGTCGTCCGGGTTCTCGTCCAGCCAGCGGCGCAGGTTCAGCCAGTGGGCGGCGGCGTACCGGTCCCAGCTGTCCTGGTCGGCGAGGACCATCTCCACCAGGTCCCAGCCGCACTCGCCGAATAGCCCGACCAGGCCGGGCAGGTCCCGGAACTGCTCCTTCGACTCCGCGTGGCACGCCGCCACGGTCTCCCCGTCCGGCGGGTCGAGCCGCCAGTACGGCTCCCCGACGAGCAGCATCCCGCCGGCGCGCAGACTGCGCGCCAGCAGCTCGATCGTGCCGGGAACACCCCCGCCGATCCAGGTGGCGCCGACGCAGGCGGCCACGTCGACAGGCTCCTCGGGTACGAACGTCGCGGCATCGCCGTGCACGAAGCGGACCCGGTCGGCGACGCCCAGGGCGGCGGCCCGCTCCCGCGCCGCGGCGGTGAAGGCGGTGCTGATGTCCACTCCGGTGCCGACCACGCCGTGGTCGCGCGCCCAGGTGCAGAGCAGCTCACCCCTGCCGCTGCACAGGTCGAGGATCGACGTGCCCTGCCTCAGCTTGACCGCCCGCCCGAGGGTGGCCAGCTTGCCGGCGTCGATGGGGTTGAGGATGCGGAGGTCGCCCTCACGGATGACGAAACTACGTGGCAGGTCCATGTCGGTGACTCCAGACGGTCGATGTCGGGGCGGGGCGGCGCTGAACGCTGGTCGGCTCGGATCAGCACGCTGGGCACCGGCACCAAAACACCCTCTTCGACTCGTCGGAGTGACGTCGCGGCCAGGCTAGGCGGCGTCGCGTCGACCGCCAACCGAAATACCCCGGTGGTCCGTCCACACCAGCGGCGGCCGCGAGGTGTCCGCCGCATGGATATCCGCTGTGGTCTATGTCACGTTAATGTCCTGGCACGCCGGTGAGTCGCCGGTGCTGCAAACGGGAGAACGCCATGAAAACATCGTGGAAAGCCGCCACCATCCTCGCCGCGGCCCTGCTCCTGGTCCTGCCCGCCACCACCGCCGCGCGGGCCGCCAACACGCCGTACACGAAGGCGCCGGTCGCCGGGACCCTCCGCACGTACCCCGTCTCCGCCGTCTACGTCGCCGGGGTCTCCTCCGGCGGGTATCTGGCCACCCAGCTCCAGGTCGCCTACTCCGCGCGGATCCGGGGCGCCGCCGTCTTCGCGGCCGGGCCCTACTACTGCGCCCAGAACAACGTCTCGCAGGCGCTCTACGGCTGCGGCGACAACATCTACCCGACGTACGTCCCCACGTTGGAGAGCTACACCCGCAGCTGGGCGTCGTACGGCTGGATCGACGGCACCGGCAACCTCGCCGGCCAGCCCGTGTACGTCTACCACGGCGGCAGCGACAGCACCGTGAAGAAGTCCGTCACCGACGACCTGGTCCGCTACTACCAGGACTTCGGGGCCAGCGTGCGGTACGACGCCGGCAGCGCCGCCGGGCATGCCTGGGTCACCCCGTACGGCACGGTGGGCTGCGCGGCGACCGCCTCGCCGTATCTCAACGACTGCGGGACCGACCCGCAGGGCGCCTTCCTCGGCACGCTCCTCGGCTCGGTGGCGGCGCCGAACATCGGCCCGCTCGGCGGCACGCTGATCCGGTTCAGCCAGGACACGTACGCGGTGAACGGCTGGGCCAACGGCCTGAGCATGGACGCCAGCGGCTTCGCGAACGTCCCGAGCGCCTGCGCCGGCGGGCAGACCTGCCGGCTGCTGGTCGCCCTGCACGGGTGCGTGCAGGGCTACTCCAAGGTCGGCACCGCCTTCGTCGACCGGGCCAACCTCAACCAGTACGCCGACACCAACCGGCTGATCGTCCTCTACCCGCAGGCCATCCCTTCCGGAGCGAACCCGAACGGCTGCTGGGACTGGTGGGGCTACCTCGGCGGGACCAACTACCCGATCAAGGGCGGCGCCCAGGTCGAGACGATCATGAACATGGTGCGCCGGCTGGACGGCTGAGCCGCGCCGCGGCCCGGGGCCGCGAAACCGCAGTGATCCCGGCCCCGGGCACGTGCTCGTCCGCCCGGGGCAGGTTCTGCCGTCCGTGATGGCCGTCGCCGCGCCTTCTGTCCGGTACGGCGTCGGGGGTGGGCGGGTGGGCCGGCCCTGATCCGGCTGCCGGGCGGTGCGGTCCGACCTCCTGTTGAGATACCGTCGGCAGGTGATCGTCGAGGAGCACTGGTGGAACGGGAACACGACGGCGCGTGGGCGTCGCGACGTGTACATCCGCACTGATGGGCAGCGGTGGGAGGTCCAGGCGCAGATCGGCGGCGCCCTCGGCCGGTCGAAGGTGCAGGAGTGCCCCAGCCGTGGCTCGGCCAGCATTCTCGCCGGGGCGTGGCGCGGGGGCGACCCGGCCTGGCGCGAACTGCGGCGCTGACCGCGTCGGCGCGCGCCCGACGTCGGCTCCCGGCCGCCGTTGTCGGCGGCTCCGGGTCAGCCCATCGGCAGGCCGTGGGTGCCCGCGTACGGGAAATGCAACCGGACGCTGGTGCTGCTCTCCCCGCAGTGCATGGTCACCACGTCGGCGAGCTGTCGGGCTAGCCAGAGACCTCGCCCGCCGACCCGGTCCGCGCTGCCGGCCTGGTGGAAGCCAGCCGCCGGGGGGATCCGGCGGCCGCCCGAGTCGTCGACCTGGACGATGAGCATGTCCCCGTGGTGCCAGCTCCGGAGGCGTACCGGGAGCGCCCCGTGGACCAGGCCGTTCGTGGCCACCTCGGTGACCGCCACGACCACGTCACCCGTCGCGTCCGCGTCGAACGATCTCGCCCCCGCCCAGCTGCGCAGCGCGCTGCGCAGCTGGGTGAGCTGATCGAGGTCGACGAGGCCGACGTCGAGGTCCACCACCGGCGGCACCGCCTCGAGCGGGATCTCGCTGCGCGCCCGCAGGTAGTCGGTCGACGCGACGTAGCCGGAGTTGGGCTCGCAGCCTTTCCCGGTGAGTTCGTGGTTGTGCAGGTCCCGGACGCGCTCGATGAGGACGGTGGGGTGGCGCCTGCTGTCCCAGAGGCAGGTGACGGCGCAGCCGTAGTCGGCGTACGCGTCGTCGCACGCGGACTCGTACGAAAGGTGGGCGGTGGCGCGGTCCACCGGGGCGTCCGGCGCGGGGTCGGCCGACACGTCGGGTTCGGTGATCACGTGGACGCTGCTGCCGGCGGCGTGCTGGGCGGCCAGATACCGGCGGAGCCGCTCGTACGCGAAGCCCAGCCGGGCGTAGAAGGTGGCCCGTTCGCCCCATTCGAGCCGGTCGGCCAGCGCGCCCAGGGCATCCCGGACGACCCGTTCGACGTGCGCGCCGACCAGCAGGTGGACCCGTTCGTGCGCTTCGATCGACCGCCGCAGCGCGGGGACGAGCCGGGAACGCAGGGTGTCGTCCGAGTCGACGATCAGGGCGGAGTGCACGAAGTCCCGCCCCACGGGGGAGGGGTGGCCCGTCATGCGGCCCCCCCAGGCGGCGCCGTGCCGCGGTAGCCGGCGGCGTCGACCCGCCCGGTGCCGTCGGGGACGCCGACGAGGGCGGGTACGAGGGCCGGGGGCCGGTCCGCCATGTGACACCACGCCTTCCGGGAAGGAGGGGCAATCCGGGGCGGTACGGCGTCGGCGTGGGTGTCGAAGTCGGTGATGCCCGACGGGGTAGGTCCCGTGGGACGAGCCTAGCCCGGTCCCCCGACCCCCGCTCAGCTCACGGTCATCATGCAGCGACGCCGACGGGGACGGGCGGCGCCCATGCCGGCCGGGGTCGCCTCCGCAGCGCGGCCCGGATGATTGGCCATGCGGTCGCGGGGTACCAGGAACATGCCGCCTCCCGGGCTGCTCACGTTCGCCGATGTGTTGCCGGCGGGGTCGGATAGCGTGGTAGCCCTGGTGTGCCGGGAAGTCTGGTCGGCGATGGATGACGCGACCCCTGTCGACGAGGAGACCCCGTGACCGACGCCGCCCGGCGCCGTGCCAGCCTGTTCGCCCGCCGCTCGTGGGGCGAGACCAGTCGCATCTCCGCCATCCTCCGCAAGGAGACGGTCGGTGGGGCGCTGCTGCTCGTCGGCGCGCTGCTGGCCCTGGTCTGGTCGAATTCCCCCTGGTCGGACGGCTATCGCGAACTGCGCGACCTCC
This sequence comes from Micromonospora inositola, assembly GCF_900090285.1. Lineage (NCBI taxonomy): Bacteria > Bacillati > Actinomycetota > Actinomycetes > Micromonosporales > Micromonosporaceae > Micromonospora > Micromonospora inositola. Next base: position 1,312,370 of record NZ_LT607754.1, on the reverse strand, counting down.
GCTTCGGTCCGGCATCCCTGCACTTGGATCTCAGTGTGGCCAGCTGGGCCGCCGACGGCCTGCTGGCGATCTTCTTCTTCGTCGCCGGGTTGGAGCTGAAGCGCGAGTTTGTCGCCGGCGACCTGCGGGACCCGCGCCGGGCGGCGGTGCCGGTGGCGGCGGCGGCGGGCGGCGTGCTCGTACCGGCCGTGCTCTACGCCCTGATCGCCGGGGGCGACGGCGCGAAGGGGTGGGCGATCCCGACCGCGACCGACATCGCCTTCGCCCTCGCCGTGCTCGCCGTGGCGGGCCGCTTCCTGCCGTCGGCGCTGCGCACCTTCCTGCTCACCCTGGCGGTCGTCGATGACCTGCTGGCGATCGTGATCATCGCCGTCTTCTACACCGCTCACCTGTCCGTCGTCCCGCTGCTCGGCGCACTGGTTCCGCTCGCGATCTTCGCCGTGCTGGTGCGTCGGCGGGTCCGGTCCTGGTGGCTGCTGCTGCCGCTGGCGGCCGTGACCTGGGCGTTGGTGCACGCGTCCGGGGTGCACGCCACGGTGGCCGGCGTCCTGCTGGCCTTCACCGTGCCGGTGATCCGCAGTCGGGCCGCAGGCGGTCCCGACGCCGGCCCGGGCCTGGCCGAGCACTTCGAGCACCGGTTCCGGCCGATCTCCGCCGGCATCGCGGTGCCGCTCTTCGCGTTCCTCTCCGCCGGTGTCACCGTCGGCGGCGTCGCGGGCCTGGCCACCGCGCTGACCGACCGGGTCGCGCTCGGCATCGTCGTCGGCCTGGTCGTCGGCAAGCCGGTCGGCATCATGACCGCCACCTGGCTCGTCTCCCGCTTCACCCGCGCGGATCTGGAGGAGGGCCTGAACTGGCTCGACGTGCTCGGCCTCGCCCTGCTCGGCGGCATCGGGTTCACCGTGTCGCTGCTGATCGGCGAGTTGGCGTTCGGCCTGGGCAGCGAACGCGACGGTCACGTCAAGGTCGCCGTGCTCACCGGGTCGCTGCTCGCCGCGATGGTGGCCACGATCATCCTGCGCGCCCGCGGCCGCCTCTACCGCCGGGTGTACGAGGCGGAGACCGTCGACCGCGACCGGGACGGCGTGCCGGACATCTACCAGCCGGAGCCTGATCGGCCGACCGGCTGAGGCGGCCGTCCCGCCGGGTCCCGCTCCGGCGGCTGGTCAGTCCTTTCGGCGGTGGTGACCGAGGTCGGCCCAGAGTCGCTCCTCCACCGGCGACATCGGCACGTGTGCCGCGAGCCGCTCGGGGTGTCCCGATGCCGGGGCCGCCGGGGCCGTGCCTGCCGGCTGCGTCGTTCCGTGGTGCGGCGGCAGGATCAGCCCGGCGTAGCTGGCCCCGCAGTGTTGCAGGCCCAGCCACAGTGTCCGCGAAACCGTCCGGAGCCATCGCACGTACCCTGCCGGCACCGACCTCACCACCCACGACTCTGCCCGCCCCGACGCCCGACGCCCGGCGCCGGTGCGCCCATGGTCGGTGCACCGGCTCGAGGAACGCTCGACGCGGCGGCGTGTCCCGATCGTCACGCCCGCCCGCCCTGTTCGGTCACCCCGCTTTCGCGCCGCCGGAACCCGACGACCGTTCGCCGATGCCGGAGGCTGAAGCGTGCATTTTCCCGCGCTTTTCGCGCCACCCGACAACGCGGCCGACGCGGGCCCGATCAATGGTTTCCGACCGTCGTCAAATTCCCGTCAAAATTGCGCCACCCCGCGTAGCAGATGTGTGAAGGCCGTCGACGATCACCGCCGGTGGGGACTGGTATGGCCTGAGCCGGGCCCGAGGTGCGGGCCCGGGCCGGCGCCGGAGGCGGGTCATGAACGTCGATCGAGATCAGGAAGCCGCGGGGCGCGAGGAGCCGACGCCGGTTGGGGTCAGCGTGGCGGCCGGTGCGGTGCTGGTCGTCGCGGCGACGCTGCTCGCGGCGGCCGTGTTCCCGGCGCCGGACCTGGCGGGGCGGGCGCTGCTCGTGGCCGTCGCCGTCGGCGCGTACGCCGCGGGGGTGGCGGATCTGCGGACGGTCGGCGCGGTGGCGGCCCTGGCGGTGGCGACGTTCGTCGGCTTCCTCGCGCACCGCTTCGGTGAGCTGACCGGGGGCGGGGACGCCTGGTCCTACACGCCGGTGATCGTGCTGGCCGTCGTGCTGGGCGCCGGTTACCGGCGCCTGAGGTCGGTCGCGTCCGCCACCGCCGGCGACGTTCCGCCGGATGCCGCCGCCGTCGTCGCCCCGCCGGACGACGTGCCGGGCGGATTCCGTGCGGCGTGACCACGCCGGTGCCGACCAGCGGCGGGCACCGGAGCCCGACGGGCTGTCGGTGTCCGTCGAACTGGTGAACGGGCGCGGCCTGGACTGGTTGCGCCGCCCGGGTCGCGTCTTCGCGGCGAGCGCTGGGGTGCCCCCGCCGGAACAGTACGGGCGGATCCGTTCTGACCACCTTGTCGATGGCTGTCCGCACCAGGGTTCGGGGGCGTCGCTGGCGGGTCTCCCGCCGGTTCTGCCGTCCTAGGGCAGGCCCTTCTGACCTTTCGTCCGCGGTGATCCCCTTCATCTGAGCGGCGGACGGCGTCAAGAACGCGTCAAGAAATGGCGGGTCGGCGTCATGGTCGCGTTATGGACCCTGTCCATTCGAAGGGTGTGGCGTTTTGATTGCCCGGCGCGACCGGAAGGCGGTCGTGACGAACGAGTCCGCGATGAGGAGTCAGCTGTGTCTGACGTGGTGTTCGTGCTGGTGACGGTGGCGCTGTTCGCAGCGCTCGCCCTGGTGGTACGGGCGGTGGAGAAGCTGTGAGCGCCGTCAACGCCGTCGGCCTGGTGCTGGCGATCGGCCTGGGTGTGTTCCTGGTGGTCGCCCTGCTGTTCCCGGAGCGCTTCTGATGACCATGACAACAGCCGGCGTCATCTTCGTCCTGTCCCTGATCGCGGCGCTCGTCGCGGTCTACAAACCCTTCGGCGACTACATGTACCGGGTGGTCTCCGGCACCCGGCAGTCCCGGGTCGAGCGCGGGATCTACCGGCTGGTCGGGGTCAACCCGGCCGCCGAGCAGTCCTGGGGCGTGTACGCCCGCAGCGTGCTCGCCTTCTCCGCCATTTCGATCCTGTTCCTGTACGCGTTCCAGCGGGTGCAGAACCACCTCTGGTGGTCGCTCGGCTTCGACCCGGTGGTGCCGCACGGCGCCTGGAACACCGCGGTGTCGTTCGTGACCAACACGAACTGGCAGTCGTACTCGGGTGAGTCGACCATGGGCCACCTGGTGCAGATGGCCGGGCTGGCGGTGCAGAACTTCGTCTCCGCCGCCGTCGGCATCGCGGTCGCGGTCGCGCTGGTGCGCGGCTTCGCCCGCAGCCGCACCGGCGAGCTGGGCAACTTCTGGGTCGACCTGACCCGGATCACGCTGCGGATCCTGCTGCCGATCGCGGTGCTGGCCACGCTCGCCCTGATGATCGGTGGCGTGGTGCAGAACCTCTCGGGCGGCACCGACGTGACCACCCTGACCGGCGGCGGCCAGACCGTCACCGGCGGCCCGGTCGCCAGCCAGGAGGCGATCAAGGAACTCGGTACCAACGGCGGCGGCTTCTACAACGTCAACAGCGCCCACCCGTTCGAGAACCCGACCGCGTGGACCAACTGGCTGCAGCTCTTCCTGATCCTGCTGATCCCGTTCAGCCTGCCCCGGGTCTTCGGCCGGATGGTCGGGCAGAACCGGCAGGGCTACGCGATCGCGGCCGTGATGGGGATCCTGGCTTTCCTCAGCATCGCCATGACCAACGTCTTCGAGCTCGCCGGGCACGGCACCGTGCCGCAGGCGGTCGGCGCGGCCATGGAAGGCAAGGAGGTGCGGTTCGACGTGTCGAACTCGGCCACCTTCGCCGCCGCCACCACGCTGACCTCGACCGGCGCGGTGAACTCGTTCCACGACTCGTTCACCTCGCTCGGCGGCATGATGACCATGGTCAACATGATGCTCGGCGAGGTCGCGCCCGGCGGTACCGGTTCCGGTCTCTACGGCCTGCTCATCCTCGCGGTGATCACCGTCTTCGTCGCCGGCCTGATGGTCGGCCGCACCCCGGAGTACCTGGGCAAGAAGATCGGATCGCGGGAGATCAAGTTCGCCTCGCTGTACTTCCTGATCACCCCGGCGCTGGTGCTGATCGGCACCGCGGCCGCGTTCGCGACCGGCAACAACTCGACGGCGCTCAACGTCGGACAGCACGGGCTGTCCGAGGTGCTCTACGCGTTCACTTCGGCGAGCAACAACAACGGCTCCGCCTTCGCCGGCATCACGGTCAACACCACCTGGTGGGACACCGCGCTGGGCCTGTGCATGCTGCTCGGCCGGTTCCTGCCGATCATCTTCGTGCTCGCGCTGGCCGGCTCGCTGGCCCGCCAGGCACCCACCCCCGCCTCCGAGGGCACCCTGCCGACCCACCGACCGCTGTTCATCGGAATGGTCGTCGGCGTCACGGTGATCCTCGTCGCGCTGACCTTCCTGCCCGCACTCGCTCTCGGCCCGCTGGCCGAAGGGCTGTGACCACCATGAGGAACAAGGACATGTCCGTCACGCCAGTGACATCCGGGACCGAAGAACAGCCGACCGCCGGCACTCCGGCCACCCACGGCAACCGGGTCGGCGGGGGCCTGCTCGACCCCCAGCAGCTCATCAGGTCGCTGCCGGACGCGCTGCGCAAGCTCGACCCGCGCACCCTGTGGCGCAACCCGGTGATGCTGATCGTCGAGATCGGCGCCGCGTTCACCACCGTCCTGGCGGTGACCGAACCGTCGGTGTTCGCCTGGGCGATCACCGTCTGGCTCTGGCTGACCGTGCTCTTCGCCAACCTGGCCGAGGCGGTCGCCGAAGGCCGGGGCAAGGCGCAGGCCGCGGCGCTGCGGCAGGCGAAGCGGGACACCATCGCCACCCGGCTGATCGGCTGGACGCCCGGCGCCGCGGCGAACACCTACCGCGACGAGGCCGTGCCGGCCCCCGCGCTCAAGCAGGGCGACGTCGTCCTGGTCGAGGCGGGCGGGATCATCCCGGGCGACGGCGACGTGGTCGAGGGCATCGCCAGCGTGGACGAATCCGCCATCACCGGCGAGTCCGCCCCGGTGATCCGGGAGTCCGGCGGCGACCGCAGCGCGGTCACCGGCGGCACCAAGGTGCTCTCCGACCGGATCATCGTCAAGATCACCCAGAAGCCGGGGGAGAGCTTCATCGACCGGATGATCGCCCTGGTGGAGGGCGCGAACCGGCAGAAGACCCCGAACGAGATCGCGCTGAACATCCTGCTCGCCGCGCTCACGATCATCTTCGTGCTGGCCGTGGTCACCCTCCAGCCCCTGGCGATCTTCTCCAAGGGGTACCAGGCGGCCGCGTCGGACAGTGGCGCGATCACCGACGCGGGCGTCACCGGCGTCGTCCTGGTGTCGCTGCTGGTCTGCCTGATCCCCACCACGATCGGCGCGCTGCTCTCGGCCATCGGCATCGCCGGCATGGACCGGCTGGTCCAGCGCAACGTCCTGGCGATGAGCGGCCGGGCCGTCGAGGCCGCCGGCGACGTCAACACTCTGCTGCTCGACAAGACCGGCACGATCACCCTCGGCAACCGGCAGGCCACCGAGTTCCTGCCCGTCGAGGGCGTGACCGCCGAGCAGGTCGCCGACGCCGCCCAGCTGTCCAGCCTCGCCGACGAGACCCCCGAGGGGCGCTCGATCGTCGTACTCGCCAAGAACGCCTTCGGGCTGCGGGAGCGCGAGCCGGGCCTGATCCCGCACGCCACGTTCGTGCCCTTCACCGCACAGACGCGGATGAGCGGGGTGGACCTGACCCCGGACGCCAGCGTCGACGGCGGGGCCACCGGACCGGTGCGCCGGATCCGCAAGGGGGCTGCGGCCGCGGTCATGAAGTGGGTCCGGGAGAACGGCGGTCGCCCGACCGAGCAGGTCGGCCAGCTCGTTGACGAGATCAGCGGCATCGGTGGCACTCCGCTGGTGGTGGCCGAGCACCTCGACGGGGAGCCGGCCCGCACCCTGGGCGTCATCCACCTCAAGGACGTCGTCAAGACGGGCATGCGGGAGCGGTTCGACGAGATGCGCCGGATGGGCATCCGGACCGTGATGATCACCGGTGACAACCCGCGTACGGCGAAGGCGATCGCCGACGAGGCCGGCGTGGACGACTTCCTCGCCGAGGCCACCCCGGAGGACAAGCTCGCCCTGATCCGCAAGGAGCAGGAGGGCGGCCGGCTGGTCGCGATGACCGGCGACGGCACCAACGACGCCCCCGCGCTGGCCCAGGCCGACGTCGGCGTCGCGATGAACACCGGCACGTCGGCCGCCAAGGAGGCCGGCAACATGGTCGACCTCGACTCCGACCCGACCAAGTTGATCGAGATTGTGGAGATCGGCAAGCAGTTGCTGATCACCCGGGGAGCGCTGACCACCTTCAGCATCGCCAACGACATCGCCAAGTACTTCGCGATCATCCCGGCCATGTTCGCCGGGCTCTACCCGAGCCTGGACGCCCTGAACATCATGCGGCTGGCCAGCCCCGAGTCGGCGATCCTCTCGGCGGTCATCTTCAACGCCCTCGTGATCATCGCGCTCATTCCGCTCGCCCTGCGCGGCGTCCGCTACCGGCCCGCCGCCGCGTCGAAGCTGCTCAGCCGCAACCTGCTGGTCTACGGCCTCGGCGGCATCATCGTGCCGTTCATCGGCATCAAGCTCATCGACCTGCTCATCCAGTTCATCCCAGGGATCTCGTGATGCGCCTACCCACCTGGCTCGCCCAACACCTCGCCGCCCTGCGCGCGCTGCTCGTCTTCACCGTCCTGCTGGGGCTCGCGTACCCGCTCGCCCTGGTCGCGGTGGGCCGGCTGCCCGGCCTCAACGACAAGGCGGACGGCTCGCTGCTCGCCGCGAACGGGAAGACCGTCGGCAGCGCGCTGATCGGACAGTCCTTCACCGACGCGGACGGCAACGCCGTCCCGCGCTACTTCCAGTCCCGGCCGTCCGCCGCCGGCGACGGCTACGACCCGACGTCGACCGCGGCCAGCAACCTCGGCCCGGAGAGCGTCGTCGACACCATCGCCACCGACCCGGCCGAGTCGACCCCGAGCCTGCTCAGCCTTGTCTGCGCCCGCAGCAAGGCGGTCGGGGAACTCGAGGGCGTCGACGGGCGGCGCCCGTACTGCACTCCCGACGGGGTCGGCGCCGTGCTCGCGGTGTTCCGCGCCGACGGACTGACCGGCCGGATCACCCGGGTGGTCAGCGTCAACCAGACCGCCCCGGCCACGCCGTTCGTGGGCTCGTACCAGGGCGTGCCGGTCGAGCTGGCCAAGGCGGGCGAGGACTACGTGGCGGCCGGCGGGGTGATCACCCCGATGCGCGGTGACGCCCCCGCCGACCCGGCGGTGCCGTCCGACGCGGTCACCGCGAGCGGCAGCGGCCTCGACCCGCACATCTCCCCGGCATACGCGAAGTTGCAGGTCAACCGGGTCGCTCGCGAGCGGGGCGCGGACCCGGCGGCGGTCCGCCGCCTGGTCGACGAGCACACCACCGGGCCGTCGCTGGGCTTCATGGGCGCACCGGGCGTCAACGTCCTGGAACTCAACCTCGCCCTGGACCGGAAGTTCCCGGTCCGCTGATCCACCCGGGGCGAGGCCGGACCCGACCGGCCGCGCCCCGGCCGCCGGCCCCCACGCCACGGCACCGACCCCGGTCGGTGCCGTGGCGGCTCGCGATCAGGAAGGATGTTCTGCGTGCCACGAGGAGAACTCCGCATCTACCTGGGGGCTGCCCCCGGTGTCGGCAAGACGTACGCGATGCTGGAGGAGGCTCAGCGCCGCGCCGAACGCGGCACCGACGTGGTGATCGGCCTGGTCGAGACCCACGGCCGCCCGCACACCGCCGCGATGATCGCCGACGTGGAGGTGGTCCCGCGCCGGGAGATCAGCTATCGCGGCACCGAGTTCACCGAGATGGACCTGGACGGCCTGCTGGCCCGCCGGCCCGAGGTCGCCGTCGTCGACGAACTGGCCCACACCAACGTCCCCGGCTCCCGGCACGAGAAGCGCTGGCAGGACATCCAGGAACTCCTCGACGCCGGCATCTCCGTCCTGTCCACGGTCAACGTCCAACACCTGGAATCGGTCAACGACGTCGTCGCCCAGATCACCGGCACCACCCAGCGCGAGACCGTCCCCGACGAGATCGTCCGCGCCGCCGAACAGGTCGAGCTGGTCGACATGACGCCGGAGGCGCTGCGCCGCCGGATGGCCCACGGCAACATCTACCGGCCCGACAAGATCGACGCCGCGCTTGGTAACTACTTCCGGGTCGGCAACCTCACCGCGCTGCGCGAGCTTGCCCTGCTCTGGCTTGCCGACAAGGTCGACGACCAGCTCGACCGCTACCGCGCCCAGCAGGGCATCTCCGCCACCTGGGAAGCCCGCGAACGGGTCGTCGTCGCGCTCACCGGCGGGCCCGAGGGCGAGACCCTGATCCGCCGCGCCGGCCGGATAGCCGCCCGCAGCAGGGGCGCCGACCTGCTCGCCGTGCACGTCGCCCGCAGTGACGGCCTGGCCGACGCCGACCCCGCCCAACTCGCCCGGCAGCGGGTCCTGGTGGAGAGCCTCGGCGGCACGTACCACCAGGTCCTCGGCGCCGACGTGCCCGCCGCGCTGCTCGACTTCGCCCGCGGCGTCAACGCCACCCAGCTCGTCCTCGGCGCCAGCCGGCGCGGCCGGTTCGCGCAACTGTTCTCGCGCGGCGTCGGGGTGACCACCACCTCGCTCTCCGGCCCGATCGACGTACACCTGGTCACGCACCCGCAGGCGGGTCGCGGCCGGCGCGCAGCCGGCGTCCCGGCGGCGCTGTCCCGGCGCCGCCGGCTGCTCGGCTTCGCGCTCGCCGGGCTCGGCATGCCGCTGCTCACCCTGCTGCTGTGGGCGCTGCCAGACCTCAGCCTCACCAACGACATCCTGCTCTTCCTCGCCGGGGTCGTCGGCGTCGCGCTGGTCGGCGGGATGTGGCCGGCCCTGGTCGCCGCGCTCGTCGGCTCCCTGCTGCTGAACTGGTTCTTCACCCCGCCCTTCTACACGCTGACCATCGCCGAGGCGGACAACCTGCTCGCCCTCGGCGTCTTCGTCGGCGTCGCGGTCGCAGTCAGCTGGGTCGTGGACGTGGCCGCGCGGCGGACCCGGGAGGCCGCCCGCGCCTCCGCCGACGCGCAGACCCTGGCCACCGTCGCCGGCGGCGTCCTGCGCGGTGAACGGCCACTGCCGGCCCTGCTCGACCGGCTCCGGGAGACCTTCGGACTGCGGGCGGTCAGCGTCCTCGAGCTGGCCGCCGACGCCGAGGGGCGACCCGGCCGCGCCCGCGACGAGGGCGCCTGGCGGGTGGTGGCCAGCGTCGGTGACCAGCCGCCATGCAGTCCCAGCGCGGGGGAGACCGCGGTGCCGGTCGACGACCGGCTCACCGTGGTGCTCAGCGGCCGGCGGCTGGAAGCCGCCGACCGGCGCATCGTCGAGGCCTTCGCCGCCCAGGCCGCCGTCGCCCTCCGCCAGGAGCGCCTCGCCGAGGAAGCCGCCACCGCCCGCCCGCTCGCCGAGGCCGACCGGATGCGCACCGCGCTGCTCGCCGCGGTCAGCCACGACCTGCGTACGCCCCTGGCGTCAGCGAAGGCCGCGGTGAGCAGCCTGCGCAGCCACGACATCGAGTTCGGCGCCGAGGACCGGGAGGAGCTGCTGGCCACCGCCGACGAGTCTCTCGACCGGCTCAGCCGGCTGGTGGCGAACCTGCTCGACATGAGTCGCCTGCAGGCCGGTGCGCTGGGCGTGACCCACGCCGCGATCGGGCTGGAGGACGCCGTACCCCGTGCCCTGGACGAACTCGGCCCGGCGGCGGCCGACGTCAGCACCGACATCCCCGCCGACCTGCCCGCCGCCACCGCCGATCCGGGCCTGCTGGAGCGGGTGCTGGTCAACCTCGTCGCGAACGCGCTGCGGCACAGCCCGCCCGGGCAGCCGCCCACCGTCACCGCGAGCGCCCACGCCGGGCAGGTCGAGCTGCGGGTCATCGACACCGGCCCCGGCATCCCCGAGGACAAATGGGAGCACGTCTTCCTGCCGTTCCAGCGCCTCGGCGACCGGGACAACCAGACGGGCGTCGGGCTCGGCCTCGCCCTGTCCCGCGGCCTCGCCGAGGCGATGGGTGGCAGCATCACCCCGGAGACCACGCCCGGTGGCGGCCTCACCATGGTCCTGCGGCTGCCAGCGGCCACCGACACCGCGACGGAGGGACCGCAGGAATGACCCGAATCCTGGTCGTCGACGACGAACCGCAGATCCTGCGCGCCCTGCGGATCAACCTGCGCGCCCGCGGCTACGACGTCCAGCTCGCCGACACCGGCACCGCGGCGCTCAAGGCCGCCGCCGCCCACCCCCCGGACCTGGTGGTGCTCGACATGGGGCTGCCCGACCTCGACGGCGTCGACGTCATCCGCGGCCTGCGCGGCTGGACCGCCGTGCCGATCATCGTGCTCTCCGGCCGGGCGGGCAGCGAGGACAAGGTCGCCGCGCTGGACGCCGGGGCCGACGACTACGTCACCAAGCCCTTCGGCGTCGACGAGCTCCTCGCCCGGATACGGGCGGTGACCCGCCGGCTCACCGTCGCGCCGGCCGACGCCGCGGCGCCCTCGGCGCTCCGGGTCGGTCGGCACACGGTCAGCCTCGCCGACCGGACCGTCACCCGCGACGACGGTACGGAGGTCAAGCTCACCCCCACCCAGTGGGCGATGCTGGAGAAGCTGCTGCGCCACCCGGGCAAGCTCATCAGCCAGCGCCAGCTGCTGCACGAAGTGTGGGGCCCCGAGTACCAGCAGGAGACCAACTACCTGCGCCAGTACATGGCGCAACTGCGGCGCAAGCTCGAGGACGACCCGGCCCGCCCTCGCCACCTCATCACCGAACCGGGCATGGGCTACCGATACCGGCCCTGACGGCGACCGCGGACGACGGGAGCGCCACGGCCGCGGCGTACAGCACTGGCAGGCTGATGCCGCGGCCGTCACCGGCCCGGTAGCGCAACTCGCACAGCTGAGCGTCCAACAGCCGCCGGCGCAGGGCCATCCGGCCCGTCCGGCCGCCCGGCGGGGTCAGCCGGCGTGCACGTGCGGCCGGCGGGACCGGTCCGGCTCCTGCTGGCGCAGGATCTCCCGGGTGACCGGGGCGATCTCGCCCTGGCCGAAGATCAGGTAGCGCAGGAAGTTGCCGGCCGGGTTGCCCTCGGTCCACTCGAAGTAGATGTGCGGGCGGCGGTGGGTGAGATCCCGGATGTGCAGCAGCAGCGCGGCGAGCGCGTTGGGCACCGACGAGCTGGACAGGCGCAGCACCCGGTACTTGCCGTGCAGCACCGCCCCGGTGACCCGCAGCTCGGTCTCGAAGTCCGACGGGTCGGTGACGGTCACCTCGACGAAGATGACGTCGCTGTCGGCGGGGAAGTCGTTGTCGGCCACGATCTGGGCCAGCTTGGCGCGGTACTCGGCGGCGTCCCGGCTGGCCGACTCGTGGGCGATGAGCCGGATGCGTCGCCGTGCGCAGTCGGTGATGAACTGCCGCGCGGTCGGGTCCAGTTCGACGATGTCGACCCGCAGTTCGAACGCCCGGAACAGGCGGGACAACAGCGACACCCCGATGATGCCGGCGATGAAGCAGGCGGCGATCTTCACGCCGTCGGGGCGTTCCACCACGTTGGCGATGGTGGTGTAGACGAAGATCACGGTGATGATGCCGAAGGCGACCGTGAGACCGTGCTGGCGGCGGTGCCGCGCGGAGAGGGTCACCGCGGTGGCGGCCGAGGTGATCAGCACCAGCACGCCGGTGGCGTACGCGCCGCCCTGGGCGTCGACGCTGGCTTTGAAGATGACGGTGATGAGGAACGCCACGGCGGTGAACACCAGCACCAGCGGTCGGACCGCCCGCGCCCAGGTGGGTGCCATGCCGTAGCGGGGCAGGTAGCGGGGGACGAGGTTCAGCAGGCCGGCCATGGCGGACGCGCCGGCGAACCAGAGGATGGCGATGGTCGACAGGTCGTAGACGGTGCCGAACGCCTCGCCGAGGTTCTGGTGGGCCAGGAAGGCCAGCGCCCGCCCGTTGGCGGGTCCGCCCGGCTCGAACGCCTCGGCGGGGATCAGCACGGTGGTGGCGATGCTGCTGGTGACCAGGAAGATGCTCATGATGACCGCGGCGGTGGTGAGCAGCCGCCGCGTGCCGCGGATCCGTCCGGTCGGCTTTTCCTCCGTGTCGTCCGGATCGCCCTTCACGTGTGGCATCACCGCGACACCGGTCTCGAAGCCGGACAGGCCGAGCGCGAGCTTGGGAAAGACCAGCAGCGCGATCGCGACCATCAGCAACGGGTCGCCGTGCTGGGTGGTCAACGCCGTCGTCCAGTCGCCGATCGCGCTCGGGTGGGTGAGCACCCGCCACAGCGCGTCGGACACCACCACCGCGTTCAGCGCCAGGTAGACCCCGACGAGCCCGACGGCGATGCCGATCGCCTCGCCGAAGCCCTTGAGGAACACCGCTCCCAGCAGTGCCACCAGCAGCAGCGTGATGATCACCTCGTGGCCCTTGAGGCTGTCGGGCCAGAACGGGTTCTCGTCGATGTGCGCGGTGGCGTCCGCCGCGGACAGGGTGATGGTGATGATGAAGTCGGTGGCGGCGAAGCCGAGCAGGACGAGGACGAACAGCTTGCCCTGCCAGTACGTCAGGAGCTTCACCAGCATGGCGATGGAGCCCTCGCCGTGCGGGCTGTCGTGCGCGACCCGCCGGTAGACCGGTAGCGCGCCCAGCAGGGTGACCAGCACCAGCACCAGGGTGGCGATCGGGGAGAGCACCCCGGCGGCCAGCGCGGCGATGCCGGGCTGGTAGCCCAGGGTGGAGAAGTAGTCCACGCCGGTGAGGCACATGACCTTCCACCAGGTGCGGTGGTGCTGCTCGGGCGGGCGGGCGTACGGCCCTTCCGTCTGCGCGGGCCGCGCGGACATGTCCGACAGCAGCCACTCGCGCAGGGGATGTTTCTCCCGGGTCCGCGCCCGGTTGCGCGTGCCGACGCTCATCGTGCCTCCCCAACTCGCCATGGCCGCGGCGAGTATGCGCCGCGCGACCGTCGGGCCAGCAGCCAGTACCCGACACGCGTGTCCGACGCCTCTCCGGTCCTGGCCGGCGCCTCCCCGGCGGGGTTTCACCCGGATCGGGTGGGGGATCCAGCGGCCGGACCACCGCCGCGTGCTGGCGGTGTGCGCGGCGGACGACTTCCGGGAGGGCGATGGGCGACTACGGGTGGCCTCCCCGGACCGAAGGCTTCGGACGCCGCCTGGACGAGCACGAGCGGGTCGACGCACGGCCGGCGCCGACCCGGAGCCGGGTGGTCGACAGCGCCGTCTACGCCGGGGGCCGCCGCCACGCCTCCCCGGCCACCCTCGCCGACACCTACCGCTGCCTGCAGGAACTCGACGGCGCGATGGCCTGGATCGGTCTCTACCGACCCGGCACCGGCCAGCTCCGATCCCTGGCCCGGGAGTTCCAGCTGCACGACCTGGCTGTCGAGGACGCCATCAACGCCCACCAGCGGCCCAAGCTGGAACGCTACGGCGACACGCTGTTCGTGGTCCTGCGCGCCGCGCGTTACCTCGACGCCCGCGAGGAGGTCGAGTTCAGCGAGCTGCACCTGTTCCTCGGACCGGGCTTCGTGATCACCGTCCGCCACGGCGAGGCGCCCGACCTCGCCGCCGTCCGCCGCCGGCTGGAGGCCGACCCGCAGGTCCTGGCACTCGGGCCGGAGGCCGTGCTGTACGCGGTCCTCGACCAGGTCGTCGACGGCTACGCCCCCGTCGTCGCCGGGCTGGAGAACGACATCGATGAGATCGAGACCCAGGTCTTCGGCGGCGACCCCAACGCCAGCCGCCGCATCTACGCGCTCAGCCGGGAGGTCATCCAGTTCCAGCGGGCGGCCCGCCCGCTGCTCAAGGTGCTCGACGCCCTCACCGCCGGGTTCGGCAGCTACGGCACGGACGAGGAGCTGCGCCGCCGGCTGCGTGACGTGGCCGACCACCTCACCCAGGTGGTGGAACGGGTCGACGGGTTCCGGCACCTGTTGCAGAACATCCTCACCGTGAACACCACCCTTGTCAGCCAGGCGCAGAACGAGGAGATGCGCAGCCTCACGGCTGCCAGCTACGCCCAGAACGAAGAGATCAAGAAGGTCTCCTCATGGGCGGCGATCCTGTTCGCGCCGACCCTGATCGGCACCGTCTACGGCATGAACTTCACGCACATGCCGGAACTCGCCTGGCGCTACGGGTACCTGTTCGCGCTCGCCCTGATGGCCCTGGTCTGCGGCAGCCTCTACCTGATCTTCAAACGCCGCGGATGGTTGTGACCGGGCGGCACCCCGGCACGCTGGGAACCCGCGCTCATGCCCCGACTGCCCTCGTCCCGGCCCCGGGCAGGGCGAGCGGCCGAAGGATGCCGTGTACGGCCACCACCTCCGCTCCGCCACGCAGCCGCAGATCCCCCACGGCCCGATGCAGCGCCGTCCGGCTCGGCGACGACAGCAGGACCACCGCGTCGATGTCGGCCGCGATCCACCAGGCCTGGACCGCGCACGGCTCGGCGTGCAGGAAGTCCAGCAACCTGCTGCCCGGGGTGGCCGCGGTCAGCCGGACGCACACCAGCACCGCGTGCGTCCGCGCGGCTGGCTCGGACGCCGCCGCGGCACCGAGGACCTGCTCCGGTTCGGCCGCGGCCGGTGCCCGGCCGGTAATCGGCAGGTTCCACCGGTCACGCCGTCTGACCAACTCCGACGTCATGCCGTCCATGCTCACGCTTCCCAGCGGTGTCGTCGGCGGCCGCTACGCCGAATTGACGGCCCGGGCCGACATTTTCACGTCTCCTTGACACGTGGCGGGGACCGGCCGAACCAGCCGGGTGGCGGATGCCGCCGAGGCGGGCCAGCGGGGTGGAGCCAGCCGGCGATCTTCTGACTCCGCGACTCCGCGCCCGCGAAGGGACGGTCGCCTGGCGCAGGTATGGTCGGCCGCCGACCGGGTACGAGCCGCCATGTTCGGTGACGGTCCGCCGAGGCGAGGAAGCCGGCGGGCACCGGCCGACCGGGCCGCCGACGGCCGCGGGGCGGTAGCGGTGGCGCAGCTGCGGCGCCGGTCCGCGCAGTCGGTGCGTGAGCGGCTGCGTCGGGTCCGGGCTGGCACCGGCCTGGCGGCGCAGGCGGGGCTGGCGGCGGGCCTCGCCTGGTGGGTGGCCGACGACCTGCTGCATATTCCGCTCCCGTTGTTCGCGCCGATCTCCGCGGTGGTGGCCTTGGCCGCGTCCGTCGGGCAGCGGCTGCGCCGGACCGTCGAGCTGATCATCGGGGTGTCGGTCGGCGTACTTGTCGGCGACCTGCTGATCTACCTCATCGGGGCCGGCCCGTGGCAGCTCGGCCTGATCGTGGTGCTGGCCGTTCTCGTCGCGGTGTTCATCGGCGGCAGTCCGGCGCTGGTGGTCCAGTCCGCAGCCACGGCCGTGCTCATCGGCACCCTCACCCCGTCGGTACCGAACCTGGAGATCCCCCGGTTCGTCGCCGCTCTCGTCGGCGGCGCGGTGGCACTGGTGGTGACCGCGGTGTTGCTGCCGCTGAACCCGCTCCGGGTGGTCAACCGGGCGGCTGGACCCGCGTTGGACCTGCTGATCGACCAGTTGGACGCCACCGCCGAGGCGATGAGAGGTCGGGACGCCGACCGCGCCCAGGTCGCCCTGGACCGGCTGCGCGACAACAAGAAGCAGTTGGGCGCGTTCAGCGAGGCGGCACAGGGGGCCCGGGAGGCGAGCACCCTGTCCCCGCTGCAGCACTGGGGCAACCGGGGCGGCCCCATCGACCGGTACGGGCAGTCGGTGGAGCCGGTCGACCGGGCCATGCGCAACAGCGGAACACTGATCCGCCGGACGGTGACCCTGATCGAGGACGGCGAACCGATCCCCGAGGCGATGCCCGCCGCGGTGGCCGCGCTGGCTCAGGCCGTGCGGGTGCTGCGGCGCGAGCTCACCGCGGGCGAGGAACCCGACGAGACGCGGGAACAGGCGTTGCGGGCGGTGTGTGAGGCAGGCCGGGCGTACCGGGCCGGGGTGGGATTCTCCGGTGAGGTGGTCGTCGCCCAGGTCCGTACGGCGGCCAGTGACCTTCTGGTCGCGACGGGAACCAGTCAGGACGACGCGAACCGGATGATCCGGCACACCTTCGGGTCGCTCACGCCGGCGGCCGGGCCCGCCCCGCCGCCGGGGCGTCCGTAGGCGGGCCGCACGGGGCCCGGCCGAGGAGGCTCAGGCTGACCGCTCGGCGACGCTCGACGTCGCAGCCATGGCGGCGGCCCGGCCAGCCGTCCCGGACGTCCCCCGTCATTGTCGCGACAAAGGGCACGCGGCGGGTCAGGGCCGTACAACCCTGACCCGCTGCGTGGTGGAAGGGACGGGGCTCGCGGCGTCCGTGGCCCGGATGCGCGGGACGGCCACGCCCTGTCTGGACCGCGCCGACCGCCGCCGACCGCGCCGGTTCACGCGTGTGCGTACCGGTCCCCGCCGGGCTTGCCACCGTCGTCCTTCCCACCTCGTCGGGCTCCGTCGTCCCGACCAGCCCAGGACACTCCCTCACCGCCGCACCGCGCCTCCCGTCGCCGTCGGAGGAACCCGTGCGGCCGTGGTCAGAAAATCGAGGCGGCGTGACGTGGCGCCGGCTCAGTTCACAGGGTAGAAACAACCTCATCCACATCCTTCACGGCCTGATATCGATCGGAGCACGGTGAGAGCGCTCTCTAGGGTCTCGCCTTTCATATCCGGCCACCCGTCCCCCTGATGAGGCAGGTCCATGGCGATCATGAGCCACGCCGGCACGCGAGAACGCTCTCGCGCCCGTCCCACCGCCCGCGCCCGTTGCGCCATCCTCATGCCCGGCTTTCAGACCGACGGCGCTGTGCCCGTAGCGCCGGCCGCCCCGTGGAAAGGACGAACCGCATGACGACCCAGCACCCTGGTGGTGACGGCGCCGCGAGGCGGCACCCCGGCCTCCGGCACCTTCGGCGGGCCTTCGCGATCGGTCTGGTGCTGACGACCGCCGTGCTGACGACGGGAACGGCCGCCACCGCCGCCCCGCCACCCCCCAGCACCCCGGACCTCGGGCCGACCGTCACCGTCTTTGATCCCAGCATGCCGGTCGGCGAGATCCAGGCGGCGCTCGACGCGGTGCACGCCACGCAGGTCGACAACGAGATGGGCAGCCAGCGCTACGCGTTCCTGTTCAAGCCGGGATCGTATGGCACCGCCGAGCACCCGCTGCAGATCAAGGTGGGTTACTACACCGAGATCTCCGGCCTGGGCGCCTCGCCCACCGACGTGGTCATCAACGGCAAGGTGGAGGTCTACAACCGCTGCCTGGCCGACGGCGGCACGAGCAACTGTCTCGCGCTTGTCAACTTCTGGCGTACCCTGTCCAACCTGTCGATCAACGTCAACGCGGCCGGCCAGGACGGTTGCCGCGCCTCGGCGGACTTCTGGGCCGTCTCCCAGGCCGTGTCCATGCGCCGCCTCAACGTCAGCGGCGCCAACCTGTCGCTGATGGACTACTGCACCGCCGGCCCGCAGTACGCCAGCGGCGGCTTCGTTGCCGACTCCCGGCTGCCGTTCGTCGTCAGCGGGTCGCAGCAGCAGTGGCTGACCCGCAACAGCGAGGTCGCGGGCTGGTCCAACGGGGTGTGGAACCAGGTCTTCTCGGGTGTCGTCGGCGCTCCGGACGACGCCGCCTTCCCGAACCCGCCCTACACGACGCTCGACGCCACTCCCCTGAGCCGCGAGAAGCCGTACCTGTTCGTCGACGCGCAGGGCAGGTACAACGTCCGCGTACCCGCCGCGCAGCGGAACAGCCGCGGTATCTCGTGGGCCGACGGCATGACGCCGGGCCGTACGGTGCCGATCAGCGACTTCTTCGTGGCGAAGCCGTCGGACCCGGTGCAGGTCATCAACAACCAGCTCGCGCGCGGTAAGCACCTGCTGTTCACCCCCGGCGTGTACGACATCGCCCGGAGCATCCGGGTCAAGCGTCCGGACACCGTGGTCCTCGGGCTCGGGCACGCCACGCTCACCGCCGTGAACGGCGCCGTACCGCTCGACGTCGCCGACGTTCCCGGCGTCGTAATCGCCGGTGTCACGATCGACGCGGGCCTCAAGGAATCGCCGGTACTGCTGCGGGTGGGTAGCCGGTACGGCGACCAGCCGAGTTCCGCGGACAACCCGACGACGCTGTCCGACGTGTACTTCCGGGTCGGTGGACCGCACGTCGGCAAGGCCAACATCGCGCTTGAGGTCAACAGCGACAACGTGCTCATCGACCACACCTGGGTGTGGCGCGCCGACCACGGTGTCGAGGGTTTCACCGACACCGAGCGCTGGAACACCAACACCGGCCGCTACGGCGCGGTGATCAACGGCGATCACGTGACGGCGACGGGCCTGTTCGTCGAGCACTTCCAGCGGTACAACACGGTTTGGAACGGTGAGGACGGCACGACGATCCTCTACCAGAACGAGCTGCCGTACGACCCGCCGGCGCAGGCCGACTGGATGAACGGCAGTGTCGAGGGCTACGCCGGCTACAAGGTCGGCGACCAGGTCAGGACGCACACCCTCTACGGCGGTGGCGTGTACGTCTTCAACCAGAACAACCCGTCGATCCACACGGAGAACGGCTTCGAGGTGCCCGAGACCCCCGGTGTGAAGCTCCACCACATCATGACGGTCAACCTCAGCGCCGGAACGATCGACCACGTCGTCAACGGCGTGGGCGGGGCGGCCGACACCACCAAGATCGGTGTGCCGGTGTACGTCGTGGAGTACCCGGCGCCGTAGGACGGCCGGACCGCTCACCGAGCGCGAATGGGGTGCGGCTGACGCCGCACCCCATTCCCGTCCTTGCTTGCGTCAGCAGCACAGATTGCCGCGCGGGTCGGCGGGAGACTCGCCGTCCGCGAAGAGCCGTCGACCGGGTGTCCAGTACCGGCGGGTCCAGTAGCAGCAGGTACGGCCCAGGCTGCGTCTTCAGCTCGACCGCCGCCCCGACAGGTCGTCTTTGAAAGGGACAGGGTGCACCCAGGGCGCGGTCGTTCAGGGTGGTCGACTGGGCGTACGTCGGCGGCGCTCCGGGTCGACCTCGATTGAGCCCGGACCGAGGCGCAGGCCGGCGTGCCCCACTGCCATGCTGAGGGGGTTCCGACGGTGCCGGAACCCCCTCATGCCCCACCTTCTGCTGTGGCTGATTTTTCCACGGTAGTGCGCGCCCGGACGATCAGCCGCGCCCGTGGCGCCGATGACGACCATGGCGAGCCCGATTCCGAACAGCCACCACAGGGCGCCGGAGCCGCCCACGGTGACGGGAGCATCGGTGCAGCTGTGGGGCCGGCGGTTCGGGTCGCCGGTCGGTGCGGCCGTGGGCTGGGTCGCTGTCGGGGTGGGAGGTCGCGCCGGGATCTGACCGGGTGTGACAGTGGGTGCTGCTGCTAACGGCTGCTTTCGGTGAACAGCGCGGCGTAGCGGGCGAGGTACAGCGGCCATCCCTCGTCGTAGGCGACGCCGTCGCTGACGGCCTGCCAGCCGGGGCCGTGCCGGTCGATGTGGCGGTGCTCCAGCTCCACCCGGGTGCGCTGCGGGGTCTCGGCGACGAACCGGACTTCGACCTCGCTGGTGTTGTCCGGATCCGTCTCCACCTGCCACTGTGGGCTGATGTCCCAGCTGAACACGACCCGGTCCGGTGGTTCGTAGGCGAGCACCCGCGCCCAGCGACACTCGCTGCCGTCGGCGGTGCGGTCGTAGATGTGCCCGCCGACCTTCGGCTCGAACACGGTCTCGGCGATCGGCGCGCCGAGCAGGTTGTGCTCCGGCGGCTTGAAGTCGCCGAACCGCTCGGTGAACACAGTGAAGGCATGCTCGATCGGTGCCTGAACGACGATCTGCTTGCGGACGACCGCGGCTGTTGTTTCCGTCATGACGTCTCCTCGGGTGATTGCTCGGCGACGTCCTGATAGCCGTCCAGCGCTCGGTTCCAGAACGTCTCAAGTTGATCACGCAGCGCGGCCACGCCTGCCGGATTGAGTCGATATACCCGGCGGGTGCCGGCGGCGCGGGCGGTGACCAGTCCGGCGTCCTTGAGCACCTTCAAATGCTGGGACACCGCAGGCCGGCTGATCGGCAGCTCGTCGGCGAGCTCGCCGACAGCCCGCGGTCGCTCGGCCAAGCACGCGACGATGGCGCGTCTGGTGGGATCTCCGAGAGCGTCCCAGCCATCACCAGCTTGGTAAGTAGCCACGAACGGAAAGTTACAACTTACGGATGAGGAAAGGCAAGACCGGCGAGCCGGCAGAAGGGCCGGAGTCTGCAGAGGGTCGTGCCGGTGTTCTACGGCGGGGGTGATCTCGTACAGGCAGGCCTGCCACAGGACGACTTCCCACTGCCGGGACGATGTGCCCTTCACCTGACCTGCCGCACAGCAGCGCGTCCACCCATTCGACGGTGCGTGTTCTCCGGGCAAGGGGCGTGCGGTACGAGCGCTCTGTATGCCCAGGCCGGCAAGGTCTGCGGACGCAGGCTGGGGATGGGCAGCCGTGACCACGGCCGGGCAGTCATGGACATGCCCGCGTCTGGTGCCGACCGGTGTGCTCCATGTGGGCTCCATCGGCCGTACACGGGACGGCTGGCATCCGTGAGCACCGGCGGGCAGTCCTGGGTACTCGGGGGCACCCGCTGGCAGGTAGGCTGGGCGTTCGCGCCCTCGTAGCTCAGGGGATAGAGCATCGGTTTCCTAAAACGGTGCTGGTCGATCGGTGATGCCCGCGTGACCTGCGGGTCAGGCATCATCGCCCGCCTTCTGCCAGTCGCATTGGCGCGGGCTCTGCTCGGTCGGTCGACTGCTCGTCTGAGAGTGGGGATCGAGTTGCCGATGTGGTCACTAGTCGTGTGTCGGCCGGAAGGCGAAGCCGGTGCTGTTCCGGTAGGTGTGGTGGCTGACCGAGCACCCGACGGTCGACGCCGATCAGGCTGACGGGCGCTACCACCAGGTGAGAGCGCTCTTGGCTGCACCCCTGTTACGTCGACACGCCGCTCAGTAACATTGATGATTGTCACACCCGTCGGTTTGCGCGACATGCCTTGTTGTGCCCCAAGGACCCCCTTCAGGACCCTGAAGACCCTCGGGGCTCCGCCCCGAACCCCGACCCTCCTCAGCGATCAGCCGCCGATCACCTCGCCGGGCACCACAAGGGCTACCAGCCTCCCCGGACGGGGCCAAGGTCGTTCGGCTGGTGAGGCGCTCCACCTTGTCCCCGTCCGGGGAGGCTGGGTCGGTCTGGCGACTGTCCGACGAGGAGATCAGCTTTCAGGTGCGGCAGATATCCACCGAAGCAGCGGAGAGGCTAAAGCGAGATCGGTCAGTCCGTGCAGGTACGACACCCTAGCCCTTGCCGCATACGACGACGACCCGGACTAATGTGGCCGCCCCCCGCTCGATCGCACGCCTTTCGGAGGATGTTAAGTCTGCGACCCTTGATCCACGGACCTCACGCACTTGATATGCGTTGAGTACACAGGGAAGCCGCTCGTCCACGCGCAACCAACCTAGCTCCTCCTCGAATCGGCTCCGGGGGGGTCCATTCGGGTAGTCGCGGCGCAGCTGGCGACCGTCGTATTGGATCGCAGGCGCGGCGTCGACTGGCCTACCTGTCTGAATCCAGATTCTCGACACAGCCTGGAAGTTGGCGTAGTCCTCGCCACGGTACTCAAAGCCCGTGACCCTCACCTTGTCCAAGTGACGGGCGGCCGTCCGCTCTTCCGCGTCGCTGTACTTCAGGTAGGGCCAGACGAGGGCGGCCCCGACCAGAAGCGCACGCACTCCCAGCAGAGTGACAAGCGACCAGCGTCGGTCTGACTGAGGTGAGGAAGTGCAAGCCTGCCCGGCGAACACGTGACCTCGTTCCTGCGGCGAGGCATCGACAGCGTAGATCGATTAGTACGTAGGCCATCTAAGAGCCTGGTAAATAAGGGTTTGGGTCGGCTGGATGGCCGGGCAAGAGATCGATGATTCCGCCGGGCCGGCGTGGCGGCGTGACATGGGGAAGGGCCTTCGGTACGAGCAAGGCGACTAAACCAGCACGACCGAAGGCCCAACCCTGTCTGTATACCTTGTCGCCGGTGTCGCCGCATCTACCGCCCCGGCCAGCCTCGCCGATCACCTGCCCACCGCCCGGCCACGGCACTACCCGTCCGACACCACGGATGCCGAATGGGCCGTCCTGGCCCCGCACGTGCCGGCCGGGACCGGACGCGGCCGGCCGATCATCTACCCCCGCCGGGACGTGGTGGACGCGATCCGTTACCTCGACCGGACCGGCTGCCAGTGGGATGCGCTGCCCGCCGATTTCCCCCACCACAAGCTGGTCTACCACTACTTCACGGCCTGGACCCGCGACGGAACGTTGAACCGGATGCACAACAGCCTGCGGGAACAGGTCCGCGAACAGGTCGAGGGCCGCAACCGGCAGCCGACCGCCGCGCTGGTCGACTCCCAGTCGGTACGGGGCGCGGAGACCGTCGGCCGGGGCGGGCGTGGCTATGACGCGGGGAAGAAGGTCAACGGCCGCAAACGCCACATCGCCGTGGACACCTGCGGACTGCTGCTGGCGGTCCTGGTCACCGGCGCGCAGGTGCAGGACCGCGACGCCGCCCGACCCCTGCTACGGGCGCTACGTGCCTGCTTCCCCACCATCAGCGTGACCTGGGCCGACAGCGGCTACGCCGGCCGGCTCGTCGACTGGGCCACCGCCCACCTCACCCTGACCGTGCAGATCGTCGCGAAGCTCGCCGGGCAGACCACGTTCGTCGTCCTGCACCGTAGGTGGGCGGTCGAGCGCACGTTCTCCTGGATCAACCGGTGTCGACGCACCGTCCGCGACTACGAACGGCTACCCGACCACCACGCCGCGATGGTCCAATGGGCCATGATCATCGTCATGACCCGCCGCCTCGCCCGCCACCAACCCACCTGAAACCATTATTTACCAGGCTCTAAGACGAGTCGAGCGGCACGCGCTGTGCCGCCGGAGGACTGTACAGCCATCCGTACGGCCAAGCCAGCCGACCGAGCCGGTCATGAGCGGAACCCGTCCGCACTCGTCCGGCTTGGGCCGCCACCGTTGATGTCACCGGCTGATGTCAGGTCGCCGCTGCTGCACTCCCTGCCCGCGAGTGGTGACCCCCGTCGGGGGGAGCCTGTCCGGCGTTGTCGACCAGTGTCAGCGGGTGTCGTTCGCTGTGATCCGCCCTCGCTGTCGCGCCGTCCGCGGCCGTTGGTGTCGGTCGCGCATCGCCACGTTCGCTGACTTTCTGCTGACCGGGGCCGCCCTCGGCTTCCTTGTGCCGGCCGTCCCTCCACCTCGGGGTGAGTGAGGCCGACGGGCTCCTTAACCGAAACTTATGGTTCCTTTAGCGAAGCCTCTGGGTGCGACGCCTTACCGTCGGTCGATCATATCCACAAGGGACACGGGGCCCAGGAGGACATCCAGTGGTCAGCCGCAATGCCGCACGACTCGTCGTCGCTCTCGTAGGGGTGATCGCTCTGCTTGCCGCGGGGCAGACCGCCGCCTTCGCCGCGCCGACGAACGACGACTACTCCGCCGCCATCGCGGTGGAGACCGTTCCTTTCACAACCACCATTGACGCCAGCGGAGCAACGACGGGCCCGACCGACCCGACGACCTGCTCCAACAAGGGGTCGGTCTGGTTCACCGTCACGCCCGAGCGGGACGGCCGCCTGCAGGCCGACACGATCGGGAGCAACTACGACACCGTGCTCTCCGCCTGGATCGGCGACCCGGGGGCGTTCACCCAACTGGCCTGCAACGACGACTACCAGGCCCAGCAGTCGAGGGTCGCCTTCCCGGTCACCGCCGGGACCACCTACCGCTTCATGGTCGGTGTCTGCTGCGGCAACGGCGGGGTGGGCGGCGGGTCGCTCCGGTTCTCGGTCAGCTACGTCCCGCCGCCGCCGAACGACAACTTCGCCGACGCGATCGCGGTCACCGGGCTGCCCTACTCGAACACCCAGCCCTACGAGGCTGCCACCCAGGAGGCGGGCGAAACGTCGGTCTGCGCCTCCTCCCAGCACACCACCTGGTACTCGTACACACCGACGACCACCGTGTCGGTCGTCGCCCAGACGAACCCGATGTACGCCGGCATCAATGTGTACCTCGGCTCCTCGCTCGGCGGTCTGTCCTTCGTCCGGTGCACCGGTCTCTACGACTACCGCTCGCTGACCTTCGCGGCGGAAGCCGGCCGGACGTACCTGTTCCAGGTCAGCGGGGACGGCATCGCCCCGCACGCCTTCCAGTTGGCGGAGGCACCGGATCCCGTCGCCAACTTCGCGTACTACCGGAGCGATCCCAATTCCTTCGACCTCGTCGCGTTCTCCAACACCGCCTACGATCCGGCCGGCGCCGGCCTCGAGTCCTTCGCCTGGGACTTCGGCGACGGTACGACCTCGACGGAGCCGAACCCCGGCCACCGCTTCCCCCGCGACGGCGACTACCCGGTCCAGCTGACGGTGGAAACGCCGGACGGGCGCAGCGACTCGATCACCCGGGTGGTCGAGGTGCGTACCCATGACGTGGCGATCGTGCGGGTGAAGGTGCCGACAAGTGCCCGGGTGGGGCAGACCGTCACGGTCGAGGTCCACGTCCAGAACAGCCGGTACGAGGAGAATGTCCAGGTGGACCTCTACAAGAGCGTCGCGGGGGACTACTCCCATCTCGGGGCGCTGAAACAGATGGTTCCGGTCAGGGAGACGGGCAAGACCACCCGCTTTGCGTTCACCTACACCGTGACCACCGACGACCTGGCCCTCGGGAAGCTCACCTTCCGGGCCGCCGCGGACCTGAGTCCGAACCGGGACGCGATCCCGGCGGACAACGAACTGCTCTCCACTCCCGTCAAGATCATCTGAGTGCTCGACGCCCCCGGGTCCCAGACCCGGGGGCGCGGCCTCCATGACCGGGCGGGACTGGCACCCGACCCCCCGCGGCCCCGCCCGGTCCCAATCCGAACAGCACACCAGCACAGCGACGGAGGGCATCCCGTGATGGCTAAGTCGGCACCCCGAACCCCGCCACCGCTGTGGCCGAACCGCGGCCATGTGGTGGCCGTACCTCCGGCATGGAACCAGCCAACTCAGCCTCTTCGCCAGCAAGGGCACCGACGCGAACGGTGGCCCTATGCCACGTTCGGCGGAATCATCCTGATGGTCGGCTGCTTCGCAAGCCTCGTGGCCGCCCTCGCTCGGTGATCCGGGCAGTCACCTGTTCTGTCGGCCAGGGTCGCCGAGGCCGATGCCTCGCTTACAAGAGGAACATGCCGCTGGCGCGGCACCCGGCCGTCTGGAAGTAGCCCAAACCAGTCCATCTCACTCACGCCTAGGACTACTTCCGTCTGAGCTCTGTGCGCCTAGTCCTCAGTTGTCCCTCTACGTGCGTCACCTCGAACGCTCGTCCACCGCTGCCGTTCCGGGTCTCGGTGGATCCGTACCGGTTGCTGTCGCCGTTGCTGTCGACTCGGGAGATCGACGTACCCTGCCGATCGGTCAGCTTTGTCGGGTAGCGCTCGCCACGGGGCAGGCGGGAGCCGTCGGCGTAGACGCCGGCCGTCGGCGTAGCGCCTCGGGCGCGGAGCAGGATCGGCGGGTGCAGTCGCTGCACCGGCTTCGGCTCCACGGGTCGACGGGATCCGGTAGAACTCGCCCGAGTGCGTTGCCACGTCGTCCTGCCACAGCGTGCGGAGCACCTCGACGAACTCGGCGGCGCGCTGACCCGGCCGGTGTCTGCTCGCACCGGTCGCCTGATACTCCTCGTCCGACCAGCCGAGGATCATGTTGTCCGGTGTGGCCCATGACCCGGAGACCGGTGGGGCGAATCCAACGTCCACGCCGGCACGGTGCGACTTCTGCGCCGGGTGCGGAGCCAAAAGCCGCTGCTCGGCGCAAGCGGCGCCAGATCCGGTTGGCGGGGATACCCGCCGGGCCGGGGCTCAGGGCCGGGCTGATCCTCCCGGCCTGGAGCAGCACCGGGTCAGGCTGTCGCCATCTGGCGGACGTGTTTGCCCTCGGCGAACTCCTCGACCATCTTGGCGCAGAAGGCCGGAAGGTCGCTGGGGCTGCGGCTGGTGACCAGGCCGTTGTCGACCTGCACCTGTTGGTCCACCCAGTTCCCGCCCGCGTTGCGGATGTCGGTGCGCAGGCTGGGGAACGAGGTGACGGTCCGGCCGTTGACGATCCCGGTCTCGACCAACGACCAGGGGCCGTGGCAGATCGCCGCCACCGGCTTCTGTTGCTGGAAGAACGCCCGGACGAAGTCCATCGCCTGCGGGTTCATCCGGAGCCGGTCGGGGTTGACCGTCCCGCCCGGCAGCAACAGGGCGTCGTAGTCGGCCGCATTGGCCTCGTTCACGGTCCGGTCCACCCGATAGTGGTTGGCCGGATTGATGTCCTGGTTCATCGACTGGATCTCGCCGGATTTCAACGAGATCAGGTGGACCTCGGCCCCCGCCTGCTCCGCGGCGGCCCGGGACTGGGTGTACTCCACGTCCTCCACCCCGTCGGCGGCGAGGCAAGCGACTCGCTTGCCGGTCAGTGGCTGCTGGCTCTGCGCCATTTCTGCGGCCTCCCTTCGCGGCGCCGCCCCGTCGGCGGCGCATCGCTCGCTCGCGGTCGCCTTCCCGGTGCGGGCACCGGCAAACAGGCCAGCGAACGCCGCTCGAGGGCGCACAATTCGGCCGCATGCCCACTGCACAGCGAGGGCCTGCGCGGAGAAAGGTCGCGCTACGAGGGTGTGCTGCCTGTCGCAGCGGGTAACGCAGGCAACCCACTGGTACCCAGGCTCCCGGAAAGGTCGACATGACCCTCGCTGCCGAGGCGATCGAGCTGCCGTCCGGCCAGACGATGCCCGTGCTCGGCCAGGGAACCTGGTACCTGGGCGAGCGCCCCGCGAGGCGGCGGGACGAGATAGCCGCCCTACGCACCGGGCTCGACCTGAGCATGACCATGATCGACACTGCGGAGTCGTACGGTGACGGCGCTTCCGAGGAACTCGTCGGCGAGGCGATCATCGGACGACGCGCCGACGTCTTTCTGGTCGACAAGGTGCTGCCGTCCAACGCTAGCCGACGGGGAACCGTGCAGGCCTGCCGCCGCAGCCTGCAACGACTCGGCGTCGACCACATCGACCTTTACCTGCTGCACTGGCGCGGCACGCATCCACTCGCGGAGACGATCGAGGCGTTCGTCGAACTCGTCGACGCCGGTGACATCGGGCAGTGGGGCGTGAGCAACTTCGATCTTTCCGACATGACGGAGCTACTCGAGGCGGGCGGGAACTCCTGCGCGACCAATCAGATCCTGTACAACCTCACCCGCCGCGGTCCCGAGTACGACCTGCTGCCGTGGCTACGCGAGCACCGAATCCCGGTGATGGCGTACTCGCCTATCGAGCAGGGCCGACTGCTCGGCCACCCCCAGGTCGCGGAGATCGCCGCCCGGCACGGGGCCACGCCCGCTCAGGTGGCCCTGGCCTGGCTGCTGCGGCAGGAGATGGTTGCGGCCATCCCCCGATCGTCCAAGCCCGAACACACCCGGGAGAACGCGGAAGCGCGCGACCTGCATCTGACTGAGGAGGACGTGGCGGCACTCGACACGGAGTTCCCGCCGCCGGCCGGCCCGCAACCGCTGGAGATGTTGTAGCGTCACCGACCGTTTCGGCGGACGGCGCCGGTCGAGGTCGGCGCCATCCGCTCGGCGATCCAGCGATGGAGGGCGGTGAGCGCCGGGCTGACGGTGGCGGTCAGTGGCGTCGGGTCGGCCAGCCTGCGGGCCGCCTCCGGGAGCCAGGCGAGATCGGCGTCGAACCGGTGGCGCTCGCGTACCTCGCCCGGGGGGGCGGCCGGGCCAACCCGACGGCCGTCGCGCATGACCGGGGCCAGCAGCGGTGGGCGGTCGCCCGGTGGCGGCTCGTCGCGTAGCCCGACCACGTCACCGCTGTCCCCGCCGGGATCACGGAAGACCTGCTTGGGGCCGGGGCAGGGTGGCCTTGCCGGGCGACAGCTTGAGCACCGGTCGGTCGCCGACCGCCACCACCTTGTACGCGCTGTCCAGGGACGGCGCGTCGTACGAGACGCCCATGCAGGTGCCGACGCCGTACGCGTCGATCGGCGCCCCCTGGGCCACGAGCGCGGCGATGACGTCCTCGTCGAGGCTGCCGCTCGCCACGATCTGGGCCTGGGGCAGCCCGGCGCGGTCGAGATCGCGCGGGCCTGCACGGCCAACGTGGCGAGGTCTCCGGAGTCGAGCCGGGCGCCGACCGGCCCGGTCAGGCCCAGCTCGGGGATGACGTCGACCGCCGCGCGTACGCCGGCGGGCGTGTCATGGGTGTCGACAAGGAACGCCGCGTTGGTGGGAAAGTCGGTGGCGAAGGCACGGAAGGCCGTCCGCTCGTCGGGGAAGGCCTCGACGTAGGAGTGCGCCATCGTGCCGGACGGCCTCAGCCCGTACCGTCGGGCGGCCTCCACGTGGCTGGTGGCGGCGAGGCCCGCGATGGCGGACGCCCGCGCCACGGCCGCACCGGCGTCGATGCCGTGGGTACGGCGAAACGCGAAGTCGATCACCTGTGCGTGCCCGGCGGCCAGCCGGCAGCGGGCGGGCTTGGTGGCCACCGTGGTGTGGAAGGTGATCAGGTTCAGCACGCCGGTTTCCACCAGTTGCGCCTCGGCGATCGGCGCCGTGACCTCCAGCAGCGGCTCGTCGGCGAACACCACGCGCCCCTCCGGCACGGCCCAGACGTCGCCGGTGAACCGCAGTCGGGCGAACGCCTCCAGGGTCGACTGATCGAAGCCGACATCCCGCAGATAGCCCAGGTCCTCCTCGGCGAAGTCGAAGCCTTCGAGAAACGCCAGCGCCTCGGCCAGCCCGGCGGCGACCAGGAAGCCGCGTTGCGGCGGCAGGCGACGGACGGCAATGAGGGTCAGGTTGGCCACTCCACGGCCTGCACGGCAAACAGCGGCACGGTCCGCAGCGCCGTGCAGGTCAGCCCGGACCAGGCCCCGTCCAGCGCCAACCCGGCGGCGTACGGGGCGCAGCGAACCAGCCGCCAGAACCGAAAGATCAAGTGACGTTGGAGTATCAGGCCGCCGCCGACCGCTCGGTCCGCGCGTGGGCGATGGTCCGTCCGCGTTCCGACTCTGGGAAGCGGTCGAGCATGGCGCGCAGCTCGTCGGCGCTCACGTTGGCGCCATTGCCGTGGATGGCTCGCGCCAGCCTCCGCCCGATTGCCGCGTCGCTGATCGTCGGGGCGAAGTCGGCCATATCCCGGTACCAGACGTAGGACGGCAGCATCGACTCCAACGTCCGCCCTCCAGAACACGATCTCAGCCGTCTGCGGGTTGATCAGCTCCCGCGCCGTCTTCGAGCCGGTCGCCTGACCGTCACCTCCCCGATGCCGGGGGGCGATGCGCGATCCGGCGGCTGAGAGGCAACTGGTACAGACCGGCGCTGGTGACGGCGTAGAACACCGGCAGCACGACGAAGATCACCAGGCCGGCGAGCGGTGCGACCAGGTACCCGATGAGCCCTGCGGCGGCATAGAGGATGACCCCGACGAGTGCCCGCACCCGCTCGGCGGGGAAGTGCCGCTCACTCACCTCCTCCTCGAGCAGGTCTTCGCGCCGAGCCAGGTAGTGGAAGAACGCCAGCCAGCTCGCGCAGAGCAGCGCGCCGATCAGCGCGTAGAAGGCGACGGCCACGCGTTGGTCCTGCTGGTCATGCTCCTGAAGCGCGCGCGAGACGACGGCGGTCGGGAACGGCAGCAGCGCGGTGGTGAACAGGACGAAGAGGTTCACCCAGTGCAGGCCCCGGTCACTCTCCTTGACGCGATTGAACGCGCCCTTGTGGTTCAGCCAGACGATGGCCACGTAGGTGTACGAGGCGAGATAGGCGACGTAACCCGGCCACTGCTCCAGCAGCCCCGACAGCAGGCGACCGGGCGGTACGTCCGGCATCCGGAGATCCAGCACGAGCAGCGTGATGATGATGGCGAAGACGGCGTCACTGAACGCTACGGCACGGCTGGTGTCCGACCGGGTGCCGATGTCGTCGGTTGGCCTGCTCACCGCCGGTGGCTACCCACCGACGCCCACGATAACCGGCTCCTCGCAACCGAACCAATAGCGCGAATCATGAGGTGGGGGGGCGAAGCGGATTGCAAGAATTTGACTGCCAGGCGGTCTTGGAGCCGCAGTAGGGGCGGAATCTTCAGCGGGGGTAGTGAATGAAGGCAGTCGTGTACGACGGGCCACGGACAGTCAGCGTCAAGGAGGTGCCGGACGCCAGGATCGAGCGACCGACGGACGCCTTGGTACGCATCACGACGACGAACATCTGCGGGTCCGACCTGCACATGTACGACGGGCGCACGGATCTGCAGCCGGGCACGGTGCTCGGGCACGAGAACATGGGTGAGGTCATCGGGATCCGTTGCGTTGAGCGTTAGCAAGATCGAGACAGACTTGGGCTGTGAAGTCGTCGATCCGTCCTCGCCCGTGGCTACCTCCGAAGTCGGCGTTCGCTGGGTTTCGGTTCCCGCCCGAGGTGATCGTCGTCGCAGTCCGCTCGTACCTGCGGTTCAACTTGTCCTACCGCGACGTTGAAGAACTGCTGGTCGAGCGCGGCGTCGAGGTCGATCACGTCACCGTTTACCGGTGGGTGCAGCGGTTCACCCCGCTGCTGGCCGACGCCGCCCGGTTCGCCCGCCACTCGCCCGGCGACAGGTGGCACGTCGACGAGACGTACGTGAAGGTCAACGGAGTTTGGCGGTACGTCTACCGGGCGGTCGACCAGTACGGGCAGGTCATCGACGTTCTCGGTCCGCCGGGACACCGACGCGGCCCGGCGGTTCTTCCGACGAGCGCTAACGGCGTTGAAGGTGACACCCAGCGAGGTCGTCACCGACGCCGCCGCGGTCTACCCCGGCGTCCTCGACGAACTGATCCCGCAGGCGTGGCACCACGTCGAGCAGTACGCCAACAATCCGATCGAGGCCGATCACAGCCGGCTCAAACACAGGCTGAGACCGATGCGCGGCCTCCTGACCGACAAGACAGCACAAGTCATCATCGCCGGACACGCCTTCATGCAGAACTTGCGCCGCGGGCACTACGAACTCGCCGTCGACACCCCGCCGGCAACGCGGGTCGCCGCTGCGTTAACCGAACTCGCCCAAGCGATCTGACCGCGGACCCGGCGCGGGTTCAACGCGTCCGCCGATCCCACAACGCAACGGCGCCCTGCTGATTCCAGGTGAGGAGATGCTCTCCTGCTTCGAGGCCATGAGGGACTTCGTGGTCTTCACCAACAAGCGGCTGATTGCCGTGGACGTGCAAGGCATCAGCGGCAAGAAGCGCGACTTTACTTCCCTGCCCTACAGCAAGATCCAGGCCTTCTCTGTCGAGACGGCGGGCTCCTTTGATCTCGACGCCGAACTCGACCTGTGGTTTAGCGGACTCGGCAAGGTCCGACTCGAATTCAAGTCGAGCTGCGACATCCGAGCGGTCGGCCAGTTGGTCGCGACCCACGTTCTCTGAGTCTCAGCGGGCCTTCTTCGTTGCCCTCTTGCGGGGCGGCGTCAACAGGTCGGCGATCGCCGCGATCGCGGACGGCACCAGGCGGTAGTACGCCCAGACGCCTCGCTTCTCGCGCTCAAGCAGGCCGGCCTCGGTGAGGATCCGAAGGTGATGACTCACGGTCGGCTGGGAGAGGCCAAGCGGTGCGATGAGGTCACTCACGGACGCCTCGCCCTCCGGAGCGGACTGGATCAGACTGAGCAGTCGCAGTCGCAGCCGGGCCGGGTCGGCGAATGCCTTCAGCACTCCCGCGAGCCGTTCGGCATCGGCAAGCTTGATCGGCAGCAAGCGGCGAGATAGCAGGCATAGCAGTTTTCGCCGTTCCCACGTCTTCCATCGTTCCACCAACACCATCGATAGGCCGGTGGAACCAGGACCAGTACCCCGATGGCGACCGCGAGGCCGAGTGCGAGGGATACAGGGGACGGGTGAGCACCGATGACCGGTGTGGCGCGGGAGGGGCGACCCGATGCACCCGGCGTGGTATCTAAAATCTCCAATTCGTCCGGCAACCTTGTAGTATGCGGCGGACGACGGGCGGCAGCCGGAGCGCGGCTCTGGTGCGTACGACTCGGCGGGCGGCATTGCCGGGTCGGGTGGCCGCGGCGCCGGTCAGGCCGGGGCCGGAGTGAGAGAGGAACCTGCTCGGCGTGTTCCAGGAACTGGACCGAACCAGGATGACCGGCGGAAACGTAGTTGGCGGGGGGCCAGGCGCCACGGGCCGGGCGCCAGGCGTCGACCCGCCGGAGGCGTGGGACGCGGAGCTGGCCAAGGCGGTGCGGCACGTCGCCGTGGCGCGCACCGGGTTCTATGTTGTCGTGCTGCTGGTCGCGCTCGGCGGCCAGGTGTCCGGGGCGATGGAACGGCTCGGCATGCCGTGGTACGTGGCCCTTCCCGCCGTTGGGGCGTTGGAGCTGGGCGGCGTTGTGGTGCTGGCGAACGTCGACGTACGCCGTCGACTAGGCGAAGGGGCGATCCTGTCCCGCGTGCTGTCGGCCGGCATCGCCACCGCTGCGGTCGCTTTCAACTGGCTGGCTCACGGCAACCACCTCGAAGGCGGTTTCTACGCGGGCATGTCCCTGCTCGGTTATCTGGTGTGGCTGATGAACACCGAGAACCAGCGGCGGGACCGGCTGCGGGCCAGGCAGCAGCTGCCACCCACGACGCCGGCGTACGAACCGGTCGGGCACTGGTTGCGATACCCGTGGCTGACCCGTCGTGCCCGTTCGCTGGCCAAGGCCGACCCCGGCCTCGGGCTGTACGGCTCGCTGGACGCGGCCCGCGCGCAAATTCGCGCCGAGCGGCGGCAGGCGGCGCTCAGCAAGGTGTTGCGCCGCAAGATCCGCCGAGCGCTGGACGCCACCACCGCGGACATCGCCCTGACGGTGTACGACCTCGACGAGATCGCCCGGCGGCTGGCCGAGCAGGCGGACTACGACGGGCTCACCGCGCTGATCGCCGCCGATCTGGCACCGGCGCGCGTGCTGGCCGGGAACCTGCCGGCGGGCGGCCGCCGCCGACGGTGGCGTCGGGCCGGTCAACCCGACCCCGTCGCACTAGCCTCGGCCGCGCGGCTGCTCGCCGACGCCCCGGAGCGGCTGCTCGCCCACGCCCCCGAGCCGCTCACGGTCGCGGCCCCCGCGCCGGACGCGGCTCCCGTAGCCCCTGCGGCGGACGCGGCCTCCGGCGACTCAGCGCGGCCAGCGTCGGCCGGGGACGCCGTTCAGCAGGCCAACGCCACCGAGCAGGCGGGAGACGACGCCGAGCGACCGGGATCGGAGCGGTCCCGGGCGGCGACGCCGGACCGTACCGACCGGCAGTTGAAGCGGTCCGAAAGCACGGGCCAGCTCACCTCGACCACGGATCAGTCCGACCCGCCCCGCGCTTCCGACTGGGCGGCGCTGCACGCGGAACTCGCCCCGCTCCTGCCGGCAGCCGCACCGCGCCGAATGCCGCGCAACACACCAGACCGGTCGGCCACCAGCCGGGCGGAGGCACCGTCGACCACGGACGCGCCAGGCTCCGCAGCGGAGCCGGCCGATACCGCGCCGCCGGCAACGACCCGCAGCGCGGCACCGATGCCGCGAACCGCGACGGGGCAGGCACGTGTGGCCCGAGTCGCCGACCCGGCGGGCGAGCCGGGGCCGATCGCGGGAGTCACGCGAGAGCTACCCCTGGTGGCCGGGCGGGACCTGCCGGACCTGGTAGACACCGCGGCGAGTCGTACCACACCACCCGTCGCGGCCCCCGACGCGGTGGAAGGGGCCACCGAGCAACGATCAGCGTCGCGACCGCGGCAGCGCCGGCGGGACGACACGGACCCGCGACCGGGCTCGGAGACCGTCCGGCGTCGGTCGAACACCCAGTCGGCCGAGGCCGGTCGGCCCTGACCGAAAGATCCTCAACGGCCTGATCAACGAATACTCCAGGCCGCATAGCCGAAACCGAGTTTTCGAGCGGTACAGGCTGACGAACTCGCGTACGTCTGCGCGGACCGCAGCGTCGTCCCACTTCACCCGGGTCAGCAGGTCCTGCATCCCGTCCGGCGAGGCGTCCCGGCGTGCTCAGCCATCGTCCAGCAGTTCATCGGACCGGCGGTGCGCCGCGATCCCGGTGTACCCGGGGTACGGTCATCCGATGGTGCATGTGCCTTCCCTGCCGCGGCGGGAGCGGCAAGTGCTGGCCGCGCTGTGCGCAGTAGCCGGGCGTTACGGCATCGGCGAGGATCGGCACGCCCCGCGGGCCGAGGCGATCGCCGCAGTGCACGAGGTGACGACAGACCCGTGGCTGCTCGGCATCGAGGCCGGGGTGGCGATGGCCGACTCGACGGGCATTAGCGGGCCAACTGTGAGGCTGCTGGAGGCGGCTGGCGCCGACATGCGGGTGGCCGCCGGGCACGCGGTCGAGGTCCGAGGGTTGGTGCACCGGTGGGTAAAGGCGCACGCCCTGCCTCCTTACGACCAGGGGCTCTACCGCAGCGTAACGGCGAGGGATCACTAAGGCCAGGTCAATAGTGGACAGCCGAGGGCGTTGCTGTCCATGTCCCGGGCGGGGCCGTCCCCCCACCTCGCGGTCCCGCCCGGTTCAACCCGAACACGCACCATGACGCCCCGCCGGAGGCTCACGGGGACAAGGGATGGGCGATGCAGGCCAAGTAGGTGCCGACTCAGGGGCTGCTTGGTGGACATAGGAGCCGCTCCGCTATTGGTAGCTGTAGTGGGTCAGGGCAGAGGCTGACGACGGGCGCGTTCGGTGAGGGCTGTGCGGTGGTCGGGGCCGGACCGTTGGCCGGGGACCGCGTAGTGGTCGGCGCCGTATCGGTGGTCGACGCAGGACCGGTGGTCGGGGTCGGGTGGGCAGCCGGACCCGCGGCTGCGACCGCTGGTGCGGATGAGGAGCCCCGGTGCGCGGTGCCTTGGCGCCGGATCTGTCCGTCTACTCCTTGCGCGCCGCCCATAGGCCGAGTTGCCGTCGGGCCGGTCAGCGACGCGGCTGTACCGCTGTCCGGCGCCGCCAGCTTGGAGGGGGTGCTCGGGGTGGTGGTGCCGATGGCGTTCGGCGCGCCGGTGGTTGCGGTGCCGAGCGCCGCTGGGCCC
The DNA here is from genome assembly GCF_900090285.1 of Micromonospora inositola. Taxonomy (NCBI): domain Bacteria; kingdom Bacillati; phylum Actinomycetota; class Actinomycetes; order Micromonosporales; family Micromonosporaceae; genus Micromonospora; species Micromonospora inositola. Next base: position 1,276,979 of record NZ_LT607754.1, on the reverse strand, counting down.
GCTCGGTACGGCAGGCCGTCTTGCTCCGATTTGGACGTTGCGACAGTCAACGTCGCGCACGCGAACGCGAGGAGGGCTGCGGCGGCGGCCGCTAGGCGATCGGGACGCAGCGGGGTCAGCCGGGCGTGGTCTGGCTGGGCCGGTGGCGGTGGCAGCGGCCGCGTGTTCTGGTGGGCGTCCAACAGCGCGTCGATCTGCGCGGCGACGGCGGCGCGTTCCCCGGTGGCGGCGGCGAATGCGAGGGTGAGGTAGAAACGGAAGTTCACGGAGGCGTCGGCCGGCACCCGCAGCCCGGCGAGCCGACTCCCGTCGGTGGTGTGCAGCAGGGTGAGTGGGACGTCGGGGTGATGCGCGGGCCCCACCATGTCCGCATATGACCACTGGCGCCGTCTCTCGCGCCCCGAGAAGGCCACCCGATGGTTGGTCACGACGGCCATCCCCACGTCGACGACCCGGAGGCCCCTCGGCAGCGCGCGGCCGGGTGCGCCGACGCTGGCCGCGGCGGCGGTCAGGCCCGGCGTGGGTAGCCCGACGATGTGCCGCCCCTCCGCCTCGACCAGCTCCGCGGCCGGCAGCACCCGGTAGACGACCTCGTCGTCGTCGAGGTCCACCGGCAGGCCGGTACGCGGCTGCGTGCACCCGAGGAACTCGGCCGCCTCGATCTGCAGCCGGATCAGCTGGTCATTTCGTCGGTGCCAGGCCCCGGCCTCGGTGTCGTACGCGCGCCGCCGCCGGTCGTTCTCGCGTTCCGCCCACGCGATCCGCCATCGGGGGCGCTCCTCCGCCCGGATCATAATGATCGCCACAATTTCGCCGTCACACCCGGTACAACCGCTCACGTTCGATCCGGGAAACGTGCGGGATCGATACTCGCCAGTGTTTTCGATAGGAGAAGATTGATCCACGGCGATCCGGTGCCGGGTTGCTGGGCCCCAGGGGGCGGCGCACCGGGCGCTCGAGTAGCCGGGAGGGCAAGGCTGAACCTCGCCGTCCCAGCGTTACCGGGATAATCCTGGCGCATTGATGGCTATGCCGTGTCCCGTGAGGTGTTTGGTGGGTTGTACAAGGTGTGACGCCGAAGGAAGAGCCATCTTCACAGGAGGCGACCTGGGGTGTGGAAGACACAGCCGATCGGCTTGCGCGGATGGCGTGAGCGGTGGGCCGACCGGAAGAACGAGCAGTACCAGCGAGCGTACGACGCCGCGCTAGGGGCGTGGCAGCAGCGGGACACCAAGCTGCGACGGCTGCGAGCGGCGGCGTCTGAGTTCAGGGGGTCGGCGGATGCAGCCGTCGGTCTCTCCCTGGAGTTCTTCCCCGGTGAGGTCGTCTACACCGTGCTGCCCGCTGCCGAGCTCATCGAGGCGGAGGGGCGCCACATCGCCGGCCTTCCCCGGCCCGAACGGGCGGTCCTGGCCACGCCCGATACGACGCTCAGCCCGGTACTTGCAGACGGGCTCCACGTGGTCGACGCGGGAATGGTGGTGGTGACAGACCGCGCCGTCGCCTTCCTCGGCCGCGATGGGGTACGCGAGTGGATGTACGCGCGGCTGTGCGGGGTGGCGCACGATCGGCGGGCACCGTTCACCCTGATGCACTCGCCGAGATCTCCGCCAAGATCGCCTCGGCTCTGATCGACCCGCCGGTGATCGATCCGGCTGCGTGAACGTCTCTGCACCCGCCGGCGCTCTCAATCGCGCCGGCGGGTCGCCTGCGGGGCGTCGCTTGTCGAGGCGTCCAGTGCCCGGTGGCGGTTGGCCGATGTCAGCTCCCGCACCTGGTCGCCGTACCCGTCGAACCCAGGCGGTGCTGATCTGCCCATCGCGTTCGGCGGTGTTCACCGCGCCGGCGTTGGCGCCCAGGTAGGTGACCACGGCCCGGTCGTATGAGCCAGGCAGAGCGCCGGTGGCCGAGTCGCCGGTCGGCACCCGCGTCGGGGGGAACAGCTCCGTCGCCTCGGTCGGCGGCTCGGTCTGCCCCATTGGATGGGCCCGGCCAGAATGCAGCGACTGCGCGCCATCCTGCGCAAGGCTCAGATGCTCAAGCCGAAGCTCATCGAGCTGAATCCGGGCGCACAAGCCCGGTACGGCCACGCTGGAGGCTGCGGCTGGCGACGCTGCGGCGGAGGCACCCAAGGCGGCTGGCAACATCGAGACGCATTGAAGCCGTGAAGCGCTAAACCCAGCGCGAGCCCGTAGGCGACCAGGACGGCGACGGTCGGGGCGCCCACCGGTTCCACTGCGAGCGGCCGGCTCCCCCTCGCCTACCCCCAGACCGCACGATCGTGTCCTTCATCGAACCCCGCAGTGCCTGAACCGCGGGAGGCGGACAGGCCGGGACGTAGGACAGCCTCGTCGTACGAGCACCATTCGATCACCAATGCGTCCATGGGCAACGACAAGAGGCGCCCGACCGCCTTCTGGCAAGTCAGACGCCCCTTGATCTTGCGTGTCCGAAGGGACTCGAACCCCTAACTTCTGATCCGGTAGTCCGATGCCGAACGACCGCCGCGATTGCGCTGTCCTCTACCCGGCAAACCGCAAGATCGACGAACGGCGACGGCCGAGCCACTGCACTCTCTGCCATGCTCGAAAAGTGCTCGGTGAGTCATGGGTACATATGGCAGCCCCTGGCCACGGCCGGGCAGCGATGGGCATGCCCGCATCTGGTGCCGACCGGTGTGCTCCATGTGCGCTCCATCGGTCGGAGCGCGGGACGCCTAGCATCCGTGAGCACCGGCGGGCACTCCCGACTACTCGTGAGCACCCGCTGGCAGGTAGGCTGGGCGCTCGCGCCCTCGTAGCTCAGGGGATAGAGCATCGGTTTCCTAAACCGTGTGTCGCAGGTTCGAATCCTGCCGGGGGCACCTCCAAGATCAGCGAAAACGCCATCTGAAATGGCAATACGCACGGCACTCTATTGGTTGGCGTGTGCAGCCGTAGGCCACTGAAAGCCGCCGTTTGTCAGCTCATCGACGGCATCCGGTGGCGGGTCCGGGTGGGCTCACCCTGGCGGGACGTACCGGAGTGCTACGGACCCTGGCAGACGGTCTACGGGTTGTTCCGCCGCTGGCAACGCGCGGGAGTCTGGCAGCGGATCGTCACCGGGCTGCGGACCCGCGCCGACGCTGCCGGTCTGATCACCTGGGACGTCAGTATCGATTCCACGATCAGTCGGGTGCATCAGCACGCCGCCGGCGCCCGCACCGAACCCGCAGATGTCTGGGGCGAAAGAGGTGGAGGAGCGGCCGTCACGGGGGAACGGCCGCTCCCTCGGTACGGCCGTGTCTCACTGGTTGCCGCGCGGAGCTCCACCTGGGTCGGCGGCCGGGTTCTCGTCGGCGGGTGAGGTGCCGCCCGACGAAATCCCCGCGACGCCCATCGGGGACTGGAACTGCTCATCGGGCTCGCCCGGGTCGGCATGGAGCCGGTCCGGCGCCCCGGGCCCTGGGTCGGCACCGCCGGCATGCTCGTCGAGTTCGTCGGGCAGAGAGGGATCAACCAGGTTCGTCATGCGGACCAGGTACCACCAGGGGAGTCGGCGAAACCGGGCCATGGGATGGATGGAGGTCGGGCGCGGACGGGCCGGCACCCCGCTAACAGCCAACTTCGGGTGCTCGTGCTCGACCTCGATGAGCCGCCCGGAGCAGCAAGATCATCGGGCACACGTCGGGCACAACTGACGCCGACAAGGAGTGTCAACCGCGGTAAGGCAGCGAAAGAACTCCCCCACGTCAGGCAGCCGATCGGTCCGATTCGAGTCGATCAGGAGAGCGCCGGAGGGGTTCAGGGTTCGAGTCCCTGGCGGCCCACTCACACGTCGGTCAGCGGCCCTGATCGAGCCTCGGAACGCCGTGATCAGGGCGTGATTCGGGCCGCCACCGGCAGGTGGTCGCTGCCGGTGGCCGGCAGCACCCACGAGCTCTCCGGCTTCACGCCTCTGACCAGGATCTGGTCGATCCGCACCACCGGGAACTTTGCCGGCCAGCTGAAGCCGAAGCCGTTCCCGGCCGCGTCCTGGGCCGAGCTCAGCTGCGAGGTGATGCTGGCGAACGCACGGTCGTCCATGGTGCCGTTCAGGTCGCCGAGCAGCACCACCCGCTCGTTCTGCTCGGCGGCGATGGCCTTGCCGAGCGCCTGCGCGTTTCTGTCCCGGTGGCCCGTCCAAAAGCCCGCCCTGAGATTCACCCGTGCGGACCCCAGGTGGGCTACATACACCGCCAGCGGACCCTGGTCCGTGGTCACCGTGGTGCGCAGCGCCCGGGTGTAGGCCATCTTGATGTCGACCGGCTTGGTGTCCGCCAGCGGCCCGTAGTCCATCTTTGTGTCGACCGGCTGGGTGTCCGACAGCGGCAGCTTGCTCCACAGCCCGACCGTGCCCTGCACCGTGTGGTAGGGGTACGCCTTCGCCAGCTCGTTCTCGTACGTGCCCCGGGCCTGTGGGGAAAGCTCCACCAGGGCCAGCACGTCGGCCGCGGAGGCGGCCAGGTCGCGGGCGGTGCCGGCCGGGTCGGGATTGCCGGCGCCGACGTTGTGCTCGGCCACGGTGAGGTCGCTGCCCGGGTGGGACTTGTCGCCGAGCAGCCCGCCGAAGAGGTTCAGCCACACCACGACCGGCAGCAGCAGCGCGGCCACCGCGGAGGCGGAGCGGCGCCACAGCGCCCCGATCAGCAGTACGGGGATGAACAGGCCGAACCACGGCAGGAAGGTCTCCACCAGGCTGCCGAGGTTCCCGATCCGGTTCGGGATCTTCGCATGCAGCAGCATGAGCAGCCCGAGCAGCAGCGCCAGCGCCGCGAGCACCCGGCCGCGCTTCCAGGGGCCCGGCCGGGAGGCGGCGCGTATCGCCCGGCGGATGCGCGGGCGCCAGGTCCCGGCGTCGGTATCCCGGCGGCCGGTGCCGCCCTGCCCGGTCTCCGCCGTGTCCACCTGCATCATCGTCTGTCCTCGCTCACCGCCGGTCACTGCTGCATCCTCGGGTCCTGGATGGGGTCGGCATACATTCTCGGGCAGCAGCCGTCGTCGATCGCTTCGGGGCGCAATTCGTAGTGCCAGGCACCTCGCTGCCGCATCCCTACGCGAGCCGAACGCGAGGCACTCAACGCCGCCCTGCTCGCCACCGGCACCGAAACCGGCTTCTGGGACGACAGCGGCCGCCCCGCACCCTGGCCCGACGACATCGAGGACTGGGCACCCGACATCCGCGAATCCCGCACCCCCGAACCCGGACAGCCACCCTTCTAACCGCCCCACCCACGCCTGTCGGCGTACTGGTTGTTGTGCAGAGCCGCGTACGACTGATCTTGCAGAGCAAGCACTGGCCGAACCATTGAGGTTCCGCCTCCGCCGGTCGGGCCAGGGCGGGACTCAGGAAGGGAACACCAGGGCCACGTCGTTGGACGTGATCGGTGAGCTCACATCGCACCGTAACCGCGTGCGGTCTGTCCGTGGCATCCGGCCACGGAGCCTGCGCAGAAACACGTTTGGCGGATCACGGCGACCGCTGCTAGTTTTCCGGAGGCCGTGCGAGAGAACGAGGAGGTGGTACCCGTGAACGTTTCGACATGGGTGCTCCTCTGTGGGGTCACGGGCGGGCGATAGGTCGTCCGGGAGCGCCGTTCAAGAGCACTCCCGAAAGGCACGACCATGCAATTCACCTCTGAACGGCGCCTTGACGACGGCGTCCTCGAACGCGAATTCACCCTCGGCGAGATCCCCGGCATCCTGTGGACGCCCGGATCCGCACCGGCACCGCTGATCCTGCTCGGCCACCCCGGCGGACTGCACAAGATGTACCCCCGACTGGTGGCCCGGGCCCGGCACTCCGCGGCGGAGGGCTTCGCCGCGGCCACCATCGAGCTCCCAGGGAGCGGTGACCGGCCCCGTTCCGCCGCCGCCGAGGAGGCCCGCGCCGACCTGCGCCGGGCGCTGGAGGCCGGCGAGCCGGTCGACGAGGAGATCGTGGACCAGCTCGTCCTCCCGCTGGTCGACAAGGCGGTCCCGGAATGGCGGGCCGCCCTGGACGCCCTCCTTTCGCTGCCCGAGATCGGCGGCCCGGTCGGGTACGCGGGAGGGGTGATCGCCATCGGCATGCGGCTGGCGGTGGTCGAGCCGCGCATCTCGGCCGCCCTTCTGTTCGCCGGGAGTTTCGTGCCCCGCACCATGTTCGAGGAGGCCCGGCAGGTCAGCATTCCGCTGCAGGTCCTGCTGCAGTGGGACGACGAAGGAAACGACCGGCAGCTGGCCCTGGACCTGTTCGACGCCTTCGGCTCCAAAGAGAAGACGCTGCACGCCAACATGGGCGGGCACACCGGCGTCCCGCAGTTCGAGGGGGACGACGGGAACCGGTTCTTCGCCCGGCACCTGAAGTGAGGCCGGGCCGTCAGGCCGGCAGCAGACGATAGGAGCTGTCGGCCAGGATGCCGCTCATCGAGGACAGGTCCCGGCCCTCCTCGACGGCTATGGCCGACAGATGCACAACCGCCCCGACCGCGGCGGTGCCGGTCATCGGCGGTACCGACCGGTCGGGGCGGAGCTCTGCTCTTGGTGACCAGCTTGACCTCTGCAAAATCAGCTGTACCTACTTCTGTACTCCAAGGAGTACCCCGACAACGCCCGGGAGCCGGTCCCATTACATGAGCCCAGGCCAGGGGGAATTGCATGAGCGTCAACACTAGTACTCCAGCCGGGGTTGTTGACCTTGGCTGGGCTGCGGTTCGATGCGATGCGGGAACGAAGGCAGCCACCGTCGATCATGGACGGTTGTGTGGACTGACCATGACGCAGCGGTGGCTGCCGGATACAGGGTAGACGCCCAGCGTTGGCGGGTGTTGTTCGACGACCTGATGTTGACTGTCGGGCATCGTTTCCGCAGGCCGGAGCCTCGCCGCCGGGTGCGTGACTTCGTGCGGGGCCTGCTGGCGCCGTTGCCGACGAAGAACTGCTGGACCATCGCGGAGCACGCCGGGGACGCCGGCCCGGATGGGATGCAGGACCTGCTGACCCGGGTGAAGTGGGAGGACACCGCCGTCCGTGCCGACGTGCGGGAGTTCGTCGGGCACCACCTCGGCGAGACTGACGCCGTGCTGGTCAACGATGAGACCGGTGACCTGAAGAAAGGACGGCACACCGTCGGCGTTCAGCGGCAGTACTCGGGCACGGCCGGGAAAATCGAGAACTGTCAGCTCGCCGTGCACCTGGTCTACGCCACCGACGCTGCTCACGCGATGCTCGACACGGCCCTCTACCTGCCGAAGTCCTGGTGGGACGACCCCGAGCGGCGAGCCGAGGCCGGCATTCCCGGTTGCGTACGGTTCGCGACCAAGCCGCAACTGGCATCCCGGATGATCGAGGCCGCGGTCGCCGCCGGGCTGCCCTGCCGGTGGGCGGCCGGCGACGAGGCCTACGGCAACGATCCGCGCCTGGCCGCCCGGCTACGCCAGCTGCGACTGGGCTACGTCCTGGCCCTGGCCTGCTCACATCAGGTGACCACCGGCATAGGCACCTACCGCGTCGACGTGCTGGCCGCGGAGCTTCCCGCCACCGCGTGGCAGCGCGTGTCCGCCGGCCGAGGCGCGAAAGGCTACCGCTACTACGACTGGTCCTTCACCGCTCTGCCACACGCCGACGACGAGCACGGCGGACACCACTGGCTGCTGATCCGCCGCAACCGCAGAACCGGCGAGCTGGCCTTCTACCGCTGCTGGTCACCCGAACCCGCCGCGCTGCACACCCTCGTCACGGTCGCCGGCCACCGCTGGAAGATCGAGGAATCGTTCCAAGCCGCGAAGACCGGACTCGGCCTGGACCAGCATCAGAACCGCCGCTGGACCTCCTGGCACCGCTGGACCACCCTCGCGATCCTCGCCCACGCCTTCCTCGCCGCCGCGACCGCCGGCCACCGCCATCACGACGAGCCGACCGATCTGATCCCGCTGACCGTCAACGAGCTACGCCACCTGTTCAACATCCTGATCATCGAACCCACCCGCCGCCGCTGCGACCTGCTGCTCTGGTCCATCCGCCGACGCCGTCACCAATCCCGAGCCAAGACCAGCCACTACGCCCGACAAGCCCTCATCGAGCCATGATCACGATCCCCGGCTGGAGTACTAGGAGCAACGCCGTTCAGTTAGGTCGGTGGTCGGCGTGTCAAGGCGTGTCTGAGACGTAAAGCAGCGGAGCTCCGGTATAGAGGGTGGTCACTCTAAGACGCCCTGACACCTGGAGCTCCGCTGGCAGATCAGATTGCCATATCCCGGTCGGTGACGGTAGCCGCAGGGGTGTTCGCGCCGGGTCATCTGGGCGAGCTGACCCGGCTGGTGCCGTTCGAGATGGTCGATGATGTTCTGGTCGCGACCGGGCGTACACAGTCGCGGGTCCGGCTGTTGCCGGCGCGGGTCGTGGTGTATCTGCTGCTCGCGGGATGCCTGTTCGCCGAACTCGGCTACCGGCAGGTGTGGTCGAAACTCACCAGCGGCCTGCGCGGCCTGCCGATCGCCTCGCCCAGCGGCAGCGCGTTACGTCAGGCCCGGCAACGCCTCGGCCCGCGACCGGTGCGCGCGTTGTTCGACCTGTTACGCGGCCCTGCCGCTACGAGCGCCAGGCAGGTGCGCTGGCGAGGTCTGCTGCTGACGGTGATCGACGGCACCACCCTGGTCGTCGCGGACTCGCCGGCGAACACCGGCCGATACACCAAGCATCGCTGCGCCAACGGTAGTTCCGGGTACCCCCAGCTGCGGTTGAGCGCCTTGCTGACCTGCGGCACCCGCTCGGTGATCGATGCCGTGTTCGACCCCGTCACCGTCGGTGAACTCGACCAGGCCCGGACGCTGACCCGTAGCCTGCAGCCAGGAATGCTGCTGCTGGCCGACCGCAACTACGCCGCCGCCGACCTGCTGACCACCATCGCCGCGACCGGCGCGCATCTGCTGATCCGCAGCAAAGCCAACCGTCGTCTGGCGATGATCGCTCGCCTGCCCGACGGATCCTGGCTGTCCAAGATCGGCGCCCTCACGGTCCGGGTCGTCGAAGCCCGGATCAGTATCACCACCACCGCGGGCACCCACACCGGCGACTACCGGCTGATCACCACCCTGCTCGACCCACACACTCATCCCGCCGCCGAGTTGATCCGGATCTACCACGAACGCTGGGAGATCGAGACCGCCTACCTCGAACTGAAATCCTCGATCCTCGCCGGACGTGTGTTACGCGCCCGCACCCCCGACGGCATCGACCAGGAAATCCACGCCCTGCTCATCGTCTACCAGCTCTTACGCACCGCCATGGCCGACGCCACCGACAGCCAGCCCGGCCTCGACCCCGACCGGGCCAGCTTCACCACCGCCCTGAACACCGCCCGTGACCAGATCGTGCACGCCGCCGGCGTCATCGCCGAGACCGTCATCGACCTGGTCGGCGTCATCGGCGCTCAGATCCTGGCCAACCTGCTACCCGAACGCCGCCTGCGCACCAAGACCCGCATGATCAAACGCTCGAACTCCAAATACCAAGCCCGCGGCCCGAACATCGACCGACACAGCTACAAAGCCACCACCAGCATCGACATCATCAGCCCCGACCCTTGACACGCCGACCACCGCCCTAACTGAACGGCGTTGGTACTAGGAGCGGAGCCCGATCGCGTTGCGCTTGCGCTTGACCTGTCGGAGCGGGTCCTGCGGCGACTGTCCGCTTGGTCTCCGGCCATCCCGAAGGATCTCGTAAACTCCTTCGGCGCCGGCGGCGAGCAGGAGTCATTCAATGCGCACCTGCCTACCGGCCCACTGCTGGCATGCGGTCGTGCCTTCATCAGCCTGCTCCGCGGCGAGTTCCCACCCGGATTCGACAGGTGGGCGTGTTGAGATCCTCTGGGCAGACGGCCCGGGGCAAGCTCCTGCCAGGCATCAGAAAAGCAGCAAATCGGGTGCCAGACATCGTCAACGATTGCGCAAGCGGCAACTGACCTGTACCGCCACACAGCGGAGCGCAGCGAACGACAACGGTTGACGTCCGGTGCCGGTGTTCGGGACGAAGAGGTCGCTTCGATCCGGCCACCGCGACCAGGTCAAGGGCCATCTCCCATCGAAGAAGACACCCTTGTGAGTTCTGTACAACGGCTCTGTCCAGCGGTAGCTCTTGACGCAGGTTGAGACTCGTCGCACCTTTCTGCGGCGGCACGTCGCTCGCGGGACCCGCTACCGCCCACCGTGACTACCGCATGGTTCGCGGTCAGCACCGCTCACCGCGGGCCTTCAGAACGTCGGCGAGGTGGTACCGGGCCGAACGAGTTTCGGCGTGGTCCGGGCCTAGGGTTTCCTGCAGGGCGGCGAGAACGGCTCGATACTCGGCCTCGGCCGCGTCCAGATCACCGCGGGCCTTCAGCACGCCGGCGAGGCGGTACCGGATCGAACGAGTTTCGGCGTGGTCCGGGCCTAGGGTTTCCTGCAGGGCGGCGAGAACGGCTCGATACTCGGCCTCGGCCGCGCCCAGATCACCGCGGGCTTCCAGCACCTCGGCGAGGTCGTGCCGGGTGATCAGGGTGTCGCGGTGGTTGGCACCCAGGGTCTCCTGCTCGGCGGCGAGAACGGCTCGATACTCGGCCTCGGCCGCGTCCAGATCACCGCGGGCCTTCAGCACGCCGGCGAGGCGGTACCGGATCGAACGAGTTTCGGCGTGGTCCGGGCCTAGGGTTCCCTGCAGGGCGGCGAGAACGGCTCGATACTCGGCCTCGGCCGCGTCCAGATCACCGCGGGCCTTCAGCACGCCGGCCAGGTGGCGCCGTAGGTGTAGTTCGCTGATTTTGGAATCGGCCTGGGTGGAGTGCGTGGCATCATCCCCATCCGACCTTGATGCGAGAACGGCTCGATACTCGGCCTCGGCCGCATCCAGATCACCGCGGGCTTCCAGCACCTCGGCGAGGTCGTGCCGGGTGATCAGGGTGTCGCGGTGGTTGGCACCCAGGGTCTCCTGCTCGGCGGCGAGAACGGCTCGATACTCGGCCTCGGCCGCGTCCAGATCACCGCGGGCCTTCAGCACGCCGGCGAGGCGGTACCGGATCGAACGAGTTTCGGCGTGGTCCGGGCCTAGAGTTTCCTGCAGGGCGGCGAGAACGGCTCGATACTCGGCCTCGGCCGCGCCCAGATCACCGCGGGCTTCCAGCACCTCGGCGAGGTCGTGCCGGGTGATCAGGGTGTCGCGGTGGTTGGCACCCAGGGTCTCCTGCTCGGCGGCGAGAACGGCTCGATACTCGGCCTCGGCCGCGTCCAGATCACCGCGGGCCTTCAGCACGCCGGCGAGGCGGTACCGGATCGAACGAGTTTCGGCGTGGTCCGGGCCTAGGGTTCCCTGCAGGGCGGCGAGAACGGCTCGATACTCGGCCTCGGCCGCGTCCAGATCACCGCGGGCCTTCAGCACGCCGGCCAGGTGGCGCCGTAGGTGTAGTTCGCTGATTTTGGAATCGGCCTGGGTGGAGTGCGTGGCATCATCCCCATCCGACCTTGATGCGAGAACGGCTCGATACTCGGCCTCGGCCGCGCCCAGATCACCGCGGGCTTCCAGCACCTCGGCGAGGTCGTGCCGGGTGATCAGGGTGTCGCGGTGGTTGGCACCCAGGGTCTCCTGCTCGGCGGCGAGAACGGCTCGATACTCGGCCTCGGCCGCGTCCAGATCACCGCGGGCCTTCAGCACGCCGGCGAGGCGGTACCGGATCGAACGAGTTTCGGCGTGGTCCGGGCCTAGGGTCTCCTGCTCGGCGGCGAGAACGGCTCGATACTCGGCCTCGGCCGCGTCCAGATCACCGCGGGCCTTCAGCACGCCGGCGAGGCGGTACCGGATCGAACGAGTTTCGGCGTGGTCCGGGCCTAGAGTTTCCTGCAGGGCGGCGAGAACGGCTCGATACTCGGCCTCGGCCGCGCCCAGATCACCGCCGGCTTCCAGCACCTCGGCGAGGTCGTGCCGGGTGATCAGGGTGTCGCGGTGGTTGGCACCCAGGGTCTCCTGCTCGGCGGCGAGAACGGCTCGATACTCGGCCTCGGCCGCGTCCAGATCACCGCGGGCCTTCAGCACGCCGGCGAGGCGGTACCGGATCGAACGAGTTTCGGCGTGGTCCGGGCCTAGGGTTCCCTGCAGGGCGGCGAGAACGGCTCGATACTCGGCCTCGGCCGCGTCCAGATCACCGCGGGCCTTCAGCACGCCGGCCAGGTGGCGCCGTAGGTGTAGTTCGCTGATTTTGGAATCGGCCTGGGTGGAGTGCGTGGCATCATCCCCATCCGACCTTGATGCGAGAACGGCTCGATACTCGGCCTCGGCCGCATCCAGATCACCGCGGGCTTCTAGCACCTCGGCGAGGTCGTGCCAGGTGATCAGAGTGTCGCGCTCGTTGACGCCCAAGGTCTCCTGTTGGGCGGCGAGAACGGCTCGATACTCGGCCTCGGCCGCGTCCAGATCACCGCGGGCTTCCAGCACGCCGGCCAGGTTGCGCCGGATGGCCAGGGTGTCGCGGTGGTTGGCGTCCTGTTGGGCGGCGAGAACGGCTCGATACTCGGCCTCGGCCGCGTCCAGATCACCGCGGGCTTCCAGCACGCCGGCCAGGTTGCGCCGGATGGCCAGGGTGTCGCGGTGGTTGGCGTCCTGTTGGGCGGCGAGAACGGCTCGATACTCGGCCTCGGCCGCATCCAGATCACCGCGGGCCTTCAGCACGCCGGCCAGGTTGTGCCGGGTGATCAGGGTGTCGCGGTGGTTGGCGCCCAGGGTCTCCTGCTCGGCGCCGAGAACGACTCGATACTCGGCCTCGGCCGCATCCAGATCACCGCGGGCCTTCAGCACGCCGGCCAGGTTCTGCCGGATGGCCAGGGTGTCGCGGTGGTTGGCGTCCTGTTGGGCGGCGAGGACGGCTCGATACTCGGCCTCGGCCGCGTCCAGATCACCGCGGGCTTCCAGCACGCCGGCCAGGTTGCGCCGGATGGCCAGGGTGTCGCGGTGGTTGGCGTCCTGTTGGGCGGCGAGAACGGCTCGATACTCGGCCTCGGCCGCGTCCAGATCACCGCGGGCTTCCAGCACGCCGGCCAGGTTGTGCCGGATGGCCAGGGTGTCGCGGTGGTTGGCGCCCAGGGTCTCCTGCTCGGCGCCGAGAACGACTCGATACTCGGCCTCGGCCGCATCCAGATCACCGCGGGCTTCCAGCACGCCGGCCAGGTTGTGCCGGGTGATCAGGGTGTCGCGGTGGTTGGCGCCCAGGGTCTCCTGTTGGGCGGCGAGGACGGCTCGATACTCGGCCTCGGCCGCATCCAGATCACCGCGGGCCTTCAGCACGCCGGCCAGGTTGTGCCGGGTGATCAGGGTGTCGCGCTCGTTGACGCCCAAGGCCTCCTGGTCGGCGGCGAGGACGGCTCGATACTCGGCCTCGGCCGCATCCAGATCACCGCGGGCCTTCAGCACGCCGGCCAGGTTGCGCCGGGTGATCAGGGTGTCGCGGTGGTTGGCGCCCAGGGTCTCCTGTTGGGCGGCGAGGACGGCTCGATACTCGGCCTCGGCCGCGTCCAGATCACCGCGGGCGTTCAGCACGCCGGCGAGGTTGTGCCGGGTGATCAGGGTGTCGCGGTGGTTGGCGCCCAGGGTCTCCTGTTGGGCGGCGAGGACCGCCCGGTACTGCGCCTCGGCTTCCGCAAACGCTCCATTCTCGTGCAAAATCCGCGCGAGATTAGAACGATTCCTCAATGAGCGCCCGGAGTTGCTCCATGGCATGCGGCCTAATATTCTCAATTGACTTCGAGCGAAGTCGCTCTGCGCTTCCGCGTTATTGCCAGGCATCACTAGGCCACACAGAGATACCGCCACCATTTCACCAAGCGTCTTATTGTAGGACCAAATTGCCCTAAGGATAAGAGGTGCGGCCGACTTGAGCTCTACGAGGGCGTCGCCATAGTTACCCAACTCCCAAAGGTAATGGCCCATTCGGTGGCGGATTCGTTTGGTAGCTCTAGACCTAGCCCCGAGAACCGAAGTGGCGAGCTGGCGATAGGCAACCAAGTCGTCAAGCCTGGCGCTCGATGATGCATCCCTTGATAGATCCGGCGCCAGAACGCCGAGAACCCGCGCCAGCCTCTTCGCAGAGGAAGGGTTGCAGAACGCTTGATCCGAGACGCACCGCTTGGTGACAGCCCTCAAATGCGGTTCCAAGATCGAAAGCGTGCGCCATTTGTCCGGCGAGGCGTTCGACCCTTCGCACAAACCCGTCAACAAGTCGACGGTCGCACTTCGTATCCGCATGGGCTTCTCGGGATCCTTGTTCAAGTTCTCTGAAATCACCTCGGAAACCAAGGGATGGACAAGTACTTTGCGGTTCCACACGTCCGAGATGTCCTGGCCATCGCCAAGCCCTGCCGACCGGAAATTAGTTTCCACCAACGCCAACTCGCGCAAAGCGCCGAGAACCTCGCAAAGCCGTTGCACGTTCTCTGCGGCACGCTTGCCGTTCGGCTCCAGTTGGGCCAATGGTGGAATCAAGGCCAGAGGCACGGGAGAGGGCCCGTAACAGGAAAGGACCTGAATAACTGGACTTGCTTCAGAAAAACCGCGCTGATCAAGAAAGTCTAGGGATAATCCCCATGTTGCCATTACCATATTTCGCGAATCGGTAGCATCCGAGACTACCGAACCCTTAGACGCCGAGGCATCTATTATTTGACCAAACCTTGAATCCAGCGCAGTTCGATACCTGTTAAGGAGTCCCGCTGTCGGGGAAGTATCCGCTGAAGCGAGATACTGCCCAGCAGCCCTAAGGGCCAACGGCAGGCCGCACAGCCGATCGGATATCGCCTTGGCTTCGTTACGTAAGCCAACTCCAGCCCGCCGCTTCGGGTCCAGTAGATCGAGTATTATTTCGGCACCGGGATCCGATGGAAGCGGATCCATGCGCCGAATGATTGCTGCGTCTCCCCATGCGGCCCTTGTTCCTATGCGACTAGTAACTAGGATGAATCCCCGAGAAGGTTGCCGGAGCCATCCGTTACCCGCGGGTCTCTGGTATCCGTCGGCGGCAAGGAAATGAGGATTGTCGGCGTTGTCTAGTACTAGCACCCAATCGTTTGTCGCAGACTCAAAAATCGCCCAAATTGAGTCGATTGCACCCGGCTCGGCGGGTGATGCCGGCAACCTTGAATCCTGATTGTTGCTCAGGTCCCGAGCTGCCGCCCACATAGCGGCTTGTAGCTCAGTCCGATCAGAGGCATTGACCCAGTATGTTCTGGCTTGCGTCTGCAAATCCCGTGCAACGGTCAACGCGACTGCAGACTTCCCCACGCCTCCAAGCCCGTGAAGCACCCAAATCCTATTCTGTCTCTCGCTACCCGACCCGAGTGATGGCTTGGGTGTCCTTGCCGCTCTGACGATCTCGGCTACTAGGCCCTCTCGTCCCCGTAGACGCCTTGGCAGCAGGAGGAACGGCGGATGCGTCGATATTCCTGCCATCGGTCGTTGGAGGGGGCCCGCTGCAACATTTGTGATCGTGATGGGGGCGCTAATGTTGTGTCCTGCGGCTACGGACCCTTGTCCAATCGCTTCGACTCGCTCACGCCTGGGCACAGCAACCCCTTCAGTTATCGCTGGAGTCGATCCTGATCCTTCCTTTAACGTTTCTTCCAGCGGCCACGGATCCGGTACCTGATGCCGACACGCCGTCCGTAGTTGCAGATCTTGCGCGGTTCCTGTGGCCACGCGCTCGGGTCTCGATGTCAGCCGTGACGGAGCCACCTGCAGCGATGGCGCCAGTTCCTGACGCACTGACATTGTCGACTCGCCGTTCAAGTTGCGATAGCCAAAGCTGCGAGATGACCATTATGACCGCCGTGACAAGAAGTGTGGTGGCCAACGTCCAGCTCCATTTATCGGTGATCTTGTTCGTTATGAAACCAGCAATCAATCCACTTAGCACCGAGCCAGCAACCCCCAGTGCTCGGCCGAATGAGCTGCTCATATATCGCGCTCCTTTGGGGCTACGCAGGCGCCACCATGGGCGGCCCGCCAGGCTGGATGCACATTGCCAGCGTCAACCGCTGGCGCTGGTACCGATAGCTGGGCGAGTCGGCCTTTTGACGATGGCTTGCCCTGAAGGGGCTGTCAATGTCAGTAGTCTTCATGTCGCCCATCTGACAGTCAGTCTCCCGTCGACCGGTCCGCCTAGAAACCATGCCTCTACTACCGCCACTGGCCCATCATGCCGCCGGCCGCGTCAGGTAGTTTCGGTTGTGGTCTCTTCGCCGAGCTACGCAGGGGGATGCTGCCGTTCATCAGAGGGCGGCATACCAGCTCACGGCCCCGGCCGAACCGTCGCAGACTAGCGATCGCAGACCTCGAAAGCTTGTGAGGGCAGAGCGCTCGTCTCAGTTGTCGTCTCGTTCGGCCACGTTCAAGATGGTCCGGCCACGGCGCATCCCGCATAGGCACCGCTGTTTGGTACGGCTACAGATCTCGTCGAACGCTGGGCCACAGACTTGGAAAGCGTGTCGGGTTTACTGGGTGACGATCGGAGCGGACACCTACGGACGTCCACGGACCTCCGAAGGACTGTTTCGGCAGCTCAACGGCGGCGTGGCGGCAGGTCACGACTCGATAGAGGAGGCACTGGGCCACATGTCCGGCAACCGAACCGTCCTCAGGTCGTGGCTGTGGAACGTCGTGGGCTTCGCGGCCCTCGGCTTGATGGCGGTCGCCGCCCTGGCCACCGTCGACTCCACAACTGACCGGCTCGTCCAGGCGGGATTCCTCGGGATGTGCGTCCTTCTGGCGCTCATCGCGGTCAGGTTCCTGTTCAGCCGGGTCATCGTCCGGCCGGAGGGTCTCCTGGTTGCCGGCGCAGTCCGCTCGCGTCGGATTCCCCGGGAGGCGATTCGAGACGTGACCTGCGAGGTGTTGGCCGGCGGGCAGCTGCTCACCGCCTTCACCCCGGTCGTCCACCTGGTCGACGGCAAGGAGGTCGAGCTGAACCAGCTCGCCGGATATTCGCAGACAGCAGTAGAAGAGCACCAGCGGAGAATCAAGCAGTTGTTGCAGGTTTCTGCTCGCTGACCGGCCGTCAGCCTCACCTCGACGGCGATCCATCCTCAGGCTGACCGTGTGCCCCCGTATCCCGCGGCTGATGCCGTGGTCTCACTCGTGGTCTCGTTCGCAGGCGTGTGTCGTCGTTCGCCACCCGTGGTTGGAGGTTCCTCACCATGGTCGAGCATGCGGGCGGCTGGGGCTGAACGGTAGGTCGCAGACCTCGAAAGCATGGGACTGCCGGTCTTGTTAGCCAGCGCCCCGAACGCGACGCGTGAGGCAGCCAGCCCGGACGAGTACCCAAGTGAGCAGCCAAGCCCGCGGGCATGGGCGGACGATCACGGACTGGGACACCATGAAGAGCAAGAGGACCGATCGCTGGACCATCGCTGCGGGACTGACTCGTAATGCGTAGGTCAGTCAGCGGCCGACGCGGATGCGGTCGGCGGGGTAGAGCTCACGGGAGCCGTCGGCGCGGAAGATCACCAGGACAGGGACGCCTTCGCCGATGTCCAGCTCCTTGCGCTCGGCAGGGGTGGGCATCCGGGCCGAGGCGGTGTCGCCCTTGCGTAGGGTCACCGTCTCGGTCGGCTCCATGCTGCGGACGAAGGTGCCGCGCGGGGGTTCGACGATCACGAGCCCTTCCGACCGGAGTAGTGAGATGGCCTGCCGGACGCTGGTCCGGCTCAGTCCATACTCCTGAGCCAGCCGCAGCTCGCTGGGCAGCGACGCGCCGGGTGCCAGGTCGCCGGACGTGATCCGGTCACGCAGCAGGTCGGCGAGCTGCCGGAACACTGCGCGATCCGCGCTGGGGTCGATCACGAATGTGACGCTACGTGTCCAACAGTTCTACAGGTTATTGTATCTACAGTCCTACGTATATATGTTGGCCCAGGCGGGTGCGGTGGTCGGATGACCAGCTACGGGCCAGGCCGCCGTGCCGTCGACGATGCCGAGGGGAGATCCGGTGCGGCGTGTCTCGTACGAGGAGTACCTGCTCGCCACCGCGATGACCCTCGCGCGGCGGCATCGGCCGGTCTGGTGCTGGCGGCGGTGGCGACAGGTCTGCCGGTGCGGAGCCGAGCTGCCATGCCGCGCCCGGCAACGGATTCCGATCAATCGTGGCCACTGGCCGGGGGAGGGGGAGCTGTGAACGACTGGCAGGAGCAGGCGATCCTCGCGGTTCACGTCCGAGGGCTCGACGGCATGTGCGCCGGCTGCCACGCTTGGTGGTCGCGGTTGGCTCCGTACCCGTGCTGGCAGGTGGATTGGGCGACCAGCCGGCAGGCCCGAACGATCACCGCCCGGTTCCTGGGTGGTGTGCGGTGACCACTCACGGCCCGGTCATGCCGATCTGGAGCTGCGGAGGCTGCGACCTGCCCTGGCCCTGCCCAACCCGGAAGCGGGAGCTGCGGGCGGAGTACGCAGACGCCCCCGTGTCGTTGGCCCTCTACCTCGGCTCCTACCTCGTCCAGGCGGCCGAAGACATGGCCTGGATGCCGGCCGGCGCGCTGCACCGCCGGTTCCTCGGCTGGACACGGGAAGCTAACCGGACGAAGCAAGCAGTACAGCAGCGAAGTACAGCAACCGTGCCAGCCGAACCGAGCCGAGACCGACGTCAGCAGGCCGTCTGACCTCGCAGCAAGCGTGACCCGACCTGCTCGCCGAGAGTTCGGGACGAAGTGCCTGCCCTAGCTAGGCATTGGGTAACCGTGGAGTGTCGTAGAAGGTTGGCGATCCGTCGGCGGGGAACTCGACTCCCATGAATGGCGGATGCTCACCGAACGGTGACAGCAATCGGATGATGGTGCCATCGGGGTCCGGCACGTCGAGCTGGACACCGCCTCCAGGCCCGCGATCGAAAAGCGGTTCGTGGGTGATCCCGAGTTCGTCGAAGTGATGTATCAGGTTATGCATTGCCTCCACGGAGGCGACGCCGAAGCTGAACAGGTCGAAGCCAGGAAACTCGGGCTGGCCGGGAATCACTTCACGGTGACGCAGACCGAGGAGGAAGCGCTCGTGCTCGTCGGTTAGGACGGCACCGCGCACCACGCCGGTTTCGCAGAACTCCCAGCCGAGGCGCAGCCCGAACGCCCGGCAGTACCAGGTGACGCTGCGCGACAGGTCTGATACGGGAATCTTGACCTGCAGGATCCGCTTAGAACTCCTAACAGAATGATCTAGAGGTCTTCTGTCCCTCGTAGACGATCAACTACAGTGCTCGGTCGTGAGGCGAGGTGAGCAGCCGCCGTGGATCGTGTCGGACGGGCTGTGGCAGCGCGTCGAGCCGTTGCTGCCCCAGATCGAGCGACGACAGCGTTATCCCGGCCGTAGGCGGATCCCGGATCGGCAGGTGCTGTGCGGGATCCTGTTCGTGCTCTACACGGCGATCCCGTGGGAGTTTCTGCCTCAGGAACTCGGGTTCGGCTCAGGCATGACGTGCTGGCGGCGCCTGGCCGAGTGGCACGCCGCCGGCGTGTGGCAGCGTCTGCACGAGGTCCTGCTCGCCGAGTTGCACGCCGCCGGCAAGCTCGACTGGTCCAAGGCGGTGATCGACGCATCCCACGTACGGGCGCTCAAGGGTGGCCCAAAACCGGTCCGAGCCCGGTCGACCGCGCCAGGACCGGCTCGAAACACCATGTGATCACCGAAGGCGCGGGCATCCCGCTGGCCGTCAGCCTCACCGGCGGCAACCGGCACGACGTCACCCAACTACACACTCTCATCGAGGCCATCCCACCCGTGCGCGGCAGACGCGGACGGCCCCGCCGCCGACCCGACCGGCTCTACGCCGACCGCGGCTACGACTACGACACCCACCGCCGCGCCGTCCGGGCCAAGGGGATCACCCCACACATCGCCCGCCGCGGCACCGAACACGGCTCCGGCCTGGGCGTGCACCGGTGGGTCGTCGAACAAACCATCGCACTGCTGCACTGGTTCCGCCGGCTGCGCGTGCGGTGGGAGATCCGCGACGACATCCACGAAGCGTTCATGAGTCTGGCCTGCGCGATCATCTGCTACCGCAGACTCTTCAGATGATCATTCTGTTAGGAGTTCTTAATGCCAAGGTCCATCGTTGTCCTTGCCCTCTGCTGATCGCCCTAGACGTGATCAAGTACCGCATGGTGGTGCTTATTGTTCCCGCTCCCGCCCGCGGTGGCCAGGCCCGCGCCCGCAACTGCCACTCACGACGGCAAGCGGCAGCCCAGCCATGAAGATCACGGACGGATGTAGCTGAGCACGTCGCGATTATTTGACCGCCGCCGACAGCAACGCTGACGGCAATAGAGCCGGACGAGGACTGCGGCCAGCGGCCGGGCGCGGACAGTTGCCCGAGGTGGCGGATGCGCACGGACGCCGCTGGACGAGGCGCTCAGAACTTACAAGCGAGGGGTCGGAGGACATGGGGAGCTGCCTTCGCGCGTGCTCGACGAGGACCAGGTCCAGGCCGTCGCCAGGCCGTCGCCCGCGGCGTGAACATGTCGGCCGGCCGTCGTGCGTGGCGAAACAGGTGACCAGACCGATCAGGAATCGAGAAGCGCGGACCCCCGAGCCGCAGCTAGCGTGACCGCCGGGGGATCGGGCGGTCGATTCCGGCTTCCCGTTCGTCTTCGAGCCACACAATCCCGACCAGAACCACGACTTCAGGAGTGACCATGACCGGCTCTTCCAGCCAGGGAATCAAGACCGTGCTGCATCCCGTTTCCGACCTGGCGACGGCCAAGAAGGTGTACGCCGCCCTGCTCGGCGTACCGCCGCAGACCGACGAGCCCTACTACGTCGGCTTCGAGGCCGCGGGCCAGCACATCGGGCTGGTGCCGGGCGGTGGACCGCAGGGCATGACCTCGCCGGTGGCCTACTGGCACGTGCCGGACATCGAGGCGAAACTGGCCGAGGTGTCCGCCGCGGGTGCCACCGTGAAGGAGCCCGCGCACGACGTCGGTGGCGGCCGCCTGGTGGCCACCGTCACCGACCCCGATGGCAACGTCCTCGGGCTGCTTCAGGACCGATGAGTGCCGACCCTCGCTCCCGCCCCCAGCGTCGTCGCGACACTGAGCATCGGCTCACCCACGACTGGGCCACACCCGCGACGTGTCCATGATCGAGGGCGAAGTCGAGGTCCGGCGGGCAGGCCGCGTGGCCGGGCCCTGAGGCTCCGCGGGCCGAAACGAAGGAGAACCTGACGTACTGCTCGAAGCTGGTCAGATCGAAGCCAGGGACGCGACGGAGACCGCGAAGGCGGCCCCGCCAACAGATGGAGACACAATTGAGCATGGCCACGAGGATGGACACGCAGTCGCCTGCGCAGCACGTTGCCGACAGCCACGATCTGATCCGCGTGCACGGCGCGCGCGTGAACAACCTCAAGGATGTCAGCGTCGAGCTCCCGAAGCGCCGGCTGACGGTGTTCACTGGCGTCTCCGGCTCGGGCAAGAGCTCGCTGGTGTTCGCCACGATCGCCGCTGAGTCGCAGCGGATGATCAACGAGACGTACAGCGCCTTCGTGCAGGGCTTCATGCCGACGCTGGCCCGGCCCGAGGTCGACGTGCTCGACGGGCTGACGACCGCGATCATCGTGGACCAGGAGCGGATGGGCACCGACCCCCGCTCCACGGTCGGCACCGCCACCGACGCCAACGCGATGCTGCGCATCCTCTTCAGCCGGCTCGGGAAGCCGCACATCGGCTCGCCCCAGGCGTTCTCCTTCAACGTCGCCTCGATCAGTGGCGCGGGTGCAGTCACCCTGGAGCGCGCCGGACGGGCCGTGAAGGAGCGTCGCAGCTTCAGCATCACCGGCGGCATGTGCCCGCGCTGCGAGGGTCGGGGCTCGGTCAACGACATCGACCTGTCCCAGCTGTACGACGACAGCAAGTCGCTCAACGAGGGTGCGCTCACGATCCCCGGCTACAGCATGGACGGCTGGTACGGCCGCATCTTCACCGGCTGCGGCTTTTTCGACCCGGACAAGCCGATCCGCAAGTTCACCAAGAAGCAGCTGCACGATCTGCTCTACAAGGAGCCGACCAAGATCAAGGTCGACGGCATCAACTTGACCTACGAGGGACTGATCCCGAGGATCCAGAAGTCGATGCTGTCCAAGGACGTCGACTCGCTGCAGCCCCACATCCGCGCCTTCGTGGAGCGGGCGGTGACGTTCACCACCTGCCCCGACTGCGGAGGCACCCGGCTCAGCGAGGAGGCTCGATCGTCGAAGATCGACGGGATCAACATCGCCGACGCCTGTGCGATGCAGATCAGCGACCTTGCCGAGTGGGTGGGGGGTCTGGCCGAACCGTCCGTCGCGCCGCTGCTGACGGCGCTGCGGCACACCCTCGACTCGTTCGTCGAGATCGGGCTGGGCTACCTCTCGCTCGACCGGCCGTCGGGCACGCTGTCGGGCGGCGAGGCGCAGCGCACCAAGATGATCCGGCACCTCGGGTCGTCGCTCACCGACGTCACCTACGTCTTCGACGAGCCGACGATCGGGCTGCACCCCCACGACATCCAGCGGATGAACGACCTGCTGCTGCAGCTGCGCGACAAGGGCAACACCGTGCTGGTCGTGGAGCACAAGCCGGAGGCGATCGCGATCGCCGACCACGTCGTCGACCTCGGCCCGCGCGCCGGCACCGAGGGCGGCGAGGTGGTGTTCGAAGGCACCGTCGAGGGGCTGCGGGCCAGTGACACGCTCACCGGGCGGCACCTGGACGACCGGGCGTCCCTGAAGCCGTCGGTGCGGACACCGTCGGGGACGCTGGAGGTGCGCGGGGCGGGCACCCACAACCTGCGGGACGTCGACGTCGACATCCCGCTCGGCGTGCTGGTCGTGGTGACCGGGGTGGCGGGCTCGGGCAAGAGCTCGCTGATCCACGGCTCGGTGTCCGGGCGGGACGGGGTGGTGTCGGTCGACCAGACCTCGATCCGCGGCTCCCGGCGGAGCAACCCGGCGACGTACACGGGACTGCTCGACCCGATCCGCAAGGCGTTCGCGAAGGCCAACGGCGTGAAGCCGGCGCTGTTCAGCGCCAACTCCGAGGGTGCCTGCCCCGCCTGCAACGGCGCCGGCGTCATCTACACCGACCTGGGGATGATGGCCGGGGTGGCCACCGTCTGCGAGGTGTGCGACGGGAAGCGGTTCCAGGCCGAGGTGCTCGAGTACAAGTTCGGGGGCCGTGACATCAGCGAGGTGCTCGCGATGTCGGTGGCCGAGGCCGAGGAGTTCTTCGGCGTCGGTGAGGCCCGCACGCCCGCCGCCCACAAGATCCTCACCCACCTGGCCGACGTCGGGCTCGGCTACCTCACCCTCGGCCAGCCGCTCACGACGCTGTCCGGCGGTGAGCGGCAACGGATCAAGCTGGCCACGCGCATGGCCGAGAAGGGCGGCGTCTACGTCCTGGACGAGCCGACCGCCGGCCTCCACCTCGCCGACGTCGAACAGCTGCTCGGCCTGCTCGACCGGCTGGTCGACGCCGGCAAGTCGGTCATCGTCATCGAGCACCACCAGGCGGTCATGGCGCACGCCGACTGGATCATCGACCTCGGCCCCGGCGCCGGCCACGACGGCGGCCGGATCGTCTTCGAGGGCACACCCGCCGACCTCGTCGCCGCCCGCTCCACCCTCACCGGCAAGCACCTCGCGGCCTACGTCGGCACCTGACCGAGGCCCTCGCGGACACCGTGAGACGAGTTCTCTCATCTGTTTCGACTCGTCCCACTCGACTGGCAGGGACGGGAGTTGATGAGGCGGGAGCAGGGGCGCGCCAAGAGCGGACGCGGAGTGGGGTGGGACGTCAGCGGCGCTGGGCAACTCCGGTGCGACGTGGCACGATCGGGCGGGTGACCAGCAGACCCGCCGCGGCGCAGCACCTGCGCGACCTCGCGCGGCTGCGCCGCGTCCGCGACCGGATCGACCGGGAGTACGCGCAGCCGCTGGACATCGAGGCGCTCGCCCGCGGCGTGAACATGTCGGCCGGGCACCTCAGCCGCGAGTTCCGGCTCGCCTACGGTGAGTCGCCGTACGCCTATCTGATGACGCGGCGCATCGAGCGGGCGATGGCGCTGTTGCGCCGTGGCGACCTCAGCGTCACCGAGGTCTGTTTCGCGGTCGGCTGCGCGTCGCTGGGCACCTTCAGCACTCGCTTCACCGAGCTGGTCGGTGTGCCGCCCAGCGTCTACCGGCGCCACGCGGGGCGTGCGACGGCGGGGATGCCGTCGTGCGTGGCGAAACAGGTGACCAGACCGATCAGGAATCGAGAAGCGCGGGTCACGGAGCCGCAACTAGCCTGACCGGCATGGACCTCACCATTCACTTCACCTTCCTCCCGCACAACGACCCGGACGCCTCCCTGGCCTTCTATCGCGACACCCTCGGCTTCGAGGTCCGCAACGACGTCGGATACGGCGGGATGCGCTGGATCACGGTCGGCCCCGCCGACCAGCCCGGCACGTCCATCGTGCTGCATCCGCCGGGCGCCGACCCCGGCATCACCGACGACGAGCGCCGCACCATCGCCGAGATGATGGCCAAGGGCACCTACGCCAGCATCGTCCTGGCCACCAAGGACCTCGACGGCGTCTTCGCGCGGCTGGAGGCCAGCGGCGCCGAGGTCGTCCAGGAGCCGACCGAGCAGCCGTACGGCGTTCGCGACTGTGCCTTTCGCGATCCCGCGGGCAACCAGATCCGCATCAACGAGCCGCGCTGAGCCGTCCGGCGATCGCAGCCATCCTCGCCCCGCGGTTCCCGCGGCTCAAGGAATGGGCGTACGCGGGATCGTTCTTCTACGGCCGCAAAGCTGCGCCCTCGGCATACTCCTGCCACCAGCGGCCGTTTCCGGACCCGCTCGGGCGCGCCGGGAGGGATCGCGGTTGATCACGGCCGACGTGACGAACAGAGGGGCCAGCCATGGACCAGGCTGCCGGACAATCTGTGCTGACCGACGACCGATCGGGGTCCGGCACCCGGTCGTGGATCGGGTCCCTCGGCCGGGTGCTGAGCCAGCCGATGCTACGCCGGGTCATGCCCGGGATGCTCGTCTCGGCACTCGGCGACGGGATGAGCCTGGTCGCGGTGGCGTGGCTCGCGGTGCAGATCGCGCCACCCGACCAGGCTGGTGTCTGGACCGGGCTGGCAGTGGCGGCGTACGCGCTGCCGGCCACCATCGGCGCGGCCATGCTCGCCCGGCTGGTGCGCGGGTTCCGCGGCGCACGACTGGTCGCTGTGGACGCAACGCTTCGGGCGGTCGCGCTGGGCGCGATCGCGGTGCTCGCGGTGGCGGGGCTGCTCGACCCGGTGGTGTACGTGGTGCTGCTCGCGACCTCGTCGCTGCTGCACGCGTGGGGCAGCGCCGGGGCGTACACGCTCATCGCCGAGTCGCTGCCGGAGGAGGACCGGGTGAGCGGCAACGCGATCCTGTCGACGTTCACGCAGGCGGCGGTCGTGGTGGGCCCGGCGCTGGCCGGCGGGCTGACCGCGCTGGTCGGTCCCGGCTGGGTGATCGGCGCCGATGCGGCGAGCTTCGCCGTCCTCGCCGCGACCTGCTGGACGGCCTCGCCGCGGCGGGCCACCGCCGTCCGCCCCGTGCCGGCGGCGGCGACCGGGGGCGGGCGCGTCATTCTGGGCCAGCCGCGGCTGCTCGGGCTGCTCGCGGTGACCTGTGTCTTCTTCTTCCTCTACGGCCCGGTCGAGGTGGCCCTGCCTGTCCATGTTGCACAGGAGCTCCATGGCTCGCCCGGCCTGCTGGGCCTGTACTGGGCCGCGTTCGGCGTCGGGGCGACGCTGGGAGGTCTCGGTGCCGGCCTGCTCCGGCACCGCTCGCTGTGGCTGGTGGTGGTGAGCATCATCGTCGGCTGGGGAGCCGCGCTGCTGCCGCTGGGGCTGACCGACCTCGTCGCACCAGGACTGATCGGCTTCGCCGTCGGTGGGCTGATCTACGGCCCGTTCACCGCGATCTGCACGGCGCTGTTCCAGCGCACCAGCCCGCCGGATGCGCTCAGCCGCGTGCTCGCCACCCGGACCGCGCTCACCATCCCTTCCACCGCGCTGGGCACGCTGCTGGGCGGCCCGCTCGTCACCGCGGTCGGTGGCCGGTACACGCTGCTGCTGTCCGCGTTGCTGACCATCGCGCTCGGGGTATCGGTCGCGGCGGTCCTCGGGGTGGGCCGACGTCATGCCGGACGGGCTCGACAGCCGTCCCTCCGCACCTTCGCATGAACACCCCGAGACCGTCAGCTACAGGTTGAGGGTTCGTGTGCTGGCAGGTTGGGTGCACCTCAGGCTGTCCGAGCCTGGCGGAACGCGGGGTGCCGGCCGACGGGCGGCTGTTACCCTCCGTCGGAGAGCGCGGAGCGTGACGAACGGGCCTCGCGGGCCCCGGTTGGCAATGTCGGTACCCTGCTAGTCCTGGCCTGCCCGCGACGACATGGTGGTACTTGATGAACGATCTTCGAGTAGTGGCGTTCGACCTGGACGACACCCTGGCAGTCTCCAAGTCCCAGATCGATCGTCGCATGGCGGAACTGCTCAGCCACCTGCTCACCGAGGTCGACGTCCTCATCATCTCCGGCGGGCGGTTCGAGCAGTTCAAGTCGCAGGTGCTCGCGCACCTCGACCTCAACGAGGAGCAGCGCGTCCGGCTGCACCTGATGCCCACCTGCGGCACCCGCTACTACCGCTGGCAGAACGGGGACTGGCGGCAGGTCTACGCGGAGGACCTGAGCGCCGAGGACAAGGCCCGGGTGATCGAGGTCCTGACCGAGTCCGCGAAGGCGTTGGACCTCTGGGAGACGAAGACCTGGGGCGACGTCATCGAGGACCGGGGCAGCCAGATCACCTTCTCCGCGCTGGGCCAGTCCGCGCCGCCCGCGGAGAAGTACGGCTGGGACCCGGACGGCGACAAGAAGAAGCGACTCCGGGACGTCGTCGCCGAGCTGCTGCCCGACCTCGAGGTACGCGGTGGCGGCTCGACGTCGATCGACGTCACCCGCAAGGGCGTGGACAAGGCGTACGGCATGCGGAAGCTGCTGGAGTGCCTCGACCTGAAGACCGACAACGTGCTCTTCGTCGGTGACCGGCTGGACCACGGCGGCAACGACTACCCGGTCAAGGCGATGGGCATCCAGTGCGTTCCCGTCACCCGGTGGGAGGAGACGGCCGACTACGTCGAGGCCCTCGTCGACGACCTGGTCAAGCTGCGCGCGCAGCGCGCCTGACCGCCGGCCGCCGCCCCGGCGGATCCGGGGCGGCGGCGTTGGCGTCAGAGTGCGGCGCGGATCGCCTCGGCGAGCGTCGTCGGCGTGCGGCCGAGCAGCCTCGCCAGGTCGTCCCCGACCGCCAGGTCGCCCTGGGCAAGACCCCGGTCGCCGTCGGCCAGCACGGCCGCGTACCCCTCGGGCACGCCGGCCGCGACCAGCAGCTCGGTGTACTTGTCGACCGGTAGGTCGAGGTACGAGACCGCGGTGCCGGTCTGCCGGGAGATCTCGGCGGCCAGGTCGGTCAGGGTGAAGGGGGCGCCGCCCAGCTCGTACACCTGGTTGGTGTGGCCCTCGATGGTGAGCACCGCCGCGGCCGCCTCGGCGTAGTCGGCGCGGGTGGCCGCGCTGACCCGGCCGTCATCCGCCGCGCCCGCGACACCGTGCTGGAGGTACGTCGGGAGCTGGGCGGTGTAGTTCTCCAGGTACCAGCTGTTGCGCAGGAAGACGTACGGCAGGCCGGAGTCCTTGATCAGCTGCTCGGTCGCCTTGTGCTCGGCGGCGAGCACGAGGCTGGAGGTGTCCGCCTTCGCGATGCTGGTGTAGACCACCTGCTTGACGCCGGCCTCCTTGGCGGCAGTGACGACGTTGCCGTGCTGCACCACCCGTCGGCCGACCTCGCTGCCGGAGACGAACATCAGCTTCTCGGCGCCCGCGAAGGCGGCCTGCAGCGACTCGGCGTCGTCGTAGTCGGCCAACTGGGTGACCACCCCGCGCCCGGCCAGGTCGGCCAGGCGGTCGGTGTCCCGGCCGACCGCCACGATCTGGTCGGCCGGTACACCCCGGGCGAGCAGCGACTCGATGATCAGGCGGCCGAGCTGGCCGGTGGCGCCGGTGACGACGATGGACATGGGAACTCCCTGTGGTTGCGACAAGAACTTCTTCCCACCGGAACGGGAACACCGGAGGCTTACTTCCCGTTGGAGAGTAGGCACCTCGAAGTTCGGTACGCACCGAAAGAGAGTAATGGCGTGAACCCGGATATCTTCAACCGGAACTGCGGCAGCCGGAAGGTCATCGACCGGATCGGCGACCGCTGGAGCCTCCTCGTGGTCCTCGCCCTCGCCGACGGCGACAAGCGCTACGGCGAGCTGGCCGAGCGGGTCGACGGGATCAGCCAGAAGATGCTCACCCAGACCCTGCGCGGCCTGGAGCGCGACGGCCTGGTCACCCGGACGGTGCACGCCACCGTCCCGCCCCGGGTGGACTACGCGCTGACCGACCTGGGGCGCAGTGTGCTCGACCTGGTCGCCGGCCTGGAGGCGTGGGCCACCACCCACCTCGCCGAGGTGGAGGCCGCCCGGGCCCGCTACGACGCCCGCTGAAGTTCCGGAACCGGCGCAGTCTGGCGCGCACTGCGAGCGTCGGCTCGTACGGCACCAGCCCGGTGGTCAGCTAACTGTGACGTGCGGGCGCGCGTACCGGTGATGTAACAGAAAACCACCGGAATACGCTGCGCCCGCTCCGCCCTGCGGTCGCTCGTCGCCCACCATAGGCTCCGGCTATATCGAGTACCGGCGCTTCGTGGCCGCCCGGGGAACGGGTGACGGACGCGATCGAGGGGGCGTGTCCGCCGCCGGCCACGGCCGGTGCCTCGACCATCCGCTCTGCAAACGACCTGCCCTGACCCGACGCGCCACCGGCGGCCGGCGGGGCCATCCCGCCGGCCGCCCCGGGGCCGGCCGACGGGACGCCGGCCGTCAGCCGGGCAGCTGCTCCACGCCGCTGAGCACCCGGTCGATCAGGCCGTACTCGCGGGCCTGCTCGGCGGTGAACCAGCGGTCCCGGTCCCAGTCACGCCGGATCTCGTCCAGCGTCCGCCCGCTGTGCTCGGCGGTCAGCTGCTGCATGGTCCGCTTGACGTGCAGCATGTTCTCCGCCTGGATGGTGATGTCCGAGGCGGTGCCGCCCATCCCGCCGGACGGCTGGTGCATCATGATCCGCGAGTGGGGGAGCGCGAAGCGCTTCCCGGCCGCTCCCGCGCAGAGCAGGAACTGCCCCATCGAGCCGGCGAGCCCGAGCGCCAGGGTGGCCACGTCGTTCCTCACGTAGCGCATGGTGTCGTAGACGGCCATCCCGGCGCTGACTGAGCCGCCGGGTGAGTT
Organism: Micromonospora inositola; assembly: GCF_900090285.1. Classification (NCBI taxonomy): domain Bacteria; kingdom Bacillati; phylum Actinomycetota; class Actinomycetes; order Micromonosporales; family Micromonosporaceae; genus Micromonospora; species Micromonospora inositola. Next base: position 1,247,590 of record NZ_LT607754.1, on the reverse strand, counting down.
GATGTAGAGGAAGATGTCCCGCTTCGGGTCCTCGGCGGCGAGCAGCAGGATCTGCGCGCAGATCTGGTTCGCCGACTCGTCGGTGACCTCGGTGCCGAGGAAGATGATCCGCTCGCGGAGCAGCCGCTCGAACACCTGGTCACCGAAGGACGGCTGTCCGCCGTCCAGCATCCACACGCCGTACCCCATGATCCGACCGCCCTCCGCGCCGCCGGCGGGCGACGGACCGCCCGGGGAACCGGCGGTCTCCAGCCTCCGGCGGCCCGGCCGCCGTGGCCCAGCGATTCTGCCCCGGGCAGATCGGCCGTGGGCAGAACCGGGCCGGCCTAGTCGGCGGTCAGCCGCCGTCGGCCCGCCCGGGCCCGCCTGCGGGCCAGCCCGTCGGAGGTCCGCGGGCGGGGGCGCCCGGCCGGGGCGGAGGCGATCAGCCGGACCCGCAGGCCCGCCCCACCGACCGTCGGCCCCACGTGCCCGGTCGCGCCGCCGGCGGGCAGTCCGCCGCCGGCTCGCAGCAGCGGCCCGGCCGGACCGCCGATCTGCGACAGGTGCCCGCCGAGCGTCGCACCGCCGACGTACGGGACGCGCCCGCCCGCCCCCGGCGTCGCGTCGATGGAGGACCCGTCCAGGTGGGGCACCCCGCCGTCGGGGTGGAAGCCGATCCGCAGGCGGGGGCCGGCGGCGTCGCGGCGGGCGGCCGGCACGCGGTCGAGCCGGGCCAGGCCCGTCCCCGACGTGGCGGGGACCCGCCGCTCGACCCGGCGCAGCTCGTCCCGGGCCTCCTCGAGCAGATCGGAGAGGTTGATCTCGAGGGCCCGGCAGATCGCCGCCAGCACCTCCGAGGAGGCCTCCTTGCGACCGCGTTCGACCTCGGAGAGGTAGGGCAGCGACACCCCGGCCGCCAGGGCGACCTCGCGCAGCGTGCGGCCCTGCCGCAGCCGCACCCGGCGCAGCACCCCGCCGATCACCCGTCGCAGCAACGACATGCGGGCCTCCTCGCGGTCGTCGTCCCGGGACACCCCCATCATGCCCGTTGGCCGACGTCACGGGTGGCCCGGCCGGGCCGGGCACCCTCCCGGTCCGTCCGGACATCGATGCCGGCCACCCGGCGGGCCGGCGGACGCCGTACCCGCTATGTTGTGGGCGTGCAGGCGACGGTGGCGGGGCAGGACCGACGGTGATCCATTTTCCCGCGCAACGGCGGGGGCCGCTGAGCGCGCTCAGTCTGCGCCTGCTCGCCGCCCTGGGCCTGGTCCTCGCCGTGGTCGCCGCGGTCTACCTGGACCGGGACGGCTACCGCGACGTCAACGAGGACGGGCTCACGCTCCTCGACTGCTTCTACTACGCGGTGGTCTCGCTCTCCACCACCGGGTACGGCGACATCACCCCGGCGGCGCCCTCGGCGCGCCTGGTCAACGTCCTGTTCGTCACCCCCGCCCGGGTGCTCTTCCTGATCATCCTGGTCGGCACCACCCTGGAAGTCCTGACCGAGCAGTACCGGACCGGCCGTCGCCTGTCGCGGTGGAGGAGGACCGTGAAGGACCACGTCATCATCTGCGGCTACGGCACCAAGGGCCGCAGCGCCGTCTCCGCCCTGCTGGAGAACGGGCTGGACCGGTCCCGGATCGTGGTGGTGGAACGCAGCGGCCCGGCCCTGCGCCAGGCCACCTCGGCCGGGCTGGTAGCCATCGAGGGCTCGGCCACCCGCTCGTCGGTGCTGGAGGAGGCGCACATCCGGACCGCCAAGTCGGTGATCATCGCGACCGACAGCGACGACGCCTCGGTGCTGGTGGCGCTGACCGTCCGGCAGCTCACCGCCGGCCAGGTCCGGATCATCGCGGCGGTCCGTGAGGCCGAGAACGCGCCGCTGCTCAAGCAGAGCGGGGCGCACCACGTGATCGTCTCCTCGGCCACCGCCGGCCGGCTGCTCGGCCTCTCCACCTCCGCACCGCCGCTGATCGACGTGGTGGAGGACCTGCTGACCCCGGGGCAGGGCATGGCGCTGGCCATGCGCTCGGCCGAGCGCGACGAGGTGGGTCGGTCGCCGCGTGAGCTGGAGTCCCTGGTCATCGCCCTGGTCCGGCGGGGCAAGGTGGTCACGCTGAACGACCGGGCCGCCGCGGTGATCGAGACCGGCGACATGCTGGTCCACGTCCGGGACGACCGCCCCCAGGCCGCCACCTCCGCCCACTGACGAACGAGAGAAGGAGGCCGTTCCCCGGGCGGGGAGCGGCCTCCTTCTCTCGTCGTGTCGTCAGCGGGTCAGAGGATCGTCCAGGTGTCGCCGCTGGCGAGCAGGCCGGTGAGCTGCTGCTCGGGGGTCTCGGCGACCTTCGCCTTCGCCGTGGCGACCTGCTCCTGCACCGCGCTGTCGTAGGACGGGCGGCTGACCGAGCGGAACACGCCGATCGGGGTGTTGCGCAGGTCCAGCCCGGGCAGCCGGGACAGCGCGAAGGCGTACGCCGGGTCGCTGACCGTGGCGTCGTGCACGACGATCTCCTCGGGGCGGACCGAGGCGGTCTCCCGCACCTCGAGGCCGAACCCGCCCGGCGGGTGGACGACGCAGAACTGCCCGTCGGAGCCGAACGTGACGGGCTGCCCGTGCTCCAGCCGGATCAGGAAGTCGTCCCGGGTGCCCGGCTCCTTGAGCTGGTCGAACGCGCCGTCGTTGAAGATGTTGCAGTTCTGGTAGATCTCCACGAAGGCCGAGCCCTGGTGCTCCGCCGCGGCCCGCAGCACCGACTGGAGGTGCTTGCGGTCCGAGTCGATGGTGCGGCCGACGAAGGTGGCCTCCGCGCCGAGCGCCAGCGACAGCGGGTTGAACGGGGCGTCCGCCGAGCCGACCGGGGTCGACTTGGTGATCTTGCCGACCTCCGACGTCGGCGAGTACTGCCCCTTGGTCAGGCCGTAGATCCGGTTGTTGAACAGCAGGATCTTCAGGTTGACGTTGCGGCGCAGCGCGTGGATCAGGTGGTTGCCGCCGATGGAGAGCGCGTCGCCGTCACCGGTGACCACCCAGACCGACAGGTCCGGCCGGGACACCGACAGGCCGGTGGCGATCGCCGGGGCACGGCCGTGGATCGAGTGCATCCCGTACGTGTTCATGTAGTACGGGAAGCGCGACGAGCAGCCGATCCCGGAGACGAAGACGGTGTTCTCGCGGGGGATGTTCAGCTCCGGCATGAACTGCTGGACGGCGGCCAGGATCGCGTAGTCGCCGCAGCCGGGGCACCAGCGCACCTCCTGGTCGGACTTGAAGTCCTTGGCGGTGAGCTTGAGGGCGACGGGCTCAGACATTCTTCAGGACCTCTTCCAGCATCGTCTCCAGCTCGGCGGCCGTGAACGGCAGGCCGCGGACCTGGTTGTAGCCGATCGCGTCGACCAGGTACTTCGCCCGGATCACGTGGGCGAGCTGGCCGAGGTTCATCTCGGGGATGACGACCCGGTCGTACGAGCGCAGCACCTCGCCGAGGTTGGCCGGCATCGGGGCCAGGTGGCGCACGTGCGCCTGGGCGATGGAGAGCCCGCGCTGCCGCAGGCCCCGGCACGCCGCCCCGATCGGCCCGTACGTCGAGCCCCAGCCGAGCACCAGCACCCGGGCGTCGCCGTCCGGGTCCTCCACCTCGATGTCCGGCACCGGGATCGTCTCGATCCGGGCCGCCCGGGTCCGCACCATGAAGTCGTGGTTCGCCGGGTCGTACGAGATGTCGCCGGTCTTGTCGGCCTTCTCCAGGCCGCCGATCCGGTGCTCCAGCCCCGGCGTGCCCGGGATGGCCCACGGCCGGGCCAGGGTCTCCGGGTCGCGCAGGTACGGCAGGAAGGTGGTGCCGTCCTCGCCGTTGGGCGCGGTGGCGAACTCCACCCGCAGGTCGGGCAGGGACTCCACGTCGGGCAGCAGCCACGGCTCCGAGCCGTTGGCGACGTAGTTGTCCGACAGCAGGATCACCGGGGTGCGGTAGGTCAGCGCGATCCGGGCCGCCTCCAGGGCGGCGTGGAAGCAGTCGGCGGGCGACCTGGGCGCGATCACCGCGACCGGGGCCTCGCCGTGCCGGCCGTACAGCGCCATGTTGAGGTCGGCCTGTTCGGTCTTGGTCGGCATGCCGGTGGACGGCCCGGCCCGCTGCACGTCGACGACGACCAGCGGCAACTCCAGCGCCACCGCCAGGGAGATGGTCTCGCTCTTCAGCGCCACACCGGGACCGCTGGTGGTGGTCACGGCGAGCGAGCCGCCGTACGACGCGCCGAGCGCGGCCCCCACCGCGGCGATCTCGTCCTCGGCCTGCATGGTGATCACGCCGAACCGCTTGTGCTTGCTCAGCTCGTGCAGGATGTCCGAGGCCGGGGTGATCGGGTACGCCCCGAGGAAGACCGGCAGCCCGGAGCGGACCCCGGCGGCCACCAGGCCGAGCGAGAGCGCGGCGTTGCCGGTGATGTTCCGGTAGGTGCCCGCCACCATCTTCGCCGGCTTCACCTCGTACCGGACCGAGAAGTCCTCGGTGGTCTCGCCGAAGTTCCAGCCGGCCCGGAAGGCGGCCACGTTCGCCGCGACCAGCTCGGGCCGGGCGGCGAACTTGCGCTCCAGGAAGCGCAGCGTCGACTCGTACGGCCGGGAGTACATCCACGACAGCAGGCCCAGGGCGAACATGTTCTTGGCCCGCTCGGCGTCCTTCTTGGACACCTCATGCGTGGCCAGCGCGCCGACCGTCATCGAGGTCAGCGCCACCGGGTGCACCACGTAGCCGGCGAGCGAGTCGTCGTCCAGCGGACTGACCTGGTAGCCCACCTTGGCCAGGTTGCGCTTGGTGAACTCGTCGGTGTTGACGATGATGTCCGCGCCGCGCGGCAGGTCGGCCAGGTTGGCCTTGAGCGCCGCCGGATTCATCGCGACCAGGACGTTCGGGGCGTCGCCCGGGGTCAGGATGTCGTAGTCGGCGAAGTGCACCTGGAAGCTCGACACGCCCGGGAGGGTGCCGGCGGGGGCCCGGATCTCGGCCGGGAAGTTCGGCAACGTCGAGATGTCGTTGCCGAGCTGCGCCGTCTCGGAGGTGAACCGGTCGCCGGTGAGCTGCATGCCGTCGCCGGAGTCGCCGGCGAACCGGATGACCACCCGGTCGAGTTGACGGATCTGCTTGGTCACGCCCGCACCTCGCTTCGCTCAGCACCGTCGCACGGGCGGCTGAACATGTTGGTGACCCCGCCTTGCCCGGCCACGTGACCTCCTTGACGCGCTGCTGCCGCTGACCGCCCGAAGCGCTCCGGCCCGCAGGTGTTCCTCACGTCAGAGCCTACGTCGGTCCCTTAGGGCCACCTTGGTGGAGGTCCGACGTATGGGACCCGATCGACCCGCTGTATGCCCGCCTTTGCGGTGTTTAGTACCGGCACCCGTAATTCAGATCACCGCATGCTAGGGAGCTGGCCGGCCGGGGAGGGCAGCCCCGGCCGACGGCGTTCACTCGGCGGCGGTGGTCGGGTCGGTCGGCGGCGCGTTCATCCGCCGGCGCAGCGAGGTGGTGGCCAGCACCAGGGCAAGCACCACCAGCAGCCCGGAGACCGCGATCAGGGTGATCGCCGTCCGCTGCACCGAGCTGAGGCCGCCCTCGTCGGAGGCCTGCTCGGCGGCGGCGAGCACGCCCTGGGAGCCGGTCGGCGCGGGGGTGGCGACCGGCGGGGTGGCCAGGGCCGCCGCGGCGGTGATCCGGAAGCTCATCTGCACCTGCCGGCGCGGGCCGCTGCGCGGGTCGAGCCGGCCGACGACCGCGCCGGCCAGCGGAGCCTGGCGCTGTGCCGCCGGCGTGGCGGTCACCGGCAGCCGGAGGGTCGCCGTCCGCCCGGCGGGCACCGTGCCGAGGTCGCACCGCGTCCGGGTCGGCGCCAGCGGGACGCAGCCGGCCGACGGGCCCGACGCGGTCACCCCGTCCGGCAGGATCACCTCGACCCGACCGGCGGCGTCGACCCGGCCGGTGTTGCCAAGGCGGACGGCCACGGCGCTCGGGGCGCCGCTGATGTCGAAGAGCACCTCGTCGGCGCGGAGCGAGATGCCGGGCACCGGCGGACCGGGCGGGAAGAGCACCGCGAAGCCCTCGTTGTCCGCCGTCGCGCCGGCCACGCCCGGGGCGGTGGCGGTCACCCCGACGGACCCGCTGAGCGGCATCGAACGCCAGGCCGTCCCGTCGACCCGGACCCGGATCGAACTGCTGAACCGGGCACCGGGCGCGGCGGTCCACCCGCCGCAGCGGTAGCTGCCGCCGCCGGCGGACGCGCACCCGGTGGTCCCCGCGTCGGTGAGCCCGGCCGGCAGCCGGTAACCGAGCCGGATCAGCTCCGGCACCCTGCCGGTGTTCGTGACGGTCACCCGCAGCGTCGTCACCCTGCTGTCGGCGTTCCAGTAGGCCGAGGTGAGCGAGACATCCTCGGTGGTCACCCGGACCCCGAGCTGGCCGGCGGGCGGCTGGCCGGGGCCGGGTGGAGCCGGCGGCTGCACCGGCGGCACGACGGGCGGGGGCGGCGCCGGGGCGGTGGTGGTGGGCGCCGTGGTGGTCGGCACCGGGTTCTCCGGGGCGGTGGTGTCCGGCACGGGCTCGGTCGTCGGGGCCGGCGGGGTGGTCTCCGGCGGCGCGCTCTCGGTCGGTGGCGCCGTGGTCTCCGTGACGGTCGGTTCGACCGGGGGAGTGGTGTCGGTCGGGTCGGTGTCGGGCTCACCCACCGGATCGGTGGCTGCGGTGACCACGCCCGTCGCTGTCCGTGACGCGGTCGCCCACGCGGGAGCGACCGCGACCGCGGTCGCGGTCGCCAGGCCGACCGCGGTCGAGGCCGCCAGCAGTGCGGAGGTACGTCGCCGGACCACCCGCCGGTCGGGGCGTACGGGCAGGTTCGCCATTTGTCCTCCGCGACACTCAGTGACGTTTCATTATTCGGTAATGGTTGCCGAGGGGCACTAGTCCCGCAAGGAAACAAATCCGTAACGTGTTCGATACGCCTCGACGACGGGCACGGTAGGCTCGTCCTCCGTGACCGGTTACCTCGGCTCGTACGCCACGCTCGGTCTCCTGCTGCTTGCCAGCGCCCTCTTCTTCGTTACGGCGTTCTCGGCCAATCGGGTGTTACGTCCTGGCCGTCCGGCCGATCCCTGGGGCAAGCGGGCCAGCTATGAGTGCGGACTCGACCCGGTCGGCGGCGACTGGGCGCAGATGCAGATCCGCTACTACGTCTACGCGTACCTCTACGTGCTCTTCGCGGTCGAGGCGGTCTTCCTCTTCCCGTGGGCACTGGTCTTCGACCGGCCCGGGTTCGGCGTGACCACGGTGGTCGAGATGGGGGTCTTCGTCGCCGTGGTCGCGCTCGGCATCCTCTACGCCTGGCGGAAGAACATCCTGCGCTGGACCTGACCTCCGCCGGCCCGGCCGACCACCGGTCAGGCCAGGCCGCGCCGGGTCAGGGTGGGCGGCCGGTCGCCCCGGATCGAGGCGACCATGTCCAGCACCCGACGGGTCTGGAGCACCTGGTGGGCGCGGAACACCCGGGCCCCCAGCCACGCCGAGACCGCGGTCGCGGCCAGGGTGCCCTCCAGCCTGTCAGGCACGGGCAGGTCCAGCGTCTCGCCGATGAAGTCCTTGTTCGACAGGGCCACCAGCAGCGGCCAGCCGGTGCCGGAGAGCTCGGCGAGCCGCCGGGTGATCTCCAGCGAGTGCCGGGTGTTCTTGCCGAAGTCGTGCGCCGGGTCGATCAGGATGCCGTCGGGGCGTACGCCGAGGGCGACCGCCCGCTCGGCGAGCCCGGTCACCGTCGCGACCACGTCGGCCACCACGTCGTCGAAGGCCGCCCGGTGCGGCCGGGTACGCGGACTGAGCCCGCCGGCGTGCGAGCAGACCAGCCCGGCGCCGGTCGCCGCGGCGACCCGGGCCAACGCCGGATCCGCCCCCGACCAGGTGTCGTTCAGCAGGTCGGCGCCGGCCGCCACCGCCTCCACCGCCACCTCGGCCCGCCAGGTGTCGATCGAGATGACCACGTCGGGGAAGGCGGCCCGGACCGCGGCGATGGTGTCCACCGTCCGGCGGATCTCCTCGGCGGCGTCGACCCCCTCGCCCGGTCCGGCCTTCACCCCGCCGATGTCGATGATCTCGGCGCCCTCGGTGACCGCGCGCTCCACCGCGCGCAGCGCGCTGTCCGCCGCGAAGGTGGCGCCCCGGTCGAAGAACGAGTCCGGCGTGCGGTTGACGATCGCCATCACCACCAGTTCCCCGGGGGCGAACGTCCGCCCACCGAGCCGCAGCGCCCCGGCCATCCCGCCTCCTGGTCTCCACCCGCCGTCGGCCGTGCCGCCGGCCGCCCCCGACGCTATCCGGTCCGCCACCGACCGCCCCGTCCGGTCCGTCCGGGGGTTGCGAATCATGATCGGAGCGGGTGGAGGGCTCGCCCGGGACCGGCCCGCATGCCACGATCTCCCCATGGGTGAGGTGCTGCTCCTCTTGGTCGTCGCGCTGACCGTCGCGGCGGTGGTGTTCGGGGTGACGGTGCTGGTTTCCGGGCGCGACCCGGGCCTGGCGCCGGCCGAGCCGGACGGGCGGGCCGCGCCCCTGCCGAGCAGCCGCCCGTTGCACGAGTCGGACGTCGCCGAGGTCCGCTTCGACACCGCCCTGCGCGGCTACCGGATGGCCCAGGTCGACCAGGCGATGCGCCGGGCCGCCTACGACATCGGCTACAAGTCCGAGCTGATCGGCGTGTTGGAGGCGGAGGTCCTCGCGCTGCGCGAGGGGCGCACCGCGGACGCCGACGCGCTGCGCCACGCGCGCGAGGCGGCCGCCGGCGGCCCGGTTACCGCCGCCGCCGCCGCCCCGGCCGACGCGGTGAGCCCGGCCGCCGACACCCCGGCCCTCGCCTCCACCGCCGAGGCGGGCGTGGCGGAAGCGCCGGCCGCCGCCGCCGTCGAGGACGAGGCAGCGCTGCCGACCACCGACGCCCGGGCGACCGCCGGCGGCCAGGTCGTCCCGGCCGCGGCACCCGTCGACCAGCCGGCGGCCGACGTTTCTCTCCGGGCGCCGGCTGATCCCACCGCCGCCCCCGCAACCGACCCGACCGCCGGCGTGCACGTGGCGTCGCCGGGCACCGACGAGGCCGGCCAGGACGGGAACGACCGGGACCGCGGACCGGCGGTCCGGTCGGAGTCGGCGTGACCGGGCCCGAAGGCGCCGACGGGCTGGCCGAGGCGGCCCAGCCCGGCGCGGGCGAGGTGACCGCCACGGTGATCGTCGACGCCCCGGCCCAGCGGGTCTTCGCGGCGCTGACCGCCTGGGAACGGCAGTCCGACTGGATCCCCTTCACCACCGTCCGGGTGGTCGAGGGGGACGGTGGCGAGGGCAGCCTGGTCGAGGCGGTCACCGCGCTCGGCCCGGCGGTGCTCCGCGACGAGATGCGGGTGATCCGGGTCGACGCGCCGTACGAGGTCGGGGTGGTGCACTGCGGGCGGCTGCTGCGCGGACCGGGCGTGCTGCGCTGCACCCCGGTGGAGCGGGACCGGACCCAGGTGGTCTGGCACGAGTGGTTCCACCTGCCCGGCGGGACCGCGGGCCGGGTCGCCTGGCCGGTGCTCTGGCCCGGCTCGAAGTTCGGCCTGACCCAGGCACTGAAGAAGTTCGCCCGGCTGGTGGAGCAGGGCCGGCTGCCCTGACCCCCGTGTCTTGTCGGTGGGCTGGCCTACCGTGTAGGCCGTGACTGACCTGGTGACCGGCCCGGAGGGGCTGCCCCGCTGCGCCTGGGGCGCGAGCACGCCGGATTACGCCGTCTACCACGACAGGGAGTGGGGGCGGGCGCTGCGCGGCGACGACGCGCTCTACGAGCGGCTGACCCTGGAGGCGTTCCAGTCCGGCCTGTCCTGGCTGACCATTCTGCGCAAGCGACCCGCGTTCCGGATCGCCTTCGACGAGTTCCGCATCGACAAGGTCGCCGGCTACGGCGAGGCGGACATCGCCCGCCTGCTCGCCGACACCGGCATCGTGCGCAACCGCGCCAAGGTCGAGGCGGCCATCGCCAACGCCCGGGCCGCCCTGGACCTGCCCGACGGGCTCTCCGCGCTGCTCTGGTCGTACGCGCCGGCGCCCCGGGCCACCCGGCCCCGGTCGTTCGCGGAGGTGCCGGCGCTCACCCCGGAGTCCACCTCGCTGGCCAAGGCGCTCAAGAAGCGCGGCTTCCGGTTCGTCGGCCCGACCACCGCGTACGCGCTGATGCAGGCCACCGGCATGGTCGACGACCACCTGATCGGCTGCCACGTGACCATCGACCCGGCCGGGGCGTGACGCGGGCGGCGCCCGGCCCATGTGGCGCCGCCAGCGCCGACCCGGCGTGATGGGATTGGACCATGACCGACACCGAGGTCCGCGCGAGCGGGACGATCGACGGCGGCAGCCGGCCCGGCGCCTGGGCGGTGCTGCTGCCCGCCGAGCGGTACGAGGCCGAGCGGCTCGTGCACCACGACACCCTGGAGCTGACCGGGCTGGACGGGTCGGCCCGGCCCCGGCCCGGCGACCCGGTGGCGGTGCTGGTCGACGAACCGCCCCGGCTGGTGGCTCTCGGTCGGGTCGCCGCGGCCATCGCCGAGACCCGGGAGGATCCGGACGACCCGCAGTCCGAGGCCGGTCCGGGCGCGCTCGTGGTGACGTACACCCGGCGGGTCTTCGACGAGCCGGTGCCGGCGGACGGCCTGGCCCTCGACGGGCCGGTGACCGGGCTCGACGTGGCCACCTGGCGGGAGCTGGCCGACCGGCTCGGCCCGCCGCCGGCGCGCCGCTCCTGGCTGGTCAGCCTGGACCTGCCGATCGAGGCGGCCTCGCCGGCCGAGGCGGTCCGGCTGTTCTGGGCGTACGTGCAGGAGCTGGGGCCGCGTGAGCTGCCCGCCTTCGTCTCGCCCTCCGGCGACGAGCTGGCCATGCAGGCGTTCGTGCTCGGCGCGGAGGCCAACCAGGATCCCGAAGAGGACGACTGACCGACCGGCACCCGGTTACGGTGCCGGGGAGGGCCGGCGCCGGCCGGCCGGGCGAGGGAGTCCGATGCGGTTTCAGGACAGGGTTGCGCTCGTCACCGGCGGGGCGGCCGGGCTCGGCGAGGCGGCCGCCCGGCGGTTCGCCGCCGAGGGGGCCAAGGTGGTGATCGCCGACATCGACGCCGAGGGCGCCGAGCGGGTCGCGGCCGGGCTTCCCGACGGGTACGCGGTGACCATGGACACCGGCGAGGCAACCTCGGTGGAGCAGGGCATCGCCGACGCCATGCAGCGGTACGGCCGGATCGACGTCATCTTCAACAACGCCGGCATCGACGGGCAGCAGCAGCCGCTGCACGAGATGGACGTGGCGAACTGGGAGCGGGTGCGCCGGGTCAACGGCGACGGCGTCTTCTTCGTCCTCCGGTACGGCATCGAGGCGATGCTGCGCGGCGGCGGCGGCGCGATCGTGAACACCTCCTCCACCACCGGGCTGGCCGCCCAGGAGAACATCTCCCCGTACACCTTCACCAAGGCCGGCATGGTCGGCCTGACCCGCTCGGCGGCGATCGAGTACGCGGCGCGCGGCATCCGGGTCAACGCGGTCGCCCCGACGGTGGTGCTGACCCCGCTGGTGGAGCACTTCATCGACAGCGCGCCGGACCCGGGGCAGATGCGCCGGCAGATGGAGTCGTTCAACCCGAAGCCCGGCATCCCCACCCCGGACGACGTGGCCGGGGTGGTCGCCTTCCTCGCCTCCGACGAGGCCGCCTGGATCACCGGCCACACCGTCCCGGTCGACGGCGGCTACGTGGCCCGCTGACCGCCGCGGGTCGCGGGCGACGCCGGGTCAGTGTCCCTCGAAGACTGGTTTCTGCTTGTTCACGAAGGCCATGGTCGCGGCCTTGTGGTCGGCGGTGGCGCCGCAGATCGACTGGGCCTGCGCCTCGGCGGCGAGGGCATCGGCGAGGGTGCCGGCGTCGGCGATGGAGAGCTGCCGCTTGATCGCCCCGTACGCCACGGTCGGGCCGGCGGCGAGCCGGGCGGCCAACTCCTGCGCGGTGGGCAGCACCTGCTCGTCGTCGTCCACCAGCTTGTTCAGCAGGCCCAGCCGGCAGGCCTCCTCGGCGCCCACCGGCTCGGCGAGCATCAGCAGCTCGACGGCCTTGGCGTGGCCGACCAGCCGGGGCAGCGTCCAGGAGGCGCCGGTGTCGGCGGCGAGCCCGACCCCGGCGAAGGCCATCAGGAACCTCGTCTTCGGGCCGCCGATCCGGAAGTCGGTGAGGAAGGCCAGCGAGGCCCCGGCCCCGGCCGCCATCCCGCGGACCGCGGCGACCACCGGCTTGGGCAGGTTGGCCAGCCGGGCGGCGATCGGGTTGTAGTGGGCCCGCACGGTGGCCAGCGGGTCGGCGTCGGCCGCTTCCAGGGTCTGCACGTGCTCGCGGAGATCCTGCCCGGCGCTGAACGATCCGCCCGCCCCGGCCAGCACGACCGCGCGGCAGGAGCGGTCGGTCTCCAGCTCGGCGAGGGTGTCCCGGAGCGCCTCCTTGAGCGCCACGTCGAGCGAGTTCATCGCCGTCGGGCGGTTCAGCGTCAGGGTGACGACGGCGTCGGTGCGGTCGACGAGCAGCGGCTCGGTCACGTTCTCAACGACCCTTCTGTCGGGCGAGGCGGTTGTTGGCGTCGAGGCAGTGCTCGACGTACCGGTCGGCGGCCGGCCGGAGCCGGGCCGCGTGCCGGTCGAAGAAACTGGCCGCGCTGGTGCCCGGCCAGCGCTCGGGGAGCAGCGCCGGGGGGAGCTGCGGGTCCCGGAAGAGGAAGGTACGCCACGCGTGCACGAGCCGGAACCGGGCCGCGTACGCCTCCTCGTCGCTGCTGCGTACGGTCACGCCCGCCAGCAGCGGCTTCTGCTCCGCGGCGAACCGCTCGTACGCCCGGCCGATCTCGGTGAGGTCCCAGGCGCGGCGGACCACGCCCATCGCTCCCGGGGTGCCGGCGGCGTGCGCGGCGGTGAACCGCTCGTAGCGCACGCCGGCCTCGGCGAGCAGGACGTCCACGTCCTCCCCGGGGCGGGTGGCCACCCAGGTGCAGTCGTCGAGCGTGCCGTAGCCGAGGAAGGTCAGGTTGGCGGCGAGCCGCTGGCGGTCCCGGCGGGAGGCGGGGGCCGCCAGGACCAGCAGGTCGAACCGGCCGTCCCAGCTGTGCCGTCCGGTCCGGTAGATCCGGGCGGCCGCCTCGTCGAGTCTGCGGGCGGCCTTGGGTGTGATCGAATATCCCGGGCCGGAGGCCAGCCGGAGCGGGTCGAGCCAGCCCTGGCGGACCATCCGGGAGACCGCGGTGCGCACGGCCGGAGGTGCGATCCCGAGCGGCGCCAGCAGCTTGACCAGGGCGGCGACGGGTGCGCGCCCACCCCTCGCCCGGAGGTGGTCGCCGTACAGGTCGAAGAGTGCCGACCGTGCCTGCATGACCGCACATTGTGACAGGCCTATCCAGGATAAGCTAGATGCTGTTACATCAATGCTGCTTCGGTTTGGGTCCGGCGGTGTTCATCAGGGAAAATCATTGGTCGACACCCCGCGAAGGCTGCGGCGGTGATGGCGAAGTGGCTGTGGGGCAACCCACCGACCCTGGTGTAGGTCTGAGGGGAGACAACATGGCGGCGATGAAGCCGCGGACGGGCGACGGTCCGCTGGAAGTCACCAAGGAGGGCCGGGGCATCGTGATGCGGGTCCCGCTGGAGGGTGGTGGCCGGCTCGTCGTCGAGATGACTCCCGACGAGGCCAACGCGCTCGGTGACGCGCTGAAGGCAGCCGCCGGCTGATCGAGGAGCGGTCCGCGCGGCGCACGCCGTGCGGACGGTTCGTCCTGCCCTGAGCCACCGGCCCGGCCGGTGGCTCAGGGTCTTCACAGGCCGGGAAGCGGCAGTCTGTCCCGGTTCGCGAACTTTCTGGAGGTCCGGTCGAGCGTGCTGGCCATTCGTCTGGTGAGCGAGCCCGCGCGGCTCGACACCCTCGTGCTGCCCATTCGTCCCGTCGGGCCGGCCGAGGGCGCGGACGCCCCGGCCGCGCTGGTCCCGACCACCCCGCCGCCCGGCGATGTGCGGGCCGAGGCGGACGCCCTGCTGCCCGCCGCGCGCCTGACCGGGCGCGCCGGCGAGCTGCGCGAGCACCTGCGACTCGGCGGGACGCCGCAGCGGCTGGTGCTGCTCGGCGTCGGCGAGGGCGACGAGCGGGGCTGGCGGACCGCCGGCGCGGCGCTCGCCCGAGCCGCCAGGGATGAGACGTATGTCACGGTGATGCTTCCGGCCGACGCCGCGGCGGCGCTGCGCGGCCTGGCCGAAGGGCTGCTGCTGGGGTCGTACCGGTTCCGGATGACCGACGCCGGCGGCGCGCCCGCGCTGGCCGAGGTGGACGTCGTGGTGGCCGACCCGGACGCGCTCGCCCCGACCCTGGCGGCGGCCCGGACCACCGCCGAGATGACCCGGCTGGCCCGGGACCTGACCAACACCCCCTCCTCCGTGAAGAACCCGCAGTGGTTCGTCGAGCAGGTCGAGACGGCCGTGGCCGGCCGGCCGGATCTGCGCCTGCGGGTACGGGAGCCGGAGGAACTGGCGGCCGAGGGGTTCGGCGGAATCCTCGCCGTGGGCCGAGGCTCGGCCAGCGGTCCCCGCCTGGTCGAGCTGGACTGGCGCCCGGCGGACGCGCGTAGCCACGTCGTGCTGGTGGGCAAGGGGATCACCTTCGACAGCGGCGGCATCTCGATCAAGCCGGTGCCGGCGATGAAGCTGATGCGCAAGGACATGGCCGGCGCCGCCGCCGTGCTCGCCGCGACGCTGGGCGCCGCAGCGCTCCGGCTGCCGGTGCGGATCACCACGCTGACGCCGCTGGCGGAGAACATGGTCAGTGGGTCCGCGTTCCGCCCCGGCGACATCGTCCGCCACTACGGCGGCCTGACCAGCGAGACCACCAACTCCGACGCCGAGGGGCGGCTGGTGCTCGCCGACGCGATGGCGTACGCGGTCCGGGAGCTCGAACCCGACCTGCTGGTCGACCTGGCGACGCTGACCGGCGCCAACGCGGTGGCCCTGGGCAAGCGGCACGGCGCCCTCTACAGCGAGAACGACCAGCTCGCCGCCGACCTGCTGACCGCGATCGAGGCCGCCGGAGAGCACGCCTGGCGGATGCCGCTGCCGGCCGACTACGTGGAGTACCTGGGCAGCGAGCTGGCCGACCTGCACAGCTCCCCGGCCCGGGGGGCCGGCTCGGTGACCGCCGCGCTCTTCCTCCGGGAGTTCACCGGTGACCTGCGGGACCGCTGGGTGCACGTCGACATGTCCGCCCCCTCCTGGGCGGAGGAGGACGACGCCGAGCTGACCCGGGGCGCCACCGGCTGGGGCGTACGCGGGTTGCTGCGCTGGCTGGCCACGCTGGGCTGACGGCCCGGCCCGGCCCCGCGCCCGACGGACCTGGCGGTGCGCCGGACGCGGGATCGGCTCAGCACTTCACGGCGGCGAGCAGGCCGTGCCCGACCGGGAGCAGTGCCGGGATCCAGTGCTCCGACTCCCGGATCGCCTTGATCGTCTCCCGGACGGTGACCGTCTCGACGTCGCGGGCAGCCGGGTCGCCGATCCGCCCGCCGGCCAGCGTGCCGTTGAGCGCGAGCACCCCGCCGGGCCGCAGCAGCCGCAGCGCGGCGTCCACGCAGGCGGTGAAGCCGGTCGCCTCGGCGTCGACGAAGACCAGGTCGTAGGCACCATCCGCGAGCCGCGGCAGCACGTCGAAGGCCCGGCCGGTGATGATCCGGGTACGCCCCGACGGAAACCCCGCCTCGACGAAGATCCGTCGGGCGATCCGCTGGTGCTCCACCTCCACGTCGATGGTGGTGAGCACCCCGTCGGGCCGCATCCCGCGCAGCAGCCAGACCCCACTGACTCCGGTGCCGGTGCCGATCTCCACCACCGCCCGGGCGTTGCCGGCGGCGGCGAGCAGTCGCAGCGCGGCGCCGGCGCCCGGCGTCACCGCGTCGACACCCACCTCGCGGGCGAGGCTGCGGGCGGTCCGCAGCACCAGATCCTCGGTGACGTAGGACTCGGCGAACTGCAGGGCCTGGGCCGTCGAGTTGCCGGGACTGGCGACCGTGGCGATGGGACACCTCCGGGCGGCGGGAGTGGTGCGGGGGCGGGTTGGCGGTATGAGCCTAGAGGCGGGACCCGAGGGGCGCAGCCGCGAGTCCGTCGCATGACGATCACGGGGGCAACCGCTGACTCCACCCGGGGCATCCGTGCAATCCTGGACGGTATCCCGCGCGGCGTTGCCGGACGGCTCCGCCGGATCGCGGCGCGGGATGCGGGACGGACTGGGAGGCACCGACGTGACCGACGGCTGGGACTGGCGCCAGCCCGGCGGAACTCCGGCACCGGCGGGACCGCCGGCGTCCGGGTCCTCGCCAGGGCCGTACGGGGGTGGCCCGACATCGCCCTGGTGGTCCGACGCGCTCGCCGACCCCTGGCGCGACCCGTACGCGCCCGCCGCGGTGGTGGTGCCGGCCGTCCCCGCCGACGGCAGCGAGCCGGAGCCGGTCACCGACCCGGACGCCCCCGGCCGCCCGAAGCTGCGCCAGGTCGTGCTGATCTCGCTGATCACCGCGTTGCTGGCCGGGTCGCTCGGCAGCGCCCTGACCTACGCCTTCCTGCGCGGTGGGGGTGGCGCCACGGTGCTCGGCGCCCGTCCCGCCGAGGCCCCGGCCCTGGCCCAGCGCAGGCCGGAGTCACTGGCCGGCGTCGCCGAGAGGGTCCTGCCCAGCGTGGTCACCGTCCGGGTGGCCAGCCTGGGCGGGACCAGCGAGGGTTCCGGCTTCATCGCCAGCGCGGACGGGCACGTGATCACCAACGACCACGTGGTCGCGGGCGGCACCGGCAAGGCCACGGTGGTCTTCAACGACGGCAGCTCCACCCCGGCGACCGTGGTGGGGCAGGACCCGGAGTCGGACATCGCGGTGATCAAGGTGTCCCGTGCCGGGCTCAAGCCGGTGCAGTTCGGCGACTCCGACGCGCTGGCCGTCGGCGACCCGGTGCTCGCCATCGGATCGCCGCTCTCGCTGGCCAACACGGTCACCGCGGGCATCGTCAGCGCCCTGGACCGGACGATGCAGGCCGGCGAGCCGGGCGGCCCGGTGCGCTACTACGCGGCGATCCAGACCGACGCGGCGGTCAACCACGGCAACTCCGGCGGTCCGCTGGTCGACGGGGCCGGCCGGGTGGTCGGGGTGAACTCGACGATCAAGTCGCTGGTCGCCGACGGGCAGGAGGCCGGCAACATCGGGCTCGCCTTCGCCATCCCGATCAACCAGGCCAAACGGGTCACCCAGGACATCATCGGCACCGGCAAGGCCCGGCGTACGGTGATCGGCGCCCAGGTCGGCGGCACGGGCGCGGCGGCCGGCGCCGGCGTACGCCTCAACGCGGTGGAGCCGTCCGGCCCGGCGGCGGCGGCCGGACTGAAGGCCGGCGACGTGATCCTGCGGCTGAACGGCCGGCCGATGACCGAGCCGACCGACCTGGTCGCCCTGGTCCGCAAGTACGCGCCCGGCTCGGTGGTGACGGTCGAGTACCAGCGGGGATCCGCCCGCCAGAACGCCTCGGTGACACTCGCCGCGGATGCGAAGTGAGCACCGGTCACCCCCTCCCGGAGCGGCCCCGGACGTGCGTAGTCTTGTCGTGAGACGGACGAGGAGGCCGGAGTGCTCGACAACCTGAACTGGTGGGAGATCGGTGCGCTGCTGCTCCTGGCGCTGCTGATCTTCGGCGACCGGCTGCCCGTCGTGATCAACGACGGCCTCCGGATGGTCCGCAACCTCCGCAACATGGCCCGCAACGCCACCGGCGACCTGAGCCGCGAGCTGGGCACCGACATCCAGCTGGAGGATCTGCACCCGAAGGCGTTCATCCGGAAGCACCTGCTCACCGAGGAGGACGAGCAGGCCATCCGGAAGCCCCTGCAGAGCGTGTACGACAACCTGCGCTCGGACGTCACCGGAGTGCACAACGAGCTGAAGGACGTCGCGAACGCGGCCGACCTGCGCGGCAACGGCACCCGCCCCGCCACCGCGACGGGCGGCACCGCCCCCGCCCCGGCCCCCCGTCCCAGCTACGACGACGCCACCTGACCCGGTCGGGCGCGAGGTCAGCGGCCGGCGGGCTTCAGGCCGAGCGGCTTGCCGAGGAGGGACTCGCGGCGGACCGCCAGGCGGTCGGCGACCTGGTTGAGCGCCCTGGCGGCCGGGGCGTCCGGCTCGGCCAGCACGATCGGGGTGCCGGCGTCGCCGCCCTCGCGGACCCGGGTGTCGAGCGGGATCTGACCCAGCAGCGGCACCTGCGCGCCGATGGTCCGGCTCAGCGACTCGGAGACCGCCTCGCCGCCGCCGGCGCCGAAGACCTCCACCCGCGAGCCGTCCGGCAGCTCCATCCAGGACATGTTCTCGATGACCCCGACCACCCGCTGGTGGGTCTGCAGCGCGATCGCGCCGGCCCGCTCGGCGACCTCGGCGGCCGCGGCCTGCGGGGTGGTGACCACCAGGATCTCGGCGTTGGGGAGCAACTGGGCCACCGAGATGGCGATGTCGCCGGTGCCCGGCGGCAGGTCCAGCAGCAGGATGTCCAGGTCGCCCCAGTACACGTCGGCGAGGAACTGCTGCAACGCCCGGTGCAGCATCGGACCGCGCCAGACCACCGCCGCGTTGCCCGGGGTGAACATGCCGATCGAGATGACCTTCACGCCGTGCGACTGCGGCGGCATGATCATGTCCTCGACCCGGGTCGGGCTGCCCTCCGCGCCGAGCATCCGGGGCACCGAGTGGCCGTAGATGTCGGCGTCGACCACGCCGACGGCGAGGCCGCGGGCGGCCAGCGCGGCGGCCAGGTTGACCGTGACGCTGGACTTGCCGACGCCGCCCTTGCCACTGGCCACGGCGTACACCCGGGTGCGGGAGCCGGGCTGGGCGAACGGGATCACCGGCTCCTGGGTGGCACCGCCGCCGCGCAGCTTCGACTGGAGCTCCTGGCGCTGCTCGGGGCTCATCACGCCGAACTCGATCTCGACACCCGTCACACCGGCCACCGCGGCCACGGCGGCGGTGATGTCGCTGCGCAGCTTGTCCTTCAGCGGGCAGCCGGCGACGGTGAGCAGCAGCTCGACCCGGACGACGCCGTCGTCGCCCACCACGGCGGACCGGACCATGCCCAGCTCGGTGATCGGCCGACGGATCTCCGGGTCGTTGACGGTGGCCAGGGCGGCCTGGATCGCGTCGGAGACGGTGCTGACGGGTGCTGACATGCCGGCAATGTTACGTCGGTGGTCATCGGCGGCCGCCGCTGGCGGTGGCCGGTGTGAGCGAATCGATGGCACCTACCGGTGCCTGGTCGGGCTCAGCCCTCCGGGCGGCGGTCCCGGGCGGCGAAGTCGCCGTCCAGGTCGTCCCGTGGCTCGTCCAGCGGCGCGCCGCCGCCCGGCCGCTGGCTCGCCCGCTCCTGCTGCCGGCGTTCCAGCTTCTGCCGGCGCTGTGCCGCCTCGTCCAACTCCTCGGCGAGCCGGGTCAGCTCGGAGCGGACGAAGTCCCGGGTGGCCACCTCGCCCATCGCGATCCGCAGCGCGGCGATCTCCCGGGCCAGGTACTCGGTGTCCGCCTTCTGCGCGGTCGCCCGCCGCCGGTCCTCCTCCAGCGCCACCCGGTCCCGGTCCGCCTGCCGGTTCTGCGCCAGCAGGATCAGCGGCGCCGCGTACGAGGCCTGCAACGACAGCACCAGGGTCAGGAACGTGAAGGTGTACGGGTCGAACTGCAGGTTCGTCGGGGCCAGCGTGTTCCAGGCGAACCAGGCGGCGATCACCACCGTCATGTAGACGATGAAGTTCGCCGTGCCCATGCCCCGGGCGATGCCCTCGGACCACCGGCCGAACGCCTCCGGGTCGAACCGGGGCAGCTTGACGCCCCGGGGCTCGCGCGGCTGGTCCAGCCGCTCGGCCCGTCGCTGCTCAGCCATCGGTGCCGTCCGGCTCTGCCTCGGCGGCGGACGGGGCCGCTACGGCGTCCCGGTCCCGCCAGTCGGGGGGCAGCGAGTGGTCCAGCACGTCGTCCACGGTGACCGCCCCGACCAGCCGGTTGCTGCGGTCCACCACCGGCATGGCCACCAGGTCGTAGGTGGCCATCCGGCGGGTGATCTCGGGCAGCGGCGTGGTCGGCCGGAGCGGGTCGATGTCGTTGACCACCACCCCGCCCAGCAGGTCCGCCGGGGGCTCGCGGAGCAGCCGCTGGAAGTGGACCATGCCCAGGTACCGCCCCGTGGGGGTGGTCATCGGCGCCCGGGTCACGAAGACCTGCGCGGCCACCGCGGGGGAGAGCTGTTCCTCCCGGATCCGGGCGAGCGCCTCCGCGACGGTGGCGTCCGGCGGCAGGATCACCGGCTCCGACGTCATCACGCTGCCGGCCGTGCCCGAGGCGTAGCGCAGCAATTGGCGGACCGGGTCGGCCTCGTCCGGCTCCATCAGGTCGAGCAGCACGTCCTGCTCGGGCGGGGGCAGCTCGTTGAGGAGGTCGGCGGCGTCGTCCGGGTCCATCTCCTCCAGCACGTCGGCGGCGCGTTCCCGGTCCAGCGCGGCCAGGATCTCCACCTGGTCGTGCTCGGGCAGTTCGCTGAGCACGTCGGCCAGCCGCTCGTCGTCCAGCGCGGCGGCGACCTCGTTGCGCCGGGCGTCGGGCAGGTCCTGCAGGGCGTTGGCCAGGTCGGCGGGGCGCATGTCCTCCAGCACGGCGAGCAGGTTGGCCGTACCCCGGTTGGCGGCGATGTCGCTCAGGCCGCGCACCCGGTCCCACTCGACCTGGTGCAGGTGGCCGCGGCGGGTGAGCCGTCCGGTCTGCTCGCGGACCGCGACCCGGGTCAGCGACCATTCGCTGCCCCGGCTCTGCTCCATCGCCACGTCGACCACCGTGCCCGGCTGGCCGCCCGGCTCGAGCTGGACCCGCCGGTCGAGCAGCTCCTGGAGCACCAGCAGCTCGTTCGGGCGCTTCTCGAAGCGGCGCAGGTTGAGGGTGCCGCTGCCGAGCACGACGGCGTCCGCGTCGATGGAGGTGATCCGGTTGATGGAGAGGAAGATCCGCCGCCGCATCGGCATCTCGGCGACCAGCCCCACCACCTCCGGCGGACGTTGGGTCGGCCGGAGCCGGGCCACCGCGTCGCGCACCCGGCCCACCTGGTCACCGTTCGGGTCGAAGACGGCGACTCCGGCGAGTCGGGCGATGTAGACCCGGTTCGGCGTGCTCACGGGCACCAGCCTAAAGGCCTAGTGTTTATCAACATGTCGACCTTGGCCTACGAGATCGTGGACGTCTTCACCGACCGTCCCTTCGCCGGCAACCCCCTGGCCGTGGTGTTCGGCGCCGAAGGGCTGGCCACCGAGCAGATGCAGGCGCTCGCGCTGGAGTTCAACCTGTCCGAGACGGTGTTCGTGCTGCCGCCCACACAGGTCGGGGCGACCTACCGCGCGCGGATCTTCACTCCGGCCGACGAGCTGCCGTTCGCCGGGCACCCCAGCGTCGGCGCCGCGGTCACCGCAAGCCGACGCGGGATGTTCGGGGTGGGCCGGGTCACCCAGGAGTGCGGCGCCGGCGTGCTGCCGATCGAGGTGACCGCGACCGGCGCGACGCTCACCGGCGGCACGCCCACCCTCGGCCCCGAGCTCGACCCGGAGCCACTGCTGGAGATGGCCGGGCTCACCGCCGCCGACCACGCCGGCCCCGCGCCACGGGTGGCCGGCTGCGGGCTGGAGTTCCCCTACCTTCCGGTACGCCCGGACGCGGTGGCCCGCGCCCGGGTGAACGCAGCGGCGGCGGAGCGGTACGGCGTGGAGCACGTGAGCGTCTTCTCCTGGAACGCCGGCGCGCAAACCGCGCACGCCCGGGTCTTCGTGCCGGGCCTCGGCGTGCCGGAGGACCCGGCGACCGGCTCGGCCGCCCTCGGGCTCGGCGTCTGGCTGGTGGCCAGCGGACTGCTCCCCGGCGAGGGCAGCTCGGCCTACGCGGTCCGCCAGGGCGTCGAGATCAACCGGCCGTCCGCGTTGGCCTGCACCGTGACCGCGCTCGGCGGCTCGGCGGTCGGCGCCACCGTCTCCGGCCAGGTGATGCCGGTGGCCCGCGGCGAGATCGCCGTCCCACCCTTCGTGGGCTGAGGCGGACGTGCCGGGACGGGGAGCGGGACGATCCGCCCGGACCGGTACCCGCGCCCGCCTGGTGAGGCGCGGTCGCGGGCGATAGCGTGCCGCCGAGGGTGCGGTCTTCGCCGGACCGGCCGGCGGGGCGTACGAGAGGATGCCGGTGTGACGGACGAGCTGGACAGCCGTGGGACGACGCCGCTGGTCGACGAGGCGATGAAGAAGGCGGCCGTCTGCTGGGTGAGTGTCGGCGGCGGGCCGGCGTACGCGCTGTGGTGCCTGCCGCTCGAGGGCGCGCTCCTCGTCGTCACCGGGCCCGGCGAACAGTCCGCGCCCGGCCTGGCCGACGCCACCGAGGCGCGGGTCATCCTCCGCGGCGACCACGGCGGACAGATCGTCACCTGGCCGGCCCGGGTGACCCGGCTGCGGCCCGGCACCGAGGAGTGGACCACGGCCGCGCCGCTGGTCGCGGCGAAGCGGCTGAACGCGCCCGGTCCCTCGGCCGAGCTGGCCGACCGGTGGGCGGCCGAGGGCTGTGCGCTGAACCGGCTGGCGCCGGCGGGTGCGCCCGTCGCGGGTGCCGACCTGCCGGCGGAGTCGCTGGCGGAGGAGCCCCGGCCGGCCCCGGTGGTGCGGGCCACCCGTAAGCCGTTCCGGCTGCACAAGGTCCGCCGCCGCTGACCCGCTCGCGTCACCCCTGGGGCCGGCACGTCTGGAGCCGGGTCAGGGGAGGGCGGAGGCGATCGGCTCGACGGCCGGGTCGACCAGCTCGAGCGCCTCGGTCAGCGAATTCAGCACCGGGCCCGCCCAGCCCCGCTCGGCGTTGAAGACCAGGTGTTCGGCCAGGTCCGGCGCGGCCAGCCGGACCGCCGTCATCCCGGCCCGCTCGGCCCCGGTGAGTTCCTGACTGCCGCCGTCGCCCACGTAGAGACAGTCGGCCGGGGCCAGTTCGAGCCGCCGGCACGCGGCCAGGTAGAGCGCCAGGTCCGGCTTGCAGCGCCCCACCTGTACCGAGAAGACCCGAACGTCCAGCAGCGGGGCGATCGCCAGTTGGGGCAGGAACGCCGGCAGTTCGTGGGTGCAGTCGCTGATCAGCCCGGTGCGTACGCCCCGCTGGCGCAGGCCGGCCAGCACCGGCACCGCCTCGTCGCGCAGCCGGGTGTCGGCGCGTACGGCCCGGTGGCGGGACGCGACGGCGGCGCGTACCGCCCCGTCCGACGGGTGGACGCCGGCCTGGTCGCAGACCCAGCGCAGGGTCGCCTCGGCGTTGCCGAGCAGCCCGCTGGCCCGCTGGTAGTAGGTGCGGTCGAGCACCTCGACCAGGGTGTCGCTCGGGCAGCCGAGCAGCTCGGCGGTCCAGCGGTGGGCGGCGCCGCGCTGGACGGGCCGGGTGAGCGTGCCGAAGAAGTCGAACAGCACCGCTTGGAACCTGGGCATGGTGGAGCGCCTCCGGGCGTCGAGGGGTCGCCGGCGCGGACGGGCATGAGCGTAACGGAGTCCTGACGGTCCGTGCTGTCCGCTGACGTGTGAGGATTGCTCTCCGTGTCCACCGTTCCGCACCGCCCGCCCCTGGATCCGCTGACCGTCGGCGTGGTCGTGGTCGCCGTCGCGGCCGTCTCGTCCTCCGCCCCGCTGGTCGCCTTCGCGGCCGCCCCCGCCCTGGCCATCGCGTTCTGGCGGAACCTGCTCTCGGTGGCCGTGCTCGGCCCGTTCTCGCTGGCCCGGCGGCGGGCGGAGTTCCGCGCGCTGACCGTCGGCGCCGGCCGGCGGGAGGGCCTGTACTGCGTGCTGTCCGGGGTGGCGCTGGCCGCGCACTTCGCCACCTGGATGCCGAGCGCGCAGCTCACCTCGGTCGCAGCGGCCACCGCGCTCGGCGCGACGCAGCCCGTGTGGCAGGGGCTGATCGCCCGCTGGCAGGGCCGACGCCTGCCGGTGGCGGTGTGGGCGGGCATCGCGGTGGCGGTGGTCGGCGCGGCGCTGGCCACCGGCGCCGACTTCGGCGCCTCCGGCCGGGCCTTCGCCGGTGACCTGCTCGCCGTGGCGGGCGGGATGTTCGCCGCCGTCTACACCGCCTTCGGCGAGCGGGCCCGGGCCACCATCAGCACCACCACGTACACCACCATCTGCTACGGGATCTGCGCCGCGATCCTGCTGGTGGTCTGTCTGCTCGGCGGGGTACGCCTGCACGGTTACGACGGCGGCACCTGGCTGGCCATCCTCGGCCTGGTGGCCGGCGCCCAGCTGCTCGGCCACTCGATGTTCAACTACGCCCTGCGCCGGATCTCCGCCACCACGATCAGCGTGCTGATCCTGCTGGAGGCGCCCGGCGCGGCCCTGATCGCCTGGGTGTGGCTCGGCCAGCTGCCCCGGCCGCTGGCGCTCCCCGGCCTGGCCCTGCTCCTGGCCGGCGTGGTCGTGGTGGTCCTCGGCGGCGCCCGCACCGGCCGCCGCCCCGAACCGGTCGCGGTTCCCGCCGACGCCGGACCCCTCGTCGAGTGACCCCCCCGCACTTTCCTGGAAACTGTGGCCATTCCGCCGCCGGAAGGGCGACTTTCCGTGAAAGTGCGGAGGGTGGGAACGGGACCGGACCGGCGGGACGCGCAGGGCGACGAGGTCGAGCGCGGCACCGTCGTCACGCCCTCGGCCGAGTTCCCCCCGCTGGCGCCGGACGAGCGGGCGACGCTGCGCCGGATCGGCGACCGCTGGCGCGGCGCCCGCCGGCCGGGCGAGCTGCCCGTCGACCCGACGCTGGGCCGCAATGGGCGCCGGCCGGCGCCGAGCCGCTTCGGCCGGTTGGCGCCGATCGAGATGTTCACCGTCGAGGAGCCGGACGAACTGGTCGCCACCGAGCCGGCGCAGCTGCCCGGCTCCCGGCTGGGGCGCGGCCTCACCCGGCTCCGGCAGGCGCTCTTCGGCCCCCCGTTGCGCAGCTCAGCGGTGCTGTACGAGCGGATGCGCAAGCTGGTGGCCCTGCCGATCCTCTCGTCGGACCTGCTCAGCTCGGTCGCGTACGGGCCGGAGGCGATGCTGACCGTGCTGGTGCTGGCCGGCGGCGGCGCGCTCGGGCTGTCCCTGCCGTTGGCCGCCCTGCTGGTCGTGCTGATGATCGCCGTGGGGCTGTCGTACCGGCAGACCATCCCGGCCTATCCGCACGGCGCCGGCTCCTACATCGTCGCCGGTGACAACCTCGGTGCCACTGCCGGACTCGCCGCCGCCGCCGGGCTGATGCTCGACTACATACTGACCGTCTCGGTCTCGGTGGCGGCCGGGGTGCACGCGGTCACCTCGGCGCTGCCCGGGCTGACTCCGGCCACCGTGCCGCTCGGCGTGCTGGTGATCGCCGTGCTGCTGGCCGGAAACCTGCGCGGGGTCCGTACCGCCGGCAACATCTTCGTGCTGCCCACGTACGCCTTCGTGGTGACCCTCGTGGCGCTGCTGGTGGTCGGATACCTGCGCGCTGCGGGCCGGGGCTTCGCGCCGGCGCCCCCGCCGGCGGTGCCGGCGGCGGAGGGTCTGGGACTGCTGCTGGTGCTGCGCGCGTTCGCCTCCGGCGCGGTGTCGATGACCGGCATCGAGGCGGTGTCGAACGCGGTCCCGGCGTTCCGGCCCACCGAGTGGCGCAACGCCCGCACCACCCTCGCCTGGATGGTCGCCATGCTGGTGGTCCTCTTCGCCGGGCTGGTCGTGCTGATCCACCTGGCCGGCCTGGCGCCCCGCCCGGACCAGACCCTGCTCTCCCAGCTCGGCCGGGTCACCTTCCCCACCGGCCCCTGGTACGCCCTGCTCCAGGCCACCACCGCGCTGATCCTGCTGCTGGCCGCGAACACCGCGTTCAACGACTTCCCCCGGCTGCTCTTCTTCATGGCGCGGGCCGGTCACGCGCCCCGCCGCTTCCTGCACCTGGGTGACCGGCTGGAGTTCGGCAACGGTCTGGTCGCGCTCAGCCTCGCGGCGACGGTCATCTTCGTGGTGTTCGGCGGACACACCGAGGCGCTGATCCCGCTCTACGCGGTCGGGGTCTTCCTCGCGTTCACCCTCTCCCAGGCCGGCATGGTGGAGCATTGGCGGCGCCACCGGGGCCGGGGCTGGCGGCGTCGGCTGGCCTTGAACGCGCTCGGCGCCGCGCTCTCCGGTCTGGTGCTGCTGACCGCCGCGGTCGCCAAGTTCGCCGAGGGCGCCTGGGTCGTGGTGGTCGCCGTACCGCTGCTGGTGCTGCTCTTCCGCCGGATCCACCGGCACTACGCCACGCTGGACCGGGCGCTGGCGCTGCACCCGCCGCCGACCGCCGGGTCCGCGGCGGACGACCGGCCCGTCGAGGGCGAGGAACTGCCCCAGGAGGTACGCCACCTGGTGATCGTGCCGGTGGCCCGGTTGAACCGGGCGTCGCTGCGCGCGCTGGCGTACGCGGCCTCGCTGGGCCAGCCCACGCTGGCCGTGCACATCGCCCCGGAGGACGCCGAGGCGGACCGGTTCCGCGAGCAGTGGCGGGCCTGGGGTGACCACGTGCGGCTGGAGACGATCGTGTCGCCGTACCGGGCGGTGATCGGGCCGCTGGCGCACTATTTGGAGGCGCTGCACGCCGCTCGGGCGGAGCTGACGTTGACCGTGATCGTGCCGGAGGTGGTGCTGCGCCGCCGCTGGGTTCGGCCGCTGCACAGCCGGGCCGAGCAACGGCTGCGGTCCGCCCTGCGGGCGCTGCCGGGGGTGGTGGTCACCAGCGTCCCGGTGCACATCTCCGACTGAGGCTCACAGGTACGCCGCGAAATGCCTCGCGACCAGCCCGGCGACCGCCTCGGCGTCCCGGCCACCGTCCACCTCGATCACCCGTACGCCCAGCTCCCGGGCCCGTGCGACGGCGTCCGCCGCGACCAGCTCGTCCCGGGCCAGCCGGTTGCGCAGCGCGCGCTCCGGCTCACTGACCCCCGGGTGCCGCGCGGTCGCCCGGGGCAGCCGCCCGGACTGGTACGCCCGGAACTCCGGCGTCGGCACCAGCACCACCATCTGCCCGGTCGACTCGACGACCGCGGCGACCAGCTCCGGTCGCAGCCCCCACCCTTCGGCGACCACCCGCCGGCCGGTGACCAGGGCGCTGAGGTCGTCCAGCACCCACTCGAAGCGGCGCGGAAATCCGGCCAGGGTCTCGGCGGCCATCTTTTCCGGATCGGTGTGCACCCAGACCGCGTCCGGGTCGGGGCCGGTGGGCGGCTTCCCGCGCCGGATCCGTTCGGCGACCCGCCGGTCCTCGTGCCCCCGGGCGTCGTGCCGGTCGTAGAGGTACGCGGTCAGCCCGTACCGCAGAGCCAGGGTGACGGCGAGGGTGGTCTTGCCGGCCCACTGGGCGCCGCCGATCCAGAGCGCCCGCCGGGCGGTGGCCAGGGGATCGAAGTCCATGCCGACGAGCCTGCCCCCGCCAATCACCAAGATCAAGTCTTGTTCTGACCGGCCCCGCGTGATGAAGTGAGGGGGAGGGGCCGGTCAGACGTCGTGGACCTCCAGCACCCGGGTGACCGGCGCGGCGTCGCCGAGCGCCGCGCGCAGCGCGGCCCGTTCCGGGTCGACGAGGAACGACTCGTAGCCGGCCCGGGTGGCGAACCGGATCACGTGCGCCTCGCTCCGCCCGTCGCCGGCCCGCAGCCGCCGCTCCAGTCGCCCGCCGTGCCGCCCGAGCAGGGCGAGCACCACGTCCTCGTACCGCTGACCGGCGGCGACCGCGTCGGTGCCGAACTCCACCAGGGCGACCAGCCGCACCGCGGCGGCCGGGTCGTGCACCAGCGACTTCCAGAATTGGTGGTCGACGTGGCCGCCCGGGATGCCGTCCCGGATCCCGGTGTCGGAGTAGCCGTGTCGCCGGTAGAAGTCCGGCGCCTGGAACGAGAAGGACGACACGGAGATCTCCGTGCAGCCGCGCCGCGCGGCCTCCTCCTCGGTGGCCCGCAGCAGCCGCCCGCCCCAGCCCTCGTGCCGGCGGTCGTCGCGCACCCACACCATGTTGATCCCGGCCCGGCCGCCCCAGGTCCAGCCGGTCAGCCCGCCGACCAGTTCCCCGTCCGCGTCGACCACCCGCACCGACAGGTCGGCCTCGTCGTCCGCGCCGGTCGCCGCGTTGTTGTACGCGGTCAGCTCCCGTTCGAGCCGGGCCGACAGCTCCGCGTCCTCGCCGCCCACCCGCAGCTCACCGGCCGGCCCGCCGACCTCGGTGGCGCTCGTCGCCCGGCCGGCGTCGGTGCTCCGCGCACCGGTGTCGTTCCCCGTCGTCATGTGGCGGAGTATCGCAGCGGGACGGATCGCTCCGACACCGAAAAACCCTCACCCCTCGATGCCGAGGGCCTTGGCGCTGGCCGTCCAGAGCCGGGCGGCGAGCCGCGGGTCGGCCGCCTTGGCGAGCGGCCGGCGCGGTCGCCGGTCGTGGTAGTAGCCGCCGTCGACCAGCCGGGACGGGTCCTGGTTGGCCAGCCAGACCAGCGTCTCCGCGCCCTTCTCCGGGCTGCGGAACGGCAGCAGCCGCATGCCCAGCGCGACCAGCCGGCTCTCGTTGCCGAACCGGGTCCGCACCACGCCCGGGTGGAACGAGTACGCCGGCACGTCCGGCCAGCGCCGGGCCGCCTCGGCGGTGAAGAGGATGTTCGCCTGCTTGCTGGTCCCGTACGCCTGCATCGGTCGGTAGCGGCGCAGCGCGGCGTTGAGGTCGTCGGGGTCCAGCGCCCCGCTGCGGTGCGCGCCGGAGGCGGTGACCACCATCCGCCCGATCCGGTCGGCGAGCAGGTTGCTGAGCAGGAACGGGGCCAGATGGTTGGCCTGCATGCTCAGTTCGAAACCGTCGACCGTGGTCGCCGGCTGGAGCACGATGGCGCCGGCGTTGTTGGCCAGCACGTCGATCCGGTCGTACGACTCCCGCAGCCGCTCGGCGAGCCGGCGGACGTCGTCCAGGACGGCGAAGTCGGCGCGGAACAGCTCGGGCCGTTCGCCGCAGGTCTCGCGGACCCGGTCTCCGGCCGACTGCAGCCGGGCCGGGTCCCGGCCGACCAGCACCACCCGGTCGCCCCGGCGGGACAGGTCGACGGCGGCGGCCAGTCCGATGCCGGAGCTGGCGCCCGTCACCACCACGGTCCGACGCCCAGTGAGATCTTCCACAGGTCCATTCACCCCGGTCACGGCACGAGGTTACCGTGACGTCACCACGCCCTTTGGGATCGTTAGGTTTTCGGCTTTTCATTCGTCGGCGTCGGCTGCCTGCCGGACGCTGGAAGGAGCGCATCCATGGCCGCTGTCGGTCGCCCCCGCCGGTCCTGCCTCGCGGTACCCGGTTCCAGCGTCAAGATGCTCGGCAAGGCCCAGGGCCTGCCGGCCGACCAGGTCTTCCTGGACCTGGAGGACGCGGTCGCCCCGCTGGCCAAGCCGGACGCCCGGAAGAACATCGTCGCCGCCCTGAACGAGGGCGGCTGGGCCGGCAAGACCCGGGTGGTCCGGGTGAACGACCTGACCACGCCGTGGACCTACCGGGACGTGATCGAGGTGGTCGAGGGCGCCGGCGCGAACCTGGACTGCATCATGCTGCCGAAGGTGCAGAACGCCGCCCAGGTGCAGTGGCTGGACCTGACGCTGACCCAGATCGAGAAGACGCTCGGCCTGGAGGTCGGCCGGATCGGCATCGAGGCGCAGATCGAGAACGCGGCCGGCCTGGTCAACGTCGACGCCATCGCGGCCGCCTCGCCGCGGGTGGAGACCATCATCTTCGGCCCGGCCGACTTCATGGCCTCGATCAACATGAAGTCGCTGGTGGTCGGCGCGCTGATCCCGGACTACCCGGGCGACCCGTACCACTACATCCTGATGCGGATCCTGATGGCCGCCCGGATGCACGACAAGCAGGCCATCGACGGCCCGTTCCTGCAGATCCGGGACGTCGACGCGTTCCGCGAGGTGGCCAAGCGGTCGGCGGCGCTCGGCTTCGACGGCAAGTGGGTGCTGCACCCGGGCCAGATCGACGCGGCCAACGAGGTCTACTCCCCGGCCCAGGCCGACTACGACCACGCGGAGTTGATCCTCGACGCGTACGAGCACTACACCTCGGAGGCGGGCGGCAAGCTCGGCGCGGTGATGCTCGGCGACGAGATGATCGACGAGGCCTCCCGCAAGATGGCCCTGGTGATCGCGGCCAAGGGGCGCGCGGCCGGGATGACCCGTACGTCGAGCTTCACCCCGCCGTCGGAGTGAGCGGAGGCCGCCCTCGTGCGGCGCGGAGGGCCGTCCCGGTCGACCGGGACGGCCCTGCCGTCGTCAGAAGGTGCTGCTGCTGCTCGAGTCGCCGTTGGCGATCGCGATCACGATCACCACGATGTAGAAGGCGATCAGCAGCGCCAGCAGGCCGGTGAGGATCCAGCCGACGATGATGGCGGCCTTGGCCATCCCCTCGCCCTGCTCGCCGGTCTCGCGGATCTGCTTGCGGGCCACGTGGCCGAGGATCGCGCCGACCGGCGCGGTGATGCAGGAGGCGAAGCCGACCAGCGAGAGCACCAGCGCCACGATGGCCATGGTGTTGGTCTTCGCCGGGGCCGGGTAGCCGTACCCCGGGTAGGCCGGCGGGGGGTAGCCGGCCGCGGCGTACGGGTCGGCCATGGGCTGCCCCCCCGGCGTCCCGGCGTACGGGTACACCGGGGCGTACGGGTCGGCGGAGGTCGGCTGGGCGGGGATCGGACTGCCGCCCATCGCGAGGGTCGGGTCGGCGGGCGGCGTGGACTGCTGGCCGGGTGCGGACGGGTCGTGCCAACCACCGGACGGCGGGGGATAGCTCATCAGGTTTCATCTCCGTTGGAAGCGGGTGCGCCGTCAGGGTAGCCAGCCCCGCCCAAAACCGAGCACCCCTTTCCGGGTGCCGCGTTGCCCGGAAGGTCCACAGCGGGCAGGATCGCGGCATGGCACTTGACGCGCGTGGTGGCCGACCGAGACGGGACGTGAGCCGTCCGGGCCTGGTCCGGCGCAGCCGAGGCACCGCCCCGGCGGGCTCCGCCGACGACTCCGACCAGCCGGCGCCGCTCGCCGAGCCGGTCACCATGCGCCTCGACGGCCGGGTCGCCCTGGTCACCGGAGCGGGCAGCCCGGACGGCATCGGCTACGCCACCGCCCGCCGGCTGGCCGACCTGGGGGCCCGGGTCGCCATCGTCTCCACCACCCGCCGGATCCACGAGCGGGCCGGCGAGCTGGGCGTGACCGGCTTCGTGGCCGACCTGACCGACGAGTCGGAGGTGGGCGCGCTCGCCGACGCGGTGGCCGAGCAGCTCGGCGACGTCGAGGTGCTGGTCAACAACGCCGGCCTGGCCAGCCGGGCCAGCCCCGAGGTGCTGCGGCCGGTGGCCCAGCTCAGCTACGACGAGTGGCGCGGCGAGATCGACCGGAACCTGACCACCGCGTTCCTGTGCAGCCGGGCGTTCATCAGCGGGATGGCCGAGCGCGGCTGGGGTCGGATCGTCAACCTGGCGGCGACCGCCGGCGCGGTCAACGCGCTGCCGACCGAGGCCGCGTACGCGGCGGCGAAGGCGGGCGTGGTGGGGCTGACCCGGGCCTTGGCGATGGAGATGATCGCCGACGGGGTGACCGTCAACGCGGTCGCCCCCGGCACCATCTACACGGCGGCGTCGACGATGGCCGAGATCAAGCAGGGGCTCGGTACCCCCGTCGGCCGTCCGGGCACGCCGGACGAGGTGGCCGCGGCGATCGCCTTCCTCTGCTCGCCGGCCGCCTCGTACATCACCGGGCAGATGCTGGTGGTGGACGGCGGCAACAGCGTCCGCGAGGCGGAGTTCCGCTGAGGGCGGGTCAGCTGTAGGAGTCGCCGCTGTCGGAGTTCGCCCAGATGGCCAGGGCGATCCAGCCGCAGCAGGCGAGCAGCCCGATCGCGGTGAAGACGTAGCTGAGCACCAGGCCCCAGGTGGCGAGCTGGGCGCCCTCCTCGCCGGTCTGCCGGATCTGCCGCTTGGCCAGGTGGCCGAGGACGATCCCGGCCGGGGCGAAGACGAAGGCGAAGACCAGCGACAGGACCGCCATCACGTTGGTGCCACCGCCGCCCCCGCCGGGCGGCGGGCCGTACTGACCGTACGGTGGCTGCGGCGCGTACGGCGGCTGCTGCCCCCACTGCGGCTGCTGGCCGTACGGGTCGTGGTGGGGCGGCTGGCCGTAGGACGGCGGCTCGTACGGCGACGGGGGCTGGTCCGGCTCCCCGGGTGGTGGATGGCTCACCCTAGCTCGCCCCCTCCGTCGCAGCTCAACGGGCATCTCTCTTGCGGACGCTACCCGCAGCGGTGAACCTTTTCACAGCGGTTGTGTGGACTGGTCACCTTGGCCTCGCCGGTCGCGGGACCGATACTGACCGAGCGTTCAGTTACCCACGAGTAATGCGCCGATCCCCCGGAGGCTGAGATGGCCCGACTCGCCCAGACGCCCGGCCTGACCGATGTGCAGCGGTCGATCCTGGAAACCGTCCGGGAGTTCGCGGACAAGGAGATCATTCCGCACGCCCAGCGGCTGGAGCACGCCGACGAGTACCCGACCGACATCCTCGACGGGATGCGCGAGATGGGGCTCTTCGGGCTCACCATCGACGAGGAGTACGGCGGGCTCGGCGAGTCCCTGCTCACGTACGCCCTGGTGGTCGAGCAGCTGTCCCGGGGCTGGATGTCGATCTCCGGCATCGTCAACACCCACTTCATCGTGGCGTACCTGATCTCCCAGCACGGCTCGGCGGAGCAGAAGGCCCGGCTGCTGCCGAAGATGGCCACCGGCGAGGTGCGCGGCGCCTTCTCGATGTCAGAACCGGAGTGCGGCTCCGACGTCTCGGCGATCAAGTCGAAGGCGGTCCGCGACGGCGACAACTACGTGCTCAACGGCCAGAAGATGTGGCTGACCAACGGGGCGTACTCCTCGGTGGTGGCCACCCTGGTGAAGACCGACACCGGTGCGGACTCGGTCTACGGCAACATGAGCACCTTCCTGCTGGAGAAGGAGCCCGGCTTCGGCGAGACCGCCCCCGGCCTGACCATCCCCGGCAAGATCGACAAGATGGGCTACAAGGGCGTCGAGACCACCGAGATGGTGCTCGACGGGGTCCGCGTCCCGGCCTCCGCCGTCCTCGGCGGCGAGGAGAAGGTCGGCCGCGGCTTCTACCAGATGATGGACGGCATCGAGGTCGGGCGGGTCAACGTCGCCGCCCGCGCCTGCGGCATCTCCATCCGCGCCTTCGAGCTGGCCGTCGCGTACGCCCAGCAGCGCCGCACCTTCGGCCAGCCGCTCGCTCGGCATCAGGCCATCGCGTTCAAGCTCGCCGAGATGGGCACCAAGATCGAGGCCGCGCACTCGCTCATGGTCAACGCGGCGCGGCTCAAGGACGCCGGCCAGCGCAACGACGTCGAGGCCGGCATGGCCAAGCTGCTCGCCTCCGAGTACTGCGCCGAGGTCGTCCAGGAGGCCTTCCGCATCCACGGCGGGTACGGCTACTCCAAGGAGTACGAGATCGAGCGGCTGATGCGCGAGGCCCCGTTCCTGCTCATCGGCGAGGGCACTTCGGAGATCCAGAAGACGATCATCTCCCGAGGCCTGCTCAAGGAGTACAAGCTCTGACCGGCGCGCCGGTCACCCGCCGGCCGGCCCGACGGCCGGCTCCGGCGCGGTGACCGGCGGCCCTCCGGCCTAGCTGTCCGAGCCGGGAAGCGAGACCGTCAGGTGTTGGCGGGCCCGGGCGACCAGCGCCTCCGGGTCGTCGGCGTAGAGCCGGATCGCGGTGACCGGCCCGCTCGGCCCCTTGGGCAGCGGGACGGACAGCGGTTCGCGGAGCACGACGTCGACGCTGGTCTGGCTGCCGGTGCCGACGTTCAGGATCGTCACCGCGTCGTCCTGCTCGACCTGAATGGCCCGGCTGGAGGGTAGCGAGCGGTATCGGGCACCGATGGTGGCGACGGCCGTCCAGGGCACCATGAAGTCCACCGAGATGCCGTTGCGAACGCGCAGACCGGCGGCGTCGGCGACGTGCGGGTGGATCCGCAGGCTGGCGAAAAGGCCGATCATCCACAACAGACCCCAGATGCCGAGCGCCAGCGCGGTGTGCCGCACCGACGGCCACGGCACGGTGTGCCGGAGGATCAGGTCGAAGATCGGGATCTCGATCGCGGACAGCGCGATGAAGGCGCCCAGGATCGGCTTCACCACTCCGACGTAGCTGAACGCCTCGGCCCCGGGCGTGTGCACGAGGGGCCGGCGCAGCAGCCAGCGGTAGAGGCTGTGCCACATGCCCACCTCGTACGCGACCGCGCGACGCAGCAACGCGACGGGACGACTCTCTTTGCGCACGGCCACCTGGCCCTTCAGGTCTTTTCCATTGCAGTCGCAACGTAACCAGCGGGCGGCGACATGTCAATGCAGTCGTATTGTGAAAACATGGGGTCATGCCGAAACGGGTCGACCACCGGGAGCGCCGCAAGCTGATCGCCGACGCGCTGATGCGGGTGGCCGCCGAACACGGGCTCGAAGCGGTCAGCCTGCGTCACGTGGCGACCGAGGCCGGCGTCTCCTCCGGGATGGTGCAGCACTACTTCCGCACCAAGGACGAGATGATGACCTTCGCGCTGTCGGTGGTCCACGAACACAGCGAGGCGCGGGTGACCCGGGCGGTCGCCGCGCTCGACGACGCCCCCTCCCCCCGTACGCTGCTGCGGACCATGCTGGTCGAGCTGCTGCCGCTCGACGAGTCGCGCCGGGCGGACGGGCGGGTGGCGCTGGCCTTCCTGGCCTACACGGCGGTCCGCCCGACCGTCGCCGCCGCGCTGCACCAGGAGACCGCCGGGCTGCTGGCCTTCGTCGCCGGGCAGATCCGCGTCGCGCAGGCGGCCGGGACGGCCGACCGGCACGTCGACCCGGACCGGGCCGCGGTCGGGCTGCTGGCGATCATGGAAGGGCTGGGGGTCTACCTGCTCGGCGGACACTATTCACCCGAGACCGCGCTCGCCGCGCTCGACGCCCAGCTGGACCTGGTCCTCGGCTCCGACGAAGCGGGGAAGTGATCGGCGCGGGCCGGTCCGCTCAGCCGAGCCGGGTCAGCCCGGCGGCTGCCCGTTCCACGATGAGGCACCGGTCCTCGACGTAGTCGATGCCGGCCTCCTCGGCGATCCGCCGCGCGTCGGCCGACACGATCCCGAGCTGCAACCACACCGCCGGGGCGCCGATCGCCACCGCCTGCCGGACCACGTCGACCGCGTCCCGGGCGGGGCGGAACACGTCGACCAGGTCGACCGGGTGCGGGATGTCGGCCAGTGACGGGTACGCCTTCTCGCCGAAGAGCTCGTCCACGGTCGGGTTCACCGGGATGATCCGCCAGCCGTACCGCTGCATCTGCAACGGCACGCTGTGCGCGGCCTTGCCCGGGTCGCGGGACGCGCCCACGACGGCGATCACGGCGGAGTCGGCGAGGATCTGCTGGGCTGAGCGCACCCGCCGAGCCTAACCCCGCGGCCCACCTCGCGCGCCGGTCACCCGGACCGGGCGGCCAGCCAGCGGCGTTACTGCCCCTGACGTGGCCGCCGGAGTCGTGACGGCCCCGCGACCGGTACGTCAACTCTGTCCAGCGCGCCGATCGCTCTCACGAGGGCCGGGCGCATCAGCCGTGCCGCCGGACGTTCCACGAAGCGGTGAATGCACCACGCCGCGACCAGCATGACCACGATCAGGCCGAGCCGGAGCGGAAGATACGGCAGGTCGGCCAGCTCCGCGAGGACCGTCCCGCCGATGTACTGGTGGATGAGGTAGAGCGGATACGTGAGGGCCCCGGCCACGCTGAGCCACTTCCAGTCCAACCGCAGCCAGCCCAGTGCCACCGCCGCCATCAGCGCGAAGAACAGGGCCAGCACCAGGGCGGCTGGCCAGCCCGGCAGGTCGGCGCGCCCGGAGGCCTTGTTCCAGCCGACGGCCAGCCCGACGACGTGGTTCGCCGAAAGTAGGAAGCAGACGCCGACGAGGCCCCACAACAGCAGGGTCTGGCCGTACCGGTGGATCAGGAAGAACGCGATACCGGCGATGAAGTACGGCGCCCACTCCGAGACGAGGACGGTGTTGGCGACGCCCGGGGTCTTCATCGTGAGCACGGCGCCGAAGAGCCAGGCGACGCAGAACACCACGGCCCGCCGGTAGGTCACGCCGAACCACACGACGGCCGAGAAGAGCAGGTAGAACCGCAGCTCGACCCAGAGCGTCCAGTAGACGCCGTCGATCCTCCGTACGCCAATCCCGCCCTGCAGCATGGTCAGGTTGGCGGCGATCTCAGCCAGGGACGGTGGCTTGCGGACTTGCCAGATCAGCAGGACGGCGCTGGTCAGCAGCACGCCGAACCAGTACGCGGGAAACAGCCGCACGATCCGCGAGGTCATGAACTGCCCCACCGTGTGGCCCATGCTGCTCATGCAGATCACGAAGCCGCTGATCAGGAAGAACAGCTCGACCCCGAGCCAGCCGTACGCGGTGGGCATGGAGACGAAACCGAAATAGTGGTAGCTCACGACCATGAGCGCGGCGAGGAGACGCAGGCCGTCGAGCACCCGAATCCGGGGCCGCTGCGGCTGGTGCCCGCCCTCCCCGCCGGGGGCCACGGTGGCCCGGGATGTCGTCGGTGCGGCAGTGCCGCCACCAGACACGTCCCGCTCGACAGGATGGCCCACGCTCGCGGTCAGCACCACTGATCTCCCCGCTCCCCATCGAGGTGCAGCTGTGAGGGGCTGCACGGACGAACGGGCATGTTACCGGATGTGCGCGGTCGGGCAATGCCACTGTCATCGCCCCCCGCGAGCCCACCGGCTGGGACGGTGCTCGGGATTTGTCCATCCCGGGTCGGCCGCGACCGTCCCCGCCGCCGCCACCACCGGCCGGCGGATCGGTGGATCCTAGAGCAGGGTCAGCTGTTCGGCCGGGGCCGGCGGCGGCGGCTCGGGCGGCCGCCGGTTGTCGCCGACCTCGGCGCGGTGCAGCCCGTGCCGGCGGGCCGCGATCCGCACCCGCGCGGTCAGTTCCCGCTGGTACGCCTGCGGCGCGTACGCGCCCGCCCGGTAGAGCTGGCGGTAGCGGGGGACCAGGTGCGGGAACGCCCCGGCCAGCCAGTGCGCGTACCACTCGCGGGCGCCGGGGCGCAGGTGCAGGGCCAGCGGCGTCACGCTGATCGCCCCGGCGGCGGCGACCGCCGCCACGGTGGCCTCGATCGACCCGTCGTCGTCGCTGAGCCCGGGCAGGATCGGCGCCATCAGGACTCCCACCTCGAACCCGGCGTCGGTGAGCTGGCGGACGGCGTCCAGCCGCCGGCGCGGGCTCGGGGTGCCCGGCTCGACCGCGCGCCACAGCTCCTCGTCGACGAAGCCCACCGAGAAGGAGAGGCCGACCCGGGTCACCTCGGCGGCCTGGCGCAGCAGCGGCACGTCCCGCAGGATCAGCGTGCCCTTGGTGAGGATCGAGAACGGGTTGGCAAAGTCGCGCAGCGCCTCGATGATCGGCGGCATCAGCCGGTAGCGCCCCTCGGCCCGCTGGTAGCAGTCCACGTTGGTGCCCATCGCGACGTGCGCGCCGCGCCAGCGCGGGGCGGCCAGCTCGCGCCGGACCAGCTCACCGGCGTTGACCTTGACGATCACCTTCCGGTCGAAGTCCGCCCCGGCATCCAGGTCGAGGTAGGTGTGGGTGTTCCGGGCGAAGCAGTTGTGGCTGACCACCCCGTTGGCGATGAAGTCGCCGGTGCCGGTGGTGATGTCCCACAACGGCAGCTCCAGCCCGAGCGACTCGATGCTCGTCACCCGCAGCGCCGCCTGACACTTCAGCGCCGCACCCTCGATCGACCGCTTGCGGGTGATCGCCGGATCGGTCATGTGGAAGAACCGCAGCCGCGCGGGCAGGCCACCCGTCAGCCGGATCTGCCGAACGCGGTTGGGCAGGCCGGGATCGTCCAGCACCCAGGTGAACCCGAAGCGGTCCAGGGCCGCGGCCGTCTGGTCGAGGATCTCGTCGTCGCCGTTGCTGATCCGGAAGACGCCCCGGCTGCAGCTTCCCTCGGCGTCGAAGATGCCGGCGAGGAAGCCGAGTCGCCAGTCGTCGGTCGGCTTCTCAGGCCAGCGGATCAGCTCGGCGATGGCGTCGATGTCGCGCTGCCGGGAGGTGCGGACGGCGGTGATCGCCCGGCGGGTCGCGCTGACCGGGGCGAAGGAGAAACGCTGCGTCCTGATGCCCGCGTCGCTGAGGAACCGTTCGGTGCGACCCAACCCTTCCTCGTCGGCCAACGCCAACCGGAATCGGTGCACCTTCCCGTAGGAGTTCGGATGGCTGCCGAGGCTGGCATCGCCCCTGACCATGCCGCAGAGGTAGCCCTGCCGGTAGTCGGCCGAGTCCTTGGGCGCGGCGGCGAAGCGGCCGGTCCCGATCAGCCGGCTGTTGGTCGTCAGGTAGGGGCGCGGCCCAGCACCGGCCATGGCGCCGGTCACGTACTTCCAGCCCCGATCGGAGAGAAAGCGATGGTCGCCGCTCGCCACCAGGGTGGTGCCGTCCTCGAGGGTCACCCGGTAGGCCGGCTTCGCCGTGGACCACTTGTCGAGGACGGTGGTAACGACGTATCGACGGTAGGCACCCCGGCGCTCGGTCCCGTAGATCCGGTCGCCCGGCTCCAGTTCGCTGATCGGCTTCGTGCGGCCGTCCGCCATCAGGATCGGGGTATCACCAGACATACAGTAACGGCACGCATGCGAGCAGCCCCGGTACGGGTTGATCGTCCACTCGAACGGGACGCGGGACTCCCCGGGCACCCGGTTGATGATCGATTTGGCCCGCACCTCGTAGAAGGTCATGCCGGCGAAGCCCGGGGTGTCGAAGGTGCGGGCGATCGCGCCGGGGAGCGCCAGCGGCAGGGGTGGAGCCGCTGGCGCTGCCCCGTCGGGAATCCCCTCGTCCGGGGGAGCGGAGAGGTTCTCCCAGCGCATGGACCTCATTCGAACACGCGTACGAACGATGTGCAAGTGACTCGCCGGACACCGGCGCCCGACGCGCGCCGGGCGGGTGGAGGATGGGGGGCATGGAGACGTCGACCTTCGTCTACGACGGCGACTGCGCCTTCTGCAGCCGCTGCGCCGAGTTCATCGAGCGCCGGATCCCGACCGGCGTCCGCGTGCTGCCCTGGCAGTTCGCGGACCTGGCCGCACTCGGCCTGACGGAGGCCGAGTGCGAAGAGGCGGTGCAGTGGGTCGGCGCCGACGGCTCCCGCGCGGCGGGTCCGGACGCCATCGCCAGGCTGCTCGGCGACAGCGCGCCGCTCTGGCGGGTCGCCGGGGCCGGCCTGCGCTTCCCGCCGGTGCGGGCGGCCGCCTGGCCGGCGTACCGCTGGGTGGCCCGCAACCGGCACCGGCTGCCCGGCGGCACCGCCGCGTGCTCGCTGCCGCAGGAGGCGCGCGAGCGCCTCTACGGCCCGACCGGCCGGCCCACCGCCGGCTCCTGACCGACAGTCGGCTACGGCGTGGCTGGCCCGACTGCCGGCTCGGGGCCGGTCAGGGCAGTCGGCGGCGCGGCCGCGTCGTCCGGGACGGCCGGCTGGCCCCCGCGGGCGAGGAGGCGACGCGCCCACACCACCGGGCGGACCTTCTCCAGCGGCAGGAAGCTGGTCATCGCCGCCAGGTGCGGGGCGAACGAGATCGTGATCGTCGCAACGGTGACCAGGTGGAACGAGTAGAAGAAGCCCACCGTCGCCAGCCGCCACCGTTCGGGCAGCACGAACACCACCGGGCTGAGCAGCTCGAAGGCGAGGATGCCGAACTGGGCGACGATCAGCAGGTGCGGCACCTGGGCGACCAGGTCCGCCAGCTCGGTGCCGCGTCGGATGATCGCGCGCGCCAGCACCGAGCCGGTCGCCCAGTCCAGGCCGCCGAAGCGGAACTTGGCCCAGGCCGCCAGGAAGTACGTGCAGATCACGGCGATCTGGGTGACCCGTAGCGCCCAGCCGCCGGCCTCGGTGCGGGTGGCGTCGCCGTGCCGGGCGCGGCCGGCGGTGGGCAGCGC
Organism: Micromonospora inositola; assembly: GCF_900090285.1. Classification (NCBI taxonomy): domain Bacteria; kingdom Bacillati; phylum Actinomycetota; class Actinomycetes; order Micromonosporales; family Micromonosporaceae; genus Micromonospora; species Micromonospora inositola. Next base: position 1,207,375 of record NZ_LT607754.1, on the reverse strand, counting down.
GGCCAGCGCGACGAGCAGCCCGACCCGGTCGTGGTCGACCTTGCCGTAGCTCATCGCGACGACCATCCACTCGAAGTAGAGCGCGAAGACCGTCCAGCCGAGCAGCCGGGGCGCCCGTCCGGTCGCGGCGAGCAGGGCCAGCACCAGCAGGGCCCAGAAGAGCAGGCCGACCAGCGCCGGGGTGGGGGTGGGCAGCGGGAGCAGCCGGCCGATCAGCAGCGGGTGGTACAGCTCGCCGGGCACGTCGACCCGGGCGCGTACCCAGGGGGTGAAGACGACCAGGTCCGCGGCGACGAAGAGGTAGACCAGGGTGCGGAAGGCGGCCACCCGGCCGCGGGGGACGGCCTCGGTCAGCCAGCCGCTCATCGGTCGGCCTGCCAGCGTACGGCGGTCTCGTCGGTCCACCGGCCGGTCGGGCGGCCGTCCCGGATGCCGTACCAGCGGATCACGATCCGCATCTCGACCAGCGCGGGCGCGGCGGGGTGGCGTTCGGCGTACGCGTCGGCGACCTGGCGCAGCAGCGCGGGGTCGGCAACGTAGCGGCCCTGCTGACCCTCGATCTCGGCGCGGCGGATGCCGGTGGCGTCCTGGCCCAGCTCGACCACCGCGCCGGTGCGGTCGACGCCCTCGACCCGGGTGTCCGGGGCGGGCGCGTCCGGCGGGTCGGAGGTGGAGTACATCCGGAACGGCCCGAACGGAAAGTCGTCGTCGGTGCCCCGGACGGTGCCGACGAGGAGCAGTGCCAGCCCGAGCGCGGTCACGCCCAGCCGGACCGCGCGTCCGCGGGTGGTCAAGGTCTCCATCGGTTGGGGACGATACGGGATCGGGGTACCCGGAAGGCCTCCTTCCGTCGTCCACTCCTCGCTGACCGTGTCGCCGGTCCGGGGAGTCCGGAGAGCGGCAGTGAGCTCCGGAAACGGCGCCGGCCGGGCCCCCGAGCGGGGACCCGGCCGGCGCCGGAGTGGTGGTGGATCAGTGCTTGTGCTCGGCCATCTGCTTGCGGACCTCGTCCATGTCGAGCTGCTCGACCTGCTCGATCAGGTTCTCCAGGGCGGACTCCGGCAGGGAGCCCGGCTGGTTGTAGACGATCACGCCGTCCTTGATCGCCATCACCGTCGGGATCGAGCGGATGTTGAACTTGGCGGCCAGCTCCTGCTGCGCCTCGGTGTCGACCTTGCCGAAGGTGATGTCCGGGTGCTTCTCAGAGGAGCGCTCGTAGACGGGGGCGAACTGCTTGCACGGGCCGCACCAGTCGGCCCAGAAGTCGAGCAGGACGGTGCCGTCGCTCTCGGCCACCTCGTCGAAGTTGGCCGTGGTCAGCTCAACCGTTGCCATTGCACTCTCCGATCAGCGCGAATTACCTACGTCCTCTGGAACCAGGGCGGGTGTCGTCGCATTCCCGACGCCGGCTCGTCGAAACGCCCGGTGACGAGACGGTGACGTGCAGCGGTATCGAACGCTATCTGTGCTCACCGAACTGCGGAACGCAAGTGCGAGGCGCAGTTGCGTGACGAGCCGTAATGGGAGCGCTTCCAAGGAGATCGATTGGATTGAGCGCTACGAATCGGTAACTTGGGCCTTGACATGGAGCGATTCGGTCCGCAGAGATCGCTCCCACGGACAGCCTCGGTGACTCCCGGTAGTGTTACAAAAAGATAAATGTGACGCCCGTCTCTGTCCGGGCGGTATCGCCGTACGGCAGAATCTGTCGCATCAGAGCGTGGGCGGCGGGTGCCGGGGAGGGCCCCGCCGCTCATTGCGTCTCCCCCGGTTGTGGCCGGTGTGACATTTCCTCACCACCAGCGCCCCGGTCGATGCCTTAACAAGCGGTAAGGCATGCTGTGCCGAACTCCATCGCCGCCCGTCGAAGGGGACAAGGATGCAGTTCGGCCGCTACTACGAGGAGTTCGAGGTCGGCGCGGTCTACCGGCACTGGCCCGGCAAGACGGTCACCGAGTACGACGACCACCTCTTCTGCCTGCTCACCATGAACCACCACCCACTGCACATGGACGCGCACTACGCCGAGACGGCGAGCCAGTTCAAGCGCAACGTGGTGGTCGGCAACTACATCTACTCGCTGCTCCTCGGCATGTCCGTGCCGGACGTCAGCGGCAAGGCGATCGCCAACCTGGAGATCGAGTCGCTGCGGCACGTGGCCCCCACCTTCCACGGGGACACCATCTACGGCGAGACGACCGTGCTGGACAAGCGGGAGTCCTCCTCCAAGCCCGACCGGGGGGTGGTCGCGGTGGAGACCCGCGGCTACAACCAGGACGGCACGCTGGTCTGCGTCTTCCGCCGCAAGGTCATGGTCCCCAAGAAGGAGTACGCGGCCGCCGCCGTGCCCGACGGCGTCGACCCGGAGCGGCCGAGCTTCCCCGAGCCGCGCTGACCTCCCGTACGGCCCAAGGGCCCCTTGCCCGCCGCGTTCCGGTGGGGAAGGGGCTCTTTTCGCTGTCCGGGGCATATGCTGACGCCGGAGGTCCCCATGAGCCACTCCGTCGCCGGAGAGCCGCCCTCTGCCGGACGCCGTGCCGCACCGCTGACCACCGCCGTCTACTCCGCAGCGGAATGGGACCTGTTGACCGGCTTGCCGGGCCGGGTCCTCGTCGCCGCCGCCTCGCCGGGTCCCGGGCGTCCGCCCCGGGGGGTCAGCGCCGGGCTCGCCGGTCTGGACGCGGTGGCCGCCGGGCGGGGTTTCGACAGTGACCTGGTCCGGGCCGTGGTGGCCGCGATCTACGCCCGCCACGACGGGACCTCCACCGGGGGTGAGCGGCTCACCGACGTGGTCGACCTGCTGGCCGCCTGCCGGGCGACGGTACGCGTGCTGGAACGCCGGGCCGACCCGGCGGACTCGGCCGCGTACCGGCAGTGGGTGGAGTCGGTCGCGGCGCGGGTCTGCCGGGCCGCCGCCGGCGAGTCGAGCCCGGCCGACCGACGGTTCCTCGACCGGGTCGGCGGCGCCCTGGGGCTGCGCTGACCCGCGACGCCCGCGGCTGCGGCGTCCCGGCCGGGACGGAACCCTCGCCGCGGTGGCGGCCGGCAGGGGCCGTACCCTCTGGAAACCGTGACCGGTGACCAGCTCGACGTGGGTGTGGGGCCGTGGCCCGGCGACCTGCCGGACGACCCGCGGTACGACCCCGAGCTGCTCGCCGAGGGTGACCGGCGCAACGTGGTCGACCGCTACCGCTACTGGCGGCGGGAGGCCGTGGTGGCCGACCTGGACCGGCGTCGGCACGCCTTCCACGTGGCCATCGAGAACTGGCAGCACGACTTCAACATCGGCACGGTGGTCCGCAACGCCAACGCCTTCCTCGCCGCCGAGGTGCACATCGTCGGCCGGCGGCGGTGGAACCGGCGGGGCGCCATGGTGACCGACCGCTACCAGCACGTCCGGCACCACCCGACGATCGAGGAGTTCGTCGAATGGGCGGCGGCCGAGCGGTTGCCGGTGGTCGGCATCGACAACCTGCCGGGTTCGAAGCCGCTGGAGAGCAGCACCCTGCCGCGCCGCTGCGTGCTCCTCTTCGGCCAGGAGGGCCCCGGCCTGTCGGACGCCGCCCGGTCGGCCTGCGACGAGGTCTTCTCCATCGCCCAGTACGGCTCGACCCGCTCGATCAACGCCGGGGTGGCCAGCGGCATCGCCATGCACGCCTGGATCCGCTCGCACGCCGGCCCGCCGCCGGACTGATTTCCCCGGTCGGCCCGCCGGCTCCCGTCGTACTGATTCCCGGGCGGGTCCGTTCGCTCCGCTTGACGGGCCGCCTGCCCGGGGCGACGGTGGTGGTGTGAGTGTCGCGGTGAGTTGTCCGAGATGTGCGGGCCCGGTGCGGGAGCCGGACCTGATGCACGGTGAGTCACGCTGCCTGCGGTGCGGGCCGGTGTCCCCGCTGCACGTGCCCGAGCACATCGGCGCCGAGATCGTGGCGAGCGTGGTCGAGCAGGTGGTGACGGCCGCCGACCGGCCGGGCGTACCGCTCTGGTGCCCCTGGCCGCTCCCACCCGGTTGGACGCTGACCGGGGTGGCGTGGGCCGGGGACGAGCGGAGTGGCGTGCGGGCCACGGCGGTGGCCTGCGCCGGTCCGGCCCCGCTGGACGGTGGACCGGCCGACCTGCTCTTCGTGGCGGAGGAGCCGGGCGTCGGCCTGGGCACCCGGTTCGCCGGCGTGCCGGGCCCGGACCCGGGGCCCGAGCTGGCGGCGGCGTTGACCGATCCCGGCCCTGGTCACGCCGAACGCCTACCGCACGCCAAGATCCGGGTGGGCGGCCACCCGACTCCACTGTGGCTGGTGAATTCGCCGACGGATCGAAGTGCGTACGCCGGCGAGGCTCGGGGTATGTGGCTGCATGCGATAGCCTGGCCGGCGAGTGCGGGTCACCTCCTCGCGGAAGAAGTCGTGCTGCACGACCTCGCCGAGTGGACTCCGCCCGAACTCGTGTACGGCGCACCATCTCCGTACCTGCACGGAGCGGCCTGACCGGCCGATCCGGGCGAGTCGGATGCCGAACGCAGATATTCACTGTACGACACGATACTGATACTCTGGGTACCCCCGGTGATAATGGGGCCCGGCGCCGCGCGAGAGGATGGCCCACCATGGTCAAGAAGGTCCTCACCTGGGCCCTGGTCGCATTCTTGATCTTCTTTGTCGCCTACCGGCCCAACTCCGCCGCGGACGTCGCCAAGTCGCTCGGCGGCGGCATCATGGACATCGCTCAGGGCTTCGGCGACTTCTTCACCAGCCTCGTCGCCTAACCGCCGATGGGAAGCCCCTCCGGTCCACCCTTCGACCCCGACGATCCCGACCGGGAACGCCGGGAGCGCGACACCGAGCCGATCCCCCGGATCGAGCCCGACGACGGTCCCGGCTACGGCGCCGGCCCGGGCCTCGGCGACGGTCCCTCCCTTTCGGACGACGTCGGTTACGGCGACGGGCCGGGCTACGCCGGCGAGGGCCGCTCCGGCCGGGCCTGGATCCGCGATCCGGAGGCCGGTTACCCGCAGATCTCCGAGGACGAGCTGGCGGGGCTGCGCGCCGACGCGGCCGGCATGGCCCCCCGCCGGGTGCTGCCGCTGGAGGACGAGCCCAGCTCGCTGGTCGCCCGCTACCTCTTCCCCACCGAGCGCTACCGGGGCGAGTGGAAGCGGCACTGGATCCACCTCTCCACCCCGATCATCGTCGGCATCGCGGCGACCTTCGTGCTCGGCTACCTCTCCGGCTTCCTCGCCGGGCGGGACGTGGGCGCGCTGACCACCGTCGCGGTGCTGCTCTGGTTCGCGGTGATGGGCTGGGTCGCCTGGCGGGTCGCCGACTGGTGGTACGACCGGTTCATCCTCACCAACAAGCGGGTGATGGTGGTCAACGGGATCATCACCCGGCGGGTCGCGATGATGCCGCTGGTCCGGGTCACCGACATGAAGTACGAGCAGACGCCGAGCGGCCGGGCGCTCAACTACGGCACCTTCGTGCTGGAGTCCGCCGGCCAGGAGCAGGCCCTCCGCGAGATCAAGAACCTGCCCAACCCGAACGAGCTCTACCTGCGTGTGGTCGAGGAGATGTACGAGCCGCAGGCGGTCGAGGCGCGGTTGGGCAAGGAGGCGGACGAGGCCAAGGCCGACGACGGGGCGTGAAACTTTTCGTCCGAACATCGGAGGAACTGCGCACCATTTGCCGTCGACCCGACCCTCCCGGCCGTGGCAGCCTGCCATGGAGGACGGGCGCGGAGGTGAGCGGTGGCGAGCAGGGACCCGCTGGAGGAGGAGTTCCGCGAGTTCGTGGCGGCCCGCTCCGGCGCCCTGCTGCGCACCGCCTACCTGCTCGCCGGGGACTGGGCGACCGCCGAGGACCTGCTCCAGACCGCGCTGACCAAGACCTACCTGGCCTGGAAGCGGCTCGGCGGGATCGAGGCCCTCGAGCCGTACGCCCGCCGGGTCCTGGTCAACACCTCCACCAGCTGGTGGCGGCGCCGCTGGCACGGTGAACGCCCCACCGACGTGCTGCCCGAGCGGGCCGGGGTCGACGAGATCGAGCAGCAGCTCGACCGTGACGCGCTCTGGCGGCACCTGAGCGCGCTGCCCGCCCGCCAGCGGGCCGTGCTGGTGCTCCGCTTCTACGAGGACATGTCCGAGGCGCAGACCGCCGCCCTGCTGGAGATCTCGCCGGGCACCGTCAAGAGCCAGACCTCGCGGGCACTGTCCACCCTGCGCCGGCGGCTCGGCTCCCAGGCCGCTCTCGGCCTGCCGGCCGAGGACGCGACGTCGCCCGCCCGCCCGGCACCGCGTACCCCGGAGCGTCCCCGACCCGCGGCGGCCCCGACCCCCGCGACGGCCCCGACCCGTGCGGCGGCGCCGACCGCGCCCGCGGTCCGGCCGGCCGCTCTCACCGGCCGCTCGGCCGCCGCCCGGCCCGCCAGCGTCCCGGCGGAGACCCGATGAACCGGACGACCAACCCCTGCGACAACCAGACCGAGGGTCCGGAGCGTCCATTCGCCGTGACGCAGGACGAGCTGGAGCGGGCGCTGCGGGAGACGTTCGCCCGTCGGGTCGCCGCGCCGGTGCCGATCGCCGCCGACCCGGCCGCCCTGGCCATCCGCCGGGCCAACCGGACGGTACGTCGCCGCGCCCTGACCGGTCTCGCCCTGGCGGGGGCGGCCACGGTCCTCGTCACCACGGGCATGGCCCAGCTCGGCGACCGGCCCGGTCACCAGGGCACCCCGACCGTGGTGCTCGGCGATCCCCGCAACCCGCCGGCGTCGCCGCTGCCGACCGCGTCGCTGCCCACGCCGCCGAAGGGGCCGGTCGGGGCCGAGCTGGATCTGATCATCGGCTCGTGGATCGAGAGCAGCGGCGGCGAGCGGCGGGAGCTGACCGGCGTGGGTCCGGTCGACCGGGCGCAGCGGCTCGCCGACTACGGCGGCTGGCTGGTCACGTCGGTGGCCACCGCCGCCGGTCGTACCCTCTGGTGGGTGCCGCCCAACGGCAGTGCGCCGCAGGTGCTGCTGGCCGGCGCGGACGCGATCGCGCTGGCTCCCGACGGACGGCAGGTCGCCTGGCGCGACGGCCGGGAGGTGCTCGCCGCCGGCCTGGTCGGCGGCCAACTGCTCGCGACCACCCGCACGCCGGCCCCGGACGGCGCGGTGCCGGTCGGCTTCGCCGGTGACGCGGTCCTGGTCCGGCAGCCCGGGCCGGGCGGCTTCACCGTCTGGCGGCGGTTGGCCGGCGCGCTGCCGTCCACTCCCGAGCGGAGCGTGCTGAACGTCTACGGCGTGCTGCCCGACGGCCGGGTGGTCGGCCAGGTCTCCGCCGGTACGCCTCGGCGGCCCTGCCTGGCCCTGCTCGACCCGGCTCGCGGCCTGGCCCCTTTGCGCACCGGCTGCGGGCCGGAACTGGGCACCGACGGCCGGGGCGGGGTCTCGGTCGACGGGCGGTGGTTGCTGGTGAACGGGGCCGGGAAGGGTGCGCTCCTGGTCGACCTGGGCACGCTCGGCTCGACGGTGTCGGCCCGGGCCGCCGGGCCGGCGGTGACCGACGTCGTCGCCTGGACGCCGAACGGGACCGCGCTGCACGTCGACGGCGCCGGCGGGCTCGTCCGGGTGCGGGTCGAGCGGGTGCTGGCCGGTGAGCGGCCCGGCGCGGCGCCGGTCGACGGCGTCGCACCCGGCGACCGGCCGGTCCTGGTCAGGGACACCGTCTCCTGACCCTCGGGGCCGCCCGGCGGCGGTCGGCCCGGACCGGTAGCGTCGGCGGATGACCGCGGCGCCCAGGATCGACCTGCACACCCACTCCACCGCCAGCGACGGCACGCTCAGCCCCGAGGAGCTGGTCCGGGCCGCCGCCGACGCCGGGCTCGACGTCGTGGCCGTCACCGACCACGACACCACCGCCGGCTGGGACGCCGCGGTACGCGCGCTGCCGCCCGGGCTCACCCTGATCCGCGGCGCGGAGATCTCCTGCCGCTGGTACGGGGTCGAGCCGGCGATCCCGCTGCACCTGCTCGCGTACCTGTTCGACCCGGCCGAGCCGGAGCTGGTCGCCGAGCTGGCCCGGGTCCGGCTCGCCCGCGAGGAGCGCGGTGAGCGGATCGTGGACCTGCTGCGCGCCGACGGCATCGACGTCAGCTGGCCGGAGATCCTGGCCGGCGCGGCAGGCGGAACGGTCGGCCGGCCGCACATCGCCCAGGCCCTGATCCGGGCCGGGCTGGTGGCCACCACCACCGAGGCGTTCGGACCGGACTGGCTGGGGGAGCGGTACCGGCTGCCCAAGGAGGACATCGACGTCTTCCGGGCGGTGGCGCTGGTGCGGGCGGCCGGCGGCGTCCCGGTGTTCGCCCACCCCCGGGCCACCCGGCGGGGCCGGATCGTGCCGGACGAGCTGATCGTCGAGCTGGCGGCGGCCGGGCTGGCCGGCCTGGAGGCCGACCACGAGGACCACTCGCCGGCCGAGCGGGCCCACGTCCGCGGGCTCGCCGCCGAGCTGGGCCTGCTGGTCACCGGGTCGTCGGACTTCCACGGCACGCACAAGACCGTCCAGCTCGGCGCGCACACCACCGACCCCGGGGCGTACGAGCGGATCGTCGCCGCGGCCCGCGGGGTGACCCCGATCGCTTCGGGCTGAACCGTTCGGACGCCGCGGCTACCGTGTCCGGGTGGATCTCAAGCTCTTCGGCGAGGTATTCGTGACCCTGCTGGTCATCACCGACCCGCCGGGCATGATGCCGATCTTCCTCGCGCTGACCGGGCCGCTGCCGGCCCGGGACCGGAACCGGGCGGCCTGGCAGGCCGTCGCGCTGGCGCTCGGGGTGATCGTGATCTTCGCGGTGGCCGGGCAGACACTGCTCGCCTACCTGCACGTCGACCTGCCGGCGTTGCAGGCCGCCGGCGGGTTGCTGCTGATCCTGGTCGCCCTGGAGCTGCTCACCGGCAAGGCGGACGACCCCAGCCAGCAGGTGACGTCCAACATCGCCCTGGTGCCGCTGGGCACCCCGCTGCTCGCCGGGCCGGGCGCCATCGTCGCCACCATGCTCTTCGTCCAGCAGGCCGGCGGGCTGGCCGACTACACCGCCATCGCCGCCGCGATCGTCGCGGTCATGGCGGCGGTCTGGGTCGTGCTGCGCTTCTCCGGCGTGATCGTCAAGATCCTCCGGCCGGGCGGGATCGAGGTGCTGACCCGGATCGCCGGCCTGCTGCTGGCCGCCATCGCGGTGCAGCTCATCGCCGACGCGATCGCCGCCTTCGTGACCCAGTACCTCACCATGAGCTGACCGGCCCGGCCCGCCGCCGCCCGGTGTCGTACCGGAGTGGCAGGATCTCAGGCGTGCGACGACCCTCCCCGACCGGACGACCGGGCACCGGCGGCCGGGCACCCCGGCCCCGCGCCGAGCAGGCCGAGCAGCTCGGCTTCGAGGGCATGCCGGAGCGGCTCTTCGTCTGCACCCCCAGCAAACTCGGCGCGTACGCCGACTGCCCGCGCCGCTACCGCTACTCCTACGTCGACCGTCCGGCGCCGCCGAAGGGCCCGCCGTGGGCGCACAACTCGCTCGGCGCCAGCGTGCACACCGCCCTGAAGAACTGGTACGCGCTCGCCCCGGAGCGCCGCCGGCCGGAGGCCCTGGCCACCCTGCTCCGCGGCACCTGGGTGCGCGAGGGCTACCGCGACGACGCGCAGGAGCGGGACGCCTACCGCCGGGCGCTGGCCTGGCTGGAGTCGTACGTCGCCGGCCTGGAGCCCGGGGACGAGCCGGTCGGCGTGGAGCGGGTGGTGGCGGTCAGGACCGGGGTGCTGGCCTTCAACGGCCGCGCCGACCGGATCGACTCCCGCCCGGGTGAGGACGGCCCGGAGCTGGTCATCGTCGACTACAAGACCGGCCGCACCGGCCTGGACGCCGACGACGCCCGCGGCTCGCAGGCCCTCGCCCTCTACGCGTACGCGGCCGAGCGGGTGTTCCGCCGGCCCTGCCGCCGGGTCGAGCTGCACCACCTGCCCACGGGCACGGTCGCCGCGCACGAGCACACGACCGAGTCGCTGGCCCGCCAGGTCACCCGGGCCGAGGAGACGGCCCGGGACATCATCGCCGCCGAGCGGGCGGTCGCCGACGGCGCCGACCCGGACGAGGCCTTCCCCACCACCCCCGGGCCGCGCTGCGGCTGGTGCGACTACCGCCGCACCTGCCCGACCGGCGCCCAGACGCCGGGCAAGGACCCGTGGGCGGCCGTGGAGCGCGTCGCGGACCAGGACTGACCCGCTCAGGCGGCCTCGGTGGTGGCGGTCAGGCGGGCCGCCCGCTCCCTGGCCGCCTGCTGCAACGGGCCCTCCCGGTAACGGCGGGGCAGCGCCGCGAGGGCGAGCCGGAGTGCCCGGACGCTCAGGTCCGCCGAGAGCGACGTCGTGGGCAGCCCCGGACCGCCGTACATCCGGCGCGCCCAGGCCGGGAGCAGCCCCAGCGCGGTGCCGGCGATCCCGAGGTACGCCCACCGGGCCGGGCCGAGGTGCAGGCCGAGCCTGACCGGCAGGCTGAGCTTCCACGGGATCGGCGGGGCGGTCAGGAAGAGGGCGGTCTCGGCGGCCTCCTTCGTCATCCGCAGGTCGCCGCGGATCCGCCGGTAGTAGTCGGCCACCTCGGCGGCGGTGCCGGGCACGTCCGCCGGGTCCAGCCCGACCAGGGCCGCCGCCCGGCGCTGCTCGGTGTAGTAGCCGTCGACCTCGGCGTCGGTCAGGGTCAGCCCGGACCGGCGGGCCGTGCTGACGAAGGACTCGACCTCGGTGACGTGCACCCAGCGCAGCAGCTCCGGGTCGTCGATCCGGAACTCCTCGCCGGTGAACGGGTCGCGGGCCCGCATCCGGGCGTGCAGCGTACGCAGCCGGCGGCCAGCCGCCTCCGCCTCGGCCGTGGTGCCGTAGATCGTGGTCGCCACATAGGTGGCGGTGCGGATCAGGCGACCCCAGGCATCGGTCTGGTAGCTGCTGTTCTGCGCCACCCCCGCCATCGCCCGGGGGTGCAGCGCCTGCAGATAGAGCGAACGCAGGCCGGCGACGATCAGGATCGGCTCCTCGTGCACCTTCCACGTGACCGATCCGGGACCGAAGAGGCCGAGGTCATCGGTGTCCACCGCCCAAGAGTGCCATGCGGCGGGACGCCTGGTGCGTGCGCGTGAGGGCCGAACGACGTCAGTCGTCGGCGGAGCGGCGGGTCTGGCAGGTGGGGCAGAGGCCCCAGAAGGTCACTTCCGCCTCGTCCACCTCGAAGCCGTGGCTGGTGTTCGGGTCGAGGCAGGGGGCGCTGCCGGTCGCGCAGTCGACGTCGGCGATCTCGCCGCAGCCCCGGCAGACCACGTGGTGGTGGTTGTCCCCGGCCCGGGCCTCGTATCGGGCGGGACTGCCGGCCGGCTCGATCCGGCGGGACAGCCCGGCCCGGGAGAGCGCGCCGAGCACGTCGTAGACCGCCTGGGTGGAGACCGAGTCCAGCCGTTCGCGGACCCGGCGGGTGATCTCGTCGACCTCCAGGTGACCCCCGCCGGCGAGCACGTCCAGCACGGCGAGGCGCGGTCGGGTCACCCGCAGGCCCCTCGACCGGAGCAGCTCCTCACCACCACTGGACATGACGCAATGACAGCACGAGCCCACCGGGGCGACAAGCGAGCCGGCACCGGGGTGGCCCGGGACACAGCCGCCAGATGGACCAGATTGCGGTGAACCTCGACCCCGGCTCCCGCGTGTACCGGAATGATGAACAGCGACGGCCGTCACACCGTCGTACGCTGATCGCCCGCGGTACCCGTCCACTCGCCGGAGGTGTCGGTGTTCAGGGAAGTCAATGGTCTGCCGGGTCACGTCCTGGTCATCCATGCCGTCGTGGTGCTGGTGCCGCTGCTGGCGCTGCTCTCCGTCGCGTACGGGGTGCTGCCTCGCTGGCGGTCCCGCTTCGGTTGGGCGGTGGCCGTCCTCGCGGTGCTGACCCCGATCGTCACCTTCGTGGCAAAAGAGTCCGGCGAGGAGTTGGAGAAGGTGCTGACGGGGCAGGGCTACCCGCCGGAGGGCCTGCAGAAGATCCGCGAGCATTCCGAGTACGGCGACACGCTGCTCTGGTTCACCCTCGGCCTCGCCGTGGCGGCACTCCTGCTGCTGCTCGTGACCAGCGGCCTCGAACGGGTGCGCAGGCTGCCCTCGTGGCTCGGCTGGGCACTCACGGCAGTGGTTGCCGTCCTCGCGGTGTTCGCGCTGGTGTACGTCTATCGCACCGGGGACAGCGGGGCCAAGATGGTGTGGAGCAACATCGTCTGACACCGGGCCGGCCGGCTCAGAAGATCACCCGGGAGCAGAGCAGGCAGACCAGGAGGACCAGCACCACCGCCGCCACCACGCCGACGCCGTAGGTGAGCCGTTGGGCCTGCTGCTCGGCGCTGTCCATGCCGGCCATGTCCTGCGGGGGCAGCTGTCGCGGCGGCGGCACCTGCACGTGCACCGGCGGTCGCCAGCCGGGCGGCGGCGGCACGGTCGGCGGGGGACCGGTGTACCCGCCCGGCCCGGCGCCCGCGCCCGCCGCGCCGGGGCCCGGGCCGGCCATGGGTCCACCGGCGCCCGCGCCCACCTGGCCCGCGGTCGGCTGGCTGGTCCCGTCGGTCGGCGGCTGGTCCGGCGGGCGCCGCCAGAACTCGTCCCCGGGGCTGGCTCCGCTCGGCGTCGTCACGCCGTCCGACGCTACCAACGGCTCGGCCGGCCGGCCGCCCGACGCGGCCGGCATCTTCCGGCGACCGCGTGCCGGTCCGGCACCCGGTCGCGGACCGACGCGGCAGCCGTCGTGGCCGTGGCGAGCCGGTCGGCGATCGTGGTGCCGGCTCCGGCCGCTCCCTCCGCTGCCCGATGGCGCCACGTCGTCCCCGGTCGGCGGTATCCTTGCCGCTCGTGAGCACCGAGGACCCCGGCGTGCAGGGCGCGCGCGGCGACGACGACGACCGTACGGTCGACCTCAGCGACGACTTCGTGGTGCTGCCCGAGCAGACGGCGGACGACACCGACCGTGGCTGGGGCGAGCGGGCGGGCGGCAACGACGACTGGCTGCTCGCCGAGCGGCCGCCGCACTGGGACTGATCGGCCCGTCCCGGGGCCCGACGCGACCGGCTCAACCCCGGACGACCACGGCGAACCGGCTTCCCTCGGGCCGGCCGACGGCGCGCTGGGCCTGCTCGGGCCGGAGCGCCAGGTAGAGCGCCGACGACCCGTCGGCTGCGTCCGCGCCCACCACGTCGAGCACCAGCGCCCGGGAGGCGACGAGGACGGCCTCGCCGGCTGCCCCGCCAGCCGTTACGACCAGCAGGTCCACCCGGGCGCCCGGGTGGAGCACCGCGAGGGCGGCCGGCTCGGCCAGCCGGACCGGTACGCCCACCGCGCCGTCGGGCAGCGGCAACGCGTCCCCGCCCGACCCAGGCCGGGTGGCGGCCGGGCTGGCCGACGGGGTCGGGCCGAGCGCGGCCGGAGCTGCCCCCGGTGGGCAGCCCGACGGTGTCCGCAGGACGGCGGCGGCCAGGCCGAGCAGCATCGCCACCAGCGTCACCCGGAGCAGGGTGCCGCCCCGGGGCAGCCCGCGCCAGCGCACCGGACGCAGTGATTCCTCGCTCGCCGTCACGCCAGTGCCTCCCCGCCTCGGCCAACCCGGCGCCGCCGTCCGACGGCGCCCGGTCAGCAGGCTAAAAGCGGGGAGTCCCCGGAGGCGGGCCCGCGTGGGCCGCCTGTGGACAACCGGCCCACCTGTGGACAACCTCCGCGCCGGCGAGGGATGTGCTACGCCCGAACGGATCTGTGGGCTCGCCGGGCCGGTGCGGTCAGCGCCGGTGGCGTCCGGGGCCGGCCGGGATCAGGACGAGGAGCTGGAGGTGCTGGCGGCCGGGGTCTTGGCGGATCCGCCGCTGGTCGAACTGGACGAGCCGTTCGACGTGCCGTTCGACGAGCCGGAGTCGCCACCGGAGGACGACTCGGACTTCGCCGGCTTGCTCGGGGTGCTCGCCGCGGTGTCCGAGCCCGATGAGCGCGAGTCGGTGCGGTAGAAGCCCGAGCCCTTGAAGACGATGCCGACCGAGTTGAAGACCTTGCGCAGCCCCCCCTCACACGCCGGGCACTCGGTCAGCGGCTCGTCTGAGAAGGACTGCACCGCCTCGAGCTGCTGGCCGCACGCGGTGCAGGCGTACTGGTACGTGGGCACGTTCTCCTCCGGATCTGGCACGGCCGGTTGGCACTCGACGTAATCGAGTGCCAATGGTGCGTCATCGGGCCCGGGTTCGTCCACCTGAAGTGTGTGGGCCGACACCGGGTGCCTCGGCAAGGGTACGCAGCCCCTCGGCGGGCGTGACAACGGCGCGGACCGGGCGGTCGTGCGGCTGCGCGGGGACGCTCTCCACCAGCTCCCCGTCGTGCAGCAGCGCCACCGTGACGGTCGTCACGGGCACCCGGGCCAGCGCCCGGTCGTACGAGCCGCCGCCGCGGCCCAGCCGCAGCCCCCGGTGGTCCACCGCGAGGGCCGGGACGATCACCAGCCCGGCGTCGGCCACCGCCGACCGCCCCAGCCGGGGGCCGACAGGCTCGCGCAGCCCACGCCCGGCCGACACCAGCGCCGCCGGGGCCGTGTACGCCGCCCAGTCCAGGTCCAGGTCGTCACGGAGCACCGGCAGCAGCAGCTCGGCCGCCGGCTCCAACGCCGCCCGCAGCACCGCCGGCAGGTCCGGGCCGCCCGGCTCCGAGCCGACCGGGACGTACGCGGTCATCCGGGCCGGGCGCAGCCGGCGTACCAGGGAAATCAGCTCGGCCTGGACGCGCGCCGCCGCCTCGGCCCGCTGCGCACCGGTCAGCGAGCGGCGGCGGGCGAGCAGCGCGACCCGGGTCTCCCGCTTCGCCTCATGCGCCACATCCGCTTCATCAGCAAATTCCGGCAACGCAACACTCCTCACGCAACGCTCGTATGACCGTTGCTCTGTGTCAGCATCGCAACATCGGGCGCGCAACTTTCCGGGGGGAAGCGTTGACGCTACGCGGGCGGTTGACGGCGGCCTTCCTCGCGGTGGTGCTCGGCCCCGTCCTGCTCGGCGCGTTCTTCGTGGGCTCGACCATGTCGGCCGTCGACCGGGGCCGCTCCACCGAGCGGCTCGGGCTGGCCGCCGCCGGGGTGCGTACCTCGGTGGACGCCCTCTGCCAGCAGTTGCGCGCGGCGGCCGACGCGGTCGCGCTGGTCGCCGACCCCGCCGCCCGGCCCGGCGCGGCGACCCAGGTGGTCGGTCGCGGCCTGGCCGCCGCCGTCCGGGTCACCGACACCGCCGGCCGGACCACCTACGCCACCCCCGGCGGGCCGGCCGAGCCCTGGCAGGACTGCTCCGGCGTCCCAAGGGCCAGCGGACCGGTCCGGGCGCTCGCCGCCCGGGTCCAGCTCCGCGACCCCACCGGCGCGGACCTCGGCACGGTCGTCGCCGCCCAACCCGTCGACCCGGCGTTCGTCGCGCGCCTCGCCGCGGTGACCGGCGTCGCGGTCACCCTCCTCGACGACGCCGCCGGCCCCGTCCGGGTCACCCACACCACCGAGAACCGGGCGGTACGCGCGGCGGTGCTCGCCGCCGCCGACCGGATCGACGGCGACCGGGTCACCGCGACCGCCGACGGCCGGTACGTCCGCCGGGTCGGCCCGGCCCCGGGGCAGCCGCTGCCGTTGGTGCTCTCGGTCCCCGGCGAACGCCCACCCGGCCTCTACGCCGCGCTGGTCGGCGCGGTGGTGCTGGCCGCGCTGCTGGCGGTGCTGGCCGCCGGGCGGCTGGCCCGGGTCACCACCCGGCCGCTGGTGGAGCTGGCCGGCGCGGTGGACCGGGTGGCGCACGGCGACCTGAGCACGCGGGTGCCGGTGCGCACCCGCGACGAGATCGGCCGGCTGGCCCTCGCCTTCAACCGGATGACCCGGGAGACCGGCACCTACGTGACCGCGCTGACCAGCAGCCGGGACCAGCTGCGCGGGCACCTCGCGGTGCTCGGCGACACCCTGGCCAGCACGCACGACCTGCACCGCATCCTGCGGGTGATCCTGCACAGCGCGATCGCCGCGACCGGCGCCCGGGCCGGGGCGGTGCTGCTGCTCGACGCCGGCGGTGTGCTGGTCGGCCAGTGTGCCGAAGGGCTGGAGGGGCGCTGGGCCGCCGACGACCCGACCGACGCGGCGACGCTGCGGGTGCCGGTCGGCGTGGGGGTCGTCGGCGCGGTGATCGCCACCGGGGAGCCGCTGCGCGGCCGGTGGGAGCCGGCGACCGCGGCGACCGGGGAGCCGCTGTGCGAGACGTACATCGCAGTGCCCTTCGCCGCGCCCGGGGCCGCGGAGCTGGGCGGGCGCGGCGACCCCGACCGGCCGGGCCACCCGCCGGCCGGCGGGGACGGCGACGGCGGCGCGGCCGGCGGCGGGACACTCGGGGTGCTGGCCCTCTACGACCGGCTCGGCGCCGACGAGTTCGACGACGACGACCTGGAGACGCTGCGGACCTTCGCCGGGCACGCCGCGGTCGCGGTGGACAACGTGCGGGTGCACGAGGAGGCGCAGCGGCTGTCGCTGACCGATCCGCTCACCGGGCTGTGGAATTACCGCTACCTGCGCGAATCGATCCGCCGGGAGGTGGAGCGGGCCAACCGGTTCGGCCGGATGCTCAGCGTCCTGGCGCTGGACCTGGACCGGTTCAAGGACGTCAACGACACCTGGGGCCACGCCGCCGGGGACGCCGTGCTGGTCGAGTTCGCCCGCCGGGTACGCGGGGAGATCCGCGAGGTGGACCTGGCCTTCCGGCACGGCGGCGAGGAGTTCGTGGTGCTGCTGCCGGAGACCGACGCCCGGGGTGCCGCCATCGTCGCCGAGCGGCTCGGCGCGGTGGTCCGGGGCAGCCCCGTGCCGGTCGACGGGCACTCGGGCGAGCCGGTGCTGGTACCGGTGACCGTCTCCATCGGCATCGCCGTCTACCCCGACCACGCCGCCACCGGCCAGCACGTGCTGGACGCGGCGGACGACGCCCTGTACGCGGCCAAGGCCGCCGGCCGGGACGGCTACCGGGTGGCACAGCCGCCGGACCCGGCGCCCGCGCAGGAGCTCCCGGTGGTGGCCGGGGCGGTCAGCCCGCCCGACGGACAGCCCCGGGCCGGCGCCGTGGACGCCGCGGGCGGGGGCCCGAGCGGCGCGTCTTCCGGTCCTCACCCGCCGCGGCAGAGCCGTGGCCGATAGTCTCGCGACATGTCGGAGCACTCAGCGAACCCCTCAACGACCGCCGCGACCGGTCGTCCGCGCGCGGTCAAGGCCGTCATTCCGGCCGCCGGCCTGGCCACCCGGTTCCTGCCGGCCACCAAGGCGGTGCCGAAGGAGCTGCTGCCGGTGGTGGACCGGCCGGTGCTGCAGTACATCGTCGAGGAGGCCACCCAGGCCGGCATCGCCGACGTCCTGCTGATCACCGGCCGCGGCAAGACGTCGATGGTGGACCACTTCGACCGCCGCCCGGACCTGGAGGCCCGGCTGGAGGAGAAGGGCGACACCAAGACGCTGGAGGCGGTGAAGCGCCCCAGCGAGCTGGCCGAGATCTACACCTGCCGCCAGCCCGAGCAGCTCGGCCTCGGCCACGCCGTCGGGTACGCCGAGTTGCACGTCGGGGACCAGCCCTTCGCGGTGCTGCTCGGCGACGAGTTCGTCAAGCCGTCCGAGCCGCTGCTGCCGGCGATGCTGGAGCTGCAGGCCCGCACCGGCGGCATCGTGCTGGCCTTCTTCGAGGTCGACCCGGCCGACACCAAGCGCTACGGCATCGCCTCCGTCGAGCCGGCCGAGGGCGAGCTGACCGACGTCGGCGACGTCGTCAAGGTCACCGGCATGGTGGAGAAGCCGAAGCCGGAGGACGCGCCGAGCAACCTCGCCGTCCTCGGCCGGTACGTGCTGCCGGGGAAGATCTTCAACGCGATCCGGCGGACCGAGCCGGGCAGCGGCGGCGAGATCCAGCTGACCGACGCGATGGAGCTGCTGCGCACCGAGGGCACCCCGGTGCACGCCATCGTCTACCGGGGCACCCGCTACGACACCGGCATGCCGCTGGGCTACCTGCAGACGGTCGTCCAGATCGCCGCCGAACGGGACGACCTGGGCACCGAGTTCCGCAAGTGGCTGGCCGAGTTCGTCAACTCCGACGCGTCGGGCGGTCCCAGTACATGACCGCGACGGCCGACGCCGAGGCGGCCGCGAACGGGTTGACGCCGCTCGCCGACTACCTGGGCAGCGTGCTGCGCAGGTTACGCGCGCTGCCTCCGCTCGACCTCGACCTCACCCAGGCGTACGGCAACGTCCTCGCCGAGGACGTCGTCGCGCCGCACTCGTTCCCCGCCTTCGACCAGTCGGCGGTGGACGGGTACGCCGCACGCTGGGAGGACATCTCCGGCGGGAGTCGGGGGCCGGGATACGTCCCGGCCCCCTCCGGCACGCCCGGTGGCCGCAGCATCCGGCTGAACGTGGTCGGCGATCTCGGCGCGGCGAGCTGGCGGCCGGTCCGGCTCACCCCGGGCTCGTGCTTCTCGGTGGCCGCCGGGGCGCCGCTGCCCATCGCCGCGGACGTGGTGGTCCCGGTGGAGTGGACCGACCAGGGCATGGCCGCGGTGGAGATCTTCCGCGCCCCCAAGCGGGGGTACGGCGTCCGCCGCGCCGGTGAGGAACTGCCCGCCGGCACCCTGCTCGCCCGCGCCGGCACGTATGTCTCGCCGGCGCTGGTGGCCGTCTTCGCCGCCACCGGCATCGGGCACGTGGTGGTCCGGCCCAGCCCCCGGGTGGTCATCGTGGCCACCGGCGACGAGCTGGTCGACGTGGGCCGGGGCAGCCAGCCCGGGCAGGTGGTGGACGCGAACTCGCACGCGCTGACCGCCGCCGCCGCCGAGGCGGGCGCGCTGGCGTACCGGGTGGGGATCTGTGACGACGACCCGGAGGGGCTGCGCGGCCTGCTGGAGGACCAGACGCTGCGGGCCGACCTGATCATCACCACCGGCGGCACCGGCACCGGGCCGGGCGACATGGTCCGCCGGATCCTGTCCCGCCGGGAGGGCGGCCGGGCCGGACCGGTGGTCTTCACCGACGTCGCGCTCTATCCCGGAACGGCCCTCGGATTCGGTACGGTCGGCGCCGAGGAGGTGCCGGTGGTGTGTCTTCCCGGTGAGCCCGGCGCGGCGCTGATCGGCTTCGAGGTGCTGGCCCGGCCGGCCATCCAGTTGCTGGCCGGCGCGGAGCCGGTGTTCCGGCCCAGCGTCCGCGCGCACCTGCTGGAGACCCTCTCCTCCCCGGTGGGGCTGCGCGAGTTCCGCCCGGCGCACGTGGCCGAGCGGCGCGGCGGCGGGTACACGGTGCAGCCGCTCAGCGGGGGGCCGTTCACCCTCTCCGGCCTCGCCGAGGCGAACGGGCTGCTGGTCCTCGGCGAGCGGGTCACCACGGCCGCCGCCGGGTCCACGGTGGACGTCCTTCTGCTGGACCGGCGTCGGTGAGCGCGAGGAGTGAGCTTGCGAGCCCCGCGGTCGCGACCGGAAGGTTAGCTCGGTGAGCTGGTTCCAGCGGCCGCCCGGGTGGCCGGCGGTGCTGGTGGACGGTCCGGTGGTGCTGCGGCCGTACCGGCGCTCGGATGCGGCCGCCTGGTCGGAGGTGCGGCGGGCCAACCGGGCCTGGCTGTCCCCTTGGGAGTCGCACCTGCCCGGGAGCTGGGACGAGTCGAACTCGCCGGCCGCCTTCCGCTACGTCCACGTTGACCAGCGCCGCTCGGCGCGCACCGGCGACGGCATGCCGTTCGCCGTCTGCCTGCGGGAGAACGGGCAGGAGCGGCTGGTCGGCCACCTCAACATCGGCAGCATCGTGCGGCGGGCGTTCTGCTCCGGGTACGTCGGCTACTGGGTGGACTCCCGGGTGGCCGGTCGCGGGGTGATCCCCACCGCGGTGGCGCTCGCCGTGGACCACGCGTTCGGCCCGGGCGGCCTGCACCGGGTCGAGGTGAACATCCGGCCGGAGAACCGGCCGTCCCGACGGGTGGTGGAGAAGCTCGGCTTCCGCGAGGAGGCGTACCACGTCCGCTACATGCACATCGACGGCGGCTGGCGGGACCACATCGGATACGCGATGACCAGCGAGGAAGTGGCCGCCGAGGGCGGGCTGCTGGCCCGCTGGCACCGGATCCGCTCCGCCCCTGAGTGAGCCGTCCCACGGGCGGGATCGGCGCGGCGCGCCGGCTTGACGGTCGGCGGCCCGTAACCTCAAGTAACTGCAAGCTGTGGCAAGCGCTGCGCGCCCGCAGGATCTGCGCCATGGACGACCATCCGGGGAAGATCCTGCGGCCGACCGGCGGTTGCCCCGAACTCGGTGACGGGAGGGGTGAGGGTGCCGACCTCGGTGCTCCTCGCCGTCCTCGCCGCCGCCGGCCTGCTCGCCCTCGCGCCGGCACTGGTCCGCCGGTACGACGCCACCGAGCGGCTGGTGGCGGAGCGGGCGCAGTCGACGGCGCGGGTGCTCCAGCGCCGCCGGCGGCGCCGCACTGTGCCGGGACGCCGCCCCGTCAACCCGGCCCGCTCCCTCACCATCACACTGAGCGAGGATTCGGGCACCGGTAGTCTGGCCGCGCCGATCTCGGCCCCGCCGGCCCCACGCCGCCCGAACCGGCTGCGCGCGGTGCCGCCCGCCCCGAGCAGGTCCCGCCGACGGCACCCGCCGAAGCGGCGCCACCACACCCCGGCGATCTACCGCCGCCGCCGGGTGCTCGCCGCGCTGCTGCTGCTCAACTTCGTCGAGCTGATCGGCGTGGTCCTGGTCAGCCCCGGGTTCTGGATAAGCGTCTCCGTCACCGGGACACTGCTGGTGGCGTACGTCGTACACCTGCGGCAGCGCGCCCTCGCCGAGCGCCGGCGGCGGCGCGCGGAGGCCCGGGAGGCGGCCTGGCTGGCCGCCCGGCAGGCCGAGGTGCGCCGGGAGCAGGCCCGCCGCGCCGCAGCCCGCCGGGAGGCTCAGCGCCGCCTGGCCGCCCAACGCGAGGCCGTCCGCCGTACGGCGATGGGCCTCGACCGCCCCGCCGACCTCCCGGCCGCGGCGGCCGGCGGCTCGGTCTCCTACCGCCGCACCGGCGGCCTCCGCGGCCGCCCCTACCAGTCCGGCCGCAACCCGCACTCGGCCTGACCCACCGCCGCCCTTTCTTGATCGACCCCACCTCGGCGAAGGGGGATCCCGGGGCCCGGGACACCGCCACCTCGGCGAGGTCGAGTTGATCATGGGCGGGTTTCGGAGGGGCGATTCGCGGCGGGGGCCGGAGACCTGCTAGCCTTGTCGCCGGCCCGCCCGGTGAAAGCCGGGTGGGACCGACGCTGGTTCGCCGGCGGAGGGGCTGTGGCGCAGACCGGTAGCGCACCTCGTTCGCATCGAGGGGGTCAGGGGTTCAAATCCCCTCAGCTCCACCAGTAACACCGATGAGCAGCGGAACCGCTGCCAGCAAGATCAGCGAGTACATATCCGGTACAAATCAGTGCTGATCTTGGTTCTCCGGGGAGCGCTGCCGCTTGGCGCTCGCGTCGCGAAGCGCGCTGCTGATGATGTTGCGGCGGCGGTCTTTCTTGGGCCACCAGTGAACGTAGGTCTCCAGCGTGATCCGCAGGCTGGAGTGACGTAGCGCGTTCTGCACGTCGGTTGGGTCGGCACCCGAGGTGATAAGGCGGGTGGCGAAGTAGTGCCGCAGGGAGTGGAAGGTGCCTTCGTCGGGCCAGCCGGCGGCCTTGCGCCAGGTCTGCCACAGGTCGGACCACCGTTGGTCGTGGATCGGTCGGCCCTGGTCGTCGGTGAACAGCAGCGGGACCAAGCGCCGCTTGGGTTCCTTGCCGGGGTCAGGCGTGCCCGCGGTGACGTCGGGCAGCTCGACTAGGACGGGCGGGTACTTGCGGACGTGTTCCGCGAAGACCGCCGAGACGTGGTCGTCCAGGTCCACGTCTCCGACTGAGCCAGCCTTCGGGGGGGCCAGGTAGAAGCCGCCGTAGGTGGCCTTGTGAAACCGCAGTTGCTGAACCACGTGGACTTCCTGGCGTTCCGGGTCGATGCACCGCGTGCTGTCCTCCAGGCCGAGGACTTCGCCGAGTCTCATTCCCTCGCCGGCGCCCGCCCAGATGGCTGCCTGATATTCGTCCGGCACCACGTCGACCAGGGCGAGCACGTCGTCATCGGTCGGCACCCACTTCGGTGCGCGGGAGAAGCCCCGCAGGATCGCGAATAGCCGGATCGATTTGCAGGGGTTGTCGGGTATCACCTTGTCGGCCACGGCCGAGTTCATGATGTTGTTCAACAGGTCGAAGTAGGTCTTCACCGAGGACTGGGCGACGTTGTTTTGTAGCAGCTTGGCGACCCACTCCAGGACGTCCGTGACGGTGATCGCGCGGATCGGTCGATGGCCGAAATGCGGATAGTGGTGGTGGCGTAGCCGGGATTCGATGTGGCGCTGGTAGTCGAGTGCCTGCCCGATCTGGCGGGACAGTCGCCACCGTTCCGCGTAGTCGTGGAAGGTCGTGCGCCGCTCGCCCTGGTCCACCTGGGTTTCCTCGGCGGTGCCGCTGCTCGCCTTCTTGTCCCATGCGTCGGCGTCGGCCTTGCGGTCAAAGAAGCGGGTTCGGGGACGACCGCTGGCATCTTCGTAGCGGCAGCGCCAGCGCTTCCCCCGGCCGTGGCGCTTTGACTTCACCCGCTCTCCGTCGGGGCCGCGCTTGGTGAGGTACCACAGGTCATCTACGGCCATCGTCGCCCCCTTGCCCGGTCAGCCAGGACCGGACCTCGGCCGGGTCGTAGCGGAGGTGCCGGCCGACCTTGAAGGCGCGAGGGCCGGTGCGACGGGACCGCCATTGATAGAGGGTGTCTACCGGGATGCGTAGGAACGCTGATACCTCCTCGATGGTCCAGAGCGGTTCAGTGGTGGCTATCGTCATCGGCTCTCCTTTCGCTGGCCGTGAGGTAGAGGCGGACATATCCGGTCCGGCGTGCGGACCGGGTCTGAGTTCGGATTGCGACGCCAGGTCCGAGCAGTTGCCGTGCTCGCTGGGCGACTTCGGCGATGACGACCTGGGCGTGATCCGGGTCGGCGATGACCCGAACCTGAAGTAGCGGCATGGGCCGGGCGTCGGCCATCGACGTTCCTTCCTGGTTGTGGGTGGCCGGGGTGGCGTGTTCGCTTGTCCTCTGTGGAGTTGTCAAAGAACCGGGATCACGGGTGTTGACACGTACGTGTCAAGCGGCGGCGGGTTGACCGGCGGTGGTGCGGGCGGCCAGCTCGTCGGCCAGGGCGTCGAGGCCGGCTTGGTGTCGGGCGCGGGCCAGGGCGGCGGCGGTGTTGGCGAGGAGGGCGTCTCCGGTGCTGATCCAGCCGGTGGCCTGGTAGCCGAGTTCGTAGATGACCCGCTCGGTCTGCTCGTCGTCCCAGGTGTGGGGGTGGCCTTCGGTGCGTCGCCAGATGGTGCGCTGGTGGCGGATGAAGCCGAGGGTGACGGAGAAGGCGCGGCTCTTGGTGGTGATGTGGCCGCCGTAGCCGAACTGGTGGGCCCAGCGGCGGAGCCGGTTGTAGTCGGGGTGTTCGCCGAGGTCCCAGCAGGCGCGGATGAGCCGGCCGAGGTGTGTGCGCGGGTTGCCGTGGATTTCCACGGAGAGGTCGTCGACGCGGCGGAGGTTGAGGCCGGTTACTTCGGTGCTCTTGGTGACGTACTTGGCGATGTAGCCGGTGATTTGGGCGAGGTTGACTTCGCCGCCGGGGGCGTTGACGTGCTTGATGTCGAGGCCCTTGTCGCCCCAGGCGATCCGCCATCCTTGGCCGTCGTTGGCTGGATGCGGCGCGGAGGTGTAGGCCGTCTTGACGAAGGCGGTTCCCACGGCTTCGGCGAACATCTGCCGGGTGATGACCGCCGGCGGCGGGACGATCGTGCCGGGGCAGTCGGGGTGCTCGCCGTCCAGGCGGATGAGGGCGTGGTAGTGGATGACGCCGCGTACCTGGAACTCGTAGACCTTGATGTAGCGGCGGCGCAGTTCGACGCCGTGGGCGCGGCCGAGGCGGCGTAGCTCGCGGTCGGCTTGCTGGATGGTGCGGCGCCACAGTTCGGGGGCTTCGTGGTTCCAGACGACCTGGCCGGCGTGGTCGTAGCAGTCCAGGCAGAGCGGCTGCCCGAGTTGGGTGTCTCCGGCCTTGTGGCGCTGGCCGCAGCGCAGCTCGACGCCGTGCGGGCAGGTACGGCCGAACGGGTGGCACACCGAGGCGCGGCAGGTGCAGCCGTCCTTGCGGCGGCAGTCCGCGGCGTGGACCTTGACCACGCGGTGGTGAACCGGGCCGAATGAGGGTGCGGTGGCGGTGAGGAAGATGGCGATGTGTTCGTGCAGCGGCGGCAGTCCCCACCGGTCACCTTGCAGCCCGGCTTTGATGAGGTGGAAGGTGTCGCGGCGGTAGACCTCGGCGCAGGACGGGCAGACGGAGGCGCGGCGGTTGCCGCAGGGAGTGTAGATCGCGCCGTCCGGCATGTCCTCGGTGTCGATGGTGGCCATGCGGTTGCCGTCGGTGTCGTTGACGTGGATTTGCCCGGCGAGCCGGATGGGGTGCTTGCAGGCGGCAGCCGCGCGGACGTGGCCCAGCCAGTCGGGGTAGTCGGGATCCTGGGCGCGGGCGCGGCCGGAGGCGACGGTGCGGGGGTCGTGGCCGCGTACCCAGCCGTCGGCGGCCAGGTCGCGGGGGCCGGTGGTGGGGGCAGCCCAGGGCCAGTAGCCGGTGTCTGCGTCGGCGTAGGCTCCCGTGCCCGAAACCGTGGTGGTTTCGGGCGCGAGAGCCAGCGTCGAGGAGGTCACGCGGTGGCTCCGACGGCGGTGCCGTTGTGCGGTCGGTTGATGGTGGGTGGGTTGTTGAGGGCCGTCAGGATGTCGGCGGCCGTGGTGGTGGGTACGCGCAGCCTTACGGCGAGCTGGCCGGCGGTGATGGGCTCACCGTGGGCCTTCTCGTGGGCCGTGGCGATGATGCGGGCACCGGGCAGCAGTGCCGGCGCGGGTCCGGTCTTCGCAGCCGTAGTCGCGACGGGTGCCGCGGTCGGATCCTTCTCGGTGGTGTCCGGGGTGGGCTCGACCGTCGTCGGGGTGTCGGTGTCCTTGCCAGAGGTGGGCAGGGCGATGGGTTCGTTGGCGGGTTCGGTGTTGGGTGCGGGGTTGGTGGCCGGGGTCGCGGCGGCCGGGCGGACCAGCGGCGAGGCGGGGATGTCGAGTGACGGGGCCTCGGCGGTGGTGGCCGGCGTGGGTGCCGGGACGAGATCGGTTGGCCGGGTGGTGTGCCTGGTGGCGAGTAGCGCGGCGGTGGCCATGAGCATCAGGCCATCGACGGCGAGGGGACCGAACCAGACGACGAGGGTTTCCTCGTTGTAGTGGTCGAGCAGCCCAGACAAGTGCCGGTAGGACACGAACGCGGCGACCAGGGCGACGGGCGGCAGCCCGACCCAGCGCAGCACGTTCCAGCCCCAGCCGGTCGGCCAAGGCGTGCGGGCAAGGATCTCGATAGCGATGAACAGGAACAGCGGCCAGACGATCGAGGAGACGACCGCGCCGAGTTCCGGCTTCCAGTTCTCAGGTGCCCCATCCGGGGCGATGAACGAATGAGCGATGTTGGCCGCAACGGACACGAGTCCGCCGAGGATCAGGCCGAGGTATGACCAGCCGCGCGAGGGTCGAGAGTTCGTGGTCATGACGCCGCCGTGGGGGTGTTGAGGCTGGCGGCGGAGCGTCGCTCGGCGAGGATGCCGACGAGTCCGGCACGGATGGCCTCGCAGGTCAAGCAGAGGTCGCCGTCGCTGGCGGTGCACTCGGCGAGGTGGGCTTCGTGGATGATGCGAATCGACTCGGCGTAGTAGCCGGACAGGAACGAGTCGAGGGCCAGCCGACCATGGTCGGCGAAGTCGCTCGCGATGGCGGTGACGACGTAGTCGTCAGGCGTCATTCGCTGTTGCGCGGCAGTGTTCACAGCCGAGGCGGTCATTCGGCACCTCCCGGGGTGCAGTCGAGGCAGACGCCGGTACGGCGGGGGATGTAGTAGGGCTTGACCTGACCGCAGTCGGGGCAGGTACGCCGCGCGGTGAGCGCCTTGGTGATGGCCGCCCATTGGGCGGGTGTGGCGGTGCGCTTGGGCAACGCCAGGTCGAGACGGAACAGGTAGGCGACGCGCTTACCGCGACGCCAGAGAAGCTGCGCGGCGGCTTCCTGGCCGCCGGGGCGCAGCTGTCGGTCGCGGAGTTGGCGACGGGTCAGCAGTCCGTCCGGGGCGAGCTTGAAGGGGTAGGTCGGCAGGCCGAAGCGCTCGCCTGTGGGGTCGTAGAAGACCATCGGGTCGTCGTCCTCCGAGTCGTCGCCCTTGTCGTGGTCGTCGCCGGCCGGGGTGCCGGTGGCGAAGGTGGGGTGTTCGTAGGTGTCGCGGTCGATGTCCTCGGGCAGGAACGCGGCGCCGCAGACGGCGCAGACGATCGGGCCTTCCTCGAAAGCCGCCTTGGAGATGCGCAGCTTGCGGGGGCACTCGCACTCGCACGAGACGCCGTTGTTGTTGTTCGTGCGGGACTTGCCTTCCCCGGTCGGTTCGGGATGGCGGTAGAAGCGCAGCGCCTCGGAAAGGTCAGCGATGACCGTCCGGTAGCGGGCGCGGGTGAGGTCGGTCAGGGTGCAGGGCGAGTAGCCGAGTTTGTCGTCCTTGGTGGCGGACAAGCCGAGTTCGGCCGCGAGGGTGGCGAACTTCTTGTTGTGCCAGCGGCCCTGACGGGAGGTGTCCTGGATGCCCCGCACGTCGGCCAGGGCGTGAGTTGCTTCGTGCAGCAGCGTGGTGAACACGGCCTCGGGCTCGCGGCCCAGGCCCTCACCGGAGATGAGGATTTCGGGGAGCTGGTTGTCCCCGGCCTGCCAGCGCAGCGCGGCGAAGTGGCCCCACTTCATGCCCTGATTGGGCTTGGCGGGAGAGCCGGAGCCGACGACGATTACCGCCGCCGGAACCTCGGAGTGCCGGCCGCGGATGGCGGCCCAGGCGGATTCGAGTGCGCCGATCAGCGCGGCGGTGGAGATGTCGTTTTGACACGTACGTGTCACGTCGGTGATGTGGGCGGCGGTGCTCATGCGGCCCTCCGGATAATGTGTCGGCGGTAGGCGATGGCGGCGGCGCAGAGCGCCTCGATGACGTCGGCCGGCGTGCGGCCGGGGGTGCTCTCCCAGGCGAAGACCGGGGCGTGCAGGCCGGCGTGGCCGACCGCGATGAGGTAGGTGTTGAACCACTCGACGGCGGCGCTGTAGGTGTGCCGGTCGGCGTCGGTGATGCCGGTGAGGTACCAGCGGGGTTGGCCGAACACGGCAGCCCGGATCGCGTCGAGGATCGACGCGGGGTAGGTGCCGGTGCGGTGACAGGCGCACTTGGTGGTGCAGTCGTCGTGCCCCTCGTAGAGACCCGTCGGGGTCCAGCCGTGGCGGCCCAGGTAGAGGGCGGCGCGATCGAGGATCGCGTGGACGTTGCCGGTCGGGAGGGCGGCGACGGTGCTCATCGGGCACCGAGCCAGGCGAGGAAGCCCTCACGGGTGGTGTGCTTGTCCGCCCACGCGCACGCGTCGGCGTAGGTTTCGAGGTCGTCCTCGGTGGTGTGCGACCAGTCGTAGTCGTCGGCGGCGGCGCGCAGGGTCGTGATGACCTGCTCGGCGGTCTGGCCGGGACGGTCATTCCAGGACAGGGGGCAGGTCGGGTCTTCGTCCTCGGCGTCCCGAGACTGCGACTCGTTGAGGTCGAGGTAATCGGAGAGGGCGTCGAGAGCCCGGGTGTAGTCGCGGACGCCGGGCTTGGCCTTGTCGTCGTGCGGAAGCCAGATGCAGCGGCCGTGGGCGGCCATGCCGATCGCGCCGGCAACGCAGGCCTGCGGGAACGGGCTGTCGTGGGCGACGCGGTAGTAGACGCCTTGCGTCCAGCCGTGCAGTTCGAGGTAGCGGGCGGCGCAGCGCAGGGTTTCGGCCGGGGTCAGGTCGGCCAGCGCGCCGGGAGTGTGGGGCTGTTCTTGGGTAGGGTTCATGGCGGCCACGTCCCTTCGTGGGCGTTGGTTGGTGGCCGACGGGCCGGGTTCGCTTTCTCAGGGCAGGTCCCGGTCTGTCGGCCGTTCCTCTATCGGTGGTGCAGGTGGAGCCGGAGGAACACCCGCTGCCGGCCGTCGTCGGTGGCAGTGGGTGCGGAGCGGAAGATGAGCGCGCCCGCGTGGCGGGCGATGGCGGTGAGTGCGGCGATGTCCTCGCCGGTGCCGACGAGCACCAGGTCCAGGACCCGAGTCGGAACGGTCGTGGTGTTCATGCCGCCGCCTTGATGTCAGTGGTGGCGTGCCGCTCGGTGGGAGTGACGAGGCCGCTTTGCCGGCGGGTCCAGGCCGCGTAGTCGGCGACCCGGATGATGTCGGCGTCCGTCATGTAGGCGGCCTTGACCAAGGCAGGGATACCGCCTTCGGCGATGAGGAAGCCGGCGCCCTGGTTGTTGGGGTCGATGGTGTTGGAGGAGTAGCCGCGGGCGGCCCAGCCGTGCCCAAGCACGATGTCGCTCGACACGTCGGTGGTGCAGCGGCCGGCGAAGCGCCAGGCGAAGATGTCCCGCAGCGAGGTCGGGATGATGTCCGACGACGGGCGCTGCGTGGCGGCGGCCACCATGATGCCGACGGCGCGGCCACGAGCCACGATGTCGCGCAGCAGTGCGTGAAACAGCTCCTGGTCCTTCTTGTCTCCGGCGGTGGCGGAGAAGTAGGCGATCTCGTCGCAGGCGACGAGGATCTGACCGAACACGTCGTTGGGGCCGATCTTGCGGCGACGGCTCGCTTTGAGGAAGGCGTACCGGTTGTCCATTACCGTCTGCACCCGGCGAAGCGTGCGGATCGCGTGGTTCAGGTCCGGGCCGACGAACACGTCGCAGGCGTCCTCCCACAGCCCAAGCTCGACCTGCTTGCCGTCCAGCAGGCACAGCCGCACGTCCGGGCAGAGTGCGGCGTGTCCGACGATGGTGTTGAGCAGGCTCGACTTGCCCGCGCCGGGCTCACCGCCGATGAGGATGTTCCGGTAGATCATCGGCAGGTACACGGCCTGGCCGAACTCGTCGATGCCGAGGAACACCGGGTCGAAGATGGACAGGCCAGCGCCGACCGGCACCGTGTCGGGCGGGTCGCTCGGGCTCTCCTGGGCGGGTAGTTCGATGGTGTCGGTGAGGTCCACGGCAGGGCTCCCGGTGGGTCGGTTGACACGTACGTGTCAAAGCGGGTGGGGGAGGGGAGAGGCGCGGACGCTCGACCCGTCAGGGGTGCTTGGTCCGCGCCGTTCCGGTCAGGCGTAGTCGGAGGGATCGAACCCGTTCTTGCTCGTCGTGGTGGTGGGGTTGCGCGGCTTTCGCGGCCGGGAGGTGTCGGCCGGTGCGGTGACCCGCTCGTCCGGCACGTCGGGCAGGTCAAGGCCGACAGGCGGCATGCCCGGTGAGGTGGGAGCGTTGGCCGGCACGTCGGTGGGGACGTAGTCCGGCAGCGGCGAGACGATCGTGGCCGCCAGCGGTTCGCGGCGGGTGATGTCCACGCGGATCAGCGCCGCGTACTTGCGGGAGGCGCGCAAAACGCGGACCTCGTTGGCCCAGCACGCCACGGCGAGCTTCTGCACTTGGCCGTCCTGCTCCAGGTCACGCAGGGACAAGCCGGGCCGCAGCCACACCCAGACTCGTTCGCCGGCCGGGGTTGACCGGGCGAGCAGGATCAGCGGCAGCGAACCGGAGCGGTTGGTGGCGATGAACGCCGCGAAGCACATCCGCAGCCGATGCCGGACGACTAGGCACCAGATCCAGGCGACGATCCGGCGGCGGATCGGGCCGATCGCGGCCGGGAGGCCGACGACCAGGGCGACGATGAGCAGCGACCCCCACAGCGAGGTGGACTGCATCACCGCGATCCAGCCGTAGACGGCGACCAGGCCGAGCACGATCTCAGCCAGCCAGTGCCAGAACACCCGCAGGACCGGCCACGACACGATGAGCGCGAACACGACCGCGCCGACCGCGAAACCGATGAACCCGCCGACCAGCGCACCCAGGATGGGGTGCAGGTAGTGCGAGGCCACCGTGGCGGCCAGCAGGCCGACCACCCCGAGCGTGACCCAGAAGGCGATGGTGGCCCGACGGCGGTACGAACGGGCGACCGGAGCTTCGATGACAGTGACAGCGTTGCCCCCACGGTTCGACCAGCCGAACGGGGACCGCGAACTAGACTTGGACACGACAAGTCCTCCCTAGGTAGGGACCGGATTTGTTGGGGCAGGACGCGGGGTCGCAGACGACGCCAATCAACGGCGACCCCGTGTCCACCACTTCGCTTCTGTGGAGCCGTCGGCACGCCCGCCGCTAGGCGGCGGTGTCCATCGCGGTCAGGGCCGAGGCCCGGAACGCCACACCGGAGCGGACCTTGCCGTCCCGGTCGTTGACCCAGGGCAGCGCTTCCAGGTCCACCGGCACGACCGGCTGACGGACCGTCACCGGCGGCATCACCGGGTTGACCACCGTCACGTTGATGACCTCCGCGCTCCCCTCGGAGAGGGCGTAGAGGTGCACCGTCCACATCGGGTTCTTCGTCTCCCGGTCGAACTTCTGCTGACCGTTCTGGTCCAGCTTCGGCACCGGGTTCACCGACACCTCGTACGACACCCGCGAGGTGTCCAGCAGCAGACGTCCCATGACTGACTCCTTCATCTCGTGAGCTGGGCCCGCATCGATGGGCCAGGTGCGTCCTCTCTGGACGGCAGCTCTTGCGGAATCAGAGTGCGTCGATCAGTAGTGACGAGTTCACCACCAGACATGGACGACTAGGGACGTCCTTGATAAGGTTAGTCGTCCCACTGAGTCGTCCTCGCCGTTCGACGAGCAGGAGTCGAGATGCCGAACGACCGGCTACGCAGCGGAATGCTCAAGAAGGGCCTGACGCCGGCCACGCTCGCCGACAGACTCGGCGTCGATCCGAAAACCGTGGAGCGGTGGGTCACCCAGAGCCGAAACCCATACCCGCGCTACCGCCACTCCATCGCCGAGCTGCTGGACGAGAGCGAGTCGTACCTCTGGCCGGACGCTCTGCCCACGCAGCGAGCCGTGCAGGTCAGCCAGTCCGAGCTCGTCCACATCTACCCGCGCCGCGGGGCCGTCCCCACCGACCTCTGGCAGCAGCTCTTGGAAAAGGCCACCCGACAGGTCGGCGTCCTCGTCTACGGCGGGTTGTTCCTGCCCGAGTTCAACCACCGCTGGGTGCCAACCCTGCGCGAGAAGGCGTTGGCCGGCGCCCAGGTCGAGCTGCTATTCGGCGACCCGGAGGGCAAGAACATCGCCGATCGCGGGGACGACGAGGGTATCGGCGCGGCCATGTCCAGCAAGATCCTGAACGCGCTGGCCTTCTACAAGGACCTACGGGACCTCGACAACGTCGGGATCTACTACCACGACACGATCCTCTACAACTCCATCTACCGCTTCGACGACGAGATGCTCGTCAACACCCACCTCTACGGCACACCGGCCGCCTACGCCCCGGTGATGCACCTGCGCCGGCTCGGCGGCGGGGATCTGTTCGACAGCTACGTCGCCAGCTTCAACCGTGTACTCGGAAAGAAGCGGGCTGTCTGGCCTGAACACTGAGCCTTCGGCGGTGAGAGGCTAGGGCCATGGCGCGGATCGAGCACTTCAACAACCCGGAAGCCCCCAAGCCGAACAGCATCGTCGTCGCGGTGACCGTCTTCGTCCAGGACGACCAGGGGCGGGTGCTGCTCATCCAGCGCACCGACAACGGCCTGTGGGCGCTGCCCGGCGGCGCCCAGGACTTCGGCGAGTACATCGCCGAGACGGCCGTACGCGAGACCCGCGAAGAAACCGGCGTCGAGATTGAGGTCACGGGCTTGGTCGGGATTTACACCAACCCGAACCACGTCGTGGAGTACAGCGA
The DNA here is from genome assembly GCF_900090285.1 of Micromonospora inositola. NCBI lineage: Bacteria > Bacillati > Actinomycetota > Actinomycetes > Micromonosporales > Micromonosporaceae > Micromonospora > Micromonospora inositola. The sequence goes on along the minus strand of NZ_LT607754.1, from coordinate 1,175,377 downwards.
CGGCGAGGTGCGGCAGCAGTTCTCGATCTGCTTCCGAGGCCGATACGTTCTCGGTGACCCAATGACAAGCGAGGAGTCGTCGGCTGTGCGCTGGGTCGCCCAAGGTGAACTGGAGGAGCTTTCGATCCATCCGTCGATGCGGCTCCGCATCGACCACGGCTTCGCACCACGGGCCGACCCCTACATCGGCTGATCCGCCATCCGCCGGCGCACTCGATCGACGACCAGGAGCAGCGGCACCTCCGCCTTCTCCCAGAATCGGCTCACAAGATCATTCGGCCCATACCGCAGGCGGATCTCCGCGAGCCTCTCCTCGACGCTCAGGTCCTGGCCGTCAGGACCCGTCGTCATGTCCGCGTACCAGAGCACATCAGATGTCGGCGACTCTTCAAGCGGGAACTCGGCAGCCAGCTCCTCCGCGAGTTCCCGCTCTGCGGCTTCATACGAGGCACACGAGTGGTTCGCGACCAGTCCGGCCAACCTGGGTGCGAAGCCCTGCCGCAGCAGCCACCGCGCCCCGTCCAAGGCGTGAAAGCCGGTATCCACGATGCCAGGGGCGTAGCCGATGTCGTGTAACCAAGCCGCGGCAACGAGCAAGTCCCGCTCCTCTGGGGCGACCAAGTGCCCCAATCGGCGAGACTTGGCTCCCACCGCTTGAACGTGCCTCCATCTACGGGGCAGGGCCACCGCTAGGTGTTCTTCGGCTAAGTCGGCCGCCCGCTGCGCGCTGATCTGCACGAAACGAGGGTACGACTACTGGCCGACCGCCACACCACCCATCGCAACTCGCCAGCGTGGCGCCCGCCCGGCAGGCCCCAACCAGGCCCTACTGTCACACCAGATCAGTCGGACACCTAGAATCGGAAACCAAAGAGGCCGCCACTCTCAAACTTGTCAGAAAGCGTCGGGCTCAGCACAGCGTCTTCTGACTTGAAGCCGACGCGCTGCGCTTTCTCAAGGTCGTCTGAGTTGAGCGTGACAACGTACTGCAACCCCTCTTTCTCGCAAACCTGGCGCGCCAACTCCAAGCTTCTGGCGAGCTGCCGTTCGTCGACGCCGTCAAAGAGATGGCTGTCGTGGACTAGGAAATCCGGAGCTCGGCCAGCGCGATGAGCGATTACAGCAATGGCCAGGTCGAAGCAGAAGGTAACCATACTGCTAATACCAACGCTAGCATCGCTAGCGATATGAGGCTCAATAACAAGACTAGAAGTGCCCGATTCGATCCGCAGATAGGCTTCGCGTTCAGGGCCATACAAGCTCCTCGCAAAATTGGAGAAGAGTACGATTGCTCGGCTCACCACCTCCCCCCGGTCCGTCAGGTCGGCGTCCATCTCGTCCTGCAATGAAGCCCTGGCGAGGGTAATCTCGCGCTTGCTGGCCTCCACGGCCTGAGCAGCCTCAAAGCGGTGCCGGAGAGCCGAGAGCAATGACTCCTCTTGCGCATATATGCGCTGGAGAGTGGTCAAGGCATCCAGCGCTCCGCCCTCTCTAAGTGCACGCAGCTTTTCGGCAAGTTGCTCGCCGAGTTGCGCTCGCTCCTGCTCGCGCTCCCTAAGGAGTTGAGTCAGGCGATCGGCCTCTGAGGAGAGGTAGCGACGACGGTTTCTCACTACTGACTGGTGGAACGCTTGGACCTCCTCAAAGCGGCGGACTACCTGACCGCCGAGCATCACACCGAGTTCTTCGTAGACAGGACCGACGTAGTCAGTGTCGGGCTCGTGAGACTCTTCGACAGAACGAGTTACATCTTCAAGATTCCTACGGTCGATTTCCTCTTGGTTTCTGAGGTCTCTAATTCGGCGGTTGAGGTCATCCGCCTCTTCTCTGAGCCTCTCGTAGCCGGGGACCACCCGAAATCCATCTATCTGGCGCTTCAACTCGCTGACTCGGTTCTCGGCTACGGCGATCTGGCCCCGCAACTCAGCCACCGAGCCAACAATCTTCCCAAGGATAGGGTCATCGGCCGCCTTCTTGAGTTCGCGACGCATTCGTTCCCGCGCCTGAATCTCTCGATAACGGTTGGCGATCCCCCAATCCAAGCCAAGAAGATACGCGAGGTTTGTCGCACCCTCTGCATCCGACTGCCTGATATACGTACGTACAGGACTTGCAAATCCCCCTGATCCTGCGCGTCTCATCAGGAACGAAAGCAGGGTACGACCACTGATGCCAGGGTGCTCTGTCGGCAGACGAAACAGGTCCCGCTCAATCAGACGTTGCCATTCCTGGAGCCTTACCTCCTGGCCGAAAATGCTCTGGGTATGCTCCGCGCCGGGCGGCAGTGGTGAGACCTCGACAAGGCCAGGACGTCCACCCGATCTACTGACAGTGATCGGCCGACCCATTGTTGGCCAATCGAGTGTCATCGAGAACGTCCGAGACCGAAGCTTCGGCTTTGTGAATAGCGTGCCCTTGTCCGCGGATCCTCCGAGCATGAAGTGCATCAGCTCGATAAGACTCGACTTGCCTGCACTGTTACGGCTGTCAGTTTGACGAGAGTCCCGAGTTGTGTCAGCGACGACGATGTTCATGCCAGGGCGGAACGTGAACGCCTTAAAGCCTTCGTAGTTAGCGCTAAGTTCACGCAACACGGGCGTTCCTCCTCCTTACCAGCAACTCGCCGTCGAACTCAACAAGCCCTAGGCTATAAAGAACATCCAGGGATAAGACGAACCACCAGAAGGGCACTGGTGACCGATGCCCGTTGGACGCACGCCATTGGCGAAGCCGGTTCCAAGCTTGGTTGACCGACAACGGCTGATCTTTGAGGACGGTTAGCACCTGCGCACCCACCGCGAGCAATGACCGCTGAGGGGCGATGCCCTTGGTGGGCGTGATCACGTCTCACTCCAGCTGTCTTCTGGGGACCATCCGGGCGGTGGATTTTCAAAGATGTCGCATCGTTCGAAAAAGTGAGCCAGCACTACCCACAGGGCTCGTTCTCGGGCAGGGGTTACTCTGGCATTTCCCGACAGATAGTTTTGGAGTTCAAAAATCACCTCATCCGGATCATTGTACTCCACTGAGATGGCATGATAGTAGTGGCTGAAGTTGCGAGCGACTTCATCGCGCTCTGTTACATCGTCGATGCCGGCGTAGTATTCCTCGATTAAGAAGGTGCGGCTCATTCCCTCCACGAGGCTGCGCCTGTTATCCGGATCCAAGCGGTTGTAATCCAGCTTCATGTCGGACACTGGGTTGGGCGCAGGCTCGAGAGCAGTACGCGCTCTCCCCTGCACGAGGTGTTCCAGGAGAGGGCGGATGTCCTCCAAGCCGATCCCGTAAACGCGTTCGCTGACGACGATCGGGGCGTTCATCAAGTCTTCGATCACATGGCGATCGAGACGATGGATTTCGGCAAGGAGATCGTGCGGCCCTAGCCGCTCGAACTTTAAGGTCGAATGGGCGTTGCGCGCTTCTGCCAGAAGACTGGCCACTGCTGGATGAATTCCAGGGGCGTCGTTGTGCACAAAGACGAACGTCGTAAATTCACTGCCCCGCTTCTCAATAGCTTTCGCTAAGTCGCTAAGAAACTTGGCTTCGATTCCTGCAACCGCATCCTTGTTGAAGGTCCTTGGTCCGAAGCAGGCGTACAGCTTCTTGCTATTGAGCGATAGTCCGTCCGAGCCCATATCGCCTATGCCGCCGCCATGTACTCTCACGTCGATAAAGTCGCCATGTCGGGCGCGCATCACTTTGTGGAAGAAGGTTTCAAAAGCATTTCCCTCAAGCTCTAGCAGCTTGTTCCGAAAGAGAAGCGAGACGTACATCCTCTCCTCAAAGCTGAGCATGAGGTGCTCCCTGTTGTCTCGGCTGTCTGAGGGACCAGCCTGGCGTCCCAAACCCGTGCGAGGTAGCCCTACGTGGCCATTGACTAACGCTATGGCCCTTTGGGTGGATGCGCCACCGGTAGACCGGTCCGAAGTGGATCGTGAGGATGGCCTGCCTAGTCCCACCACTTGCTTGACGTTTCCGTCCCACCAGATGCTTGACGGATGGTCTAGGGATTGTCGGCCGGGTACGTCCCGCCGGCCAGCGACGTGAGCAGCCGTTGGTACTCGTCGGGTGTGCCGATTGCAGCACGGTGCTCGGGGTGCTCCACGTAATGGCGAAGAGCGTCGGCGATGAACCACGGATGCACGCTGTCGATGCTCAGCCGCTTGTTCCAGCCAAGCCCCCGGCGGCGCACCAGTCCCGGTTGCGCGAAGGGCAGCGCCAAATGCTGGGCTCGCAGCGGTGGCCGATGCAGCCGCCCGGCGTCCACGGCATCCCAGGGCACAACCAGCGAACTGACGGTGCCTCGTTCCTCGATGCCCTCGGGGCGCAGGTGAAGCCGGGTGCCCCGCCACGCGTCAGCGACCCGGACCGCCGCCAGGAAGGTCCACGCCACGCACGTGGACAGATACAAGGCGCGACCCTCTGCGGAGTAGGACCACAGCATGGCCACCTGCAGGCAGGGCAGGACGGCGGTCGTGGCGGCGAGGTACACCTCGGGCGCGCTCGACGGGGCGCGGAAGGACCGGCGCTGCGGGTCGACGACCAGCATGGCGGGACGGGACCGTCCCCAGATGCGGGAGCTCATCACCAACGGGACCAGCAGTACGAGGCCGAACACGGTGACCAGAGAGGCGAGCGTCCTCGGGTTGCGCTGCTGCAGCAGGAGCGCCAGGACCAATCCGACCGCCGCTGTCACTACGCCGACCAGGATCGGGCGGCGCCGATGGACCACAACGGCGTCGATTGCGGCGAGCATGGCGATGAGCGTACGTGTGTCAGGGCGTGAATGACGTCCCACGAGGGCGCGATCTTGTCAAGCATCTGGTGGGACGCAGGTGTAAAGCATCAGCCGGGACACGACACCTGCCTAGTCCCACCACATGCTTGACCATTTCCGTCCCGGCTGATGTTTGACACTGAGCCTAGGAAGCGTGCCCATGGCCGGAGCCAGTGGGCGCAGACGTCAGCGCATGCCAGAGCCGTTGGTATTCGGCTGGTTCGCCTATCGCCGCCCGGTGCTGTGGGTGGTCGACGTAGTGCCGGATCGTGTCGGCGATGAACCATGGGTGGATGTTGTCGGTGCGCAGCCGCCGCCAGCCCAGGGGAAGGATGCCGCGGCGGCGTACCAGGTCCGGTTGTGCGTACGTCAGCGCCAGGGTGGAGGCCCTGACTGCGGGCCGGGAAGGGCGGCCGGGTGCCAGGGCCTCCCACGGCACCATCAAGGAGCCGACGAAGTCGCGTTGATAGACACCGTCCGGTCGTAGCTCGATCGAAGAACCGCGCCAGCTGGCGGCAAGCTGGATACCGATGGCGACGAGGAGCAGGAACTGCAACACCAGGACCAGGCCCACGCTGACCCTGTGGAAGGTGCCAATGGTCAGCAGCTGCGAGGAGGCCACGAACGTGAGCCCTACGGCCAGATAGATCTGGACCGCGCTCGGTTCAGTGGCGAACGCCCGAACCTCGGGCTTGACCAGAAAGGCTGCCGGCCGTGGTCGCCGTAGGGCGAGCAGGGCAAGCGCCAGCAACAGAACCAGCACGCCGGTGAGGCTTGTCGCGATGGCCAGGATCAGGCCCAGCGTGGGTGACAGCTGGCGGACCACGGCCAGGACCACGGCCAGGACAAGTGCAACGGTGAGGATCGGCCGCCGGTATCGGACCATGACGGCGGAGATCGTGGCCAACATGCCAGGAGCGTAGTCGACCTCATCCAGGCCCTCGGCCCCTCAATTTCCGGATCTTGTCAAGCATCTGGCGGGACGCGAGTGTCAAGCATGTGCCGTGACGGGACATGATGATGAGCCTCATGTCGGGTCTCAGGACCTGCGTGACAAACCAGTCTCGGGACGTGGGCGACACGTCCGGCTAGACGACCTTTTGACGTTGGGTATTTCTTGAGGCCCGTCTGGTCCCTGGCCCTGACGGTTCGCCCGTGAAGGACCGGGATTCCGTGGTGGGTCAGATCCGCGGGGCGGGTAGCTCGGGTGCGCGGCCCCGGGCGCGCCAAGCGTCCGAGCCGGCGACTCCGGCCAGTACCGCGGCGGCGGCGCCACCGGCGGCCAGGGGTGGCAGGTGCCAGGTGGCGGGGATCAGGAGGCCCAGGGCGAGCAGGCCGGCCAGCCGCGATCGGGAGATTCGGCTGAAGACCTGCAGTTCGAGAAGTGACCGGCCGGCCAGGAACAGCGCGGGCCCGCCGAGGATGGCGATGAGCCAGTTCGGTTCCGGCCGGCCGAGCGGCTCCACGATGTACAGCTCGAAGCTGACACCGGCCAGGAAGACACCGGCGATCATGAGTAGGTGAGTCCCGGCTACCGCCACGGACTGCCGGAGCGGGTTCCGGGCACCCGTGATGGCCAGCGGCAGGACAGCGCCGGCCCGGAAGAAATAGACCCGCCAGAGCAGCACGACGGCGACGAACGCCAGCCCGAGCCCGGTCGCATGCGGGGTGCCTAAGTCACCGGCGCTAAGCGCCTTGCCGGCCACGAAGATCGCCTCACCTAACGTGATCAAATAGAACTGCTGCAACCGGTCGGCCAGGTGCTCGCCCGCGATCGGTGCGCCAGTGAATCGTTTAAAGCCGGCCGTGAACCTGAAGTAGCCGATGGCCAGCCCGAGGGTCCAGAGCACGGCGCGGAGACCCTGCTCGTGCACCAGCGCGCCCACGATCCACAGCACCGCGCCCACAGCAACCCAGAGCCCCGTTGAGGGAGTGAACCCTAGCCGGCGGAAGACCAGGAGGAGCAGCAGGCGGCTTATCCGGACCGCCGCATAGGCGCCGGCGAAGACGAGAGCCCGCTGCTCGAACCCCTGCGGTACCACGACGGCCATCACCACGGCGCCGGCCATCGCCAGGAACACCACGATCTGGACCAGCAGCAAATCCGGACTTCGCCGGCTGGTCAACGCGACCGTCGACAACCACAGGACCCAGAACGCCAGGAACAGCAGCAAGGTCGGGGCAGCCTCACCGATCAGGAGCTCGTGCCCGGTGCCGAAGTCCTTGATCAGCCGCAAGCCGACCTGATTGAGCGCGAACACGAACACAAGATCGAAGAGCAACTCCAGGAAGCTCGCCCGCATCCAGCCAGCTTCCTCGCGTACGAGCCGCTCGCCGCCCGGCTCACCCATCCCTCATCAGCCCGACGCAGAGTCCCAACATACTCATGGCGCTTCCTCTCGTATCACTCCATCCAAACGAGCCAGGAACGACGAAGCCGCTCGCCACGGCAGAACACCTAGCGCGACCTTGGGAAGCGACAGTCGACGGAGTTTCACCCATCAGCTGAAGCCGCGGGTTCGGATTAGCTCGTCGACCTTGGCCAAGCGTCTGCTACGGAGGGCGGAGTGTCACCCAGGTCCTGATACCGATATGTCACGCAGGTCCTGAGACCGGACATGATGATGAGCCTCATCGTGTGAGGAGTTTCTGTACGAGATCAAGGCGGCCCGCGTCGCGGGCCGCTCGCGCCGCCGAACCAGGGCCGGGCCGGTGGCCCGCCGCCGCGCCTCTGGCCTTCGGCCGCCAGCGCGTCGGTGATAGCCCGCCGGCGGCGCGACATACGACGAAGCCCCGGGCCGCCATGAGGACTGGCGGATCCGGGGCTTCGTATTGGTCGGGCAAAAGGGCAGTGCCTCCGGCGGGGTTCTCGGGCACTCCGGGATGGTGGCGCCATCCCGACAACCTTCGTCCGGGCGGAGCCGAGCCGGTGGGGCCTGCCCGGTCAAGGTCGTTCAGCCGCTGGGTGCTCCACCTTGACCAGGCAGGCCCCACCCACTCCACGGGTGTGCGGACGAAGGCCGACGGGATGGCTAGGTCGCGAGGTCAGGACACGAATACATCTCGACCGTTGCACTGTCCACCCAGCGGGCAAGGACACTCAGGGCGGCAAGCTGTTCGAGCGCCTCATCCTCTGACAGATCTGCCTGCACCACGTGGCTCGCCGGGTTGCGGATTGCTGCATAACAACCTTCTGCAAACGCCATAACCCCTCGATGCAGGCTATGGAACGTCTGCGAGCCATCAACTTCGGCTAGTACTCCAGCCGGAGATGTTGATCTGAGTCGGGGCGAGGTTCCCCCGGGGCTGGAGTGGGTGCAGCCACCGTCGAGCATGGACGGTTGTGTGGACTGACCATGACGCGGCGGTGGCTGCGGCTTACAGGGTAGACGCCCAGCGGTGGCGTGTGTTGTTCGACGACCTGATGTTGACCGTGGGATCGCGTTTCCGCAGGCCGGAGCCGCGTCGGCGGGTGCGGGACTTCGTGCGGGGCTTGTTGGCGCCGCTGCCGCGGAAGAACTGTTGGACAATCGCCGAGCACGCCGGGGACGCCTCGCCGGACGGGATGCAGGACCTGCTCGCCCGGGCGAAGTGGGACGACGAGCAGGTCCGCGCGGACGTGCGGGGGTTCGTCGCGGAGCACCTGGGTGACCCCGACGCGGTTCTGGTCGTAGACGAGACAGGAGATCTGAAGAAGGGCCATCACACCGTCGGGGTGCAGCGCCAGTACTCGGGCACCGCCGGGAAGATCGAGAACTGTCAGCTGGCGGTGCATCTGGTCTACGCCACCGAGGCCGGGCACGCCCTGATCGACGCGGCGCTCTACCTACCCAAGGTGTGGTGTGAGAACCCGTCACGCAGGAGCGAGGCAGGTGTCCCCGACGAGATCAGGTTCGCCACCAAGCCGCAGCTGGCGGCACGGATGATCGACGAGGCTGTCGCCGCCGGCCTGCCGTGTCGATGGGTGGCCGGCGATGAGGCCTACGGCGGTGACCCGCGGCTGGCCGCCGCGCTACGCGGTCACCGCCTCGGCTACGTCCTCGCGGTGGCCTGCTCCCATCAGGTGATCACCGGCATCGGCAGCCGGCGGGTCGACCACCTCGCCGCCGGCCTGACCCGTACCGCCTGGCAGCGCGTCTCGGCCGGTGCCGGCGCCAAGGGGCACCGCTACTACGACTGGGCCTGGATGCCGTTGCCCGCGCACGCCGACGCACACGCCGGCCACCACTGGCTGCTGATCCGCCGCCACCGCCGCACCGGTGAGCTGGCCTTCTACCGCTGCTGGTCACCCGAGCCCGCGCCACTGGGCGCGCTGGTGTCCGTGGCCGGCCGCCGCTGGAAGATTGAAGAGTCGTTCCAGACCGCGAAGACCGCCCTCGGCCTGGACCAACACCAGAACCGGCGCTGGACCTCCTGGCACCGATGGACCACCCTGGCGATCCTCGCCCACGCCTTCCTTGCCACCGCCACCGCTCGCCGAACCCAACCGAGCCCGTCCGGGCTGATCCCACTGACCGTCAACGAACTCCATCGCCTGTTCAACGCCCTGGTCATCGAACCCAGCCGACGCCACGCTGACCAGCTCAAGTGGTCGATCTGGCGACGGCGCCACCAAGCCCGAGCCAAAGCCAGCCACTACGCCCGACAAGCCCTCACCGAACCGTGATCACGATCTCCGGCTGGAGTACTAGGCGCAGGCGCGGCTTTCCTGGCTGCGGAGAGTCTGTCGTGAAGGTTTGCTTGAAGAGGTCGGTTTCTGATATATCGAAGCGCCCCGTCTTGTTCTGAGTTTCCGCGTTGAGCTTGATCGTGGCCGCGCGAACCGCCTCTCGGTAGTGCTGGCTCTGCCAAAGGGAGCGAGCACCATCCCAGATCCAAGGGTGGAGACGAGCTGCATTCAACTCGGGTGCGTTGTCGCCTAGCTTTTCGCGGATTTCCTCGCGCCGGACGAGCTCGGCCCTTGCGCGTTCGGCCGCCTCCATGTGTTGACACCACCGGTTCACGCTGATGTTTCTGGAGCCCGATACGGAATCGCGTCGCCAGCCTCTGACCACGCGGTCCAGGATCTGCTCGACTACTTGAGCCTTGGCGATGATGTCCCCGTCTCTTCCTCGGTTCGCGCGTCGACGACTGGTGAGCGAGGCCGGACGAAGCTCCGTGAGGGCCAGAAACTCGTCGATCTCCGCGATCGCCCAACGGGAATCCATGAGCAGGATCCTAAGAGGTCCTAACAAAGTCGTGCGACGTGTCGGTACGTGATGATGCAGGTGGCCAGGGCGAGGAAGGCTTCGTGGATGTCGTCGCGGCGTTCCCACCGGATGCGTAGCCGTTTCATGCCGTGGTACCAGGCGATCGTGCGTTCGATCACCCACCGGACCGCTCCCTACGTCTCGTCGGCGCTGTCGTATGCGATCTGGTGACGGCGGATCTCGGCGTGGTTGTCGGCGGACCAGGCCGCCAGGGCCAGGACGGTCGACAGAAGCGAGGTGCCGAGTTCGGTGAGGGCGTATTCGACGCGCGGCGGGACTTCCGGGTAGGAGGTCCGGGTGACGAGCCCGGTGCGCTGCAGGTGCTTCAGGGTCAGCGTGAGCATGCGCTGGGAGATGCCGGGGATCGCGTCGGCCAGGTCCGAGTAGCGGACGGGATTGTCGGCGAGCGTACCGATGATCAACACGCTCCACTTGTCACCGACAAGATCCAGGACCTCGCGGATGAAGTCGGCGTCTTCGTCGTTCCAGTGCGCACAGGGCCCTGGCACTCTCCGGACGTTCGCCCGGACGTTGGTCCGCCTCCGCCGAAGATCCTCCGCACGCATACCTGCCACCCCTTCTGCTCAGCCTCTACGCACATGAATGTGCCTTTTGCGCGGCCTACACGCACATGAATGTGCCTTTTGCACGCTTCCGATTCTAATGCATCATGGGCCTACGAACAGAGAGTAGGAAATGAAGGGAGCGTGCGATGAAGATCGAGTTCTGGTCAGACATCGTCTGCCCGTACTGCGGGCTGATGGACCACCGACTCCACCTGGCCCTGGACCGGTTCGCCTACGGCGACCAGGTGCAGGTGGTCCACCGGTCGTTCCAGCTGCACCCTGACCTGCCACGGTCGGGCGTCACTCAGCGGGAGCTGATCGGGATGGCCGGGGCACCCGCGTCGACCGTCGAGCGGGTCCTGCGGCCGATCGAGCGGGCCGCCAAGGCGGAGGGCCTGACGCCCTACCGCGCGGTCGATCGCACGCTCGGCCCGACCGACCTGGCCCACGAGCTGCTCGCCTACGCCGCGGACCAGGGCCGGGCCAACGAGATCTGGACGGCGATGTTCCGCGCGCACTTCGGGCAGGCCCGCAAGCTGTGGACCGCCGACGAGGTCCTCGACTTCGCCGCCGAGGTGGGCCTGGACCGTACGGAGGCAGCCGAGGCACTGCGCAGCCGCCGTTACCGGGCCCGCGTATCGGCCGACCAGCGTGAGGCACAGCGCCTCGGCGCCCGTGGCGCGCCGTTCCTCGTGTTCGACGGCCGCTTCGCCGTCCCCGGGGCCATCGGTACCGATGACCTGCTGGCGGTGATCACCAAGGCATGGGACGAAAGTCACCCCACGCCGCAGTCGCTGCCGGTCGTCGCTGGCGCCGACGGCGTCTGCACCCCGGACGGCTGCGCATAGCCCGAGCCCGGCACCGCCTGACAGTCCGTCCGGAACCCCGCCGGCGACATCCCGCCCGGCATATCTCGCTAGCTACCCGAGCCAACCGCTCGGGGGAACAAGCGGTGGACCCACGAGGGCTCGCCATACCGATCTGGAGTTACAAACCATGACAAACCTGAAGGCGCAGGACAGTGCTCTGATCCTGATCGACCACCAGGTCATCTCGATGGGGTTCATCAAGACCCAGTCGCCCGAGGTCGCCAAGTTGAACAGCATCACCCTGGTCAAGGCGGCCAAGGTCCTCGGCATGCCCAACGTCTGGACCAGCAGCACCGAGGACGACAACAAGGACTGGTGGATGCCCGGGCTGGAGGAAGTCAACCCGGAGGCCTACGCGAACCGGATCAAGCGCACCGGCATCGTCGACTCCTGGGACGACCCGGACTTCGTGCGGGCAGTCGAGGCCACCGGTCGCCGGACCCTGATCATGGCCGGCACCACCAACGACGGATGCCTGGTCTACACCGCCCTCAGCGCCAAGCGGGCCGGATACGAGGTCTACGCGGTGCTCGACGCCGGAGGGTCGGTGTTCCAGTACTCCGAAGAAATAGCCCGACTGCGCATGATTCAGGCCGGCGTCAACCTGATCACCACCGCCGCGGTCCTCGGCGAACTCGCCAGGGACTGGGCCACTCCGCATGGCGCGGAGATTCGCAAGCTACTGGCCGAGAACCTCACGACCACCATCGGTGGATTCGGGTTGGCGAAGTAGACGCAGTGCCCCAGCGGGCCCGACGGCAGGCTGCGCTCGCTCAACTCAGCCCCCGCCGGGCCCGCTTCAGGGGCATGACGGTTACGGATTCCGCACGCAGAGGTATCGGACTCGCGCGCCACCGTGTTCGCCAGTTGAGCAGGAGCGCGACGGCCTGGTGGTCTAGCCCACAACTCGTCCGAGACGACCCACGGCGGCTGCTCACCCCTCCTCACGGCCGAGCACTCTAGCCGGTCGTCCATCAAGGACGAACGCCCTAGATCATTCTGTTAGGAGTTCTAAGTGCAGGTGAGCGCAAGCCAGGTAGGGCCCGCTTCGCCGAACGGAACCTTGGATGCAGCGGCAGGAGCGTGCACAAGATCATCGGGTACAGATCCACTACAACTGAGAGCGACGAACGGCGACAGGCGTTGGCAAGGGCCGGCAGTCTCCGCCCTGGTCGCAAGGCCGAACGGTTCGGTTGGTGATGTTCCCTCGCTACCGTGGGTGTAAGGGGTTCAAATCCCCTCAGCTCCACCCCAGGTCAAAGGCCGTTTCCGTCAGTCGGAGACGGCCTTTTTCGATCTTATGCAGCAGCGGAGTACAGCACCTCCCCCGGGCTGTGTCAGCTCATGAAGTTTGTCGGTGGCGTCACGGGCGTCCCCTTCTGGACGTGCTCGCCGGGCTGCTTGCCCCGGATCTCATCCCGCTGACATCGATAATTCGGGTTAGCGGCGGTTGAGTCAGCGGGCACCACTCGTTCCGACCGTCGCAGGCTCTTGGGCGATCGATCGGTTCCAGCTCGCCAGTCGCGACCCGTGACGGCAGTAGGAAGGCAGGCGTCCGGGGTTCAGACCACCTCCGGTGGGCGGGGCCGCTGTTGCAGGTATTTCCGGGCACGCGGCAGCGGGTCGTGCGCGTACTGCTCCGGCATTCGGTGGTTGTGAGCGGCGCAGAACTGCCGAAGTATCGAGGTGATTGGCAGTTGCTCCCAGCTCGGGTCTGTTTCGTACTCCGCTGTGGCGCGCAGCAGCTCGGGCAGGGGTGTCCAGCCATCGTGGTCGAAGGCCCAGCGGCCGTTGCTGATGATCACGTGACTGACACAGGGCTCACCGAGCTTACGTAGGCCCACGATGCCGAAACCGGCTGAGGCGTACCGCTCGACGGCGACCCAGGCGAGCACGTGGCATGCGCCAGCGGCGAAGAACGCCTGGTCCGACCGCTTCCATGACAGCAGTTGATCTATGCGTTCGGCTTGCGTGCGGCGGAACCTCGCCGCAGGAGTGTAGGGCGTGCCCATCCCGGAAGTATCTAGCAAGCACACCAGGCCACGGGGATCTAGCGGCTGCTGGCATGTGCCCGTGCCGTGCCCGATCATGCGGTCAGTAGTGGCGAGAAAGGGTAGGTCGGTGGGCGAGGCTACTACGCAGCGTACTGTCCCGAGTCATGGCTGACCGCCACCGTCGCGCCGACGCTTCACCCGGGCGATCTCGCCCCGGATGGGCAGCCAGTAGAAGGGAATGAACGCGGCGATCACAGCCACGCCGAGGGCGGGGACCAGGGCGCCCAGCACGGTTCCGGTACCGATCCAGGCAAGGGCGAGCCGGTAGCGCCGGCTGATGGCTCTTACACCGGCGGAATCGATGGTGGTGGTGAGCAGCCGGCGGTTATGGCGCGCGTACCACCAGATGACGTTGAACAGAATGGCTGCCAATTCGAACGCGATGCCGTGGAAGACGACGGCGGTGCGCTGCCCCTGTCCGTCGCGGAACGCCTGGGCCAGAACGGAGGCGGCGAACGGCAGGAACGCGATGTCCATCAGCAGCACGGTGTTCAGGAACAGCACCACCCGGTCGGCACTACGGATGTGGTCGAACATGACGTGATGATTGGCCCACACCTGCCCGATCAGCATGAAGGTGATGACGTAAGCCAGGTAAGACGGCCAGAGCGTGGCGAGGCCGTGGAGCAGGTGCCGGGTGTCCTGTGGCGGGCGGATCTCCAGGACAAGCAGAGTGACGGCGATGGCGATGACCGCATCGCTGAACGCGACGACCCGCGCAGGATCGCGCTCCGCGCCGAACGGCCTTGGCCTTCCCGGTCCACGAACAGGTTCTGTCACCGGCCAAGCCTGAGACACCAGACGCCGCTGCGCGCGGAGCCGAGCGGCGTGTCGTTTGGTACCAGATCGCGGGATTTGGTCATCCTGGGTCGTGGGTGGTTGCCGTCTTCCTTGGGGGCTGCAAAGCACGCCCTCGTGATCCGACGAGGGAGATTCGGTGCCGCGCGTCTCGTACGAGGAGTACTGGTCGCCGTCGCCCTCACCCTCGCCCGCCGGCACCGGCAGGTCGATTGGGCGACCGAGATGGTCGAGGAGTTGGTCAGACGTCGACGACCAGACGAACCGTCACCACGTCCCCCACCTCGAGCCCTTCCACCTTCCGCACTCTCGCCTTCACCGGCACGAGGTAACGCCCGTCTTTGGGGAAGAGCGAGGTCTCCCACCGGGTTTCCCCGATCTGAGCCATGACCGGGATCATCCCCCAGCCGTAGCTCACCAACCGCGAAGCCCCGTTCAGCTCGTGGCATTCCGCTTCCGGAACGGTGATGAAGTGCCAGGGCGCTGGACCTCTCCAGAACCACATCTCGCCGCTGAACTCCAGGTCCATCGGCCCAGGATAGGAGCCCAACCACTCCCATCACCGGCCGCAGGCCCGGCACGGCCGGCGGGTCCGCTGGTGAAAGCTCAGCGCGGCCAGGCCGAGCCCCCAGCCCCACACCCAGTACGCCGGCTCGGCCAACCAGAAGAACGCCAACGGGTAGCGGCCGTCACCCGGGTCGAAGGTGCCGGTGACCGTCTCGACGGCGAGTCCGGCGATGCCGACGCCGAAGTAGACGATCAGACCGACCGAGAAGACCGCCGCCGGGACGAGCAGCACCGCGCGCGGGATCCGGCGGCCGGCCAGCAGCGGCACCCAGCCGGGCCAGATCCGACCCCAGGAGTGCACCAGGGCCAACGGCAGCAGCACCCCGGCGAGCAGGAAGCCCACCTCGAAGGCGACCATCGACGCCCCCTGCGCCGGGGGCAGGTCGCCGAAGCCGACCGCCACCTGGGCGGCCAGGCGCAGCAGACAGCCGGCGGCCGCCGCGTACGCGGCCGCCCGCGCCCAGCCTGGTGCCCCGGCGCCCACGCGGCGCTGCACCAGCGGGCCGGTACGCCCGCAGCCTCGGCAGTCGCCGCGGTACCGCCGCCGGTGGCCGACGATCGCCGCGTTCAGCAGCACCGCGCCGGTGAGGCAGCCGATCCGGCTGACGAATCCGGCCACCGTGAACGCCTCGGTGGGCGCCAGGATCAGGAAGCCGACCAGGTCGAGCAGGAGCAGCGCGCAGGAGAGCACGATCGCCGCACAGACCACCCAGCCGGCCGCGGCCAACGCCGGACGCCAGGACCGGGCGGTCGCGAGGCCGCCGGCGACCAGCGCGGCGGCGGCGCAGAGCGCCACCGCCCACCAGCCGGTGAAGACCACCAGATCGGTGCCGAGCGGCGGGAACTCCGGTGCTCCGGCGACCGCCCACCACAGGCGGAGTGCGCCGTAGCCCGCGGCCCAGGCGAGGACGAGGTACGGCAGGAGCGCACGACGGTCCGAGGCCGGTGGGGCCACGGGCGGCAGGCTGAGTGTCATGCCTCCACCCTGTCGTCGGGCCGGACACGGTGCCTCCCGGCCAGGAGGGGCATCGCTCCCTCGCCCGGGGGACCCGGCGGGTCAGCCACCGCGGGCCCGGCGGCGCCGACCCAACTGGTGGGGGCGGAAGGGTCGGCGGATCCGCCGCTGTGGCTGGCCCTCGATCTCGTCAACGGCCACGGGTGGGCGAGCCGGTAGTGCGGGATGACAGACTCCGCCCATGCAGCTGCCACCCGCCATCACGCCAGAGACCGCCGACTGGACGTTCGTCATCACCGAAGGCTGCGCGGAGTGCGGCTTCTCCCCACAGGAGGTCACGTCCACGGGGGAGCGGCTGCGCGCCACGATCCCGAGCTGGCAGGCCGCCCTGGCCCGGGACGACGCCTCCGTACGGCCGTCGCCGACGGTCTGGTCACCGGTGGAGTACGCCTGCCACGTGCGCGACACCTGCCGGATCTTCCGCGGCCGGCTGGAGCTGATGCTGCGGGAGGACGATCCGGTCTTCGCCAACTGGGACCAGGACGCGACGGCGGTCGAGGAGGGCTACTTCCACCAGGCCCCGGCGGAGGTGGCCGACCAGCTGACCGCGGAGGCGGAGGCGACGGCCGCGGCGTTCGACGCGGTCCGGGCGGACCAGTGGGAGCGGCCGGGCCGGCGGAGCAATGGCTCGGTGTTCACCGTGCGCACCTTCGCGGTCTACTTCCTGCACGACATCGAGCACCACGTGCACGACGTCACCCGCTGAGGCCCGGGCCGCCCCGCTATCGGCTCTTGCTGGCCCGGTCGACGCCCTTGTGCACCCGCACCGTGCGCTCGATCAGCTCGCGCAGCGAGGTCTCGTCGACGTCGTCGAGCCGCTTCAGGTAAAGGCAACCCTTCCCGGTCTTGTGCGGACCGAGCCGAGCGAGCACCGACGCGTACCGCTCCTCGAAGCCACCCACGAGGTAGACGACGAGCTGCTGCTTGCGCGGCGAAAAGCCGGCAAGCGGCCAGTCGCCGGTGCGCCCGCTCTCATAGGTGTAGCGGTAGCTGCCGAAGCCGACGATGCTCGGGCCCCACATCACCGCCGGCTCGCCCGTCACCTCGCGCAGGATCGTGCAGAGGCGCTGTGCGTCGGCCCGCCGGCGGTCGTCGGGAACGGCGGCCAGGAAGTCGTCGACGCTGGCGTCGGTCGGGGCCGTCACTGGCTGCTTCGATGTCGGCATGACGTGATGCTGCCACGCGAGTACGACACGGCCGACGGCTTGACCGGGTAACGGCGGAGGCCCACCCGGCGAAGGGTGATCGGCACCTCCACCGGGACGAGGGCGACGTCCTGGCCGGCGGCGGGGTCGGTGTGGGCCGCGACGGGGCCGCTCCCCGAGCGGGGAACGGCCATCCTTCCCGTCCCGGCTATCGTTCCCCGTACGGCTGCTCCGGCTGGTGGTGCGGGGGGACGGGGGCCCCGGAGTGCGGATAGGGCGCGTACTGCTGCGGCGCGGCGTGCGGGTAGGGCTGGTACTGCTGCAGCGCGGCCGCCTGGATGGCCGCGGCCTGCTCGGCGAAACGCTCGTGGGCGCGTCGGATGTGGACCGTGTTGCCGTCGTTCGACACGTACCCGGAGGCGATCGGCCCGTACGCGGCGGTGCTCGCAACGCCCAGCCCCGCGATGACCATCAGCACGAACACCAGCACGATCGGGCCGGCGGTCGGGTCGTTGGCCGAGAGGAGGGCGGGGACGACAACCGCGCCGACGACGGCGAGCGCCACCAGGCCGACGCCGATGAGGAACCGGCGGGTGCGTAATTTCCCGCAGTCCTGGCAGAACGGCCAGGACGGCGCCTTGACCCGCTTCTGCAGGGCGGCGGCGACGATCGCGAACGGCAACACTCCGACGAGGATCAGCAGGTAGGCCCACTTCGGGGTGTAGGACCGGAAAACCACCTTCTTCTGCCGGGCGGCGGGCTGACCGTGGCGGGCGCAGACCTCTGTAGCGGCTCCTGCGGCGACCGCCGGAGCGGGTAGGTCGACTGTCATGACGGCTCCCAAAAGGAATGGATGGCTGCCTGAGCTGCGGCGGTGCTGGTACTCCACCGTGCCGTTCTTGTCCTTCACGCGGAAGTTGTCGACGGTGAGCTGGATCGTGCCGTCCTCGTCTTCGATGACCAGGGTCTCGCCCGGTACCGGTGATGGACAACCGCCCGCCACGGCCTCAAGGCAGCGGTAGTACGGCGGCGGTGCGGACCAGGTCGGCGTCGACGGTGAACCGCCCGGTGACCAGCGCCGGCGGGTCGGCGACCGGGGCGGTGTACCGCCGGGCCGGGGCGATCCGGGCGATGAACGTCCCGGCGTCCGGGTCGAGGGTCACCCGGGCGTCGTGGAAGTCCAGCCAGGTGCCGACGACCGGGTGCCAGAGCTTGTAGACCGTCTCCTTGGCGCTGAACACCACCGCCGGCCAGGAGACCCCGGCCGGCATCCCGGCGAGCTCCGCCTCCTCCTCCGGCAGGCAGATCATCCGGCGTACCCCCGGGTTGAGCTCCCGGTGCCGCTCGGCGTCCATGCCGACCGACCGGATCTCGCCGGACCGGGCCGCGGCCGCCGCGCAGTAGCCGTCGGTGTGGGTGATGGCGCCGACCACGCCGGCCGGCCAGACCGGGGACCGGTCGGGCGCCGCGGGCACCGGCGCCGCCGGCAGCCCGAGCGCGGCCAGCGCCCGCCGGGCGCAGACCCGGCCGGCGGTGAAGTCGCGCCGGCGGCCCGGCACCGCGCGGCCGGACAGGCAGGCCAGTTCGGTGGGATGCAGGTCGCCGGCCCAGTCGTCGGGACCGGCCACGGCCACCGCGACCGCCGCCGGCAGCAGGTCACGCATCACCCACCTCCTTCAGGTACGACCGACGGCGGTGGCGTCCGTGCCGGCGGGCCGGCCGAGCAGGTGACGCCCCGCTCGCCAGGCGAGCACCCGGTCGACGGTCGGGGTTCGGACGGCCATGACCGGTGAACGTACCGCAACGACGTAACGCCGGAGAGCTCCGCAGCGCTGTACGGGCGTCACTGGGGGGAAGCAGATCCACACTCGACGGCCGGACCACGTCCGGCGACGGCGCGGCTGCCCAGGCACGGTGAGGGGATAAGGGATGACAGGTGGGGACGAATCCGGAACACGGCCGGGCGAGCATGCTCCAGTGACTCCCGATTGGACCTGCGGCTCCTGCGGCGAAGACTGGCCGTGCGCCACGAAGCGGACCCGGCTGCTCGACGAGTACCAGGTGGACCGCGCTTCGCTGAGCGTCTATCTCGGATCGTGCCTGGCCGCCGCCAGTCAGGATCTGCGCACCGCGCCGGTGTCGTCCCTGCAGGACCGGTTCATCGGCTGGGTGCCGCGGAACCCCCGCACCGCCTGACCTCCTCCGCGTGAGCCGCTGACGTCGAGCACCAGCTCGACCTCGGGGGGCTCGGCGGGGGGCTCGGTGGTCTCGTCGTCGGCCGCGGCGTCGTCAATTGCCGGATGTGAACCATTCGGCCGGTGGTGCATCCGTAGGAAATCTGACCCAACTCCGCCCGTTGTGAACATGCTGGAGTGTGGTTAAGCTCTTCATGCGCGCCCCAATCGCCCGCTTCCCCCGTGGCAGGCGATCGGGGCGCGCTTCTCTGTGCCCGATCCGCGCCTTCGGTGTGCCCGACCCGCGCCGGCGGCCGTGCGGGCCACGCCCCTCGGGCGTCAGATCCAGCGGCCGTCCAGCCACATCCGGGCCGACCAGTCCGCGTACGGCAGCAGCCGCCCGACGAAGATCGGGTAGAAGTAGGCGAAGCAGAGCGCCACCAGCAGCACGTACGCGCCGGCGATGATCCCACCGACCAGCCGCCGGTCGGAGACCTCCTCCGCCGCGGGCGCGGCCGTCGCCCCGAGGGGCGCGCCGGCCGGCGAGATGATCGCGCCGAGCACGTAGACCACCGCCAGCACCAGGAACGGCAGCGCCGGCGCGGTGTAGAAGGAGAACATCGTCCGCCCGTCCAGGGCGAACCAGAACCAGGGCAGCAGGCCGGCGGCCACGCACAGCAGGATCGCGCCGGCCCGCCAGTCCCGCCGGGCCGCCCCGAGCCAGACGGTCGCCGCCAGCGCCGGCAGGAACGACCACCAGAGCAGCGGGGTGCCGAGCAGCAGGATCTCCGAGGCGCAGCTCGGCGCGCCGCAGGCGCCCTCGCCCGACCAGTAGAAGGCGACCGGCCGGCCGAGCAGCAGCCACTGCCACGGCCAGGACTGGTACTTGTGCGGGTCGTCCAACTGAGTGTGGAACCCGTACGCGGCCTTGTGGTACTCCCACAGGTTGATCAGTGGGCCGATCACCGGGGCGTCGCTCAGCCCCGGGGTGTTCGGGTAACGGCTGGCCAGGCGGTAGTAGCCGTCGTCAGTGAGCAGCCAGCCGGACCAGGTGACCAGGTAGGTGCCGACCATCAGCACCCCGGCCGCCAGCAGCCAGGGCAGCTCGTCGAGGAGGGCGTCCCGCCACGGGCGGCGTACCCCGGCGGAGCGGCGGACGCCGACCTCCCAGAGGATCACCAGCAGCGCGAAGGCCGGCACGAAGTAGAGGCCGCTCCACTTGACCGCGCAGGCGCAGCCGAGCAGCACCCCGGCGAGCAGCCGCCACCACGGCCAGTCCCGCCAGCCCGACGGCGGCCGGCCGGCCCGCCCCGGACGGGACGGGTCCAGCCCGGCGTCCAGCGCCCGGGCCCAGCGGCGCCGGCGGGCGTCCCGGTCGAGCACCAGGGCGCCGAACGCGGCCAGCACGAAGAGCAGCAGGAAGATGTCGAGCAGGGCGGTGCGGGAGAGCACCAGATGGAAGCCGTCCAGGGTGAGCAGCAGCCCGGCCGCGCAGCCCAGCGTGGTGGAGCGGAACAGCCGCCGGCCGATCCGGACCAGCAGCAGCACCGACAGCGTCCCGGCGACGGCGGCCGCGAAGCGCCAGCCGAACTCCGGCGCGGTGGTCATCAGGTGCCCCGGGACGGACAGCTTCGTCTCGGCGTCCTGGTAGCCGAAGGCCCACTCGCCGAACCCGATCAGCCACTTCCCCAGCGGCGGGTGCACCACGTACGACGGGCCGTTGTCCTTGTAGTTCCATTCGACGCCCCGGTCGATCAGGCCGTACGCGTCGCGGGCGTAGTAGATCTCGTCGAAGATCTTGCCCTTGGGGCCGCTCAGGCCGACGAACCGCAGGATCGCCGCGATCAGCACCACCACCCCGGTGGCCAGCCAGGCGTGCCCGTCGAGCCGGGCGTCGACGGTGGCGAGCCGCCGCCGGACGATGGCCGGGACGCCGCTCCCGCCGGTCGCCACGGACTCGCCGACCGGGCCGGCGGCGGGGTGGGCGGGCGTGGTCCGGTCCGATCCGGGACGGCCCGCGCTCGCGCTCTGTGCTGTCGACGCACTCGTCACCCGGCGATCGTAGGCTGCGAAGGTGCCCGGTGGCGCCCGCCGTCGCCGAGATTGGTACGCCGTCGATGAAGGAGCGCCATTCGTGGGTGAAATGTCCGAGGTAGGGCGGCTTATTCTGCTCGGCGCGCCGCTGGGCAACCCGGCCGACGCCTCGGCCCGGTTCCGCGAGGTGCTCGCCACCGCCGACGTGGTCGCCGCCGAGGACACCCGGCGGCTCACCCGGCTGGCCCGGGACCTGGCCGTCACGGTCCCCGGCCGGATCGTCTCCTACTTCGAGGGGAACGAGGAGCGCCGCACCCCGGAGCTGGCCGAGGTGCTCACCGCCGGGTACGTGGTCGCCCTGGTCACCGACGGCGGCATGCCCAGCGTCTCCGACCCCGGCTACCGGCTGGTCCGGGCCGCGCTCGACGCCGGCGTCCCGGTCACCGCCGCCCCCGGACCCAGTGCGGTGACCACCGCCCTGGCGCTGTCCGGGCTGCCCAGCGACCGGTTCTGCTTCGAGGGCTTCCTGCCCCGCTCGCCGGGCGCCCGCCGGTCCCGGCTGCGGGCCCTGGCCGCCGAGGAACGCACCCTGGTGCTCTTCGAGGCCCCGCACCGGATCACCGGCGCGCTCGCCGACCTGGCCGCCGCCTTCGGCCCCGACCGGCCCGCCGCGCTCTGCCGGGAGCTGACCAAGACGTACGAGGAAGTGGTCCGCCGGCCGCTGGGCGAGCTGGCCGACTGGGCCGCCGAGGGCGAGCCCCGGGGCGAGATCACCCTGGTGGTGGCCGGCGCGCCGCCCGCCCCGGCGGCCCGGCCCGACGACGACACGCTCCGCGCGGCGGTGGCCGAGCGGGAGTCCGCCGGGCTGTCCCGGCGGGACGCCATCACCGAGGTCGCGACCGAGTACGGGCTGCGGCGTCGCGAGGTCTACGGCGTCGTGCACAGCTGACCGCCGGCGGTCACCAGGCGGCGGCGAGAGCCACCCGCCACCCCGGCCGGCCTATTGGTTCGCGGCAGCCCGGCAGCGGTCACTAGGCTTGCTGGTCATGAGTCACGTTCTCGCCGCGGTCGCCTGGCCCTACGCCAACGGCCCGCGCCACATCGGCCACGTTTCCGGATTCGGCGTTCCCTCCGACGTCTTCGCCCGGTACATGCGAATGGCCGGTCACGACGTGCTCATGGTCTCCGGCACCGACGAGCACGGCACGCCGATCCAGGTGCAGGCCGACGCCGAGGGGGTCACCCCGCGCGAGCTGGCCGACCGGTACAACCGGGTGATCGTCGAGGACCTGCACGGCCTCGGTCTCTCCTACGACCTGTTCACCCGGACCACCACCCGCAACCACTACGCCGTGGTGCAGGAGCTGTTCGAGGGGATGTACCGCAACGGCTACATCGTCCCCAAGACCACCATGGGGGCGATCTCCCCGTCCACCGGCCGGACCCTGCCCGACCGGTACATCGAGGGCACCTGCCCGATCTGCGGCTACGACAGCGCCCGCGGCGACCAGTGCGACAACTGCGGCAACCAGCTCGACCCGATCGACCTGATCAACCCGAAGTCGAAGATCAACGGGGAGACCCCGAAGTTCGTCGAGACCGAGCACTTCTTCCTGGACCTGCCCGCCCTCGCCGACGTGCTGCGGCAGTGGCTGGACACCCGGGAGGGCTGGCGCCCGAACGTGCTGCGCTTCTCGCGGAACCTGCTCGACGACCTCCAGCCCCGGGCCATCACCCGCGACCTGGAGTGGGGCGTGCCCATCCCGTTGGAGGGCTGGCGGGACCGCACCGACAAGCGGATCTACGTCTGGTTCGACGCGGTGATCGGCTACCTGTCCGCCTCCATCGAGTGGGCCCGCCGCTCCGGTGATCCGGAGGCCTGGCGGAAGTGGTGGTCCGCCGACGCTGAGGGGAAGGACGCCCGGGGCTACTACTTCATGGGCAAGGACAACATCGTCTTCCACTCGGTGATCTGGCCGGCGCTGCTCAGCGGCTACTCCGGCGAGGGCAGCCGGGACGGCGAGCCGGGCGGACTGGGCCGGCTCAACCTCCCCACCGAGGTGGTCTCCAGCGAGTTCCTGACCATGGAGGGGCGCAAGTTCTCCTCGTCCCGCAAGGTCGTCATCTACGTCCGGGACTTCCTGGAGCGGTACGACGCCGACGCGCTGCGCTACTTCATCGCCGTCGCCGGCCCGGAGAGCAACGACACCGACTTCACCTGGGCCGAGTTCCTCCGCCGCAACAACGACGAGCTGGTCGCCGGCTGGGGCAACCTGGTCAACCGGTCCGTCTCGATGGCGGCGAAGAACTTCGGCGCGATCCCGCCGGTCGATCCCGCCGGGCTCACCGAGGCCGACGAGGCGCTGCTCGCGACCGCCCGGGCCGGCTTCGCCGTCGTCGGCGACCTGATCGCCAAGCACCGGCAGAAGCAGGCCATCGGCGAGGCGATGAAGGTGGTCGCCGAGGCGAACCGGTACCTCTCCGAGCAGGCCCCGTGGAAGCTCAAGGGCGAGGCGGACAAGCCGCGGATGGGCACCATCCTGCACGTCGCCCTCCAGGTGGTCAGCGACGCCAACACGCTGCTCACCCCGTTCCTGCCGCACTCCGCGCAGCAGGTCCACGAGCTGCTCGGCGGCACCGGAGTGCACGCGCCGATGCCCTCGATCGTGGCGGTGGAGGACCTCGACGGCGGGCCGGCGTACCCGGTGCTGACCGGCGACTACACCGTCGGCGCGCGCTGGGAGTCCGTACCGCTGGAGGCCGGCCGGCCCCTCGCGGCGCCGAAGCCCGTCTTCCGCAAGCTCGACCCGTCCATCGTCGACGAGGAGCTGGCCCGGCTCGCCGGCTGAGCCCGAACCGACCACGGCCGCGGCCCCCGGGTTTCCCGGGGGCCGCGGCCATGCTGGCGGCGGGTCATGCGCGGGCCATGGACGGCGCGCTGATGAACTCCATGATCGCCTTGTTGACCTGCTCGGGGTTCGTCCACGGGATGCCGTGCGGCGCGCCCGGAATCGTCACCAAGTGGCTGTTCGGCAGCATCCCCTGCAACCGCTGCCCGGTCTTCGGGTACGGCAGCACCGCGTCCTTGTCGCCCTGCACGATCAGCACCGGCACGTCGATGCGCGGCAGGTCACCCCGGAAGTCGCTCAGCCAGGCCGTCACGGAGTCATGGGTGCCCTTCGCCGACGCCCGCGCGCCGATCTCCCAGTGCCCCCGGAACGCTTCCTCGCTGACCAGCTTGCCCTTGTTCTCCTCATAGTTGAAGAACGCGTTGCAGAACTGGGTGAGATAGGCGAACCGGTCGTCGCGGATCGCCTGCTGGAAGCCGTCGAAGAGGCTCTTGTCGACCCCCTCCGGGTTGTCCGCGGTCTTCAGCAGGTACGGCGCCAGCGGGGCCAGCAGCACCGCCCGGTCCACCCGCCCCGAGCCGTACGCCCCCAGGTAGCGGGTCACCTCGCCGGTGCCCATCGAGTGCCCGACCAGGATGACGTTGCGCAAGTCCAGCTCGGTCATCAGCACGTCCAGGTCGGCGGCGAACGTGTCGTAGTCGTACCCAAAGGCCGGCTGGGCGGACGCGCCGAAGCCGCGACGGTCGTACGTGATCGTCCGGTACCCGGCGTCGAGCAGCGCGTTGGTCTGCTTCTCCCAGGTTGCTCCGTTGAACGGGAAGCCGTGGATGAGCACCACCGGCTGCCCGGAGCCGTGATCCTCGTAGTACAGATCGATGGGGGCGGAATTCTCCGTCCCCACGGTGATGAAGGGCATGGTCGTCTCCTGATGCGCGGCGTCTCGGTCGTGCCGCGCATTCCCGGGCCGCTCCCCTTTATTCCACCGGATAGGGCAGGTCCACCACCCGGTCGTCGGTCAGCTCGGCGCCCGGCGCCCAGGCCTCGTAGACGCCCCGTTCGTGGCACTGTGCCCCGGTCGTCGCCACCGCGTCCGCATCCGGGCGGCACAGCCGCAGCCGCAGCCAGCCCGCCTCCTCCCGGAGCACCAGGCAGGGCACGCCGCGCCAGGTGGCATGGCGCAGCCGGCGGGCCGCCGCGTCCACCGGGTAGCGGGCCGCACGGGTCATCGCCAGCACCCGGAACCCGCCGGGCTGATCGGCCACCGCCTCGTACTCGCTGCCGGCGTAGGCGCCGACGAGCTGGGTGGAGCGCGGCGCGTCGCCGGTCGGCACGTACTCCTGGTCCGGGGAGAGGCCGGGCACCGCAGCGAGCAGGTGCCGCCACTGCGGGCCGACCATGCGCAGCCAGCCGCGCTGCTCCGCCTGGTAGGTGTAGAGCACCACCTCCACCCCCTCGGCCGGGTAGGCGAGCAGGGTGGCGTTGGCCGGCATCGGCAGGTCCGCGAAGTCCCGGGTGATGAACTCCGGGATGAACTGGGCGTTGCTCGGCACGAACCCGGTGCCCAGCACCGGCGGCCCGAGCCGGTCCCGCGGCGGCAGGGCGGTCAGGCCCCGGTGCCCCGCGCCGACCGGCACGTCGTAGTCCTCCGGGCCGCCCGCCCGCCAGCGCAGCGCGTACGCCACGTCGGTGCCGTCCCGGCCGCCCTCGCCGTCCCCCCGCAGCACCGCCATCCCCGCCGGTGTCCGCAGGTGGGCGACGTCGTGCTCCCGGTAGCAGAAGCCGTGCGGCAGCCAACCCCGCACGTATCCGCCGAGCTGGCGGGCGGAGAGCACCTTGACCATCCGGGTGCCCGGCCGGATCACCGCCGAGGCGCGGACCGCGGCGAGCACCCGGTCGCCGGCCGCGGCGGGCTGCTGGCTGAGCTGGTGCAGCTGCGCCCACCCCCGCTCCCGGTGCACCGGCATCAGCAGCGGCGACTCCGCCTCCTCGGTGGGCTCGGTCGACCCGTGCACCGCCGTCACCTCGGTGACGTGCACGAACTTCCGCCACCGGTAGGTGGCGCCCCGGGGCGCCCGCTCGAAACCGGGCACCTCGTCCGCGCTGAACAGCTCGTACGCCGCGCCCCGGGCGATCTCCTCCGCCGGGTGGACGCGGCCGTCGTACGTCACGTGCAGCCCGGCCCGCTCCGACGCGGTACCGCTGGCCTGAGGGGTGACGGTCACCACCAGGACGCTAAGCGTGACACATGTTGCGCAGGTGAACAGTCGGTGGCGGTCCGGGAACGCGACCGCGGTTCCGTGTGTGATGCTGGCCGCGATGACCGAGCAGACCGAATCCCGCAAGCAGCGCGCCGCCCGCCGGGCAGGGGAGTTCCCGCCCGCCCCGGAGGCGCTGCCCCGGCCCGTGCTGGACAGCCACACCCACCTCGACATCACCGTCAGCGAATACGGCGTGCCCCCGCGAGCGCGAGGAGAGAGCCGGGGTTGCGAGCCCCGCAGTCGCGAGCAAAACGGCGACTCAAGCGGGCGACCCGCCGACGACCCGGTCGCCGCGGCGATTGAGGTGGCCGCCGGAGTGGGCGTGGACCGGCTGGTCCAGGTCGGCGTCGGCGTCGACTCCTCCGGCTGGGGCGCCGACGTCGCCGAGAAGTACGGCGCGGTGGTCGCCACCGTCGCGCTGCACCCGAACGAGGCGCCCCGGCTGGCCGACCTCGACGAGGCGCTGCGCCAGATCGAGGCCCTTGCCGGCCGGGACCGGGTCCGGGGCGTCGGCGAGACCGGGATGGACTTCTTCCGTACCGGCGACGAGGGGCGGGCCGCACAGGAGGAGAGCTTCCGCGCGCACATCGCCATCGCCAAGCGCTACGGCAAGGCGCTGGTCATCCACGACCGGGACGCGCACGCCGACGTGCTGCGCATCCTCGACGACGAGGGCGCCCCCGACACCGTGGTGCTGCACTGCTTCTCCGGCGACGCCGAGTTCGCCGCCGAGTGCGTCCGGCGGGGCTACCTGCTCAGCTTCGCCGGCACGGTCACCTTCGGCAGCGCCGGGGCGCTGCGGGAGGCGGCCGCGCTCACCCCGCTCGACCAGATCCTGGTGGAGACCGACGCGCCGTACCTGACCCCGATGCCGCATCGGGGACGGCCGAACGCGTCGTACCTGATCCCGCTGACGGTCCGGTCGCTCGCCGGGACCACCGGCGCGGACCTGGAGGAGCTCTGCGCCGCCATCTCGGCGACCGGCGACCGCGTCTTCGGCCCGTGGTGAGCGGACCGGAACCCGCCGCTACGCTGCGGAGCATGACCGGTCTCCTCGGCCCGGCGGAGATCCGGGAACTCGCCGCCCGCCTCGGCGTCGCGCCCACCAAGAAGCTCGGCCAGAACTTCGTGCACGACCCGAACACCGTGCGCCGGATCGTCACCGCCGCCGGCCTCGCCCCGGAAGACGTGGCGCTGGAGGTCGGCCCCGGGCTCGGCTCGCTCACCCTGGCCCTGCTCCCGGTCGCCGCGCACGTGCACGTCGTCGAGATCGACCCGACGCTGGCCGGCGCGCTGCCGGAGACCGCCGCCCGGTTCGCCGGCCCGGACGCCGCCCGGCTCACCGTGCACCACGCCGACGCGCTGCGCGTCCGCGCCGCCGCACTGGCCGAGCCGGCGCCCACCGCGCTGGTGGCCAACCTGCCCTACAACGTCGCGGTGCCGGTGGTGCTGCACCTCCTCGCCGAGCTGCCCACCCTCCGGCACGGCCTGGTGATGGTGCAGAAGGAGGTCGCCGACCGGCTCGTCGCCGGTCCCGGCTCCAAGGTGTACGGCATCCCGTCGGTCAAGCTCGCCTGGTACGCCCGCTCCCGGGCCGCCGGGAAGGTTCCGCCGAACGTGTTCTGGCCGGTGCCGAACGTCGACTCCGGCCTGGTCGCCTTCACCCGCCGCGAGCCGCCCCGCGCCGATGTCGCCCGGGAGGCGGTCTTCGCCGTGGTGGACGCGGCGTTCGCGCAGCGCCGCAAGACCCTGCGCGCCGCCCTCGCGGGCTGGGCCGGTGGCGCGGACCGGGCCGCCGCCGCGCTCACCGCCGCCGGGGTGGACCCCGGCGCCCGCGGAGAGTCACTCACCGTGGACCAGTTCGCCGCCATCGCCGCGTCGGCCCCGACCGCCACGCCGGCCGCGCAGTAGGCTGGCGCCGTTGCCCGACCCCGCCGAGGAGTTGATCGTGGAGAAGCCGTTCGACATCCGCCTGCGCCTGCGGGACATCGCCCCGTGACCGAGGCCTGGCGACCGGACGACGAGGACGAGCAGCGGCGGCGCGGGGCCAGCGGCCCGGTCAAGGTCCGGGTGCCCGCCAAGGTCAACCTGCACCTCGGGGTGGGCCCGCTGCGCCGCGACGGCTACCACGAGCTGAACACCGTCTACCACGCGATCTCGATCTACGACGAGCTGACCGCGCGGCGGGGCGACACCCTCACCCTCACCATGGAGGGGGAGGGGGCCGGCGAGCTGGCCCTCGACGACACCAACCTGGTGATCCGGGCCGCCCACGCCCTCGCCGGGTACGCCGGCGTCCCGCCGCACGCCCGGCTGCACCTGCGCAAGCAGATCCCGCTCGCCGGCGGGCTGGCCGGCGGCAGCGCCGACGCGGCCGCCGCCCTGGTCGCCTGCGACGCCCTCTGGGGCACCGGGCTGTCCCGCGACGAACTGGCCGGCATCGCCGCCGACCTCGGCTCCGACGTGCCGTTCCTGATCCACGGCGGCACCGCGCTCGGCACCGGCCGGGGCGAGGCGGTCAGCCCCGTGCTGGCCCGCCCCACCTCCTGGCACTGGGTGGTGGCGATCGCCGACGGCGGCCTCTCCACCCCCGCCGCCTACCGCGAGCTGGACCGGCTCCGCGACGCCGGCACCGCGGGCGAGCCGCTGGGCAGCACCGACGCGCTGCTCGGCGCGCTGCGCCAGCGCGACCCGCGGGTGCTCGCCGCCGCCCTCGGCAACGACCTGCAGGACGCCGCGCTGAGCATGCGCCCGGCGCTGGCCGACACCCTGAAGGCGGGGGAGGCGGCCGCGGCGCTCGCCGGCCTCGTCTCCGGCTCCGGCCCGACCTGCGTCTTCCTCGCCACCGACGAGGCCCACGCCGGGCGGATCGCCGCCGACCTGGAGGCCGCCGAGGTGTGCCGGGAGGCCCGGGTCGCCCACGGCCCGGTCGCCGGCGCCCGCATCGTCTGAGCCGCCGGGGGCCGCCCTGGCCCCGCGTCATCGGGCCTGCCCGGGCCGGCCGCCGTCCAGCGGCGGGCGCGGTGGGTACGTCACGCCGCGGTCGACGGAACAAGCGGACGCCGAGGCTGGTTGACTCCCGAGGGCCCGGCCCTCGGCCGATCAGCCAGGTGTCCGCGTACCCTGAAACATCGCAGGCGTCCCACGTGCCCCCCCGGCACCGGGACGCCTTGATCATGGGAGGTAGGTGAGGTCGTGGCCAACATCGTCAACCTGGACCGGGTGTCCAAGGGGTACGGCGCCGCCGGGCCGCTGCTCACCGACGTCTCGCTCGGCCTCGACGACGCCGACCGGATCGGCGTGGTCGGCCTCAACGGCGCCGGCAAGTCCACCCTGCTGCGGCTGCTCACCAAGCAGGAGGAGCCCGACGACGGCCGGGTCACCCACCGCCGCGACCTGCGCGTCGCCTGGCTGCCGCAGAGTCTCACCCTGGCCCCCGAGGCCACCGTCCGGGACGTGGTGCTCGGCACCGCCTGGCTCGGCGAGAGCATGGGTGCCGAGCACGAATGGGCCGGCGACGCCGGCGTCCGCGCCATCCTCGACGGCCTCGGCATGCCCCACCTCGGCCTCGACCAGCCGGTCGGCCCGATGTCCGGTGGCGAGCGCCGCCGAGTCGCCCTCGCCGCGCTGCTGGTCCGCGAGGCCGACCTGCTGATCCTCGACGAGCCCACCAACCACCTCGACGTCGGCGGCGTCGACTGGCTGGCGAAGCACCTGGTCACCCGCAAGGGCGCGCTCGTCGTGGTCACCCACGACCGCTGGTTCCTGGACGCGGTCTGCACCACCACCTGGGAGGTCGCCGACCAGACCGTCCGGGCGTACGAGGGCGGCTTCGCCGCCTGGACCCTCGCCCGCGTCGAGCGCGAACGGGTCGCCGCCGCCACCGAGGCCCGCCGGCAGAACCTCCTCCGCAAGGAGATCGCCTGGCTGCGCCGCGGCCCGCCCGCCCGCACCTCCAAGCCGCGGTTCCGCATCGACGCGGCCAACGCGCTGATCGCCGACGTGCCGCCGCCGCGCGACACCATGTCGCTGCAGCGGCTCGCCACCGCCCGGCTCGGCAAGCAGGTGTACGACCTGGAAGACGTCACCCTGCACGCCGGCCCGAAGGAGATCCTGCACGACGTCACCTGGCAGGTCGGCCCCGGCGATCGGATCGCCGTCCTCGGTCGCAACGGCGCCGGCAAGACCACCCTGCTGCGGATGCTGGCCGGGGTGACCCGTCCCGATGGCGGCCGGTTCGCGACCGGCTCGACCGTCAAGCCGGCCTTCCTCTCCCAGGAGCTGGCCGAACTCCCCGGGCACCTGCGGGTCCTCGAGGCCGTGGAGGAGGTCGCCCGCCGGGTCCAGCTCGGCGACCGGGAGGTCTCCGCCGCCCAGCTCGCCGAGATCTTCGGCTTCGACGACCGGCGGCTCTGGACCCCGGTCAGCGACCTCTCCGGCGGCGAGCGCCGCCGGCTGCAGATGCTCCGGCTGCTCGCCGGCGAGCCGAACGTGCTCCTCT
Organism: Micromonospora inositola; assembly: GCF_900090285.1. Taxonomy (NCBI): domain Bacteria; kingdom Bacillati; phylum Actinomycetota; class Actinomycetes; order Micromonosporales; family Micromonosporaceae; genus Micromonospora; species Micromonospora inositola. The sequence goes on along the minus strand of NZ_LT607754.1, from coordinate 1,144,521 downwards.
TCGACGAGCCCACCAACGACCTGGACACCGACACGCTCGCCGCGCTGGAGGACCTCCTCGACTCCTGGCCCGGCACGATCATCGTGGCCAGCCACGACCGCTACCTGATCGAGCGGGTCACCGAGACCGCGTACGGGATGTTCGGTGACGGGCGGCTGGTGCACCTGCCAGGCGGGGTCGACGAGTACCTGGCCCGGGCCGCCGCGCGCGGCGGCCCGGCACCCGCCGACCTCACCCCGGCCGCGGCCGCCCCGGCCCGCGAGGGCCTGTCCGCCGCCGAGGTGCGGGTGGCGAAGAAGGAGCTGAGCCGGCTGGAACGGCAGGTCGGCAAGCTGGAGCAGAAGGAGGCCAGCCTGCTCGACCAGCTCGCCGCGAACGCCACCGACTACGCCAAGGTCGCCGAGCTGGACGCCCAGCTCAAGGAGCTGCGGGCCGAGCGGGAGCGGACCGAGGAGGCCTGGCTCGCCCTCGCCGAGGACCTGCCGGCCGGCTGAAGTCGACACGGGTGGGGGGTGTGCGGGGTCACAGCCCGGCGTGCGGGACAATCGTCGCCGACCCCTCACCCGAACGGTCTTGGAGACTCAGACATGGCCCACACCCCCGTCAACCACCCCGCGCGGCCGATCTACCGGGCGATCGGCGGGCTCGTTGGTCTGTACTTCGTGGTCTTCGGCGTGCTCGGCATCATCGCGAGCGCCGGAAACGACGTCCTCGCCCAGAACGACACCACGATCCTCGGCCAGGGCACCAACACCGGCTACTCGCTGCTCGCCGTCCTGTTCGGGCTCGTGATGCTGGCCGGCACCGTCATCGGCCGCAACCTCGACGTGGCGGTCAACCAGTGGCTGGCGTACGCGCTGATGGTCCTCGGCCTGGCCGAGCTGGCCTTCATCCGGACCGACGCGAACATCTTCAACTTCTCCATCGCCACGGTCATCGTGACCCTCGGCCTCTCCCTGGTCCTGCTGATGGTCGGCATGTACGGCAAGGTCGGCACCGACGAGGAGCAGGAGGCCTGGGAGAAGGCTCGGCTCGTCCTCTGAGCTGGTCCTATCTGGTTGCGCTCGGGGGTTTCGCCGGAGCCCGACCCGTCCTGCCGAAGGCCCGGCTCGTGCCGGGCCTTCGGCGTTTCTCGGGACAGGGTCTCTTCGAGCGCGGGACAATGTGGCGAAATCGGTCACTTGGCTGGAGGAGCTCATGGCGCACTTTCCGGTGAACCATCCCGCGCGCCCGCTCTACCGGGTCCTCTCCGGGCTCATCGGGCTCTACATCCTGGTCTTCGGCGTGTACGGGGTGGCCGTGACCTGGGGCGACCCGCTCTTCTCCCGCTCCGGCACCTACGCGCTCGGACTCCGTACCAACCTGGCCTTCTCGCTGGTCTCCGTGGTGTTCGGCATCGTGCTGATGATCGGAGCGTCCCGGCGCGGCAACCTCGGCCACTACATGGACCTGACCGCCGGGGCGGTCTTCCTGGTCACCGCCATCCTCATGATGTCCGTGCTCCAGACGTCGGCGAACTTCCTCAACTTCTCGATGTCCACCGTCATCGTGTCACTGGTGTTCGGGCTGATCCTGCTCGCCACCGGCCTCTACGACAAGGTCGGCCCGCCGGAGCACGCCGAGGAGGAACGACGCCGCCGCGAACACCCCATCGCCGAGACCCACCGCTGAACCCCAGCTCAGCCCGGCTTGCGGACCGTGATCAGTCCCGGCTTCGCCTCCAGGTGCGACAGGCCGTTCCAGGCCAGGTTCACCAGGTGGGCGGCGACCGTCTCCTTGCGCGGCTTGCGCACCTCGAGCCACCAGCGGCCGGTCAACGCCACCATGCCGACCAACGCCTGCGAGTAGAGCTCGGCCAGCTTCGGGTCGTACCCCCGGCTGGAGAACTCCGCGCCCAGGATGTGCTCCACCTGGTGCGCGACGTCGTTCATCACGCTGCTGAAGTTGCCCGTCGCCGACATCAGCGGCGACTCCCGGACCAGCACCCGGAACCCGCTGGTCTCCTCCTCGATGTACGTCAGCAGGGTCAGCGCCGCCTGCTCCAGCAGCTCTCGGGGATGCCCCGCGGTCAGCGCGCTGGTGATCCGCTCCAGCAGCGAGCGGACCTCCCGGTCCACCACCACCGCGTAGAGCCCCTCCTTGCCGCCGAAGTGCTCGTAGACCACCGGCTTGGAGACCCGGGCCCGGGCCGCCACCTCCTCGATCGAGGTGGCGTCGAAACCGCGTTCCGCGAAGATCTGCCGGGCGATCGAGATCAGCTGCTCGCGCCGCTGCGTCGCGGACATCCGTACCCGGGAGGAGGACTTCGCCGCCGGGACGGCCCGCCGCCGCGCGGCGCTGGCGTCGTTGCCGGGAACCTGTGTCATCTTGTCACCTTGCTGGCGCTCGGTGACGCCCTGCCGTGGGATGCGCGTGCTCACGTCGTGACCTCGCCGACCCCGCGGCCGGCACCCTGGCGGCCCCGGACCTGCCGGCGGTGTGGAAGCTCGATCACCCGGCCATCCTGCCAGGTGGGTGCGCGACCCACCGCCCGGTTTCACCGCGCCGGCCGCTCCGGCCCGGCCGTGACCCGTTCGGAGCGGACCAGCTTCGCCGTGATGCGTTCCGGCTTCGGCCAGCGCACCGCCCAGGCGGCGCCTGCCTTCTCCAACAGCCAGATCACCCGGGCGGACATGTCGATCTGGCCGCGCAGCACCCCGTGTCGGGCGCTGGTCGGCTCGGCGTGGTGCAGGTTGTGCCAGCTCTCCCCGAACGACAGGACCGCCAGCGGCCAGAAGTTCGACGCCCGGTCGCCCTGGCGGACGGCGAACGGGCGCTCACCGTAGACGTGGCAGACGGAGTTGATCGACCAGGTGACGTGGTGCAGCAGCGCGATCCGGACCAGCCCGCCCCAGAAGAGCGCGGTGAGCGCGCCGGACCAGGACCAGGTCAGCAGCCCGCCCATCGCCGCCGGCCCGAGCAGCGAGACCACCACCAGCAACGGGAAGAGCCGGTCCACCCGCCGGGTCGCCCGGTCGGCGAGCAGGTCCGGGGCGAACCGCTCCCGGTTGGAGAGCTCCCGGTTGAACAGCCAGCCGACGTGGGCGTGGAACAGGCCCCTGGCCAGCCCACCGACGCTCTCCCCGAACCGCCACGGCGAGTGCGGGTCACCCTCCAGGTCGGAGAAGGCGTGGTGGCGGCGGTGGTCGGCCACCCACTGGATGATCTCGCCCTGCACGGCGAACGAGCCGGCGACGGCCAACATCACCCGCAGCCACGGCTTGGCTCTGAAGGAGCCGTGGGTGAAGTAGCGGTGGTAGCCGACGGTGATGCCGAGCCCGGACAGCACGTACCAGAAGCCGGCCACGGCGATGTCGGTCCAACTCAGCCAGCCGCCCCAGGCGACCGGTACGGCGGCGAGCAGGGCGAGGAACGGGACGACCACGAAGGCCCAGAGGGCGACCAGGATGCCCCGGGACTGGTGGCCCTGGGTCAGCGGCTTCGGACCGGCGGCGTTCGGGTCGGTGAGGGCGGTCGACATGGCACCTCCCAGCGAGGACGGGCTACGCCTACGTCACCGTAACCGGGGGCGTTCTAGATCACACGGGACACTGTCGATCGTGAATGGAGTGACTGTCGTACGCCCGTTCTAACGTGCTGGTCGTGATCGATCCCCTCGCCGCCGAGGCGCGCCGGCTGCGCGTCGTGGAGCAGCTCTCCGTCCGTGACATCCAGGCCCGCCTCGGCATCGGCCGCAACCGCGTCCACGAACTGCTGCGGGGGGTTCCGCCCCCAGAGTGGACCCGGCGCCCCAACGCCAAGGACGGGCTGCACGCCGAGGCGGTGGCGTTCCGGGCTGAAGGTTGGTCGGTGAACGACATCGCGGCCCGGCTGGGGGTGAGCAAGTCGACCACGTACCAGTGGGTGAAGCACCTGCCGCTCGATCTGGATTCGGAACGTGTGCGAAAGCGCCGCGTAGACGCGGCCGCGCTCCGGAGAATCAAGAATGATGAACGGCGGGAGCAGCGACTGCTGAGGGAATCGGAGGCACGTCAGCGGGCTGCGGCCTGGGCAGGCAGCGCAGACCTGCGGGAGATCCTCCTGATCGGTGCTGCGCTCTACTGGTGTGAGGGCACCAAGAGCAAGCCTGAGAACCAGCGGTACGACTTGATCTTCACCAACAGTGACATCCGGCTGGTGGAGCTGTTCATCAGGTTCATCGAGGCGAACGGGCGATCCCGCACGGATCTCCGGTACCGGGTGAGCATCCATGAGAACGCCGACGCCGAAGCGGCCGGGAGATGGTGGGCGGACAAGCTGGGGATCGGCGTGGAGTGCCTACAGCGCCCGACGCTCAAGAGGCACAAGCCGCAGACGACGCGTCTCAACACCGGGGACAACTACCGAGGGTGCCTGGTGGTGCGGGTGCCGAAAGCCCGAGAGCTGTATCTCTGGATCGAGGGCGTGATGGACGGCCTCAGCAAGCCGGCCGGTGCCCCGGAGTGAGTCTCGTGGCGGCCTGCGGCAGGCGCTAAGCTATCGAGCGTTGCAGTCGGCCGTGGTGTAATTGGCAACACCCAAGATTTTGGTTCTTGAGTTTCAGGTTCGAATCCTGGCGGCCGAGCAGTTTTCCGGTACAGGCGTCCTTGTCGGGGTATTCAACGGCCTGCCTTGTGGTCTGGTTAGCATGGCCGCGAGACTGTCGCCGTCCCGACGGGAGCCACGTCGTGCCCCAGCCCCACCTCCGCACCGTTGTCGTGCTCGCCGCCGGTGAGGGCAAGCGGATGAAGTCGTCCCTGCCCAAGGTGCTGCACCCGCTGCTCGGTCGTACCCTCCTGGGCCACGTGCTGGCTGCGGCCGCGCCGCTGCGCGCGGACCGCACCGTGGTGGTGGTCGGGCACGGCGCCGAGCAGGTCCGCGCCCACCTGGCCGAGATCACCCCCGGGGTTACCCCGGTGCTCCAGGCGCAGCAGCTCGGCACCGGGCACGCCGTGCGGATCGCGTTGGACGCGGTGCCGGACGCCGCCGGCACCGTCGTGGTGATCAACGGAGACGTGCCGCTGCTGCGGCCGGAGACCGTCGCCGCTCTCGTCGAGGCGCACGAGGGCGCGGGTGCGGCGGCGACCGTGCTCGCCGCCGAGGTGCCCGACCCGACCGGCCTGGGCCGGATCGTGCGGGACGCCGACGGGCGGCTGGAGCAGATCGTCGAGGAGCGCGACGCGACCCCGGAGCAGCGGGCGCTGCGGGAGATCAACGCCGGCATCTACGCCTTCGACGTCGTGCGGCTGCGCGACGCGCTGGGCAAGCTCTCCACCGACAACGAACAGGGCGAGGAGTACCTGACAGACGTTTTCGGCCTGCTGCGCGACGCCGGTGAGCCGGTGGCGGTGTACTGCGCCGCGGACCACGTGGAGACGCTGGGCTGCAACGACCGGGTGGAGCTGGCGGCGCTGCGCCGGCTGCTGCGCGACCGGGTCAACGAGGGCTGGATGCGCACCGGGGTGAGCATCCTCGACCCGCACACCACCTGGATCGACGTGACGGTGACCGTCGAGCGGGACGCGGTGCTCGACCAGAACACCCAGCTTCAGGGTGCGACGGCGGTCGGCGCCGGCGCGGTGGTCGGGCCGGACGTGACGCTGATCGACACCACGGTGGGCGAGGGCGCGACCGTGGTGCGCAGCCACGCGGTGGGCGCGGAGGTCGGTCCGCAGGCCACCGTCGGGCCGTACGCGTACCTGCGGCCGGAGTCGCGGCTGGCCCGCAAGGCCAAGGTGGGCACGTTCGTGGAGACCAAGAAGGCCACGATCGGCGAGGGTTCCAAGGTGCCGCACCTGTCGTACGTGGGGGACGCGACCATCGGCGAGCAGAGCAACATCGGCGCGGCGACGGTCTTCGTCAACTACGACGGCGTGCGGAAGCACCACACCACCATCGGCAGTCACGCGCGTACCGGGGCGGACAACATGTTCGTCGCGCCGGTCGAGGTGGGCGACGGTGCGTACACCGCGGCCGGGTCGGTGATCATCGCGGACGTGCCGCCGGGCGCGATGGCGGTGGCCCGGGGGCAGCAGCGCAACGTCGAGGGCTGGGTGCTGCGCAAGCGGGCTGGTACGCCGGCCGCCGAGGCGGCGCAGCGGGCCCGCGAGGGTGCGTCGGGCGGGGCCGCCGCCGCAAGTGAAGGTGAGCCAATCCACGGGGGTCCGGAGACCGTGGGAGGACCGGCCGGCGCGGGGGATACTGCAACCGAATAGTCCGCGGCTCCACCGCCGCCGGGAACCACCGACCAACGGGAGCAGACGGGCCCATGGGCAGCATCGTCGCCGAAAACCGCAAGAGCCTGATGCTCTTCTCCGGACGTGGCTTTCCGGAGTTGGCCAAGGAGATCGGTGAGGTGCTCGGCGTCGCGCCGACCCCCTCCGACTCGTACGACTTCGCGAACGGTGAGATCTTCGTCCGGTTCAAGGACTCGGTACGCGGTTCGGACGCCTTCGTGGTGCAGTCCGTGACGCACGGGGTCAACACCTGGGTCATGGAGACCCTGATCATGATCGACGCGCTGAAGCGCGGTTCGGCCAAGCGGATCACCGTGGTGCTGCCGTTCTACCCGTACGCGCGGCAGGACAAGAAGCACCGCGGCCGGGAGCCGATCTCGGCTCGGCTGATCGCCGACCTGCTGAAGACGGCGGGCGCGAACCGGATCCTCACGGTCGACCTGCACACCGCGCAGATCCAGGGCTTCTTCGACGGCCCGGTGGACCACCTCTTCGCGATGGACATCCTCGCGGAGTACGTCGAGCGCAGGTACGCGGGCCGGCCGATGACCGTGGTGGCGCCGGACTCGGGCCGGGTGCGGGTGGCCGAGCGTTGGACCGACCGGCTGGGCGGCTGCCCGCTGGCCTTCATCCACAAGACCCGTGACCCGCTGAAGCCCAACCAGGTGGTGGCGAACCGGGTGGTCGGTGAGGTCGAGGGCCGGGTCTGCCTGGTCGTCGACGACATGATCGACACCGGTGGCACGATCACCAAGGCGGCCGAGATCCTGAAGGAGACCGGCGCGGCTGAGATCGTCGTCGCCGCGACCCACGCCCTGCTGTCGGATCCGGCGACCGAGCGGCTGAAGAACAGCCCGATCAGCGAGGTCGTGGTGACGAACACGCTGCCGTTGCCGCCGGAGAAGCAGCTCGACAAGCTCACCGTGCTGTCGATCGCGCCGCTGCTGGCCCGAGCGATCCGGGAGGTCTTCGACGACGGCTCGGTGACCACCCTCTTCGGTGGCCTGAGCTGATCTTGCGCGCGGCGGCGAGCGCCGCGCGCCCATGCCGTTCCCGTCGGCCGCGGGTCGACGGGAACGGTGATGTGGGGACTGCCGGAAAGCTCGGAATCCGCTCGGGTAGACTGGTGCGGTTGCCACGGCGAGGGTGCCCGGCGGGTCGCTGAAAAGCACCGCACGGAGGCGCCGTCATCGACGCGGTGCTCCGGGCAGTCGTTCATGACGCATGAGCCCCAGCGAGCCCCTCGCCCAGCACCGCCAGACGACAAGCCGCCGCAGCGAAGCATCAGGAGTTTTCCCGTGTCCGAGGTAAAGATCAGCGCCGAGCCCCGTACCGAGTTCGGCAAGGGTGGTGCCCGTCGTACCCGCCGGGCCGGCAAGGTGCCCGCCGTGCTGTACGGCCACGGCGAGAAGCCCAAGCACATCGCGCTCCCGGCGCGTGAGTTCGCCGCCGCGATCCGCAAGGGCGGCGCCAACCAGCTCTTCGCGATCGAGGTGAGCGACGGCACCCAGGTGCTGGCGCTGCCGAAGGCGATCCAGCGTGACCCGATCAAGGACACCTTCGAGCACGTCGACCTGCTGCTGGTCCGCCGCGGCGAGAAGGTCACCGTCGAGGTCCCGGTCCGGCTGACCGGTGAGGCCGCGAAGGACACCCTGATCGTGCACGACCACGACACCCTCTCGGTGACCGCCGACGCCACCAAGGTGCCGGACCACCTGGAGGCCTCGATCGAGGGCGCCGAGGCCGGCACGCAGGTCACCGCCGGGGACGTGGAGCTGCCCGCCGGTGTCGAGCTGGCCGTCGACCCGGAGCTGCCGGTCGCCTCGGTGACCGCCGCGCCGACCGCCGAGCAGCTCGAGGCCACCCTCCCCGAGGTCGAGGTCGCCGACCAGGAGGCCGAGGCCGGGGTCGGCGAGGAGACCGCCGAGGGCGCCGAGGGCGCCGAGGCCGGCGAGCCGGCCACCGCCGGTGGCGAGGAGAGCGCCGAGGCCAAGACCGAGGCCTGATCGGTCCGCAAGCTGTGCGACAGGCGCTCCCGGGGTTCGGGGGCGCCTGTCGGCGTATCGGGACGGCCGTCGGGTGGCGGCGGCGCGGGAGGGGCGTGGCGTGACGGACGAGGCGGGGCCGTGGCTGGTGGTCGGCCTGGGCAACCCCGGTCGGGAGTACGCGGGTAACCGGCACAACGTCGGTTTCATGGTGGCCGAGCTGCTGGCCGGCCGGGTGGGCGGGAAGTTCGGCCGGCACAAGCGCGCGGTGGCGGAGGTCGCCGAGGGGCGGCTCGGCTTCGGCGGGCCGAAGCTGGTGCTGATGAAGCCGCTGACGTACATGAACCTCGCCGGTGGCCCGGTCGCCGCGCTGGCCCAGTTCCACAAGATTCCGCCGGGCCGGGTGATCGCGGTGCACGACGAGCTGGACATCCCGTACGGGCAGCTGCGGGTGAAGTGCGGTGGCGGCGAGGGCGGGCACAACGGCCTGCGGTCGATGTCGAAGTCGCTCGGCACGAAGGAGTACGTCCGGGTGCGGTTCGGCATCGGCCGGCCGCCGGGGCGGCAGGACCCGGCCGACTACGTGTTGTCGGACTTCTCCCCGGTGGAGCGCAAGGAGTTGGAGTTCCTGGTCGACCGGGCGGCGGACGTGGTGGAGTCGGTGGTCACCCGCGGCGTGGAGCCGACGCAGAACCTCTACCACGGCGGCTGACCCGGGCGGGGCGTACCCGGTCCGGGCGGTCCGGGCCGGTAGTCTCCGCCTTCTGGCGTGGCGGAGCCGACGACGCGGGTCGCGGCGGGGCGACGGGAGCGGTACATGGGCAGTCCTCCGATGATCGACGGCGCGTTCGCCCGGTGGCTGGCGGCGCGGGCCGGGCAGGCGCTGGTCAACCTGCGCGCGGAGCTGGGCTTCGCGGACGCGGGGGCGTTGAAGTCGGCCGGGGACAAGGTCTCGCACGACCTGATCCGTACCGAGTTGGCGAAGTGGCGCCCGGCCGACGCGGTGCTCTCCGAGGAGGACGAGGGCTCCCGGCTGGCCTGGGCGGCCGAGGTGAACACCGACGCGGTGTCCCGGCTGAACGCCGACCGGGTCTGGATCATCGACCCGTTGGACGGCACTCGGGAGTTCGCCGAGGAGGGGCGCTCGGACTGGGCGGTGCACGTGGCGCTCTGGGCGCGCCACGCGCCGACCCCGCACGGCCTGGTCGCGGGCGCGGTGGGCCTGCCGGCGCAGCACCGGGTGCTGGGCACGGACTACCCGCCGGCGTACCCGCCGATGACGTTGGAGGCGGCGACCTCGGGCGGTGCCCGGACCATCCGGTTGGCGGCCAGCCGAAGCCGGCCGCCGGTCTTCCTGACCGATCTGGCAGCGGATGTCGGCGCGCATCTGGTGCCGATGGGCTCGGCGGGCGCCAAGATCGCCGCTGTGGTCACCGGTGAGGTCGACGCGTACATCCACGCCGGCGGTCAGTACGAGTGGGATTCGGCCGCTCCGGTCGCTGTGGCGACGGCCACCGGACTGCATGCTTCCCGGATCGATGGTTCTGCGCTGAAATACAACGAGGCCGACCCGCGGCTGCCCGACCTGCTGGTCTGCCGCAAGGATCTCGCCAGTCGGTTGCTTGCAGCGCTGCAGCGGCATTCCGGGTAGCCTGAGCGCTTGTTCTTGATGTATCCGACCGGAAAGGTCTGGAATCCATGAGCGGATCCGCGTCCATCGAGACCGTGTCATGACCGCCCGCGCCCGCTTCTACCAGGTCTCCCACCTCGACGCGCTCGAGGCGGAGAGCATCTTCGTGATGCGCGAGGTGGTCGCGGAGATGGAGCGCCCGGTGCTGCTCTTCTCCGGCGGCAAGGACTCGATCGTCATGCTCCGGTTGGCCCAGAAGGCGTTCGCCCCGGCCAACATCCCTTTCCCGGTCATGCACGTGGACACCGGGCACAACTTCCCCGAGGTCCTGGAGTACCGCGACCAGCGGGTCGCCGAACTGGGCCTGCACCTGGTCGTGGCAAGCGTGCCGGAGGCCCTGGGCAGCGGCATGGTCCGCGAGTCCGGCGACGGGATGCGCAACCGGATCCAGACCCCGGTACTGCTGGACGCGGTGGAGAAGCACCGCTTCGACGCGCTCTTCGGCGGCGCCCGTCGCGACGAGGAGAAGGCCCGGGCCAAGGAGCGGGTGTTCAGCTTCCGCGACGAGTTCGGCCAGTGGGACCCGAAGAACCAGCGTCCCGAGCTGTGGTCGCTCTACAACGGCCGGCACCACCCGGGCGAGTCGATCCGGGTCTTCCCGCTGTCGAACTGGACCGAGCTGGACGTCTGGCACTACATCGCCCGCGAGCGCATCCCGCTCCCGCCGATCTACTACGCGCACGAGCGCGAGGTGGTCGATCGGGACGGCATGCTGTACGCGGTCAACGAGTTCTTCCACCCCCGGTCGGGGGAGGAGCGGTTCAAGACCCAGGTGCGCTACCGCACCGTGGGCGACGCCTCCTGCACGGCGGCCGTCCGATCGGACGCCGACACGGTGGAGAAGGTCATCGAGGAGGTGGCCGCCACCCGGATCACCGAGCGCGGCGCGACCCGCGGCGACGACCGGGTCAGTGAGGCCGCCATGGAGGACCGCAAGCGGGAGGGCTACTTCTGATGAGCACCGAGACCGTGGCCCCGGCCGCCGAGGCGGCCGCCCGGCCGATGGACCTGCTCCGCTTCGCCACCGCCGGCAGCGTGGACGACGGCAAGTCGACCCTGATCGGCCGGCTGCTGTACGACACGAAGTCGCTCTTCACCGACCAGCTCGCCGCGGTCGAGGCGGTCAGCGCGGCCCGGGGCGACGAGTACACCAACCTGGCGCTGCTCACCGACGGCCTGCGGGCCGAGCGGGAGCAGGGCATCACCATCGACGTGGCGTACCGCTACTTCGCCACCCCGCGGCGGAAGTTCATCATCGCCGACACCCCGGGGCACATCCAGTACACCCGGAACATGGTCACCGGCGCCTCCACCGCCGACCTGGCGCTGATCCTGGTGGACGCCCGCAAGGGCCTGGTGGAGCAGTCCCGCCGGCACGCGTTCCTCTGCTCGCTGCTGCGGGTGCCGCACCTGGTCCTCTGCGTCAACAAGATGGACCTGGTGGACTGGTCGCAGGAGGTGTTCGAGCGGATCTCCGACGAGTTCACCGCGTTCGCCGCGAAGCTCGACGTGCCGGACCTGACCGTGGTGCCGATCTCCGCGCTGCGCGGGGACAACATCGTCAGCCGCTCGGAGAACATGCCCTGGTACGACGGGCCGTCGCTGCTGCACCACCTGGAGCGGGTGCACATCGCCAGCGACCGCAACCTGGTCGACGTGCGGTTCCCGGTGCAGTACGTGATCCGGCCGCAGTCCACCACCGTCACCGACTACCGCGGCTACGCCGGTCAGGTGGCCTCCGGCGTGCTGAAGCCGGGTGACGAGGTGATGGTGCTGCCGTCCGGCTTCACCAGCCGGATCGCCTCGGTGGAGACGGCCGACGGACCGGTGGACGAGGCGTTCCCGCCGATGTCGGTGACCGTCCGGCTGACCGACGAGATCGACATCTCCCGCGGCGACATGATCTGCCGGCCGCACAACGCCCCGACCGTCGCCCAGGACATCGACGCGATGGTCTGCTGGATGGACGAGAGCCGCCCGCTCCACGTCGGCGGCAAGTACGCGATCAAGCACACCACCCGTTCGGCGCGGGCGATCGTCCGGGGACTGCACTACCGGCTGGACATCAACTCGCTGCACCGGGACGAGTCGGCGGCCGAGCTGAAGCTGAACGAGATCGGCCGGGTCCGGCTGCGGACGACGGTGCCGCTGCTGGCGGACGAGTACCGCCGTAACCGCACCACCGGCGGCTTCGTCATCATCGACGAGACCACGAACCGTACGGTCGGCGCCGGGATGATCGTCGAGGCCGGCTGACCCGCCCGTCGCCGTAGGCGCAGAATCACCGGTCCATGCCGCAACTCGCGACGATCTTCGGCGCCGGGTCAGTCGAGGCGGGTGGCGCCGGCGGACGGGAGAACCGTCAGGGTGCCGGGGGTGGCGAAGCCGCGCTCGGCGTACGCCTCGACGACGGCCCGCGCCACGGCGTCGGCGGAGGACGCCTCCACCAGGGCGAGGACGCAGCCGCCGAAGCCGCCGCCGGTCATCCGGGCCCCGTGGGCCCCGGCGGCCAGGGCCGCCTCGACGGCGGTGTCGATCTCCGGCACGGTGATCTCGAAGTCGTCCCGCATCGAGGCGTGCGAGGCGGTCAGCAGCGGTCCGATGTCGCGGATCCGGCCGGCGCGCAGCAGCGCGACGGTGTGGAGCACCCGTTGGTCCTCCGTCACCACGTGCCGCACCCGGCGGCGCATCTCGTCGTCGTCGAGCCGGGTCAGCGCGGCGTCCAGGTCGGCGGGGGAGACGTCCCGCAGGGCGGGCACCCCGAGCAGCTCGGCGGCCCGCTCGCAGGACTTCCGGCGGGAGGCGTACTCGCCGTCGGCGTGCCGGTGCGGAGCGCGGCTGTCGATCACCAGCACGGCCAGTCCGGCGGCGTCCAGGTCGAACGGGATCTGCTCGACGGACTCGGTGCGGCAGTCCAGGAAGAGCGCGTGTCCCTCCCGGCAGCGGATCGCCGCGGACTGGTCCATGATCCCGGTGGGTGCGCCGACGTAGTCGTTCTCGGCCCGCTGGGCGAGCCGGGGCCGCCGCTCGGCCGGCAGGTTCAGCCCGCCCAGCTCGACGAGGGCGGCGAGCACCGCCGCCTCGATCGCCGCCGAGGAGGAGAGCCCCGAGCCGAGCGGCACGTCGGAGGCGATCGCGAGCCGGGCGCCGGGCACGGCGTGGCCGGCCGCCCGCAGCGCCCAGACCACCCCGGCGACGTAGGCGGCCCAGCCGGTGACCCGGCCGGGCTGGTCGGCCTCGGTGGCGCCGAACTCGACCGGGGAGTCGGCGAGCTCCGACCAGACCGTCCAGCGCTCGCCGTCCTGCGGCGCGGCGGCGACCACGGTACGCAGCGGCAGCGCGAACGGCAGCACGAAACCGTCGTTGTAGTCGGTGTGCTCGCCGATCAGGTTGACCCGCCCGGGAGCCGCCCAGCGGCCCGCGGGCTCGGCGCCGTACCGCTGCCGGAAGCCGGCGGTGGCGCGCTCCGCGACGTCACCGACCGGCGTGCCCGGCTCGGTCACCGCTGCTCCAGGATGTGCGCGCGGTAGAAGGCCCAGGCGTCGCCGACCATGTCGTGCAGGGTGGGCTTCGCCGGCACCCAGCCCAGCTCCTCGCGGGCCAGCGCGGAGGAGGCGACCAGCTCGGCGGGGTCGCCCTCGCGGCGCGGCGCCACCTCGACCGGCAGCGGGTGCCCGGTGACCTCGCGGACGACCTCGACCACCTGCCGGTTGGTGAAGCCGTTGCCGTTGCCCAGGTTGTAGATCCGGTGCCGGCCGGGCGTCGCGGCGGCCAGCGCCAGCAGGTGGGCGCGGGCGAGGTCCTCGACGTGGATGTAGTCGCGCACGCAGGTGCCGTCGACGGTCGGGTAGTCGTCGCCGAAGAGCTGGAGCTTCTCCCGCCGGCCGGCGGCGACGTCCAGCGCGATCGGGATCAGGTGGGTCTCCGGGTCGTGCCGCTCGCCGATCGCCCGGCCGCCGTGCAGGTACGCCCCGGCCACGTTGAAGTAGCGCAGCGAGACGGCGGCCAGGTCGTGGGCGATCGCCTCGGAGGTGAGCGCCATGTCGACCGCCAGCTTGGTCGCCCCGTAGGTGTTGGTGGGGGCCTTGACGGCGGTCTCCGGGATGGGCAGCTCGGTGGGGTTGCCGTAGACGGCGGCGGTGGAGGAGAAGACCAGCCGGGGTACCCGCGCGGCCCGGACCGCGTCGATCAGGGCGAGCGAGCCGACCGTGTTGGTGTGCCAGTACAGCTCGGGCTTGACCATCGACTCGCCGGCGGCGATCAGCGCCGCGAAGTGCAGCACGCCCTCGAAGCCGGCGTCCGGGCTGAGCACCCGGGCGGCCTCGTGGATCGGCAGGTCGACGTGGGTCGCCTCGGGGGCGAGGGCCTCCCGGTGGCCGGTCCGCAGGTCGTCCAGGACCGTCACGTCGTGGCCGTTGTCGAGCAGCATCCGGGTCACCACGCTGCCGATGTAGCCGGCGGCGCCGGTGACGAGCAGTTTCACGTCGGATTCCTCCTGCCTGGCCGCTCCCGCCGCGGCCGTTCGTGATCACCCTACGGCCGTCGGCTGTGCCCGCGCTCTGCGTGCCCACCCGCTATTCCACCACGATCCGCCACGATTGAACAGATCCGAACATCGCCGCGGATGCCGAGCCAGCGCTGTCTACCATCCTTGTCATGCGGGAAGCAGGCGGTCCCGGACCCCGGCGGCGCCCGCCGGGGCGGCCCCGACGCGAACCGGGGCCGGTCGCCCGGACCGTCGCCCGGCTCGTGGTCCGCGCCGCCGACGGCGCCACCCGTCTCGTCACCGACCTGCTCGGGGCCAGCCCGACCGCCGGCCGGGAACGGATCAGCGAGGCGGACCTGCGCGACCTGGTCGCCGCGAACACGCTGCTCGACCCCGACGAACGTCGGATCATCGACGAGGTGCTGGTGGCGGGGGCGAGCCTGGTCCGCGAGGTGATGATGCCCCGCACCGAGGTCGTGTTCCTCTCCGCCCGGCTCACCATCGCCGAGGCGGAGCGGCTGGTCCGGGTCGAGACGCACACCCGGTACCCGGTGGTCGACGGCACCCACGACGACGTGGTCGGCTTCGTCCACCTGCGGGACGTGCTGCTCCATCCCGGCCGCGACCCGCGCATCACCGTCGGCGAGCTGACCCGCGAGGTCAAGCAGCTGCCCGGCAGCAAGCGGGTGCTCGCCGCGCTCACCGAGATGCGCCGGGAGGGGCACCACCTCGCGGTCGTCGTCGACGAGTACGGCGGCACCGCCGGCATCGTCACCTGCGAGGACCTGATCGAGGAGCTGGTCGGGGAGATCCACGACGAGCACGACAGCCCGCCCGACCCGGCTCACGCCGGCCTGCCCGCCGTCGTCGACGGGCGGCTGAACCTCGCCGACTTCGCCGAGCGCACCGGCGTCCCGCTGCCCGGCGGGCCGTACGAGACGGTCGGCGGCTTCGTGATGGCCGCCCTGGGGCGGCTCCCAGTCGCCGGGGACGAGGTGCCGGTGACCCCGGGGCCGGACGGGGCCGGCGTGCCCGACGCGGACGAGCCGCCCGGCTGGCTGCTGCGGGTGCTCG
Source organism: Micromonospora inositola (assembly GCF_900090285.1). NCBI lineage: Bacteria > Bacillati > Actinomycetota > Actinomycetes > Micromonosporales > Micromonosporaceae > Micromonospora > Micromonospora inositola. The sequence continues at coordinate 1,129,032 of NZ_LT607754.1, read as the reverse complement.
CCCTCGACGGGCGGCGGGTGTCCCGGCTGGCGGTCTCCGCGGCGCGGCTGCCCGAGCAACGGCGCGAGGTCACCCCGGCGGTGCCGGCAGAGAGTCGACCCGCCGGCCCGTCATGACGTACGCCGGGCGTTGCTGACAGAATTGCCGGCATGTCCGACGTACCCGCCCGCCCACGCGTCTTCTCCGGCATCCAGCCGACGGCCGACTCGTTCCACCTCGGCAACTACCTGGGCGCGGTACGGCACTGGGTGGCCCTGCAGGAGACCCACGACGCGTTCTACTGCGTGGTCGACCTGCACGCGATCACCGCGGGACACGACCCGAAGGTGCTCAAGCAGCGCTCCCGGGTCGCCGCCGCCCAGCTCTTCGCGGTCGGGCTCGACCCGGAGCGCAGCACCCTGTTCGTCCAGTCGCAGGTGCCCGAGCACCCGCAGCTGGCCTGGGTGCTCGGCTGCATCACCGGCTTCGGGGAGGCCGGCCGGATGACCCAGTTCAAGGACAAGTCGCAGAAGCAGGGCAGCGAGCGGGCCAGCGTGGGCCTGTTCACGTACCCGATCCTGCAGGCCGCGGACATCCTGCTCTACCAGGCCAACGCCGTCCCCGTCGGCGAGGACCAGCGCCAGCACCTGGAGCTGTCCCGGGACCTGGCCCAGCGGTTCAACTCGCTGTTCGGGCCCACCTTCACGGTGCCCGCGCCGCACATCGTCAAGGACACCGCGAAGATCACCGACCTGCAGGACCCGACGGCCAAGATGTCGAAGTCGTCCTCCTCGCCGGCCGGCATCATCGACCTGCTGGAGGATCCGGCCCGCTCGGCCAAGAAGATCCGCTCGGCGGTCACCGACACCGGCCGTGAGATCGTCTTCGACGCCGAGACCAAGCCGGGCATCTCCAACCTGCTCACCATCTACTCGGCGCTCTCCGGCCGGGGCATCGACGACCTGGTGGCCGCGTACGCGGGCAAGGGGTACGGCGACCTGAAGAAGGACCTCGGCGAGGTGGTGCGGGGGTTCGTCACGCCGATCCAGGAGCGCACCCGCGCCTACCTGGACGACCCGGCCCAGCTGGACAAGCTGCTCGCCCACGGCGCGGAGAAGGCCCGCGCGGTCGCCGCGGCGACGCTGCGGACGGCGTACGAGCGGATCGGGTTCTTCCCGCCGGTCCGCTCCGAGTAGCGGCCCGGGCGCGACGGGAACGGGTGGGGGACGCAGTCGGTGGCCGGAGGGGTGGCGCGGAGCGTGGATCGCAGGGACGGGGTGCCGGACGCCGGCGACACCATCCAGATCGGGATCGCGGTGGACATCCCCGAGCCGTGGGGCGGGATGCTGACCCGCCGCCGGGTCGAGGCCGGTGACCCGCAGGCCGTCCCGGCCCACGTGACGCTGCTCGGGCCGACCGAGATCCCGGTGGCGGCGCTGCCGGCGGTCGAGAAGCACCTGGCCGAGGTGGCCACCGCCCACCTGCCGTTCACCCTGCACCTGCGGGGCACCGGCACGTTCCGGCCGGTGACCCAGGTGGTCTTCGTGGCGGTGGCGGCCGGGATCAGCGAGTGCGAGCTGCTCGCCGTGGCGATCCGCTCGGCGCCCGAGCTGCACCGCGAGGCCCGCTTCCCGTACCACCCGCACGTGACGGTGGCGCAGGACGTCGCCCCGGAGGCGCTGGACCGGGCGTACGAGGACCTTGCCGACTTCTCCGCGCTGTTCGAGGTGGAGGCGTTCACCCTCTTCTCGCACAGCGGACAGACCCGGTGGCAGCCCCGCCGGGACTTCCGGCTCGGCGGCTGAGCTGACCACGCGGCCCGGCTGCCCTCGCGCCGCCCACGGATCGGCGAGGATGACGTGGTGAACGTGATCGGCCGGATCGAGGCCAGTCTCGGCCGCCGGGTGGACGCGGTACGGCGGCGCTCGGCGGCCTTCGACCACCTGTGGCGGGCCGGCACGCTCTACGGCGACGTGCTGGGCGGCCGGCTGGCGGCGGCGATCGCCTACTACGGTTTCTTCGCGGTCTTCGCGCTCGCCCTGGTCGGGTACTGGGTCTTCGGCGCGATCCTGCAGGACAACGAGGAGGTCAGCGCGGCGGCGGCGGGCTTCCTGAAGGAGAACCTGCCCTTCCTCGACGCGCAGCAGATCGCGCAGAGCAGCAACACGGTCGGCGTGATCGGTCTGGTCATTCTGGTCTTCACCGGGATCGGTTGGGTGGAGGCGATCCGCTCCTCGCAGCGGCTGATGTACGGCTTCAACCAGCAGCCCGGCAACCTGGTGGTCCGCCGGCTGGTCGATCTGGGTGTGCTGGTGGCGGTCTTCGTGCTGCTCGGCCTGTCGGTGGCCGCCGTCGACACGCTGGAGTCGCTGCTGCGCTTCCTGCTGCGCAGCACCGGGTCGGTGGGGCTGACCACGGTCAGCGCCGTGCTCAGCGTCCTGATCAACGCGGTGGTGGCCACCGCGCTGCTGGTGGCGGTGCCCCGGCTGCGGATGAGCCGCCGCCGGCTGCGGCCGGTCGTGCTGGCGGTCGCCATCGGCATCACGCTGCTGAACACCCTCGGGCGCTACTACGTGGTGCGCACCGAGCGGAACCCGGCGTACACGGTGGTGGCGACCGCGGTCGGGCTGCTGCTCTACCTCTACCTGCTCAACCAGTTGGTGCTCTTCGGTGCGGCCCTGGCCGCCACCAGCCGGTACGGCCGGGTGGTCGACCTGGCGGACGGCCCCTCGGCGGCGGAGGTGGACGTGGAGGTCGACGAGGAGACCGATCCGGGTACGCCGGGAGGGGCGGGCTGACATGCGGATCCGGATCGACCAGACCTCGGCGGTGCCGCCGTACGAGCAGGTGCGCGGGCAGCTCGCCCGGATGATCGGGGACGGCCGGCTGCCGGTCGGCACCCGGCTGCCCGCCGTCCGGCAGCTCGCCACCGACCTCGGCCTGGCGGTGAACACGGTGGCCCGGGCGTACCGGGAGCTGGAGACCGCCGGGCTGGTGGAGACCCGGGGCCGGCACGGCACCGTGGTGGCGCCGGGGCGCGACGACGCGACCGACCGGCTGCACCTCGCGGCGGCCGGGTACGCCGCCGAGGCGCTGCGGCTCGGCGTCCCGCCGGACCGGGCGCTGGCCCTGGTCCGCGCCGCCCTGGACACCACCCACCCGCGCTGACCCGGCGGATCCTGAGGGGATGTCATGAGGGCGACAGGGGGAGAAGCAGCAGTTGGGGTGAATGGCGCCCACGTCCGCGCCGCGAACGACCATGATGAGCGCGTGGGCGCTCTCGTGACACTGGACCTGCCGGACGACTCGCCGATGCTCGGCCAGCCGTGGATCATCACCTTCGGCCCCCTCGGCGAAGCCGACGAGTGGGAGCCGGTGGTCTGCGGGCCGTACGAGCGGCCGCACGCGCTCGCCCTGGCCGAGGCGGTGGTGGCGGAGGAGCAGCTGATGGCGGTGGTCGAGCCGCTGCTGCCGGCGCTGTCGGCGGAGGAGATCCGGGGCGAGATCGCCGCCGCGCAGATCGCCGCCGAGGACGAGACCGCCCAGATCGACCAGGCCGACCTCTACGGCGACTTCGAGGACGTCATCGACGAGGAGCTGGAGCTGGCCGCCGAGCAGGAGCCGGTGGCGGAGCCGCTCACCGCGCCGAGTGAGGCCGAGCTGCGGGCCGGCTTCGCCCGGATCGCGAAGCTGCTCACCAGCAAGGGCGGCTGAGCCGCCCCAGATGGACACCGGCGCCTCGGAGAGCGGACTCCCGAGGCGCCGGCGCCACCTCACCCCCCACCACAAGGGGTCGGCAGCCCAGCCGCCCGTCGGCGCGGGGCACAACGGACGACCAGGTCAATGGCGGGTTACCCGGCTCAGCGCCGTTCGAACCACGCAGCTGCGTCAACCGGCAGGACGTGTCCGGCGCCCTGCGCGGTGAGGTCGGCGCTGGCGACGACCGGCCGGCCGTACCCGGCGATCGTGACCTCGGCGCCGCTGATGTTGACCACGCAGGTCAGCACGGCGTCCCCGGCGGCCCGGTGGAACGCCAGCACGCCCGGCTCGGTCTCCAGCCAGGTGACGCCGCCGGTGGTGCCGGCCAGCGCCGGGTGCTCGTGCCGGATCCGCAGCGCCGCGCGGTAGAGCTCCAGCGTGGAGCCGGGCACGCCGGTCTGGGCGGCCACCGAGAGGGCACGCCAGGTCGCCGGGGCCGGCAGCCAGCTCAGCTCGCTGCCCTCCGGCCCGAAGCCGTACGGGGCCAGCTCGCCGCTCCACGGGATCGGCACCCGGCAGCCGTCCCGGCTCTCCCCGGTACGCAGGAACGCCGGGTCCTGGCGCAGCTCGTCGGGGAGGTCCAGCACCTCCGGCAGGCCCAGCTCCTCGCCCTGGTAGACGTAGGCGCAGCCGGGCAGGGCCAACATCAGCAGGGCGGCGGCCCGGGCGCGGCGCAGCCCGACCTCGCCGTCGCCGTACCGGGTGACGTGCCGCTGCCGGTCGTGGTTGGAGAGCACCCAGGTGGTCGGCGCGCCGACGATGGTCGACTCGGCCAGCGCGGTGTCGATCACCTTGCGGAACGAGTCGGCCGACCAGGTGGCGTCGAGGAAGTCGAAGCTGAACGCCTGGTGCAGCTCGTCGGCGCCGATGTAGCGGGCCAGCCGCTGCGGCGTCTCCGCCCAGGCCTCGGCCACCGCCATCCGGCCGCCCGGGTAGCTGTCCAGGATCGGCCGCCAGGCACGGTAGATGTCGTGCACCTCGTCCTGGTCGAAGTAGGGGAGTCGGCCCTTGCCGAGCAGCTCCGACTGGCGCTGGCCGGTGGTCATCGAGTTGAAACCGACGTCCGGCAGCCCTTCGGCCTTGATCATGCCGTGGGCCACGTCGATCCGGAACCCGTCCACGCCCCGGTCGAGCCAGAAGCGCAGCACGTCCTCGAACTCCGCGCGGACCTCGGGGTGGCGCCAGTTCAGGTCCGGCTGGGCCGGGTCGAACAGGTGCAGGTACCACTGGCCGTCCGCCACCCGCGTCCAGGCCGGGCCGCCGAAGATGCTCTCCCAGTCGTTGGGCGGCAGCTCGCCGTGGGCGCCCTTGCCGTCGGCGAAGAGGTAGCGCTCGCGCTCGGCGGAGCCGGGGCGGGCGGCCAGGGCCGCGGTGAACCACGGGTGCGCGCTGGACGTGTGGTTGGGGACCAGGTCGACGATGATGCGCAGGCCCAGGGCGTGCGCGTCGGTGATCATCGCGTCGAAGTCGGTGAGCGTGCCGAAGAGCGGGTCGACATCGCGGTAGTCGGCCACGTCGTAGCCGGCGTCGATCTGCGGCGAGGTGTAGAAGGGGGTCAGCCAGAGCGCGTCCACCCCGAGATCGCGCAGGTACGGCAGGCGCTCCCGGATGCCCCGCAGGTCACCGACGCCGTCACCGTTCGCGTCGGCGAAGCTACGGACGTAGACCTGGTAGACGACCGCGGATCGCCACCAGTCGTCGTCGGAGGTCAGCGGCGTGGGGTTGGTGGCGGCGGTCATCGGTGACGATCCCCGTTCTCTGGCGCGGGACGGCGGCACACCGCGCGGGCGTGGGTGGTGGGCGGGGGTGCGTGAGCAGAATGCCGCCCCGGCGCTGCAAGAGTCAAGCATTTCTTGCGCAAGGCATGACGCCCGTCACGCCCCGCCAGCACGGCGTCACGCCGGCGGCCGCTGGCGGCCCGAGCGCCGGGTGGTCGGTCAGGCCGGGATGGCGATCGTGGACGTGGTCGGGTGCTGCCGCTGCGGGTCGCCGCCGGGTGCGGCGGTGGCGCCCGGCTGCCGGACCACCGCCGTCGAGCCGCGGACCACCAGCTCCGGACGGAAGATGTACTCCGAGTGCGGGGCCGCGTGCCCGTTGATCTCGTCGACCAGGGCCCGGACGGCGGCCACCGCCATCGCGGCGACCGGCTGGCGCATGGTGGTCAGCGGCGGGTCGGTGAAGGCCATCAGCGGGGAGTCGTCGTACCCGACCACGGAGATGTCCGCCGGAACGGAGAGGCCGCGCTGCCGGGCGGCCCGGATCGCACCCAGCGCCATCAGGTCGGAGCCGCAGACGATGCCGGTCACCCCGCGTTCGATCAGCCGGCCGGCGGCGGCCTCGCCGCCCTCGACGCCGAAGAGGGAGAGCTCGGCCAGCTCGGCCAGCTCGCTCTCGGGCACGCCGGCCAGCCGGGGCATCGCCGTCCGGAAGCCGGCCACCCGGCGCTGCACCGGCACGAACCGGTCCGGCCCGGTGATCAGGCCGATCCGGCGGTGGCCGAGCGCGACCAGGTGGGCGACGGCCAGCTCGGTGGCCTCCCGGTCGTCGCAGGAGACGAAGGGGGCGGCGATCCCGGGCGCGTACCCGTTGATCATGACCACGGGCAGCGGCCGGGCGATCAGCGCGCGGTACCGGTCGTGGTTGGCCGCGGTGTCGGCGTGCAGGCCGGAGACGAAGACGATGCCGGAGACCTGCCGGTCCAGCAGCATCTCCACGTACTCGTCCTCGGTGACGCCGCCCGGAGTCTGGGTGCAGAGCACGGGGGTGAACCCGCTCTGCGCCAGGGTCGACTCGATGACCTGGGCGAACGCGGGGAAGATGGGGTTTTCCAGCTCCGGGACGACCAGCCCGACCAGCCCGGCGCTGCGCTTGCGCAGCCGGGCCGGGCGCTCGTAGCCGAGCACGTCGAGGGCGGTCAGGACGGCCTGCCGGGTCTCGGGGGCCACACCGGGGCGGTCGTTGAGCACCCGCGACACCGTGGCCTCGCTGACTTCGGCCTGTTGGGCGATGTCGGACAGTCGAGCGCGCATGGCGGCACTTTAGCTCAAGGGCAAGTTCTTGCGTACAGCCCTGCAATCCCTTCCATTCCCTGCAACCTCTTGCTAACGTCCCCGCAACACGCGACGCAGCGGCGCGGCACCCTCGCGCCGGTCAGCAAGAACTTTCAGAGGTTTCCACTGGCGGGTCGCCCTTCCCCCCGCGGGCCGCCACAACGACAGGAGTACCGATGCGCATCCGTACCGCGGGTGTGGTCGCCGTTCTCGGTCTGGCGCTCGCCGCGTCCGGCTGCGGCGACAACAGCAAGGACGAGCCGGCCGCCAAGGAATCCCCCAAGGCCGCCAGCGGCAAGCTCGTCATCTGGGCCGACGACAAGCGGACCGCCGCCCTCAAGCCGTTCGCCGAGCAGTTCGGCAAGGACAACGGTGTCACCGTCGAGGTGCAGGCCGTCTCCAAGGACCTGCAGACCAACTTCGTCACCGCCTCGCAGCAGGGCAGCGGCCCGGACGTCGTGGTCGGCGCGCACGACTGGATCGGCAACCTGGTGCAGAACGGCGCCATCGACCCGGTGCAGCTCGCCGCCGAGCAGAAGAGCGGCTTCAACGAGACCGCGATCAAGGCGGTGACCTTCAACGGCCAGCTCTACGGCGTCCCCTACGCCACCGAGAACGTCGCGCTCATCCGCAACACGGAGCTGGCCCCCGAGGCGCCGAAGACGATCGAGGACCTCGTCGCCGCCGGCAAGAAGCTCAAGGCCGAGAAGAAGGCCAGCGAGATCCTCTGCCTCCAGTCCGGCCAGAACGGCGACGCGTACCACGTCTACCCGCTGTACACCTCGGGTGGTGGCTACCTCTTCGGCACCACGGCCAACGGCGACTACGACCCGAAGGACCTGGGCGTGGGCAAGCCGGAGTCGATCGCGGCCTTCCAGAAGATCGCGAAGCTGGGTGAGAAGGGCGAGGGTGCGCTGAAGCGCTCCATCACCGGCGAGAACTCGATCGCCACCTTCACCGGCAAGAAATGCGCCTTCCTGGTCTCCGGCCCGTGGGCGATCGCCGACGCCAAGAAGGCCAACATCAAGTACGACATCTCCCCGGTCCCCGGCTTCGCCGGTGGCAAGGAGGCCCAGCCGTTCGTGGGCGTCCAGGCGTTCTACGTCGCCGCCAAGGGCAAGAACAAGGCCCTGGCCCAGGAGTTCGTCACCAACTACGTGACCAAGCCGGACCTGGCCGTCGCCCTGTACCAGGCCGAGCCGCGTCCGCCGGCGCTGACCGCCGCCTTCGAGCAGGTCAAGGGCACCGACCCGGACCTGGCCAAGTTCTCCGAGGCCGGCAGGAACGGCCAGGTGCTCCCGGCGATCCCGGCGATGGCCGCGATCTGGGACCCGTTCGGCAAGGCGGAGGCCGCCATCATCGGCGGCGCCGACCCGGCCAAGACGATCACCGCCGCTGGCAAGACCATCGCGGGTCAGATCAAGTAATGAGCACGTCGCTGTCCGGCCCGGAGCCTGCCACGCAGGCTCCGGGCCGGGAGCCCGTTCGCTCCGGGCTCCCGCGCAAGTCCCGTAACGCGCGGAACCACGCGCCGATCACCGCGACCGGCCTCGTCGTCAAGGTGGTCCTGCTCGGCCTGGTGGCCGGGATCGCGATCTGGGCGGCCTTCCCGCTCATCGAGGCCGAGATGTGGGTCGGGCTGGCCATCCTGGCGGCCACCACCGCCGGTCTGTGCTACCTCTACCTCACCCGCCGGCACATCCCGGCGAAGTACCTGGTCCCCGGCACGCTCTTCCTGATCGCCTTCCAGGTCTTCCCGGTGCTCTACACCGCGAGCACCGCCTTCACGAACTTCGGCGACGGCCACCGCGGCAGCAAGGACGACGCGATCGTCGCCATCCAGAGCTCTTCGGTGAAGCAGGTCCCCGGCTCCACCGAGTACGCCCTCTCCATCGCCACCAAGGGCGACCCGACCACCGGCCCGCTGGTCTTCCTGGTCACCGACGCGAAGACCGGCACCGTCTCCGCCGGCGACGCCGAGGGGTTGCGCCAGCTCGACGCCGGCTCGGTCACCGTCGCCCCGGGCGGCAAGGTCACCGCCGCCGACGGCTACACCATCCTCAACATCGGCCAGGCCAGCGTCCGCAGCCCGGAGATCACCGCCCTGGTGGTGCCCACCTCCGGCGGCGCGATCCGCTCCACCGGCCTGTCCCGCGCCTACGAGGGCAAGGCCGTCCGGGCGTACGACGCCGGCTGCGACTGCGTCAAGGACAGCGAGACCGGCAAGACCTGGACCGCCGACGCGGCCGCCGGCTCCTTCGTCGCCGCCGACGGCGAGCGGCTGACCCAGGGCTGGAAGGTCAACGTCGGACTGAAGAACTTCAGCCGGGTGCTCACCGACCCGAACATCTCCGGCCCGTTCTTCGGCACCCTGATCTGGAACTTCGCCTTCGCGATCGGCTCGACCGGGCTCACCTTCCTGCTCGGCATGGCCATCGCGCTCGCGCTGCACTCGCCCCGGATGCGCGGCACCAACCTCTACCGGGTGCTGCTGATCCTGCCGTACGCCATGCCGTCGTTCGCGATGCTGCTGGTCTGGCGGGACATGTTCAACACCGACTTCGGCCTGGTCAACAACCTGTTCGGGCTGGACGTCGACTGGTTCGGGGGGGCCTGGACCGCCCGCGCGGCGGTGCTGCTGGTGCAGCTCTGGCTGGGCTACCCGTACATGTTCCTGGTGGCCACCGGCGCGCTTCAGGCGATCCCGCGCGAGCTGACCGAGGCCACCTCGGTGGACGGCGCCTCGCCGTGGCAGTCGTTCCGGGCGGTCACCCTGCCGCTGCTGCTGGTCGCGCTCTCGCCGCTGCTGATCGCGTCGTTCGCGTACAACTTCAACAACATCAACGCGATCTGGCTGACCACCGAGGGTGGACCGTTCGCGCCCGACAACCCGACCAACGGCGCCACGGACCTGCTGATCACCTACACCTACCGGCTGGCCTTCGGCGCCCAGGGCGCCGAGTTCGGCATGGCGGCCACCGTCTCGATCTTCATCTTCGCGATCGTGGCGACCGTGTCGGCGATCAGCTTCCGGCGTACCCGCAAGCAGGAGGAGGTGTACTCGTGACCACCTATGCGGACGCCCCCGTCGCCAACCGCAACGCGACCGCGCAGTCGCGGGGCCGCTGGTTCGCCCGGGTGGGCTGGCGGCACGTGGTCGGGGTGCTGGCGGTGGCTTTCAGCCTCTTCCCGATCCTGTTCGTGCTCTCCGCGGCGCTCAACCCGCTCGGCACCCTCTCCTCGACCGAGCTGCTGCCGACCGGGGCGTCGCTGGAGAACTTCAGCAACCTGTTCGACCGGACCGCGTTCGCCCACTGGTTCCTCAACTCGCTGCTGATCGCCGGTGCGGCCAGCTTCGTGTCGATCTTCCTGTCCGCGCTCGCGGCGTACGCCTTCTCCCGGATGCGCTTCGCCGGCCGTCGGTTCGGGCTCCTCACGCTGCTGCTGATCCAGATGTTCCCGCAGTTCCTGGCGATCGTGGCGATCTTCCTGATCTTCACCACGGTCACCGACCTGTGGCCGGCGCTCGGCTTCAACACCCCGTGGGGCCTCTTCCTCCTCTACATGGGTGGCGCGCTGGGCATCAACACCTGGCTGATGAAGGGCTTCTTCGACACCCTGCCGCGGGAGCTGGACGAGTCGGCGACCATGGACGGCGCCACGCACGCCCAGGTCTTCTTCCGGATCATGCTGCCGCTGGTGGCGCCGATCCTGGCGGTGACCGCGCTGCTGTCGTTCATCGGCACGATCAACGAGTTCATGATCGCCAACGTGTTCCTCACCAACACCGAGTCGAAGACTCTCGCGGTCGGCATGTTCGGCCTGGTGGCCGGTGAGCGCAACAACAACTTCGGGATCTTCGCGGCGGGCACGCTGCTCACCGCCGTCCCGACGGTGCTGGTCTTCCAGCTCCTCCAGCGCTACATCGTCTCCGGCCTCACGGCTGGAGCAGTCAAGGGCTGAGCCTCCTCGGCTCACGCTGCGGCAAGGGCGTCGGCGTCCGACGTACACCGGAGCAGTCACGGGCTGACCGCCGCGGCCGGGAGAACGGCCGCGGCGGGCGACCCCTTCCTCTCCCCGTCCGACCGACGCGAAAGGTCTCACCATGTCGCTGCAGCCGCACCACGACGGATCCGCCAGCTACGTACCCGAGCAGGAGCCCGCGCTCGGGCAGACCGTGCCGGTGTTCGTCCGGGTCCCCGAGGGCGCCGACGTACGCCAGGTGCGCGCCCGGACCACCGGCGACGGCGAGCCGCGCTTCGCCGAGGCCACCGTCGACCGCACCGAGGGCGGCGAGGTGTGGTGGCGGGCCGACGTCGAGGTCCGCAACCCGGTCAGCAACTACCGGTTCCTGCTCGCCGGCAGCAGGGGCTACCGCTGGCTGAACGCGGCCGGGCTGGTCGACCACGACGTGCCCGACAACGGCGACTTCAAGCTGGTCAGCTACGCCCCGCCGCCGGCCTGGGCCCGGGATGCGGTGATCTACCAGATCTTCCCCGACCGGTTCGCCCGCTCCGCCGCCGCCGACACCCGGACCGCGCCCGACTGGGCGATCCCGTGCGACTGGGACACCCCCGTCATCGGGCGCGGGCCGGAGACGCCGCACCAGTTCTACGGCGGCGACCTGGACGGCATCACCGAGCGGCTGGACCACCTCGACCGGCTCGGCGTGAACACCCTCTACCTCACTCCGATCTTCCCGGCCCGCTCCAACCACCGGTACGACGCGGCGAGCTTCGACGCCGTCGACCCGCTGCTCGGCGGCGACGCCGCGCTGGCCCGGCTCGCGGACGCGGTACGCGCCCGGGGCTGGCGGCTGCTCGGCGACATCACCAGCAACCACACCGGCGACGCGCACGAGTGGTTCACCAGCGCCGCCGCGGACGTGCGCGCGCCCGAGCGGGAGCTCTACTACTTCGACGAGGCCACCGGCGACTACGAGTCCTGGAACGGGGTCAAGTCGCTGCCGAAGCTGAACTGGGGCAGCGCCGAGCTGCGCCGCCGCTTCGCCACCGCCGGGGACTCGCTGCTGCGCCGCTGGCTGCGTCCGCCGTACGGGCTGGACGGCTGGCGGGTGGACGTCGCCAACATGACCGGCCGCCGGCGCGCGGACGCGTACACCCACGAGGTGGCGCGGCTGCTGCGCGAGGTGGTCGCGGACACCCGGCCCGACGGGCTGCTGCTCGCCGAGCACGGCCACGACCACACCGGTGACCTGGACCGCGACGGCTGGCACGGCACGATGAACTACGTCGGCTTCACCGACCCGGTCTGGTCCTGGCTGCGGCTTGGTGACGCCCCGGTCCCGAACTTCCTCGGCACTCCCGGCGGGGTGGCCCGGCGGGACGCGGGCGCGGTGCTGGCCACCATGAACACCTACCGGTCGCTGATCTCCTGGCGGTCGTACGTCCACTCGTGGCAACTGCTCGGCTCGCACGACTCGGCCCGGATCCGGACGGTGGTCGGCGACGCCGCCCGGCAGGAGGTCGCCGCCGGCCTGCTGGCCACCATGCCGGGCACCCCGGTGATCTTCGCCGGTGACGAGCTGGGGCTGACCGGCACCAACGGGGAGGGTTCGCGTACCCCGATGCCGTGGCACCGGCCGGAGAGCTGGGACCGGCGGACCTTCGCCGCGTACCGGTCGTTGCTGGCGCTGCGGCGCGCCGAGCCGGCGCTGCGCCAGGGCGGCCTGCGCTGGGTGCACGCCGACGCGGACACCCTGGTCTTCCTGCGGGAGGCGCCCACCGGCTCGGTGCTGGTGCTGGCCCGCCGCGCGGCGGGTGCCCCGGTCCGGCTGGCCGGCCTGCCGGCCGGGGAGAACGTCCACGGCGGCGCGCCCGCCCTGCGCCCGGACGCCGACGGCGCGGTGCTGCTGCCCGCCGAGGGCCCCACCTTCCAGGTCTGGCGCCTGACCTGACCCCTGCTCGACGGCTCCTGGTGGCGGGAGGCGGGGGCAACGGACTCTTCGCAATGGCCGCCGGCCTCGCCCTGGTGTCGGTCGGCCGGCACCGGTCGGCCGGCACCGGTCGGCCGGTGCGACGGCCCCGGGCGGGCGGGCGGCCGAGGTCACGGTATGAGATCGGCTCGGCGGGCCGCCTACTACAAACCGTCGTTGATGGGGGAGGATGCCCGTCGTGGAAGCTCTTCGGCTGGTACTTCTCTACGTCCATCTGATCGGGTTCGCGCTGCTGCTCGGCGGCTCGATCGCCCAGTACGTCAGCGGCCGGCTGCGGATCAACGCCGCCATGCTGTGGGGCTCGGTGATCGGTCTGCTGACCGGCCTGGGCCTCGCCGCCCCGCTGCGTGACGGCGACGAGCCGGCACCCGCCAAACTTGTTACCAAGTTGGTGCTCGCGCTGCTGATCTTTGTCATGGTCTTCTTTTCCCGTAAGCGGGAGTCGGTCAACCGTGGCCACTTCCTCGCGATCATCGGCTTGACCCTGGTCAACGCGGCGGTGGCGGTGTTCTGGCGGTAGCGTCGGGGGTAGGGGAAAGGCCACGGGAAACGGACGTTCGCGGCATTCGCTCCCGGACGGTAGCGGCACGAATGGTGATCTGCCCCACCCGACGGTTACGTACGGATAACGGGCACTCAACGTTCGTGCACGATTGTCGGCCGGTGGGTGGGCGCGGGCGTACGCTCCCGTCCGTAACGTGGGACGCCGGCGGCAAGCGCAGGCCGGCTCAAGGGCTGCCACCGCTGGGAACGCGGTGTGCAATGGGAAGGAGACGTCTTGCGCTCTGTGCGTGGGATGCGGATCGCCTCCGCCTTCGTGGCGGGTGGGCTCGTGCTGGGCGCCGCCGCGTGTGGTGAGGCCCCCAAGAAGGACGACAACGCCGGTGGCAACGGCGCCAAGAAGTACAGCGCCTGCATGGTGACCGACGTCGGCGGCATCGACGACAAGTCGTTCAACACCTCGGCCTGGAAGGGTCTGCAGGAGGCCAAGAAGGCCAACGACAACATCGACATCAAGAACGTCCAGTCGAAGGCCGAGGCGGACTACGAGGTCAACCTGACCGGGTTCGTCAACCAGAAGTGCGACTTCATCCTGGCCGTCGGCGGCCTGATGTCGGACGCGACCAAGAAGGCCGCGACCGCGAACCCGAACCAGCAGTTCGGCATCGTCGACTCCAACCCGGGCGTCGACAACGTCTACCCGATGCAGTTCGACACCGCGCAGGCCGCGTTCCAGGCCGGCTACCTGGCCGCCGGGATGAGCAAGTCCGGCAAGGTCGGCACCTACGGCGGTCTGCCGATCCCGCCGGTGACCATCTTCATGGACGGCTTCGCCGACGGCGTGGCGTACTACAACAAGGCCAAGGGCAAGAACGTCCAGGTCCTCGGCTGGGACAAGGCGACCCAGAAGGGTTCCTTCACCAACGACTTCGTCAAGCAGGACGAGGGCAAGAAGGTCTCCGACGCGCTGGTCGCCCAGGGCGCGGACATCATCATGCCGGTCGCCGGCGGCTCGGGCCTCGGCACCACCGCCGCCGCCCAGGCCTCGGGCGGCAAGTACTCGGTGATCTGGGTGGACGTCGACGGTTGCGAGAGCACCCCGAACTGCCCGGCGCTGGTGACCACGGTCGTCAAGAACATCCCGGACGCCGTCAAGGAGGCCGTGCTCAAGGCCGCCGGTGGTGAGAAGCTCCAGGCCAAGCCGGGCTTCGTCGGCACCCTGGCCAACAACGGCGTCTCGATCGCCCCGTACCACGACTTCGACAGCAAGGTCCCGGCGGACCTCAAGGCCGAGGTCGACAAGATCAAGGCGGACATCGCCGCCGGCACCATCACGGTCACCTCGAAGGCCCAGCCGACCAAGTGACCTGTCCGCCGGCCGCCGCGGTGAGATCATCGGCAGCGGAGGCCGGCGGGCACCAGGCATCACGATCCGGCCGCCTCGGCGTACGCGGGGACACCCGCGCCGCCGGGGCGGCCGATCCGCTCCACCCCGGGGCCGGGCCGGCTCGGCACCCGGCGCGGCAGCCGCTACGCTGCACCATCGCTCGCACTCCAGGAGGTTGCGCTGAGACTCGAACTGCGCGGCATCACCAAGCGGTTCGGTGATCTGGTCGCCAACGACCACATCGACCTGACGGTGGAGCCTGGAGAGATCCACGCCCTGCTCGGCGAGAACGGCGCCGGCAAGTCGACCCTGATGAACGTGCTCTACGGGCTCTACCAGCCCGACGAGGGCGAGATCCTGGTCGACGGGAAGCCGCTGAAGCTGAGGGGACCATCGGACGCCATCGCGGCCGGGATCGGCATGGTGCACCAGCACTTCATGCTGGTGCCGGTCTTCACCGTGGCGGAGAACGTCATGCTCGGCGCGGAACAGGTCAAGGGGGCCTTCGCCGGCTTCCTCGACCGCCGGCGGGCCCGGCGGGAGGTCGCCGAGGTCTCCGAGCGGTACAACCTCCGGGTCGACCCGGACGCGGTGATCGAGGACCTGCCGGTCGGCATCCAGCAGCGGGTGGAGATCGTCAAGGCGCTCACCCGCGACGTCGACCTGCTGATCCTGGACGAGCCGACCGCTGTGCTCACCCCGCAGGAGACCGAGGAACTGCTCGCGGTCATGCGGTCGCTCAAGGCCGCCGGCAAGTCGATCGTCTTCATCACCCACAAGCTGGGCGAGGTCAAGGCCATCGCCGACCGGATCACCGTGATCCGGCGCGGAAAGACGGTCGGCACCGCCTCGCCGACCGCCAGCCGGGACGAGCTGGCCGCGCTGATGGTCGGCCGAAGCGTCCGACTGACCGTGGAGAAGCAGCCGGCCACCCCGGGCCGGCCGATCCTGGAGGTCGCCGGCCTGGTCGTCGACGACGACCGGCAGATCCGCGCGGTCGACGGCGTCGACCTGACCGTGCACGCCGGCGAGGTGCTCGGCGTCGCGGGCGTCCAGGGCAACGGCCAGACCGAGCTGATCGAGGCGATCATGGGCCTGCGGCCGACGCTCGCCGGCACGGTGACCCTCGACGGCGAGGCCGTGCACGGCTGGCCGACCAAGAAGGTGCTGCGCGCCGGGGTCGGCTACGTGCCGGAGGATCGCAGCGTCGACGGCCTGGTCAAGGAGTTCTCCGTCGCGGAGAACCTGGTGCTGGACATCTACGACCGGCCGCCGTTCGGCAAGGGGCTGTCGCTCAAGCCGGACGCCATCGCGAAGTCGGCCAAGGAGCGGATCGAGCAGTTCGACATCCGTACCTCGTCGGCGGACGCGCCGGTGGGCACCCTCTCCGGCGGCAACCAGCAGAAGGTGATCGTGGCCCGGGAGCTGTCCCGGCCGCTGAAGCTCTTCATCGCCACCCAGCCCACCCGGGGCGTCGACGTCGGCTCGATCGAGTTCATCCACTCCCGGGTGATCCGGGAGCGGGACATCGGCACCGCGGTCATGGTCGTCTCCAGCGAGCTGGACGAGGTGGTCGGCCTCGCCGACCGGATCGCGGTGATGTACCGGGGCCGGATCATCGGCATCGTCGGCCCGGACACCCCGCGCGAGGAGATCGGCCTGCTGATGGCCGGCATCACCCCGGAGACGGCCGAGGCCGGGACGGCCACGGCGGCGCCGGCCCCCGAGGGCCCTGGTAGCGAGGACGAGGCATGACCAACCCGAACCCGGTGTCGGGCTCCCCCGACAAGGAGCCGGCGACCGAGTCCCAGGCGGCGCAGAACGCGGTCGGCAACACCGACCGCGCGGCCACGACCGCCACCGCCCCGAAGCGGCCCGAGGAGCGCCCCCGTCCCACGCTGGGCAGGCTGTTCCTGGACAACCTCTGGGCCGCCAACACGGTCACCGTCACGGTGCTCGCGGTGGGCCTGGCGCTGCTCGTCGGCGCGGTGCTGATCATCGTCTCCGACCCGGAGGTGCTGGCCACCTACAGCTACATCACCGCCCGCCCGGCCGACGCCCTCAACTCCAGCTGGACCGCGGTCAGCGAGGCGTACGCGAACCTGTTCAAGGGCGCGATCTTCGACCCGCAGGCGTCCGGCTTCACCGCCGCGCTGAGCCCGATCTCGGAGACGCTCACGTACACCGCGCCGCTGGCCTTCACCGGCCTTTCGGTCGCGCTCGCCTTCCGCGGCGGCCTGTTCAACATCGGCTCTCAGGGCCAGGCGACCATCGGCGTCATCCTCGCCGCGGTTGCCGGCTTCGCGCTGCCGCTGCCGCCGGTGCTGCACCTGCTCGTCGCGCTGATCGCCGGCGCGGCCGGCGGCGCGCTCTGGGGCTTCATCCCGGGCATCCTCAAGGCGCGGACCGGCGCCCACGAGGTGATCACCACGATCATGCTCAACTACGTCGCGGTCTACTTCCTGTCCTGGATCATCGTCCAGAACGGGGTGCAGAACCCGAACCGGTCGGACGCGATCAGCAAGCCGGTCGAGTCCTCGGCGCAGCTGCCCCGGCTGCTCGGCGACAACCTGCGGGTGCACTCCGGCATCCTGCTCGCGGTGCTGGTCACCTGGTTCATCGCCTGGCTGCTGAACCGCTCGACGATCGGCTTCGAGCTGCGCGCGGTCGGCGACAACCCGGACGCCGCCCGGACCGCCGGCATCAGCGTCACCAAGACGTATGTGCTGGTCATGGTGATCTCGGGTCTGCTGGCCGGCCTCGGCGGGTCGAACATGGTGCTCGGCTCGACCGCGGACGCGTTGACCCCGCTGGTGATCGCGCAGATCGGCTTCGACGGCATCCTGGTCGCGCTGCTCGGCCGGGTGAAGCCGTGGGGCGTGCTGCTGGCCGCGCTGCTGTTCGGCGCGCTCCAGGCCGGCGGCAACCGGATGCAGTCGTACTCCGGGATCTCGCTGGAGCTGGTAACCGTGCTCCAGGCGCTGATCGTCATCTTCATCGCCGCGCCGGCCCTGGTGAAGGCGATCTTCCAGCTCCGGGCGGCCCGCGCGGCCCGGCTGCAGACGAGCCTCGCGAAGGGCTGGTGAGCATGTCCACCACCGCTGTCCCCGAGGTCGCGGTGACCACGGTCGACGAGGGCTTCTGGACGCGCGCCCGCAAGACCGGGGCCGTCCTGCTGGCGCTGGGCGTGCTCGCGGCGGCGCTGTTCGGCGCGCTCGCCACCGACCAGCAGGCCCGGTTCACGCTCAGCGAGACCGAGGGCGGCGCCGCCCTGGGGATCAACGGCACGGTCGGCGCGATCCTGTTCGGGGTCATCGCCGCCGCGGCCGGCGCCGCCCTGCTCGCCGGGGTGCCGAAGCGCTGGTTCACCCTGGTGCTCGGGGTCGGGCTGGTCGCCTTCGTGCTGAGCTTCCTGTGCTGGCAGGTCTCCGCCGCCCCTGCGGGCCGCAACTTCATGCCGCTGGTGAATGTCGTCCGCGGCACGTTCATCCTGGCCCTGCCGCTGATCTTCGGCGCGCTCGCCGGGGTGCTCTGCGAGCGGACCGGCGTGGTGAACGTGGCGATCGAGGGCCAGCTGCTGATGGGGGCCTTCTCCGGCGCGCTCTTCGGCAGCATCTCCGGCAACGTCTGGGTCGGGCTGGTCGCCGCCGCGATCGGCGGCGCGTTCATCTCGCTGCTGCTCGCCGTCTTCGCCATCCGCTACCTGGTCGACCAGGTGGTCTTGGGCATCGTGCTCAACCTGCTGGCGGTCGGCATCACCGGCTTCCTGTACGAGCGGCTGATGCAGACCGACGCGACGAAGTACAACAGCGCGCCCCGGTTCAGCAACTGGGAGATCCCGCTGCTCAAGGACATCCCGCTGATCGGTCCGGCGCTGTTCCGCGGCAACATCTTCCTCTACCTCGGCCTGCTGCTGGTGCTGGTCATCCACCTGGCGCTGTTCCGGACCCGGTGGGGCCTGCGGACCCGCTCGGTCGGCGAGCACCCGACGGCTGCCGACACGGTCGGCGTGAAGGTGCTGCGCCTGCGCTACCGCAACGTGCTCATGGCCGGGCTGGTCGCCGGCGTCGGCGGCGCCTCGTACACGCTCGCGCTCTACTCCTTCACCAAGAACATGATCGGCGGTAAGGGCTTCATCGCCCTGGCCGCGCTGATCTTCGGCCGGTGGAGCCCGACCGGCGCGCTGCTCGCGGCGCTCTTCTTCGGCTTCGCCGACCAGCTCGCCACCTACCTCGGCGCGATCGGCAGCAGCATCCCCAGCCAGTTCCTGGCGATGCTGCCGTACCTGGCGACGATCCTGGCGGTGGCCGGGCTGGTCGGCCGGGTCCGGGCGCCGGCCGCGGACGGCAAGCCGTACATCAAGGGCTGACGGGGGTAAGCACGTGGAGATCGACTGGGAGCGGCTGCGGGCCGCGGCCACGGAGGCGATGCGGCACGCGTACGCGCCGTACTCGAAGTTCCCCGTCGGGGCGGCCGCCCTGGTCGACGACGGCCGGGTGGTGGTCGGCTGCAACGTGGAGAACGCCGCGTACGGCGTCACCCTCTGCGCCGAGTGCGGGGTGGTCACCTCGCTGCACGCCACCGGCGGTGGCCGGCTGGTCGCCATGTCCTGCGTCGACGCCAACGGTGAGCCGCTGATGCCCTGCGGCCGGTGCCGGCAGCTGCTGTGGGAGAACGGCGGCCCGGAGTGCCTGGTCGAGACGAAGGGCCGGCCGCTGCGGATGGCCGAGCTGCTGCCACACGCCTTCGGCGTGGAGGACCTGGAGTCCGTCGTCGGCGAGACCCCGCTGCCGGTGGTGCCGGAGCGGCTGGCCGCCTGGCGGGGGCGGGGCAGCGTCTTCGTCCACCCGGACCTCTCCGCCGGGCAGCAGGTCTGGACGGCGTACTGGGAGCGGTCCGCCGGGGACACCGAGGGCGCCGAGACCGGCGTGCTGGAGGAGGGGCCGAGCTGGGACGATCCGGCGGAGGCGGTCACCTGGGGGCTGGCCCGTACGCCGCGGGTGGTGGTGGTGGACGCTTCGGGCGCGATCTTCTGGGCCGGTGAGGGTGAGCCGCCGATGGAGATACCGATCCGCTGGGGTGGCTGAGCTTTGGGGATCGGGCCCACCGTGCCCGGCTCCGGGCGGTCAGGCTTGATCCCTCCGCCGGGCGCGGTGGGCCCAATCCCTCGGTGGTAGCGGGCCGCGGGTCGGTATCCGCAATGACGACGAGGGAAGATCATCTAATGAGTGCTTTTACAGCAGTCGATGTCATCCGGGCCAAGCGGGACGGGGGGGTGCTGAGCGACGGGCAGATCGACTGGGTGGTCGACGCGTACACCAAGGGACTGGTGGCCGACGAGCAGATGTCGGCGCTGGCCATGGCGATCCTGCTGCGCGGCATGACCGCGCCGGAGATCGCCCGGTGGACCGCCGCGATGATCGCCAGCGGGGAGCGGCTGGACCTCTCCTCGGTGTCCCGGCCGACCGCGGACAAGCACTCCACCGGCGGCGTCGGTGACAAGATCACCCTGCCGCTCACCCCGCTGGTCGCCGCCTGCGGCGGCGCGGTGCCGCAGCTGTCCGGGCGCGGGCTGGGCCACACCGGCGGCACCCTGGACAAGCTGGAGTCGATCCCCGGCTGGCGGGCCGCGCTGACCAACGACGAGTTCATCGCGCAGCTCCGCGACGTCGGCGCGGTGATCTGCGCCGCCGGCGAGGGGCTGGCCCCGGCGGACCGCAAGCTGTACGCGCTGCGCGACGTCACCGGCACCGTCGAGGCGATCCCGCTGATCGCCAGCTCGATCATGAGCAAGAAGATCGCCGAGGGCACCGGCGCGCTGGTGCTCGACGTGAAGGTCGGCTCGGGCGCGTTCATGAAGTCCGTGGACGACGCCCGCGAGCTGGCCCGGACCATGGTGGAGCTGGGCGGCGCGCAGGGCGTGAAGACGGTCGCCCTGCTCACCGACATGTCCACCCCGCTCGGCCTGACCGTCGGCAACGCGGTCGAGGTGACCGAGTCGGTCGAGGTGCTGGCCGGCGGTGGTCCGGCGGACGTGGTGGAGCTGACCCTGGCCCTGGCCCGGGAGATGCTGGCCGCGGCCGGCCTGCCGGACGCCGACCCGGAGGCGGCGCTGCGCGACGGCCGCGCGATGGACGTCTGGCGGACGATGATCCGGGCGCAGGGCGGCGACCCGGACGCTCCGATGCCGAGCGCCAACGAGGTCGAGGTGGTCCGGGCCGCCGAGGACGGCTTCGTCGCCTCCGTCGACGCGTACGCCATCGGGGTGGCCGCGTGGCGGCTCGGCGCCGGGCGGGCCCGCAAGGAGGACCCGGTGAGCATCCCGGCCGGGGTGGTCCTGCACAAGCGCCCCGGTGACCCGGTACGCGTCGGCGACCCCCTCTACGAGCTGCGGGCCGAGCACGCGGAGCGGATCCCGGCGGCGCTGGCCGAGGCGGAGCGCGCGGTCCGGATCGCGCCGGACGCGCCGGCGGCGACGCCGCTGGTCATCGAGCGCATCAGCTGATCAATTCCGGTCATGAGGTGCCGTGGTGCTGATCATCGGGAGCCGCTATCCTCCCTGCCCAGGGGGGACAGACCGGCGATGAGCCGATGCGAGCAGACAGGGACCTGAGCCGTGCGCGTACCCGCCCCCGATCCCCGGGCCGTCCGTGAGGCGAGCCTCGACGAGCTGTCCCGGCTGGGCCTGCCACTTCCGCCGTCCCAGTTCCCGCTGGTGTGGGAGCCGGGCGACGAGATCGAGCTGCGACCCACCGTCGAGATCGAGGCCCGGATCGCGGTGCTGCACCTGATCCTGGCCAGGTGCTTCGGGATGCCCCCGCAGGCGGCGATGAGCTGGCTGCTCGGCTCGCACCTGGTGGACATGGTGACGCCGCCGGAGTGGCAGTTCGTGATGGGCGGCAAGGGCGACCACCGGTCGTTCGTGCTGCATCACGACGCGCTCTTCTCGCTGGCCTGGGTGCTCGGGCTGACCAAGGTGCTCGACCCGACGGTGCCGGTGGACGAGCGGCTGGTGGAGCGGATGCCGCACGTCGGCGGTGGGGAGACCTTCGCCCAGTGGCGGTCCCGGATCCTGGCCGCTCCGCAGCATCCCGCCGACGCGGCGGCCCTGCTCGACCTGCACTACTGCCTGGACTGGGCGTACCTGGAGACGGAGCGGGCCGGCCGACCGCTGCCCGGGCTGGTCGACGGGAACGCGATCGGGCAGCGCCGGTGGGCGCTGGAGTGGGCGGTGATGCTCCGCGGCCCGTACCACGACGAGCCGCCCGGCTGGGAAGAGGTCGACCTCTCCACCTGACCAGGTCAGCGCGGCCGGTGCACGCCCAGCCGGACAGCGAGCGTCACCGGCACCGGCTCGGGCAGGGCGGCGATCCGCTCGGCGAGCCGGGCCGGGTCGGTGTGCCAGGCGCTCGGGCCCATTCCGACCAGGGTGGCCACCTCCGTGCGGGTGAGCGCGAGCCGGGCCCGGCGCACCTCGGTCGACGCCTCGGTGAAGTGCCCGGCCAGGCTGCCGGCGACCCGGTCCGCCTTGGCCGGGTCCACCTTCAGCAGGTCCAGGGCGTCGACGAGCTCGACCAGGTGCTCCTCGGCCGGGGTGACCACCAGCAGCGCGCCCGCCGGGTCGAGCACCCGGTGGAACTCCGCGCCGTTGCGCGGGGCGAAGACGTTCAGCAGCACGGTGGTGGAGGCGTCGGCCAGCGGCAGCCGCTGCCAGGTGTCGGCGAGCGCCGCCGCCGCCCGCGGGTGGGCCCGGGCCGCGCGGCGCAGCGCCGGCTTGGAGACGTCCAGGGCCAGGCCGACGGCGTCCGGCAGCGCCGCCAGCACCGCCGCGAGGTAGCGTCCGGTCCCCGCGCCGGCATCCACCACCAGGGGGTACGCCGTCCTGCCCGTCCGGTCGCCGTACGCGATCTCGGTGGCCGTGGTGGCGAGGGCGGCGGCGATGGTGTCGTAGTGGCCGGCGGCGAGGAAGTCGGCGCGGGCGGCGATCATCTCGGCGCTGTCCCCGGCGTGCGGGGCACGACCGGCGAGCAGGTTGACGTACCCCTGCCGGGCGAGGTCGAAGCTGTGCCGGCGCGGGCAGCGCAGCGCGCGGGCGGTGCCCGCGGTGACCTCCGCCAGGGGATCGCCGCAGACCGGGCAGCGCAGCCGGTCGAGGATGCGTTCGTCCACGTCAGGCCTCCGGCGGGCTGGTGGTCGGGGTGGCGTGCCCGGCGAGGTGGTCCACCACCCGGTGGGTCAGCGCGCCGAGCGCCTCGACCTCGTCGGGGGTGAGCAGGTCGATCAGGTGTCGCCGGACGGCGGCCACGTGTCCGGGGGCCGCCGCCTCGATGGCCCGCCGGCCGGCGGGGGTCAGCGCGACCACCGAGCCGCGGCCGTCGGACGCGCACTCCTCGCGGGTGACGAGGCCGCGCTGCTGCATCCGGGTCAGATGGTGGGAGAGCCGGCTGCGGGACCAGAGCATCCGGTCGGCCAGCTCGCTGAGGCGCAGCCGCTGGTCGGGCGTCTCGGACAGGTCGGAGAGGACGTCGTAGTCCGGCTCGGAGAGCCCGGCGTCCTGGGTCAGCTCGCGGGCCAGCTCCAGGTCGAGCAGGCGGCGCATCCGGCGGTAGCCGCGCCAGGCCCGCTCCTCCCGCTCGTCCAGCCACCGTGGGGCATCCATGCCGACTATCCTAGCCCAGTTGTTGACATGTCATCGAAACCATCCTACGGTCGATGACATGTCAACCAGATTGCCCGTACGGCTGGTCCGCCTCCTGCTCGGCCTGGCCCTCTTCGGCGCCAGCATCGCGCTGATGGTCCGCGCGGACCTCGGCCTGTCGTCCTGGGACGTGCTGCACCAGGGCCTGGCCACCCGGTCCGGCCTGCCGCTGGGCTGGGTGGTCAACGGCGTGGCGCTGGTGGTCCTGCTGCTCTGGCTGCCGCTGCGCCAGCGCCCCGGCGTGGGCACCGTGGTCAACGTCGCGCTGGTCGGGGTGGCGCTCGACGCGGTGCTGGCGGTGCTCCCGCCGGTGCACGCGCTCCCGGTCCGGGTCGGCCTGCTGCTCCTCGGCGTCCTGCTCAACGGGGTCGCCACCGCCCTCTACCTCGGCGCCCGGCTCGGCCCCGGCCCCCGCGACGGGCTGATGACCGGCCTGGCCGCCCGCGGCCTGCCGATCGGCCGCGTCCGCACCCTGATCGAGCTGAGCGTGCTCGCCGTCGGCTGGCTGCTCGGCGGCACCGTCGGCGTCGGCACCGTGCTCTACGCGCTGAGCATCGGACCGCTCGCCCAGTTCCTCATCCCCCGACTCGCCGTGCCGGCCCCCGGCCGACCCGCCCCGACAGGAGTGACCCCGCCATGTCCCGCCTGAACGTGATCGTCGCCAGCACCCGCCCCGGCCGGGTGGGCCGGCGGATCGGTGACTGGTTCACCGCGGCCGCCGTCCGGCACGGCGGCTTCGACGACGTACGCCTGGTCGACCTCGCCGAGCTCGGGCTGCCCTTCCACGACGAGCCGCACCACCCCTCGGAGGGGAACTACCTGCACCGGCACACCCTGGAGTGGAGCGCGACGACCGCCGCGGCGGACGCCTTCGTCCTCGTGATGCCGGAGTACAACTACGGCTTCAGCGCGCCGCTGAAGAACGCGATCGACTACCTCTACCAAGAGTGGCGGCACAAGCCGGTCGGCTTCGTCAGCTACGGCATGACCTCCGGCGGGCTGCGCGCCGTGCAGATGATCAAGCAGGTGGTGACCACGCTGAACATGGTGCCGGTCAACGAGGCGGTGACCGTCTTCCTGCGGCAGGCGCTGGACTCCGGCGGCGAGCTGCGGCCCGACCCGGGGCGCGACGAGGCCGCCGACCTGATGCTCGACCAGTTGGCCCGGCTGGCCGCCGCCCTCGCGCCGCTGCGGGTGGCGGCGTGAGCGCCCGGCTGTGGGAGCTGTTCGGCGAGCGGGGGCGCGGGGTGGTGGTCACCCTGCGTCGGGACGGCCGGCCGCAGCTGTCGAACGTCGACTACCTCGCCGAGCCGGGGCTGATCCGCTGCTCCACCACCGGCGACCGGGCCAAGGTCCGCAACCTGCGCCGCGACCCCCGGGCCAGCTTCCACGTGACGACCGCCGACGGCGGGGCGTACGCGGTGGCCGAGGGGACGGTGACGCTCACCCCGCCGGCCGCGGCGGCCGACGACGCCACCGTCGAGGAGCTGGTCGAGGTCTACCGGCGGATCCGCGGCGAGCACCCCGACTGGGCGGAGTACCGGGCGGCGATAGTGGCCGACGGCCGGCTGGTGGTCCGCCTCGCGGTGGAGCGGGTGTACGGCTGGCGCCCCTGACCCGCCCGGCCCGGTCCGGTCTCGTCCCGCGGGCACCGATGACTAATGTCTGAGCATGGTCGCAATCCGGTACGAGGACATCGTCAAGGTCCCGAAGGCGCTGCTGCACGATCACCTGGACGGCGGTCTGCGGCCCGCGACGATCGTCGAGCTGGCCGCCGAGGTCGGCCACGAGCTGCCCACCACCGACCCGGTGGCGCTCGGCCGCTGGTTCGCCGAGGCGGCGAACTCGGGTTCGCTGGAGCGCTACCTGGAGACGTTCGCGCACACCGTGGCGGTGATGCAGACCGCGCCCGCGCTGCGCCGGGTCGCCCGGGAGTGCGCGCTCGACCTGGCCGCCGACGGGGTCGTCTACGCCGAGGTCCGGTTCGCCCCGGAGCAGCACCTGGAACAGAACCTCACCCTGGACGAGGTGGTCGAGGCGGTCGTCGCCGGGTTCGTGGAGGGGAGCGCGCAGGCCGCCCACGCCGGCACCCCGATCCGGGTCGGCACCCTGCTCACCGCGATGCGGCACGCCGCCCGCTCCCAGGAGATCGCCGAACTGGCCGTTCGGCACCGGGACGCCGGCGTGGTCGGCTTCGACATCGCCGGCGCGGAGGCGGGCTTCCCGCCCACCCGCCACCTGGACGCCTTCGAGTACCTCCAGCGGGAGAACTTCCACTTCACCATCCACGCCGGCGAGGCGTTCGGGCTGCCCTCGATCTGGCAGGCGATCCAGTGGTGCGGCGCCGACCGGCTCGGTCACGGGGTGCGGATCGTCGACGACATCGTCCCGGGCCCGGAGCCGGTGCTCGGCCGGCTGGCCGCGTACGTGCGGGACAAGCGGATCCCGCTGGAGCTGTGCCCGTCGTCGAACGTGCAGACCGGCGCCGCCCCGTCGATCGTGGAGCACCCGATCGGACTGCTCCGGGATCTGCGCTTCCGGGTGACGGTCAACACCGACAACCGGCTGATGAGTGGTACCTCGATGTCTCGGGAGATGGCGCTGCTGGTGGAGGCCTTCGGCTACGGCTGGAAGGAGCTCCAGTGGTTCACCATCAACGCGATGAAGAGCGCGTTCATCCCGTTCGACGAGCGACTGAAGATCATCGACGAGGTGATCAAGCCGGCGTACGGGAAGCTGATCGGCTGATCACGGGTGCCGGTGCGGGTGGCCGGCGAGCAGGGCGGCCACCCGGCGCAGTACCTCCCGGGCCGGGCCGCCTCGGCGCCCAACCCGGTCTGCCGGCGCAGCACGGCCGGCTCGGCGCGGAGCAGGGCCACCCCGCGGCTCAGCAGCACCCGTGGCGCCTTGCGCTGCTCGGCCAGGTCGCGGGCGAGCCGGCGGAGGAAGGTCGCCCCGCGCGGCCGGTGCAGCGCGTACGCCCCGGCCAGGAGGCCGCGGCGGCGGCACTCCTCGACGATCTCGGCCGCGAAGATCCCTTCGGCGACGAAAAGTGGCGATCCGGCGACGTCGAATGGCCGAGTGGCCACCCTCCGGTCCGCGCCGATCGCATAAACCGGCACTTCGGCCTTGCCGTGCCGGGCCAGCCGGGCGATTGTTTCCACCGCCGTCTCGGCATCCCAGGACCCGGGAGACTCCCAGTCGACCTGTCCGTTTCGACGCGGCAACGTGGGGTCATCGCCGTCCTTGTAGAAGTCGTCCAGACACAGGACAGGAAGTCCGGTTCGCTGCGCTATATAGGACTTTCCGGAGCCGGAAGGGCCGGCGAGCAGGACGACACGGTGACGATTTTCCATTACTTTGAGTGACTCCGGCCAGACGGATTGCTAGCAAATTGCATCAACATCTCATCACACCTCCGGCGAGGGACAACCTGGGCTTTCTCTTTGCGAGGCGGCGTGATGGAATCTCGGAGGTCCGACCCGCCGGGTCGGTCGCTCGGCGTTGCCCCTGGCGACGCACGAACGCTGTGATGCGAGGGCGGTGACGTGAGCAAACGGCCGAAGACGGCGGGCTCCTTCCTGTCGCGTCTGCGCCGGCCGGCCAGCCGGCTCCGCGACATGCCGATCTGGTCCAAGCTCGGTCTGATCATGATCGTGCCGACCATCGCCACGGTCGTGGTCGGCACCACTGGTCTGGTCGACCATCTGCAGACGCTCAACAATGCCAACCGGACCGGCGACCTGGCCAACCTGATCGGCTACTCGGGTGAGCTGATCGACACCCTGCAGGACGAGCGGACCGCCGCCGTGCTGCTGCTGAGTGCCGACACCGCCCAGGCCAAGACGCCGTACACCGCGGCGTACGACCAGGTGAACACGAAGGTCGACCACGCCAAGGATCAGTACTCGCAGCAGCGCGCCAAGCTGAACGACCTGCCCGCCACGCTGGATAACCTCCTTGACGGGATCGACCAGAACCTCACCGACCTGCCCGGCACCCGCAGTCAGGTCATCAACGGCAAGATGGTGACCAGCCAGGCGATCAGGGAGTACGAGGGCCTGATCAGCGACCTGCTGGCGATCCGCGACTCGAGCACCCAGCTCGCCGGCGACAGCGACCTGAGCGACCGGATGCGCGCCGCCGCCGCCATCGCCCGCACCAAGGAGTTCCTCTCCGAGCGCCGGGTGGTGGTGCACCGCGCACTTGACCTCAAACGGCTCAGCCCGAGCCTGCGCCAGGACTACATCGCCAGCGTCACCGCCGGAGGGCAGGCGCAGGAGGCCTTCTCCGCCATCGCCAACCGCTCCGAGGCCGAGTTCTACCAGCAGACCGTCGCCGGGGGCGACCTGCGCGAGGTGCTCTCCTACCAGGGCCAGATCGCCAGCAACGAGACCGGTGACCTGTCTACCCTCTCCTTCGGTCCGAAGGAGTGGGACTCCGCGGTGGTCGGCAACGCCAAGCTGATCCGTACCGTCGAGTCGAAGCTCGACGGCGACGTGGTCAAGCAGGCCGACAAGCTGCGGTCGGACGTGCAGCGCCAGGTCTTCCTGGAGACCGGCCTGCTGCTGAGCGTGCTGCTGCTGGCGATCCTCTTCGCGTACCTGGTCGCCCGTTCGATGGCCAGGTCGCTGCGCGACCTGCGGCAGGGCGCCCTCTCGGTGGCCCAGTACGGCCTGCCGCAGGCGGTGGCCCGGCTGCGCGACCCGCAGGTCACCGGGCAGCTCACCCCGGTGCAGCTGGCCAACCAGATCGCCGAGCCGCTGCCGGTCCGGAGCAAGGACGAGTTCGGCCAGGTGACCGAGGCGTTCAACGCCGTCCACCTGGAGGCCGTCCGCACCGCCGCCGAGCAGGCCGCGCTGCGCGCCTCCGTCGCGACGATGTTCGTCAACCTGGCCCGCCGTTCACAGATCCTGGTCGACCGGCTGATCGGTCACCTGGACCGGCTGGAGCGCGGCGAGGAAGACCCGGACCGGCTGGCCGAGCTGTTCCAGCTCGACCACCTCGCCACCCGGATGCGCCGCAACGACGAGAACCTGCTGGTCCTCGCCGGCGCCGACTCGACCCGCGTGCAGCGCGAGCCGGCCGCCCTGATCGACGTGCTCCGCGCCGCGCAGTCCGAGGTCGAGCACTACACCCGGATCGAGTTCGGCGTGATCGACCGGGACATCGAGGTCGCCGCGCACGCGGTCAACGACCTGGTGCACCTGGTCGCCGAGCTGTTCGACAACGCCACCGCCTTCTCTCCGCCGGACTCGCAGGTCATGGTGGAGGCCCGGCGGGTGGGTGACCGCGCCTCCCTCTACGTCGAGGACCGGGGCATCGGCATCAGCGGCGAGCAGCTGCGTGACCTCAACGAGCGGCTCGCCACGCCGCCGCAGGTGGACGTGGCCGTCTCCCGGATGATGGGTCTGGTCGTGGTCGCCCGGCTGGCCTCCCGGCACGGCGTCAAGGCCGAGCTGCGGCCCGGCGCCGACCGGGGCACGGTCGCCGACGTCACGCTGCCCACCTCGGTCCTGGTGCCGCGCGCCCTCTCCGGGCGGGGCCAGCAGCCCGCGGCGCTCCCCGCGGCCGCCGGTCCGGCGCCGGCCTTCGGCGGCCCCCAGCCGGTCGGCCCGGCCCCCGCCTTCGGCGCTCTGGCGGCCCTGAGCAACGGCCCGGCCACGCCACCGGCCCCGCGCCCGGGTGAGACGGGCAACCAGGTGACCCTTGGCGGTCGCCCGTTCGACCCGGCCCCGCGCAACGGCTCCGGCGCCCCGGCCACGCCCGGCGGCATGCGCTCGATGCCCGCCTGGTCGGATCTCACCGGCGCCAGCGGGATCAACGGCAGCGACTCGTTCGCGCCGCGGACCTCCAACGGGCAGCCGATCGACCCACTGCCGCAGCGCCGCAACGCCGGTGACGGTGACCCGTCCGGCACCGGGCAGCAGCCGGCGATCCCGCGGCAGCTGCCCAGCAGCCCGGAGACACGTCCGTACAACCCGCCGCCGGTCTCCGCCCCGCCGCTGCCGCCGATCTCCGGCGTCCCGATGTCGGCATCGCCGGTGTCCGGCCACCCGGTCTCCAGCCAGCCGTACTCGGGCCAGCCGTACTCCGGTCAGCCGGTGTCGGCCGCGCCCGCCCCGGGCCAGCCGTTCTCCGCGCCGCCTGCTCAGGGTCAGCCGTTCTCGGCGCCGCCTGCTCAGGGTCGGCCGTACTCCGCGCCGCCCGCCCAGGGTCAGCTGCCGCCGCAGGCTCCGCCGACCGCCGGCGCGCCGCCGGCCTGGCCGCCGGTCGCCGCGCCCGACCGGGACGCGGCCACCCCGCCGGTTCCGGAGCGGCTCGCCGCCGCCCTGGACATGACCACCGAGCTGCCCCGGGTGCAGCGCCCGGAGGCCGCTCCGCCGGCCGCCATGCCCCCGGGCGCCAACCGGCCGCCGGCCGCCAACCGGCCGACGACGCCGCAGCAGGCCGGGAACCGCCAGCGGTACGCCGACGAGACGATGGAGCTGCCGATCTTCCGGGAGCTCGAGTCGGCGTGGTTCCGCACCCGCCGGCCCGGGCCGGAGGAGGCCGCCGCCCCTGCGCCCGGCGCCGCGACCCAGCAGTTCGCCAAGGTCGACGCCGCCGGTCGGGCCGGCCGGCAGACACCACCCGGGACGACAGGTAACGCACCGATGGCACACACTCCGACGGCCGGTGGAGCGCCGCGCGACAACGGGACGGGCACCAACGGCGGCGTCCGCCCCGGCCCTGCCGAGGCGCTGCCGAACCGGCGGCCGCAGCCGCCGCCCGGTGGCTGGCAGACCGCGGCCGACGACGGCTGGCGGGCCGCCTCGGCGGCCATCGAGGTACCGGTGGAGGAGACCACCCAGAAGGGGCTGCCCAAGCGGACGCCAATGGCGCAGCTCGTCCCGGGTGGGGTGGAGAAGCCATCGACCTCGGTGCAGCGCCGGACGCCGGAAGGCGTACGCGGTCTGCTCTCGGCCTACCATCGGGGCGTGCAGCGGGGGCGTCACAACCCGACCGACAGCAACTCGACCGGCCCGGAGGCGACCCCGGGCGGGCAGCAGTCCTCGCAGTCTGGCTCTGGGCCGGTGGCCGGGAGCGGGCAGAAGGAGCAACAAGGATGACAACTACGCAGGATCTCGGATGGCTGCTGGCCAACTTCGCCGACCGGGTGCCCGGTGTCGCGCACGCGGTCGCCGTCTCCGCCGACGGCCTGCTCCTCGCGTCGTCTCGTGACCTTCCGCGGGACCGGGCGGACCAGCTCGCCGCGATCTCGTCCGGACTGGTCAGCCTGACCCAGGGCGCCGCTCGCTGCTTCGAGGGCGGGGCGGTCCTGCAGACCGTCGTGGAGATGGACAACGGCTTTCTCTTCCTGATGTCCATCTCGGACGGCTCATCGTTCGCCGTCCTGGCGGCGCGCAGCTGCGACGTCGGGCAGGTCGGCTACGAGATGGCCCTGCTCGTCGACCGGGTGGGCGACGCGTTGACCCCGCAGCCGCGTACGGCTGTCGGAATGATGGGCTGACCGAGCTGACCGGCGGGTCGGCACGGCAGGAACTACACGAAAACAACGACGGGAACCACCGGGCGAGAGCCGGTGCCGGGTGCGAAGGAGGTGAGCGGCGACATGGCCGATCGTGACGAACCGACCGGAGCGTTGGTCCGTCCATACGCCGTGACCCGCGGTCGTACCCGTCCCCGACTCGAGATCGCGCTGGAGGCGCTCGTCGAGACGACGGTGCGCGGCCGGGCCGCTGCCAGTGGGAATGGCGGCCAGGGTCGTGAGCACCAGTACATCGCCGCGCTGTGTGACGGACGTGTGCAGTCGCTCGCCGAGATCGCGGCGCGGCTGCAGCTTCCGCTCGGCGTGGCCCGGGTGCTCATCGCCGACATGGCGACGGACGGCCTGGTCGCGGTCCACGAGCCGACCATTTTGGACGACTCTGACGACGCGGTGGGCACTGAACTGCTGGAGAGGGTGCTGAGTGGACTTCGCAGGCTCTGACATGTCGCACCGGCCGCCGACCCCGAGCGGGCGCGTGACGTCGGCGAAGATCGTTATCGCCGGTGGATTCGGCGTCGGCAAGACGACGCTGGTCGGCTCGGTCTCGGAGATCACGCCGCTGACCACCGAGGCGATCATGACTTCCGCCGGCGTGGGCGTCGACGACACCCGGCAGGTGCCGGGCAAGACGACGACCACGGTGGCGATGGACTTCGGTCGTATCTCGATCGACCGGGACCTGATCCTGTACCTGTTCGGTACGCCGGGTCAGACGCGGTTCTGGTTCATGTGGGACGAACTGGTCCGCGGCGCCATCGGCGCCGTGGTGCTGGTGGACACCCGCCGGCTGGCCGACTGCTTCGCCGCCATCGACTTCTTCGAGCACCGGCGGCTGCCGTACCTGGTGGCCATCAACTGCTTCGACGGCATGCAGTACCACGACCCGCAGGACGTCCGGGACGCGCTGGCCATCTCCAGCGACGTGCCCGTGGTGGCCTGTGACGCCCGGAACCGGGAGTCGACCAAGCACGTGCTGATCTCGCTGGTCGAGTATGTGCTGACCATGCGTCGCTCGCGGGCGGTCGCGCCCGCCTGACCGGCGTCAGGACGCGCCCGGTGACAGCCTCGGCCGTCACCGGGCGCTGCTCGCTGTCCGGGGTGGCGGCCCGCCGTCCACCGGAGAGCGGGCCGCCAGCCGTCAGGCGTACGGCGTCCAGGTGCCCTGGGTGACCACGTAGACGCCGAGGGAGTCCCGCTCCATGCCGCCGTGCCGGATCGGCGCGAAGGCGTACCCGCCGGCGATGCCCTCGGTCACCTCGGTCTGCAGATACGCGCGCAGCCGTCCCGGTCGACGCTGCTGGCCAACCGGGCCGCCGTGGCGAGCAGCTGCAGCCGCGCTGCTGCCGGTGCTGGCCTGATCCTGCGGCCCGGCCGGCACCGCAGGCGCTGAGCAGCAGCGTGCCCGCCGCCGCGGCGAGGACGCCTCGACGGGTCAGCACGGAGGAGTCGATTGCCGGTGTCGCCATTGGAGTCGCCTTCCCACCCGGCGACACCCGCCGCCGGCAGTTTCGCCGGTATTCCTCCGGCCGCCCCGACCCGGCGTCAAATTATCCGGGTGTGGGCAGGAACACGCAGGTGGCGGGCGGTCGGCGCCCGGTCAGGACCGGTAGCCGGCGGAGCGGTACTCGTACTCCCGGTCGTCGTCCCGGTCGCCGGTGTCGCGGCTGAAGTCCCAG
The DNA here is from genome assembly GCF_900090285.1 of Micromonospora inositola. Taxonomy (NCBI): domain Bacteria; kingdom Bacillati; phylum Actinomycetota; class Actinomycetes; order Micromonosporales; family Micromonosporaceae; genus Micromonospora; species Micromonospora inositola. Next base: position 1,096,474 of record NZ_LT607754.1, on the reverse strand, counting down.
CCGCCGGCCGACTCCCGGCCGGGGCGACCGCCGACCGCGAACCCGCCGATCTCCTGGCCGCGCCGCCAGCCACGGAAGTAACCGGTGGTGTTCTCGGCGAGGCTCGCCGCGTTCCGGACGATCCGCAGTGGACGCTCCTCGCGCAGCGGCGAGCCGGGGACCAGGTTGGCCTTGGGGACCCGCTTCGGCAGGCCCGCCGACGTCTCGTCGCCCACGGCCGGGCGGGCCGCCTGCTCGGCGGCCTGCCAGCCGGTGTCCGCGGTGGTCGACCAGTCCAACTCGGACTCTTCGGCGTGGCCGACGAACCAGGCGGACTTCGCCTGGGCGAAGATGAGCAGGTCGCCGTCGCCCTCGTCGGAGACCGGCGGGGGCCGGTGCTCCAGCGGCTCGGGCCGCCGCTCCAGCGGCTCGGGAAGATCGGCACGGGGTCCGGGCCGGCCGCCGCGGTCCGCCGCGGCCCGCTCGACCAACCGCAACGGCGGAGCCTCCAGACCGGGATCGGTCCGCGGGTTCTGGCCGTCCCGCAGCGCCCGGTCGGCCAGCGGTGGCGGCTCGACCAGCCGCAGCATCGGGGGCTCCTGGGGCAGGTCGTCGGCGAGCCAGGGCGGGGTGACTCGACCCTTGCCCGGGTCGGTCGGCGCGTCGACCTTCCGTCCGCCCCGGTCGCCGTAGGGGTAGCCGGACGGCGCGTCGGCGGGGCCGTCGGCGAGGTCGTCGCCGTTGTTGACCAGCGGCCAGTTGGCCCGGGACCCCGGCGGGGCGGACTCCTGGCCGGGACGGGGGGTCGGCACCGGGATGGTCAGGTCGGTCGCGCTGAAGCCGCCGGTGGGCGGCGCCGGCTCGGGGGTGGTCTTGGGGCGCGGCGGGATGATCGTCCGCTGCCGTTCGGCGCGGGCGCTGTTGATCGCCGCGGTGGTCAGCGTGGGCCGGAACGGCTCGCCGGCCTCGGCCGGCGGAATGTTGCCGCGCTGCGCCGGGGCGATCGGGGTGATGCCCGGGGGCGGCGGGGGCGGCGCGGAGACCGGACGGTTGGTCGGCGCGTCCACCCGGTGCGGCATCGGCGGGACCGGTTCCCGGCGCGAGGGCGGTGCGGAGATCGGCGTGCCGCTGGCGGCGGCCGGGATGACCGGCGCCGGGGCGACCGGCGGCGGCGTGACCGGGGCCGGGGCGACCGGCGGCGGGCCGAGCGGCCGGGGCGGCAGCGGCGCCGCGCCGCCGGTGAGCGGCTCGGGACGGCTGCGGCGGCCCACCGGCTCGGGCTCCGCGGGCCGGATCGTCCGCAGGCCGGTCGCGGTGGTGCCGGTCAGACCGGCGAGCTCGCCGACCTGCTCGCCACGACGGGCGGCGGCCCGCCGGCCGGGAACCGGGGCGGGCGTGGTGACCCGGGCGCCGAGGGCGCTGACGAGGGCCTCGCAGCCGGCGTCGCAGGCCCGGACGGAGGCGACCGCCTGCCGCACGGTCTCCGCGACGGCCGAGGTGAGCACCCGGTTGACCGTGGCCCGGCGGGGCGTCTCGGAGATGGCGACCCGCAGGGCGGTGATCGCGTCGTTGATCTGGCCGGCGCTCGCGACGCCCTCGGCGGCGAGGTGCGCGGCGACGGCGTCCGCGGCGACCGAGACCTCGCGGCCCCGGGTGACGGTGCCGGCGAGCATGCCCGGCTCCGGCAGCGCGTCGAGGACCGCCAGCGAGACCGGCTCGGCCGGGTCCGGGTAGGCCCGCAGGGCGGCCGGGTAGAGCTCCCGCAGCACCTCGCGCAGCGCTACCGCGGCGGAGTGCCGCCCGTTGGCCAGGGCGGCGTGCGCGGCGAGGACCTGCTTGTAGTTGGCCAGGTCACGGGGTGCGGGCAGGGTGACCGCGGAGAGCGCGCCGGCCTGCAGCGCCCGGGCCAGCCCGACGGCGCGACGCTCGGCCGCCGGCGAGTTCATCTCCTCCAGGGAGTCGTCGTCGGCGAAGCGCTCGGCGAAGTCGTCCACCGAGTCGTCGTCGGCGATCGCCAGGGGACGACCCGCGGCGCTGAGCAGCGAGGTGACCGTGTGGTCGTCGCTGTCGGCGGCGATGGCCGCACCGCTCGGCCCGCCCGACCGCTCCACGAGCAGCGCGACCAGCTGGGCGTAGCCCGCCGGGTCGTCGCTGATCTCGCAGACATGCAGCAGACGGCCTGCGTCGTCGACCACAGCGGACGTCAGCGCCGAACCGGCCGAAGCCGGTCGGTCGGCCGGATCCGCCGAGGCCAGACCGCAGTACACGCGCACGAGCGCCACGGCGTCGTCCTCCTCCCGGGACACAGGTCGTTACTTCTGCCAGAGACTGATGCTCCCCGCTACGGGTCAGTCGCGCCAGTCCACGACAGCAGAGATCTTGCCGACAATGGTGCGCCAACCCAAACTTGCGGTTTGTGCCCCGATTTTCTTGAGGCGCCGCCGGCCCAGAAATGCACCGATTCCGCCGTTGACAGAGGCCCGCAGCGCCTCGTCCAGGTCGTCCAGGCTGGAACCCGCGGAGAGCATGTCCAGCACCGCCGGTAGCCGCAGCGCGTACGCAAGGTCACGGGCGACCTCGCCGGCCTCGATCAGGAGCGTCGGGTCCCACGTGTCGTGCCCGCCGCGGAGGTTCTCCACCACCAGGTCGAGCTCGTAGGTGTCCTCGTCCAGCGGGGCGATGTCGGCCGGTTCCACCCGTTCGGACAGTTCACTCCAGCTGTCCAGTTGAGACAGGTCGTTGGGCGCACCGGAACGGACGAAGCTGACCAGCGACTCCGGCGTCTTGAACAGCAGCAGCCGGCCGCGGTGGCTGAGGAAGATCGGCACCTCCTCGTCACCCGCGGCCTCCTCGTCCTCGTCCTCGTCGGCCTCGGCCAGCTCCTCCGCCTCCTCGGCGGCGCCGCGCCGGCGCCCCGCGGGCCGCTCCTCGTCCTCGTCCTTCTCCGCGGACAGGGCGGCGAACTCCTCGTCGAGGATCACCACCTCCTCGTCCGCGTCCTCGGCCTCGACGACCTGGCGGCGGGCCAGGAAGGGGTCGTCCTCGTCGCGCTCGGCGACGTCGGTCGGGGTCAACTCCCGCGCCGGCCGGTACGCGCGCAGGGTGAAGCCGGTGCCGGCGGGCAGGGCGATCTCCACCGGGTCGATCCGCAGCTCGTCCCAGAGCGCGCGGTCGGCGGCCGGGCGGTCGATGTCGACCTCGTCTGCTGCCGACGACGCGGTGTTCTCATCGAGCTCGGGCTCGTCGGCGTCGGGCCGTTGGGGCGACTGGCGGGCCACGCTGACCTCCGTGTGCTTTCGGGTTTGCCCACCCGGCGACACCTTCGGTCGCCGAGTGACTCTGCGCACATACCCTAGTGGGCGACCCGGCGAGGCCGGGACCGCACCCCGGTGGCGTCCCGGCGGGCGGACAAGTAGCGTTGCTACTTATGAAGGCCCAGGCGCTGCACGGACATCTGGACGCGCTGCTGCTGGCGGTCCTGGAGCAGGGCGAACTCCACGGGTACGCGATCATCGAGGCGCTCCGGGCGCGGAGCGACGGCACGCTGGACCTGCCCACGGGCACCATCTACCCGGCGCTGCGCCGACTGGAACGGGCGGGCTACGTCGCCAGCTCGTGGAGCACCGTCAACGGCCGGGAACGACGGACCTACCAGCTCACCGAGGCCGGCGGGCGCGCGCTGGCCGGCGAGCGGGCCGGCTGGCGCGAGTTCAGCGCGACCGTGGGCCGGTTCCTCGGCGCCGACCAACCGCCGACCGCACCTGCCTGACCTCGGACGGCGGCTCACCGGCGGCGTGTCACCGGGTGGTCAGCAGCCAGCAGCGGGCGGCCCGCGCCAGCGCGAACCAGGCCACGCTCACCAGCACCGTCCCGAAGATCATCGGCGGCCAGGTGAGCGCCGCCTCCCAGAGGCCGATCGACCAGGCGAGCAGAGCGCTGCCGGCGAGCGCGCCCAGGCCCAGCGCGCCGGTCAGGCCGAAGCCCACCGCGCGCCCCAGGCGGGGCAACCGGGGCGACCCGTACCGCGCGGCGAGGAAACCCAGCAGCAGCCCGGCCAGCGCCAGCCCGGCGACCAGGCCCCAGATCCCGTTCAGCGAGGCGGACAGCAGCCGGTAGCCCTCGGGCGGCGGACCGCCCCGCCAGTGGGCGCCCCGCCAGGTCAGATCGCCGCCGGCCATCAACGCCACCGCCACCGCCAGCGCCCGCAGCGCCAGCCCGCGCAGCGCCCCGGCCGTCAGCTCGGCCTGGTAAGCCGGCGCGAGCTGGGCGTTGCTGCCGAACTCGGCCACCGCGCGCCGCTCGGCCTCCGTGGTCGGCAGGCCGTCCTCCCGGTACGCCTCGGCGGCGTCCAGCAGCGCGTGCCGCGCCTCGGTGAGCAGGTCGGTCTTCAACCTGGCCGGCCCACGCAGGTGCCCGGCCAGCTCCCGCAGGCGCTCCTCCACGAGCACGCCGTCGTACCCCCGCATGGCCTCACCCTGCCACCCGGCGCGGCCCGGCGCGTCCGGGGATTTCCCGGAGACCGCTCAGGGGGCCAGGGCCAGGTAGCCGCGCTCGGCCGCCTCCTGGAGCAGCCACTGCTCCCGGTACCAGCCGGGCCGGGCCACCAGCTCGGCGTGCCGGCCACGCCGCACCACCCGACCGGCGTCGAGCACCACGATCTCGTCCAGGCCCGCCAGGCCGCTGAGCCGGTGGCTGATCAGCAGCACGGAGTGCCCGGCCGGGGCGGCGGCCAACGCCGAGGCGAGCACCGCGTCGGCCGCAGCCGGGTCGAGGCCCTCGGTGGGCTCGTCCAGCACCAGTACGGCCGGCGCGGCCAGCAGCGCCCGGGCCAGCGCGAGCCGCTGTCGCTGCCCGCCGGAGAGCTGCCCGCCCTCCTCGCCGACCACGGTGTCCCAGCCCGCCGGCTGGGCGCGTACCCAGTCGAGCAGGCCGGCCGCCCGGGTCGCGGCGGTCAGCTCCGCCTCGCCCGCCCGGGGGCGTCCGAGCAGGAGGTTCTCGCGGACGGAGGCGTGGAAGACGTACGCCTCGGCGAGCAGCCCCCCGACCGCCCGGGGCAGCTCCTCGGCCGGGTACGCGGACACGTCCACCCCGTCCAGCGTGACCCGGCCGGCGTCGGGGCGTACCGCGCCGGTGAGCACCGCCGCGAGGGTGCTCTTGCCGGCGCCGCTCGGCCCGACCACGGCGACCCGACGGCCGGCGGGCAGGTCGAGGCTGATCCGGTCCAGGGCGGGTGCCGCCCCCGCCCGGTACCGGACGGTCACCTCGTCGAATCGCACGTCGTGGCCCGCCGAACCAGCGCCGGCCGTCGTGCCCGCCCGGGTCCGGCCCGTCGTCCCGGCCGTGCCGATCGACGGGCTCGCGGCGGTCCCGGTGCCCCTTCCCGGCGCCGGGGCCGGGCCGGCCGCCGGGACGGGCCCGGTGAGCAGCGCGGCGACCCGCTCCAGGCCGGCGCGGAGCTGGGTGCGCTGCCGCGCCGCGCCGACCAGCGCCAGCGCGACCTCCACGGCGGCGAGCGCGCCGACGGCCAGCACCCCGACCAGCACCCCGCCGACGTCGGCGCGGAGCGCGACGACCACCACGGCGGCGGCGGTGAGCCCGCCGACCAGGACCCCGGCCCCGTCGACCGCGAAGCCGGCCGCGGCGAGCCGGCGCTCCAGCCGGGCGAGACGTCGGGCGCGCCGGTCGGCCGCCGCGAGCGCCGCGCCGGTGGCGCCGAAGGCGGCCAGGTCGGCGGCGCCGTGGGTCAGGTCGACCGCGTCCACGGCGAGCGCGCCGCGCAGCGGGGCCACCTCGTCGGCGGCCCGCCGGGTGAGCACGGTGGCCAGCGCGGGCAGCGCCACCCCGGCGACCAGCAGCCCGGCGGCCAGCGCCCCGGCTGCGGGGAGCGAGATCAGCGCGGCCCCGCCGACCGCGAGCACGCTCACCAGCCCGGCGGCCGCTCCCGGCACCAGCACCCGCAGCAGCAGGTCCTGCACGGCCTCCACGTCGGACACGAGTCGGCTCAGCGCGTCACCGGAGCGCTCCGGGGCGGTGTCCCGGCGGGCGGCGAGGGTGCCGAACACCCGGGCCCGGACGTCGGTGATCATGCGGAGCACGGCGTCGTGCCCGGCGAGCCGTTCGACGTAGCGGAACACGCCCCGGCTGATGGCGAGCGCCCGGACCGCCACGATGGCCACGGTCAGCCGGTCCAGCGGGGGCCGGCCGGCGGCGCTCATCAGCAGCCAGGTGGCGGTGGCCATCAGCGCCAGCCCGGCGAACTCGGTGGCGGCGGCGAGCAGCCCGGCCCCGACGAGCCGGCCCAGGTACGGCCGCGCCAGCCGCAGCACCGTCCGCTCAGCCCGGACGCCTCCGGCCCCGGCCGGCACCGCCCGCGCGCCGGCCGGACGGGCGGGTGGGACTCCGGCGGTCGTCGCATCGGCGCCCACCGCCCCGGCCGCGCCGGCCTCGACGGCGGCCGGCCCGGTGGGTACGGCATCGTCCGGGGCCGGCCCGGTGGGTACGGCCTCGTCGGGGGCCGGCGCGGTGGGTACGGCACCGGGCGCCAGCTCCGGCGGGAGGGTCTCGGCCGGGGTGGGCGGTCCCGGGTCGCGCGCGGCCGGCGTGGTCCCGTCGGCCGAGACACCACCCGGCACGGCCCGTCCCGGCTGGTCGGGGCGGTCGGGGACGGCCGGTCCGGGGCTCATCGGGTCGCCTTCCCGGCCGGTGCCGGGGTCAGCTCGGTGACCCGACCGTCCTCGACGCGGATGATCCGGTCGGCGTCCTCCAGCAGCGCCGGCCGGTGCGCGACGAGCAGCGCCGTACGCCCGGCGACCAGCCGGCGGGTGGCGGCCAGCACGACCGCCTCGCTGGCGGAGTCGAGCCGGGCGGTGGGCTCGTCGAGGAGCACCACCGAGGCGTCCCGGAGGAACGCCCGGGCCAGCGCCACCCGCTGCCGCTGGCCGCTGGAGAGGCCGTGCCCGCGCTCGCCGAGCTCGGTCGCCAGCCCGTCGGGCAGGGCGGCGACCACCTCGTCCAGCGCGGCGTCGGTGACCGCCCCGCCGAGCGCGGCGTCGGTGGTGTCCGGCGCGCCGAGGCGGATGTTGTCGGCCAGCGAGGCGGCGAAGAGGTGCGCCCGCTGCGGCACCCAGGCCAGCTGGCGGCGCCAGGCGTCGAGGTCGACGTCGGCCAGGTCGACCCCGGCCACGGTGACCCGGCCGGCAGTCGGCGTGACGAAGCCGAGCAGTAGGGCGAGCAGGGTGCTCTTGCCGGCGCCGCTCGGGCCGATGACCGCGATCCGCTCGCCGGGGCGGATGGTCAGGGTGACGTCCCGCAGCGCGGTGGTCCGCTCGTACTCGACGGTCACGCCCTCGAAGCGGATCTCGCCGGCACCGGCGGGCGCCGGGGCCCGCACGGCGGTCGGCGCGGCGGCGTCCGGAGCGGCGGAGAGGGTCAGCGCCTCGTCCAGCGCGGTGAGCCCCTCCATGCTGGCGTGGAACCGGCTGCCCGCTGCCCGCAGCGGCAGATACGCCTCCGGGGTGAGCAGCAGCACCAGCAGCGCGGTGGAGAGGGTGATCCCGCCGCCGAGCAGCCGGATGCCCACCGGCACGGCGACCAGCGCCACCGAGAGGGTGGCGACCAGTTCCAGCACGAGCGCGGAGAGGAAGGCGATCCGTAGCGTCCGCATGGTGGCCTGCCGGTGCCCGTCGGCCATCCGGCGGACCACGTCGACCTGCGCCCGGGCCCGGCCGAACGCGCGCAGCGTCGGCAGCCCGGCGACCATGTCGAGGAAGTGCCCGCCGAGGCGGGAGAGCCGGCGCCACTGCCGTTCGGTGGCGGCCTGCGCCTGCCAGCCGAGCAGCGCCCCGAAGACCGGGATGAGCGGGATGGTCAGCGCGATGATCAGCGCCGAGCTCCAGTCGGCGAGGACGATCCGGGCCAGCACGGCGAGCGGCACGGTGACGCTGAGCACGAGCTGGGGGAGGTAGCCGGTGAAGTAGGCGTCCAGCGCGTCGAGGCCGCGCCCGACGAGGGTGGCCAGCTGCCCGGCCTGCTGGCCGGCGACCCAGCCTGGGCCGTGCCGGCCGACGGCGCGGAGCAGGTCCGCGCGGAGCGCCGCCTTCACCGTCGCCGCGGCCCGGGCCGCCACCGTGCCCTGGGCCCAGCTGACCAGCGCCCGGGCGGCGACCGCCGCCACGAAGCCGGCCAACGCCGGCCGGTGCAGCCGCCCGTCGACCGCGGTCGCCAGCAGCGTGGCCAGCGCGGTGGCCTGCGCGACCACCAGCAGCGCGGTGAGCCCGCCGAGGACCGCGAGCACGGCGAGGTCGCGCCGGGCCGCGGGGACCCGGCGCAGCAGACGCGGGTCGAACGGGCGGCGGTTCACCAGTACACCGGTGCCCTGCCGTCGGTCCTTCCCCGGAACACCCACCAGCACATCGCCTGAAAGCCTAGTAGGGCCGGCAGGAGCGGCAGCGCGAGCCAACCCAGCAGCCGCAGGGTGGGCCCGCTCGCCGCGGCGTCGGCCACGGTCAGCCCGGCCCCCGGCTCGACCGTGGAGACCAGCGCCCAGGGCCAGAGCGCCGCCCCGATCAGCACCACCGGCAGCGCCAGCGCCGCGCTGGTGGCGGCGAAGGCCAGCCCGGGTCGCCGCCAGCGGAGCGCCGTCCGCGCTGCCAGCAGCGCCGCCACCAGCACCAACGGCAGCAGTACGGCCGCCGCCGGCTGCGCTGCCGCGGCGCGTACCCGGTCGGAGAGCAGGCCGAGGACGGTGGCCGCGCCGACCGCGGCGAGCGCCACCGGGATCAGCCGGCGGGCCAGCCGGGCGACCGGCGTGACCTCGGTGGCCGGTAGCCGGAGCGTGAGGAACGTCGCACCCTGCACAGCGACCAGCGACAGCATGGCCAGCGCGGCGGCGGCCGCGAACGGGGTGAGGAGGTGGGTCATCCCGGCGACGTGCCCGTCGGCCCGCAGCGGTACGCCCTGCAGCAGCCCGGCGAGCAATGCGCCCCAGCCCAGCGCGGCGAGGGCGCTGCCGGCGACGACCACCCGGTCCCAGCCGGCCCGGGCCCGCTCGCCGTCCGGTCTGCTGCGCAGCTGCACCCCGGCGGTCACCAGGACCACCCCGGCCAGCGCGCCGAGCACGGCCGGGTAGAGCCCGGAGAGCAGCTCGCCCTCCAGGGTGGGGAAGGCGCCGAAGAGGATGCCGACGGTGGCGACCAGCCAGACCTCGTTGCCGAGGAAGAACGGCCCGACGGCGGCGAGCGTCGCCCGCCGGGCGGCCGGGGTGGCGCGCCGGGCCAGCAGCAGCCCGACGCCGTAGTCGTAGCCGCCGAGAACGAGGTAGGTGGCGAAGAAGAGGCCGAGCAGGGCGTACCAGGCGAGTTCCACGGCGGGCTCCCTCAGGCGAACGCGGGTTCGGGGCGGATGTCGGGGTCGGGCGCGGGCGGGCGGCCGAGGGCCGGGTCGGCCGCGCCGCGGGCGGCCTGCCGGGCGAGCAGCACCCAGTTCGTGACGGCGAGGGCGCCGAGCAGCAGGCTGAAGCCGATCAGCGAGGTGAGCATCGCTGCGGCGCCGACCGGGGAGACCGCCTGCCCGGTCGGCAGCAGCCCGTACGCGACCCAGGGCTGGCGGCCCACTTCCCGGGCGATCCAACCGAGGAGCACCGCGGCGAAGGGTAGCGGCAGGGCCAGCAGGATCAGCCAGAGCGGGAACCGCAGCCGGATGATCCAGTCCCGCCAGAGCAGCGGCAGCAGCAGGGTGCCGAAGAAGAGCGTGAACCCGATCAGGATCATGAAGCCGAGGCCGACGCTGGAGAGCGGCGGCGGTGTGTAGTCGCCGGGGCCGAACTTCGCGGTCCAGCCGGCGATCAGGGCGTCCCGCTCGGGACCGCCGCCGAACTTGGTCGGCTGCACGCGGCCGACCGGGCCGAACTGGGCGAATCCGAAGCCGATCAGAAGGACCACCGCGGGCGCGGCGGTGAGCAGCCCGAGCCGGAGCGACTTGCGGAAGAGCGCGAAGTCGGGGGTACGCCGGACCAGGTGCCAGGCGCTCACTGCCGCCATCAGCATGCCGCCGGTGACCAGGCTCGCCGAGACGACGTGGGCGAAGGCGAAGCCGAGGGTGGGGTTGGTGAGCAGCGCGCCGAAGTCGGTCAGGTGGGCGACTCCGTCGCGTAGCTCGTAGCCGACCGGGTGCTGGAGCCAGGAGTTCGCCACCATGATCCAGAAGGCCGACGCGTACGCGGTCAGGGCCACCCCCCACAGCAGCGCGAGGTGTACGCCCCGGCCCAGCCGGTGCCAGCCGAAGATCCACATGCCGAGGAGCGTGGACTCCAGGAAGAACGCCACCAGCGTCTCGATGGCCAGCGGCGCGCCGAAGACGTTGCCGACGTAGCGGGACAGCCCGCTCCAGTTCAGCCCGAACTGGAACTCCATCACGATGCCGGTGGCGATGCCGAGCACGTAGTTGATCACGTAGAGCTGGCCCCAGAAGCGGGTCAGCCGTTCGTAGATCGGCTTGCCGGTGAGGTAGCCGGCGGTCTGCAGCCCGACCAGCAGGGTGACCAGGCCCAGCGTGACCACCACGAAGAGAAAGTGGATCGAGGTGGTGGTGGCGAACTGCAGACGGGCGAGGAGCAGGGTGTCCATGGTCGATCTCCCCCGGGTTGACTCGCGTGTCGTAGCGAGCCTACACGTAGAATCCCTACGCATATCTACTACGCCATGTAGTAGTAAACCTTACGACGGACCGTAGTGGTCCGGCGCGCGGGGTCGCCAGGAAGTGGATCGGACCCCGGTCAGCTCAGAAAGAGGGAGATCGGCAGGGCGACCAGGGTGGTCGCCACGGCCAGCGCGGTCGCGCCGAGCAGCCGGGGCGTGCGGTCGGCGACCAGCAGCCGTTGCACCCGGACGTCCAGGTCGCGGTCCCCCACGCCGAGGGCGCCGGCCGGGGTGATCCGGTCGCCGCAGGCGGCGAAACGACGCAGCGCGCCGGCCAGCGGGGCCTCGGCGTGCAGTTCGCGGGCCTTGTCGTCGGCCCGCATCTCGACCAGCAGGGCCACCCGCTCGTGCGCGTCGCGGACCCAGCGGAACCAGGGCAGCGCCCGGCAGAGCGCGGTGAACGGCAGCAGCACCAGGTCGTGCCTCTCCTGCGCGTGCGCCCGCTCGTGGGTGAGCACCGCCGCCAGCTCGGCCCGGTCGAGCAGGCTCAGCGTCCCGGCGCTGACCACCACCCGCGGCTTCACCCCGGGCAGGCAGTACGCCGCCGCGCTCGGGTGGTCGAGCACCAGCGCTCCGGGCGCCGTGGGGTCGCGGCGGGCGACCAGGGTGAGCAGGTCGCGGTGCCGGCGCTGGGCGCGAACGGTCGCGTGGATGCTGCGGGCGGTCGTGGTGACCAGCACCGCACCGATGCCGAAGCCGACCCCGACCAGTCCGAGGTGCACGGCGCCCAGTCCGGCCGGGAGGGTGCCGTGGATCAGGTCGGTGGCGAGCGCCAGCAGGGCGCTGCCGGTCGGCCGGTCGTACGGGGCCAGGCCGAGCGCCATCGGCACGCCCATCGCGGAGAGGCCGAGCGCCAGTCCGACCGCCTGCCAGCACACGATGGCGACCCGGGGGGCTGCCCACGTCCAGGTCGACTGGGAGAGGACCTGCGCGGTGAGATAGCAGGCCAGCATCGACGCGGCGAAGTGCAGGGCGTACGGCACGGCGGCCGCCCTACCGGTCCGTCGCCTCGTCGACGCGCCGCGGCCGGTCGGCCCAGGGGTCGTCGACCCGGTCGGTCAGCCCGGCCTGGCGGTCGGCGGGCCGGGCCAGCCCCGCCTCGGCGCCCAGGGCGGCCCGGAGCACCTCGGCCTCGGTGCCGGTGACCGAGCGGGCGAAGCGCACCAGCGCGGCATCCCGGCTGCCACCGAGGTCGAGCGCGTCGAGCATGAGCTGGGCGATGTGCGCCTCGCGGCTGGCGGCGGCCCGGTAGCGCCAGGCCCGCCCCTCCCGCTCGCGCTGCACCATGCCCTTGCCGGCGAGCCGGTCCAGCACGGTCATCACCGTCGTGTAGGCCAGCTCACGCCCGTCCAGCGCGTCCGCGACCTCCCGCACGGTCACCCCACCGGACGTGGCGGGCACCAAGTCCCACAACACGTCCATCACCGCACGCTCAAGATCGCCCAACCGAGTCACGCCGCAATCCTACCCCGCGTAGTAGAGCCCTCCCAGGGCAGCACCCCTGAGCTGAACCCTCGCCGCGGACCGGGGACGAGACCTCACACCCCCTTGGGATGCCAGACCGTCTTCGTCTCCAGCAGCGTGGTCATCCGGGCCAGGCCCGGGTCCGCGAACCAGTCGTGGTCGACCGGCGCCGGCCGGAGCACCCGCTTCAGGTTCTCCGCCGCCTTGACCTCCAGCTCGGCCGCCAGCTCAGCGTCGGCCACCCCGGTCAGGTCGATCGCGTTGACGTCCATGTGCGCGGCCAGCGTCGGCACGGTCTCCGACAGGCGACCGGTGAGGATGTTGACCACGCCGCCAGGCAGGTCGGAGGTGGCCAGCACCTCGGCGAGGGTCACCGCCGCGAGCGGCTGCGCCGGCGAGGCCGCCACCACCACCGTGTTGCCGGTCACGATCGCCGGGGCGATCACGCTGACCAGGCCGAGCAGGGCCGGCGCCTCGGGGGCGACCACGGCCACCACGCCGGTCGGCTCGGGCGCCGACAGGTTGAAGTACGGCCCGGCGACCGGGTTCGCGCCGCCGTACACCTGGGCCAGCTTGTCCGACCAGCCGGCGTACCAGACCCAGCGGTCGATGGCCGCGTCGACCTCGTCCGCCGACGAGCCGAGCGCGACGAACTGCTCGCGCCGGCCCTCCAGCATCTCGGCGACCCGGTAGAGGATCTGACCCCGGTTGTACGCGGTCGCCCCGGCCCAGCCCTTCACGGCGGCGCGGGCGGCGACGACCGCGTCCCGGGCGTCCTTGCGGGAGGAGAGGGCGACGTTGGAGTCCTGCACGATGTACGACCGTCCCGACTCGCTGCGTGGGAACTTCCCGCCGATGAAGAGCTTGTACGTCTTGCGTACCGCGACCCGCTCAGACATTGAGGTAGCCCTCCAGCCCGTGCCGGCCGCCCTCGCGACCGTAGCCCGACTCCTTGTACCCGCCGAACGGCGAGGTGGGGTCGAACTTGTTGAACGTGTTGGCCCAGACCACGCCGGCGCGGAGCCGGTCGGCCATCCAGAGGATCCGGGAGCCCTTGTCGGTCCAGATCCCGGCCGACAGCCCGTACGGCGTGTTGTTCGCCTTCTCCACGGCCTCGGCCGGGGTGCGGAAGGTGAGCACCGACAGCACCGGGCCGAAGATCTCCTCCCGGGCGATCCGGTGCGCCTGGGTGACCCCGGTGAAGATCGTCGGCGCGAACCAGAAGCCCCGGTCGGGCAGCTCGCACGGCGGCGACCAGCGCTCGGCGCCCTCGGCGGAGCCGGCGTCGGAGAGCTCGCGGATCCGCGCCAGCTGGGCGGCCGAGTTGATCGCGCCGATGTCGGTGTTCTTGTCCAGCGGGTCGCCGACCCGCAGCTGGGCCATCCGCCGCTTCAGCGACTCCAGCACCCGGTCGGCGACCGACTCCTGGACCAGCAGCCGGGAGCCGGCGCAGCAGACGTGCCCCTGGTTGAAGAAGATGCCGTTGACGATCCCCTCGACGGCCTGGTCGATCGGGGCGTCGTCGAAGACGACGTTGGCGGCCTTGCCGCCGAGCTCCAGGGTGAGCTTCTTGCGGGTGCCGGCGACCGACCGGGCGATCGCGCGGCCGACCTCGGTGGAGCCGGTGAAGGCGACCTTGTCCACGCCCGGGTGCTCGACCAGGGCACGGCCGGTGTCGCCGGCGCCGGTGACGATGTTGACCACGCCGGCCGGCAGGTCGGCCTGCTGGCAGATCTCGGCGAACAGCAGCGCGGTCAGCGGGGTGGTCTCGGCCGGCTTCAGCACCACCGTGTTGCCGGCGGCGAGGGCCGGGGCGATCTTCCAGGCCAGCATCAGCAGCGGAAAGTTCCACGGGATGACCTGCGCCGCGACGCCGAGCGGCCGCGCGTTCGGCCCGAAGCCCGCGTGCTCCAGCTTGTCGGCCCAGCCGGCGTAGTAGAAGAAGTGCGCGGCGACCAGCGGCACGTCGACGTCGCGGGACTCCTTGATCGGCTTGCCGTTGTCCAGCGACTCCAGCACGGCCAGCTCGCGGGAGCGCTCCTGGATGATCCGAGCGATCCGGAACAGGTACTTGGCCCGGTCGCGGCCCGGCATCGGACCCCAGACCTTGTCGTACGCCTCCCGGGCGGCACGGACCGCGCGGTCCACGTCCTGGCTGCCGGCCTCGGCGACCTCCGCGAGGACCTCCTCGGAGGCCGGGTTGATCGACTTGAAGCTGCCGCCGTCGGTGGGGTCGACGAATTCCCCGTTGATGAACAGCCCGTAGGAGGCTTTCAGATCCACCACCGAGCGGGACTCGGGGGCGGGCGCGTATTCGAACATCGGCTCTCAGTCCAGGGTGAAGTAGTCGGGACCGGAGTAGACGCCGGTCGTCAGTTTGGTGCGCTGCATGAGCAGGTCGTTCAGCAGGCTGGACGCGCCGAACCGGAACCAGTCCGGGTCCAGCCAGTCCGCGCCGACGGTCTCGTTGACCATGACCAGGTACTTGATCGCGTCCTTGGTGGTCCGGATGCCGCCGGCCGGCTTCACGCCGACCTGCCGTCCGGTGGCGGCGCGGAAGTCGCGGACCGCCTCCAGCATCACCAGGGTCACCGGCATCGTCGCGGCGATCGGGACCTTGCCGGTGGAGGTCTTGATGAAGTCGCCGCCGGCCAGCATGGCCAGCCAGGAGGCCCGGCGCACGTTGTCGTAGGTGGCCAGCTCGCTGGTCTCCAGGATCACCTTGAGATGGGCGGCCCCGCAGGCCTCCTTGGTGGCCACGATCTCGTCGTAGACCTCCTTGTAGCGTCCGGCCAGGAACGTGCCCCGGTTGATCACCATGTCGATCTCGTCGGCGCCGGCCTCGACGGCTGCCCGGACGTCCGCCAGCTTGATCTCCAGCGGCGCCTGGCCGGACGGGAAGGCGGTCGCCACGCTGGCCAGGTGCACGCCGCTGCCGCGCAGCACCTCGGCCACGTACGGGACCATCGAGGGGTAGACGCAGACCGCGCCGACGTGCGGGCAGGACGGGTCCGCCGGGTCGGGGCGAACCGCCTTGGCGGCGAGCGCCCGCACCTTGCCGGGGGTGTCCGCTCCTTCGAGGGTGGTCAGGTCGACCATTCGGATCGCCAGGTCGATGGCCTGGGCCTTGGCGGTGGTCTTGATGGAGCGGGTGCCGAGCTGTGCCGCCCGCTGCTCCGCGCCCACCTGGTCCACGCCGGGCAGGCCGTGCAGGAAGGTCCGCAGAGCGGTCTCGGATCGTCCCAGCTCGGAGAGGTCCGACCGGGCCGACGTCGCTGTCGCCGTCATGCCTCGAATACTACGCATCCGCGCGTCGAGTGATCTTGGTCACCTGGACACCGTCGGCGGCGCCGCGTGAGCGGCGTCGCTGGTCAGCCGGCACCCGCAGTGCCGACGCGCGCGGACCGGTAGGTTGAGCGATCGTGGACGTACACGTCATTGACCACCCGCTCGCCCAGTCGCGGCTGACCGCCATGCGGGACGCCCGGACCGACTCGTCGACATTCCGGGCCGCGCTGCACGAACTCACCACCATGCTGGTGTACGAGGCCGCGCGCTCCTTCCCGGTCGAGAAGTACCCGATCCAGACCCCGGTCACCAACGCCGAGGGCACCCGGCTGGCCAACCCGCCGCTGCTGGTGCCGGTGCTGCGGGCCGGCCTCGGCATGGCCGACGCCGCGCTCGGCCTGCTGCCGGAGTCCTCGATGGGCTTCGTCGGGCTGGCCCGTGACGAGCGGACGTACGAGCCGCGCGCGTACATGGAGTCACTGCCCCGCGACCTGACCGGCCTGCCGGTGCTGGTGCTCGACCCGATGCTGGCCACCGGCGGCTCGCTGGAGCACGGCTGCCGGCTGCTCGCCGACCGCGGCTGCACCGACATCACGGTGCTCTGCGTGCTGGCCGCCCCGGCCGGCATCGAACGGCTGAAGAAGTCGGGCCTGCCGCTGCGCCTGGTCACCGCCTCGATCGACGAGGGCCTCAACGACCGGATGTTCATCGTCCCCGGCCTCGGTGACGCGGGCGACCGCCAGTTCGGCGGCATGCCCCGCTTCTGACCGGACCGGTCGGCCCGCCGATGACCCGGCGGGCCGGACGGGTCGACCGGGCGAGTTGCCGTGCGGGGGGATGCGGACAACCGCTACCGTCTCGGGCCATGACTGGTGTTGCGCTCGCCGAAGAGTTGCTGCTCCTCGCCTATGACGACGAAACCGGCAAGGCGACCATGCCGCGGATCAGCCTCGACCTCGGGATGGCCGCCGCGGTGCTGATCGAGCTGGCCCTGGCCGGCCGGATCGCGTACGCCGAGGGTTCCCTGGCGGTGACCGACCCGGCGCCCACCGGCGTGCCGGTCGCCGACGAGGTCCTCGCCCGGATCGCCGCCGACACCCCGCACACGCCGTCCTCCTGGGTGCAGCGGCTGCGGCACGGCCTGCGCGACCGGATCCTCGGCGACCTGTGCGGCCAGGGCGTGGTCCGGGACGT
Organism: Micromonospora inositola; assembly: GCF_900090285.1. Lineage (NCBI taxonomy): Bacteria > Bacillati > Actinomycetota > Actinomycetes > Micromonosporales > Micromonosporaceae > Micromonospora > Micromonospora inositola. Next base: position 1,079,855 of record NZ_LT607754.1, on the reverse strand, counting down.
CGACGAGACCGAGCTGGGCTTCATCCACGTGCACCGCTACCCGGTGGCGGACGCCTCGGTGGAGGTGGACATCCGCCGCCGGCTGGCCGAGGCGCTGACCAACGGGCAGCTGCCGGACGAGCGGACCGCCGCACTCGCCACCCTGGTGGCCGTGCTGCGGATGGAGCCGGCGCTGGGGTTGACCGGCGACGAGGCCCGGGACGCCCGCCGCCGGCTGGAGGAGATCGCCGGCAGCGCCGGCTTCTCCGGCAACGTGAGCCTGGACGACTCCGTGGTCCGCCCCTCGGTCGGCCTGGTCGTCGCCGCCCTGGGCAAAGCCGTCGACGCCGCCCTGGGCAAGCGCGCCTGACCCTCGGCGGGCGGGCGGCGTCGGCCCTCCGGCGGGCGCCGCGGACGCCGGCACGGCGCGGTGGGAGTGGTCCCGGGCGCCGCGACGGCGCCCGGGACCGCCGTCAGACGCCGAGGGCGGTGGCAATCTCGCTGCGGAGCGCCGAGATCGCGGCGGCCGCACGCTGCCGGGCCCCGGGCACGTCGGCGTCCGCGACCGGCTCCACCACCTCCAGGTACGCCTTCAGCTTCGGCTCGGTGCCCGAGGGGCGGATCACCACCCGGGCCGCGTCGGTGTGCAGGATCACCACGTCGGCCTCGGGCAGCAGGTCCGTCGCCTCGGTGACCGGGTGCCCGAGCAGGCTCGTCGGGGTGGCCGCCCGGATTCGGGTCATCATCTCGGCGATCACCCGCAGGTCCTCCACCCGCACCGAGAGCTGGTCGGTGTGGTGCACCCCGAACTCGGCGGCCAGCTCGTCGAGCCGGTCGGTGAGCGTGCGGCCCTGCGCCTTCAGGCCGGCGGCCAGCTCGGCGACGGTCAGCGCGGCGGTGATCCCGTCCTTGTCGCGGACGTGCTCCGGCGCCACGCAGTAGCCGAGCGCCTCCTCGTACCCGAAGACCAGCGGCTCCGCCCCGCCACCGGCCCGGACGATCCACTTGAACCCGGTCAGCGTCTCGTCGTACGGCAGGCCCCGGGCCACGCACATCGCCCGGAGCAGGGACGACGACACGATGGTGGTGGCGTACAGGCCGGTCACGCCCCGGCGCATCAGGTGGTCGGCGAGCAGCGCGCCCACCTCGTCCCCGCGCAGCATCCGCCAGCCGGCGGAATCGTCGCGGATGGCCACCGCACAGCGGTCGGCGTCCGGGTCGTTGGCGATCGCGAGGTCGGCACCCGTCGAGTCGGCCAGCGCGACCAGCCGGTCCACCGCGCCCGGCTCCTCCGGGTTGGGGAAGCCCACCGTCGGGAAGGCCGGGTCCGGCTCGGCCTGGTCGGGCACCACCCCCGGCACCGGGAAGCCGGCCCGGGCGAAGGCGGCGGTCAGCACCGCCCCGCCCACCCCGTGCAGCGGCGTGTACGCCACCTTCAGGTCCCGGGGGCCGTCCGGGTCGATCACCGCGGCGGCCCGCTCCACGTACGACGCGACGAGGTCGTCGCCGAGCACCTCGCCGGCCGGGCCGAGCGGCACCTGCGCCAGCGGACCGACCGCCCGGATCGCCGCCTCGATGCCGGCGTCGGCCGGCGGCACGATCTGCGCGCCCGCGCCGAGTTCCCCGCCGAGCTGCGCGCCCAGGTAGACCTTGTAGCCGTTGTCCTGCGGCGGGTTGTGGCTGGCGGTGACCATCACCCCGGCCACCGCGCCGAGGGCCCGCACCGCGTACGCGAGCACCGGCGTGGGCAGCGGCCGGGGCAGCAGCAGCGCGGGACGCCCCGCCCCGGTGGCCACCTGCGCGGTGCGCTCGGCGAAGGCCCGGGAACCGTACCGGGCGTCGTACCCGATCACCAGCGGACCGGTCCCGCCCTGGGCGGCGAGCCAGCCGACCAACCCCGCGGCGGCCTGGGTGACCACCGCGAGGTTCATCCCGTTCGGGCCGGCGCGCAGCGGGCCGCGCAGCCCGGCGGTGCCGAAGGTCAGCGGCCCGGCGAACCGGTCGGCGAGCTCCGGCGCGCTGGCCGGCAGCCCGTCGAGGACCATCCGCAGCTCATCCCGGCTGGTCGGGTCGGGGTCGTCGTCGAGCCACCGCCGGGCCTGCTCGCGAAGTTCGTCAAAGTCAGTGGTTTCCGCCGCCATTGCCTCTTGATAGCACGGCGGCGGATCACCACTGTCCGTTGCCCTCGACTCAGTTGGCTCCGCTGAACTGGAACGAGTTCGCCATCGCGTCGAAGATCGGCCGGCTCGCGGCGAACTCGGCATCGTTGGCGGTCAGGTAGAACGAGTAGACCTTGCCGTCCTTCACCGCTCCGCGCCACACGCCGTGCCGCTTGGTCGCGCCGTCGCCGCAGGTGTACTCGAACTCGGCCGCCGGCTCGCCGGCGAGCTCCTGCTGCTGGGACATCGAGAGCTGGTTGTAGGGCTCGGCGCAGGACTTGCTCTTGTCCCGGAGGTTCCGCGAGGCGAATTGCGCCCAGCTGGCCGAGGTGCCGCTCCACGCCTCGGCGAGGATCCGCACCTTGCGCCCGCTGTCCTGTGGGTCGACGTAGTCGACGAAGACCCCGCCGGTCTTCCGCTCCCAACCCTTCGGCACCTGGACGGTGACGCCCTTGGCCGAGTGCTCCTGCATCTCCACGCCCGGCCCGGCCGGCGCGGTGGCGCTCGGCAGTGACGTGACGATCTGCCGGTTCGGCTCGCCGTCGCCGCTGAACAGCACGACCGCGCCGATCAGCAGCAGCACCGCCAGCCCGCCGGCCGCGGCGAGCTGCATCTTGCGCGGCCAGCCCTTCACGGCGCCGACCACCTTGCCGCCGGCGCCCTTCAGCGCGCCATCCGAGCCGGAACCGCCGGACGCGTCGGCCGGCGAGGTCCACGGCTGCCCGGTGCCCGGCACCGACCACTGGCCGCCGCCGTACACGGGCTGGGTGGCCTCGAGGGCGCGGCCGTACACCGGCTGGGTGGCGTCCGGGTGGCCGGTGCCGATCCGCTGGGTGGCCTCCGGCGCCGCGTGGCCGAGGCGCCGGGTGGCGTCGGGGGAGATCCGCTGGGTCGCGTCCGGGGTGCCGTATGCGGTGCCGCCGCGCCCCGGGGTGGGCATCGCCCCGGTCGGCGTGTGCAGCGGACCGGCCAGGGCGTCCGCGCTGGTCTCGTCGAGCGCGGCGCCGCTCCCGCCGGCCGGCTCGGCGCGCTCGCCCCCGCGCAGGGCGGCGAGCCGGTCGGTCAGCGACTCGCCCGGCCCGATCATGGCCCGGCCGCCGATCTGGCCGCTCGGCTTCGGCTCCGGCGCGGCCGGGGGCGGCGGCGCGGACGGCCGCTGCACCGGCACCACGGCGTACGGGTCGGTGACCGAGTTGACCGCGGTCGCGGTGCTGGTCAGCGGGCCGGCGAGCAGCTCGCGGAGCATCGCCCGCGCGGTGTGCACGTCCAGCCGGCGGGCCGGGTCCTTCTCCAGCAGCCCCATCAGCACCCGGGTCAGCGGGCCGCTGCGCTGCGGCGTGGCCGGCGGGTCCTCGACCACGGAGTGCATGGTCTCGATCGGGTCGCCCTTGTCGAACGGCGGACGCCCCTCCACCGCGGTGTAGAGCGTGACGCCCAACGAGAAGAGGTCGCTCGGCGGTCCGAACTCCTGGCCCATCGCCCGTTCCGGCGAGATGAAGTGCGGTGAGCCGAGCACCATGCCGGGGGTGGTGAGCTGCACGTCGGTGGGCATCCGGGCCACCCCGAAGTCGGTCAGCACGCAGCGACCGTCGGAGCAGATCAGCACGTTGGCCGGCTTGACGTCCCGGTGCAGCACGCCGATCGCGTGCGCCACCTCCAGGGCGCCGAGCAGGGCGATGCCGATCTTGGCGACCGCGCGGGGCGCCACCGGCCCGTCCTCGATGACCATGTCGGCGAGGCTGCGGGCGTCCAGCAGCTCCATCACGATCCACGGCCGGCCACCCTCGGTGACCACGTCGTACACCTGCACCACGGCGGGGTGCTGGATCGCGGCGGCGGCGCGGGCCTCGCGCAGGGTCCGTTCGTACATCGCGTCGCGGTCGCTCGGGGCCAACCCGGGCGGGAGGACGACCTCCTTGACCGCCACGTCGCGGCGGAGCAGCGTGTCTGTGGCGCGCCAGACCGTGCCCATGCCGCCGTTGCCCACCGGGGACCGCAGCGAGTAGCGACCACCGATGGTGGTGCCGGGTGCCGCACGTCCGTTGGGGGGACTGACTGGTCCGCCGCTCCACGTCGGGATCTGAGTCACAGAAAAGCCACCGGGGGATATCGAGGGGGGCTGGGACACAACCCCCCTATCTTGCTGGTTCCGACGGCCGATGCGAAACCCGACGCGGCCGACGTTTACCAACTCGACGGTATGTGGCCAGGTGTTCACCTGTCGTCGATCTGCGTTGACCTGGGTGTGCGGTATCCCTCACCCACCGACGTCCCGGCGCGTCCTACCATCCGGTGATGAGCGAACGGCGGTCAAGCGAGTCCGGTTTCCCGATCAAGGGCGTCTACACGGCGGCCGACCTCCCCGGGGAGCTGGCGGACCGGCTGGGCGCGCCGGGCGAGTACCCGTACACCCGCGGGGTCTACCCGACCATGTACACCTCCCGTCCGTGGACCATGCGGCAGTACGCCGGCTTCGGCACCGCCACCGAGTCCAACGCGCGCTACCACCAGTTGTTGCGGGCCGGCACCATGGGCCTCTCCGTCGCCTTCGACCTGCCCACCCAGATGGGATACGACTCCGACGACCCGATCGCGCACGGCGAGGTGGGCAAGGTCGGCGTGGCCATCGACTCCATCGAGGACATGCGGCTGCTCTTCGACGGCATCCCGCTGGACAAGGTCTCCACCTCGATGACCATCAACGCGCCCGGCTCGGTGCTGCTCCTGCTCTACCAGCTCGTCGCCGAGGAGAACGGGGTCGCCGGCGGCGCGCTCAACGGCACCATCCAGAACGACATCCTCAAGGAGTACATCGCCCGGGGGACGTACATCTTCCCGCCGAAGCCCTCGTTGCGGCTGGTCGCCGACACCTTCGCGTACTGCCGCAAGGAGGTGCCGAAGTGGAACACCATCTCCATCTCCGGCTACCACATGGCGGAGGCCGGCGCGACGCCCGCGCAGGAGATCGCCTTCACGCTGGCCAACGGGGTCGAGTACGTCCGGGCGGCGCTGGCGGCCGGGCTGGCCGTGGACGACTTCGCGCCTCGGCTGTCGTTCTTCTTCGTCGCCCGGACCACCCTGATCGAGGAGGTCGCCAAGTTCCGCGCGGCCCGACGGATCTGGGCCCGGCTGATGCGCGACGAGTTCGGGGCGAAGGACCCGAAGTCGATGATGCTGCGGTTCCACACCCAGACCGCGGGCGTGCAGCTCACCGCCCAGCAGCCGGAGGTCAACCTGGTCCGGGTGGCGATCCAGGGGCTCGGCGCGGTGCTCGGCGGCACCCAGTCGCTGCACACCAACAGCTTCGACGAGGCGATCGCGCTGCCCACCGAGAAGGCGGCCCGGCTGGCCCTGCGTACCCAGCAGGTGCTGGCGTACGAGACGGACCTGACCGCCACCGTGGACCCGTTCGCCGGGTCGTACGTGGTGGAGGCGATGACCGCCGAGATCGAGGCGGCGGCGACCGAGCTGATGGAGCGTGTGGCCGACCACGGCTCGGCGGTGGACGCGATCGAGGCCGGCTTCCAGAAGCGCGAGATCGAGCAGTCGGCGTACCGGATCGCGCAGGAGATCGACTCCGGCGAGCGGGTGGTGGTCGGGCTCAACCGGTTCCAGATCGACGAGGAGGAGCCGTACGAGCCGCTGCGGGTGGACCCGGCGATCGAGGCGGCCCAGGCGGAGCGGCTGGCGAAGCTCCGCGCCGAGCGGGACAACGGCGCGGTCGAGCGGGCCCTGACCGAGCTGCGCGAGGCCGCCGAGGGCTCCGCGAACGTGCTCTACCCGATGAAGGAGGCGCTGCGGGCCCGCGCCACGGTGGGCGAGGTCTGCGGCACGCTGCGCGCGGTGTGGGGCATGTACCGGCCCAGCGACCGCTTCTGATCCTCGTCAGCGCTTCCGAGCTGCGAAAACGGGCGTCGCCGAAGGTCGTCGAGCGGCGCTACAGTCGGTGTTCTCCGCGGAGCGGAGGCGCGGTGCGGACCTCCCGGGCGACGTCGCCCGGCCCGTCCGCCCGGCCCCGGGGCAGTGGGGCCCGCCGCCCGCGTGAGTGTGCGGATCGGGAATGCGGGTAAACCCGGTCGGGTGATCGGGACGGACAGCCTGTGCGGTCGCGTACCGGCCGATCATGTCACCGTCGGGAGTCGTTCGGCCCCCGAGCGTCGTCGGCTAATTGTCGGAGCGGCAGTTAATTGTCGCGACTAATGCGACAATTCGGAACGACGGCCCGGGTTTTCGTGACCGCCGAAACGGTTACGCGTTGTAGGAGGTGGGGGGCAGATGACGGCGTTCGACCGCGATCTACCTGCTGTCCCGCAGATATTCGAGCCCTCTCACCAGGGCATTCGTGACGCTGTGCGGTCCGATCGCTACGGGAAAGATGTTGCCCAGCGTCACCGCCGGAGGTCTAGGCTGTCTGCTGTCCTCCCCGATGATCCATCCATCTCTAGTGATCGAGAATTCGACGTGACGAGTGCGTTGACGCTGCCCACCAGCGGCCAGCTGGCGTCGTCCTGGCCGGAGGCGCCATCCGGGTCCCAGCCCCTGCCCTTCGAGCTCGACCATCTGCTCGCCCTCCGGGTACCCGGCCTCATCGCCACCCGGCGTCACATCCACTCCCACCCGGAGCTCTCCGGCGAGGAGTTCGAGACGGCGGCCCTGATCGCCCGGGAACTCTCCCTGGCCGGGCTGAACCCGCGCCTGCTGCCCAAGGGCAACGGCGTCATCTGCGACATCGACGGGCGGCCGGACGGCCCGGTGGTCGCGCTCCGCGCCGACATCGACGCGCTGCCGCTGACCGACCCGAAGGACGTGCCGTACCGGTCCACCGTGGCCGGCGTCTGCCACGCCTGTGGCCACGACGTGCACACCTCCGTGATGCTCGGCGTCGGCATGCTGCTGGCCCAGCTCGCCGACCTGGGTCAGCTCGACGGCCGGGTCCGGCTGATCTTCCAGCCGGCCGAGGAGATCCTGCCCTGCGGCTCTCTGGAGGTCATCGAGGCCGGCGGCCTCGACGACGTCGTGCAGATCTTCGCCGTGCACTGCGACCCGAACCTGCCGGTGGGCAGGGTCGGCCTGCGGGTCGGCCCGATCACCGCCGCGGCCGACAACGTCACCGTCCGGCTCACCGGGCCGGGTGGGCACACCGCCCGCCCGCACCTGACCGTCGACCTGGTCGACGCGCTCGGCCGGCTGGTCACCGAGGTGCCCGCCCTGGTCAGCCGCCGGGTGCCGGCCAACAGCGGGCTGCTGCTGGTGTTCGGCCACGCCTCGGCCGGCACCCGTTACAACGTCATCCCGTCCGAGGCCTGCGCCGCCGGCACCCTGCGGGTGATGGACCGCGACACCTGGGAGCAGGCCCCGAAGATCGTCGCTCAGGTGGTCCGGGACGTCATCGCCCCCACCGGCGCGACGGTCGACCTGGAATACCTGCGCGGCCGCCCGCCCGTCAGCAACGACGCCCGGGCCATCGGGGTGCTGACCGCCGCGACCGCCGCCGCGCTCGGCCCCGAGGGGATCGCGGAGACCCCACAGAGCATGGGCGGCGAGGACTTCTCCTGGTACCTGGAGCACGTGCCCGGCGCGCTCGCCCGCCTCGGCGTCGGCCGGGCCGGTCCCAACGTGGACCTGCACCGGGCCTCGTTCGACGTGGACGAGCGGGCCATCCCGGCCGGCGTACGCCTCATGGTGCAGACCGCGTTGCGGGCACTGGCGGCGGCGCGGTAGGACCACCCGGCTGGCCGGCCGGCGGCGTCGGCCCGGCCGGCGGCGTCCGCCGCCGGCGGCGGCGCAGCACCCGGATCAGCAGGGCCACCGGTACGCCGACCGCCACCAGCCACGGCAGCAGCGCGCCGAGCACGGTGAGCAGCACGGTCACCGAGGCGACGAAGACCTGCCAGCCGCCCCGCAGCCCGACCAGGAACCCGATGTCGGTCTGCTCCTCCTCGGTGGAGGCGTCCGTCCCGACGAACGTCACCGTGATGGTGGAGAGCGCGGTCAGGTCGGCCAGCCGGCGCTTCTTCGCCTCCAGCGAGGCGAGGTCGGCCTCCCGCCGCCCCAGCTCGTTCTCCAGGTTCACCAGCTCGCTCGTCGAGGTCGCCCGGTCCAGCAGCTTGCGGGCGCTCTCCACCCGGGCCCGCTGGCTGGTGATCCGGGCGTCCAGGTCGACCGTCTCCTCGGTGACGTCCTGGGTGTGCACCTCGCGCCGCTGCTGCCGGCCGAGCTTCGCCAGCTCGTCGACCACCGCGGTGAACTTCGCCGCCGGCACCCGCAGCTCCAGCTCGGCCCGCGCGTCCGCCGACTCGCTGCGGCGCTGGTCGCCGCCGACGAACCCGCCCGCCGCGCTCGCCGTGGCGATCGCCTCCCGGGCGGCCCGCTCCACGTCGTCCACCCGCACCTGCATCGTTCCGGTGTAGATGATCGACCGCTGGTCGACCCGCAGGTCCGGCGCGCCCGCGCCGGCCTGGCCCGGCGCCGCCTCGCCGCGGTCGGCCGCGCCCCCGGCCGGCGCCTGCGCCGCCGAACCGTTGTCACTCGTCGCGTCGCCCGCGCTGCAACCCCCCGCGAACAGCACCGCGACCAGGCCCACCGCCGCCAGGGGTACGCCCCGACGCCCTTTTCCTCGTACGCTCATCCCCGCCCCGATCCTCACGGCCCCGCATCGGGGCGATACGTCGGACGCGGCGCGGTGCCGCGCCGGTTCCGGCAGACTGCGCTCAGGACGTCACGATTCGATAATCGAGGAGTCACGATGCAGGTCACCAAGTACGCCCACTCCTGTGTCCGGGTGGAGCACGACGGGGGAGTGCTCGTCGTCGACCCCGGCGTGTTCAGCGAGCCCGAGGCGTTGGACGGGGCGGACGCGGTGCTGATCACCCACCAGCACCCGGACCACGTGAACCCGGAGACGCTCGCCCGGGCGCTGGAGCGTCGGCCGTTCACCGTCAACGGTCCGGCCTCGCTCGCCGGCGTCCTCGGTGACGCGGCCGAGGCGCTGACCGTGGTCGCGCCGGGGGAGTCGTTCACCGCCGCCGGGGTGGCGGTCCGCGCGTACGGCGGCCAGCACGCCGTCATCCACCCCGACATCCCCGTGGTCGAGAACCTGGGCTACCTGATCAACGACGTGGTCTACCACCCGGGGGACTCGCTGGTCGTTCCCGAGGAGGTCCAGGTGGACACCCTCTTCGCGCCGATCCACGCGCCCTGGTCGAAGTTTTCCGAGGTGGTCGACTTCATCCGGGCGGTCGCCCCGCGCCGCGCGTACGCGCTGCACGACGGCCTGCTCAACAGCACCGGGTTCGCCGTGCTCGACCGCCAGTACAAGACGCTGTCGAACACCGAGTACCAGCGGCTCGAACCGGGCTCCCGGTTCGACGCCTGACCCGTGGCCGGCCCCTCCCGAGAGCTGATCCAGCGGCTCTACGCGACGCCGCCGGACCGGTTCGTCGCGGCCCGGGACGCCGCCGTCGAAGAGGCGCGCCGGGCCGGTGACCGGGCCGCCGCCCGGGAGATCGCCCGGCTGCGCCGGCCCACCGTGGCGGCCTGGCTGATCAACCTGCTGGCCATCCGCCGGCCCGAGCTGGTGGCCGACCTGGCGCAGCTCGCCGACGCGCTCCGCGCCGCCCAGCGCGACCTGCGCGGCGGCAAGCTTCGCGAGCTGTCCGCGCAGCGCCGGGCCGTGGTCGGTGCCCTGGTGGCCGAGGTACGCAAACTCGCCGCCGAGACCGGGGACGCCCCGCCGGCCGGGAAGCTGCCGCTGGCCGAGGTCGAGGCGACCCTCAACGCGGCGCTCTCCGACCCCGAGGTGGCCGAGCAGGTCCGCTCCGGCCGACTGCTCCGGGCCACCAGCTACGCCGGCTTCGGCGAGGTGCCCCGCCCCCAGCTGCGACTGGTCACCGGGGGCGCTGAGGAGCCCGCCGTACCGGACCGGGCGGCCGAGCGGGCCGAGACCCGGCGGGCGCGGGACGAACGGGCGGCGGAACGGGCCGCCCGGGCCGAGCGGGCGAAACGCCGCCGGGCGCTGGACCGCGAACTGGCCCGGGCCCGGGCCGACCAGGAACGCGCCGAGGCGGAGCTGACCGGCGCGGTGCGGTCCGCCCAGGACGGCGCGGCCGAGCTGGACCGGATCGAGACCGAACTCGCCGAGCTGGAGCGCCGGCGGGCCGTCGCCGAGCAGGAGCTGAGCCGCGCCAAGCTGGCCCGTCGCGCCGCCGAGCGGGCGGTCACCGCCGCCCGCCGGCGCACCGGCGAGGTCGAGGGCGCGGTGGAGGCGCTGGACGCCGAAGAGGGGGATGCCGCCGGCGGCGGTCAGGAGGCAGACTGACCGAGATGGACGACCACGGTGGACGGACGGTGTCCGCGCCTCCCGCTGCGGTGTCCGGCGCATGACCCCCGAGCAGGTCGCCGCCGCCAGCAAGCCGCTGGTGCTGGAGCTCGGGGAGGCGTTCCGGCGCTGCCCGGGGACCCTGCGCCGGGCCCGCCTGCTCGGCATCTCCGGCTGGGCGTTCTACATCACCGGCCGGGCCGGCGCGCTCGGCGACGTAGGCGCCGAGACGGTCGCCGCCGCCCTCGGTTTCATCGCCCCCGACGCGGTCGCCGACGGCTGGGACGCCGCGGCCCGTACCATCCGACCGGTGGAGGTGGCCGCGGCGAACCTGGCCGAGTGCTGCCGCTGGGGCGCCCAGCATCTCGGCGACGCGCCGGGGGTGGCCCGGCTGGTCGGGCTGCTGGAGCGGGTCGTCGACGCGGCGGAGGCCAGCGGGACGCCGCTCTTCGCCGCCTGGCGCGCCATGCCGGTGCCGGACCGGTCGCCCGGGGCCCGGACGGCCGTCGGGCTGCTCCTGCTCCGCGAGCACTTCGCCGGGGCGTACCTGCTCGCCGTCCGGGCGGCGGGGATGACCCCGCTGGAGGCGGTCCTGGCCGGGCCGGAGGGCGAGGCGGGCGCCGCCGCCTGCGGCTGGCCGCCGCCGTACCCGCCGGTGGGGCCGCTGGTCCGGCGGCGGCTCTGGGCCGAGGCGGTGACCGACCGGTTGGCCTCGACCGCGTTCCGGGCGCTCGGCCCGGGGGAGGGGGCGGAGCTGCTCGACCTGCTCACCGCCACCCGGCTGCACCTGCGCGGTTCCGCCGGCTGAGGGGGCGCGGCGCCGCCTGCTCGGTTCAGCGAGAGCGCTTCCGGTACCGGACCTGCCAGCTGAGCAACCCGGCGGCCGGTGGCGTCAGCGGCCGCCGGCCCTCGGCGAAAATCGGCGGCGCGGTCGGCGGGCGGGCTGCCAGGATCTGCGGCGTGACGCTTCCCGCCGGCTGGACCGCCCGCCGACCCACCCTGGATGACGTACCGGCGATCCTGGCGGTGGTGCACGCCGCCGACACCTTCGCCATCGGGTACCCCGACTTCTCGGCCGAGGACGTGGCGGAGTGCCTGACCGCGCCGTACGTCGATCCGGCCGCCGACTCCTGGCTCGGCCTCGATCCGGACGGCACGGTGGTCGCCTGGGCGATCATCGACAACCCGACCGGCGTGGGGCGGGAGTTCGTCGAGGTGTACGTCGATCCCGACCAGGGCCGGCCGCTGCGCGGCCCGCTGCTCGCCCGGCAGCTGGACCGGGTCGGCGAGCGGGCCGCCGAGCGGGGCCTGCCGGCGCTCGCCGTCCGCTGCGCGGTCTACGAGCCGGAGACGGAGTGGTTGGCGATCCTCCTCGACGCCGGGTTCACCCTGGCCAAGCGGTACGTCCGGATGAGCCGGTCGTTGGCCGGCGTGCCCGCCGAGCCTCCCGCCCCGCCGGCCGGTGTCACGGTCCGGCCGGTACGCCGCGACGACGACGCCGACCTGCGGACCTTCCACGGGATCTACGACACGGCGTTCCGGGACACCCCGGACTACGAGCCGCTTGACTATGAACGATGGCGGGCCCGAATCGGCGACGGCAACGCCTGGGACGAGTGGTTCGTGGCCGAGGTGGACGGGGAGCCGGCTGGCATCCTGCAGTCCTCCGACCAAGCGCTCGACCAGGACCAGGGCTGGGTCAAGAACGTGGCGGTGCTACCCATGCGACGGCGTCGGGGGGTCGGCGCAGCACTGCTCGGCCACGCCTTCGCGAGGTACGCGGCCAAGGGCCGGGCGAGCGCGGGGCTCGGGGTCGACTTGGCCAACCCGACCGTCCCGATGTCGCTGTACCGCTCGGTCGGGCTGCGCGACGTACGCATCGTCGACATGTACCAGGTGGTCGTCCCGGCCGCCGGCTGATCTCTTCCCGCCCGGCCCGTTCCGGCCCCGACTGGGTCACCACGGTGTGTGATAGGCGACCCGGTCCGGGGTCGGCGGCCGGTCGGGGCGACGGCCGGAGCAGACTGGAGGCGTGCGATACGCGCTACGCCGACGCGGTGCCGGTGGGGCGGGACCGCAGGTCGGTGACGTAGTCGTCCGGCGCGCCCGCCTTCTCGGCCGCGTTCGCGATCTCCGACAGGTACCACGACGTCGGCAGGCCGCCCTCGTACCCGTCGAAGACGTAGACCCAGGCGGTCACGTCCCCGTCCAGGGTCGAGACGCGGACGGTGAGCTTGCGGTACGTCCCGGCGGCCACGCCCTCGAGCTCGTCGAGCTGGGCGGCGTCGTACGGGTGGATGTCGTAGAGCGCCACGAAGACCCGGTCACCCGGGGACTCGACCACGGTGCTGACCGAGCCCTCCCAGCCGATGACGTCCTCGCCCGCGAAGGTGAGCCGCCAGCCCTCCAGCCAGCCGGTGCCCACCATCGGCGAATGCGGGCAGTAGGCGCGCATCCGGGCGGGGTCGAGGTTTGAGCCGTAAGCGGCGTAATGACGCACGGCGATGACGATAGCCCGGCCGGCGGGTGGGGGAGAATACGACGGTGCGTGTCGAGCGCGTTGGGAAGAAGAAAGTCACTGTGAGCACTGACGAGGGGCGAGCGCTGTGAGCCAGATCGTGATCATCGGCGGGGGGCCGGCCGGGTACGAGGCGGCGCTGGTCGCCGCCCAGCTCGACGCCGATGTCACCGTGGTGGAGGCGGAGGGGGCCGGCGGCGCCTGCGTGCTCTCCGACTGCGTCCCGTCGAAGACCTTCATCGCCAGCTCAGAGGTGGTGACCGGCTACCGGGACACCGAGGAGTTCGGGGTGCACTCCGACGGGCTGGAGGCGGTCACCGTCGACGCCCGAACGGTGCACGAGCGGGTGAAGCGGCTCGCGCTGGCCCAGTCCGCCGACATCCACGCCAAGCTGATCAAGGCCGGGGTGGAGTTCGTCGCCGGCGTCGCCCGGCTCGGCGAGGACACCCTCGGTCACACCCACCGGGTGGTCGTGACCCCGGCCGACGGCGCCGAGGAGTACTCCATCGCCGCCTCCACCGTGCTGGTCGCCACCGGTGCGACCCCACGCCAGCTCCCCACCGCCGTGCCGGACGGCGAGCGCATCCTGACCTGGCGCCAGGTGTACGACCTGCCGGAGCTGCCCGAGCACCTGATCGTGGTCGGTTCCGGCGTGACCGGCGCCGAGTTCGCCTCCGCCTACCTGGCCATGGGCGTCGAGGTCACCCTGGTCTCCAGCCGGGACCGGGTGATGCCGCACGAGGACGCCGACGCGGCGATGGCGATCGAGCGGGTGTTCCGCAACCGGGGCATGAGCATCCTCAACAACTCCCGGGCGAACGCGGTCCGGCGGACCGAGGACGGCGTCGAGGTCGAGCTCTCCGACGGTCGCAAGGTGTACGGCACGCACGCGCTGATCGCCGTCGGCTCGATCCCGAACACCGCCAACCTGGGCCTCGCCGAGTACGGCGTGGAGCTGGCCCGGGGCGGCTACGTCACCGTCGACCGGGTGTCCCGGACCAACGTCCCCGGCGTCTACGCCGCCGGCGACTGCACCGGCGTGCTGCCGCTGGCCAGCGTCGCGGCCATGCAGGGCCGGATCGCGATGTGGCACGCGCTCGGCGAGGCGGTCCGGCCACTGCGGCTGCGTACCGTCGCGGCGAACGTCTTCACCGATCCGGAGCTGGCCACCGTCGGCGTCTCGCAGGACGAGGTGGACGCCGGCAAGACCCCGGCGCGCCAGGTGATGCTGCCGCTGTCGGGCAACGCCCGGGCGAAGATGGACGACCTGGCCGACGGTTTCGTCAAGCTCTTCTGCCGCCCGGCCAGCGGCCAGGTGATCGGCGGCGTGGTGGTGGCCCCCAAGGCCAGTGAGCTGATCCTCCCGATCACCATGGCGGTGGAGAACAACCTCACGGTGAACGAGCTGGCCCAGACCATCACCATCTACCCGAGCCTCTCCGGCTCGATCACCGAGGCCGCCCGCCAGCTCATGCTCCACGAACTGGAGTGACGGCCGCGCAGCTCGCCGCGACCACGGCGAGCAGGCCGACCTCGGTGAGGATCAGCAGCCGTTCGGCGAGGCCGATCAGCACCCGGTCGCCGGGGTAGGCGGACCAGACCATGGCCGCGGCAAACGCCAGGCTGGTCAGGGCGAGGGCACGCAGCCAGGGGGCGGCCCGGCCCTGGTGCCGGGCGAGCAGCCAGCCGGCGAGCGGCAGGGCGAGGAAGGCGACCACCGAGGCGTACCGGTGCAGGTAGGCGGCGGTGTCCATGGGCGCACCCGGCTCGTTGGTCGGCACCAGCGCGGCGACCACCAGTCCGGCGGTCCACGCCGCGAGTAGAACCTCCGCCGGCCGACCCGCCCCGACCCGGGGGAGGACCGGGATCAGAACCGCGGTGGCCGCGGCGAGCACCGCCATGGCCGCGTCGATGACCCCGCCCCGGTCGGAGACGGCGAAGTCGCTGACGGTCAGCGACCACGGGTCCAGGTCGTCGTTCACCTCGAGATGACCGAGTACGGCGAGCGCCGCCGCCAGGGCGATCCCGCCGAGGGCGAGCAGCGCGCGGGTCCGAATTCCAGGCATGCCCCAGCCTGTCGCCGCAGGCACCCGAAGCGGATCCGGGACCGCCACCGACATCGATCCCGGGGTCGCCCCCTAGAGGACATGGCTCACGACCTCGCCGGCCTCCGCGATGGCGGTCAGTCGACCGGGACCTCGGGGCGGCTGTTGCGGGCGCTGATCGCGGTCATCGCCCAGCCGGCGCCCGCGAACCCGGCCGCCGCCGCGCCGCCGATCAGCGCCAGCCGCCAGGCCGACTGGGTCAGCGCGGTCCCGCCCAGGTGCCCGACCAGGGTCCCGTACGTCGCCCAGCCGGCCGCCGCGGCGGCCTCGTAGAGCAGGAAGAGCCGGTACGGGTAGCGGCTGCGCCCGGCGGAGAAGCAGGCCGCCATCCGGCCGCCCGGCACGAACCGGCAGAGCAGGATCACCAGTGGTCCCGGTTCGCGCAGCCCCCGGGTGACCCGGCCGGCCATCCGGCGGGCCCGGCCAGGCATGGCGTGCCGGGCCTCCCGGCGGTCCGGGGCGCCGCGCCCGATCAGGTAGCAGGCCAGGTCGCCGGCGAAGACGCCGAGCGCGCCGACGGCGATGGTGAGCGGCAGGCTCAGCCCGCCGTAGACGGTCAGCGCGCCGCTGGTGATCATGACTACCTGGGTCGGGATGACCGGTACGAAGGCGTCGGCGACCAGCAGCGCCAGCAGCACGAGGTACGCCCACGTAGGCGACGCGACGTCAGTGATGAGTTCGGGCACGACTGCCACCTCGCCGGTTTCCCCCGATTGCCTGCACCGAGCCTGACGGCGTGTCCGGCGTCACCGGGCGTGGCCCTGGCCGGTGGTGACCCCTGACGCGGCAGGACCACTGAATGACAACGAGACGGCGACGCCCGATGTGACGGGACGTCGGCGTGGCGCGCGGCGCGACGGCGGGCGGCGGATCCGCCTTCGTCGGCGTACCGTTGTCGGCGCGCGGCCCCACGGACGTCGGGTCCCCCGTTCCTGACGACCGGGCCGCCGCGGGTCGCCGGCAGGTCCCGTGCCGGCGACCCGCCCCCTCTCCGCGTGCGGGCATCCCCGCGACGGCGCCACGAAATCCGGATGCGCGACCCGTCGAGGCGGACGTACCGTCGCCGCATGCGCAGCGCGGTGGTGACCACGACGCCGGGAATCCCCGGCGCGCCGCACTGACGTAACCGTCGACGAGGCCCCGGGGCGAACCGCCCCGGGGCCTCGCGGCGTTCCGGGCCGCGTCGCCTTCGGGTCGTACCCGATCAAGGAGAGCGACATGATCGACCACCGCAGGCTCGGCCGGGAGCTGGAGCTGTTCGTCTCCGACCCGCTCGCGGGCTCCGGTCTGCCCATCTGGCTGCCGGCCGGCGCCGCCGCCCGGCACGCCGTCGAGGAGTACGTCCGCGAGCTGGAGCGCCGGGCCGGCTACCGGCACGTCTACTCGCCGCCGCTGGGCAAACGAGAGCTGTTCGAGATCTCCGGGCACCTGGGCTACTTCGCCGACGACATGTTCCCGCCGATGCGACTGAGCGCCGACGACGAGTTCGTGCTCCGGCCGGCGCTCTGCCCGCACCACGCGCTGGTGTTCCGCGCCCGGGGACGCTCCTACCGGGAGCTGCCGCTGCGGATCGCCGAGCTGGGCGGGATGTACCGGGCGGAACGCTCCGGCGTGCTGGGCGGGCTGTCCCGGGTCCGCGCCATCTCCCTGAACGACGCTCACAACTTCTGCGCCCTCGACCAGGTCGGCGACGAGGTACGCGAGATCCTGCGGCTGATCCGCGAGGCGCACGCCGCGCTCGGCGTACGACCGGCCGGGTTCCGGCTGTCGCTGCGCGGGCCGGGGGAGAAGTACGTCGGGGACGACGGCTCGTGGGCGCGGGCCGAGGAGCTGCTCCGCGCCGCGCTCGACGGGGTGGACTTCACCGAGGCGCCCGGCGAGGCCGCCTTCTACGGCCCGAAGATCGACATCCAGATCGTCGACGCGGCCGGCCGGAAGTCCACCATCTCCACCATCCAGCTCGACTTCGACAAGCCGGAGAAGTTCGACCTGTCGTACACCGACGCGGACGGGTCGCGGCGGCGGCCGGTGCTGGTGCACCGGAGCCTGGTCGGGAGCATGGAGCGGCTCTTCGCGTACCTGATCGAGGTGCACGCCGGCGCCTTCCCGGCCTGGTACGCCCCGGTGCAGCTGGTGCTGCTCCCGGTCGACGAGGGGCAGGCCGACGCGGCGGTCGACCTGGTCCGCCGGGCCGAGGCGGCCGGGCTGCGGGCCGAGGTCGACGTGGCCGGCTCGCTGGGCGCCCGGATCCGCGACGCCGCCCGCCACCGCATCCCGTACGTCGGGGTGCTGGGCGTCCGGGAGGCGGCCGACGACCGGGTCACCCTGCGCCTGCGCGACGGTCGCGGGCTGGAGCCGATGCCCGCCGCCGACGCGCTCGCCCTGATCGGCCGGGCGGTCGCCAGCCGCGCGCCCGATCTGCTTCCGGGAGCCTGAGCCCGTCACGACGACAGCGCCCCCTGGACCGACGGTGTCCGGGGGGCCTCGTCGGCCTCGTCGTCGACCACGGCGCCGGTGAACTGGGAGCGGTACAGCCGGTGGTACGCCCCCTGCGCGGCGAGCAGTTGCTCGTGGGTGCCCTGCTCGACGATCCGGCCGTGCTCCATCATCAGGATCAGGTCGGCGTCCCGGATGGTGGAGAGCCGGTGTGCGATGACGAAGCTGGTCCGGTCCGAGCGCAGCGCGGCCATGGCCCGTTGGAGCAGTACCTCGGTGCGGGTGTCCACCGAGCTGGTCGCCTCGTCCAGGATGAGCAGCGACGGTTCGGCCAGGAACGCCCGGGCGATGGTGATCAGCTGCTTCTCACCGGCGCTGACGTTGCTGCCCTCCTCGTCGATCACGGTGTCGTACCCGTCGGGGAGGCTGCGGACGAAGCGGTCCACGAAGGTCGCCCGGGCCGCGGCGAGGATCTCCTCCTCGCTGGCGCCCGGCCGGCCGTAGGCGATGTTGTCCCGGATGGTGCCGCCGAAGAGCCAGGTGTCCTGGAGCACCATGCCGATCCGGCCGCGCAGCTCGTCCCGGGGCATCGAGGTGATGTCCACCCCGTCCAGAGTGATCCAGCCGGAGTCCAGCTCGTAGAACCGCATGACCAGATTGACCAGGGTGGTCTTGCCGGCGCCGGTCGGGCCGACGATCGCCACCGTGTGGCCCGGCTCGGCGACCAGCGACAGGTCGTCGATCAGCGGCTTGTCCGGGTCGTACCGGAAGGAGACGTGCGAGAACTCGACCCTGCCGGTGACCCGGGCCGGTGCGGGCCGGTCCGGGGTCTGCTCCTCGGCGTCGAGCACCGCGAAGACCCGCTCGGCGGAGGCCACCCCGGACTGGAGCAGGTTCGCCATCGAGGCGACCTGGGTGAGCGGCTGGGTGAACTGCCGCGAGTACTGGATGAACGCCTGCACGTCGCCGAGGCTCATCGACCCGGAGGCCACCCGCAGCCCGCCGACCACGGCGATCGCGACGTAGCTGAGGTTCCCGACGAACATCATCGCCGGCATGATGATCCCGGAGATGAACTGGGCCCCGAAGCTGGCCTGGAACAGCTCCTCGTTCTTGGCCGCGAAGGCGGCCTGCACCTCGCGCTGCCGGCCGAAGACCTTGACCAGCTCGTGGCCGGTGTACGCCTCCTCGATCTGGCCGTTCAGCTCACCGGTGTGCCGCCACTGGGCCATGAACCTGCGCTGCGACCGCTTGGCGATCTGCTGGGTGACGATCACCGACAGTGGCACCGCGACCAGGGCGACCAGCGCCAGCAGCGGCGAGATCCAGAACATCATCGCCAGCACGCCGATCAGGGTCAGCAGCGAGGTGAGCAGCTGGCTGAGCGTCTGCGAGAGGGTCTGCGAGATGTTGTCGATGTCGTTGGTGACCCGGCTGAGCAGCTCGCCCCGGGGCTGCCGGTCGAAGTACGGCAGCGGCAGCCGGTTGAGCTTCTCCTGCACCTCGGCGCGCAGCCGCAGCACGGTCCGCTGCACCAACCCGTTGAGCAGCCAGCCCTGCCACCAGGACAGCAGGCTGGCCACCAGGTAGAGGCCGAGTGCGAGCAGCAGCACCCGGCCGAGCGCGTCGAAGTCGATGCCGACGCCGGGCACCACGTCCATCCGGGCCAGCATGTCGGCGAAGTTGTCGTTGCCGGCCGCCCGGGCCGCCGCCGCGGCCTGCTCCGTGCTGGTCCCGGCGGGCAGCTGCCGGCCGATCACCCCGCTGAAGATCAGGTCGGTGGCGTGGCCGAGAAGCTTCGGACCGACCACGCTGGCCGCGACGCTCGCCACCGCCAGGGTGATGATGGCGGCCAGCTGCAGCCGGTGCGGTCGCAGCCGGCCCAGCAGCCGCTTGGCGGACGGCCCGAAGTTCATCGACTTCTCCGCCGGCATGGCGGCGCCCATCCACGGCGGGCCGCCGCGCTGCCCGCCCGGGGGCAGTCGCTTCGGCGTCCGCGCGTCGGCGGCCGGCTGCCGGCCGGCGGGCTGCTGGCCTGCGGCCGGCTTCTGCTCGGGTACGGGCGTCATGCCACCACCTCGCTGCGCTCGGCGCCGCCATGGCCTCCGCGACTGAGCTGCCTGATCCGCTCACGGCGCCCGCTCACGCGGTCACCTCCGCCGCCTGCTGGGACGCCACGATTTCGGCGTACGTCGGGCAGTTCTTCAGCAGGTCCGCATGTCGTCCCATACCGACGACGCCCCCGTCCTCGAGCACGATGATCTGGTCGGCGTCGACGATCGTGGAGACCCGCTGGGCCACGATCACCACCGCCGCGTCCGCGGTGACCGGCCGCAGCGCCGCCCGGAGCCGGGCGTCGGTGCTGAGGTCGAGCGCCGAGAACGAGTCGTCGAAGAGGTAGATCTCCGGCTGGCGGACCAGCGCCCGGGCGATGGCCAGCCGTTGCCGCTGGCCGCCGGAGACGTTCGTGCCGCCCTGCGCGATCGGGGCGTCCAGCCCGCCCGGCATCTCGGCCACGAAGTCCCGCGCCTGGGCGATCTCCAGCGCCGCCCACAGCTCGGCGTCGGTGGCGTCCGGGTTGCCGTACCGCAGGTTGCTGGCCACCGTTCCGCTGAACAGGTACGGCCGCTGCGGCACCAGCCCGATCCGGCGCCACACCTCGTCCGGTTCCAGCAGCCGCACGTCAACCCCGTCGACCAGCACCGCGCCGGCGGTCGGGTCGACCAGCCGGGGGATCAGGGTGAGCAGGGTGGTCTTGCCGGCGCCGGTGGAGCCGATGATGGCCGTGGTCCGGCCGGGCCCGGTGCGGAACGAGATGTCGTGCAGCACGGGCGCGCTCGCCCCGGGGTACTGGAAGGCGACGCGGCGGAGCTCCAGCTCGGCGTGCCTGGTCATCGCGATCATCGGCTCGGCCGGCGGCACCACCGACGACTCGGTGTCCAGCACCTCGACGATCCGTTCGGCGCAGACCGCCGCGCGCGGCACCATCATCAGCATGAAGGTGGCCATCATGACGGCCATCAGGATCTGCATCAGGTACTGCAGGAACGCGGTCAGCGCGCCGATCTGGATCTGGCCGGCGTCGACCCGCTGCGCGCCGAACCAGAGCACCGCGACGCTGGAGACGTTGAGCACCAGCATCACGACCGGGAAGATCAGGGCCATCAGCCGGCCGACGCGCAGCGCGGTCGCGGTCAGGTCGGCGTTCGCGACGCCGAAGCGCGCCGTCTCGTACGGCTCCCGGACGAATGCGCGGACCACCCGGATGCCGGTGATCTGCTCGCGCAGCACCCGGTTGACGGTGTCGATCCGGGTCTGCATCAGCCGAAAGCCGGGCACCATCCGCCGGATGATCAGGCCCAGCGCGACGGCCAGCACCGGCACGCAGACCAACATCAGCCAGGAGAGCCCGACGTCCTCGTTGAGCGCCATCACCACCCCGCCGACGCTCATGATCGGCGCGGCGACCAGCATGGTGCAGCTCATCAGGACGAGCATCTGCACCTGCTGCACGTCGTTGGTGTTGCGGGTGATCAGCGACGGTGCGCCGAACCGGGCGACCTCGCGGGCCGAAAAGCGGTTGACGTGCCCGAAGATGGCCGCGCGTACGTCCCGTCCGAACCCCATCGCGGTCCGCGCGCCCAGGTACACCGCGGCGATCGAGCAGGCGATCTGGACCAGGCTGACCCCCAGCATCCAGCCGCCGGTGCGCATGATGTAGTCGGTGTCGCCCCTGGCCACGCCGAGGTCGATGATGTCGGCGTTCAGACTCGGCAGATAGAGCGAGGCCATCGTGCCGACGAACTGGAGCAGCACCACCGCGACCAGCGGCCGGCGGTACGAACGCAGCTGGTGGCGGAGCATGCGGATCAACATGGACGGCTCCCCGGCGTCGGGTCGGTTGCGGAATCCTCGTGTTGGTTCAACCGACCGACCTCCCCGTCGGACATGCTCGTGATCAGCTCGGTCAGGAACTCCCGGATCACCGCCTTCTTCGCCGGGTCGGCGTCGACGGAGGTGAGCGGGCGGTCGCTGTGGATCAGTTCGGTGAGGTGCTGGGCGTGCCGGCGGCCCTTGTCGGTCAGGGTCAGTTGCACGGTGCGGCGGTCGGCGGCGTCCCGGCGACGCTCGACGAAGCCGTCGCGTTCGAGTGTGTCGACGATGCCGGTGAGGGTGGCGGGCCGGACGAAGCACCGCTCGGCGACCTCCCGGTGGGTGCTGTCACCGGCGCGGCTCAGGATGAACAGCACCCGCATGCCGGCCGAGGTGAGCCCGTGGTGCTCGGCCAGGTAGCGCCCCCAGTGCTGCTCGACGACATGGCCGGCGATCGCGAGCAGTCGACCGAGCGGCGCGTGCTGGAGCATGTCGGGGAAGCGGACGAGCGGTTCCATCTTCACAGTCGTCAGGTTAGCTACCGGACCGTCAGGGGCCAAACTAATTCGAGACACCCCATCTTGTCGTTGGCAAGATATGGTCCGGGGTATGACGACCCGCGGATACCACCATGGCGACCTGCGGCGGGCCCTGCTCGCCGCGGCGGTCGAGGCGATCGACGAATCCGGGCCGGCCGCGCTGAGCCTGCGTGACCTGGCCCGGCGGGCGGGCGTCTCGCACGCCGCGCCCGCGCACCACTTCGGCGACAAGGCCGGCCTGCTCACCGCGCTCGCCGTCGAGGGCTTCGACCTGCTCGCCGAGGCGCTCGGGTGGGCCGGCGACGACCTGCTCGAGATCGGCGTGGCGTACGTCCGCTTCGCGGTCGACCACCGCGCCCACTTCGAGGTGATGTTCGCGCCGGGGCTCTACCGGGCCGACGACCCCGAGGTGGCGGCCGCGCGCGCCCGGGCCGGGGCGGCGCTGCGCGGCGGGGTCGCCACCCTGCCCGACCGGCCGGCCGTCGAGCCCGCCCGGGACGCGCTCGCGGCCTGGTCGATCGTCCACGGCTTCGCCACGCTCTGGCTGGCCGGCGCGCTGCCGTCCGACGCCGGGCGGGACCCGGAGGCCGCCGCCCGCGCGGTCATCCGCCGCCTCTTCGAGTGACCCCGCCCCGTGGTGGACGTCGGCTCGCCGGTCACCAGCTGGTGGGCAGCGGCATGCCTTCGGTGTAGCCGGCGGTGCTCTGCACGCCGACCAGGGCCTGCTCGTGGAACTCGTGCAGGTTGCGGGCGCCGGCGTAGGTGAAGGCGCTGCGGACCCCGGAGATGATCTCGTCGATCAGGTCCTCGACGCCGGGCCGGGCCGGGTCCAGGTACATCCGGGCGGTGGAGATGCCCTCCTCGAAGATCGCCTTGCGGGCCCGGTC
Source organism: Micromonospora inositola (assembly GCF_900090285.1). Taxonomy (NCBI): domain Bacteria; kingdom Bacillati; phylum Actinomycetota; class Actinomycetes; order Micromonosporales; family Micromonosporaceae; genus Micromonospora; species Micromonospora inositola. The sequence goes on along the minus strand of NZ_LT607754.1, from coordinate 1,057,042 downwards.
GAACGCGCTGTCCTCGGCCGTACGCGCGCTGACCGCCCGGGCCGACGCCATCCCGAAGCTCTCCTTGTACCGGCGGCCGTCCGCGTCGGTGTAGAGGTCGCCGGGGGACTCGTAGGTGCCGGCGAACCAGGAACCGATCATCACGTTGGACGCCCCGGCGGCCAGGGCCAGCGCCACGTCGCGCGGGTGGCGTACGCCGCCGTCCGCCCAGACGTGCCGACCCAGCTCCCGGGCCGCCGCCGCGCAGTCGAGAACCGCCGAGAACTGGGGCCGACCCACCCCGGTCATCATCCGGGTGGTGCACATCGCACCCGGGCCGACGCCGACCTTGACGATGTCGGCGCCCGCCTCGACCAGGTCGCGTACGCCGTCGGCGGTGACCACGTTGCCGGCCGCCACCGGGACCGCCGGGTCGAGCTTGCGGACCGCCCGCAGCGCCGAGATCATCCGTTCCTGGTGGCCGTGCGCGGTGTCCACCACCAGCGTGTCGACCCCCGCCTCCAGCAGGGCGGCGGCCTTGCCGGTCACGTCGCCGTTGATGCCGACCGCCGCGGCGATCCGCAACCGGCCCCGGTCGTCCACGGCCGGCTTGTAGAGGGTGGCGCGCAGCGCGCCCTGCCGGGTGAGCACCCCGACCAGCCGACCCTCCGCGTCCACCACCGGGGCGAGCCGCCGCCGCCCGGCCGAGAGCCGGTCGAAGCCGGTACGCGGGTCCGCGTCCGCCGGCACGGTGTGCAGCTCGGTCGACATCACGTGCCGCAGCTGGGCGAACCGGTCCACGCCCACGGTGTCGGCCTCGGTCACCACGCCGAGCGGGCGGCCGGCCGCGTCGACCACGATCACCGCGCCGTGCGAGCGCTTCGGCAGCAGGTGGATCGCGTCGCCGACGGTGTCGGTCGGGCCGAGCGTGATCGCCGTGTCGTGCACCAGGTGCCGCTGCTTGACCCAGGCGACGACGTTGGCCACCACCTCGATCGGGATGTCCTGCGGGATCACCGCGATGGCGCCGCGCCGGGCCACCGTCTCGGCCATCCGCCGGCCGGCGACCGCGGTCATGTTCGCCACCACCAGCGGGATGGTGGTGCCGGTGCCGTCGCCGGTGGACAGGTCGACGTCGAGTCGCGAGCCCACCTCGGAGCGGGCCGGCGCCATGAAGACGTCGTTGTAGGTCAGGTCGTGCGCGGGAACCGCGCCATGAAGGAACCGCACCCGGACATCATTCCTGCTCGCGCCCGCTGCCGCCGCCGCAGGTGTCCCAAACCACCCACCGGACCGGCCGGACGCCCCTGCCGGCGAGCCGGTCGGGGCGACGGATCAGGCGATGGTGCAGATGGCGGCGCCGGCGGTGATGACCGCGCCGACCTCGGCGGAGAGGCCGCTGACCGTGCCGGCCTTGTGGGCGTGCAGCGGCTGCTCCATCTTCATCGCCTCCAGGACGACTACCAGGTCCCCCTCGGCGACGGTGTCCCCGTCCGCCACGGCGATCTTCACGATGGTGCCCTGCATGGGGGAGGTGAGCGCGTCACCGCTGACCGCGGCGCCCGCCTTGGCCCCGCCACCCCGGCGGGCCGGCTTCTTCGCGGCGGGCGCGGCGGTGGTCGTACCGGCGCCCAGGCCGGCGGGCAAACTCACCTCCAGCCGCTTGCCACCCACCTCGACCACGACGGTCTCGCGCTCGGCCGGCGCCTCGGCGGCACCGGCGGCGGCGGTGAACGCCGGCACGGTGTTGTCGAACTCGGTCTCGATCCACCGGGTGTGCACGGTGAACGGCTCGGCGGTGAACGCGTCGTCCCGGACCACCAGCCGGTGGAAGGGCAGCGCGGTCGCCATGCCGTCGACGACCATCTCGTCGAGCGCCCGGCGGGCCCGCTCGATCGCCTCGGCCCGGGTCTCGCCGGTGATGATCACCTTGGCCAGCAGCGAGTCGAAGTTGCCCCCGATCACGTCGCCGGCCGAGATGCCGGTGTCCACCCGGACGCCCGGGCCGGTGGGGAGTCGCAGCGCGGTGACGGTGCCCGGGGCGGGCAGGAAGTTGCGGCCCGGGTCCTCGCCGTTGATCCGGAACTCGATGGAGTGGCCGCGCGGGGTCGGGTCCTCGGTGAACCGCAGCTTCTCGCCGTCTGCGATCCGGAACTGCTCGCGGACCAGGTCGATGCCGGCGGTCTCCTCGGTCACCGGGTGCTCCACCTGGAGCCGGGTGTTGACCTCGAGGAAGGAGATGGTGGCGTCCGCGCCGACCAGGTACTCGACGGTGCCGGCGCCGTGGTAGCCGGCCTCCCGGCAGATCGCCTTGGCGCTGTCGTGGATCTGGGTGCGCTGCGCCTCGGTGAGGAACGGCGCGGGGGCCTCCTCGACCAGCTTCTGGTGCCGGCGCTGCAGCGAGCAGTCCCGGGTGCCGACCAGGATCACGTTGCCGTGCTGGTCGGCGAGGACCTGAGCCTCGACGTGGCGGGGCTTGTCGAGGTACCGCTCGACGAAGCACTCGCCCCGGCCGAACGCGGCGACCGCCTCGCGGGTGGCCGACTCGAAGAGCTGCGGGATCTCCTCCATGGTGCGGGCGACCTTGAGGCCGCGACCGCCGCCGCCGAAGGCGGCCTTGATGGCCACCGGCAGGCCGTGGTCGACGGCGAAGGCCATCACCTCGTCCGGGCTGCCCACCGGGTCCGGGGTGCCGGGGACCAGCGGCGCCCCGGCCCGCTGGGCGATGTGCCGGGCGGTCACCTTGTCCCCGAGGTCGCGGATGGCCTGCGGGGTGGGGCCGATCCAGGTCAGCCCGGCGTCGATGACGGCCTGGGCGAAGTCGGCGTTCTCGGAGAGGAAGCCGTAGCCGGGGTGCACCGCGTCGGCGCCGGCCTTCCCGGCGATGTCGATCAGCTTGTCGATCCGCAGGTAGCTCTCCGCCGCGGTGTCGCCGCCGAGCGCGTACGCCTCGTCGGCGAGGGTGACGTGCAGGGCGTCCCGGTCGGAGTCCGCGTAGACGGCGACGCTGCCCAGACCGGCGTCGCGGCAGGCGCGGATGACGCGGACGGCGATCTCGCCGCGGTTGGCGATGAGTACCTTGCGCACCTTGGTGGCTCCTCCCGGGAGGTCGATGCCGGGAGTGTATCGGCCGGCCTGGCGACCCTAACGATCGCTCAGTGTGGGATGCCGCACTCGAACGGCGAGCACTAGTCAAACTTGTTTATTACGCTTGTCCGATGTCGGCGACGCGGATGATGATTCTCGGGCTGGTCAAGTGGATGCAGCCGGTGCACGGCTACGACGTGCGCCGCGAGTTGCTGAGCTGGAGCGCGGACAAGTGGGCCAACATCCAGCCCGGCTCGGTCTACCACGCGTTGCGGAAGCTGACCGAGGAAGGGCTGCTCCGCGCGGTCGCCACCGAACAGGTGGGCGGCCGGCCGGCCCGGACCACGTACGAGATCACCGAGAAGGGCGCGGACGAGTTCGAGACGTTGCTGCGCGGACTGTGGTGGCAGTTGCAGGAGCCAACCGATCCGTTCACCGCGGCCTTCTCCTTCCTGCCGGCCCTGCCCCGCGAGGAGGCGGCGGCGGCCCTGCGGAACCGGGCGATGCTGCTGCGTGCCGGCGCCGAGTCGATGCGGGCGGCGATCGACTCCGAGTGGATGCGGACGACCCGGCCGGTGCACGTGGGCTGGATCTTCGAACTCTGGTCGGCCCGCTCGGAGGCGGAGATCGCCTGGTGCGAGCGGATCGTCGAGCGGATCGAGTCCGGAGTGTCGTACCTGCCTGCTGGACTGGTCGGCGGGGAGAACTGGGTCGAGCGGCAGCAGCGGACCGCCGAACCGGGTGACTTCTCCACGCAATAATCAACGTTGACTACAAACGCTATATCGCGTTAGCCTGAGCCGCACAACGGGGGGAGCGCGCCGTCCGGCGTCGTCCCCAGGCGAGAACGGCCGGCGCGCCGGCCCGGACGACCAGGAGCAGAAATGATCGAGACCAGGGGGCTGCGGAAGTCGTTCCGCTCCCGGGCGGGTCGCGAGACGAAGACGGTGGACGCCGTCAGAGGTGTCGACCTCAAGGTGGCGGAAGGGGAGATCTTCGGCTTCCTCGGCCCCAACGGCGCCGGCAAGACGACCACCCTGCGGATGCTCGCCACCCTCATCGAGCCGGACGGCGGTGAGGCCACCATCGCCGGCGCCGACCTGCGCACGGACCCGGCCGAGGTGCGCCGCCGGATCGGCTACGTGGCCCAGGGCGGCAGCACCTGGGACGAGTCCACCGCCCGTGAGGAGCTGGTCCTGCACGCCCGGCTCTACGGGATCGGCAAGGCCGAGGCGCACCGCCGTGCCGCCCGCGCCCTGGACGCCTTCCAGCTCACCGAGTACGCCGACCGCAAGTGCAAGACCTACTCCGGCGGTCAGCGCCGGCGCGTCGAGATCGCCCTCGGCATCATCCACGAGCCGAAGATCGTCTTCCTGGACGAGCCGACCACCGGCCTCGACCCGCAGAGCCGCGCGCACATGTGGGACGAGATCCGCCGACTGCGGGCCGACGGGATGACCGTCTTCATCACCACGCACTACCTCGACGAGGCGGACGCGCTCTGCGACCGGATCGCGATCATGGATCACGGCGAGGTGGTCGCCGAGGGCACCCCGGCCGAGCTGAAGCGCGAGATCTCCGGCGACGTGGTGCTCGTCGGCCTCGACGCCGCCGCCGCCCCGCAGGCGGCCAAACTGCTCGACGCCGAGCCGTACGTCAACAAGCTGGAGACCGGCGAGGAGGGTGGTCTGCGCCTCTACGTCGAGGACGGCGCCACCGCCATCCCGCAGGTGCTGCGCCGCCTCGACCACGCCGGGCTGGACCTGCGCTCCATCGAGCTGCACCGCCCCAGCCTCGACGACGTCTTCCTCACCAAGACCGGCCGCTCGCTGCGCGAGTCCTGAGAACCGGAGACACGACCATGAAGCTCCTCCGCGACACCTGGCTCATCTTCGAGCGCCAGATCCAACTGCTGCTGCGTAACCCGGTCTGGGTCTTCGTCGGCGTCTTCCAACCGGTGATGTACCTGCTGCTCTTCGCCCCGCTGCTCAAGCCGGCGCTGAACGCGCCCACCCAGGCGGCGGCCTACAAGATCTTCGTACCCGGCCTGCTCGTGCTGCTGGCCATCTTCGGTGGCCTGTTCCAGGGCTTCGGCCTGATCGCCGAGCTGCGCGCCGGGGTGATCGAACGGTCCCGGGTCACCCCGGTCAGCCGGCTCGCCCTGCTGCTCGGCCGCTCGCTGCGGGACGTGGTCTCGCTGATCGTGCAGGCGGTCATCATCACCCTGCTCGCGCTCCTGTTCGACCTGCGCGTCTTCATCGGGGACCTGCTGCTGGCGTACCTGATGCTGGCCCTGATCGCGCTGATGACCTCGGCCGTGTCGTACGGCGTCGCGCTCAAGGTCAAGAGCGAGGACGCGCTCGCCCCGCTGATGAACACCGTCGCCCAGCCGGTGCTGCTGCTCTCCGGCATCCTGCTGCCGCTCACCTTCGCCCCCGGCTGGCTGCAGGGCATCGCCGACTGGAACCCGTTCTCCTGGGCGGTCGACGGCACCCGGGCGCTCTTCGCCGGCGACCTCAGCAACGACAAGGTCTGGCAGGGGCTGACCATCACCGCGGTGCTCGCCATCGCCGGCGTGGTCTGGGCCGCCCGGCAGTTCGCCCGCAGCGTCCGCTGAGAGGAGAGACCTGCCTCTCATCCGGGGCGGGGCACCGGTCCGACGCTTGTAGCGTAAGGCCAGTGCCCCGCCTCACCCATGACAAGATCACCCAGCTGACCTACGCTCAGCTGGGGCTGTGGGGCTTCTTTCTCTACGGGTTCGGCCCGGTCGTACCGCTGCTCCGCGACGAGCAGGGCACCAGCGCCGCCGTCGCCGGCCTGCACAGCACCGGCATCGCGGTCGGCGCGCTGCTCGGCGGGGCGATCTTCGCGCCGGTCGCCCGCCGCCTCGGCCGCGGCCCCACCATCTGGCTCGGCCTTGCCGGGGTGGCCGCCGGCGTCACCGCGCTCGGCCTCCTGCACCCGCTGGCGGCGACCATCGCCTCGGTGGCGGTGATCGCCACCTTCGGCATGATGGTGATCAGCGGTGTCAGCGTCGTGCTGACCGCCCGCCACGGCGATGCCGCCCCCGCCGCCCTCACCGAGGCCAACGCCGCCTGCGCCGGCATGGGCATCCTCGCCCCGCTGGTCATCGGCGTCACCGTCGACGCCGGCCTCGGCTGGCGGCCGGTGATGGCCGTCGAGGTCGGGCTGATCGCGCTGGTCGCCCTCGCCGCCCTGACCTTCCGGGTACGCCTCCCGCACGCCGCCCCCGCTGCCGCGGCTGCCGACCGACCCGTCGGGGTGACCGCCGCGGACCGGCTGCCCCGGGCGTACTGGATCGCCTGGGTGCTGATGGCGGTCACCGGCTCGATCGAGGTGTGCCTGTCGCTGTGGACCGCCGACGTGCTGCGCAGCCACGCCGGGCTGAGCGCCGGTAGCGCGTCGGCGGCGATCGCCGCGATCGTCTGCGGGATGTTCGTCGGCCGGCTGGCCGGGGGCCGCTTCGCCCTGCGCTGGCCGCCGGTGCCGCTGCTGCTGGCGGCGCTGACCGTGTCGCTGGCCGGCTTCGCCCTCTTTTGGATCGCCCCGATGGGCTGGCTCGCCGTCACCGGACTGGTCGTGCTCGGCCTGGGCAACGCCCTGCACTACCCACTGGCGATCTCCATCGCGCTCGCCGTCGCCGGGCCGGCCGCCGACAAGGCGGCGGGCTGGGCGTCGTACTCGATGGGGGTGGGTTTCGGCATCGCGCCGGTAGCGCTGGGGTGGGTGGCCGACGGGGTGGGTCCGCACCTGGCCTTCCTGCTGCTGCCCGCCTTCATCGCGGCGGCCGCGCTGCTCACCGTGCGGCTCGGCCGCGCCCTGCGCGCCGCCCGCCCCACCGACGACCAGGCCCCCGTCCCGATCCCCGCCTGAGCCCGGGCGTACGGTCAGGCTGTCATCTCTGGCGCGGCGGTTTGATCGACTCCGTCTCGCCGAGATGGCGGCATCCGAGGCGTCACCCCGGCTTGATCAACTCCGTCGCGGGCGGCTTCAGCGCACCCGGGCGAGCGTGACGCCGTCGGCGATCGGCAGCATCACCACATCCACCCGGACGTCGGCCAGGATCTCGTCGTTGAACGCGGCGATCGCCCGGTCGTCGGCGTTCTGCGGGGCGAGTACCCGGCCGCCGCGCAGCGTGTTGTCGACCGCGACCACCGCGCCCGGACGCATCCGCGGCACCAGCTCGTCCCAGTAGATCGGGTAGCCGACCTTGTCCGCGTCGATGAACGCGAAGTCCAGGTACCGCTCCCGGGGCAGCTCCCGCAGCGTCTCCCCGGCCGGCCCGATGCGCAGGTCGATCCGGTCGTCGACGCCGGCGCGGACCCAGTAGCGGCGGGCGATGCTGGTGTACTCCTCGGAGATGTCGAAGCAGGTGAGCCGGCCGCCGTCGGCCAGCCCCCGCGCGATGGCCAGGGAGGAGAGGCCGGTGAAGGTGCCGACCTCCACCGCCTGCCGAACCCCGAGCAGCCGGGTGAGGAAGGTCAGGAACGCGGCCTGCTCGGGTGCGACCTGCATGGTGGCCTGGTCGGGCAGCGCCGCCCTGGTCTCCTCGGTGAGCTCACGGACGATCTCATCAGGGGCGGACCCGTGCGCGACGAGGTAGGCGTGCAGTTCCGGGGTCAGCGGCAGCGGCTTCGTGCTCATGACCGGACGTTAGCCGAGATGCTCGATCTCCTGGCCCCCCGGCGCGACCTTCGTCCACAGGGCAGTCACGCTCAGCTCCAACTCGCCGAGAAGGTTGCGCAGCAGCGGCAGGCTGAGCCCGACCACCGTGCCCGGATCACCCTCGATCCCGGTCAGGAACGCGCCGCCCAACCCGTCGATGGTGAACGCCCCCGCCACGGCCAGCGGCTCGCCCGTCGCCACGTACGCGGCGATCTCCTCGTCGCTGATGTCGGCGAAGTGCACGGTGGTGGAGCCCACCCCCTCCGCCCGCGCCTCGCGGGTGACGTCGATCAGGCAGTGCCCGGTGTGCAGCACACCGCTGCGCCCCCGCATCCGCTCCCACCGTCGGGTAGCGTCCGCCGCGTCGGCCGGCTTGCCGAGGATCTCCCCGTCGAACGCGAGCACCGAATCGCACCCCAGCACCAGCGTCCGCTCGTCCGGCGTCGACCGCAGCCGACCCAGCACCGCCTGCGCCTTGAGCCGGGCCAACTCCAGGCACAGATCCTCGGCCCGGTCACTCACCACCTGGGACTCGTCCACCCCGCTCACCAGCACGTCGGGTTCGATCCCGGCGGCCTGGAGCAGCTTGCGGCGAGCGGGACTCTGCGAGGCGAGCACGAGACGTGGCGGTACGGAGTTCAGCACCTGATCGACGCTACCGGCTGATCCGCGGCGGCGGGTCGTCGGCACGTCGACGACGCCGCCAGATCAGGTAACCGCCGCCCGCCGCCGCCAGCACACCCAGCGCGGCCAGTGCGCGGGCCGTCGCATCGCCGTCCCCGGCATCACTCGCGGCCGGCTCAGCGGCCGTCGTTGCCGTCGTGTTGGTAGCCGACACGGATTCGAAGCCGAGCGGGGGTACGTCCGCCGTCAGAGCGGCGACGAGGTCGATGACGCCGTAGCCGTACTCGTCGTCGCGTCCGGGCGGCCCTTTGTCGACAGCGGTGGCGGTGAGCCGGTGCGCGACCTCTTGGGCGGGAAGATTCGGGTACTTGGACCGGATCAGAGCGGCGGCGCCAGCAACAATCGCTGTGGCGCCGGATGTACCAGACCCCTTTGAGTATTTCCCGCCGTAGCTCGTGCTGTAGATATCCACTGCTGGTGCCACAACATCAATGTCAGGGCCGGTCACCGAAACGGCTGCGTGCTCACCGGCTCTGTCGATGCCGCCGACCGCGATGACTCCTTCATGAGAGGCTGGATAACCGACCGAGGAGGCTTCTGGTCTGTTGCCGACTCCTGCAACGACGATGATGTTTGCGGCCAGCGCGGCGTTAATCGCTTGGATGAGGCGCACGCTGGAACCGCCAGCACTGGAAATGCTGATTACGTCAACTCCGTGGCGGGCAGCGTATTCGATACCTGCGGCTAGATCATCGGCCTCCCCTCGATTGTCAGCTAAAGATGACATGATCGGGAGGATCTTGGCCTTCGGTGCGATGCCAAGCGCACCGAAATGTTCGCCTCTGCCATGCGCCGCTATCAGGCCGGCCATCGAGGTGCCGTGGCTGTTGTGGTCTCCATGACCGTCGCCGCTGCCGCCTTGGACGATGTCGGTTCCGATGAGAAGGTTGTTGATCAGATCGGGGTGTGGATCCACTCCAGTGTCTGGAACAGCAACGACAATGCCCTCGCCCTGGCTCATCCGATGCGCCTCGGCCACCTTGAGGTAGGTGAGGTGCCACTGGTCTCCACGAATCTGTGTAAGGCCACCGGGGCGAGGAGCGGCGTGAGCGGGACAAACCGCCAGCAGTCCTAGCGCCGACACAGCTAGTGCGGCGAGAGCTGCACGGATGACCTGCCGCCTCACCGGCCGAAGCCGATGGCGGGGCCCGGGTCTATCGGACCCTCCCCGTCCGGGGGGCGTACTACAGGGGGCACCCCCTTGTCGGTCTCCCACGGGTTATCCGGGTCCCAACGACGCGACTCGTCGTCAATTTGCTCTCGACGCCCCGGCCGTCCGGACGCAGGGCTCGTTCCGTAAGGGCCACCCCCCATGCTGGGGGCGCCGCCGATCGGCGGAGACCCGTGGACACCTGCCGGCCCGCGACCGGCCCCGGGACGGGAACCGGCGGCACCGGTCGGTGCGGTGCCGGCGCCGCCGCCTCCGATCACGCCTCCGATTGGGTTGACCCGACGGGGCGGGACCGCGGCCCTGCCAGGTTGGCCAAGTCCCAGACCTGGGGTCTCACCGATTAGTCCGCCTGGCGGGAGTGGCCGTGGTGGTGTGGTGTGCGGCAGCCCAGTTGCGCCTCCGACCGGCTTACCTACTGAGCTCGAGCGTCCATCCACCGGGCCACGTGTACCAACTCGGCCCGGTGCGGCAGTAACCGGCGGCAGTGCCGGTGGCAGCCCGAGGCCACCGACAGGTGGGGCGGAAGTGGGCGGGAGCGGTGCCGCCATGCCTGACAACCCAGCGCTGAGAGGAGGCGGTGCGAGCCCGGGAGCGGCCGCGCCGAGTACAGGTCCGGCCCCGACCGCCGGCCCAACCCTCGGAGCGGTTGGGGTCGCTTCCCGTCGGTTCGCACTCGACATTCGCTCCGGCGAGTGCGCCGTGCCGGACGCCGCGATCGGCACCGGCACGATTGGCGGAATGATTGGGGTCGGAGGGTTACTCCCGTAGACATCGGGATCGTTCGGCTGGATGCCTGGCCGACGAGGTGGAGCGGGCGGCGTGCGGAGCATGACCTGGGCTTGTTGGAGTTCGCCGCTGAGTCCCGTCATCAGGCCCCGCGCCTGCACATTCAGCCGCTCAAGGTCCGCGTCGGTCACCGGTGGCTGCGCCGGTAGCCGGCTGCCCGCCACCGCCTTCGGATCGGCGACCGTCGCCTCGTACGCCTGCTTCTGCTGGAGCTTGGTCGCGTACTCCCGGTAGAGCGGCTCAAGCTCAGCGTGGGTGCTGCCGATGGCGCGGGTCGCGGCGGCGAGCGCGTCGTAGTTCGCGGCGGCCGCGTCGTGGGTGCGTTGGACCTTGTCGATGAGCTGGTCCAGTTCGCCGATGTACGCGCGGGCGGCGGCGTTGGTCTCCGGCGGCCACGCCGCGGCTAGCCCGCGGCGGTACTCCTGTAGGCGGCTGAGGTGGGTCAGCGCGAGGTCGCAGACCTTGCGCCAACCGGCGACCTGTTTCCAGTGCCCTGCCGTGTCGTGGTCCTGGAGGCAGGCCCACATGCTGAGCACGTCCATCAGCCGCCAGTCGGTGAGGCCGGACGTCCGGCCGCTGCCCCGCTCGATCACGGCAGCACCACCCGCCCGCTCTCCGGCCCGGTCGGATCGGGGAGCGCGGGCAGGGGGCGTGCCGTTGTTGCGGAGGGACCGGCCAGGGCGCGTTCGACGTCGGCCACCCGGGCGGACGAGAACGCGTCCGAGTCGGCGTAGTCGTCGGCGATCGTGCCGGCCGCCTGGGCCAGCCGGCCGGTCGCGGGGGCCATCCCCCAGACCACCTGAGCGGTGGCCTGCTGGGTTTCGTGGTGCGCTTGGAGGAACTGCACCAGCTCGATGAACGCGTCGGCCGGGTTGGGGATCGGGGCCTTCATGTCGTCCGCGATGTACGACAGGTGGGGGGCGTAGTTCCGCTCGACCTCGGCCTGGAGTCGGTCGGCGAATTCCCGCATCTGTCGGATGTCGGCCTCGATGCTGGCGTAGTCACGCAGCCAGCCCGCCGGCCGGTCCTCCTCGGGGATCATCGGCCCTCCTGCCCGTCACCACACCGTTTCCCTGAGTGAGGTTAATGGCTGCGGCGCGATCTCGGCAGTCCCGACGAACTTCTTCCCACTCAGGACCGCCGTACCCGGGAAGGTCAGCGGGGGAGGCCGGAGGCGCGCCACGCGCCGGGACCCGCGGCGGGCGTCGCGCCGGCCGGCCGGCCGCTGCGCGCCCATGCCGACACGGCGACCGGCGCGGGGGCGGCGGCTGGGCGGGTCCGGACGACGATGGCGCCGACGAGGGCGGCCAACTCCTCGGCGTTCGGCACGCCGCGGACGATCCGGAACAGCGGCTCTTCGGCAGACATGACCTCAGGGTACGCGTCGAGAACTTGACCTTCGCCGCACAGTGGCGTGCCGGCGGTGTGACGCCCGCGCCTGCCGGGTACCGTCTCACCGATGTCGAACGCGCTTCCCCAACTCGTCGCCGACCGGTACCGGCTCATCTCGCCGCTCGGCCAGGGCGGCATGGGTCGGGTGTGGAAGGCGCGCGACGAGGTGCTGCACCGGGACGTTGCCATCAAGGAGCTCGTTCCACCGCCCAGCCTCACCCCGGAGGAGCGCCGCGAGATGCGGGAACGCTCCCTGCGGGAGGCGCGGGCCATCGCCCGGCTCAACAACATCAACGTGGTCCGCATCTTCGACGTGCTACGCACCGACGGCGATCCGTGGATCGTCATGGAGTACGTGCCGTCCAAATCGTTGCAGGACACCCTCGCCGAGGACGGCCCGGTGTCGTCGGCCAAGGCGATCGAGATCGGCCTCGGCGTGCTGGGCGCGTTGAAGGCCGCGCACAAGGCGGGCGTGATGCACCGGGACGTCAAGCCGGGCAACGTGCTGCTCGGTGACGACGGCCGGGTGGTGCTGACCGATTTCGGTCTGGCCACCATCCCCGGCGACCCGAACGTGACCCGCACCGGCATGGTCCTCGGCTCGCCCGCGTACATCGCGCCGGAGCGGGCCAGAGACGGCACCGCCGGGCCGGAGGCCGACCTCTGGTCGCTGGGCGCGACCCTCTACGCGGCCGTGGAGGGCAAGTCGCCGTACGCCCGACCGTCCGCTATCGCCACCCTGGCCGCGCTGGCCACCGAGCCGCTGCCGCCGCCGAAGAACGCCGGGCCGCTCAAGCCGGTCCTGCAGGGCCTGCTCCGCAAGGACCCGGCCGAGCGGATCACCGCCGAGGTGGCCGAGCGCCTGCTCCGCAAGGCCGGGGGCAAGCGCGCCAAGGGGATCTCGCTGCTGGACGGCGTACGCCGGCCGGGGCCGAACGGTCCGCGCGAGCCGCGCCCGCCGCTGGTGCCGGCGCCGCGCCCGCCCGCCGTGCGCGCCGACCGGCCGGCGGGCGCGCCGGCCCCGCGCAAACCCGATGCGGGTACGGCCACTGCCGCTGCCGTGGGCACCGCGCTCGCGGCCGACGCCGCCGCCAACACTCCCATCGGGTCGGCCGCCGCCCCGACCGCCAAGGTCGACCCGCCGGTGTCCACCTCGGACGCCGAGCCGACCGCGAAGGTCGAGGCCCCGGCGCCGGCTCTCGACGAGACCCGCGTGGACGGACCGCCGCCCGTCGCCAACGACACCCGTGTGGACGCGGCGGCTCCTGCGGCGGCCGACGACACCCGGGTGGATGCGCCTCCGCCGGGCAAGCCGGCGAACCCCACCTCGGTGATGCCGGCGCCGGTGAGCCCGGCACCGTCAACCGGCCGTGCCACCGTCGTTCCCGGCATGCGGCCGGACCACAAGCGCCGCAACCTGCTGATCGGCGTGCTGATCGCGCTCCTACTGGTCGCGCTCGTGGTGGCCGTGCCGCTGCTGAACAAGGGCGGCGACCCGAACGACGGCGGAGGCCAGCAGGCCGGCGCCACCACCGCCGCCTCGGAAGGGCCGCCGGCCGCTGCCACCTCGGAGCCGGCCGCGCCGGCCCCGTCCAGCGCCGCGCCCAGCGTGACCCCGTCGGCGAGCGCCTCGCCGGGTACGGCTCTGCCAGCGGGTTGGACGTTGCACAGGGATCAGAGCGGCTTCTCGGTGCCGGTGCCGCCCGGGTTCAGACTGAACTATCGCCAGCACTTCGGATCGGGGCCGGAGGACTGGCGGGTTCGCTTCTCCGACGGCAAGGGCCGCTCCCTGCTGATCGACCAGACGACGCGGCCGCTCAAGGATGCCGAGGCGGACTGGCGGGATCAGGAGCGGCGTCGTCGGGGCAGCTACTCCGGCTACCAGCTGGTGAAGATCGGCTCGGTGGACTACTGGGACGAGGCCGCCGACTGGGAGTGGATCTACAACGAGAACGGTCGGCGGACGCACGTCCGCAACCGGGGCTTCGTGACCGCGCCCGACAAGGGTTACGCGATCCGCTGGGATTGCCCTGCGGCGGACTGGGCGGCGAACGAGCCCAACTTCAAGATCATCGCGGATGGGTTCGTGCCGGTCCGAAAGTGATTCGCATGGCCTTCCGTCGGACGGGGTACTGATCCCGCGACGCCGGAAGGAGGTACGACATGAGTTACCGACGCAAGGACACCCGGCCCCGACTGGCACTGTGGATGCTGGTCGCGCTCGGGGACATCGTCCTGCTGCTGGTGAGCGCCGGCATCTCCGCGCTGGTCGCGCTGCTCGGTGTCGTGGCCGTCACCGTCGCCGGGGTGGCCGCCTGGCGTCTGACGCGGCGGAGCACCCTGGCCGGAGAGGGCACGGTTCCCGTGCCGGTCGGCGCCCGACGGAGGGCGTGACCGACGCAGGGACGACGGTGGCGGCAGCCGGACCAGCTATCGACCGAGGGTGATAGCCGATCCCGCTGCCGCCGACCGGTCGTCAGGGATCAGGTGTTGTTGGCCAGGGCGATCAGTCGGCTCCGGTCGCCGTTCCAGTAGTTGCGGTCGACGTTGCCGCTGATCCCGGAGACGCTGCCGCTGCTGGTGTACTGCCAGAAGCTCCAGACCGAGGCGCCGGCGGGCAGGGCGCCGGGGGTGCTGGACCAGCGGGCCAGCCAGAGCGGGTGGTTGGCCCACGGGCTCGTCCAGCTGCCCGTGCACTGGTTCCACCAGCTGGTGGTGGTGTAGATGACCGCGTACCGGCCGGTGCGGGATTTGTAGGTGGTGAGGAAGCTCTGGATCCAGCTCCGCATGCCGGAGGTGGTCAGGCCGTAGCAGTAGCCGCCGCTGTACGGGTTGGCCTCGATGTCGAGCGCGGCGGGCAGGGTGCGGCTGTCCGCCGACCAGGCACCGCCGTTGCTGGCGAGGTAGTTCGCCTGGGTCGAGCCGGCCGAGATGTTGGGCCGGGCGAAGTGGTACGCCCCGCGGATCACGCCGGCGTTGTAGGCGTTCACGTAGTTGGCGTTGAAGTTGGGATCCTTGTAGCTCGTGCCCTCGGTGGACTTGATGAAGGCGAACTGGATGCCGGCGTTGCGGACGCTCGTCCAGTTGATCGAGCCCTGGTAGCGCGAGACGTCGATGCCGGGAGTGGTTGCCGCGGCGGCCGGTCCGGCGGTCGCTACGAGGGCCGCGGCCGCGGTGGCGGCGACGGTGAGGCCGGCGGCGATGAGCCGGCGTACGGAGAGTCTGGTACTGGCCATTGATGCCTCCCGGGACGGCAACTGATTGACGCCCATCATTGGAGGTAACCGCCCTAGATCGCAAGGGGGCTTAAAGAATTCTTCATAGATGGCCGTCGTCGCCTGGGTGGCTGATCGAATGACGGTCAGCGGAGGGCGGCGGGGTCGATCTGCCAGCGGAAGGGCTCGGTCAGGGTCAGCGTCTCGCCCGCCTTGGCCACCCGGTCCTCGACGGCCGATTCGGCGGCGTTGGCCAGCCGGCGGGAGACGGTGCCGCGCTCATCGGCGTTCACCTCCCGCTCCGATCACCACCCGATCAGTTTCACACCATACGAGCCCGCGCCCCGGAAACGACACCCGATCAGCGAGTAGGCTCCCCGCCCATGCCCCTGATCGACGGCCTGACCACCCTCTGGGACAAGCTCCTCGGCGCGCAGCCCGACCCGCCGCCGCTGCTCGTCCTGCTCACCGCCGCCGTCGCGCTGGTGGTCGTCGCCACCCGGCTGCCCTGGCGGATCGCCCGTAACGCGGTCACCATCGCGCACGAGGGCGGCCACGCGCTGATGGCCCTGCTGACGGGCCGGAGGCTGCGCGGCATCCGGCTGCACTCGGACACCTCCGGGCTCACCCTCTCCGCCGGCCGGCCCAGCGGCCCGGGGATGATCCTCACCCTGCTCGCCGGGTACGTCGCCCCCTCGCTGGTCGGCCTCGCCGGCGCCTGGCTGCTCGCCGGCAACCGGATCACCCTGCTGCTCTGGGTGGCCGTGGCGCTGCTGCTGGCCATGCTGGTGCTGATCCGCAACGTCTTCGGGGTGCTCTCGCTGCTGGTCACCGGCGGGGTGGTGCTCGCCGTCTCCTGGTACGCCTCCCCGCAGGTGCAGGCCGCCTTCGCCTGGACCTCCGTCTGGTTCCTGCTTCTCGGGGGCGTACGACCGGTGGTGGAGCTGCAAAGGCTGCGGGGCCGGGGCCGGATGCCGGAGTCCGACGCCGACCAGCTCGCCCGGCTGACGCCGTTCCCGGCGCTGTTCTGGGTGACCGTCTTCGCCCTGATCAGCCTGGCCGCCCTGGGCGTCGGCGCGCTGCTGCTCGCCGGCCCGATCCTGACCGACGCCGGCCTGACCTTCTGACAGACCGGGCAACCCGCCGACGGACGGGGGACCCCGGTCGAGGGGGCAGCCGCGATCCGGACCCGCGGTTAGGCTGCCTCGGCATGGACGAGGTGATCGCCCGGAACCGGGCCGCGTACGACCGGATCGCCGAGGACTTCGCCGCCCGCAATCCCGACGTGCCCGCCCCCTACCTGGCGTTCGCCGACGAGTTCCAGCGGCGCGCCGACGGGCCACTGCTCGATCTGGGCTGCGGCCCGGGCCGGGACCTCGCCTTCTGGGCCGGACGGGGAGTGGCGGCGGTCGGGCTCGACCTGTCCGCGGCGATGCTGCGGGCCGCGCGCACCCGGGTCCAGGCCCCACTCGTGCAGGGTGACCTGCTCCGGCTGCCGTTCCGGGCCGGGGTCTTCGGCGGGGTCTGGTGCTCGGCGGCGCTGCTGCACCTGCCCAAGGCGGCCGCGTCGGCGGCGCTGGCGGACATGCGCCGGGTGCTCCGGCCGGGCGGTCCGCTGCTGCTCAGCCTCCAGGAGGGCGACGGGGAGTCCTGGCAGCGGTGGCCGGGTGAGAACGCCGACCGGTTCTTCGCCCGGTACCGCGCCGAGGAGGTCGGGGAGTTGCTGCGCGGGGTGGGCTTCACCCTGCTCGGCCGGGAACGCGACGTCACGCCGACCGGCAAACGGTGGCTCTGCCACCTCGCCGCGGCGGGATGACCCGGCGACGGGCAGAATCGGACAGATGCGATACGTGATCATCGGGGCGGGCGCGGTCGGCGGCACCATTGGCGTACGGCTGGGGGAGGCCGGCCGCGACGTGGTGCTGGTGGCCCGCGGCGCGCACCTGGACGCGATCCGGGACCGCGGGCTGACCCTGCGCTCCCCGGACGCGACGGTGACCTGGCGCGGGTCGGCCGCCGGCGGGCCGCCGGCGGCGCCGCTGCCGGCCGACACCGTGCTGGTGCTGACGGTGAAGTCGCAGGACACCGAGGCGGCGTTGGCCGCCTGGGTGGACGCGCCGGTCGACGGCGGCGGCACGGCGGGGGAGCGGTTGCCGCTGCTCGTCGCCCAGAACGGGGTGGCCAACGAGCGGGCCGCGCTGCGGCTCGTCGCCCGGGTGCACCCGGTCTGCGTCTGGCTGCCCGCCACCCACCTGGAGCCCGGTGTGGTCGTCGCCAACGGCCACCCGCACCCGGGGATGCTGCAGCTGGGCCGCTACCCGTCCGGGTCGGACGACACCAGCCGGGCGGTCGCCGCCGACCTGACCGCCGCCGGGTTCGTCGCCCCGGTCCGCGACGACGTCATGCGCTGGAAGTACGGCAAGCTGCTGAGCAACCTCGGCAACGGCCTGCAGGCGCTGCTCGGCCGGGACGTGCCGGAAGGCCTCGCCGAGCGGGTCCGGGCCGAGGGGGTAACGGCGCTCGCCGCGGCCGGGATCGCGCACACCTCGCCCGAGGAGGAGGCGGCCGAGCGCGGCGACCAGGTCCGGCACCGGCCGGTCGACGGCGAGGAACGGGCCGGCGGCTCCACCTGGCAGAGCCTGGCGCGGGGCGCGGGTTCCGCCGAGGCCGACCACCTCAACGGCGAGATCGTGCTCCTCGGCCGGCTGCACGGCGTGCCGACGCCGGCGAACGCGGCCGTCCAGCTCGCCGTGCGGCGGGCGGTGCGCGAGCGGATCCCGGCCGGGAGCTTCCCCCGCGTCGAGCTGGAGAAAATGATCGGCTGACCGGCAACCGCGGGCCCGACGCCAGGCGTCTCCCCTGCGACCGCCACGGGGGAGGTACCAGGGTGTCGGACGTCGACGGGTTCGACGAGTTCTACCGGGGCAGCCGGCAACGACTGCTCGGCTTCGTCTACGTGCTCACCGGGAACCTCGCCGAGGCCCAGGACGCCGTGCAGGAGGCGTACATCCGGGCCTGGCAGCGCTGGTCGACGGTGCGCGAGTACGACGACCCGGAGGCCTGGCTGCGGGTGGTCGCCAGCCGGATCGCGGTGAGCCGCTGGCGCAGCCTGCGCAGCCGGGCCCGCGCCTACCTGCGGCACGGCGTCGAGGAGACCAGCCCCGCCCCGAGCACCGACACGGTTGCGGTGGTGGAAGCGCTCCGCCGGCTGCCCGAGGAGCAGCGCACCGCCATCGCGCTCTACTACCTGCTCGGCATGCCGGTGGCCGATGTGGCCCGGGAGACCGAGGCGCCGGTGGGCACCGTGAAGGCCCGGCTCTCCCGGGGGCGCGCCGCGCTCGCCGGCCTGCTCGCCGTCTCTGACCTGGAGGAGGCCTGATGTCCGAGGACCTGAGTTTGGTCGATCGGCTGCACCGGGACATGGCCGCGGTCCGCTGGGCCGAGCCGGAGGAGATTCGCGCCCGGGCGCGCCGCCGCAGCCGACGTGCGGCGGTGGTGGCGGGGACCGCCGTGCTCGCGGTGCTGTCGGGCTCCGCGTACGCGACGGCCGGGCGGCCGACGACCCTGGCACCGCCGGTCGCCGCCCCCGCGCCGACGGTGACCGCCGCGCCGGCCGAGATCCCGCCGCAGACCCTGCTCACCGCGCGAGACGTGCCGCTGAAGACCGGTGTGCGACTCAGCGAGAGCGGCCTGGGGGAGACGGTACGGGTCGACCCGGTGCTGGAGTCGTGCGGCCGCGAGCGCGGGGTCCCGTCGACCGGACCCACCTCCCGCTATTCGCGGTCGCAGACGCTGTTGCGGGCGGCGGCCGACCGGACGGCGGCACCGGGCCCGGTGCTCACCCAGGACGTCTACCGCATCGACCCGGACCGGGGCCGCCTGCTCTTCGGTGCGGTCTCGCTGCTGACCGACGCTTGTGCCGAGTGGCAGCAGACCGGATCAGCGGTCCTGGCCGGCCGAACGGTGCTGACCGTGAGCACGCACCGGTGGGAGACGCCGATCACCGACTTCGCCGGTGACGAGTCGGTGATACTGCGCCACGTGTCGCTCGCGCCACGCAGCCGCGCCGACGGGAAGGTGGTGTCGCCGACGCCGCCGATCGAGGTCACCATGGTGGTGCGGGTCGGTGACCTGGTCACCGTGATCGCGACCGGCCCGGACACGCTCAAGGACACGGTCGACGGCATCCGTCGCGGCCCCGGCCTGAGCTACGCCGACCTGACAACGTTGGGCCGGACCGCCGCGCGCCGGATGTGCGGGGCCGCGAAACCGCCCTGTTGAGCGGGAGCCCCGCGTCCACGGCGGACGCGGGGACCTCTCGCCGGGCCGCTACAGCGGGATGTTGCCGTGCTTCTTCGGGGGCAAGGTCTCCCGCTTGGTGCGTAGCACCCGCAGCGCCCGGACGATCTGGGTACGCGTCTCGTGCGGCGGGATCACCGAGTCGACGTAGCCGCGCTCGGCGGCGATGTACGGGTTGGCGAAGGTGTCCTCGTACTCGGCGATCTTCTCGGCCCGGACGGCGGCCGGGTCGTCGGCGTTCGCCAACTCGGAGCGGTAGAGGATGTTCACCGCGCCCTGCGCGCCCATCACCGCGATCTGCGCGGTCGGCCAGGCGAAGTTCAGGTCCGCGCCGAGGTGCTTCGAGCCCATCACGTCGTACGCGCCGCCGTAGGCCTTGCGGGTGATCACGGTGACCTTCGGGACGGTCGCCTCGGCGTACGCGTAGATGAGCTTCGCGCCGCGGCGGATGATGCCGTCCCACTCCTGGCCGGTGCCGGGGAGGAACCCGGGGACGTCCACGAAGGTCAGCACCGGGATGTTGAACGCGTCGCAGGTCCGTACGAACCGGGCGGCCTTCTCCGACGCGGCGATGTCGAGGGTGCCGGCGAAGTGCATCGGCTGGTTCGCGACCACGCCGACCGGGCGCCCCTCGACCCGGCCGAAGCCGACCACCAGGTTCTGCGCGTAGAGCGGCTGGACCTCCAGGAACTCCCCGTCGTCCAGGACGTGCTCGATGACCCGGTGGATGTCGTACGGCTGGTTGGCCGAGTCCGGGATCAGCGTGTCCAACTCCCGGTCCTCATCGGTGATGTCGAGGTCGGCCGGCGCCTCGAACACCACCGGCTCGTCCAGGTTGTTCGACGGCAGGTACGACAGCAGCGCCTTGACGTACTCGATCGCGTCCTCCTCGTCGCTGCCGAGGTAGTGCGCGTTGCCGCTGCGCGAGTTGTGGGTACGCGCGCCGCCCAGCTCCTCCATCCCGACGTCCTCGCCGGTGACCGTCTTGATCACGTCGGGGCCGGTGATGAACATGTGCGAGGTCTGGTCGACCATCACGGTGAAGTCGGTGACCGCCGGGGAGTAGACCGCGCCGCCCGCGCACGGGCCCATGATCAGCGAGATCTGCGGGATGACGCCGCTGGCCCGGACGTTGCGGAAGAAGATCTCGCCGTAGAGGCCCAGCGACGCCACGCCCTCCTGGATGCGTGCGCCGCCGGAGTCGTTGATGCCGACCACCGGGCAGCCGATCTTCATGGCCAGGTCCATCACCTTGACGATCTTCTCGCCGAAGACCTCGCCGAGGGAGCCGCCGAAGACGGTGAAGTCCTGGGCGAAGACGCAGACCTGCCGGCCGTCCACGGTGCCGTAGCCGGTCACCACGCCGTCGCCGTACGGGCGGGTCTTCTCCAGCCCGAAGTTGGTGGACCGGTGCCGGGCCAGCTCGTCCAGCTCGACGAAGGAGCCCTCGTCGAGCAGCATCTCGATCCGCTCCCGCGCGGTCTTCTTGCCCCTCGCGTGCTGCTTCTCGACCGCGCGTGCCGACCCGGCGTGCACCGCCTCGTCGACCCGACGGTCCAGGTCCGCCAGCTTGCCCGCGGTGCTGTGGATGTTGATCCCGGTCTCGGTAGTCACCCAGGGAATATAACGATGGTTCAGGCGACCACCGCTGTGCAGTGCGCCTCACCGGGCTCCGGCCGGCATCCGGCCGACGCCGGAAGGCCGGGGCCGTAGGCTGGCGGGATGGCCGGCTCGCCGTACACCGATCTGGACCGCCCGCCGCTGTCGGTGGCCCGGCTGCGGCGCGCGCTGGTCGCCCCGCACGGCCCGTGGCGCCGGCTGGAGCTGCGCGCGGAGACCGCCTCCACCAACGCCGACGTGGTCTCCGCCGCCCGGGCCGGCGAGCCGGAGGGCCTGGTGGTGGTCGCCGAGCGGCAGACCGCCGGCCGGGGCCGGCGCGGCCGTGTCTGGCAGTCGCCGCCCCGGGCCGGCATTGCGACCAGCGTCCTGCTCCGGCCCGGCGAGGCCGTTCCGGAGCGCGGCTGGTCGCCCGTCCCACCCGCCGGGTACGGCTGGCTGCCGCTGCTCGCCGGGGTGGCGCTGGCCGAGGCGGTGGCCCGGCTGGCTGAGCTGGAGGCGGGCCTGAAGTGGCCCAACGACCTGCTGATCGACGGCGCGAAGTGCGCGGGGGTGCTCGCCGAGGCGGTACCCGGCACCGCCCCGACCGAGCCGCCGGCCATCGTGGTCGGCATCGGCCTCAACGTCACGCTCCGCGCCGACGAGCTGCCGGAGAACCCGACCGGGCTGCCGGCCACCTCACTGCAGCTCGCCGGGGCGGCGGCGACCGACCGGGATCCGCTGCTGCGCGCCCTGCTCCGCTCGCTCGCCGACTGGTACGACCGCTGGCGCGACGCCGGGGGCGACGCGGTGGCCAGCGGGCTTCGCGACGCCTACCTGGCCGGCTGCGCCACCATCGGCCGCCAGGTCCGGGTGCTGCTGCCGGACGGCCGCGAGGTGAAGGGGACCGCCACCGGCGTGGACCCGGACGGCCAGCTGCTGGTCGAGGGACCCGAGGGGCAGCTGCGCCTCGCCGCCGGCGACGTGCTGCACGTCCGCTGACCCGCTTTACCGCCGTGCGGCTGATCCGTGGGCGAGCGTCGACCGGTTACGGTCAGCGCGTCCTGTTCTGCGAGGAGGTTTCCGTGGCGTTCCCCGAAGACGTGCTCACCGAGGATGAGCGCGTCGTGCTCCACCTGCACCCGCACTGGAAGGCGCTGCTGCGCCCGATCCTGGTGCTGGTGCTCGCCGTCGCGGCGGTGGTGGCGGGCTGGATCCTGCTGCCCGACGGCGACGGCGCCACGATCGCGCTCTACGCGATCGCCGCGCTCGGCCTGGCGCTGGTGCTCTGGCTGGGCTTCTGGCCGTTCCTGGTCTGGCGCACCACGCACTACCTCTTCACCAACGAGCGGGTGCTGCTCCAGGAGGGCGTGTTCTCCCGGAACCGGCGGGACCTCCCGCTGACCCGGATCAACGACCACTCGATGCACCAGCGCTTCCTGGAGCGGCTGCTCGGCTGCGGGACCCTGACCATCGAGTCGGCCGGCGAGCGCGGCCAGTCGGTGCTCAACGACGTCCCCCACGTCGACCGGGTGCAGACCAAGCTCTACGAGCTGGTCGAGGCCCACCACGACAAGCACTCCCTGGGCGACGGCGAGATGCGCGAGATCCTCGCCGACATGCGCGACGGCAAACCCCTTCACGACCCCAGCGCCTGACCCCTGCCGCCTGCCCCGTCCCCGCCCTGCCGGGCGGGGACGGGGCCGGGCGCGGGCGGTGGGTGGGTCAGCGGCGCGGTGAGCGGCGGGTGCCGGCGTGGAGTTCGGCGGCGAGCTCGGCGTCCAGGTCGGCGTCGAGGATGCGGCCGAGCCCGGCGTCCGCCGTGGCGGGGCGACCCTGGGTCGGCGCGCCGTACTCCGCGGCGGCGCCGCGGCCGGCCGTCCGGTCGCGGCGCTCGCCGGGCGGGGGCTCGGACTCCTCCAGCTCGCTGACCGACTCGGCCAGCTCGGCCACCGGGTCCATCTCCGCCATGGTGTCCCATTCGTCACGCGGGATGCTGTGCCAGGTCTCCTGCGCGTGCTTCGGCACCGGCTGGAAGACGAACGTCCGGTACGACCAGAAACGGAACATGGTGGCCAGCAGCACGCCGCCGGTCTTCGCCACGTTCAGCGCCAGCAGGCTGGTCACGCCGAGGCCGTACTTCGCGCCGGCGAGGACGCCGAGTTCGATGATCAGGCCGGTGGCGTTGAACAGGAAGAACAGGACGTATTCGCGGCGTAGGGCGGATTTGGGGCGATCCCGGTACGTCCAGTGTCGATTCATCAGATACGAGGTGATGGTGGCCACGATGGTCGCGATCACCGTCGCCTTGAGCTGCCCGTCGCGAAAAACGGTCAGTGCCAGCGCATTGAACACCGCGTAATTGATGACGGTGTTGATGCCGCCGACGATGCCGAATTTGAGCGCCTCGTGGATGAACTTCTGCCAGCGCTCGGGCAGCAGACGGACCAGACGCATGCGGAACACCTTAGGACAGTGGGCAGGGCCGGCTCGGCCCGGCGGGACGAGGTGGGCGGTAGGTCACGCCCCGGAGTCTCGGTCGTGGCTCGTTTCCCGAACGGGAGGAGTTCCCGCTTCCACGAAAACGAACCGCCGGTACGACCAGAATCGGAACAGCGTCCCGAGACCGGTGCCGACGATGAAGCTGGCGATGTTGTCGGCCAGCGGGGTCTGGAACACCTCCGGCCAGACGCTGCCCAGCCCGTAGCGGCTGATCGCGAGGCAGGCGACGGCGATGCCCAGGCCGACCCCGTTGAAGAAGAAGAAGAGCGCGTACTCGCGGGCGGGGTTGGAGCGCTGGCGGTGCCGCCAGGTCCAGAACCGGTTGCCCAGGAACGCCATGGTCGCGGCGATCACGGTGGAGATGGTCTTCGCGGCGATCGGCGGCATGTGGCGGACGCTGGCCAGGTAGTTGAAGAGCGCGAAGTCCACCAGGAAGGCGAGCCCGCCCACCGTGGCGAACTTGCTCAACTCGCGGACGAGGTGGCCGAAGCGGTCGAGGAGGGAACTGATCAGACCCGGCCGGGTCTGCGGAGCGCCCGGTTGGTCCCCGGTCATCGTCGCGGCCACCCGCCGAGCCTACCGGGTGCCCGCACCGCGGACGGGTAGCAACGACGAGCCGGACCCGGCGGCTTCCCGCGCCCGCCCGTTCCCGTGGTCCGGTGAGCAGAGCGTAACCGGCCGTGGCGGAATTGCGGATCGGATCGCCGAATCGTCGCCCTCGGCACCGGCGGGCGCTTCCGCTCATCGTGCACCCCGGACCAGACCTCGCGACCGGCGTCCGCCGGAGGTTGCTCGCAGGATTTGCGTGAAACTGCGCGCGAAAGCGGGTATTAGATCGCGATGCCGCAGCGTGGCCGTACCTTGTGCAGTTCTTCACAACCAGTCCCACTGACTGGCGGCGCAGCCCGGTTTACGCTGAGCCCAATCCCAGGTTTCCACGAAGGCGACGACTCGCTCGCCAGAACTCGTGCACCCCATACATCGGTCAGCGTCGACCACAAGGAGATGTGACATGGTTGCTCCGGCTACTGTTCGGGGTATCGATCAGGCCCCGACGTCCAACCCCAAACTGCTCGCGTGGGTCCGAGAGGTCGCGGAACTGACCACCCCCGAACGGGTGGTCTGGGTGGACGGGTCCGATGAGGAGTGGCGCCGCCTCACCGACGAGCTTGTCGAGAGCGGCACCCTGATCCGGCTGAATCCTGAGAAGAAGCCCAACTCGTTCTATGCCCGGACGGACCCGACGGACGTCGCCCGGGTCGAGGAGCGCACCTTCATCTGCTCCGTCGACGAGGCGGACGCCGGCCCCACCAACAACTGGATGGCGCCGGCCGAGATGAAGCGGACGATGACGGAGCTGTACCGCGGCTCGATGCGCGGACGCACCATGTACGTCATCCCGTTCGTCATGGGCCCGGTCGAGGCCGAGAGCCCCATGTTCGGCGTCGAGATCACCGACAGCCCGTACGTGGTCGCCTCGATGCGGATCATGACCCGGATGGGCGCCAAGGTGCTCGAGGCGATGGGCGACGAGGCGGACTTCGTGCACGCGCTGCACTCCATCGGCGCCCCGCTCGCCTCGGGTCAGCAGGACGTGGCCTGGCCGTGCAACGAGACGAAGTACATCTCGCACTTCCCGGAGACCCGGGAGATCTGGTCGTTCGGCTCCGGCTACGGCGGCAACTCGCTGCTCGGCAAGAAGTGCTACTCGCTGCGGATCGCCAGTGTGATGGGGCGCGACGAGGGCTGGCTCGCCGAGCACATGCTGATCCTCAAGATCACCTCGCCGGAGGGCAAGGTCCACCACATCGCCGGGGCCTTCCCGTCGGCCTGTGGGAAGACCAACCTCGCCATGGTGGAGCCGACCATCCCGGGCTGGAAGGTCGAGACCATCGGCGACGACATCGCCTGGATGCGGTTCGGCGAGGACGGCCGGCTCTACGCGGTCAACCCGGAGTACGGCCTGTTCGGCGTCGCGCCCGGCACCGACTGGAAGACCAACGCCAACGCGATGCGGACGCTGGACCGCGGCAACTCCGTCTTCACCAACGTGGGCCTCACCGACGACGGCGACATCTGGTGGGAAGGCATGGGTGAGCCGCCGGCGCACCTGATCGACTGGAAGGGCAACGACTGGACGCCGGAGAGCGAGAACACCTCCTCCCACGCGAACAGCCGGTTCTGCACCCCGATCACCCAGTGCCCGATCCTGGCCGACGAGTACTACGACCCGAACGGCGTGCCGATCGACGCGATCCTTTTCGGCGGCCGACGTCGGGACACCGTCCCGCTGGTGACCGAGGCGCGCGACTGGGTGCACGGCGTCTACATGGGTGCCACGCTCTCCTCGGAGACCACCGCCGCCGCCTCGGGTGCGGTCGGCGTGGTCCGCCGTGACCCGATGGCCATGCTGCCGTTCATCGGGTACCACGCGGGTGACTACTTCCGGCACTGGATCGAGATGGGCAAGGGCGCCGACGGCGACGCCGCCAAGCTGCCCAAGATCTACTACGTGAACTGGTTCCGCAAGGACCCGGAGGGCTCCTTCCTCTGGCCGGGCTTCGGCGAGAACTCCCGGGTGCTGAAGTGGGTCGTCGAGCGGATCGAGGGCACCGCCGACGCGGTGGAGACCCCGATCGGCATGGTCCCGACGCAGGACGCCCTGGACGTCGAGGGTCTGGACATGACCCCGGAGGACGTCCGGATCGCCCTCAAGGTCGACCCGGAGGAGTGGCGCAAGGAGCTGCCGCTGGTCACCGAGTGGTTCGAGAAGTTCGGTGACAAGCTGCCCGGCGTCCTCTGGGCCGAGCTGGACGCCCTGCGCGCCCGGCTCGACGCGGAGCAGCCGCAGCCGCAGAAGTAGGTGTGACGGTTGCCCGTACCGGGCAACATCAGATCCCATGAGGACGGCCGCCGAGACCACCGAGGTCCGGCGGCCGTCCGCCGTCCGGGCGCTGACCACCCTGCTCGCCGTCACGGCGGCGGCCACCGTCGTGGTCGAGCTGCTCAATTACTGGTACGCCCCGGAGCAGGAGTTCGGTCTGGCCGTACGCACCGGCTGGGCGATGCTCCGCTCGCTCGGCTTCCTGGTGCTCATCGGGCACGTCAACCGTGGTCGTACCGTGGCCCGACCCTTCGGGCTGATCCTCGCGGTCACCACCGTCTTCGCGGTGGGGCGGCTGGTCGTACCCCGGGAAGGGGTGCCGGCGCTGCCCGGCCTGCTGGGGTTCGGGCTGCTCACCGCGCTCTGCGTGGCCGTGGTCGCGCTGCTCTACCGCTCCGACGCCGTCGGCGGGCACCTGGTCCGGCACCGGAAGTCCCTGGTCGTGGAGGGCGGGACGATCTCCTGGCGGGAGGTCGCGCCGAAGCGTACGCCGGTGACCGGGTGGCTGCTCACCAGCCGGGTCGCCGCGTTCACGTACAGCCCGCTGATGCTGGTCCCGGCGCTGGTCGCCGGCGGGTCCATCCTGGACGGGCGGATCCGCGCCGTGCCGGCCGTGCTCTTCTGGTTCGTCGTCGGCATCGCCGTCAGCTACCTGGTCCTCTTCTGCACCGCCTTCCTGATGCGCGGCCGGGCCTGGGCCCGCCGGCTCCTGGTCGCGATCACCCTGGGCGTACTCGCCGTCGACCTGCCGCTCTGCTGGTGGCTGCTCGGCGTCGACGGCCTGGTCCGGGACGGCGGACCCCTGGTAGCCGCCGCCCTCCTGGCCCTCTACGGCCTGTGGCGCGCCGCCCGCGCGGGCGAATCCCCCACCCCGGTGCGGCATCGGGGTTGGTGAGCGGGTGGCGGGGCAGGATGGGCGGGAGGGGAGCCGGGCTGGGGCGGGAGGCGATGCCGTGGGCGACGAGTTCGACGTGATCGTGGTCGGGGCGGGGCCGGCCGGTGCCGCCGCCGCGCTGGCCGGCCGGCGGGCCGGGGCCCGCGTGCTGCTGCTCGACCGGGCCGACTTTCCCCGGGACAAGGCGTGCGGCGACGGAATCGCGGCGCACGCGCTGGACGTCCTCGCCGAGTTGGGCGTCACCGACGCCGTCGACGGGTACGCCCCACTGCCCGCGCTGCGGCTGGTCGGCCCCGGCGGCGCGGCGGTGGCCCGGGCGCTGCCCCGGCCCGCGTACACGGTGCCCCGCAAGGTCTTCGACGCCCGGCTGGTGGCGGCGGCCGTGGCGGCCGGTGCGGAGCTGCGCCGGCACACGGTGCGCCGGGTGGAGCTCCGGGACGACCGGGTGGTGCTGGACGGGGAGCTGTCCGGAGGCGCGGTGGTGGGTGCGGACGGCGCGGGCTCGGTGGTCCGCCGGGCGCTCGGCCACCCGGTGAACCCGGACCGCCACCTGGCGCTGGCCATCCGGGGGTACGCGCCGGTGCTGCCCGGTCCGCCCGAGCAGCTCATCGTCACCTCGGCGCGGCGCTGGCCGGCGTACGCCTGGTCCTTCCCGATCGGCGACGGCCGGGCGAACGTCGGGTACGGGGAGGTGCTGCGCGGCGAGCCGGTGAGCCGGGCCCACCTGGTGGACCGTCTCGCCGCCCTGCTGCCCGGCACCGACCCGGCGACGGTCATCGAGCTGCGGGCCCACCACCTGCCGCTCTCCACCCATCGGCCGGCGCCGGGGCGGGGCCGGGTGGTGCTGGCCGGCGACGCGCTCTCGCTGATCAACCCGTTCACCGGGGAGGGCATCTTCTACGCGCTGCGGTCCGGCGCCCTCGCGGGCGCGGCGGCGGCCGGTTCCCCGGGCCAGGCCGCCCGCCGGTACGCCGACACGCTGCGCCGGCGGCTCGGCACCCACCTGCGGCACAGCTCGGTGGCGGCCTGGCTGGCCCGGCGCCGGCGGGTGGTCGACGCGGCGGTCCGCGCGGCCCGCCGCGACGACCGGGTCTACCGGACGGTGGTGGAGCTGGGGCTGGGTGACGGACGGCTGGATGCCCGCACGCTGGCCATGATCGGCATCGGTCTCCCGACCAGGGATCGGCCTCCGCGGCACTGATCTTCAACGGGGGTCGCTACCCTGCAAGGTGATGACTCTGCGGAAACTCCTCTACTCCGTGTACGAGCGCCGGCTCACGGCCAAGCTCGCGGGCAAGCCGGTGCCCCGGCACGTCGGTGTGATGTGCGACGGCAACCGCAGGTGGGCCCGGGAGATGGGCTTCGTCGATCCCAACGACGGCCACCGGATGGGCGCCGAGCGGATCAAGGAGCTGCTGCGCTGGTGCGACGCGGCCGGCGTGGGCCACGTGACGCTCTGGCTGCTCTCCACCGACAACCTGTCCCGGCCGGCGGCCGAGCTGGACCCGCTGCTCCAGATCATCGAGGACCTCACCAGCGAGCTGGCCGAGGAGGGCAACCCCTGGCGGCTGCGGATGGTCGGCGCGCTCGACGTGCTGCCCGCGCAGCACGCCGCCGCGCTGAAGGCCGCCGACGAGCGCACCCGGGACCGCAGCGGCGGCGCCCAGGTCAACATCGCGGTCGGGTACGGCGGCCGGCGGGAGATCGCCGACGCGGTCCGCTCGCTGCTGCTGGAGCACGCGGCGAACGGGGGCACGATCGAGGAGCTGGCCAACTCGATCGACGTCGACCACATCTCCGAGCACCTCTACACCAAGGGCCTGCCCGATCCGGATCTGATCATCCGGACCAGCGGCGAGCAGCGCCTCTCCGGCTTCATGCTCTGGCAGTCGGCCCACTCGGAGTTCTACTTCTGCGAACTCAACTGGCCGGACTTCCGCCGCGTCGACTTCCTCCGCGCCCTGCGCTCCTACGCCACCCGCCAACGCCGCTTCGGCGCCTGACCCCCGCCGCCCCTGTCGCTCAGGTGAGGTGGGGGAGGGCGTCGGTGAGGAAGGTGGCGAGGGCGGCGGGGGAGTCGAGGGTGAGGTCGGCGGCGTCGGCGACCTCGTGACCGGTTTCCGGGTTCGCGACGGCCACGCAGACGCCGACGAAGTGGGGATCGGCGGCGGCGCGGGCGCGCAGCGCGGCGAAGGCCTTGATGTCGGAGACGTCGTCGCCGAAGTACCAGGCGCCGCCGGCGTCCCGGACGATCTCGCCGATCACCATGCCCTTGTCCCGGTCGACCGGGGGCTTGAGCTCCAGCACCATCCGGCCGGCCTGGCAGCGCAGCCCGAGCCGCTCGGCGCGGGCCCGGCCCCACTCCTGCACCAGGCCGCCGAGCTGCGGGGCGGTGCGCCAGTGCAGGGCGACGGAGAGCCGCTTGAACTCCACCAGGGCGCCGGGCGGCAGCTCGGCGCGGGCCTGCTCGGCCAGCTCCGACATGGTGGGCACCCAGGGCAGGGCGGCCGGCTCGGTGACCGTCTCGCCGCCGGAGTGGCTGTGCTCCAGGCCGTAGAGCCCGTACAGGTCGATCCCGGCGAGGCCGCCGAGGTGGTCGCGGAGGAACTCCACCGGCCGCGCGGAGACGATGGCGATCCGGCGTACGAGCGGGGCGAGCGACTCCAGCGCGGCGAGCACCTTCGGGGCGGGCTGGACCGCGGTCGGGTCGTCGTCGACCGGCGCGAGGGTGCCGTCGAAGTCGAAGAAGAGCACCGTGTCGGCTGCCCGCTCGGCGGTGGCACGCCACGCATGCTCGGCGTCCAACGGGGTCATCGGCTGCTGGTTGCCCAGATTCAACGGCGGCACGCGCGACAGCGTACCCCGGGCGGGGCGGCTCATTCGTGGCCGAGATGTGACGCTCGGCGGTCGGGAAACTCAGCGTTCGGCGGCCCCCCGTCCCCGGCGTCCGAACGGCACGACGGCCGCGTCCTGGCCGTGGCTGAGCAGGTAGCCCTCCACGAAGCCGGTGTTCCGGTCGCCGGTGTGCGCCTCGATCTCGTTCAGCCGGGCCACCAGGAACTCGGTGAGCGCACTGACCCGGTCGTTGAGCCGGTCGTGCAGCTCGGCGATCACTGCGAGAACCACCGCGGTGCCGGCGGCGGTGAGGGCGAAGAGGTTGACGACCAGGGGAAGCTGCCCGCCGTTGATCACGCCGACCACCACGTTGCCGGTCACGCACGATGTCACCGACACCACCGCGACCACGACTGCCAACCATTTCAGGGTCATGGACAGACCCCTCCTTCTGTCCCGCAGGGCTGGATTCGGCCTTGTCCCGTCCCCCCGCCGACGACGAGCCCAAGCAGTACGAATAGGGACGCTAGCGCGCCCGTTCCGGCCCCGGAGTGAAACGATCGGGTCTGCCTTACCGTTCTTTCGCCATCTGAGCAAATGACCCAGCTTGTTAACTATCCGGCCTGCCTGCCTCGTTTTCCCACGTCAGCCGGAAGCGTCGGACGATAGGCGAGGTAACGAATGGTTTCCCGGATGTGGAACTTCTCCGCCTCCGACACATTCGGATCCACCAGGCGGCGGAGCAGCGCCTCGACGTCGGGGTCCATCGGCGGTGGCGTGGGGGCGCTGCGGGGCGGGGTCGTCCGGTCCCAGCCCAGCGCGGTGAAGGCGGTCGCCGGGTTGAGGCCCAGTCCCTCGCAGAAGGCGACCACCCGCTCCGCCTCCGGGTCGCTGGCCCAGTCGCCGCGTACCCAGCGGTTGATGGTCTGTCGGGAGACGCCGGTGCGGCGGGAGACCTCGGTCCCGCTCCAGGCCCGCATGGCCCGGGCGTCGTCCAGCGCGCGTCGTACGAAGGTGGCGAAGGCGATCTTCCGTGCGTTAGCCGTCTCGGTCACCCCGTGACGGTACGACCAGTCGTCCGTCCCGGGGCCGCCCGGCACGCTGCTGTCACGCGGACGTGACGGCTCTCTCGGGCTTCCGGTAAACGATCCAGCGCTGCTCTTGAGGGGTGTCACCCGGGCAGAATAGATGCCCGCCAGTACGGCGGTAAACAGACGAAAAGCTGATACTGTCACGCTCATGAGACAACTTACGGTGTGTCACGTGCTTGAGACGACGAGTGCTCACATGCGTCACTCCGCGGGTTTCAGGGGGGTCTTGTGACCGAGCTCGCCACCCGCGCCCAGGCGTTCGGCCTGATCGCCGAGGGGGTGGCCGCCGGGCTGAGCGCGCCGTGGCGCCTCTACCTCGCCCGGGGTTGCCGCTACCTGTCGCTCAGCGTCGGGGACCGGGACGAGTGGAACGCCTGGCGTACCCACCTCGGCTGTCCCGAACTGAGCGTCCGGGTCTATGACGCCGGCGGCGAGATCCGGCGCTCCTCGGTCGCGGAGGTCGTCCTGGACGGCTGCCGGATCAGCGTCGAACTGGTCGAGGAGGTCAGCACCGCCGATCTGGAGCGGCTGCTGGTCGTCGACCCCGCGGCCGAGCCGGAGGAGCGATGACCCGGCGGGCGACCGCGGTGTCCGGTGATCCGACGCCGGCGGGAGCGGCCGGATGAGCCCCTTCCTCGCGGTCTTCCTCGTCCTCGTCCTCGGGTCGACCAGCTACGCGGCGGGCCGGCTGCACGGCCAGCTCAGCTACCGGATCGGCTACCGCTTCGGTTACCGACAGGGCTACTTCGACGGTGACCGGGGCGCCTGGAACCGCCGGCGCCGCGACGCCCAGGCCGCCATCGCCTCGGCGCTGGCCGGCCCGGTCGTCGCCCCGGGGCCGCCCGCGGCGGCGCCGCGGAGCGGCACGACCTCCGCCGCGGTCCCGCTGGGCGGCACGACGACGCCCGCCGCGGTCCCGGTCGACGGTACGGCGACATCGGGGGCCGTCCCGCTCGGTGGTCGCCCCGCGCCCGGCCCGTCCTCGCGCGGCACCGCGACCGCGCAGCTCGGCGGGATCGCCACCCGGCAGGGGACCACCTACACCGGGTCCTCGTTCACGCAGTCGGTGAGCACGGTGGTCGGCCGGCACCCGACCGGGACGCTGGCCCGCCGGCAGGGCTGAGGTCCGCCAGAGACACGGTGCGTCGTCCGCGGCGGACACGCACCGTCGGGACCACGTCAGACCGGTGACGCAGGTCCCACCGGCCGGGATGCGCGCAGGGGGCATGCATCCCGGCCGGTTCCGCCGCCCGGCGTGCACGCCCCGGCCGGGTGGGATCCGATGTCGCCTACTAGCCGAAGGGCCGTGACGCGGTTAGCGTCTACTCATGGCGCGGGGTTCTCCCGGGCCAGCCGGCCAGCCCGGACCTGCGACCTCGCGCACGGGGCCCGCATCCGACCCCGTGTCCACCGGGCACCGGACGAGGCGGAACACGGGTGGCCGGGTGCCCATCCGCGGAGCAGGCCTGTGACGACTCGCCGTACCCCCGCCGGTGCCGACCAGACCCCGGCCGCGACTGCCACGACCCGCCGGACCGCCCGCAGCCGCCGCACCACCGCGGCCGCGCCGGTCGGCACCGAGGAGCCCCGACCAGCCGGCCAGGCCTTCGTCCTGGACACCTCGGTCCTCCTCTCCGATCCCGCGGCGTTCCACCGCTTCGCCGAGCACGAGGTGGTGCTGCCGCTCGTCGTCATCTCCGAGCTGGAGGGGAAGCGGCAGCACCCGGAACTGGGCTGGTTCGCCCGGCAGTCGCTGCGCATGCTCGACGAGCTGCGGGTGAAGCACGGCCGGCTGGACCGGCCGGTGCCCGCCAACGACCAGGGCGGAACGCTCCGGGTGGAGCTGAACCACACCGACGACGGGGTGCTGCCACCCGGCTTCCGGAACGAGTCGAACGACGCCCGGATCCTCTCCGTGGCGCTCAACCTCGCCGCCGAGGGGCGTGAGGTCACCCTGGTCAGCAAGGACATGCCGCTGCGGGTGAAGGCGGCCTCGGTCGGCCTGCGGGCGGACGAGTACCGGCACGGCCAGGCCAGCGACCCGACCTGGACCGGCATGGCCGAGCTGGAGTTGGGCGAGGAGCAGATCGGCCGGCTGTACGCGGGCGAGACGCTCGACCTGGACGCCGCCGCCGGGCTGCCCTGCCACACCGGTCTGGTGCTGCACTCGGCCCGCGGCTCGGCGCTCGGTCGGGTACTGCCCGACAAGACCGTTCGACTGGTCCGCGGCGACCGGGAGGCGTTCGGCGTGCGCGGCCGCTCGGCCGAGCAGCGGGTGGCGCTGGACCTGCTGCTGGACGAGTCGATCGGGATCGTCTCGCTCGGCGGGCGGGCGGGCACCGGCAAGTCCGCCCTGGCGCTCTGCGCCGGGCTGGAGGCGGTGATGGAGCGTCGCCGGCACAAGAAGGTGGTCGTCTTCCGTCCGCTCTACGCCGTCGGCGGTCAGGAGCTGGGATACCTGCCCGGGTCGGAGTCGGAGAAGATGTCGCCCTGGGCCCAGGCGGTCTTCGACACCCTCGGCGCGGTGGTGCACGAGAACGTGCTGGAGGAGGTCACCTCCCGGGGCATCCTCGAGGTGCTGCCGCTCACCCACATCCGGGGGCGGAGCCTGCACGATGCCTTCGTGATCGTCGACGAGGCCCAGTCGCTGGAGCGGGGGGTCCTGCTCACCGTCCTCTCCCGGATCGGCCAGGGGTCGCGGGTGGTGCTCACCCACGACGTCGCCCAGCGGGACAACCTGCGGGTCGGACGGCACGACGGGGTGACCGCGGTGATCGAGGCGCTGAAGGGCCATCCGCTCTTCGCGCATGTCACGCTCAGTCGTTCGGAGCGGTCGCCGATCGCCGCCATGGTGACGGATCTGTTGGAGGACATCCCGCTCTGATATCGATCCACTGCCGTGTTTGTCACTGTTTGAGCGCATTCATTTTGTGGCCCAGGTCACAAATGAGGCTCTTGGTTTCCCATCCGCCTCACTGTGCGCAATGGTGTCCAACGAGCGCCCACGCACCTATGAAGATCGTCGGTCATCGTTCGCCCCCCCGGGCGACGGAGGTCGGTGAACGCCGGTGCGTCGATTGCGACCCGCGAGGTCGGGGCGCTCACGGCGCCGACGCGGCCACGACGGCCACGCCTCGCGTCGTGTCCTTGCCCCCGACGAAGGGACCACTTCGTGAGTCGGCTGTGGAGCCGGTTCGGCGCCCGCACTGCCGCTGTCGCGCTGCTCTCCGTGGGCGTTGCCGGTGGCTTCTACCTGGGCGAAGACCGGGAAACCCAGCAGCAGGGCCTGACCGCGCAGGTCGGCCTCGAGGTCGACCAGGCGGAGTACGCGTACCAGCGTGACCGGCAGGCCGATCACCGGCTGGATTCGGCCAAGCAGCGGGCCGCCGAGTACCAGGCGAAGCTGCGGGCCGCGGCGGCGGCCAAGGAGGCCGCCGAGCGGGCCCGCGAGGCCGAGGCCGCGGCGGCGTCCCGGAAGAAGGAGCGGGCGGCGGCGGACGCCGCGGCCAAGGCGGCCACCAAGCCGTACGACGGCCCGATCCCGGCCTCCTGCGAGGAGTACAGCGGCAACCGGGCGATCGGCTGCGCGCTCATGCTCGACGCGGGCTTCGGCATCGACCAGTTCCCGTGTCTGGACAAGCTCTGGACCAAGGAGAGCGGCTGGAACCACAAGGCCTACAACTCCGGCTCCGGTGCGTACGGCATCCCGCAGGCGCTGCCCGGCAGCAAGATGGGCTCGGTCGCCGACGACTGGAAGACCAACCCGGCCACCCAGATCAAATGGGGGCTCGGCTACATCGAGGGCCGGTACGACGACCCGTGCGGCGCCTGGTCGCACTCGCAGAGCACCGGCTGGTACTGATCCGACCTGACGACGGCGGGGTGTGTGGGAAGCCGCACACCCCGCCGTCGTCGTGTCGCGGGGGGACGCGCCGCACGAGTGGCGGTCGACCGCGATTGCTGATAGCCATTGGTACGTGACCTGGCGCGGCGGCCCGACGGGCGGCGATCCCCACCGGTTCGGCACCGAGGCGTTCTACGCCTCGCTGGGCCGGGCCTTCGTCGCGATGTGCGCGGTCGTGCCGGTGCTGTTCCTCATCGAGGCGCTCGACGTCGGGCTGCACGCCGACCTCGACGTGGCGGCCGGGATCATCCCGCACCGGATCCAGGGGCTGGACGGCGTCTTCTTCTCGCCGTTCCTGCACGCCGACTTCAACCACCTCTACAGCAACAGCATCCCGCTGATCCTGCTCGGCACCTTCGTGCTCGCCGCCGGCACCCGCCGATTCCTCTGGTCGACGCTGGTGATCATCCTGGTCAGCGGGCTGGGGGTGTGGTTCACCGGCTCACCCAACTCGGTGGTGGTCGGCGCCAGCGGCGTCATCTTCGGCTACCTGGGCATCCTGCTCACCCGGGGCGTCGTCGAGCGGAGTTGGTGGAACGTCGCCGTGGTGCTGCTGGTCGGCCTGCTCTACGGCTGGCAACTGCTCGGGATCCTCCCCACCGACGAGCGGATCTCCTGGCAGGGCCACCTGTTCGGGCTGCTCGGCGGGATCGTCGCGGCGATCCTGTTCCGGCGTCGCCGCGCCGAGCTGGACCAGCCGCAGCACACGGAGCCGCCGCTCACCCTGCCCTGACCGGCCGTCACGGTCGCCCGAAAGGGTCATGGGACGTGCTTGCCCGGCGGCATCCGCACGCATACCGTCGGCATCAGCACACGTTGATCCGTAAGGCGAAAGTGACGGTACGCATGCGCGAAGTCGATGTCGCCGTGATCGGGGCCGGTCCGGCCGGGCTCTTCGCCGCGTACTACGCCGGGTTCCGTGGGCTCTCCGTGGCGGTGATCGACGCGCTGCCCGAGCCGGGCGGCCAGGTCGCCGCGATGTACCCGGAGAAGCTGATCCTCGACGTCGCCGGGTTCCCCGCCGTCAAGGGGCGGGACCTGGTGGCGAACCTGGTCGCCCAGGCCGCGCCGTTCGCGCCGGCGTACCTGCTGGGCACCCGGGCCGAGAAGCTCTCCTACGTCGACGGGCGGCCGGTGCTGGGTCTCGCCGGGGGCGAGCAGCTGAGCTGCGGCGCGGTGATCGTCACCGGCGGGCTGGGCAGCTTCACGCCCCGGCCGCTGCCCGCCGCCGACAGCTTCGTCGGCACCGGAATCGTCTACTTCGTACCGCAGCCGACCGAACTGGCCGGCCGGGACGTGCTGATCGTCGGCGGTGGTGACTCCGCCTTCGACTGGGCCCTGACCCTTCAGCCGCTGGCCCGGTCGGTGACCCTGGTGCACCGCCGCGAACGGTTCCGCGCCCACGCGTCGACCGTCGCCCGGGTGCTGTCCCTGCCGGTTCGGGTGGTGGTCAACGCCGAGGTGACCCGGCTGCACGGGGAGGACCGGGTGACCGCCGCGGAGATCGTCGTCCGGGCTGGCGCGGCGGAGATGCTGCCGGTGGACACCGTCATCGCGGCGCTCGGCTTCACCGCCGACCTGGGCCCGCTCGCCGAGTGGGGGCTCCAGCTGGACCGCCGGCACATCGTGGTGGACAGCGCGATGGCCACGAACCTGCCCCGGGTCTTCGCCGCCGGTGACATCACGGAGTACGCGGGGAAGGTCCGGCTGATCGCCACCGGCTTCGGTGAAGCCGCCACGGCGGTGAACAACGCGGCGGTGGCGATCGACCCGACCGCCCACCTCTTCCCCGGCCACTCCTCCGACGGGAGCTGACCGGTCGGGGAGCCCGGCCCGGGTCGCGCCCGAGGGCGGGTCAGGACGGTCGGGGGAGGCCGATCAGGTCGGCCATCAGGCCGGTCTGGTGGTCGAAGTACTCGTCCCGGTGCGGGAGCATCCGATTGATCCGGCCGAAGAGTTCGAAGCTGATCAGCCCGAACAGCTGGGTCCAGCCGGCCATGCCGCGGGCCAGCAGCGCCTCGGACATGCCGGGGTACAGGCCGGCGGCGATCTCCGCGAGGTCCCGGCGCAGGGGGCCGGGCAGCTCGTCGTCGGGCGGTGGGGTGAGCCGGCCGCTGGTCACTCCGTCGTGGAGGATGCCGACCAGCACGACCGGGGGACGCGCGGCCGGCCCGACCGTGTCGTCCGGGGCCGCGTACCCGGGGACCGGGCTGCCGTAGATCAGGGCGTACTCGGCCGGGTGGGCCAGCGCCCAGGCCCGGGCGGCCCGGCAGACGGCGTGCCAGCGCCCGCGCAGGTCGTCCCGCCCGACGGCCGCGTCGGCCGCCTCCACCGCGTCGCCGAGCGCGTCGTACGCCTCCAGGATCAGCGCGGTGAGCAGGTCGTCCCGGCTGGGGAAGTAGCGGTAGATGGCCGACGAGACCATGCCCATGTCCCGGGCGACCGCGCGCAGCGAGAGGTTGGCGCCGTCGGTGGCCAGGTGGCGGCGGGCCACCGCCTTGATCTCCTCGATCATTCCGGCGCGGACCCGGGCGCGTAGCGAGGGAGCGACCATGCCCCCACTCTGCCACGGACGAGAGCGCCAATCAAAACCGAGAGCACCGCTCTTGACGAAATGGCGCGGGGCGCGTCATGCTGGTCGCGTCCTCACGAGAGCGGTGCTCTCTAATCGGATCCCTGCTTCGAAAGGTGGCCTCCCATGGCCCTGCACGTCATCGTCGGCGCCGGCCCGGTCGGCACCGCCACCGCCCGGCTCCTCGCGGAGCGCGGCGACCGGGTCCGCGTGGTGACCCGCCGGGGCACCGGACCCGAGCACCCGGCCGTCGAGCGGGTCGCCGCCGACGCCGCCGACGCGGACCGGCTGGCCGCGCTGACCGACGGCGCCGACGCCCTCTACAACTGCGCCAACCCGGCGTACCACCGGTGGCCGACCGACTGGCCGCCGCTCGCCGCCGCGCTGCTCACCGCCGCCGAGCGCAGCGGCGCGGTGCTCGCCACCGTCGGCAACCTCTACGGCTACGGCCCGGTCGACGCCCCGATCACCGAGGACACCCCGCTGGCCGCGACCGGCACCAAGGGGCGGGTACGGAACCGGATGTGGGCCGACGCGCTCGCCGCCCACCGGGCCGGGCGGGCCCGGGTCACCGAGGTGCGCGGCTCCGACTACCTGGGCGTGGGCGCCACCGCGCTGCCGATGATGGTGCTGCCGAGGGTCATCGCCGGGCAGCGCGTCTTCCTGCCGGTCGACATGGACGCCCCGCACACCCTCACGTACGTCGACGACGTGGCCCGCACCGTCGTCGCGGCCGCCACCGACCCGCGGGCCTGGGGCCGCGCCTGGCACGTGCCCAGCGCGCCCGCCGTCACCGTGCGGGAGCTGGCGACCCGGGTCGCTGCCCTGACCGGCGCCCCCGCGCCGAAGCTGACCCGGATGCCCTACCCGGTGCTCTGGCTCGGCGGCCTGGCCAACCCGATGGCCCGCGAGCTGCGGGAGACCGCCTACCAGTTCGACCGGCCCTACCTGCTCGACTCCAGCGCGGCGACCGCCACCCTCGGCGTCGAGCCGACCCCGCTGGACCTCTCCCTCGCCGAGACCGTCGCCGCGCTGCGCCGCTGACCGGCCGGCGCCGCCCGCGTCGCCCGCCGTCCGGCGGGCGTCAGCGGCGCGGTGCCGGCCCGAGCGCCGCGATCAGGACCGCGACCAGGGTCAGCGCCGCGCCGAGCAGGGTGGTCGGTCCGGGATGCGAGGCCGCGGCCGGTAGGACCAGGTCCAGCAGTACGGCGCCGACGATCTGCCCGGCGATGGTGGCCAGCCCGAGCAGCAGCACCCCGGTGAAGCGGACGATGGCGGCGGCGAGCGCGATGAAGACGATGCCGATCGGGCCGCCCAGGTAGAGCCAGGGCTCGGTCGGGAAGCTGCCACTCGGGCGGCCGCGGACCGCCATCTCGATCGCGAGGGTGGCGAGCAGGGCCACCGTGCCCACCGTGAAGTTCACCAGCGTGGCCGCCAGGGCGCTGCCGGCGGCCCCCCGCACCCGGCCGTTGACCGCCTGCTGCCAGGCGATGCCCACCCCGGCGAGCAGCGGCAGCAGGGCCAGCGCCAGGGCGCCCGGGTCGCCGAGCCGGTCGCCCACCGCCAGCAGCACCGCGACCACGGTCAGCACCGCGCCGACCAGTCGGTTCGGGGTGACCGGCTGCCGGCCCGTCGGCCCGATGCCGGCCCAGTCCACCAGCAGGCTGCTGCCGGACTGGCCGGCGACCACGGCGACGGTGAAGAGGGCGACGCCGAGGGTGCCGATGGTCAGCCCCTGGGTGGCGACCAGGAACGCGCCGCACACCCCGCCGAGGCACTGCCACGGCCGCAGCGACCCCTCGGCCAGCGCCGCCCGCAGCGCGGCCAGCCCCCGCCGGCCACCCCGGGTGGCGGGGACCAGCACCAGCAGCACCAGCAGGCCCAGGCCGAACGAGACCACCGCCGCGGCGATCCCGTCGGCCAGCCGTACGCCCAACTCGCCGTTGATCCGGGACTGCACGGCCACCGCGACCCCGGCGGCGGAGGCCAGCCCGACGCCGCCGATCCGCCGCGTGGTCGACAGCGTGGGGGGCGCCGCCGTCCCGGTTGCGGTCACTCCTGCTCGGCCAGCGGGCGGCCGTCGAAGTCGACGGCCGAGTAGAGCGCCAGCTTCTCCAGCCGGTGGTACGAGTCGATCACCCGGATGGTGCCGCTCTTGGAGCGCATCACGATCGACTGGGTGTACGCCCCGCCGGCCCGGTAGCGGACGCCGCGCAGCAGGTCGCCGGAGGTCACCCCGGTCGCCACGAAGAAGCAGTTGTCCCCGGTGACCAGGTCGTCGGTGAGCAGCACCCGGTCCAGGTCGTGCCCGGCGGCGAGCGCCTTCTCCCGCTCCTGGGCGTCGCGCGGCCAGAGCTTCGCCTGCATCGCCCCGCCCATGCACTTGAGCGCGCAGGCGGAGATGATGCCCTCCGGCGTGCCGCCGATGCCCATCAGCACGTCGACGTCGGACTCGCCGCGGGCGGCGGCGATCGAGCCGGCGATGTCGCCGTCGGAGATGAACCGGATGCCGGCGCCGGTCCGCCGGATCTGCTTGACCAGGTCGTCGTGGCGGGACCGGTCCAGCACGCAGACCGTCACCTCGGAGACGTCGGTGCCCTTGACCTTGGCGATCCGGCGCAGGTTGTCGGCCACCCCGGCGTTGATGTCCACCACGTCGGCGTACATCGGGCCGACGGCGAGCTTCTCCATGTAAAAGACGGCGCTCGGGTCGAACATCGAGCCCCGCTCGGAGACCGCGAGCACCGCGAGGGCGTTCGGCATGCCCTTGCTCATCAGGGTGGTGCCGTCGACCGGGTCCACCGCCACGTCCACCTCGGGGCCGCTGCCGTCGCCGACCTCCTCGCCGTTGAAGAGCATCGGGGCGTTGTCCTTCTCGCCCTCGCCGATCACCACGACGCCCCGCATCGGGATCGAGTTGATCAGTTTGCGCATCGCGTCGACGGCTGCCCCGTCGCCGCCCTCCTTGTCGCCCCGGCCGACCCACCGGCCGGCGGCCATCGCCGCGGCCTCGGTGACCCGGACCAGGTCGAGGGCAAGGTTGCGGTCGAGATCCTGCGGGATCCGCGTCCTGGTGTTCGTCATGACGGCTTCCTCCTCGCGACGTTGCGGGGTGGACCGGCAGGATGCGGCCGTCGCCGCTGCCGGCTTTGTCGCTGATCCTCACACGATCGCCGACGTGACGGCGGGGCGGGGCGGGGATGACCAGCTTCCCGCCGTCCGGGCGGTCCAGGCCCCGGCCGGTCGTGACCTGCCCGATCCGCCGCAGGCCGACTCCGCGGCGGAGTCGGCTGTGAGATCGGTCGCTCTCCGCGGCGGCGGGTCGCTCCCGCCGGTCGGCGCCAGCTCGCGGCCGCCGTCGTCGGGTCGCCCCGCCGGCCGTCGCGCGGGGTGGTGGCGTGGGCGAGTCGGAAAGCCGGGCGGCGGATCGCGACCGGCCCCGGGCCGTGGGCGCCGGTGGCCGGGCGGCACCGATCGGCCGGCTGCGAGAATGTGCGGGTGGAACCCGCACAGCCAGCCGACCGCGTACCCGCCGACGCGACCCCACCGGACGGCCAGCCGCCGGTCCGGTCGACCGCCGGGCCGTCCCCGCAGGCCGGGGAGCCGGCCCTCGTCGAGCCCGCCACCGGGCCTGCGCCCATCGCGGACGCGGGCGAGCCGGCGCTGGTCGAGCCCGTCCACGGCGCGGCCCGGGGTGGGGCTGGCGAGCACCCGGCGGTCTCCGGCGACCAGCCCGCGCCGCCGCCCCGGCGGGAGAAGTCCCGCGCCGAGCGGTCGCCCCGGGACATGGTGCTCTCGCTGCTCGTGCTGCTGGTCCCCATCGCGCTGCTGCTCGCCTTCTACCGGGGATTCCTCGGCGGCGACGAGCCGGCCACCGTCGACCCCGCGCCCGCCGTCGAGCAGGCCCGGGCGGCCAACACGTTCCCGGTCAGCACGCCCGCCGGCCTGGCCGCCGACTGGCGTACGGTCAGCGCCCGCTACCAGACCGAGCCGACCGGGGCGACGCTGCGGATCGGCTACCTGACCCCGGAGGGGCGCGGCGCCCAGCTCGTGCAGAGCAACGTGCCCGCCGAGAAGCTGCTGCCCGCCGAGCTGAGCGGCGGCCAGCCGCAGGGGACGGCCGACCTGCCCGGCGGGAGGTGGCAGCGCTACACCGCCCGCGGCAACGAGCAGGCGCTGGTGCTGCTCGAACCGGCGAGGACGGTGATCGTGGTCGGCGACGCCGGGGAGGCCGAGCTGCGCCAGCTCGCCAACGCCCTCCGCTGACTTCCGGGCCCCATGCGGGCCCGTCGTCCTCCGCCAGGCTGCCCGGGCTCCTAACCCGGCACGCCCGGCGTGGAC
Source organism: Micromonospora inositola (assembly GCF_900090285.1). Classification (NCBI taxonomy): domain Bacteria; kingdom Bacillati; phylum Actinomycetota; class Actinomycetes; order Micromonosporales; family Micromonosporaceae; genus Micromonospora; species Micromonospora inositola. Next base: position 1,015,123 of record NZ_LT607754.1, on the reverse strand, counting down.
CGCGAGGACCGGACAGTGATTGCGGAAGGCCGCTTCAGGGAACAGAGGGAGCACGAGCTCGCCGGGTCGCTCCGCCGGCCGGACGGTGCTCGTGCGCCGGAGCCGGCGTGAGGGCTGCGGCGCCACGCCTCCGGCGCCTCCGTGGGCCGGACGACCCACCTGGAGAGGTTCACGTGATGATTCGACGTTTCAGCGCGGCGGCTTTCGCCGCGGCGCTGCTCACTCCTGGCCTGGCCGCCTGCAACAGCACCGGGACCGGCGAGGCGGGGGCCTCCGCGTCCCCGACGGTCTCCGGCAGCATCGCGCCGAGCGGTGCCACCCCCGTTACCGGCGACGCCAAGCAGGCGCTGCTGAACTCCACGAACGAGATCCGGAACGGCAACTTCCGGTTCACCATGTCCGGCGCCGGCTCCACCGCCGAGGGTCAGGTGCACGAGCCCAGCCAGAGCGCGGAGATGCGGGTGACGATCGGCGACCCGTCCTCCGACCTGATGATGAAGCTCGACCTGATCCACTTCAAGCCGGACAGCTGGGTGAAGGTGGAGCTGGGCGGCAAGTCGGCCAGCAGCATCCCCGGGGTGCAGAAGCTCAACCTCGGCAAGTACCAGCACCTGGACCAGACCCGGATCAAGGGCAACCGGGCGCTGGGCTTCGACTTCGACAAGGTCGACCCGGCCGGCAGCGCGGTGCTGACGCAGGGCATCACCGAGGTCCGGCAGACCGGCGAGGGCACGTACGCCGGCACGCTCGACGTGTCCCGGGCGGCCGAGGCCGGCTCGGTCGACCCCACCGTGATCACCGCGGTCGGCGCGCAGGCGAAGTCGGTGCCGTTCACCGCGAAGCTGGACCCGCAGGGCCGGCTCAGCGAGATGGTGGTCCAGGTGCCGGCGGCCGGCCAGAGCGCCGCCCAGGACATCAAGATCACGTACTCGGACTACGGCAGTGCCACGGCCGCGCAGAAGCCGCCGGCCGACCAGGTCGTGGAGGCGCCGCCGGAGTTCTACAACCTGTTCAACTGAGCCCGCTGGCGGGGCGGCTCCGGCCGTCCCGCCGCCGGCGTCAGTCCTCGGCGCGCTGCCGGGCCGCGTCGATCCGCGCCCGGGCGCCGTCCAGCCAGCGCTGGCAGATCTCGGCCAGCTGCTCGCCGCGCTCCCAGAGCGCCAGCGAATCCTCCAGCGACGTGCCGCCGGTCTCCAGCCGCTCGACCACCTGGGCCAGCTCGGCGCGGGCCTGCTCGTAGCTGAGCCGCTCGTCCTGCTTCTCGTCAGTCATCGCACCCATCCCACCACATCCGTCCGCCGTCGCCCGCTGCGCGCCCGACCGTCAGCCGTCGACGGTCGCGGTCAGCTCGCCGTCGGCGAGGCGTACCCGCAGCGGGTCGCCCTTGGCCACCTCGGCGGACGCTCGGACCACGTGGCCGTCGGCGCGCTGCACGATCGCGTACCCGCGGTCGAGAGTGGCGGCGGGGGAGAGCGCGCGCAGCCGGGCCAGCGTGTGCCGCAGGTCGTCGCCGGCGGCGCCGAGCCGGTGCTCCAGGCAGCGGCCGGTCCGGTCGCGCAGCGCGGTCACCTCGGCGGCCCGCTGGTCGACCATCACCTGCGGCCGGGCCAGCACCGGGCGGGAGCGCAGCAGGTCCAGCCGGTGCGACTCCCGGTCGACCAGGTTGCGTACGGCCCGCTCCAGGCGGGACCGGGCCTGGCCGATGAGGCGTATCTCCTCGGTGAGGTCCGGGACGATCCGCTTCGCCGCGTCGGTGGGCGTCGACGCGCGGACGTCGGCGACGTAGTCGACCAGCGGGGCGTCCGTCTCGTGGCCGATCGCGCTCACCACCGGCGTCCGGCAGGCGAAGACCGCCCGGCAGAGCGCCTCGTCGGAGAAGGGGAGCAGGTCCTCGATGCTGCCGCCGCCCCGGGCCAGGATGATCACGTCGATGGTCGGATCGGCGTCGAGCACCTTGAGCGCGTCGACGATCTGCGGGACGGCGCCCGGTCCCTGCACCGCGACGTTGACCGTGCGAAACTCCACCGCCGGCCAGCGCCGCCGCGCGTTGGTCAGCACGTCCCGTTCGGCGGCCGAGGCGCGGCCGGTGATCAGCCCGATCCGCCCGGGCAGGAACGGCGGGCGGCGCTTGCGGTTCCGGTCGAAGAGCCCCTCGGCGGCGAGCAGCTTCTTGAGCTTCTCCAGCCGGGCCAGCAGCTCACCGAGCCCGACCTGCCGGATCTCGTCGGCGCGCAGGCTCAGCGTGCCCCGGGCGGCGTAGAACTCCGGCTTGGCGTGCAGCACCACCCGGGCGCCCTCGCGCAGCTCCGGCGCGCCCGCGTCGAGCACGTCCCGGTTGGTGGTGACGGTCAGGCTGAGATCCGCCGACGGGTCGCGCAGGGTGAGGAACACGGTGCTCGCCCCGGGCCGGCGGCTGATCTGCGCCACCTGCCCGTCCACCCACACCCACCCGAGCCGCGCGATCCAGGCGCCCACCTTCTGGCTGACCACCCGTACCGGCCACGGCTCTTCCGACGTGCTCCGCCCCGCCTCGCTCACCCGCCCACCCTACGGCCGGCCTTGTCGATCGAGGGGTTTGCGTCCGCGCACGGGCGTTTTCCGGACGCAAACCTCCTGATCACCGGGCTCAGGCCTCGGCGGCGAGGGAACCGGGGAGGAGGTGGGACTCGGCGGGGCGGGCGGTGAGGACGCGCGGGCCCGCCTCGGTGATCGCGACGGTGGGCACCTCGGCCAGGACGGCACCCGCCCGGGCCATCAGCTCGATCTCGTCGGGGGTCTTCTGGATCACCATGCGCGCGTCCTCTCGTACCCGTGCAGGGGTTCCCGATGGCCCCGCGCGCTGCCGGTCCGGTCATTCTGCCAGCCCGTGCGGCCCCCTGTGGCACGGGTCGCAGCCGCTGCCGTCGGAAAACCCGGCACGTAGGATGGGTGGGTGACTCAGGCTGAGACGACTCCCCGGACCGGCAAGCGCGTGCTCCTGGCCAAGCCCCGCGGCTACTGCGCGGGCGTGGACCGGGCGGTGCAGACCGTCGAGGAGGCGCTGAAGCTCTACGGCGCGCCCATCTACGTGCGCAAGCAGATCGTGCACAACAAGCACGTGGTGCAGACCCTGGAGGCCGAGGGCGCGATCTTCGTGGAGGAGAACGAGGAGGTGCCCGAGGGCGCCACCGTGATCTTCTCCGCGCACGGCGTGGCCCCCGAGGTCTACGAGCAGGCGAAGGCGCGCTCGCTCAAGGCGATCGACGCGACCTGCCCGCTGGTCACCAAGGTGCACCAGGAGGCCAAGCGGTTCGCCGCCGAGGACTACGACATCCTGCTGATCGGCCACGAGGGGCACGAGGAGGTCGTCGGCACCGCCGGTGAGGCCCCCGCGCACATCCAGCTGGTCGACGGCCCGGACGGGGCCGACAAAGTCACCGTGCGTGACCCGAACAAGGTCGTCTGGCTCTCGCAGACCACCCTGTCGGTGGACGAGACGCTGGAGACCGTGGCCCGGCTCAAGTCTCGGCTGCCGCTGCTCCAGTCGCCGCCCAGCGACGACATCTGCTACGCCACCTCCAACCGGCAGCACGTGGTGAAGGAGATCGCCCCCGACTGCGACGTGGTGATCGTCGTCGGGTCGCGCAACTCCTCCAACTCGGTCCGCCTGGTCGAGGTGGCGCTGGACGCCGGCGCCCGCGCCGGTCACCTGGTCGACTTCGCCGACGAGATCGACGACGCCTGGCTGGCCGGTGCCGGCACGGTCGGCGTCACCTCCGGTGCCAGCGTCCCCGACGAGCTGGTCCAGCAGGTGCTCGCGCACCTCGCCGAGCGGGGCTTCACCGACGTCGAGGAGATCACCACCGCCAACGAGCGGCTGACCTTCTCGCTGCCGCAGGAGCTCAAGCGGGACATGAAGGCCGCCGCGACGGCCGCGCGGGACTGACCGGCCGCCGGGAACGGACCACCCCCGCCGTACGTCCGATACGGGTATGAGGAACCTTCGGCTCGCCGTCCCCGCCCTGGTCGTCTGCGCGGCGCTGAGCGCCTGCGGCGGCCAGGACGGTCCGGACGGCACCGCCACCCCGACGGGAGCAGCCCCGGTGACCAGCCAGCCGACTCCGGAACCGACCGCCAGCCCGAACGACCCGGGGAACCCGGTGGACCCGCTGCCCACCACGAAGGGCCCGACCGCCCCGCCGAGAGGTGGCCCGACGAAGCCGCCGCCGGCCGGCGACACCGTCCTCACCGGCACCATCCAGGCCGGCGTGGAACCGAACTGCCTGCTGCTCGACGGCAACCTGCTGGTCGGCGGCCCCCGCGACGTGCTGAAGCCCGGGGCCAAGGTCACCGTCACCGGCCGTTCCCAGCCGGGCATGATGACCACCTGCCAACAGGGCACCCCCTTCGTCGTGGCAGCCGCCCGCCCGGCCTGACCCCCGTCCTCCCGGCGGTGGCCGGGCCGAAACGGGAGGAGCCCCACCCCCGGGAACGGGGGCGGGGCTCCTTGGTTCAGCGGGCGGTCAGTTCACCGCGCCGATGGCCACCGAGCCACGGCCGACGACCGCGCCCTCGATGGTGGTGACGGCCAGGTCGCCGAAGAGCTCGCGACCGGCGGCCGGGGTGGCCAGGGCGGTCACCGTACCGGTGAGGGTGGCGGTGGCGCCGTTGGCCAGGGACAGCGGGGTGTTCGGGGCGGACAGCGAGCCCAGCGCCGCAGCCGAGAAGGAGTCCCGGTAGTCGTACGCGGTGCTGGTGCCCGGGCCGTCGACGGCGTACCCGTCGATCCGGACCCGGTAGGTGCCGGCGGCCGGGTTCTTCAGGGTCACCGCCTCCTCGGAGTCACCGTCGGCCGAGCGGCCGACCTCGGTGGCCCCGAGGAAGACGTACAGGTCCAGGTCGGCGCCGAGGTTGGCGGTGTTGCCGATCCGAGCGGTGAACGAGGTCGCCCCCGCCGGAACGTCCACCAGGTACTCCTGGACGGCGCCCTCGGCGATGGTCGGGCGCTCGGCGCGGACGCTGGAGAGCGGGCCACCCACGCCAGTGACCTGGACCGGGCCGAAGGTGTTGGTCAGGCCCCAGCTCACCTGGGTCGGCGTGCCGGCGGTGACCGACGGCAGCTCGACCACGGCCGGCTCGACCTTGACGCCCTGCACCCGAGCCTGGAGCTGGAACGGGTTGTCCAGCGCCGGCGAGGTCCGGCGGGCCTCCACCTCGATCTCCCAGACACCCGGGATCGGGTTCTGGTAGTCCCGCTCCTGGGGCTTGCAGACGGCGGCGTCGGAGAAGTTGGTGTAGCAGGCGGTGCTTGCGGTGCTCTCCACCGGCACGCCGTACGGGTTGAAGGCGACGAACCGGGTCTGCGAACCGGTCGCGATGCCGGAGAGGTTGACCTGGAGCGCGCCCGCGCCCTGCGGCACCGTCACGAAGTACGAGGTGAAGCCGTTCCGCTCGACCGAACCCTCGGTAGAGAAGGAGTACGCCGGGGCGGAGACCGCGGTCGAGGCGACCACGACGGTGGAGACCTCGAAGTCGACCACCGAGGTGGCCGGGTCGTCGATCGTCATGATCGCGCCGTGCGCCCCCGCGGTCAGCGGCTTCGCCTTGATCTTGGCGGTGACGGTCTTGTTCAGCGGCAGCCACACGACCTGCGGCGCGGTGAACGTGCCGTCATTGCCGCGGAACGCGACGTTGTGGGCGATGCCCTTGTTCGGGCCGCTGGTCCGGGTCAGCCTGACCTCGTAGGAGCGACCCTCCTTGACCTTCTGACCACCGCGATCGGCGGCGCAGCGGTTGTAGACGCCGACGCCCACGTTCGGGGTCGACTCGAACTCACCGGAGTCCTTGTTGTACTTCGTCAGGTTCTCCGACAGTTCGGTGCAGACCGGCGCCGCGGAGGTGTAGGTCCGGGTCTGCACGCCCTTGCTCAGCAGGCCCCACGCGCCGGGCACATTGAACATGCCGTAGCCCTGGCCGTACGTCGGGACGCCGGCGATCGGCTTGGCGGAGGTGTAGATGGCCCGGCGCAGCGCGGCCGGGGTGACGCCCTTGTCGGTCGCCTTGGCGGCCGACAGCAGCAGCGCGGCGGCGCCGGTGGCCTGCGGGGAGGCCATCGAGGTGCCGTTCAGCATCTGGTAGCCCGGGGGCAGCGGGTAGCCGGCCTCGGGGACCGGGTTGCCCGGCTGCCAGGTCGGCGCGGTGGAGATGGCCGAGCCGGGGGCGGAGATGTTCGGCTTGAAGCCGCCGTCCTCACGTGGGCCGCGCGAGGAGAAGTTGAACAGCGCGTTGTCCTTGCGGACCACCGAGCCGTAGTTGGCCAGCCAGGTGTCCTTGCTGATGTTCGCGGCGACGCTGACCACGTCGGCGGCGACGGAGGGGTCGCCGACGGTGTTCAGGCCCGGGCCGGAGTTGCCGGCCGAGATGAACATCTGCACGCCGTACGTGTTGATCAGGTCGTTGTAGAGGTTCGCGCGGGCGTTCGAGCCGTCGTTGAGCGCCGGCAGGCCGCCGATCGACATGTTGACCACGTCGACCTTGCGGTTGATCACCAGGTCGGCCATGCCGGTGGTGAGCGCCGCGGCGGTGCAGCCACCGCCCCAGGAGCAGGCCCGGGCGGAGACCAGCTTGGCGCCGGGGGCGGCGCCGTCGAAGGCGCTGTTGCCCAGCATGTCGTTGGCGGCGGTGATGCCGGCGACGTGCGTGCCGTGGGTCGCCTCGATGATGCCGATGTTCACGTAGTCGACGAGGCCGGGGCCGCCGACCGGAGTGGTGTCGACGTCCTCGCGGTACTCCACGACGAACGGGATCTGCTCGCGGACCGCGGTGGCCGGGTTGTCCGTGCCGAAGTGACCGACCTGGAACTTCTCCTTGTACGGCCGCATCACGTCGTCGTCGGTGAAGTCCTTGTTCTGGTTGACGTCCACCCGGATGTCATGGGTCACCGGGTTGTAGAGGATGCCCCACACGTCGGTGGTGTCGCCGTCGCGGTTGACGTCACCGGCCGGGTCGCTGGCGGCGGTGATGGACTCGCGGAAGGTGTTGAACTTGTACGTGCCGGCCGGCGCCGTCCAGGTGCCGAGGGAGTTGGTGAACGACGGGCCGGTCACCTCGGTGATCATCGCGCGCCAGGTGGCGTCCTCGAGCGGGTCCGTCGCGGTGACCCAGTCGACGATCTTGCGCTCGCCGGTGGTGGTCTTCTGCAGCGCCGGCTGGTCCAGGTCGATGCCGGAGTCCATGATGCCGATGGTGACGCCGCGGCCGTCCCACGCCGGGTGGGCGGCCTTGAAGGCCTCCGCGCCGGTCTCGTTGGTCGGCATGTACGGGTTGACCGCACCGGTGTCCCCACCGGGGCCGGCCAGCGTCTCGCCCTGCGCGGCGGTCTTCGCGCCGGCCGGGGCGGCCTCGGGGGCCGGGTCGGGGAGCTTGATGGTCTCGTCGAGGTCGACGGCGGAGACGCCGGGCAGCGTGGCGGCCTTGAGGACCTTCGCGGTGGGGACCTTGGCCAGCAGGTAGCCGACCTGGTCGTACCGCTCGCTGATGGAGGCGCCGAGGCCCTTCAGGCCGTCGGCGACCTTCTTGGCGGAGCCCTTCTTGGCGGCGATGATCAGGGTGACGGTCGGAGCGTGCTTCGCCTCCGCCTCGTCGAGGAGCTTGGCGTCGTGCGCGCCCAGCGTCTCGACGGCGGTCGGCTGCGAGGCGTCGGGGGTGGTGGCGGGGGCTGCGCTCGCGGTCGCGGCGCCACCCCCCACGGTCATCGCGCCGGCCGCGAGGACCGAGGCGAAGAGCGCGGCCGAGGTACGCCGGCTCCGGTTGCGGGGTTGACTCACGTTCTCTTCCTCCAGAGAACAGGGCCCTTCAGAGAGAAAAAGGGCACGCGTGATCGAAATCCTTCGGGGTGGCCGGCGTCGATGTCACTACTCCGAAGTAGGTTGTGACCACTCCGTGACGTGAGTCGGCCCTCACCGTCACGCCCGTCGTGTTAAACGTCGATGTCTGTTGACCGTTCGGCCGATGTGGACCGACCCTCGTCGACGGTCCCGACCAGCTCCGGGGCCTGCGGCTGCCGGGGTGCCAGCTCCACCTGCGCCGGGGTGGCCAACTCCTGGTCGGAGACGCCCAGCTCGGCGAGCTTGCGCGCGCTGACCAGCACCCGTGCCTCCAGCGACCCGACCGCCCGGTTGTACGCGGTCACCGCCCCGCCGAGCGACGCGCCGAGCTTGCCGACGTGGTCGCCCAGGGTGGACAGTCGCCCGTACAGCTCGCGGGCCAGGGAGTGCACCGCGACCGCGTTGCGCGCCAACGCCTCCTGCCGCCACGAGTAGGCCACCGTGCGCAGCAGCGCCACCAGGGTGGCCGGGGTCGCGAGCACCACGTTGCGGGCGAAGGCGTGCTCCAGCAGCGACGGGTCGCGCTGCAACGCGACGTCGAGGAACGGGTCGGCCGGCACGAAGAGCACCACGAACTCCGGCGTCGAGTCGAACGCCGCCCAGTAGGTCTTGGCAGCGAGCGCGTCCACGTGCGCCCGCAGGTGCCTCGCGTGCGCGTCCAGGTGGGTGTCCCGCCCCCGCTCGTCGCGCGCCTCCATCGCGGTCAGGTACGCGTCGAAGGGCGCCTTGGCGTCGACCACCACGCTGCGCCCGCCGTGCAGCCGCACCACCAGGTCGGGGCGTACCCCCTGGTGGTCGGTGGCGGCGGTGACCTGCTCGTCGAAGTCACAGTGCTCCAGCAGGCCGGCGGCCTCGACGATCCGGCGGAGCTGGTGCTCACCCCAGCGCCCCCGCACCTGCGGCGCGCGCAGCGCGGCGACCAGCTGCTTGGTCTCGGTGCGCAGCTCCCCGGAGACCATGCTCATCGCCCGGACCTGCTCGCGCAGCTCGGCGTACGCGTCGACCCGGTCGTGCTCCAGCTCGGCGACCCGCTGCTCGTACCGCCGGAGCGTGTCGTGCAGCGGGGCGACCGCCCGGGCGACGGCCTCCTGCGACTGGGCGGTGGCCTCGTAGCTGAGCGCCCGCATCGACTGCTCCAGCCGCCCCTCGCCCGCCCGAGTGGCCTCCAGCGTCGCCTCCAACCAGGCGATCTGGGTCGCCGCGCGGGACCGGGCGGCGAGCCAGCCGACGGCGCCGCCCGCGGCGAGGCAGAGCACCACCACGGCCAGCGTCGCGAAGTTCATGCCGAAGAGCTTGCCAAACGGATACGACGAGCGCCCGGTGGGTAGGTTCGAGGGCATGGAAGTTGCCCTGTGGGTGATCCTGGTCCTGATGCTCGGAGGTGCGTTCGTGTTCTGGCGATGGGGGAGCAGGTCCCGACGGGCCACCGAGCTGGCCGACGCCCGCGCGGAGGCGCAGCGCTGGTACGAGCGCCTCGGTGGCCAACTGATGAACCTGCACGGCGACGCGCCGGCGGTGCGTCAGGCGCTGGCCGACGCGGGTGAGCGGTACAACGCCGCCGGGTCCCAGCTGGAGCAGGCGAGGACCCCGCACCAGTTCGCGCTGGCCCGGGAGACCGCGTTGGAGGGGCTGGCCTACATCCGGGCCGCCCGCACCGCGATGGGCATCGACCCGGGCCCGGAGCTGCCACCGCTGGCCGCCGCCCGGGGCGCGGGCATGCTCACCAAGGAGCGCGAGGTCAACGTGCAGGGGCAGACCTACCGGGCCGGCCCGCAGCCGGGCAACCAGACGCCCTACTACTACCCGGGCGGCAACTGGCAGGGCCGTCCGGTGCCGGCGGGCTGGTACTCGACGCCGTGGTGGAAGACCGCGCTCGGCACCGGGGCCGGCGTGCTCGGCGGCATCCTGATCGCCGACGCGCTCTTCTCGCCGGCCTTCGCGGGCCCGGGCTACGGCTACGAGGCCGGCTACCAGGAGGGCTTGAACGACGGCCAGGACCAGGGCGGGGACTTCGGCGACCAGGGCGGCGGCGACCAGGGCGGCGGCGACCAGGGCGGCGGCGACTACGCCGGGGACTTCTCGGGCGGTGGCGGTGGCGGCGACTACGCCGGCGGCGGGGACTTCGGCGGCGACTTCGGTGGAGGCGACTTCGGCGGCGGGGACTTCGGCGGCGGCGGCGACTGGTGACCGCCCGCTGAACGCACGGAAAGGGCCCGGTCGAGGGCCGTCTCCGTGCGTTCCGGGTCAGCCGGTGTTGCGCATGCCGGCGGCGATGCCGTTGACCGTGGTCAGCAGCGCCCGCTCCAGCGCCGTACCGTCGTTGGGGGCGCGGCGGCCGCCCGGTGCGGTGGCCACCGCCCGGCCGGCGGCGCCGGAGTCGCGGTACTGCTGGAGCAGCGCCACCTGGAGATGGTGCAGCGGCTCCAGGTAGGTGTCCCGCACCGCCAGGGTGCGCTGGAGCACCGGCGAGTTCTCCAGCAGCGCCGGCGACGCGGTCACCGCCAGCACTTCCTGCTTGGTCAGCTCGTACTCCTGCTGGATCTTGTCGAAGATCGGGTGCAGCTTCTTCGGCACCAGGGTCTCGACGTACCGCCGAGCGATCGTCAGGTCGGTCTTGGTCAGCATCATCTCGACGTTCGACAGGAACGTGCGGAAGAAGTGCCAGTTGCGGTTCATCTCGGCGAGCACGTCCTCCAGCCCAGCCGCCCGCGCGGCGGCCAGGCCGGAACCGACGCCGTACCAGCCCGGCACGATCTGCCGGGTCTGCGTCCAGCCGAACACCCACGGGATGGCCCGCAGGCCGGCCAGCCCGGCCCCGGTGTTCGGCCGCTTCGCCGGTCGGGAGCCGATGTTCAGCGCGCCGAGCAGCTCGGTCGGGGTGGAGGCCCAGAAGTACGCCGGCAGGTCCGGCTCCTCGACCAGCGACCGGTACGACCGGAACGCCGCCTCCGAGACGACGTCCATCGTGGCGTCCCAGCGTTCCAACATCTCGGCCGGCTGCCGGGGCGCGGTGTGCAGCAGCGTCGCCTGGAGCACCGCGGCCACGGTCAGCTCCAGGTTCTCCCGGGCCAGCGCGGGCAGCGTGTACTTGTCGGAGATGACCTCGCCCTGCTCGGTCACCTTGATCGCGCCGTCCAGCGTGCCGTACGGCTGGGCCAGGATGGCGTCGTGCGTCGGCCCGCCACCGCGACCCACGGTGCCGCCGCGGCCGTGGAACAGCCGCAGGTGCACGCCGTGCCGGGCGGCCACGTCGCGCAGCGCGCGCTGGGCCCGGTGGATCGACCACTGGCTGGTGGTGATGCCCGCCTCCTTGTTCGAGTCGGAGTAGCCGAGCATCACCTCCTGCACGTCGCCCCGGGCCGCGACCAGGGCCCGGTACGCGGGCAGCGACAGCAGCTCGTCCAGCAGCTCGCCGCCGGCGTTCAGCTCGGCCGGGGTCTCCAGCAGCGGCACGAGGCCGATCCGGGCCCGGCCGGAGTGCACGTCGACCAGGCCGGCCTCGCGGGCCAGCACCACCGCGGCGAGCACGTCGTCCACGCCCAGGGTCATCGAGATGATGTACGACTCGATCACCTCGGAGCCGAACCGGTCCTGCGCCTCCCGGATCGCCCCGAACACGTCGAGCGTCTTCTGCGCGCCCTCGGTCAGCGGGGTGTCCAGGGTGGAGAGCGGCCGGCGGCCGGCCAGCTCGTCGGCGAGCAGCTTGGTCCGCTCCAGCCGGGTCAGCGACGGGTAGTCCGACACCTCGCCGACGGCCGCGTACAGCTGGGCGAGCACCGCGTGGTGCGCCTCGGCGTGTTCCCGGACGTCCATGGTCGCCAGGTGCAGGCCGAACGCGGAGACCGTACGGATGGTGGAGGCCAGCCGGCCGACGGCGGTGAGCTGCCCGGAGTTGCGGGCCAGCGAGGCGCGCAGCAGCTCCAGGTCGGCGATCAGCTCGGCGGAGCCGCGGTAGTCCCGCCCCGGCACGTGCGCGGTGCCGGCGCGCAGCCGCTCCCGGGTGTTGGCCAGCTTCGCCTTCACGCAGCGGGCCTTGAGCCGGTACGGCTCCTCGGCATTGACCCGGCGGAACCGGGGCGCCACCTCGGGCAGCGCGTCCAGGTCGGCGGCGAGGCTGGCGGAGAGGTCCAGCGACACCGCGCGCAGCCGGCGGGAGACGGAGACCTCGTTGATCAGGTGCTCCATCGCCGCCTCGGTGGCCGAGATCCCGTGCTCGTGCTGGATCCGCAGCACCTCCCGGGTGACCCCCGGGGTGACGAACGGGTTGCCGTCCCGGTCGCCGCCGATCCAGGTGCCGAAGGTCAGCGGGCGGGACGTCGGCGAGGTCTCCACGCCGAGGGTGCGCAGCGTGTCGGCGAGGTCGTCGAGGACCTGCGGGGCAGCCTCGGCGTACAGGTCCCGCAGGTAGTAGATGGCGTTGCGGGCCTCGTCGGTCGGGTCCGGCCGGTCCAGCCGCAGCTCGTCGGTCTGCCACATCAGGTCCAGCAGCTCGGCCAGACGCCGGTTGGCCGGCCCCTCGTCGCTGGCCCCGTAGAGGATCGCGTTGGCGGTCTCGGCGTCCAGCTCGTCGGCGATCGCCCGCAGCTTGGACAGGATCGAGCGGCGGGCCGCCTCGGTCGGGTGGGCGGTGAAGACGGGGCGTACCGCGAGCCGGCGGGCCGCGGCGGCGATCTCCTCGGCCGGCACTCCGCGCTCGGCGATCATCTTGGCGGCCTGGTCGAGCCAGCCGCCCTGGACCGCCCGGCGGCGCCGCAGGTCGCGGGCCCGGTGCACCTGCTCGGTGATGTTGGCCAGGTGGAAGTAGGTGGAGAAGGCCCGGGCCAGCTTGGTGCCGGTGGTGACGTCGAGGCCGCCGAGGCGCTGGGCGGCGGCCGGGGGGTCGGATCGGACCTGCGCTCGGATCTCCTCGACCAGGTCGAGCAGGGGGCGGCCCTCCTGCCGGGCGAGGGTCTGCCCGAGGAGGGTGCCGAGCCGGCGGATGTCGGCCCGCAGCGCTGCGTCCGGGCCGTCGTGGTCGTGCTGGTCGGTCACGGTGCGCTCCTTACGTGAGTACGAAGGACAGCGCTGTCCGACTCCCTGGATCGTATCTGCGCCGGCCCCGCCGCAAGGAGGGGGCCGGCGTGACGATCTGCACTCTGGGACGGGCGGGACGGCTCAGCCATCGGTGACCGGCTCGCCGGGTCCGGTCGGACGCGCACCGGCAGCGCGGCGGCCCCGCCGGTGGGTGTGGAAGATCGTGGCGGTGATCAGCCCGAGGATCCCGAGCAGCGCCCACACCACGAGGCCGGTCAGCGTCCAACCCATCGACCGGCGGTCGAAGTAGACCGCCGACTTGATCTGGTCGGTGGCCAGCCCGGTCACGTTCCACCGGTGCATGCCGCGCAGCCAGCCGGGCAGGAACTCCGGCGCGTAGATGCCGCCGGAGCCGGGGTTGCCGAGCACCACCAGCAGCAGGATGACGATGCCGGTGCCGAGCAGACCGAGCCAGGCCTGCACGGCGGAAGCGACCATGGCGGCGGCGAGGACGATCAGCGCGCCGACCGCGGCGACGGCCGGCACGTCGTGGTGCCAGACGTCGAGGACCGGGCCGACGAGCGTCGCGCCGACGACGCCGAGCACGATCGAGTAGACCGCCAGCGCGGCGACCCGCAGCCCGGCCCGGGCCAGGCTCACCGGCGCGGTGCCGGTCTTCAGGCCGAGCGCGGTGGAGGCCAGGTATCCGCCGAGGACGTAGCCGACCGCCAGGTAGAAGGGGACCAGCCCGCGCGGGTCGGTCCCCTCGACCGGCACCTCATCGGTGACCTGCAGCGGCAGGTTCGCCTGCCGGGCGGCCTGGGTGAACACCTGGGTGACCAGGTCGGCGGCGGCGGGCGCGGCGGCGCTGGCGGTGGTGAGGCGCAAGCCGTTCTCCGGGCCGGAGGTGAGCAACGCGTACACCTCGCGGGCGGTCAGTCCGTCGTCGGCGGCCCGCGGGTCGTCGTACCCGATCGGTTTGATCTTGTCGGTCCGGGCGCGCAGCGCTCCCATCACCGCCTGGGCGCGCTGGTCGCCGAGGACCACCCCGACCGGCACGTCGCGCGGGGTGGGCTGGTGCAGCGCCCCCACGTACGCGGCGATGAACGCGGTGGCCAGGGCGAGCGTGCCGACCAGCAGCGCCGCGGTACGCGGCAGCCAGTCCCGCACCGCGGGTTCCCGGTCCTCGTTCACGTCGCCAGCCTAGGGTGGCGGTTCGCCCGGGTTGTGAGGTTTCGCCGCCCCGCGCCCCGGCCGGTGCCAGGCTGGCACCATGGCGCGTGACGACCTGCCGGTCCCGGCCGAGGGCATCCTGCTCACCCACTTCGTGGTGGCCGCCGACGTGGCCCGGTCGGCGGCGTTCTACTCCGACGTCCTCGGCGGCACGGTGGTCCGGGAGGCCGATCCGGCGGTGGTCCGGCTCGCCAACGGCTGGGTGATCATCAACGTCGGGGGCGGGCCCACCGAGGACAAGCCGGACGTCATCCTGGAGACCCCGCCCGACCCGCACCGGACCAGCGCTTTCCTGAACATCCGGGTGGCCGACATCCGAGCCGTGCACGACGAGTGGAGCGCCCGCGGCGCGGTGTTCCTCACCCCGCCGCAGGACCGGGGCAGGGAGATCCGCTGCTACCTGCGCGACCCCGACGGGCATCTGATCGAGGTCGGCCAGACCGTCTGAAAAGGGCTTGGCCCGGTTCGGTAGCGTCCGATCATGGACCTGCCCGTCTATCCGCCCAAGCCCCGGCCCGGCGACCGGGTTGCCGTCGTGTCGCCTTCAGCCGGCCTGCCGGGCCTCTTCCCGCACGTCCACGAGCTTGGCCTGCGCCGGTTGCGCGAGGAGTTCGGCCTGGAGCCGGTGGAGTACCCGACCACCCGGGTGCTGGGCGCCGACCCGCGCGACCGGGCCCGGGACCTGACCGCCGCCTTCGCCGATCCGACGATCACCGCTGTGCTCGCGACCGTGGGCGGGGACGACCTGATCACGGTCACCCCGCACCTGGACGACGAGGTGCTGCGGGCCAACCCGAAGCCGTACTACGGCTACTCGGACAACACCAACGTGCTCAACCACCTGTACCGGCTGGGCATCGTGGCGTACCACGGCGGGTCGGTGCTGGTGCACCTCGGCCGCTCCGGGAAGCTCCACCCGCTCACCGCCGAGTCCCTGCGGGCCGCGCTCTTCACCTCCGGCTGGTACGACCTGGCCCCCGTCACCGAGTGGGGCGATGAGCCCCGTGACTGGCGGGACCCGTCAACCCTGGCGCACGAGCCGGTGATGTTCCCCGGGGAGGGTTGGCGCTGGCAGGGCCCTTCCACGGTGGTGGAGGGGCGTACCTGGGGCGGCAACCTGGAGATCCTGCACTGGCTGATGGCGACCGACCGGGTCCCGTCCGCCGCGGCGCTGGCCGGCTCGGTGCTGATCATCGAGACGTCGCAGGAGCTGCCGTCGGCCACCGAGGTGTTCCGCATCCTGCGCAACATGGGGGAGCGTGGGCTCCTGGCGGGCTTCCCGGCGGTGCTCGTCGGCCGGGCCAAGGCGTGGGACTTCGACAAGCCGCACACCCTCGGCGAGCGGCGGGCCTGGGCGGACGACCAGCGGGACGCGGTGACCCGGGCGCTGGCCGCGTACGCCCCCGACGCCATGGTGGTCTTCGACGTCGACCTGGGCCACACCGACCCGCAGTTGATCGTCCCGTACGGCGGGGAGATCCGGGTGGACGCGGTCGAACGGCGCATCTCGGTGCGGTACTGAGCCAGCTGCGGGACGTCGCGGTGTCCGGCGGCATCGGATGCCGCGACCTCCCGCAACCGGACCCGCTCCTGACCGGGCGGGTCAGGTGTCGATCGTGGCGAAGGCGCGGACCGGGAAGGTGCCCATGCCGGCCACCCTCGGTGGGGCGGCGGTGAACCGGAAGCCGGTTGGCGGCAGCGCGTCGAGGCCGGTCAGGTGCTCCACGACCGGCACGCCGGCGGCCAGCAGGGCACTGTGCGCCGGGCGCTCGCCCCGAGCCGCCGGGCTCATGTCGTCGATGTTGATCGAGTCGATGCCGACCAGGGCGGCGCCGGCGTCCACCAGCGCACGGGCGGCGTCCCCGGTCAGGTACGGGGCCGCGGGTCCGGCGTACCGGTCGGTGCCGAAGTGCGCGTCCCAGCCGGTGTGCAGCAGCACCGCCCGCCCGGCCACGTCGTACGGGGCCAGCAGCAGCCGGTCCACCGCGCGGGTGCCGGCCGGTACCCGCACCACCAGGCCGGGCAGGTCGGCGAGACGGTCCAGCGGGGTACCGGTGAGGTCGGCCCCGTCGGCCCAGCGGTGCGCGGGCGTGTCCAGGTAGGTGCCGGTGTTCGCGATCATGTCGATCCGGGCGACGTGGAACTCGGTGCCCGGGGCGTAGTTCGCCCGGGACGCCTCCCGGGTGAGCCAGTCGGTGATCCGCGGCGCGGGCCAGCCCGGCAGGGTGGTCATGCCGTCGCTGATCACGTGACTCAGCTCGACCAGCCGCCGCGCCGACGGGGTGTCAGTGGCGACGCCGTGGCCGCCCTTGTGCGGCTCTTCGATGATCGTCCTGCGGTCGATCCGCACCTCGGCGACCATCAGCAGCCCGAGGTGCCGGACGAAGAGCGCGGCCAACTCGTCGTCGGCGATGTCCCGGCCCGGAATGTCCAGCCGGAACCCCTCCGTCCGCAGTCCGCCACCGTTGGCGAAGGTGACCTCCGCGTCGAACTGCGCCCGATACTGCTCTGCCACCCGGCAAGCCGATCACGGGCCGGCACCGCGGTCAAGATCCGACCGGGCGGGCCGTCCGGCCGGGATCTGAGCAATTTTCTTCAAGAACGCGGGACCGCCGTGGCCCGAGGATGGAACGCGTCAGCCCGGACGGGCCGCCACGCCGGCGGCGATCGGAGCGGGGGGACGCGCGGACCTGTTCGGGGAGGTCCGACGCCCCCCGCCGGGCCTGTGCGGCCGCCCCCCGGCGTGCCACCCGGAGCCGTACGCCCCCTACGGCACCTCCACCTGCCGGTCCGATCAGTCGGCGAGGAGGCGGCGCAGCCGGGCCGGCGGGTGACCGACCTGGTTGCGTACCACCCGGGTCAGGTGGGCCTGGTCGGCGAAGCCGTACTCACTGGCCAGCGCCCCGAGCGGACGCCCGTCCGGCTCGGCGAGGCTGTCCAGCACCGCCCGGACCCGCAGCCGGTTCCGGTACGCGGTCAGGCTGCTCCCGGTCATCCGCTGGAACACCCGGCTGAGGTGGTGCGGCGAGGTGCCCACCTCCCGGGCGACCTCCTCCAGACCGAGGGTGAAGTCCGAGGTGGCCAGCACCTCCCGGGCCCGGTCGGCGAGGCGCCGGTGCGCGGCCAGGGTCGCCGGTCGCCGTCGCACGGCCCGCTCGATGTCGCCGCCGGCGTCCTCCCCGGCCAGCGGGCTGTGCTGGAGCAGCCGGCCCAGGAAGCGGTGCAGCCGCTCGGCCATCTCGAACCGGTCCAGGCCGCGCCGGCACTCGGCGACCAGCAGCCGGTGCGCCAGGTCCAGGGGCGCGTCGGAGGTGCCCGCCCAGCCGGCCCGGCCGAGCCAGCGCGCCGCGTCCGGCCGGTCCGTCAGCACCGCCTGGTCGATCTCCAGGCAGGTGTACGAGTCGCCGCAGCCGTACGGGTGGGCCACGGCCACCTCGTCACCGGGGCGGGTGATCAGGACGGAGGTGGCGTCGGAGACGCCGGTGCGGCCGTTGAGGCGGCGCTGGTAGGCGCCCGAGCGACCGAGGATGATCTTGTGCCGGTCCTCGGCGGCGGGCTCCGTCCAGCCGTGGTGCTCCACGATGCACTGGACCTGGTAGATCAGCATCCCGTCCGGGTGCCCCAGCACCCGCCACCGGGCCGGGGTGGTCTTGCGGCGCGGATCACTGCCGGTTCCCTCGGCGGGCATTCGTTTCCCCCAGGTGTTCCTCGACGGCACGGCGGCCGATCGTCCCCCCGGAGAGATAGTGTCGAATCTGCAAACCCCCCGTCCAGACCGGGCGCGGGGTGATCGTCGTGTGCCCATTCGCGGGAAGTGATCACTGATGCTCACCGGACTGTTCGCCGCCGCCCTGGCCGACCCGGGGTTGGCCCGGGCGCGTGACCTGGCGCGTTCCGGTGCCGCCCAGGTCGACGGCCTGGACCTCACCGCCCCGGCCGCGTTGCGCCCGTTCGCGGTCGCGGCCGTCGCCGCGGACGAGCCCGCGGGCGGCGCCGGCCGCCCGGTGCTGGCGGTGACCGCCACCAGCCGGGAGGCCGACGACCTCGCCGCCGCGCTGGGCAGCCTGCTCCCGCCGGAGCAGGTGGTGGTCTTCCCGTCCTGGGAGACACTGCCGCACGAGCGGCTCTCGCCCCGCTCCGACACCGTCGGGCGTCGGCTGGCCGTGCTGCGCCGGCTGGCCCACCCGGAGTCCGCGGACGCGCACGGGCGTACCGGGCCGCTGCGGGTGGTCGTGGCACCGGTCCGGTCGCTGCTGCAACCCCAGCTCAAGGGGCTCGGCGACCTGGAGCCGGTGCAGCTCGCCGCGGGCGACGAGGCGGATCTGGAGGAGGTTGCCCGCCGGCTCACCGACATGGCGTACGCCCGGGTCGACCTGGTCACCAAGCGGGGCGAGTTCGCCGTCCGCGGCGGCATCCTCGACGTCTTCCCGCCCACCGACGAGCACCCGTCCCGGGTCGAGTTCTGGGGCGACGAGGTGGAGGAGATCCGCACCTTCGCCGTCGCCGACCAGCGCACCATCGAGGGCGTGCCGCAGCTCTGGGCGCCGCCCTGCCGGGAACTGCTGCTCACCCCGGCGGTCCGGAAGCAGGCTGCCGCCCTCGCGCAGGAGCACCCGGAGCTGGCCGAGATCCTCGACAAGCTCGCCGAGGGCATCCCGGTGGAGGGGATGGAGTCGCTGGTCCCGGCGCTGCTCGGCAACGAGAGCCTGGAGCTGTTGCTGGACTGCATGCCGGCCGGCACCCATGTGCTGCTCTGCGACCCGGAGCGGATCCGCACCCGGGCACACGACCTGGTGCGTACCTCCGAGGAGTTCCTCCAGGCCAGCTGGGCCGCGGCCGCCGTCGGCGGCCAGGCCCCGGTCGACCTCGGCGCCGCCGCCTTCAAGACCCTGGCCGACGTACGCATGCGCGCCCGCGCCCTGCGCCAGCCCTGGTGGACCCTCGCGCCGTTCGGCCTGGTCGAGGCGGACGCCACCGCACCGGCGCGGCAGCCCTGGGAGGACGAGCCGACCGAGGTCGACGTCACCCCCGACGAAGCGATCGCGGTGACCCTGGCCGCCCAGCCCGCCCCGCTCTACCACGGCGAGACCGCCCGGGTGGTCGACGACCTGAAGCGGTGGGCCGGTGAGGGCTGGTCGATCGCGCTGGTCTTCGAGGGGCACGGCCCCGCCCAGCGGGCCGTCGAGGTGCTCCGCGACGCCGGCCTCGGCGCCCGGCTCACCGAGCAGGTGCCGACCGCGCCCGCCCCCGGCGAGCTGCTGGTCAGCTGCGGCTGCCTGACCGCCGGCTTCGTCGACGAGGCGTCCCGGTTCGTGCTGCTCACCGGCAACGACGTCACCGGCGGCCGGGGCACCTCCACCCGGGACATGCGCAAGATGCCGAGCCGGCGGCGCAACACCATCGACCCGCTGGAGCTCAAGGCCGGCGACCACGTGGTGCACGAGCAGCACGGCATCGGCCGGTACGTCGAGCTGGTGCAGCGCACGGTCAACGGCGCCTCCCGGGAATACCTGGTCATCGAGTACGCCGCGAGCAAGCGCGGCCAGCCCGGCGACCGGCTCTTCGTCCCCACCGACCAGCTCGACCAACTCTCCCGGTACGTCGGCGGCGAGCAGCCCACCCTGCACAAGATGGGCGGCTCGGACTGGCAGAAGTCCAAGGCCCGGGCCCGCAAGGCGGTCCGCGAGATCGCCGCCCAGCTGATCCAGCTCTACGCCGCCCGTAAGGCGTCCAAGGGGCACCAGTTCGGCCCGGACACCCCCTGGCAGCGGGAGCTGGAGGACGCCTTCCCCTGGCAGGAGACGCCGGACCAGCTCGCGGCCATCGAAGAGGTCAAGCGGGACATGGAGCAGACCGTCCCGATGGACCGGCTGATCTGCGGCGACGTCGGGTACGGCAAGACCGAGATCGCGGTCCGGGCGGCGTTCAAGGCGGTGCAGGACGGCAAGCAGGTGGCGGTCCTGGTGCCGACCACGCTGCTGGTGCAGCAGCACTACAACACCTTCGCCGAGCGGATGAGCCAGTTCCCGCTGACGATCAAGCAGCTCTCCCGGTTCCAGACGCCGAAGGAGACCGAGCAGACCCTGGCCATGGCCGCCGAGGGTAGCGCCGACATCGTCATCGGCACCCACCGGCTGCTCCAGTCGGCCACCCGGTTCAAGCAGCTCGGACTGGTCGTCGTCGACGAGGAGCAGCGCTTCGGCGTCGAGCACAAGGAGCACCTGAAGACCATGCGGGCCTCGGTCGACGTGCTGAGCATGTCGGCCACCCCGATCCCGCGGACGCTGGAGATGGCGATCACCGGCATCCGGGAGATGTCCACCATCGCCACCCCGCCGGAGGAGCGGCACCCGGTGCTGACGTTCGTCGGGGCGTACGACGACCGGCAGGTGGCCGCCTCGATCCACCGGGAGCTGCTCCGCGACGGGCAGGTGTTCTACCTGCACAACCGGGTCGAGTCGATCGACAAGGCGGCCCGCCGGCTCCGGGAGCTGGTGCCCGAGGCGCGGGTCGCGGTGGCGCACGGCCAGATGGGCGAGGAGGCCCTGGAGAAGGTGATGGTCGGCTTCTGGGAGAAGGAGTTCGACGTGCTGGTCTGCACCACGATCGTGGAGTCCGGCATCGACATCCCGAACGCCAACACCCTGATCGTGGAGCGCGCCGACCTGCTCGGTCTGGCCCAGCTGCACCAGATCCGCGGCCGGGTCGGCCGGGGCCGGGAGCGGGCGTACGCATACTTCCTCTACCCGCCGGAGAAGCCGCTCACCGAGCACGCGCACGAGCGCCTGGCCACCATCGCCCAGCACACCGAGCTGGGCGCCGGCATGTACGTGGCGATGAAGGACCTGGAGATCCGGGGCGCGGGCAACCTGCTCGGCGGCGAGCAGTCCGGCCACATCGAGGGCGTCGGTTTCGACCTGTACGTCCGGATGGTCGGGGAGGCGGTCTCCGCGTTCAAGGGTGAGCAGCCCGAGGAGGAGACCGACGTCAAGATCGACCTCCCGATCGACGCCCACCTGCCGCACGACTACGTCGGGGTGGAGCGGCTGCGCCTGGAGATGTACCGCAAGCTCGCCGAGGCGCGCGACGAGGAGCGGCTGCGCGAGGTGGTCGCGGAGATGACCGACCGGTACGGCGAGCCGCCCGCCCCGGTGCAGAACCTGGTCGCGGTGGCCCGGTTCCGGCTGTTGGCGCGCCGGTACGGGCTCACCGACGTCTCGATGCAGGGCAAGCACCTCCGGTTCGGCCCGCTGCCGCTGCCCGACTCGAAGCAGTTGCGGCTCAAGCGCTACCACCCGGACTCGGTCTACAAGCAGGCCACCGACCAGGTCAGCGTGCCCCGGCCGAGCACCCGGCGGGTGGGCGGCGAGCCGCTGCGCGACCAGGCGCTCCTGGAGTGGTGCGCCCAACTCCTCTCCGACGTGCTGGGGGAGCCGGCCATGGCGGGAGTCCGGTGAGCGCGCGCAGGTGGGCGGCGTCACAGCGGCGTACGGGGCGTGAGAGAGTGGCCGTCATGCGTGCTCGCCGTCTCACCGCCGCCGCCAGCGTCGCGGCCCTCGCTCTCCTCTGCCTCGCCGCCTGCGGACGGTCCGCGCCGGACGTCGCGGCGTACGTGGGTGACAAGACCTACTCGGTCGACCGGGTGGACGCCATCCACGACGAGGCCCAGGCGGCGTACGAGGATTCGGTGAAGGCCTCCGCCGCGCAGCAGGGGGCGACCCCGTCGCCGGAGCAGCTGAAGCTGAACGTGGACCGGCAGGACATCCTCAACCTGCTGGTCGGCATCGACCTGGGCAAGCGGATCGCCGAGGAGCAGAAGGTCGAGGTGCAGGACCAGCTCAGCGCCGAGCAGATCGGCAAGGAGCTGGGCGTGCCGAACACCGAGTACGCGAAGCTCGCCGCCGAGTGGTACGACCTCTACCTGGGCCTGCAGGCGGGGCTGCCGCCGGCCGAGCTGACCGACGACTCGCGCGGCGATCTCTACGACGCGCTGGTCAAGGCCGGCGTGGCCCCGGCCGGTTGGTCCGCCGACGAGCAGCGCAAGCAGTTCGAGCAGGCCCCGTTCACCCGCCAGGTCTCCGCGGTGAGCGCGGCGCTCCAGGACGAGGTGAAGAAGCTCGACGTCACGGTGAATCCGCGCTTCCCGGCGCTGGAGATCCCGGCGCTGCTGCAGACCCAGAGCGGTTTCCGCCAGTACGACCTGCCGTACGTCGACGGCAACGGCCAGGTGACCGACGTCTCCACCCCGGGGCCGGTGGCCACCGAGGCGACCGGCCAGGCCGCCTCCTGAGCATGTCCGCGCGGATCGTCCTGCTGGTCACCTCGCCCCGGCTGCCGGCCGGCCTGCTGACCGCGGCCGCCTGGGACGTGGTCCGCTCCGGGCCGGTGCTGGCGGGCGTGGAGAGCCCGTTGACGGCGGCGGTGCGGTCGGCGGGCGCCGAGGTGACCGTGGTCGAGGGCGGCGCCACCCAGGCATTGCTGGACGCGGTCGCCGCCCACGGCACAGCGGTGTGGCTGGCCGGCCCGGCCGGCGACGAGGCGCTGGCCCGGGAGCTGGGGTTGCGGCTGGCCCGCGAGCCCGGCCTGGCCGAGCTGGAGCTGATGTACGGCTCGTGGGATCCGCCGGGCGCCCGGCTGCTGGACGCGGTCGAGGTGATGGACCGGCTGGCCTCGCCGGGCGGCGACCCGTGGAAGCGGGCGCAGACCCACCGCAGCCTCGCCGGCTTCCTGCTCGAGGAGTGTTACGAGGCGTACGACGCGATCAGCGCCGACGACACCGACGCCCTCCGCGAGGAGCTGGGCGACGTGCTGCTCCAGGTGTTGCTGCACGCCCGGCTCGCCGAGGACCTGCCCGAGGGCGAGCGGTGGAACGTCGACGACGTGGCCGGCGGGCTGGTCGACAAGATGGTCCGTCGCAACCCGCACGTCTTCTCCGGCGCCGAGACGGGCTCGCTGGAGGAGATTGAGGCGAACTGGGAGCGGATCAAGCGCGCCGAGAAGGCCCGCGAGTCGGTGCTGGACGGCATCGCGCTGAGCCAGCCCGCCCTCGCCCTGGCCGCCAAGATCCTCGACCGCGCCGCCCGCGTCGGCCTCGCCGTCCCGCCCCCACTGGCCGACACCCAGGTCGGCCCCGAGGCCAGACTGGGCGCCAGCCTCCTGGCCACGGTCGCCGCCGCGAGGGAGGCAGGAATCGACCCCGAGGCCGCCCTCCGCCGCACCACCCTCGCCTACGCGGACGCCGTCCGCACCGCCGAACGCGCCGCCCGCAGCAACCCGTCGAGTTGACCATGAAGTTGTCGTCGTCCGGCACGGCGGGTCGTGACAACAACTTCATGATCACCCGAGGGGCGGCCGCCGTCCGGGGCGGTCGGTAGGGTCGGGTAATGGAGTCGTTCGTGCCGCTCGCCGAGCGGATCGTGGAGGCGTTGCTGGAGAGCCGGCCCGGGCTGGCCACGTTGGCCGGGGACCACCGGTACGACGACCGGCTGCCGGACCTCTCCGCGGACGCGGTCGCGGCGGACCAGGGGATGCTCAAGGAGGCCGCCGACGCGCTCTCCGAGATCGACCCGGACTCGCTCGACCTCGAGGAGGGCGTCGACCACGCGCTGCTGAGCAGCCTCGTCGACCGGGCGCTGTTCGAGTCGACGGAGATCCGCGCGCACGAGTGGGACCCGCTGAGCCACAACCCCGGTCCCCTGCTGCACGCGCTGCTCGCCCGCCCCTACGCGCCCGTCGACGAGCGGCTGTCCCACCTGGCCGGGCGGCTGTCGGCCGTACCGGACGCCCTGGCGACCGCACGCGCGACGCTGCGGGACATGCCGCGGATCCACGCCGAGACTGCGGTCGGGCAGTTCGCCGGCACGGCGGCGCTGATCCGCGACGAGGTGCCCCGGTTGCTGGCCGAGGCGCCCGGGCTGTATGGCCGGGTCGAGCCCGCCGCGACCGACGCGATCGCCGCGCTGGAGGAGTTCGTGGCCTGGCTGCGGATCGGCCTGGCCGCCGATGCCGGGCCGGGGCGCGACCCGCGGCTGGGCCGGCGCCGGTGGGAGGCGCGGCTCTGGCACACCCTCGACACCGAGTTGGGCGCCGCCGAGGTGCGGCGCCGGGCCTGGGCCAACCTGGAGCGGGTCACCGCGGAGATCCGCGAGGCGGCCGTCGAGCTGGTCGGCGGTCCGGCCGACGACGAGACGGTACGCCGCGCGCTGGACCTGCTCGCCGCCGAGCACCCGGACGACCAGTCCATCGTGGACCTCGCCTCGGTCACCCTGGACGAGGCGAGCGACTTCGTCCGCGCCCACGACCTGATCACCCTGGTCGACGACCCGTGCGTGATCCAGGAGATGCCGGAGTTCGCCCGGGGCGTCGCGGTGGCGTACTGCGACTCGCCGGGCCCGCTGGAGACGGCCGACCTGCCGACCTTCTACTGCATCGCCCCGACCCCGGTGGACTGGTCGGCGCACCGGGTCGAGTCGTTCTACCGGGAGTACAACGACCACATGATCCGCAACCTGACCGTGCACGAGGCGATGCCCGGTCACTTCCTCCAGCTCGCCCACGCCCGCCGGTACGCCGGCCCCACCCGGGTCCGCGCGCTGACCGAGTCCGGCGTGTTCGTCGAGGGCTGGGCGGTCTACACCGAGGAGCTGATGGCCGGCCTCGGCTTCGGCGGCCTGCCGGTGCGGTTGCAGCAGCTCAAGATGCAGCTGCGGATGACCATCAACGCGCTGCTCGACCAGCTCGTGCACTGCGAGGACCTGCCCGAGTCGGAGGCGATGGCGCTGATGACCGGGCGCGGCTTCCAGGAGGAGGGCGAGGCGGCCGGCAAGTGGCGCCGGGCGCTGCTCACCTCGACCCAGCTCTCCACCTACTTCGTCGGCTACAGCGAGATGGCCGACATCGCCCGGTCCCGGCCGGACGGGGTGCCCGTGCGCGAGTGGCACGACGCGATGCTGGCGCACGACTGCCCGCCGCCCCGGCACCTGCGCACCCTGCTGGGCGTCTGACCCCCGACGGTCAGCGTCCGGCCGCGACGGCGTCGATCAGCCAGCGGGAGATGGAGTACGCCGGGGGCAGCTCCGCCGGCAGCGCGTCCAGCGGGAACCAGCGCGCCTCGGTGAGCTCCTTCGCGTCCACCACCGGCTCGGCGGCGGGATCGGCGACGGTGGCGGTGAAGCCGACCAGCAACGTACCCGGCCCGGACATCGCCCAGGGCTGGCTGCCGAAGTAGGTCGGCTCGGCGATCGCCAGGCCCACCTCCTCGCCGACCTCCCGGTGGGCGGCCGCCTCCAACGACTCGCCCGCCTCGACGAAGCCGGCGACCAGCGCCCACAGCTCGGTCGGGCCGTACGCGTGGCGGACCAGCAGCAGCTCGGCGGGGCCGCCGGCCCGGCCGGGGCGGGTGATCGCGACCAGCACCGCGGCGGAGAGCGGCATCGGTACGTACAGGTCGCAGCCGGGGCAGCGCCGCGCGGTCTCGCCGGGCACGTCGGCCAGCTCGGCCCGGCAGGCGCCGCACCACCGGTGGGTACGCCGCCAGGTCACCACGGCCAGCGCCCGCCCGGCCAGCGTGGCCAGCGGCTCGGGCAGCTCGGCGGCGATCCCCCGCCAGCCCCGCCAGCGCCCGGGCAGCTCCGCCTCGTCGGTCAGCTCGGCCGCCCAGGCCGGTACGCCGTCCAGCGTCCCCACCGGCACCCAGTCGTGGACGGCCGGCAGGTCGCCGACCCTGGGGAAGAGCCCGTCCGGGCCGGTCAGCAGCCGGCGCCCGGCGACCGGCAGCGCGATGTCGGCGGGCGTGGGTGGGGAGCTGCCGTCCGCGCCGGGCACGAAGCCGGTCACGACGTCGTCGAGCGGCGGCGGTCCACCACGCCCGCGCCGGCCGGCACGTCGAAGGCGGTCGGGTCGACCGTCTCGGTGTAGCCGGTCAGCGCCACCTCCGCCGGCTTGCCGTCGAGGGTGCCGGTGAAGCTGCCCAGCACCCCCTCGGTGGTGACGCAGGCGGTGAACCGGTCGCCGGACCGGGTGACGTCGACGCAGGTGGCGTGGTGTCCGGAGAGCGTGGTGTCGCTCTGCCCGATGGTCGCCTCCGGGTCGAGGGCGGCCTCGGTGAGCAGTCTGATCACGGCCGGCGGGGTGACCAGGCCGAGCTTGCCGGCCTCCGCGTAGACGGCGACCGACGGCTTGCCGGCGGTCAGCACCGGGGACAGCACGGTGCACGAGGTGCGGCCGGCCGTCGTCGCGCACCGGGTGAGCGCCTCCTGGGTCACCGTGATCTTGCCGGCCGGCCAGGTGTACGCCGACCGGAGCGGATCCGCCGTCTGGGCGATCGAGGCGGTCTTCCCGCCGGGAAGCTGGTAGTCGGCGGCCCAGGTCTGCTCCAGCGCCCGGTCCATCCGGGCGGCCAGGTCGTTGACCAGGTCGGCCCGGCCGAGGGCCTGTCCGGCGTCGTCGAGCGCCTGACACCCGGTAACCGTCAGCGACGCGATGACCGAGGTGGCGAGCACGCGGAGGGTGGTCGAGGCGGCGGGCATGGCGCCCAGCCTTGTCGATCGGGGCGACCTCTCGCAAACTCGTTGCCGGTTGACGCCCGAGAATCCGGGAATGTCCGTCGTGGCGGGGTGGCCGGCGTCGCTCGGGCCCGTCCGGGCGCGCCGGGCCACGACGTGCGCTCGACCGTCGCCCGATACGCTGCGTTCAACACCTGCCTCAGCCGCACCGTCGCGGCCCATACCGGACCGGAACACACAAACGAGGAGCGACTCAGTGGCAACCATCGAGGGAATCGTCGCCCGGGAGATTCTGGACTCGCGGGGCAACCCGACGGTCGAGGTCGAGGTCGGGCTCGACGACGGCACGATCGCTCGCGCCGCCGTACCCTCCGGCGCCTCCACCGGCGCCTTCGAGGCGATCGAGCTGCGCGACGGTGACGCGGACCGCTACCAGGGCAAGGGCGTCGAGAAGGCCGTCTCGAACATCGAGGACAAGATCGTCGACCAGCTCATCGGGTACGAGGCCAGCGAGCAGCGGCTGATCGACCAGAAGATGCTCGACCTCGACGGCACGGACAACAAGGCCGAGCTGGGCGCCAACGCCATCCTCGGCGTCTCGCTGGCGATCGCGAAGGCCGCCGCGGGCAGCGCCGAGCTGAGCCTGTTCCGCTAC
Source organism: Micromonospora inositola (assembly GCF_900090285.1). Taxonomy (NCBI): domain Bacteria; kingdom Bacillati; phylum Actinomycetota; class Actinomycetes; order Micromonosporales; family Micromonosporaceae; genus Micromonospora; species Micromonospora inositola. The sequence continues at coordinate 987,854 of NZ_LT607754.1, read as the reverse complement.
CTGGGCGGCCCGAACGCGCACCTGCTGCCGGTGCCGATGATGAACATCCTCAACGGCGGCGCGCACGCCGACTCGAACGTCGACGTCCAGGAGTTCATGATCGCGCCGATCGGCGCGCCCACCTTCCGCGACGCGCTGCGCTCCGGCGCCGAGGTCTACCACGCGCTGAAGTCGGTGCTGAAGAAGAAGGACCTGTCGACCGGCCTCGGCGACGAGGGCGGCTTCGCCCCGAACCTGCCCACCAACGCCGCCGCGCTGGACCTGATCGCCGAGGCGGTGGAGAAGGCCGGCTACCGGCTCGGCACCGACATCGTCTTCGCCCTGGACGTGGCCGCCACCGAGTTCTTCGACAACGGCACGTACACCTTCGAGGGCAGCGCGAAGACCGCCGAGGAGATGAGCAACTACTACACCAAGCTCATCGGCGACTACCCGATCGTCTCCATCGAGGACCCGCTGTCCGAGGACGACTGGAGCGGCTGGGCCACCCTGACCGCGGCGGTCGGCGACCGGATCCAGATCGTCGGCGACGACCTCTTCGTCACCAACCCGCAGCGGATCGCCCGCGGCATCACCGAGAAGGCCGCCAACGCGGTGCTGGTGAAGGTCAACCAGATCGGTTCGCTGACCGAGACCCTGGACGCGGTGGACCTGGCCCACCGGGCCGGCTTCAAGTGCATGATGAGCCACCGGTCCGGCGAGACCGAGGACACCACCATCGCCGACCTGGCGGTGGCCACCGGCTGCGGCCAGATCAAGACCGGCGCGCCGGCCCGCTCCGACCGGGTCGCCAAGTACAACCAGCTCCTGCGCATCGAGGAGGAGCTGGCCGACGCGGCGCGGTACGCCGGTGCGGGTGCTTTCCCGCGTTACCGTTCGGCCTGAGCGCGTAGCTCCGGGGGAGGGGTGTGACGATGCAGCAGCGCCGCACACCGGGTGGTCAGCGGCCCGCCCGTCGGCCGGGTCAGGCCGGCCGGACGGGCGCGCCCCGGGCCCGGTCGTCGGTCCGCGAGGGTGGCGTCCGCGCCGAGCCGCGCGGCGCCGCCGGCCGGTCGCCCGGCACGGCCCGCGGCGCGGACGGCGTACGCTCCGCGAGCCGGCCCGCCGCCGCCCGGCGGACGGCCGCCGGCGGCAGCGTCAAGCGGCTCTCCGCACCCCACCCCCGGCGCTTCACCGGGCGGGCCACCGTGCTCTTCGCGGTGTTGATCGCGCTCGCCCTGGCGTACACCTATCCGGTCCGGGTGTACCTGGACCAGCAGGCCGACATCGAGCGGATGGAGGCGTCCCAGGCCGATCAGCGCCGGCTGATCGAGGACCTCTCCGCCGAGGCGGCCAAGTGGCAGGACCCGGCGTACATCGAGACGCAGGCCCGGGAGCGGTTCTTCATGGGCAAGCCGGGGGAGACGCTGCTGGTGGTGCTCTCCGACCCGGAGGGCGCCGCCAAGGACGCCGGCAAGGGCGCGAAGCCGGGGCCGCCGAAGGCGCCGGATCCCTGGTACGACACGCTGTGGTCGAGCGTGCAGGCGGCCAACGCCGAGCGCCCCGACAAGTGAGCGCCACCCGAGCGCCGAACGAGAGATGGGCACCGTGACCGTCGTACCACCGCAGGACCCGGCGGCGGGTTCCGTACCCCCGCCGGAGCGGCAACCGGCCACCGAGGCCGACCTGGCCGCGGTGGCCGCGCAGCTCGGACGCCCGCCCCGGGGCACCCGCGCGGTGGCCCACCGCTGCCCCTGCGGCCTGCCCGACGTGGTGGAGACGACGCCCCGGCTGGCCGACGGCACGCCCTTCCCGACGCTGTTCTACCTGACCTGCCCCCGGGCGACGGCGGCGTGCAGCCGGCTGGAGTCGGCCGGGCTGATGAAGGAGATGGCCGACCGGCTGGCCACCGACCCGGAGCTGGCCGCCCGCTACCGGGCGGCGCACGAGGACTACCTGACCCGCCGGGAGGCGATCGGCGAGGTGCCGGAGATCACCGGCATCTCGGCCGGCGGCATGCCCGGCCGGGTGAAGTGCCTGCACGTGCACCTGGGGCACGCGCTCGGCGCCGGGCCGGGGGTCAACCCGTTCGGGGACGAGACCCTCGCCCTGGTGGAGAAGTGGTGGACCGCCGGTCCGTGCGTGGACGTCCCGGCGGAAGAGTGAGCGGGGCCGAGATCGTCGTCCGCCGGGCCCGGACGGGTGACGTACGCGGGATCCGGCGGCTGGTCGACACCTACACCGATGACCGGCGGCTGCTCAGCAAGGCCACCGTCACCCTCTACGAGGACGTGCAGGAGTTCCGGGTCGCGGTGGTGCCCGACGGCACCGTGGTCGGCTGCGGCGCGCTGCACGTGATGTGGGAGGACCTGGCCGAGATCCGCACCGTCGCGGTGGACCCGGCCTGTCGGGGCCGCAGGCTCGGCCACCGGATCGTCGGCGAGCTGATCGACGCGGCCCGGGAGCTGGGCGTGGCCCGGATCTTCGTGCTCACGTTCGAGACGCGATTCTTCGGCTCGTTCGGCTTTCGGGCGATCGACGGCGCGCCGGTGCCCCACCCGGTCTACGAGCAGCTGCTGCGCTCGTACGACGAGGGTGTCGCCGAGTTCCTCGACCTGGAACGGGTCAAGCCGAACACGCTCGGCAACACCCGAATGCTGCTGCGCCTGTGACGGGCGGCTCGACCCGCCGGGGGTCAGGCCCGCCTGGGGTGGGCGGCGAAGAAGGCCCAGATGAGGTCGGTGGCCACCACACCCGCCCGCGGCGCGGCGAGCTGACCGGAGGCCGCTCCGGGCCACGAATGACCCATTTCCGGGATCGTGTAGACGGTGACGTCGCTGCCGTCCGGGCAGCGTGCGTCGGTCCGGGAGATCCGGGTGGACGACATGGGCCGCTGTCCGGGCGCCGGCCGGCAGCCCAGCCGCCGCTGCCAGGTCCGCACGCCCTCGGTGAAAATGGCGGCGTAGACGTCCTGACCGCCGATGAAGGTGATGACCGAGACCGGGTGTTTCGGCACGTAGTTCTCGGCGGCCGTCCGCGGCCCGCTGTAGCCGCCGCTGACCACGCCGATCGCCGCGAACAGTCCCTCGGCCTCGACCGCGGCCCGAAAACTCATGTCACCGCCGTTGGAGATGCCGGTGAGGTAGACCCGGTCCGGGTCGGCCCGCCACGTCTCGACCAGGTGCGCGGTGAGCGCCTTGAGGAACCCGACGTCGTCCGACGATCCGCAGCAGATCAGGGCGTTGAAGCCGCCGTACCGGCCGTCCGGGTAGGCGACGAGCGCCTGTTCCCGGTCGGCCTTGGCGTCCAGGCCCACCATCTGGCGCATCGCCTCCCCGTCGCCGGGGTAGAAGTGCAGCACGATCACCAGCGGGAGCGGCGTGGCCGGGTCGTAGCCGGGCGGGGCGTGCAGGAGGTAGGCGCGGTCCGTCCCGTCGTGTCGCAGGGCCAACCGATGGTCGCCGGCCGCCGGCCGCTCGGTCACGACCGACGGGGGCGGGGACGGAGTCGCCCGGGTATGCCCCCGCTCATCACCGCACGCCGCGCCGAGGATGAGCAGGCAGAGTCCCGTCAGCACCGCCATCGTCCGCCGCACGCCCCGCCCCCTTCGTGGATCCGACGTCCACAGTGGTGAGCCGGGTGCGGCGGGGTCAACCCTTTCGGCCCTCGCCGAATACCGGCACGCTGCTTCTATGCTTCGCCTTCAGCTGACCCCGGTGGACCTGTGCCGGGTGCGGTTCGTCGACACGCTGCACCCGGTGGGCACCGCGATGCTGGCCCGTCAGGCGCTGCACGACCCGACCGCCGCCGGCCTGGTGCCGGCCCTCGCCGCGCGGCAGGCGGCCGCCGCCGCGGCAGCACCGGTGCGCGCCGCCGCCGCATCGCTGGCACACCTGCTGCCCGTCCGCGGTCGGCTGCCGGACTTCCTCACCCCGTTCGAGGGCCTGGACTCGGTGCCGGCTGGCCTGGCGGCGATCCGGGCCACCCCGCCCCGACGGGTCCGGGCCGAGCTCATCGCGGCGTACGCCGAGCTGCCGGCGACGCCGCTGCGCCGCCGGTTCGCCGAGGCGGACCCGGCGATCCTGGACCTGTTCGACGAGGCGGTGGCCACCTGGTTCGGGGCCGTGCTCGCGCCGCACTGGGCCGATCTGACGTCCGTCCACCGCCACCAGGTAGCGACCGCCACGCACCGGTTGGCCACGGGTGGCCTGGAGGGCCTCTTCGCCGGACTGCATCCGGCGATCCGCTGGCGGCCGCCGGTGCTGGAGGTGCGGACGTGGTGGAGTGGGGACGTGACCGGCACCGGCGAGGGTCTCGTCCTGTTGCCCTCGCCGCTCGCCGGTCCGCGCCCCCGGGTGCTGGTCGAGCCGGGCCGTCCGGTCCTGCTCGTCTACCCCGCCGCGATGCCGGGCGGCGCCGCCGCCCCGGGCGCCGATCCGCTCGGCCGCCTCCTCGGGGCCACCCGGGCGGCGTTGCTGCGTCGGCTGGGTCAGCCCGGCCGGCACACCACCACGGCGCTGGCCCGGGCGGCCGGGGTCAGCATCTCGACCGCGTCGGAGCACATGACGGCGCTGCGGGCCGCCGGTCTGATCCGGACCGGGCGCGACGGCCCGGCGGTGCTGCACCGGCTGACGCCGCTCGGCGGGCACCTGCTGGGCGGGCCCGGAGGCGTCGGCTCCGGAACCGACCTGCCCGACGAGTGGCGCAGCCGGGAGGGCTGAGACCGTCGGGTCATCGGGAACGGGGCCGCGCCCGCAACCGTGGCGCCCCGGCCGGGGCGCTGCCGTAGGGTTGCTGCCGTGACGACGCGTGTGGCCGCCATCGACTGCGGGACCAACTCGATCCGCCTGCTGGTCGCCGACCTGCCCGACCCGTCCGCCGGTCCGCAGGCGCCGCTGGTCGACGTGACCCGCCGGATGGAGATCGTCCGGCTCGGCCAGGGCGTCGACAAGACGGGCCGGCTCGCCCCCGAGGCGATCGAGCGCACCCGGGTCGCGCTGGCGTCGTATGCGGCCGAGATCGAGAAGCTGGGCGCCGAGCGGGTCCGGATGTGCGCCACCTCGGCGACCCGGGACGCCGCCAACGCCGCCGACTTCCGGGCCATGGTCGAGCAGACCCTGGGCGTCGAGCCCGAGGTGGTGACCGGCGACGAGGAGGCCCGGCTCTCGTTCACCGGCGCGGTGCGCGGCCTGCCCGCCGACGCCGAGCCGCCGTACCTGGTGGTCGACATCGGCGGCGGCTCCACCGAGTTCGTGGTCGGCACCCGCGAGGGTGGCGTCGAGGCCGCCATCTCGATGGACATCGGCTGCGTCCGGATGACCGAGCGGCACCTGCACGGCGACCCGCCGACCCTGGACGAGATCGCGGCCGCCCAGGCCGACATCGCGGTCGCGGTGGACCGGGCGCTGGCGGCCGTGCCGGGCCGCGAGGCCGCCACGCTGGTCGGGCTCGCCGGGTCGGTCACCACCGTGGTCGCCATCGCCCAGGGCCTCAAGGAGTACGACCCGGCGCGCATCCACCACGCCCGGGTGTCGTACGAGCAGGTCGCCGACGTCACCGCCGACCTGCTGGCGAAGTCCCGCGAGCAGCGGCTGGCCATCCCGGTGATGCACCCGGGCCGGGCCGACGTGATCGGCGCGGGGGCGTTGGTGCTCCGCGTCATCATGGAGCGGGCCGGTATGCCTTCGGTGGTCGCCTCCGAGCACGACATCCTCGACGGCATCGCCTGGAGCCTCGCGTAGGCCTCGGGAAAGGTGGTTTCCCTGCGTGTGGCCGGTATGATTTCCATATGGTCACCACCGTAAATCTGCCCGACGGACTGCACGAGCGGCTCAAGCAGCTCGCCGAGCAGGAGCACCGGTCGATGAACGCCACGATCGTTGTGGCGGTCGAGGAGTACGTCTCGGCGCGCAACCGTCGTGCCCGTGTGCGGGATCTTGCGCGGGAGGTCGCCGACCGCGACGCCGAGCTGCTGCGGCGGTTGGCGGAGTGATCAACTACCTCGAGGTCGACGACCTTATGGAGATCGCCTCGATTGTGTTGGGTGAGACCCCGCAGGTCCGTGACTTCGGCCTGCTCTCGTCGGCGGTGGTTCGCCCGGCCACCGTGGCGTTCGGCGAGGAGGCGTACACCGATCTCTGGGGCAAGGCCGCCGCGCTGCTTCACTCGGTCTGCATGAACCACGCTTTGATCGATGGGAACAAGCGTCTCGCCTGGTCGGCGGCGCGCGTCTTTCTGGCCCTCAACGAGGTGCCGATTCAGGAAGTCGACGTTGATCAAGCCGAGGCTCTCATGATGTCGGTGGCCAGCGGCACGCTGACCGACGTCTCCGACATCGGCCGCGAGCTCCGCAAGCTTTACGTCTGATCCATCCGCACCTGCTGCTGAGTCAGGCCTCGCGACCGCCGTACGTCGGCCATTCGAGGCCGTGCGGCGGTATCCCGAATCAGGCGCGTTCGGTGGCGAGGCGGGCGCTGAAGCCGAGCAGGGCCACCCCGGTCAGCCCGTCGAGCCAGCGTCGTACCCGGCGGCGGGCCAGCAGGTCGCGGGCGCGGTTCATCGCCCCGACCAGCACCAGCAGGTAGGCCAGCCCCAGCACCGCGTGGCTGAGCGCGAACACCAGCAGCACCCCCAGGGGCGCGGAGCCGCCGACGAACTGCGGCAGCACGGCCAGGTAGAAGGCCAGCACCTTCGGGTTGGTGATGTTGGAGAGGAAGCCCTGCCGGAAGGCGGTCAGCGCCTCGCCGGACGAGGTGGCGCCGCCGTCGGCCAGCGGGGCGTACCGGCCCTGCCAGGCCGAGCGCCCCGCCTGCACACCGAGGTACGCCAGGTACGCGACGCCGGCCCAGCGGATCGTCTCGAACAGTGGTTGGGAGCGGACGATGAGCGCGCCCAGCCCGGCCGCCGCGGCGACGCCCTGTACGGCGTTCGAGCCGGTCACTCCGACCGCGCTCCACCTGCCGCGCCGTCGACCGGCGGCCAGGGTGTTCCGGGTGACCACCGCGAAGTCCGGGCCGGGGATGAGGATCAGCACCGTGGCGAAGATCAGGAACGATCCGTAGCTGCTCCACGACATGTTTCCGACCCTACGACGCGGCCCGCGAAAGCTAGTGTTTTCTTGACGGTACTATGTAATGCGCACTACTGTCGGAAACGTGGATACCACCCAGCTCCTCAAGGGCGTGCTCGACCTCGCCGTCCTCGCCGTGCTCCGGGAGGAGGACGGCTACGGTTACGACATCCTCCGCCGGTTGCGCGACGCCGGCCTGGAGGAGGTCGGCGACGCGTCGGTCTACGGCACGCTGCGCCGGCTCTTCGCCGCCGGCCTGCTCACCACCTACGTCGTGCCGAGCGAGTCCGGCCCGCACCGCAAGTACTACGCCCTCAACGCCGCCGGCCGGGACCAGCTCGCCCGCTCCGGCAAGACCTGGCGCTCCTTCGCCACGACCATGGACGCACTGCTCGACGATCGGGGGATGGCGGCATGACCGTCACTGGGCAGGACATCGCGGACTACGTCGACCGGGTCCGGGCCGCACTGGCCGACCTGCCGCCCGCCGTCCGCGACGAGTTGACCGAGGACCTGCCGGAGCACCTGACCGAGGTCGCCGCCGAGGCGGACGGCTCGCTGGTCGACCGGCTCGGCGAGCCCGAGGCGTACGCCGCCGAGCTGCGGGCCGCCGCCGGCGCCGACGGCCCCGGCGGTGACCGGCACCTCGGCGGGCGGATCGCCGTCGCCCGGGTCCGGCTCGATGCCCGGCTGCGTGCCTTCGACGCCCGGCTGGGCCCGCTCCTCGGGTACGCCAAGGCGTCCGATTTCCTCCGGCTGCTCCGGCCGGCCTGGTGGGTGCTGCGGGGCTGGCTGGCGGCGCTGCTGGTCTCCGCCGCGCTCGGCGAGCCGTCGGGCCTGCTGCCCCGGCTCGGCGACAGCGCGGTGGCGGGCCTGTTCCTGCTCGCCGGCGGCGTCCTCGCCTCGGTCTGGTTGGGGCACCGCTCCGGCGGCCTGCGGGGCTGGCCCCGCCGTCTGCTGCGCCTCGGCACCGCCGCGTTACTACTCTTCTCCTTCGCCATGCTCGTCGACGTGGACCAGAACGCCGAGTCGGACGAGTTCGGCTACAAGGGGGTGTCGGTCGGCGACCGGTACGACTCCGTCCAGGACGTCTTCGTCTACGACAGCGAGGGGCGGCTGGTGGAGAATGCCCGGCTGTTCGATCAGAACGGCGTGCCGATCCGGCTCGGCTACCCGTCGTGTGTCGACCCGGCCCAACCGGACGCCGCGCTGCGGACCGGCTACCCGTTCTGCCCGCAACTCGCGCCGTTCCGGCCGCGGCCGCCCGCCGCGGTCCCGGTGCCACCGGCGGGCCGAGCGCCCGCGGCGACCCCGGCGTCGCCGCAACCGACGGACAGTTCGTCGCCGACGGCTGCCGCCACGCCGACCCCGGTCCCCACCGCAACGGTGACCCCGGCCCCGACCAGCACGGCTCCGGTGCCGAGTCCGACCCGCTGAACCATGCCGAGGGGCGCCCGCCGATCCGGTGGGCGCCCCTTTCGCGTCCACGGTGGACCGGGGCGGGACTGCGCGGCCCGATCTTGGTCGCTACGGTGTCGCTTGCTCACCCCACCCCGGAAGGAACGCCCGTGTCAGAGCAGGTCGCCGAGACTTTTGCACCCGCCGCGCCCGAGAGCGAGCAGCAGCCGGCAGCCGCGGCAGCCCCGACCGGCGGGCGGTCCCGGATCGGCACGGTCCTCGGCGTCGTCGTGCTGGTCCTCGGCGTGCTGGTCGCGCTCGCGGTGACCGCGGTGCTCAAGCTGGGTCCCGGACCCCTCGGCGGGTCGCTGGCCCCGGACGGCACGGCCGACGCGAAGGCCGGCGACTGCGTCGCCGACCTGCCCCGGGTCGACGGCGCCCGGGCGATGTCGGCCGACGACCCCAGGATCGTTCCCTGCACCAGCGCCCGGGTCGGGTACGCCGTGATCGGCCGGGTGGACGACCCGGCCGCGGCGCGGAGCCGCTCGGCGGCGGCGTGCGAGCCGTACTTTCGGCCCGGCGACGACGGATACGTCTTCTACCGCGTGGACGGCGACGGCGACGGCTACCTGCTCTGCCTCGTCCACAAGGCGAACGGGAGGTGAATGCCACTGTCCCGGCGTCTTCCCCGGCGCGGTGACGGCGTGGCAGGCTACCGGCACGTAGGACCACTGGGCGACCAGCCAACGATGACTGACCGCTAGGAGGACGGGCCATGGGCGAGACGGTGAGCTTCACCAGCAACGGAGGGACGAGCGAGGGGTATCTCGCGATACCCTCCGGCGGTGTGGCCAGCCCCGCGGTCATCGTCATCCAGGACTGGTGGGGCCTCGTGCCCCACGTCCGGGCAGTGGTGGACCGCTTCGCCGAGGCGGGCTTCGTCGCCCTCGCCCCGGACTTCCGGCACGGCGAGCCGGCCAGCAAGCCGACCGAGCCCCGGCAGATGCTGAACGGGCCGCAGATGGACGAGGCGGCGACGGACATCGCCGCCGCGGCGGAATACCTCGCCAACCGTCCCGAGGTCACCGGCAAGGTCGGCTGCGCCGGCTTCTGCGCCGGCGCCAGCCTGGCCCTCTGGTCGGCGACCTTCTCGGAGCGGATCGTCGCCACCGCCGGCTTCTACCCCCGGCTGCCCTGGGAGGGCATGCGCTCCGACTGGGCCGACTACGCCGGCAAGGCCGCCCTCATCCACTGCTCCGAAGAGGACGGCCTCTCGTCGGCCGACGGCGTGCAGGCCGCCCGTCTGGCCATCGAGGCGGCCGGCGGCACCTGCCAGACGTACGACTACCCGGGCACGTCACACGCGTTCTTCAACGAGGACCGGCCGGAGAAGTTCGACCAGCGGGCCGCCGCCACCGCCTGGGCCCGCACCCTGGAACTCTTCCGGGCCAAGCTTGGCTGAGCCGCGTACCCCCGCCGAGGTGGTCGCCCGCGCCGCGCGGGCGACCGACCTCGCCGACCTCGACGGCGCGGTGAGCAACTGCTTCGCCTGCCCGCGCCTGGTCGCCTGGCGGGAGGAGGTCGCCCGGGTCAAGCGGGCCGCCTTCCGCGACCAGCGGTACTGGGGCCGCCCGGTGCCCGGCTTCGGCGCGTCGGACGCGCGGATCGCCATCCTCGGCCTGGCGCCGGCCGCGCACGGCGGCAACCGCACCGGCCGGATCTTCACCGGCGACCGCTCCGGCGACGTGCTCTTCGCCGCACTGCACCGCGCCGGCCTGGCCAACCAGCCGACCAGCGTCGCCGCCGACGACGGCCTGACCCTGCGCGACACCCGCATCTTCGCCGCCGTGCGCTGCGCGCCGCCGGACAACAAACCCACCCCGGCCGAGCGGGACACCTGCGCGCCGTGGCTGCACCGGGAGGTCGCGCTGATCCGGCCCACCCTGCGCGTCGTGGTCGCGCTGGGTGCCTTCGCCTGGGCCGCATGGTGGCCGGTGCTGCGCGACGTGTACGGCGTCCGCCCGCCCAGTCCGCGACCGGCCTTCGGCCATGGGGCACACTGGTCCGGCAGTTCCGCACCGGCGCTGCTCGGCTGCTATCACGTCAGCCAGCAGAACACCTTCACCGGGCGGCTGACACCAGGGATGCTGGACGACGTGTTCGCCCGGGCGAAGCAGTTGGCCGGGGTGCACTGAGGAATGCGTGGGGCGGTGGGATGGACCTCGGCGTGCTGCGCAGGTGGTGGCCGGTCGCGGCGGTGACCGTCCTGCTGGCCGTCGCCGCGTTCGCGGCCGGGCACTCCTCGATCGGGGCCAGCCGGATCCCGCCCGCCGCGGACAACATCCCCTACGTGCCGGACTACCCCTCCGCCGAGCCCGCGCCGTCGATCGCCGTCGAGCCGAGGGACGGCGCCGAGGCCACCCAGGCGCAGATCCCGCACTGGATCGTCACCGCCGCCACGATCGTGCTCGGCCTGTCGGCCCTGCTCGCCATCGGGTACGTCGGCTGGACGCTGGTCCGGGGCGCGCTGCGGCGTACCACCCGGGCGATCCCCGTGCAGCGGGCCCGGCGTACCGCCGAGGGCACCGCGCGGGAGGTGGTGGCCGCGCTCGACGCGGGCCTGGTGGAGCTGGACGACCGGGACACCGACCCGCGCACCGCGGTGATCGCCTGCTGGGTCCGCCTGGAGGAGGCCGCCGAGGAGGCCGGCGTGCCCCGACTCGCCGGGGACACCCCGACCGACCTGGTCAGCCGGCTGCTGCGCGGCGACCCGGCCGCCGGCGTACCGGCGATCGCCAGCGCCGACGTGCTGGACGGGTTCGCGCACGTCTATCGGGAGGCCCGGTACGCCACGCACACCGTTGACAAGCGGATGCGCGACCAGGCCCGGGCGTCCCTGCGCCGCCTGCGCGGCGAGTTGACCAGCCTCACCGCCTCCGAGCGGGTGACGCCGTGAGCGCGAGGAGTGAGCCGGTCTTGCGAGCCCCGCAGTCGCGAACCAGGGTGACGCCGTGAGCACCAGCATCGACGACCTGCTGTCGTTCGAGGAAGAGCCGGCCGGACCGGTGGTCGCGTCCCGCGGTGGCCGGTTACGCCTGGTGCTGCGGACCCTCGCGGTCACCGCGGCGATCGTGGCGGTCGTCGTGGCGGGCCTGCGGACGGTCGGCCTTCAGATCTCCCTGTGGATCATCGTCGCCGGGGTGCTCGCGCTGCGCGCCGTGCGGCGGGTCACCGCCGCGCTGGCGCCCCCGCCGCCGCCCCGGGCCGGTTACCGGGCGCCCGCCGGTGAGGAGCCGGGCACCTGGAACTGGGCCGCCCGGGACGCGCTGCGCGCCGCGATCAACGGGTGGGAACGCCCGCTGGACTGGTGCGCGGGCAACCGCGAACGGTTCACCGAGCGGATCCTGCCGCGTCTCGGCGAACTGGCCGACGAGCGGCTGCGCCAGCGACACGGCATCACCCGCGAGTCCGACCCGGCCCGCGCTCGCAACCTGTTGGGAGAAACACTGTGGACCTTCCTCAGCACGCCCTCCCGCCGCCCCCCGTCGCCGCGCGACCTCGCGGCGATCGTCACCGAACTGGAGAAGCTGTGTTGACATCTTCCCGGCCCTGAAGGACCGGGATTCCCACGGTCGCCCGTGAAGTTTCCTGCTTCGTCACCGACCGCCTTGTCCGGGAGGGCTCCCGTTGAGGTCTTACACCAGCTCCACAGGCAGACACCGCCAGCCCGGCGGCCAGAATGTTCCGCGCGGCGTTCACGTCACGGTCGTGGATGGCGCCGCAGTCGCACGTCCAGGTCCGGACGTGCAGCGGCATCGTGACCCGTACGGTTCCGCAGGTCGAGCACAGTTTGGAGGAGGGGAACCAGCGGTCGACCGCGATCACCTTACGGCCGTACCACTGGGCCTTGTATTCCAGCATGCTGCGGAACTCGCGCCACGCCGCGTCGCTGATGGCGCGGGCGAGTGTGTGGTTTTTCAGCAGGTTCCGAACGGTAAGGTCCTCGATCACGATCGTTTGGTTGTCACGAACGAGCCGAGTGGTGATCTTGTGCAGATGGTCGCGTCGCCGGTCGGCGATGCGAGCGTAAACCTTGGCGACCTTGCGGCGCGCGTTGTCCCGGTTCGCCGAGCCCTTGGCCTTCCGCGACAGCTCCCGCTGGGCGCGGGCAAGCCGGACACGGTCGCGCTGCCCATGCCGAGGATTGGTGATCTTTTCCCCGGTCGACAGGGTCAGCAGGTGGTCGAGCCCGGCGTCTATCCCGATCGCCGCGGTGGTCGGGGGCAGCGGCTGCAGGGTCTGGTCCTCGCACAGCAGGGACACGAACCAGCGGCCCGCGCTGTCCTGGGACACGGTCACCGTCGACGGCTTCGCACCCTCCGGGAGAGGGCGCGACCACACGATGTGCAGCGGCTCCCCCATCTTCGCCAGCGTCAGCGTGCCGTCGCGGAAGCGGAAAGCGCTGGTGGTGTACTCCGCCGACTTCCGCGATCTCTTCCGCGACTTGAAACGCGGGTACTGCGCGCGTTTAGCGAAGAAGTTTGTGAAGGCCGTCTGAAGGTGCCGCAGGGCCTGCTGAAGCGGAACCGAGGAGACCTCGTTGAGGTAGGCCAGTTCCCCGGTCTTCTTCCACGCGGTCAGCATCGCCGACGTGGCGTTGTAGCTGACGCGTTCCTGCCGGAGCGTCCACGCCTCCGTACGGGCCGCCAACGCGAGGTTGTAAACCTTGCGCACGCATCCGAACGTGCGCGACAGCTCGGCTGCCTGCGCCTCGGTCGGATAGAAGCGGTACTTGAATGCCCGCTTCACGCGCGTGGTCTTCATGGCTACCGAACTATCGCATCGCCCTGTGACAATCTGCGGGCTCTCGGGAGGGGCCACCAGTCCGCCTTGCCGGCGAACCGGCTATCCCTGCCCTGCTCCGCAGGAGTTCGATTCCTCCCCGCCCTGAAGGGCGAGGTCTCCTCGAAGGAGTTCTGATGAACGACGTGGACCGGAGCATGCCCCCCGCCGAGGTGGGCCGGCTGGCCCGGGCGGTGCTGGACGCGGTCGGCACGGTCGTGGTCGGCAAGCGGGAGGCGCTGGAACTCGTCCTCGCCGGCATCCTCGCCGGTGGGCACGTGCTGCTGGAGGACCTGCCGGGGCTGGGCAAGACGCTGACCGCGCGCTCCTTCGCGCAGGCCCTCGGGCTGGACTTCCGCCGGCTCCAGTTCACCCCCGACCTGCTCCCCGCCGACGTCACCGGCTCCTTCCTGTACGACCAGCGCAGCGGCGACTTCTCGTTCCGGGCCGGGCCGGTCTTCACCAACCTGCTGCTCGCCGATGAGATCAACCGGACCCCGCCGAAGACCCAGTCGGCGCTGCTGGAGGCGATGCAGGAGAAGCAGGTCTCCGTCGAGGGCGTCACCTACCGGCTGGACGAGCCGTTCCACGTGCTCGCGACCGCCAACCCGATCGAGTACGAGGGGACGTACCCGTTGCCGGAGGCGCAGCTCGACCGGTTCCTGCTCCGGGTGTCGTTCGGCTACCCGAACCACGAGGAGGAGTGGGAGGTGCTGCGCCGGCGGATGGCCCGCCGCCGCGAGGAGGCCGAGATCAAGCCGGTGGTCGACGCGGCCACCCTGCGCGCCATGCAGGCCGCGCTGGAGGACGTGGTGGTCGAGGACTCGATCGGCCGCTACATCGTGGCGCTCACCGCGGCCACCCGGGAGCACCCGTCCGCGCTGGTCGGCGCCTCGCCGCGCGGCTCGCTGGCGCTGCTGCTGCTGGCCCGGGTCCGGGCCGTCTTCGCCGGCCGGGACTACGTCGTGCCGGAGGACGTCAAGGAGGTGGCGGCGCCCGCGCTGGCCCACCGGATCACGCTGCGCCCGGAGATGTGGCTGCGGCGGGTCGACCCGTCCTTCGTCGTCGGGGAGGTCCTCGAGCAGACGCCCGCCCCGGCCAGCGGCGCGCTGCCCAGCTACGCGGCCGGGCGGCCCGGGCGCTGATGGCCAGCCGTCACGAGCCGGAGCCGGCGACGGGTTGGGCGCCCACCTGGGCGCTCGGCCGGGCGGTGCTGCTCACCGGGCTGCTGCTGATCGCGGCGGTGCTGTTCGGCCGGATCGATCTGGTGGTGCTGGCCACGCCGTTCGCCCTCGGCACCGCGTACGCGCTGCGCCGCCGGCCCACCGCCGGCCCGGAGCTGGAGATCAGCACCGGGGACGCGCACCTGGTCGAGGGCGGCCCGATGACCGCCACGGTCGCCGTCGGCAACCCGGACACCGTGTCGTACGACGTGGCGGTGGTGCGGACCCGGATGTCGCCCTGGCTGCGGGTGGAGAAGGTCGGCTTCGGCGGGGCAGGCGTGGAGGTGGCCCGCTCCGGGGGCGCCGACCGGCCCTTCGTCACCTCCGTACCGACGGGCACGGCGGTGGACCTGGAGCTGTCCGGGACGGCCCTGCGGTGGGGCCGGCACCCGATCGGTCCGGCCGGCGCCCGGGTCGCCACCGCGGACGGGCTGCTGGTCTCCCGGGCCGTGATCACCGACCCGGTGCGGACGCGGGTCTACCCGATGACCGAGCCGTTCGAGGCGGTGGAGGCGATGCCCCGCGCGGCCGGGCTGGTCGGCGCGCACCACTCCCGGCGGCCGGGGGAGGGCGGCGAGCTGGCCGGGGTGCGGGTCTTCGCCCCCGGTGACCGGCTGCGCCGGATCGACTGGCGGGTCTCGCTGCGGGCCCGCCAGCTGCACGTCGCGGCCACCCTCTCCGACCGGGACGCCGAGGTGGTGGTGCTGCTCGACGTGCTGGCCGAGGCGGGCCGCTCGGGGGGCGTCAACGGTCCCGCCTCGGTGCTGGACACCACGGTCCGGGCGGCGGCCGCGATCGGCGAGCACTACCTGCACCGGGGCGACCGGGTGGCGATGCTGGAGTACGGTCCGGCCGCCCGCCGGCTGCGCCCGGCCACCGGTCGCCGGCAGTACCTGACCGTGCTGGAGTGGCTGCTCGACGTGCACGCCGAGTCCTCCCCGCACGAGCCCTACGACCAGGTCTTCGGGCCGCAGGTGCTCTCCGCCGACGCGCTGGTGGTGGTGCTCACGCCGCTGCTGGACGAGCGGTCGGCGCAGATGCTGGCCCGGCTCGCCCGGGGCGGTCGGTTCGTGGTCGCGGTGGACACCCTGCCGACCGACCTGCCGCCGCCGAAGGACCGGGGCTGGGCCGAGGTGGCGTACCGGCTGTGGCGGCTGGACCGGGACACGATGATCGGTCAGCTCCGCGAGCACGGCGTGCCGGTCGTCCGTTGGGCCGGCGCGGGCAGCCTGGACCAGGTGCTCCGGGACGTGGCGAGACTGGCCACCGCGCCGCGGGTGGGTGCCCGGTGAGCGCGAGGAACGCAGCGCAGCGGAGTCCCGCAGGCGCGAACGAAGGCGGGCACAGGTGAGCGCGAGGAACGCAGCGCAGCGGAGTCCCGCAGGCGCGAACGAAGGCGGGCACAGGTGAGCGCGAGGAACGCAGCGCAGCGGAGTCCCGCAGCCGCGAACGAAGGTCGGCACGGATGAACGACATGCTGGACGCGCTGAACGAACGGGTCCGCGCGGTGCGGTACGCGGCCACCCGGGTCAGCCTCGCGCCGCTGCTGGTCCGGGCCGCCATCTTCGGCACCGTGCTGGTCGGTTTCCTGCTGGCGTACCCCGTGCAGGTCTTCGCGGCGCGGGCGCTGCTGGCCCTCACGGTGGTGGCGGTGCTGCCCGCGTTCGGGCCGCGCCGGGTCTGGCCGACCTTCGCGGCGCTGGTCACGGTCGGCGGGTGGTTGCTGGCCGCGGCCGGCTTCGACCGGCCGATCGCGCTGTGGCGGCTGCTCGCCGTGGCCACGCTGCTCTACCTGGCGCACTCCCTCTGCGCGCTCGCCGCGCTGCTGCCCCTCGACGCGGTGGTCGACCCGGACCTGATCCTGCGGTGGTTGACCCGGGCCGGCGGGGTGGTGCTCGCCAGCGCGGTGCTCGGCATCCTGCTGGCCGGGCTCGGCGGCGTGGGTACGGACCGGGGTTTCCAGGCGGCCACGGTCGCGGGCTTGCTGGTCGCGGTGGCCCTCAGCGCGTTGCTCGGGTGGCTGTTGCGTCGCAGATAGCGGGATGATGCGGGACGTTGTGCGGGTCACAGGTGTTGTGCTCCGTCACAGAAGGGGGTCTCGAACGGGATTAGCCCAGCCGCCCGGGGAAAGATAGATGACGTGAATCCGAAGCGGATCCTTGTCGTGGGTGCCGGGCACGTCGGCCTGTACGCCGCTCTGCGCCTGTCCAAGAAGCTGAGCTCCCGTGAGGCCGAGGTCGTCGTCGTCGACCCGCAGCCGCACATGACCTACCAGCCGTTCCTCCCCGAGGCGGCGGCCGGCAACATCTCGCCCCGGCACTCCGTGGTGCCGCTGCGGCGCGAGTTGCGCAGGTGCAAGGTTGTGGCGGGCACGGTGACCCGGATCGACCACGACCGGAAGACGGCGATCGTGCAGCCGATCAGCGGGCCGACCCGGGAGATCCAGTACGACCACGTGGTCGTCGCCCCCGGTTCGGTGTCCCGGACGCTGCCGATTCCCGGCCTGCACGAGCACGGCATCGGTTTCAAGACCATCGGTGAGGCCATCTTCCTGCGCAACCACGTGCTGGACCGGCTGGACGTGGCGGCCGCCACGACCGACCCGGACGTCCGCCGTTCCGCGCTGACCTTCACCTTCGTCGGCGGTGGCTACGCCGGCATCGAGGCGCTGGCCGAGATGGAGGACATGGCCCGGGACGCGCTTCGCTACTACCCTGAGCTCAAGCCGGACGACATGCGCTGGGTCCTGGTCGAGGCCACCCAGCGGGTGCTGCCCGAGGTGGATCGGGACATGGGCGCCTACACGGTGCAGCAGCTGCTCAAGCGGAACATGGACATCCGGCTGGACACCCGCCTGGAGTCCTGCGTCGACGGGGTGGTCAAGCTCTCCGACGGCGACAGCTTCCGCTCCGACACCATCGTCTGGACGGCCGGTGTGAAGCCGTCGCCGATGCTGGACGCCACGGACTTCCCGCGGGACGAGCGCCGACGGGTCACCTGCCTGCCGACCCTCCAGATCGTGGACGGCGACCGGGTCGTCGAGGGCGCCTGGAGCGCCGGCGACTGCGCCGCCGTGCCGGACCTGACCAAGGAGCCGGGCAACTTCTGCTCGCCCAGCGCCCAGCACGCGGTCCGGCAGGCCGCCCGGATGGCCGACAACATCGCGAACGTGGTCCGCGGTCGCGAGCCGGTCAACTACAAGCACAAGCACGCGGGCAGCGTGGCCAGCCTCGGCCTGCACAAGGGCGTGGCGCAGGTCTACGGGATCAAGATGACCGGCTGGCCGGCCTGGTTCATGCACCGGACGTACCACATGTCGCGGATCCCGTCGTTCAACCGCAAGGTCCGGGTCGTGGTCGACTGGTCGCTCGCCTTCTTCCTCAAGCGTGAGGTCGTCGCGCTGGGCCAGCTGCACGACCCGCGCGAGGAGTTCGCCGAGGCCTCCCAGCCGATCGGCGCGGCGCGCGGCTGAGCCGTACGAGCAGGGCCCGTCGCCACGCGTGTCGTGGCGGCGGGCCTTTCCCGCTCGCGGCCCGGGCGGACCTGCGGCGTGACTCTGCGGCAGTACGCCATCCGGTCACCGTCGCAGTAGGCCGGCGGGGTGTGGGTCAGAAGCGCCAGGTCCAGGCGTCGGCGATCCGGGTGCCGGGGCCGAAGAGCTGCTCCAGCGTCCGGCGCAGGACCAGCGCGTGCGGGGCATCGTCGGTCAACGCCACGCACGACGCCCCCCAGAAACGGACATCCTGGGCGGCCTGCCGACGCTGCTCGTCGCCGACGGCCGCCGGCACGCCCCGGTTGGCCACCTCGGCCAGCAGCGCCGAGGTGGGGCGCTTGTAGGTGCCCATGGTGGCCGAGCCGCCCCGGCCGTACGGGCCGATGAAGAAGCCCTCTGGCATGCCGAACTCCGCGTCCGCCGCGGTCGCCCAGCGCATCGGCCACGGGTCCTTCGGGGTGGCCGGCGGCACGGGGACCAGCACCCCGCCGGGGCGTACGCACTGCCGCCAGTGCCCGGCGGTGACGAACTCGGGCAGCGCCGGCCGGTCGGTGGTCGGCAGCGGCGCCGGGAAGACGCTGAGCAGCGCCGCGCCGACCGCGAGGGGAACCAGCCGTCGGGCCCGGCCCGGCTCCCGCAGGGCGCGGTCCAGCGCCAGCGTCAACAGCGTGCCGATCAGCGGGAGCACGGCGAGGCCGAACCGCATCGGCAGCGCGCCGTCCACCACCGGCAGGCCGCCCAGCAGGGCGTACGGGCCGGGCAGCGCGGTCCGCTCGCCGGAGATCACCAGCTCCGGGCCGAGCGACAGCGCGCCCATCACCAGCGCCCCGGCGACGCAGGCGACGACCACCGGCCGGCGGCCGAGCCAGATCGCGCACGCGGCGGTGACCAGCAGCAGCGGCCAGCCGAGGAAGGTGTTGTACTCGGCCGGCCCGGTGGTCAGTCGGGACGAGGTGTCGCTGCCCAGCACGGAGAGCGGGGAGACGGTCCACCAGCTGCTCAGGTCGGCGGAGAAGTAGTGCGGGCTGAACATCCCGTCGGCGACCCCCTGCGGCCCGGCGAACTGGTACCTGAGCGGGTAGGCGAGCACCAGCAGCGCCAGGCCGGCGGCGAGCATCAGACCGCCGCCGAACGTGGGCAGGGCCCGCCGGAGCAGCGGCCGGTCGGTCACCGCGTACGCGACGGTCATCACCACCAGGGTGAGCGCGGCGAGGAAGAGCACCTCCTCGCCGACGAAGACCTGGAAGGTGACCGCCGCGGCCAGCCCGACCGCCGAGCTGACCAGCCGGCGGCGGTCCGGCCCGTCCAGGGTGCCGGCCGGGTCTGCCGCCCGGAGCAGCCGGACCACCAGCCAGACGATCAGCGGGACCAGCCACTGCGCGGTCATGTGCAGGTGACTGTTGCTCTGCGAGACCATCCCCGGACCGAAGCCGCACAGGGCGGCGCCGAGTCCGGCGGCGAGCCGGCGGGCCCGCAGCGTCCGGGTGAACAGCAGGTACCAGGCGACCGCCGTGCCGGCCAGGTTCCCGGCCGCCAGCAGCGCGAAGGTGACCGGCGCCCCGACCAGCAGGGTGACCGGGGCGAGGAGCACCCCGAGCGCGATCACGGTGGTGTTGGTCATCAGGTTGACCCCGTCCGGCGCGTTGAGCCGGTCGGTGAGCAGGCTGAAGTCGCCGAGCAGGGCGCGCGAGTCGACGGCCAGGAACCACTCGTAGAGGGTCTGGTCCTCGGGGTTGAGCGCGAGCATCCGCTGCGTGGGCGCGGGCCACAGCCCGTGGGTGAGCCAGCCCGCCAGCAGCGCGAAGAGCAGCCCGGCCAGCAGGTCCGCGCGGTAGCGGATCGCGGTGGCCAGCAACCGGGCGGACCGGGAGCGGCGGGCGGCCTCCGGTTCGAGGCGGACAGCCTGGCCGGGGTCGGGCCCGGGGGCGGTACGGGCTGCGCTGGTCACGGCCTCGACCATAGTGGCGCGACCACCGCGGGGTACGCCGGGTCGGGACGCAACGGCTACGGTGAGACTGCACCGCCGCGTGTCGACGCGCCGGTGTCACCCGCCCGGGTGGTGGAACGGCAGACACGGCCGCCTTAAAAGCGGCTGCCGCAAGGCGTGCGGGTTCGACCCCCGCCCCGGGCACCGAGACTCTCAGGTTTCCCACAGCTTCGCGCCCGGCATGGGCTGCGGGCCCGGTTTACTCTTGAGGGTGCACGTTCACGTGCACTGACCCCCTGAGGGAGGCCTGAGAAGTGAAGACCTCGAACCCGGTGCTCGCCCGGCTCGGCCAGGCGGCCGAGCGTGAGCGGGCGGCCGGGTACGCCCAGCCCGGGCCGTACGGACAGCCCGGTTACCCCCAGCAGTACGCGCCGTACCAGCAGCAGTACCCGACCGGCGTCGGCTACCCGGCGGCGCCGCCCACCGTGACCCCGATGACCCTGGACGACGTCGTCGTCAAGACGGTCATGCTGCTCGGCATCCTCGGCGCCTCCGCCGCCGCGGCGTGGGTGCTCGTGCCGGACGCCCTGGTCGGTGTCGCCTGGATCGGCGCCGCCGTGGTCGGCCTGGTGCTCGGCCTGATCATCTCGTTCTCCCGGATGGCGAACCCGGCGCTGGTCGTGGCGTACTCGATCGTCGAGGGCGTCTTCGTCGGCATGGTGAGCAAGGCGTTCGAATCGCTCTACGACGGCATCGTGCTGCAAGCCGTGGCGGCCAGCTTCGGCGTCTTCTTCCTGATGGCGATGATCTACAAGGCGCGGATCATCCGGGCCACCCCGCGGTTCGCCCGAATCATGATCTCGATCATGGTCGGCCTCTTCGCGGTGATGCTGATCAACCTGGTGCTGGCGCTCTTCGGCGTCAACACCCACCTGCGCGACGGCAGCCCGCTGGCCATCGGGTTCAGCCTGGTCTGCATCGTGGTTGCCTCGCTGAGCTTCGTGCTCAACTTCCACGAGATCGAAGAGGGCGTCCGGATGGGGCTCCCGCAGCGCTACTCCTGGACGGCCGCCTTCGGCATCGTGGTCGGCCTGGTCTGGCTCTACCTGGAGATCCTGCGACTGCTGAGCTACTTCCAGGGCGACGACTGACCCGTTCGCCGTACGACCCCGGCGCCCGCCCCCGCGACAGCGGCGGCGGGCGCCGTCGTTTTCCGGTCGCCGCCGGGCCGTCGGGGGCAGAGTGGGAGCCGGGGGGTACGTCGGCGAGGAGGTCGCGGTGCAGAGTGCCAATCCGGTGCTGACCCGACTGGACGACGTCGGCCGGACCGAACGTCAGGTGCTCGGGGTCGGGGCCGTCGAGGCGATGACGGTGGACGACGTGGTGGCCCGGACGGCCGGCCTGCTCCTGCTCACCGGCGTCACCGCGGCGGCTGCCTGGGTGGTGGTCCCGCAGGCGGTGTGGCTCACGGCGGCGCTGGCCGGGACCGCGCTCGCCGGCCTGGTGCTGGTGCTGGTCATCTCGCTGAAGCAGATCACCAACCCGCTGGTCATCGCGGCGTACGCGGTGCTCCAGGGGCTGCTGCTCGGGGTGGCCAGCCGGGCCTTCGAGCTGGTCTACCCGGGGATCGTGGTGCAGGCGGTGGTCGGCACGTTCGGCGTCTTCCTGGGCATGGCGCTGCTCTACCGGGCCCGGCTGATCCGGGCCACCCCGCGGCTGGCCCGGCTGGTCGTGGGGGCGCTGATCGGCATCGTCGCGATCGGCCTGGTGAACCTGGTGACGTACCTGCTCACCGGGCGGCAGGGGTTTGCGGCGTACAGCCTGACCGGCCAGGTCGGCTGGCTGCCGTACGTCTTCTCCGGGGTGGCGATCATCGCCGGGGCGTTCAGCTTCATCCTCGACTTCGACCTGGTCGAGCGGTCGGTCCGCGCGGGCCTGCCCCGCCGGTACGCCTGGTTCTGCGCGTTCGGCCTGCTGGTCGGGTTGATCTTCCTGTACTGGCAGATCCTGCGCCTGCTCAGCTACCTGCGCCGGTGACCGGCGGTCCCTCGTAGACTCGGCGGCGATGAGCGCAGCGGAACTGGACCGGGCAGTGGAGCTGCTGGTCCGTCAGGTCTCTCACTGGCAGCAGCCCCGGTGGTCGGCGGCGGCCGAGGGCGGCAACGTGTCCCGGGCCGATCTGGTGCACAAGCTGGTGCAGGAGATCGGCAACCTGGCGGCGGACGCGGAGGGCGGGCCCCGGCGGGACGTACCCCGGTTGGGCAATGACCTCGTGCTGCCCGACCAGCTCCGGGTGGTCGCGGCGGATCTGCTGGCGGCCGGCCCGCCGGAGGCGATGCTCGCCCAGGCCGCCGCGGCGATCACCGCCACCCGCTCGGCGCTCTGACCTCCGGGCGCGTGGCGCGCCGGCCGCTGGCCATGGCGCGCCGAGAGCTGAGCGCGGGGCGCGGCGGCTGAGCGCGGGGCGGGGGCCGGTCAGCCCTTCAGCCAGCGCCGCAGCTTCCGCCGGCGGGCCCGGTCGCGGGCCCGGATGACGGCCGGCACGTCCCGGCCGGCAAGCGCGGCCTGCCGCGCATGCAGGACGCCGTACGTGAAGGTGTTCTCGCCGTCGGCGTACGCGCGCAGCGCCTGCCGCCGCAGCACCTCGCGGGTGACCACCGAGTCCTGGTGCGCGCCGAGCAGGTCCTGCAGGTCCCTGAGCCGGTCCACCAACGCGCCGGCCGGTTTCCCGACGGCCGGCTCGCGGACCTCGACGGCGTACCGGGCCGCCTTGTACGCCTTCCGCGCCTCGTGCAGCGCGACATCCGGGTCCGCGCCGTGCGGATGGTCGCCGGCCAGGGCCCGGTCCAGCCGGTCGTCGGCCCGGGACACCGCCCGGCGCACCCGCCGGGCGACCCACCGCGCGTCCACCGTCCGCGCGGTCGGCCCCTCCAGCAGCGCGTCCAGCCGGGTCAGCAGGCCGGGGTACCGGTCGGCGTCGAGCGCCGCGCCCAACTCGTCCAGGGCGGTGGCCAGGTCGGCGGCGAACCGGGCGGAGATCCGCGCCGCGACCGGGCCGAGCACCAGGTCGGCGGGCTCGGCGTGCACCGCGTCGGTCAGCCGGGCCGCCATCACCTGGGTGTCGCGGACCGGCCCGAGCTGGGTACCCAGCCAGCGCAGCTCGGTTCGTAGCCACTCGCTCTCCCGGCGGTCCCACAGCCCCCGGAAGGTCCGCAGGGTGGACCGCAGCCGGCGGACGGCGACCCGCACGTCGTGCACCGCGTCCTCGTCACCGCCGATCGCGCCGGGGTGGTTGGCGATCAGCGCGTCGCGTTGGGCGAGGGCGTAGTCGAGGACGGGCGCGGCGCCGGGGTCGGGGGTGGCCGTCGGGACGGCGAGCCGGGTGGCCAGCGCCCGGTGCGACTTGGAGACCGGGACCGGGCGGGCGCCGGCCGCGCGCAGCCGGGCGTCCACCGCGTCGAGCAGCGCGTCGTCGCCGTCGACCAGCTCGACCTCGATCTCCCGCCAGGCCTGGCGCTCGCCCGTGACCAGGTCGCGTCCCTCGACGGTGTCCTCGGCGACCTCGGCCAGCACCCCGCCCCGCTCGTCGAGCAGCCGGCGCTCGACCCGGCGGGTGGTGATCCGCGCCGCGGGGGCCACGGGCTGTCCCCGGGACGCGGCCCGGAACAGCGCGACCAGCTCCGCCGGCGGGTCGGCATCGTCCGCCCCGGCGGGGAACTGGTATTCGGTCCGGTCGCCGCCGGCCGACCCGACCTTCAGGTGCCAGCCCGCGTCGTGCCCCCCGCTGCGCCGGCGCAGCGCGAATCCGCTGCGCGCCAGCCGGAGGTCGGCGGTGTCCAGGTAGATCGCGTCGAGGTCGAGGGCGGTGGCGTCCGACACGGTCGTGACGCCACCGCACCCCGTCAGGTCCGGCAGGCGGAACCCCTCGTCACCGGAGTACTTGCGCTCCCGTTCCACGACCGTCGCCATGACGGAACGGTACCCGGGGGCGGGAGCGCCGAATCGGGCCTCAGCTCAGCCGTTCGAGCACCATCGCCATGCCCTGGCCGCCGCCGACGCACATGGTCTCCAGGCCGATGGTCCTGTCGTGCCACTCCAGGGCGTTGAGCAGGGTGCCGGTGATCCGGGCGCCGGTCATGCCAAACGGGTGCCCGACGGCGATCGCGCCGCCCATCACGTTCACTTTCTCCTCCGGGATGCCGAGCTGCCGGTAGGAGGGGATCACCTGGGCCGCGAACGCCTCGTTGATCTCGACCAGGTCGACGTCGTCGATGGTCATCCCGGCCCGCTTCAGGGCCTGCTTCGAGGCCTCAACCGGGCCGAGGCCCATGATCTCCGGCGACAGCGCGGTGACGCCGGTCGAGACGATCCGGGCCAGCGGGGTGAGCCCGAGGTCCTTCGCCCGCTGAGCGCTCATGATCACTACGGCGGCGGCGCCGTCGTTGAGCGGGCAGCAGTTGCCGGCGGTGATGCGGCCGTCCGGGCGGAAGACCGGCTTGAGGCCGGAGACCGCCTCCAGGGTCACCCCGGGGCGGGGGCCGTCGTCGGCGCTCACCACGGTGCCGCCCGGCGTGGTCACCGGGGTGATCTCGCGGGCCCAGAAGCCGTCGGCGATCGCCTTCTCGGCCAGGTTCTGGCTGCGGACGCCGAAGGCGTCCATGTCCTCGCGGGTGATGTCGTACACCTGGGCGAGGTTCTCCGCGGTCTGCCCCATCGCCAGGTAGACGTCCGGGAGCTGGCCGGCCTCGCGCGGGTCGGTCCACACCTCGGCGCCGCCGGCCGCGCGGGCCTTCGAGCGCTCCTGCGCCTCGGTGAAGCGTGGGTTCTCCCAGCCGCCGCCGACCAGGGCCTGCGCCTCCGGGGGCAGGGTGTCGGAGTTGCCGCGGGCGTACCGGGAGACCATCTCGACCCCGGCGGAGATGAACGCGTCGCCCTCGCCGGCCCGGATCGCGTGCATCGCCATCCGGGTGGTCTGCAACGAGGAGGCGCAGTAGCGGGTCAGGGTGGCGCCGGGCAGGCCGTCGAGGCCCATCAGGGTGGCGACCACCCGGGCCATGTTGAAGCCCTGCTCGCCGCCGGGCAGGCCGCAGCCCAGGTAGAGGTCGTCGATCTCGGTCGGGTCGAGCCCGGGGACCTTGGCCAGGGCGGCCTGGACGATGGTAGCGGCGAGGTCGTCCGGGCGGACGTCACGCAGCGAACCCTTGAACGCGCGGCCGATGGGGGACCGGGCGGTGGCGACGATGACGGCGTCGCGGGACGACTCAATCGGCATGAACCAACGTTAACCCGCGAGTAACTTGACGCGGAAGCTGGTCACCCGGCGGGAAATGTCACGCCCGCCGGGGCGGTCAGTGGTGGCGGGAGGCGACCGTCGCGGCGGCGGACACGGCCGGCAGGAGGGCGTGCGCCCAGACCCGGTAGCCGTCGGCGGAGGGGTGGTAGCCGTCGTGGCAGAGCGTCCCGGCGTCGGCCCGGAACACCGGCCCGGTCTCGGTGGCCAGGTCGACCACGCTGCCGCCCGCGTCCAGCACGGCCGTCGTCTGGGCACGGGCGACCCGCCGCCCGGACCAGCCGAGCACCTGCCGCAGCGGGGACGCCACCGCGCGGACCGCGCCGAGATCCGGGCAGGTCCCGACGACCACCTCGACGTGCGCCTCGCGCAGCCGGCGCACCGCCGAGCCGAGGTAGGCCGCCGCGTCGGCCGGCCGGGTCATCGCGGTGGCGTCGTTCGCCCCGACCAGGATCAACGCCACGTCGGGGCGGTCGCCCAGCAGCGCCCGGGCCACCTGGGTGGCCAGGTCGGTCGAGCGGGAGCCGGAGACGCCGACGCTGGAGAGGTGCACCTGCCGCCCGGTGGGGCCCTCGGCGAGCAGGTGGGCCAGCTGCCCGCCCACGGTCTCCTCGAAGCGTTCCACCCCGACGCCGAGCGCCGAGGAGTCGCCGAGCAGCACCAGCCGCAGCGGTGGGGCGCCCGCCCGGCCGACCGTGGCGCGCAGGGCGAGGCCCAGCTCCGGCTGGGCGTACCGGCGGTTGCGGGCGGCGATGGCCTGGCCGGCGAGGACGGCCGCCCCGCCCACCGTGCCAGCGACCAGCGAGAGCGCCGCGGCCCGACCCAGCCGGAACGCGAGCTCGTGGTGCTCCGTCATGACCTCACCACCCGGACCCTGCGCTCGCTCATGCCAGTCCCTCCAAAGTTGGGGAGTCCGCGGTGGTGCCGGGTTGCGGCACCGCGCCGACGCCGAAGAAGGCCCGCCGCCGCAGCTGCGCCCAGCGACCGCCCGGTCCCCGGTCCCGGCCCCGGACCTGGGTGCCGCTGACCTCGGTGCCGGCGTGCCGGGCCGCCTCGTGGGCCGCCTCCGGCAGCGACCGTACGCCTTCGCCCCGGGCGACCGTCACCCGGCGTTCCGGGCCCGCGCCGAGCGCGGAGAGCACGGTGGGCAGGAGCGCCGCCGTGGCCACCGCGTACCCCTCGGCGGACGGGTGGAACCGGTCCCAGGCGAACATCCGGGCCGGCTCGGCGGCGAACCGGGGACCCAGCATGTCGCCCAGGGAGACCGTCCAGCCACCCGCCTCGACCACCGCCATCGTCTGGGCGGCGGCCAGCTGGCGGCTCCAGCGCCGGGCCAGCCAGCGCAGCGGCGGCTGGATGGGTCGGATCGCGCCCAGGTCGGGGCAGGTGCCGACGACCACCTCGCAGCCGGCCGCCCGCAACGTGCGGACCGCGTCGACCAGATAGCGCACGGCCAGCGCCGGCGGCGTCCGGTTGGTGACGTCGTTGCCGCCGACCAGGATCACCGCGATGTCCGGTTCGACCTCCAGGGCCGACTCGACCTGCGGCTTGAGTCCGGCCGACAGGGCGCCGACCACGGCGTACCGGTGCAGCCGCACCGGCCGGTGCAGCCGGCGGGACAGCCCGGTGGCCAGCAGCGCGCCCGGGGTCTCCCGGCGGCGGTGCACGCCGTAGCCGGCGGCGGAGGAGTCGCCCAGCATCACCATGGTCATCGGCGGGCCGGGGAACTTGGCGCCGTACACCCCGTCGCAGCGCGGCGGGGGCGCCTCGGCCATCGGGATGGTCCGCCGGGCCTGGCGGGCCTGGCCGAGCAGCACGCCACCCGTCGCGACGGTGGCCGCCACCGTGGCGCCCGTGCCGATCGCCGCCATACGAGCGATCCGCCGGGCGCGTCGCCAACCGGCCGGTACGACGGATCCAGCGTCCCCCATGAGCCGACATTATCGCGCCGGCCCGACACCCCGCTCTCCTCGTGACGGCTGGTTCGCGGCTGGGGGACGACCGTTCTGGGTAGCTCTTCCGGCAGGGCCGCCGAGCGGCGGTCCGGCCGGCGGGCGGCGCGGGCTTGCGCCCGGGCGGCACGCTGGTCGAGCGGAAAGGGGCGCAGACGATGGGGAAGACGTTGAAGCGGAGCGCGGCGTTCACCGCGCTGGCGCGGGCACTCATGGCGGGCGCGCGGGGCGGGCCGTCGCTGGGCGAGCGGCTGGCCGCGCTGCCCCGGATGATCAGGGCGACCGCCCGGGGGGAGTACGACGGCGGCCTGCGGCTGGCCATGATGACCGCGGCGACGGCGTACGTGGTCTCCCCGGTCGACGTGGTCCCGGAGCTGTTCCTGACCATCTTCGGTCTGGTGGACGACGCGGTGATGGTCACCTGGCTGGCCGGCAGCGTGCTGTCGGAGACCGAGCGCTTCCTGGAGTGGGAGGCACGTCGCAGCTCGGTCATCCCCGGGCATGTGACGCCCTGACGGCACGTACCCTGGGCATCGAGAAATACGTCTGCCCGGCCGCCGTCGCCGGCGCCGCAACGAAGGGCACAACGAGGTGCAGTACTACGACAACGTCGTCGAGCTGATCGGCAACACCCCGCTGGTACGGCTGCGCAACGTCACCGAGGGCATCCAGGCGACCGTGCTGGCGAAGGTGGAGTACGTCAACCCGGGCGGTTCGGTGAAGGACCGGATCGCGCTGCGGATGGTGGAGGACGCCGAGGCGGCGGGCATCCTCAGGCCGGGTGGCACCATCGTCGAGCCGACCAGCGGCAACACCGGCGTCGGCCTGGCCCTGGTGGCCCAGCTCAAGGGCTACAAGTGCGTCTTCGTCTGCCCCGACAAGGTCAGCCAGGACAAGCAGGACGTGCTGCGCGCGTACGGCGCCGAGGTGGTGGTCTGCCCGACCGCCGTGGCACCGGAGGACCCGCGCTCCTACTACAACGTCTCCGACCGGCTGGCCCGGGAGATCCCCGGCGCCTGGAAGCCCAACCAGTACAGCAACCCAGCGAACCCGCGCTCGCACTACGAGACCACCGGCCCGGAGATCTGGAAGCAGACCGAGGGGGAGATCACCCACTTCGTGGCGGGCGTCGGCACCGGCGGCACCATCTCCGGCATCGGCCGCTACCTCAAGGAGGCCTCGGCGGGTCGGGTCCAGGTCATCGGCGCCGACCCGGAGGGCTCGGTCTACTCCGGCGGCACCGGCCGGCCGTACCTGGTCGAGGGCGTCGGTGAGGACTTCTGGCCGGAGACGTACGACCGGGGCGTCGCCGACGAGATCGTCGAGGTCTCCGACAAGGAGTCCTTCGAGATGACCCGCCGGCTGGCCCGCGAGGAGGGGCTGCTGGTCGGCGGCTCCTGCGGGATGGCCGTGGTGGCCGCCCTGGAGGTGGCCCGCAAGGCCGGCCCGGACGACGTGATCGTGGTGCTGCTGCCGGACAGCGGCAAGGGCTACCTGTCGAAGATCTTCAACGACAAGTGGATGGCCCGGTACGGCTTCCTGGACAACTCGGGCACCGAGCCGACCGTCGCAGACGCGCTGGCCAGCAAGCCGGGCGGCCTGCCCGAGCTGGTGCACGTGCACCCCACCGAGACGGTCCGCGACGCCATCGACTACATGCGCGAGTACGGCGTCTCCCAGCTCCCGGTGCTCAAGGCCGAGCCGCCGGTGGTGACCGGCGAGGTGGCCGGCTCGATCGCCGAGAAGGACCTGCTCGACGCGCTCTTCACCGGCCAGGCCCACCTGCACGACACCATCGAGCGGCACATGGCCGAGCCGCTGCCGATGATCGGCGGCGGCCAGCCGGTGAGCGAGGCGGTCGGCCTGCTGGAGAAGTCCGACGCGGCGCTGGTGCTGGTCGACGGCAAGCCGAAGGGCGTGCTGACCCGCCAGGACCTGCTCGCCCACCTCGGCGCCCGCTGACCCGGTCGACGGGGCCTCTCCCCGGCGGGAGGGGCCCTGTCGTCGTCAGCGGGTCAGTTCGGTGGGGACGGCGACCACGTCGACGAAGGCGCCCTTGCGCAGCACGGTGACCGCCAGCCGGGTGCCGATGGCCGGGCCGAGCATCAGCCGTTGCAGGCCCTGGCCGTCCTGCACCGACCGGCCACCCGCCGAGACGATGATGTCCCCCAGGTAGATCCCGGCCACCCCGGCAGGGCTGCCCGGGACCACCTCGACCACCCGCAGGCCGCGCCGCTGCCCGGTCCGTTCGGTGAGCTCCGGAGGCAGCGGCACCGGCACCCCGGCGACGCCCAGCCAGGCCCGCCGGACCCGACCGGTGGCGGTCAGATCGGCGATGATCTGCCGGGTGGTGGCGTTGATCGGCACGGCCAGCCCGAGGCCGTACCCGGCGACGGCGGTGTTCACCCCGACCACCCGACCGGCCGAGTCGGCCAGCGCGCCGCCGGAGTTGCCCGGGTTGAGCGCGGCGTCGGTCTGGATGACATCCTCGATCAGCCGGACCAGCCGGCCGTCCCGGGCCGGCAGGGACCGGCCCAGCCCGGAGACCACCCCGGCGGTGACCGAGCCGGCCAGCCCCATCGGGTTGCCGACCGCCACGACGAGCTGTCCGATCCGCAGGCCGTCCGCGTCGCCCAGCTCGACCGGCGGCACCGCCGCCTCCTCGGCCCGCAGCACGGCCAGGTCCGACAGCGGGTCGGCGCCGACCACCCGAAACCGGGTCTCGGTGCCGTCGCCGAAGGCGGCCGAGCCGTCCCCGGCGCCCTGCACCACGTGGGCGCTGGTCAGCAGCAGGCCCTCGGCGTCGATGGTGACGGCCGAGCCGGCGCCGGCCCCGCGTGGGATCCGCACCGACAGGGCGGCGACGCTGGGCAGCACGCGCGCCGCCACGCCGGTCACCACCCGGGAGTACGCGT
Organism: Micromonospora inositola; assembly: GCF_900090285.1. NCBI lineage: Bacteria > Bacillati > Actinomycetota > Actinomycetes > Micromonosporales > Micromonosporaceae > Micromonospora > Micromonospora inositola. The sequence goes on along the minus strand of NZ_LT607754.1, from coordinate 957,766 downwards.
CCAGGGCGGTGTCCTCCGCCCGATCGGTGTGCTCGGTGTCCATGACGAGGGCAACGCGGCCGGATCGACGGTCATGCCCCGATCCGCTCAGAGCGAACGGCCGCCCGATCCGAGGGCACCATCCGGCCCGGCCGGCGCGGTGCCGGCGGTCGAGGCGACGGTCAGAGCGGGCGCTCGTAGCGGAGCTGGCGGGTGGGGGCGGAGCCGATGTGTTCGTCGCGGGCCATTCCGGTGGGCGTCCAGCCGCCGCGCTCGTAGAAGGCCCGGGCGCGAAAGTTCTCCCGGAGCACCCAGAGGACGGCCCGGGACCAGCCACGGGCGCGCAGGGCGTCCAGCGCGTCGACCATCAGCGCCCGCCCGGTGCCCCGGCCGCGCTCGTCCGGCTCCAGGTGGATCGCGTTGAGCAGGCCCGTCGCCGGGTCGCCCTCGTCGTCCGGGCCCAGGTAGCTGAAGCCGACCAGCCGGCCGTCGCGCTCGGCGACGGTCATCCGGTGGTCGTCCCGCTCCCAGCTCCACCGCTCCACCCAGTACCGCCCCATCGCCTCCGGCGTCGGGTCGGCCAGCGCCTCCGCCGGCAGGAACGACGAGTACGCCGCCACCCGGGACCGCCGGTGCAGGGCGCCGACCGACAGCAGGTCGGCCTCGGTGGCGGGGCGCAGGGTGACCGTCACCCGGCCGAGGCTACCCGCCGGGGCGGGACCGGCACGGTCATCAGATCCTCGGCGACGATCAGCTCCCCGTCGAAGTGCGCCCGGGCCTCGTCGGCGAAGCGGCGCGGGTCGGCGTACCGCTGGGAGAAGTGGGTGAGTACCAGCGTGCGTACCCCCGACTCGGCCGCCACCCGCGCGGCCTGCGCCGCGGTGAGGTGGCCGACCTCGGCGGCGAGCGCGGCCTCCGGCTCCAGGAACGTCGACTCGATGACCAGCAGGTCGGCGTGCTCGGCGAGGGCGTACACCCCGTCGCAGAGCCCGGTGTCCATGACGAAGGCGAACCGCTGCCCCGGGCGGGTCACGCTCACCTCGTCCCGGGTGACGCGGCGTCCGTCGAGGTCCAGGTGGCCGACGCGGAGCAGCTCCCCGACCGCCGGACCCGCGATGCCGTACGCGGACAGCTTCTCCGGCAGCATCCGGCAGCCGTCCGGCTCGACCAGCCGGTAGCCGTACGTCTCGATCGGGTGCCGCAGCCGGCGGGCCTCCAGCGTGCCGATGCCCAGAGTGATCCGCTGCCGGTCCGCCTCGATCGGCTCGACGCGCAGCTCGGCGGTCTCGTAGAAGGAGCTGGCGTGCCGCAGCCGGGCGAAGTAGTCGGCCCCGTCGGCGGGGAAGTGCACGGCCACCGGGTGCGGCACCCGGTCGAGAGAGAGCCGCTGGATCATGCCTGGCAGCCCCAGGCAGTGGTCGCCGTGGAAGTGGGTGACGCAGATCCGGGTGAGGTCGGTGGCGGAGATCCCGGTGTGCAGCAGCTGCCGCTGGCTGCCCTCGCCCGGGTCGAAGAGGAGCACCTCGTCGTCCCAGCGCAGCAGGTAGCCGTTGTGGTTACGCTGCCGGGTGGGCGCCTGGCTGGCCGTCCCGAGCACCACCAGCTCGCGCATAGACAAAGCAGCCCTCCGCTGAGCTGACCGGTCCGGCTTCGCCGAAGATGAAGCGACCCCCGGGGCTTCCGCGCTCGCGCGCGGGCCGGCTGGACTGGGCCGGCACCCCGGGGGTCGGGTGGCTGTCGTGGTTTCGCCGCACCGCTGCCACACGGTCTCGACGATGGTGCATTTGCCCGCCTCGCGGCGGACCGAGTTTCACTGTCGAGGACAGCGGCTAGCGGACAGCCACCTCACGAGTCCGATTGCTATACAAGTCTGGACCACCTCCTTTCCCGTGTACCGCCACGCTATCGACTCCCCGGCGGCCCCGGCAACGGATTTCGATCACAGGCCCGGCCGGGACTGTCCGGTGGACGCCCGCAGCGCCCGGCCCGCGAGGTCGCGCAGGTGGTTGCGGAGTTCGGGGGGCTCGTGCACCTCGACCTCACAGCCGAGCGTGGTGAGCCGGAACGCGAGCCAGTCCAGGGTGTCGACGTGCGAGACGAGCCGGCAGGTGCGCTCGTCGACCGGTGTCAGCTCGCCGTCGCCGACCCGGCCCCGTACCTCGGCGACCGGGGCGTGCAGGGTGGCCACCGCCCGGTACGTGGGCGCGAGCGCGTACAACTTCTCGTGCACGTACGCCGCGGCGTCCGCGGCCGGCAGGTCCCTGGGCACGGCGCGGACCCCGGTGGCGGAGGCGTCGGCGAGCCGGTCCACCCGGTAGATCCGCCAGTCGTCGCGGTCGTTGTCGTACCCGACCAGGTACCAGCGGTGCCCGGCGGCGACCAGCCGGTACGGGTCCACGTGCCGGCGGCTCTCGGTGCCGTCGTGGCTCCGGTAGCCGAACCGGACCCGCTGCCGGCCGCTGATCGCGGCGGCGAGCGTGGTGAGCACGTCGGGGTCGACGGGATCGGGCGCACCGAACGGCGCCATCGGCACGGTGGCCGCGGTGAGGTTGCGGACCCGGTACCGCAGCCGGGACGGCAGCACCTGGTCGAGCTTGGTCAGCGCCCGCAGCGCGGCCTCCTCGATCCCGGTCACCGCCTGCCGGGCCGCGGTCCGCAGGCCGACCGCGACGGCCACCGCCTCCTCGTCGTCGAGCAGCAGCGGTGGCAGGGCGGCCCCGGCGACCAGCCGGTAGCCGCCGGTCACGCCGAGGGTGGCCGCCACCGGGTAGCCGAGGTCGCGCAGCCGGTCGACGTCCCGGCGGATGGTGCGAGGGCTGACGGCCAGGCGCTCGGCCAGTTCGCTGCCGGGCCACTCACGCGGGGTCTGGAGCAGCGAGAGCAGTCGGAGTAGTCGACCGGGGGTGTCCGTCACGCTTTCCAGCATGCCAGGGAACGAGGACGGGAACTGACCTAGATCGTGGTTACCGTCCTCGGCATGACCGACGAGATCAGGAACTTCCGCATCGACGTCCCCGAGTTCGACCTGGCGGACCTGCACCGCCGGCTGGACGCCACCCGGTGGCCGCGCCAGCTCCCCGGCCAGGACTGGCAGCGCGGCGTGCCGGTCGACCACCTGCGCGAGCTGGCCGGGCACTGGCGCACCGGGTACGACTGGCGGGCACAGGAGGCGCGGTTGAACGCGTTCTCGCAGTTCGACACCGAGATCGACGGCCTCGACGTGCACTTCCTGCACGTCCGCTCGCCGGAGCCGGACGCGCTGCCGCTGCTGCTCACCCACGGCTGGCCGAACTCGTTCGTCGAGTTCGCCGAGCTGATCGGGCCGCTCACCGATCCGCGCGCCCACGGTGGCGACCCCGGGCAGGCGTTCCACGTGGTGGTGCCGTCGGTGCCCGGCTTCGGGTTCTCCGCCCCGCCGGCGGAGGCCGGTTTCTCCGTCGCTCGGGTCGGGCGGATGTTCGCGGAGCTGATGCGCCGGCTCGGGTACGACCGGTACGGCGTCCAGGGCGGCGATCTCGGGGCGTACGTCGCACCGGAGGTGGCCCGGGCCGCGCCGGAGCGGGTGGTCGGCGCGTACGTCACCGGCGGGCTCGGCATGCCCACCGAGGCGGACCTGCCGGAGCTGACCGAACCCGAGCGGGCGTTCTACCACCAGATGCGGGAGTGGGCCGGCGTCGGGGTGGACCACCACGGCCTGCTGCGGGCCGCCCCGCAGACGTTCAGCTATGCGTGGCAGGACTCCCCGGTCGGGCTGCTGGCCTGGATGATCCACAAGTTCAAGGAGTTCACCTGGACGGTGGACGTCCCGGAGAAGGCGATCGACCGCGATCTGCTGCTGACCAACGTGAGCCTCTGGTGGTTCACCGGCACCTCCGGCTCGTCGTCCTGGTTCATGTACGACAACACCGCCTTCGCCTGGCCGCAGGGGCAAAACCTGGTCCCGACCGGCGTGTACTCCGGCGCCCCCGGGATCCGCCGGCTCGCGGAGCGGCACAACCGGATCACGCACTGGCCGGAGGGGAACCCGGGCAGCCACTTCGTGGCGATGGACGAGCCGTACGCCTTCGCCGCCGATCTGCGCGCCTTCTTCGCCCAGTTCCGCTGACGGCGGGTGCGGCGGGTCGCTACGAAGCTGATGACGTGAATGGATTAGCGCCCGGGCCGCCGGGGTGAGTCATCCACGACATCAGCTTCGTAGCCCCGGGTGGGCTTACACCGGGCCCTGCGAGGCCGGTTCGGCGACGCCGATCGGGCCCTCGCGCGGGCCCTCCTCGGAGGCCGGCTGGACGGCCAGCGACGGGAAGTCGGCCAGGTCGCCCGCCGGCTCGGCGTCCCACTCGGGGAAGACCAGGTCGCTCTGCAGGTAGAGGCAGAGCAGTTGGGTGAGGTGGCGCAGCCCGTCGAGGTGGGTGCGCTCGTGGCCGTGGGTGGCGTCGACGCCGAAGCCGAGCAGCGCCACCCGGGCGTGCGCGCCCGCCTCGACGGCCGCGGCCACGTCCGAGCGGTAGTAGTCGAAGACGTCCCGGACCAGGTCGACGCCGTGCTCCCTCGCGATGGCGGCCAGGTTGCGGGTCAGGTGGTAGTCGAACGGGCCCACCCCGTCGCCCATCGCCAGGGTCGCCGCGTCCTCCCGGGACTGCTGTCCGGGGGCGACCACCGCGGCGTCCACCGAGACGATCTCCGCCACGTCCGGGTCGAGGCCGTGGCTGGCCCCGTGCCCGATCTCCTCGGTGACGGTGACCAGCAGGTGCGCGGTGACCGCCGGGGTGATCCCCGCGTCGACCATCGCCTTGAACGCGGTGAGCACCGCCGCCACGCCGGCCTTGTCGTCCAGGTGCCGGGACTTCACGTACCCGCTGGGGCTGATCGTCGGGTCGGGCAGGAACGCCACGAAGTCGCCGGAGTCGATGCCGAGCGCCCGCAGCCCGGCGATGTCGTCCACCGGCTCGTCGACCCGGACCTCGACGTGCTCCCAGCCGACGCCCTGCAGGTCGACGTCGTCGTTGTAGCGGTGCCCGCTCGCCTTCAGCGGGAGCACCTGACCGGTGATCACCCGGTCCAGGTCGTCGGTGAAGATCCGCACGTGGGCGCCCTCGGCGAACCGGGCGCTGTGCGTGCCGATGGTCTTCAGCTCCAGCCGGCCGTTTTCCTTGAGCCGCTTCACCATCTCGCCGATGGTGTCGGTGTGCACCACGATCGCCCGGTCGGCGCCGGTCTGCCGGGGCCCGGGCAGGCAGGCGCTCAGCGCGCCGCGCCGGGTCAGCGTGGAGGAGATGCCCAGCGCGGACAGCCGTTCCCCGACGTACTGCTGGACGTGGTCGGTACGCCCCGACGGGCTGGGGATCTCCAGCAGCTCCACCAGCACCTGGCGGAGGTAGTCGAGGTCGAGCTCCAGCGGTTTCGGACTCACGCGGCACCTCCCGCCCTGGCCGGCGACCAGAGCCGCTGCGGCGCCCGGGTGCCGGGGAAGAGCAGGTCCACGAAGCGTTCGGCGGTCGGCTGCGGCTCATGGTTGGCCAGACCGGGCCGTTCGTTCGCCTCGATGAAGACGTGTTCCGGCCGGTCCGGGGCGGGCACCAGCAGGTCCAGCCCGGTGACCGGGATGTCCAGCGCCCGGCTGGCCGCCACGCAGGCCTCGGCGATGGCCGGGTGCAGCTCGGCCGTGACGTCGTGGATGGTGCCGCCGGTGTGCAGGTTGGCGGTCCGGCGTACGGCGAGCACCTGGCCCTCGGGGAGCACGTCGTGCATCCGGTGGCCGGCCTCCGCCACCACCTCGCGGGTCATGTCGTCGATCGGGATGCGGGATTCGCCGCCGGTGGCGCCGGCCCGGCGCCGGCTCTGCCGCTCGATCAGCTCGGTGACGTCGTGCACCCCGTCGCCGGTGATCTGGGCGGGGCGGCGGACGGCGGCGGCCACCACCTCGTGGTCGATGACGATGACCCGCAGGTCCTCGCCGTCGCGCAGCTCCTCGATCAGCACGTCCGGGCAGAACCGCCGGGCCAGCTGCACCGCCGCGGTGAGCGCCTCGGCGGTGCGCACCCCGACGGCGATGCCGTTGCCCTGCTCGCCCCGCGCGGGCTTGACCACCACCGGGCCGACGTCCGCCAGGAAGGCCAGGTCGTCCGGCTCGCCGGTGGCGGTCCGGCCGCGCGGCACCGACAGCCCGGCCTCGGTGAGGATCCGCCGGGTGACCCGCTTGTCGTCGCAGCGGCTCATCGCCACCGCCGAGGTCAGCTCCGACAGCGACTCCCGGGTGTGGACGGTCCGGCCGCCGTTGGTCAGCCGCAGCTCGCCCCAGCGCGGGTCGGTGACCTCCACCCGGATGCCGCGCCGCATCGCCTCGTCGGCGACGATCTTCGCGTACGGGTTGAGCTCGTCGTACCCCTCGGGGGCGGCGGGCAGGAAGAGCCGCTCGTTGATCGGGTTCTTCCGCTTCACGCAGAGCGTGCCGGTGCGGTGGAAGCCCAGCCGCTCGTAGAGCCGGATCGCGCCCGAGTTCTCGGCCAGCACCGAGAGGTCCACGAAGGCGCGTCCCCGCTCGTCGAGCCGGTCGGCCAGTCCCGACAGGAGCGCCTGGCCGGTGCCGGGCGGCGCGTGGTTGAAGTCCACCGTCAGGCACCAGAGGCTGGCGCCGTTCTCCGGGTCGGCGAAGACCGCCACGTGGTCGACGCCGGTGATGGTGCCGACGATCTCACCGGTGGACGCCTCGGCGACCAGGTGCAGGAAGCGGTCGCTGCCGGCGTTGTCGACCAGCACCTCGACCGGCGCGGTCACCATGCCGTTGCGGGCGTAGATCCGGTTCACCGCGTCGGCGTCCTCGGCGTCGCGCAGCGCACGGATCACCACGCCCGGGGTCTCCCCGCCGGAGTCGGTGGCGGCCGGTCGCCGGTCGCCCAGCGGCAGCCGATAGGTCAGCGACGGGTCGATGAACAGCTCGTCCGGCAGCCGGGAGACCAGCACGTGCGGGTCGCGCAGGTAGATGCAGATGTCCCGGGCGCCGGCCGCCTCCGAGCGGAGCACCGCGGCCACCGCCGCCTGGTCGCCGAAGGTCTGACCGAAGACCAGCCGGCCCCAGCCGCAGTCCAGCACCACGCCGTCGTCGTCCCCGGGCGCCGCCGGCTCGGCCGTTTCGGGCGCCACCGGGTCGCCGCCCGGACCGGTCCGCTCGCGGCGGCGGCCGAGCACCCGTTCCCGGTCGATACGCGCCGTGCCGGTGGCGAGGGTGTCCGTCACGGTCAGTCGATTCCGTGGCTCTGGAGCCACATTTCCAGGAGTCCCAGCTGCCACAGCTTGTTTCCGTTCAACGGGGTCAGTTCGGCGTTCGGGTCGGCGAGCAGCGCGTCGACGTAGTCGGCGCGGAACAGGTCGCGGCGGCGGGCCTCCGGCGCGGAGAGCGCGTCGCGTACCCGGTCGAGGAGCTTGCCCTCCAGATGGGTGAGGCCCGGCACCGGGAAGTAGCCCTTGGGCCGGTCGATCACCTCGTACGGGAGGACCCGGCGCCCGATCTCCTTGAGCACGCCCTTGCCGCCCTGGGCCAGCTTCAGCTCCGGCGGGCAGCCCGCGGCCAGCTCCACGAACTCGTGGTCGAGGAACGGCACCCGGGCCTCCAGCCCGTGCGCCATGGTCATGTTGTCGACCCGCTTCACCGGGTCGTCGGTCAGCATGATCCGGGTGTCGATCCGCAGGCCGGCGTCGACCGCGGTCTGCGCCCCCGGCTGGCCCAGGTGTGCGGCGACGAACTCCCGCGCGGGGTCTCCGTCGGCGAGCCACGCCGGGTTGAGCACCCGCGCCAGGCCGGCCGCGTCCCGGTCGAAGAACGCCTTCGCGTACGTCTCGAGCGCCTGCTCGCGGTCGACGCCGGCCAGCGGCGGATACCAGTGGTAGCCGCCCAGGATCTCGTCCGCGCCCTGGCCGGACTGGACCACCTTGACGTGCCGGGCCACCTCCTGGCTGAGCAGGTAGAACGCCACGCAGTCGTGGCTGACCATCGGCTCGCTCATCGCCGCCACGGCGGCCTCCAGCGGCGGCAGGAGGTCGCCGGTGGGCACCTTGATCTGGTGGTGGTCCGTGCCGAACATCTTCGCCACCAGGTCGGAATAGACGAACTCGTCGCCCTCCCGGCCGCCGACCGCCTCGAAGCCGATGGAGAAGGTGGAGAGCCCGGACTGCCCCTCCCCGGCGAGCAGTGCGACCACCAGGCTGGAGTCGAGGCCGCCGGAGAGCAGCACGCCGACCGGCACGTCGGCGACCATCCGGCGGCGTACCGCGGTGGTCAGCGACTCCAGCAGCGCGTCCTGCCAGTCCCGCGCTGACCAGTCGGCGTGCTCGGCGGCGCGGGTGAACGCCGGGTCCCAGTAGACCCGCTCGCGGGTGGAGCCGTCCGGCTCGTAGACCCGGACGGTGGCCGGGGGCAGCTTGGTGACGCCGCGCAGGATGGTCCGCGGCGGCGGCACGATGCTGTGGAAGCTCAGGTAGTGGGCGAGCGCCACCGGGTCGATCGAGGTGTCGATCCCGCCGCCGGCCAGCAGCGCCGGCAGGGCGCTGGCGAAGCGCACCACGCCGGGCGTCTCGGCCAGGTAGAGCGGCTTGATGCCGAGCCGGTCCCGGGCCAGCACGAGGCGGCCGCTGTCCCGCTCGGTGATCGCCACGGCGAACATGCCGATCAGGTGGTCGACGAAGTCGAGTCCCCACTCGGCGTACGCCTTGACCACGACCTCGCTGTCGCCGGAGGAGAAGAAGCGGTGCCCCTTGGCCTGCAACTCCTGGCGCAGCTCACGGTAGTTGTAGATGCAGCCGTTGAAGACGCCGGTCAGGCCCGAGGCGGCGTCGACCAGCGGCTGGCCGCTCGCCGCGGACAGGTCGATGATCTTCAGGCGGCGGTGGCCGAGGGCCGTCGGGCCCTGGGACCAGACCCCGCTGTCGTCCGGTCCCCGGTCGCTCATCGTGGCCGCCATGCGCTCCACCGCCGCCACGTCGGCGCGTGAACCGTCACGGCGGAACTCTCCCGCAAGTCCGCACATGCCGGCCCATGCTGCCAGAGGCGATCGCGGTTCGCCCGTTGAGCTGATGTCTGTGGGGTTACGTGTTTGCTAAAATGCGCGCCTCTTGTTTTCGGGGCGCTGCCAGCGCCGACATTCCTGCCGACGGTCCGCGGGGTGCCCGAATCGAGCCGGGCCCGCGGTGTGACAAACACCGCAGGCCCGGGAAACGGACATCAGGTCGGTCAACTGGCGGTTCGCGCCACGCCGACCGGGCAGCTCAGCCCGTTGGGGCCGTGGTTGCAGTACCCGTTCGGGTTCTTCGTCGGCGACAGGTACTGCTGGTGGTGGTCCTCGGCGAAGTAGTAGTCGCCGAGCGGGGCGATCTCCGTGGTGATCTCACCCTTGCCGGCCCGCGCCACGATCGGCGCGAACGCGTCCCGCGACGCCTGCCCGGTGGCGCGCTGATCCTCGGTGGTCGTGTAGATCGCCGACCGGTACTGCGTACCGACGTCGTTGCCCTGACGCATGCCCTGGGTCGGGTCGTGGTTCTCCCAGAAGACCTTGAGCAGGTCCTCGTAGCTGATCTTCGCGGGGTCGTAGACCACCTGGACCACCTCGGCGTGCCCGGTCATCCCCGAGCAGACCTCCTCGTACGTCGGGTTCGGGGTGACGCCACCCGCGTAACCGGCCGACGTGGTGATCACACCCGGCAGGGTCCAGAACAGTCGCTCGGCACCCCAGAAGCAGCCCATTCCGAAGACGGCGACCTGCGAGCCCTCGGGGAACGGGCCCTTCAGCGAGGACGGGAGCACCTCATGCCGGTCACCGATCGGCATCGCGATCGCGCGGCCCGGCAGGGCCTGGTCGGGGGTGGGCAGCTCGGCCTTCATGCGGCGAAGGAACACGGTGGGACTCCTCTCGTACCTCTCCCAGCCTGCAACACCGCCAGGCGCCGCTTCCTTACCCGCCCGGCTCCCTGTCAGGCGGGCAGACCCGCGGCCACCCGCCGGGCGAATCCTTCGGCCTCGGCGTCGTCGGTGTAGCGGGTCCGCGGCCAGAAGAAACCGCGCAGGCCGTCACCCTTGGTTCGGGGCACCACGTGGGTGTGCAGGTGCGGCACGGACTGCGACACCCTGTTGTTCAGCGCCACGAATGTCCCGCCGGCCCCCAGACCGGTCTCCACCGCGAGGGCCAGCCGCTGGACCAGGCCGAAGTAGCCGGCCAACGCATCCGCCGGCAGGTCGGTCAGGGTGACCAGGTGGGTCCGCGGCACCACCAGCAGATGCCCCTTGAAGACCGGCCGGGTGTCCAGGAACGCCACCCCCTCCGGCTCGTCGGCGACCCGGAACGCCGGCACCTCGCCCGCCACGATCCCGCAGAACACGCACCCGCTCACCGTGCCAGGCTATTACCGGCATCGTTCGGCCGCCCTCCGGGCGTGGCGGTGCGTGGCCGGGAATAGCGAGCGCGACGGACCACCGGCGACGTGCCGCCGGGCGGGTTCCGCCCGAGCCGGCACACCGGCGGACTAACGTCTCGGGAATGAGTCACGGCTTTGAGACGCTCGCCATCCACGCCGGCCAGGACCCGGAGGCCCGCACCGGCGCGGTGATCCCACCGATCTACCAGACCAGCACCTACGCCCAGGACGCCGTCGGGGCGCCCCGCCAGGGCTACGAATACAGCCGTTCCGGCAATCCCACCCGCGACGCGCTCCAGGAGTGCCTGGCCGCGCTGGAGGGCGGGCCCGTCGGCCTCGCCTTCGCCAGCGGCCTGGCTGCCGAGGACACCCTGCTGCGCACCGTGTGCAAGCCGGGCGACCACGTGGTGATCCCGGACGACGCGTACGGCGGCACGTACCGGCTCTTCGCCAAGGTCGCCGAGCGCTGGGGGCTGGACTTCACGCCGGCGAAGGTCTCCGACCCGGACGCGGTGCGGGCCGCGATCCGCGCCACCACGAAGATCGTCTGGGTGGAGACGCCGACGAACCCGCTGCTCGGCATCGCCGACATCGCCACCCTGGCCGCCGTCACGCACGACGCCAACGCGCTGCTGGTGGTCGACAACACCTTCGCCTCGCCGTACCTGCAGCAGCCGATCGCGCACGGCGCGGATGTGGTGGTCCACTCCACCACGAAGTACATCGGTGGACACTCCGACGTGGTCGGTGGCGCGCTGATCGCCGCCGACGCCGGGCTCGGCGACGGGCTGCGCTACCACCAGAACGCGATGGGCGCCGTCAACGGCCCGTTCGACGCCTGGCTCACCCTGCGCGGCATCAAGACCCTCGGCGTACGGATGGACCGGCACTGCGACAACGCCGAGCGGATCGCCGCGTACCTGGACGGGCACGCCAAGGTCGGCCAGGTCCTCTACCCGGGCCTGCCGTCGCACCCCGGCCACGAGGTGGCCGCCAAGCAGATGCGCCGGTTCGGCGGCATGATCTCGTTCCGCGCCGCAGGCGGCGAGGAGCACGCGGTGGAGATCTGCAACCGGGCGAAGCTCTTCGTGCTCGCCGAGTCGCTCGGTGGCGTGGAGTCCCTGATCGAGCACCCCGGCCGGATGACACACGCAAGTGCTGCCGGCTCGCCGCTTGAAGTTCCCGGCGATCTCGTGCGACTGTCTGTCGGCATCGAGACGGTCGACGACCTGCTCGCCGATCTGGAGCAGGCACTGGGCTGACCGCTGGGGAGGGTGGCCGTGCAGGACATCATGCCGACCTGGGTGGGGGCGACCGCCAAGCAGATCGCCCGGGGCGTACGCCGGGGCGACGTCTCCGCCACCCAGGTGGTCGCCGACCACCTGGACCACATCGCCCGGGCCGACGCCGACCTCGCCGCGTTCCGCGCGGTACGCGGCGGGGAGGCGATCACCGAGGCGGAGAAGGTCGACGAGCAGGAGGACCTGGCCAACCTCCCGCTGGCCGGGGTGCCGGTCGCGGTCAAGGAGAACACCCCGGTCGCCGGCCTGCCCACCTGGAACGGGTCGGCGGCGGTGCGTACCCCGATCGCGGAGGCCGACCACGAGGTGGTCCGCCGGCTGCGCGGCGCCGGAGCGGTGATCCTCGGGGTGACCCGGATGCCGGAGCTGGGCCTGTGGGCCCTGACCGACGACGAGACCGGGGTGACCCGCAACCCCTGGGACACCCGGCGCACCCCCGGCGGCTCGTCCGGCGGCGCCGCCGCGGCGGTGGCCGCCGGGCTGGTGCCGATCGCGCACGGCAATGACGGCCTCGGCTCGATCCGCATCCCGGCGGCCTGCTGCGGTCTGGTCGGCCTCAAGCCCGGCCGGGGTGTCGTCCCCTGCCAGCTCGGCGCGGATGACTGGTTCGGCCTCACCGAGCACGGCATGCTCACCACCACGGTCGCCGACGCGGCCGTCGGCTTCCAGGTGCTCGCCGGCCGACGTCAGGAGAAGCTGGTGCCGCCGTCCCGGCTGCGGGTCGGCGTCTCGCTGCGCTCCCCGGTCCGCGGCGTCTCGCCGGACGCCCCCAACCGGGACGCGGTGGCCGCCGCCGGCCGGCTGCTCGCCGCCGCCGGGCACGACACCGTCCCCGCCGACCCCGTCTACCCGACCCGGCTGGGCCTGCAGGGCATCGCCACCTGGTTCGCCGCGGCCGCCGCTGACGTGCAGGCCGCCGGGCTGGAGCGGCGGGTCCTCCAGCGGCGCAGCCGCCGGCACGTCGCGCTCGGCGAGTGGGCGCAGCGGCGGGGGTACGTCCGGGAGGCCGACCGGGCCGCCTGGCGTGAGCGCTCGGTGAACTTCTTCGGCGACCACTCGATCGACCTGCTGCTCACCCCGGCGCTGGCCGGCCCGCCGCCGGACGCCGCCGGCTGGTCGGGCCGCTCCTGGGCGGCGAACATGAAGGCCAACATCCGGTACGCCCCGTACGCCGCCCCGTGGAACATCGCCGGCCTGCCCGCCATCGTGGTGCCGGTCGGCCGGCGTCCCGACGGGCTGCCCGTCGCCGTGCAGCTGGTCGGGCCGCCCGGCTCGGAGCTGCTGCTGCTCGGCATCGCCGGCCAGTTCGAGATGCAGGCCCCGTGGCAGCGGCACGCCCCGGGCTACCCGCGGGTGGGCACGGGGTCGCCGGCCGCCGCTTGATCGTCTAGCGTGTGCGCGACTTTCCACGCGCGCACGGGAGACAGACATGCGGTGCCAGATCTGCGGGGCCGAGCCGACCACGACCGTCGGCCCCTGCCCGAGCTGCGGTACCTCGTCGGACCGGCCGGCCCTGTCGCCGGGGATGCCGACCTATCCGGTACGCGGCACAGGGCTGGCCGCGGCGGTCGGTGTCGGCCTCACCATCCTGCTGTACACGCTGGTGGCGCTCTCGCCGGCCGTGCGCGCTCTGCTGTCCCGGCGGGCCGGGACGGCCGGTGATCCGGGCCTCGAGCGGGAGGTCACCGTCGTCGAGGGCCTCCTCTCCCTGTCGTATCTGGTCGTCTTCCTGACCACCGCGGTGCTGGTCATGCTCTGGATGTTCCGGGCGCGGAAGAACACCGACGCCTTCCCGGGCGTGGGGTCGTCCCTCGCCCCGCACTGGGCGATCACCGGCTGGTGGGTGCCCGTGGCCAGCCTGGGCGTGCCCTGCGTGGTGATGGCGGGCATCGTCCGGGACAGCCTCGGCCGGGTCCGGCTCCGTGCACTGGTCGCCCTCTGGTGGGTGGGCTGGCTGGCGTTCGGCATCGCCGACCTGCTCAGCAACCTCGGCCAACTCGAGGCCGACGTGCGGCTGGCGGAGCAGGCGGCGGTACCGGACTTCGACCACTACCGCGAGGCGGCCCTGCGGAACTCCGTACCGGTGCTGGCCTGCCTGGTGGCCGGGGTGTCGTTGATCGTGCTGATCCTGCGGATCTCCGCGGCCCAGCAGGAGCGGATCTCCCGCGGCGCGCCCCAGTGGCCGGCCGAGCAGGTCGCGCCCCTGCCGCCCGGCCAGCCGGCGCCGCAGCCGGTGACCGAGCCATCGCCGCAGGTACCGACCGCCGGTACCGTGGCGTCGCCGCCGGCCCAGGCGGCCTCGGGTGGCACGATCGGGGCATGACGGAAATGGTCGGTCTCGCCGACGTACAGGCCGCGCGGGAGCTGCTCGCCGGCATCACGCGTACCACCCCGCTGGAGCCCTCCCGGCCGCTCAGCGCCGCCCTGGGCGGGCCGGCCTGGTTGAAGTGCGAGAACGTGCAGCGCGCCGGGTCGTACAAGGTGCGCGGCGCGTACGTGCGGATCTCCCGGCTCTCGGCCGAGGAGCGCGAACGCGGCGTGGTGGCCGCCAGCGCCGGCAACCACGCGCAGGGCGTGGCGCTCGCCGCCGGCCTGGTCGGTACCCACGCCACGGTCTTCATGCCGGTGAACGCGCCGCTGCCGAAGGTCGCCGCCACCAAGGGGTACGGCGCCCAGGTCGAGCTGGTCGGCAACACGGTGGACGAGTCGCTGGTCGCGGCGCAGACCTTCGCCGAGCGGACCGGGGCGGTGCTGATCCACCCGTTCGACCACCGGGACGTCATCGCCGGGCAGGGCACGGTGGCGCTGGAGATCCTCGAACAGTGCCCCGACGTGAAGACCATCGTCACCGGGGTCGGCGGTGGCGGGCTGATCTCCGGCATCGCGGTGGCGGCCAAGGCGCTGCGTCCGGACGTCCGGGTGATCGGGGTGCAGGCCGCGACCGCCGCCGCCTTCCCGCCCTCGCTGAAGGCCGGCGAGCCGGTACGGCTGCCGTCGTTCTCGACGATCGCCGACGGCATCGCGGTCGGCTGCCCGGGCCAGATCACCTTCACCCACGTCCGCAAGCTGGTCGACGAGATCGTGACGGTCTCCGAGGAGGACATCTCCCGGGCGCTGCTGATGCTGCTGGAGCGCGGCAAGCAGGTGGTGGAGCCGGCCGGCGCGGTCGGCGTGGCCGCGTTGCTGGCCGGCGTGGTCGAGGTGGAGGCGCCGGTGGTCGCGGTGCTCTCCGGCGGCAACATCGACCCGCTGCTGATGCTACGGGTGATCGAGCACGGCCTCGCGGCAGCCGGCCGGTACCTGCGGGTCACCGTGCGCTGCTCGGACCGGCCGGGCCAGCTCGCCTCGCTGCTCAGCGAGATCGCCGAGCACCGGGCCAACGTGGTCGACGTGGAGCACCAGCGGGCCAACCCGCACCTGAGCCTCGGCGAGGTGGAGGTGGCGCTGTCGGTGGAGACCCGGGGCGTGGAGCACTCCGACACGCTGATCAGCGCGCTGCGGGCCAGCGGCTACCAGGTGGTCTTCGCCGCCGAGGCGTGACGCTGGCCGCCCCGCCGGAAATGCGACCGCCCCGGCCGGGGTACGGCCGGGGCGGTGCGGCAGTCGGGTCCGACCGGCCTGTCAGCCCCGGTCGGGGTCGGGCCCGGGCCTGCCGGCGCGGGTCCGGGTGCGGCGCTCAGCCGGAGAAGGGCTCGAACCTGACCACGGTCACCTTGATGTCGGCGCCGCTTGGGGCCGTGTAGGTGCAGGTCTGGCCCTCGCGGCCGCCCAGGATCGCCTTGCCGAGCGCGGACTCGGGGCTGTAGACGGTCAGCTCGGTGCTGGACGCGATCTCCCGCGAGCCGAGCAGGAACGTCTCGGTGTCGTCGGTGTCGTCGTCGAAGTAGATCGTCACGACCATGCCGGGCGCCACGGCGTCGGCGCTCGGTGCCTCACCGACCTGGGCGGTGCGGAGCAGCTCCTTGAGGTAGAGGATGCGCCCCTCCGCCTTGCCCTGCTCTTCGCGGGCGGCGTGGTAGCCACCGTTCTCCCGGAGGTCGCCCTCCTCGCGCCGCGCGTTGATCTCGGCGGCGATCACCGGACGGTTGGCGATCAGCTCGTCGAGCTCGGCCTGGAGGCGGTCGTGCGCGTCCTGGGACAGCCAGGTGGCGGGCGCCTCGTTGTCATTGGTGGACACAGGCGATCTCCTTGGTTGTGCGGACTGGCTGACAGGTGAACTACCAAGTTACCAGTGCGGGACACGTCGGGGTGACGCCGATCACCCGGGGTGCCGGCTGCGGGACCGGCCGCGGGCGTCCGGCAGGTCGGGCCGGCCGCGTGGGGTCAGGCGGCCGGGCGGCAGCGCAGCACCTCACCGATGAACGGCCGGGCGCTGGTGACCAGCCGGTGCCGGGCGTCGACCCGGCGTTCCCCCGGCTGCGCGGTCACCGTGACCTCCTCGCGCCCCACCTCGGCGCCGTCGGAGGCCCGGGCCCGGAGCACGCAGGTCGCCGAGCCGCCCGCCGGCACGGTGACCCGGAAGTCGACCACCACCTGGGAGTCGGTGATCTCGGTGTAGGTGATCACCTGGGCGTCGTACCGCGGGTCGCCGTACTGGCGGTAGAGCTTCGCGGCGAGCAGGCCGAGGGTGGCCAGCAGGACCACCGCCAGCAGCGCCGGGAGCATTGGTCGGCGGCGTCCCGGTTCGCGGCGGCGACCGTACCGGCCGGCCGGGAAGACCGGCGCGCCCGGCGTGATTGTGGCGTGCGTCTCGGTCACCGGCGGGTATCTCCTGGCGTTGTTGTCGGCGGCATCGGCAAGAATGGCAGAGTCCATCTTCCCAGCCCGGCGCTGACCCAAGGATGGCAGGTCGGCGGTGACGCGGACAGGTCAGCACGGGGGATTTTTCCGGGTGCGGGGGAGATTCCGGCAGGTCAGCCGGGTGACCCGGGGTCGGGTCGCCCGTCGGGCACAGACGAGGAGTGCCGAAGGTGGCAGAGCAGCTGCGTCTCATGGCCGTGCACGCCCATCCCGACGACGAGTCGAGCAAGGGCGCCGCGACCACGGCGAAATACGTCGCCGAAGGGGTGGACGTCCTGGTCGTGACCTGTACGGGCGGTGAGCGGGGCAGTGTGCTCAACCCGAAGATGGACAGGCCGGACGTCTGGGCCAACATCGCCGACATCCGCCGCGCCGAGATGGACGCGGCCCGCGCGATCCTCGGCATCGAGCAGGCCTGGCTCGGGTTCGTCGACTCCGGGCTGCCCGAGGGCGACCCGCTGCCGCCGCTGCCCGACGGGTGCTTCGCCCTTCAGGACGTGGAGGTCGCGGCGGCGCCGCTGGTGCGCCTGATGCGGCAGTTCCGACCGCACGTGGTCACCACGTACGACGAGGAGGGTGGCTACCCCCACCCGGACCACATCATGACCCACAAGGTGACCGTGGCCGCGTTCGAGGCCGCCGGCGACCCCGAGCGCCACCCGGAGCTCGGTGAGCCGTGGCAGCCGCTGAAGCTCTACTACGACATCGGCTTCTCCAAGGGCAAGATCATGGCGCTGCACGAGGGCATGCTCGCCGCGGGCCTGGAATCGCCGTACGAGGAGTGGCTCAAGCGCTGGGAGGATCGTCCCGACAAGGGCCCGCGGATCACCACCCGGGTCGAGTGCGCCGAATACTTCCCGGTCCGCGACGACGCCCTGCGCGCCCACGCCACCCAGATCGACCCCGACGGCTTCTGGTTCCACGTCCCGATGGAGCTCCAGCAGCGCGCCTGGCCGACCGAGGACTACCAGCTCGCGCGCTCGCTGGTGGACAGCCCGCTGCCCGAGTCGGACCTCTTCGCCGGGGTCCGCGAGACGTGCCATGCCCGCTGATCCGGCGGAGGGCTACGCTGGACGGGAGCCGCACATCGGAGGAACACCATGCTGACCACTGCCCAGGTGCTCGCGGAGAACAACTTCGGTGACACCCGCACGGGTGGCCTGGCCGGGCCGATGGGCCTCTTCCTCATCGTGCTGCTGGCCACCGCCACCGTCCTGCTGATCCGCAACATGAACGCCCGACTGCGCCGCCTGCCCGACCGGTTTCCGCAGCAGGCCGGTCCGGCGGACCTCGGACGGGCCGACGGGACAGTCGCCGATCCGACAGACGGGACCGGAGCGCAGGAATCATCCACGAGCGATCCCAACGGCTCCCAGCAGCGCCGGAACGGGTAGTCAAGGGGTGATTCACGTCGAAGCCGGTCGTCGCCCCCTGTTGCGACCACCGGCTTTGGCTTAGCCTTCCGCCGGGGGGACCGAAAGGTCCCCGAGCCGTGCGCGGAAGGGGGGCGCCGATGACCGTCGAAGCAGCGGCCACCCGCCGCGCCCCCGGCGTGCCGGCGGACGGGGTGGATCCGTGACCTCGGGCCGGGACGGCCATCCCCTCGACCGGCTGGGCCTGCGCGGCACGCCGACCGAGGTGCTCCTGCTGACCGCCGCGGTCGGGGTCACCGCGCTGGTCGCCGCCGTCGTCGGCCTGACCGTCCCGGCGTCCCTCCCGTCGGACGACCCGGTGCCGGGTCCGGCCCGCTTCGGGATCGCCGTCGTCGTGTTCGCCGTCGCCCAGTTCGCCCGGCTCCGGTTCCGTACCGCCGCCGGGATGGTGAGCATCACCTGGGGCGAAGCCGCCCTCATCGTCTGCCTGTACCTCGTACCGGCCGGCTGGCTGCCGGCGGCGGCCCTGCTCGGCGCCGGGACAGCCTGGACGGCGATGTCCCTGCTCACCGACCGCCGGCCGGCGTTGGAACTGGTCCGGATCACCGGGTCGCTGACCGCCGCCACCGCGCTCGCCGTCGCGGTGGCCAGTGCGCTGGGCCGACCCCTGCTCGCCGCGCCGACCCCGGCGCTCGCCCTCGCGCTCACCGCCGGCTCGGTGACCTACCTGCTCACCACCGGCTGGCTCGGCGGGGCGACCCTGGCGCTGCGGCACGGCGTCCCGATCGGACCGCCGCTGCTCGCCGCGCTCCGCGGCAAGCTGCTGATGTTCGTCGGCAACGTGGCCGTCGGCCTGGTGGTCGTCACGCTGCTGGAGCTCGACGCCCGCTGGCTGCTGCTGCTCCCGCCGCCGCTCTGGCTGCTCCAGCAGACGTACCGCCACCGGCTCCGGGCCGACCAGGAACGGCGTACCTGGCGGGCGTTCGCCGAGGCCACCGCCGCCCTCAACCAGCTCGACGAGCGGGGCGTGGCGACGGCCGCGGCGGCCGGCGCGCTCACCCTGTTCGGGGCGGAACTGGTCGAGGTGGACGTCGCCCGGGGCGACGGCCGGTGGTGGCGGTACCGGGCGGACCTAGGCGGCCAGCTCCGCGACCGCGAGGTGGACCCGCCGGGGCGTACCGAGCCGGCCGAGCACGAGCTGGTCCGACCGCTGACCGTGGGCAGCGTCGGAGTGGGGGAGCTGCGGCTCCACTTCGCCCGGTCGGCCCCGCCCAGCGCCCGCGAGCGGGACGCCGTCGCGGCCTTCGGCGACGCCCTGGCCGCCGCCCTGCACGACGCCGCGACGCACCGTGAGCTGCGGCTGGTCACCGCGCGTTCCTGGTACGAGGCGGTGCACGACCAGCTCACCGGGCTGGTCAACCGGGCCGCCATGCTCGACCAGGGCGACCAGGCGTTGCGCCGGCTCGCCCACGACCACCCGGTGGCGCTGCTGCTGCTCGACATCAACCAGTTCAAAGAGGTCAACGACACGCTCGGGCACGCGGCCGGCGACCAGCTGCTGCGGCTGACCGCGACCCGGCTGGCGGCCCTCGCCCGTCCCGGTGAGCTGCTGGGCAGGCTGGGTGGGGACGAGTTCGCCCTGCTGCTGACCGCGGTTCCGGTGGTCGGCGACCGTGCCGCGCCGATGGCGTACGCGCTGCGGCAGGCCCGGGAGATCGCCGAGCGGCTCGCCGCGCCGACGGAGGTGGCGGGCGTACGGATGTCCATCGAGGTCTCGGTGGGCGTGGTGGTCGCCGACGCGGGCAACGCCGACCTGACCGAGTTGCTGCGCCGGGCCGACATCGCGATGTACCAGGCGAAGGAGGGCGGCGGCAGCGTGGCCGCGTACGACAGCTCCCGGGACGCCGCGAGCACCGACCACCTGGCGCTGCTCGCGGAGCTGCGGGAGGCGCTGGCGGCCGACGACCAGCTGGTGCTGGCGCTGCAGCCGGCGGTTGACCTGGCCACCGGCGCTCCGACCGGGGTGGAGGCGCTGATCCGCTGGCGGCACCCGCGCCGCGGCTGGCTCGGCCCGTCCGACTTCATCCGCCCGGTGGAGAACAGCGAGCAGCTCGGCGCCTTCACCCGGTACGTGCTGGACAAGGCCCTCGCGGTCGCCGCCGACTGGGCCCGTGAGGGGCTGGACGTGCCGATCTCGGTGAACCTGTCGGCGCGCAGCCTGCTCGACCCCCGCCTGCCGACGGAGATCGGCGAGGCGCTGCGCCGGCACCAGGTGCCGCCGCGCCGGCTGGTCCTGGAGATCACCGAAACGGTGGTGATGAGCGAGCTGGAGGTCATCGACGAGGTGCTCGCCACGTTGCGTGCGATGGGGGTGCAGCTCGCCGTCGACGACTTCGGCACCGGCTTCTCGTCGCTGACGTTCCTCACCCGGATCGCCGTCGACGAGCTGAAGGTCGACCGCTCCTTCGTGATCCGGATGGCCGACTCGCCCGAGGCGGCGGCGATCGTCCGGACCACCGTGGGGCTCGCCCACGAGCTGGGGCTGCGGGTGGTCGCCGAGGGGGTGGAGACCGCCGAGCAGCGGACCGCCCTGGCCGAGCTGGGCTGCACCGCCGCGCAGGGCTACCACTTCTTCAAGCCGATGCCGGCGGACAAGATCAACGCCGTCCTCGGGTCGCTGCTCGACACCGCCCCCGGCAACGTCTTCCCGCTCCGCGCCGACGGCGCCTCCTGAGATCCCCGCACCGACCCCGCCCGGGAACCTCCGGCCGCCGCGCCGTCCCGCGCCGCCGGGGTGGACCGGCGGCGCGGCACCCGCGGCTCAGCCGCGCGGCAGCACCGCCGCCCATCGCGGCGACCATGGAGGGTGACCTCCGGCGGGTGGGGTCGGCGCTGGATATGGTCGTCGGGTGAACCGACTCGCCAACGCCACGTCGCCCTACCTGCTCCAGCATGCCGACAACCCGGTCGACTGGTGGCCCTGGTGCGACGAGGCGTTCGCGGAGGCGAAGCGGCGCGACGTTCCGGTGCTCATCTCGGTGGGCTACGCCGCCTGCCACTGGTGCCATGTGATGGCGCACGAGTCGTTCGAGAACGAGGCCGTCGGCCGGCTGATCAACGACGGCTTCGTCCCCATCAAGGTGGACCGCGAGGAGCGGCCCGACGTCGACGCCGTCTACATGACCGCCACCCAGGCGATGACCGGCCAGGGCGGCTGGCCGATGACGGTCTTCGCCACCCCCGACGGCACCCCGTTCTTCTGCGGCACCTACTTCCCGCGCGCGAACTTCATCCGGCTGCTGGACTCCGTCGGCACCGCGTGGCGGGACCAGCGGGAGGCCGTGCTCCGGCAGGGCGCCGCCGTGGTCGAGGCGATCGGCGGGGCCCAGGCCGTCGGCGGGCCCACCGCGCCGCTCACCGCCGACCTGCTCGACGCCGCCGCCGCGCAGCTCGCCGCGGAGTACGACCGGACCAACGGCGGCTTCGGCGGCGCGCCGAAGTTCCCGCCGCACATGAACCTGCTCTTCATGCTCCGCCACCACCAGCGCAGCGGCTCCGCGCAGAGCCTGGAGATCGTCCGGCACACCTGCGAGGCGATGGCCCGCGGCGGCATCCACGATCAGCTCGCCGGCGGCTTCGCCCGCTACTCGGTCGACGCGCACTGGACCGTGCCGCACTTCGAGAAGATGCTCTACGACAACGCGCTGCTGCTGCGGGTCTACACCCAGCTCTGGCGGCTCACCGGCGACCGGCTGGCCCGGCGGGTGGCCCGGGACACCGCCCGGTTCCTCGCCGATGAGCTGCACAAGCCGGGGGAGGGCTTCGCCTCCGCCCTCGACGCGGACACCGAGGGCGTCGAGGGGCTCACCTACGCCTGGACGCCGGCCCAGCTCGTCGAGGCGCTGGGCGAGGAGGACGGCCGCTGGGCCGCCGACCTGTTCGCGGTGACCGACGAGGGGTCGTTCGAGCACGGGATGAGCGTGCTGCGGCTGGCCCGGGACGTCGACGACGCCGACCCGGCGGTGCGCGCGCGCTGGCAGAACGTGGTGGGGCGGCTGCTGGCCGCCCGGGACACCCGGCCGCAGCCCGCCCGCGACGACAAGGTGGTGGCCGCCTGGAACGGCCTGGCGATCACCGCGATCGCCGAGTTCCTCCAGGTCGCCGCCGTCTACGCGGCCCCCGACGACGAGGATGCGAACCTGATGGACGGGGTCGCCATCGTCGCCGACGGTGCGCTGCGGGACGCCGTCGAGCACCTGGCGAAGGTGCACCTCGTGGACGGCCGGCTGCGCCGGGTCTCCCGCGACGGGGTGGTCGGCGAGCCGGCCGGCGTGCTGGAGGACTACGGCTGTGTGGCCGAGGCGTTCTGCGCCATGCACCAGCTCGCTGGCGAGGGGCGCTGGCTGGAGCTGGCCGGTCAGCTCCTCGACGTCGCGCTGGCCCATTTCGCCGCGCCCGACGGCGGGTTCTTCGACACCGCCGACGACGCCGAACGGCTGGTCACTCGGCCGGCCGACCCGACCGACAACGCCACCCCGTCGGGCCGCTCGGCGATCGTCGCTGCGCTGGTGGCGTACGCGGCGTTGAGCGGGGAGGTGCGGTACCGGGAGGCCGCCGAGGCCGCCCTGTCGACCGTCGCGCCGATCGTCGGCCGGCACGCGCGGTTCACCGGGTACGCCGCCACCGTCGGCGAGGCGCTGCTCTCGGGCCCGTACGAGATCGCGGTGGTCACCGACGATCCGGCCGATGACCCGCTGGTCCGCGCGGCGCACCGGTACGCCCCGCCCGGCGCGGTGACGGTGGCCGGCCGCACCGACCAGCCGGGCGTGCCGCTGCTCGCCGACCGGCCGGCGCTGAACGGCAGGTCCACCGCGTACGTCTGCCGGGGTTTCGTCTGCGACCGCCCGGTCACCTCCGTCGACGACCTGGTCGCCCAGCTGGGCTGACCCCGCGGCCGGTCACGGCCAGAGCAGCTCGCGCTCCCACCCGCCCTCGGCGCGGCGGTAGCGCAGCCGGACGTGCCGGCGTTCCCGGTCGGCCTGCCAGAACTCCACCGTCGCCGGCGCGACGGCGTAGACGGTGTGCGACTCGGCGACCAGGTCGGGGTCGGCGTCCAGCCGGGCGCGGACGTCGGCCAGCTCCCGGTCCAGCTCGGCCCGGTCGGCGAGGACGGCGCTCTGCCGGCCGGCCAGGGTGGCGATCCGGGAGCCCTCCGGCCGGGCCAGGAAGTCCCGCCGAGAGACGGCCGGGTCGGCGGCCCGGGCGGTGCCGCGGACCCGGACCTGGCGGCCCTGCTCCCGCCAGTGGAAGGTGAGCGCGGCCCGGGGGTCGGCGGCGAGCTGGCGACCCTTGGCGCTGATCGCGGTGGTGGCGAAGTGCCAGCCGGTCGCGTCGAGGTCCTTGAGGATCAGCACCCGGGCGTCCGGAGCGCCGTCGGCGTCGACGGTCGACAGGGTCATCGCGTGCGGCTCGTCCACGCCGGCGGCGACGGCCTCGGTGAGCCAGTCGGCGAAGAGCGTCATCGGCTCCGCCGGCACGCCGGCCGGGTCGAAGGACGGCATCTGGTGGGCCAGCACCGGCAGCGCGCGCAACGTCTCGCGGGTCGTCATGAGCTGATCATCCCAGCCCGGCGTAGCCGTCAATCCTCCGCGTCGCCGGTCGGGCGGCCCTCCGTGCCGGGCGTGTTCCCCGGCTCGGCGGCGGGGGCGCCCAGCGCGGGCGGCAGCCCGTCGAACCAGTCGAGCACCGCCCGCTCGTACGCCAGGCCGAAGCGCAGGGTGGCCACCGAGTACGGGTCCATGGCGTCCGCGTCCTCGGGGAGCGCGGCGGCGACCTGCTCATACCCGGCCAGCCGTTCGGCGTGCGCGGCCCGGTGCTGCGCCAGGAACGCCGCCATCCGATCCGCCGGCAGGTGCCGGCCGAAGAGCACGGTGAGCAGCAGGGGGAACCGGATGGTCTCCGCGGCCGGCGGCCGGGCGGCCCACTCGGCGAAGGCGGCCCGGCCGGCCTCGGTGATCTCGTACGGCTGCCGGTCGCGGCGGCCGCGCTCGCCGGCCCGGACCAGTCCGGCGGCGGCCATCGCGCTCAGCTCCCGGTAGACCTGGCTCTGGGTGAGCGACCAGAACGCCCCGATCCGCTGTTCGGCGACCGTCACCAGGTCCCAACCGGTCATCGGGCCGTCGTGCAGGAAGCCCAGCAGGGAGGCGGCGGTGGCGTTCAACGGCCGAGCTGGCATCGGGGCGTGCTCCTTCGCGTTTTCGCTTGACATCCCATTGTGTCAGGTTCCAGGATGAAGCCACCGACCTCCCACTGTGGGAGGTTACGGGGGAGGCGTCATGCACACCGTTCTCGTCCTCATCCACGCGGCCAGCGGCACCACCGGGCTGCTGCTCGCGCTGCCGATCCTCCTCGCCCCCAAGCGCCGCGGCCGGCACACCCTGCTCGGCCGGGTGTACGCGGTGGCCGCCGCCGGGCTCAGCCTGAGCGCGCTGGGGCTCTTCGCCCTCGACCCCGCCCGACTCTGGGGGCTGGCGATCCTCGGCGTGCTGACCCTGGGCTGGCTGCTCGGCGGGCTCTGGTTCGCCCGCCGCCGGCCCCGGGGCCTCGGCGGTCGGGGCTGGCGGGTGTGGCACCTGAACCTGATGGGCAGCACCGTGATCGCCTTCGTGACCGGCTTCGCCGTACAGCTGACCGACGGCAACCTGGTCGCCTGGCTCGCGCCCACGGCGATCGGTTCGGTGCTGATCGCCCGGCGCACCGCCCGGGAGCTGGCCCGCGCCCCGCGCCGCATCGTGGTGGGCGCGGCGGGCTGATCCCGCCCTCCGGGCCGGGACCGGTGCCCGCCCGGATAGGCTGGCGCCGCTATGGATTCCCGTACCGGACTGCCTGTTGTCGGCATGGTGGGCGGCGGCCAGCTGGCCCGGATGACCCACCAGGCCGCGATCGCCCTCGGCCAGTCGCTGCGCGTGCTGGCGCTCGCCCCCGACGACGGCGCCGCGCTGGTCGCGGCCGACGTCAACTACGGCGACCACACCGACCTGACCGCGTTGCGCACCTTCGCCAAGGGCTGCGACGTGGTCACCTTCGACCACGAACACGTGCCGACCGAGCACATCCGCGCTCTCGCCGACGAGGGGGTGAAGCTCTTCCCGCCGGCCGACGCACTGCTGCACGCGCAGGACAAGCGGGTGATGCGCGAGCGCCTCGGTGAGCTGGGCGCGCCGAACCCGGCCTGGCGACCGGTCCTCGAGCCGGCCGACCTGATCGCCTTCGGCGACGAGGTCGGCTGGCCGGTGGTGTTGAAGGCGGCCCGGGGCGGATACGACGGGCGCGGCGTCTGGCTGGTGGACGACGCGGCGCAGGCCGCCGAGCTGGGCGCGACCCTGCTGGCCGGGGGCACCTCGCTGATCGTCGAGGAGCGGGTGGCGCTGCGCCGGGAGCTGGCGGTCCAGGTCGCGCGTTCACCGTTCGGCCAGGTGGCCGCGTACCCGGTGGTGGAGACCGTGCAGCGGGACGGGATCTGCGTGGAGGTGCTGGCCCCCGCGCCGGACCTGCCGGAGGAGCTGGCCGTCGCCGCCCAGCAGCTCGCCATCGACCTGGCCACCGCGCTCGGCGTGGTCGGCCTGCTCGCGGTGGAGCTCTTCGAGACCCCCACCGGACTGGTGGTCAACGAGCTGGCGATGCGTCCGCACAACTCGGGGCACTGGACCATCGAGGGCGCCCGGACCTCGCAGTTCGAACAGCACCTGCGGGCGGTGCTCGACTACCCGATGGGGGACACCTCGCTGACCGCGCCGGTGGTGGTGATGGCGAACGTGCTCGGCGGCGAGCCGGGCGGGATCTCCATCGACGAGCGGCTGCACCACCTGTTCGCCGCCGAGCCGGGCGCCAAGGTGCATCTGTACGGCAAGCAGGTGCGCCCCGGCCGCAAGATCGGGCACGTCACGGTGCTCGGCGACGACCTGGACGACGTACGGGCGCGGGCCGCGCGGGCCGCCCGCTGGCTGCGCGAGGGGCACGAGTGAGCACCGTCGGGCTGATCATGGGCAGCGACTCCGACTGGCCGACCATGAAGGCCGCCGCCGAGGCGCTGGACGAGTTCGAGGTGCCGTACGAGGTCGCGGTGATCTCGGCGCACCGCACCCCGGTCAAGATGATCGAGTACGGCCGAAACGCCGCCGACCGCGGCGTCAAGGTGATCATCGCCGGTGCCGGCGGCGCGGCCGCCCTGCCCGGCATGGTCGCCTCGGTCACGCCCCTACCGGTGATCGGCGTGCCGGTGCCGCTGAAGCACCTCGACGGGATGGACTCGCTCCTGTCCATCGTGCAGATGCCGGCCGGCGTGCCCGTGGCCACCGTGTCGATCGGCAACGCCCGTAACGCCGGGCTGCTCGCCGTGCGCATCCTTGCCGCCTCGGATCCGGCGCTGCTGCAGCGGATGGCCGTGTACCAGGCGGGCCTGGAGGAGCTGGTGGCCGAGAAGGACGCCGCGCTCCGCGCCTCGCTCGGCTGATCCAGCCCGCCTGTCCGCCTCGCCGCGCTTCTCGGTCCGGCCGCACGCGCTCGTGGCCGGGCTCAGAGCGCTACTCCCCGGTCAACCTCGGCCGGCCCGCCCGGTCGAACCCGCGCCCACACTGCCCGCCCCGGACGCAGGCCCCACGACCCTCCGCTTCATCGCATGCCGCGCAACGCCGTCTGCAGGCGCTCCTGCGCGCGGCGGCGGCGTTCGTTGCTCGCCCCGAGCACCAGCAGCACGAAGCCGACCGGGATCAGCACCAGCCACGGCCCGAGGTTGAACAACGCGTGCACCGCCGCGATCGCGGTGACCGTGGCGCCCACGATAACCGGTGCCTGCTGCCGGCTGGTCGAGCCGAAGATCAGCACCGCCACCGCGCCGAGCAGCAGCAGCACCTGCCGCAGCATGCTGGAATCGGTGGCCAGCACGATGGCCAGGGTCGGCACGAACGCGGCCACCAGCGCCGGACCGTACGCGATCCAACTCGACAGGTCCGGCCGGTGGCGCAGCTCCAGCACCCCCACCAGCAGGGCGAGCGCCGCGAACGGCAGCGTGTACGCCTCCGGCAGCGCCACGTCGGCCACCCACATTAGGATCCACCAGGCGGTGATCTCGCAGCCCACCACCGCCCAGAACAGGATCAGTCGCTCCACCGGCCGGCGGCCCTGCCGGCTCGCGGCCACCCCGAGGACGGCACCCCAGGCGGCCAGCAGCGCGGCGATGTGCCGGGGGGAGTCGAAGGCCAGGGCCAGCGCGATGAGGGCGGCGGCGTACCCGCTCCATTCCACGGTGGCCGCCTCCCGGAACGCCTCCGGGCGGCGCAGCCGGGGCAGGGTGGCGGCGAAGACCTGCAGGACCGCTCCCACCGCCAGCACCCCGAACGCGGACCAGACGGCGGCCAGCCCCGCCACCAGGCCGAGGGTGAGCACGAAAAGCTGCGCCATCAGCGAGGCGAAGAGCCAGCCGAGGATGCGGGCCCGCTGCGTGGTGCCGAAGAGCGCGGCGACCGCACCGACGCCGACCGCCCCGCCCAGGGTGAAGAGGGTCAACTCCCGGGTGGCGAGACTGCCCGCCAGCCCGGCACCGCCGGCGGCCAGCCCGATCGCGAAGACCAGCACCCGGGTCACCCGCAGCGACCGGGCCGGCTCGGCCAGCGGCGGTGGCGGGGTCAGGGCCAGCCCCAGCATCGAGATGGTGAAGACCGCCAACCCGGCCAGCGCGCTTTCGGGCCAGCCGTGGCCGAGCGCCACCGGGGTGATCAGCAGGGTCACCGCGGCACCGGGCAGCACCACCGGCACGGCCCGGGAACGCCGGCCGCCGGTGAACCCGGTGGCGGCGAGCGCGGCGGTCACGGTGAGCAGCAGCGCGGTCAGCACGTGCGTCGGGTCGACCGCGCCGGGCGGCGGAGTGCGCAGCTCCGGCGGTGGACCCTGCCAGACCTGGGAGAGCGCGCGCATCGGCTCCCCCAGCGCGAACACCAACGGCGGGGCCAGCGTCACCAGCGCCAAGGCGGTGGGCAGCGCCGCCGCCGCGAGCGCCCCGGCCGCCGGACTGACCCGCCAGCGCAGCTCACCGCCGTCGTCCGGCAACCGGCGCAGCGCCCCGCCCAGCAGCACCGACCAGCGGCGTACCGGCCGGGCCGAGCCGGCCGGCGGGGTGGTGGCCGCCCGGACCAGTTCGGCGAGCACGCCGAGCAGCGCCGCCGCGGCCGCGTACACCCCGGAGGGGAGGCCGGTGAGGATCGCGGCCAGCGCGCTGACGGTCGCGCCGCCGACCACCGCCACGCTCGCGTACGGCAGGTACTGCGGGACGTGCCGGCGGACCACCGCCACCACGGCCAGGCCGAGGCTGGACGCGGCCAGCGCCCCGGTGACCACCACCTGCGGGGAGCGCCCGAACTCGGCGGCCAGGGCCGCCACCGCGCCGGGAAGCGCGAGCAGGGCGGCGCCCGCCGCCGCGCCGCCCACCTGCACCAGGTGCGGCGGCATCCCGTCGGTCTCGATGTCCTCCACCAGCGGCGGCGCGAGGCTCCGCGCCAGGGCGGCCACCACCACGCCGATCAGCGCGATGCTGCCGAGCGCCAGCGCGGTGGTCCACGGCCGGACCAGCCCGGCGCCGGCCGCGTGCAGGGCGACCACCCCGGCCACGGTGGCCCGGGACAGCGCTGCCCGCGGGTCGATCGCCGCGACCGCCGCCATGCCGAAGACCGTGGCGACCGCGGCGCCCACCAGCACCGGCGACCACCAGGGCAGGTCGAAGGCGGCCGGGGTGCCGATGGTGGCCAGCACGACGGCCACCCCCGCCACGTCGTATCTCCACGGCGGCGGTAGCAGGATGCCGGCGGCGACGGCCAGCAGCGCCAGCGCGACCGGCGCCTGCCAGGTCGTCCCGCCCGTCGGCGCGGCCGGCCAGCCGGTCAGGTCGCCGGCCCAGATCGGACCCGGGGTGGCCAGCACGCCCACCCCGCCGCGCAACGCCGTCCAGCCGGCGATCAGGCCGATGAGCGTGCCACCGACCGTGATGCCGAGGACCGGTCCCCGCCGCCACTCCTCGGGCATCGCCCGCGCCGCGACGGCGACCATCAGCACCAGCGCGGCCGCCACCACGAGCTGCCCACCGGGCGCGAGCACGGCGGCGATCCGGGCCAGGGTGGCGATCAGCGCCACAGTGGTCGCGGCGGCGGCCAGGTCGGACCCGTCCAGCGAGAGGTCGGGGCGGCGACCCCGGTCGATGGACGGGGCGAGGAAGAGCAGCACCGCGGCGACGAGCAGCAACGAGCCCACCCAGGCGTCGGCGCTGGTCGTGCCGGGAGCGCCGAACGCGGCCGCGGCGACCGCCAGCGCGCCGAGCCCGGTGCCCACGGCGTGCGGCAGGCTGAGGTGCCGCTGCGCCACCTGGCGGATGGCGGCGTAGCCGAGGGTGACGCAGACGCCGAGGAAGCTCGCCGCGAGCACCGGGACGGTGACCTCGCGCAGACTCGCCGGGGTGGGGGTCGGGTCGGTGGGCACCGTGGCGGTGACGAACGCGGCCACCGCTCCCGGCAGCGCGAACGCCGCCCCGCCGGCGGCCCAGCCGGAGACCGTGTCCGCCGCGGCCGGGGCGATCCGGATCCGGGGGGCGAGCGAGACCAGCGCGCCGGCCAGGAAGAGGGTGGTCAGCGCGGCGGCGGTCAGCGCCGGGCGGGAGAGCGCCGCCCCGGCACCGAACAGGCCCAACCCGGTCGCGGTGACCGCGTGCACCACGGCGGACCGGGCGCTCTCCGCGGCGAGCCCCAGCACGCCGATGCCCACCGCGGCGAGCAGCATCGGCCAGGGGGCGGTCGTCCAGCCCAGTCCGAGGGAAGCCGGTACGGCGAGCGCGGTCAGCGCCGCCCCGAGCACCGCGAACTCGCGCCGGATCTCCGGTGGCAGGGCGACCACCGCGGCGACGGTCAGCAGGAAGGCGCTCGCGGCGAGCTGCCAGCCGGTCGGGCCGACCGCCGCCGCCAGCGTGGCCCGCCACCGGTCCAGGTCTGCCGCCCAGGCGGGCATCGCCGCCCGGACCGGCGCCAGCCCGGCCCGCAGCGCGCCACCGGCCACCACCAGGCCGCTGACCGTCAGGGCCACGGCCGAGGCGAGCTGCGGTCCACGTCGGGCCGCCTCCGGTACGGCCCGTACGGCCAGCCCGGTGATCGTGATCACCGCCGCGATGAGCAGCAACGACCGGCCGGGGAAGGCGACCGAGGCGATCCGGCCCAGCGCGCCGATCACCGCGAGGGTGACGATGCCGGCGCCGACGTCGGGCAGCGGCGGCCGACGCAGCACCAGCGTCCCGGCCAGCCCCACCAGCGCGGCGAGCAGCAGCACCACGCCCGCGCCGGTGGCGACCGGCACCGTGTCGGCGCGCAGCAGCGCGGTGACCGCGTACGCCAGGGCGACCGCGACCGCCGCGCCGTGCAGCACCCAGGTCAGCTCGCCCAGCCAGGGCACCGGCCGGGCCGGTCCGGGCGCCGGGGCGGCGGACTCTTCCGCGCCGAGCACCTCAGCGGACTCCTCGGGGTCCGTCTCCGGGCGACCCGCGGCGGCCCGCTCCCGGGCGGGTGCCGTGGCGGGTGGGGTGGGCAGGTCGCGCCGGACCGGTCGCTCGACCACCACCGCCGAGCGGGCCAGCGCGAGGTCGACGACGGCGACCACGGTCAGCACCAGCGCCCAGCCGGCCGGCCCGATGATCCGGTCGTACGCCAGCAGCGGCAGCACCGGCTGGGCGGCGAGCACGGTGGCGAAGCGCGGCGCACGCAGCCCGGTCCACTGGGCGTACCCGAAGGCGACCAGGGTGGTCACCAGGAAGATCGACCCGGCGAAGACCGCGCCCGAGGCGCCGCCGATCCGGTCGACCGCCCAGAGCGCGTACCCGGCCAGCGGCACCAGCAGCAGGCCGACCGCGGCGATCGTCTCGGCGGTCGTGATGAGCCCGCGGCGGGCCAGCACCGGCGGGGCGAGCAGCATCAGCACCGTCGCGACGAGCAGCACGCCCAGCCGGGCCAGCGCGTCCATCGAGCTGGTGGCGACCGCGGCGAAGACCACCGCCGCAACGCCGAGCAGCAGCGCGCCGAGGCCGAGGGGGATGTTCTGCACCTCGCGGGAGGAGGCCTCCGGCGGGTGCTCCGGGTCGTCCACGTCGAGCCACTGCGGCGTGGACCGGGGCGGCGGCGGGAGGTCGTCCGGGCCGGGTGGCGGCGTGCCCTGCCGGGGCACCCGGGGCGGCGCGCCGGTGGTGGCCGTCGGCGGGCGGCGGCCCGGCCGGCGGCGCAGCACCCGGCGGGGCCGGGTGGCCTGCTTGATCCGTTCCTCGCCGGCGTGCGCGAGGATGTCCCGCTGGAAGAGGGCGGCCTGCATCTTGGCGGCGATCTGCCGCTGTTCGCGGGCGATCTCGGCGTCCCGCGCCTTCATCTCCGCGATCGAACGCTCGATCTCCGCCAGGTGCTCGGCCCACTGTGGCTGGTCGGCCCCGCAGTGCGGGCAGATGACGGCCGGCTTGATCTCCCGACCGCACGAGGCGCACCTGAAGGTCTGCACGACACCCCTCCGTCCGGCCGGCCCGCACTGTGGACCTCCACTGTCGCAGCATGCCCTGACCGGGCGCGGATTTCGACAGTTGCCGGCCGGTTCGGGGCAACAAAAAGAAGCGGCCGGCCGTGGAGCAGCTCCACGGCCGGCCGTACGCGTCGGGCCGGGGTCAGGGGCGGCCCATGCCGCGGTACTCCCAACCCGCCTGGGTCCAGAGTGTGGAGTCGAGGCAGTTGCGCCCGTCGACGACTCGCCGGCCCTGCACCAGCTCGCCCAGGGCGACCGGGTCCGCGTTGCGGAACTCGGCCCACTCGGTGAGCACGCAGACCAGGTCGGCGCCGCTGACGGCGTCGGTCACGGTCTCCTCGTAGGTCAGCTCGGGCACCGCCCGGCGGGCGTTCTCGGTGCCCTGCGGGTCGAAGACGTGCACGTCGGCCCCGGCCTTGCCGAGCAGCGAGGCGACCGCGAGGGCCGGGGCGTCCCGGACGTCGTCGGTGTTCGGCTTGAAGGTGGCGCCGAGCACGGCGATCCGGGTGCCGGAGAGGTCCGGCCCGGCCGGGCCGGAGCGGCGGCCGAGCAGCTCGGCGGCGAGCTGGACGACGCGGGTCCGGCGGCGCAGGTTGATCAGGTCGACCTCGTGCAGGAAGCGCAGCGCCTCGCCGGCGCCGAGCTCCTGGGCGCGGGCCTGGAAGGCCCGGATGTCCTTGGGCAGGCAGGCGCCGCCGAAGCCCAGACCGGCCTGGAGGAAGCGGTTGCCGATCCGGGGGTCGTACCCGATCGAGCGGGCCAGCTGGGTGACGTCGCCGCCGGCGGCCTCGCAGACCTCGGCCATCGCGTTGATGAAGGAGATCTTGGTGGCGAGGAAGGCGTTCGCGGCGACCTTGACCAGCTCGGCGGTGGCGAAGTCGGTGACCACCAGGGGGACCTCGCGGTCCTCGGTGGCGGCCAGGTCGAAGACGCCCTTGTGGGCGGCGTAGAGCATGCCGTTGGCCCACTCGCTCTTGACGCCGACCACGATCCGGTTGGGGCGCAGCACGTCGTCGACGGCGAAGCCCTCCTGGAGGAACTCGGGGCTCCACGCCACCTCGACGCCGAGGTCGGCGGGGGTGTGCTTGCCGACCAGCTGCTCGACCCACTCGGCGGTGCCGACCGGGACGGTGGACTTGCCGACGATCAGCGCCTTGCGGGTCAGGTGCTGGGCCAGGCTGGTCACCGATGCCTCGACGTACGACAGGTCGGCGCCCATGCCGTCGGCGCGCTGGGGGGTGCCCACGCAGATGAAGTGCACGTCGCCGAACTCGGCGGTCTCCGCGATGTCGGTGCTGAACCGCAGCCGGCCGGCGGCCAGGTTGCGCCGGAGCAGCTCGTCCAGGCCCGGCTCGTGGATCGGCACCTCGCCGGCGTTCAGCTTGGCGATCTTGTCGGCGTCGACGTCGTAACCGAGCACCTCGTAGCCGAGCTCCGCGTAGCAGATGGCGTACGTCGCACCGAGGTAGCCGGTGCCGAGGAAGGTCACCCGGGGCCGGGCGGCGCCGGAGGGCGGGGTCACCGCGGCGATGGCCGGCACCGGCTGGGTGTTCGGGTACGGGATCGTCACGCCTGTCTTCTCCGCTCGCACTGGCGGCGCTTCCTTGCGTCGCGTTCAGCTGCGGCGCCTGGCCGGGCACCGGTTGGGGGGACGTTCTGCGGCTGCCGGTCGGCGTCGACGCCTGTCACGCACGAGCCTACGCGGCGGTAAGGAGCACCAGAACCCCGGTCGCTATCCTTCACTCTGCGCGGTCGGCGGTTCTCAGGTGGCGCTACAGACTGGGCATGATAGCGGTGAAGGGGAGGGGCCAACATGGCCGCAGAGCAGTCGTTCGACGTCTACCGGTTGCCGGAGGAGCACGAGGCGATCCGGGAGGCGGTCCGTGAGGTCTGTGCGGCCAAGGTGGCCCCGCACGCGGCTGAGGCGGATGAGACCGGTGAGTTCCCCAAGGCGTCGTACGACGCCCTGCGGGCCGCCGACTTCCACGCCCCGCACATCCCCGTCGAGTACGGCGGCGCCGGCGCGGACGCGCTGGCGACGGCCATCGTGATCGAGGAGGTGGCCCGGGCCTGCGCCTCGTCCTCGCTGATCCCGGCGGTCAACAAGCTGGGCACGATGCCGCTGATCCTGGCGGGCTCGGAGGAGCTCAAGCGGAAGTACCTGACCCCGGTCGCGGCCGGGGACGCGATGTTCTCGTACTGCCTCTCCGAGCCGGAGGCGGGCAGCGACGCCGCCTCGATGACGACCCGCGCGGTGCGTGACGGTGACCACTGGGTGCTCAACGGCGTGAAGCGATGGATCACCAACGCCGGGGTCTCCGAGTACTACACGGTCTTCGCTGTGACCGATCCCACAGCCCGCTCCCGGGGCATCTCCGCCTTCGTGGTGGAGAAGTCCGACGCCGGGGTCAGCTTCGGCGCGCCGGAGAAGAAGCTGGGCATCAAGGGCTCCCCGACGCGCGAGGTCTACCTGGACAACGTCCGGATCCCGGCGGACCGGATGATCGGCGCCGAGGGCACCGGCTTCGCGACCGCGATGAAGACCCTGGACCACACCCGGGTCACCATCGCCGCCCAGGCGGTCGGCATCGCGCAGGGCGCGCTGGACTACGCCAAGGGGTACGTGAGCGAGCGCAAGCAGTTCGGCAAGGCGATCGCCGAGTTCCAGGGCATCCAGTTCATGCTCGCCGACATGGGCATGAAGCTGGAGGCGGCCCGGCAGCTCACCTACACGGCGGCCGGCAAGTCCGAGCGCGGTGACGCGGACCTGACCTACTTCGGCGCGGCCGCGAAGTGCTTCGCCTCGGACGCCGCGATGGAGATCACCACCGACGCGGTGCAGCTGCTCGGCGGCTACGGCTACACCCGCGACTACCCGGTCGAGCGGATGATGCGGGACGCCAAGATCACCCAGATCTACGAGGGCACCAACCAGGTGCAGCGCATCGTCATGGCCCGCCAGCTGCTCAAGGGCTGACCGGGCGGAACCGTTAGGGCGGGCGGGCCGGGGACACCGGCCCGCCCGCGACGGTCAGCGGATCTCGGTCGTGCCCTCCGGTCGGGTGGTGGCGCGCGGTGGCGCGGACCACGGCGACTCGCCGGTGCTCCGGCGGGGCAGCGGTTCGGTGGGGGTCGGGTCGGGATAGCCGAGGGTGGGCGGGGTGGTGTCCCGGGCGCCGGACGGCGGCCAGTCGCTGAGCGCGAAGGTGCTCTCGGCCGGCTTGGCGGCCGAGGTCAGCTCCGCCTCGGTCGCGGGCGTTGCCGGCCACTGCCGCCAGCGCTGCGCGCTGAAGGCCGCCATCAGCAGCAGCACGCCGATCAGGAACACCGTGCCGTTCTCCACCGGCTGTTGCAGCGGCAGGGGGTCCCCGAGCACCTTCCAGGCATCGGGGATCCAGCCACGGACGGTGAACGGCGCGATGAACATCCCGACGTACGGGGTGATCAGCAGCAGCCCGGCGACGAGCGCGCCGAGCGGCGAGAAGCGCAGCGTGCCGAGCAGGCCGAGCAGGATGCCGGCGACGCCGAGGTAGACGGCCGGCTCGATCAGGTTGGGCGTGCTGTACGTACCGATCTCCACCCAGCGGTGCACGGTACGTCCAGACCCGTCCTGACCGAGCGTGACGAGCACCCAGGTGACGGGCGCCACCACCAACCCGGCGAGGAAGCTCCAGAGATGTCGCATCCGCGCACCGTACCGTTTTCGGCATGACAGATCATCCCTCCACCGTGCCGATGGGCAAGCCGACGTCGTACTCCCGGGTCACGCTCAGCCGTATCATGACCGCGGTCGATGTCAATCTGTACGGGACCGTGCACGGTGGGGTACTGATGAAGTTCGTCGACGACGTGGCCGGGGCGGCCGCGGCGCGGCACAGCGGCGGCACCGCGGTCACCGCCTCGATCGACGAGATCGTCTTCTCCGAGCCGGTCCGGGTGGGCGACCTGGTGCACGCCCACGCCCAGGTGAACTGGACCGGCAACACCTCGATGGAGGTGGGCGTGCGGGTGGTCGCCGAGCGCTGGGACTCGGCCGAGGACGAGCCGGTCCGGGTGGCCACCGCGTACCTGGTCTTCGTGGGGGTGGACGTGGGCGGCGCGCCGCGGGCGGTCCGGCCGGTGCTGCCGGAGACCCCGGAGGACGAGCGGCGGTTCCGGGAGGCGGAGATCCGCCGGGCGCACCGGCTGGCCAAGCGCCGGGCGATCCAGGCCCACCGCGCCGGCTGACGCCGGTCCACATACCCGCCGGGCCGGGCGTGTGGGCCGGCCACGCCCCCTGGGCGGCACCCGGTGCGGAGAATGGCGCTGCGAGGTAGGGCAAGATGGCGGCACGGCCCATGTCACAGTGTCGTGCGGGCCGCAGGGAGGGTGGAGCAGTGGGTGACGTGCTGTGGACGCCGCCGGCCGACGTGCGCGAGCGGTCCCGGATCGGTGACTACCTGCGCTGGCTGGCCGAGCACCGGGGGCTGGAGTTCGCCGACTACGACGCGCTCTGGCGGTGGTCGGTCACCGACCTCGACGCGTTCTGGCGGTCGATCTGGGAGTACTTAGACGTCGTCGCGCACACCCCGCCGACCGCCACGCTGACCGATCCGGCGATGCCCGGCACCCGCTGGTTCCCCGGCGCGACGCTCAACTACGCCGAGAACGTGCTGCGGATGCCCGGCCGGGGCGACGACGATCCGGTGGTGATCGCGCACGGGCAGAGCCGGCCGCCGGTCACCCTGACCGCGGCCGAGCTGCGCGAGCAGGTCCGCCGGGTGTCGGCCGGGCTGCGTCGGCTCGGCGTCGGCCCCGGTGACCGGGTCGCGGCGTACGCGCCGAACATCCCCGAGACGTACGTGCTGCTGCTGGCCACCGCCAGCCTCGGCGCGATCTTCTCCTCCTGCGCGCCGGAGTTCGGCACCCGCAGCGTCACCGACCGCTGGCAGCAGATCGAGCCGAAGGTGCTGGTCGCGGTCGACGGCTACCGGTACGGCGACAAGCCGGTGGACCGGCGCGGCGAGGTGGCCGCGGTCCGGGCCGCCCTGCCGTCGCTGGCGCACACCGTCGGCATCGCGTACCTCGACCCGGCCGGCGCGCCGCCGGAGGGCGCGCTCTCCTGGACCGAGCTGGCCGCGCCGACCGACGAGCCGCTGGTCTTCACCCCGGTGCCGTTCGACCACCCGCTCTACGTGCTCTACTCCTCCGGCACCACCGGGCTGCCCAAGCCGATCGTGCACGGTCACGGGGGCATCCTGCTGGAGCACCTGAAGATGCTCGCCCTGCACCACGACCTGGGCCCGGCGGACCGGTTCTTCTGGTTCACCACCACCGGCTGGATGATGTGGAACTTCCTGGTCTCCGGGCCGGCGGTGGGCGCGACCATCGTGCTCTTCGACGGCAACCCGGGCCACCCCGACCTGGGCGCGCTGTGGCGGCTGGCCGCGGAGACCGGCACCACGTACTTCGGCACCTCGGCGCCGTTTCTGCTCGCCTGCCGCAAGGCCGGGCTGGTGCCGAGCGAGATCGCCGACCTCTCCGCGCTGCGCGGCGTCGGCTCGACCGGCGCGCCGCTGCCCGCCGAGGGCTTCACCTGGGTGTACGACAACGTCGGCGACCGCCTCCAGTTGCAGTCCCTCTCCGGTGGCACGGACGTCTGCACCGGCTTCGTCGGCGGGGTGCCGCTGCTGGCGGTGCACGCCGGGGAGATCACCTGCCGGGCGCTCGGAGCGAAGGTGGAGGCCCGGTCGGCCGACGGCACCCCGGTCATCGGGGAGCTCGGCGAGCTGGTGATCACCGCGCCGATGCCGAGCATGCCGGTGGGTTTCTGGAACGACCCGGACGGCGTCCGCTACCGGGAGGCGTACTTCGAGGTCTATCCGGGCGTCTGGCGGCACGGGGACTGGATCACGATCAACGAGCGCGGCGGCTGCGTGATCACCGGCCGCTCCGACGCCACCCTCAACCGCGGCGGCGTACGGCTGGGCACCGCGGAGTTCTACTCCGTCGTGGAGGGGCTGGACGAGGTCGTCGACTCGGTGGTGGTGCACCTGGAGGACGACCAGGGCGGCGCGGGGGAGCTGCTGCTCTTCGTGGTGCTGGCCGAGGGCCTGGAACTGGACGACGCGCTGCGGAAGAAGATCTGCCGCGAGCTGCGGACCGCCCTGTCGCCCCGGCACGTCCCCGACGAGATCCACCAGGTCCGCGCCGTCCCCCGCACCCTGTCCGCGAAGAAGCTCGAGGTCCCGGTCAAGAAGATCCTCACCGGCACCCCGGTCGACAACGCCGCCGCCAAGGGCGCCCTGGCCAACCCGGAATCCCTCACGGCCTTCGCCGCCTTCGCCCAGCGCCGCGCCACCTCGGAGGACTCCACCCCGGCCTGACCGGGGGTGGGTCAGGTCAGGGTGCGGGTGACCTTTTCGGACGCGGCGCGGGAGTCGACGCTGGCGAGGTCGAGGTTGCCGCAGAGGACGATGCTCGCGCCCGCCGTCAGCGGGGCGAGGAGCCAGTCGACCGGGTCCGGGTGGCGGGCCGCGTCGATCAGGACGCGGTCGCCGGCGGCGAGGCAGAGTTCCGTTGCCCGCTCGGCCGCGCGGGCCAGCAGGTCCGCGTCCGTGTCGCCACCGCCCGGGTACGGGCTGAAGTGGTCGCCGTGGCCGCGTACCTCGACGACGTAGTCGACGAAGCCGGGCGGTACCTGACGCAGCGGGGCGGCGAACGGGGCGAGCGCGAGGGCGTACCGTTCGCCGGCCGACCAGGCCTCCGCCTCGGCGGCCCGGTCCGCCGCCGCGAAGAGCACGTCCACGTCACCCGGCGCGTCGACCACCGTCAGCTTCGCCGACCAGCAGCCGAGCAGCACCGCGGCGGTCTGCCAGTGCGGCGACAGCAGCACCGCGGCCGTGTCGCCGGGGGCGAGGGCCGCCTCGTCGACGAGCAGGTTGGCCGTCTTGGCCACCCAGTTCGCGAGCGTCGCGCCGGAAAGCTCGGTCCGCTCGCCGGTCGCGTCGTCATACCAGGTCAGCAGGGGGCGGGTCGGGTCGGTCGCGATCGCGTCGGCGAAAACCCGGGCAATGTTGTCGGCCATCGACGCGAACGATACGCGCTCGGAGCCCGTACTCGATGACGATGACAAGTCGGCGTACCGTCGGGTCGCAGT
Organism: Micromonospora inositola; assembly: GCF_900090285.1. NCBI lineage: Bacteria > Bacillati > Actinomycetota > Actinomycetes > Micromonosporales > Micromonosporaceae > Micromonospora > Micromonospora inositola. The sequence continues at coordinate 919,187 of NZ_LT607754.1, read as the reverse complement.
CAGCGTCGGGGCCCCGCCCCGGCGTAGGCTTGCCGACAGTGTTGTTCACCACAGACCCCAGCCTGAGGAGTCGCCCCGTGACCGCCGGTCGCCCGCCCCGCGTGCTCATCGACGCCACGAGTGTCCCCGCCGACCGTGGCGGCGTCGGTAGATACGTCGACGGCCTGCTCGGCGCCCTCGGCAAGGTCTGCGGATCCGGCGTGGACCTGGCCGTGGTGAGCCTCCGCACCGACCTGGAGCGCTACACCCGGATGCTGCCCGGGGCCGAGGTCATCCCCGCCCCGGCGGCGGTCGCGCACCGTCCCGCCCGGCTCGCCTGGGAGCAGACCGGCCTGCCGCTGCTCGCCCAGCAGGTGGGCGCGGAGGTGCTGCACTCGCCCTTTTACACCTGCCCGCTGCGGGCCGGCTGCCCGGTCACGGTCACCGTGCACGACGCGACCTTCTTCACCGAGCCGGAGCACTACGACAAGTCCCGCCGGACGTTCTTCCGCAGCGCGATCAAGACGTCGCTGCGCCGCGCCGACCGGGTGATCGTGCCGAGCAAGGCCACCCGGGACGAGCTGATCCGGCTGCTCGACGCCGACCCGACCCGGATCGACGTGGCGTACCACGGTGTCGACCAGGCCGCCTTCCACGCCCCGAGCGAGGAGGAGAAGGCCCGGGTCCGGGCCCGGCTGGGGCTGGGCAGCAGCAGCTACATCGCGTTCCTCGGGGCCAAGGAGCCGCGGAAGAACGTACCCAACCTGATCCGCGGCTGGGCCCGCGCGGTGGCCGACCGGACCGACCCGCCAGCCCTGGTCATCGCCGGCGGCCAGGGGCACGACGACGACATCGACCGCGCCGTGGCCGAGGTCCCGTCCCACCTGCGGCTGCTCCGCCCGGGCTACCTGCGCTACGCCGACCTGCCCGGCTTCCTCGGCGGTGCCCTGGTCGCCGCCTACCCGTCGTACGGCGAGGGTTTCGGCCTGCCGATCCTGGAGGCGATGGCCTGCGCCGCGCCGGTGCTGACCACGCCCCGGCTGTCCCTGCCCGAGGTGGGCGGTGACGCGGTGGCCTACACCAGCGAGGATCCGGCCCAGATCGCCACCGACCTGGCCGCCCTGCTGGACGACGAGCACCGCCGGCTCTCCCTGGCCAAGGCCGGTTTCGACCGGGCCAAGGAGTTCACCTGGGAGTCCAGCGCCGAGGTGCACATCGCGGCGTGGAGCCGGGCCCGTTCCTGAACGTGCGGTGCCGGTACGGACGACAGTGCGTCCGTAGCATGGCGGTTCGGGCATGATGTGCTGATGTTCTACGCCGTCATCCCGGCGGGTGGCAGCGGCACGAGGTTGTGGCCGCTGTCCCGTGCCGGGCATCCCAAGTTCCTCCACCCGCTGACCGGCACCCCGGCCTCGCTGCTGCAGGCCACGGTGGACCGGCTCGCGCCGCTGACCGCACCCGAGCGCACGTTGGTGGTCACCGGTGCCGCGCACGTCGCGGCGGTGGCCCGGCAACTGGCCGGCCTCCCGGAGGAGAACATCCTGGTCGAGCCCTCGCCGCGGGACTCCTGCGCGGCCATCGCGCTCGCGGCGGCGGTGATCGCGGAGCGTGACCCGGCGGCGGTGATGGGCTCGTTCGCCGCCGACCACCTGATCGGTGACCCGGCCCGTTGGGCGGAGACCGTGCGCCAGGCGATCGGCGGCGCCGAGCGGGGGCTGCTGATGACGGTGGGGATCACCCCGACCCGGCCGGAGACCGGCTACGGCTACCTGGAGACCGGCGAGCCGACCGGTGACGGTCCACTGCGCCCGGTCACCGAGTTCAAGGAGAAGCCGGCCGCCGAGGTGGCCGAGGGGTACGTCCGCTCGGGGCGGCACCTGTGGAACGCCAGCATGTTCGTCTGGCGGGTGGACGTCTTCCTGGCCGAGTTGGCCCGGCAGCAGCCGGCGCTGCACGCCGGGATCACCGCGATCGCGGCGGCCTGGGGCACCCCGGAGCAGGACGATGTGCTGGGCACGGTCTGGCCGACCCTGCCGAAGATCTCCGTGGACTACGCGGTGATGGAGGGCGCGGCGACGGCCGGCCGGGTGGCCACCGTGCCGGGCGACTTCGGCTGGAACGACGTCGGCGACTTCCACACCCTCGGCGAGGTGCTCCCCGCCGACGCCGACGGCAACGTGGTGCTCGGCATCGAAGGCAAGCCGGGCGTGCTGCTGCGGGACACCTCCGGCCTGGTGGTGGTGCCGCAGTCGGGCCGGCTGGTGGCCGCCCTCGGCGTGCACGACCTGGTCGTGGTGGACACCCCGGACGCCGTGCTGGTCTGCCCCCGCGACCGGGCCCAGGACGTCAAGAAGCTGGTCGACGAGCTGAAGGAACGCGGCGAGGAGGGCCTGGTCTGATCCCTGCGGGCCGACTGGGTCACGTGCCGGCGGGGCTGGCGGGCCGTTCCGGCCGCGGCGGGTGAGCGGCCGCCGGTTCAGCCGGCGGACCGGCGGGCCAGGGCGGCCAGGGCCGGCGCGACGAGCTGGACCGTCCCGTCGGCCAGCGGCTCGGGCAGCCGGTCCGGCGGGAACCAGCCCAGCGCCGCCGACTCGGCGCTGACCCGCTCGGTGGCCCCGGCCGGGGCGAACACCGCGAACCGGACGTCGTAGTGCAGCGAGCCGCCCTGGCAGCCGACCGGGTGGATGTCCACGTCGATCGGGACCGGGTCGATTGCCAGGCCGGCGATCCCGGACTCCTCGGTGGCCTCGCGCAGCGCGGCGCCCGCCAGGGTCCGGTCGCCGGGCTCGCAGTGCCCGCCGAGCTGCACCCACTTGCGGAACTTGCCGTGCAAGCAGAGCAGCACCCGCCCACCGGTGGGATCGAGCACCAGCGCGCTGGCGGTGACGTGCCCGGCGCGGTGGCCCCGGCTCATCGCCACCGGTCCCGCCGCCAGCAGGTCCAGCGTGCTGTCCCGCGCCGCATCCGCCGCCGCACCGGTCGGGGTCCAGCCGGTCAGCACGGCGCAGGCGTCGGCGTGCAGGTCGGCGTACGCCTCGGCGGTGGGCGACGGGACGGCGGGAGCGGTGACGGGGACGATGTCGGGCACCCCGACACTCTACGAGCGCGGTCTCCGTACCCTGGTTCAGTGACCCTGCGACTCGTCGAGTTCGTCGTGGCCGGCAACGAGGCCAGTGACCTGCTGCCGGTCCGCTCGCCGGCGTTGCTGCGCGCGCACCGCGCGCGGCGCGGCTTCTGGACCGTCCTGGACGAGGGCCCGGTGGAACGTTGCCTGGCCCTGCTGCTCGAACGCGCGAACGGCGAGTGGGTGGCGCACCACGTCGCCGCCGACGCCGGCGCGGAGAACGGCCGGACAGAGGACGGTGAGGCGCTCGCCCACCACGACGGCTGGGTGTACGTCTTCGGCTCGCACTTCGGCTCGAAGGCAGGCCCGCTGCGGCCCCGACGGGCGTTCGTGGCCCGGTTCCGGGAGGACGACGCCGCGACCGGAACGCTGCCTGTGCACGTGGTGCGAAACCGGTTCCGGCTGCACCGGGCGGTCAATGACGCGCTCGCCGCCGCGCCGCTGACGCCGCTGCCCCCGGGCGAGCGGGTCCGGCACCGGTTCATCGTGGAGACCCTGGCCCGGGGCACCGCCCGGGCGAAGAGTTGGGTGAGCCGGCTGGCCGAGCACGACCTGCCGCTCAACGTCGAGGCGGCCGCCTTCACGCCGGCCGGCACGGTGCTTCTCGGGCTCCGGTTCCCGGTGACCGCCGAGGGCGAGCCGATCCTGGTCGAGCTGGCCGGGGTGGCCGGGATGTTCGCCGCCGACCCGGCCTGGCCCCGGGCCGTCGGGGCGTACGCGCTGACCGGGGTGACCCCGCCGGGCGCGCTGGCCGGCTTCCGGGCGATCGCGCCCACCGCGGACGGCGGGTACGCGGCGGTGGTCGGGTCGATCGACGCGCTGGGCAAGGGGTCGGTGCTGCTCGACGATCATCCGCAGGGCGGCGAGGTGACCTCGCGGCACGTCCGCTTCCGGCTCGACGTCACGCCGGACGCGCGGGTGGCCGGGAAGGTGGTCGCCGACCTGGCGCCGTTCCATCACGTGGAGGGCCTGGCCGAGCGGGCGGGAGGCTGCTGGTACGTCACCGACGAGGACCATCGGGTCGCGCTCTGGAGGGACGGACAACCGGCTTGAGCCCGGGGGGTGACCGGGTGACACCTCTGCGGAGCGTGGGCCGCAGACCCTCGTGGTGCCGCCCGGTCGCCGGTTCCCCGGCCCTCGGTCGCCCCGGCGCCGGTGACGTACCGGCCCCGGTGGGTAAGGGGAAGCATGCCCAATCGGGCCCGGCCACGTCGAGGTTTTTCAGCTCACGCTTAAAGATGGAGATTAGTGCCGGCGGGTACAGTGCAGATGGTCGGCGGCCAAACCCTCTGCCCGCCCCCGGGAGCACTCCATGCTGAAGATCTTTTTCACGAGCGAGGACATCCTGCGGACCAGGGTGGCCCCCGCCGCGGACCCGGTCTGGGAACTGGTCCTCAGCCTGCACCTGCTGCAGGGCCGCAGCCGGGACCCGCTGATGGCGAACTGGCGGCGCAGCGTGGCCCGGACCCTGCGTACGGACAGCGCCGCGGACCGCCTCCGCCTTCTCTTCGCGCTGAACCCGCCCCGCGGCTACTTCCCCGACTTCCTCACCCCGTACGAGAGCCTGGCGGGCTTCGGCGCGGGGCTGGAGGCGGTCCGGGGCACTCCGGTCGGGCTGCTCCGCCGGGACCTGACCCTGCTGGCCGGGGAGACCACCCTGCCCTCTTCGGCGTCCGCGCTGGCCCGGGGCGAGCCCGAGGTGCTGAGCCACCTCACCGACTCGATGGCGCGGTACCAGGAGCTGGCCATCGCGCCGTTCTGGCCCCGGATCCGGGCCGCGGTCGAGGCCGACCGGGCGCGGCGGGCCCGGGCCCTGCTCGACGGCGGTGTGGAGGGACTGCTCGCCAGCCTGCGCCCGAGCATGCGCTGGGAGGCGGGCATGCTCGAGGTGCTCGACTACCCGGACACCCGGGAGCTGCACCTGGACGGCAGGGGGTTGCTGCTGGTCCCGTCGTTCTTCTGCGCGCGGACCCCGGTCGCGCTGCTCGACCCGGCCCTGCGCCCGGTGCTGGTCTACCCGGTCGACCGGCTCGGCGGACTCGCCCCGGAGCCCGGCCGGGGCGCCGGCCAGGCGCCGACCGACGGGAACCGCCAAGCCCTGGCGGCCCTGCTCGGGCGGACCCGCGCCGCCGTGCTGGAGGCGACCGACGACGGCTGCACCACCGGCGAGGTGGCCCGCCGGCTGCACATCTCGCCGGCCGCGGCCAGCCAGCACACCGCCGTGCTGCGCAACGCCGGGCTGCTGGTCAGCCACCGGGACCGCAACACCGTGCTGCACACCCTCACCCCGCTCGGCCGCGCCATGCTCGACGCCTGACCCACCCGTACCGCCCGGGCGGCCGACATCGGCGCGGCTGGTCCCAGGGTGCGGAGGCCGGCCGGCGCGGGCCGCGGGTCAGATGGCCAGGGCGGCGCTGGCGGTGCTGCCGACGGGCGGCGGCAGGAGCGCGGAGGAGATCCCCTCCGCGGCCAGCGCGGTCCGCAGCCGCTGCAGGTCGGCGCCGAAGCGCACCAGGTCCGGCTGGTCGACCGGGGTCGGCGGGGCACCGAGGAGCAGCCCGCTGGCCCGCTCCGGCCAGCCCGGCACGGTGGCCACCAGACCGGCGCGTACCTCCTCGTCCCTGACGTGGGTGAAGACCGTGCCGGGCGCGACCACGTCGGCGACCGCGGCGACGGCCCGGTCGACCGCGGCCGGGTCGGCCGGCGTCGGCCCGGGCCCGTCTGCCAGGGTGGCGGCCGCGCGGAGCCCGGCCGCCTTCGCTTCGGCGGTACCCAGCGAGAAGAGGTCCAGCTCGGCGTCCCGGACCAGGGCCCGGGCGCCCTCGCCGTCGTCGGCCCGGGCCACGCCGAGGTAGCCCCGCACCACCGCGACCGGCACCTGGTCGCACTTGCCCTTGATCAGCTCGCCGGCGCCGGCCAGCTCGTCGACCACGGCCATCTGGGTCAGTTGCAGCTCGTTGCCGTACGGATCGATCTCGCCCCGGTGGTCCCGGATGGCAGGCATCCCGGCCACCCCGAGCGCCACGTCGGTGAGCCCGTTGCGCCAGGGCCGGCCCATCGTGTCGCTGATGATCACCGCGACGTCGAGGTCGTAGCGGTCCCGCAGCGCGGCGCGCAACGCCCGGGCCGAGGCGTCCGGGTCCTCCGGGAGGAGCACCAGCCGGGTCTTGTCGACGTTCGAGGCGTCGATCCCGGCGGAGGCCATCACGAAGCCGTGGTGGGTCTGCACGATCCGGGTCGCCCCCCGGGCGGCCACCACCCGGGCCGTCTCGGCGGCGAGCACCTCGTCCCGGGCGGCGAGCCGCTCCGGGCCGTCCGCGGGCACGTCGACCAGCCGGCCCTCCGCCTTCGACACGATCTTGCTGGTCACCACGAGCACGTCGCCGTCGTGCAGCCACGGCGCCGCGGTGGCGATCAGCGCCGCCAGGTCATCGCCCTCGGTCACGTCGCCGATGCCCGGCACCGGCAGGATCTCCAGCCTCACACCAGCTCCAATGCGGCGCGGACCATCGCTACCGTCGCCGCCTCGTCGGTCATCCGCAGCGGCGCCGTCCGCACGGTCACCTCCGGCACCAGTGCGCCCTCGTCCTCCGGCGCGACCAGCCAGCCGTCGAGCAGCCCGCCCGTCGACCGTCCGCCGTAGAGCCCGCCCACCCCGGCCGCGCTGCACTCCACGCCGAGCACGGCCAGGCAACGATCGGCCATGCCGCGCACCGGCGCCCCGCCGATGACCGGCGACAGGCCCACCACCGGCGCCGGCCCGTCGGTGACCGCTTCGCGCAACCCGGGTACGGCCAGGATCGGCGCGATGCTCACCACCGGGTTGCTCGGCGCGATCAGCACCACGTCGGCGGAGCCGATCGCCTCCAGCACCCCCGGCGCCGGCTTCGCGGTCTCCGCGCCGACGAAGACGAACCGGTGCGTCGGGATGTCCGCCCGGTACCGCACCCACCACTCCTGGAAGTGGATCGCCCGCTGCCCCTGGTCGCCATCCACGACCACGTGGGTCTCCAGCCGGTCGTCGGTGGCCGGCAGCATGGCCAGGCCCGGCTCCCACCGGGTGGCCAGCGCCCGGGTCACCGCGGAGAGCGGATACCCGGCGTTGAGCATCGTCGACCGCACCAGGTGCGTCGCGATGTCCTTGTCGCCGAGGCCGAACCAGCTCGGCTCGGCGCCGTACGCCGAGAGTTCCGACTTGACCGTCCAGGTCTCACCCACCCGACCCCAGCCCCGCTCCGGGTCGGCGCCGCCGCCCAGCGTGTACATCACGCTGTCCAGGTCGGGGCAGACCTTCAACCCGTGCAGCAGCAGGTCGTCGCCGACGTTGACCACAGCGGTCACCTCGGCCCCCACCTCCCGGGCGTACGCCCGGACGCCGAGCAGGAACCGGGCGCCGCCGATCCCGCCGGTCAGAACCACGATGCGCATGGCGTCCATCCTTGCGCACGGGCCGCCGCCGTCCGCCGGTGGCCGGGGAGACGTGATTTCTAGTCCCACCACATGCTTGAATCCGTCCCACCACATGCTTACAGCCGGCCTTGGATGCTCGGTCATGGTGGTTACTGTCGGTGACAGCTGGGCGTCGTGGCGGCGCACTCACGTGCCGATGAGTCCGTCCGCATCCTGCAACGAGCAGGCGACCCCGACATCGCCCTGCAAACCCCACACCACAAGGTGAAGCAGATCCTGCAGGACAGGACCGATCGCCACCGGACCAGACTGCCGGTCCAGGAGTCCAGCCCGGCCAGCACCGAGCGGAGAGCGAATAATCCGAACCGCTCACCAATGAGCAACCAGTAGTAAGCAGACTAGGCTCACGTCGGCAACTGTCCGTTTTCGTCCCCAGGGGGAGCTCGTGACCAGCCCCGCCGAGCCCGCGTCCACCGACGCGACGCAGGCCAGCCAGCTGACCAAGCCACTGCGCGAACTGGCCGCGCTCGTACTGCTCGGCGCGAACGCCGTGCTTCTCTTCGTCGGCCTCTTCCGGCTGCTGGTGCCGATGGACGACTACAGCACCTTCAGCGGCCGGGCGGGGAGCACCTTCTTCATCTTCGTCGGCGTCGAGTCGACCGTGCTGCCGGTGCTGGCCGTGCTGCTCGCCACCCATGTGCGGCCGGTGCTGCCCAAGGCCAAGCTGATCACCCAGGTCGCCCTCGGCGAGTACGCGTTCGGCGCGCTCTTCGGCGCGCTGACCTTCCTGATCTGGCTCGTCGGCCGGCTCGCCGAGGCGGAGGTGCTCGACGCCCTGCTCGGGCTGCTGACCCGGGCCGCCTGGCTGGCGATCTTCGCCGTCGCCGGATACGTCGTCTTCAAGGTCTGGCGCGCCCTGTACTACACGCCCCGGCCCAAGCCGCAGCCCGGCGTCTACGGCCAGCCGCAGCCCGGTTGGCCGCAGCAGGGCGGCCACCCCGGCCAGCCCGGCGGCTACCCGGTGCCCGGCCCGGGCGGCTACCCGTCGGCCGGCGGTTACCCGGCCCCCAACCAGCCCGGCTACCCGGCCCCGAACCAGCCCGGCGGCTACCCGCCGCCCGGCCAGCACGGGCAGCCGAACCCGTCGGCGCCGCCGTTCAACACCGCCCCGCCGTACGGCACCGCGCCGCACTCGGCCCCGCCGGCCGGCGCCCCGCACTCGGCGCCACCGTTCGGCCAGCCGCCGTCGGCCGACCCGACCCAGGCCATCCCGCGGCAGTCACCGGAGTTCGGCCAGCCGACCCCGCCCGACGGCGACCACACCCAGCGCTTCCACCGGGACGACCCCAACCACCCGCGCTGACCCACCGCCGGCGCTCCGGCGACCGGTCCCACGCCACGAACGACTGTCTGTAAGGAGTGGCCTCCGCACACGGGGAGGCCACTCCTTCCGTTGCAGCGCGGCCTCCCGAGGGCCGCCGGCTGGCGGCGCCGTGCGGCGGCCTCGTCGGGGAGCCGCCGGGTTGCGGTGTGGCGGAGGACGGGCGGCGTTCGGCGGGGTGGGGTCCCGGCGTGCGGGCGGACCGTCGGCGTCAGCGCATAGGCTGGGCGGATGGTTGATCGCACCGACTCCGCCCCGACCGCGGCAAGTGTGCAGCGGGCGCTGCGCCGGGCCGCGACCGGGCGGGCGCTGGACCTGGACGAGGCGACGGCGCTGCTGACCGCCCGGGGCGTCCCGCTGGACGAGCTGCTCCGGATCGCCGGCGACATCCGCGACGCCGGTCTGCGCGAGGCCGGACGTCCCGGTGTGGTCACCTTCTCCAAGAAGGTCTTCGTCCCGCTGACCCGGCTCTGCCGGGACCGCTGCCACTACTGCACCTTCGCCACGGTGCCGCACCGGCTGCCGGCCGCGTTCCTCGACCGGGACGAGGTGCTGGCGATCGCCCGCGCGGGCGCCGCGCAGGGCTGCAAGGAGGCGCTCTTCACCCTCGGCGACCGCCCGGAGGAGCGCTGGCCGGCGGCGCGGCAGTGGCTGGACGAGCGCGGCTACGACTCCACCCTGGACTACCTGCGCGCCTGTGCGGTGGCGGTGCTGGAGGAGACCGGGCTGCTGCCCCACCTGAACCCGGGCGTCCTGTCCTGGTCGGAGCTGCAACGGCTCAAGCCGGTCGCGCCGAGCATGGGGATGATGCTCGAGACCACGGCGAACCGGCTCTGGTCGGAGCCGGGCGGCCCGCACTTCGGCTCGCCGGACAAGGAGCCGGCGGTCCGGCTCCGGGTGCTCGACGACGCCGGCCGGGTGGGGGTGCCGTTCACCACCGGCATCCTGATCGGCATCGGGGAGACCCTCGCCGAGCGGGTCGACGCGCTCTTCGCGATCCGCCGCGCCTGGCGGGAGTACGGCCACCTCCAGGAGGTGATCGTGCAGAACTTCCGCGCCAAGCCGGACACCGCGATGCGCGGCATGCCCGACGCCGAGCTGCACGACCTGGCCGCCACGGTGGCGGTGGCCCGGGTGCTGCTCGGGCCGAGGGCCCGGATCCAGGCCCCGCCGAACCTGATCGAGGGCGAGTACGACCTGCTCCTGCGCGCCGGCATCGACGACTGGGGCGGGGTGTCCCCGGTGACCCCGGACCACGTCAACCCGGAGCGCCCCTGGCCGCAGCTCGACGAGCTGGCCCGGCACACCGCCGCGGCCGGCTTCACCCTGCGGGAACGGCTCACCATCTACCCCGAGTACGTCCGGGCCGGCGACCCATGGCTGGATCCGCGCCTGCTGCCGCACGTGACCGCGCTGGCGGATCCGGCGACCGGCCTCGCGGTGGAGTCGGCCCGACCGGTGGGCCGCCCGTGGCAGGAGCCGGAGGAGGTGTTCGGCGGCCGGACCGACCTGCACGTGACCATCGATACCGCCGGCCGCACCGACGACCGGCGCGGCGACTTCGACAGCGTCTACGGTGACTGGTCGGAGGTGGCCGACAAGGCCGATGCCAGCCTGGCCGGCGCCGTTCGCATCCCGGCCGGGGCCGGGACGACGACCGGCGCGGGCGACCACGACCTGCGTACCGGACTCCGGTTGGCCGCCGACGACCCGGCGGCGCTGCTCGATCCGGCGCACGAGGCGAAGGCGCTGGCGCTCTTCGCCGCCGACGGCCCGGCGCTGGACGAGCTGTGCCGGATCGCCGACGACGTGCGGCGGGACGCGGTTGGCGACGACGTCACCTACGTGGTCAACCGCAACATCAACTTCAGCAACGTCTGCTACGTCGGCTGCCGGTTCTGCGCCTTCGCCCAACGGGAGAGCGACGCGGACGCGTTCCGGCTGTCGCTGGAGCAGGTCGCCGACCGGGCCGAGGAGGCGTGGGCCGCCGGCGCCAGCGAGGTCTGCCTGCAGGGTGGGATCGACCCGAAGCTGCCGGTCACCGGCTACGCCGACCTGGTCCGGGCGATCAAGAGCCGGGTGCCGGGGATGCACGTGCACGCGTTCTCCCCGATGGAGATCGTCACCGCCGCGGCGAAGGCGGGCGTACCGGTGAAGGAGTGGCTGATCCAGCTCCGCGACGCCGGCCTGGACACCATCCCGGGCACCGCCGCGGAGATCCTCGACGACGAGGTGCGCTGGGTGCTCACCAAGGGCAAACTGCCGGCCGCCGCCTGGGTCGAGGTGGTGAGCACGGCCCACGAGCTGGGCATCCGGTCCAGCTCCACGATGATGTACGGCCACGTCGACCACCCGGGCCAGTGGCTCGCCCACTTCCGGGTGCTGGCCGGCGTGCAGGACCGTACCGGGGGCTTCACCGAGTTCGTGGCGCTGCCGTTCGTGCACACCAACGCGCCGATCTACCTGGCCGGCATCGCCCGGCCCGGTCCGACCTGGCGGGAGAACCGGGCGGTGCACGCGATGGCCCGGCTGCTGCTGCACGGCCGGATCGACAACATCCAGTGCTCCTGGGTGAAGCTGGGCGACTCCGGCACCGTGGCGATGCTCCGGGGCGGCTGCAACGACCTGGGCGGGACCCTGATGGAGGAGACCATCTCCCGGATGGCGGGCTCCGACAACGGCTCGGCGCGGACCGAGGAGCAGCTGCGGGCGATCGCGGCGGCGGCGGGGCGACCGGCCCGCAAGCGGACGACCGCGTACGGTCACGCCCGCGGGTAGCGTCGAACCTTTCCCCGCCGTCGGCCGTACCACTGCATGCCGGCGGCGGTTGCGGCGAGGACCGCCGCCGGCAGCCCCCACCGGGGGTGCCCGGCGGCGTCCGCCTCGGCGGGGCGCCCGGGGCTCCCGATCACCGCGGGCGCTGACGCGCCGGCCCGGAAAGGTTGCCCATGACCAGTGATCAGCGGAAGCGGCCCTGGCCGCGACTGACCCGCCGGCAGACGTTGACCGCCGCGGCGAGCGCCACCCTCGGCGCCGCCGCCCTCACCGTGCCGGGCCTGTCGGCCGCACAGAACACCCCGTCCGCGGGCCGTCGGGACGACCCGATCGTGGTCCACCTCCGCGACGCGGCCTCCGGGACCATGGACGTCTTCGTCGGCACGACCCGGATCGAGGTACGCGACCGCGCCCTGGCGGACCGGTTGCGGCGCGCTGCCCGACGCTGACCCGCCGCGCGCCGCCGGCGGCGCGACCTCTCCCGGCGCAGGCCCTCGGCGCCGGTGATCCCGCTCGACCATCGCTTCCCAGACGCAAAGGTGTGGTCCGCCATGTCCTCCCACCGCGAAGCCCCGGAGATAGCCAAGGATCCGGTCGCCGACAGCTCCGACCTGTACGCGTTCGTCAGTCCCGATCATCCGGACACGGTCACGTTGATCGCCAACTACGTGCCGCTGCAGCTCCCCTCCGGCGGTCCGAACTTCTTCGAGTTCGGTGACGACGTGCGGTACGAGATTCATATCGACAACGATGGCGACGGCTATCCCGATGTGACGTACCGGTTCGAATTCCGTACCGAGATCACGAATCCGAACAGTTTTCTCTACAACACCGGGCCGATCGAGTCGCTGGACAGCAAGAACTGGAACCGGCGGCAGTTCTACCGGCTGACCCGGGTGGCCGACGGCAAGGAGCACGTGCTCGCGCACAAGCTGCCCTGCCCGCCGTGCAACGTCGGTCCGCTCTCCACCCCGAAGTACCACGACCTGGTCCGGCAGGCCACGTACCGCCTCTCCACCGGGGAGAAGGTCTTCGCCGGGCAGCGGGCGGACGGCTTCTTCGTCGACCTCGGCGCGATCTTCGACCTCGGTACGCTGCGGCCGTTCCAGCAGTTGCACGTGGCCGGCAAGAAGATCTTCAAGACCGAGGGAGAGCCGGTCAACGCGCTGGACCGGATGAACGTGCACAGCATCGCCGTGCAGGTGCCGCTGAGCCGGGTCCGCCGCAAGGCCGCCCGGTACGCCGCCGCCGACCGGGCCTCGACGATCGGCGTGTGGACGTCCGCCTCGCGGCAGCAGGTGCGAGTGCTCGGCGACCGCGTCGCCGCGGACACCGCCGCCGGTCCCTTCACCCAGGTCTCCCGGCTCGGCAATCCGCTGTTCAACGAGGTCGTCGTGCCGATGCCCACGAAGGACCTGTGGAACACGCTGCCGCCCGCGGAGGACAAGCGGTTCGCCCGGTTCGTCGAGCAACCGGAGCTGGCCGCCCTGCTGCCGGCGCTCTACCCGGGCGTCTTCCCCAATCTGGACGCGCTGAACAAGTCGAAGAAGCCGCGGGCGGACCTGGTGGCGATCCTGCTGACCGGCATCCCGGCCGGCCTGATCGACGGCTTCACCAACGCGACCGGCGACGTCCAGGCCGACATGTTGCGGCTGAACACGGCGATCAGGCCGAACCGCAAGCCGGACCGGTTCGGGGTGCTCGGCGGCGACCTGGCCGGCTTCCCGAACGGCCGCCGGGTCGGCGACGACGTGGTGAGCATCGCGCTGCGGGCCATCGCCGGGCTCACCGTGCCGCTCGTGGACAAGTCGTTCAAGCCGGACGCCGCGGCGGCGGCGGTCACCCCGGGGTTGAGCGCCGCCGACGTGACGGCCCCGTTCCTGGGTGACTTCCCGTTCCTCGGCACTCCGTACGACGGGTTCAACAACCCGCCGGCGGCGAAGTCCTGAGGAGCGGGTCGTGCACGAGCACCACCACAGCTACGGTCCGACGGGCAGCGGCAGCGTCGTGCTGAACCTCGGCGGGAGCTCCGGCGCGCTGATCATCTACACCGGACGGGACCTGCACGGCCGGGAGATCGAGATCAGCCGGGGGGACGAGGAGCGGCGTACGCACTCGGCGGTGCGGGAGCGCCACGTCCGCGACGGGGTGTTCCACAGTGCCGTCTATCCGGATCTTGAGGCGGGCCTCTATACCGTCTGGTGGGACGATCGGACGTCGGCCGGAGCCGTCTCCGTCACCGGTGGCGCGATCGCCGAATTCGTCTGGCCGAGCAGCTCTCCGCTGGGGACCGGCTGATCCCTCGAGCCGCTTCGGCCGCTGCGCCCCGTCCCATCATCTGGACGGGGCGCTGTCGGCGTTTTCCGGCTCGACGGGCGGTCCGGGCGGACTCGGGTTAACCTTTGCCCCACCACAATGCTGATCTTGGACGCTGCCGCGCCGGCCGCCCGGGCCCGGCCCGCCGGAGTCTTCACCGGGGGGCCGGGCCCGCGGTGTCGTCGTCGGGCGCGCCACGGCAGAAAAGCCGGGCAACTCGCCGGAGAGGGCGTTACTCGTCCGGGGTCTGAATCGATAGGGCAGGTTGCGAGGTTCGGGCGGCTCGGTCGTCGTCCGGAACGTGTCGGGAGGGCGACTCCATTATCAAGTTCGGCTTGACGGCGCACGTATTACACGCGTGTAATTTGAATGGGGTTGTTCGCGCCGAACGCAACAAAATGTGACCGGACGGACAAGCACGCCTTTCGCGTGGGGGGTTGCAGCGGCGATGACGCCGGTGCGCGACAAGGAGGCATTTGATGGACGGCCAGCTCGAGGTGGCCGACCTGCTCGGAAACGCGCCGGAGTGGCAGGAGCGGGCGCTGTGCTCGCAGACCGACCCGGAGGCGTTCTTTCCCGAGAAGGGCGGCTCGACCCGCGAGGCGAAGCGCATCTGCTCGCGGTGCGAAGTCAAGACGGAGTGCCTCGAATACGCTCTCGGCCACGACGAGCGGTTCGGGATCTGGGGTGGGCTCTCCGAGCGGGAGCGGCGCAAGCTCAAGCGGCGGGTCGCCGCCTGAGACAGTGCCGGGCCGGGGCGGTGGGGGCGCCCGGCTCGGGTCGGCGGCTCGACCGGCGGGGGCCGGTCGGGTGTCGGCGATGACGGTGGGCGCCGGCGGCGCGACGGGGGTCGCGGCGGCCGGCAGTCCCGGGGTGATCGGGTTGTGCGCGCCGGGGCGCGCCCCTCAGGCCAGCTCGTCGGGATCGACCCCGAGCAGGTTCGCCACCTGCTCGATGATCACGTCGTGCACCAGGTCGGCGAGGTCCTCGCGGTCCATCGCCCGGAACTCCAGCGGCCGCCGGTACAGCACGATCCGCGGCGGCACCTCCTGCCGGCCCGGCCGGCCCGGCAGCAGCCGGGCGAGCGGCACCTCGCCGTCCTCCAGCACGTCGGAGTCGTAGACGTTCAGGTCCGGTGGGACGTCCTCGACCGCGAACTCGACGCCAGCCAGCTCCTTGGCGAAGCGGCGTTCCAGGGTCTCCACCGTGTCGAGCACCAGGTCGTCGAAGACCTCCGCCTTGGTCCGGGCCAGCGGCACGGTGGCCGGCACCAGCCGCCCGCGCAGCCCTCGACCGTGGCGGTCGCGGTGGGTGCGCCGGCCGGAGCCGGGGCGGCGGTGTTCCGGGCTCGTCATGAGGAAGAGGGTAGCCCTCGCCACCGGCCGGCCCGCCGCTGCTCCGCCGGCCCGGCGTGCCGGTGATCCGATCGGGCGAATTGTGATCACCATGACGGGCGTGTCGCAGCGCGAAGCGGTGCGCCGGACCCGGTAATGGGGTTACCCTGCCGCCGTGAGGTCACCACGGCGCTGCTCCCGTAACGGCTGCCCCCGGCAAGCGGTCGCCACCTTGACCTATGTCTACAACGACTCGACGGCCGTGGTGGGCCCGCTTGCGGCCTTCGCCGAGCCGCACACGTACGACCTCTGCGAGCCGCACGCCCGCAACCTGACCGCCCCGCGCGGCTGGGACGTGGTCCGGCACGAGGGCGAGTTCGAGCCGCCGCCGCCCACCACCGACGACCTGGTCGCCCTGGCCGAGGCCGTCCGCGAGGCCGCCCGCCCGGCGCCTCCCCGTCCCCCCGAGGACGACCGCGACCTCCACCAGAACCCGCCGACCGGCCGCCGCGGTCACCTCCGCGTCATCCCCCCCACCCACTGACCCCGGCGCGGCACCCGCGCCCGGCGGGCAGTACCGAAGGCCGGTCACGAACCGGCCGATGGCCGAGGCCGCCGTAACCGGGTGGCCGGGTCGGCGTGGTGGTGGCGCTGGCGCCGAGGCTGGAACTGCTGCGGCCTCCGTCGCCACGGCGTCGATCATGAGGTTGGCGGGTCAGTCGATTGCTGATCCGCCCGGCAACCTCATGATCAACAAATGAGCGCGGGGGGGGTGGGGGGTGGAGGGTCAGTGGCCGAGGAGGCGGGAGAAGGCGGCGGCGCGGCGGGACGGGCGGTTGGTGCGGAGTTCGGCCTCGTCGGCGGAGAACATCAGCCTGAGGCCGGCGTTGACCGCCAGCCAGCGCAGCGGCTCCGGCTCCCACCGTGGGGAGCGGTGGTTGACCCAGGGGAGGGTGGTCAGCTCGCTCTCCGCGCCCCGGATCAGGTCGGCGAGGGTACGGCCGGCGAGGTTGCTGGTGCCCACGCCGTCGCCGACGTACCCGCCGGCCCAGGCGAGACCGTTGCGGTCCAGCCCCACGGAGGCGGCCCAGTCCCGGGCCACGCCGAGCGGCCCGCCCCAGGTGTGGGTCACCGGGACCTCCGGGCCGAGCGCCGGGAAGAGCTCGCCGAGCACCCGGCGCAGCGCGGCGAAGACCCGCGGCTCCCGGTCGAAGCCGGGGGCGGTGCGGGAGCCGAAGTGGTAGGGGGCGCCCCGCCCGCCGAAGGCCAGTCGACCGTCGGCGGTGCGCTGGCCGTAGATGATGACGTGCCGGTAGTCGGAGAACGTCTCCCGCTCGGCCAGCCCGATCCGGGCCCAGGTCTCCTCCGGCAGTGGCTCGGTGGCCACCATCAGCGAGTAGACCGGCGCGACGGTCCGGCGCTGCCCCGGCAGGGCGGGGGTGAAGCCCTCGGTCGCCCGGACCACCACCGGCGCCCGGACCACCCCGGCGGGCGTCACCGCCGCGCCGGCCCGGACCGCCGTCACCGGCGTCCGCTCGAAGATGGTCACCCCGCGGCGTTCGACCGCCCGGGCCAGCCCGCGGACCAGCCGGGCCGGATGCACGGCGGCGCAGTGCGGGGTGTACGTCCCACCGCGCACCCCGTCGGCGGCGCAGCGGGCGGTGGCCTCGGCGGCGTCGAGGAGCACCAGGTCCTCCTCGGACAGGCCGTACTCTCGGGCCTCCTCGACCGCGGCCCGGGCCCGGCCGAGCTGGGCCGCGGAGCGGGCCAGCACCACCGTCCCACCGGGCCGCCAGTCGCAGTCGATGCCCTCGGCGGCGACCACCCGGCCGACCTCGCGGACGGTCTCCTGCATGGCCCGCTGCATGGCGAGCGCCCGGTCCCGGCCGTGCCGGCGGGCCAGCGCGGGCAGCGACGTCGGGAAGAGCGCCGAGCACCAGCCGCCATTGCGTCCGGAGGCGCCGTACCCGGCGATCTCCTTCTCCAGGACGGTGATCCGCAGCGTCGGGTCGGCCTCCGCCAGGTAGTACGCCGTCCAGAGCCCGGTGTAGCCGGCGCCGACGATCACCACGTCCGCGTCGGTGTCCCCGGGCACTGCGGGGCGCGGGGTCAGCGGCTCGTCCACGCTGGACAACCAGTACGACAGCTCCTGGTAGCGCATCACCACTCCGGTGGGGGCAGGTCGTGGCGCAGCCGCGGATCGGGCTGCGGAGTGCCGTACGCCTCGACGACCGGCACCACGCCGGCCCAGACCGGGCGGTCGAGGTCGTCATCGGGGTCGTCGGGCGGCCCGGCGCTGACCTTCACCGAGCACTCGTCCAGTGGCAGCGCGAGCACCAGCGTGGCGGCCAGTTCCTTCGCCGAGGGTGGCCGGATCATCGCCCACCGGCCGGGCAGCAGGTGTTCGGCCAGGCGTTCCAGCGCGGCCAGCTTCTCCTCGCCGCCGAGCGCGACGAGCCGGCCGAGCGCCATAACGCAGCGGTAGTTCATCGAGGACTCGAAGGCGCTCCGGGCCAGCACCAGGCCGTCGAGCAGGGTGACGGTCAGGCAGGCCGGGGCGCCGGCGGCCAGGTGCCGGAAGAGCCGACTGCCGGTGGAGCCGTGCACCAGCACCCGGTCGCCGTCGCGGGCGTACGCCACCGGCAGCGCGTACGGCTGGTCGCCGTCGACGATGGCCAGGTGCCCGACCCGGCCGGCGTCGAGAACGGCGGACAACGTCTCCCGGTCGGGCACGGCCAGGTCGGGCAGCCGGCGTACCCGGGTCCGGTCGGTCCCGCCGACGGCCGCGCGGACGACGCGGGGCCGGTCCCCGGTGTCCCGGAAGCCGGCCCCGTCCGAGCCTGGCCCGCCGGTCAGAGGCGCGCCCATGCCTCGGTCAGCACGGCGCGGAGGATCTGCTCGATCTCGTCGAACTGCTGCTGCTCGGCGATCAGCGGCGGGGCGAGCTGCACGACCGGGTCGCCGCGGTCGTCGGCACGGCAGTAGAGGCCGGCCTGGAACAGTGCGCTGGAGAGGAAGCCGCGCAGCAGCCGCTCCGACTCGGCCTCGTCGAAGGTCTCCTTGGTGGTCTTGTCCTTGACCAGCTCGATGCCGTAGAAGTAGCCGTCGCCCCGGACGTCGCCGACGATCGGCAGGTCGTTGAGCTTCTCCAGGGTGGACCGGAAGGCGTCCTCGTTGGCCCGGACGTGCCCGACCAGGTCCTCGCGGGCGAAGACCTCCAGGTTGGCCAGGGCCACCGCGCAGGAGACCGGGTGGCCGCCGAAGGTCACCCCGTGGGCGAACATGCCGGTCTCGGTCAGGAACGGCTCCATCAGTCGCTCGCTGGCGATCATCGCGCCGAGCGGGGCGTACCCGGAGGTGAGGCCCTTGGCGGTGGTGATGATGTCCGGCTGGTAGCCGTACCGGGTGGCGCCGAAGTACTCACCCAGCCGGCCCCAGGAGCAGATCACCTCGTCACTCACGAGCAGCACGTCGTACGCGTCGCAGATCTCGCGGACCCGCTCGAAGTAGCCGGGCGGCGGCGGGAAGCAGCCGCCGGAGTTCTGCACCGGCTCCAGGAAGACCGCGGCAACCGTGTCCGGCCCCTCCCGCTCGATGGCGCGGCCGATCTCCTCGGCGGCCCAGCGGCCGAACGCCTCGGGGGAGTCGCCGTGCTCGGGGGCCCGGTAGAAGTTGGTGTTCGGCACCTTGATGCCGCCGGGGACCAGGGGCTCGAAGTCGCTCTTGATGCCGGGCAGGCCGGTGATCGACAGCGCGCCCATCGAGGTGCCGTGGTACGCGATGTAGCGGCTGACCACCTTGTGCTTGTTCGGCTGGCCGGTGCGCTTGAAGTAGGCCCGGGCCAGCTTCCACGCCGCCTCGACGGCCTCCGAGCCGCCGGTGGTGAAGAAGATCCGGTTCAGGTCGCCGGGGGCGAGGGAGGCGATCTTCTCGGCCAGCTCGACGGCCTTCGGGTGGGCGTACGACCAGAGCGGGAAGTAGGCCAGCTCGCCGGCCTGCTTGGCGGCCGCCTCGGCCAGTTCGGTGCGGCCGTGGCCGGCGTTGACGACGAAGAGCCCGGCGAGTCCGTCCAGGTAGCGGCGGCCCCGGGAGTCCCAGACGTACGCGCCCTCGCCGCGGACGATGGTCGGCACCTCGCCGTCGGAGTAGCTGGCCATCCGGGTGAAGTGCATCCAGAGGTGGTCGGTGGCGTTGGCCATGTCAGCCCCATCGGGTTTCGGGCCGGTCAGGGGTGATCACCGGCCGCTCTGCCCACGGTTATCGCACAGCGGATGCCGATAACGCAAGTGCCGAGGGTCTAGCGCAACGGATTCAGCGAAAGTAGTTGACTATTGCAACGGAATCCGCATCAGGCCGTACCCCAGCTGTAGGTCTGCTTGCGGAGCTTGAGGTAGACGAACGCCTCGGTGGCCAGCACGCCCTCGACGGCGCGCAGCTTCTGCAGGATCTCCAGCAGGTGGGCGTCGTTGCGGCAGACCACCTCGGCCAGCAGGTCGAACGAGCCGGCGGTGATGACCACATAGTCGATCTCCTCGAACCCGGCGAGCCGGTCGGCCACGGTCTCCAGGTCGCCGTCGGTCCGCAGCCCGATCATCGCCTGCCGGGGGAAGCCGAGCTGGAGCGGATCGGTCACCGCGACGATCTGCATGACGCCGGCGTCGAGCAGCCGCTGCACCCGCTGGCGGACCGCCGCCTCGGAGAGGCCGACCGCCTTGCCGATGGTCGCGTACGGGCGGCGGCCGTCCTCCTGAAGCTGCTCGATGATCTGCTTCGCCACGTCGTCGAGCAGAACGTGGCTGGCTCCCTCGCGCACGGTGACGCGACGCGAGCCGTTGCCAGTCTCCAGGTGCCGGTTGTTCATCGCCGCTCCCCATGTCCGATTCCGTGGGCCTGAGCGTAGTGCTCCGCCGCAGTCTGGCGTATTTCGTCGCCCATCGCTATTCCCGCAACGGAATCCCTTGTAAGGAGGGTCACTCCATGTCAGGATCAGTCGTCCATCGCCACTGACCCTCCCGCCGGCGCGCCACCCCCGTCCCGCCGCCGACGATGACCCCCCTAGGAGTCGTCACATGCGTAGTCCCCTCCGGCCCCTGTCCCGGCGTGGTCTGCTCACCGGCACCCTCGGCTCGGCAGCGCTGCTGGCCACCGCCGGTGCGCTGGCCGGTTGCGGCACGAAGGGCGCCCAGCAGACCGAGACCGGTTGCAAGAGCGATGACCTCTCCGCCACGGAGAAGACGCTGGCCTTCTCGAACTGGCCGCAGTACATGGACGTCGACGAGAAGGACGAGTCGAAGCGCCCCTCGCTCGACGCCTTCATCGCCAAGTCCGGCATCAAGGTGACCTACACCGAGGACGTCAACGACAACAACGAGTTCTTCGGCAAGGTGCAGAACCAGCTCGCCGGCTGCCAGACCACCGGGCGGGACGTCATGGTCCTCACCGACTGGATGGCGGCCCGGATGATCCGGCTCGGCTGGATCCAGAAGCTGGACAAGGCCAAGATGCCCAACGTCGAGGCCAACCTGCTGCCCTCGCTGCGCAACCGCTCCTTCGACCCGGACAGCCAACTCGCCATCCCGTGGCAGTCCGGCCTCGCCGGCCTCGCCTACAACGCCAAGGTGGCCAAGGAGATCCGCACGGTTGACGAGCTGCTCACCCGCCCCGACCTCAAGGGCAAGGTGACCGCGCTCTCCGAGATGCGGGACACCATGGGTCTGCTGCTGCAGTCCAACGGCCATGACCCGGCGAACTTCACCGCCGCGCAGTTCGACGACGCGCTGAACAAGCTCAAGAGGGCCGTGGACTCCAAGCAGATCCGCAAGTTCACCGGCAACGACTACGCCCCGGACCTGGCCAAGGGCGACATCGCCGCCTGCATCGGCTGGTCCGGCGACGTGATCCAGCTCGGCTTCGAGGACGAGAAGATCAAGTTCGTGGTGCCCGACTCCGGCGTGATGCTCTGGTCCGACAACATGCTCGTGCCGAACAAGGCCACCCACCGGGCCAACGCCGAAGAGCTGATGAACTACTACTACGACCCGGCGGTGGCCGCGAAGCTCGCCGCGTACGTGAACTACATCTGCCCGGTCAAGGGCGCGCAGGCCGAGATGGAGAAGATCGACCCGGACCTGGCCGCCAACCCGCTGATCTTCCCGGACGAGGCGATGCTGTCGAAGTCCAAGGTCTTCATGGCCCTGGACGAGAAGCAGGAGAAGGACTACGAGGCCAAGTTCCAGCAGGTCATCGGAGCGTGAGAACAATGGGACACGAGACACCGGCCGGCGATCTGCGGCTGGCCAACCTGACCAAGAAGTTCGGCATCTTCACCGCGGTCGACGACCTCAGCCTGACCATCCCGCAGGGCTCGTTCTTCGCCCTGCTCGGCGCCTCCGGCTGCGGCAAGACCACCACCCTGCGGATGATCGCCGGGCTGGAGGAGCCGACCAACGGGCAGGTGCTGCTCGGCGACCGGGACATCGCCCGGCTGCGGCCGTACAAGCGACCGGTGAACACCGTGTTCCAGAGCTACGCGCTCTTCCCGCACCTGGACATCAACGAGAACGTGGCCTTCGGGCTGCGCCGGCGGGGCATCCGCAAGGTCGCCGACCAGGTCGACCGGATGCTCGCGCTGGTGCAGCTCGAAGGGTACGGCCGGCGCCGGCCCGCCCAGCTCTCCGGCGGACAGCAGCAGCGGGTCGCGCTGGCCCGCGCCCTGATCAACCAGCCGCAGGTGCTGCTGCTGGACGAGCCGCTCGGCGCGCTCGACCTGAAGCTGCGCCGGCAGATGCAGATCGAGCTGAAGCGGATCCAGACCGAGGTCGGCATCACCTTCGTGCACGTCACCCACGACCAGGAGGAGGCCATGACCATGGCCGACACTGTCGCGGTGATGAACGCCGGGAAGATCGAGCAGCTGGGCGCCCCCGCCGACATCTACGAGTTCCCGGCGACCGCGTTCGTGGCGAACTTCCTCGGCCAGTCCAACCTGCTCGCCGGCGAGGCCGGCGGAACGAGCGGCGACCACGTGCTGGTCTCCGCGCACGGCGGGCGCTACGCCGTGCCCGCCGCGCGGGCCCGCCTCGACCGGGGACCGGTCTTCCTCGGGGTACGCCCCGAGAAGCTGCACCTGGTCGGGACCGCCGCCCAGGTGCCGGCCGGCCACCAGCACGTCGGCGGCGTGGTGACCGACGCCTCCTACGTCGGGGTGAGCACCCAGTACCTGGTGAAGACCGGATGGGGCAGCGAGCTGTCGGCCTTCTCCGCGAACAGCGGCCTCGGCGGGCAGTTGCCGGTCGGCAGCCCGGTGGTGGCGCACTGGAATCCGCGGCACGCCTTCCTGCTCCCCCGGGAGGCGGGCGAGGACGACCGCACCACCCCGCTGCTCGACGACCCGACGGTGGTCCTGGCGTCATGACCGCTCTCGCTCACGTACCCACCGGGTCGGGGCAGTCGGCGCCGCCGCCGCCCCGGCGCGGGCGGTACCGGCTGCTGCCGTACCTGCTGCTGCTGCCGGGCGCGGCCTGGCTGCTGATCTTCTTCGCCCTGCCGCTGCTCCAACTCGCCGCGGCCAGCCTCTACGACCCCAGCGGCTCGCTCTCCACCGGATACGCGCTGACCTGGGCGTTCGGCAACTACCCGGAGGCGGTGCAGGCGTACTGGCCGCAGTTCCTCCGGTCGTTCGGCTACTCGGCGATCGCGCTGGTGCTGGCCCTGCTGATGGGCTACCCGCTGGCGTACGCGATCGCGCAGAAGGCCGGCCGGTGGAAGAACCTGCTGCTGGTCTGCGTGGTCGCGCCGATGTTCACCAGCTTCCTGGTCCGCACGCTGGCTTGGAAGACCATCCTGTCGGACAACGGTGCGCTGGTCGGGCTGCTCCGGGACGTGCATCTGCTCGGCCCGGACGGTCGGCTGCTGGCCACCCCGGTCGCGGTGGTGCTCGGCCTGACGTACAACTTCCTGCCCTTCCTGGTGCTGCCGCTGTACGCGAGCCTGGAGCGGCTGGACCACCGGCTGCTGGAGGCGGCGAGCGACCTCTACGCCAGCCCCCTCAAGGCGTTCCGGAAGGTCACCCTGCCGCTGTCGATGCCCGGCCTGATCGCCGGCACGCTGCTCTTCTTCATCCCGGCCACCGGTGACTACATCAACGCCGAGCTGCTCGGCACCCCGAACGAGTACATGATCGGAAACGTCATCGACTCGGCGTTCCTGGTCCGGCTGGACTACCCGCAGGGCGCGGCGCTGTCGTTCCTGCTGATGGCGGCCATCCTCGCGGTGGTCTTCGTCTACCTGCGCAAGGCCGGCACGGAGGAGGTGCTGTGAGACTGTCCCGTTGGTTGGCCGACCGCTGGGTGATGGGCGTGGCCCTGCTCGTCCTGGGCTACCTCTCGCTACCGATCGTCGTGGTGGCCGGCCTGTCGTTCAACCGCCCGTCCAGCCGGCTGTCGTACGACTTCCACGAGTTCACCCTGGACAACTGGGCGCACCCCTGCGCCACCTCCGACATGTGTGACGCGGTGGTGCGCAGCGTGCAGATCGGCTTCATCGCCACCGTGGTCTCCACGGTGCTCGGCACGCTGATGGCGTTCGCCCTGGTCCGGCACCGGTTCAAGGGGCGCTCCGGGATCAACCTGCTGATCTTCCTGCCGATGGCCACCCCCGAACTGGTGATGGGCACCTCGCTGCTCGCCCTCTTCGTCGCCGCCGGGGTGCCGCAGGGCTTCTGGACGATCGTCATCGCGCACGTGATGTTCTGCGTGTCGTTCGTGGTGGTGACCGTGAAGGCGCGGCTCGCCGGCATGGACAGCCGGCTGGAGGAGGCCGCCATGGACCTCTACGCCAGCGAGTGGCAGACCTTCCGGCGGATCACCCTGCCGCTGGTGCTCCCCGGCGTCGTGGCCGCCGCGCTGCTCGCCTTCTCGCTCAGCTTCGACGACTTCATCATCACGAACTTCAACGCGGGCACCACCGTCACCTTCCCGATGTACGTCTGGGGCGCCGCGCAGCGCGGCATCCCGCCGCAGGTGAACGTCATCGGCACGGCGATGTTCGTGATCGCGCTGCTGCTGGTCGGGGTCAGCTCGCTGCGCGGCCGGCGGGCCAAGCGCCGGTCATGACACTCCCGCATACCGGCCGGGCGCTGGCCGACGCGGCGCCCGCGCCGTACTGGCTCGACCGCCCGGAACGCCCCGACCCGCTGCCGCCGCTGACCGGCGCGACCACGACGGATCTTCTGGTGGTCGGCGGCGGGTACGCCGGGCTCTGGACCGCCCTGCTCGCCAAGCGGGCCGACCCGGCCCGCGACGTTCTCCTGGTCGACGCCGGGACCTGCGGCTGGGCGGCGTCCGGGCGCAACGGCGGGTTCTGCGCCGCCTCGCTCACCCACGGCCTGGCCAACGGCGTCGACCGCTTCCCCGGCGAGATCGACGAGCTGGAACGGCTCGGCCGGGAGAACCTGGACGCCATCGCCGCCACGGTCGCCGAGCACGGCATCGACTGCGACTTCGAACGCGCCGGCGAGCTGGCGGTGGCCGTCGAGCCGTACCAGCTCGCCGGGCTCGCCGAGGATGCCGAGCTGGCCCGCCGGTACGGCCACGACGTCCGCCTGCTCGACCGCGACGAGGTACGCGCCGAGGTGGACTCGCCGACGTACCTCGGCGGGATGTGGGACCGGGACCGGGTGGCGATGCTCGACCCGGCGAAGCTCGCCTGGGGGCTGCGCCGGGCCTGCCTGGACCTCGGCGTGCGGATCCACGAGCACACCCGGGTCACCGGCCTGCGCCGCGACGGCGCGGCGCTGCGGCTAGGCACGGCGGGTGGCGCCGACGCCGCCCCGGGGAGCGTCCGCGCCCGGCAGGTCGCGCTCGCCACCAACGCGTTCCCGCCGCTGCTGCGCCGGCTGCGGGCCTGGCTGGTCCCGGTGTACGACTACGCGCTGACGACCGAGCCGCTGTCGGTGGAACAGCGCAAGCTGATCGGCTGGGCCAACCGGCAGGGGCTCGCCGACACCGGCAACCAGTTCCACTACTACCGGATCACCGCCGACGGCCGGATCCTCTTCGGCGGGTACGACGCGGTCTACCACTACGGCAACCGGATCGCCCCCGAGCTGGAACAGCGGACCGCCACCTTCGCCGCCCTCGCCGAGCACTTCTTCACCACGTTCCCGCAGCTCGACGGCCTCCGGTTCAGCCACCGCTGGGGCGGGGTCATCGACACCTGCACCCGGTTCTGCCCGTTCTTCGGCACCGCCTACGAGGGGCGGCTGGCGTACACCGCCGGGTTCACCGGGCTGGGCGTCGGGGCGAGCCGGTTCGGCGCCCGGGTGATGCTCGACCTGCTCGGCGGCGAGGAGACCCCGCTGACCCGGCTCGGCCTGGTGCGCAGCAAACCGCTGCCGTTCCCGCCGGAGCCGTTCCGGGCCACCGGCATCAATCTCACCCGCTGGTCACTCGCCCGCGCGGACGCGCGCGAGGGCCGGCGCAACCTCTGGCTCCGTACGCTCGATCGTCTTGGTTTGGGGTTCGATTCCTGATGCGCATCCTGCTCGTCGGCGCCGGCGGTGTCGGCTCCGCCGCCGTCGCCATCGCCGCCCGCCGCTCCTTCTTCGAGACCATGGTGGTCGCCGACTACGACCTGGGCCGCGCGTCCCGGGCGATCGCCGAGCACGACGGCCGCTTCGTCGCCGCCCAGGTCGACGCGTCGTCGGCGGACGCGGTCGCCGCGCTCTGCCGGGAGCACCGGATCACCCACGTGCTCAACGCGGTCGACCCACGCTTCGTCATGCCGATCTTCGACGGCGCGTTCGCCGCCGGCGCCGACTACCTGGACATGGCGATGTCCCTGTCCCACCCGCACCCGTCCCGGCCCCACGCGGAGACCGGGGTGAAGCTCGGCGACGACCAGTTCGCGGTCGCCGAGCGGTGGGAGGCCGCCGGCCGGCTGGCGCTCTGCGGCATCGGCATCGAGCCCGGCCTGTCGGACGTCTTCGCCCGCTACGCCGCGGATGAGCTGTTCAGCGAGATCGACGAGATCGGGGTCCGCGACGGCGCCAACCTCACCGTCGACGGGTACGACTTCGCGCCGTCCTTCTCCATCTGGACCACCATCGAGGAGTGCCTGAACCCGCCGGTGATCTGGGAGGCAGACCGGGGCTGGTACACCACGCCGCCGTTCAGCGAGCCGGAGGTCTTCGACTTCCCGGAGGGGATCGGCCCCGTCGAATGCGTCAACGTGGAGCACGAGGAGGTGCTGCTGATCCCGCGCTGGGTGAAGGCGAAGCGGGTCACCTTCAAGTACGGCCTCGGCGACGAGTTCATCGAGGTGCTGAAGACCCTGCACAAGCTGGGCCTGGACTCGACCGCTCCGGTCCGGGTGGGCGGCACTTCGGTGTCTCCGCGCGACGTGGTGGCCGCCTGCCTGCCCGACCCCGCCACCCTCGGCGACCGGATGCGCGGCAAGACCTGCGCCGGGACGTACGTCACCGGCACCGGCGTCGACGGCCGGCCGCGGAAGGTCTACCTCTACCACGTCGTCGACAACGGGTGGTCGATGAAGGAGTACGGCCACCAGGCGGTGGTCTGGCAGACGGCCGTCAACCCGGTCGTCGCCCTGGAACTGCTCGCCGCCGGTGCCTGGTCCGGCGCCGGGGTGCTCGGTCCGGAGGCGCTGCCGCCGGTGCCCTTCCTGGACCTGCTGACCGGCTACGGCTCGCCGTGGGGGATGGAGGAGCGGTGACCCGCTACGGCCCGATGTTCGGCCCCGACATCACGTTCCTCGGCGTGCCGCCCTGCACCATCGAGGAGCCGGTGACGTACGCGGACGCGGACGTCGTCATCGTCGGCGCGCCCTTCGACGGGGGCACCTCGCACCGGCCGGGCACCCGGTTCGGCCCGTCCGCCATCCGCCAGGCCTGCTACCTGCCGCACGACGGCTCCCGCCCGTCCCTCGCGTTCCGCGTCGACGCCCTGCGGGACCTCCGGGTGTACGACGCCGGCGATGTCGAGATGTTCTCCGGCGACATCGAGCGGTCCCTGAGCGCCCTGGAGGAGGCCGTGTATGCGGTCGCCTCCGCCGGGGCGATCCCGATCGTGCTCGGCGGCGACCACTCCATCGCCCTGCCCGACGCCACCGGCGTGGCCCGGCAGCACGGGCTCGGCCGGGTGTCGCTGGTGCACTTCGACGCACACGCCGACACCGGGGACATCGAGTTCGGCTCGCTGCACGGGCACGGCCAGCCGATGCGCCGGCTCATCGAGTCCGGCGCGGTACGCGGCGACCGCTTCCTCCAGATCGGCCTGCGCGGCTACTGGCCCGGCCCGGAGACGCTGTCGTGGATGGCGCAGCAGCGGATGCGGTCGTACGAGATGACCGAGGTGGTCGCCCGAGGGCTCGACGAGTGTCTGTCGGAGGCCTTCGAGATCGCCACCGACGAGTGCGAGGGCGTCTTCCTCTCCGTCGACGTGGACGTGGTCGACCCCGGCATGGCCCCCGGCACCGGCACCCCCGAGCCGGGCGGCCTCACCTCCCGCCAGCTCCTCGACGCCGTCCGCCGGGTCTGCTACGAGCTGCCGGTGGTGGGGGTCGACGTGGTCGAGGTGGCCCCGCCCTACGACCACGCCGACATCACCGCCTACCTCGGCAACCGGGTGGTCCTGGAGGCCCTGTCGGCGATCGCCCGCCGCCGCCGCGACGCCGCCGGCGGCCCACCCTGGAACCCGCGCCAACCCCTCCTCGACGCCCGCTGACCGGCCCCCACCCCACCCCCACCCCACCCCACCCCACCCCACCCCACCCCTCCCCGCGTGATCTTGCACTTAGTGCCCCCGCATTGCCGGCAAATCGCGCAAATGGGGGCCCTAAGTGCAAGATCGCGAGGGAGGACGGGGGGTTAGGGGGCGAGGTGGGAACGGATCAGGAATCTCACGCCGTCGGGGGCTTCCAGGGAGAAGCCGCCGCCTCGGCCGGGGACGACGTCGACGGTGAGCCTCGTGTGTTTCCAGAGGTCCCACTGAGCCTTCGACATCCAGAACTCGACGGGCTCGGGGACACCGTCCACCTCGAGAGACGCCAGGAGGACGTCGGAGCCGCCGGTGCGGAACTCGCCGGCCGGATAGCACATCGGGGCGCTGCCGTCGCAGCAGCCGCCGGACTGGTGGAACATCAGCGGCCCGTGCCGCCCCCACAGCGACCGGATCAGCTCGGCCGCGGCGGGCGTCACCGTCACGGGCGGCGGCGCCGCGGCGCCCGGCGAACCGGGCGCCGCGGCGCCGTCGGAGACGGCACCCATCAGAAGAAGCCGAGCTTCTTGGTGGAGTAGCTGACCAGCAGGTTCTTGGTCTGTTGGTAGTGCTCCAGCATCATCTTGTGGTTCTCCCGGCCGATGCCGGACTGCTTGTACCCGCCGAACGCGGCGTGGGCCGGGTAGGCGTGGTAGCAGTTGGTCCAGACCCGCCCGGCCTGGATGGACCGACCCGCCCGGTACGCGGTGTTCATGTCCCGGGTCCACACGCCAGCGCCGAGGCCGTACAGCGTGTCGTTGGCGATCTTCACGGCGTCGTCGAGGTCGGCGAAGGAGGTCACCGAGACGACCGGGCCGAAGATCTCCTCCTGGAAGATCCGCATGGAGTTGTCGCCCTCGAAGATCGTCGGCTCGACGTAGTAGCCGCCCGACAGGTCCCCGCCGAGGTCCGCCCGGGAGCCGCCGGTCAGCACGCGAGCCCCCTCCTGCCGGCCGATGTCCAGGTAGGACAGGATCTTCTCCAACTGGTCGTTGGATGCCTGCGCGCCGACCATCGTGTCGGTGTCCAGCGGGTGGCCCTGCTTGATCGCGCCGGTGCGGGACACCGCCGCCGCCAGGAAGTCGGAGTAGTGGCCCTGCTGGATCAGCGCCCGGGACGGGCAGGTGCAGACCTCACCCTGGTTGAGGGCGAACATGGTGAAGCCTTCGAGCGCCTTGTCCAGGAAGTCGTCGGAGTGAGCGCTGACGTCGTCGAAGAAGATGTTCGGGCTCTTGCCGCCCAGTTCCAGGGTGACGGGTTTGATGTTCTCGCTGGCGTACTGCATGATCAGCCGCCCGGTGGTGGTCTCGCCGGTGAACGCCACCTTCGCCACCCGTGGCGAGGACGCGAGCGGCTTGCCCGCCTCGACGCCGAAGCCGTTGACCACGTTGACCACGCCCGGCGGCAGCAGGTCGGCGATCAGCGACAGCAGGTAGTGGATGGACGCCGGGGTCTGTTCGGCGGGCTTGAGCACCACCGCGTTGCCGGCGGCGAGCGCTGGGGCGAGTTTCCAGACGGCCATCAGGATCGGGAAGTTCCACGGGATGATCTGCCCGACGACGCCGAGCGGCTCGTGGAAGTGGTACGCCACCGTGTCGTCGTCGATCTCGCCGAGCGAGCCCTCCTGGGCCCGGATCGCCCCCGCGAAGTAGCGGAAGTGGTCGATGGCCAGGGGAATGTCGGCGGCCAGGGTCTCGCGTACCGGCTTGCCGTTCTCCCAGGTCTCGGCGACGGCCAGGGATTCCAGGTTGTCCTGCATCCGGTCGGCGATCTTGTTGAGGATGAGCGACCGCTCGGCGATCGAGGTGCGTCCCCAGGCGTCGGCGGCGCCGTGCGCGGCGTCGAGGGCCTTCTCGACGTCCTCGGCGGTGCCGCGGGCGACCTCACAGAAGGTCTGGCCGGTGACCGGGGTGGGGTTCTCGAAGTACTGGCCGCCGTGCGGCTTGACGTACTCGCCGCCGATGAAGTGGTCGTAGCGGGACTGCCAGTGGGTGGGAGCGTCGTAGCGCGCCATGGTTACCTCCGCCGTCGGTCTCGGGTGACGGCGGGGACGTTAGTTTCGGGGACGTTGCAGCAACGTTGCGCGCGGCAGGTCGTACTCCAGGGAGAGTTGGTTGGCGCGCGCCACCGCGAGGGGCCGGCGCGGCGCGCCCGGCGGCAACGCCCGCGCCAGGGCCTGCCAGGCGGTGAGGTCGTCGGCCCCGGCGGCCGTCGCGGTCCAGGCCGCGAGCTGCGCCGGGTTCGCGGTCGCCAGCACGGCCGCGCGGAGCTGCCCGTCGATGAGCCGGCGCAGTCGCGTCACTCCCGGCGCGTCCGACCCGGGCAGCAACGGCCCGCCGTACGCCCCGAGCGCTCCCGCCGCGTCACCGCGTTCCAGCAGGTCCGTGACGGTACGGAAGTCGGCGCGCACGGTCCCGCGCAGCCGGTACGGCCGGGAGTCGAGCAGCTCCGGGCCGAGCGCCCGGCGCAGCCGGGACAGTTCGGCGCGCAGGGTGACCGGATGCAGCCGGTCGTCGCCGTACAGGTCGAGGCCCAGCTGCTCGCCGGTCCGCCCCTCGGGGTGGTCGAGGAGCAGCACCAGCAGTTCGCTGTGCCGGCGGCCGAGCCGGATCCGGCGACCGCCGACGCGCAGCTCCGCCTCGTCGCGGCCGAGCGCGCTGACGGTGACCACGTCCGGGTCGAGGGGCTGGGCGAGGAACGCCTCGGCGGCCCGGGCGGTCGCCCGGACCAGGGCGAGGCTCTGCGGGTTGGCCAGGTGGTCGCCGCCGGTGATGTCGACGGCGCCGAGCAGCCGTCCGGTGGCCGGGTCGTGGATGGGGGCGGCCGCGCAGGTCCAGCGCTGCACCGGCCGGACGAAGTGCTCGGTGGCGAAGATCTGCACGCTGTGGTCGACGGCGAGGGCGGTGCCGGGGGCGTTGGTGCCGGCGTGTGCCTCGTCCCAGCGGGCGCCGGGGATGAAGTTCATCCGCTCGGCGTGCCGGAGCACCCCCGGATGTCCCTCCACCCAGAGCAGCCGCCCGTACGCGTCGCAGACCGCCATCAGGTGCGCGCCGTCCTGGGCGATCCCGCCGAGCAGGTCGCGGAAGAGCGGCAGCACCCGGGCCAGGGGATGCGCGGCGCGGTAGCTCTCCAACGCGTCGTCGGTGAGGTCGACCGGCGCGGTGGCCTCCGGGTCGAGCAGCGCTCCGGCCGACCGCCGCCACGACTCGGCCACCACGTCCCGCACCCTGCCCGGATCGGTGCCGGCGGTGAGGAACGCCGCGTGGGCGGCGCCGACCTGCGCGATCCGCTCAGCCGGATCGGCACCGAATTCCAGGGCGAGCCACGGGTCAGCCATGGGCGACCTCCTCGGCCCCATCGTGACGCAGCTCACCCCCGATCGCCAAGGGCTGGAGCCGGCCTTTCCGCGACCTCCCACCGCTCGACGGCCGGTGACCCCGGGTGCTCGTTGTCGACGACGACGTGGGCCCGGGACTCCGGGTCGGCTTCCCGCTGGTAGAGCGCCTGGCCCGGTAGGTAGCGGGCCAGGTAGCGCCGCTCCACCTCGGACACCGAGCCGAACAGGTCGACGTCCCGCAGCCGGGCCCGGCGCAGGCTCTCCTCGGGGGTGATCCGCAGATGGACCGCCAGGTCCCAGTGGTCGCGCAGCTCCGGTCGGAGCAGGAACACCCCGTCGACGACTAGCGCCGCGACCGGCGGCGCCGGCAGGGTGACGTCCCGCGGCTCGTCGGTGTGGAGGTCGTGCCGGCCGACCCGGATCCGCTCCGACCCGGCGCGGAAGGGGAGCAGGCAGTCGGTGATCAGCGCGTCATGGTCGAAGGCGTCCCGGTAGTAGCCCTCCGGCGACAGCGCGCCCCGCCGGCGCCGCAGCTCGGCCGGCTGGTGGAAGTCGTCGACCGAGACGCGGAGCGCGGGCACGCTCAGGGCTTTGCCGAGCCGGTCGGCCAGTGTCGTCTTGCCGGACGCGTCCGGCCCGTCAATCCCCACCAGCACCCGCGGCCGGTGTCGAGCCAGCTCTGTCACGGCATCGCCGAGCCGGGTCAGCAGGTCCATCCCGCGAGCATGCCAGATCTTGCCATTGACAAGTTCCCGCGTCACGCGCAAACTTGACAGCGACAAGACAAAGCGATGGGGAGGTCGAGATGGAACTGAACATGGTCCGGCAGATGTGGCAGCTCACCGAGCCGGTGCACGCGCTGCTGTACTACGCGCCCGAGCTGACCGAGGAGGCCACGGCCCTCGGACTGCCGACGGACGAGCGCTGGCCGAGCTACTTCGCCTGGCGCACCGCCCCGCTGGGAGCCGCCGGCCCGAAGCTGGTCGACGCCACGTACTACAGCTTCAGCCCGGCGATGGTCCGGAAGTACGTACCGCAGATCTGGTCGGTGGCCGACCCGGCCAAGGTCCTCGACGCCCGGCTGTCCGGAGTGGACCGGGCCCTGCGCGCGCTGCTCGGCGACGCGGTCGACGGTCCGGAGCTGGCCGAGGCGGCCGCACTGGCCCGCCGGGCCGCCGAGGCGGCCGACGTGGCGGGCCGGCCGCTCGCCGCCGCCAACGCCGAACTGCCCTGGCCGGAGGCGCCGCACCTGATGCTCTGGCAGGCGCTCACCGTGCTGCGCGAGCACCGCGGCGACGGGCACGTCGCGGCGCTGCTCACCGCCGGTCTCGACCCGACCGAGGCGCTGGTGTCCTTCGCCGCGATCTGCGCCGCGCCGGTCGAGGTCTTCGCCAGCCGTGGCTGGACGGACGAGGAGTGGGCCGCCGCCCGGGATCGACTCGCCACCCGCGGCCTGGTGGATGCCGCCGGCGTGGCGACCGAGGAGGGGCGCCGGGTCCGGGACGAGGTGGAGCGGCGTACCGACGAGCTGGCCGCCGGACCGTGGCGGGCGCTCGGTCCGGCCGTCGGCCGGCTCGCCCAGCTGGTGGTGCCCGTCATGCAGGCCGTGGTCGGGTCCGGCCTGCTGCCCTCGCAGAGCACCCTGGGGATCCATCGCGGACGGTGACCGGCAGGGGGTGGGTTCATGCAGCGTCGTGGACTGGTTCACGCAGAGTGGTAAGTCGTCAGGACGGTGAACGGTAGACCGCTCCCAGGCCGTACCAGTCGTCGTACGGACACCACCGGACGACGGGAGAAGCGGTGAAGGTGCAGCGGAAGCACGTGCTGGCGGCGGGGATGGCGGTGGCCGCCTCGGCGGTGCTGGCGGTCGGGACGGGGTTCGGGTTCGCCGACACCGCGCCGGCTCGGGCGTCGGCGTGTCAGGGGTCGATCACGTTCTCGGCCGAGGGTGGGGCGCCGGCGGCGACCAGCGGTCAGTTCCCGGTGGGGACGCGGTTGCGGGTGACGAACCTGGACAACAACCGGTCGGCGACGGTGACGGTGACCGGCCCGTCGGGCAGCTGCGTGCTGCTCAACGCGGCGGCAATGGACCTGGTCCGAGAGCCCGGCAAGAACGTGATCCGCCGCAACCTGGTGGAACGTCTGGACGGGGGCGCCGCCGCTCGGCCCGGCGGTGTTGCTCAGCCCGTGGCCACCGCTTCCGCGCCGGCTGGGCCGTCGGCGTGTCAGGGGTCGGTCACCTTCTCGGCCGAGGGTGGGGCGCCGGCGGCAACCAGTGGCCAGTTCCCGGTGGGGACGCGGTTGCGGGTGACGAACTTGGACAACAACCGGTCGGCGACGGTGACGGTGACCGGCCCGTCGGGCAGCTGCGTGCTGCTCAACGCGGCGGCGATGGACCTCGTTCGCGAGCCGGGCAGGAACGTCGTCCGCCGCAACGTCGTCGAGGTGCTCCGCTGAGCTGAGCCGGGGCGGGTGGGTGTCGTGCGGTGCGTCCGCGACACCCACCCGCCGTCCGGCGCACCGGCGTCGGGTTCAGCCGAAGGCGACGTCCAGGATGTCCAGGCCCCTGGCCAGCTCGTCGTCGGAGATGACCAGCGGGGGCAGGAAGCGCAGCACGTTGCCGTAGGTGCCGCACGTCAGGGTGAGCAGGCCGGCGGCGTGGCAGGCCGCCGAGATCGCCGCCGTGGCGGCCGGGTCCGGGGTGAGGGTACCCGGCTGCACCAGCTCCACGGCGAGCATCGCGCCCCGCCCGCGTACCTCGGCGATACGCGGGTCGCGCTCGGCGATGGCCCGCAGCCGGGCGGTCATCGTCGCCTCGATCCGGCGGGCCGCGACGGCCAGGTCCAGCTCGTGCATGGTCTCGATGGACGCCAGCGCCGCCGCGCAGGCGATCGGGTTGCCGCCGTACGTGCCGCCGAGGCCGCCGACGTGCACCGCGTCCATCAGCTCCGCCCGCCCGGTCACCGCCGCGAGGGGCAGGCCCCCCGCGATGCCCTTGGCCAGCGTGATCAGGTCCGGCTCGACGCCCTCGTTCTCACAGGCGAACCAGTTCCCGGTCCGGCAGAACCCGGTCTGGATCTCGTCGGCGACGAAGACCACCCCGGCCGCCGTCGCCCACTCGCGCAGCGCCGGCAGGAACCCCTCCGCCGGTACGACGAAACCGCCCTCGCCCTGGATCGGCTCGATCAGCAGCGCGGCGACGTTCTCCGCGCCGACCTGCTTCTCCACCATCTCGATCGCCCGCGCCGCCGCCTCCACGCCGGAGAGGCCGCCGTCGCGCAGCGGGTACGACATCGGCACCCGGTAGATCTCCCCGGCGAACGGCCCGAACCGGTGCTTGTACGGCATGTTCTTCGCGGTCAGCGCCATGGTCAGGTTGGTCCGACCGTGGTACGCGTGGTCGAACACCACCACCGCCGGCCGCCCGGTGGCGTGCCGGGCGATCTTGACGGCGTTCTCCACCGCCTCGGCGCCGGAGTTGAACAGCGCCGAGCGCTTCTCGAAGCTCCCCGGGGTCAGCGCGTTGAGCTGCTCGCAGACCGCCACGTACGACTCGTAGGGGGCGACCATGAAGCAGGTGTGGGTGAAGCGTTCGACCTGCGCCCGCACCGCCTCGACCACGCGCGGGGCGGAATTGCCCACGTTGGCGACCGCGATGCCGGCGGCGAAGTCGATCCACTCCCGCCCGTCGACGTCGGTGATGGTGCCGCCACCGGCACGGTCCACGTAGGACGGGATGACGCTGCCGACGCCCCGGGCCACCGCAGCCCCGCGCCGCTTGTGCAGTTCCTCTGACGAAGCCATGGAATCAGCCCTCGATGTTGTGCATGACGTGCTTGATCCGGGTGTAGTCCTCCAGGCTGTAGACCGAGAGGTCCTTGCCGTGCCCGGAGTGCTTGAAGCCGCCGTGCGGCATCTCGGAGACGAACGGGATGTGGGTGTTCACCCAGACGCAGCCGAAGTCGAGCCGGCGGGTCATCCGCATCGCCCGGCCGTGGTCCTTCGTCCACACCGAGGCCGACAGGCCGTAGTCGACGCCGTTGGCCCAGCGCACCGCCTCGTCCTCGTCGGAGAAGCGCTGCACGGTGATGACCGGCCCGAACACCTCGTCCTGGATGATCTCGTCCTGCTGCCGCACCCCGGAGACCACCGTCGGGGCGTAGAAGTAGCCGCGGTCGCCCTGGCGGGAGCCGCCGGCCTGCACCGAGGCGTGGTCGGGGAGCCGGTCCAGGAAGCCGGTGACCCGGGCGAGCTGGTTGGCGTTGTTCAGCGGGCCGTAGAGCACGTCCTCGTCGTCCGGGGCACCGGTCTTCGTGTTGCGGGCCTGCTCGGCGAGGGCCGCGACGAAGTCGTCGTAGATGCCGGGGCCGGCGAGCACCCGAGTGGCGGCGGTGCAGTCCTGGCCGGCGTTGAAGTAGCCGCCGACCGCGATCGCCTCGGCCGCCGCCGCGATGTCCGCGTCGTCGAAGATCACCACCGGAGCCTTGCCGCCCAGCTCCAGGTGGGTCCGCTTCAGGTCGGGGGCGGCGGCGGAGGCGACCTCCATGCCCGCGCGGGTCGAGCCGGTGATCGACACCAGCTGCGGGGTCGGGTGCGAGACGAGGGTACGACCGGTGTCCCGGTCACCGCAGACCACGTTGAACACGCCCGGCGGGAAGAACTCCGACGCGATCTCGGCCAGCAGCAGCGTCGACACCGGCGTGGTGTCCGACGGCTTCAGCACCACCGTGTTGCCGGCCGCCAGGGCCGGGGCGATCTTCCACACCGCCATCATCAGCGGGTAGTTCCAGGGCGTCACCTGCGCGCAGACGCCGATCGGCTCCCGCCGCACGTACGAGGTGTGCCCGGCCATGTACTCGCCGGCCGAGCGGCCCTCCAGCAGGCGGGCGGCGCCGGCGAAGAAGCGGAACTGGTCCACCGCCGGCGGCAGCTCCTCGTCGGCGGTGAGCTGGCGGGGCTTGCCGGTGTTGCGCACCTCGGCGTCGACCAGCTCGGCGGCCCGGGCCTCCACCGCGTCGGCGAGCTTGAGCATGGCCTTCTGCCGCTCGCCGGGCGTGGCGTCCCGCCAGCTCTCGAAGGCGGTGGCGGCGGCCTTCATCGCCGCGTCGACGTCCGCCGCCCCGGAGACGGGGGCCTGGGCGAAGACCTCGCCGGTACAGGGGTCGATCAGGTCGGCGTACCCGCCGTCCACCGGGTCGACGTACTCGCCGTTGACGAAGTTGCGCAGCTGCTGCTGGTCGCTCATCAGAAGTCTCCGAGGGATGGCCGGGGGTGAGGTCAGCGGAGGTTATCGCAATCTGACTGCCATCTTTGCTACTGAATTCGCGGCCCACAAGGCCTTGGGCAACTGTTTCCGCGCGGCTCTCCGTCGTCTACGCTGCGGAACGTGGAGCCGAGAGCCTTCTTCGTCGCCGGCCGCCCCGCTCACGGCGAGGGCGAGCTGACCGTCACCCACCCGTACGACGGCCGGACGGTGGGGCGTACCACCCTCGCCACGGCCGACCAGGTCGAAGCCGCTGTCGCGGCAGCGGCCGGGGTGGCCGCGACGGCCGCGGCCCTGCCCGCGCACGTCCGCGCGGCGGCCCTGGACCACGTCTCCCGGCGGCTCGCCGAGCGGGCCGACGAGGTCGCGGCGCTGATCACCGCCGAGAACGGCAAGCCGGTCAAGTGGGCGAAGGCCGAGGTGGGCCGCGCGGTGTCGACGTTCCGCTGGGCGGCCGAGGAGGCCCGGCGGTTCTCCGGCGAGCTGCAACGCCTCGACACCGACCCGGCTGCCACCGGGCGGATCGCCCTGGTCCGGCGGGTGCCGAAGGGGCCGGTGCTGGGCATCGCGCCGTTCAACTTCCCGCTCAACCTGGTCGCCCACAAGGTCGCCCCGGCCATCGCCGTCGGCGCGCCGATCATCGTCAAGCCGGCCCCGGCCACCCCGCTGTCGGCGCTGCTGCTCGGCGAGATCCTGGCCGAGACCGACCTGCCCGAGGGGATGTTCTCGGTGCTGCCGCTGCCCAACGAGCGCGCCGCCGAGCTGGTCGCCGACCCGCGGCTGCCGGTGGTGTCGTTCACCGGCTCCGGGCCGGTCGGCGCGGCCATCCGCCGGCAGGTGCCGGAGAAGCACGTGACCCTGGAGCTGGGCGGCAACGCGGCGGCGGTGATCTGCGAGGACTGGGCGTCGGACGAGGACCTGACCTTCGCGGCGCACCGGATCGCCACCTTCTCCAACTACCAGGCCGGCCAGTCGTGCATCGCCGTGCAGCGGGTGTACGTGCACGAATGGCTGTACGACGGCTTCCTGCCGAGGCTGATCGCCTCAGTTGAAGAGCTGCGCACGGGCGATCCGTCCGACCCGCTGACCGACGTCGGGCCGCTGGTGTCGGTCGAAGCGGCTGAGCGGGTCGAGGCGTGGGTCGACGAGGCCGTTGCCGCCGGGGCGACCATCGAGGTGGGCGGGCGGCGGGAGGGCGCGACCTATCCGCCGACCGTGCTCTCCGGGGTGCCGGCGGACGCCAAGGTGTGCACCGAGGAGGTGTTCGGGCCGGTGCTGGTGGTCGGCCCGGTCGAAAGCGACCAGGCCGCGTTCGCCGCCGTCAACGACTCGGCGTACGGCTTGCAGGCGGGGGTGTTCACGCACAACCTGCAGACCGCCTTCGCCGCCGCGCGCAGCCTGGAGGTCGGTGGGGTGATCGTGGGGGACGTGCCGTCGTACCGGGCGGACCAGATGCCGTACGGCGGGGTGAAGGGGAGCGGAGTGGGGCGGGAAGGGCTGCGCAGCGCCATGGACGACTACACGGAGCCGCGAGTCATGGTCCTGACCGGGGTGGCGCTGTAGGCAGGGCCATCAACGAGACGATCTTCCGCGGTTCGGCGATCTACAGTGGCGTCGATGAAGCTGGTTGAGATCCGCCGATATCCGATCAAGTCACTGCTCGGTGAGCGGCTCGCAACAGCCGAGGTCGACCAGCGAGGACTGGCCGGCGACCGCTTGTGGGCCGTGCGCGACGCAGACGGGAAGTTGGGCAGCGGAAAGAGCACCCGTCGCTTCCGGCGGATGCCCGGCCTGTTCACGCTTCGCGGACATTCTGGCGATCTGGTGCCGGTCGTAGAACTGCCGGATGGACGCCGCTTCGCTGCGGACGAGTCCGCGGGGCATGAGGCTGTCAGCGAGGTGCTAGCCCGTCCCGTCACGATCGAGCGCGAAGCGGAGGTCATGCACCATGACGAGGGCCCGATCAGCCTGATCAGCAGCGCCGCCCTACGGCGACTCCATGACCTGCTGGGGGAGCCGGTCGACCCGGTGCGGTTCCGAGCGAATCTGCTCGTCGATGTACCGGGCAGCGACTTCCCCGAGGACGGCTGGCTCGGGCGAGACGTCCGCATCGGTGCGCAGGTTGTATTGCGACCACGCCGGCGGCTCACCCGATGCGTCATGATCGACCTCCCTCAGGAGGATGTTCCGGCCCATGAACACCTCTTGCGGACCGTTGCCGAGCACCACGACATGACCTTCGGCGTGTGGGCAACAGTCGAACGCCCTGGTCGTATCGAGCTGCAGGATGCCGTCGAACTCTTGCCGCGCTGAGACCCCAGTCGGGCCGACGGTGTGTGACGCACCTCGTGATACCGCTCCGTCCAGGCGTCCCAAGGCCGAACATTGCGGCAGAGTCAGTCTTCATCAACTACGCGATCATGAAGTAGTGTGCTGGCGCTCTCCTCGTGTCGGTCCGGGAGGCGGGCGCCGTTGCTACTACCTGGCCAGTGAGTCTCGGACGTAGACGCCCTTGCCCTGCTTGCCGTCGATCAACCCTTCCGCCTTCTGCCTTTCGGGCAGGCCGGTGAAGCGGCCGCCGGCGGCCCGGCCGACGGTGAGCACCTGCGTCGGGCCGTCGCCACCGAGGCACGCGGCCGCCGCCAGTAGCACCGGCGTGCGGGCCTCGTCACCAGGTGCCGTCGTCGCGGACCCGGGCGGGGGCCCGGCCGAGCAGCAGGGTGGTCAGGGCGGCGTCGATGTCCGGGCCGAGGAACCACTCACCGGCCTGGTCGAGCGCGAAGATCCGGCCGTGCTCGTCAACGGCGATGACGCTGTCACCGCGTTCGGCGCCGAGCGGAAAGAGCCGGACGCC
This sequence comes from Micromonospora inositola, assembly GCF_900090285.1. NCBI lineage: Bacteria > Bacillati > Actinomycetota > Actinomycetes > Micromonosporales > Micromonosporaceae > Micromonospora > Micromonospora inositola. The sequence continues at coordinate 879,638 of NZ_LT607754.1, read as the reverse complement.
GAGGACGGCCCCGAAGTCGGCGAGGGTGTCGGCGGTGTGGCCCATTTCCCATGGGTGGATGTCGAATCGAGAGATCCATACCTGCTCACCGGGGCCCCGGCGCGGGCTTTCCAAACCGGGGAAGGCGGTGATGGTGAGCAGAAGGGCTGGAAACACGGCGTGCGTATGCCTCGTGCCGGTCACCGCGGTGACATCGCGAACCGCCGCCTGCGCCAGGACCTCGTCACCGAAATGGGGGCGCCAGCCAGCAGTCACCAGCGCGTTCGCGACCTCTGACGGGAACCGCCCCGGGTCGGGGTCGGTTTGGGGTTCTGCACGCCACTCCCTCGTGTAAGCGAGGTGGGACCATGGCAGCGCGTTGAAGCGCACCAGGAAGTTGATGCACGAGTCGCAGGGGATCTCGGCCGCCCCGCCGGCTGGGTCGCCCGGCTCGCGGATCCGGAAGATCTCGACCCGCGCGCTGCCCAGCAGGGTCGCCGCCTCCTCCAGTGTCAGCGGAGGAAGGCCGTCGGTCGCACGGCGGTGGTCGTATTCGTGCAGGACGTCGGAGACGACGATCATCTCGGCGTGCCGCTCGCCACCGCGTACCAGGTGACCGGGTGGCAGCTCGTCGAGATACGCCCGTACCAACGGATGGTGCCGCAGCTCGACCTCGCCCTTGGCGCCGAGTGCCCGGTGGATGCGACCGTCGAGGGTGAGGTGGGCGGCGGCGCCCGGCGTCGGTTGCCGGGTGATTTCGCGGAGCAGCTGGCCGGCCGGGTCCACCGTGCGGGGAGCGCGCGGTGCGGGCGGTAGACGCTGCCGGTACATCTGCTCGACGGCGGGGAACGGCAGGCGCGGCCAGGTGGAGACATCCCCGGTTTGCTTCTCGACGATGGTCGTCGGCAGGTCGCCGGGGAGCGCGCGCGCCTCGGCGGCGACCTGCGAGGTGATGAGGTAGCCGAGGTCGAACTCCTCGACCACCGGCGTACACGGGAATCCCAGCCGTTCGGAGTCCCGCTGGGCCCACACGGCGGCCAGCTGCTCGGCCTGCTGACGCTCGATCACGACCTGAAATTACCGGACCCCACGGATTCCGTGGCACCCGGTATGGTCTGCCCTACCGACGGTGACGGAGAGGGGCGGCCTTGGCCGAGAGCGTGGACCGGGACGTCAACCGCGCGCTGCGGGCGCGGTTCGACGAGGTGTATGGCCAGTACCAGCGCCTTCGGTCCGGATTGGACGAACTTCAGGTCAAGCTCGCCGAATTGCGGGTGACCGAGCGCTCCGACGACGGACAGGTGACCGCGACCGTCGGCGCACGGGGGGAGCTGATCAGCGTGGAGGTCGAGCCGTCGGTCTTTCACGATCGTGACGCCAGAGCGCTGAGTCGGAAGATCACCACGACGATCCACCAGGCCTCCGCCGCAGCCGTCAGTGCGACCCAGGAACTGGTCGCCGGCTATCTGCCGGCCGGCTCGCCGTCGGTGGAGTTCCTCCGCACCAACGACTTCGACGCCCTGCTGGGCCGCGCCGAAACCGCGCTCCAGCGTGGAGAGTGACCGCCGTGACCGACGGGCAGCTCTGGCTGGACCCTGACCGCGCCCGCCGCGGCGGGGCGGACCTGACGCTCGCGGGCGAGGCGGTCAGCGCCGCCCGGCGACAGGTGGGCGGGGCGATCGCGGACGCGAGCACCGAGCGGCCCTGGGGGCGGGACGACATCGGCGCGGCGTTCGAGAAGCAGTACCGCCGTTACGAGGAGACGCTGCTGCGCGCCTGGGAAATGGTGGGTCGCTCCCTGGACGGGCTCGGTGCCGACGTGGCCCGATCCGTCGCTGCGACCGTGGAAAACGACGAGGCGACCGCGCGTCAGCTCGGCCGCATCCCCGACCAGCACCATTTCCCGCAGCGGCACCGGCGCTGACCTCCGGAGGATCCGCGCGTGAGCATCCTGCCCAGCCCGATCCCGCACCCGCTCGACTACTGCCCCTGGGACCTGCCCGGCTGGATCCACGAGGCCCTGGACTGGGTCGTCGGGGTGGAATGGCCCGAGGGGAACGAGCGCGCCGTCTGGGACCTCGCCGACCAGTGGTACGGCGTCGCCGCCGTCCTGGCCGGCCCGCGCGACGACGCGACCTCGGCGGCGTCCGAGGTGCGCAGCGGCTACGGCGGCATCGGCGCGGTGGCCGAGGCCTTCGACACCGCGTGGCGGCGGGTGGCCGAGGGCGACGAGGCGCCGCTGCCTGTGCTGCTCGCTGTCACCGGCGAGCTCGGGCAACTGGTCGAGTCGTGCGGCTGCGACATCGAGGGCGCCAAGCTCGAAGTCTGGATCGAGCTGGGCATTCTGGTCGTCGAGCTGCTCTCGCTGGCGGTCGCGACGGTCCTCACCGCCGGCGCAGCATCCCCCGCGGCCGGCGTGGCGATCACCACCACCCGGATGGTGGTGCAGCAGATCTTCAAGCGGCTCATGACGCAGCTCGCCCGCAAGGCCCTGAAGGAAGGCGCGAAGGAGGCCAGCGAGCGGGCCGCGAAGGAGGTCGTGAAGAGCGGCCTGCGCGGGTTCGCCCGTCGTGCCGGGCTCAGTGGGCTTGTTGAGGCCGGGCAGGAGGCCGGCGTCAGCCTCGCCACCCAGGCGTACCAGAACTCCACCGGTCGTCGGCACGGCCTGGACGTCACCGACGTTGGAATGTCGGCGGCCGGTGGCTTCGCCGGTGGCGCGGTGGCGCCTCTGGCGGGCCTGGGCGGGCACGCGAACGGGCGGCTCGCCGAGACCGGCGAGCGGTTCGGCCGGGAGATGACCGGCGAGGTCTTCGCCGAGGGCGCCGCCGGCCTGGTCACCGGGCAGGGGGTGTCGCTGGAAGACCTGGCGCGGGCGGCCGTCTCCGGTGTCAGCGGCTCGGCGACGAGTCAGGCGGACACCGCGCTGCACCACCGACTCGACGGGCGGATGGCCGCCCTCGCCGGCACCACCCTGCCGCCGACGGACCTCAGCGGTACGGCTGCCCGCGCGCCCGGCCCAGACTCATCAGGACCGGATACGTTCGGTGAGAGCGCGCCGCCACCCGCCGCCGCGACACAGGTGGCCGGCGCCGGTCCGGGCAGGGAAGCAATCTCCTCGCAGATATCCGGCCCTCAGTCCGGACCGGCCGCTGCTGCGCTGCTCGGGACGCCTTCGGTCGACGGGCCGGTCGTCCAGGACGCCCTGCCCACTCCCGTCCCGTATCCGGCGTCGGGCGCGTCCGTCTCGGTCACCGTCGACCCGGTCTCATCCCCGGACTCGGCCGTGACCACGCAGGTGGGGGTGACGCCAACCCTCTCCTCGACCGCCGTCGACCCGCGCCTGGCGTCGACGGTCCCGGCGTCCGTCGAGGCAGGTCCGGCGCACCCGACGGCAAGCGTGGACAGCACTCCGCTGCGATCCGCGGTGACGGCGGAGCCGTTGGTGGGCCCGAACCAGACACCCGTCACCGCCGCCTTTTCATTCGCAGGGGCACAGGGGTCAGCGTCACAACCGGCGGCGGGCGGAGCCGTGCCGGTGGGCACTGAGGCGCCTCGCACCGGCGGCAGCAACCCCATGACCGGCCGCTCCTCGGCCGGCAATCTTACCCCGCCGGCCGTGCCGACCATCGCGTCGCTACCCACCCACGTTGCCGCGCCCACCGCGCCGGGCCGCGACGTCGGTCCGCCCGGCCCGGAGCCGTCACCATCGCCATCACCGCGATTTCCGCTGCTGGAGGCGTTGGCACCCGGACCACCAAGGCACACGGACGACGCCTCGCCGATTCTCCCGGGGCCGTTCGACCCGCTGCCGCCCCGCCCTCGTACGCCGGAACAGCTCACCGCCTACCGAGCTGTCGAGCGCGAGGGCCTGGATCGACGCCGCTATCAGGGCTACTTCGAGGCGCAGCGGGCGTGGTTCGAGGACAGGCGACGGCAGCAAGAAGCTGCCTGGCTTCGCGCGAGCGCTGATCGGCACCAACGTTCAGCCGGCGAATACGGCGCCCAGGCGCAGCAACTGCAGGAGGCGGGCCACGATCTGCTCGCGCGACGGTGGCGTCAAGCCGCGCTTGATGCCAGCACCATGAGCTACGAGTTGCAGGACCGTGCGCAGGCGGTGCTGAACGGGTCTGTCGCGCCCGCGCACGTGACGGTCGAGGACGACGCGGACTTCTACCGGATCAACGACGACGTCGCCGACCTCGCCCCCGGTTCGGTCGAGACGTCCGACCGGTCGGCGCTCACCGGAGACGACGACGACCCACCGCCGATCGACCGCTCCCGGAGGTTCGGCGTGCGGGGCGGGCTGCGCCCACCGCTCGCGCTGCACCAGACGGACCTCGAACGGCAGATGCCGCGCAACCCGGACGGCAGCGTCCGGCGGACCGCTGACCCCCGGCACGGCGGCTGGTTCCAGTTGGCGAACGACGGCGGCCCGCAAGCCGACCCGACCCGGGGCATCAACTGTCTCGACTGCACGCTGTCGCTCTACGAGACCTGGGTGCACGGCCGGCCGCGGGTCTCGGCTCCGCGTACCTTCGACGGCTACCTGGAGGGGGACGTCCGCCGTCCGGTCGGCGGCGAGGCGGACGGCCCGCGACGGGTCGAGGAGAGCACCGGCGGGCGTTTCCAGAACCTCTGTGACGTGGCGGGCACCACGAGCCCGTTGGCCACGCGGCAGGTGGTCGAGCGTGGGTACCGCGCCCTCCACGAGCAGTTGCTCCTGGGCGGGCACGGCAGTTACGCGTTCCTCATCACCAGCTGGGAGGGCGGCGGCTCGCACGCCTGGGTGGCACTGAACCAGAACGGCACGGTCCTCTACCTCGACCCCCAGAGCGGGTACGTCGCGAATCTGCCGCTCTTCACCCACAGCGGCGTGGCCGGTGGGACGAACGTGGTCGGGATCGACGCGCTGGTCCTCGGTCGGGACGGCGCGCCCATGCCGCTGGCCGGTCGCCCACCGGGTGACTTCAATGCCCTTCCCGGACCGCCGGAGCGGCCGGCGCCACCACGGCCACCGGCGCCGCCGCCACCTCCTACGGACGACGTGCCGGACTTCAACCACGTCCATCTGCTCGGGGAGTCGAGTGCGGTCGATCCCTCCGGCGGGGCCCCGCTGCCCGGTGCCCGACCGGAGCCGGATCCGGAAGGTCTGCGGCGGGCACACCGGAGCGCCCACGCCGATCGGATATCGGCCGGGGTGTTCGTACGGGACGCCGTTGCCGCGAGCGGCGACCTCGACGAGGTCTTCGCCGCTGGCGTGACCCCGGTCGAGCTCGCGGACCATCTCGACGCGCCCACGCTGCGCCGCTTGGCACCGGGCTTGGACGAGATCGGGGCCCGGGACGTGGCGCGACTCCTCGCCGATCCCCGTGTTCAGCACATGCTGGACCAGGCCTGGGAGGCGCCACCGCGCGGTGAACCGACGCTCGCTGAGACGCTGGTCCGGCAGCTGACGCAGCGGCCCGACCTGGCCCGGATGATCCTGTCGACACCCGAGCTGGCCAACTCCTTGACGGCCAGACCGATGACGCTGCACCACCTCGCCACCCACCAGAAGGCGATCGACGTCCTCGGTGACGTCCTGCAGGACATCACTCAGCGTGGTGCGGCCGCGGTCGCCACCGGACCGCTACCAAAGGTCCTGCCCACGCCGCTCACGGCTGAGCAGCGACAAGTGAGCTCCTCCTTCGACCTCGATCGCCCTCAGCCGTTCCAACCCGGCTTCGACAGGCAGCAGTGCGGAGACCCGACGTACCGGCGCCAGTATCTTGACCAGTTGTACGAGGCCGCGGCGGTCGCTCAGATTGAGATCGACACCCTGGGGCGGAGGCTGGCCGAGGCGTCGCAAGGCGGCGCGGAGTATCGACCACGGCCAGGGCCCAAGGACCGACAACGGGCCGAGGACAAGGTGGCGAAGTATGAAGGTGATGCGTCACGACTGAATGATCTGGCTGCGGGACGGGTTTCCTATCAGTGTCTCGCCCACCTCTACGCGGCGTTGGAGGTGTTGAGAGGCGATCGGGAGGTCAGGATTGCGCAGTTCGAGGACCGTTTCCTCAGCCCCCAGCGCAGTGGTTATCGGGACGTGCAGATGATGCTGCGCACATCCTCCGGGCATGTGGCCGAGTTTCGTCTGCAACTCGCCGCACTCGACAAGGTCGCCGAGTGGGAGCATGCCCTGTTCGAAGTGGGACGCGACCTCGAAGCGGTGGCCGCGGAACAGGGCCGTAGCGTGTCAGAGAAGGAGACGGCCATTTTGAAGGGCATCCTTCAGCGGGAGCGTGAGTACTTCTGGGCGGCCCTCCAATCGACGCTGGGCGGAGGGTCGGACCGATGAACGCTCTACCTGGCCTCGAACTGCCGGCCTATTTCTCCTATTACGAGGCACCGGTGAAGATGGTGTCGACGCCCGACGGCGGGCTGGCCGCTTGGCGGTTGAATCGAGAGTCGGGTGGCTGGAAGCCAGCCAACGACATCGTGGGCGAGATCCTTCTCGCCATCGGCGGGGACATCAGCGTGCTCACGCCGGACCGGTTCGTCCAGCGGACGGAATTCGAGCGGGCCGTCTACCTCAAGGGTGAGGGGCCGATCTTCGCGCTGTACGAGACCGTGAGGGCCATCGAGGACACCGCCGAGGCCGAATGCCGGGACCTGACGACGCAGGAGCAAGCCCTGATCCGTGGCATCCGGCGGAGGACGTTCGTCATGTTCGAGGAGGAGCTTCAGCGGGCCGGTGATCCCGGCGCGGATCCCACGATCGCCACCGGCCAGGCATGAGGGCGTAAATGCGTTGCGGGAGGGTCGAGCGTGGGTGAGGGTCCGGGCATGGCTGACGCGCGTACCACTACCGAGACCGACCAGCCCGCTCCCCAGTTCGCCTGGTCGAACATGTTCGTCCGTCCCGAGGACGATCCGCGCTCCGAGGGCGGCTACCACGACGAGCGGTCGATGCTCGTCGGATACCTCCGGGACTATCGGCTGACCCTCGAGCTGAAGTGTGCCGACCTCGATGCCGAGCAGCTCGCCCGGCGGTCCGTACCGCCGTCGAAGATGTCGCTGCTCGGCCTGGTGCGGCACCTGGCCGAGGTGGAGCGGAGCTGGTTCCGGCGGGTGATGGCCGGCCAGGACGTGCCCAAGCTCTACTCGGCGGAGGGTGAGCGCGACGGCGCGTTCGACGACGCGGTGGGGGACCCGGCGGTGGTCGACGAGGCGTGGCGGGCCTGGCGGGCCGAGATCGCATTCGCCGAGGAGTTGGTCGCCGGGACGGCGGACCTGGGCGTCCGGGCGCGGATGTCCGACGGGGAGGAGATCTCGCTGCGCGAGCTGCTGCTGCACATGATCGAGGAGTACGCCCGGCACAGCGGTCACGCCGACCTGCTGCGCGAGCGGATCGACGGACGGGTGGGCCAGTAGGTGACCGCATCTTCCGTCGGCGCCGAGGACCGGATCGAGCGGGCCCGGAAGCTCTGCGACGACGCCATGTTCGCCGCCGACCCGGCCGCGTTGGCGGCCGCCGAGCGGACGCTCGACACCGTCGAGGCGGACCACGCGCTCGCCCGGGGTAGGGCGTTGCACGTGCGCTTCCTCGAGGAGCGGGTCGAGGACCCGCATGAGCTGGAGCTTTTCGAGCGGGCCGCCGAGCTGTACCGGCAGCTCGGCGACCCGCGCGGCGAGGGCGAGGCGTTGTTCCGGGTCGGCTCGGTCCACCAGGTCGTTCGCGGGGACCACGACGCTGCGGTCCCGGCGTTCGTCCGGGCCCGCGAGCTGGCGACCCAGGTCGGAGACCGGCTGACCCTCTCGTACGTGCTGCGGCACCTCGCCTTCGTCGAGCAGGCGGCGGGCCGGACCGCCGAGGCCGTGGAGTTGATGGCGGAGTCCACCCGACTGCGCCGGGAGATCGGCTTCCTACCCGGGGTGGCCGCGAACCTGGTCGGGCTCGGCTACCTCACCGCCGAAGCCGGTCAACCCGACCGGGCGCTCTCCTTCATTGACGAGGCCGCCACCGTCGCGGAGGTCGCTGGCGCGCACGGCATCCTGCGCTGGGTCGACGAGGCCCGCGTCAATCTGCGCCCCGCCTGACGGTCACCATGACGGACGGTGGGCACCGGTACGTGGCACCGGGGAGCGTGGCGGAGGCGCTGCGCGTACAGGAGAAGTTGCGGCCGCTGGCCGACCTGGCCGGGCCGGGCCCGACGGCGCCCGCGACGGTGGCCGGCCTCGACGTCGCGTACGCGGAGAGCGGCGATCGGCTCGCGGCGGCCGTCACGGTGCTGGACGCCCGGACGCTGGCCGTGGTGGATTCGGCGGTCAGCGTCGGCCGGCCCGCCTTCGGGTACGTGCCCGGGCTCTTCGCCTTCCGCGAGCTGCCCGGGCTGCTCGACGCCCTGGACCGGCTGACCGTCCGTCCCGACCTGCTGGTCTGCGACGGGCACGGGTTGGCCCACCCGCGCCGGTTCGGGCTGGCCTGTCATCTCGGCGTGGTGACCGGCCTGCCCGCGATCGGGGTGGGCAAGACGCCGCTGGTCGGCGAGTGGGACGAGCCGGGTCCACGCCGGGGCGCGTGGACGCCGCTGCGGGACGGCGGGGACGTGGTCGGCCGGGTGCTGCGTACCCGGGACGGGGTGAAGCCGGTCTTCGTCAGCGTCGGCCACCGGATGAGCCTGGGGAACGCCGTCGACCGGGTGCTGGCGCTGACCCCGCGCTACCGGCTGCCGGAGACCACCCGGGCGGCCGACCGGCTCTGCCGTGACGCCCTCGCCAGCGCGTCGACCTGACGCCACGTCGGCGATGAGCAGTCGATCAAGCCCGGCAACCCGCCCGATCAAGGGGGCGCTGACGGGATCGTGCGGCGTGTCGCCGCACACATGCGGAGCGCTCAATGAGCGGAGGTCCCCCTGGCCCGGTAGTAACCTGACCCGCGGGCCCCGCCGGGGCGAGGAACGGTGAGGTGGACATGTCGGTTCGGCGGCACGTGGTGCGGCTGGCCACGGTCGGCGCGCTGCTGGGCGGCCTGGTGACCGTCGGGGCGGCCCCGGCGCTGGCCGACGGCGACCGGGTGGAGACGCGTTCGGCGGGCACCTTCACCGTCGGTGGATCGCCCGGCACGGTTGCGGTCGAGGTGCGCAAGCGCACCGACGGGTGTGTGCTGCTGCGGACCGGGTTGGGCCTGCGGCTCGACGGCGTCCGGGCCGACCAGGTCCAGGTGCAGGTCAACACCGGGGGACAGTGGCAGGCGGTGGGGGTCGGCGGTGACGGCGGCACGGTCGGTACGGCCCGTACCTCGCCGGCCAACCCGACCCTCTGCAAAGGCAAGAGCATCACGGTCCGTTACCGGGTCGCCTTCCTGGCGGGCGCGCCCGGCGGTCGGTTGACCGTCGTGGGCGAGGCGACGACCGCGAACGGCCGGCTGCTCGGCCGGGCTTCCGACTCGGCCCGGGTGGTGGGTGCGGCGCCGGCCACGCCCTCATCGACGGCGTCGCGGAAGCCCTCGCCGAGCCCCAGCCCGACGCCGAGCGCTGTGGCGACCGAGCCGAGCGCCGCCGACACCGCGGCCGCCGCGCTCGATCCGGCCACCGGCCAGAGCACGGCCGCCAGCGACTCATCCGGAGGTTCCCCGATCATGTTCTTCGGCATCGCGCTGGTGCTCGTCGGCATCGCCCTCATCGTGCTGCTGGTCCGCCGCAACCGGGCGGAGAAGGTCGACCAGCAGCCGGCCGGCTACCCGGAGGTCCCGCTGCCGCGCAACACCGGCGGCACCACCTACGGCACCCCGAGCGGCCAGGTGTACGGGCAGCAGCCACCCGCCCCCGGCGTCTACGGCGGTACGCCGGCGCCCCGCCCCACCGGCAACGTCTACGGCGGCCCGGCCGGTGGGCAGCAGCCCGGCGGCGAGCCGCCGGCGCCGGCCGGCGGCGACGCCACGACCGTCATGCCCCGCCTGCCCGGCTGAGCCCGGACGGGGCCGCCGTGCTCCGTTACGCTCAGTCGTGGTGATTGGGTGTGGTGAGGAGCGGAACGCCGGGCGGCGGATGATCTGGTTCCGTGGCACGGTGTCCGGCCGGGTTCGCCGATAAGATCGCGTGCGCCGGCCGGCACCGCCGACCGGTGAGACCGCATACGTGGAAGGAGCCGCGCCGTGGCCCTGGACCCGCAGTTGCTCGAGATTCTCGCCTGCCCGGACACGCACCACGCCCCGCTCGACTACGACCCGCAGGCCCAGACCCTGACCTGCACCGAGTGCGGTCGGATCTTCGAGGTCCGCGACGACGTGCCGGTGCTGCTGCTGGACGAGGCGCGCGGCGGACCCGCGGCGGACAATGCGCGCGGTGGCTCCGCGCCGCAGCGGTGATGGAGGGTACGGCCGGGGTCAGCGGCCGCCGGCACGCCGACGAGTCGCTGCTGGACGACCCGGACGCGCTCGCCGAGCACGACCCGGGCGGCATGCTCCGGTTCACCGCGTCGGCCGGTGCCCAGGTGCGGGAGTCGGCCGCGCTGGCCGCCGAGGCCAACCTGAGCCTGCTCGCCGACGAGGGGCGGCCGCGGGCGGTCGTCATCGCCGGCATCGGCACCGCCGGGCGTACCGGGGACGTGCTGGCCACGGTCGCGGGCCCGCGCTGCCCGGTGCCGGTCATCCCGCACCGCAGCGCCGGGGTGCCCGGCTGGGTCGGCGCGGCGGACGTGGTCATCGCGGTCAGCGCGTCGGGCCGCAGCCCCGAGGCGCTGGGCGCCGCTGAGGCTGCGCACCGGCGGGGCGCGCGGCTGGTCGCCGTCGGCGCGCCGGACTCCCAGCTGCAGTCGGTGGCCGAGCGGGCCCGGGCGCCGTTCATCCCGGTGCCCCGGCGCGCCCCGGCCCGGGCCAGCCTTTGGGCGCTCACCGTGCCGGTTCTGCTCGCGGCCCGTACGCTCGGGCTGGTGAAGGTCAACGAGGCGGACCTGGCCGAGACCGCGGCCCGGCTCGACGCGGACGCCGACCGGTGCCGCCCCACCGCCGAGTCCTTCGTCAACCCGGCGAAGTCGCTGGCCCTGGGCCTGGCCGGCTCGATCCCGATCGTCTGGGGCTCGTCCCCGCTGGCCACCGTGGCCGCCCGCCGGTTCGGCGACACGCTCTCGGCCAACGCCCGTTACCCGGTGGTCACCGGTGCGCTCGGCGAGGCCGGGCGCGGTCGCGTCGGCCTGCTCGACGGCGTCTTCGGCGGGCTGGTCGAGGGGGAGCGGGACATCTTCGCCGACCGGGACGAGACCGACGACCCCGACGCCACCCGGCTGCGGCTGGTGCTGCTGCGCGACGGCGGGCTCAACGCCGAGGACGACACCGACGAGCCCCTCGCGGTGGAGGAGCGTCGGGCCGACGCCGTGCAGACGCTCGCCGAGCGGCGCGGCGTGCGCTGCGACGTGGTCACCGCCGAGGGCGGCTCGGCGCTGGAACGGCTCGCCTCGCTGATGGCGGTGCCGGACTTCGCCTCGGTCTACCTCGCCCTGGCACACGGGCTGGACCCGATGGCGGTCCCGGCCATCACCGAAATGAAGGAGCTGTCGAACCAGTGAGCGCCAACGGTGGGACGAAGGCGATCGTCGCCGCCCTCGCGGCCAACATCGGCATCGCCGTCACCAAGTTCATCGCGTTCCTGCTGACCGGCTCCTCGTCGATGCTGGCCGAGTCGATCCACTCGGTCGCCGACTCCGGCAACCAGGGCCTGCTGCTGCTCGGCGGCCGCCGCGCCAAGCGGGAGGCCACCCCCGAACACCCCTTCGGGTACGGGCGGGAGCGCTACATCTACGCGTTCATCGTGTCGATCGTGCTGTTCAGCCTCGGTGGCCTCTTCGCGCTCTACGAGGCGTACCACAAGGCGGCCGAACCGCACCCGATCGAGAGCTGGCAGTGGGTGCCGGTCGCGGTGCTTCTGGCGGCGATCATCATGGAGGGCTTCTCCTTCCGGACCGCCATCAAGGAGTCCAACCTGATCCGCGGCGGCCAGTCCTGGCTGCGGTTCATCCGCCGGGCCAAGGCGCCCGAGCTGCCGGTGGTGCTGCTGGAGGACTTCGGCGCGCTGATCGGTCTGGTCTTCGCGCTCTTCGGCGTCGGGATGACCCTGATCACCGGCAACGGCCTGTGGGACGCCGCCGGCACCGCCATGATCGGCCTGCTGCTGGTGATCATCGCGGCCACGCTGGCGATCGAGACGAAGAGCCTGCTGCTCGGTGAGGGCGCCGAATCGAAGGAGGTGGCCGCGATCGAGCAGGCCGTCAAGGCCGGTCCGGAGGTCGAGCGGATCATCCACATGAAGACGCTCTACCTCGGCCCGGAGGAGCTGATGGTGGCCGCGAAGATCGCCGTGTCGCCGTGCGACAGCGCCGAGTCGCTGGCTCGGGGCATCAACGCGGTGGAGGCGCGGATCCGTACGGCCGTGCCGATCGCCCGGGTCATCTACCTGGAGCCGGACATCTACAGCGCGGCGGCGGACGAGGCTGGCACCGGCGCCGCGTCGCACACCGCGGTGCCCCAGCCCGAGACCGGCGAGCAGGCCGCCCATCCTGGGAGCTGAACGTGGAACTGCTGCAGGGTCGGATCCGGGACTACGCCTGGGGCTCCCGCACCGCCATCGCGGAGCTGCAGGGCCGCCCGGTGCCGAGCGCGGGCCCCGAGGCCGAGCTGTGGCTGGGCGCCCACCCGGGCGCCCCGGCCACGGTCGACCGGGACGGCGCACCGGTCGACCTGACCGACCTGCTGGTGGCCGAGCCGGCGAGCTGGCTCGGTGAGCGGCTGGTCGGCCGGTTCGGCACCCGGCTGCCGTTCCTGCTCAAGGTGCTCGCCGCCGACGCCCCGCTGAGCCTGCAGGCCCACCCGGACGCCGAGCAGGCCCGGGCCGGGCACGCCGCCGACGTGGAACGGGTCAACTACGTCGACCCGTTCCACAAGCCGGAGCTGCTGGTCGCGCTCTCGCCGTTCGAGGCGCTGTGCGGGTTCCGCGACCCGGCGGAGTCGGCCGCGGCGATCGCCGCGTTCGGCGTACCCGTGCTGGAGCCGGTGGTGGCCGCGCTGCGTGAGGGGCCGGCGGGGCTGCGGGAGGCCGTACGCCTGCTGTTGAGCTGGCCCGAGGCGGAGCGCGCCGGGCTGGTCGCGGCCGTGCTCGCGGCGGAGGCCGGCGGTCCGGACGCGGTGCTGGCCCGCGCGCTGGCCGTCGACTACCCGGCCGACCCGGGGGTGCTGGTGGCGCTGCTGCTGCACCACGTGCGGCTGGCCCCGGGCGAGGCGATCTGGATGCCGGCCGGCAACCTGCACGCCTACCTGCGGGGCGCCGGCGTGGAGATCATGGCGGCCAGCGACAACGTGCTGCGCGGCGGGTTGACGCCCAAGCGGGTCGACGTGGACGAGCTGCTGCGGGTGCTGCGCTTCGAGGTGCTCGACGAGCCGGTGGTCCCGCCGGTCCGGGTGGCGCCCGGGGTGGTGACCTGGCCGGTGCCGGTGGACGACTTCGCGCTGCACCGGGTGCTGGTGGACGCGGGGTCCCCGCAGGTGCGGCTGGCGTTGCCCGGGCCGCGGGTGGTGCTCTGCCGGGCCGGCAGACTCGCCGTGGACGACGGGGTGGGCACGGTCACCCTCGGGCCGGGGCAGGCGGCGATCGGGACCGCGGCCGGCGGGCCGCTGATCATCGGCGGCGAGGGCGAGGCGTACGTCGCCACCTGCGGCCTGTGCTGATCTGCCCACGCTCCGCATCCGGCGCAAGTCCGACTTTCCCGAAATAGCTTGACGCGACCCTTGCACAGTGTGACTCTATGGGTGCGCAGCGTTGTCGCGACGAAGGTCCGGTAACGCGCGGGGGAACCAAACCGGGGGGATGCACGGGGCGGCGGCTGGTGGATGGAAAGTCCGTCCACGACCGACCGCCCCGTGCGCTGTCCGCCGACCGGGCCGTGCTCCATCCGCCCGCGAGCGTAAGGTGGAAGGCTGCGCAGCACATCGTTCGACAGGAGCTTCCATGACCAGCACCCTCCCGGCCGCCCCCAGCGGCGCGCCGTCCGAGGCCCGGCCGAGCACCCTCGCCGAGGGCGACTACAAGGTGGCGGATCTGTCGCTCGCCGAGTTCGGGCGCAAGGAGATCCAGCTCGCCGAGCACGAGATGCCCGGCCTGATGGCCATCCGTCGCGAGTTCGCCGACGCGCAGCCGCTCGCCGGCGCCCGGATCACCGGCTCGCTGCACATGACCATCCAGACCGCCGTCCTGATCGAGACCCTGGTCGCGCTCGGCGCGCAGGTCCGCTGGGCGTCCTGCAACATCTTCTCCACCCAGGACCACGCCGCCGCGGCGATCGTGGTCGGCCCGACCGGCACCCCCGAGGCGCCGGCCGGGGTCCCGGTCTACGCCTGGAAGGGCGAGAGCCTCCCGGAGTACTGGTGGTGCACCGAGCAGGTGCTCACCTGGCCGGACGGGCAGGGCCCGAACATGATCCTGGACGACGGCGGCGACGCCACCCTGCTCGTCCACAAGGGCGTCGAGTTCGAGAAGGCCGGCGTCGTGCCGCCGGTCGAGTCCGCCGACTCCGAGGAGTACGCGGTCATCCTCCAGTTGCTGCACCGCTCGCTCGCCGAGGACGGTCAGCGCTGGACCCGGATCGCCGCCGGCATCAAGGGCGTCACCGAGGAGACCACCACCGGCGTGCACCGGCTCTACGAGATGCACCGTGCCGGCACGCTGCTCTTCCCGGCCATCAACGTCAACGACTCGGTGACCAAGAGCAAGTTCGACAACAAGTACGGCTGCCGCCACTCGCTCATCGACGGCATCAACCGGGCCACCGACGTGCTGATCGGCGGCAAGATGGCCGTCGTGCTCGGCTACGGCGACGTGGGCAAGGGCTGCGCCGAGTCGCTGCGCGGCCAGGGCGCCCGGGTCGTGGTGACCGAGGTCGATCCGATCTGCGCGCTCCAGGCGGCGATGGACGGCTACCAGGTCGCCACCCTGGACGACGTGGTCGAGCAGGCGGACATCTTCATCACCGCCACCGGCTGCTTCGACGTCATCACCAACGAGCACATGGCCCGGATGAAGCACCAGGCCATCGTCGGCAACATCGGCCACTTCGACAACGAGATTGACATGGCCGGCCTGGCCAAGCGCTCCGACGTCGAGCGGGTCAACATCAAGCCGCAGGTCGACCTCTGGAAGTTCGCCGACGGGCACGCGATCATCGTGCTCTCCGAGGGTCGCCTGCTGAACCTGGGCAACGCCACCGGCCACCCGAGCTTCGTCATGTCGAACTCGTTCGCCAACCAGACGATCGCCCAGATCGAGCTCTTCACGAAGCCGGAGGAGTACCCGATCGGTGTCTACGTGCTCCCCAAGCACCTGGACGAGAAGGTCGCCCGGCTGCACCTGGGGGCGCTCGGCGCCAAGCTGAGCACCCTCACCAAGGAGCAGGCCGCCTACCTCGGCGTGTCCCAGGAGGGTCCGTTCAAGCCCGAGCACTACCGCTACTGATCGACACCCGGAACCGGGTCGGCCGCACGCGCGGCCGGCCCAGTTCCGTATTTCCGGCCTGTCGGGCGGCCGTTGTGCGCTGGCGCTGGCGGTGGAAATCGACGGCCGGTGCGGGATGGCCGCACCGGCCAGGGCCGGTGAGCGTCAGCTCGGGCCGGGCGGCCTCAGCCGGGGCCGCGGCGGGTCGGGCGGATCCAGGTCCAGACGCACCAGGCGAGCCAGGCCAGCGAGACGGCGGTGGCCAGCGGGCGCAGCCGCAGGGCGCTGAGCAGCAGCACCAGGGCCAGCACGGCCAGCCAGGGCAGCAGTCCCTTCACGGCCGCCGTCCCGGGGTGGCCCTCACGGCAGCCGTACCGGGGTGGCTCACGACCGCCACCGGCCGCGTACCAGGCGGCGGACCAGGGGCGGGGCGATCCAGGACCAGAGGCAGTAGAGCAGCCAGCCGAGCGCCACCACGAGCGCGGGGATGTAGAGCTTGGCCAGGTTGAGCACCGCGATGCTGCCCACCGCGATCAGCCACATGCGGATGCCCAGCCGGTAGAGCGGCCGCAGCGGGAGCAGCAGCGGATGGGTGTAGACGCGGGTCTCCCAGGCCGCCTCGGCGTAGTCCGGGTCGTTCGGGTCGTGGGCGACCGCCCGGCCGAAGGAGCGGTGCGCGTCCACGATCCGGCCGCGCTCCACGGCGATACCGCCGTGCACGGCCAGCGCCGCGGGGTGCTCCGGGTAGCGGCCGAGGAACTCCCGGGCCACCCGCTCGGCCGCCCGATCGTCGCCGCGCGCGTACGCGAGCTGGACCCGGCTGGCGTAGACGGCCGGGTCCTCTGGGGCCAGCTCGGCGGCGCGGGCGAGCAGGCGGCTCGCCTTGTCGGTCTGGCCGACCGTGACGCAGAGGTCGGCGTACTGGCAGAGCAGCCACGGGTCCTGCGGTTCGAGCGCCAGCGCGTCGAGCAGCGCCCGCTCGGCCGGGGCGAAGGCGCCCTGACTCCGGAGCGCTACGCCCAGCCGGCCGAGCAGCTCGGCGTCCGGCCCGACCTCGGCCAGCCCCTGCCGGGCCACCTCGGCCACCTCGTCCCAGCGGTCCAGCGTGCTGAGCGCCAGCGCCCGCAGCCGGTACGCGTGCCGGTCGGTGGCCACCGACCCGGGCAGCCGGCCCAGCTCCTCCAAGGCCTGCTCCGGCCGGTTCATCTCGAGCAGGCCGACCACCCGGGCGAGCTGGTCCACCGGTGCGGTCACCGGAGCGCCGCCGCGACCACGATGAGGACCGCCTCGACGATGCCGAGCCCCAGCGCCGCCGCGATCCCCGGCTTCACCAGCGAGGCTGGCGCGCCGCCGCGCATCTCGTACGTGCGGAACCGGCCCTTCTGCGTCAGGTTGGCCACCGCCCAGACCAGTACGCCGGAGAGGGCCCCGACCAGCCGGGCCGACCCCGAGGTGCGGCCGTCGAGCAGCACCACGGTGATCACCAGCCGGGCGACCAGGGCGGCCGCTCCGGTGCCGGCGATCGCCAGGGCGGCACCGGTGGGCAGGCGGAGCCGGCGGGCGTTGACCAGGGCCAGCACGGTGGCCGCGAGTGCCCCGCCGAAGACCGCGGGGTAGACCAGCGAGCCGGGCCGCCAGGGCGGGCGGCGCTCGGCGTACGCGGCGGGGGTGATGGTGGGGGTGAAGAGGTCATCGGCCACGGTCGTTCCTGTCTGAGGGGCTGGGCCGGATCCTGCCACAGCCGGTCATCTGCCGGATGCCCCGTGGACAGGGTGACGTTGCCGTGAACGACTTGACGGCGGGTCGGATCAGTAGGAAGGTATGGCTGCCCTAAGTTAACTGAGGCGTGCCTAACTGATCACGGAGTACCGATGTTTGCCACGTACCTGATCGGCCTGCGGGAAGGCCTGGAAGCGACCCTGGTGGTCAGCATCCTGGTCGCGTTCCTCGTGAAGTCGCAGCGGCGGGACAGACTGCCGCAGGTCTGGGCCGGCGTCGGCCTGGCCGTGGTGCTGTCGGTCTTCTTCGGCTGGCTGATCGAGTACACCTCGACCTCGCTGCTGGCCCGCTCCGAGGACCGTGAGCTGTTCGAGGCGGTCACCTCGGTGGCGGCCGTCGTCTTCGTGACCTGGATGATCTTCTGGATGCGCAAGGCCGCCCGGACGATCGCCGGTGAGCTGCGCGGCAAGCTCACCGACGCGCTCGCGGTCGGCTCCCTCGCGGTGGCCGGCATGTCCTTCCTCGCGGTGATCCGGGAGGGCCTGGAAACCGCGCTGATCTTCTACTCCGCCGCCCAGAGCGCCGCTGGCGGCGCAGGCCGCGGCCCGCTGCTCGCGCTGACCGGCGGCATCGCCACCGCCGTGGTGCTCGGCTTCCTGCTCTACCGCAGCGCTCTGAAGATCAACCTAAGCAAGTTCTTCACCTGGACCGGCGCGCTGCTCATCCTGGTCGCCGCCGGCATCCTCAAGTACGGCGTGCACGACTTCCAGGAGGCCGGTGTCCTGCCCGGCCTGAACAACCACGCCTTCGACATCTCCTCCGTGCTCGACCCCAGCACCTGGTATGCGGCGCTGCTCGCCGGCATGTTCAACATCACCGCCACCCCGAGTGTGCTGGAGATGGTCGCCTGGGTCGCCTACGCGGTGCCGGTGCTGGCGCTCTTCCTGCGCAAGCCGGCCGCCCCGGCCAAGCCCGCCGCCGCCCCGGCCAAGCCCGCAGGCGCCCCGGCCGCCGCCAGCGAGGCGGCGACCGACGAGTCGACGGCGGCCGCCCGGCCGAGCCCGTGACCGACGCTCCGGCCGACGCCCGCCAGCGCACCTGATCCGCCTGATCCGCCTGTTCCGAGGAGAGACAGCTCTGATGCGTACCACCCGCTTCGTCGTGCTCGCCGCCGCCGGCGTGCTGACCGTCACCGGCGTTACCGCCTGCGGCGGCGGCACCGACGACAAGAAGGCCGCCAAGGCCGGCAACGCGGTGAAGGTCAAGGCCACCGACACCGCCTGCGAGGTGGACGTCAACGAGCTCAGCGCCGGTCAGGCGACCTTCTCGGTGACCAATTCCGGCAGCAAGGTCAACGAGTTCTACATCTACGCCGCCGGTGACCGGGTGATGGGCGAGGTCGAGAACATCGCGCCCGGGCTGAGCCGCGAGCTCCGCGTCGCGCTGCCCGCCGGAACGTACGAGACGGCCTGCAAGCCCGGGATGAGCGGCCGCGGCATCCGCGGCGCGCTGAAGGTAAGCGGCACCGCCGCGACCGTCGCCCCGGACGCCGCGCTGAGCCAGGCCACCGCCAGCTACCAGCGGTACGTCACCAGCCAGACCGCCGCGCTGCTGACCAGGACCGAGGAGTTCGTCACCGCGGTCAAGGCCGGCGACGTGGCCAAGGCCAAGGCGCTGTACCCGGTCGCCCGCACCTACTGGGAGCGGATCGAGCCGGTGGCGGAGAGCTTCGGCGACCTCGACCCGAAGATCGACGGTCGGGAGGAGGTCGTCGAGGAGGGTATGCAGTTCACCGGCTTCCACCGGATCGAGAAGGACCTCTGGACCACCGGCGACATCAGCAAGGACGGCCCGATCGCCGACCAGCTGCTGACCGACGTCAAGGCGATCGTGGCCAAGGCCAACGCCGAGAAGCTCACCCCGCTCCAGCTCGCCAACGGTGCCAAGGCGCTGCTCGACGAGGTGGCCAGCGGCAAGATCACCGGCGAGGAGGAGCGGTACTCGCACACCGACCTCTGGGACTTCAACGCCAACCTGGAGGGCTCGAAGGCGGCGATCGCCGCGCTTCGCCCCGCCCTGGAGCAGCGCTCGCCCGAGCTGGTCAAGCAGCTCGACACCGAGTTCGCCAACGTCGAGGCCACGCTCGGCAAGCACCGCGCCGGCGACGGCTGGAAGCTGCACACCCAGCTCAGCAAGACCGAGCTGAAGGAACTGTCCGACAGCATCAACGCCCTGGCCGAGCCGATCAGCAAGGTCGCCGCGGTCGTCGCCCGATGACGACCAACCCCGGAGGTGCAGCGATGAGCGAGCAGAACACCACTGGCGAGGCGCCGGCCGCCGACGCGCCGCGCGGCAAGCTGTCCCGGCGCCGGGCCATCACCCTGGCCGGCGTCGGGGTCGCCGGAGTGGCCGGTGTCGCCGCCGGAGCGGGCGCGCTGGTCCGCGGCTCGGATCACGCGGAGGCGAACGAGGGTGTCGCCGCCGGTGCCGTGGAGTTCCTCGGCGAGCACCAGGCCGGCATCACCACCCCGGCCCAGGACCGGCTGCACTTCGTCGCGTTCGACGTGATCACCAAGGACCGGGCCAAACTCGTCGCGCTGCTGCAGGAGTGGACGGCGGCTGCCGCCCGGATGACCGCCGGGAAGGACGCCGGGCTGATCGGCGCGGTCGGTGGCATGCCGGAGGCGCCGCCGGACGACACCGGCGAGGCGCTCGAGCTGCCCCCGTCGCAGCTCACCCTCACCATCGGCTTCGGCCCGACGCTCTTCCGCGACGCCCGGGGCAAGGACCGGTTCGGGATCGCCGACCGCCGACCGCCCGCGCTGGCCGACCTGCCGCACTTCGCCGGGGACGCGCTGCGTCCGGAGATCTCCGGCGGGGACATCTGCGTCCAGGCCTGCGCCAGCGACCCGCAGGTGGCGGTGCACGCCATCCGGAACCTGGCCCGGATCGGCATGGGCGTGGTCAGCGTCCGCTGGTCGCAGCTCGGCTTCGGGCGTACCTCGTCGACCTCGCGGGACCAGGCCACGCCGCGCAACCTCTTCGGCTTCAAGGACGGCACGGCGAACCTGAAGGCCGAGGACGCCGGCCTGCTCCGCGACCACCTCTGGGCGCAGCCCGGCGACGGGCCGGACTGGATGACCGGCGGGTCGTACCTGGTCACCCGCAAGATCCGGATGCAGATCGAGACCTGGGACCGCAGCTCGCTGGCCGAGCAGGAACAGATCGTCGGCCGGACCAAGGGCCGCGGCGCGCCGCTGGGCAGGGGCGACGAGTTCGACGAGCCGGACTTCGCCGCGAAGGGCGACGACGGGGAGCCGGTGATCGCCGAGACCGCGCATGTCCGGCTCGCCCACCCGACCCAGAACGACGGCGCCCGCCTGCTGCGCCGCGGCTACAACTTCGTGGACGGCTCCGACGGTCTGGGTCGGCTCGACGCCGGCCTCTTCTTCATCGCCTACCAGCGGGACCCGCGCAAGCAGTTCGTGCCGATCCAGACCCGGCTCTCCCGGAATGACGCGATGAACGAGTACCTGCGGCACGTTTCCAGCGCCGTGTTCGCCTGCCCGCCGGGCGTCCGCGACGCCGCCGACCACTGGGGACGCGCGCTCTTCGCCTGACGCCGGCCCCCTGCGCCGCCGATCAGCCGGCCAGGTGCTCGGCGTCGACCGGGGCGGGCTGCCCGCGTACCGGATCGGGCTGGATGGGGAGGGCGAGCGCCGGCGCGGCGGGCCGCAACCCGGTCGGGGTCGTCGCCGGCGTGGTCGTCGCCGGCGGCGGCGCGACCGGCGACGCGGTCAGCTCGGGCCAGAGCGCCGCGGTGACCCCGCGGGTACGGCGCAGCCGGTCCACGGCCCGACGGTGCCGCTCGGCCAGCACCGCGGCCAGGTAGACGGATTCCGGCGCGGCCCACGGCGGCGGCGGGGAGATCACGCCGGCCACCTCGGCCCAGAGTGCGCGCCCCAGCCGGGCCCGCTCCGGCTCCACCAGCTGGTGCACCCGGCCCAGGTACTGCCGGGCGGCCAGGGCCAGCCCATCGTCCAACCGGGTCAGGTCCAGGGTGTGCGCCCAACCGAGCAGCGCCGGGACGGCCAACGGGACCGGCCGCCACACCGCGGCGCCCCGGGTGTGCACCACCATCGTGCCGGCCACCAGGTCGCCG
The DNA here is from genome assembly GCF_900090285.1 of Micromonospora inositola. Lineage (NCBI taxonomy): Bacteria > Bacillati > Actinomycetota > Actinomycetes > Micromonosporales > Micromonosporaceae > Micromonospora > Micromonospora inositola. The sequence continues at coordinate 858,323 of NZ_LT607754.1, read as the reverse complement.
AGGCGCCGCCCGCGCGGGTCGGTCAGCATCACCGTCACGCTCGCCACCCAGCTCAGCAGCGGCAGCACCAGCCCCGGCCACTCCACCGCGACGCCCACCAGGGCCCGGGTCAGCGACTGCCCGACCCCGATCGGACCGCCGTCCGCGCGGACCACCCGCAGGCCCACCGCGAGCTTGCCGACCGTCCGGCCGCCGGCGAAACGTTCCATCAGCACCGGGTAACCGACCAGCACCAGGACCAGCAGCACCGTCTGCAACGCGCCCGCCAGGGCGGCGTCCACGATCGCGACGGGCAGGGCGAGGAGCAGCAGGGACAGTCCGGCAGACAGCATCGCCGCCACGACCACCTGGGCCAGCAGGTCGATCAGCAGGGCGAGCACCCGGGAGCCGAGCCGGGCCGCCCGGATGTCCAGCTCCACCGCCTCGCCGCTGACCAGGCCCGCGTCGGCCCACCGGTCCGCGGCCCGCGCCGGTGCGGGAGGTTGCGCTCTCACCCGGACAGTGAACACTATGGGCGCCGGACGGGGGAGGACGAGTGGATCTCGACGCTTACGTGGCGGAGCACGGCGCCGAGTGGCGGCGGCTGGAACAGCTCGCCGGCCGGCGTCGGCTCGACGCCGCCGAGGTCGATGAGCTGGTCGCGCTCTACCAGCGGGCGGCCACCCACCTCTCCGTGCTGCGCAGCCGCTCACCCGACCCGGCGCTGGTCAACCGCCTCTCCCACCTGGTGCTCGCGGCCCGGGCCCGGATCACCGGTCGACCCCAGCCCTCCTGGGCGGCGGTGCGCCGGTTCGTGGTCGCCGATCTGCCGGCCGCCCTGTACCGGGCCTGGCCGTGGTGGTGCGGGGTGGCCACGGCGTTCAGCGCGCTCAGCGGGTTCCTCATCTGGTTCGTCGCCGGGCACCCGGACACCGCCGCCGCGTTCATCGGCGAGGAAGCCGCCGCCGACCTGGTGGACTCCGGCTTCGCCGGCTACTACACGGAGTTCGCCGCGCCCACCTTCGCCTTCCACCTCTGGACGCACAACGCCTGGATCGCCGCCCAGTGCCTCGCCTCCGGCGTGCTGGTGGTGCCGGTGTTCTACCTGCTCTGGCAGAACGCGCTGAACGTCGGCGTGGTCGGCGGGGTGATGGTCTCCTACGGCCGGGCGGACGTCTTCTTCGGCCTGATCACCCCGCACGGGCTGCTGGAGTTGACCGGGATATTCGTCGCGGCCGGGGTCGGCCTGCGGACCGGGTGGGCGTGGATCTCGCCGCCGGCGCACCTCAGTCGCGGTCGGGCGGTCGCCGCCGCGGGCCGCTCCGCCATCGTGGTCGCCGTCGGCCTGGTCGGCCTCTTCGCCGTGTCGGCGCTGCTGGAGGCGTTCGTGACCCCGGCGCCCGTGCCGGTCGCCGTCCGCGTGGCGGTCGGCGCCGCCGTCTGGCTGGCCTTCCTGGCGTACGCGCTGCTGCTCGGTCGGTACGCGGCCACCCGCCCCCGGCCCAGCCCGTCGAGACAGCCGGTCAGAGCTGGCCGAGCGCCTTGAGCCGCAGGTAGGTGTCGGCGACCGTCGGGGCCAGCCGGTCGGCGGGGGCGTCCACGACGGTCACGCCGTGTCGGGCCAGGGCGGCGCGGACCCGGTCCCGTTCGGCCAGCGCCCGCCAGGCCGCCGCGGCGGCGTACACGCCGTCCGGCCCGCTCGGCGGGTCGGTGGTGAGCCCGGTCAGCACCGGGTCGTGGGTCGCGGCGATCACCACCCGGTGACGGGCGGCGAGCCGGGGCAGCACGGGCAGCAGCCCCTCGCCGAGCGCGCCCGCCTCCAGCGCGGTGAAGAGCACCACCAGGCTGCGCTGCCGTTCCCGGCGCAGCACCTCACCGGCGATCAGCTCGAAGTCCGTCTCCACCAGCGCCGGCTGGAGCGGGGCGACCGCGTCGACCAGTCGGGAGAGCAGGGCGGGACGGCCGCTGCCGGTCACCGTCGCCCGGACCGCCGCGTCCGCCGCGATCAGGTCGACCCGGTCCCCGGCCCGGGCGGCGAGCACGGTGAGCAGCAGCGCCGCGTCGATCGCGGTGTCCAGCCGCGGCTCGTCGCCGACCCGTACGGCGGAGGTCCGGCCGGTGTCCAGAACGCACACCAGGCGCCGGTCCCGCTCCGGCCGCCAGGTGCGGACCAGCACGTCGGAGCGGCGCGCGCTGGCCCGCCAGTCGATCGAGCGGACGTCGTCGCCGACCACGTACTCGCGCAGGGTGTCGAACTCGGTGCCCTGGCCGCGGCCCCGGGTGACCTGGATCCCGTCGATGATCCGCAGTCGGGCGAGCTTCTCGGGCAGGTGCCGCCGGGAGTCGAAGCGGGGCAGCACGCGCAGCGTCCACGGTGGCGTGCCGGGGCGGCCGGCGCGCTGCCGGAAGGCCAGCCGCAGCGGCCCGAAGGAGCGTACGGTCAGCGCCGCCGCCGGCCGGTCGCCGCGCCGGACCGGGGTGAGCCGGACGGGCAGCGCGGCGCTGTCGCCCGCCTCGACCAGCAGCACCCGCTCCGGCGGTACGTCCGGCCGGGCGCCCGCCGACGGCACCCAGGCGTCGCGCACCTGGGCGCGCAGCGTACGGCCGGAGGTGTTCGCCAGGTGCAGCGTGACGGTGGCGGTGCCGCCCAGCCGGACCGTCCGGTCCCCGGAGCGGGTGGCGCCGACCGCGTGCAGCGGCGCGGCCAGCGCCCAGTCGAGTGCGACGAGCAGCAGCACCAGGCCGGTCATCGCCGCCACGCCCAGGAACGGCGCCGGCCAGGCCGGCAGGGTCAGCGCGCCCGCACCGAGCAGCAGCGCCGCCCGCCAGGTCATCGCGGCGTCGGCACGGTGGCGAGCACCGTGTCCAGCACCGCGTCGACGCTCACGCCCTCCAGCTCGACCTCCGGGCGCAGCCGGAGCCGGTGGCGCAGGGTGGGCCGGGCGACCGCCTTGACGTCGTCGGGGACGACGTGGTCGCGGCCGGCCAGCCAGGACCACGCCTTCGCCGTGTTGAGCAGGGCGGTGGCGCCGCGCGGCGAGGCGCCCAGCTCCAGCGCCGGGGTGTTCCGGGTGGCCCGGCAGAGGTCCACGAGGTAGCCGAAGAGCGGCTCGGCCACGTGCACCCGACGGACCGCCTCGCGGGCGGCGGCCAGGTCGGCCGCGGTGGCCACCGGGCGTACGCCGGCCGCCCGCAGGTCGCGCGGGTCGAAGCCGGCGTGGTGCGCGCGGAGCACGCCCAGCTCCTCGTCCCGGCTGGGCAGCGGCACGGTGAGCTTGAGCAGGAACCGGTCGAGCTGGGCCTCGGGCAGGGGATAGGTGCCCTCGTACTCGATGGGGTTCTGGGTGGCCGCGACGATGAACGGGTCGGGCAGCGCCCGCCGCTCGCCCTCGACGGAGACCTGCCGCTCCTCCATCACCTCCAGCAGCGCCGACTGGGTCTTCGGCGGGGTGCGGTTGATCTCGTCGGCGAGCAGCAGGTTGGTGAAGACCGGCCCCTCCCGGAAGGTGAACGCGGCGGTGTGCGGGTCGAAGATCAGCGACCCGGTCACGTCGCCGGGCATCAGGTCCGGGGTGAACTGGACCCGCTTGGAGTCCAGGTCCAGCGCGGTGGCCACGGTCCGGATGAGCAGGGTCTTGGCCACCCCGGGCACGCCCTCCAGCAGCACGTGTCCACGGCAGAGCAGGGCGATCACCAGGCCGGTGACCACCGCGTCCTGCCCGACGACCGCCTTGGCCACCTCGGCCCGCAGCCGGTGCAGGGCCGCGCGGGCGTCGTGCTGCTCGCCGGCCGGCGCGGCGGCGGTAACGGGTCCGGTCACCGGGGATCTCCTTCGGTCGGATGGTCGTCGGGTCGGGTGGCGACCGTACGGGTCAGCCGGTCCAGCGCGCGAGCCAACTCCAGCAGCTCCTGGTCGGTGGCCGGCTCGTCGCCGTGGAGCAGCTCCGCCGCCCGGTCGGGGGCGAGGCCGGTGCGCGCGGCGACCCGGGCGGCCACCTCGGCGGGTGGCGCGTCGGGCGGCAGGTTGAGCCGGGGCAGCAGGCGGTCCAGGGCGGCGGCGCGCAGCGTCTCGGCGACCGGGCCGCGGGCGCCCGCGCGCCGGTAGAGCCGAGCCCGCCCGAGCACGGTCTCGGCGGACCGGACGGTCACCGGCAGCGGCTCCGGCACGGGCGGGCCGAGCCGTCGGGCCCGCCAGAGCACCATCAGCAGGCCGGCGAGCGCGAGCTGGACGAGCAGCGCCCAGAACCAGACCGGGAAGGCGGCCCAGAGCGGGTTCTGGTGCGGCTGCGGGCCGCCCGCCCGGTCGTCGCCCGGCTGGCCGCCGTCGCGACGGTCGCCGTCCCGGCCCGGCTGGCCGCCGCTCCCCGGCTGGCCGTCACCCTTCGGTCCGGCGGAGCCGTCCGGCGACGGCGACCAGGCGGGCTCGCCGTCGCTGCTGTCCCCGAAGGTCGGTGCGGGCGCCGGGCCGTCCAGGTCGAGCCAGACCAGCGGGCGGGGTCCGCCGAGCAGCCCGGTGGCGAGGGCTCGGTTGCCGTACTCGTCGATCCGGTCGTTGCGGAACGGGTCGCCGGCCCCGATCACCACCACCTCGGTCCGCCAGGCCACCCGAACCACCCCGCCGGCATAGCAGCTGGTGGACGACCAGCTGGCCGGGGTGGCGTACCGCTGCCGGTCGGCGGCGGCGGTGCCGGCGCGGGCCGCCTCGGGCAGGGCGCAGGGGTGGCCGTCGGCGTCCGGGGAGGTGGCCCGGGTGGCCCAGCGGCGGTCGCCGGGCGTCACCGGCAGGCCGAGCCCTTCCAGCACCCGCCGGGACGGGTCGACCAGCACCAGGCGGCTGCCGGCGGGCAGGTTGTCCAGGGCGGCGACGGTGTCCGGGTGCACCAGCTCCGGCGCCGGCACGAAGAGCGTGGCGGGACCCGGCCGGGCGGCCAGCAGCGCGCGCAGGGTGTCGGTCTCCCGGCGTACGGTCATCCCCTGCCCGCGCAGCGCCTCGGCCAGCCGACTGCCCCCGTCGTCCCCGGTGGCGACCGGGGAGAGGAACCCCGGATCGGTGGGGTCGGGCTGGTCGACGGCGTGGGCCACCAGGGTGGCCACGATCAGCAGCAGGGCCAGCCCGAGCGGGATCAGCACCCGGTGCCGGCGGCGGGCGCGGCGGGGCGGATGGCCGACGGCCGAGGTCGGAGCGACGGTGCTGGTCACGAGTGGTCACCGCCCCCGGCGGTCAGCTCCCGGTGCAGGTCGTCGGCGAGCTCGCGCATCCGGTGGTCGTGCTCGGGAGTGGCCGGGCGCTGGGCGTACCAGAGATCGGAGAAGATCGTCCCGGCGGCGTGCAGGACGGGGTGCACCCGGGGCCGGTTCCGGGCCGCCGCGGCCGTCACCTCGGTGACGGTCATCCCGGGCCGCTGCTCGACCACCCGCCGGGCGACCAGTTCGCGGACCATGTCGCGCAGCCGCTCCCGGACCGACTCGGCGTACCGGCCCTCGGCGGCGAGGCGGTCGGCGAGCGAGGCGTACCCGGTGGCCGCCCGTTCCGGCTCGGCGGTCCGGGGCGCGGGCACGGCGGGCGCCCCGGCGGACCGCGCGGGGCGGCGTCGACGGCGGGGCAGCCGGGGCCGGCGCAGTCGGAGCCGGGGCAGTCGCCAGCGGGGCAGCCGGAGCCGGGAGAACCGGAGCCGGGGGAACCGCAGTCGGGGGAACCGGCGGGGTATCCAGGCCGGGAAGAAGTACCAGGCCAGCGCGGCCAGCAGGGCGGCGAGCACCAGCAGCAGGGCGGCGAGCGGCAGCGGGACGAGGTCGCCGAGTGCGGCGACGGCCTCGGTCCACCACCGGCTCACCGCTGCACCGCCAGCAGGACGGGCTCCGGCGTGCCGGCCGGGGACCGGGCGAGCCGGATGTCCAGGCCCTCGGTCCGCATCCGGGTCTCCAGGTGCAGCACCGCGTCGAGGCAGGCCAGGGCCGGGTAGGCGACCGCGTTCACGCCGACCCACGCCGCTGTGGCCACCGGCAGGGCCCACGCCGGGTCGGTCAGGTCCACCAGCGCCAGCAGCATGAGGCCGTAGAAGACGCCGAGCCCGATGCCGAGCCGGATGAGCCACCAGCCCACGTAGCCGAGCAGCCGGATGCCGGCCGCCCGGCCGCCGGAGCGGACCGCCAGCCCGAGCGCGCGCAGCGGCGCCCGGTACGCGGGGACCCGGTCCACCACCAGCGCGGGGACGACCGCGCCGAGCAGCCCGTACGCGACGAACCAGGCCGGCCCGAGCAGCGCCGCGACCAGCACGCCGAGCCCGACCGCCAGCGCGATCGCGACGGTGGCCCCCCACCGGGCGCCGGCGGGTCGCAGCAGCTCGCGCGGCCCGGCCCGGCGGCCCAGCAGCGCCGCCGCGGCGCCCCGGGCGGCCGGGTTGCCGAGCAGCGCGATGATCGTCGCCTCGGTGGCCGCGCCCACCGCGAGCAGCAGCCAGTACCAGCCGAACCGGCCGGCGTCGAGCCAGTACTCCGGCGGTCGCGCGTCGGCCAGCACCCGCAGCGGGTGCAGCAGCAACTGCTCGCCGAGCGCGAGCAGGCCGGCGAGCGGGACCAGCAGCCGGGCCTGGCCGCGCAGCAGCAGGACCGCCGAGTCCAGCAGCTCACCCACCGTCAGCGGGCGGCGCGGGAGCACGGCGGTCGGGCCGACGTCGGGCACGCGTACTCCTGGCGGACGGGCGGTGGTGGCGGGCGGCGGCACACCCGGGGATCATGGTTGCACGGCCGGTCCTGCGCCGGTGGACCCGCACGCCGGGCGGCGCGCCACGCGCGTTCTCCGTCCCGGCATCTGCGTTCTCCGTCCCGGCATCTGTGGTGCCTGTTGCTATTGAGCAGTACCGTGCCGTGGTAAAGCCCAACCCTCCGAACCGAACGGGGATGGAACGATAAACCCCATGAGAGCCCGGGTACTGGTGGTCGACGACGACCCCGCGCTCGCCGAGATGCTCGGCATCGTCCTGCGCAGCGAGGGCTTCGTGCCCGCCTTCGTCGCGGACGGGGAACGGGCACTGGCCGCGTTCCGTGACAACCGACCCGACATCGTCCTGCTCGACCTCATGCTGCCCGGAATGAGCGGCATCGACGTGGCGCGGGCGATCCGGACCGAGTCCGGCGTGCCGATCGTGATGCTGACCGCCAAGAGCGACACGGTGGACGTGGTGCTCGGCCTGGAGTCCGGGGCCGACGACTACGTCGTCAAGCCGTTCAAGCCCAAGGAACTGGTGGCCCGGATGCGGGCCCGACTGCGCCGGGGCGAGGACGTGGCGCCGGAGCTGCTCACCATCGGGCCACCCGGCAACCAGATCTCCATCGACGTGCCGGCGCACACCGTCAGCCGGGACGGCGAGGAGGTGAAGTTGACCCCGCTGGAGTTCGACCTGCTGGTCGCGCTCGCCCGCAAGCCGCGTCAGGTCTTCACCCGCGAGGTGCTCCTGGAGCAGGTCTGGGGCTACCGGCACGCCGCCGACACCCGCCTGGTCAATGTGCACGTGCAGCGGCTGCGCGCCAAGATCGAGCCGGATCCGGAGCGACCGGAAATCATCCTCACAGTGCGGGGCGTGGGCTACAAGGCGGGTACCGGATAACCTGGTCACACTGTGGTGACCTCCCCGCCCCCCGACTCGCCGACCGTCGCGTCCCGCCGGCTCCACGCCGCACGGGCGCTCTGGCGCGCCCTCGCCGGCCGGTCGGCCCGACTCGTCGCCGGCCTGCACCAGACCTGGCGGCGGTCGTTGCAGGTCCGAGTGGTGACCATCACCCTGGTCGCGTCCAGCCTGCTGGTCGGCGGGTTCGCGTACCTGATCGCCGACAAGATCACCAGCATCCTGCTGGAGAACGCGGAGACCGACGTCCTGCTGCGGCTGCGCAACGGCAGCGACTACGCCTCGAAGCAGTTCGGCCTCTTCAGCCTGCCGCAGGAGGCGCAGCTCCAGGACACCATCGACGGCACGGTCAACTATCTGGCCGGCGGTGACCCCGCGCAGACGAGCGGGGTGGTGGTGGCCATCACCGCCGACAACTTCACGGGCTTCATCGAGCCGCGCACCTCGCCGGACGTCCAGGTCCGCCCGCTGATCAGCCGCGAGCTGCGGGCCTCCGTCGCCGCCGGCCACGTCGCCCACCAGATCCGCACCGGTGATCTCGCCGGCCAGCGCACCAAATACCTGGTCTACGGCTCGCCGGTGCCGACCCGGTTCGGTCAGGTGGAGCTCTACTACCTCGTACCGCTGGCCCGGCAGGACGCCACGGCCGCGGACGCCCGGGCCACCGTGGTCGCCACCGGCGCCGCCCTGGTGCTCCTGCTCGGCCTGCTCGCCGCCCTGGTGACCCGGCTGGTGGTGACCCCGGTGCGGGTGGCCGCCCGGACCGCCCAGCGGCTCTCCGCCGGTCTGCTCGACCAGCGGATGGTGGTCAACGGCGAGGACGACCTTGCCCTGCTCGCCGCCTCGTTCAACCAGATGGCCACGAACCTGCAACGGCAGATCCTCCGGCTGGAGGAGATGTCCCGGTTGCAGCGTCGTTTCACCTCCGACGTCTCGCACGAGCTGCGGACCCCGTTGACCACGGTCCGGATGGCCGCCGACCTGATCTTCGCCGAGCGGGACGGGTTCGACCCGGCGGTGGCCCGCAGCGCCGAGCTGCTCCAGGCGGAGCTGGACCGGTTCGAGGAGCTGCTGACCGACCTGCTGGAGATCAGCCGCTTCGACGCCGGCTTCGCCATGCTGGATTCCGAGCCGACCGACCTGGTGCCGGTGGTGCACCGGGTGGCCGACCGGCTCGCGGGCCTGGCCGAGCGGGTCGGCGTGACCATCGAGCTGGACATCTCGGCCACGCCGGTGATCGCCGAGGTGGACCCGCGCCGGGTCGAGCGCGTGCTGCGCAACCTGGTCGGCAACGCGGTCGAGCACGGCGAGGCCAAGCCCGTGCTGATCACCCTCGGGATGGATCAGAACGCGGTGGCGATCACCGTCCGGGACCGCGGTGTCGGGCTGAAGCCGGGCGAGGAGAAGCTGGTCTTCAACCGGTTCTGGCGTGCGGACCCGTCACGGGCCCGGCAGACCGGCGGCACCGGGCTCGGCCTCTCCATCAGCCTTGAGGACGCCCGGCTGCACGGCGGCTGGCTGGAGGCGTGGGGCGCGCCGGGGCAGGGCGCCCAGTTCCGGCTGACCCTGCCGGCCCGGGCCGGTGACCGGCTGACCACCTCGCCGCTGCGGCTGGTGCCGGCGGACGCCACGCTGCCGTTCGGCGGCCCCCGGGACGGCGGCCTGCTGGCCATCGGCCCGGGCAGCGCCGGCGCGCTGGTGATCGGCCCGGCCGACGGTGACCGAGCGGAGGTGACGTCGTGAGGCGTCGGCTGCTGGCGGCGCTGCTCGGTGGGGCGCTCCTCCCCGCCGGGCTGACCGGCTGCGGCATCCCGGCCGACTCGGACGTCCAGGTTGACGGCCCCGGGCCGGCGGCGGGGGCCGGCTTCACCAACGGTGGCGGCGCGCAGCCGGTCACCCAGACGGCGAGCAGCGACCCGAAGGAGTTCATCCTCAACTACCTGGCCGCGGCGGCGGGTGAGCGGGAGCAGGCGTACAGCCGGGTCACGCAGTTCGTCGCGAAAGAGGCGAAGGGCCTGCCCCCGAAGAAGCAGAACAGCGAGGTCGCGCTGACCGTCGTCCGGCTCCGGGAGAAACCGGAGGCCACGCCGAACAGCGACGGCACCAGCGTGGTCACCGTCAAGGTCCAGCAGGTCGGCGTGCTGCGGGCCGACGGCACCCTGGCGCCACCGGTGGCCACCGAGACGACGTACCAGTTCCGGCTCCGGCCGGCCGACACCGGCCAGCCGGGACTGCTCATCACCGACCTGCCGAACGTCATGCTGCTCAGCGACGAGGCCCTGCGGACGTACTATCGCGCGCGCACCATCTACTTCTGGAACTCCAACCAGAGCCGGCTGGTGCCCGACCTGCGTTACCTGCCGCTGGCCATGTCCGCCGAGCGGCAGGTCACCGAGGTCATCAAGTGGCTCGCCAGAGGCCCCTCCGACTGGCTCGACACCGGGGTCAGCCGGCTGCCCGACCGCACGAACCTGATCAACAACGCCACCAGCTCGGACGGCCGCTGGGAGGTCAACCTGGACATGCCGGGCGCCAAGGACGCCTGGCTGGCCCGGCTCGGCACCCAGCTCGCTTGGTCGCTGCCGGAGCTGAACGGGCAGCTCGACCTGAGAATCCAGAACCAGAACCGGCTCACCATCGACGTCAGACAGGAACGGCTGGACCACCCGACGTACCCGAGCAGCGGGAGCCCGGAACGGTACTGCGTCTACGACGGCGCGATCCATCCGCTCTCCTTTCCCGGCGGGTCCCGCGGCACCGTGCCGGTGGGTCCCGCTCAGAACAAGGGTGTCGTCTCGGCGGCGCTCAGCCGTTCGCAGGACGACATCCTCGCCGCGCTGGTGGTGACCGGGGCGGATCGGCGGCAGCGGCTGCGGGTGGGCTCCGGCCCGAACCCGGTGACCAAATTCAACGACAGCGGCTGGTACGCCTCGCTCGGCCGCCCGGTCTGGCTCCGCTCCCTCGATCGGAAGAACCCGTACGGCCTGGTGGTGGCCGACAACAACCGGCTCTACCGCTTCGACGGCCAGGCCGGCATGGAGCTGGTGTCGCTCGCCGTGCCGGGCCGGGTGACCGCAGTTGCCGCCTCCCTCGACGGGCACCGGATCGCGTTGATCGTCGACGGAGCCCTCTACGTCGCGGTGGTCAGCCTCGACGGTGGCGTGGTCACCGTCGGCCAGCCCCGCCGGCTGATCACCCGGCTGACCGGCCTCACCGCCGTCGACTGGTACGCCGAGAACGAGCTGGTCTTCGCCGGCTCGGAGGGGCGGCCGGCGATCTACCAGACCACCGTCGACGGCGGGCTGGAGACCGCGCTCAAGCGGGACATCGGCGCCCGGGTGACCCACCTCTCCGCCTATCCCGGCGGGCCGGTTCCCGGGCTGCCCACCGGCTCCTTCATGTACGAGGCCAACCGGGTCGCCTACCGGAACAACCCGTTCGGCACCATCCAGCGGGACCAGGTGCTGGATGTGACGCCGCCCGCGGCGGGGGTCAAGCCGTCCAACCCGACCGTCCCATTCTTCCTGTACTGAGCCGCCGGTGCCGGACCTGGGCGGGCTCTGGTCGGATCTGACCGACCTGGTGCTGCCGGCCGGGTGCGCCGGCTGCGGCGCGCGGGGCTCGGGTGCGCGGCAGGGCTTCTGCCCCGGTTGCGTCCGGGAGCTGGAATCGTTGCGTCCCGCCCCGACCCGTCCCATCCCGGCCCCGCCCGACCTGCCGCCCTGCGTGGCCCTGGGGCCGTACGCCGGGGCGCTGCGGGAGGGCCTGCTGGCGTACAAGGAGCGGGGTCGGCACGGGTTGGCCCGGCCGCTGGGGGCGCTGCTCGCCGAGGTGGTGGCCGCGGCGGTGGACCGGTCCCGGCCGGTGGCCCTGGTGCCGGTGCCGGACACCGCGCCGGCGGCCCGGGCCCGGTACGGCGACCACCTCGACCGGTTGGCCGGCCATGCGGCGGCCCGGCTGCGCCGGGCGGGCTGGCCGGTGCGGGTGCTCCGGCCGCTGCGGGCGCTGCCGCGGCCGGACTCGGTCGCCCTGGACAGCGCGGGCCGGGCCGCGGCGGCGGACTCGGCGTTCCGGCTGCGCCGCCTGGGCGCCCCGCCGCCGGTCGGCGGGGACACCACGGTGGTGGTGCTCGACGACATCGTCACCACCGGGGTGACGCTGGCGGCGGCCAGTCGGGTCTTGCACGCGGCGGGAATGACGCCAAACGTCGCGGCGGTGCTCGCCGCAACGCAAAAACGACGCCATTGGTGACGCTTCGTGTTTCCGTTTCACCCCATGGTGTACGAGCTGTGAAAATTCCTGGGCGGTCTCGACAACGAGGGGTGACTGTCACAGGAACAGGCGTTAGCGTTTTCCTGTCGGGGGTAGGAGGTCTTGCCACCCGCCGCCGGCGGTGAGAGGAGGCGTAGCCGTACTTGAACCGGTCGACGCCGAACGGGGAATCTCCTAGGCGTGCCGACCGGGTGACCGGACCGAACGACCGTCCGAACAAGGGAGGTCACGTGGACATCGTGGTCAAGGGCCGTAACGTCGAAGTGCCGGACCATTACCGGGTGCACGTAGCCGAGAAGCTCGCGAAGATCGAACGCTACGACCACAAGCTCATTCGTGTCGATGTGGAGTTGTTCCACGAGCGCAATCCGCGCCAGGCCGATCATTGCCAGCGGGTGGAAATCACCTGCGTCTCACGTGGTCCGGTGATCCGGGCCGAAGCCTGCACGAATGATTTCTACAGCGCGCTGGACGCGGCCATCGCCAAGCTGGACACCCGGTTCCGCCGGGCGGCCGACCGGCGTCGGGTCCACCGGGGGCGGCACGCGCCGCTCTCCGTCGCCGCCGCCACCGCGGGCCTGCCGGTCGCCGATCTCGGCGAACCCGCGCTGGCCGCGCTCGCCGACGGCGGCCGGACGGCCACCGTGGTGGCCGAACGACCCGAGGACAGCTACGAGGAGTACGACGACGACCAGCCGTGGCACATCGCGCGGGAGAAGGTGCACCCCGCCGAGCCGATGACGGTCGACGACGCCCTGTTCCAGATGGAGCTGGTCGGCCACGACTTCTACCTGTTCCAGGACAAGGAGTCCGGTCGGCCGAGTGTCGTCTACCGCCGGCGCGCCTACGACTACGGGATCATCTCGCTCGACGCATGACCCCTGACCACTCCTGACACACCGGCCGCGGAGCCGTGGTGGTCGACCACCACGGCTCCGCGTCTCAGCGCGCCGCCGGCAGGTCGGTGGCGAGCAGGCCGTACAGGACGGAGTCGACCCGGGTGTCGTCCGGGCCGGGGAGCCGGCCCCGGGTGAGCCCCTCCCGGCGGAAGCCGACCTTCTCCAGCACCCGCCGGGAGGCGAGGTTCTCCGGCCGGGTGCCGGCCCAGAGCCGGGCCAGCCCGACGCCGAACGCCCAGCCGGCGAGGAGCCGCACGGTCCGGGTGGCCAGCCCTCGGCCGCGGGCCTCCGGCAGCAGGCTGTAGCCGACCATCGCCTGGCCGGTCGACGGTTCGTCGTACACCAGCGCGCAGCCGCCGGCCACCGCGCCGGTCGCCGCGTCAAGCACGGCGAAGTCGGCGGAGGCGCCGGCCAGCCAGTGGCTCTCCGCCCGCCGACAGCGCCGCTCGATCGCCGCCCGGGTGGGCGGCGCCGGCGGTACCCGGTTCGCCACCACCTCGGGCCGGGTGTGCAGCCGGTACATCGCGTCCACGTCGTCCGGGCCCAGCCGGCGCAGGGTCACCACGCCGTCGGTGAGCCGACCGTCGGGCAGGTCGGGCAGGAGCCGGGCGGCCGGTCCGGTCGGGTCGTCGGCGAGGCGTACCCAGGCGATCAGGTCGTGCCGGCCACCCCCACGGACCGGGCCGGCGGACCGGCGTACCCCCTCGTGCCGGAAGCCGGCAGCGAGGGCGACCCGCTGGCTGGCCGTGTTCTCCGGGTGGGTGAGCAGCTCCAGCCGGGCGGTCCCGGTGGCGAACGCGTGCCCGGCGAGGGCGCGGGTGGCGGCGCTCGCCACGCCGCGACCCCGCGCCCACGGCGCCACCCAGTAGCCGATCTCCGCCTGCGCGCGGTAGTGCACCACCTGGCTCAGGCCGACGCCGCCGAGCAGCCGGTCGGTGGCCGGATCCGCGATCGCGTACGCGCAGCCGCCGCCGGTCCAGGCCGCGGGCGCGCCCTCGGTGATCCACCAGCGGGCGGTCTCCTCGGTGTACGGGTCGGGCAGGCCGGAGATGAACCGCTGGGTGAGCGGGTCGGCGCAGCCGGCCGCGGTGCCCGCCACGTCGTCGTCGCGGAACAGCCGCAGCCGGACCTCGTCGGACTCGATCACCGCCGGCGTCACGTCAGGTCCTCCGGGATCAGCGCCGCGACCCAGGCGTCCAGCCGTTCGCCCCGGTGCTGCACGCCGGCGCGGGCGGTGCCCTCGAAGACGAAGCCTGCCTTCTCCGCGACCCGCCGGGACGCGGTGTTGCCCACGTTGGCCCGCCACTCCACCCGGGCCAGGCCGAGGGTGGTGAAACCCCAGGTGCTGACCGTGGTCAGCGCGGCCGGCATGAAGCCGCGCCCGCGGGCGTGCGGCGCGGTCATGAAGCCCACGTCGGCAACGAGCGGGTCGGCGGTGGAGAGCCGCAGGTCGAGCGAGCCGGCGTACCGGTCGTGGGCGTCGGCGATGGCGAAGTACGCGCCGGTGCCCCGCGCCCAGGCGGCGCCGGCGACGTCGCGCAGGTAGCCCTCGGCGTGCGAGCGCTGGTACGGGTGCGGCACGGTCGTCCACCGGACGGTGTCCTCGTCCCGGCAGGTCTCCACGACCGCGTCGAGGTCCCGCTCCTCCATCGGCCGCAGCCGCAGCTCGGTGGCGCCGGCGGTGGCGAAGAGGACGGGCTGTGGCCGGCCGAAGACGGCGGCCCGGCGGGCCTGGAGGGTGTCCGGGCCGGCCGGCGTGGGCTCGCCCGGCGCGGCCAGTTCGTCCGGGAAGAGCGAGCCGATCCAGCCCTCCGGGCGACCGTCGACCGCCGGATGGGCCAGTCGCAGTTCGCCCTCGACCCGGAAGCCGGCCCGGAGCGCCACCAGGCGGGAGGCGTGGTTGCCGACCTCGGCCTGCCAGATGATCCGCCGCAGCTTCAGCGCGTCGAACGCCCAGCGGGCGACCGCCCGGGTGGCCCGCACCGCGACGCCCCGGCCGCGGGCCCAGGGCGCGGTCCAGTAGCCCACCTCGGCGGAGTCCAGACCCCGGTCGACGGAGACCAGGCCGACCGAGGCGAGCAGCTCACCGGTGCCGGCGTCGCAGACCGCGAACGGCGCCTCGGTGCCGTCCGCCCAGGCCCTGCCGCTGATCTCGGTGACGAACCCGAGGGCGTGTTCGGGCAGGTACGGGCGAGGTACGGTGGTCCAGCGCTGGATGTCCGGATCCTGGCAGGCGCGGTGCACCGCGTCGGCGTCCTCCGCCCGCCAGGGTCGCAGCAGCAGGCCGTCCTCGGTGATCTCCACAGGCTCCATCCGAGCCATCGTGCCGGATCGTTCGCGTTGGGCGTAACCCGATAACCGCCGGTCAGGGCGTGGGCCGCGCGTTATGTCGGTTTCGCTGTCCCGGACCGCCGCCACCAGTGACCATCGCCGCGGCGGAGCGCCTACGATGGTTCGAGACTGTCTAGGGGAGCGTTGATCCGTGTCGATTCTGGAAAAGGTCCTTAGCGCGGGCGAGGGCCGTATGGTGCGCCGGCTCAAGGCCATCGCCGCCGCCGTCAACTCGATCGAGGACGACTACGTCAACCTCACCGACGACGAGCTGCGCGGCCTGACCGAGCAGTACCGCGAGCGGCTCGCCGACGGTGAGACCCTCGACGACCTGCTGCCCGAGGCGTTCGCCACGGTGCGCGAGGCGGCCGCCCGGGTGCTCGGCCAGCGGCCGTACGACGTCCAGGTGATGGGCGGCGCGGCGCTGCACTTCGGCAACATCGCCGAGATGAAGACCGGTGAGGGCAAGACGCTGACCTCGGTCATGGCGGTCTACCTCAACGCGCTCTCCGGCAAGGGCGTGCACGTGGTCACGGTGAACGACTACCTGGCCCAGCGCGACGCCGCCTGGATGGGCCGGGTGCACGAGTTCCTCGGCCTCACCGTGGGTGTCGTCCTGCCGAACCGGCCGGCCAGCGAGCACCGCGCCGCGTACGAGTGCGACATCACCTACGGCACCAACAACGAGTTCGGCTTCGACTACCTGCGCGACAACATGGCCTGGTCGAAGGACGAGCTGGTGCAGCGCGGCCACAACTTCGCCGTGGTCGACGAGGTGGACTCGATCCTCATCGACGAGGCCCGGACCCCGCTGATCATCTCCGGCCCGGCCGAGCACTCCGCCCGCTGGTACCAGGAGTTCGCCGGCGTGGTGGCCCGGCTCCAGCCGGGCACCGACGGCGAGGGCGACTACGAGGTCGACTACGCCAAGCGGACCATCGCAATCACCGAGCGCGGCGTGGCCAAGGTCGAGGACCGGCTCGGCATCGACAACCTCTACGAGTCGGTGAACACCCCGCTCGTCGGCTACCTGAACAACGCCATCAAGGCCAAGGAGCTCTACAAACGCGACAAGGACTACATCCTCAGCGAGGGCGAGGTCCTGATCGTCGACGAGTTCACCGGCCGCATCCTGCACGGCCGCCGCTACAACGAGGGCATGCACCAGGCGATCGAGGCCAAGGAGGGGGTGGAGATCAAGCAGGAGAACCAGACCCTGGCCACCATCACCCTGCAGAACTACTTCCGCCTCTACGAGAAGCTCTCCGGCATGACCGGTACCGCCCAGACCGAGGCGAGCGAGTTCAACAAGGTCTACAAGGTCGGCGTGGTGACCATCCCGACGCACCGGCCGATGGTCCGGCTCGACCGGGCGGACGTCATCTACAAGACCGAGAAGGCCAAGTTCAACGCGGTCATCGAGGACATCGCCGAGCGGCACCAGGCCGGTCAGCCGGTGCTGGTCGGCACCGTATCGGTGGAGAACTCGGAGATTCTCTCCACGCTGTTGCGCCGCCGGGGCATCCCGCACTCCGTGCTGAACGCCAAGTTCCACGCCAAGGAGGCGGAGATCGTCGCCCAGGCCGGGCGCAAGGGCGCGGTCACCGTCGCCACGAACATGGCCGGTCGCGGTACGGACATCCTGCTCGGCGGCAACGCCGAGTTCCTCGCCGCCAACGAGCTGCGCCAGCGCGGCCTCGACCCGGTCGAGCAGCCGGAGGAGTACGCCAAGGCGATGGAGGAGGTCCTGCCCACGTGGAAGCAGGCCTGCGACGTCGAGGCGGAGGAGGTCGCCGTGGCCGGTGGCCTCTACGTGCTGGGCACCGAGCGGCACGAGTCCCGGCGGATCGACAACCAGCTGCGCGGCCGGGCCGGCCGCCAGGGTGACCCGGGCGAGTCCCGCTTCTACCTCTCGCTCCAGGACGAGCTGATGAAGCGCTTCCGGGCCGGCGCGGTCGAGGCGGTGATGGAGCGCTTCAACATCCCGGAGGACGTGCCGATCGAGTCGAAGATGGTCACCCGCCAGATCAAGAGCGCGCAGGCCCAGATCGAGGGCCAGAACGCCGAGATCCGGAAGAACGTCCTCAAGTACGACGAGGTGCTCAACAAGCAGCGCCAGGTGATCTACGCCGAGCGCCTCCGGGTGCTCAACGGCGAGGACCTCTCCGAGCAGGTCCGCAACATGATCGACGACGTGCTCACCGCGTACGTCGTGGGCGCCACCAGCGACGGCTACGCCGAGGACTGGGACCTGGACCAGCTCTGGTCCAGCCTCAAGCAGCTCTACCCGGTGGGTGTCACCGTCGAGGAGCTGGAGGAGGAGGTCGGCTCCCGCGCCGGCCTCGACCAGGACTTCCTGCTCGCCCGGCTCAAGGAGGACGCGCACGCCGCGTACGACCGGCGCGAGGAGACGCTCGGCGAGGAGGCGGTACGCCAGCTCGAGCGGATGGTGCTGCTGCAGGTCATCGACCGCAAGTGGCGTGAGCACCTCTACGAGATGGACTACCTGCAGGAGGGCATCAGCCTGCGGGCGTACGCCCAGCGCGACCCGGTCATCGAGTACCAGCGCGAGGGCTTCGACATGTTCGCCACCATGATGGACGGCATCAAGGAGGAGACGGTCGGCTTCCTCTACAACCTGGAGGTCCAGGTTGAGGAGCCCGAGCCGGAGGCGGAGGAGGTGCAGCTGCTGGAGAAGCCGGTGGAGATCCGCGCCAAGGGCCTCAACCGCGCCCCGCAGCAGCAGGGCCTGCAGTACTCCGCGCCCACCATCGACGGTGAGGCGGGCGCCGGCGCGGTGGCCGTCGAGCCGGCCGAGGAGCAGGCGCCGGCGCTCGGCCTGGGCCGCCCGGAGAAGACGGCCCGGCCGGCCGCCCCGGCCAACCCGTCCTCGCCGCGTCGCCCGGCGGCGGCCGGCATGAGCGGTCAGTCGGTCGCGGCGAGCACCGCGCGTCGGGCGGCGCCGGGTCAGGTGGACGGTGAGGGCGGCCCGTCCCGCAACGCGCCGTGCCCGTGCGGCTCCGGCCGCAAGTACAAGCGCTGCCACGGCGCGCCCAACAACGGCGGCTGAGCAACCCGCAGCAACGACGGGCCCCGGCCGGGAACGGCCGGGGCCCGTCCGCGTCTCCACCCCCGGCTGCGACGGGGCCTGTGACGTGGGGTGCTGGGTCAGAGGACCTGGAGGGTGGTGCAGAGCCAGTTGCCGCGGCGGTGTTCCAGCCGGAGGGCGATCGCCCAGCTGGCGCCGCCGGCTCCGGTGAGCACCGCGGCCGCCTCCACCGCCCCGGCCCGTGGCTCGCAGACGCGCAGCCGGCGGAGCCGGAGCACCGGGCGCGTCGACCGGCGGCGTACCGGGCCGACGCGTTGGGCGGCGCGGGCGAGTTCGGCCGCGACCTCCGTCGCCGCGGCGGGGTCGCTGAGCGGCCGGAGCTGCCCGGGCGGCCGGTAACCGTTGACGATCTCCAGGAAGGTGCGGACGAACCGGTGTGCCGCCCGGGTGGCCGCCGGCGTGGCGGTGACCAGGGCGGCGGCCGGTGGCCCGCCAGCGCGGCGCCCGGGCCCGGCGGGGGTCGGGCGGACGTCGACGTGGCGCCCCACCGGGCGGCCGGGATCGCGTCGGCGAGGGTCGAACAGGTCGAGGGTGAGCTGGTCCGCGCCCGGGCGGAACCAGGGTTCGCCCTCGTCGACGCACGGCGGGTCTATCGGTGGCGCGGGGCGGAGGCGGACCGGCGGGCGCGGTGCCGCTGGGCGGCGAGTGTCGACCATCCTCAACCTCTGCTCCTTGCGTTTGCCTTCGTTTGCCTCCGACAGTCTCCAGTTTCCGGCAGGGAAGTGTCCGTCGTCAATGCCGCGTCATTCGCCGTCGCGGTCGGTGAGCGGGTTTCCGCGTACCCATTCGGCGGTCTCGGCGTACTTCTGCTGGATGTACTCCTCCAGCCGGGCGCGCTCGACCCGCCACTGGCCCCGGCCGCCGATCTTGATCGCGGGCAGCTCCCCGCTGCGCACCATGTGGTAGACCTGCGAGTCCGAGACGTTGAGCTCCGCGGCCACGTCGGACAGGAGCAGGAACCTCGGCTCCACGGCGAACTCCCGGGGTTGACGTCGTTTGCCTCAGTTTGCCATCAGTGGCGTCGCAGACCCAGCCGCGTCCCCGCCGGGTCGGGCGCCGGCCGACGGGACACACCGGCGGGGAACTTCTCCCGGGCGGGTGCAAGGTGTATGACGGTCACGGCGTACGGCATGATCGGCGCCCGGGGCCGGCGTCCGTCGGTCCGGGTCTGAGCAGGGGAGACACCGGTGACCGACGAGCTTGTCCGGGTGTACGTGCCGGCGACCCTCCCGATGCTGTCGCGGCTGCGCGAGCAGGGACTCGCCGATGGCGAGGCGCACGCGGTCACCCCCCAGCTGCGCGAGTGGTACGCCGAGGGTGACGAGGAGGAGCTGGAGTACGTCGCCTTCACCCGGGCCGCGCAGGACGCGCTGCTTCTGCTCCGGGCCGACCCGGCAGCGCCCCGCCGTCGGGTGGTGGTCTCGCTGGACGTGCCGGCCTCGGCGGTCGATCGGGTCGACGGTGAGCTCGGGTCCAGCCTGGTCCGGTTGACCGGGCCGGTGCCGGTGACCGCGGTCGCCGCGATCCACGTCGACGGCGCGGAGGCGGTGGACGACGTGGCCGCCGCCGCCGAGGTGGTCGCCGAGGCGCAGGCCGGTGACCCGGACGCCCAGTTCACCGTCGACGGCGCGGAGGACCACGAGCTGGAGTGGTACGACGTGACCGAGCTGGACCTGTTGCTCCGCTCGGTCACCTGACCGCTGCCCCGGCCCGCCGGCCGGGGGACCTCAGCGGGCCGGCTCGTCCTCGGCCGGTTCGGCCTCGTCCGCGCCGGCCGCCGGGCCGAGGGTGCGGCCGAAGGCGATGAGCGTGGTCAGCGCCCCGACGAACAGCACCCAGATGCCGTTGTCCACCCGCGAGGTGCCGAGCGCGGTCTGCGCGACCCCGTCCGCGTCGCTGAGCGCGGCGGCCAGGTCGAGCAGCGTCCGGCCGCCGACCCGGATGATCACCTCGGTGAGCAGCAGGAGCAGGCCGGGTCCCGCCCCGGCGAGCAGGTAGGCCGGCCAGCGCGGCTGCGGCGCTGCCGGGTCCCGGCGGGCCCGGCGGCGCGACCAGGTCAGGTAGCCGAAGGCCGCCAGTCCGGCGAGCAGCCCGACCAGCAGGGACTCGGTCCGGGAGACCCACTTCGCGGCGCTGACCACCGACTCCTGGGTGTCGCCCGCGCCGAACAGGTCGGAGAGCGGGTCGCGGGCGCGGCTGAAGGCCACCACGAAGATCAGCGCGGCGAGCGCGGCGGTCGCGATCGCGCCGACCACCCGGGCGTTGCGGGCGCCGGCCACCGCGCCGCCGATGATGGCGGCCGCCGCGGTGGTGCCGGCGATCGTGTTGGTGGTCGCGTTGTCGGCGTAGGTCAGGTTGATCGCCACCGCGGCGGCCAACCCGACCAGCAGGCCGGCGCCGACGGCGGCGAGGAAGCGCAGGGTGGCGCGTTCGGTGCGCCGCGTCAGCGGGTTGGTCACCGCCAGGGCGACCGCGGCGCCGGCGACCAGCGCCGCCGAGATGACGCCGGGCAGCGCGTACGCGGAGAGGCTGATCGCGGTGAGGCCGGCCGCGGCCGAGTGGATCGCGGCCCGGGTCGACCAGAGCATCGCCGCCAGCCAGCCGACGGCCACCAGCGCGAGCACCAGCGCGCCGGGCGCGAACGTGGCCCGTGCGCTGCCCACCGGCGCCGCGACGGCCTCGCCGGCCACGTCGACCGGGGCGGCCTCTTCGGGCGGGGCGGCCGTGGGCTGGTCCGGTTCCGCGGCCGTGAAGCTGCCGGGCTGGTTGCTCATCGTCTCCCCTTCGACGGACGCCGGATCGGCCGCGACGGCCGGGCAGGTCACCGGCCCTCCAGGGTACGCGTCGGGGCCCGTCCTCCTCCGCGCCCGCCGCCGCCCCCACGGCCGGGCGTAGTAGCGGCCGCTCCCAGCGCCTTCGGCGGTGACCGAAGGATCGGAGGAATATTGTCCTTCCAGCCGACGGTTCACCGCCTCTGCGGCCGTTCCTGTCTACGGTCCGCTGTGCGGTGGTCCGTCCCGATGATCCGCGAGAGGAGCGGCGGGTGTGGGGCGCGGAAGCCGGGGTGGGGTGGCCCGAGGGGGGTCGCATGAAAGAATCGGCGCAGGTCCCGCCGCCGCGACCGGTTCACCGCGCGGCGCCCGGCGTCCGGCCGTCCGGTCGGTGCCCGCGGGTCCGGTTTCGCCACCGCCGTCGAGATCGCACAGGAGCCTGTGATGGACGCCGTGTTCTCCGTACCCGAGCCGCGCAACGAGCCGGTACGCACCTACGAGCCGGGCAGCGCCGACCGGGAGCGGCTTCAGCGGCGGCTCACCGAGCTGGCCGCCGAGCGGTTCGACCTGCCGATGACCATCGCCGGCGAGCAGCGGATGGCCGGCGGCGAGTCGATCAACGTGGTCCAGCCGCACAAGCACGCGCACGTGCTCGGCGTCACCGGTCACGCCACCCACGACGACGCCCGCGCCGCGGTCAAGGCCGCCAAGGACGCCGCCCCGATGTGGCGGGCGCTGCCGTTCGAGGAGCGCGCCGCGATCTTCCTGCGCGCCGCCGAGCTGCTCTCCGGCCCGTGGCGGGACACCCTCAACGCGGCCACCATGCTCGGCCAGTCCAAGACCGCCGTCCAGGCCGAGATCGACTCGGCCTGCGAGTTCATCGACTTCCTCCGGTTCAACGTGCACTTCGCCCGCCAGCTGCTGGAGGCCCAGCCGAAGTCGTCGCCGGGGGTGTGGAACCGATTCGACCACCGCCCGCTGGAGGGGTTCGTCTACGCGGTCACCCCGTTCAACTTCACCGCGATCGCCGGCAACCTGCCCTCGGCCCCGGCCCTGGTCGGCAACACCGTGGTCTGGAAGCCGGGCCCGACCCAGCAGTTCGCGGCGCACTTCACCATGCGGCTGTTCGAGGCGGCCGGCCTGCCGCCCGGCGTGATCAACATGGTCACCGGGCGCGGCGAGGAGGTCTCCGACGTCGTGCTCGCCGACCCGGACCTGGCCGGTATCCACTTCACCGGCTCCACCAAGGTCTTCCACCACCTGTGGCGGACCGTCGGCGAGAACATCGCCGGCTACCGGGGCTACCCGCGCCTGGTCGGCGAGACCGGCGGCAAGGACTTCGTGGTCGCGCACCCCAGCGCCGACGTGGACGCCCTGCACACCGCGCTGATCCGTGGCGCCTACGAGTACCAGGGCCAGAAGTGCTCGGCCGCCTCGCGGGCGTACGTCCCGCGGTCGCTCTGGGAGGGCGGGCTGCGCGACCGGCTGGCCGTCACCACCGACTCGCTGACCTACGGCGACGTCACCGACTTCCGCAACTTCGGCGGCGCGGTGATCGACGACAAGGCGTTCAGCCGGCACACCGCCGCGCTGGAGCTGATCTCCGACGACGACAGCTGCCGGATCCTGGCCGGTGGCACCGCCGACGACTCGGTCGGATACTTCGTCCGGCCGACCCTCTTCGAGTGCTCGGACGCCGCGCACGAGACCTTCACCACCGAGTACTTCGGCCCGATCCTCGGCGTGCACGTCTTCGATGACGCCCGCTTCGACGACGCGGTCGCCCAGGCCGAGTCGATCGCGCCGTACGCGCTCACCGGGTCGATCTTCGCGACCGACCGCCGGGTGGTCGAGGCGGTGGCGGAGAAGATGCGGTACGCGGCCGGCAACTTCTACATCAACGACAAGCCGACCGGCGCGGTGGTCGGGCAGCAGCCCTTCGGCGGCGCCCGGGCCAGCGGCACCAACGACAAGGCGGGCTCCTGGCACAACCTGGTGCGCTGGATGTCGCCGCGGACGATCAAGGAGACCTTCGTCCCGCCGACCGACCACACGTACCCGCACATGGGCTGAACCGCGGCGGCCGCCGGTGGCGCGCGGAGCGTCACCGGCGGCTCGGCCGGGCCCCGGATCGACGTCCGGTGGAGGGCATCGATGGTCCTCGGCGGACTGTCGCCCGCCGACAGTGCACATTGGAAGCCCCATCGGGTGGCGAAAACGGCAAATCCTGGACGCCGGGTCGGCAAAGTGGCAGCTTAGAGGGCATGGCGGAATCCGGAGTCAACCCCACGGCGGCGGCCCTGCTGGGCCTGCTGCACGAGGGCCCGATGACAGGCGGCCAGCTGATGGCCGCCGCTGAACGGCGGTTGGCGCCGTACTGGTCGATGACCCGCAGTCAGGTCTACCGCGAGTTGCCGGTGCTGGCCGAGCGGGGTTTCGTGCGGCTCGGCAAGCCCGGGCCGCGGATGAGTCAGCCGTACTCGATCACCGCGGCCGGGAAACGGACATTTTCCCGCTGGCTGGCCGAGAATCCCGGGCGGGACACCATCCGCAACCCGATCGCGCTGCGGATCGCCTTCGGCAACCTGCACTCGGCGAGCCAGCTGAAGAGCCTGTACGCCTCGGCGAACGAGTACCACACCGAGGCCCTCGCGGCGGTCCGGGAGCAGGTGAAGAACGCCAAGAAGGAAGGCGACACCTACGACGCCAGCGCGCTGGAGTTCGCCGTCGCCTACCACAAGGCCGCCCTGTCCTGGCTCAAGAGCGCCCCGGTCGGCTGACCTGCCCCGGCGGGTCGGGCGGCTGAGGTGAACGGACCGCACGGAGCCAAGTACGCTTGTCTGTCGTGACCGCTGCCGATTACGCCGAACAGCTCAAGGAACTCGACGCCACCCTCCGCAACATCGAGGCCGTCCTCAACCTGGACCGGCTGCACGAGGAAAAGGCCCGGCTCGAGGAGCAGGCGTCCGCGCCGGACCTGTGGGACGACCAGGCCAAGGCCCAGCAGGTGACCTCGCAGCTGTCGTACGTCAACGGCGAGATCAGCAAGCTCGGCAGCCTCCGGTCCCGGCTCGACGACGCCGGCGTGCTGCTGGAGCTGGCCGAGGCGGAGTCCGACCCGGGGGTGCTCTCCGAGGTCGAGAGCGAGATCGCCGGGTTGACCAAGGCCATCCAGGAGATGGAGGTCCGCACCCTGCTCTCCGGCGAGTACGACTCGCGGGAGGCGCTGGTCGCCATCCGCGCCGGCGCCGGCGGCGTGGACGCGGCGGACTTCGCCGAGATGCTGCTCCGGATGTACCTGCGCTGGGCCGAGCGGCACGGCTACCCGACCGAGGTCTACGAGACCTCGTACGCCGAGGAGGCCGGCCTCAAGTCCGCCACCTTCACGGTGAAGGTGCCCTACGCGTACGGCACGCTCAGCGTCGAGTCGGGCACCCACCGCCTGGTCCGGATCAGCCCGTTCGACAACCAGGGCCGCCGGCAGACCAGCTTCGCCGGCGTCGAGGTGCTGCCGGTGGTGGAGCAGACCGACCACATCGACATCCCCGAGAACGAGATGCGGATCGACGTCTACCGCTCCTCGGGCCCCGGTGGGCAGAGCGTCAACACCACCGACTCGGCGGTGCGGATCACCCACATCCCGACCGGCATCGTGGTCACCTGCCAGAACGAGAAGTCCCAGCTGCAGAACAAGGCCTCCGCGCTGCGGGTGCTCCAGGCCCGGCTGCTGGAGCGCAAGCGCCAGGAGGAGCAGGCCAAGATGGCGGGCCTGAAGACCGAAGCCGCCGGGTCGTGGGGCGACCAGATGCGGTCGTACGTCCTGCACCCTTATCAGATGGTGAAGGATCTGCGTACGGAGCAGGAGACGGGCAATCCGTCCGCGGTCTTCGACGGCGAACTGGACAGCTTCATCGAGGCGGGCATCCGCTGGCGCAAGCAGCAGCAGATGGCCGGCGACGCTGCGTGATCACCTGCGGGCGGAGCGCGTCATCGATCTCCACATCAGGCACCAAATAGATGACGCGACTCGCTCCAGGGGGGCGGGGGGCTTGGCTCTCCGGTTACACCGCGTAGACTTCCGACCCGTGATTCAGCTTGAGCAAGTGACGAAGACGTACCCGAAGGCGTCCCGGCCTTCGCTCGACAACGTGTCCGTCTCGATCGAGAAGGGCGAGTTCGTCTTCTTCATCGGTCCATCCGGCTCCGGCAAGTCCACGATCATCAAGATGCTGCTGCACGAGGTCAGCCCCAACAAGGGTCGGGTCGTCGTGAACGGCAGGGACGTCACGACGATGCGCTCCTGGAAGCGACCCCACTTCCGGCGTTCCATCGGCTGTGTCTTCCAGGACTTCCGGCTGCTGCCCAACCGCACCGCGTACGAGAACGTGGCGTTCGCCCTCGAGGTGATCGGCAAGACCAAGGCGGTCGCCCGCCGGGTCGTACCCGAGGTGCTGGAGCTGGTCGGGCTCGGTGGCAAGGAGCACCGCTACCCGCACGAGCTCTCCGGTGGTGAGCAGCAGCGCGTGGCCGTCGCCCGGGCGTTCGTGAACCGTCCGCTGATCCTGCTCGCGGACGAGCCGACGGGAAACCTGGACCCGGACACCTCGGTCGAGATCATGCGCCTGCTGGACCGGATCAACCGCACCGGCACGACCGTCGTGATGGTCACGCACGACTCCAACATCGTGAACCAGATGCGTCGCCGGGTCGTCGAGATCGAGAGCGGCCGCATCGTGCGCGACCAGGCCCGCGGCGTCTACGGGTGAGCCGGCGCTCCACCCCTGCCGTACATCCTGACGACGAACACCTCATGCCGGAGAGCCGGAGGAACACCCGATGCGGATGAAATACGTCCTGTCCGAGGTCCTGGTCGGACTGTGGCGCAACGTCACCATGACCATCGCCATGATCATCACCATGGCGGTGTCGCTGTTCATGCTGGGTGGCGCCGGCCTGCTGTTCCAGAAGGTCGGCGACATGAAGGACCTCTACTACGAGAACGTCGAGGTCTCGATCTTCCTGAAGACCGACGTCAACGAGCAGCAGCGCACCGATCTGGACGCCAAGCTGAAGAGCGACCCCCTGGTGAAGGAGGTCACGTACGTCAACAAGGACGAGGCGTACAAGCGCTTCCAGGAGATGTACCAGGACGCTCCGGACCTGGTGAACGCGGTCAAGCCGGAGCAGCTGCCCGAGTCGTTCCGGCTCAAGCTGGTCAACCCCGAGCAGTACAAGAACATCTACGACCAGTACAAGGACACCGAGGGGGTCGACGAGATCGTCGACCAGAGCAAGCTGCTCGACAAGGTCTTCGGCGTCCTCACCGGCATCCAGACCTTCGCGCTGGTCATCGCGGTGTTCATGGCCGCCGCCGCGCTGCTCCTGGTGGCGAACACCATCCAGGTCGCCGCGTACAGCAAGCGGCGTGAGGTCGCGGTCATGAAGCTGGTCGGTGCCTCCAACTGGTTCATCCAGGCGCCGTTCGTGCTGGAGGCGGTGGTCGCCGGTCTGATCGGCTCGATCCTCGCCCTGACGTTCCTGGTGGCCGGGAAGTACTTCGGCGGCGGCGGCTCGCTGGCCGCCCTGGAGGGCCTGATCACGCCGGTCTCCTGGGGCGACCTCTTGCTGATGTTCCCGATCATGGCCGGCGTCGGCGCCCTGTTCAGCGCGGTCACCGGCTGGATCACGCTCCGCTTCTACCTGCGGGTCTAGTCACCCCACGGCTCTGGAAAGGGCCCTTCCGCGCCAGGAATAAACGGCGCGGGAGGGCCCTTGTCATTCGGGTAGCATGATCTCCGCCCCGCGGCCGGTCACCGGTCGTGGGTCATTCGGAAGGGGGTGGCGCCGATGCCACGGGAAAAGGGTCGCAAGGTGGTCGCCTCCAACAAGAAGGCGCGGCACGACTATGCCATCCTCGACACGTACGAGGCGGGCATGACGCTGACCGGCACCGAGGTCAAGTCGCTGCGGGCCGGCCGGGCATCGCTGGTCGACGCGTTCGCCCAGGAGCGCGACGGCGAGCTCTACCTGCACGGCATGCACATCCCGGAGTACACCCAGGGCACCTGGACCAACCACGAGCCCCGGCGTACCCGCAAGCTGCTGCTCAACCGGCTGGAGATCGACCGGCTGATCGGCAAGACCCGCGAGGGCGGCCTCACCATGGTGCCGCTGCAGGTCTACTTCTCCGACGGCTGGGCGAAGGTGGAGATCGCCCTGGCCAAGGGTAAGAAGTCGTACGACAAGCGGCAGGACCTCGCCAAGCGGGACGCGGACCGGGAGATCGCCCGGGTGGCCGGCCGGCGCGGCAAGGGCATGGACGACTGATTTGTTCGCTTTGTCCCGGTCGGCGCGCCCGGCCCGGGGCTCGGGATGAAACCCGTTGCGGCAGGCGTTAGGCTTGTCAGTGCCACCACGAAGGTGGCCCGTCGAGGGGGTGACTGGTTTCGACTTCGTACGTTGCGGCAGGGGAAGCGAGCCGAGGAAGCCGACGTCGTCTCGAGAATCGTTCGTCGGAAACCAATAAGCGCCAAGAACAATCGCGCTGACTTCGCTCTCGCCGCCTGAGGCGAGTAGTGAGTCTGTCGGCCTGGGAGCGCCTTCGACCCAGATGGCCGGCATCAGCTAGAAGGCTGGCCAACCGGACCCGGTCGCGGGGTCCGTGCGGCGAGATCAATCAGCGACTGGGCCCGTCACACCAACTTGCTCGCGTGAGCGGTGGGGCCGAGTAGAGGCACAGCGAGCTGCGCTCGGAGAAGCCCTGACAAACCGGCGAAGGACCCGGGTTCGATTCCCGGCACCTCCACCACCTGAACTGTGCGCCCCGGTCGACCTGGACCGGGGCGCACGGTCGTCTCCATCCCCGGTCGGGGCGCATGTTGGCTGTGCGCCCTAGGCTGCGACCTGTGACGAACGAGAAGGTCCGCCTGTCGGTGGGTGCGTCGCCCGGCCAACGCGCCTTCACGGCGGTGGTGGGCGTGCTCTTCGGCGCCTTCGGGGCGGTCTTCGTGCTGTTGCCGCTGCTCGCCGACAACCTCCTGCGCCGGCTGACCGGCTTCGGCGACCCGGTCCCGTCGTACGACGAGGTGCGGGACCTGCCGCCCGGCATGCTCCCGCCGGACCTGTCCGGCAGCACCGAAGCTCCGGGGCCCGGCCGGTTCATCGGCCTCTGCGGCATCCCGTTCGTGCTGCTCGGGCTCTACCTCGTGCTGCGGGTGCTGCGCACCGCCGCCTGGCTGGACGGGACCCGGGCCTCGGTCCGCGGCGCGCTGGGCACCCGCACCGTCGACCTGGCCACCGCCGAGGTCACCGCCGGGGCCGTCGGCTACCGGGCCGGGGAGGAGGCGGTGGTCCGCGTACCGACGGTGGTCGCTCGCGACCGGGGGACCGGCCGCAGGGTCACCGTCCCGTTGCAGGGCATGGGCTTGGCCACGCTCCCACCGTACGAGCTGCGGGCGCTCGCCGACGCCATCACGGCGGGGCGTCCGACCGACGGCCGGGACGCCGACGCGCACGTCCTCGCCGGCCAGCTCCGCACCATGGCGGGCAATCCGCTGGGCCGGTGAGCACTGCTGGGGCTGCTGGGGCGGATGGGGCAGATGAGGCTTTCCCCGGCCCTGGACAGGGCGGTCAGGCGGGTCCACCATCGCTGTACGCGGTAGCGCAGCAGTGCGGGAGGTGCCCATGGTCACCGGTCCGATCCAGCCGCCGTCGACCGTAGTCGCGGCGGTCCGCCCGCCCGTCGCGCGCCAGCACCGGCCCACTCTCCTCGGCGACGTGCGCGCTCTCGCGCGGGCGCTCGCCGCGCCACCGGGAGAACCCCGCTGGCGCGAGCGGCTGATCACCCGCCTCGGTCCGGTCCGGCAGGACTTCGCCGAGCACGTCCGGCTCACCGAGGGACCCACGGGCCTCTACGCGGAGGTGCTGCATCACGCCCCGCGCCTGGACCGGGGGGTCCGGCTGCTCACCCGGGAGCACGCCGCCATCGCCACGGCGATCGCCGCCCTCCAGCACGTCGCCGAGCGGCCCGGGGTACCGGACGAGGAGCTGTGCGGGCGGGCGGGGCAGCTGCTACGCGCGCTGCACCGGCACCGGCAGCGCGGCGCCGACCTGCTCTGGGAGGCGTACCAGGCAGACCTGGGCGGGGAGACCTGAGCGCTGGTTGGTCGCTGCGCCTCGTCCCGGCCCGCGTGCTGCTGCACCGAGCCCGTCGAACCCGCCGAACCCGGGGTGCGAGCGGGAACCGGTGGGGCGGGCGCGGCGTCCAAGGGGCATGCGTCGCGTGATCGCCCTGCTGGGGCTGCCCCTCATGGTCGCCGCCGGCTGCGCCCCGGCCGGCTCCGGCCCGGCCGCCGGTGGGCCGTCCGCCGGCAGTCCCGACCACCGTTGGGAGGCGTTCGGCCAGCGGGCCGTCGAGGTGGCCGAGGCCTGGCGCCCCGGCCCGGCCTGGCGTAGCGGGTACATCCCGCTGCAGGACGCCACGGTGCTGACCGGCGACCCCGGCTTCGGCCCCGACACCGAGGCGGCGTTCCGGGCGGGTTGGTACCGCGACCAGGTCGAGCTGCCCACCGCGAAGCCGGGCGACGGCACCGTCCGGTTCCCGGACGGGACCCTGCCGGTGCCGCTGGTCAGTGCCGCCGAGGCGTACGCCCAGCTGGACCAGGGCGATCCACCGGCCTGCGCCGGCCGGCCGAAGGAACCGGGGCGGCCCGGGCGGCCCAAGGACGGCCCGACCATCGAACCCGGGCCGGACGGCTGGGTGAGCAGCAGCCCCGCCGACCAGGGCGCCTGCATTCCGCTGACCGTGACGGCCGTGCGGCTGGGCGCCGCCCCCGTACGGACCAGCCGGGGAGTCGCCGACGTGCCGGCCTGGCTGTTCACCGTGGCGGAGCTGAAGGCCCCGGTGGCCCGGCTCGCCGTCGCGCCGAGCGCGGTCACCGCCGTACCGGAGGGGGTGGCGCCGACCCGGCCGGCGCCCGACGGCGTGGTCGGCACGCAGGACCTCGCGGCGCCGGCCGAGGGCGCGCGGTTGACCTACCGGCTCGGCGTCGGCGCCTGCGACACCGGCATCACGCCGCTGGTGCTGGAGCGCGACGACGTGGTGGTGGTCGGCGGGGGCGTGACCCGCTCGACCGGCGCCTGCACCGACCAGCTGATCATCCACCCGGTCACCGTCACGCTGCGGGCCTCGCTGGGTGTCCGACCGGTGCTCGACGTGCTCACCGGCGCGCCGCTGGTGGTCGGCCAGCGCTGAGCCGCGCCCGACCGACCCGCCGGCTGGTGACGGCTACAGGATGCGCGGCACCTCGGTGCTGATCGGCACCGGCAGCACCGTCGGCCGGTCGGCGGCGAGGGCCGTGCCCAGGGCGTCGCCGAGCCGGTCGAGCGGGTCCACCACCTCGGCGGCGCAGCCGTAACCGTGCGCCACCGCGATCACGTCCAGCCCGGGCAGGTCCAGCGCGGGCACCCCGGGCGTGTGCTTGAACTCGGCGAACGCCTTGAGGATCGCGTACTGGTGGTTGACCGGGACCACGACGGGCAGCGGCAGCCGCAGCCGGGCGGCGGTCCAGAGCGCCTGCACCGAGTAGTGGAACGACCCGTCGCCGATCACCGCCACCACCGGCCGGCCGCGCCCGGTGTCCCGCTCCGCCAGGGCGATCCCCACCGCCGCCGGCAGCCCGAATCCCAACCCCCCGCTGGCCATCGTGAAGTACGACCCGGGTCGGCTGACCCGCAGCCGGCGGCGCAGCGCGGACAGGTTGGACGGGGACTCCTGCACCAGCACCCCGTCGGTCGGCCAGCGCCTGGCCAGCGCGGCGAAGAGGGCGTCCGCGCTCGGCGGGCTCGACTCCGCCGGCGGCTCCGGCTCGGGGCGGGCGGTCGGGGCGGGACGGTCCGTCGCCGGCAGCAGGTCCAGCAGGCCCGTCAGGGCCAGCCCGGCGTCGCCGAGCAGGCTCTCCCCGACCGGGGCCCGGGCCGACTCGTCGGGGTCGTCGGTGACGTGCAGCAGCCGCGCCTCGGCCGGCAGGTAGTCGCCCGGCACGTGCGGGTAGTAGCGGAACACCGGCGCGCCGACCACCAGCACCGTGTCGTGCCCGCGCAGCGCCTCCGCCAGCGGCTCGATGGCGAACGGCAGCACGCCCCGGAAGTGCGGATGGTCCTCGGGGAAGACGGCCCGCTCCGGCGCCGGGGAGGACCAGACCGGCGCGGCCAGCCGCTCGGCCAGGGCGACCGCCGCCGGCCAGGCGTCGGCCCGGTCCACCGCCGCGCCGAGCACCAGCACCGGGGAGCGGCTGGCCGCCAGCACGGCGGCGAAGTCGCGCAGCCGCACCGGGTCCGGCGCGTACCGGGTGGCCACGCCGCGCACCTGCGGCGGCCGGCCGGCCGGCCGGTCCCAGTCGTCCATCGGCAGGGAGAGGTAGACCGGCCCGGTCGGGGGCTGCACCGCCGTCGCGTACGCCCGCATCAGCGCCGCCGGGATGTCCTGCGCCCGGACCGGCTCGTGGCTCCACTTCACGTACGGCTGGGCCAGCTCCACCGCCTGGCGGCTGGCCAGCCGGGGTTCGATCAGCAGCATCTCCCGGTTCTGCTGCCCGGCGGTGACGATCAGCGGGGTCTTGTTGTGCCAGGCGGTGACCAGGTTGCCCATGCCGTTGCCGGTGCCCGGGGCGGTGTGCAGGTTCACATGCGCGGGCTTCCCGGTTGCCTGGGCGTACCCGTCGGCCATTCCCACGGCCGCTGCCTCCTGCAGCGCGTGCACGTACTGGAAGTCGGCCGGGAAGTTCCGCAGGAAGGGTTCCTCGGTGGAACCGGGGTTGCCGAAGACGGTGGTCAGGCCCAGGTCGCGCAGCAGGTTGTACGTCGTGTCGCGCACCGTTGCCATCGCCGGCTGCCTCCGTCTGTCGCGCTGCGCCGGAGACGGCTCGATGATCAGTCCCCGACCAGCCGAATCTATCGGGGCGTAGCAGCCAGGGCGGGCGCTTCCCGTGTCTCACGGACGGTCAGGGCAGCGGGAACGGCAGCTTGATCCCGTCCAGCGCATGGCCGCAGGGGCAGTCCCGCTCCGCGGGCAGCGCGGCCAGCGCGTCCAGCAGCACCCCGCGCAGCCGGTCGGTGTTCTCCGCGAAGACCCGGAACACCTCCTCCTGGGTGACCGACTCGCCGCTCTCCACGCCCGCGTCCAGGTCGGTGACCAGCGCGATCGAGGTGTAGCAGAGGGCCAGCTCGCGGGCGAGCACCGCCTCCGGGTGGCCGGTCATGTTGACCACCGACCCGCCGATCGCGGCGAACCAGCGGGACTCGGCCCGGGTGGAGAAGCGCGGCCCCTCGACCACCACCACCGTCCCCCCGTCGACCGCCGGGACGGCCCGGCCCGCCGCCGCGTCGAGCAGGGTGCGGCGGCCGACGGGGCAGTACGGGTCGGCGAACGAGACGTGCACCGCCCCCCGGTCGTAGTAGGTCTGGGTGCGCCCGCTGGTCCGGTCGATGAGCTGGTCCGGCACCACGAAGGTGCCCGGGCCCAGCTCCGGCCGCAGTCCGCCGACCGCGCAGGGGGCGAGCACCTGGCGTACCCCGAGGGACCGCAGCGCCCAGAGGTTGGCCCGGTAGGGGATCAGGTGCGGCGGGTAGCGGTGGTCGCGTCCGTGCCGGGGCAGGAAGGCCACCCGGCGACCGCCCACCTCGGCGAGGGTGACCGGGTCCGACGGCGCCCCGTACGGCGTCTCCAGCACGTGTTCGGTGGCGCCGTCGAGCAGGGCGTAGAGCCCCGATCCACCGATCACCGCCAGCTCGGCCGTCGGCCCCATCGAAACTCCCTCGGTCATGTTCGATCACCCGCCCGTCAGACCTTAGCCACCGTGCCGGGCGCAGGCTATGGTGCCAGGCATGGCGTTGACAGCGCGGATGGTCCACGGCATCGGGTTCCCTGTCCCGGCGCGCGGGTGACGAATGTCCGACATGCAGGAGGGGCAGACGATCGGTGGTCGGGCCATGGAGTCGATGACCGGACGGCTGCTGGTCGCGACTCCGGCACTGAAGGACCCGAACTTCGACCGTACGGTCGTGCTGCTGGTCGCCCACGAGCCCGGCGGCGCCCTCGGCGTGGTGCTCAACCGCGCCACTGAAGTGGCGGTCGCCGACGTCCTGGGCGACTGGAGCGACCTAGCCCGCCACCCCGCGGTGCTCTTCGAGGGCGGCCCGGTGCAGCCGGAGTCGGCCATCTGCCTGGCCCGGATGCGGCATCCGATCAAGCCGGTGAAGGGCTTCCACCGGGTCTCCGGCGCGGTGGGCACGATCGATCTCTCGGTGGATCCGGAGCGGCTGCGGGACGCCATCGGCGGCATCCGGGTCTTCGCCGGCTACTCCGGGTGGGGAGCGGGGCAGTTGGAGCGGGAGATCGAGGAGGGTTCCTGGTTCGTCCTCGACGCGCTGCCCGGCGACGCCTTCGTCGACCGGCCGGACGACCTCTGGCCGATGGTGCTGCGCCGGCAGGGCGGCATGATGGCGGCGGTGGCCCACTTCCCCCCGGACGTGGCCCTGAACTGAGCCCTGGGCAGGGGACCCCCCGCGAGATGACCATGCCGACCGGCGTGTGTATAGTTCTCTGCGTGCCCGGGCGACCGGGACGACAGCAAGGGGCCGTGGCGCAGCTGGTAGCGCACCACACTGGCAGTGTGGGGGTCAGGGGTTCGAGTCCCCTCGGCTCCACCCTTGAAATAGGCGAAAAGACGCCCTGGTCAACACCGAGACGGTGAAGGCCAGGGCGTCCGTCGTTTCACCCTCCAAGCGGTCGACGTGCCAGATCCATGCCAGATCACGGCCCGGCCTGTCCTCTCTACACCAACCCCCTCAAGTCGGACACACTCACGACTTTGCCGGGGCCCCGCCCCCAGGCCGTGGAAACGACCCCCGCTCGCCCTGGTTCGTGCGCAGGGCGAGCGGGGGCGTCCTCGTAGAGAGGCCGCCACGGGGGAAGCGGCCCCGCCGGTCGGATCCTGTGTCCTCATCTGCAAGCGCTCAATTAGCGGCCGGCGCAGCAGTTCCTCTTCGAAGACGTTGCAGAAGCAACAGGGCCGCTGCCGCAGCGCCGCACGCTGCGCCTACAGCCACGACTAGCAACGCAGGACCAGTAAGTGCGTAGGCGCGCGACGTATCAGCCAACGCGAACGGGTGCTTTGCTTTGCTCGGAATCTGGACTTCCCACTCATATTCTGAGTTGGGATCAGTAGTTAGCGCCTGCCAATCCGTGCCGACGTCAACCCCGGAGATTGGCCCCGAGGTGACCGTTTGACCCGCTCGGGTCCAGTAGCCGACGCACCGACTTTCCTGGTTTTCCTGTCGATCGTACGTCACGTAGCAATGGTCTACAGTGACGCCGAAGGTGTCGCCAGGGGTCAAGCCCGTCAGCCACGTCAGCGCGATGATCCCTAGTGCCGCCATTACGTACCGAAATACACGCATTTCAGAGCCACCATCTTGAGGCAGGGTGTGGTGATCGCGAACCCACAGGTGCGGTGAGGAGGCCCGGCCGGCCTCCCCACCGCGTTGCGTCAGCCCGTGGAGGAAGTGATGATACCGAAGGTCGAGCCACCGTTGGAAATCCAGGGCGAGTTTACATCGCTGAAGATGGTGCTCAACGGGATGTAGTTGTTCTGCTCTCCTGCATAGCACGCGCCAGTGCGGGTTTGCAGGCTTCCCTCCAAGATGCCGTAGCCGGTGCTGTCAATCTGGCTGAACAGTGGGCCACCGCTGTCGCCCGCTCGGGCGCAGATATCAGTGTTGATGGCCCAGTCCTTTCCGATTACCTTCCCGCAACGGGTGCCAACCAGGTAACCGGCGCCGGCGCCACTGCCGTAGGACTCAGGGTAGTTTGCGGTATCGGATCCACTCCCACTAGCACACACTACCCAGCCGGATTTAATCTCGGATAGCGTGTGAGTAGCGGTAATGTACTGGTTGGCCGAGGTGGCCTGGGTGCCACACGGTGTGTCCGCGTCGCTATCCTGGCCGCCGTTACGGCAATACTTCAGGATTCGATTCTTCCCAGTGAAGTTGTCGAGCCAACTCTGCGAGTAGGTGCCGTTGATGTACGGCAGAATCGCGTAGTCGTAAGGGAACGTGTTGAATTCCAGATTTCGATTCCGTGTGAGGATGTTGTAGCCGTTGTGGTGGATGTAGGTGCTGTTCGCCTTTCCGACGACACAGTGACCTGCTGTCAGCACCCAAGCCCAGTTGTTGTAGGCGCCGCCGTGGCTGCGGACGTTGAAGCCGCTCGTGCATCCACCCCAAGTGCCGTTGTCGCGCTTGATGTTCAGCCTTAAGCCACCCCGCATAGGACCATAGGTAGTTTTACAGTAAAGGGGGTGGCAGTAACCCCAGTCAACATAAGGGGTGTACAGGGGGTGCGGGAGCTTCATGGCCCGCCGAGCGACTGACGCGCCTTCCGCCGCGGCAGCCGCGTTCGCAATGGCTACTTCCTCATCGACGGCTGCCGCTCGCTCAGCCGAGCTGGTTGTCGGCTGAGTACCGACATCCGATGGCCTGGGGGCGAAGGTGCCTGCCCGCTTCGCGTCGCGTACCCAGGTGCGCTCCCCCAGTACAACTTGGTTTCCTTCCTCATCGACGGCGGGCAGGAAGATGGCGTTAGGTCCGGCGTGGACCTTTTTGGAAAGCCGCGCGCTGATGGCGTCGAGTTCTGAGAGAGGGTGCCTTACCTGCCGGACCCGGACGTGTTGACGATCAGGCATCGACGCTACATATGAACTTGCGGCCCCCGGCTGCGTGAACGAAAGAACCAGCACGCCTCCAGCGGCCTGGTCAAGGAGCATTCCACCGTAGGTCTGGGGCTCCGCCTTTCTCAATACGCGGTCGAGCTCCTGGCCATCGCTTTGCAGCTGGAGACGCCGCATGCCCTCAGCTTCATCAATGCCGTAAGTGGACGTCAGGTAGTGAAGCGATTCCTGGACGCTTTCGCGGTCCATAGGGGCGGAAGGAGAAAATGCGTAGCTCGGCGCGGCGTTCACGACTGCGCCAAGCGCGATTGAGAGGGCCATCGTCGCGAGGACCGCGCAGCGCTTCTTTGCGTGGGCGAACAAGGTTCGCTTTCGATACATCGCTCGGACCATTCTTTGACTGCTCCTTGCCGTAGAGGGGTGTCGCTGACCGCCCATAGAAGTCGGACGATCGGCAACGGTGGCGCGGATCGTATCGGGTTGGAGGGTGTGTGGGTGCCCGACCGTTGCCAGCTCAAAGCAAACGCCCGCTGCGCAGCGTCACGGAATTTCGGAAGCTCGAGCGATAGGTCCGTATTGATCGCCATAACCGAGGTAGGTTGATCACGGACGGCGAATATCACGTTTAGGTAACGAATCCTGAAGGTAGGCCCGCACCTAATATCCGTTCGGCCCCTTTAAGCCACTTTCTTCCATGGGGATTGAGGCATTTGGGGCCATGCAGGACCTGGTTGCGGAGCAGGTCGAGGCCTGTGGCGCCCGGAAGTCTCTCGGGCCATCCATCGGCCAGTAACCGTGGAGCGTAGCGGTCACGAGCGGGCCCGAGACGCAACCGGTACGGCCACGGGCCGCAGGCGTTTCGGGCAACGCGGTCGGTTAAGTGCGCTCTTCCAAACTGACCGCTCCGTCTGCGGTGACCACCTCCTCGCATCGCACATTGGCCGCCACAAGGAGCGCCTTGAATGCGGGTGTCGTTGCGGTGATCTACGGGGGTGCCCGTCGTCGACGCGAAGACCAGCCGAGGGTCTGCCCAGGCGTCGCCGAGAGCTGCGAGCTCCTGCCGCTGGCGTTGCTGGTGCTGGCGCAGAGCGGCTACCAGCGGGCCGGGATGCGTACGGGCCAGGTGCGGTCGTCGACCAGCCTGCTGATCGGCAGCTGGTGGCGGAGGCGGTCGCAGGTGTGGGGTATGCGCTGGGCCGCCTGTCATCCGACGGTGCTAGCTACCGGGTGACTGTGACGCGGATCGGGGACACGCCCTGACAACGAAGATGACCTTTGCCCAGCTCACGCTCGGTGACGGACTGCCAGAGCAGGGGCTGCCGCCGACCTCTACCTGTAGTTGGTGAACTGATGACGCCGGGGTCAGACAGGACCTAGTGCGCCGGGGAGGGGGCCTCGGGGGGACGGCCGGCGGCGTGGCGGGCGTCGGCGAGGGCGACGGCGAGCAGGACGAGCGCGGCCACGACCGCAGCGGCCAGCGGCGGGGCGAAATTCAGGGGGACGGCGGCGATCGCCAGGGCGGCGATGGCGGCGACACGGCGGATGGAAAGCCGGTCGAACACGACGCGTTCCAGACGGATGCGGCCGTAGAGGAACAGTGCCGGACCGCCGAGGATCGCGACGAGCCACGCCGGCTCCGGCGAGCCGTCTGGGTGTTTCAGTACGATCTCGAAGCCGACGGCGGTGGCGACGATGCCCAGCACCATGACGACGTGGGCAGTGCCGATGGCGAGGCCGGCGGCGTCCCGGTTCCCCGCCGCGGCGACGGCTTCGGCGAGGACCTGGCCGGAGCGGTAGAAGTAGATGCGCCACAGCAGCACCGTCGACAGGAACGCCAGCACCAGCCCCGCGGCGGTCGCCGTGGTGACCGGCTGGTTGGTCAGCGTGGTGCCGACGGCGAGCACGGTTTCCCCGAGGGCGATCAGCAGGAACTGCTGGTAGCGCTCGGGCAGGTGGTGGCGGCTGTCCGTGGCCCACGCACTGACCGGCGGCCCGGCCATCCCCGGTACCGGCCAGCGCAGCTGCGCGGCGACGAAGTCAACGATTACGGCGGCCCCCCACAGGGCGGCCCGGGCGCTGCCGCTGACGGCCGCGCCGGCGAACCAGATCACCGCCGAGGCCGCGAACCACAGCACCGACCGGCGATAAAGCTGCCGCAGGGGGTGTCCGCGTAGCGCGGGCATCAGGATGAGCGGCCGGCCGCACTGCAGGATCACATACGGCAGCACGAACGCCCACCCGCGGCCGATGAACGCGTACGGAAGCGATGAGGCCATGACCAGCAGCCCGAAGGCACTGGCCAGTACGATCCACTGGATCTTGCGGCGGCGGGGGTCGAACCAGCTGGTGATGTGCGCGGTCGTGATCCACAACCACATCAGCGGCAGCGACAGCACGAGCAGGAAGGCCATCGACCGCCATCGGACGACAACGTCTTCGCTGACGATGTCCCGCGCGACCCGGCTGACCACCCCGGCCAGGGCGAACACCAACACCAGGTCGACGAACAGTTCCAGGAAGTTGGCCTGCCGCACGTCCTCGCGACGTTGCAACAGGTCCTGACCCTGTACACCGCCTTCCCGATGCCCCATACCGCTCATCGTCGCCCGCACAGCCGCGGCTCACCGGCGGGTTGGAAGTCGCATACCCGGAGGAAAGGCACCCACCGGTGACCCCCAACCGCTCCTGGCCCGACCAGGATGCCCCCGATCAGGATCACTACGGACCGGCACGCAGGGTGAGATGCGGGTCAAGTAGCCACGCGAGTAGCCAAGGCGGCGCATCCTGACGGACACCGCCGTACCTTGGCGGACCCGTTGAGCAGTGTCCGGTGACCTTGACCCGGCCTCGCCCGCTCCTGGCAGTGTGGGGGTCAGGGGTTCGAGTCCCCTCGGCTCCACCCTTCACGATCAGGGCGTTCGTCAGACATGACGGGCGCCCTTCGTCGTCTTCGGGTAGGAAACCTCCGCGATTTGCTGTGTAGAGGACAAAACGGTCATAGGTTCGAACTCGACCGGGGCCGTGATTCCTTGACGACGGCTGCTTCCGAGGGCGCGTTGGCGTGGGCTGGCTCCGGACTGTCCACGACTTGAAAGGAAGACATGAGAACTCTTGTACGCGGTTGCACCTTCGCGGGCTGAGTAGCCACGCGAGTAGCCAAGGCGGCGCACCGGCCGGGACACCCCGTACCAGGTCGGACCGCCGGGCCGAGGTGTGTCCCGCCCGCCCTCGGGTAGTCGCCGCAGTCGGTGTCGGCGAGGGCGGGAGATCTGATGGACTCGTACCCGGCCGTGGAGGGCCACGGCTTGATCGGTGACCTGCAGACTGCGGCGCTGGTGAGCAGAGACGGGACGTTGGACTGGTTCTGCGCCCCCCGCTTCGACTCGCCGAGCATCTTCGGTGGCCTGCTCGATCGGCACGAGGGTGGGTACTTCCAGGTTTCGCCCGTTGGGGTCGACTACCGGAGCAAACAGCTGTACGTGCCTGGAACGCCCATCCTGATCACCCGCTTTCTCAGCGCGGACGGCGTGGCTGAACTCGTGGATTTCATGCCTGTCGCGGGAGATCGCGCCACCGACCGGCACCGCCTGGTCCGCGTGATCCGGATCGTTCGCGGCACGATGCGGTTCCGCATCGAGTGCCAACCACGGTTCAACTACGGGCGCGATCCGCACGAACTCGACGAGTATCCGGACGGCGTCATCTACCGCACCCCCAGCCTCAGCCTGACCCTGAACCCCGTCCGCGAGGTCGAGGTCGGGGTCGACACGTATATCCGGCGTACCAGCGAGGGCGTGTCTGCGATCGGCACGCTCCGAGAGGGCGAAATCGGTGGCGTCGTGCTGGAAACAGCGTCGCCTGGCCCGCCACGCGTGGTCAGTTCGGGTGAGGTGTGGGAGATGCTCGACCAGACCCGCGACTTCTGGCGGCGCTGGCTCGGCCGCTCCTGCTACACCGGCCGGTGGCGGGAGATGGTCGAGCGTTCCGCGATGACGCTCAAGCTGATGACGTACGCGCCGACCGGCGCGCTGATCGCCGCCCCCACCGCCGGGCTGCCGGAGCAGATCGGCGGCGAGCGCAACTGGGACTACCGCTACACCTGGGTCCGGGACGCCTCCCTCTCGGTGCACGCGCTGCTCGGCCTGGGCTTCACGGACGAGGCCGGCCGCTACCTGGGCTGGCTCAACGATCGCATCCGCGACTCGGTGGCGACCGGCGTGCCGCTCCAGATCATGTACC
The DNA here is from genome assembly GCF_900090285.1 of Micromonospora inositola. NCBI lineage: Bacteria > Bacillati > Actinomycetota > Actinomycetes > Micromonosporales > Micromonosporaceae > Micromonospora > Micromonospora inositola. Next base: position 818,369 of record NZ_LT607754.1, on the reverse strand, counting down.
GGGTCGACGGCTCACCCGATCTCACCGAGGAGGTGCTCGACCACTTCGAGGGATACCGCGGATCGAGCCCGGTGCGCGTGGGCAACGGCGCGGCCGGCCAACTGCAACTCGACATCCACGGTGAGGCGATGAGCGCGCTGCACCTCGCCGACAGGCACGGGTTTCAGGGCTCGCACCAGGGGTGGCTGAACGTGCGGCACCTCGTGGACTGGCTCTGTGACCACTGGGACCAACCCGAGGACGGGATCTGGGAGACCCGCTCCGGCCGGCAGGACTTCACCTTCGGGCGACTGATGTGCTGGGTGGCACTCGACCGCGCCATCCGCCTCGCGAACCGCCGTGGCCTGCCGGCCGACACCACCCGCTGGGCGAACGCCCGCAACGACATCTACGAACAGATCATGGCGCGCGGCTTCCACCCCGGACGCGGTGCCTTCGTGCAGCACTACGCGACCGACGTCCTGGACGCGGCGCTGCTCACCATGCCCGGCGTTGGATTCGTGTCGCCGACCGACCCGATGTGGCAGTCGACCCTGCGGGCCATGGACGCCGAACTCGTCTCCGACAGCCTCGTCTACCGGTACGAGCCGGCCGCCTCACCCGACGGCCTGCGCGGCAACGAGGGCACCTTCAGCATGTGCACCTTCTGGTACGTCCAGGCCCTCGCGTACTCCGGTCGGCTCGACGAAGCCCGACTGACCTTCGAGAAGATGCTCACATACAGCAGTGACCTCGGGCTCTACGCGGAGGAGATCGCGCCCACCGGCGAGCAGATCGGCAACTTCCCGCAGGCGTTCAGCCACCTCTCGCTGATCAGCACCGCCGTCAGCCTCGACCAGCTCCTCGACGACCGTCCCTGAGGCGAAACGCCCTGGAGCGGGAGCCGATCCCGGTCCAGGGCGTTCCTCGACTCCGCCGGGGCAGGGTCAGCGCGGACGGCGGCTCTTGGGCAGGTCGAACTGATCCGCGGCCCGGCAGTCCTTCGGCCCGCCGACGGCGTCCTCGCCGATCCGGTCGAGGGCCTGACGGGCCCGGTACCGGCCCAGGTTCCAGGCGTACCAGGGGTCGGGCTCGGCCAGGTCGTCGTCGACCCAGCTGAGCGTGCACCGGCGTACCGGGTCCGGCAGCCGGGTCAGGGAAGGCGTGGCGTCGGCGGAGAGCGCCCGCAGGTACCAGGCGTCGATCTTGCCGGTCTGCTGGTACCGGGCGATGTTGCGCTGGGCGGCGTAGTCCTCCGGGTTGAGCACGGCCAGGCTGAGCAGCATCACCACGGCCAGCCCCACGGTCGCGCCGGGGATCCACCGGCCCCGCCACCGGATCCCGGCGGCCAGGATCATCAGGAAGACCGCCCCGAGCAGCAGCTCGAACGCCATCACGAAGATCCGCTCGCCGGTGAAGCTGTAGACCTTCTGGTACGTGTACATGCGGGACAGTGCCGACACCACGATCACCACGCTGAGCGCGCTGAGCAGGCCGAGCAGGACGCGCAGCACGGTGCGCTCGACCTTGCGTTCCCGGCTGGCCCAGCGGCTCACCGCACCGAGCACCGCCAGGGTCAGCAGGGTGACGAAGAGCAGCTGCCAGAAGCCGCTGCGGGCGTACTCGGAGTAGCTGAGCCCGGCGACCTTCTGGACGTGCCGCTGGCCGCCGAAGAGCACGGTGAACTGCACGACGACGAAGCCGGCGAAGAGCACCGTCAGCGCGCCGATGGCCGGGGCCCACTCCAGCAGGCCGAGGTTGCGCCTGCTCGGCTTGTCCACGGTGGACAGGTCCGGCGGGGCGGCCAGCGTGTAGACGGCGGCGACCGCGATCAGCGCGCCCACCACGGCCAGGAAGATCCAGCGGAACACCGTACCGACGTTGATCTCTGGGACGATCGCGCCGAGAACCTCGGAGAACGCCGCATCGGCCGAGGAGAGCAGGCCGCCGAAGACCAGCAGCACCAGCACCGTCGCGACGACCGAACCGGTCACCCGGCGAACCATCCCCGTGTCGGGGGTGGCGGTGATGTGCCGACGTACCCAGGGCAGGCCGCGGAGCGCCGCGAACGGCGCGGCGACCAGGCTGAACAGGATCGAGCGGACCAGCCGGCCGCCCACGATGGCCAGCGTCGCGCAGCCGAGCGCGCCGAGGACGCAGAACGTCACCAGCCACCAGGCGTTGCGGAAGGCGAGGACGGAGAGCAGCGCCAGGGCCGCCACCGCCCAACCGCCGCGAACCAGGCGTTCGGTGCGGGGCAGTTCGGCGGTGCCCCGCCGGACCGCGGCGACCACGCCGGCGGTCAGGACGAGCCAGCCGAGGAACCAGCCGATGCCGGTCCGGCTCAGCGGGACGAAGAACGCGATCCCGAGCGCGCCGGCGAGCACCGCGAGCGGGGTGGCCCGACCGGTGGCCGGCTGCGGCCCCGGCCAGCTGGCGCCGAGGAACGAGGTCCGGGGCACCGGCGGGCGGGGCGCCCAGGTCGCGCCCGGCTGCGGCGGGAAGGTCGCCCAGGGCGGCGCCGGCTGCCCGGCGTACGGCGCCGTCGGGGCGCCCGGGCCGATCGCCGGCTGCAGCACGGCCTCGGGGCGGCCCGGGACGAGACGCTGCTGCGGCACGGTCGGCGCGGGCCCGGACGGCGTCCCCGCGGCGGCGGCGGTCGGTGCCGCTGCGGGCTGTGTCGCCCCGGCGGATGTCGGCGCGGTCACCGGCGAGGCGGGCGCGGAGCCCTCGGCGGTGGCCGTTTCCGGGGCGTTCGGGGGCGTCTGCTCGGCCGAGCCGTCGGCGACGGAGGCCGGGGCGTCAGGCGTCGCGACCTGCGCGGGGATGACCGGGGCGCCGGCCGTGGCCTGGGGGGCGACCGGGGGCGGCGGGGCGGCCGGCCCCTCGCCGGCGGGGGCCGGGACCAGCGGCAGGAAGACGGCGTACCCGCGCGTGCCGGCCGGGACGGTGACCGGGATTGCCCAGGCGGGCTGGCCCTCCTGGCCGGGCCAGACGATGTCGGGCGGCGACCCGTCTGTGGTGGGCATGACGAGCAGGTACGGCGTGGCGTCGCCGGGTGCGTCGCCACCCGTCGGCCCGGCCGCCGGGGCGGTCCGGGGGGAATCTGGCGCCGGTGGCGGCTCGGACACGGGACGCTCCTTGATCACAGGGTGTGGTTACTGTAGGGCCAGACCCGGGCCGCCCGCCGCCCCCCGACCGGACCGTCCCCACCGGATCGACCGTTCGGCTGACCCGCGCCGCCGAGACGCCGCGGGGAGAAGAACAGCCACCCGGCCGGCGTCGTCGACCCGTTGCCGACGCGCGTCGGGGTAACCGTCGAACCTTTGCCGCTCCCCGCCCGTACCTCTGCCCGGGAGGTCGATCACATGGCCGTACGCCGAATGCTCGCCGCCGTCGCGGTCGTCGCCGCGACCCTGCTGCTCGCCGCCGCGCCCGCCGCCGCGCACGGTGCACCGACCGACCCGCTCAGCCGGGCGGCGGCCTGCGGCCCGGAGGGCGGCCACGCGGCGACGACAGCCTGCCGCGCGGCGATCGCGGCCGGTGCGGCGGTACGGGAGTGGGACAACATCCGGGTCGCCCGGATCGACGGCCGGGACCGGGAGCGGATCCCCGACGGCGAGCTGTGCAGCGGCGGGCTGTCCGCGTACCGGGGGCTGGACCTGGCCCGCACCGACTGGCCGGCGACGACGCTGACCGCCGGTGGCCGGTACACCTTCAAGTACCGGACCACGATCCCGCACAAGGGCACGTTCCGGCTCTACGCCACCACCGCCTCCTACGACCCGAGCCGGCGGCTGACCTGGGCCGACCTGGAGACCCGGCCGTTCCTGACGGTCACCGACCCGCCGATCCGCGCCGGCGCGTACCAGATGCCGGGGCGGCTGCCGTCGGGGCGCAGCGGCCGGCACCTGATCTACATCATCTGGCAGAACTCCGACACCCAGGACACGTACTACTCCTGCTCCGACGTGGTCTTCCGGTCGTCCTCCGGCACCGCGTCCGGCGCCCGCGGCGGCCCGTCGGCCAGTCCGGCCGCCACCATCGAGCGGGCCACCCCGGGTGCCCTCGCACCGGCCGCCGCGCCGGGCGGCGCGGCCGGCGTCCCGGCGGAGGCCGGGGTGCCGGTGGCCTCGGTGACCGACCTCGGCGGCGTCCGCTGGCCGCTGGTGGCCGGGGCCGCCGCGGTGGTCACCGTGCTGTTGGCGGCCACCGTCGGGATGCGGCTGCGCCGGGCCGGCAGCGTGCCGGTCGGCCGCACCTGCGAGGTACGCAACCACCGTGCCGGCCGCCGCCGGATCTGGTGAGCCGGCTCAGTCCCCGAGGGAAGGTGCGCCGGACCGCACCGTCGCGGCCGTCCGGCGACGGACGTTGACGGCGCGGTCCGACAACGCGGGTCAGCCCAGGTGATGGTCGATCTCGGCCAGCTCCTCGGTGGTGAAGTCGAGGTTGTCCAGCGCGGCCACGTTCCCCTCGAGCTGTGCCACGCTGCTCGCGCCGATGATCAGGCTGGTCATCCGTGGGTCGCGCAGCGCCCAGGCCAGCGCCAACTGGGCCAGCGACTGGCCGCGCCGCTCGGCGATCGCGCCGAGCGCCCGGATCGTGGCCATCTTCTCCGGGCTGAGGTCGCTCTCGTTGAGGAACACGCTGGTGCGTACCCGGGAGTCCGCGGGGATGCCGCCGAGGTAGCGGTCGGTGAGCAGGCCCTGCGCGAGCGGGCTGTACGCGATGCAGCCGGCGCCCACGTTCTCCAGCGTGTCGAGCAGGCCGTCGTCCTCGATCCAGCGGTTGAGCATCGAGTACGACGGCTGGTTGATCAGCAGCGGCGTACCCAGGTCCCGCAGGATGGCGGCGGCCCGGGCGGTCTGCTCGGAGTTGTGGTTCGAGACGCCGACGTAGAGCGCCTTGCCGGAGCGGACGATCGCGTCGAGCGCGCCCATCGTCTCCTCCAGGGGAGTGTCCGGGTCGAACCGGTGGGAGTAGAAGACGTCGACGTAGTCCAGCCCCATCCGGCGCAGCGACTGGTCCAGCGAGGAGATCAGGTACTTGCGCGAACCCCACTCGCCGTACGGGCCCGGCCACATCAGATAGCCGGCCTTGCTGGAGACGACCAGCTCGTCCCGGTACGGCTTGAGGTCGGTGGCGAGCAGCCGGCCGAAGTTCTCCTCCGCTGAGCCGGGCGGCGGGCCGTAGTTGTTGGCCAGGTCGAAGTGGGTGATCCCGAGGTCGAAGGCGCGGCGGATGATGTCCCGCTGCCGCTCGAACGGGCGGTCCGGCCCGAAGTTGTGCCACAGCCCCAGCGAGATGGCGGGCAGCGGGAGCCCACTGCGTCCGCTGCGCCGGTAGGTCATGGTGTCGTAGCGCTCATCGGCGGCAAGGTAGGTCACTCCGAAGACCCTAGCCCCGCCCCCGGGCGGCTCCGCGGCCAGAGGTCGCGGCGGAAGTGCGGAGGGCGCGGGCGTCGGAACGGGCGTGCCGATCCGCCCTGCCGGGTAGCTTCGAGGCCATGCGCTTCGTCCAGCTCGACACCCCCAAGCCCATCTCCAAGATCGGCCTGGGCACCTGGCAGTTCGGGTCGAAGGAGTGGGGTTACGGCCCGGACTACGAGCGCCGGGCGGCGGACATCGTGCGGCGGGCGCTCGAGCTCGGGGTCACCCTCTTCGACACCGCCGAGCTGTACGGCTTCGGCCGCAGCGAGCGGATCCTCGGCGCGGCGCTCGGCGACGACCGAGCCAAGGTCGTGGTGGCCAGCAAGATCTTCCCGGTGCTGCCGATCGCCCCGGTGGTCCAGCAGCGCGCGGTGGCCTCCGCCGCCCGGCTCGGGGTCAGCAGCATCGACCTCTACCAGGTGCACCAGCCCAACCCGGTGGTCGCCGACACCACCACCATGCGCGGCATGCGCGTCCTCCAGGACGTCGGGCTGGTCGGCGAGGTAGGGGTCAGCAACTACCATCTGCGCCGCTGGCGGTTCGCCGAGGCCGCGCTGGGCCGCCGGGTGCTGAGCAACCAGGTCCGCTACAGCATGGTCGACCGCGGCCCGGAGGAGGACCTGATCCCGTACGCGGAGCAGGCGGGTCGGGTCGTCATCGCGTACAGCCCGCTGGCGCAGGGCTTCCTCTCCGGCCGGTACGACGCGAAGAACCCGCCGAGCGGGGCGGTGCGCCGGGCCAACCCGTACTTCCTGCCGGAGAACCTGGACCGCGGCACCGCGCTGATCGCCACGCTGCGCGAGGTGGCCGACGCGCACGACGCCACCCCCAGCCAGATCGCCCTGGCCCATGTGCTGCGCCACCCCAACGTGGTGGCCATCCCCGGCGCATCCAGCGTGGAGCAGATGGAACGCAACGCGGCCGCCGCCGAGATCGACCTGACCGACGACGAATACGCCGCCCTGTCCACCGAGGCCCGACAGTTCCGCCCGATCACCGGGCTCGCCGCGGTGCCCAAGCTGGTCCGCGCCCGTACCGGAAGGTGACCATCATGGACGACATCACCGCCCTCATCCTCGACGACCACGCCGCCTTCCGGCGCGGCTTCGCCCGGCTCGACGACGCCCGGGACGACGCCGAGCTGCTGGCGATCTGGGACGCGCTCGCGCTGCACCTGGACATCCACGCCGAGGCGGAGGAGGCGATCCTCTACCCGCACCTGGTGAAGCACGGCGACGACGGCGAGGACGAGACCGAGGACGCGGTCGGCGACCACAACAAGATCCGGGACGCGATCGCCGAGGCCAAGAAGCATCCGGTCGGCTCCGACCAGTGGTGGGCGGCGGTGTGGACGGCCCGCCGGGAGAACAGCGAGCACCTGGCCGAGGAGGAGGACGAGGCGCTGCCCGACTTCCGCCGGCACGCCGGCGCCGAGCTGCGGGCGGAGCTGGGGTCGCGCTGGCTGAAGTTCTACGGCGAGCACAAGAACGGCCGGAACCTGCGCTTCCAGGACAAGGACCCGGGGAAGTACGTCGACGAGCACCGTTGACCGTTCCCCGACCCGGGGGCGGCGATCTCCCCGACGTGGGGGAGTCGACCAGGCGTCGCTCGGCGGGAGAATGGCCGCGTGACGATCCGCGGGCTGTTGGGGCCGCTGGTGCACCGGAGCACCTGGCGGCGCGCCGTGTTCCTGCTGCTGGGCGGGGTGCTCGCGCTGCCGTACGCGCTACTCGCGGCGGCCTTCGCCCAGTTGCTGACCAACGACGACGTACCCCGGCCGCTGGCCATCGGGCTGCTGCTGGTGGCCGCGGTCATCGCGGCCGTGCCGGTCTTCCTGAGCGGGAGCCGGGCGCTGGAGATCGCCGCCGCCCGGGCGTTGCTCGAGGTCGACCTGCCGGAACCGGCGGCGGGCCACCCGATCGACCGGGAGACCCGGCTGCGCTCCGCGCTCTGGATCGCCCTGCACCTGGTCACCGGGGGTCTGGTGCTGTTCGCGGCGATCAGCGCCTTCCCGATGGCGCTGGTCTTCATCGCCCAGCAGTTCGGCATCGACACCGGGCAGGCGGAGGGCGACGCGGTCGGCCCGCTGACCGGGCGGCACCCGGGCTGGCTGACCCTGACCGGGGTGGTGCTGCTGGTCGGGCTGGGGTACGCCGTGGCCGGGCTGGGCGCGCTCGCCGCGTCGATGGCGCCGGTGCTGCTCGGCCCGTCCCACGGGGAGCGGCTCGCCGCCCTGGAGGCCCGGGCCACCCGGCTCGCCGAGCGGAACCGCCTGGCCCGAGAGCTGCACGACTCCGTCGGGCACGCGCTGACCGTGGCGACGCTCCAGGCCGGCGCCGCCCGGCAGTTGCTCGACGCCGACCCGGAGTTCGCCCGCCGGGCGCTGCGCGCGATCGAGGAGACCAGCCGGCACGCCATGGACGACCTGGACCACGTGCTCGGGCTGCTCCGGGAGAGTGAGACGGGGGCACGGGCACCGGCCGGCACCGCGCCACAGCGCACCCTGAGCCAGCTGGACCGGCTGGTCGCCGACACCCGGGCCGCCGGCCTGGCGGTGGAGTCGCGGGTCACCGGGGCGGTCGGGGAGTTGCCGTCGGCGGTCTCCCGGGAGGGGTACCGGATCGTCCAGGAGGGGCTGACCAACGCGGCCCGGCACGGCCGCGGCCCGGTGACGCTGCGGGTCGACGTGCGCCCGGCAACGGCTCCAGGTCCCGGCGCGGCGTCAGACGCGCCGAGCTGGAGTTGTCGGAGTCTGGAGATCGAGCTGGTCAACGGCCTGCACGGCACGACCGGACCGGGGCGGGGCGGACGCGGCCTGGACGGCATGCGGGAGCGGGTGCTGCTGCTCGGCGGGCGGCTGACCGCCGGCCCGGACGACGGGCGCTGGCGGGTGGAGGTACACCTGCCGGTGCCCCGGAGCGGGACGCGGTGACGGGCGGTCCCGCCGGGGCCGGGCGGGGGGCGCGGTGCGGCCGGGAAGGGGGCGCGGGGTGACCATCGACGTGCTGATCGTCGACGACGACGAGCTGATCCGGGTCGGGCTGCGGGCGATCATCGACGCCCAGCCGGACCTGCGGGTGGTCGGGGAGGCCGCCGACGGCGCCGAGGTGCCGCCCCTGGTGGCGAAGCTGCGCCCCCGGGTGGTGCTGATGGACGTCCGGATGCCGGCAATCGACGGCATCCAGGCCACCCGGCAACTGCTCGCCACCTCGGCCGACCCGCCCCGGATCCTGGTGATCACCACCTTCGCCAACGACCAGTACGTCTACGACGCGCTGCGCGCCGGGGCCAGTGGCTTCCTGCTCAAGCGGGCCCGTCCCGCCGAGGTGGTCGAGGCGGTCCGGGTGGTCGCCAACGGGGAGTCGCTGCTCTTCCCGGCGGCGATCCGGCAGCTCGCCGGCGCGTACGGCGGGCGGGGCGGGGACGGGCTGCGGGCGGCCCGGCTCACCGAGCGGGAGGCGGAGGTGCTCCGGCTGATGGCCACCGGCCTGTCCAACACCGAGATCGCCGCGCACCTGGTGGTCGGGACCGAGACGGTGAAGACGCACGTCGGCAACGTGCTGACCAAGCTCGGCGTCCGGGACCGCACCCAGGCGGTCATCGCCGCGTACGAGTCGGGCTTCGTCGTCCCTACCGGCTGATCCCCTCAGTGGGGGAGCGGGTTCCACACCGCTGGGGAGGGGCGGCGGCCCGTCGCGGCCGAGGCTGGAGCCATGACGACGACCACCGATTCCCCACCCCGGCGGGCCGGCCGGCTCCGACTCGACCTGGCCCCGCCGCTCGCCGCCGCCTGGCTGGGTGGCTGGGGCGCACTGGCCCTGGTGGCCACCCTCACCGGCACCGGCTACCCGTTCGGCGCCAACGACCCGCACGGCGGCGGGGTGAACCTGCTGCGGTTCGTGCCGGTCGCGGTCGGTGCCCCACTGTTCGCCGGGCTGCTGCTGGCCGGGGCGGTCGCCGCCCTGGTGATGACCGGCGCCGGCACGGTACGCGGCCTGCCCCGCGCCCTGCCGCTCGGCTACGGCTGGGCGCTCGCCTTCGCCCTCGCCGTCGTGGTGCCCGACGCCCGGGTGCTGATCGTGCTCGGCTACGCGCCGATGCTGATCCTCGGCGCCCCGTTCGGCTGGCCCCCGGTCGACTACGCCGACATCTTCACCTGGGCGCTCTTCGCCCGATGCGCGGCACTGGTCGGCGGGATCCTGCTGGCCGGGGCGCTGCTGGCCGGGCAGCGGCGTACCACGGGAGCCTGCCTGGCCTGTGGGCGCGGCGACGACCCGCGCGGCTGGACCACGGCGGCGTCGGCGACCCGGTGGGGTCGGTGGGCGGCCGGGGTCGCGGCCGTGATCCCGGTGACCTACGCGGCCGTCCGGTTCGCCTGGGCGGCCGGGATCCCGCTCGGGATCTCCCGGGACTTCCTGGCCGAAATGCAGGAGACCGGCCTGGTCTGGGCCGGCGCCGGCCTGGGCGCCTTCGCCACCGTCGGCGCGGTGCTCACCCTCGGCCTGGTCCGGCCCTGGGGGGAGCGCTTCCCGCGTTGGATGATCGGCCTGGCTGGTCGGCGGGTGCCGATCGGGCTCGCCGTCGTCCCGGCGGGGCTGGTCGCCGTCTCGGTCACCGCCGCCTCCCTCGGGCTGGTCAGCAACCCGCGGTTCTGGGCCATGGCGGGCGGCCTCAGCCTGACCACCCTGCCGATGCTGTTCTGGCCGCTGTGGGGGGTCGCCCTCGGCGCGGCGGCGCTGGCCTACCACCTGCGCCGGCGGGGAGTCTGCCGCCGCTGCGGCCGCGGATGACTGGGATGATCTGGTCCGAAGCGGGCGGCCGGGTGACCGACCGCGCTAGCGTTGGCCGGGTGACTGCGCCCAACCAGGTTTCCCCGGTCCCGCCCGCCGACCTGCCCGGCACGCTCGGCGAACTGCGGGCGTCCGGCCATCACTACCGCACGGTCAAGCAGGAGATCCGCGACAACCTTCTCGCCCGGATGCGCGCCGGCGAGGACCGCTTCCCCGGCATCGTCGGCTACGAGGACACGGTGTTGCCGGAGGTCGAGCGGGCCCTGCTCGCCGGCCACGACATGGTGCTGCTCGGCGAGCGCGGCCAGGGCAAGACCCGGCTGATCCGCTCGCTCGGCGCGCTGCTCGACGAGTGGACCCCGGTCATCCCCGGCTCGGTGCTCAACGAGCACCCGCTGCACCCGCTCACCCCGGCCTCCCGCGCGCTGGTCGCCGAGGCCGGTGACGACCTGCCGATCGGCTGGCTGCACCGCTCGATGCGGTACGGCGAGAAGCTGGCTACCCCGGACACCAGCGTCGGCGACCTGATCGGCGACGTGGACCCGATCCGGATCGCCCAGGGGCGCACCCTCGGCGACCCGGAGACCATCCACTTCGGACTGGTGCCGCGCACCAACCGCGGTATCTTCGCCGTCAACGAGCTGCCCGACCTGGCCGAACGCATCCAGGTGGCGCTGCTGAACGTGCTGGAGGAGCGGGACATCCAGGTCCGCGGCTACCAGCTGCGGCTGCCGCTGGACCTGCTCCTGGTGGCCAGCGCCAACCCGGAGGACTACACCAACCGGGGCCGGATCATCACTCCGCTCAAGGACCGCTTCGGCGCGGAGGTCCGCACCCACTACCCCGTCGACCTGGAGCTGGAGCTGGCGCTGATCCGGCAGGAGGCCGGCCTGGTCGCCGAGGTGCCGGAGCACGTGCTGGAGGTGCTGGCCCGGTTCGCCCGCGCGGTCCGCGAGTCGCCGTCGGTGGATCCGCGCTCCGGCGTCTCCGCCCGGTTCGCCATCGCCGCCGCCGAGACGGTCGCCGCCGCCGCGCTGCGCCGCGCCGGCCTGCTCGCCGCAGCTCCCGCTGCCGAGGGGGTACGCGCCGAGGCGCCCGTCGCCCGGGTCGGTGACGCCGTCTCCGTCACCTCCACCCTGCGTGGCAAGGTGGAGTTCGAGAGCGGCGAGGAGGGCCGGGAGATCGAGGTGCTGGCCCACCTGCTGCGCACCGCCACCGCCGAGACGTTCCGGGCCCGGCTCGCCGGGCTGGACCTGTCCGGGTTCACCGGGCTGGTCGCCGAGGGCACTGTGATCGAGACCGGGGAGCTGGTCTCCTCGGCCGAGCTGCTGCGCCAGGTCGGTCCGGTGGACGGGCTGGCCAAGGTCCTCGACCGGCTCGGGCTGGGTGACGCGCCCACCCCGGAGGAGGCCGCCGCCGGGGTCGAGTTCGTCCTGGAGGGGCTGCACCTGACCCGCCGGCTCGGCAAGGACGTCACCGAGTCGGGTCGCACCGTCTACGGCGGCCGGGGCTGACCATGGCCGGCAACCGGTTCCGGTACGGCCAGTGGCGCGGCGGGCCCGACCCGCTCGCCCCGCCGTACGACGTGCGCGCCGCGGTGGACGCGGTCGGCGCCGAGGTGCTGAACGGCGGCAGCCTCCGGGAGGCGCTGCGCGACCTGCTGCGACGGGGCCCGCAGGGGCGGGGCGGCCTGGACGAGCTGGCCGCCCGGGCCCGGCGGCTGCGCCGCGACGCGCTGCGCCGGGGCGACCTGGACGGGGCGGTGACCCGGGCCCGGGCCCTGCTCGACCAGGCGCTCGCCGCCGAGCGGGACGAGCTGCGCGGCCGCGACGGCGACGACGCCCGCTTCGCCGAGGCGGTGCTGGACAACCTGCCCCGCTCGACGGCCCGGGCGGTGGAGGAGCTGTCCGGCTACCAGTGGGCCAGCGACGAGGCCCGGCAGACGTACCAGCGGATCCTCGACGGGCTCCGCGGCGAGGTGCTGGAGCAGCGCTTCGCCGGGCTGCGGGACGCGGCGCGGGCCGCCGCCGACCCGGCCGCCCAGCGGCAGCTCGCCGAGATGATGCGGGACCTCAACGACCTGCTGGCCCGGCACGCCCGCGCCGAGGACACCACCGACGCGTTCGCCGAGTTCATGCGCCGGCACGGCGAGTTCTTTCCGGAGCAGCCGAAGGACGTCGACGAGTTGGTCGACGTGCTGGCCCGCCGGGCGGCGGCCGGGGAGCGGCTGATGCGGTCGCTGTCCGACCGGCAGCGGGAGGAGCTGGCCGGCCTGATGCGCCAGTCGCTCGGCGAGCAGCTGGCCGGCGAGCTGTCCGCGCTCGACGCCCACCTGCGGGCGCTGCGGCCGGACCTGAGCTGGCAGCGCGGCGAGCGGGTCCGCGGTGACCAGCCGCTCGGCTACGGCGAGGCGACCGGGGCGCTCGGCGAGATCGCCGAGCTGGACGAGCTGCTGGATCAGCTCGATCAGGAGCACGCGGGCGCCACCCTGGACGACGTGGACGTCGACGCGGTGGCCCGGACGCTGGGCCGGGACGCCGCCGACGACGTACGCCGGCTGCGGGAGCTGGAACGGGAGCTGCGCCGGCAGGGCTGGGTGAGCCGGGACGCGGACGGGCTGACCCTGAGCCCGAAGGCGCTGCGTCGGCTCGCCGGCACCGCGCTGCGCCGGGTCTTCGCCGACCTGACCGCCGGGCCGCGCGGCCAGCACGACCTCCGTTCGGCGGGCGCCGCGGGCGAGGTCAGCGGGGCGTCCCGGCAGTGGGAGTACGGCGACGAGCAGCCCCTCGACGTGGTGCGCACCCTCACCCGCGCGGTACGCCGGGCCGGTCCCACGGTCCCGGTGCAGCTCGACGTCTCCGACTTCGAGGTGGTGGAGACCGAGCGCCGGGCGTCGGCGGCGGTGGCGCTCTGCGTGGACCTGTCGTACTCGATGATCTCGCAGGGGCGCTGGGGGCCGATGAAGCAGACGGCCCTCGCGCTGTCGCACCTGGTGGCGACCCGGTTCCCGCAGGACGCGTTGCAGATCGTCGGCTTCGGCCGGGAGGCGCTGCCGCTGACCCAGCAGGAGCTGGCGGCGGTGGAACCGGACATGGAGCAGGGCACCAACCTCCAGCACGCGCTCCGGCTGGCCGGCCGGCACCTCCGCCGGCACCCGGGCGCCGAGCCGGTGGTCCTGGTGGTCACCGACGGCGAACCCACCGCCCACCTCGACCCGGAGGACGGCGAGGCGTACTTCCACTGGCCGCCGCTGCCGGAGACGATCGAGGCGACCATCCGCGAGGTGGACAAGCTCACCCGCTACGGCGCCACGCTCAACCTGTTCATGCTCGGCGACGACCCGGGCCTGCGCCGCTTCGTCGACGCCGTGGCCCGCCGCTCCAAGGGTCGCATGTTCACCCCGGACCTGGACGACCTGGGCGAGTACGTCGTCAGCGACTACCTCCGCGCCCGCCACGGCCGCCCCTGACCCCTCCCCCCGTCGATCATGGAGTGGTGGTCGTGGACGAATCCCCTCATCCGGGTGAAATGGACGCCATAACTCCCTGATCGGCGGGTGGGGGCGGGGTTGACTGCGGGGATGGAGAGCGGGGGGTTGCGGCGGGTCTATGACGAGGTGCTCGAGGAGGTGGACGCGGGCGGGTTCGGGGCGCCCGCCGAGGGCGAGCTGAGCGCGGAGCAGATCGTGGCGCATCTGGCCGCCAACGACGAGCTGCTGAGCGAGGCGACCGAGGCGGTGCTCGCCGGGTCGCCGTTCGCCTACTACGACCTGGAGACGATCCACCGCCCGCAGCTCGACGCGCTGGTCTCCGAGTGCGGCGGGCTGGACGGGGTGGGCAGCCTGCTCCGGGCCACCAGCCAGAAGCTCTGCGTGCTGGTCGAGCGGCTCGGCCCGGCCGCCGACACCCCGGTCGAGACCCACCTGCGCGAGGGCTTCGACCTGATCGTCGACCAACACCTGCCCTGGGGACGCACCCTCGACCTGCACACCCGCGTCCACCTGCCGATGCACCTGGCCCAGCTCCGGGTGCTGCGGGACGGCCCAGCCCGCGCACCCGTGGCCGGGTCGTGAGCCGCCGGGGCTGGTGAAGCCCTCCCGCTGGGTGTCGGTCCGCCGATCGGCGTTCGACACCACCGGACCCGGCCGGCTGCGGCACCGGATCCGGGTGGCCGCGCCGCTGATCGTCCAGTGCGCGCTGATGGCCGGCGTCGCGTGGTGGATCTCCCAGTCGCTCTTCGGCCACGGGACGCCGATCTTCGCCGCCACCGCCGCGCTGATCTGCCTGACGGGCGGGATGGGCGGCCGGGGGCGGCAGGCCGTCGACCTGTTCGTCGGGGTGCTGGCCGGTGTCCTGGTCGGGGAGGGCGTGAGCGCGCTGCACACCGGCAACGAGTTCTGGTTGATCGCGCCGGCGATCGCGCTGGCCATGTCGATCGCCGCGCTCGTCGACCCCCGGCCGTTGACCTACATCCAGGCCGGCGCCGCCGTGCTGATCGTGGTGGCGGTGGGGGCGTCGAGTTCCCCGTTGGACTACCTGGTGGACGCCGCCGTGGGCGGTCTGGTCGGGCTCCTCGGCAGCCAGGTGCTGTTCAGCCCGGACCCGGTGAAGCTGGTCGAGGCACCCGTCCGGGAGATCCTGCGGGACACGGCGGACGCCCTGCGTACCGCGGCCGAGGCGCTGCGCGGGGGCTCGGTGGCGCAGGCGCGGGTCGGCTGCGAACACGCCCGGGACGCGCACGCCCGGCTCGGGGAGCTGGCCGGGGCCCGCGCCGCGGCCCGGCGGGTCACCGGTCGCACCGTACGAGGCCGGCGGCGGTTGGCCCGGCTGCGGCGGGCCGACCGTCCGCTCGACGACGTCGACGTGCTGGTCGCCGCCGTCCTGCTGCTCTGCGACGACGTGCAGACCCGACTGGCCCGGGCCGCGTCGCCGGCGACCGATCCACTGCCGGCCCGGCTGACCGAGCTGGCCGACGGGGTGGCCGAGCTGGCCGCCCTGCCGCTACCGGCCATGGCGCCCGCGATGACCGCCCCTCCCGACCACCACCGACGATCCGCCACCCCCACGCCCCCCACCCAGTACCCCCCGACCACCGAGGTCCACCTCCACGCCGCCCGCACCGCCCTCCACCACCTCCACCCCCCACCCCCCACCCCCTGACCCCTGACCCCCGCCCCACCCCCCTGCCGATCTTGCAGTTGGTGCCTCGGCAAAAGCCGCAAACAGGCCATCGGAGGGGCCCCAACTGCAAGATCGCGAGAGCGGGGAGTGGGGAGTGGGGGTCAGGAGGTGTGGCGGAAGGTGCGGCGGTAGGTGGCGGGGGCGACGCCGAGGCGGTGGTGGAAGTGCTGGCGCAGGGCGGCGGTGGTGCCGAAGCCGGCGTGGCGGGCCACCTGGTCGACCGTCAGGTCGGTGGTCTCCAGCAGCAGCCGGGCGTGCTCGGTGCGCTGCTGGAGCAGCCACTGCGCCGGGCTCAGCCCGGTCTCCGAGCGGAAGTGCCGGGTGAAGGTGCGTACGCTCATCCGGGCGTGCGCGGCCAGGTCGCGCAGCGCGACCGGCTCGTGCAGCCGTTGCCGGGCCCATTCCCGGGTCGCCGCGGTGCCCGTCACCACCGCCCGGGGGACCGGCCGCTCGATGTACTGGGCCTGGCCGCCGTCCCGCCACGGCGGCATCACGCAGCGCCGCGCCGCCCGGTTGGCCACCTCGCTGCCGTGGTCGGTGCGGATGACGTGCAGGCAGAGGTCGATGCCGGCGGCCACCCCGGCCGAGGTGAGCACCCCGTCGTCGATGAAGAGCACCTCCGGGTCCAGGTCGACGTCCGGGTGCAGCCGGCGGAACAGGCTGGCGTACGCCCAGTGGGTGGTGGCCCGACGGCCGTCGAGGAGCCCGGCGGCGGCCAGCACGAAGGCTCCGGTGCAGATCGACATGATCCGGGCGCCCCGCTGGTGGGCCGCCTGGAGTGCCGCCGCGACGTCCGGGTCGAGCGTGCCGTCGGTCATTGGGGGACCGCCGTGGATGCCCGGGACGACCACCGTGTCGGCGGTCTCGACCAGTTCCAGCCCGTGGTCGGGGAGGACCTGGAAGCCGGCGGTGCTGCGGACCGGCCGACCGCCCGGGGTGCAGGTGTCGACGGTGTAGAGCTGCGCCAGGTCGCCGGTGCGGGCGGTGCCGAAGACCTGGGACGGGGTGCCGAGGTCGAGGCCGACCACCTGGTCGACGGCGAGCACCGCGATCCGGTGCGGGGCGAGGGTCATGGCCCGATTATTGCGCATGATGGCTTTCCGGCCACTCGTCGTTCCGGCCGAGGTTGCCGAGACTCGTACCGTGACCCGATACCGCCGTCTCCACCCGGCCTGGTCCGTCGCCGCCGTCGCCTTCGTGGCGCTGGTCGGCGCGGCCGGCTTCCGCGCCACGCCCGGGGTGCTGCTGCACCCGCTGCACGCCGAATTCCGCTGGCCGCTGGCGACCATCTCCGCCGCCGTCTCGGTCAACCTCATGCTGTACGGGCTGACCGCGCCCTTCGCCGCCGCGCTGATGGACCGCTTCGGCATCCGCCGGGTGGTGGCCGGCGCGCTGGTGCTGGTGGCCCTCGGCAGCGGGCTGACCGTCTTCATGACCGCGAGCTGGCAGCTGATCCTCTGCTGGGGCGTCCTCGTCGGGCTGGGTACCGGGTCGATGGCGCTGGCCTTCGTGGCGACCGTGACCGGGCGCTGGTTCGTCCACCGGCGGGGCCTGGTGACGGGGGTGCTGACCGCGGGCGGGGCCGCCGGGCAACTGGTCTTCCTGCCGCTGGTCGCCGTGCTGGTCCGCGACCACGGGTGGCGGGTGGCGGCGCTCGTCGTCGCCGGGGCCGCCCTGGCGGTCGTACCGCTGGTGGTCTGGCTGCTGCGCGAGCACCCGGCGGACCTCGGGCTGCCGGCCTACGGCGCGACCGAGGTGGCGCCCCCGACGCCGCCGGCCGGCGGCGCGGCGGCCCGGGCGGTCGGCGCGCTGGCCCAGGCCGCCCGGACCCGGCCGTTCTGGCTGCTCGCCGGCGGCTTCGCCATCTGCGGCGCGACCACCAACGGCCTGGTCGGCACGCATTTCGTGCCGGCCGCGCACGACCACGGCATGCCGGAGACGACCGCCGCCGGGCTGCTCGCCCTGGTCGGGCTCTTCGACATCGTCGGCACGGTGGCCTCCGGCTGGCTCACCGACCGGATGGACAGCCGGCTGCTGCTCGGCATCTACTACGCGCTGCGCGGCGCGTCGCTGCTGATGCTGCCCGCCCTCTTCGCCGGCACCGCCGAGCCGAGCATGCTGGTCTTCATCGTCTTCTACGGCCTGGACTGGGTGGCCACCGTGCCGCCCACGGTGGCGCTGTGCCGGGAATACTTCGGCGCCTCCGGCGCGGTGGTCTTCGGCTGGGTCTTCGCCGCCCACCAGGTCGGCGCGGCGATCGCCGCCACCGGCGCCGGACTGGTCCGCGACCGGCTCGGCGACTACGCCCTGGCCTGGTACGTGGCCGGCGCGCTGTCGATCGGCGCGGCCGGGCTCTCGCTGCTGTTGCGCCGGCGGGGGCCGGTCGCCGTCCCGGTGCCGCCGATCCCGGCCGCCGTGCCGGCCGGGCCCCGCGCCTGGAGCTACCGGGGCTGAGCGGCGGCGGTTCGGGCCGACGCCGAACCTGTTCCCGCCCTCTGCGCCGGCTGGCGTGGCTACCTTGACGGTATGGAGACCGCGGAGCCGTGCCGGCGGACCGACCTCCGGCGCCCCGGGGTCGGTGCCGCCGGGCTCGGGCCGTCCCCGGTGGGTGAGCCGGCGGAAGGTGGCTCGCCGACCAACCGCCGATCCGGGTGATCCGGCGTCCGGACCGGCTCACGCCGACCCTGCGTTCGGCGCTCGACGCCGCCAGCCCCGGGCCCCTGCGGCACCGGCTACGCCAGGCGGTGCCGGTGATCGCCCAGTGCTCGGTCACCGCCGGCGCCGCCTGGTGGATCGCCGGGTCGATATTCGGGCACCAGGCCCCGGTCTTCGCCGCATCCGCGGCGGTGGTGTGCCTGGCGGCCGGCGTGGGCGGGCGCGGCCGTCAGGCCGTCGACCTGCTCGCCGGCGTGCTGGCCGGGGTCGCGGTGGGGGAGCTGTTCCGGCTCGTCGGCATAGGGACCGGGCCGTGGCAGACCGTGCTGGCGGTCGCCCTGGCGATGGTGGCGGCCGCGATCATCGATGCCCGACCGCTGGCGTACATCCAGTCCGGTGCCGCCGTGCTGTTCGTGCTGACCCTCGCCCCGGCGGGGAGATCGCTGGGACATCTGTTGGACGCCGCGGTGGGCGGCGCGCTCGGCCTGCTCGGCAGCCAGGTGCTGTTCAGTCCCGATCCGCTGAAGCTGGTCGCGGCGCCGGTGCGGGAGATTCTGCACGCCACCGCCGACGCCCTGCGTACCGCCGCCGAGGCGCTCGGCCGCAACTCGTCGCACCTGGCGGCGACGGCCTGCGACCGGGCCCGGGACGCCCACGCCCGGCTCGGTGGGCTGGCCCGGGCGCGCCTGACGGCCCGGCGGGTGACCGCGCGGACGGTACGCGGGCACCGGCGCGCCGCCCGGGTGCGTCAGGTCGACGATCGGCTCAGCGACATTGATGTCCTGGTCGCCGCCGCCCTCCTGCTGTGCGAGAACGTGCGGGAGCGGATCAGGACGGGTGAGGAGAATGCCCCCGACCGGTTGCCTGATCAGCTCCTCGGCCTGGCCGCCGGACTGGACGAGCTGGCTGGGCGGCACCTTCCGGCGGTGGGCGAGGTGACGGCCGACGGGGTCGGGCCGCGAGGACCGGCGCGTCCCGCCGTGGGGCCCCGCTCCGGCCTGGAGCGGGCGGGGTTCGACGTGCACCTGCACGACGCCACGGGAGCGCTGGACCGGCTGCGCTCGGCGACCACGGCCGACTGAGCGGGCCGCGACGGCGGGGCACGTCGGTCCCGGCGGCTTCCCGGCGTGGCCGCAGTGGCCCTGGTCAGCCCACCGTCCACTGCTGCTCGGGCGCCCCGGTGCAGGCGGCCTGTTCGAGCTGGTCACCAGCCTCGGTGCCGGCGTCGTGCACCTGGGCGCACTTGCCGCTGTGCACGGCGACCAGCAGCACCGGACCGGCGCCGGCCGGGGTGAGCCGCCACTGCTGGTTGGGCTGGCCGTTGCAGGACCACTGCACCACGTCCGTGCCGTCGTCGGTGCCCTGCCCGTAGACGTCCAGGCACTTGCCGCTGGCCGCGTTGGTCAGGCTGAACACGTCGGCGGCGACCGCCGTCGCCACCCACTGCTGCTCCGGGCCGCCGGTACACCCGGCCAGCTCCGCATGCGCGCCCTCGGGGTCCTCGTCGCTCACGCCGACACAGAGGCCGGAGGCGGCGGCCCGGAACACCTTCGGCCCGGCGGCCGGTGCCGGCGGGGTGGTGGGCGCGGGGGTGGGCGACGGCGCGGGCGGGGTGGTCGGCGCGGCCTCGGTGGTCGGCGCCGCCTCGGTCGGCCCGTCGGCCGGCCGGGTGGGCGCGGCCGCCGCGGGCAGCACCGGCTCGTCGTCGCCGCCGCCGAGCACGCCGGTGGCGAAGAACGCCCCGAGCAGTACGCCCACCAGCGCCACCCCCAGCGCGATCCGCATCAGCGGGTCCCGCGGCAGGCCGGGGCGGGCCGCGCGGCGGGCGCCGTACACGGTGCCGGGCGGGTCGGTGTGCGGGTCGGACATGGGGGCATCCTGACCCACGGCGACCGCCGCTGGCCAGTCGCCCCGGTGTCGGGGTGACTCAGTCGACGACCCGGACGTCCTTCCAGAAGGCCACCCGGTCGCGCACCATCTCCGCGTCCGGCTTGGGGTCCGGGTAGTACCAGACCGCGTCGGCGCTGGTCTCCCCGTCGTGTTCGAGCGTGTAGTACGAAGCGGTGCCCTTCCACGGGCAGACGGTGTGCGTGGCGGAGTCGCGGATCAGCTCGACGCGCAGCGCCGCGCGGGGGAAGTAGTGGTTGCCCTCGACCACCACGGTGTCGTCACTCTCGGCGACGATCAGGTCGTTCCAGACGGCTTTCGGCATGACCCCACGCTATGCCGGCCCCGCGGCGGCGGCCAGCGGTCAGCGGGCGGGCTCGGGATCGGTGACGTCGGCGACCGTGGCCGCCAGCGCCGTGACGGCGGCGTCTGCGTCCACCGCGACGGCCACCCCGGGCTCGCCCGCGCCGAGGGTGATCTCCCGGCCGCGCAGCCGCTCGTCGGCGACGACCGGCCAGGCGGTGGTCGAGCCGAACGGGGTGATGGTGCCCCGTTCGTAGCCGGTGGCGGCCCGGGCGGCCTGGGCGTCCGGCATGGACAGCCGGCTCACCCCGAGCAGGGCGCGCAGCTTGGGCCAGGAGACGACCCGGTCGCCGGGGGTGAGCACGAAGAGGTGGTCGTCCTCGCCCCGGCGTACCACGATCGTCTTGACCACGTCGGGGACCGCGACGCCGCGGGCGGCGGCGGCCTCGGCGAGGCTGCGGACCGGTCCGTGCCGGATCACCCGGTACGGCAGGCCGGCGGCGTCGAGGGCGGCGAGCGCGGGGGACGACATGCCCGCCACGGTAACCCGGCGGCCCGGTGCCGGACGCGAAATGGCCACCGTGGACATCCCACCGAACTGGCGGGTGAGGCGTAGTGTGATCACATGCGCTCGGAGCGTGTGGATCATCCGGTTGACCATGATCAGGCGGTGGACACGCTGCGGCGGTCGTACGCCGCGGTGCCACCCGGCGAGCCGGTACGGCTGGCCAAACGCACCTCCAACCTGTTCCGGCCCCGATCCGCACCGCGGACCCCGGGGCTGGACGTCAGCGGCCTGAACGGCGTGCTCGCCGTCGATCCGGCCGCCCGCACGGCCGACGTGCAGGGCATGTGCACCTACGAGGACCTGGTCGACGCGACCCTGCCGCACGGGCTGATGCCGCTGGTCGTGCCGCAGTTGCGCACGATCACCCTGGGCGGCGCGGTGACCGGGCTGGGCATCGAGTCCACCTCCTTCCGCAACGGGCTGCCGCACGAGTCGGTGCGGGAGATGGACGTGCTCACCGGGGCGGGCGAGATCCTCACCGTCCGGCCCGAGGGCGAGCACGCCGACCTGTTCCGGGCCTTCCCCAACTCGCTGGGCAGCCTCGGCTACGCCACCCGGCTGCGCATCGAGCTGCAACCGGTCCGCCGGTACGTGGCGTTGCGCAACATCCGGTTCAACCGGCTGGAGGAGCTGACCGACGCGATCCGTGACGTGGTGGCCAAGGGCGAGTGGGCCGGTGAGCCGGTCGACGCGATGGACGGGGTGATGTTCAGCCCCGGCGAGGCGTACCTGGTGCTCGGGACGTTCAGCGACGACGCGGAGCCGCCCAGCGACTACACCGGCCAGGACATCTACTACCGCTCGCTGCGCCGGCGCACCCGGGACACCCTCACCACGTACGACTACCTCTGGCGCTGGGACACCGACTGGTTCTGGTGCTCGGCGGCGTTCGGGGTACAGCACCCGGTGGTCCGCCGGCTCTGGCCGGCCCGGTACCGGCGCAGCGACTTCTACCACCGGCTGGTCCGGTTGGAGCACCGCCACCAGGTGGCCGCCCGGGTCGACCGCTGGCGCGGCCGGCCGGCCCGGGAGCGGGTGGTGCAGGACGTCGAGATCCCGCTCGACGGCACCGCCGACTTCCTGCGCTGGTTCGCCCGGCAAGTCGGGATGAACCCGGTCTGGCTCTGCCCGCTGCGGCTGCGTGAACCGGCCGGTCCGGGATCCGCCCGGGCCTGGCCGCTGTATCCCCTCCAATCGGGCGAAACCTATGTAAACATCGGCTTCTGGGGAAGCGTGCCGATCGCCGAGGGCGCCGCCGACGGCGACGTCAACCGGGCGATCGAGCGCGCGGTGTCGGAGGCGGGCGGACACAAGTCGCTCTACTCCGACGCGTACTACGACCGCGCGGCGTTCGACCGGCTCTACGGCGGGGAGACCTGGCGCGCGGTGAAGGACCGATACGACCCGGACCACCGGCTCACCGGACTCTACGAAAAGGCGGTAGCAAGGCAATGAGCCTGATCGACCGTGAACAGGGGGCGGCGAACGCCCCGTCCAGCCCGCCGGCGGGAGGCCGGCACACGGGACCGACCGTGGCGGAGGTGGTCCGCGCGGTGACCACCGGCGCGCTGCCGGTCCGGGTCACCGGCTACGACGGCAGCGCCATCGGCCCGGCCGACGCCGGGATCACCCTGTCCATCCGTTCCGAGCGGGGCCTGTCGTACCTGCTGACCGCCCCCGGCGACCTGGGCATGGCCCGGGCGTACGTCAGCGGCGACCTGGGGCTGGACGGCGTCCACCCGGGTGACCCGTACGAGGCGCTGCGGGTGCTCAAGGACGAGATGCCGCTGCGGTTGCCGCCGGTGGCGGAGGCGCTGGCCCTGGTCCGGGGCCTCGGCTGGGAGCGGCTGATGCCGCCGCCGCCCCCGCCGCAGGAGGCGTTGCCGCGCTGGAAGCGGGTGATGAACGGGCTGCGGCACTCCCGCACCCGGGACAGCACCGCGATCTCCCACCACTACGACGTGTCGAACGCCTTCTACGAGAAGGTGCTCGGCCCGTCGATGACGTACACCTGCGCGGTCTTCCACAGCCCCGACGACACCCTCGAGCAGGCCCAGCAGGCCAAGTACGACCTGGTCGCGAACAAGCTGGCGCTGAGGCCGGGGATGCGGCTGCTCGACGTCGGCTGCGGCTGGGGCGGCATGGTCCGGCACGCCGCCCGGGAGTACGGCGTCAAGGCGCTCGGGGTGACCCTGTCGAAGGCGCAGGCCCAGTGGGCGCAGGCGGCGATCGAGCGGGAGGGGCTGGGCGAGCTGGCCGAGGTGCGGCACCTGGACTACCGGGACGCGCCGCGCGAGCAGTTCGACGCGATCTCCTCGATCGGGCTGACCGAGCACATCGGGGTACGCAACTACCCGGCGTACTTCGGGGCGCTGCGCAACCGGCTGAAGCCGGGCGGGCGGCTGCTCAACCACTGCATCACCCGAGCGGACAACCGGGCCCCGCACCGCTCCGGCGCGTTCATCGACCGGTACGTCTTCCCGGACGGCGAGCTGGCCGGGCCGGGCCGGCTGATCAGCGAGATCCACGACGCCGGGCTGGAGGTGCACCACGAGGAGAACCTGCGGCAGCACTACGCGCTGACCCTGGCCGGCTGGTGCCGCAACCTGGTCGAGCACTGGGACTTCTGCGTCGACGAGGTGGGGCCGGGCACCGCCCGGGTGTGGGGGCTCTACATGGCCGGCTCGCGGCTGGGCTTCGAGCGCAACGGCATCCAGCTGCACCAGGTGCTGGCCACCCACAACGGCCCGGACGGCGTGAACGGTTACCCGCTGCGCCCCGACTGGACGCCCTGACGATCTGACGAGAGGGACGGCCGCGCGGCCGTCCCTCTCGTCGTTCCTATTGACAAAGAAGTTTTGTACGTACAAGCTGATTTTGCCATGAGAGACGTCCTGTACCTGGAGCAGATCGAGCAGGCCGAGGCCCTGCTCAAACCGCAGCGTGTCGAGGTGCTGCGGCAGCTCGCCGAGCCCGGCACCTGCACCGAGATCGCCGCCCGCCTCGAGCAGACCCCGCAGCGGGTCTACTACCACGTCAAGCAGCTCGTCGCCGCCGGCCTGGTCGAGCAGGTGTCGACCCGCAAGGTGCGCGGCATCAGTGAGGGCATCTACCAGGC
Source organism: Micromonospora inositola (assembly GCF_900090285.1). NCBI lineage: Bacteria > Bacillati > Actinomycetota > Actinomycetes > Micromonosporales > Micromonosporaceae > Micromonospora > Micromonospora inositola. The sequence goes on along the minus strand of NZ_LT607754.1, from coordinate 794,460 downwards.
TGTGGCCCGGTCGTACTGGCTGTCGCCGCGGCTGGTCGGGCGGATCGGCGGGCTGCGCCGGGCCCGTGACGAGCTGAGCCTGGGCTACCTGCTCGACCTCATGGAGGAGGTTCAGGCCGACGTCGCGGCCCTCGACCGCACCGCGCCCGAGCTGCCGTCGATCGGTGTCTCCGGCGAGATCCGGGTGCCGGCCGAGCGGCGCCAGGAGTTCCTGCACGACCTGCAGTCGACGCTGCGGGACCTGTTCACGCGCTACGGGGGCGCCGAGGGGGACGCCTTCAAGCTCGCCGTGGCCTGCTACCCGAAAGGCGACAACCATGAGTGACCTGCTGACCGTGCGGGCCCGCCTCGCCGCTCCGGCCGAGACCGTCCGCCACGCCCTGACCGACCCGGCCGAGCTGCGCGTCTGGCTGGCCGAGCACGCCGAGGTCGAGCTGCCCGAGCGGTACTCGTTCTGGGGCCGCTTCACCCCCGAGGGCGACGCGCCGCACCAGCGGCTGCTCCACGCCGACGAGCACATGCTGCGCTTCGCCTGGCCGCTCGACGGGGTGGAGACCACCACCGAGTTCGAGCTGACCCCGGAGGGCGAGGCCACCGTCCTCACCCTGCGGCAGAGCCACTTCGACTTCGCCGAGGCGATGAGCGGCAGCAGCATCCGCGGGGTCCTGCAGACCTTCTGGGCCCTGGGCATCGCCAACCTGGCCGCCCACCTGGAGGGCCGGCCGCTGCTGCCCCGCACCGACTTCACCTCCGCCGACCTGCGCGGCGAGCTGACGATCGCCGCGCCGATGGACCGGGTGTGGCAGTCGCTGACCGACTCGGAGCAGGCAAGCGCCTGGTTCGGCTACCCGATCGGCATCGAGCCCTGGGTCGGCGGCCGGTACGCCATGGGCGGCTTCGAGTCCGGGTACGCCGCCAAGGTGGTCGACCTGGAGCCGGGCCGGAAGCTCTCCGTCGACTGGGGACCGACCGGGATCAGCACCTGGGAGCTGGCCGAGTCCGCCGGGAAGACCAAGCTCACCTTCGTGCAGAGCGGCTTCGACGAGGGCAACCCGCCGTACGCGGCCTGGACCGGGTCGGTGGCCGGGCTGGCCGAGCTGCGCCGCTACCACGAGATGGCGGACTGGCAGCCGATCTGGCTCTCCGTCGACATGCCGACGGCTGGCGCGACAAGCTGACTACGGATCCGAGGGTTAGGGGTTCGAGTCTCTTCGGGCGCACAGCATGATCAAGGCCGTGAACAGCGGAAACGCCGGTCACGGCCTTGATCCTTTCCCGGGATGCGGCGTGATCCACCACCATGTGGGAGGTTGGTACTCCGATGGTGGTCCCTTGTCACTGCTGTTTCGGCGGGGTTCGTGCCGATCCGTACTGACCGGTGATTATGGGTGTCGCCCGGTCTGGGTCATGGCCGGGTGGCGGCGGGCCGGCTCACGGGTGGCTGTCCACTATCGCCAGGACTGTGGATCTTCGCTTGCTGAGGTGGTGCCGGAGCGGTCAGCCGCGGACGTGGCGTTCGTGCCCGGCGCCCAGTTCTTCGCTGTGAACCCGGATTCGACCACGCTGCGGCTGTCGTTCACTACGCACAACCCCGCGGAGATCGCCGAGGGCATGCGCCGCCTCGCGACGGTTCTCCGGGACTGAGTTCCGCCGCTCGCCGGAGGTGCCGTCGGGAACGATGGCGCCTCACCAGTCGCGGTGCTCCAGGAAGCGGCGCTCGTGGTCGATCTCCGAGCGGATGGCCGCCTCCGCCGTCTCGGCCAACGCGTCGTAGAAGGCCCGCTCCGGCGAGCCCTCGGCCAGCGTCGCCGCGACGGCCCGGCTCCAGTCGCGCTGCTCGACGTCCTCGGGGGAACGGTTCATCGACCGGGCCTTCCCATCCGCCGCTCCGCACCGGGACGGGGCCGCCCTTACCGTCCCGGCGCGCTCCTTGCGGCATGAGCAGCCGCATATCACCCGATCCAGCCCCGAAATATCCCTGACCGCCAGATCAGGGGAGTCGCCACCCGTACCCGCCATAACGTGGGAAAATTTCACCAAAGGGGGCGCCGACTCGGCCCGAGTGCCGAAGTCCTCGAGAACTCCCATTTCCGCGGTGAACGGCGCCTTCACGCCTGCGCGCCCCACGGATGGTCATCGCCGTCGGTGAATCCGGGCCCAGGCGTCATCTAGGGAAGGAGCAGCAGTGATGGTGGGACGTACCCGACTCTTGGCGGTGGCGGTGGCGGTGGCGGTCAGCGCGGCGGTGGCGGGCACCGCCGTGGGAAGCGCGGCCATGGGCGACGGACGCGACTCGCACGACTCCCGCGACTCGCACGACTCTTTCGACTGGCGGGACGCAGGCAACCAGGACGGGCGAGACCGGGGCGACGAGCGGGACCGGGAGACGGTGCGGGCGAAGCTCAGCGGATTCGAGGAGGACCCGAAGCCGATCTCGACGCCCGGCTCCGGCCGGTTCGAGGCCAAGATCGACGAACGGGACAAGGAGATCAAGTTCCGGCTGAGCTACGAGGACCTGAAGGACGTCCAGCAGGCGCACATCCACTTTGGGGGGCGGCACCAGAGCGGCGGCATCGCCGTGTTCCTGTGCTCGAACCTGAAGGACATGAAGGGTGGCCCGTCGAAGGACGTCCAGCCCTGCCCCGAGGCCCCGGCCACGATCGAAGGGACCATCAAGCCCGATGACGTGATCGGCCCCGCCGACCAGGGCATCGAGCCGGGTGAGTTCGACGAGCTCGTCGATGCGATCGAGGCCGGCGTCACGTATGCCAATGTGCACACCAAGAAGTTCCCGAACGGCGAGATCCGCGGCCAGATCAAGAGTGACGACCGGGACAAGAAGGACGACGACGACTGGGGCCGGGACAAGGACGACCACGGCAAGGACAAGGACGACCACGGCGACAAGGACGACCACGGCAAGGACAAGAGCGACGACTGACGGTCGCGCTCACCCGACCGGCTGAACGTCCGACCCGGCATGACGGGCCGGGCGTTCAGCCATGCGTGGCGCCAGCGCTGCACAGGCAACCCGGATGACCAGCCAGGCGATCGCGGCGATGTCGCCGCCGTCGACCGGTGCCCCTATCGACGACCGTCTCGGCGCGCTGGACCGTCACGTCGCGGATCGGTTACTGACCCGTCCTGGTCAGAGTTCGGCATTTGCTCGACCGGCTCTTCCGCGCCCCAGGGGTGGGCCAAGGTGAGGTCGTGGACTTCCTGCATCTCGACTGGTGGCCGACGTTCAATCGCGCCGACAGGGCCCCGGTCCGGGGCGTCGCCGTTGCGGTACTGCTGAGCCTGCGCAACGTGCCGCTCACCGCCGCTCCGTCCGTGGGCGGCGACGCGGTCCACCTCGGCGGCACCGGCGGCGGCCGTGATGGGCGCTGAGGTCGAGACCACCGTCACCGGTCGGGGCGCCGGGGCTCGTATCGCCCTCGCGGTGGCGGTCGCCGCCCCGGCAGTGATCATGCGGCTGGCCGGGGTGGAGTTGCCGCCGGTGGCGGCGGTGGCAGTTTTCGGCGCCGCCGTGCTCGCCTCGGTGGCGCTGCTGATGTGGGCCTCGGAGGCCGCGCGGGTGGACATCTCCGGCAGCCTCGCGCTGGCCATCCTGGCGTTGGTGGCGATCCTGCCCGAGTATGCGGTGGACATCTTCTTCGCCTACACCGCCGGTCACGACCCGGCGTACGCCGCCTACGCCACGGCGAACATGACCGGCGCGAACCGCCTGCTCATCGGGGTGGCCTGGCCGCTGCTGGTCGTCTTCGCGATCGTCGCGGTACGCCGCTGCGGCGTCCGCGGCGAACGCAACGCCGTGACCTTGCTGGCACACCGCCGTACCGAGATCGTGTTCCTCGCCGTCGCCACCAGCTACGCCCTGGTCATACCGCTGACCGGCCGGCTGGCCTGGTACGACGCGCTGGTGCTCGGTGGGCTGTTCGCCGCCTACCTGTGGCGGATCCGCGGCAAGGAGGAAGCCGACGAAGAACTGGCCGGCGTGGCAGCCACCATCGCTGTTCAGCCGACCACCCGCCGGCGTGGCCTGGTCGCCGCGCTGTTCGTCGCCGCCGGGATGATCATCCTGGCCGCCACCGGACCCTTCGCCGACGCCCTCGTCGGTGCGGGCGCCGACCTGGGCATTGACGAGTTCCTGCTCGTCCAGTGGCTGGCCCCGATCGCCTCCGAAGCGCCCGAGGTCATCGTCGCGATCATGTTCGCCCTGCGTGGACGCGCCGACGACGGCATGGGCGCACTGCTGGCCGCGAAACTCAACCAGTGGACCCTGCTGATCGCCTGCCTGCCGGTCGCCTACTACCTCGGCGGCGGAAAGTTCGCCGGGTTGCCGCTGGACGCCCGCCAGACCGCGGAACTCGTGCTCACCTCCGCCCAGACGCTGCTCGGCGTGGCCGTCCTGACCGACCTGCGACTGGCTCGCGGTGAAGCCGCCCTGCTGTTCGGCCTGTTCGCCGTCCAGTTCGTGCTGCCCGCACCGAACATCCGTTACGTCATCGCTGTCGCCTACACCGCGCTGGCCGTCGTGCTGCTCATCCGGCAGCGTCGCCACGTCCCCGAGCTGATCAAGTCCCTGTAACACCGATCGGATCGCCGGCTGGTTGTCCAACCCGAAGCCGTCGCTACCGATGAATGGCCCAGCGGCGGGCTGGTTGTCAGCCCGCTGGGGCGCCCGGCGGAGTCGGGGTGCTTGGATTGCGGCGCCAGCCGGCGACGTCGCCGGCGGCAACCCCGAGGAGGATCGCCACCATCGTCGCGGCGACCGCCAGCGGCGGTACGGCGATCATCACGGGAGTGACGGCCACCAGCACGGCGAGCCCGATCCGTCGGGAGTACGCGACCCGGCTGAACACGGTGTACTCCAGGCGGGCCCGGCCAAGCAGGAACAGCACCGGCCCAGCCATGATCGCCGCGGTCCAGGACGCGTTCGGGCGCGCCAGTGGCTGGGCGATGACGAGCCGGTCAGCGACGCTGACGGTGATGGTGGCTGCCGCGATGAGGAGATGGGTGTACGCGGTGGAGCGGCCCAGGTGTGCGGGATTCGGCGACCGGGCGAGCGCCTGGGACATCAGCTCACCTGCCCGGTAGATGTAGATCCGCCAGAGCAGACCGGTGACGGCGAAGGAGATCACCAGCGCCACCACACTGTGGAGACCGAAGTCGCTCGCCCCGAAGGTGGTTCCGGCGACGATGATGGTGCCGCCGAGAGCGACGATGACGACCTGTCGGAACCGCTCGGACATGTGCGCCGCAGCGAGCCCCCACTCTGAGATCGGGGATCGGCCGGCCCAAGGGGTGGGATAGTCGAGTCGGGCCGCAACATAGTCCATGGTGATGGCGAGCGCCCACAGAGCCAGCCGCAGCCCCCCGCTGCTCGCGGCGCCGAGCAGCCAGGGCACGGCCGACACGGCGAACCAGAAGAGCGTACGCAGGCTCGGGCGGCGCAACTCGTGGCGGCGCAGGACGACCACCAGGTACAGACTGCGCCCCAGCTGAACGGCGACGTACATGCCGGCGAAGAACCAGCCGCGGCGGCCGACGGCGTCCGGCACCGCGGATGCCAGGACGAGGCTGCCCAGCATGATCCCGATGACGGTCAGCTGGGTCGAGGCCCGTTCCGGATCCAGCCGGTCCGTCATCCAGACCGTCATCATCCAGATCCACCAGACGGCGGGCAGCAGCACGATCGCCTCCACCAGGTCCGACCAGTCCAGCTCGTCGATCAGGCCCTGGGAGACGCGGTCGAGCGCGAACACGAAGACCAGGTCGAAGAACAGCTCGAGAAATGTCACGTGCTGCGGGCTGGTGGGATCGCGCAACACTCCAGCGTCGCTCGCCGGCATCGGCATGCCCTTCCGAGAGTCGGTCGCTGTTCCGCGCCCGGCTGTCGTACCACGTTCAGGGACGTCGCCGAGCCGAAACGGCTCGCCCGCCCGTGCCGCGCGCGGTCACGGGCCGCCGACGGTCAGGCCGTCGGCGCGCTTGACCAGTGCCGTGCGTTCGGCGGCGGAGTTCACCAGGGCCGCGGCGGCCCGGAACAGCGCGGCGGCGCGGGCGGGGTCACCCCCTCGGGCGGTGAACTCGGCCTCCGCCGCCAGCGCCGGCGGGTAGCCGTCGAGCGCGCCGCCCGCGCGGGCCTCGGCCAGCAGCGCCAGCCCGGCCGCCGGGCCGGACGCGAAACCGTGGGCCACCGCCCGGTTGAGCCGGATCACCGGGGTCGGGCGGAGCCGCGCCAGCTGGTCGTACCAGTGGGCGATGGCCGGCCAGTCGGTGTCGGCGGCGGTCGGCGCGGTGGCGTGGCAGGCGGCGATCCGGGCCTGGAGGGCGTACGGACCGTGGCCGGCCCGGTCCAGCAGCGACCGGCCCTCCGCGATGGCGGCGTGGTCCCAGCGGGATCGGTCCTGCTCGTCGAGGGTGAGCAGGTTGCCGCCGGCGTCGCGGCGGGCCGCCCGGCGGGAGTCGTGCAGCAGGAACAGCGCGAGCAGCCCGGCTGCCTCCGGCTGCGCCGGCATCAGCTGGTCCAGCAGCCGGGCCAGCCGGATCGCCTCCGCGGCGAAGGCGGGCTCGCCGTCGGCGTCGTACCCCCGGGTGAAGAGCAGGTAGAGCACGGCCAGGACGCCCGGCAGCCGCTCGACCAGCGCGGCCCCGGTCGGCACCCGGTACGGGATGCCGGCCGTGGCGATCTTCGTCTTGGCCCGGGTGATCCGCCGGGTCATGGTGGACTCGGTGACCAGGAAGGCGCGGGCGATGTCGGCGGTCGGCACCCCGGCCACGGTGCGCAGCGTCAGCGCCACCCGCGCCTCCAGGGCCAGCGCCGGGTGGCAGCAGGTGAAGATGAGCCGCAGCCGGTCGTCCACCACGTCCCCTTCCGGCTCGGCCGGCGCCCGCTCCGGGTCGGTGAGCAGCGCCAGGTCGCGCAGCCTGCGGCGTTCCACGGTGGCCCGGCGCAGCACGTCCAGGGCCCGGTTCCGGGCGGCCGTCAGCAGCCAGCCGCCCGGATTCGCCGGTACGCCGTCGCGGGGCCAGCGCTCCAGCGCCGTGGCCAGCGCCTCCTGGGCGCAGTCCTCGGCGAGCGTCCAGTCCCCGGTGACGCGGATCAGCGTCGCCACGATCCGCGGGTACGCCTCGGCACCCGCGACGGCGACCGCCTCGGCCGCGTCGATCACCGGCGTCAGTCCAGGTCCACGAGGGGCCGAAGCTCCAGCCGGCCGCTGTACGCCATCGGGTGGGCGCGGGCCACCTCGATCGCCTCGTCCAGGTCGGCGCACTCGAGCAGGTCGAAGCCCACGATCACCTCCTTGGTCTCGGCGAACGGGCCGTCGGAGAGGAGCAGCTCCCCGTCGCGTACCCGGACGGTGGTGGCGGCCGACGCCGGCCCCAGCACGCTGCCCATGAGGCGCTGGCCCTTGCCGTCCCGCTCGGCCACCCACTCGTCGATGTCCGGGGCGGCGGTCGGGTCGGCGTCCGGCTCGGTGTCGGTGCAGACGAACATCAGGTACTTCATCGGTGCGCTCCTCCATGTCGTGGTTGCAGCAGCATGACGAACGGCACGCGCGGATCCGGACACCTGCCTACCAGAATTTTCGGTGGTGATTTTTCGGGCCCGGCTGGGTACTGCCGGACGATGCTCTTCATCTTCGGGCTCCGTACCAAGGTCGACCAGTCCGGTGTCGTCACCCAGGTCTGCCGCAACTGCGGCAACCAGGCCGCCCAGGTGATCACCCGCCGGGCCACCAAGTTCACCCTCTTCTTCGTCCCGTTGATCCCGGTGCGGACCCGGTACACCCAGCAGTGCACCTTCTGCGGCGCCGAGTACGACATCGCCCGGGCCGAGGCGCAGCGCCTCCCGGTCGGCTGACCATGGCCCGTTTCCTCTGCTGGCTGATCGGCCGGCAGCCGGTCGTCCCGGCCACCGCCCCGGTGCACACCGTCTCCCGGCCGCCCTGCACGCCCGGCCGTCGGCGCCGTCGTCGCAGCCGGCCGTCGGCCGGCGCCGAGTCCCCCCGCTCGCCCTGGAACCGCTCCGCCGGCCGCTGACCGGCCTGTGATCTTCAGCCCCGTACGAAGAACGCCTATCCTGGCGGATCATGACGAGCAGCGCCGAGCGACTGGCCCAGATCCGCGGCGGGGTGTCGCCCCGGCGGCACAACGCGCGGACCATCGCCGCGTTGACCGGCAACCCGGGCTGCACTCGCCGGGCCGTGCTGGACAGCGCGGGGGTGGACAAGCCGAAGCTGGCCGAGCGGATCGGCTTCCCGGCCCGGTTCGGCCAGTCCCGCTTCGCCATCACCCGTGGCAACGCGTTCGAGGCGCAGGTCAAGGCCGACGGTGGGGTGGAACTCCTGCGGCTGGTCGCCGAGCGGCTGGGCGTACCGGTGCCGGCGGGGGCGAGCTGGACGGACCTCGGTGGCGCCGAAGACCTGCCGGACCGGCACGAGCGGTCCCGGGCGGCGCTGACCGACCCGGGCGAGGGCGCGGCGCTCTTCGACCATCCGCTGCTCGGCCTGGACGTGGCCGGCCAGCGGGTGCACCTGGAACCGGACCTGGTCGCCGCCCGGCTCGCCGGCCGGTTCCACGTCGTGGAGATCAAGTCCTTTCCGGTGATCGACGGGCAGGCCGACCCGGTGAAGGTCTCCGCCGCCGCCATCCAGTCCGCCGTCTACGTGCTGGCGCTGCGCCAGCTGCTCGCCGCCGAGGGACACGACCCGGAGCAGGTGTCGCCCGACGTGGTGCTGGTCTGCCCGCGCGACTTCGCCAACCAGCCGGTGGCCAGCCTGCTCGACGTCCGCAAACAACTGCTGGTGCTGCGTCGCCAGCTCGACCGGATGGCCCGGATCGACGCCCTGCTCGCCGACGTGCCGGCGGACTTCACCGCCGACCTGACCGCCGACCCGGCCACGCTGGTCGCCGCGCTGTCCCGCGTGGAGGCCCGCTACGCGCCGGAGTGCCTGGCCGCCTGCGAGCTGGCGTACTTCTGCCGGCACGAGGCGCGCGGGCACACCACGGCGCTGGGCCGCCCGGTCCGTGAGGCGCTGGGCGGGATCGCCGAGGTGTCCGACGTGCTGGCGCTGGCCGAAGGCGTTCGCACCCCCGAGCCGGAGCAGGGGGAGGCCGCCGCGCTGCTGCGCGCCGCCGCCCGCCTGCGCGCCGACGCCCGGACCGGAAACCCCGCATGAGTACGCTGCGCGCCCTCGCGAAGGCGCAGGCCCTCGCCGCCGGGGTGGCCCAGCCGGTCGCCACCGTCCGGCACCTGCACCTGGCGGAACGCCCGCTGGTGCTGGTGCCGCTGGCCATGGCCGGCGAGGCGAACGCCCCCCTGGCGGCCCTGGTCGGCGCGGCGCCGGACGAGGCGCGGCTGCTCATCGTGCCGCAGCCCCGCAACCGCCAGCAGCGGTTCGCCTTCGCCGCCGAGCTGGCCGGCATCGTGCTGCCGTACCTCGACACGTTCCGGGGCGTCGCCGAGGCGGTGCCCACCGACCGGGGCCGGGACGTCCGCCACCGGTACGTCGACGCGCCGCAGCTGCTGGTGCCGAACCCGGCCGGGGTCACCTTCCTGCGGCTGCTCGGCCGCTCCACCCGGTTCCGGCGGCCCGACGGCGACCACCCGGTGCACCCGTCGGTGCCGCTGCTCGGCCGCTGGCTGACCTTCTTCGCCGAGCGGGCCGAACACCCCGGCTCGGCGGCGCTGCTGGCGATGACCGAGGCGTTGACCCTGCACTGGGCGACCGGGCAGAGCCCGGTGGAGGACCTGCACCTGCCGGCGCTGCTCGGCTGGATCGCCCACCGGCCGGGCTGACCGGCGCGGAGGCGGCCGCCCGGGCCGAGGACCCGGCGGTCTGCCCGCCGGCCGGCCCGGCCACCGACCCGGACTTCGACAACAAGTGCCTCGCCCCGGCCATCGCCGCGTACGCGGACGCCGAGGCGGACCCGGTCGCCCGCGCGGCGGCGTACGCGGAGCTGGAGCGCCTGCTGCGCGACCAGCTCGCGCCCACCTGGGAGCTGATGTGGCGCGGCGTGGGGCTGCTGCGCGCCCTGCCACCGGGGGCCCGGGTGGCCGGCCGGTGGGACGGCGACAAGGACGCCTTCACCGGGTACGCCGAGCACGTCGACGCCGGTGGCGGCCCGCAGCCGCGCCGGGACGGCGCGGTGGCCGCCGCCGTGCGCCTGCACCGGCTGGAACGCGCCCTCACCTCGTACGCGGTGCAGCGCGCCTACGACGATCCGCTGGTGATGGCCGAGCACCGGCTGACCGGGGAGGCGTTCGTCGGCGAGGTGACCTTGGTCGATCCGAAGCGGGTGGACGACACCGGCAAGCGGCCCGTGCTGCGCCCCCGGATCCAGGTGGTCACCGCCGAACCGGTGCTGGTGCCGGTCGGGGCGACCCTGTACTCGCCGACCCGCCCCGCGCAGAAGGCCCGGGTGGCCTTCGTGACGCCGGGCGCGGACGGCAAGACCGAGGTGGTGCTGGAACTGTCCGGCGGGATGGGCCGGGGGTTGGCCGCGCCGCCGGGCAGCGTGCCGGAGGTGGGGGAGCGGCTCTGCTTCACCACCCTCTCGGACGCCTTCCTGCCGGCGGGGAACTTCCCCGCGGCGGAGGAGACCCCGTGGACGCATGGTGGGCCGCCTGCCGCCGCGGCGCCGGCGGACGGGCCGGCGGCTTACGTCGATGGCGGTTCCGAGGTCGCCACTCCCGGAGGCGACGACGGTGAACCGGCGGAGGAGTGGGCCTGAGGTCGCGGCAGGCATCCCGGCCATCCACGGTGGACCGTGCCATATTGGCCCGATGAGCGGTGGTCACGATCGGGTTCGGCGCAGCTACGACACGGTGGCCGAGGAGTACCGGTCGCGGCTCGCCGACGAGCTGGCGGGCAAGCCGTTGGACCGGGCGCTGCTGGCGGCGCTGGTCGAGGAGGCCGGGCCGGGCGTGGTCGTCGCCGACCTGGGCTGCGGGCCCGGGCACGTCACGGCCTGGCTCGCCGGGCACGGTGTCCGCGCGGTGGGGATCGACCTGTCGCCGGAGATGGTGGCGGTGGCCCGGCGCGCGTACCCGGCGGCGGAGTTCCGCGAGGGTGACCTGCTGCGGCTGCCCGCCGACGACGGCGAGTTCGGCGCGGCTGTGGCGCTCTACTCGGTCATCCACCTCGACCCGGGGGAGCTGCGCCCGGCCTGCGCGGAGCTGCGGCGGGTCCTGCGCCCCGGCGCACCGCTGCTGGTCGCGGTCCACCTCGGCTCCGAGGTCCGGCACCTGGACGAGTGGTGGGGTCACCGGGTGGACGTGGACTTCCACTTCTTCGCGGCCGAGACGGTGGTGGCGGCGCTGACCGACGCCGGGCTCGCGGTCGAGGCGCGGCTGGAGCGGGTCGCGTACCCGCAGGAGGCGGCGACCCGCCGCCTCTACGTGCTGGCCCGCCACCCCGGGTAGCCACGTCACCCGCCAAAAGCGGCCGGCGGAGGTCCGCCCCGTCGTCCCACCGGGCCGGACCGTGGCCGTCGGTCCGCTTCAGAGACCGGCCAGGGCCTCGCGCGCCTCGTCCGCCGTCGACCGCCGTGGGTCGTCGGCCAGGAGGGCCTCCAGTGCCTTCCGGTACGCCACGTCGCGCGCCTCGGCGGCGGTGACCGGGACGTCCGGGGCCACCCCGCAGCCCTCCCAGTTGGTGCCGCTCACCGGGTTGACCGGCCGGGCGACCGGCACGGTGACCTCCAGGTGCGGGTGGGCCCGGTACCCGGTCCGGGGATGTGCCCCACCCCTGGTCCGCTCGCCGACCACCGTGGCCCGGCCGAGTTGCTGGAGGTCGTACGCCAACTCCTCGCCCCCGGAGAAGGTCTCCGGGCCGGTGAGCACGAGGACCGGCTTGTCGACGGCGTACCGCGGAACGGGCAGGTACGCGGCGCTCCAGGACTGGCGGGCCCCGCCGGTCCGGTCGTGCATCGTGAGCAGGTGCGCCGGCTCGGCGAAGAACCAGCCGCAGACCAGCGCGGCCATGTCCGGGCTGCCGCCCCGGTTGCCGCGCAGGTCAAGCAGGAGCGCGTCGGTGTCGACGAGCAGGCGCAGCGCCGCCATCATGGCGTCCCCGCCGAGCTGCGGCGGGAACAGGTACGGCCGGATCTCCAGCAGGCCGACGTTGCCGGCCAGGCGTTCGACCCGGGCCACCCCGCTCATGGTGGCGGCGGCCAGCGGAGCCCACGCGTCCTGGTCGGGCTCCTCGTCCCGGTCGGGCAGCGCCGTGACGTGGTGCTTGAGCCGCAGGTGCAGGTCGCCGTTAACCGACTGGAGGTCCTCGGTCACCAGCTCCGCGAGCGTGCGCGGGTCGGGGACGTGGGCGTACCGGCCGGCGCGGAGCCGGTCGCCCAGGTGCGCGGCGACCTGCTCGGCGACCTCGGGAAAGACGTAGTGCTCGGCGACCAGCTTCGCGGTCCGCTCCACGACCTCGGCGATCTCGTCCTGTCGCATCGGTTGCCCCCGATCGTGTTCCACTGTGGGATTCGCAGTACAGCAGCCAGATTGACAAAGCGTCAAGAGAAATGGACGCTTTATCGGTGACCGAGGAGATCCCCGACGAGGTGCTGGAGGTCCGCACCCCGGCCCACTTCAAGGCGCTCGCGCACCCATTCCGCCACCGGCTGCTCTTCGCGCTGGGCAGGCGGCCCGCCACCATCAGCCAGCTCGCCACCGGCCTCGGTACAGCCAAGGGCACCGTGGCCCACCACCTCAAGGTGTTGGCCGAGGCCGGCATGGTCCGGGTCGGTCACTCACGGCAGGTGCGCGGCGGCACCGAGCAGTACCACGAGCGCACCTTCCGCCGGATGATCGGCGAGGCGGGCGACCTGGACGCCACCGCCGCGCTGCTCAACGCGGTCGCCCAGCAGATCGCCACCGACCGCGACCCGCTGCTGCACCTGCGCCACCTCCGGCTCACCCCCGCCCAGGCGGACCGGCTCCGGGCCACCCTGGACGACCTCGTCGGCGGCGCAGAGGAGGCCGGCCCGGACGCGCCCCGGTACGGCGTGCTGGTCGCCCTCTACCGGCAGGGCGACAGCGGGTCACCGTCCTGATCGGGCGGGTGACGGTTGCCGATCGGCTCTGGCGGCGGCATCGGGCGGTGACTACGCTTGCGGCGTTCGCCGCCCGTGACCGGTCCTCATCGTCGAGGGTGCACGTCTGAGAGAGAGCCGGAGCGAATAGTTGTGCTGCCGCAGGACGTGAGCCACGCCGTCGTGGCCCGTCCCACGCTGTCCGGCCGCGTCGGTCTCGTCGCGGCCGCGGTCGTCGTACTCGGAGAAGCCGGCTGGCTGGTGGCCGGGCTGCCCGGCGCGGCCGAAGTCAGCGACCTCGGCGCGGTGGCGGTGGCGGGCTGGGCGGCGGTCGCCTGTGTCGGCGTGGCCCGTCGGCACCCGCCGACGCTGCGCCGGTTCTGGACGCTGCTCGCGGTCACCATGGCGCTCGCCGCGCTCGGCCGGATCCTGTGGACGGTGGAACGGCTCGGTGGCCGGGAGCTGCCCCACACGCCCCTGATCGGCGGCATCTTCACCGCCGGCATCGTCACCGGCACCGCCGCGCTGCTCTGCTCGCTGGCCGCCCCGCGCAGCCTGGTCGGGCAGGCCCGGACCCTCCTCGACGGGGTGATCGTCGGGCTGGCCCTGATCCCGATCGGCTGGGTGGTGGTGTTCCGCGACGTCGCCGCCGCCGACCTCACCGACCCGATGCGCACCCTCGGGCTGCTCTATCCGATGTTCGACCTGATCCAGCTGACGATCCTGGTCGCGGTCGCCGGGCCGTTCCGGCCCATGTGGCGCGCGTGGGCGGTGATCGGGGCCAGCCTCGCCGCCCGGGCCGCGGCCGACGCCGGCTACGTCTCGCTCGTCGTGCACGGCAGCTACGCCCCCGGCCACCCGATCGACGTGTGTTGGCCGCTGAGCTACCTGCTGATCGGTGCCGCCACCGCATACCGGCCGCCCGCCGGCGGCGACGGCGGCGAGGAGACCGCCGAGTCGCCGCTGCCGCCCTGGTGGCGGGTGGCCCTGCCGTACCTGCCGGTCGGCGGGGCGATCGTCGCGGTGGTGCTCGCCCGCCGGCCCACCGGCCAGACCCCGCACCTGGTCTTCCTCGGCATGATGGCGCTGCTCGGCGTGCTGGCGCTGCGCCAGGGGCTGGCCGCCAACGAGAACCTGCGGCTGGTGGCCCGGCTGCGCCGGCTCGCCTACGCCGACCAGCTCACCGGCCTGCCCAACCGGCTGACCTTCAACCGGCGGCTGCGCCGCGCCCTGCGCGACGAGGCGCCGGTCGCCGTACTGCTGCTTGACCTGGACGGGTTCAAGCAGGTCAACGACCGCTTCGGGCACGCCACCGGGGACCGGCTGCTGGCCAGCATCGCCGAGCGGATGCGGGACGCCACCGGCACCGACGGGATGATCGCCCGGCTCGGCGGCGACGAGTTCGCGGTGCTGGTCGAGCCCGACCGCCCGCCGGAGCGGCTCGCCGAACGGCTGCTCACCGCCCTGGAGCCGCTGCCCGGCGAGGAAGACTTCGGCCTCAACCCGTCGGCGAGCATCGGCATCGCCGAGTACGGGCCGCAGCACACCTCCCACACCGACCTGCTCCGCGACGCCGACATTGCCATGTACGCGGCCAAGGCGGCCGGCAAGTCCGCCTACCAGACGTGCACGCCGGCACTGCGCGAGTCGGCGGTGAGCCGCGCGGAGCTGATCGCCGACCTGCGCCGCGCCGTCGAGGAGGGGCAGCTGCACCTGGAGTACCAGCCCATCGTCGACCTGGCCACCGGCGTGGTCCGTAGCGCTGAAGCGCTGGTCCGCTGGCGGCACCCCCGGCTCGGGGTGTTGGCCCCGGCGAAGTTCCTGCCGGTGGCCGAGGAGACCGGGCTGATCCTGCCGGTCGACCGTTGGGTGATCCACGAGGCGTGCCGGGCCGCGGCCGCCTGGCGGGAACGCGCGCCCCAGGTGACCGTCGCGGTGAACATCGCCGCCGCGCACCTGCGCCGGCCCGACCTGATCGCCACGGTCCAGGCCGCCACCGCCGGCGCCGGCCTGCCACCGTGCGCGCTCACCCTGGAACTCACGGAGTCGGCGCTGATCGAGGGGAGCGACGCGGTGCTGGACCAGCTGCGCCAGCTCCGCGAGCTGGGCATCCGGATCGCCATCGACGACTTCGGCACCGGCTACTCCTCGCTGAGCTACCTGCACCGGATCCCGGCCACCGAGCTGAAGGTCGACCGCTCCTTCGTGGCCCGGCTGGGCGCCGAGGACCCGCGGGCGTACGCCACGGTGGACATGGTCAACCGGCTCGCCGCCGCGTTCGACCTGGCCGTGGTGGCCGAGGGGGTGGAGACCGACGCGCAGCACGCGGCCATCACCGCGATCGGCTGCGTCCACGGTCAGGGCTTCCGGTACGGCCGCCCCGCCCCCCTGCCGGAGCTGCTGGCCACGCTGACCCCGGTCGACGTCACCCGTTGACCGGCAACCCGGCCCGTCCGACACAGGCCGAAGGTCCCGACCGGGACAGGGGGTTCGACCCTGCTCCCAGCGGCTCCCGCACCGCGACGATGGAACTGTCACCGAGAAGCGCCATCATCCATACAGGAGCCCCCCATGAAGCGACGGACTTTGGACCTGCTGTTCAGCATCGGCGGCCTGGGCCTCGCGGTCCTGCTGCTCGTCGTGGGCATCGTCCTGACGACGAACGCCAACTTCGCCAACACCTACGTGCACGACCAGCTCAGCGCGCAGCACATCAGCTTCAAGCCGGCCGACCAGCTGACCGACGAGGAGAAGAAGTCCGACTGCCTCCGGGAGTACGCCGGCGAGCAGCTGAACACCGGCAAGCAGGCCGAGTGCTACGCCAACGAGTTCATCGGCCTGCACCTCAAGTCGATCGGCGGCGGCAGGACGTACGCCGACCTGGGCGGGCCGGAGGCCGCGCTGAAGGCGCAGGTGGCCCAGGCCGAGCAGACCAACGCCGCCAACCTCGCCGACCTGCAGAAGCAGCTCGCCGCCGCCACCGCCCAGCGGGAGACCGTCTTCAAGGGCGAGACGCTGCGCGGCATGCTGCTCACCTCGTACGGCTTCAGCGAGTTCGGCCGCAAGGCAGGGCAGGGCGCCCTGGCCATGTACCTCGGCGCGGCGTTGCTCCTGCTGCTCTCGCTCGCCGGCCTGGTGCACGCCTTCCGGACCCCGGCCACCGAGACCTTCGCCGCCCCCAAGCAGGCCCGGGAGCGCGTCACCACCTGACCCGACCAGCCCCGAACCAATCGCCCCCGGTCTCCCGCGCCCTCGGGAGACCGGGGGCGATCGTGTTCCCCGGACACCTCCGGCGGCGGGGCCGCAGAATCGGACTTGACCCTCACGTAACGGCAGGCGGGAGCCTTGGTCGCGGAAGGGAGGGAACCATGGCGTACACGGTGGGTCAGGTGGCGAAGGCGGCCCGGGTGACGGTGCGGACGCTGCACCACTACGACGAGATCGGGCTGCTCTCGCCGAGCGGCCGGACGGCGGCGGGCTACCGCCGCTACGACGACGCGGACCTGGAGCGGTTGCAGCTCATCCGCTACTACCGGGAGCTGGGGTTCCCGCTGGACGAGATCGCGGCGATCCTCGACGACCCGGGTGCGGACCCGGCGGCGCACCTGCGCCGGCAGCACGAGCTGCTCAGCGGGCGGATCGGCAAGCTCCAGGAGATGGTCGCGGCGATCGAGGTGGCGATGGAGGCGAGAAGGATGAACATCAGGCTCACGCCGGAGGAGCGGTTCGAGGTCTTCGGCGACTTCGACCCGGACGCGCACGCCGAGGAGGCGGAGCAGCGTTGGGGCGACAGCGAGGCGTACCGGGAGTCCAACCGGCGTACGGCCAGCTACTCGAAGGAGGACTGGCTGCGCAACAAGGCGGAGAACGAGGAGTGGGGGCGGCGCGTCGCCGCCGTCATGGACTCGGGCGCGCCGGCCGACAGCCCGGAGGCGATGGAGCTGGCCGAGGAGCACCGGCAGCTCATCAGCCGCTGGTTCTACGAGTGCAGCTACGAGATCCACACTGGGCTGGCCGACATGTACGTGGCGGACCCGCGGTTCACCGCGTACTACGAGAAGATCCGGCCGGGGTTGGCCGCCTACCTGAGCGAGGCCATCCACGCCAACGCGATCAGCCGGGCCTGACGTGCCAGGATGGCCCTGACGGGTAGGGCTCACCACGGGAGGCCACCAGTGCTCATCGTCGCCGGCAGTCTCTACGTCGACCCGGACGGCCGGGACGCCTACCTGGCCTCCTGCGTGGAAGCGGTCCGCCAGGCGCGCTCCGCGCCGGGTTGCGTGGACTTCGCGGTCAGCGCGGACCTGATCGAGCCGGGCCGGGTCAACGTCTACGAGCGGTGGGAGACCGACGAGCAGTTGCTCGCCTTCCGCGGGTCCGGCCCGGCGGAGGAGCAGACGGTGGCGATCCTCGGCGCCGAGGTGCACAGGTACCGCATCTCCGGCGTCGAGGCGCCGTGAGTCCGAACAGTCCTCGGCCCGCAGCGCGGGCGCGATCCGGGTCCGCTGCCGCTACAACACCAGGTCGAGCAGCAGGACGCCGACGAAGCCGACCACCGAGATGATCGTCTCCATCACCGACCAGCTCTTGATGGTCTGCCCGACGGTCAGCCCGAAGTACTCCTTGACCAGCCAGAATCCGGCGTCGTTGACGTGCGAGAAGAACAGCGACCCACAGCCGATGGCGAGCGCCAGCAGCGCCACCTCCGGCCGGTCCAGGGTGGCGGCGAGGGGGGCGACGATGCCTGCGGCGGTGATGGTGGCGACCGTGGCCGAGCCGGTGGCGACCCGGATGCCGACCGCGACCAGCC
Source organism: Micromonospora inositola (assembly GCF_900090285.1). Taxonomy (NCBI): domain Bacteria; kingdom Bacillati; phylum Actinomycetota; class Actinomycetes; order Micromonosporales; family Micromonosporaceae; genus Micromonospora; species Micromonospora inositola. The sequence continues at coordinate 776,606 of NZ_LT607754.1, read as the reverse complement.
AGCCCAGCAGCAGCGGGGAGAGGTTGGCGTCCTTCGCCGCGTCGGCGACCAGGTTGCCCACGCCCGCGTCGACCAGCACCTGCTTGAAGCCGCCGCCGGCGGCGACGATCAGGATGATGCCGGCGATCGGCGGCAGCGAACCGCCGAGGAAACCCGAGACCTGGGCGCGGCTGAAGCCGGTCCGGTAGCCGAGGAAGATCATCGCGAAGATGACGCCGGCCAGCAGGGCGACGATCGGGGTGCCGGCGATGTCCAGCGCCTTGCGTCCCCCGGTGCCCTTGTCGAGGGTCAGCTCGCCGATCGCGCGCAGCAGCATCAGCACCACCGGGAGCAGGACCGTGACGACCGCGGCCCACAGGGCGGGCCCTCGGCGCGCGCGTACCCGCTCGGTGGCGGCCTCGTCGATGGGCTCGCCGGGGCGGCCGGTGCCGGGGTTGACCAGGTCGTCCTCGGCGACCAGGTCCCCGTCGGCGTCGACCGGGCCGCGCGCGGGTCCCCGCCCGCCGGCGGCGGCCAGCGGCCGCCGGGTGGGCAGCAGCGCCTCCGGCGCGGTGGCGGGCACGTAGCGGGCGATGAAGTTACCGAAGACCGGACCGGCGACGATCACCGTCGGAATGGCCACCAGCAGACCCAGCGCGAGGGTCTGGCCGAGGTTGGCGCCGAGGGCGTCGATCGCGACCAGCGGGCCCGGGTGCGGCGGCACCAGGCCGTGCAGCACGGACAGGCCGGCCAGCGCCGGGATGCCGATCTTCATCAGCGGTACGTCGGTCCGCCGGGACACCAGCAGCACGATCGGCACCAGCAGCACCACGCCGACCTCGAAGAAGAGCGGCAGGCCGATCAGCGCGGCGACCCCGGCCATCGCCCACGGCAGGGCGGTGCCCGAGACCCGGCTGACCACCCGTTCGACGAGGCTGTCCGCGCCGCCGGACTCGGCGAGCAGGCCGCCGATCATCGCGCCGAGGGCGATCAGCAGGCCGACCCCGCCAACGGTGGAGCCGACCCCGCCGCTGAACGAGGTGACGATCTTGTCGGGGGCCACGCCGGCGATCACGCCGAGCACGGCCGCGCCGAGGATCAGGGAGAGGAACGGGTGCACCTTGCCCCAGGCGATGAGCAGCACCACCGCGGCGATGCCCAGCAGGGCCGCGATGATCAGTTGGGTGTTCCCGGCGTTGGTGAGCGGCTCCGCCGGCGCGGCGAGCACTGTGACCACGGCTATCACGACCTTCGGTAGTCGTCCGTGCCTCGGGACGGGCGATCACATGGGAAGAGCGGTGGGTGGTGGCTCCGGCGGCAGGCTCGGCGCCAGCCGTCGCAGCGACGCGAACGTCGGAACGAGCGCGTCGTACAGCTCGGAGAAGAGCGGCAGCAGGGCCGCGTACGTGGCCGCCGAGGCCGGGTCGGGGCGTACCGTCTCGTCGATCTCCACGAGGTCGGCGGCGACGTCGATCGAGTCGATCAGGCCGAGGGCCTGCATGCCGAGCAGTGCGGCGCCGAAGCTGGACCCCTCGTGCCCGGCGGGGAAGCGCACCGGCATGCCGAGCGCGTCGGCGAGGATCTGCCGCCACAGCGTGCTGCGGGCGAAGCCTCCGCTGGCGCGGATCTCCCGGACCTCGTTGCCGGCCGCGCGGACCGAACCCAGCACCAGGGCGAGCTGCTGGCAGACCCCCTCCAGCGCGGCCCGGACCAGGTGCGCGCGCCGGTGGCCATGGGTCAGCCCGACGTACGCGCCGCGGGGCAGCGCGCTCCAGTGCGGCGCCCGCTCGCTGAGCAGGTACGGCAGCATGATCAGCCCGCCGGAGCCGACCGGCGCTTGGGCGGCCAGGTCGAGCAGCTCCTCCTCGGCGTGTTCGCCCAGCTCGGGGGCGAGCGCGTCGCCGGCCCACTGCAGCACGATGCCGCCGTTGTTGATCGCGCCGCCGACCACCCAGCGGTTCTCGGTTAGCGCGTAGCAGAACACGCCGCCGAGCGGGTCTACGCCGGGCCGTTCGACGGCCACCCGCATCGCCCCGGAGGTGCCGATGGAGCAGGCGACCACGCCGGGCTTGACCGCGCCGAGGCCGAGGTTGGCCAGCGGGCCGTCCCCGGCGCCGACGACGAGGGGGGTGGCCGCGGGCAGGCCGGTCGCCGCGGCCGCCTCGGCGGTGAGGCCGGGCAGCACGGTGGTGGTGGGGACCAGCTGCGGCAGCTGCTCCTCGGTGATCCCGGCGACGCCGAGCGCCTGGGCGTCCCAGGCCAGCTTGTGGATGTCCATCAGGCCGGTGGCGGAGGCGACCGAGTGGTCGGTGACCAGCGCCTCGGCCAGCCGCAGCAGCACGTAGTCCTTGATGCCCACCCAGTGCGCGACCCGCTCGAAGAGCTTCGGCTCCTGCTCGGCGTACCAGACCAGCTTGGGCAGCGGCGCCATCGGGTGCACCGGCGTGCCGGTGCGCCGGTGCAGGGCCAGCCCGGACGGCACGGCGCGCAGCCGCTCGGCCTGCGCGCTGGCCCGGGAGTCCGCCCAGGTGACCGACGGGGTGAGCGGGATGCCGTCGGCGTCCAGCCCGATCAGGCTGTGCATGGCGGTGCTGAACGACAGCCCGGCGATCGGCTCGGACAGCTCGGCGACCACGGCCCGGATCGATTCGACCACCGCGTCGAGGATCAGCCGGGGGTCCTGCTCGGCGTAGCCCGGGTGCGGCTCGTCGAGCGGGTAGCCGACCGAATGGGTGGCGAGCTGGCGCCCGTCGGAGTCGTACGCGACGGCCTTGGTGCTGGTGGTGCCGATGTCCACGCCGACCACGACGGTGGAGGTCGTGTCGCTCACCGGTCCACCTCCCTCGCCCCGAGGCCACGGCGCACCCCGACTGTGGCTGACGTTACCGACGCCGGGACCCCCTCGCACGGTGAAGCGGTCCGACCCGGAGCACACCCGCTCCCGCCCCCGGAATCGAACGCGGCGGGCTCCGCCTATCGTGCGCGTCAATCAACCGATCGGTCGGAATAGCGACTTTCGCGTGTCTTATCGGCCTTCTGTCACAGTTGATGTGAATGACACCCCGATTGGTGGGCTCGCGCGGCGGAGGAGTCGGCGTGACGAAGACTGATTCGACGGGTTCCACCTGGCGTTACCGGTGGGCGCACCGGCAGAACGACCGGCGGCAGCGGGCCTTCCGCGACGCCGACGAGGCGTGGCGGCGGCGCGACGACGAACTGCGTCGGCTGTATACCCTCGCCGGCTCCTTCCAGGGCTCGGCGGAGGCGGGCGTAGGCCTGCCGATGGAGCTGGCCCCCGGCGAGGTCGTCTTCTGGACACTGCCGGCCGCGCAACTGGTCGAGGTGCGGCACACCGCCGTGCTGCCGGCCCCCGAGCTGACCGTCGACCCGGACCCGCCGGCCCTGCGCCCGCGCCGCCCGGAAGGCCTCAAGGTCACCGACGCCGGGCTCGCCGTCCTCACCAACCGCCGGCTGGTGCTGCTCGGCGGGCGCGGCCGGCGCGACTGGGCGTACGGGCGGATGACCGGGCTGGCCCACGACCCGGCGGCCCCGGTGACGCTGATCCAGGTGCTCGACCGGCGCCGCACCTCCGGCCTGCTGCTGCCCACCAGCGCGATCGCCGACTTCCGGTTCAAGCTCACATTGGCCTTCGCCGACGCCATCGAGCAGCGGGCCGCCGTGGTCGCCCAGCTCGACGAGCTGATCGCCGAACACGCCCAGACCCAGCCGTTCCGGCCGGGCATCGTCACCCCGGCGCAGGCCCGGCCCTTCGCGCGGGTGCCGGGCGGCCGGCGCACCGTGGCGGTGGCGGCGGCCCTCGCTCTGGTGGTGCCGGCGATCCTCTTCGAGTCCAACCCGCCGGTGCGGCCCGGCTCGGACGTCGCCTCCGCCGCCACCCCGGCGGCCACCGCCACCCCCGCACCGCAACCGGTGGCGCCCGCGGTGCAGGTCGACGCCACGATCCCGCCGAAACCGCGGAAGAAGACCAGCGCCGCGCCGACACCCGCACGGTCCCGCACCGCCGCACCACGGCCCGCCGGCGAGCGCCGCTGCGGCGCCCCGGCCAACCCCTTCGGGTACGACTTCTGCGGCGGCTACCGGATCCGGAAGCCGGCCGGGCGGATCTGCGACTACTTCGAGTGCGCCCCGGGCTTCTGGTCCGGCCGCGGCTACCTGCTGCAGTGCCGCGACGGGATGATCAGTCTGACCGGCGGCCAGCCGGAGGCCTGCGCCGGTCACCTGGGCGTCCGCCGCACCGTCTGGACCTGATCCACGCTCCGCTGTCCACCCCGGCGCCCAAACGCGACACCGCCCGCGTCGTCGGTGAGCTTGTCGCGCCCCCAGAGCACCACCGCCAGCCCGCCGGCCTGGAAGAAGACCGTCTCCTCGACACGCGCCGCCCCGCGTCCGGCTGCCCGCCATCCACCGTTCGACCGTAATGAATCAACCGAACCGGTCCACGGCGACGGCGTGTCCTGCACCGGCCCGCGCGGTTGTATCAGGTTGACGCGGAAACCCTTCGCGATGAGAGGCGACCCGGTGACGGCGACGGACGGCACGGCTTCGGGCTGGCGGACCCGGTGGACCAGACGAGAGAACGAGCGGCGGCGCACGGCGTACGAGTCCGCGATGGAGGCGTGGCGACGACGCCACGACGAACTGCGGCAGGTCTGCGCCTGGGCCGAGGAGCCCGAGGAACGGGGGGAACCGCCAGCCGGGCTGCCCGTGCCCTTGGAGCAGGGCGAGGTCGTGGCCGCGGTGCAGCCGGCGGCGGACCTCATCGAGGTGACGGCCCGGCACGCCGCCGGTCTGCCCGCGCCCGAGCTGACCGTCGTTCCCATCGAGGACACCGGCCGGTCGCCATGGCTGCCGAGGGGCGTGGCCGTGGTCGACGCCGGGACGGCGGTGGTGACCGACCGACGGCTGATCCTCGTCGGCCGCGACGGGATCCGGGAGTGGGCGTACGCGCAGCTTGCCAGCGTGGCGCACGATCCCCGCGAGCCGTACACCCTGCTGCACCCGCACGACGGGGGCCGGATCGCGGGAGTACGGCTGCCCCGGGCCGCCGCGTCCGCCTTCCGGCTGCGACTCACCCTCGCGTACGCCGAGGCGACAGGAGCGCGGGACGCGCTGCTGGACCGGCTCGACGAGGCGGTGGTGGCGCACTGGCGTACCCGACCCGCGGACCCCGCGCCGGCCGCGCCGGCCGAAGCCCCGGTCGTCGCCCGTCTCGCCCGCCCGGGGCTGGTCGCCGCCGTCGCGGTGCTGGTGGCTGTGGCGGCGGTCGCCGGCGCGGTGCGCTGGTCCACGGCGGATCGGCCGGTGGTCGGGATGGAAATCGACGGCGGACCCGGCCCGGCCCCGACCGGCCCGAGCGAACCGTCGCCGTCCACCGGCGTCGGCGCGCCGGTCAGCTCCACCGCTGCCACCGACGGCCCCGGCGCGCCCGGCAGCTCCCGGCCCGGTACGGCGCCGTGGGCACCCAGCTCCGGACCGGCCACGTCGGGCGCGCCGAGCCCGACCCTGGGCGGGCCGGGAGTCACGCCCTCGGGTCTGCCGACGCCCAGCGGCACCGGCGGCCCCGGTCCGAGCCCGTCCGCCGGCTCGCCGAGCCCGACCGCGATCGACCGCTGCGGCGCGCCGGAGAATCCGTACGGCTACAACTACTGCGGCGGCTCCTACGTCTATGACCCCGCCACGGACGTCTGCGACTGGTTCGACTGCGTCGAGACGTTCTGGAACGGCAAGGGATACATGGTCCAGTGCAACGACGGCCTGGTCAGCATGACCGGCGTGCCGCGCGGACCCTGCGCCGACCACGGCGGCACCTGGCGCCCGGCCTACGTCTGACCCGGTTCTCCGGGGACGGGCCGTCGATCCCGCCGGATTCAGGGCTCGGGCCGCCGGATCTGAAGCAGTCCACCGAAGACGAGCGCCGCGCCGACCGGCAGCAGGTCCAGGTCCACCGCGATCGCGACGAAGCCGACCAGCACCAGCACCGGCGCCCACACCGGCAGCAGCCGGCCGACGGCCACCCGGACCAGCAGCGTCAGCAGACCCAGCTGGAACAGCGCCGGCCCGCCGATGAGCACCACGTCCGGCGGCGGCACCGCGTCGGCGAAGCGCGGGAACAGGTCGCCGAGGATCACCCAGCCGAACGCGGCCGCGCCGACCAGCCCGGCCACGGTCGCCACCTCGGTGAGCAGCCGCTGCCGGGGCGAGGTGGCCAGCAGCAGGCGGCGCAGCTCGACGATGAACACCCCGAACAGGACGATGCCGAGCAGGAACAGGGTGTGCCCCGTCATCCAGGGCCACCCGGACTTGTCGCGGTACCCGTCCAGGCCGTCGAGCAGACGGAGGACGCCGTAGCCGAAGAGCAACATCGACGCGCTGAGGGCCGCCGGGCGCAACCAGGGGTACCTGACGTGCCCGGCCGCCCGGGAATCGGTGGTAATCATTGCCTCAGCGTGGCGGTGGGGTGACCCGAGGACATCCGGGCCATACCCGTAGCGGCCCCGGAACGCCCGACCCGGAGCCGCTCAGGGGTCCCCGGTAAACCCTTCGCCAGATCGGTGCGGCGGGCGTTACCGTCCCGCGCGTGTCCCGCACCGTGACCCTCGTCCTGGTCGACCCCGCCGGCGCGCCGCTGGGCGCCCTCCCCCCGTACGACGTGCCGGAGCCGTGGTGGCAGGAGGTCGGCTCGGTGGTCGCCGAGGCCCGCCGCCGGTACGGCGTCGACGTGGCGGTGCTGCGGCTGCTGACGGCGGATCGGCCGGAGCCGCCCGGCGGCCACCTCACCTACCTGGGTCAGGTCCCCGAACGACCGGCCGTCCCACTGGATCCGGTGTCGGTGGACCTGTCGCCGCACCCGCTGCGCGCCCCGTGGGCCGAGCCGGGCGGCCCGGCCCGCAGCCTCGCCTGGGCCGCCGCCGAGCTGGGCCGCCTCGGCCGACCGGTGGCCACCGTCGCGCAGCAGCGCACCTGGAACCTCTCGGCGATCTGGCGCCTCGACGGCGAGGACGGCAGCGCCTGGCTCAAGCAGGTGCCGGTCTTCTTCCGACACGAGGGTGCGGTGCTGCGCTGGCTCGCCCACGCCGCGCCCGGCGTCACCCCGACGGTGCTCGCCGACGACGGGGCGGGCCGGGTGCTGCTCGACCACGTGCCGGGCGAGGACCGCTACGCGGCCGGCGTCGACGAGCGGGTCGCCGTCGCCGCCGACCACCACGCGATCCAGGTGCGTGCCGCCGACGACGTCGCCGGGCTGATCGCCGCCGGCGTACCGGACCGGCGGGGGCCCGCCCTCGCCCGCTGGATCCGCGCCATGCTCGCCCCGCACGAAGTCTCCACCGTGGACGGCCTGCTCGCCGGCCTCGACGACCGCCTCGACGAGGTACGCCGCTGCGGGCTGCCCGACACCCTCGTCCACGGCGACCTGCACCCCGGCAACGTGCGCGGCGACGGTGAGCGCCGGGTGATCATCGACTGGGGCGACGCCTTCGTCGGGCACCCCGCCTTCGACATCCTGCGGCTCACCGAGACCCTCGACCCGGCGACGGCCGGGCCGCTGCTGGCGGCCTGGGCGGCCCGGTGGCGGGCCCACGTGCCCGGCTCCGACCCGGAGCGGGCGGTGGCGCTGCTGCGTCCGATCGCCCCGCTGCGGCTGGCCGCGGTCTACGCGATGTTCCTCGCCGGGATCGAGCCGAGCGAGCACCCGTACCACGCCGGTGACGTGCCGGCCTGCCTGGCGCAGGCCGCCGCCGAGGCGAAGCGGGACTGACCCAGCCGACCTGCTTGTATCGGCTCATTGACACAACTGAGACGGTCGGGTCATGCTCACTTGTGGCAAACGATTGAGACAAGAGGAGCGGCCATGGTCGTCACGACCATCCTGGGACTCGCGCTGTTGCTGCTGCTCGGCGCCGCGCTGACCCGCCCGTCGGCGACGGCGGACCCCGCCACCGCCCACATCCGGCGGACCACGCGGCGCTGGCGGTGGACCGGCCTGATCCTCGGGGTGGCTGTCGCCGCCGTCGCCGCCGGCTACGACCCGCTCGGGCGTGGCGTGCTGCTCGCCGCGCCGCTGTTCGGCCTCTGCGTGCTGGCCGGCGTGGTGGCGGGGGAGAGCCGCGCCGTCCGCCCCGCCGGCACCACCCGCCGGGCAGCGCTGGAGACCCGGCAGGTCCGCCAGTACCTGCCACGCCGACCGCTCACGGCGGTGGCCGTTGCCGGCGCCGCCCTGACCGCCCTGCTCGCCGCGACCACCGCCGCCGGAGCCACCGACGACCTCGGCCGCGCCGGCCGCTCCCTCGCGTACGACTGCGGTCAGTTCACCGGCTCCCACGGCCCGTGGGCCGGCTCGTTCTACAGCATCCCGCTCGCGCTGGTGGTCGGCGTCGGCGTGCTGGTCGCCGCGCTGGCACTGCGTCGTGTGGTCGGGCGCCCCCGCCCGCAGGCCGCCGCGGGCGACCTGGTGCCCGACGACGCCGAGCGGCGCCGGTCCGCGTACGCGGTCACCGGCGCGTGCGGAGTGCTGGTCACCATCCCGCTGATCGGCGTATCCCTCGTCACCGCCGCCGGCCTGCTGGCCAACCCGTGCCGGCCGGCGTGGTGGACCGTCGCCGCCTGGCTGCTGATCCTGCTCACCCCGGGCTGGACCGCGCTCCTGTGGTGGAGCGCCGCCGCCGTCCTGAACCCTGGCACCCATGCACCCCGGCCCGCTGCGCTGCCCGCGTGAGCGGGCCACCGACCCTGCGGGTCGACACCGACGACCCCACGCCCCCGTACGAGCAGCTGCGCCGGCAGCTCGTCGACCTGATCCACGCCGGAGTGCTCCACCCGGGGGACCGGCTGCCGCCGCTGCGGCAGCTCGCCGGCGACCTCGGCCTGGCCGTCGGCACCGTCGCCCGCACCTACCGGGAGCTGGAGACCGCCGGCCTCGTCAGGTCGCGGCGCGGCGGCGGCACCCGGGTGGCGGACGGCGCCGCCGTGCCGGCCGACGAGCGCCACCGCGCCCTCGACCGGCACGCGGCCGCCTACCTGCGGCAGGCGCGGCTGCTCGGCGCGGACCGGGAGGCGGCGCTCGACGCCCTCCGGCGGGCCTGGCCCGCCGAGGGCTGAGATCTTCAGGTCCGCCGCACCGGGATCCACAGCTCGGCGTCGGCCCGCTTGCCGTCCGCAGACACCCGCACCTTCGAGATCTCCGGGCCGGGCCGGCTCTCGTAGGGGTTCGACGGGAACCACTGGGTGAAGACGTCCCGCCACAGGTACTGCACCGCCTGCGGAAACTCCCCGGAGGTCTCGAAGACCGCCCAGCTGCCCGCCGCCACCGGCAGGGCGTCCAGGTCCTCCGGCATGTCGGCACCGGTGACCACCCCGTGCCAGTAGTCCAGCTCCGTGCCCTCCTCCCGGCTCCCGGCGAGGTCGTCGCTGACGTTGACGATGCCCCGCGGCTCCTGGTCGGACAGCGCCTCCATCCGGCGTACGGCCTCCTGGTCGATGCCGCGGATGAACGCGACGATGGCCGGGTTCATCCCCTCGTGGACCAGGGGGACGCGGGCCTTCCGCCCGACCAGGCGGAACTCGTCCTTCTCCACGATCCGGTATCGCATGCTGGTGCTCCCTTCGACAACGAGTCGGAAGGACATCCGGGGCTGGGCGCGAAGCGCCGCCCCCGTACGCCGGGCCTCGCTCGGACCGATGCCGTGCACGGCGCGGAACGCCCGGGCGAACGCCTCGTTGGAGCCGTACCCCCAGCGGACCGCGATGTCGAGCAGCGACTCCCCGCCCGCCAGCACCTCCGCGCCGGCGACGGTGAGCCGCCGCCGGCGGACGTACTCCGACAGCGGGATGCCCGCGAGGGCGGAGAACAGCCGCCGGAAGTGGTACTCCGACGTGACCGCGATCCGCGCCAGCTCGGCCACCTCGACGGGCTGGTCGAGGTGCCGCTCGATGTGCTCCATGGCCTGGTTGAGCCGCTCCAGCACCCGGTGCTCCTTCCTCTTTCCGCCATCGACGCTAGGCAGCCTCCGGGGTATCCGACCCGACATCCCGAGCCCGATCCGGTCGGGTCCGTTCTGACCCGGAGACGTGATGGTAGAAGCCGATGGATAAGAAGGGAGTGATCAGAACGTGACCAGGGCCACGCATGACCCGGTGCCCCGACCGTCGTTGGGCTGATGAGCGACTGGCGGAGTGGCAGACCATGGTGGAGGGGCCGAGCATGACGGAATGCGCCGAGTGGGACGACCTGCGCGAGCGCCGGGTGGCCGAGTCGGGCACCGCGGAGGCGTACGAGGCCGCCCGGATCGCGTTCGAGCTGGGTCAGACGGCGCGGAAGTTGCGGGAGCGCACCGGCCGGATCGCTCTCCGCCGGCGGGCGGCTCGCCCCTCAACACCTTGATGCCGGGAGACGTGCTGGCTCGTGCCACTGATGCACCGGCTCGGGCGACGCAGAACCTCGCCGGGAAGGACGCTGTCGACCTCGCCCGGCTGGTCGACGTGCTGATCACCGCCACCCGCCGCCCTGTGGCGCCCGAGGGGGCGGTGTCGGTCGCTCGCCGGGTCGGCGCACGGTTACCGGTGGGCCGAACCGGACCGGGACGCCGGGGGAGTACAGCACGCTCGCCGGCGGCCCGGCCGGCGGCGGCAGCCCGGCGGCGGTGACCAGCTCGTCGTCCAGGTGCAGCAGCTCGGCCCGGTGCAGCGGCCAGCTGGGATGCCAGTTCGGCAGGTGCAGCGTGCGCCCGTACGCCCGGGTGTGCAGGCCCCAGCGGGCGGTGACGAAGTGCTCGAGGGGGGTCGGGTGGGCGATCGGCTCACCCACCCGGACCACCATTCGGCTGGTCGCGCCGACGGGGCCGGGCCAGCGGCGCCGGCAGCGGTAGCTGTACCGGTCACCGTCCCGGTCCAGCCGCATCGCCGACCACTTGTACGGCAGCCGCAGGCTCAGCTGCGCGACCAGCACCAGGGCCAGCCGGGACGCGTCGAGCGAGCGGAACACCACGGCCCGCCGGCCGGTGTCGTCGACGGAGTACAGCCGGATGTTGGTCTCCCAGAAGCTGCCGAAGTACGGCACTCCCGGTCCCCGTCCGAGCCCCAGCCCGACCAGCCGGAAACCGATCAGCCCGACGTAACTGAGCCCGTCGAGGGTGTCCGGGCGGGTGCCGCCGGGCAGCAGGGGCGCGACCAGTTCGGGCGCGACGGCCCAGTGCAGGAAGGTGAGGTCCTGCCAGCGCTGCCGCAGGATCGCGCGCGGGAACTTCTGTTCGGGCGCGCAGTCGACCGGCTCGCTGTCCACGTACCCATCGTCCCCCCGAGGGCGTTGTCCGGGCGGACGGATCCCGCTCCGCGAGGATGCTCCTATGGATGTCAAGGGGTGTCGAGGGCGGTGAAGTCGGCGAGTAGGGCGGTGTGGACCTCGCGGACGACGTAGCGCTTGAGGCATCGCATGATCTCTTTTTTGCTGAGGCCTTGTTTGGTGCGTTTGTCGAGGTAGGCGCGGGTGCGGGGTTCGTAGCGCATGCGGCTGAGCACGATCGTGTGCAGCGCGTTGTTCGCGGCTCTGTCGCCGCCGCGGTTGAGGCGGTGGCGGTCGGTGCGTCCGCTGCTGGCGGGGATGGGTGCGGCGCCGCAGAGGTGGGCCAGGGCGGCTTCGGAGCGCAGCCGGTCGGGGTTGTCGCCGGCGGTGGCCAGGAGTTGACCGGCGACCTCGGGTCCGACACCGAACAGGGCGCTGAGGGTGGGGGCGGTGCGGGCGACGGTGGGACGTAGTCGCTGGTCGGCGAGGGTGATCTCCGCGGTCAGGGCGTGGATCCGGGCGGCGATCGCGGCGAGGGAGGCTTTGGTGGCCTCGGCGGGGTCGCTGAGCCGGGTGTCGTCGTAGGTCAGGGCGGCGCAGTGGTTGATCAGGGCAGCGCCTGAGTAGCCGGCGAGTTCGGCGCGTAGCGGCTCGGGTGCGGCGGTGAGCAGACCGTGGAGCTGGTTGATCGCGGCGGTGCGGGCCTTGACCGCGCCGTTGCGGGCTACCCGCAGCGCGCGGATGGCCTCGACCGGTCCGGTTCGGGTCTTCGGTACGCCGCACGCTTGTCCGGACAGCGCGGCGCGGGCGGCGGCGAGCGCGTCGATCGGGTCGGACTTGCCCTTCACCCGGCGGGTCTTACGGTCTGGTCGGTCGACCTCGACGACGGTGATCTTCTGGCCGCTCAGGTAGCGGGCCAGGCCCGCGCCGTAGGCGCCGGTGCCCTCGACACCGACCTTCACCACCGTGGCGAAGGTGCGAAGCCACACCAGCAGCTGCTGGTAACCGGCCGCAGTGGCGGGAAACTGCTGATCACCGAGTACACGTCCGGTCTGGTCAACTACGGCCGCGTGGTGCGTTCTGCCGTGAGTATCGACGCCGCCGGTGACCTTGCGCTTCTTGGCTGTCATGCTGGAACCGTCGTCCCTTTCGCTTGCACCGAACAGGGTCGGCACGCACCGCTGGGACGGGCGGACAGGACAGTGGCGGGGCCTCTTGCACAGGCTCCTATCAGGTCACGACGCCCCTGCCAGTGACGTGCAGGAACGGGGCCACCCGGAACCGGTCGACGGATCCTCAGCAGGACAACATCGTCGGTCAGGCGGTGAGTCAGACCAGACCGGGTGACCCCACCCCCACATCCTCACTGTCAGGTGAGGAAGGCGAGAAGCTGCCGGGTCGTCTCGTCGGGGGCCTCCTCCGGCAGGAAATGCCCGGCCGCGATGGGACGCCCGTCCACCTGATCGGCCCAGGCCCGCCACACCTCCAGCGGCTCATACCAGCTCGCCACGGGGCCGGCGTGGCTCCAGAGCGCCAGGACGCGGCACTGGATCCGCCGTTTGCCGCGGTCGGCTTCGTCGTGCTGGTAGTCCAGCCCGGCGGCCGCCCGGTACTGCTCGCAGATGGCGTGGACGGTGTCCGGGGCACCGAGCTTCGCCACGTACTCCGCCCGGACGGCGGTCGGGAAGGCGTCCGGTACCTCGGACAACGAGTCGAGCATGTAGTCGACGATGACCTCCGGGGCCTGGGCGACGAGTCGTTCGGGCACCGGCTCGGGAGCGGCGAGGAACGACCAGAGCCAGAACCCGAGGGCGTGCAACTATTGGCGAATTAACTAAGCGGTCCTATGTGATATTATATGGATCATGTCGTTGCTGCGCCTGGGTCCGGCTGCCGAGTACGTCGGTGTGCATCCTGTGACCCTGCGCCGGTGGGCGGATGAGGGACGTGTGGCGGTGACGTGGGTGGGTCGGGAGCGTCGATTCGACTCTGCGTTGCTTGACGCGTTTGTTGGACGCGGTGAGGTGGAACGGCCGCGTCGTGAGGCGTTGTATGTGCGGGTGTCGGGTGCGGCTGGCCGGGAGACGTCGCTGGTGGCCCAGGAGGCGGAGCTGCGGGCTACCGCTGCCGCCGAGGTAGTGGCAGTGTTCAAGGACAGGGCGTCTGGGTTGCGGGAGAATCGGCCGGGGCTGACCCGGCTGTTGAAGGGCGCGGCGGCCGGCGAGTTCACCGTAGTAAGAGTCACGCACAGGGACCGGCTGGCCCGGTTCGGCACGGTGTGGCTGACGGCTCTACTCGGTCGTGACGGGGTGAGCGTCGAGGTGCTTCACCCGAAGGGTTCGGCCGGTGGGGTCGAGGAGCTCCTGGACGATTTCATGTCCCTGGTGGCCACGTTCGCCGGCCGGATGTACGGCCTGCGGTCCCGTGAGGCCAAGCGTCGACTGCTGGCAGCCGCGGCTAGGGACGTGGGGTAGTGGCTGGCTCGGTGTTGACGTCGATCGCGACGTGCACCGCGTACCGTGCGGTGTGCGGCGGTAAGCCCGGTGTGCCCGGCGTGCGGGTGCCCGTATCGGGGCGGGTGCTCGCCGAACGGGTGGGGTGGCTGGCAGACCTGGTTCGGGGCATGGCCGACGAGGTGATCGCGGCGCACTGGTCGAATGCCGAAATGGCGGAGCTTGCCGGTGGGGTTGGCCCTGATGGGAGGCGTCTGCCGAGCAGCGGGTGGATGGCGCTGCGCCGGCTCGGCTGGTGTGCCGTGCCGTCGGCGGGTGTGGTGGTGTCGGACCGGGTTCGTCGGATCGCCGAGGAAGAAGCCGCCCGGGCTCTGCGTCTGGCGTGCCACCGTCGTGGAATCGTTGCCGCGCTGCTGGCCACGTGGCCGGCCGATCCGTTCGCCCGGACCGATGACGAATGGTCAGCGTTGCGGGCGGCGCTACCGGCGGGAACTGATAACGCCACGATCCGCAACCGGACCCGACAGATCACCGGGTACATCGGCGTGTATGGCCGGTTCCCGGTAGGCCTGTGTGAGTTGGAGGGTCCGCCGGCCGCGGCGCGGCAGGTGAGCCTCGCGGCGGCCGACCGGCAACAGGTCGTCGTCGACCGGGTCGACGACCGCGTCGTACGGGTGTGGGCGCAGCTTCCCATATGTGCAGCGCCGGCCTCATACCGCGACTGGGTTTGGCACGATGTCGACGTGGTGCTGCCGGCGACGGTGCCCGCCGGGGTGAAGGTGTGCACCCCGACGCTGCGGCCCGGCGATGGCAAGGTTCGCGTCGACCTGCCCTGGCAGACCCCGCACACCCGGCCGCCGTTGGACGGCCACACTCGTGCGCTTGGTGTCGACTGGGGGGTGAACACCCTGCTGACCGCGACCGTGGCCGACCTCGACCAGGACGGCTCCGTGGTGGTGCGGGGGCGCCCGTTGCGGTTCGACGCGACCGGCGTGTCGGCGAAACTGGTGCGACTACGGCGCCACCGCGAACACCTCAAAACCAAAGCCGACCATCTGACGCGGCTGCGTGACGGCCGGCCCGCCGACGCCCCCGCCGACCCGGCCCTGACTGGCAAGCTTGTCCTCCTGGAGGCCGAGCATTCGGCGGTGTGCGCCCGGATCCGGCATCTCAACAAGGCTCTTGCCTGGTCGTCGGCGCGGTGGCTCGTCGACCACGCGACCGCGGTCGGCGCCACCGTGATCTACGTCGAGAACCTCGCCACGCTCGAGGCGGGTGGTCGGTCACGCAGCCTCAACCGGCGACTGTCTGGTGCGGTGCGCGGCACCGTGTTCACCGCCATCGCCCACCTCGCCGCGAAGGTAGGCATCGCCGTCATCACTGTTCCGGCGCGTGGCACATCGTCGGGCTGTCCCCGCTGCGGCGGCGCGGTCAAGCACGTCAAAACACCACAGGGGCGCGTGGCCGGGTACCGGTGGGCTACCTGCTCGTGTGGCATGTCGATGGACCGTGACCACGCCGCGGCGCAGCGGATCGCCGCCCGAGGCCTGGCCAACCAGGCCAAAACCCGCCGCGACCGTAACGGCAACGCCGCGATCCGGACCGCCACCGATACACCGGTCCGTCACCGGCCGCGTCGACCAACCCAAGCCGCCACGATCAGGCCGCCGCGAGACCGGCGCAAGACGGTACCCACCCCGAAGCAGGTCCGACCTGCAACGGTCAAGACTACACGCCTGCTGCCCTCGCGACGGCAGGTTCCCGCCCCGGCAGACTCCCCATTGGGATCTGCCGGCAAGCGTCCGGCGGGACGGACACCCCAGGAGACCAACCCGAAAGGGCCGGTTCCCCAGGTGCCGCACACGGTTCCCACCACCGCTCCCCGACACCCTCACCGGGTGCGCGGAGCAGTCCTCGGCCGCGGCTTCCACCGCCACGTGCACGCCACCCCGGTCACCGACCGGAACGGTAACGCCGGCCGGATGCCCGACTTGCCGAGGATCACATAGGAAACCAGAGACGCTGAAGTCCATGTCGGCGCGGCCGAACGCGTCGCCGGTGGGCACGATGTCGAGCACCGCGAGGCGGGTCACCGTGTCGGGGTGGTCCAGCGCCATCCGGTACGCGCAGCGCGCGCCGCGGTCGTGCCCGACGACGGCGAACCTGTCGTACCCCAGCAGCCGCATGACCTCCACCTGCTCGCGGGCCACCTGGCGCATGCTGTACGGGGCATGGTCCGGTGTGCTCGGCGGCTTCCCGCTGTCGTCGAAGCCGCGCAGGTCGGTGGCCACCACGGTGAACCGTTCCGCGAGTCGCGGCGCGACCCGGTGCCACATGAGGTGGGTCTCGGGCATGCCGTGCAGCAGCAGGACCGGCGGGCCGTCGCCGCCCCGGCGTCCGTGGATGGTCGTGTCCATGGTGCCGATGTCCAGTTCCTCGAAGCCCTCGAACACCAGTTCCGTCCCCTTCCCCGTCGGCTTCAGACCCGCACCGCGCCGCAGTGCCAGCGACGGTGATGGTGGCCTCGGCCGGTTCAACGAGGGGACCGCCGTACCGCTGCTGGACCACCGGGACCCGCTGCAGCCCGTGACGGCGGCAGCGGGCCCTGGGGGGCTGGCGTTAACTGGCGAAGTACTCCGCCATCAGGCGGTCGACCCACTCCGACTGCCGGCTGTGCTCCGGGAGGAATTGGCGCATCACAGGTTTGATGTCGAGGACCGGTGTGCCGTCGACCGCGTCCAGTCCGCGTACCCGCAGTTCCCGGCCGCGGGCCGAGACGACCTCGCAGATGGTGCAGCCGATGCGGTTGGGCCGGCGTGGCCCGCGGTCGGCGAACACCCCGACCTCGGGCAGGTCGGCCCGGCCGCGGGGCCGCAGGGGCTGCCGGTAGGCGTCGCGTTCGGCGAGGCGGTCGAAGAAGAAGACCACCTCCACGTGAGAGAAGTCGGCGAGTCCCGTGAGGCAGCGGTCGCCGAAGCGTGGCTCGACCAGGATGGTGCTCGCCACGTCGGCCCAGTGGTCCGAGTTTCCCGGGTCCGATCGCCCGTTGTGAACCGTGCCGATCGGGGTCACGGTGATCGCCAGTTCGGTCGCGGCGTGGCTGATGCCGCTCGCCTCGACCTTGCCTGAGTCGGCTGCCATCTGCTCCTCCGTTTCGCTGGTGGGGTGTAGGTCATCTGTTGCGGAGCAGGCGCACCGACAGCGGCCCGAAGACCGCCGTCAGGACGGCGCAGGCGGCCAGGATCCACCCGATCTCGCGGCCGGGCATGGTGCCCGCCATGAGTTCCCGGGCCGCCGTCACCAGGTGGGTGATCGGGTTGACGTCGACGAAGGTGCGCAGCCATCCGGGCAGGGTCGCCGGGGCGATGAAGATGTTGCTGAAGAAGGCCAGCGGGTACAGCACCGCCTGGGTCACGCCGAGCACGGCACCCGGCGACCTCATGGCCAGCGCCAGCGCCGTCCAGACCCAGGACAGGCTGACGCTGAAGGCCACGACGAGCAGCACTGCGGCGGCCACGCCGACGACGTTGCCGTGCGGGCGGAAACCGAGCGTGAGCCCGAGCCCCACGACCACCGTCGAGGCGAACGCGTACCGCACCACGTCGCCGAGGAGGGCCCCGACGAGCAGGGCGGCGGGCCGGATCGACAGCGTACGGAACCGGTCGAACACGCCGCTCGCGATGTCGATGCTCAGCGCGGCGCCGGTCGTGCCGGTGGTCACCAGGAGCGTCATGACGAGAATCCCCGGGACCAGGTAGCCGACGTACTTCCCCGTCGATCCGCCGATCGCGCCGCCGAACAGGTACGTGAACATCAGGGTGAACACGACCGGGTGGACGGCGACGTCGAAGAGTTGGACGGGGGTACGCCTGATCTTCAGCAGGGCTCGCCGGCCGAACGTCAGGCAGGCGGTCAGGGTGCCGGGCCGGGTAGGGCGCGGGCGCGCGGTGAGCACCGCGCGTGACGGGCGGGCGCCGGTGTCGAGCGTCGTCATTCGGCCTTCTCCTTCAGCGCGGCGTCCGCAGTGGCCGGACGGCCGGTCAGGGCGAGGAACACCTCGTCCAGGCTCGGCTGTCCGAGGGCGAACTCGGTGACCGTGACCCGGGCCCGCGACAGTTCGGCCAGCGCGTGGGTCGCAGCCTCGGCGTCGGCGAGTCCGCCGGCCGGTACCTGCCCGGTCAGGACGGCTGGATCGGGGTCGAGGGCCACGGGCCCGTGGAGCGCCTGCCTCAGCACCCGCTCGGCGGTGGGCCGATCGTGCGGGTCGGCCAGCCGGACGTGCAGCGCGCCGCCGCCGACCGATGCCTTGAGTTGGCTGCTGGCGCCCTCAGCGATGAGGGTGCCGTGGTCGATGACGGCGATGCGGTCGGCGAGTTGGTCCGCCTCGTCGAGGTACTGAGTGGTCAGCAGGACCGTGGCGCCGTCGGCGACGAGGGCCCGGACGATGCTCCACACGTCGTTGCGGCTGCGCGGGTCCAGCCCGGTGGTGGGTTCGTCCAGGAACAGCAGGTCGGGTGTGACGATGAGGCCGGCGGCGATGTCCAGCCGGCGTCGCATGCCGCCGGAGTACGTCTTGACCAGCCGGCCGGCCGCCCCGGTCAGGGAGAAGGCCTCCAACAACTCGTCGGCTCGGGTCGCCGCGCCGGCCCGGGAGTGGCCGTGCAGTCGGCCGAGCAGGGCGAGGTTCTCCCGCGCGGTGAGGCCGTCGTCGAGCGAGGCGTACTGTCCGGTCAGGCTGATCCGGTCGCGTACCGCGGTGGCGTGGCGGACCACGTCGTGGCCGAAGACCCGGGCGGTGCCCGCGTCGGGGCGCAGGAGCGTGGCCAGCATGCGGATCGTGGTCGTCTTGCCGGCACCGTTGGGGCCGAGGAACCCGTACACCGAGCCGGCGGGGATGCTCAGGTCGATGCCGTCGACGGCTCTTGTCGGGCCGAACGTCTTCACCAGGCCGGAGGCTTCGACGGCCAGGTGGCTGGAGCGGGTCATCCGGCCCACACATCCTCGTCGACCACGTCGCCCTGCTCGGCGCTGACATCGCGGGCGACGGCGAACGCCGCGGTTGCCTCCGACAGGCGCGGCGCGCCGTCGAGGGCCGCGCGCAGGGTCTCGTGCGAATCCCACCGCCACATGTCCACCCAGGTCCGCTCATCGACGCGGATCAGTCGGGTCTCGGTCGGGCCGGCGAACGCCGCCCGGAGCGCTTCGAGGAGCTGCCTGCGCCGCTCGAGCACGGTGTCGGCCTCGGCGGGGTCGGCCGTGAACCGCGTCGTCCGGATGAGAGCCATCTCGATCACCTTCTCTGGAGTTCGTTTTTAGAGTTGGCCTCTAGTGTTACAGTATAGAGATGCAACTGGTCAAGAGCACCGGCAAGAAGGGCGAGAAGTCGCGGCAGACCCGGCGACGGATCCTGCAGGCCGCGTACGAACTGTTCGTCGATCAGGGCTACGGAGCGACGACGCTGCAGGGCGTCGCCGAGCGGGCCGGGGTCGCCGTGCAGACCATCTACTTCGCCTTCGGCAACAAGCCTTCTCTGCTCAAGGAGCTGGTTGACGTCACCATCGCCGGCGACGACGAGCCGATCCCCACGATGCAGCGGGTCTGGTTCCTCGACGCTCTCGCGGCCGACACCGCCGAGGCGCAGCTGCGGGCGCACGTGCGAGGCACCTGCGACATGCTCCAGCGGGTAGCGCCGATCATGGACGTCCTGCGCGCCGCCGGCACGCAGGATCCGAGCCTGGCCAGCATGTGGCAGCAGGACACCGATCCGCGCCTCGAAGTCCACACCGCCGCGGCCCGGAGCCTGGTGGCGAAGCCCGGCGCCAAGCCGGGCCTGTCCGTCGAACACGCCGCCGACGTGCTCTTCGGCCTGCTCAGCCCGGAGCTGTATCTCCTGTTCGTCCGCGACCGGGGGTGGGCCCCGGATCGCTGGGAGCAATGGGTCTACGACACGTTGCACGCGCAGCTCTGCGACTAGGACCGGCCGACGAGGCCGGCAGGCGCTTGATCTTGGGCGCTCGACGGGACCCGAACTTCTGATTCGTGGTCAGAGGGCGATGACCACCTTGCCGGTCGCGTGGCCACCCTCGACGTGCCGGATCGATTCGGCCGTCTCGGCCAGCGGAAAGGTGCGGTCGACCACCGGCCGCAGCCGCCCGGCCTCGATCAGCCCAGTCAGCGCCACCAGGTTCGCGGTGCTCTCCTTCGCCACCAGCGGCACCAGCCGCTGACCGACGAGGGGTGACAGCGCCAATGCCCGCAACTGCCGGTCGAAGCCCTGCAACCACTTCCCGTCGCTGGCCTCCCCGCCGACCAGGACGAGGGACCCCTTCGGCGTGAGCGCCCGGCGCAGCCGGGACAGCGGCCGGTTGCCGGCGGTGTCGATGACCACGTCGTACCGGTGGTCGGGGAAATCTGCACGGGTGTAGTCGATGACCTCGGTGGCGCCGAGGGAGCGGACCAGGTCGAGCTTGCCCGGCCCGCAGACACCGGTCACCCGCGCGCCTGCGGCGACGGCGAGCTGGACGGCGTACGAGCCGACGCCGCCGCCGGCGCCGATGACGAGGATCCGGTGCCCGGGGCGGACCCGGGCGGCGTCGCGGACGGCGGCCAGGGCGGTCTGCCCGGAGACCGGGACGGCCGCGGCCTGGACGAAGCTGAGGTTGGCGGGTTTGCGGGCGAGCCGATCGGCGGGCGCGAGCGCGTACTCGGCGAAGCTGCCGGCGCCGGTGCCGAAGACCTCGTCGCCGGGGGCGAACCCGGTGACGCCCGGCCCGACGGCGGCGACCACGCCGGCCAGGTCGAGGCCGGGGACGCGGCGGCGGGGTCGGCGCAGCCCGTAGCCGAGGCGCACCGCGTACGGCAGGCCGGTCATCAGGTGCCAGACGCCGGGGTCGACGCCGGCGGCGCGGACTCCGACGAGCACCTGACCGGCGCCGGGAACCGGCTCCTCGACGTCGGCGAGGCGCAGCACGTCGGCCGGGCCGTACCGGTGCTGGACGATGGCCCTCACGATTCCTCCCGCGGGTACTGGAACACGTCGGTCAGCGGCACGCCGAAGACGGCCGCGATCTGGAAGGCCATCTCCAGCGAGGGCGAGTAGCGGCCCTGCTCGATGGCGATGACGGTCTGTCGGGTGACGCCTACCCGGCGGGCGAGCTCGGCCTGGGTCATCTCGTCGTGGGCGAAGCGCAGCGCCCGGATGGTGTTGGTGATCCGGGTGGGCTTCACCACGACTGGAAGCCCCGCCGGTAGGCGACGATCTTCGCGACCGAGCCGACCACCGCGGACAGCACGAAGCACAGGTAGATGACGTTGGCGATCCAGAACTGGTCCCACTCGGCGAGCGCCATCGCGAGGGCGGCCACCCCGCCGACGATCACGAAGGACTGGCCGATGTATTCGCCGAGCCGGTGGATCTCCCGGTCCCGCTGGTCCTTCTCGTTGGCCCCCTCGGGCGAGACGATCGACACCAGGATGTTCAGCGCGATCGAGGCGGCGATCGCCGCGGCCACCGTGGCCAGCAGGGGGCTGGCGTAGGAGACGCCCGCGAGCGGCTCACCGTCCGCGCGGCCGAGGACCACCATCGCGTACGCGGCATAGCCCGCGACCGCCACCAGCGCCATGATCCAGGCGCGCTTCTCCTCGAAGGCCACGACCACTCCCCATGTAAAGAATCCTTGACACGGTGAATGTAAAGCCCGGCGGACATGGTGTCAAGAACTCTTTACGTACGCTCCGTGATGCTCACCCTGCGGCGTGTCCTGTGGCCGCCTCAGCGGTTGTACCGGATGCCACCGAAGGATCCTCATGAAAGGCGGGGCCGGAATGACCCATGTGGACAGCACCGGTGCCGGTTGGCGGGCCCGCTGGGCCAGGCGGGAGAACGCCCGGCGGCGACGTGCCCACGAGGACGCCGTCGAGGCCTGGTGCCTGCGGGGCGTACGCCTGCAACGCCTGCGGGCCGCCGCCGAGGACCGCCCGACGATCCGGCCGGCCGTGCCCGTGGACCTGGCCGATGACGAGACCGTTGTCGCCGTCCAGCCGTCGACCGGGCTGGTCACGGTGCCGCGACACGCGGACCTGCCCCTACCCGACCTGTCGGCGATCGCGGTCGCACACCCGGAATCCGCACCTCGGTTGCCGGAGGGCGGCCGGGTGACCGACGCCGGCACGGCGGTGGTCACCGACCGCCGGATCGTCCTGGTGAGTCGAAAGAGGACCCACGAATGGCCGTACGCCGAGCTGAGCGGTTTCACCCACCACCCGGCGGTGCCGGCCACCCTGTTGCACGGGCCCACCGGTGCGCTGGTGGCCGGCCTCCGCGTGCCCCGGGGCGCCGCGGCCCGGTTTCGGCTGCGCCTGACCCTCGCGTACGCCGATGCCACCGGGCAGCGCGACGCCGTGCTCGCCCGGCTCGATCAGGCGGTGGCCGCCAACCGACGGTCACAGCCGGCGGCGCCGATACTGGTCAGCGCCACGCAGGCGCCCGGGAACGCCCGCCTCACCCGACGCGCGGTCGCCGCCGCCGCGGCGGCACTCGTCGCCCTGGTGGCGCTCGCCGCCACGGCCGACTCGGACCCGACCGGCCGCCCACCCACCGCCCTCCCCACCGGCGGCGGCGTCGTCGTGCCCGCCACCGCCACCCCGGGCGCCGACACCGGCATCGGGCCGGAGGCCAGCAGCGCCCCCGCGGACGTGCCGGGCGGGCCCGCGCCGCGCCCGGAGCCGGCGGGCATCGCCGCCGGCGGCCCCATGCCTCCGCCGGCCGATCGGCGCGTCCAGCTCCCCTCGGACCTTGCCACCGGCCAGGCGCCGCAGACCGGGCACGTCCCCACCCCGGGCCCGGTCGATCCGAGCAGGACGCCCTCGCCGACCCCCGCTCCGACGACGACCTCGCCGACCCCGACTCCGACCTCCTCCGACCGGTGCGGAGCGCCGGAGAATCCGTTCGGCTACACCTACTGCGGCGGCTCGCTGATCCTCGAGCCGGCGGTCGACGTGTGCCGCTACTTCGTCTGCGTGGATGGATTCTGGGCGGGCCAGGGCTACCTGGTGCGGTGCGGGGACGGGACCGTGGGCATGGTGGGCGGGCGGTACGGCACCTGTCCCGACCGGAAGGGCAGGAAGCAGCCGGTCTACGGGCCGGCGCCGCACGGTGGCCGGGCCGCGGCGGCACCCGCCAGCGTGGTCCTTGTCCCTGCGCCGCGCGACCTGCTCTGATGGGTGGCCATGGGGGAGTCGGAGGCGCACCGCACCGTCGAGGCGGTGTGGCGGATCGAGTCAGGGCGGGTGATCGCCGGCCTGGCCGCGCTGGTGCGCGACGTCGGGCAGGCCGAGGAACTGGCCCAGGACGCACTGGTCGCCGCGCTCGAGACGTGGCCGCGCGAGGGCGTACCGGCAAACCCGGGCGCGTGGCTGATGACCGTCGCCAAGCGCCGGGCGATCGACGCGCTGCGCCGCCGGCAGACCCAGGAACGTAAGGTCGCCGAACTCGGCCGTGACCTGGGCACCGAGGAGTTCACCCCCGACTTCGACGCCGCGTTCGAGGAACGCATCGAGGACGACCTGCTCCGGCTGATCTTCGTCGCCTGCCACCCGGTCCTCTCGCCGATCGCCCGGGCCGCGCTCACCCTCCGGCTGGTCGGCGGCCTCACCACCGCCGAGATCGCCCGCGCCTTCCTCACCACCGAGGCCACCGTCGGCCAGCGGATCACCCGCGCCAAGCAGACCCTCACCACCGCCCGGGTGCCGTTCGAGGTCCCCGGCCCCGCCGAACGCGCCGAACGGATCGACTCCGTGCTGGAGGTCATCTACCTGATCTTCAACGAGGGCTACTCGGCCACCGCCGGCGACGACTGGATGCGCCCGGCGCTCAGCCAGGAGGCGCTGCGCCTGGCCCGCATCCTCCAGGGGCTGATGCCCGACGAGCCCGAGGTGCACGGGCTGGCCGCGCTGCTGGAGATCCAGGCCTCCCGCACCGCCGCCCGCACCGGCCCCGACGGGGAGCCCGTCCTCCTCAACGACCAGGACCGCAGCCGCTGGGACCAGCTGCTCATCCGCCGCGGGCTCGCCGCCCTCGACCGGGCCCGGGCGCTCGGCGGCACCCCCGGCCCGTACGCCCTCCAGGCCGAGATCGCCGCCTGCCACGCGCGGGCGCGTACCCCCGACCGGACCGACTGGGCACGGATCGCCGCGCTCTACGCGGACCTGGCCCGGGCCGTGCCCTCGCCCGTGGTCGAACTCAACCGGGCCGTCGCGGTCTCCTTCGCCGACGGACCCGCCGCCGGCCTGGAACTGGCCCGCGCCCTGACCGAGGAGCCGGCGCTCGCCAACTACCACCTGCTGCCCAGCGTGCTCGGCGACCTGCTCGCCAAACTCGGCCGCCACGACGAGGCCCGCGCCGAGTTCGAGCGCGCCGCTTCCCTCACGGGCAACGCGCGGGAGCGGGCGTTGCTGCTGGATCGCGCCGCCGCCAGCACGGGCCTGAAAAAATCTTGAGAGGTGATGTCGGATCCGAGCCGACCCGATCGACGCGTCAGTGAGAGCCGATGACGAGGAGATCGAGATGACCAGTACGACGATGCCGCGGGCCGGGATGACCGACAGGATGTCCACCCGGACCCTGCTCGCCGCCGGGATCGCCACCGGGCCGTTCTTCGGGGTGGTGGCGACGGCCCAGGTGCTCACCCGGGACGGGTTCGACCTGAGCCGGCAGCCGCTCAGCCTGCTCGCCCTCGGCGAGCACGGCTGGATCCAGGTCGCCAACTTCGTACTCACCGGGTTGCTGGCGCTCGCCGGCGCCGCCGGGATGCGACGGGCGCTGCGCGGGACGGCCGCCGGGACGTGGGGCCCGGCGCTGGTGGCGGTCTTCGGCGTCGGCCTGATCGTCGCCGCGGCGATGCCCTCCGACCCCAGCATGGGCTGGCCGGCCGGCGCGCCCGAAGGCTCGCCCGACTCGCTGAGCTGGCACGCCATCGGTCACGGCGTCGGGGCCATGCTGGCCTTCGGATCGCTCACCATCGCCTGCCTGGTCTTCGCCCGCCGGTACCTGCGCACCGGGCGGCGCGGCTGGGCGGTGTTCTCCCTGGCCTGCGCCCTGGCGACCGTCGTCGTCATGGCCTGGCCCGACCAGGACAGCATCAGCGTCCGGCTGGCGCTGGGCTCGGTCTTCATCTTCGGGTGGCTCACCGCGGTGTCCGCCCACACCTTGAATGAGAGGAACCACTGAGATGCGCTACATGGTGATGCACAAGCTGGACGAGGACGTGCCCGGCAACTTCGACCCGAGCCCGGAGTTCATGAAGACGATGGGCGCCTTCATGGAGGAGGTCGTCCAGGCCGGCGTGCTGCTCGCCGCCGAAGGGCTCTGCGCCAGCAAGGAGGAGGCGGCCCGGATCACCGTCAGCAACGGCAAGAAGACCGTCACCGACGGGCCGTTCACCGAGACCAAGGAACTCATCGCCGGGTTCGCCCTGCTCGACGTGCGGTCCCGGGACGAGGCGGTGGAGTGGGGCAAGCGATTCACCGACGTCTTCGTGCAGCACGGGATCGACGTCGAGGTGGACGTGCGGCGGGTCTACGAGGGCTGACGCCTTCTACTGTGGGGAGCCGGCGCTTCGGGGCCGGCTCCCCGTGTCACATCGTCCGGTGGTGGCCCGTCAGGCGGGCATGAGAAGCATCGTGCGGGTCCTGGTCGCGCTGCTCGGTCTGGCGGCGATGGTCGTCGGGGTGTGGGCGCTGGTGGCGCCTGCCTCGTTCAGCTCGGCGGTCGACTTTCCGCCCAGCGAGCACTTCGTGCACGACGTGGGGGCGTTCCAGCTCGGCATCGGGGCGACCCTGCTGCTGGCCCTCATCTGGTCCGACGCACTCGCGGTGGCGCTGGCCGGCTACCTGGTCGGCGGGGCGGCGCACACGGTGTCGCACGCGATCGACGGTGAGGTCGGCGGCAGCGCCGTGCAGACCTGGCTGGTGCTGCTGTTGGCCGTGCTGGCCCTGGTCGCGCTGGTGTATCGGCTGCGGGAGCTGGGGTGGGTGGTCGGCTATGTCTCGCCCTCCGCTGCCTCCTTCTGGACTGGCTTTGTGCGGCAGAAGACGGTGGTGTTGACGACGTACAAGCGGGACGGGACGCCGGTGCCCACGGCCGTGAGCATCGCGGTGGAGGGGGATCGGGCGTACGTGCGCAGC
Organism: Micromonospora inositola; assembly: GCF_900090285.1. Taxonomy (NCBI): domain Bacteria; kingdom Bacillati; phylum Actinomycetota; class Actinomycetes; order Micromonosporales; family Micromonosporaceae; genus Micromonospora; species Micromonospora inositola. Next base: position 750,695 of record NZ_LT607754.1, on the reverse strand, counting down.
TTCGAGAAGGCGTGGAAGACGGTACGGCTGCGGAACGACCCACGGGTGACCGTGGCGCCGTCGACGGCGCTCGGCAAGTCGACCGGGGCCGCCGTGGAGGCGGTGGGGCGGCGGCTGAGCGGGGCGGAATACCGGGCGGCCGGTCGGGCGCTGCGGCGCAAGCATCCGGTGCTGCACGGGGTGCTGGTGCCGCTGACGCACCGCCTCGGCCGCCGCCGGACCGGCCGTACGGTGCACTTCGAGCTGACGACGCTCGATCGAGGAGGTGCAACCGTGGCGACCGGAGAAACGTCACAGAGGTGTGAGGACACCCGGGTGGAGTGAGCGTCGCTTACTGCCGTGGATCACCGCCGCGGCACTGCTCGTCGGCTGCGGGTCCGCGGGGAGCGGCCCAGCAGCCGACGAGGTGGAGGGCCTGCGCCAGCAGGCGTCCGACGCGCTGGCCCGGTACGAGGCAGCGGTTCGGGCGGTGGCCGGCCCGCCGCGGTTCGTCCCGGTGGGCGAGCTGACCCGTCAGATCGGCGACTGGGAGCCGGCGAACGGAGACCACAAGCAGGCGCTGGGAGCCGGTCGGATCGAGGCCATCGTGACGCTGCCGGGACGGTCCGAAACGAGCGGGAAGGTCGTCTGGGCTGACGGCACCAGCGACGACCTGCCGCTCGTCTCGGCGGATGCGGCGTTGGCGCAGATCCAGCAGACGCGCCCCGGCGAGTGCCCCGACTGTGTGCCGCTGAAGGTCACCGGTGCTCGGCTGACGACCATGACGATCGCGACCACCCGCGGCATGGTGACCGCCCCCGCCTGGGAGTACACCCTCAGCGGCACCGCCGTGCGGGTGGCCCGGCTGGCCGTCGACCCCTCCGCCATCGTGCGGGTGACGCCACCGCCCTGGGACGACGACCACCCCCACGCCGGGCTGGCGATCGAATCGGCGGCCACCACGACCAACGGCCTCGAGTTGACCGTCACCTTCACCGGAGCGCCCGGCCCGGGGAGCGAGCCGTGCGGCATCGACTACGGCGCCGAGGCGGCCGAGTCGGACCAGGCGGTCGTCGTGATCATCATCGCGTACCCGCACGGGGGCGGCGGCGAGGCGTGCCCGTCCATCGGAGCGGAACGCACGGCCACGGTCGAACTCGCGCGACCGCTGGGGGAGCGGGCGGTCCTGGAGGTGCAGCAGGGTCTGCCGGTCGCGATAACGATCACCGGCTGACCCGACTGGCTAGGTGAGTGAGACCTGGACGGCGACGTCGTGCTTCGGGTAGTGCTGGTCCACCTGATCCGAGCCGTACTTCTCGCGGAACATCTCCACCACGTGGTTGACCCGGTCCGCGTCCGTGATCGGCGTGGCGGTCGTGCTCACCGCCGTCCCGTTGGCGGCCAGCTGCACCATCGGTGTCTGCCGTACGTTCTTGTACCAGTCGCTGTCCGACCCGGTTACCGGGACCAGGAAGGCGCTCTCCTCCTCCTGGACGAACCACACCGGGTGGGTGATCTGCCGTCCGGTCTTCCGGCCGGTCACGGTCAGCTCGATCTCGCTGACGCCCTCAAGCGCATCCCTGACGGCCTTGGTCACGGTGTCCTCCGTCAACGTCTCGAAGTGCTCCCGCCTGCCAGGCTATGGACGTTCGCGCCTGCCCGGTGCGCGATCCGCGAATCAGGTCAGTCCCGAGCCTCCTCGAGCAGGCGCTGACCGTTGCGCTGCACCGTCCACTGTTCCGCCGGCGGCGGGGAGGGCATCTGCCAGGTGGGCCTGAGGAGCTGTACGCCGTGCGATGCCTGCACGGACTCCTGGACAGGCGCAATTGCAAACAAAAGGTCCCCTGCGCCGGTCCTACGTCCTTGAAAGCCGCATCAAAGCGGGTACCTTCAAAGACTTCAATGCTGTTAAAGTGGGCGAGCGGAACATGGGGACGGTCCGACCTCGCCCGGGGGATGGCTCATCGTGGATCAGCAGGCCAGGGAGCAGATAAAACTTCTGCGCAGACTCGAGAAAGTGATATCAGAAACCGAGTTCTCGTGGTCGCTGTGCCTGGTCGGTGAAGACCAGTCCCGGAAGCTCAACGAACTGGCCAACGAGCTTCAGCGTCCCTTCTCGTCAACTGGCGACGAGAAAAGGATTGTGTCCGGTTATTCGTACTGGGGAATCGAGCCGGCGGTCAACTGGCAGCGGGCCTGCACCGACCCCAATTATCCCGTCATGAGAGACGGGATCGAGACCTTCAGCCGGCGTTGGCGGAGCCTGCATTCCCGGCACAATGGCCAGCCCTATCACTACATCAGCCTGGGCCCCGGGACGGGGGAGAAGGACGCCGTGGTTCTGGCCGATCTCCAGCCGCTGAACCCGGAAATGTACTACGTGCCCGTCGACATGAGCGCGGAGATGCTACGTCTCGGCTTGAAGCCGATGAAATCCCTGCCCTTTTTCATGCAGTTCCGGAACCAGCTGCTTCCGGTGCAACTCGACTTCTCGGTCGAAGAGAACGTGGCCGAGCTGAACGAGTTGCGTGACCGGCTGATGGGGGACGAGCCGGTGCTGTTCTCTCTGCTCGGTAACACGATGGCCAACTTCGACGACGACGTCGACCTGGTCGAGCGGCTGAGCAAGCAACTGCTACGCCCGCAGGACAGGCTGCTGGTGGAGGTCGCCACAGCGTCTCATCTCGACGACCGGATGGCGCAGCAGGCAGCCCGGGAGTATGAGACCAGTTGGGTGTTCCGCGAGTTCGTCATAAGCGCGTTGCACCAGAACACCGACCTCTCGATCAATATGAACCATGTGCGATTCGAGGGAGTGGTCGAAGAGGGTCGCTCGCTGCTCATCAAGGTGATCTACTGCAACAAATCGGTCGAAGATCTGAAGATCGTGCTTCCGAACCGCAGTGAGGTCCATTTTCCGAGCGGGGACACCATTCGCCTCCACATCACGCGAAAATACCAGTTGAAGGCCCTGGAGGCTGCGTTGGTCAAGGCGGGCCTTTTCGTGGAGAATGAGGCCTACACGCAGTTCCAGGCCTACGAGAGAGTCCGTCGGTTCGGCATGGATCTCATGCTCCTCTCGAACAGCGATGCTGGCAACGGCCCCGACACGGCCGCACGAGACGTGTTCCGCCGCGTAGGGAAATGATGAGTGGGCCGGTGCGGCCTCGAGTTGAGGTGCGGTTGCGCCGCGTGCCCCTGCCGTCGTGGGTGAAGACGCCACGCACATGGATCATGGCGGTCACGGCCGGCAGCCTGGCGGTGGCTTTCGTCGTCAGTGCTGCCTGGTGGCGCCGGTCATCCGGCCCGTCGCGCTTCGAGCCGGCGGTGCAGGTCATGGGTCTGCTCGCGGGCATAACAGGCATCGTCGCCGAGCGATGGGCGGCGAATCGTGAGAGGCGTGCGGAGGCCCTCCAGGCCATCGGCGACGAGTTGCAGGCCAACAGGAAGATCCTCACCTCTCCGCCCTTTGCCATGGGAACCAACCCGCCAGCTCGTCGGCAGGTCTACCCACGGATGAACCTGTCGGCGGTGAATGCTGCGCTGTCCTCGGCCGTGCTGTCCCCAGGGCGCGATGAAACGTTTGCCAGCCTGCTCCATGAATGGCGGAACGAAGCGGAGATATTCAATCACCAACTCTCCCTCGCTGAGATACTGGCGTTCACCAACGGATCTGATGACGTGCTCCGTCACCTTTACCAGGGACTGCACAGCGCCGACGGTCCACTGGAACGTATGCAAGACCAACTCAAAGTCCTCTTGGCCACGTCTCCGCTCGCTACGGCCAGCCTCAGACCGCACAACGCCAGGGAAGCGGGCAGGGCCCGATAGGTACCTGCCCGCCGCCGGATGCCCTGCCAGCGCTGGGACGCCGGCCGCACCTCCGTGGTACGCCTGGCGCCCGTGCCGACTCCCGCGGGGTTTCCTACGACGCCGCCGCTGCCCGCTCGACCGGCGGCGCCGCGACCGGCCGGATCGCCGGCCGCGCCAGGGCGCTCGGCCACCAAACACGGGGGCCGACGTGCAGTGCCAGCGCCGGGACGAGCAGGCTGCGGACGAGGAACGTGTCGAGCAGCACCCCGACGCCGATGATGACTGCCGACTGCACCGACGGCACCAGCGGCAGCACGCTCAGCGCGCCGAACGTGGCGGCCAGCACCACACCCGCGCTGGTGATCACCCCGCCGGTCACGGTCAACGCGTGCAGCACGCCCCGCCGGTGCCCGAGCCGCGCCGTCTCCTCCCGGGCCCGGGTGGTGAGGAAGATGGTGTAGTCCACGCCGAGCGCGACGAGGAACAGGAACGTCTGCAGCGGGATCCCGACGAATAGCTTCGGGTAGCCCATCGCGTCGAGGATCAGCCCGGCCGCGCCCATCGCGGCGACGTAGGACAGGACCACGCTGGCCAGCAGCAGCAGCGGCGCGACCAGCGCGCGCAATAGCAGCACCAGGATGACGAAGACGACCGCCAGCACCAGCGGCACGACGACCAGGTTGTCCCGGCCGACCGTCCGCTCCTCGTCGAGCAGGTACGCGGTGTCCCCGCCAACGAGGGCCTGCGCCCCCGGCACGGCATGCACCGCATCGCGGAGCCGGTCGACGGTGTCCAGCGCCGCGTCGCTGTCCGGCGTGTCGGCCAGGACCGCGGCGATGTGCACCCACCGGCCGTCCGGCGAGCGCTGCGGCTCGCCCACCTCGGCCACCCCCGGCACCGCACGGGCGGCGGCCACCACCTGGTCGGCCGGCCCGGCGGCGGCCAGGATCTCGGCGGGTGCGACGGCTCCCCTCGGGTAGTGCGCCTCGATCATCCGCTGCCCGGTGACCGAGCCGACCTCCTTGGTGAAGGACTCGTCATGCGGCATGCCGATGCTGAGGTTGCCGATGCCGAAGCTCAGGGCGACCAGCGCCGCCGCCGTTCCCAGCCACACCGCGCGGGGCCGCCGCCCGACGAAACCGGCGATCCGGCGCCACACGCCGTGCTGGGCCGCCACGTCGAGCCCGACCGCGTCCGGTGAGTACCGCGGCACGAACGGCCAGAACAGCCACCGCCCGAAGATGACCAGCACGGCCGGCAGCAGCGTGGTCATGGCGAGCAGCGCCGCGGCGATCCCGACCGCGCCGACCGGTCCGAGCCCCCGGGTGGACGGCAGGTGCGCGGCGAGCAGGCACAGCAGTCCGATCGCGACGGTCGCCGCCGAGGCGCCGATCGCGCCGATCGACCGCCGCAGCGCGACGGCCATCGCCGCGTGCCGGTCGGCGTGCCGGCGCAGTTCCTCCCGGTAGCGGGCGATGAGCAGCAGGGCGTAGTCCACGCCGACGCCGAAGACCAGCACGGTCAGGATGCTCTGGCTCTGGAGATCCACGGCCAGCCCGGCGTGCCGGGCCAGCAGGTACACCACCGCGCTGGCGAGCTGGTTGGCCACCGCCACCGTGATGAGCGGGATCAACCACAGGACCGGGCTGCGGTACGTGACGAGGAGCAGCAACGCGACGGTGGCCGCGGTCGCCAGCAGCAGCGTGGTGTCCATGCCGGCGAACGCGTCGAAGACGTCGTCCTCGCCGCCCGCCGGACCGGTCAACGCGGTCCGCAGGCCGGCCGGTGCGTCGCCCAGCTGCTCCTTGACGTCGGCCACCGCGTCGGCGCGCTGGTCGGCGTCCCCTGCGACCGGGAAGGAGAGCAGCAGCGCCTGCCCGTCGTCGCTGGGGATCGCCGGGGGCACCTGGCCGCCGTCCGCGTACCGGGTGAACGCCGTGCGGTCGCCGTCCACCTTCGCTCGGTCGGCGCCGGTGAGCCCGCCGTCGCGGACGTAGACGGCGACGGCCAGGGGCTTCTGCGAATCCGGGAACGCGTCCTCCGCCCGCTGCACCGCCCGGCTGGCTTCGGCGGTGGCGGGCAGCGCGCCGAGGGTGTCGTTGTCCTGCACCTCGGTCAGCTTGATCGCCAGCGGCCCGGCCGCCGCGACGAGGACGAGCCAGAAGATGAGCATGGCGTACTTGCTGCGGCGGCCGGACGCCAGGCCGGCCAGCCGGTGCTTTTCTTGCAGCCTTGTGGTCATGTCCTCGATCCTTCGGCGGGCGTGGGGCGAAGACAGGAGTGCCAGGTCCCGAACGGAGGTGGTGGTAGCACCACCGAATCCGGTGGCGGCGCAGGCGGAGAATGGCGCCGTGGACAGCTCACTACGTGCGGTCGTCCGGCAGCAGATCCGACCGGGCGCGCTCGCCGCCGTGCAGGGCCTGGCCGTGGCCCTGCTGAGCCTGACCACCAACGCGTTGCTGTTCGCGCTGTCGGTGGTCTCGCTCGCGCTCATTCCCGTGTTCGGCATCGGGTTCGCGCTCTTCCCGGCGGTGACCGTGCTGGTGCGGTTGTCGCTGCGGCTGCAACGGCGGCTGAGCCGGTGGTGCGGGCTGCCGATCGCGACGCCGTACCGACCGGTGCCGGCCGACGCTCAGTTCGGCACCTGGAAGCGGTTCCGGTGGGTGGTCGGGGACCCGGCGACCTGGCGGGACTTCGCCTGGCTGATCCCCGGCGCATTCACCGGCGGGGCGTGCCTGCTCGGGTTCGTGCTGGTGGCGTACGGGCTGGAGGGCGTCCTGTTCGTGCCGCTGGTGCTGTACCTCAACGGCGACTGGCACGGCTACGGCGTGTTCTGGCCGATGGACAACATCCTGAAGGTGTGGCTCGCCGCGCCGCAGGGGTGGTTGATCCTGTTCGGCGGGCTGGCCGTCGCGCCGTGGCTGGTGTGGCTGCACTTCCGCTTCGCCGGCTTCTTCCTGACGCCGACCCGGGCGCAGGAGCTGGCACTGCGGGTCCGGCACCTCGCGGCCACCCGCGCCGACACCATCGACACGCAGGCCGCCGAGCTGCGCCGGATCGAACGCGACCTGCACGACGGGGCGCAGGCCCGGCTGGTCGCGCTGCGGATGAGCATCGGCCTGGCCGAGAAGCTCCTGGCCGACGATCCGGCGGCGGCGCAGCGGCTGCTGCTTGAGGCGCAGGAGGCCAGCGGCCACGCCCTGGCGGAGCTGCGCGACCTCGTACGCGGCATCTACCCGCCTGTGCTCGCCGAGCGTGGCCTGGACGGAGCGGTGCAGGCCCTCGCCCTGGCCGTCCCGCTGCCTGTGGACGTCGAGGTGCGGCTACCGGGCAGCCCACCGGCGGCGGTCGAATCCGCGGCTTACTTCGCGATGGCCGAGGCGCTGACGAACGTCACCAAGCACAGTGGCGCGACACGCGCCTGGATCCAGGTGTTGCACCGCGACGGTGTGTTGAGCATGAAGGTCGGCGACGATGGCCGTGGCGGCGCGACCTCGGACGCGGGGACCGGCCTGGCGGGTGTGCGACGGCGTTTGGCAGCCTTCGATGGCACGATGACCGTGACGAGTCCGCCCGGCGGACCCACCGTCGTGACCATGGAGCTGCCGTGCGAGTTGTCATCGCGGAGGACCTCGCCCTCCTCCGGGACGGGCTGACGCGCATCCTCGACGCGTACGGCTTCCGGGTCGTCGAGGCCGTCGCGGACGGGCCGTCCGTGCTGCCGGCGCTCACCCGGCACCGCCCCGACGTCGCGGTCCTCGACGTACGCCTGCCCCCGACCTTCACCGACGAGGGCCTGCAGGCGGCGCTCGCGGCCCGGACGCAGCTTCCCGGGCTGCCGACCCTCGTGCTGTCCCAACACGTCGAGCAGCTGTACGCGCGGGAGTTGCTCGCCGACCGGCGTGGGGGAGTCGGCTACCTGCTCAAGGACCGGGTGTCGAACGTCGGACAGTTCATCGACGCGGTACGCCGAGTGGCCGACGGCGGCATGGTGATGGACCCCGAGGTGGTGTCCCAGCTGCTGGCCCGCAACACCGGCGCGCAGCGGCTGCGGGACCTCACCGGCCGGGAGCGGGAGGTGCTGGGGCTGATGGCCGAGGGGCGGTCGAACGCCGCGATCGCCGGGCGGCTGTTCGTCACCGAGAAGGCGGTCAGCAAGCACATCAACAACATCTTCAGCAAGCTGGGGATGCCGCCGTCGGATGACGACAACCGGCGGGTGCTCGCGGTGCTCGCGTACCTGAACGGCTGAGACTCAGGCGGCCCCCGCACCCCGAGCGTCCGAAAAGGATTGCCAGGCGAAGGTACGCTGCACAAGGGGTAGCGAAGGCTGCCCGGCAGAGTGACGGGCGGGTGCCCACGGGCGCTCCAGGCCCCAGACGTCGGTTGTGCCGAACACCCGGGGGGAAACCATGTTCGAGCGGCTGGGCAGATTCGTTGTACGCAGGGCGTGGTGGGTGATTGCCGGCTGGGTGGTCGCGGCAGCCGCCATCATCGTCACCACACCGTCTCTGAGCGACATCACCTCCGCCGACCAGGAGAGCTTCCTGCCCCACTCCTACGAGTCGGTGCAGGCCACCGAGATCGGGAAGAAGGCGTTTCCGCAGCAGGCCACCGCGACGGCGACCGTCGTGGTCAAGCGCGCCGACGGGCAGTCGCTCACGCCGGCCGACGAGGCGAGGGTGGGCCAGCTCGCCCAGTCGCTCAAGGCCAGGAACATCTCGCACACGTCCGGCTACCTGACCGGCCCGCCGGCCGTGGCACCGGACAAGTCGGTGCAGGTGGTGAGCGTCGGGCTTGACGCGCCCGCCCCGGACGACCCGGCGCTGCTCGACGCCGTACGCGACCTGCGGGCGGCCATCGGCCCGGAGCTGGCGGGCAGCGGGCTGACCGCGGGCGTGGCCGGCGACGTGGCGAGCTTCGTCGACAACGAGAACACCTTCAACAAGGCTTTCGCGGTGGTCGGCATCGCGACGATCATCCTGATCATCGGACTGATCCTGATCATCTTCCGCAGCCCCATCGCCGCGCTGCTGCCCGTGCCGGTCATCGCCGTTGTCCTTACCGTCACGACCGGGCTTGTCGCCGCGGCGGGCAAGGCGTTCGACCTCAATGTCAGTCAGGATCTGCAGACGGTACTGCTGATCGTGCTGTTCGGCATCGGCACCGACTACATCCTGTTCCTGCTGTTCCGCTATCGGGAGCGGCTGCGTGCCGGTGACGACAAGCGCACCGCGATGATCGTCTCCGTCGAGCGGGTCGGCGAGGTCATCACGTCGGCCGCGGGAGCGGTCATCGTCGCGTTCCTCGTGCTGCTCCTCGCCTCACTGGGCTTCTTCGGCTCACTCGGCCCGGCGCTCGCGATCGCCGTCGGCGTCATGCTGGTCACCTCGCTCACGCTCGTCCCGGCGGTTGTCTCGCTGCTCGGCCGGTACGTCTTCTGGCCGTCCAAGGCGTGGCGGCGTGCCCCCAAGGCCACCATGTCGCGCCGTCTCGGGACCGCCATCGGACGCCGGCCGGCGCTCGTCGCGGCGGCATCCGGCGCCCTGCTGGTCGCGCTCGCCGCGGGCGTGTTGAGCTACAAGGCCGACTACGACTTCAGCGCCGGCTTCCCACAGGACACCGAGTCGGCGAAGGCCGCTGCGGACCTGCAGCGCGGGTTCGCCGCCGGTGCCCTCGCTCCCACCGAGGTCTACCTGACCACCGGCAACGGGTCGCCGCTGACCGAGCAACAGATCAGCGACTTCGCGGCGACCGCGGCGAACGCTCCGGGGGTGGGCCGGGCGCAACCCCCGGAGCGCAGCAGCGACCCGAGTGTGGCCCGGGTCAACCTGCTGCTCAACGAAAACCCGGTCTCCAACGAGGCGATCACGCTCGTCCGCGACGAACTACGCGACGCCCTGCACAAGGCGGCCCCGCCCGGCACCCGGGCGGTGGTCGGCGGACCCACCGCGATCTTCGCGGACATCAACTCGGCGAACAACCGCGACCTGTCGGTGATCCTGCCGGTGGCGGCCGGCCTGATCGCGCTCATCCTCGCGCTGCTGCTGCGCAGCCTGGTCGCGCCGATCTACCTCGTGATAGCTGTGCTGCTCAACTTCGCCGCCACGCTGGGTGCCACGGTCTATCTCTTCCAAGGGCTGCAGGACAAGCCCGGGGTCACCTTCCAGCTGCCGATCATCCTCTACCTCTTCGTGGTGGCGATCGGGACCGACTACAACATTCTGATGATCGCCCGGCTGCGTGAGGAGGCACGGGAGGGCAACGAGCCGCACCAGGCCGCCGCTATCGGAGTGGAACACGCCGGCCCGACGGTCGCGGCGGCAGGGCTGATCCTTGCCGGGACGTTCGGGGTGCTGATGCTCGCGCCGATCTCGTTCCTGCAGCAGATGGGCTTCGCGGTGGCGATCGGCATCGTGCTGTCGGCGTTCGTCATGTCGATGTTCTTCGTTCCGGCGCTGACCGCGCTGATCGGGCACAAGGCGTGGTGGCCGGGGCATGGCGACGAGCGGCCGGCCAGCGGGCGGCACGCCGAGCCGGAGCCGGCGAGCGTGGCGAAGGCGTAGCGGGCGCCCAGCCGACCGCCCGACCAACGTCCGTCCTGCGCCCATCGATCTTGACTGATGGTGAGACGGCGATCACACTTTGCGAAGCTGCGGCAGTCGAGGTCGTCCACCGACACCTCGACTGCGCGGCCCTCGGGATCGCCTCGCCGGAAGGACTCTCATGAGGAGTACAAGAAGATCCAACGGACCGCGCCGCTTGTTGGCCCTGCTCGTGCTACCGCTGGCGCTCGCCGTCAGCGCACCCGGCCTGGCGAGTCCGACGTCGGGCAGCGCGGTGGTGCCCGACCGGTCGTCGACCGGCGAACAGAACGGCGTCGGCCTGATGCGCATCGTCGTCGCCGACAAGTCGGGCATCGACCGCCTCAACGAACTCGGCGTCGACCTCGCCGAGTACGTCAAGCCGGTCGACAACGGCATCGAGGTGCACGCGATCCTCAGCCCGGAGGAGAGCCAGGCGCTGCGGGACAAGGGCTTCGACGTGCAGGACGCCATCTCCGACCAGAGCGACTACGCGGACAACATGGCCGAGCGGTCGGCCTCGATCCGAGCCGCGACGGCGGCGACGGCCAGCACCGACACCTTGACCGTGCTGCGGTCCGAATGGTTCTCCAGCCTCAACAACCAGCTCTTCCTCAACATCGAGGTGAAGTCGAGCGCCGGCACCGACTCGACGACGGTGCTGACGGCGAGCTGGGACAGCGGGCCAGGCACGGAGATGGGCTCCGGCGGCACCGCCACCATGTCCCGGTTCACCGACGCCGGCCAGTACATGTATCACCGGTTCAGCAACCCGGTCGCCCTCAACGCCGCGCCGGCCAAGGCCACCATTACCAGCAACAAGGGCGGCTCGGTCACGGTCGACGTCTCGAAGTGGCTGGGCAGCCCGCGCAAGGTCACCGGTGACCACCCGTACGTGTCGGACTTCGTCGACCATTACCTGGACCCGACGGAGGTCACCGCGCGGTTCACCGGGCTGGCCGCGGAGTTCCCGAAGCTGACCGAGCTGATCGACCTGCCGTACAAGACGAACGGCTACCGGCGCAAGGCGCAGGTGCAGCTCGGCACCGCCGCAGCCAGCATCGTCTACGTCACCTCGACGGCGTACGGCTCCGAGGGTGGCAACGACGTCACCATGTCGCTGGTCAACCCGGGCACGGCGAACGCTCCGCTGGCGGTAAGCGTGTCCGGCAAGGCCGTCACCGTGAGCCTGGCCACCAACGGCTCCGGCGCGATCACCAGCACGGCGGCGCAGGTCGTCGCCGCGGTCAACGGCAACGCCGACGCGGCCAAGCTGCTCACGGCCAGCACGTACCGGGGCAACGCCGGCACCGGCGTGGTGGCCGCGGCTCCGGTGATCCAGCTGACCGACAACCTGAAGGCGCCGGCGAGCGTTTCCCGCGAGCCGTTCCAGATGAAGGCGCTGCGGATCGGCAAGCACCGCGACGGCTCGAAGGTCGGCGTCTTCCTCTACTGCCAGGAGCACGCCCGGGAGTGGGTGACCCCGCTGGTCTGCGTGGAGTCGGCCGAGCGGCTGCTGCGCAACTACGCGCAGGACCCGAATACCCGCAAGATTGTCGACGACCTGGACATCTTCATCCTGCCGGTCGTCAACCCGGACGGCGCGCACTACAGCATGTACGACTACAACATGCAGCGGAAGAACATGACCAACTACTGCTCGGCGTCGTTGGCGGACCCGGCTGCCCGCAACGCCTGGGGCGTGGACATCAACCGGAACTTCTCGGTCGGTTCCGTCTTCGACGGCTACGTTGGCGCGTCGGCGACCAACTGCACCGGCGAGACCTTCGCTGGCCCGAGCGAGCTGTCCGAGCCGGAGGCGCGCAACGAGGTCTGGCTGGTCGACCACTTCCCGAACATCAAGCTCTCCATGAACACCCACTCCTACGGCGGGTACTTCATGTGGCCTCCGGGGGCGTACAAGGCCGCGGGGCGGGAGGTGCTGCCGCGGGTGGACCAGGGCACCGAGGCGTACTTCTGGACCTCCTCGGACTACATCCTCTCCCGGGTGCAGGAATACCGTGGCACGGCGATCTGGCCGGGCCGCACCGGGCCGGTGACCGACGTGCTGTACTCGGCGGCCGGCAACAGCGCCGACGAGCACTGGTACAACCGCGGCATCATCGGCTGGGACTTCGAGGTCGGCGCGGACGTCTACAACCCGACGACCAAGCGGTTCACCGCGGTCGGTTTCCAGCCGCCGTTCGCCGAGGGGCACGAGGAGGCGATGGAGTTCGCCAACGGCAACATCGCCATCCTCGAGGTGGCCCGGGCGTACGCGACGGACAAGATCCAGCCGCAGACCAAACTGACGATCGTCAAGCAGGAACCGGGTGCCACGGCCTTCACCTTCAGCACCAGCGAGCCAGCGAACGTCTACTACACGCTCGACGGCAGCCGGCCGACGTACAACTCGCCCAAGCTCGCCCTGGCCGGCATGCGCGAGGGCGTCCAGAACATCGCAGTGAACAGCGACACCACTGTCAACTGGTTCTCGATCGACATCGCCGGCAACGTCGAGAGCAACTACAAGCCGGACGGTGAGGGCACGAACTACAACAAGCAGAGGGTCGGCGTCCAGTAGGCAAGTCGCCGCTTGGACACGGGTGGCCGCCGACCACGGGTCGGCGGCCACCAGCCTGTGGAAGGCCGGCCCCGACCGTGGCGCTGCCTGTGGACGTCAACGTGCAGCTACTGGTCATGCCGCCGTCCGATGACGACAACCGGCGGGTGCTCGCAGTGCTCGCTCACCTGATCGGCTGAAGCCGCTACCGGCATCGTGCAGAACCTATCCGGCATCCCGCTTGTCGTCATCCCACCGTGCCAGCGCGGCGGTGGTTGTCAGATAGTGTCGGGTACCTGGTTCCGTGGCGCCGCCAGGGTCACGGACATGACAGTTTCCACTCCTGACCTGTCCCGCTTCCGCCGGGCCGGGGTGATCGCGGCGGCCACGCTGGCCGCGGTGGCTCTCGGTGTCGTTCCGGGGGCCCGCGCCGAGGCCGCCGCCGGCACCCTTCCGCTCGGCGACGGCGAGCTGACCGAGGTACGCACCGATCGCGCCCTGGCCGACGGCGTCACCCTCACCCGGATCGTGCGGGGGACCGAGCCGGCCCCGGCCGACCAGGTCAACATCACCACGCGGGGTCCGTGGGTGGTCAACGTGCTCACCATCGACCCGAGCAAGGCCCGTGGCCACCTGCAGGCGACGTACGGCCCGAAGCTGAGCCAGGTCGAGAAGACCACGGACCTCGTCCGCGCCTCCGGCGCCCTGGCCGGGGTCAACGCCTCCTTCTTCACCTTCACCGCCAGCCAGCTCTACCCCGGTGACCCGGTCGGGCTGGGGCTGTTCGGCGGGAAGCTGCTCAGCGAGCCCACCACCGACCCGGCCGAGGTCAACTTCGTCGTCGACGCCAACAGCAACCGGGCCATGACCGGGAAGCTGACCTGGTCGGGCAGCGTACGGAACCGGCAGACCGACGCCACCTTGCCGCTGGAGTTCATCAACCACCCGCCGGTCGTGCCCGGCGGCTGCGCCACCCTCGCCGACCAGACCCAGTGCACCCTCCCCGGCGACGTCGTCGAGTTCACCCCCGAGTTCGCCGCGGCCACCCCGGCCGGCGCCGGCACGGAGGTCGTGCTCGACCGGCTCGGCTGCGTGGTCCGTACCTCGACCACCCGCGGCACCACCCTGGCCACCGGCCAGACCTCGCTGCAGGCCACCGGGCGGGACACCGTTGCCCTGCTGAACGCGACCGGACAGGGCTGCGTGAGCCAGACCTCAACCCTGACCGACCAGAACGGCGAGGAACTTCCCGTGCGGCCCGGGCTGTTCGGGGTGAACGGGCGGTACCCGTTGACGGCGGACGGCCAGATCGTCGTACCGGCCGGATCCGGCAGCTTCTTCGACCGCAACCCCCGTACCATCGCCGGCACCACCCGCGACGGCAAGATCGTCCTCGCGACCATCGACGGCCGCCAGACCACCAGCGTCGGCACCACCATGGACGAGACGGCCGCCGTCGCCCAGGCGCTCGGCATGGACGACGCGATCAACCTCGACGGCGGCGGCTCCACCGCGATGTCCGTCGAGGGAGCCCTGGTCAACCGGCCGAGCGGGTCGACCGAGCGGGCCGTCGGCGACGCGCTCATCTACGTGGACGGCCCGTACCGCAGCGGGAACTGACCGCCGCCACCGACGCGAGCCGCGGCGGCCGGCCAACCGGCTGGCCGCCGCGCCCGGCGACAGGACCAGGGTCAGCTCTCCTGGTCGAGAAAAGCGAGCGTGACCGCGGCGAACAGCGGGGAGTCGACGAGGTCGTAGTGGGTCAGCCCGGGCAGGATGGCCAGCGCGTGCCCGCCCTTCGGCCGCCCCTCGCCCGCCCAGCCGCCGTCGCGCAGCCCGCCGTCGAGCAGGTTGAAGACCTCGACGAAGTGGCTCGGCGGCGCCATGTCGGCGTCGGCGGCGACCACCAGCGTCGGCACCTGCAGGCCGCGGACCTGCTCGGTGTAGTCGAAGTCCTTCGCCATCGCCTCGCCGATCTTGTCCAGCAGCCGCGGGAAGTCCTCCGGGCGAGGCGCCACCCGCTGGTACAGCTCGTACATCGGGGTGTCCTTCATGAACTCGGCGGCCGCACCGGAGACCTGGCCCTGCTGCTGGAGCATCTCGGGGTAGATGGCGCTGCGGCGGATGTTCGCCGACGCCGAAACCAGGCGGCCCACCTTCTCCGGGTGGCGGATGGCGACCTGGAGCGCGACGCCGCCGCCGAGGGAGAAGCCGACGACGTCCGGCTTCTCCAAACCGAGGTGGTCGATGAGGGCCGCGACGTCGTCGGCCATCAGCGTGATGTCGAGCGGCCGGTCGACATCGGCGGTCCGGCCGTGCCCCTGCAGGTCGACCAGGATGACCTGGTGCCCGTCGGCGAGCGTGGGCAGGATCGGCCCGAACATCTCACCCGAGCCGAGCCCACCGTGCAGAAGGATCATCGGGCCGCCGGCCCCGTGCGCCTCGTAGTACAGGTTGACGCCGTTGACCTCGGCGTACTGCACGGAGGCGGTGGGTTCGGCGGTCCGCTGCGTGGTGGTCATGAGGTGCTCCTCGTGTCGTGTCGGCATCCGATGCCCTAGTGACCGGGCGAACGCCGGAGACTCATCGCCGTGGGCGGCACGGATTTTCGCCGGGCCCGGACCAGCGGGGTACCGGCTAGATTTGTCGGCGTGAGTGACGTGGCGACCAGCGCACCGATCGAGTCACAGCTGGAGGCGTACCGGCCGGAGCTGACCGGCTACTGCTACCGGATGCTGGGCTCCGCCTTCGAGGCCGAGGACGCCGTACAGGACACCTTCGTGCGGGCGTGGCGCAGCTTCGAGCGGTTCGAAGGGCGGTCGGCAGTGCGGACCTGGCTGTACCGGATCGCGACGAACGTCTGCCTCAACATGCTCGCCAGCGCGCAGCGTCGGGTCCGCCCGATGGACCTCGGTCCCGCCGGGTCCGGCGGCGCCACCCACCCGGGCGAGCCGCGTCCCGACGAGATCTGGGTCGGCCCGGCGCCGGACAGCCGGGTCCTGCCGGAGGGCAGCGACCCGGCCGAGGTGGTCGCCGGCCGCGAGTCCGTCCGGTTGGCGTTCGTCGCCGCGCTGCAGCACCTGCCGCCGCGGCAGCGGGCTGTGCTCATCCTGCGCGAGGTGCTGGCCTGGTCGGCTCAGGAGGTGGCCGACCTGCTCGACACCACGGTGGCGAGCGTCAATAGCGCCCTGCAGCGGGCCCGGGCCACCCTCGCCACCACCGACACCGCCGCCGAGGTCTACCGGCCGCTGGACGACGAGCAGAAGGCGCTGGTCGCGCGGTACGTGCGCGCATTCGAGGCGTACGACCTGAAGGCTCTCACCACGCTGCTGCACGAGGACGCCACGCTGTCCATGCCGCCGCTGCCGCTGTGGCTGCGCGGCCACGACGACATCCTCGCCTGGATGGCCGGAACGGGCAGCGGTTGCCGGGGCTCCCGCCTGGTGCCAGTGGTGGCCAACGGCCTGCCGGCGTTCGGGCAGTACCGCCCCAGCCTCGACGGCTCGGGCCACGACCCCTGGGCGCTGATCGTGCTGGAGATCTCAGGGGGACGGATCGCGGCGGTCAACAACTTCCTCGACACCGCCCGCCTGTTCCCGCTGTTCGGGTTGCCCGGCCGGCTGCAATAACAGGCCGGTCAGGCCGAGCAGGTCGGCAAGTTCCAGCAGATCGGCGCTGCCGCCGGTGACCATCTGCCGCCAGCCGTGCCGCCGCGCGGTCAGGCCCAGCCGGGCCAGCGCCTCGACGGTGACCACGTCGGGGCGTGCCCCGGTCACGTCGCAGACCACCACGCCACGGTCCCGGCCGCGCAGCACCTCGGCCAGCTCAGCGCAGAGGGCGGGGATGTCCGCGCGGGCCAGCGTCCCGCCGACGGCGAAGGAGATCGCGGAGGTCCTCACCCCGGTAGGACCGTCGGGCGCCGGGAAACTCACCGCACCCGGACCGATGAATCCCGTCCGACCCCGCGGTCTGGCGTTCGCCGTCCGGGCCACCGGCCACTGGCCAGAGCCGGATGTCACTCCCGGTCTCTAACATGGGCGACAGTTGGCTGAGCGGTTAGGGACGGGCATACGGCGGTGACGATCGAGTTCGACGAGGTCGAGTGGCTGCGCCGCAACAACGCAGCGTGGCGGCTGTTGCGCGCCGACCACGCCGCTCTGGTGCTGAGCTTCCTCGGGCGGGTGTTCGTCGAGGAGAACGTGCGCTCCATTTCTGGCGTCGAGCTGACCGCGCGACTGGAGGACGAGCTGTTCGCACTCAATGAGCGTCTCGGCGCGGGCACCTTCCCGCGCGCCGCCAAGTCGTACCTCGACGACTGGGCGCAGCCGGAAGTCGGCTGGTTGCGCAAGTACTATCCGCCCGACTCGGACCAGGTGCATTTCGACGCGACTCCGGCCGTGGAGCGGGCACTGTCGTGGGTGCAGTCGCTGCAGGCCCGGTCGTTCGTCGGTACCGAGTCCCGGCTCAACATCGTGCTCGAGCTGCTGCGTCAGATGGTCTACGGCGCGGAGACCGACCCGGACGCCCGGCTGGCGGAGCTGCAAGCGCGTCGTGAGGCGATCGACGCCGAGATCGCCAAGGTGCGTGCCGGTCAGGTGGAGGTGCTCGACGGAGCGGCGCAGCGCGATCGGTACCAGCAGTTCGTGGCAACCGCGCGGGGGCTGCTCGCCGACTTCCGTGAGGTTGAGGCGAACTTCCGGGCGCTCGATCGGGCGCTGCGCGAGAAGATCGCCACGTGGAGCGGCTCGAAGGGCGAGCTGCTCGACGAGGTCGTCGGCAGCCGGCACGCGATCGCCGACTCCGACCAGGGCCGCAGCTTCCATGCCTTCTACGACTTCCTGCTGTCTCCGCAACGCCAGCAGGAGTTCAGCGACCTGCTTGCCCGGGTGCAGTCGCTCGACGTCATCGGGGCATCCGATCCGCGCATGCGGCGCATCCACTACGACTGGCTCGACGCCGCAGAGCGCACCCAGGCAACCGTACGGCTGCTGTCGGAGCAGCTGCGCCGGTTCCTCGACGACCAGGTATGGCTGGAGAACCGGCGGGTGATGGACCTCCTGCGCGGCATCGAGACGCACGCGCTGGCGCTGCGCGACCAGCGGACGGACGGGCTGGTCTTCGAGCTCGATGCGGCCGCCCCGCAGGTCGTGCTGCCGATGGAGCGTCCGCTGTACCGGCCTCGGGCGAAGCAGCCGCTGGACAGCACGGTCGACACCGGGGAGCCCGACGTCGACGTTTCCCGCCTGTTCGAGCAGGTGCATGTCGACCCGGTCCGGCTGACCGATGCCGTGCGCGCCGCGCTGCGCCGCAGCTCGCAGGTTTCCCTGCCAGAGGTCCTGGCCAACCGCCCGTTGGAGCAGGGCCTGGCCGAGCTGGTGACATACCTGTCGCTGCGCGACCCGGGTTTCGACGTCGTCTTCGACGAGGACCGGCGAGACCAGGTGCGGTGGTACGACCCGGACGGGCGGACTCGGACAGCGCTCCTGCCCGCCGTCTCGTTCCTGCGCAGGGTTCCGGCATTGGATCGTGTGTGATGGCCGCAACCAGAAGGGAGGAGCCGAGCCTGTCGGTGGCGGCTGTCCACCTGATGAAAGGGGTCGTCTACCGCGACACGCACCCGGTGCCGTGGCATCACCTGATGCGGTTGCAGGCGCAGGTCCGCGACTATGTCGCCGTGCTCGGCCTCACCGTCGTCATCGACGAAGCGGAGGGGTACGCGTTCCTGCGCTCCCAGCCGGGCGACGACGAGGCGGACGGGCAGCAGGCGATCCGCCGGCTCATCCCTCGCCGGGCGCTGTCGTTCCACGTCAGCCTGCTGCTGGCGCTGCTGCGCAAGAAGCTCGCCGAATTCGACGCCAGCAACGCCGACACCCGGCTCGTGCTGACCCGGCAACAGATCGTGGACCAGTGCGCGGTTTTCCTGCCCGCGTCGACCAGCGAGGCCCGACTGATCGACCAGATCGACACGCACATCGGCAAAGTGGTGGAGCTGGGGTTCCTGCGGCGCATCAACGACGCCGAGGCGACGTACGAGGTACGCCGCATCATCAAGGCCTTCGTCGACGCGCAGTGGCTGGCGGACTTCGACGCGCGGCTGGCGGAGTACGCCGCCGAGCTGGAGGCGACCAGATGACCGAAACCCTGACCGAAGTGAGCATGCTCGAGGTGCCGTCGACCCTCGCCGGGTTTCGCCTGAAACGGCTGGAGCTGCACAACTGGGGCACGTTCGACGGCCGGGTCTGGATGCTGCGCCTCGACGGCGCCAACGCCCTGCTCACGGGGGACATCGGCTCCGGCAAGTCCACCGTCGTCGACGCCATCACCACGCTGCTGCTGCCGGCCAACCGGATCTCGTACAACAAGGCGGCCGGCGCCGACATTCGGGAACGCTCGCTGCGCTCCTATGTGCAGGGCCACTACAAGTCGGAGCGAAACGAGAAGACCGGCGCATCCGAGCCGGTCGGCCTGCGCCGCGGCTCGTGTTACTCGGTGCTGCTCGGCGTCTTCGCGGAGCCGGTCAGCGGGGCGACGGTCAGCCTGGCGCAGGTGTTCTGGCTGCACGACGGCAACCCGGGCCAGCCGGAGCGCTTCTACGTGACCTCCGGTCAGGAGCTGAGCATTGCCGGCGACTTCGCCGACTTCGGCTCGGAGATCGGCCAGCTGAAGCGGCGGCTGCGCCAGTCCGGCGCCAAGGTGTACGACCACTTCCCGGAGTATGGCAAGGACTTCCGTCGCCGCCTCGGCATTGCCTCGGACCAGGCGATGGAGCTGTTCCACCAGACCGTGTCGATGAAGGCGGTCGGTGATCTCAACGACTTCGTCCGCCACCACATGCTGGAGCCGTTCGACACCGGCGACTGGATCCGCCGCCTCGTCGAGCACTTCCAGGACCTGACCAAGGCGCACGAGGCGGTGGTCAAGGCCCGCCAACAGCTGGCCGCGCTGAAGCCGCTGCTCGACGCGTGCGACGCCTACGACGCGTACGGCCAGACGATCGGCGAGCTGGACGCCAAGAGGGAGGCGCTGCCGTACTTCTGCGCGCGGGGCAAGGCCGAGCTGTATGCCGCCCGGGTCGCCGCGCACACCGCCGAGCTCGCGGAGCTGCGTGCGCAGTTGTCCGCCACCAGGGCCAGGCTGGCCGACCTGGACGGCGAGCGGCAGCGCCTGGAGCTTGAGCGCGCCGGGCACGGTGGTGACCGGATCGCCGAACTGGAACGGCAGATCGCCGACGCCGAGAGCACCCGCGACGAACGATGGCGCCGCTTCGAGCGATTCAGCGGGCTGCTGGCCAACGCTGACTTACCGGCGGTGGAGGCGATCGAGCAGTTCACCGCCCGGCAACGGGAGGTCGCCGACGAGCTGACCGGCGCCGAGGAGCAGCGCGCTGCCCTGCAGAACGACCTGACCGACGCCGCGGTGCGGGTGCGGGAGCTGGAGCAGCAGGAGAGGGAGGTGAATGCCGAGCTGCGCAGCCTGCAGGAGCGGCGCAGCAACATTCCCCGGCGAAACCTGGACATGCGGGCGCGCATCTGCGCCGAGCTGGATTTGCCGGAGGCGGCGTTGCCGTTCGTGGGCGAGCTGATCCAGGTCCGGGCCGACGCCGCCGACTGGGAGGGAGCGGCGGAGCGGCTGCTGCGCGGGTTCGCGCTGTCGATCTTGGTGCCGGACGAGCATTACCCGGCCGTGGCCGGCTGGGTCGACCGCCACCATCTCGGCGGCCGTCTCGTCTACTACCGGGTACCGGCGACGCTGCCCCGGCAGGCGGAGCCGCTGCCGGCCGACGCCGACCGGCAGTTGTTCGCCAAGCTGGAAATGCGGGAATCGCCGTTCCAGCCTTGGCTGGAGCGCCAGCTGCGCCGCCGAGCCGGCTACGAGTGCCTGCAGACGATCGACGAGTTCCGCCGCGCCGAACGGGCGATCACCAGGGCCGGCCAGGTTAAGGACACCGGCGGCCGGCACGAGAAGGACGACCGCAGCCGCATCGACGACCGCAGCACCTACGTGCTGGGCTGGAGCATCGAGCTGAAGATCGATGCGCTGCTGACCAAGGCGCGCGTACTGACCGCCGACAAGGCGCAGGCAACGAAGACGCGGGACGCTGCCGGCGATCGGCTCGGCGCGCTCAACCGCCGGCTCGGCGTGCTGGGCAAGCTCGTCGAGTTCACCGACTTCACCGACATCGACTGGCAGTCCTCGGCACAGCGGGTGCGGCGGCTGCGCCAGGAGAAGCAGCAGCTCGAACGCTCGTCCCGGGAACTGGAGCGGGTCACCGCGCAGCTGAAGTCGGTGCTCGAGGCGATCGACGGCGGCAGCATCGAGCGCGACGACCTGCAGCGCCGCATCGCCCAGGCCGACGTACATCTGGAACAGGCCGCGCACGGCCAGCGCGACGCCGAGGCGCTGCTGCGGGAGCCGGCGGTGCGGGAAGCGGAACCCTGGTTCGCGGCGATGGCCGAGCTGGTCGGGGACACCGCGCTGCCGAGCCCGGAGGACTACGACCAGTTGCGGAACGCCGTCGAGGGGCAGCTCACCAAAGACCGCAACGAGGCAGCCCACCGGCAGACACTGGCCAGCAACCGGGCGGTGCGTGCCATGGAGGACTTCCGCAACACCTACCCGGTCGAGGCCGCCGAGCTAGACAGCTCGATCCAGTCCGCGCCGGAATACCGGGCGATGCACGACCGGCTGGTGCGCGACGACCTGCCGCGCTTCGAGAGCGAGTTCAAGACGTACCTCAACACCAACACCATCCGCGACATCGCAGGCTTCCACTCGCAGTTGCACAAGCAGGCCGACCTCATCCGGGAACGGATCGACACGATCAACCGGTCTCTCGTGGGCATCGACTACAACCCCGGCCGCTACATCCGGCTGGAGGGGAACCGCACACCCAACGTGGAGATCCGCGACTTCATCAACGACCTGCGGGCCTGCACCGACAATTCGCTTGCCCGCGATGACAGCGACCAGTACTCCGAACAGAAGTTCATGCAGGTCAAGCAGCTCGTCGAACGGTTCCGGGGCCGCCCGGGCTTCACCGAGATCGACAAGGCGTGGGCGCGGCGGGTGACCGACGTGCGCAACTGGTTCGTGTTCTCGGCCTCGGAGCGGTGGCGGGAGGACGACAGCGAGCACGAAACCTACAGCGACTCCGGCGGCAAGTCCGGCGGGCAGAAGGAGAAGCTCGCCTACACGATCCTTGCCGCGTCCCTGGCTTACCAGTTCAAGCTCGATTTGACCACCGACCGCGGCCAGACCTTCCGCTTCGTCGTCATCGACGAGGCGTTCGGCCGTGGCTCCGACGAGTCGACCCGGTTCGCGCTCGCGCTGTTCCAGCGGCTCGGGCTGCAGCTGCTCATCGTCACTCCGCTGCAGAAGATCCACGTGATCGAGCCGTACGTCTCCGCCGTCGGCTTCGTGGACAACCCCACCGGCAGCGACTCGCGGCTGCGCAGCCTCACCATTGAGGAGTACCACCAGAAGCGCGACGTGCACCAGCTCGCCCATCTGATCAGCGTCGAGGAGTGACCGTGGCGGCATGGCGCTGGTCCACCCCGTCCGAGCTGCTGACGAAAGTGCGCCGGCGGTGGAGTTCCGGGGAACTGCTCACCGCGTACGCGCGGCAGCGCTGGGAACCGGTTGTCGTCCCGTTGCGCGCGCCGACCGCGGCCGAGGTGGCCGAGCGCTTCGGCGCGGCCCAGGACTGGCTCGCGGAGTGGAAGGCCGTCGATCCGGCCCTGATCCGGCTCGACTGGAAGCGCGTCGGAGGGCGCCTCGTCGGCAGCAACGAGGTGCCGCACCGGGCCTCCATCGACACTCCCGACCAGGCGTGGGCCCTGCTGCGCGTACGGCGGAACGTGGAGACGTTCACGCGGCTGCTGGATCTGACGCGGCAGGCCGCGCCCGCACTCGTCGAGTGGATGACCGCCGAGCCGATGAAGGTCCTGGACAACGCGGACAGCTGGGCCCGCCTGGTCGAGGTCGTGCGCTGGATCGACCGGCACCCCACGACCGGGCGGTACCTGCGGCAGATCGACGTTCCCGGCGTCGACACCAAGTTCATCGAGCAGCACCGCACCGTCCTGGCCCAGTTGCTGGACCGGCAGCTGGCACCCGAGCGGATCGACCCGGCACAGCCGCCGGCCCGGTTCGCCGAGCGATACCGGTTCCGCACCAAGCCCACGTACGTACGGCTGCGTGCACTGGACCGCCCCGCCCCCGCGGCGCTCGGCCCGTTCAGCGAGGTGACGGTCCGCGTCGACGAGCTGGCCCGGACCCCGCTCGACGTCGCCCGGGTGCTCGTCGTGGAGAACGAGACGACGCACCTCGCCCTTCCCTCGATGCCCGGCACGGTCGCGGTCTTCGGCGGCGGCTACGCGGTGCGCGCGCTGGCGCCGCTCACCTGGCTGCACGATCGGGAGCTGACCTACTGGGGCGACATCGACACCCACGGGTTCGCCATCCTCGACCGGCTCCGGCAGGTGTTTCCCCACACGACGTCGGTGCTGATGGACTCCGAGACGCTGCTGGGCCACCGGGCGCACTGGGGCCGCGAGGCCGCCCCGGTCACGACCGAACTCGCCCACCTGACCGCAGAGGAGCTGCAGCTGTACCGCGATCTGGTCGCCAACCGGTACGCGCCCGCGCTGCGCCTGGAGCAGGAACGAATCCGGTTCAGTGCCGTAGAACGAACGTTGACCGGCTGACGTTGGCCCTTTTGCATCGATGAGAGCACCCGCTCGGCTGAACGCGTCAGCTACTCCCTGCCTGGAACTTCCGGGGCGGGGAACCAAGCGTCGTCGCCGAGCGACCCGAGGTAGACGTAGAGGACACTACTGCCGCCTCTGCCGAGCGGCGCGAAGAACTCGCAGGCCTCGTTGATGTAGATCCGGCCGCCCCCGTTCTTGACCTTTCCCGCCCGGCGTAAGAACCCCTGGGGTCCCTAAGAAACATTAGGGAGTCGGGATAGGTTGATCTTGCAGGTCGGTTCCTGTCTGGCCGGGTTTCCGCAGCTCAGACACCTGACAGAGCAGTTCGACAAGACTCGTCTGGGGCCTCGAATCGCCGACGCCCCCAACCGAGCCCCCAATGCCGCACTCAGCCGAGCCCTCATGCGCGCTGACAACAACAGGCCCGGATCGGCCGCGACGAGAGCCCTCAACAGTCCCTCTCAACCGCTCGCACGGGTCGTCGCGTTGCCCGCCGGCCGCCGCGGCGGCTGCCGTCGGTACGGCGGCTGGCCGACAGAGGAGCAGCTACTAGCGGTCGCTTTCCTTTCGAGAGCCGTCCATAATCGACTGTTGTGAAAAGCACCTATCGGCGAGGTTGCCAAGTGGGTGGGCCGTTCGGTGAGCACGGTGCGTCGGTGGGAGGCGGGGGCCGGATCACGGGCCGTCGTTTGCCGCCCGGGCAGCGGTATTTCGACGATTCGGATGTGCCAGGGCGCTACAGCCGGGCTTCGACGCCGACCGGCGGAAGGTTGTGGTGTATTGCCGGGTCTCGTCGCCGGGTCAGAAGTTCGACTTGGCCTTGCAGGTGGCGGCGATGCAACAGTTCTGCCTCCCTGTACGGTCTGCGCCGCTACGAGAAGGAGCTGAAAAGGACGGACTTGACCATGGACGGTGACCGGTGAAGGTCACCCGGATCGCCTATTCGGCCCGACTGAATCCGGGCAAGTACGCCGCCCTGGTGGAGCAGGCCCGCCGGTTGGGCCGGGTGCGCAGCGAGGTGTGGCAGCGCTACGGCTCGATCGCCGGGGTTGGGTCTGGGTTGGCAGATCGGCAGGTACGGGACCGGTGGCTGGTCGACGGCACGCACATCCGGTTTGGCGTGCTGGCGAACGCGTGGAAGGAAACCCTCCGCGACGCCATGGCCGACATCGCCGCGAACCTCGAGGCGGCCAAGGTCGACGTCCGGCGAGCGATAAGCCGACGCACCAACGACCCGGCCGAGCGTAAGCGGATGTTCACCGCCTTGAAGGCCGACCAGTGGGCCAGTGACCCGTTCCTGGCCCGGCAGATGCGCAAGCACTGGAAGCGTGGGCGCAACCGCACGCATCATCAGATCGTGGTGCGCGCCGACAAGTACAGCACCGCCGTCGATCGGAGGGGCCGGTTGTGGCTGGCGGTTCCCGGTCTCGAGCCCCGCAAGATGGTTAGGATTCCGCTGTCCACGACCGTGGCGCCGACGGGTACGTTGCGGCTGGTCCTGCGCAGCGGCCGGGTTGAGGTGCACTACCAGATCGACGCGGCGCAGATGCGGTCGTCGCAGCGGCCGTGCGGCGACCGAAGGCTCGGTGTGGACAAGGGCTACACGGAAGCCCTGACCGACTCCGACAGCCAGCCCCACGGTGTAGGGCTCGGCGTGATGCTGTCCAGTGAGTCGGACCGGTTGAAGGAACGTAACCGGCGGCGGGCGAAGCTGCGTTCGATCGCGAACAGCGCCGCCCTGCGTGGGGATCACGCGAAAGCGCACCGGATAACGGTCAACAATCTCGGCGCGGTGAAGCGGGATCGGCAGGCGGCACGGCATCGGGCGCGGGTACGGACGGAGATTTTCACCGCGGTGCACGAGGTCGTGGACGAGGCCGGTACCGTGATCGCCGAGGATCTCACCAAGCGCTTCACCGGCCGCAAAAAGCTTCCTAAGAACATCAACCGGCGTCTCGCCACGTGGACCAAGGGAGTCACCGCCGAGGCCCTGAAAAGCGTGTCGGAGCGCAGAGGTTCTGCGCTCGTTCTCGTCAATGCCGCCTACACCTCACAAACCTGTCACCGCTGCGGCCGGTTCGGCCGCCGCAGCGGGGACCGGTTTCACTGCACCTCGTGCGGGGTGGCGTGGCAGGCCGACGTGAACGCCGCGATCAACATCCTGCAAAGAGCCGGCGACCCCGACATCGCCCTGCACACCCCACACCACGTGGTGAAGCAGATCCTGCAGGACCGGAACGATCGCCACCGGACCAGACTGCCGGTCCAGGACTCCAGCCCAACCACCGCTGGGCGGAGAGCGAATTATCCGAACTGCTCAGCTATGAGCAACGAGTAGGAAGCAGGTGTCATGCGGCGTCGTCAACTGCTGGCGTCCGGGATGTTCACGGCGATCGGGCTCAGCGCCGGCGAGCTGCTAACAACAGCGCCGGCCGCCGCCGAGACGGTCCCGCTGAAGAGCGTCGGCACCCAGCTGCCGGTGGACGACCTGCTGGCGATCGAGCTCGACGAGGCGCGCGGCCGCCTCTACATCGCCCAGGGGGTCGGTGGCGGGCTGCCGCTGGTGGTGACCGACCTCGACGGCCGGCTGCTGAACCGGGTCACGGCCGTCGGCGACATCTCCGACCTCGTCCTCAGCGACGACGGGCGCATCCTGTACGTGGCCCAGGGCTTCAACCGGATCGTCGCGTTGGACGCCGATACGCTCACCATGGTCGCCAGCTACCCCGCACCCCCGGGCGCCTGGCTGTACACCGTCGAACCGACCGGTGAGAAGGTCGTCGGCGGGTTCATCGACGCGGGCATCGGCTCCGGCGGTCTGCTGATCTGGTCCGCCCCCGGCAGCCCGCCGGTGGTCTACACCGCGGGCCCCAACTACCACCCGATCATCGACGCCAGCCCCGGCGCGCCGGGCCTCCTCGTCGCCGGCGACACCGGCTATTCGCCGGTCACCACGTACGCCATCGACGTCTCTGGTGACAGCCCGAGGATCCTCGCCCGGCGGGACAACACCGGCAGCAACCTGATCGACTACGCCGTGAGCCCGGACGGCACCGAGGTGGTGGAGACGGTCGGCCACCCGTACGAGCACCACTCGTACCGGCTGCCGGATCTCGGCGACGCCACCGTCTATCCCAGCGGCGTCTATCCGCAGGACGCCGCCTGGTCCGGGGACGGCTCGACCGTCGCCATCGGCCGCGCCTCGACCTCCACCGGTGACGCCGACGTCTACCTCTACGACAAGGGCAGCACGGTCCCGACGTACGCCGTCGACTTCCGCAGCGGCGACAGCCTGTGGGAGGGCACGCTGCTGGTCAACCGGGACGGCACCCGGGCCTGGGCGGTCAGCTCGACCGACCCCTACCAAGAAACGCAGCTGCTGCACTCCTTCGGGCCGGCGCACCCGCCGACGCCGCCGATCACCGACCTCGCCGTCACCGCCCAGGTGGGGACCGGCAAGGAAAAGGGCACCGCGCAGCTCACCGTGACCTGGAGCTCGCCGATCGGCGACGACAACTACTGGTGGATCACCGCGTCGACCAACGGCGGGGCCGAGCGGGAGTTCTGGCGCGGCAAGCTGGACGCCAGCGGCAGGTACACCCTCACCTACTCGCTGCCCCGCGGCACCACCACCTTCACGGTCCGGTACCGCGACTACTACCAGTTCTACCCGGACGGCTACGCAACCGCGGGGCTGCAGCGATGAACGCACCGACCCGGCGGCGCCGTCCGCTCGTCCGCTGCGGCGTACTGGCGCTGCTGCTGACCACCGGTGTTGCCGGCTGCGCCCGACCGGGTGCTGCCGGCGCCGTCTGGGCCACCTCGGCACCCACCGTCGGGGCGGCGGCGCCCACTGGGGCGGCGGCGACGAGTGCCGCCGCGGTGCCGGCCCCCACGCCGAGCAACCTGGCCGCGAGCGCCTCCCCGACATCCAAACCGCGCACGCCGGCGACAGCGCGGGCCGGCTCGGCCGCCGCCCCGCCGCCGGCCCCGGCTGCCAGGGCCACCCCGGCCCCGGAATTCCCCCGCGGCTACACCCTGCTGTCGCAGACCTGCACCCTCCAGGCCGGCCAGCAGGTGTACGTCTCGCGCAGCGGCAAGACGAAGGGAAACTTCCGCTTCTGCACCCAACGGCTGCGCAAGAACGACACGGGCCGCTACTACCTCAACCCGTACGTCTTCGTCGAGCCCTTCTTCCTCGACGGCGGCCGATGGCTCCCGGACTCGCGTGAGCCGCTGAGCCTGACCATCACCTGCCGGGTCATCCACGCCGGCGAACAGGACTACTCCCTCACCGCCACCTCACCGAGCGGGAACGGGCCCGGGCACACCGCGTCCTGCGGCCGGCTGGTGCCGCACGCCGTCAGCCCGACGACGGGCAGCGACGCCTACACGATCCGGTTCAGCGGATACACCTCGGGCGGGCACTACGGCGTGCTCGCCTTCGACACCGAGGTGCATTTCCCGGGCGCCGGCAAGCCGACCCCGGAGCAGCAGGTGACCGTGCCCTCCTAACCCGCCAGTACGACTACCGCTTTTCCTCACCAATCGACTCGCTGGCAGGCGGAGTGGGCTGCGGCTGTAGAGGTGAGAGCCGGTGACCTGCCGGATTTCCCGCCCCAACCTCCTGCGATGACGTGAAGATAGTTCATATGAGGAGAGTGTCGTCTGCCCTGCTTCTGTCGGTCCTACTCGCGGCCGGCTGTAGCGGCACACTCGGCCGCGCGGACACCAAGCCGCCCGGGGGAGCTTCGACCGCCAGCCGCTCGCCCGCGCCGAGAACCAAGATCACCGTCGTCGCCGCCGGTGACCTCTTGGTACATCCTGAGTTGACGGCGCAGGCCGGGGCCGACGCCCTCGTCGCCGGACGCGCCGGCCACGACTTCACCCAGGTCCTGGCCGCGGTACGGCCGGTGGTGAGCCGGGCCGACCTGGCGATCTGCCACATGGAGACCCCACTGGCGGAGCCGTCCGGCCCGTTCACCGGTTACCCGGTCTTCAGCGTGCCCCCCGAACTGGCCGATGCCGCGGCATGGGCTGGTTTCGACACCTGCTCGACAGCGTCCAACCACTCCCTCGACACCGGTCTACCGGGTATCCGCCGCACCCTCGACAAGCTGGACCAGGTCGGACTACGCCATGCCGGGACCGCGCGCAGCGCGCAGGAGGCCGCGCGGCCCAACATCCTCGACGTGGCTGGGGTGAAGGTGGCCCAGTTGTCGTACGCCTTCGGTTTCAACGGCATCCCTCGGCCTGAGGGGCAGGACTGGGCCGCGAACCTAGCCGACCGCAGCGCGATCCTGGCCGAGGCTCGGCGGGCCCGGAACCTGGGTGCGGAGATTGTCATCCTGTCGATGCACTGGGGCACGGAGTACCAGAACAAACCGAACGATGACCAGCTCCAGCTCGCCCGGGGGCTCCTCGCCTCACCCGACATCGACCTCATCGTGGGCCACCACGTACACGTGGTGCAGCCGTTCGAAAAGATCGGCAAGAAGTGGGTCGCGTACGGGATGGGCAACTTGACCACGTACGGCTCCGAGGAGAGCACCCAGCAGGCGGTGGTGCCACAGTTCACCTTCACTCGTGCGGCGTCGGGCCGGTGGGAGGTGAGCGACGTCGAGGTGCACGCCACCTGGATGCAGTACCAGCCGGCGGCCCGGGTGGTCGACCTGGCCAGCGCTGTGAACGACGTCCGGGCGCCCGAGGATCGCCGGGCCGCCCTGGCCCGCGTCCAGGAGCAGATCACCCGGTACGTCGATATGAGGGGTGCCCTGGCCGCCGGGCTCCAGATGCGGCGCTGACCGTCACGCCGTCTTTCCCCGACCTCAGGTACCCGCAGTCTGCCCGCAGTAGTAGGACCTCGGCGGCTTTCCCGCGCACCAGCGCGACATCGGCAGAAAGTGCAATCACCGGGTCTCAGCTGCCAGGCGTAGACCGAGGGCGATGAGAACCGTTCCACTGACCGCATCGAGCCGGCGGCGGACCGCTGGTCGGCGGAACCACGCGCCAGCACGCCCCACTATCGCGGCCAGCGTGAGATACAGGGCGATCTCGACAACGACCTGAAGCAGGGCGAGAAGTGCAGCCGTGGCGAACAAGGGCCGGTCGGCGGGTACGAACTGCGGATAGAACGCGATCATGAACGCGGCGGCCTTGGGATTCGCCAGCATCACCACCGCGCCCTCACCGAACGCCTTCGACCAGCCGCGCGCCGAAGTCGATGGTGTGCTGTCGTGGAGTTCCAGGCCTGTACCGGCCTTGCGGCTGCGCCACGCCGTCCGCCACGCCTTCACTCCCAGATACAGCAGGAAGCCTGCGCCGACGACGCGGAGCACGATGAAGGCAACCTCCGAGGCCGCGACCAGGGCGGCCAGACCGGCAGCGGCGAACAATGCCCAGAGGTAGAGACCGGTCTCCAGGCCAAGCACCGTCGGTACGGCGGCCGCAAAGCCCTTCAGAGCGGCGCGGCGCATGATCAACGCCATTGCTGGACCTGGTGACGCGGAGATCAGCACGACCGCGGCGACAAAGGCGGGCAGCGTAGCAACAAGGTCCATAGTGGGCATCCTTTCCTACGTAATTGTCGAGTTGCGCGCTTGTTGATCTAGCGGTGCGGGTGGGCGACGTCATGGCGGGCTGGTCGGGCCAAACTGGCGGCTGGAGTCTGCGGTCCCGCGTCGGTGGCGGCACCCACGGCTGTGCCCGTGCCCTCCCGGCGGCTGATCACGGCACCGACGAGGACGACCACGCCGCCGATCAGCGCCGCAGGAGGGATGCTCTCGTCGAGGACGACGAAACCGATGCCGATGGCCAGTACCGGCACCAAGTACAGGGAGGTGGCGGCTGCGGCCACCGACAGGCGCGCCTGGGCGTAGGCCCAGGTTACGAAGCCGAGGGCGCTGGGGGCGATGCCCAGGAAAAGTAGGGCTAGGACGGCGTCGCCGGAGGCTTGCGGGGCCTGGTGAACCAGAGCAGGAAGCAGCGGCAGGGACAGCGCGGTGCCCGACCACACGACGTAACAGGTCAGTTCCAGCCCTCGGTAACGGACGAGTAGGGGCTTCTGAAGCACGAAGAACAACGCCTGGGCGACGGCCGCGCCGAGGACAAGCAGCGCGTCCTTGCTGGGCGTGAATCCGTCACCTTCGGCCACGGCGATGATCGTGGCGCCGGTGAATCCCAGCGCCAGAGCGATGACGCCGCGCTGGTGCAGGCGCTCACGCAGCAGGATCAAGGCGAGCACGGAGGCAACGATCGGCGCGCTGTTGACCAGCAGGCTGGCGGTGCCAGCCGGCACGCTGCGTTCGCCGGCGTTGAGCAGGATCTGGTAGGCCGTCATGCCGGTCAGGGCGCAGCCGAAGATGCGGGCCAGATCGGAGCGGGCGGGTCGGCGTACGCCCAGCAGCGGGGCGATCACCGCCAGCATCAGCGACGCCACCATCAGGCGCCCCACCGACAGGCCAGCCACGCCGAAGTCGGGAAGGGCTACCCGGATGGCCACGAACGCCGACGCCCACAGGGCCACGGTGACGCCCACCGCAACGCCGACTCGTTGATTACCGATCATGCCGCTACCTTGCCGAGGCAGAGCCATAAGCGCCATTAACAACACTTCGAGCTATCTTGTAGCGTTGCTTTATGCTCGACGTTCGTCGCCTGCGTGTCTTGCTGGCCGTGGCCGAGCACGGTGGCGTCGCCGCCGCCGCGCGGGCCCTGACGTTCACCCCGCCGGCGGTGTCGCAGCACATCGCCGCGCTCGAACGCCAAGTCGGCGTGCCGCTGGTCGACCGCAGCGGTCGCACCGCCCGGCTGACTGCGATCGGTCACCGCCTGGCCGGACATGCCCGTCAGGTGCTTGCCGCGCTAGAGGCCGCTGAAGCCGACGTGGCGACCATCGGTGGTGCCCTGCGCGGCACGCTCACCATCGGCACGACTACTCTCGGTGCCGCACTGGTGCCTGCCGTGCTGACCACGCTGCGCGTCACCGCGCCAGAGGTGGATCTGCGCATCGAACAGTGCGAACCGGAGGAGAGCCTGCCTGCCCTGACCCGCGGCGAGCTCGACCTTGTCCTGGCCGGTGAATATGGCCTCGCGCCGCACCGGCGGCCCGCACACCAAGACCGCATCGACCTGTTCACCGAGCCGCTCCTGGTCGCCGTCGCCGCCGACCACCGTCTCACCGGGCCCGACGTCGATCTCGCTGAACTGCGCGACGAACGCTGGATCGCCCCGGCCGCCGGAAGCTCCTGCGAAGCGATCCTGCAGCGCTCCTGTGCCCTGGCCGGCTACGAACCCCACGTGGTGGCACACTGCGGCGACTTCGCCGTCGCCGTCGCCCTGGCAGCGGCTGGCCACGGCGTCACCCTGCTCCCCAGCATCGCCACACCCACCACAACCGGGCACCACGGCCCGATCAGGCTGCTACCCGTCCGCCAGCCTCACATCCACCGCACCCTGTACGCCGCCATCCGCCACGGCACCCGCCAACACCCTCTGATCAGCTGTCTCCTCGACACGTTGATCAGCAACGCCCGACAGTTGCGGCGTTGACCCCGTAGGGATTGTCTGAGTAAGCGTGTGACCCGGCGGCGGCCCAACGATCCCGGGTCACGGCCCGCGAGCACCCACCCGGCGAGCGCCGCGAGCACCGGCAGGCCGACGACCGTCGCCGCCAGGTGCGCGACCGGTACGCCGCGAGCGCCCCGAGGTCGCAGTGCAGCACGAGCATCCCGGCTGGGCCGGAATCCGATCACCGGCCCGATCGTGTTACCCCGTCAGGGGATGGCGAAGAAGTCGAGGAACCGGAAGGCCAGCCACGGCTTACGGCCCCACGCCCGCAGCTTCCCGCGCGCGATCAACGGCCACTGGCCGTTCAGGCCCGCGCTCAACAGGAAGAACGACACCGGGTCGACCGAGATGGTGCAGTCGACCCGCCCCGGCGCCGTGTCGGCGCCTGGGCATTCGCGGCGGCCAGCCCGGCCTTCGTCCCATCCCCGTGTGCCGCCGGTCGGCCGGCGGCGATCGTCGCCATGAGTTCGTTGGCCATTGCCAGATGGGCCGCCGCCTCGGCGACGGCCCACTCCGCGCCGGGGATGGGGATGTCGGCGTCGGGTAGGGCGCCGATCAGGTCGGCCAGCCGCCCGGCCACGGCAAGGATTTCGCCGGACAGGTCGCCGCGCTCGGTGGGGTCAGCCGTTGCCTGGGCCATGACCGCGAATCTTGGCCGACCCCGAACCTCCTGTCCAGCGCGCCCTGATAACGGGCGTTCAGCGGATCGCCTGCGCCACCAGCGGGATGCCCTCGCGGTAGGTCGGCACCGCCGGAGCCCAGCCCAGCTCGCGCTTGGCCTTGGCGTTGGAGACGCGCATCGAGGTGGTCATCAGCGCGTGGGCGTACGGGATGGGCCGCAGCAGCCAGGTCGGGACCCGCCACGGCCGGCGCGCCCCGAGCTCGGCCGCGAGCGTGTCCAGGTAGTCACCCCAGCGCACCGGCTCGTCGTCGACGATGTTGTACGCCTGTCCGGCGCGCCCCTTCTCCAGGGCGGCCACGGTGGCCGCGGCGGCGTCCTCCAGGTAGATGAAGTTGGTGAAGCCGGCGGACGAGGCCACCGGCAACCGGCGCTTGCGCACCAGGTTGACGATCATGCGGGTCATGCTGTCCTGGCCGTAGAAGAATCCGTAGCGCAGCGCGATGCCCTCCATCTCGTCGGCCGAGAACACCTGCTCCTCGGCGGAGCGCATGGCCGCGACGGCGGCTCCGAACTGGCCGGTCATGGGTTCGCCGAACGGGGCATCCTCGGTGATCACGTGCGGGCCGTGGTCGCGGTAGCCGTACCCGAGCACGATCGACTGGGTGACGAAGCGGTGGGCGCCGACTGCCCGGGCGGCCGCGAGGAGGTTGGCGGTTCCGGTGGTACGCAGGTTGTTCGTGCCCTCCATCGCCTCCCGCATCTTCGTGGTGCCCAACGCGGTCAACTGGTGCATGACCGCGTCGGCCCGCACCCCCCGTACGGCGGCGAGCAGGCTCTCGCGGTCCAGCACGTCGGCCACCACGGCCTCGGCGCCGGCGTTGCGCAGCCGCTCGGCGTTGGACTGGCTGCGGCTGATGCCGACGACCTGATGGCCGGCGGCGAGGAGTTGGCGGGTGAGGGGCGTACCGATGGCGCCCGAGGCGCCGGCGAGCAGAACTCTCATGGCTTCGGTCCCTTCCTGTAGGTCTCGCCCCTGTGGACGGATTACCGGTCGGTCATGTGATGACCCGGCGGTGTGTCATCCCGCACAGCCGACGTCGTCCTTGCCGAGAATGCGTCGGCTCGCGAAACGGGTTCGTGCCGTCCAGCGGCGTTGAATAGGATCGGGACATGGCCCGGACCTTCCACATCATCAGCCCGCCGCGCTTCTGAGCGGGGCGCCTCTGCTCACCGTGTCCAGCTGGTGTCGGCTGGACGCGCGGCCCGTGCAGCGCTGAGTCCGGTACGCCCCGCTTCCGCGACCCCAATTCCTTCGTCGCAGGAGCGATTTCTTCATGCTTGTCTCCGAACACCCGGTGGCCGCCGCCCGGCGCTCCGCCACCGGCCTGTGGTCTCTTGTCATCGCCGGCGTGCTGTGGGGCACCGGTGGCCCCACCGGCAGCCTCCTCGCCCACGAAACGGGGCTGTCACCGCTGGCTGTGGCCGCCTACCGGCTCGCCGCCGGCGGCATACTCGTCTTGATCTGGCTCGGTCTGACGCGGCAGCCGCTGCCACGCGGCCGGCACGCCTGGGCCCGGCTGGTCGTGAACGGACTGCTCGCCGCCGTTTTCCAGGCCTGCTTCTTCGCCGCGGTGTCAGTGACCAACGTCAGCCTCGCCACCCTGCTCACCATCGGCGCCTCACCAGCCCTGGTCCTCTCCGCTGAACGGATCACCAGACGGCGGCGGATCGGCGCGTCGATGCTCGCCACGGTGGCGCTGGCCGTCAGTGGTCTGGCCCTGCTCGTCGGTACGCCGGCCGACGGTATCACCACCAAGGATGCGCTCACCGGAGCCGGACTCGCATTGTTTTCGGCAGCTGGCTTCGCCGCCATCACCGTCATCGGCACCCGGCCCGTCGCCGGCCTCGACGATCTGGCCGGGACCGGCGTGAGCTTCGCGATCGGCGCGGCCGTGCTCGCCCCTGCGGCCACGGTGACATCCAGCATGGATTTCGTCCCGACCCCGGCGGCCGTGGGACTGCTGCTCCTACTCGGCATCGCACCCACCGCGATGGCGTACGCCCTCTACTTCCGGGGCCTGCGCACCACCGCGGCGAGTACGGCAGCGCTGATCGCGCTCCTGGAACCACTCGTCGCCACACTCCTGGCCACGCTGTTCCTCGGCGATCGCCTCAGCTCGACCGGGCTCGTCGGCGCCGGGCTGATCACGATCGCCATCGTGCTGAACACCCGCAGCACGCCCCACTGACCAGCGGGGCCCGGGCAGGACCAATCGGAACCTGCCCGGGCCCCGGGTCTCCGGGACGTCGGCGCTTCGACCGGGAGCAGCGATCGTCAGGCAGGCTCGTCGTCCCAGGCCAGCGAGCTCATCTTCCAGCCCGATGGGGTTTTGACGAACTGGGTCGTCTTCGTTCCCCCGCCCTCGAACCACTCGCCGTGCAGGTAGCCGGACTTGCGGTACTCGCTGAACCGGTGGGCGATCGAGCCGTAGATTTCGGTGGTCTCCGAGGTCTCCCATTCCCGGAACTCGGTCAGCGTCCCATCGGTGAGGATCTTCTCGCGAGGTTCGACGAACTGGCGCAGGTCGTAGATCACCGGGGTCGCGCCGACGTTGCTGATGATCATCCCTTCGGGGATGAACACCTCGTAGATCGCCTCGACGTTCGGCCTGGCGCCGCCCGGGTTGGCAAAGGCGCCCAGGAAGGTGGCCATCAGGCCGTCGAGTTCGGCTTTTACATCAGCGGACATGATGATGGCTGGTGAGCAGGCCCGGCCGGCGCGGCGGGCCCGCCACCCGTCGGCCAGCACCGACCAGATCTCAAGGTCGATCCGTCCGCCCGCTCCGTCCGGATAGACCTGACGCAGCGTTCCGTCGTGGCTCATTCCCAGCCGCTGCGCGACCGCGATGCTGCGTTCGTTGCCCGATTTGGTGCGCCACTCGATGCGAGCAATCCCGCGCTCGTCGACGGCCCAGTCGATGATCCGCTCTGCGGCTCGGGTGATCAGCCCGCGGCCCTGCGCGCCGGGCTCCAGCCAGCAGCCCGCTTCGCAGACGCCCAGCGCGGTGTCGAAGGAGACGAACATGACGCCGCCGATCAGGCGGCCGTCCAGCCAGATGCCCCAGATGCCGCCGCCGTCGCAAGCCCGCTTGTCCGCGTAACGCTGCAGTACCGCGCGAGCCTCGCCTACGTCGCGGGCGACGAACGCGGGCGAGACCCACGGCAGGATGTGCTCGCGCGCCCGGTCCAGGTGGTAGAGGAACTCCTCTGCGTGCCAGGGCTCGAGCGGGCGCAGCACGGCCGAGTCGGTGAGGGGCAGTGCGAACATCACAGCCTCCGTACATAACAAACGTTTGGCATGTACGCTAACAGGCCATGACCCCGGCACGTACCGACCATGACTCCCGGCGCCAGGACGTCTCGGAGGCGGTATGGCAGGTCCTGGCCGAGCACGGCTTCGGCGGCCTCACCATGCGCGCCGTTGCGGCGGCCCTGGGCTCCTCGACCGGACTGGTCACCCACTACTTCGCGGGCAAGCGCGAACTGATCGCCCACGCCCTCGACATCCTCGAGGTACGCACCGCGCAGCGCCCCCGGCAGGCCGCTCCCGCACCTGGACGGGCGGCGCTGCGCACGCAGATGCTCAACATCCTCCCGCTGACCCCCGATGCAGCGGCGATGAACCGGATCTGGGTCGGCTCCTGGGACGTCGCCCTGTCCGACCCTGACCTGTTTGCCGCCCAGAGCCTTCGCTACGAGCGCATCCGGGTGGGCCTGCGCACCTCCATCGAGGACGCCCAACGGCTGGGCGAGCTTCCCGACGGTGACTCGGGCCGGCTCGCGACGACCGTGCTGGCGTTCACCCACGGCCTGGTGGTTCAGGCGCTGTTCGACCCCGAGCGGCTACCGGCCGCGACACAAACCCGGCTCGTCGACGACTTCCTCGCAGCTCTCACCCGCTGATTCGCGGCGCTCAACTCCCCAGCACCGAAAATGGCCGCTTCTCCGGCGCGGGTCGCGGCGATGACGGCCGCCGCCACGCGGATCGGGAACGACCTCGCCGTGCGGCGTTGACGCGGAACGAGCCAGGCCCCGGGGACGGGATCGGAGGGGCGGGCGGTCAGGTCCAGCGGGCCGGACCGCCGTGATTGTCCACAACGGCGGCCGCACCGGCGTAGGGTCGGCGGCGTGGTAGGGGCGGGGCGTCGATACCGGTACGTCGGGCCGGCGGACGTGCGGGCGTCGGTCGCCGACGCCCCTCAGGGCTGGCCCATCCGATCACCGGTCGATCTCGACACCTACCTGGCGGCTGCAGATCCGCGCGACCGCGACGAGCCCTTCACCTACGTCGTCGACCCCGGCGGTACGTTGCGGCTCGCGCCGAGACGCAGCGAGCACGTCGCCTGCGCCGGCGGTGGGGAGGTCCTCGGCGCGGGAGAGATCGCCTTCGCCGGCGAGCGGGACGGCTGGGTCGTCACCGAGGTGAGCAACCACTCCACCGGCTACTGCCCCGATCCCACCTCGTGGCTGGCGGTGGCGGGCGCCCTCGACAGGGCGGGTATCTGCCGCCCGGAAGGCTTCACCGCGGCCGTCGTCTTCCGGCGCTGCCTTGACTGCGGCGAGCGCAACCTCGTCCGCGACGACGACTACATCTGCGCGCTCTGCGGTGCTGAGCTGCCGGAGGATGTGGAACCTCGGCTGACAGCCCAGCGGTCGACCGACCAGCGTCCGCGCTGACGACCGAGCCGGCTGAGAGCGCGCTCAGTCATCCGGACGTACGCGGCGGCCGGTTGCCGGCCCGCCAGGACACCTGCCACCAGAGCGGCGACAGGTGCCCGGGCGATCTTGCCGGGTCAGGTCAGGCGCCGCCGCCACCGGGCTGGACGACTCCGTTGACCTTCAAGGTGTAGGGCGCGTACTGGTTGACCTGCTCGGTCGGCTCGTCGTAGGCGACCACGGCGACGACCTTCTCGAACGGGCTGAGCAGGGCCAACTGCTCTCGGCTGAGCGTCAGGCCGGACCTGCCGTCGAACTCCACCTGCCGTGCGGACGAGTGCCGCTCGTCGATGCCGATCAGCCGCAGGTTCCAGTTCTTGACACTGATCGGCCTGATCTCGGTCGGCGAATCGAACGGCGCGAGACTGCTCCCGTCGCTGATCGTCGTGCCGCCGATGGTGATGTCGTCGATCAGCCACCCGCCCTCGTTGACGCCGCCGTCGCTGACATAGCGGAAGCCGAGCAGGACGGTCTTTCCGGCGTACGCGGACAGGTCGTACGAGTGTGCCTCGAACCCGTCGGTCGTACCGTTGACCGCCGGGCCGAGCGGCCCGTCGACCGTCTTGTCGCCGGGGATGGCGGTGTAGGTCGCGCCGCCGTCGGTGGAGACGGTGACGTAGCCGTAGTCGAAGCCAACCTCCGCGCCGTACTTGGCGAGGAAGCGCAGCGTCGGGTCGGCGGTCGGCACGGCGACCGACGTGACCGCCCCCGCGTCCGTGTTGCTGTCGTTTCCGGACCAGAGGACGGGGTTCCCGGACCGGTCCGGATCGTTCGACACGACGGTCCACTCCAGCGGGAGCGGCGGCAGGGTCTTGGCGCCCTGGAACGACAGCGACCGCAGGTCGCGGCCGCGCAGGACCTGCCCCTTGGCGTCCTGCAGCGGTACGTAGTCGGCACCGTTCGGTGCCGCGCCCGGGGTGGCGTTGGCGGCCGGGTTGGCCAGGTTGACCGTGGACCGCAGGCTCGGCGTGGTCACCCGGCTCTTCGATACGCCGAGCATGACCCCGTGGCGCTCCCCGACGATCTTGTCGACCAGCGTCATCGTCTGGTAGTCGTGGATGACCTGGTACATGTTCGTGGCGCCCTCGGCCTTCAGCGCCGCGTCCAGGCTGGCCAGACCCTGCAGCTCACCGTCGTTGTGCAGGCGGGAGATGATGTCCGTGCCGTACCGGTCGTGGAGGAACTGCATGAACGAGTACGCGTTGCCGTAGTCGGCGAGCACCGCGTTCGGGTTGGGGCTCTCGCCCCAGAGCGTTAGCGAGTTCTCCGGGCCGCCGCAGTCCCGCGGGTTGGTGTTGAACGGCGTCTGCACCGTGCCGAAGCCCTGGTAGCAGTAGAGGTGGCTGTCGGCTCCCCGGTCGAAGACGGTCGCCGTGGTGTCGACGTAGCCGACCAGCGTCTGGGCGAAGTCGGACAGACCCTCGTTGACCCAGCTCGTCTCGAAGGGGTCGGTGTAGTAGTGCGCCAGGTGCTGCCACTCGTGGGCGAAGGTCCCCTCGTAGAGGTGCGGGCGGGCGGGGCGGCTGGTGCACAGGTCGCCGGTCGGCTCGTTCGGCGGGTTGGCACCAGTACGGTGCAGCCAGTCGAACGCGTCGATGGTCATGACGTTGCGGTCGAAATACTCGTTGAGCGCGGCCGAGAAGAACCCGGCGATGTAGGTCGGCGCGGCCGGGAACGTGTAGTAGTTGTCGTCCCGGACGTTGTCGACGAGGGTGACGGTCTTGTTGCCACCGCCGGTGTAGACGCCGCCGTTGCCGCTGGCGTCCGGCCCGAGCCGGGCGTTGCTGCCGTCGCGGTCCGGTGGCGTGCTGAACGCCGCCGTCTCCTTCGGATACATGTTGTTGTCGAACTCGTTGACGAGGTTCGTGACCTGCGCGTCGGTGATCTGCGTCGACGAGGGGATCTGGGTCCGGCAGTCGCCGGCCGGGAAAGCGATGTCGTTGGCGACCCACACCTCGATGTTGTTGCCAACTGCCCGCAGCGTGTAGTTCTTGCGGTAGTACCGGCCCTGGAAGTCGTCGAGCCCGAGCCACTGACGGACTGTGCCAACGGGCGGAGTCGCCGCTGCTGCCATGGTTTCCGAACGCGCCTGCGCGCGCGGCTGGTATCGGGCGGGCGTCTGGACCTTGTGGCCGTCCAGCGTGAAGTCCTTGCGGGTGAGCTCTCGGACGTCGCTGGGCCCATCCTTCTTCGCGGCGGCCGGTTGGGCGGGGGCGGCCGCCGCGGCTGACGCGGGAAGGACGCCCAGGAGTGGTAGGACGAGTGCGATGGCTGCTGCCCCGGCGATGCGGCTGCGTGCCATTGGCCCCCCTCGGGTTTTGTGAATCCGGTCAACGATCTTCGTCGCAAGTAACCGGGCTGACATTCACGTTCGTACGCCCATTAGTTGCCTGTGGCAATCGTCTTACCGCACGACTTGGCATACGGCGATGCGGTCGGAGCACGGGGCGAGGGCCAGGACCGCGGACGTGAGGTGACCGGAGGATGGTCAGGCCCTGGCGGTAGGGTCCCGGCGATGCCCCGTCGAGAGGTGTGGTCATGCTTGCTGGGCTGGAGGTGCCGCCCGCGGTCGAGGCGGAGCGGGTGATCCCGGCCGTGCTGGCCGACCTGCGCTCCGGCGCGCACCGCGGCGTGGTGGTCGACTCGCCGCCCGGCGCCGGCAAGTCCACGCTGGTGGTGCGCGCCGCCGTCGAGCTGGCCGCCGCCGGCGAGCCGTTGATCATCATCGCGCAGACCAACGAGCAGGTCGACGACCTCATCGACCGGCTCGCCCGCAGGGCCCCCGAACTGCGCATCGGCCGGCTCTCCGCCGCCGACTACCGGCCCTCCGATCGGGTCAAGGACCACGACACCGTCCGGGTCGCCGCCAAGGTCGCCGACCTCGGCGGTCCGGCCGTCATCATCGGTACGGCTGCGAAGTGGGCCACCATCGCCGAGGGCTGCTGGCCGTGGGCGATCGTCGACGAGGCGTACCAGATGCGGTCGGACGCCCTGTTGCGCGTGGCCGGCCGGTTCGAGCGGGCGCTGTTCGTGGGCGACCCCGGGCAGCTCGACCCGTTCTCCACGGTCGAGACCGTGCGCTGGACAGGCCTGACCTGGGATCCGATGCAGTCGGCGGTGGCGGTGCTGCTGCGCCACAACCCCGAGTTGCCGGTACACCGCCTGCCCGTGTCGTGGCGGCTGCCCGCCTCGGCGGCGCCGGTGGTCGCCGCGGCGTTCTACCCGTTCACCGGGTTCCGCGCCGGTACCGGCCCCGACGACCGGGCGCTGTCGTTCACCGAGCCTGGGCCGGGTGACGCACTCGACGCGTCCGTGGAGCTGGCCGCGACGACGGGCTGGGCGCTGTACGAGCTGCCGGCCCGGCACACCCCGCGTACCGACGGGGAAGCCGCCGCGGCCTGCGCGGCCCTGGCCCTGCGGGTGTTGCGGCGCGGAGCGGTCGCCGTCTCCGAGCACGCGCCGGCCGGCGCGCCGGTCACCGCGGACCGCATCGCCGTCGGGGCCGCCCACCGCGACCAGGTCGCGGCCATCCGCGCGCAGCTCGGCGAGGCCGGGGCGGGCATCACCGTCGACACCGCCAACCGGCTCCAGGGCCGCGAGTACGACGTGACGATCGTGCTGCACCCGCTGTCCGGACGGCGGGACGCGACGACCTTCCACCTGGAGTCGGGGCGGCTCTGCGTGCTGACGTCCCGCCACCGGCACGCCTGCATCGTGGTGGCGCGGGCGGGCATCGGGGAATTGCTGGACGCCCACCCGTCGACGGAGACGGTGCACCTCGACGTGCCGGTCAAGTTCCCCGACGGCTGGGCCGCCAACCAGACGATGATCGCCCATCTGGGCGCGAGCTAGCTGCTGTTGCGTCCGTGGACGTTGCGGGACGGCAGTCCCGGTCGCGAGGGCCGGTGGGGAGAACCCTGCGGCGGCAGCGTTCGGGCACGCCCGACTGCCGTCCGGCCCGGCTCAGCGTCCCTCGGCCCTTGTCATGCCGTCACGGGATGGCGAAGAAGCCGAGGAACCGGAAGGCGAGCCACGGCTTGCGTCCCCACGCCCGCAGCTTCCCGCGCGCGATCAACGGCCACTGGCTGCTCAGACCCGCGCTCAAGAGGAAGAACGACACCGGGTCGACCGAGATCGTGCAGTCGGCCCGGCGGTGCGGGATGTCGCTCACCGTGGCGACTCCGTCGGCGAAGAGCACCGAGAACCGGGAGAGACCGCGCAGCCGCAGCTCGTAGCACGCGGTCAGGTCCTGAACGGCGGTCCGGTCGACGAGGCGGGGCATCGTGACGTGGATGAACGGCAGGATGAGTTCGACGTGCCGCGGCCGGACGATCGGTGGCTGCCGGAGGGCGCTGGCGATCGCGCTGCCGTGGCTGAGCATGTGCGCGAGCAGGTAGCAGCTGAACACCCCCAGCGGCATCGGGCCCATGGGCGTGTCGACGACATCCGCGGCGGGTCGGGCCCGGGCCGCCTCCAGGAACGCGGCGGCCTGTTCCGTGATCCGCTGCGCGAGCACGGCCGGGTCGCGTTCCGTGTGCTCGGTCAGCGACTGCGCGTTCGCGCTGGCCAGGCCGGCCTTCGTGCCGTCGCCGTGAGTCGCCGGTCGGCCGGCGGCGATCGTCGCCATGAGTTCGTTGGCCATCGCCAGATGTGCGGCCGCCTCGGCGACGGTCCAGGACGCACCGGGGATGGCGATGTCGGCGGTGGGCAGCGCGCCGATCAGGTCGGCCAGCCGCTCCGCCACGGCAACGATTTCGTCGGAAAGGTCAGCGCTCTCGGCGCGGTCAGCCGTCGTCTGGGCCATGACCGCCGATCTTGACCGATCCCGAGCCTCCTGTCCAGGCACCTAGTGCCTTGACCGCACAGGTTCACCGGGTTGGTGGTCGCGTCGATGGCGCCGAGGGCCGATTGGATGTTGGTGGCGCCCGAAATAGTGCGGGCGACGTCGCGGTGGTTGCCGGCCACGCTTCGCGGACGGTGGTGAGCTGCACTCCTGCGGCCGTCGGGGCGGGACGATGCTGGTCTGACCGGTGGGGATCAGCTTCGCCCCGTATTCTGCACGGCATGATCAACTCGTACGCGAGTCCCGACGATGCCGGGGTTGCGGTAGCTGCGGCACGTGCCGGCGCGGACGTGGTGAGCAACATGTACGGCCAGCGGCTCACCCGCATCGACAAAGGCGCCGGGGACTTCGCCACCGCCGCCGATGTGGAGGCTGAGCAGACGATCCTCGGCGTCATCCGTGCCGCCCGGCCCGATGATGGGGTGCTCGGCGAGGAAGGCGGGCAGCGGGGCGCGGCCGACGCTGTGCGCCAGTGGTTGGTGGATCCCCTGTGCGGCACGCTGAACTACGCGGTCGGCAACATGCTGGTGGCCGTCAACGTGGCGCTGCGCAACGGGGCAGCGGCGGTGGCCGACCCGTTCAGCGGCGAGGTCTTCTTCACCGACGGTGAGACCGCCTGGGTGCGGCACGACGGGGTCGATGCGCAGCTGACGCCCACCCCCGTCACCCAGCTGGTGGACGTCAACCTGGATCCGCCGTTCCCGAGCGCGCCCGGATTCCGGGCCGTGGACCTGCTGACCCGCCCCGAGTTCGTCGAGCGGTTCCGGCCGCGGGTCGTGTCCACGACGCTGGCCTTGGCCTGGGTTGCGGCCGGCAAGCGCGCCGCATACGTCACCGATGGCGGTGACCTGTCCTGGAGTGTGCATTTCGCCGCCGGCATCGCTGTGTGCCGGGCCGCCGGCTGCGTAGTCACCGGGATCGACGGCGCCCCGATCGGGCAGGCAGGCCGCGGGCTCGTGGTGGCCGCCGATGCCGAGACCCACGGGCTGCTGATGTCGATGATCCGCAGCCGAAGCTAGTGCTGTGACCGCATAGGTTTCGCCGGGCTGGGTCAGGCTGCGGCTTGGAGGGGGCGCCCGCCCCAGCGGATGCCCTTCTCGCTGCGGATGCTTGCTCTTTGACGATGCCCGGTGGCTCCGGACCGGACGGGTCAGCCGGGGCGGCGAGCACCGCTGTAAGGCATAGTCGCCAGCTGGGCCATTCGGACCACGTCCCCGGTGTGCGGGGCGTGGACGATCAGCCCGTTGCCGACGTACATACCCATGTGATGGTGATCGGCGTAGAAGAAGACGAGGTCACCCGTGCGAAGGTTCGCTCTGCTCACCGCCACACCTGCGGTCCATTGAGCACCTGTGTAATGGGTCAGCTGCACCCCGGCGGAAGCCCACGCGTACTGGGTCAGGCCGGAGCAGTCGAACGAGTCTGGACCGTTGGCCGCCCACACGTACGGCTTGCCGATCTGCTTGCACGCGGTCTTCGCCGCGACGCCGCCGCTACCCGTGATGGGGACGGCGGGGCACTTCCCACCGATGAACAGTGGACTGCTCGACGTGATGGGTGAGGTGCTGCTCGCGGTGGCGGCTGACTGGGCGGCGGCTGCGGCTCTGGCCGCCGCGGCGTCCGCGGCCGCCTTGGCCGCCGCGGTCGCCTCAGCGGCGGCGGTCTGTCGGTGTAGCGCATCCAGCCGCTTGATCTCGGCGTCGATGGCCTTCTTGCGAGCCGCTAGCTGGGCCTGCTGGCGCTGCCGTATCGCGATCAGCGCGTCGACCTTCTCCTTGTCGGCGTCGTAGCTCGCCTGCTGGGTCGACAGCCGG
The DNA here is from genome assembly GCF_900090285.1 of Micromonospora inositola. Classification (NCBI taxonomy): domain Bacteria; kingdom Bacillati; phylum Actinomycetota; class Actinomycetes; order Micromonosporales; family Micromonosporaceae; genus Micromonospora; species Micromonospora inositola. Next base: position 706,424 of record NZ_LT607754.1, on the reverse strand, counting down.
GTGATCTGTCGCTGCTCCGAATCTGCCACCTGATTCACGAGCGCGAGTTGATCCCCCACCGCTGTCGGCGGCGAGCCGCGGGACAGCAGGGCGTTGAATGTGGAAAGCGACTTCTCCCGCTTGTAATACCCCGCCACAATCTCCTGGACCTGGGTCCTGCTGATCTCCACCGACTTGCCGAGTGGCTCGATCCTTCGGCTCAGTTCGGCCGATCTCCGCTGGTTCGCGGCCAGTTCCGACCGGACCTTGTTGTATTGCTCGATGACGGGTTCGAGCTTCTGCCACGCCGCGTCGATCTGCTGCTGCACATCGGCGGCCGACGGTGCGGCGTGGGCGTGGGCCGCTGGCCCGACGGCCACCATGGCCGCCGCCGCGACGGCGAGGATTCTGGTGAACAGACGCGATCCGGCAGGCCGGGTGCGCACGGGTGGCAACGGGGTCGGCTCCTTCCATTCGAGGCCGACGCACGTCACCGCGCACCTACCTCGACCGCCTGCCGGGTTAGCTGACGGGTTCGGGCGTGGAAGTCGCCCTACCGCTGATGCGGATTCACCCCGAAACCTGCGGTGGTTCCCCGGCTCGCCTGGCGACGCCAATGACGTCCAGCGACTCGGCGGTGGCCGTCCCGGGGCACTCCAGGTGGAGACCGACATCCGGAACGGACGCTGACAACATTAGTGAGGACGGCCCGAGGAAATCAACGAGCGGGTAATGCCAATTCTCTGCGCTGTCAGGCGCGCACATTGGGTGCCGGAATTATGCGTACGATAAGACTCCGCTAATCGGAATCTTAATCATCCCTAATCTTGGCTTTCAACCTGCGCTGTTTCCTACGGCAACCCTCAGGTGACGCTTAACCGTTTTCCCGACGTCATGGCGCCTCCCCCGTCCCGTAAGCGAACCACCCGCCGCCGGGGCCGGCCGAGGCTACCTGCCGTGCGGGTCGGACGCGTTGAGCGTCGCGACGACCTGGTCGTAGTCGCCGCGCGCCTCGCCGTAGCGGAGGAACTTCACCCGCTCGACCTGGATCTCCTTCGCGTCGGGCTGCGCCTCGAGCAGCGCGACGACCTCCGCCACGAACTCGTCGAGCGGCATCGCGAACTCGCTGTTCTCCTGCCCGGGCAGCAGCGAGGTACGGACGGCCGGAGGTTCCAGCTCCACGACCTTCACGGTCGTGTCCGCGAGCTGCAACCGGAGAGACTCGCTGAGCATGTGGATCGCGGCCTTCGACGCGTTGTAGCTCGGGGTGACCTTGAGCGGCGCGAACGCGAGGCCCGAGGAGACGGTGACGATGGTGGCATCCGGCTGCGCCCGCAGGTGCTCGATGAACGCGGCGATGAGGCGGATCGGGCCGAGCACGTTGGTCGTCACGGTCGTCTCGGCCGAAGTGAGGAACGATTCGGGCTGGTGCCAGTCCTCGATGCGCATGATGCCGGCCATCGTGACGAGGACGTTGAGGTCCGGGTGCTTCGCCAGCACCTCCTTCGCGGCCGAGTCGATGCTCGCGGGGTCCGTCGTGTCGATCTTGATAGCGTCGATGCCGGGGTGCTCTGCGGCGATCTTGTCGAGCAGGTCGGCGCGCCGACCGCCGACGATGATCGTGTTGCCCTTGGCCCGCAGCTCGAGCGCGAGGGCGAGGCCGATTCCGCTCGTGGCGCCGGGGATGAAGATGGTGTTTCCGGAGATGTTCATGCTCCGAGCCTCGCCGATCGTCCGGCCTGGGGGCAGAGACCGGTTATCGGGGGATCGGCAATCCCTGGCTCGCCCGCGCTACCGGCGGATACTGGGATCATGGACCGTGCAGCCCTGGCCGATTTTCTCCGCCGCCGCCGCGAGGCGCTGCAGCCCGGGGACGTCGGGCTGGCCGCGGGCGCGCGCCGGCGCGCGCCGGGCCTGCGGCGTGAGGAGGTCGCTGCCCTCGCCGCGATGTCGACCGATTACTACACCCGCCTCGAACAGCAGCGCGGCCCGCAGCCGAGTGCGCAGATGCTCGCGTCGCTCGCCCGGGCGCTGCGGCTGACGAAGGACGAACGCGACTACCTGTTCCGGGTGGCGGGGCACAACGCCCCGGCAGTCGTGTCCGCGGCGACGCACGTCGCCCCGGCGCTGCTGCGCGTGCTGGACCGGCTCGACGACACCCCGGCGCTCATCCTGTCCAACCTCGGCGAGACGCTAGTGCAGAACCGGATGGCCGCAGCCCTGTTCGGCGACAAGTCGGGCTACACGGGCCTCGCCCGCAGCGAGATCTACCGGTGGTTCACGGCTCCCGCGGAGCGGCTGCGCTACCTCGAGGAGGACCGCGACCGGCAGAGCCGCGCCCAGGTCGCCAACCTGCGTGCCGCGTACGGATCGATGGGCCCGCAGTCGCGGGCCGGTGAGCTGGTGCGGGCGCTGCAGAAGGCGAGCCCGGAGTTCGCCGAGCTGTGGGAACGGCACGAGGTCGCCAAGCGCTTCGCGGACCACAAGACGCTCATCCATCCCCAGCTCGGTGCGATCGGGCTCGACTGCCAGGCGCTGTTCACCGAGGACCAGTCCCAGGCACTGCTCGTGCTCACCGCGTCCCCGCGCAGCGAAGGCTGCGAGAAGCTGCAGCTGCTCGCCGTGCTGGGGCACGAGCGCTTCCCCGCCGACACGACACCCGGTTAGCCCTGCCGGAGAAATCCACTACACCTACAGATGAGGTGTATAGAATTTCTCCTGTGCTGGCGAATGAGCCTGACGGAGAAGAGGCGGCCTTACGTCGGCTTCCGTCAACCTTCACCTACTCCCAGGCCATGGCAGCCGGGGTCTCCCGCTGGCGGCTCTACCGCCTACGCGACCAGGGCGCAATCGACCTGGTCGGCCGAGGTCTCTACCGCCGGCATGAAGCTGAGGCGGTGGACATCGATCTCATCGAGATCGCTCGTCGCGCACCGCTCGCCACCCTCTGCCTGGCCACGGCGTTGGCTCGGCACGGCCTCACCGACGAGATCCCGTCCCGCATCGACGTCGCGCTGCCACGCGGACAGCACCGGCCCGCCACCATCGCGCCGGTCGTCTGGCACTGGTTCGACCCGACCACGTTCGAGATCGGGCGCACCGAAATGCCCCTCGACCAGGAAACGTCGATCGGGCTCTACAGCTCCGAACGGAGCATCATCGACGCTCTGCGTCTGCGGCACCGTGAGGGCCCGGACCTGGCGTACGCGGCGCTCAAGCGATGGCTGAGGCGGCGCGGCGCGTCGCCGTCAAACCTGTTGGCGATGGCTCGCCACTTTCCTCAGGTCGAGCGGCCACTTCGAGAGGCACTGGAGATCCTGCTGTGACCGAACGTCCGACCCGAGCCACCGTCGCCGGCCGCGCTTACCTCGATCTTCAGAACCTCGCCCGCCGCACCGGTCGGCCCACAGACGAGCTGCATCAGGTCTATGCGCTGGAGGGCTTCCTCGCTCGCCTGGCCCAGTCCGCGTATGCGGGCAAACTCGTGCTCAAGGGCGGCGTGCTGCTCGCCGCGTACGCCGCTCGTCGGCCCACCCGTGACGTCGACCTTCAAGGCCGATGGATCTCCAATGGCACAGATCAGGTGCTCGGTATCGTCCGCGGCATCGCAGCACAGCATCTCGACGACGGCCTGGTATTCGACGCGGCAAGCGCGAGCGCCGAGATGATCCGGGACGACGACGTTTACTCCGGAGTCCGTGTCAGCCTCACCGGTAGCCTCTCCGCCGCGCGGCTGACCTTCCACGTCGACGTCAACGTCGGTGACCCGATCTGGCCCGATCCGCAACCGATCAAGCTGCCGCGCCTGCTCGACGGGGAGATCGTGGTCACCGGCTATCCGCTCCCCATGGTGTACGCCGAGAAGCTGGTGACGGCGTTGCAGCGAGGCGTGGCGAACACCCGCTGGCGTGACTTCGCCGATGTCTACCTGCTGTCGGAACGGCACGATGTCGACGGCGACGAGCTGGCGGCGGCCGTGCAACGGGTGGCCGAGTATCGCGAGGTTGCGCTAGCACCGCTGAGCCAGGCCCTCGAGGGCTATGCAACGCTGGCGCAGCCGCGGTGGGCGGCCTGGCGGCGTAAGCACCGTCTCGACGATCGGCTTCCCCAGAACTTCGACGTGGTGTTGCAGCGGGCGTTTGCGCTCGCCGATCCTGCCGTGAGTGGGATCTCTCGTAGCCAAACCTGGATCGCGAGGGCCTCGGCTTGGACAGCTATGTGACAGAGGCGGCCCGTCGCCGGCTCTCGCCACGCGTCCGGCGTACACCTCAGTCCTCGTTGTTACCCGTCTACGCGGCGCTTGCGTAGCGTCAGCCTGGCTGGCGGTCGATTCCGCGTCGTCGAGACGACGAGATCATGGTTCGGCTGACGCGCCGCCAGATCATGACAACCGGAGCCGCACTCGCTTGCTACACGGACTACTGCGAACAGCATGCCGCGCGGGCAAGGTCCGGGTACGGGGCCTACCCAGTCAATTCTTCACCGAGTTCAGGCTTGAGGGCTTCGCCACGCCTCCGCAACCGGTACGCCGCGATCGCATTGCCGACGCCGAGCAATGCCAGGATGCTGACCGCCAGCCAGAACCCGACGGCCGGTACGGCGGACATGGCCTCGTCGTAAGGCGGCGGATCAAAGCGACGCAGTGCGCCTCGCAGGCCGAGCGCAAGCGCCCCCGCCGCGACGAATGCCGCTACCGCCGAGACCACCAGGCGGGACTTGACACCGGCCAGGATCCTGGCAAGCACGCCGGCCAGGACACCCAGCGCGGCGACCATGAAGAGCGGTTGCCCCGGCAGGTAGATGGGCTCTTCGGGACCGATCTGCGGCGCCTCGTTCGGCACCTCCTGCATGACGTACTGACCACGGTCGCCATCCCAGAGCAGAGTCTCCAGGTGGACCTGAGCCCCGCCACCGACGGTCAAGCCCCAACCAGTCCAGGTCACCGCCACACGCCATTCCTCGGCCTCACCCTTCAGCGCCGCGAACGGTAGGGCGAACAGGAGAGCGACCGCGGCGAACGCCAGCGGACTCAAATTCGTGCGGACCCAGTCCACGGCCGCCTCCTCGACAGATCGACAACGGCAGGATGGGGGGCGGACATCTCCCCCCGATCGCGCTCAGATCTCGGTTCGCATATTCCTCCATGGACTTGACCGCTCCTACGTTTCACCGCCAACCAGGGGTGGCTCGGCCGCCGGTGGAGGCGTTCGTGCCGCAGGTACAACTCACCGGGGGCTGAGGCGGAGGTCGACTTCGGCGAGGTCGTGGTCCACCTCCCTCCGTGTCCGTTTCGGCGACGTGCGCGAGTTCTTCCGTAAGCTCCGCTGACCGCACCCAGCCAGGCCGGCCGTCTCGTCGCCCGGACCGCCCGATCCGGGCGACGAGACGGCACGTTCCGAGGTCATCCGAAGCCTGGGAACGCCCACCCGAACCACGACGCCGGGGAGACGTGCTCGATGACCAACCTTTCGACGATGGTGCCGCGGCTGTCCTGGCCGATGCGGCGCAGGGTGGGCCGAGTCGGTGCTGCGGTGGCGGTTCGACGACGCTGTGTTCGCCGTGACCATGGCCCTGTTCATCGCGCCGGAGCCTCTCCAGAATGACGAGCTGAGGCGGCTCGCCTACCAGGCCGCGTGCAACGGACTGGGGCTCGACCCGGGTAGCGAGGAGCAGGAGCGGGGCTGGCGCCAGCTCACCGACAACGACACCGACCGCCTGCTCGACCAGCTGGCCAGGCTCGGCGCGATCGAGAAGGGCGAAGGTGCTGTCGCACTGACCCCCTTGGGCGTCGGACTGTTTGGCCGGGCACCTGCGTGAGCAGGACGTCACCGTGCCGACCATCGACCAGCTGACGGATGAGACCGCGGAGGTGGTGATCGCCACCGCCACCGGCAGCCCGGCGGAAACCGCCGCCGCCCTCATGCACGCCTGGCGCGCACGCAACCCCGCCACCGCTTCAGCGGAGTTGCGCGCGCTGGCCGAACGCACCGACGACCCCGAGCATCGCAGGCACGCCCTGGCGTACGCCTGAACCGGCGCACACGACGACCATCGCCGCGTGTGGACGGCGTCCAAGGCGTTGTTCCCTTGGTGGTGCGCGGCGCCTGCAGCGGGCGGGATCAGCCGCCGAAAGCCAGTCGATGTGCTTGTAGTCGTCGGGCGCCCGGTCGCGGAACAGCTCGTTCCGCAGCAGCGCCGCGAGGCAGAATCGTTGGTTACCTGCCCGGAGGCTCGTACGCGGCCCTCTGATGGGTCGCCTGGTCTATCTCCTCCGCGGTCAGCACCGGCGTGACCCGAGTCTCCACGCCGGCCGCCGACCGGAAGGCGATGGCCAGTGCGGCGGCGGTCTTGTGGTCCGGCAGTTCACACAACACGTAGGTGTCGTGCTCAGCGAACGAAAAGTGCATCGACTCCATCCGCCCGCCGTGAGCCTCGATCGTGTGTTGGACGACCTCGACGCGCTTGGTACCACCGTCACTGATCAGCCCTTGGAGCCCGCTCACGGTGTAGTTCGACGTCAACAGGAATCTCGGCACCTTCACATCACCCCCACATGTGCCGGCGGGTCACCAGGATCGGGGGCGTGCTCAGGCCCCGCCCTGGCGTTGGACCCGTTCGCTGCCCTCGACTCTCGCCCGGCCTTGGTCGCGCTCGGTGCCCGAGGTCCCGGTCGCCGCGCGCAGGTGCCGCCGGTCCGGCGAGTGCTCCACCTCCGAGCCCTGCCGACCCCGGGGGCCGCTGCCCGGATGCCGCCGCCCCCGTGCCGATTCGCCGCCGGGATCGTGCTTGTTTGGCTTGTGGCTACCCATGGCCCGCGCGTACCCGGTACGCGGGCGGCTAGTCATCCGCCGGCCGGAGGCCTCGCCCCGAACGGGCGCTGCCCCGGCGGCGGCGCCCGGTCCGGGGCGACCCGCCGCCGGGGCTGCGGTGAGCGGCGTGAGTACACCTCGGCAGTGGTCAGAAGCCGTTGTTGACCAGCCAGTCGCTGACGTAGACGGCGACGTAGCCGATCAGGGCGAGGATGCTGATCACGGTCGCCGCCACTGCGAGGCCGCGTCGCCGGGCGTCCCGGGCCCCCGCCAGCCCGAGCACCAGGCCGCCGGTGCCGAGCACCGCCGGCAGGCCGGTCCAGAAGACGAACGGCGTGAGCAGCAGCGCGGGCAGCGCAAGTGCGAGCGCGGTGGGTCCGGTGGCGCGGCGGCGCAACGCCCGGGGGACCAGCCACCCGAAGACGGCCAGCTCCGCGACGACGACGAGCGCGGACATGGTCAGGAACTCGAGCCAGGCGTCCGGGTCGGCCGCACCGGCGCCCCAGACGCCGACCGCGATCAGGGCGATGGCGAGGACGGCCGAGCCGATGGCGGCGGGCAGGACGCGGCGCCGGACGGCGGTGCGGTCGATGGTCGGTTCGGCGGCGGTCAGGGCGGTCATGGGGGTCTCCTCGGTTCGGGCGGCGCTTCCGACGAGCGCCGATGTCCGAAGTCTTCGCCGGGCCGGCTCGCGGGTCGTCCCTCCGGCCGGTGACATCGGACCGTCCGGGACGGTCACGGTGAGCGTCACCCCACGGGGTGGTCGTTCCGTCGTCCTGGCGGGTGATGTGTCGCACCGAAGGCGCTGGCTAGGGTGCCGCTGTGATCCCTTGGTCGCGGTGGCGGAACTGGTCCGACCGGCTGCTCGCCGGCGGCCTCGCCGCGCTCGCCCTGCTCGACCTGGGCCGGGCCGGCCTGCTCTTCACCGAGCCCGCCTCGGCGCTGTTCGCGCTCGGGGCCACCGTCCCACTGGCCTACCGCCGACAGCTGCCGCTCGGGTCGTTCCTGGTGGTCTGGGGCGCGCTGCACACCGGCCTGGCGTCCGGCCTTGGGCTGGGCGAGGACATGCTGACCTTCCTGCTGGTCTTCATCGTGGCGCTCTACTCGCTGGGCGCGCACACCCACGGCTGGGCCGGCTGGGCCGGTGGCCTGCTGGCCGGCAGCGGGATCGTGCTGTTCATCGTCACCGACCCCGGCACCCCCACCGCGGGCGACGTGCTCTTCGCGACGATCGTGGTGGGCGGGCCCTGGGCGGTGGGCCTGGCCGTGCGGCTGCGCCGGGACCGGGAGCGGGCACTGCTGGCCGAGAACGACGGACTGCAGCGCGAACAGGCGGAACGTGCCCGGGCCGCGGTCGCCGAGGAACGCGCGCGGATCGCCCGGGAGCTGCACGATGTCGTGTCCCACGCCATCTCGGTGACCGTGCTCCAGGCCCGAGGTGGCCGGCGGGTCCTGGCCGCCGACCCGTCCGCCGCGCGGGAGGCGTTCGACGTCATCGAACGCACCAACGCCCAAGCCCTCGGCGACATGCGCCGGCTGCTGGCCGTGCTGCGCGAGTCGGACGAGGAGCTGGCACACGTGCCGCAGCCCTCGCTGGGCTCGGTGACGGAGCTGGTAACACAGATGCGCTCGTCGGGGCTGGACATCGCGCTGCGCGTCGAGGGGGACATCGGCGGGGTCCCCCCGGGGGTCGACCTGTCCGCCTACCGCATCGTCCAGGAGGCGCTGACCAATGTGCTCAAGCACGCACCGCGGAGCCGGTGCACGGTGACCGTCGGGTACGGCGAGGTCGCCGTCGACGTCGCCGTGGAGAACGACGGGCAGGGCCGGGCCGAGATCCCGCCGCAGCGGGAACCGGGCGGCCATGGGTTGATCGGGGTCCAGGAGCGGGTCGCCGTCGCCGGAGGTGCGCTGGAGGTGGGCCCAACTCCGACCGGCGGCTTCCGGGTGCGGGCCCGCCTGCCGTACGAGGTCCCGGCATGATCCGCCTGGTGCTCGCCGACGACCAGGCCATGGTCCGGGCCGGCTTCCGGATGATCCTGTCGGCCGAGCCGGACCTGCAGGTCGTCGCCGAGGCCGGCGACGGGTACGAGGCGGTGAGCGCGGTCGCCCGGCACCAGCCGGACGTGGTCCTGATGGACGTACGGATGCCCGGGCTGGACGGGGTGGAGGCGACCCGCCAGATCATCGAGCAGACCAGGGCCGGCGGGTCGACTGCGCACGTCCTGGTGCTCACCACGTTCGACCTCGACGAGGTGGTCTACGGCGCCCTGCGGGCGGGGGCCAGCGGGTTCCTGCTGAAGGACGCGCCGGAGGACCGTCTGGTCACCGCCATCCGGGTGGTGGCCGACGGCGGCTCCATGTTCGCGCCCTCGATCACCCGACGGCTCGTCGAACAGTTCGCCCGACACGCGCCCGGCAACCCGTCCCGGGAACTGGCCCGGCTCACCGACCGGGAGAAGCAGGTGCTGGTGCTGGTCGCTCGGGGCATGACCAACGCGGAGATCGGGGCCACCCTCTTCGTCACCGAGAACACCGTCAAGACGCACGTGGCCCGGATCCTGCAGAAGCTCGGCCTTCGAGACCGGGTGCAGGCGGTGATCGCGGCGTACGAGTCCGGGCTGGTGACTCCGCATCCTCCCGGCTGAGCCGCCTGGAGCGACGCCGGCCCACCTCGATCGGGGTGCCGGGCAGCGAGTACCGGAATGTCGCGCGCGGCGCGGTCAGCGGCGGGGGGGTGGCCGTGAGGCGGCGGCCGCCCCCCGGCTTGTGCTTCGATCGTGGCAGCGTCACCGGGCGCAGCGCCCGCGGTCGCGGCCGGCGTCGTCGCTCCTGCCTTAGAAGTCGTCCGGCTCAGCGGGCGCGCTGAGCCGGCACCTGGTCATGCGGCTGCACCCGGTCCCGATTCTTGGGTAGGCGGTCCCTGTCGCGGTCGAGGTGATCGATGAGGTCGATCAGCCTGTGCTGAAGCATGACCAGGCGCTGGTTCCCCTCGACCCCACCCTGCTCAATCTCGTCGACTTGGGCGCGAAGGCGGTCGAACCAGGCGGCGAAACGAGGGTAGTTGTCCAGACGTGCACAGAACGCGGCGTATCCCAGTACTTCGTGGCGGACGCCGTCGGACGCGTCGGTCCGAGTCAGCATCAGCTCGCCGATGGCGCGTTGCTGGCCTCGGAACAGCCGGAACGGACCCGAAACCGTGTCAGTTCCAAGGATGGCTCTTGTCTTGTCGATCGAGGCGAAGAACTCCGTGGTGTCGGCGACATCGCCGATGTCGAGGAAGCGCTGGTCTCGTCGGAGGAGTTCCAGCCAGCCCAGGTACTCGGCCAGCAAGTAGACGGTGTTGTCCCGCACGTACCGTTCTTCCTCCGGGTCGCCGCTGCGCAGGTACGTGGTTAGGAAGCCTCGGCTGAGGGCGTTGAACAGCCGGGACTGGAGGGAGTGGGCCGCCCAGAGCAACGGCTCCCGATAGCGCCGGAACAACTCTTTCGCGAGCTCGGCCTTGCTTCGCTGATGAGTCTGCTCCTGCAGCCGGTGCTCCATCACGGTGGTCCGATAGGTGGCAACACTGCTGACCAGAGCACTGACAAGTGATACAGCGGCCGCCGTCACTGCGATGAGTATCTCTGCCGTCATGTCCACAGTGTGCCGAACCGGCGGAGACTCTGCGCCTCTTTCCCAAGGCAGAGCTCCGGCTTCGGATCGGCCCGCAGCGGCCACGCTGCCTGGCTCAGGCGGCCAGTGAGCGTGGCCAACCGCGAGGCAATCAATCCGACTCACGCGCGTAGGTGGCGAGGAGTGCGCCGGTGCTTGTCGGCCGGCTGCCCACGAGACGCAGCGTCCTGAGCTGGCCGTCGTCGGCGAAGATGCGCTTGCCGCCGCCGAGCAGCACCGGGTCAATCATCAGCCGCAGCTCGTCGACCAGGTCATGCTCGAGCAGCGTCTGCGCCAGCCGCGCGCTGCCGATCAGATGCAGCTCACCCTCGCCAGACTCCTTGACCTCGGCCACCGCCTCGGCCACGTCGCCGGTCAACAACGAAGAGTGTTCCCAGGCCAGCGGTGAGGCGAGCGTCGCCGACACCACGTATTTCGGCTTGTTGTTCAGCGGGTCGGCGACCACCTTCTCGGGCCCGGTGACGTGCGGCCAGTGCGCGGCGAACCGCTCGTAGGTCAACCGTCCGAAGAGGAACCCGGAAGCGCATTCCAACCCGTCCACCACCCACTGCCGGGAGGTGTCGTCGAACCAGCGCAGGTGCCAGCCGCCATGTGCGAAGCCGCCGCTGGGATCCTCGTCGGGCGCGCCGGGCGCCTGCACCACCCCGTCCATGCTCATCCACTCGACCACCACGAGCTTCACGCCGCCACCTCCGCCAGCTTGTCCAGCACCGACTTCCAGCCGGGCGCGACGCCGTCGGCCACCTGCGGCATCGCCCCAGCCAGGTCCTCCAACCTTTCGTGCACGAGGGTGAGCGCGGTCCCGCCCTCCGGCTTCCCGTCGAGGGTGACGGTGAGCAACGAGTCGAAGGTCGGGCCGGCGGCGCGCTGCGGGCCGACGAAGCCCCAGCGCCAGACGAGGCGCCGGTCCTCCTCCAGCTCCACCAGTTCGCAGTCGAAGCCGCCGACGTCGGTGCCGGCGTCGGTGTGCCAGATCCGGTACCGGCCGCCGATGCGGGGCTCGACCTCGGCGCGGGCCACCTCGAGCCCGCCGGGGGCGAGCCAGCGGCGCAGCAGGTCGGGGTCCAGCCAGGCCCGGTAGACCTTGTCGGGTGGGGCGGGCAGGTCGCGGTGCAGCCGTACGACGGTGCTCATCGGTCGGTCCCTTCGTCGTCGGTGAGGAGCGCTTCGAGGGCGTCGAGCCGGTCGGCCCAGTGGCGCCGGTAGAAGTCCAGCCAGGCGGCGGCGGTGGCGAGCGGGGCCGGTTCCAGCGCGCAGACGTGCCGGCGGCCGGTGATGGTGCGCCGCACCAGGCCGGCGCGTTCCAGCACCTGCACATGTTTGGACGCCGCGGCCAGGGACATCTCCAGGGGCTCGGCCAGCTCGCCGACGGTCAGCTCCCGTTCGGCGAGCCGGCGCAGCATGGTGCGCCGCGCCCCGTGCGCGAGGGCGTGGAACACCTCATCCATCCCCACCGGATCCTCAACCATGAGGTTGACAATAGCCGGCCTCGGGCCATTAGTAAACCGATTGGTTGAGCTTCGGTGGGGCGGGGCGGCTCACGACCCGTCCGGGGCCTCCTCGCCCTCCAGCAGCCGGGCCAGGCCCGTCGCGCCGGGGCCGACCCGCTTGACCTGGTCGTTGAAGAGCATGTGGATGGTGCCGTCCACGTCCATCGCCAGGCTGGCGTGCCCGTCGTACTCCTCGCCGACCGGGTAGAGCTGACCGGCCGTCGACCCGTCGAGGCTGTCGAACCACTTCTTCTGCCCCAGACACAGGGTCGGGTCGAGCCGTACGCCGATCCGGGCGTAGTCCCGGCCGGGACCGCTCACCGGCACGGCCAGGCCACCGAACTCGGTGAGGAACGCGCGCGCGGGCGGGTGCATGGCGAACCCCTCCGGGGCGAGCGCGCTCTCCCACCCGGACACGTCCACGCGGCGACGCGGCGACCAGCCCGCCGCCTTGAGCTCCCGTTCCGCCCGCGCCGGCAGGTCGCGCTCGTCGCCCCGCATCACAACGCCTCCCTGAGGTCGAACTCGTTCCGCAACGACTTGCAACTGTTGCAGCACGGGTTGTGGGCGCCATGGCCGGGGTTGCCGGGGGCGCGGATCCGCGCCGCGCCGATGGCGCCCCCGCGCGGGTCGACGCCCCGGTCCAGCAACTTCGACAACGACTGCGGCAGCGCGCAGTTGCCGTGCCACGGCGCGCGGAGGTTCTGCGGCACGCTGTCGAGCGCCCGGGCCACCTCGCGGTGGTGCGGGTAGATCTTGTCCGGACCGTCGCTCACCGACACCGCGGTGTGCCGGCCGTCCGCCGTGGTGACCGCCTCGGCGGTGCCGTTGACCCGCCCGTTGCGCTGCTGGCGGTCGGCCTCCCGCCGGGCCCGGTACGACGCCTGCCGGGCCGGGGACGCGTTGCGGGTCGGCCGTGCGTCGGGTGTGCCCCGCCGCCGACGCTTGACCTTCTTGAGATCCCGGACCCACTCCCGGGCGAACTTGGCGGCGACCTTGCCGGTGCGGTTCCTAACCATCGATCAACCGCCAGACGGCCTCCTGCATGAGGTTGCCGATGATCGTGCGGGCCAGCGTCTGGAACACGGGAATCTCCAGCAGGGACGCGCCGAAGGTCGGGCCGGCGGTGGCGAGCGCCTGCGCGATCTGGATCGCCAGGATCGTCAGCTGCACGATGACTGCGATCTTCAGGGCCAGCACGATCGCGGCGCAGATGATGAGCCCGGCGCCGCCGACCACCGCCCCGGTGACATTGCTGACCAGACTCGCGGTCGGGCTCTCCTCGCCCGCCCACCAGTTCCGGAACGCCTCGATGTCGCCGCCCTCGTTGCCGGTGAGGGCGTTGGTGGCGGCGGTGACGGCCCCAGCCAGGAACTCGGCCATCTCGTCGCTGAACTCGAGCCACGCCTGGCCCAGCTCGAACAGCTTCTGCTCGTCCGAAGCCGGCCAGTCGTAGCCCAGGATGTCGAGCAGACTGCGCAGCTCACCGGGGATCTGCAGGCCCACGCCGTCAGCCTCCGAGCCGTCCGAGGATGGAGTGGAACAGGTCGCTGGTGTCGGCCTCGTTCGTCTCGTGCGACCGCGCCATCGCGGCGAGGTCGTCGCCGGCGAAACCAACCTCCTCGAGGGCCTCGGTGAGCACCTCGAAGACGAAGCCGGACGCCTCCTCGTACGCCATGCCGAGGAGGGAACCCGTGTCGTCGTCGCCGAACGCCGGGCCGATCGAGGCCAGTCGCGCCTGGAAGGCCGTCACCCGGCTGGCGAAGTCGTCGGCCGTCGACCGCATCGCGTTGCCGGCGGCGGCCAGCCCGTCCGGATCGATCTGCACGACGGGGTCACCCGCCCCGACGGCTCAGCCGGTCCTGCGCGTCGGCGAGCCCGTTGAGGAACGTCGTGAACTGCCGGGCGGCGTCCTGCTGGATGACGCTCAGCTGCCGGCCCAGGTCGCCGAGGTCGACCGGGCCCGCCGTCGTCGCCGTGGCCCGCTGGAGGTCCTCCATCGCGTTGTTGACCGCGACCATGATGTGGTCGGTGAGCGTCGCGAGGTCGAGCCGGAGCAGCCGCGGGTCGACCTCCAGCGCGGTCATCCGGCCCGGCGGTGCGGTGCGGACCCGGACCAGGCCGTCCGCCGCCTCGCCGTACCCCTCGGGCGGCGACGCATCCGCGTTTTCCCTTGTGGACTGTTGGGCGGCAAGGCTGCGTAACGTGTCGGTGAGCGCCTTGTCGATGCCGGACGGGTCGGTAGACGCCACCTCAGCCCCCGCTTCCGTTGTGACTACGTCAGCGTGATCTTAAGCGACCGCCGCAAGCGCATCGACGCCCGTCGGGTCCCACGCGGCCGTTCCCCTCATCATGTCGGCCCGTTCCGTTACGGTCGGGGGGTCATGCAGCCGCGGTTCGGCGAGACCATCATCGGGCGGGAGCACCCCGCGGGCCTGCTGCGCGCCGAAGTGGACCGGGCGACCGCGAGCCACGGTGGCGTCGTGCTCGTCACCGGCGAGCCCGGCATCGGCAAGACGACGCTCGTAACGGCCGTGGCCGAGGAGGCCCGGCAGCGGGGCGCGCTGGTGCTCGGCGCCGCCTGCTGGGATTCCGACAGCGCGCCCGGCTACTGGCCCTGGGTGCAGGTGCTGCGCGGCCTGCGCCGCTCGCCCGACGACTGGGCGCTCGCGCGGGACGCCGCCGAGCCCGGTCTCGGGGTCCTGCTCGGCGAGGCGACCGGCGGCCCGAGCGACGAGGACGACGGCGACCAGGAGGCGTTCGCCCTCTACGACGCGGTGACCACCGCACTGGTCGCGGTCTCCCAGCGACGCCCGGTCGTGGTCGTCCTCGACGACCTGCACTGGGCCGACCCCGCCTCGATGCGGCTGCTGCGGTTCGCCGCCCAGCACACCTGGTTCGAGCGGTTGCTGCTGATCGGCACCTACCGCGACGCGGAGGTCGAGTCGGGCGACCATCGGTTGCGCCCGCTGCTGCTGCCACTGACGGCGAAGGCGACCACCGTCACCCTCACCGGCCTGTCCCGCGACGAGGTGGGCGCGCTGATGACCCGCACGGCCGGCCGGGAGCCCGACCCGGGGCTCCTCGACGAGGTGCACCGGCGCACCGGCGGCAACCCGTTCTTCGTCGAGCAGACCGCCCGGCTGTGGCGCGCCGACGGCCTGGTCACCGCGATCGCCCCCGGCGTCCGGGAAGCCGTGCGGCGGCGCCTCGCCCAACTGCCCGCCCCGGTGGTCGAGGCACTCACCGTCGCCGCCGTGCTGGGCCGCGACTTCCACCGCCAGGTTCTCTCCGCCTGCGTACCGACCCCGGCCGCGCAGGTCGACCGGCTGCTGGACCGCGCGGTGACCGCCCGGCTCGTGGTGGCCCGCGGCGGCGGCCGGTTCGCCTTCGCCCACGATCTGGTCCGCGAGACCCTCTATGACGGGCTGCCCGACGACGACCGGCGCGTCCGACACGCCGCGGTCGTCCGGGCCGTCGACCGCTCGGCGGCGCTCGCCGAGCGGCTGATCCCCGCTGACCTGGCCCGCCACGCCTGGCTCGCCGGCGTTGACCTCGACCCGTCCCGAGCCGCCGAGCTGCTGGTCGCCGCCGCCCGGGACGCGAGCCGCCGGCTCGCCATGGAGGAGGCGGCGGTCCATTTCCGCCGGGCGCGGGAAGTCGCCGCGGATCCGACCCAACGCGTCAAGATCATGGTGGAGCTCGCCCAACTGCTGCACCACGTCGGCGGCAGGGACGAGGCCGAGCAGCTTCTCGCCGACGCCGCGACCTTGGCGCTCGCGCTCGACGAGCCGGTGGTGCTGGCCCGCGTCGCGCTCACCGTCCATCGGCAGCGGCCCACCGCACGCCGATCCGCTGACCCGGAGGAACTGCTGCGTGAGGCGTACCGGCGGCTCATCGGCGAGCCCGATGTCACCGGGCCGCTCAGCACGCTCGTCGCCGACCTCATCACGGCCACCGAGACGCTCGCCCGCCGCGGCAACGACGACGAGGCGCTCACCTTCAGCCTGTGGGCCCGCCACGACACGACCTGGGGGCTGGGCACGGCCGCCGACCGGGCGGCGCTCACCGCCGAGATCCGCGACGTGGCCCGCCGCACGGGAGACCGGGAGACCGAGATGTGGGCGACCTCGCTGCGCTGGGTCGCGCTGCTGGAACTCGGCGACCCGGGCTACCACCGGGAGCTCACCGCGTTCGTCACGGCCGGCCGGGAGAGCGACAACGCCCGCCACCGGATGGGGGCGGCCGTCGACGGCGGCATCATCGCCGCGTTCCGGGGCGACTTCACCGAGGCCGACGAGTTCTTCTCCGAGTTGGCGGATTTCGGCGAGTGGGAGCACTCCGACCACGCGTTCATGGGCCATCACCTGCGCTGGTCGCGGCTGCTGTTGCAGGGCCGGTTCGACGAGCTCGACACGCTGCTCGACGCGCCGGACATGGCCCGGCACCCCCACCCGGAACTGCTCCGGGCGATCACCGCCGCCGAGCGCGGCGACGACGAGACGGCCGCACGCCTGACCGCCGGCATCGAAGCCGCCGGGACGACGTACTCCCGTGCGGTGTCGCCGCTGTGGGTGCGGCTGCGCGCGCAGGCCGCCGTCGCGACCCGCGACCCGCGCCGCTGCGCCGAGGTGCGGCAGGCGCTGGAGCCGCACCGCGGCGGCTGGCTGGCCGCGCTGTTCGGCTGCGACATCAGCGGCCCGGTCGACCACTGGCTGGGCCTCGTCGACGCCGCGCAGGAGCGGTGGGACGACGCGGTGGCCCGCCTCTCCTCGGCCCGCGATGCCGCCGACCGGATGGGTTCCCGCCCCTGGTCGGTCATCGCCCGCGCCGCGCTCGCGGACGCGCTGACCGGGCGCGACCGGCCGGGCG
Source organism: Micromonospora inositola (assembly GCF_900090285.1). Taxonomy (NCBI): domain Bacteria; kingdom Bacillati; phylum Actinomycetota; class Actinomycetes; order Micromonosporales; family Micromonosporaceae; genus Micromonospora; species Micromonospora inositola. The sequence goes on along the minus strand of NZ_LT607754.1, from coordinate 689,599 downwards.
ACGGGGCCGCCGCGGCAGAGCTGCGCGCCGCCACCGAACGCGACGCCCGCACGCTCGGCATGGCGCAGGCGGTCACCCGGCTGAGCAGCGCGGTGCCCGCCGGGGCCGGCGCGACGACAGCCGGACAGATTCACCCGCCCACCGCGGCGCCCACCACGGGGCAGCACCCGGCCGAGGCGTCCTCCGTCGGGCTGACGGTCGCGCGGCGGCTCGTTGAGGCGTACGAGTTCCGCCGCGACGGTCCCGTCTGGCAGCTCACGTACGCCGGCGTGGTCGCGCACCTGCCCGACGCCAAGGGATTGCACGACCTGCGGCTGCTGCTGAGCCGGCCCGGCGTCGACGTGCCGGCGGTCGAGCTGCTCGACCCCGCCGCCGGCCCGGAACTCGTTGCCGCCCGCCGGCTCGGCGGCGACCCGGTCCTCGACGACGAGGCGAAGGCCCGCTACCGGCGCCACCTGCAACGGCTCGACGACGAGATCGACCGGGCCGCCGCGCGCGGCGACGAGTCGAAGCTGGCCGGCCTCGACGCTGAGCGCGCGGCGCTGCTCGACCAGTTGCGCGCCGCGGCCGGGCTGGCGGGCCGTAGCCGCCGCCTCGGTGACGAGGCCGAGCGGGCCCGCAAGACCGTCACCGCCCGCATCCGGGACACGCTGCGCCGGCTCGACGACCGCCACCCCGCGCTCGCCGCCCACCTGCGCGACACCGTCTCGACCGGCAGCACCTGCCGCTACCTCCCGCCCGAGCCGCTGCCCTGGGGCCTCTAGGCAGCGTCCTCATCTGGCCGGACTGCGCACTTGGCGCCAGTTGACAAGTAGTCGATGACCGGATCTTCACGTCGGCACATGGTCCAACCGAGGCGGCTGATACCGCCTGTCAACTTCCTGACGCGGCCGGACAGAGCACAGTATACCGAGTATGATACGCAGCATGACATCGAGGGTGGTGACGTCATCATGAGCATCCGGCACGCGCTGTTGGCGCTGCTCAGCGAGGGCCCGAAGTACGGCCTTCAGCTGCGGGAGGAGTTCGAGGCACGGACCGGCGAGGTGTGGCCGCTCAACGTCGGGCAGGTGTACACGACGCTCCAGCGGCTGGAGCGCGACGGCATGGTGGAGTCCGACGACGACGCCGATCCCGGGCCGCAGAAGGGTTTCCGGATCACCGCCGACGGCGCCGAGGAGCTGGCCGGCTGGCTGCGTACGCCGCCGGACCTGGCGTCGCCGCCCCGCGACGAGCTGGTCATCAAGATCCTGGTCGCGGTACGCCTGCCCGGCGTCGACGTGCACGAGGTGATCCAGGCGCACCGGCGCTACCTGGTGGAGCTGATGCAGCAGTGGACCCGGCTCAAGGAGGAGGAAGCCGACCTCGACCTCGGCCTGGCGCTGGTGGTCGACGCGGAGCTCTACCGGCTGGACTCGGTCGTGCGGTGGCTGGACACCGCCGACGGGCGACTCAAACGCGCCGCGCTGGAGCCGCCGGCAACCGCCAAGACGCCGGCCGCTCCGCAGATCCGGCGCCGGACGGGAGTACGTCGATGAGCGACGTGCTGGAACTGCGCAGGGTGTCGAAGACCTACCTGGACGGCGCGGACGAGGTGCACGCCCTGCATGAGGTGGACCTGTCCGTCGAGACCGGAAAGATGGTGGCGGTGATGGGGCCCAGCGGCTCGGGCAAGAGCACGCTGCTGACCATCGCCGGCGCGCTGGAGTCGCCGACCGCCGGCGAGGTGCTCGTGGCCGGTCAGTCAGTCTCCTCGATGTCGCGCGACGACCGGGCCCGGCTGCGCCGGCGCGCCATCGGGTACGTGTTCCAGGACTTCAACCTGCTGCCGGGGTTGACCGCGGCCGAGAACGTGGCGTTGCCGCTGGAGCTGGACGGCGTGTCGGCCGGCAGGGCACGCGCCGCCGGGCTGCGCGCGCTGGAGGAGCTGGGCCTCGCCGAGCGGGCGTCCCGGTTCCCCGACCAGCTGTCCGGCGGTGAGCGGCAGCGGGTGGCGATCGCCCGGGCCGTCGTCGGCGACCGCCGGCTGCTGCTCGCCGACGAGCCCACCGGCGCCCTCGACTCGGCCAACGGCGAGGCGGTGATGCGGCTGATGCTGGCCGCCTGCAGGCGCGGGCTGGCCGCGGTGGTGGTGACCCACGACGCGCAACTCGCCTCGTGGGCGGACCAGGTGGTGTTCCTCCGCGACGGCCGCATCGCCGACCGTACCGCCGCCCGCCCGGGGCCGGACTCCCTGCTCACCGGCGAGCCGGCCCGATGAGCGTCGACGTCCAGGATCCGCCGCTCGTCCTCGGTAGCGGCCATGGCGGGATGGCGGCCCGACGGGCCGTGGTGCGCTGGGCGTGGCGGTTGTTCCGCCGGGAGTGGCGCCAGCAGTTGCTGGTGCTGGCCCTGTTGCTGGTCGCCGTCGCGGCCACCACGGCCGGCCTCGGCGTCGCCGCCAACACGTTGGGAACGCAGTCCTCGTCGTTCGGTACCGCCGACCACCTGGTGACAGTGAGCAGCACGGGCGCGCAGCTGGACGCCGACGTGGCCGCGCTGCGCAGCGCCTTCGGCACGGCCGAGGTGATCGAGCACCAGAATATCCCGGTGCCGGGCTCGGCGAACCCGGTCGACCTGCGGGCGCAGGACCCGCACGGCCCGTACGGCCGATCGATGCTGCGGCTGAATGCCGGCCGGTATCCGCAGGGCCCGGACGAGATCGCGGTCACCGACGGCGTGGCGAAGATCTTCAGCCTGCACCTCGGCGGCACCTGGGACCAGGGCGGCCGGCACCGGACCGTGGTCGGCCTGGTCGAGAACCCGCTGAAGCTGCTCGACCGCTTCGCCCTCGTGGCGCCTGGCCGGGCCAGCCCGCCCGACCACGTCATCGTGCTGATCCGGGCCACCCAGACCGAGTTCGCCGGGAAGACCCTGCCCGACGGGGTGTCGGTCGAGATCCGGGGCGAGGAGCCGGACACCGCCAGCGTCGGGGTGCTCATGCTGGCCACGATCGGACTGCTGTTCGTCGGCCTACTGGCGGTTGCCGGGTTCACCGTGATGGCCCAGCGCCGCCTGCGGGCGCTCGGCATGCTCGGCGCGATCGGCGCGAGCCATCGGCACATCCGGCTGGTACTGGTGGCCAACGGCGCCGTCATCGGCGCGGTCGGTGCGCTCGCCGGCGCCGCGGCCGGGCTCGCCGGCTGGTTCGCGTTCAGCCCGCGACTGGAATCCCTCGTCGGGCACCGCATAGACCGCTTCCAACTGCCCTGGCTGGCGGTGCTCGTCGCGGTGCTGCTGGCGATCGTGACCGCGGTCTGCGCCGCGTGGTGGCCGGCGCGCGCCGCCGCCCGGGTGCCCGTCGTCTCCGCCCTGTCCGCTCGTCCGGTGCCGCCGCGGCCCGCGCGCCGGTTCGCAGCGCTCGGCGGGGTACTCCTACTCGGCGGGCTCGGCTCACTCGTCGCGGCACAGCAGACCAAGCCGTTGTTCATCATCGGCGGTGTCGTGGCCACGGCCCTCGGGCTGCTGCTGCTCGCCCCGGTGGGCATCGCCGGCCTGGGCCGGCTCGCGCGGCTCGCTCCATTGGCGCCGCGGCTGGCGCTGCGCGACCTGGCGCGGTACCGGGCCCGGTCAAGCGCGGCGCTGGCCGCGATCGCGCTCGCCGTGGGCATCGCGGCCGCCGTCGCGCTGGGCGCGGCCGTGTCGGTGGCCAAGGCGGCGGCACCCACCGGCGGCAACCTGCCCGCCGACCAGCTCATCGTCTGGCTGTCCGAGAACGCGCTCAACGGGCCGGTGCCGTCGCTCACGCCCGCGCAGGCGGACAACGCCCGGCTGCGGGTCGACGCCATCGCCGCCGACCTGCACGCCACGTCCGTGCTGCCGTTGCAGGCGGCGGTGGACCCGAACGCACCGCAGGTGGGTGGCTCGGGCGGCCGGGAACCCATGCAGTTGGGCAAGCCGCACCCCATAACGGTCGACGGGCGCCAGGGCTTCAGGTACAGCAGCGCCGACGCGGTACCGCTGTTCGTGGCCACGTCGGAGTTGCTCGGGCACTACGGGATCGACCCGACGAGCATCGACGCGGGCACCGACATCGTCACGTCGCGGGCCGACCTCGACAGCTACGACCTGTTCCCCGGCAGGTACCGCGACTGGCGCCCACGGCTCCAGCACGCGCCGCTGCCGACGTACACGTCCCTGCCCGGCACCCTGCTCACCACGCACGCCGTGCAGTCGCTGCACCTGACGCCGATTCCGGCCGGCTGGCTGGTCCGGGCGCCGCGCCCGCTGACCCAGGCCCAGATCGACCGGGCGCAGCGGACGGCGTTGGCCGCCGGGCTCAGCGTGGAGACCCGACCTACCGGAGCGGACCTGGCGCGGCTGGCCGACAACGTCACCGGTACCGGCATCGCGGTCGCCCTCGGCGTGCTCGCCATGACCGTCGGGCTGATCCGCAGCGAGACGGCTCGGGACCTGCGCACGCTGACCGCGGCCGGTGCGCGGCGCGGCACCCGCCGGGCGCTCACCGCCGCGACCGCCGGGGCCCTCGCCCTGCTCGGCGCGGTGATCGGCACCGCCGGTGCGTACCTGGCGTTGCTCGCCTGGTACCACCGGGAGCCGCACTGGCTGGGTCACGTGCCGGTACTCGACCTGGCCGCGATCCTGGTCGGCCTGCCGGTCGTCGCGTACGCCGGCGGCTGGCTGCTGGCGGGGAAGGAGGCGCCCACCTTGGCGCGCCAGCCGCTCGACTGACGCGCGAAACGGTCGCCGGCGTCGGAAGCCCTGTGATCCTCAGGCCGCGGGGCGGAATCTCAGCGCGGACCAGGTGCCGTCGACGGAGATCTGGCGCACCGGTTGGACCCCGCGCTGGCTGAGGAGGGCCGCGAGCGTGTCCCGGTTGAGGTCGGTGCCGAGTTGGCGTCCCTTCGGGTAGGCCACCCATGTCAGGGCATCCAGTCGTGCGAGGGCCAGAACCGCTTCCACGTCGGGGGTGGCGAGATTCGCTGCGGCGGTCACGAAGACCAGGGCCAGGTCAGCGGCGGTTGTAGCGGTACATCGTCAGCGTGCCGAAGACCACCACGAAGCCGGCGCTCCACAGCAGCAGCCACATCGTGTTCGTCGGGTCGGACGATCCCGCCATCGCCGCCCGCACCGCCGCCACCAGATGGGTGATCGGGTTTACCTTGACGAACGCCTGGAGCCAGCCCGGCATGGTGCCCGGGTCGACGAACACGTTGCTCAGGAAGGTCAACGGGAACAGCACCATCATGCTGACCCCCATCACCGACTTCTCGCTGCGCAGGACCAGCCCGAAGAACGTCCAGACCCAGGAGAACGCGAACGAGAAGACCACCAGCAGACCGATCCCGGCCAGCACGCCGAGCAGCCCACCGTCGGGCCGGAACCCGAGCGCCAGCCCGACGCCGAGGATGACCAGGGCGGCGAGGATGTAGCGCAGCACGTCGCCGAAGATCATGCCGACCAGCGCGGCCGGCCGCCAGACCGGCAGCGTCCGGAACCGGTCGAAGACGCCCTTCTCGATGTCGGTGTTCAGGCCGACGCCGGTGTACATGGTGATCATCACGACGCTGGTCACCATGATGCCGGGCAGGAAGAACTGCAGGTAGTCCCGCGGGCTGTCGGCGAGGGCGCCGCCGAACAGGTAGGTGAACATCAGCACCATGATGATCGGGAACGCGGTCACGTCGAACAGCTGCTCCGGCACGTGCTTGATCTTCAGCAGGGCCCGCCAGCCGAAGGTGAGCGACGCCGACAGCGCGCCCGGCCTCGGCGGTCGCGCGCCGGGCGCGAGGACGGTCGCCAGCGCCTCGGCGGACGGCACGTAGACGGACGGGGCCCGCCCGGTCGTGGTAGTGGCGTCGCTCATCGCGCTGCCTCCAGCTGGTCGTCCCGCTCGCCGGCCTCGACGGCGGGGTGGTCGGTCAGGGCCAGGAAGACCTCGTCCAGGCTCGGCTGGCCGAGGGAGAAGTCGTCGACGGCGATGCCGGCGCGGGCCAGCTCCCCGAGCGCCCGGGCCGCCTGCTCGCTGGCGTCGAGGTCGGAGCCGTCCCCGCCGACCCGGGCCGTCATCGCCACCGGATCCGGTTCGAGCTGCACCGGCACGCCGAGTGCGGCCTGGAGCACCTTCTCGGCCTCCGACCGCTGCCCCGGGTCGCGCAGTCGCAGGTGGACCGTGCCGGAACCGACCGACGACTTCAGCTCGCCCGGCGTGCCCTCCGCGATCACCTTGCCGTGGTCGACCACCGCGATCCGCCCGGCGAGCTGGTCCGCCTCGTCCAGGTACTGCGTGGTCAGCAGCACCGTCGTGCCGTGTGCCACCACCGCCCGGACGATCTCCCACACCTGATTGCGGCTGCGCGGGTCCAGGCCCGTCGTCGGCTCGTCGAGGAACAGCAGGTCGGGGGTGCTGAGGATGCTCGCCGCGATGTCGATGCGCCGCCGCATGCCGCCGGAGTACTTCTTGACCTGGCGGCCGGCCGCCTCGGTCAGACCGAACGCGGCCAGCAGGCTCTCGGCCCGCTGGCGGGCGGCCAGCTTGCCCAGCCCGAGCAGCCGACCGAGGAGCACCAGGTTCTCCATGCCGGTCAGGTCCTCGTCGACCGAGGCGTACTGGCCGGTCAGGCTGACCCGGGCGCGGACGGCGTCGGCCTCCGCCACCACGTCGTGCCCGAAGACCCGCGCCCGGCCGCCGTCGGGACGCAGCAGCGTCGCCAGCACCCGTACCGCCGTGGTCTTGCCGGCGCCGTTCGGGCCGAGCAGGCCGTAGACGGTGCCGGCGGGGACCTGGAGGTCCAGGCCGTTCAGCGCGCGGGTCTCCCCGAACGACCGGGTCAGGCCGTCGGCCTCGACGGCCAGGCCGGTGGTGCGCTTACTCATGATCGCAACCTTCCTCTCACACGTTCAGGAGACGTACGGACGCGCCGCGCGACCGTCGCGCAGCGCCAGACCCCACCAGCAGAGCTGGTCGAGCAGCACCCGCGAGTCCTGGCGCAGCTGGTCCTCGGCCTGCGGCGTCGGCTCGCCGCAGAGCAGGTCGACGCCGACGATGTCGCGCACCGTCACGGCGTGCAGGGCGGTGAAGACCGTCCGGAGCTGGTCGACCGCGTGCAGGCCGACCGAACGGCAGCCGTACGACACGAAGCCGACCGGCTTGGCCTGCCACTCGTCGTACGCGTAGTCGATCGCCTGTTTCAACGAGGCCGGGAAACTGTGGTTGTACTCGGGGGTGACCACGACGAACGCCTCCGCCCGGCTCACCTGCTGCGCGAACGACCGCATCGTCGGGGTCGTCTCCGCCGGATAGCTGGCGGGGAAGTCGTACCCGGCGAGGTCGACGACGGTCACCGCCATCTCGTCACGCTGCCGCGCCTGGTCGACGAACCAGCGACCGACCCGGTCGCCCATCCGTCCCTCACGGGTGCTGCCGATGATCACGGCAAGCCTCAGCGGCGTCATGCTCCCCTCCCACCTCGGTCGGGCTTCAACCTTCAGGCGCGAGAGGACGGCGAGCGCACGCTAGATCCGATCTAGCGGCTCGGACCACGGGCGCTTCGGTGGTCGAGGGTGAGATGCACGGAACCGTCGGTGGCGGCTGTTTCAATGAGCCGTCGGGAGAACGGGAGCGACATGTCCGAGGTGCGCATCGAGCAGTGGAACGAGGGCGACCTCGACCTGCTGCGGCAGCTCAACGCGCCGGAGATGGGTTGGGCGATCCTGCCCGCGTACCAGGGGCGGGGCCTGGCGACCGCGGCGGTGCGCGCGGTGATCGCCGAGTATTCCGTCAATTCCGGCAGCGACAGTAGTTGACGGCCTGGTGACGGAATCGACCGATATTGTCGGCCCCCTCCGATCAGCTTCGCCAAATGCCGCCGCCTGCTCCGGGCGTTGATCTGTGGAAACCTGTCCTACGTAGAGAGTGGTGTGGTGTCAGTTCCGCTCGATCAATTCGTCCCGTCGGCGTCGACCGGGCAACGACCGGACGGGCTCACGGAACAGCGGGACTCCGTTGCGAAACCGAACGGGCGAGTCGGAAACCACGAAGATAACGATCGCGTAACGGCGGTTTCCTGTGGACGTTTCGTAACAGTGGCTGGCCATACTGGAGCGTCGGCAGCTGACGTGCAGTTTTGTTTGCAGAGCGGAAGGATTTCTCCCAATGGTCCCGGTGCCGCGCGGGCTCGACAGACATGCCTCCCTGTAGCACCCTGTACTCCTCTGAGCACGCTTCGCATTCGGTGGCTGGGGGGCGGGGTCTATGCAGGAGCGACGTGGCACCCGAAAGACCGTGATGAATTTCGCCATCTACATCCTGGCCATACCGCTCATCATTCTGGCGGGCGGCACGGGCTGGCTCCGGCACCGTTTCGACGGGAACGGCGGGTGGATCGGCCGGCACGGAGATCTGCTCGAAGCAGCCGGGCGGATCTTCTTTTTCCTCCTCGCCGCCGCGGTCGGCCTATTGATCTTCTCGCGGCTGCGCGATCGGTTGGGCCGTGAGACCGCCGACCCCGAGCCGCCTGTCGATCCCGACGTGGCATGGCTGCAGGAACTGCAGAAGTCGGCGGCCAGCCGGATCACCGAGGATGACCGTAAGGCCATCGCGATGTTCGTGGAGCTGATCGTGGATCCGGCCCGACGCCGCTCCCGCCTGACCGAGACCATCGACCTCGACGAGCGGGCCGTGGTGCAGCAGGTCTCGATCTCGTTCTCGCTGCCCCACGCCGAGAATGGCGGTCGCGTGCTCTATGTGCCGGTCGTGCAGCCGCGCAAGGGCGAACTGGTGGACAACTTCCACCTCCGCAATGCCCGGGGCGACTCGCTGCCCACGATGTCCTACGAGGAATCCATCCGCCTGGCGTCGGCCGGCCTGCGGCTGCTGATCGAAATGTCCGGCAGTGAGCAGGTTCCTCCGGCGCATCGCACGCTGGGCGAGGCGGAGCGGGCCGCCGAGCTGGCCCTGCTGCAGATCGTGGCCACCCGCGGGCCAATGAACAGCCAGGTCGTCGACCGCAAGATGGACATCATCCTCGAGAAAATCAAGTTTCGCGATGACGAGAGCCGGCTGCGGGTCCGCAAGTACGTCGCCGCACTCAGCTCGTCGTACCCCATCGTCGCCGTCGTCCCCGCTGCCGAGGCGACCAGTGGTCGCCTGCTGCTCAAGTACGAACGGACCTTCGTCCCGTCCTCACTCACCCGGGGTTGGCGCGGCCTGCTCCGGCTCAGCCTCGGTCTCAAGCCCGACCAGGTGGCGGTCCCGGTGGAGCTGGCGTTGACCGCCGAGAGTTACCACCTGCGGGTCAACGCCCCGTCCAACAAGTACGTGCTCAAGCAGTTCCTCCAGTGCCGCCACTGTCGCACCCTGGCGACGCGCAAATGGCGCGGCATGCAGCCGCGCGGGATGAAGGACGAGGACGACAAGCAGGGCCTGTGCGCCCACAAGGTCGGGCCGGCCGTCGAGGTCGACCACCACTTCCGGGTACGCCGCCGGCGCGGACAGAACTTCGTGCACGTGTACATGCGGGGGTACGCGAAGGCGTCGCCGAAGATGCGGGATCTTCAGGTCCTGGCGCGATTCAAGGAGGTCCCGCCCGGGGCGCGGGGCCGGGCGACGGTAACCGCGCTTGCGACGACGCTGCTGATCGCGGTCGCCGGAAATCTGGTCGGCACCGCGCACGGAGCACAGGTGGGTGGCCTGCCGGCCCTGATGCTGGCTCTGCCGGCCGTCGCCGCAGGCTGGTTCGGCATGGCGTCGGACAAGGACGCACTCGTCGGTGGCTCGCTGCTCGCCCGCCTTTCCCTCATCGTCAGCGGCGCCGTCTCCGTCGCCGCGGTCGTCCTCTATCTGGGGTCTCCGGCGCCGGCGCCGGCGGGCAGCATCGCGCAGCCCCTCAGCTTCGTTGGTATCACCGACTGGCGGTGGATAGCGCTCTGCGCCGTCTCCGCCCTCAACCTGATCTACGTCTCCTACCGGTTCACGCTCAAGCTCGTGCACTACAGCGATCTGCTCAAGCGGGAAGACCTCGGGACGGGGGAGTTCGCATGGAGATAATGGAGACCATTGGAGGAGTGGTGACAACTTCGCCCGAGCCCGAGCGGCAGCAGGCGCAGCCCGAGGAGCGGTACGTCGCGGACGACGCCCTCTGGGTCGTGCCGTCCAGCAGCTATGTCGACCCGGAGCCACCGTTGAAGACGAGCCTCTTCGACGACCCCCAGCGGCTCGGCAATGCCTGGCGGCTGGCCATGTCGACCCTCCAGGCCGAGGCTCGGGAGTCACCCGAGCAGAAGCGGCTGATTGAGGAGAAGGCACGCGCGCTGATCGACGAGGCCAACCTGGCGGTCGCGCCACCCGACGACCCTCAGCCCGACGGGCCGGCGGAGGCCGGTCAGCCGGCCGCCGAGGCGAGGGGGGAGGCGGCCCGCGGCATCATCGGCCGCTTCGACCGCGCCACCAGGCGCCTCGTCCTCGGGCACAGCTGACGGGGCAGACCGGCCAGAGAGGCTCGCCTCACCAGGGCAGCAACCCGTAGCCGCCGCCGGCGTCCATCTGGTACCCCCACAGCAGCCCACTCGGCCCGTCCGCCGGCAGCGTCGCCAGGTGCACACTGACTTCGGCGCCCTGCTCCGGCGTACGGAAGCCGCTGTGGTGGTTGAGGTCGGTTGCGCAGTAGCCGGGGTTGGCCGCGTTCACCTTGATCGGGGTGTCCCGCAGCTCCTTGGCGTACATCGCGGTGACCATGTTCAGCGCCGACTTCGACGACGGGTACGGCACCGAGGTCAACTCGAACAGGGCGCCCTGCGGGTCGGTCATCACCGCGATCGAGCCGACCTCGCTGGAGACGTTCACGATCCGCGCGGCCGGGGCCTCGCGCAGCAGCGGCAGGAACGCGTTGGTCACCGCCACCACGCCGAAGACGTTCGTCTCGTACACCTCGCGCAGGGTGGCGAGGGTGGTCTCGCTGGGCAGTGCCGTCCCGTCGGCCCGGATGATCCCGGCGTTGTTGACCAGCACGTCCAGGTGGCCGTACTCCTGCTCGACCAGCTTGGCCGCGGCGGCGACCGACTCCTCGTCGGTCACGTCCAGCGGCACGTACCGGGCGTCCGCGCCGCCGTCGCGCAGCGCCCGCTCCGCCTCCCCGCCGCGCGCCGCGTCCCGCGCGCCGACCAGCACGGTCCACCCGCGCGCCCCGAGCTGCTGGGCGGTGGCCAGCCCGATTCCCTTGTTGGCCCCGGTGATCAGGGCGATCGTCGTCGTCATGCCATCGAGCCTGCCGCCGGGCACGGCGGGCCGGGAGAGGCCGGCCGAGGCTGGGACCGGCGGTACCACCCTCGCCGGCTGTGGGTGCGGCAAGCTGGAGGGCATGACCACCCTGCGCCGCGATGAGCTGGCGGCCTTCCTGCGCAGCCGCCGCGCCCGGCTGCGCCCCGCCGAGGTGGGCCTCCCCGACGGGGTACGCCGCCGCACGCCCGGCCTGCGCCGCCAGGAGGTCGCCCAACTCGCCGGCATGTCGATCGACTACTACATCCGGCTCGAGCAGGGCCGCGGGCCGCACCCGTCCCGGCAGGTGCTCGCCGCGCTGGCCCGGGCGCTGCTGCTCACCCGCGACGAGCGGGCGTACCTGTTCCGGATCGCCGGGGAGAGCGCGCCGGAGTCCGTCGGCCCGAGCCGGGAGGTGTCCGACGGGCTGCGGCACCTGCTCGACGCGATGGCGGAGACCCCGGCGTACCTGGTCGACGCGAGTTACGAGGTGCTGGCCTGGAATCGGCTGGCCACCTGGTTCGTCGGGGAGTTGTCCGCGGTGCCGGCCGATGAGCGGAACATGATCCGCTGGATGTTCCGGCGGGAGGTCCCCGAGTCGTATTGGGCTGACCCGGAGGTGCTGCGCTTCGCCCGTACCTCGATCGCGGATCTGCGCGTCGCGTACGGCCGTTACCCGGGCGACCCGGCGATCGCCCGGCTGGTCACCGAGCTGCTCGGGGTGTCGCCCCGGTTCACCGCGCTCTGGGCGGAGCACGAGGTCGGGGAGCGCCGCCCGACCGTCAAGCGGGTCGACCACCCTGAGCTGGGGCCGCTGGAGTTCGAGTGCCGGGTGCTGCACGTCCCGGAGACCGACCAGCGGTTGATCGTCTACGTCCCCGAACCGGGCTCGCCGACCCAGGCGGCCTTCCGCCGGATCGCCGACCGCGTCGGCGCCTGAGGGATCAGGTCGCCTTCTGCAGGGCGGCGGTGGCCAACGGGGCCAGCCGGGTCAGCAGCGTCTGGCTGGCCTTCAGATCGCCGTGCTCGTCGGAGGCGTCGATCTCCAGCACGAAGTTCCCGCGGGCCAGCAGCAGCGTGCACTGGTGGAACGGGCGGCTGCTGGCGAGCCGTTCGCAGAAGGTGATGGTCTCCGGCCCGTCCGGTAGCAGCGGGGGCGACGGGCGGACGATCGTCGACACCTTGCCGTCGGACGAATACGTGTACCGCTTGCACTTCGCCAGGGTCGCGCGCAGCTCGTCGGCGAGCTTGCGGCCGGGCACCTTCAGGTAGCCGACGACGTACTGGCGGATCCAGACCTTCTCCCCGCGCCAGAGCCGCTCCCGCTGCCCGCTGCGCTTGCGGTCCGACGGCAGGGTGTCCCGGCAGGGCGCGATCAGCTTCACCGCCTCGGCGCTCTCCTCGGCGTAGTCGGCCGTCTCCGGGTGGAAGTCGGCGTCCAGGTCCAGCATCGCGGCCTTCACCCGGGTGCGGACCTGGGCGGCCGTTGTGGGTGTGGGCCGCAGCGGCGGTGGGGGCGTCGCCGAGGGGGTCGGCGGCGCGGACCAGCGGCTGGCCTGCGGGGCCGCGGCCGGTCCGCAGGCGCCGACTCCGGCGACGACCAGCAACGACAGCAGGGCCAGCGGGAGACGGCGGCGCATCATCGCGGCGAGGTCGTCCTTTCCGTACGCGAGGAAGGGGCCCTTCCGGGGCCCCCTCCTTACCTGCGCCGCGATCTCCCGGTGCGTTACGTCAGCTCGGTACGTAGTCGAAGGTGTCCGGGTTCGGGCCCTGCCGACCGGCCTCGCCCTTGTCCAGGTTCGTGATCCGGTCCATCGCCGCGTCGTCCAGCTCGAAGTCGAAGATGTGGAAGTTCTCCTCGATCCGCTTCGGGGTGGTCGACTTGGGGAAGACGACGTCGCCCCGCTGCACGTGCCAGCGCAGCACCACCTGGGCCGGGGTGTGGCTGACCTCCTGGGCGATGTCGACGATCGTCGGGTCGTCGAGCACCTTGCCCTGCGCGATCGGCGACCACGCCTCGGTCACGATGTTGTGCGCCTTGTCGTACGCGCGCACCTCCTCGTTGCCGAAGTACGGGTGCGCCTCGATCTGGTTCACCGCCGGCACCACGTCCGCCTCGGCGGCCAGCCGCTCCAGGTGCGCCACCTGGAAGTTGGACACACCGATCGACCGGACCAGGCCGTCGCGCCGCAGCTCCTCCAGCACCTTCCAGGTGGAGACGTAGTCGCCGTCGTAGAGGGTGGGCAGCGGCCAGTGGATGAGGAACAGGTCGAGGTAGTCGAACTGCAGCTCCCGCAGCGTCGACTCGAACGCCTTGCGGGCGTCGTCGGGCCGGTGGAAGCCGTTGTTCAGCTTGCTGGTCACAAAGACCTCGCCGCGATCCAGCCCGGAAGTGCGGACCGCCTGCCCCACCTCGGCCTCGTTGCCGTACATCTCGGCGGTGTCGATGTGCCGGTAGCCGACCTCCAGGGCCTTGCCGACCGCCGTCGCGGTGTCCTTCGGCTCGATCTGGAAGACCCCGAAGCCGAGCTGCGGGATGGTGTTGCCGTCGTTGAGTGAGATGTCGGGAACCGTGTTCGCCATGCGGCTGTCTCTCCCATCGTCAAAGGGCGCCCGGGCCGGCGCCGGGAGCGCTGCCACGGCCTCGCCGGACGCGCGTGCACCAGAATGACGTACCCAGCCGGGCGATTTCCTCACGCTGGCCCGACGGTGATCTGCGACAAGCGACCGCGACACCCGGAGTTCACCCAATGTTGGCCGTCCAGTTGGTTTGCCGGTGCTACCAACGACCTCGATCCACCCGAATGTGGGTCTTCGACCGGACAGGAACGGGGTACGGGTGCGGGCCAAGGGGTTCACGGCGCTGGCCGTGATGGTGCTGGTGCTGGTCACCGGCTGCACGAACGGGGATCCGGCCGACCGGCCGAGCAGTGGGCCGAGCGCCGGCACCCTGCGGCTGGTCGCCGGCAGCGAACAGGCCAGCGTCGTCGACACGACCGTGAAGCCGTGGTGCGCGAGCCGGCACTACACCTGTCAGGTGACGTTGAAGGGGTCGGTGGACCAGGCCCGGCTGCTCGCCGCCGGCAGCGCCGACTACGACGCGTACTGGTTCGCCTCCAGCGTCTTCCTGCAACTCGGCGACCGGGCCAGCGCCCTGCGCGACGTCCAGCCGATGTTCCTCACCCCGGTGGTCTTCGCCGCCTGGCGCTCCGAGATGGACAAGCTCGGCTTCGCCGGCCGCTCCGACGTACCGATCGCCGACATCCTGCGGGCCGTCGAGTCGGGCCGGACCAAGGTGTGGATCACCAACCCCACCCAGTCCAACTCCGGCGCCACCGTGCTGTTCGGCTTCCTCAACTACTTCGCCGGCAACGGACCCGGCACCCCGCTCACCCAGCAGCAGCTCGACTCGCCCGCCGTCGAGCAGGGCGTCAGCCGGTTCGTCAAGGCGATGGACCAGACCCCGCCGTCCACCGGCACCCTGATGACCGAGTGCCTCGCCCACGCCGATCAGTGCCGGGCCATGTTCACCTACGAGGACCTGGTCATCGAGAAGAACGCCGAGCTGGTCAAGGCCGGCCGGGAACCGCTGCTGGTGGCGTACCCCAAGGGGTCCCTCGCGGTCAGCGACGCCCCGCTGGGCTTCCTGCCGCAGGCCGGCAACGACGACGCCCACCGGATCTTCACCGAACTGCAGGACCACCTGCTCAAGGACCCGGGCGCGCAGGCCACCCTGCTGAAGCTGGGCCGCCGGCCGGCCGCCGGGGTGGGCCTCACCCTCGACAAGCCCGACCCGGCAGTCTTCAACCCGGCCTGGGGCATCAAGGGCACCATCAACGAGCAGGCCATCCAGTTCCCCAGCGCGCCGGTCATCCAGGCCGCGCTGGACCGCTACCAGACCCGCTACCGCCGGCCCGTCGCCGTGTACTACTGCCTCGACGGCAGCGGGTCGATGGGCGACAACGACGGCTGGACCGGCATCCAGGCGGCCGCCGGGCAGATCTTCGACCCCGACCAGGCGGCGCTGAACTTCCTGCAGACCCACCCGAAGGACAGCACGACTGTCAGCATCTTCAACGACGACCTCGCCGGCGGCAGCCCGTGGACGGTGCAGGGCAACGACCCCACCGCCCTGCGCGGCCTGCAAGGCAAGGTCACCGGCTACCGGCCCGACGGCGGCACCGACATGTACGCGTGCCTGCTGCGCGCCGCCGACGAACTCGCCCGCCCGCAGGCCGACGACCGCAAGCGGCTGGTCGTGCTGATGACCGACGGGCAGTCCAAGAGCCGGCGCCGGGGCGAGGCCTTGTCCGCGCTCACCGCCGCCGGCGTGCCCGTGGTCGCCATCGCGTTCGGCCGCGACGCCGACCCCAGGCAGCTCAAGGAGGTCGCCGAGGCCACCCACGGCACCTTCGTCCGGCAGGACGACCTGGTGGCGGCGCTGCGCCAGGCGGCGGGGTACCGGTGAGGCGCCGCCTGGCCGCGCCTCTCGCCCTGGCCGCCGCCGTCGCCGCGTTCGCGCTGGTCTTCGCCGTCACCGGCAGCCTGCTCTGGGCGCCGCTGCTCGCCGTCGCCGCCGCGCTCGGGCTCTACCTGATGCTCGACGACCGATCCGCCACGCGGGTGGACAGCGACAGCTACGCCGACGAGGCCCGGGACCGGGTCGACGAGGCGCTGCGGGTGCTGCGCGGCATCGAGCGGCTCAGCCGGGACGTCCGCCGTCCGGAAGCCCGCCAGGCCCTGGCGGACGCCTGCCGGTACGTCCCGGAGCTTTTCGAGCGGGTCAGGGACCGCTCGCCCGACAGCCTCTACTCCACTGCCGCCCAGGTCGGCGGGCACCTGCGCAGCCTCGACGGCGCGGTCCGGCAGTACCTGGACATCCAGCATCAGCCGGTGCTCTACCACGACCCGCAGACCTTGCAACGCAACGGTGAGCTGGCGTTCCGGCGTTTCGCAGACTTCGCCCTGGACAGCGTTCGGCTGGTCAACCAGGGCGACATCGCGCAGTACACCGCCAACCTCGACACCGTTGCCCCACCGACCCTGCCCGACCTGGGCCGATAAGGAGTCACGTTGAGATTGCCGAGCATCCGGTTCCTGATCGGGCTGGTCACGGTGATCGCCGTCTGCGTGG
Organism: Micromonospora inositola; assembly: GCF_900090285.1. Classification (NCBI taxonomy): domain Bacteria; kingdom Bacillati; phylum Actinomycetota; class Actinomycetes; order Micromonosporales; family Micromonosporaceae; genus Micromonospora; species Micromonospora inositola. The sequence continues at coordinate 673,211 of NZ_LT607754.1, read as the reverse complement.
TCGCCGCCGTGCTGTGGCAGCGGTCCGGGGACACCCCGGCCACCGCCGGCCCGCCGACGACCCTCACCTGCCTCGGCGGCTCCGAGAAGTCCGAACTGATGGCCGACGCCGAGGTCAAGCGGATCCTGCGGGACAGCTACCGGCTGGAGGTCGCCTTCCAACCGCTCGGCTCGTACGACCAGGTGCAGCTGAGCACCGACGAGATCAAGAAGCGGAAGCTGGACTGCCTCTGGCCGTCCAGCGCCAGCGCGCAGGGCGTCTTCGAGGCCCAGCACGCCGGCGCGTTCCCCGACTACCGGGCGGAGAACCTGCTCCAGTCGCCCGAGGTCGTCTACGCCGGCCCGCGCGGCACCGACGCGCTGCTGCGCAAGGGCATCGTGCAGCGTCGCGGCGACCGGTACTTCGTGGTCGACATGAAGGCCCTGCTGCTGGACCACGTCGTCAAGCGCGGCACCTGGGAGGCGATCGGCGCCAACGACCTGCGCGGGCCGATCACCGTGGCCAGCACCGACCCGGCGAAGTCGAACAGCGGCTTCACCATGGCCCAGCTCCAGCTCAACATCGTCGCCACGGCCGACGGCTTCTCCGCGCCCAGCCTCGCCCAGGCCCGCCGGGCGCTGCCCACCATGCGCGCCCTGCACGACGCGCAGGGCCTGCAGTCGCGCAGCTCCGACTCCGGCTTCCGGGAGTGGCTCACCCAGGGCGGCGAGTTCAAGGCCCCGCTCTACGCCGGCTACGAGAACCAGATCATCCAGCAGGTGGTGCAGAGCGGCGACAACAGCGGGCCGCTGCTGAAGAACGTCCGGGTGCTCTACCCCGACCCGACCATCTACAGCGACCACCCGGTGCTCGCCCTGAACCCGGCCGCCGGCCGGCTCATCGACGCGCTGAAGGACCCGAAGATTCAGCAGATCGCCTGGCAGCGGTACGGCTTCCGCTCCGCCGTGCAGGTCGGCGCGAACGACGTCGCCGACTTCCCCGGCATCGGGCTGGCCGACCAGCTCCGGGCCGCGCCGGCGCCCGCCGCCGACGTCACGCTCGCGCTGCTCAGCTGCATGAAGGACGCCACCACCTGCAAGTGAAGGGGACCCACGTCATGACCGAGGGACTGCAGATCGACTTCGGCAGCATCGTCGGCGGCCCGGCCGACCCGCCCGCTGGCGCCGCCGACGCCGCCATCACCACCGCGCTGGCCACCGGCGCCGAGCCGCAGACGTTCGCCTGCAAGGACCTGCTCACCCCGGCCCAGCTCGGCCAGGCCGAGCAGGCCTCCCGGCAGCTCTACCCGACCATGCTGGCCAACACGGAGGCCCTGGCCAGCTTCGGCAACCAGGCCCTCGACCAGGTCAACGCCCAGGTCAGCCGGATCTTCCGGGAGGTCGGCCGGGTCGACATCCCGGAGCTGACCGGCATCATGCACGAGATCAACGACCGGATGCGCAGCTTCCGCCGCAAGTACGACCCCAGCGACCCGAAGGTCCGCGAGACCTTCACCAAGTTCTCCGACGCCATCCGGGGGCTGTTCCGCAAGGGCCGCGACCTGCTGGAGATGCTCTTCGAGGAGGCACGCACCGTCGAGCAGCAGCTCGACCGGGTTGCCGGGCAGCTCAGCGACAAGCAGCTCCAACTGCGCCGCAACGTGGTGCTCTGCGACGAGCTGTACAAGGCCAACGAGGCGGCCATCGGCCAGCTCGTCGGCGCCATCGCGGTGATGGAGCTGGTCCGCGACGTGGCGCTCGCGGACGCCAAGTCGATCACCGTGACGCCGGGTGCGCCCGACGAGCGGGATCAGCGGGAACGGCTCTCCCTGGTCACCGAGTTCGCGCAGGCGCTGGAGGTGCGGATCAACGAGTTCCAGCAGCGGCTCTTCGTGGCCTGGTCCACTTCGCCGCAGGTGCGCAACATCCGCACCCTCAACTACGGCCTCGGCCAGCGGCTGGCGCTGCTGATGAACCTCACCATCCCGACGATGAAGCTGACCATCGCCCAGTGGGCGTTGCTGCTGCAGGCCAACCAGGCCGCCGACATGCAGCAGGCGGTCGCCGACGGCGCCAACGACGTGCTGTCCGCGTACGCGACGGCGTCGAAGACGGCGGTGCCGCAGATCGCCCGGGTGATCCAGACCCCGACGATCCGGCCGGAGACCATCCTCGAGGTCGCCGAGTCCATCGACGCGCAGGCCCGGGGCATCGAGGACGCCGTCCGCTACGGCCAGCAGAAGCGGGCCGAGGTGGTCGGCGCGATCATCACCGCCAACCGGTCCATGTCGGAGTCCTCGGAGCGACTCAGCCGGACGGTGGTGGAGCTGGTCACCCGGGCGCAGGAGCCGGTGGCGCTGCCGGCCGGGCCGCAGCTGCCCGCCGCGGTGCTGGAGCAGGCGCCGGCGGTCGTCCCCGCCCAGCGTTGACGTTCTCCCCGCCCTGAAGAGCGGAGATTCCCTCCACGCTGCGGGTGGAACATGCAGCGTCGGGGCGGATTCCTGCTTCTGCGGCGCAGCTCGTGCAGCGACGCCGCTGTCAAGCTGTCAACCGGTACGGCGCTTTGCCGGGTTCAACCAGTACGACCGGGCGGGCTGCGGCGTGGGTCACCGCGGTGGTGAAGCTGCCGTCGGCGAACTGGGCCACCGGCCCGCGCGGGGACCGGCCGACCGCAATGACGCGCGCGTCGACGTCGTCGGCGTGCTGAGCGAGGACTTGACCTGCAGCGGCGTGGTCGCCGACGCTGGCGAGTACCTGACCGGTGGCGGCGATGCCCTGCGCGGCCAGCCGGTCGAGGTGGCCCAGGACCGCGGAGTGTGCCTGCTCGGCGTCCTCGGCGTCGATGGCCAGTTCCTCGACTACGGCGGTCTCGCGGACGTGGACAACCTCCAACGGGCGGCCGGCGTCGCGGGCGATTGCGGCGGCCGCGTCGACGATCTTGGCGGCGTCTTCGGTGGCGCCGACCGCGACGATGACAGGTTGGTACCCAGCCGGCGGTGTGGCCCCGACGCGCTGCAGGCTCGGGCGCACCGACTCCCCCTCGACCATGCCCTTCTCGGCCGCGGCGACCAGCTTGTGGCCGGAGGCGAGAACGACGATGGCCAGGATGAAGGCGACGCCGCCGAGGTAGAAGGGGACGCTGAGGTTGGTGGCGTCGGCGAGCTTGCCCGCGGCGAATGGGGCGAGGCCGCCGCCGATGAACCGGACGAAGCCGTACGCCGAGGAGGCGACCGGCCGCTCCACCGGCGAGACGAGCATGACCGCCTGGGTGGTCAGCGTGTTGTTGATGCCGATGAACGCGCCACTGACGATGACCGCGCCGATGACCGCCGCCGGGGTGTTCACGCCGATCGCGATGATGGCCATGACGATGCCGAGGCAGAGCAGGTTGACGTAGAGCACCGGCGCGGTGCCGAACCGCGCCTGCAGCCGCGGGGCGAAGAACACGCTGAAGGCGGCGACCAGCAGGCCCCAGCCGGTGAAGACCAGGCCGAGCCGGTGGGCGTTGAGTTCCATGGGGTACGGCGCGTAGCCGAGCATGGTGAAGAAGCCCCAGTTGTAGAGCAGCGCCATGATGCCCATGGTCAGCAGGCCGCGGTGCCGCAAGGCCTTGAGCGGCGCGGCCAACGATGTCTTGTGCTCGGGCTTCGGCAGGTCCGGGACGAACGCGACGGTCGCGACGAGGGCGATGAACATCAGCGCCGCGACGCCGAAGAATGGTCCGCGCCAGCTGATGCTGCCCAGCTCGCCGCCGAGCAGCGGCCCGACCGCGATGCCGAGGCCTAGCGCGGTCTCGTACAGGATGATCGCCCCGGCGAAGCCGCCGCTGGCCGAGGCCACGATGACGGCGAGGCTGGTGGCGATGAACAGGGCGTTGCCCAGGCCCCAGCCGGCGCGGAAACCGACAATGCCGCCGATCGAGTTCGACGTGCCGGCGAGCGCGGCGAACACGACGATGAGGATCAGGCCGACGACCAGTGTGCGCTTGGCGCCGATGCGGCTGGATACCCAGCCGACCACCAGCATCGCGACCGCGGTCACGACCAGATAGCTGGTGAACAGCAGCGACACCTGGCTCGGCGTGGCGTGCAAGCTGCCGGCCAGTGCGGGCAGGATCGGATCGACGAGCCCGATGCCCATGAACGAGACGACACAGGCGAACGCCACGGCCCAGACGGCACGCGGCTGCTTGAACGGGCTCGGGGCCGTCCCATGTGATGCGGTCATATGCAGGTTCTCCTGAAGGTGGCGTTTGTCGATGCGCGTATTCAGTCGGACGCCCGGGCCTCGACGAGCCGGGCGAGCGCGGGTAGTGCGGCGGCGATAGCGGCCTGATCCTGCGGATCGAGTCGGTCGAGCAGGTGCTGCAGGGCGTCGGCGCGCTCCGCACGCCGACGCCTGAGGAGGTCGAGGCCGGCGTCGGTCGCCTCCACCACCACGCCGCGCCGGTCGCCGCGGTTCGCGGTGCGGCGCACCAGGCCCTCGCGTTCCATGCGGGTAACCAGCTGCGTCATCCCTGGCTGGGAGACGCCCTGGGCGTGAGCCAGCTCCGTCAGCCTGTGGGGTCCGTCACGTCCGAGGCGGTTCAGGGCGGACGAGGCTGCCGTGCTGAGACCGCCGGCGGTGGAGACCTGGCGGATGAGCGTCACGAGGTGCTCGAGCACCACAACCAGGTCAGTGCCGGAGGCATTCGAGTGCATAACCCCATTATGCATAACCTCCTTATGGGTATAGCGCGCCGACCCGCAAAAGTGACTTGGAACTCAAATCTCCCGGGTCGTACGCCTGGGTCTTTCCCAAGGGCGACCGGCTCATTCCAGGTGGGGTGCGTGCAGGCGGTGGTAGCAGCCGTACGGCGCGGCCGGGTGCGGCGACCGGTCCGGCCAGGCTGCCGACGTGCGCTTCACCAGCGGCGCCCCGACCACCGGCCGCCAGGCGATCCGGGGTTCCCGGCGGGCCAGCGCCGCCGGCTCGAGGGCCACCGCGCCGCCGGCCAGCACCAGCCCGAAGAGGAACTCCGGGTTGCGGGCGTGCCGCACCCGGCCGGGCGTGAAGCCGTACCGCCGGCAGACCGCCAGGACGTGGTCGTGCAGGCCGGGCGCGGTCGCCGGGGGCGCGGTGACCAGGTCCAGCCCGGCCAGCTCGGCCAGGTCGACCTGCCGGCCCCGGGCCAGCGGCGAGGCCCGCGGCAGCAGCACCCCCAGCGGTACGTCGACCGCCGGGCCGAACCGCAGCCCGGCCGGGTCCACCGGATGGTGCAGCAGCCCCGCGTCGAGCCCACCCTCGGCGAGCATCCGGACCTGCTCGGCGCTGGTCAGCTCGTGCAGGTCGACCTCCAGCCCGGGCGCCTTGGCGGCGAGCCGGTCCAGCAGCGCCCGCAGGGTCACCGCCGGGGTCTCCGGCGGTACGTCGGCCCGCAGCACGCCCAGCGCGCCCCGGCGTACCTGGTGGATGAGGTTGCGCAACCGCTGCTCCCCGGCGAGCAGCTCGTCGGCCTCGCCGAGCAGCAGCTGACCGGCGGTGGTGAGCCGGACCTGTCGCCGGGACCGGTCGAACAGCTCGACCCCGAGCTCCCGCTCCAGCCGTTGGATCGACTGGCTCAGCGGCGGCTGGGCCATCCCCAGCTCCTCGGCCGCCCGCCCGAAGTGCAACTCCCGCGCGACGACCACGAAGTGCCGCAGATGCCGCAGCAGGTCCACCCCCGCACCCTAATACTCCAGCCCGGGTTCGTAAGTTTGGCGCTGAAGCCACAACCGAATCGGGTCCCGGACCACTCATAGTGTTGCTGGGAGGCCGGGTTGCGGGATGAACGGGAATACGTCGACTACGTGCAGGCGCGCACGCCGTCGCTGCGGCGGCTTGCACACAGGCTGTGCGGAGAGTGGTCGGCCGCTGACGATCTGGTGCAGGAGTGTCTTGTCGCGCTGTACCGGCACTGGCGGAAGGCGTCGGCGGCGGACTCGATCGACGCCTACGTGCGGGCGATGCTGGTCCACGCCTACCTGGCCGAGCGGGAGCGCACCTGGACCCGCCGGGTCCGCCCCGCCGCCGACGTGGCCGGGCCCTCGGCTACACCGCTGACCGGCGCCGAACACCGCATCGACCTGCTGGCCGCGCTCGGCAAGCTGTCCCGCGGGCAGCGCGCGGTGCTGGTCCTGCGCTACTGGGAGGACCTCGACGTCGCCCGGACCGCGGCGGCGCTGGGCTGCTCGACCGGGACCGTCAAGAGCCAGACGTCGTACGCCATCGCGGCGCTGCGACGCCTGCTGCCGAACTACGTGCCGGGAGGGTCGGACATCCCATGAGAGACCTGTTCGCCACCCTGCCGGACGAGCCGGCGCCGCCGATGCCGGCCGGCTATCTGGACACCGTGCTCACCCTGGGCCGCCGCTCGGCCCGCCGGCGGCGGATCGGCACCGCCGCAGTGTGGGCGGTCGTCGTGCTCGCCCTCGCCGTCCTGGTCGTGCCCGGCGTGCAGCTTCCTGCCCAGCCGGGCGCCCCGTCGAAGAAGCCCGGCCTGCCGGACCGCTTCGCCGGGTATTCGCTGCTCACCAGCACCGTCACCAAGACCCCGCCCGGCCGCGCGATCGCCCTCTACGGCTACGGCAACGGCGAACTGTTCAACATGTTCCAGCCGCTGGTCGTCGGGGCCGACCGGGACACGTACCGGCAGGTCGACGCCCTGCAGGAGCGCAACCGCCCGTCTGCGCTGCTCGCCCCGGACGGCACCGGCGTGCTGCTCGGCGACGACCGCGGCGCGACCGACGACCTGGTCCTCGTCGACCTGGCCGCCGGCAAGCGCCGGTCGATCCCGCTCGGCGGCCCGGTCGGCGTGCGGCTGCTGGCCTGGTCCCCCGACGGCCGCTACGTGGCCTACAGTGCCGCGCCCCTCACCGGCTCCGGCGAGTTCGGCAGCGTCAACTTCGTCGAACCCGAGGTGGCTCGCACCGGCACGCTGCGGCTGCTCGACCTGTCGACCGGACGCAGCACCGAACTGCCGGCGATCAAGCCAGCGTGGACGGCGGCGTTCGCGCCGGACAGTCGCCGGCTCGCCGTGCAGGTCGGTCAGGAGGCCCACCTCATCGACCTCGACGGCCGCGAGTCCGGCAGCGTCCACATCACGGCCGGGCGCGAGCTGGCCGCCAATGTCGGCTGGTCGCCGGACGGCAGGTTCCTCGCCACCGTGCCATGGGCCGCGGACGGGCCATTCGACGGTACCGTCGGCGGCAACACCAACCACGGCGTGTTCCTGTCGATCCCCGGCAACGTCGGCTTCGTAGCCATCACCGCCGGCGGCACGCCGCCGCCGGCGCCGGTCCAGGACGTCGTGCAGCTCCTGGGCTGGCGCTCGGCGGGCAGCGTGGTCGCCGCGACCGCGAACGCCGCGGGGCAGCTGTCGCTGACCGAGGTGCAGCTCGGCGCCGGCACCCGCCGGACACTGTCCCGCTTCGACACGGGCGACAGCTGCGAACTGGGCATGCAGACCTGCCAGGTGTTCGACCTGCAGCTCGCCACCGGCCTGCTGCCCGACCTGACCGTCCGGCACGCCGGCCGCCCGCAGCGCGGCCCCTGGCCGGCCACCCTGACGATCCCCGTCGCCACCGTCGTCCTCGGCGCCGCCCTCCTGCTGTGGCGCCGGGTGCGCCGGACCTGACGGCCCACGGCTCGAGTTGGCGGCTGTTTGGCAGGAGCCCGATCGGATCCCGTGGCGGTTGCCGGCGGCACAACCACGGCGCGGCCAGAGCCAGCCACCAACCGACACCCGGGAGGCGCGGGCCCGACGTGCGAGATCGGCGGGGCGGGGGCGGGATTAGCGTGGCGGGATGGGTGTGGGGGAGCGGGTCGGGGAGATCTTCGGGCGGGTGGGGATTCGGGGGAACCTGCATGTGGTCCCGCTGGATGGCGGGGGCGCGGGGCGGGAGGTGGCCGTCCGGGCGGATGAGCAGGTGGTGATCGCCTCGGTGTTCAAGATCCTGCTGGTGCTGGAGTTCGCCCGGCAGGCCGCCGCCGGCCAGCTCGACCCGACCGAGCGGGTGCTCGTGCGGGCCGAGGACCGGCTCGGCGGCTGGGGGATCGCCGGCTGCGCCGACGACGCCGAGGTCTCCCTGCGCGACCTGGCCTACTTCGCCATGTCGGTCAGCGACAACACCGCCGCCGACCTGCTGCTGCGCCGGGTCGGCCCGGACGTGGTGCCGATGCTCGCCGCCGAGCTGGGGCTGCCGCGTACCCGGATCGTGGGTGGCCCCCGGCAGCTGGTGGAGACGATGCTCGCCGACGTCGGCGCCCGCACCGAGGCGGACTTCGCCCGGATCTTCCCGACGCTGCCGCCGGAGCGGGTCCGGGCGATGCGGGTCCTCGACCCGGCGCACACGACGTCCAGCACCGCCCGGGAGCTGACCCGGCTGCTCGGCCTGATCTGGCGGAACGAGGCCGGACCGCCCGCCGCCTGCGCCATGGTCCGGGCGTTGATGGGCCGTCAGCTCTTCTGGACCCGGCTCGCCTCCGGCTTCCCGCCCGGGGTGCGGGTCGCGGCGAAGAGCGGCACCCTGCCGGGCCTGCACCTGGAGGCGGGCGTCGCGGAGTACCCCGACGGCGGCCGGTACGCGATCGCGGTGTCCGCCCGCACCGAGCGGCTCGACACCCGCCGGATCGACGTGGACCTGGCGATGGGCGAGGCCGCCCGGGTGGCCGTCGAGGCCCTGCGCGGCGGCTGAGTTTCGGACCGGTCCGACCCGCCGGCACCCGCCGTGACCTGCTCCGATATGCGGGCCGATATCGACGGTGCGGCTGGTCGATCTTGGACGCGGGGCTCGTCGGGGTGGTGGGGTGGGCCTACCGATCACCGAACCTCACGGGGAGGACGCACCATGCCCGAGAACCCCGGCATCGACCGTCGCCGCCTGCTCCGGGACGCCGCGGTCGGCGCCGCCACCGTCTCGGCCGGGGGGCTCGCCGCCGCGGCGCTGACCGCGCCGGCCCAGGCCGCGCCGCCGGCCGCCGCGCCGGTCGGCGCCACCACCGGCCGTCGCCGCGGCGCGGTCAGTTTCCGCTGGTGGGGTACGTCCGGCTGGCGGATCGACATCGGCGACCGGACCGTCCTGGTCGACCCGTACCTGAGCCGCTTCGACACCGGCCTGTTCACCGGCGCCTTCCACCCGCAGACCCCGCTGGAGGTGAACACCACCGTCATCGACCAGCACGTGGACCGGGCCGAGAACGTGCTGGTCACGCACACCCACTGGGACCACTTCAACGACGTGCCGTACATCGCCGGCCGGACCCGGGCGCGGGTCTTCGGCACGCTGACCGCCTACCACCTGGGCCTGGCGTACGGGGTGCCGGCCGGCCAGCTCAGCCCGGTGAAGGGCGGCGAGGTGCTCGACTTCGGCGACTACACCGTCGAGGTGGTCGGCTCGCTGCACAGCCGCAACGGGGCGTACTCGATGGCCTTTCCCGGGGTGCGGGTGACCCCGCCGCCGAAGCCGGCGACCATCGCCGACCTGCCCGAGGGCGACACCCTGGCGTACCAGATCCGGGTCGCCGGCGGCCCGGCGGTGTTCTTCATGGGCGCCAGCGACTTCAACGGGCGCAACCTTGCCGGGCTGGCGCCGGACGTGGCGATGGTGGCCTCGGCGGCGACCACCTCGACCGCCGACTACGTGCCGCGGCTGATGGCGGCGCTGGACCACCCGAAGGTCGTGGTGCCGGTGCACTGGGACAACTTCGAGTCGCCGCTGACCAACCCGCCGACCGTCGCCCCGAGCGACCGTCAGCGCCTCGACGACCTGGTCGCGGCCGTGCGGAAGGCGTCCCCGCGCAGCCGGGTGGTGGTGCCGGAGTACCACAGCGCGTACCACTTCTAGGGGTACGGCGCAGGGGCCGGGATCGGCGATCCCGGCCCCTGCGCGCGGTGCTCACTTGGCGAGCGGCTGGCCCTGCTTGTCCTTGAACGACCCGACCAGGATCAGGATGAAGTCGATCAGGGTCCAGATGCCGAGGCCACCGAAGGTGATCAGCTGCAGGATCCCCGTGCCGACCTTGCCGGCGTAGAAGCGGTGCACGCCGAGCACGCCGAAGAAGAAGCAGAGCAGAAGCGCGACCACCCAGGACTTCTGGGCGGTGGCGGCGACAGGAGCGGTCACAGTGGTCCTTTCACAGGTGAGGTAGCGGCCGGCAGCGTAACGGGGCCGCGGACCACCGGACAAGATCTTAAAGATGAAGTTCAGTCGGACGGTGGACTCGCCGCTCAGCCCGCCGCCAGGTCGCGCAGCGCGCAGACCGACTTCCAGTTGCGGGTGGTCGCCACCACGCCGAGCTGCTTCTCCAGGTACGCGTTGGTGAACTTCGTCCGGCCGTACCCGCCGTCGGGGAAGTGCAGGTGGATCTCCCGTCCGACCACCGTGTACTCGACGTTCTCCCCGGCCGGCACGGTCAGGGCAGCCACGCGGGTCTTCGCGGGCGGCGCCGACAGGAAGGCCACCAGCAGCCGGGTCGGGTCGTGCTGCCGGTCGGAATACGGGCTGCCCTCGGCGATCGCCGCCAGTTCGGCGCCGCTGCGGACCAGTACCGGCACGGTGAGCCCCAGCTCGTCGCTGATCGCCCGCTCGATGCCGCGGGCCAGCTTGGCGGTGTCCGTCGCGGTGCTGCTGAAGACCGCGTTGCCGCTCTGCAGGTAGGTCTTCACGTCCTCGTGCCCGAGGTCGGCGACGAGCCGGCGCAGGTCGGCCATCGCGATCCGGGTGGTGCCGACGTTGACCCCGCGCAGCACGGCCACGTACCGGCTCGCGCCAGCCTTTCGGTCTGCCATCCCGCCTCCTCGTCTCGATGTGCGTCCCGGTTCAGCCTAGGCAGTCCGCGCGGAGCCGGCGTGGCCCCGCCGACGGTTGACCCGGCGACCGGCGGAGCGTAGAAGTTAATCAATAGTGAAACCCGTCTCACTTTCTCCGGTCCACACCCGCCGCTCCATCACGTGACTCCACCCTGCCCCTTCCCGTCATGAGCGGATAGGAGACGTCGGTGACCCGACCCCCTGGCGAGGCTGCCACCCCCATCGAGCGCTTCGGCTACCGGCAGGAGCTGAGCCGCTCGCTGAGCTTCACGGACCTGCTGGTCTACGGTCTGATCTTCATGGTGCCGATCGCCCCGTTCGGCATCTTCGGCAGCGTCTACGCCGGCTCCGGCGGCATGGTGGCGCTGGCCTACCTCATCGGCATGGTCGCGATGATGTTCACCGCCCTGTCGTACGCGCAGATGGTCAAGGCCTTCCCGATGGCCGGCTCGGTCTACAGCTACGCCGGCCGCGGCATCGCCCCACCGGTCGGCTTCCTCGCCGGCTGGGTGATCCTGCTCGACTACATCCTGGTGCCCGGGCTTCTCTACCTGGTGGCCAGTGTGGCCATGCACTCGCTCGTGCCGGCCGTGCCGGTGTGGGTGTGGCTGGCCGCCTTCGTGGTGCTCAACACCGTGGTCAACTTCCTGGGCATCCGGATGACCGCCCGGGTCAACCGGGTCATGCTGGCGGCCGAACTGGTCATCCTGGCGATCTTCCTGGTGGTCGGCGTGGTGGCAGTCGCCCAGGGCAAGGGCGACGGGTTCAGCCTGCGCCCGCTCTTCGACTCCGGAACGTTCTCCTGGCCGCTGGTGTTCGGCGCGGTGTCGATCGCCGTGCTCTCCTTCCTCGGCTTCGACGGCATCTCCATGCTCGCCGAGGAGAGCCGGGAGGAGGCCCGCCAGATCGGCCGGGCCATGGTGGCGGCGTTGCTGCTCGCCGGCACCCTGTTCATCGTGCAGACCTGGGTCGCCGCGCTGCTCGTAACCGACTCGGCGGACCTGCTGGCCAACGGCGACCCGGAGGGCACGGCGTTCTACGATGCCGCCCGGGTGGCCGGCGGCGGCTGGCTGGCCGGGCTCACCGCCCTGGCCACCGCGATCGCCTGGGGCTTCGCCAACTCGCTGGTGGCGCAGGCCGCCACCTCTCGCCTGCTGTACGCGATGGCCCGGGACGGGCAGATGCCCCGGGTGCTGGCGCGGGTCAACGCCCGGCACCGGGTGCCGGCCAACGCCACCCTGCTGGTCGCCGGCATCTCCCTGGCCCTCGGGCTCTGGATGGCGAGCCGGGACGATGGCATCTCCCTGCTCTCCACGCTGGTCAACTTCGGCGCGATGACGGCCTTCCTGGCGCTGCACGTCTCCGTGGTGGTGCACTACGTGATCCGTAACGGCAGCCGGGACTGGCTGCGCCACCTGGTCGTGCCGGTGGTCGGCTTCGTCATCCTGCTCTTCGTCGTGATCAATGCCAAGGTCGCCGCCCAGGTGCTCGGCTTCGTCTGGCTGGGCATCGGGGTGCTGGTCCTGCTGACCTTCTACGCCACCGGCCGGCGCCCCGAACTCCCCGCCCTGGCCGACGCCGCGCCCGAGCCCACCGACGAGCCCGTGAAGGAGGGCGCATGACCGAAGTGGTGAAGTACCGGCCCGAGCCGGACGAACTGTCGTACACCTTCGGCGGGCGGGAACCGGTGCGCCGGGTACGGCCGGGCACGATCCTGGAGCTCTACACCGAGGACTGCTTCGGCGGGCGGGTACGCGGGGTGGACGACCTGCCGTCGCGGGTGTGCGAGTTCCCGTACCTCAACCCGGTGACCGGCCCGATCCACATCGAGGGCGCCGAACCGGGGGACACCCTCGCCGTCCACTTCGTCGCCATCGAACCGGCCCGGGACTGGGCGGTCTCCACCACCTTCCCGCATTTCGGGGCGCTCACCGGCACCCACGCCACCGCCACCCTGCATCCCCCGCTCGACGAGGTCGTCTGGCGCTACGACGTCGACGTGGCCGCCGGCACGGTCACCTACCGCGCCCGGCGCGGCGACTTCACGGTCGAACTGCCGCTGGACCCGATGCACGGCACCGTCGGCGTGGCGCCCGGCGCCTTCGAGGCGCGCATGACGATCACCCCGGACGCCCACGGCGGGAACATGGACACCCCCGAGCTGCGGACCGGGGTCACCGCCTACTTCGGCGTCAACGTGCCGGGAGCCCTGTTCGCCCTCGGGGACGGCCACTGCCGGCAGGGCCACGGCGAGGTCTGCGGCACCGCCGTGGAGGCGGCCATGAACACCACGATCGTGGTCGACGTCATCAAGGGCGCCGGCACCCCGTGGCCGCGCCTGGAGTCCGACGACGCGTTGATGTGCACCGGCTCGGCCCGGCCGCTGGAGGACGCGTACCGGATCAGCCAGCACGACCTGGTCACCTGGACGGCCGAGCTGGTCGGCCTGGACCAGCTCGACGCGTACCAGCTGATCAGCCAGGCCGGCGAGGCGCCGGTGGGCAACGTCTGCGACCCGAACTACACGATGGTCGCCAAGGTGGCCAAGCGCTACCTCGGCGGGGCGAGCACGTACGAGGGGACGCACGCCCGGCTGCGGCAGATCGCCCGTGACTACCTGACCCACCGCTGAGCCCGTGGGGGAGCGCGCCTCGGCGGCGGTCGGGGCGGCGTGTCGCCGCCGGCCGGGCTGGAACCCGTTGCGCGATATACCGGCGCCCGCGCCGGCCGCCGGGGCGGGCGCGGTCGGCTCGTCCGGTGGTACCTGGTGACGGAGCGCCAGGTAGCGGGCCCTCCTGGGGGTCGCTGCGCCGGGGCGTCGTGCCTCAGCGCTGGCGGATGGCGGTGGAGTCGAGCCGGAAGCCGATGGTGCGGTCGACGATCCGATCGACCAGCTCCATTTTCCGCAGTCCGGTGACCCCGCGCAGCCCCGTCCGCGCGGCCAGCGCCCGCAGGTCCCGGGTCGTCCACGACGACAGGTACGCCGTACCGTCGTCGCGCCGCGACATGGCGGCGAGCGCCGCGTAGGCGTGCTCGGTGTCCACGGCGGACGCCGCCACCGGCCGCGTGGCCCGCGGGGCGGCGGCGCCGGTCGGCGCCGCGACGGTGGTCGTCCCGGCGGCGGTCGCCAGGGCCGGGGAGGCGACGGGACCAGTTGGCGTGACGCCCCCGGCCGGGACCAACGCCAGCCGGGCCCGCCCCTCGGCGAGCGCGGTGAGGTCCGCCGCCGACAGACCGGTCAGGAACTCGGCGACCCGGGCCAGGGCGGTGCGCGTCGGGTCGGTCATGCCGTGGCTCCGGCGGGCTGGAGGTGGGCGAGGAACTCGGTGGTGATCTGCCGCAGCTCCTCGCGGACCGGCGGGGCGGTGATCCGGTCCCGCAGCACCACCGGCACCCCGCGCGGCGTGTTCGTGGCGAAGAGCGTGACGTTCTCCCGCAGCGCGGTCGGGAAGACCGGTACGCCGAGCGCCCGCACCTGGTCCATGTAGCCCTGGTGGGCGGCGATCGGCCGCTGCGCCATCAGCTGGATCATCGTGAACACGACGCCGGCGATGCCCGGCGCGACCTTGTGGTGCCGGCGGATCTTCGCGAACCGGCGGGAGTCGGCGTTGTACCGGTCGACCAGCTCCCGGACGTTGCCGTGCAGATAGTCGATGCCGAGGGTGGAGAGGTAGTCGGCCTTCGCCGGGATGAGCAGGTGGTCGCTGGCGATGATCGCCGACTGGGTCACCACGTTGAAGTTCGGCGGGCAGTCGATCAGCACCAGGTCGTACGGGTCCAGCGCCTCGTCGTGCAGCCCCTCGGCCAGCGAGCCCCGCACCCGGAACAGCTCGGCGTCGTACTCGTCGCCGTCGGCCACGCTCCGGGCCAGCGCCAGGTCGATGTCGACGAGCTGCAGGTGGGACGCGATCAGGTCCAGCCGGCCGGCGCCCTTGAGGTGCGCGTTCGCCGGGCCGGGGGAGACCACCAGCTCGCCGAGGGTGACCCCCGGGGTGTCCCCGCGCAGCCCGTCGTACCAGCGCTTGACGGTGCGGCTGTCGCGCAGCCGGTCCCGCCAGTCGTCCGGCTCGTAGAAGCTGAACGTCAGGCTGGCCTGCGGATCGAGGTCGATCAGCAGCACCTTCATCCCCCGGTTGGCCAGCTCGGCCCCGAGGTTGGCGGTCATGGTGGTCTTGCCCACCCCGCCCTTGTAATTGATCACCGATACGACGTACACCGGCACCTCCCCGACCGGGAACGGTAGCGGTAGCCGGGACGAGTGGACCGCCCGGGACCGCCGGACGCCGCGCGGCAATCGTCCTTACGGCGGCGGGCGACGGCCGTTCGTGCCGCAGTTGTGACCTGCCGCCGCTTCGCAACCGACCGTCCCAAATGGTTGCCTGAAGTCAACAATCCCCTGCTCAGCTGCTGCTTCGCGCAGTATCCGCAGGGGACGGACGTGTTACCTGACGGCGGTGGCCGGAGCTGATCACCGCCTCATCGGCAGGAGGCATCCGCGTGCGAATGAGACGACCGAGCCGGATCGCGGCCGCAGTGGCGGGCGTGACAGCGCTCGCCTTCACGGTCTCGGCCCCGGCCCAGGCCAACGATCACGAGAACCTTCCCGGCGAACCGACCATCACGCTACCGATCAACGACAGCGCGGCGGGCGGGACCTACAACCAGGACTTCACCCGGGTGTACGCCAACACCACGCCCGACGGCACCCCGGTCTACATCTACGTTCCCAAGGGGACCCCGCTCGACGGCACCGCACCGGCCGGCGTGGCCAGCCTCGACCCGCAGTTCGACCACAACCCGGGCGACGGGTTCACCCCGTGCGCCACCGCCACGGCGGCGCAGTTCACCCTCACCAGGGCGGAGATCGACTACGTCGGCGACAAGCTCGCCCACCAGATCGTCGCGGTGGACGAGGAGCACTTCGGCCCGATGCAGGCCGCGGACCCCGCCGAGCCGGCCAGCGACTCGCTGGTGATGGTGCTCTACAACATCCAGGACGACGCGTACTACGACTGCTCGCAGACGTCGTACACGGCCGGGTACTTCGCTCCCGACTTCATCGACAGCGTCGGGATGAACGTGATCGTGGTCGACGCCCTCGACTGGGCCAACCGGGTCGGGCCGAACACCTCGCCGTGGCGTGACACCAACCCGGCCAACGACCGCCCCGAGCTGTACGAGGGCACCGTCGCCCACGAGCTCCAGCACCTGCTGCACAACTACAGCGACCCCGGCGAACTCTCCTGGGTCGATGAGGGCCTGGCCGACTTCGCCATCTTCCTCAACGGCCTGGACGCCGGCGGCTCGCACCTGAGCAACCAGCAGGTCTTCTACGAGGAGACCTCGCTGACCCGGTGGGGTGGGACGCTGGCCAACTACGGCGCCTCGTTCACCTACTTCCAGTACCTGTGGGAGCAGGCCGGCGGCAACGGCGACGGCACCTACACCCCCGACAAGCAGTACGACGGCAAGGCCGGTGACCTGCTCATCAAGACCATCTTCGAGGAGCAGGCCGACGGCATGACCGGCGTGCAGAACGCCATCGACGACTTCAACGCGGCGACCGGCGCGCACCTGCGCAGCGCGGCGGACCTGTTCCGCGACTGGTCGGTGGCGGTCTACCTGGACGACGAGGACTCGCCGATCTACGACATCAAGGCGTTCAACTTCGGTGATCCGGCCGACACCTCGTGGACCATCGACATCGCCGACGACGTCTTCTGGGCCGGCCGGGGCAGCTACAACGGCGCCACCCCGGAGGCCAAGTGGGCCCGGCTGAAGAACCGACCGGACACCACCGCCGTGCCGTTCGGCATGTCCGTCGAGCGGTTCCGCAACCCCGGCCCGACCGTCGCGCTGGCCTTCGACGGCGACGACGAGACGGTCATCGCCCCGCACACCGGCACCACCCACTGGTACGCCGGCTACGAGAGCCAGAACGACAACATCCTCGAGGTGAACACCAGCGGCACGGTCGGCTCGCTGGACTTCTGGAGCTGGAACTTCATCGAGGAGGGCTGGGACTACGGCTTCGTCGAGGCCCTGGTGAACGGCGACTGGGTCACCGTCCCGTTGCGCAACGACGCCAACCAGGTCGTCACCACCAACGACGACCCGCACGGCAACAACACCGAGGGCAACGGTCTCACCGGCACCTCCGGCGGCGAGTACTTCGTCGACGACCCGGTCTACGTGCACCTCACCGCCAACCTGCCGGCCGGCGCCACCGACGTGCGGTTCCGTTACTCCACCGACGCCGCCTACCTGGACACCGGCTGGTTCGTCGACGACGTCCGGGTCAACGGCGCCGCCGCGACCCTCACCTCGGCGCCGGGCAACTGGTTCACCACCACCGGCGTGCAGGACAACAACTGGACCGTCCAGGTGGTCAGCCACTGCGACCTCACCCCGGGCGCCACCTCGGCGGGGGAGACCACCGACGGCGCGGGCAACTGGGTCTACCGGTTCACCGGTGACCAGTTCACCGCCAGCAACCTCAACACGAAGTGCGCCAGCGGCAACCAGGACGACTTCGCTGTCCTGGTCTCCAACCTGCCGACCGGCGACCTCACCTTCCTCGACGCGGACTACACCTTCCGGGTGAACAACACCGGCAACAAGAAGTAGGCCGTACCACCACCGGGTGGGCCCGTGCCGCACGGCGGCACGGGCCCACCGCCGTGACCGGGGTGGTGCGTACGCTTCGGAACCCGGATTCCGCCGCGCCTCGGGACGGCCGGGCGGCTCAGGGCTTCTTGTAGACGGGCAGGCCGAGGCTGGCGCGTACCTTGTTCGCCTGCGCGCCGCCGTCGTGCGCGGCGGCCGCGCGGATCTCCCGCATCAGCGCGGCGGCGCCCGTCGCCTCGCCGGCCAGCTTCCAGTGCGGCAGCGCCAGGTCGTTCTCCTTGAGCAGCGCCGCGACCGGGGCCTGCGCCTTCGCCGGCCAGGCGGTCGTCCGCAGCTGCTCCGCGTGCGCGGCGTTGGTGGTGGCGACCGCACGGGCCAGGGTGCGGACCGTCCGCCACGGCTTGCCGGCCTTCATCGCCTCCTGCAGCTCCTCCAGCGCCGTGTTGTACGGCGCCACGATCGCCAGGTAGCGGCCCTTGGCCTCCTTCGCGGCCAGCGGGGCCGGGGCCGTCGGCGAGGGAGTCTGCCAGGCCGGCAGCTGCGCCGTCCGTTCGATTCCGCCGCCGCAGCCGGAGAGCAGCAGGACCAGGGCAAGGGCGGCGGGCCAGCGATGCACGGGACTTCCCATCTGGGCCGGGGGCGGGACACCGGGAGTCTAAGGGTGGCCCGGCGACCGCGCCGGCCGCCGACCTATTCGGCGACGGGGAGCGCGACCTCGTTACGGCGCAGGAACCACGGCTTCCACGGCGGGTCGAAGCGGGCGTACCGGACCGCGCCGGCGGGCTGGAACCCGGCGGCGGCGACCGCCCGGCCCAGCGCGGTCGACCGCACCTCGAACGCCCGCGTGGTCCACCGGCCGGAGAACCGGGTCGCGGCGACGAGCTGCCCGGGGATCTCCCGGGTGGTGATCCGGGGATCGGTCATCGCCTGCTCCCGGCCTCGCTGTCCCGCCGGAAACGCTACCGGCTCCGGTGGCGAAGCACGTCGGGATTGAACTCCTGCCGGCCGGCGGCCGTACCAGTGGGCGAGGATGTGGTGTGGCGGGTCAGCCGCACCGCTGCCGAGCTGCGGGAGGCCTGCCGTGCGAGTTGGTGAGCAGTCGACGGATCCCATCGATCAGATTCTGGGCGAGGTGCCGGTGCCGGCGCCGCTGACCCCCGAGGATGTCCGGCTCGCGGTCCGGGCGGTGGTGGTGCACGCCGCCGAGGAGTGGCCCGCCGGACCGAAGTGCCGCAACGACGGCGCGTCGTACCCCTGCCGGCTGCACCGTTGGGGCCGGCGGGTGCTGGAGGTCCACGGCCTCAACGAGCGGCAGATCGACGCGCTGGTGCGGCACGGCAACCCGTTCGTGCACGTGCCCTTCCCGTTCGTGCTGACCGGGCCGGCGTCCGCGCGTCGGCCGGCCCCGGTCACCCAGTCCCCGCGCGGCCAGGCCGGCCGGGTCGTCGCACCTGGGGTGCGGCCCGCCATCCGGCCCGGCGGTACCGGTCGGCCGGTGGCGCCTCCCGCCACCAGGCCGCGCTGGCCCCGGGCGAGCTGATCGGGGCGCGCCCGACAGCCCGTGGCCCGGGGTGGCACGACGGCGGCCCGGCCGCAGGGTCCCCCACCCCTGCGCCGGGCCGCCGTCCACGTCCGCCGGCTGCATGTTGCCGGCGGCGGTCAGATTCCGCAGTTCGACGCGGACCAGCTGGTCGTGCTCCGGCTCCGGTCGCTGTTGTTCTCCCGGCGGGAGTCCACGTGGACGTGGTTCCCGTGGCCGGGGTAGCCGGGACCGTAGATGCCGCTGAAGCCCCGGCTGCGGGCCGTGCGGGCCAGCTGGCACAGCGAGGAGCTGCGCGAGGTCAGGTCGGCGGCGTTGCCGTAGAGGTGCTGACTGTCCGACGCCCCGCCGACCTGGTTGTTGCAGGCGATGCTGCGGAAGCCGCTGTTCACGTAGAGCGGCTTGTCGCCGAGGCTGCGCCGCAGCGCCTCCAGCTTCCACATGGTGCGTACCGCCGTCTCCCTGGTGGCGCTCGGCGAGAGCGGGCCCCCGCTCCACCCGCCCTTGCCGCAGCCGTTGTCCAGTTCGCTGTAGCTGAAGTGCTTCGGCGTGCAGTCGCTGTCCTGGAGTTCGTAGATCTTGGCGAAGGTCTGCGGGCCGGCGATGCCGTCGGCGCGCAGCCCGTACGCGGACTGGAAGCGCCGGACCGCGGCGGCGGTCTCCGGTCCGTAGCTGCCGTCGACGGCAACGATGTCCCGGTACGCGGCCCAGCCGGCCACCCGGATCTGCAACTGGCGGACGTCCGCGCCGGAACGCCCCTGGGACAGGGTCCGTTGCCAGGTGTAGCAGCCGTCGGCGTGGGCCGCCGGCGCGGCGACCAGCGTGGCGATCGCAGCCCCGGGCAACGCCAGGGCGAACGCGACGACCGCCCGCTTCAAGGTGTTCACGCGCACAGAAGTCCTCCCGATAGAAGAGCCAATGGGATGGTGATCAGGGCATCGGCCGGGACGTCCTGTCCCTTCCACTCTGACAGCGTGTCGGGGGATTGGCGGCTAATAACCAGAATAGTCCTCATAATTGGTTGTTCCTGAGTGCCGCCTGTGAATTGCACCGAATTCCGAAACGCCCATTCGGACCGTCCGCGTCGAAGCCGTCCGGGAATGCGCAGAGGTGACGGAGCCGGCGGTTCGGGGCCACCAAGGGTGATGCCGGCTCGTGACCCGGGGCCGGTAACGTCTGCGCCGGGCTCCGCGAACGGGGAGGTGGGCGTGGCGCGCGGTGGCGTCTTCTGCATCGAGGGCCAGTGGCACCGGGACCTCAACGAACGCGGGTCCGTCCTGCCCACGCTGGAACTGCTCGAACGGCTCGGTCGGATCCGGTTCATCCACAAGGACGCGGCCACCCACGACGAACTCTTCTACTTCCTCGATCGCTGGCTGCTCAAGCAGTACGCCGACTACCGGGTCGGCTTCTTCGCCATGCACGGCGAACCGAGCCGGCTCTGCCTCACCGACTGGGACTCGGTCGAGCTGGCCGACGTCGCCGAACGGATGGCCGGCCGGTGCGAGGGGCGACGGCTCTACTTCGGCAGCTGCTCGGTGCTGCGCGCCTCCGACGCCGTGCTGCGGGATTTCCTCGACGTGACCGGGGCGGCGCTGATCTGCGGATTCACCCGCGAGGTCGACTGGGTCGAATCGGCCGCCTTCGAGACCGTGCTGCTCGACGTGCTCGCCAACGGTCAGCGACACAACGCCGCCGAGCTGCGGATGGGCTCGGCGCACTGGGCGCCGCTGGCGTCGTACCTCGGCTTCCGGGTGATCTACGCCAACGGCCGGGCCTGGCGGCCGGCGGTCCGCCCCCGGGTGCCGGCGCAGCCCTCCCCGCGCCGCGTCGCCGACCACCCCCGGTGACGCCGCGCCGCCCGGCCGGGGCGCACCCGGGCGGCGGGCCGGGGGCCTGGTAGAACCGACGCATGGCACGCAGCATCGCGAGTAACACCCGGGTCGACCGGGACGCCCTCATCGAGTTCCTCCGTCCCCGGCACAAGGTCGTGCTGATGACCACCCGCGCCGACGGCCGGCCGCAGTCCTCGCCGGTCTCCTGCGGGGTGGACGGCGCGGGCCGGCTGGTGATCTCCACCTACCCGGAGCGGGCGAAGGTGACCAACATCCGGCGCGACCCCCGGGTCTCCGCCTGCGTGCTCTCCGACGACTGGAACGGGCCCTGGGTGCAGGTCGACGGCACCGCCGAGGTGCTCGACCTGCCCGAGGCGGTCGAACCACTGGTCGAGTACTTCCGCAGCATCTCCGGCGAGCACCCGGACTGGGACGAGTACCGGGCGGCGATGGCCAAGCAGGGCAAGTCGTTGATCCGGGTCACCATCGACAGCTGGGGACCGGTCGCCACCGGCGGCTTCCCTGCCCGGCTCGCCGACTAGTACGCGGCGGTGAAGCGGGCGTTCGGGAACCGCGGGCTCTCGATCTCGTCCACGATCGCCACCGCCAGGTCCTCGTAGGTCAGCACCGAGCGACCCTGGGCGTCGGTCACCGGGTGGTCGGTGCCGGTGCGGTAGTGGCCGGTGCGCTCGCCCGGGTGGAACTCCAACGGCGGCGGGGAGACGTAGGTCCAGGTCACGCCCTCAGCGGCGGAGCGGTAGACGGCGAGCGCGTCGGCCTGGCCCTCGGCCGAATCCCGGTACTCGTCCGGGAAGCCCGGCTCCTCGAGGAACGGGGTGTCCTTCGGGGTCAGCAGCGTCGCGCCGCCGCCGATGTGGATCACCCGGGGCGGATCGGGCAACTCGCGCAGGGTGTTCACCAGGGTCTGCGCGGCGTCCCGCCACAGCGTCCGCTCACCGCCGCCGATCGCCACCACGAACACGTCGGTGTCCTCGGCCAGCTCCCGGACGCTCCGCGCCGAGGTCGCGTCGCCGGTGACCGTACGCACCCCGGCCGGCAGGTAGCTCGTCGCCTCCGGGCGGCGCACCGCCGCGGTGACCCGGTGACCCCGCTCGACCGCCTCGGCGGTGATCCGCGACCCCGCGGTGCCGCCGGCGCCGAACACGACGATGTTGCTCATGGCCTGACCGCCTCCCGCCCCGACCTGCCTCGTCTCCCAGGCTATGGAGCGGGCCGCCCGGCCGGTGCCGTAACGGCGATCCTGGCCGGGCGCGCCCCGGATCGGTCAGTCGATCAGCGCGGAGTAGACCAGCTGACGCAGCTGCGAGCGCAGCGGGTACGTGCTCGACGGCATGAGCTGGGTGAAGAGCAGCGCGGTGACCTCCTCCACCGGGTCCACCCAGAACGCGGTGCTGGCCAGGCCGCCCCAGTAGAACTCCCCGACGCTGCTCGGCACCCGGGCCGGGACCGGGTCCAGCACCACGGCGAAGCCGAGACCGAAGCCGATCCCGTCGAGCACCGTCTCGGCGAAGCCGTCCGGCGAGAACGAGGCCAGGTCGCGGCCGTCGGGCAGGTGGTTGCGGGTCATGAAGCGCAGCGTCCGCGGGCCCAGCAGGCGTACCCCGTCCAGCTCGCCGCCGCGCAGCAGGAACTGGGTGAAGCGGTGGTAGTCGGCGGCGGTGGAGACCAGCCCGCCGCCCCCGGAGAACCAGCTCGGCTCGGCCAGCGCCGCCCGGCCGACGCCGTCGGCGCGGACCGCCTGCCCGGTCGCCGGGTGCGGGGCGTAGAGGGCGGCCAGCCGCTTCGACTCCGGCTCGTCGACCCACCAGCGGGTGTCCGTCATGCCCAGCGGCCGGAGGATCCGCTCGGTGAAGAAGGCGTCCAGGCGCTGCCCGGAGACCACCTCGACCAGCCGGCCCAGCACGTCGGTGGAGACCCCGTAGTTCCAGCTCGTGCCCGGCTGGAAGAGCAGCGGCAGCCGGGCCAGGCCGGCCGAGGCCGCCGCCAGGTCCGCGCCCGCCGGCACGCCCAGGTCGAAGCCCGCCGACCGGTACAGGCCGTCGACCACCGTGCTCTGGGCGAAGCCGTACGTCAGGCCGGCGGTGTGGGTGAGCAGGTGCCAGATCCGGATCGGCTCGACCGCCGGCACCGTGTACGGCTTGAGGACCGAGCCCCTGTCGTAGACCCGGACGTCGGCGAACTCGGGCAGCCAGCGGCTGATCGGGTCGGTCAGCTCGAACCGGCCCTCCTCCCAGAGCATCATGGCCGCGACCGAGGTGATCGGCTTGGTCATCGAGTAGATGCGCCAGAGCGTGTCCGACTCCACCGGGGCGCCGGCCTCCCGGTCCCGCAGTCCGTAGGTCGACGAGTGGGCGATCTCGCCCCGGCGGGTGACGACGATCTGCCAGCCGGCGAGCCGGCCGTCGTCGACGTACCTGCCGAAGTGCTCGTCGATCCGCGCCAGCCGGGCGGGGTCGAAGCCGATACGTTCCGGGTCGGTGCTCACTGCCACGCTCACGCCGCCGAACCTACTCGTTGGTACGCGGGTCGGGAAGTGTCGGTCCGCGCCACTAATCTGGCCCGATGGCTGAGCCCACCGAGGACGTCACCTACCGCCACGAGGACTGGTACGCCGAAGAGCTGGGCGACCGGCACTTCGTCCGCTGCTCGTTCTTCCACGTCGACCTCACCGAGGCGGTCAGCCAGGGGGCGGTCTTCACCGAGTGCGTCTTCGGCAACGTGGCGTTCAACGCCTCCCGGCACACCGACTCCGCCTTCACCCGCTGCACGTTCAAGCGGTGCAACCTCTTCGAGGCCGAGTTCACCGGCTGCAAGCTGGTCGGCAGCAGCTTCGACCAGTGCGACCTGCGCCCGCTGCGGATCAGCGGCGGCGACTGGTCCTTCGTCGCGCTGCCGGGCGCGGACCTGCGCGGGGTGAGCGTCACCGACGTACGGATGCGCGAGGCCGACCTGACCGGCGCGAACCTGACCGGCGCGACGGTCACCGGCGTCGACCTGTCCGGCGCCCAGCTGCACGCCTCCCGGCTCTCCGGCGCGGACCTGCGGGGCAGCGACCTGACCTCGCTGGACCCGACCACGGTGGAGCGGGCCGGCGCGATCGTCGACGCCGAGCAGACGATCGTGCTGGCGCAGGCGCTCGGCTTCCAGATCCGCTGATCGGGAAATTGCGTACGGACGGACAGCTTCTCGACGATCGAGTCGTGTGACATCCTCCGTGCGGCGGGTCACCGGCGGTGACCCCCGACGCCGGTGGCCGAGGGAGGGGTCGGTGGCAGAGGAGGAACTCACCCAGACCGGTATCCGGGTCGGGCGCTGGCTGCCCGCCGTACCGGGCGATCCCGCGCGGGCACCGGATCCGGCGGCCGTCCCGCGACGGTTCCCCGACGACGGGTTTCCGTCCGACCAGCCGGCCGCCGACCCGATCCCGGACCGGGCCGGGCGCGAAGCCGTCCAGCTCTATGCCCGTCAGCCGGACGCCGGTTGGCCCGGTGCCGGGCCGGTGCCCGCTCCGCCGGTCGCATGGGCCGCCTCCCCGCCGCCGGCCGATCCGGCCGTCGCCACCCCGCCTGCTGCTGCGGTCTCGCCGGCCGTGGCGACCCCGCCGGCGGACGGACCGCCGTCGGCGGCGGCGGGTGGCATGGCGGCGCGGCCGGCCAACGTGCGCGGTCCGGCCACGGACCGGCGGCGCGCGGCCGTGGACGGTGCGCCGGCCGGACCGGCCACCCGGGTCGGCGCGGCCCGGGTCCGGCGCCGCCGCCGCCGGGCCGTGCAGGGCGCCGCCGTCGTGGCCGCCGCGGTGCTGCTGCTGGTGTACGCCGGGTGGGGCCCACGGTCGGACCGCGGCCGTCGGATGCCCGCCGCGGTGCCGGCCCCGCCGACGGCCGCGACCTCCTCGGCGGCGCCGGCGGCGGCGCGCACGACCGTGCCGGTCACCGGGGCCCCGGCCTTTCCGGGCGGGCCGCTGCTCTCCGTGGACGAGGAGCACGTGCCGGCGATGGTGGACCTGACCGCCCTCGGCGCCCGGGACTGGATCCACTGGGGGATGAACGGCGGCGACACCGTGCAGCGCAAGCAGGCCGGGACCGGCGAGATCAGCGACCCGGGCGGCGAACGGCTCCAGCACGGCGCGAGCGTCGCGGGCTTCGGCTGGACGGACGGGACGCCGGCCGGGCGACAGGACGGCACTCGGTACGGCGTCTTCCAGCGCGGTGCCGGGAAGGCCTTCTCCCTGGCGGTGGCCGGCAGCGGGGACCTGCGCACGGTCCGGTTCTTCGCCGGTACGTTCTCGGCGGGCGCCCGCCTGGAGCTGCGGC
Organism: Micromonospora inositola; assembly: GCF_900090285.1. Taxonomy (NCBI): domain Bacteria; kingdom Bacillati; phylum Actinomycetota; class Actinomycetes; order Micromonosporales; family Micromonosporaceae; genus Micromonospora; species Micromonospora inositola. The sequence continues at coordinate 648,069 of NZ_LT607754.1, read as the reverse complement.
TCTCGGGCGGGGGCGGGGTCGCCACCCGGGAGGTTCCCCAGGTCACCGGCGACCGCTTCGTCGAGTACGTCATCCACTTCCGGGCCCCACGTGGCACCCGGCTGCTCGTCACCTGGCGGGCGCTCGGCGTGGCCGGCGGGGAGAACGACGGGGTGAGCATGGAGGCGCTGACGGTCAGCTGACCGCTTCAGCTACTGGTTGGTAACAAACTGGAAACGCACCGCCGTCCCCATATGGCGCATTCGCCCGGCCGATGAAACCGTGAAGCCCTTCACGCCCGCCCGTCCGGTGCGTGGGGGGAGCGGAGGTGCGGTGGCGGAGGAAGACCTCACTCGGTTCGGCGGCCGGGCGTCGTCCCCGTACGGGTGCCGGCCGAGCCGGTCGGCGCTCCGGCGGATCGCGCGGGTCCGGCAACGCCGCCGTTGGATCGTGGAGGCGCTGGCCGCGTTCGCCTGCCTGGCCGCCCTCGTCGCGTACCTCGGCGCCGAGCAGCACGCGGGGTCCCGCCAGGAGGAGAGCGGCGTCCGGCCGGGACCGGCGCCCGGGGCCGGGCGGCCGGCCGTACCGTCCACCCAGCGGCCCGGGGCCGACGCCGACGCCGCGTCGCCCGGGTTGCGGCCCCGGCAGCGGCCCCCGTCGCCGTCGCCGTCGCCGTCCCGGCCGGCCGTCGAGCCGGTCCTCACCGTCACCCAGGCCGACGTGCCGGCGCGCGTCGACCTCACCGCGGCCGGTCCGGTCGACTGGGTCCAATGGGGACTGCTCGGCGCGGACCGGGCCGTGCGCAAGCGCAACGGCTCCGGGGCGATCCGCGACGAGGGCGGGCGCGGCCGGCGGGAGAGCTACAGCAACAACCCCGAGGCGTACGCCTGGCGGGACGGCGCAACCGTCGGGTCCGCCAGCGGCACCACGTCCGGGGTCTACACCTGCGGCCGGGGCAACGGCTTCGTGCTCGCCGTGAACGCCGACGGCGAGCTGCGCACGGTGCGGCTCTACGCCGGCCTCTGGATGGCCCGGGGTCGCCTCGACCTGCGGCTCTCCACCGGCGGGCCGACCAGCACCCGGCGGCTGGAGGACCCGCACACCCAGCACACGGCCGAGTTCACCATCCGGTTCCGGGCGCCCCAGGGGGCGAAGCTGCTGGTGCACTGGACGGTGGAGGAGTCCCTCGGGGACTGCGGCAACGTCAGCGTGCAGGCGGTGGCGCTGCGCTGACGTCCGTTCGCCCGGTGCCGTCCGCGGCCCGGGAGTAGCGTGGGCGCGACGGCCGGCCGATGACCTGGAGGGACCCATGACGGCGAGCGAGCAGGTGCTGGACAGTCCGGAGGGGTGGGTCGCCGACCACATCCGCCGGTACGTCGAGACCGACGGCGCGGAGGGCCACGAGTGGCGTCCCGGCGTCTGGACCCTGCTGCTGACCACCCGAGGCCGGCGCAGCGGCAAGCTGCGGCGCACCGCGCTGATCTACGGCCGGGACGGCGACGCCTACCTGGTGGTCGCCTCCCAGGGTGGCGCGCCCGAGCACCCCGCCTGGTATCTCAACCTGCTCGCCGAGCCGGAGGTCCAGGTGCAGGTCGGTGCGGAGAGGTTCACCGCCCGGGCGCGGACCGCCACGCCGGAGGAGAAGCCCCGGATGTGGCGGACCATGACCGCGACCTGGCCGGCGTACGACGGGTACCAGACCAGGACCGACCGGGAGATCCCGGTGGTGGTGCTCGAACGGGTCTGACCTCGGGACAGTTTGTCCGTCGCGCGGCCACGGTGGCGTCGTAGCCTCCGGGTGTCCCGGTCCGACCATCCTCGGCGAACGCACCGCCGGTCCGCGCCCGCACCGGTCCGGCGCCTGACCGCCGACGCGGGCCCCATCCCACCCCCGCGGGAAGGGGCCCGCGTCGGTTCAGCAGGCGATCGGCACGGGATCTGGACCGGAAACCCCTGGTCACCACGCCGGATACCCGTTCCGGGCCGGATAACGCCCGCCGCTGCCACCACGGTGTCGACTGACTCCGCTCTATTTGACGGATGCCCGGTCAGGGTGCACCGTAGGCCATGAGGGGCGTTCAACCTGCCCTGGTTTGCACGGCGAAGACCGATTCGCCTTCCTGGGTGCGGGCCCGGCCCGCGCGGCCGCTGACCCGCCGCGATCCCGAACAGCCACGAGGAGTTCCGCCATGCTGACCATGACCGAAAACGCCACAATGGTGATCCGCGACCTCGCCGTCCAGCAGGACGTCGCCGACGACGGCGGGCTGCGCATCGCGGCCGACACCGACGCCGGCTCGCTCTCCATCGAGCTGGTGCCGCAGCCGATGCAGGGCGACCAGGTGGTCGACAACCAGGGGGCCCGGATCTTCCTCGACGCCGACGCCGCCGAGCTGCTCAACGAGACCTCCGTCGACGCGACCGTGGACGACGAGGGGATCGTGCAGTTCGGCTTCACCGAGAAGGAGTGACCCGGGCGGCTCAGCCCGCGCGGCGGGCCTCCCCGCCCCGGTGCGGCCGGCCGGACCGTCCCCGCTCGGGGGCGTCCTGGCCGGCGCCCCAGGGCCCGGGCCGCTGCCCCCGGTCCGGCCGAAGCAGCGTGCCCAGCACGTACGCCAGATGGTGCGACGTGCTCCACGCCGCCCAGTTGGTCGCCGAGCCGGCGCCCGCCCCGCGCCGGGCCCGGCGCAGGATCTCGTGGTCGCCCCAGGAGAAGGCCGCCCCGACCGCCGGCCAGTGCGGGGCCGCCACCAGCGTCCGGCACAGGTCGGCGAAGCGGTCGTCGCCCCGACCGCCCCGTCGGGACCAGCGGTAGACCCACCAGACCCCGTCGGCCGTGTAGCGCAGCGTCGGCAGCCGGTCGCCGGGGCCGTCCGCGCCGGGCATCGCGGAGCCGACCCCGTAGTCGCCGTATCCCACGCCCAGATCGGCCAGCCGCTGCCAGAGCTGCCAGTCGAAGCGGTCGAGGCGGACCGGTTCGTCGGTGGGAAGGCGGGCCAGGGTCGGCGGCATCCCCCCGGCCGCCACGGTGACCGAGCGCCAGGCGTGCCGCCCGGCCCAGCCCAGCAGCCGCCGGATCCGAAGCTCGGCCAGCCGCACGTCTGCCGGGCAGCAGACGTCGCCCGCGTCGACGAGCAGGTCGCACTGCTCCGGGACCAGCCGGGCGAGCCGCCAGACCCGCTCCACCGCGGTCGTCGTCGCGTCCGGGCCCGCCCGGTCCTGCCCGGTCCGCAGTCGGACCACCGCCCGCCGGGCGTACGCCCGCGCAGCCACGCCGTGCGCCACCAGCCGTCGGTCGCTCTCCGCCAGCCCGACCACCGGCACCAGGGGTACGCCCCAGCGGACCAGCTCGGTCTCCGGGACGTCCGGCAGGGCGGAGACGTCGACGGCAGGAAGCAGCCCGGTCGGCAGCCGGCCGACGAGGTCCACGGTGCACGGATCGACCGCGCAGACGTCGAGGACCGGAGCGAGCAGCGGAGCGGCGGCGTCGTCGAGATGGGCCAGTGCCTCCAGCTCACCTCGGCGACCCGTCAGAATGGGGCGGTAGACCGGTTCCGCCGCCCGGCCGCCGTGGGCGGGCACCATACTTCAGGGTAGCGAGACATCGGCGCCGGTCACAGGCTTTCGGCCTGGGACGCCCGTGCCGCCGCCCGAACCATCCGATCGGTGGGTGGGGCTGGCGCTGACCGGCGACAACCAACCCCCGACCGGGCTGCGCCGCACGCTGACCCGCTCCGGGGCCCGGGCAGAGGTGGTCTGGCCGGACTCCGGAAGCGATGGGTCATTCAGTCGTCCGTGCCGGTGCGGTCGCCGCCGTGGTCGTCGGCCGGCTCCCGCTCGATCTCGAGCACGGCGCCGTCGGCCCGGTCGACCTTGACCTCGTACGCGGTGCCGCCCTGGACAATCTTGACACTCCACACCGGACGGCGGTGCTCCTCCTCGGCCTCGATCTCCACGATCCGGCCGCCGCCGGCACGGGTGAGCGCGATCTCGCCGGCCTGCTTGCGGCTCACCGTGCCGCCGGCCCCGGAGGGGCCCGCGCTGCCGGTCGGGGTGGCGCCGCTGGGCGTCGCGTCGCCCGTCGGGTTGTCGTCGGCCGTCGGGCTGACCGTCGCGGCGGCGAGCGCGCTGCCGGGGGTCTCCCGTTCGACGGCGGTCACGCCGAGCGCGGCACCGGTGACCGCCAGCACGGCGGCCCCGCCGGCCGCTGCCAGGACCAGGGAAGTTCGTCGCATCATCTCCACCTCTCCTCGGTTGTCCTGTCGAGGATCGGTCCGCAGTGGATAGCGGCGCGCTGCCCGGGGGCTAAGCCCGGGTTAAGGCCGCGGCGGTCCGAGCCGGAGCAGCACAACCGCGCCACAGCCTGGCCCGGCCCGCAGCTCCAGCCGCCCGCCGCTGGTCCGGGCGGCCCGGTCGGCGATGTCGAGGCCGAGGCCGGTCGACCCGGCCTGGCTGGCACCCCGCAGTACCGCTCCGGTCGGCATCCCCGGGCCGGAGTCGGCAACGGTCAGCACGACCTGTCCCGCGTCCGGGGCGAGCCGTACGGTGAACGGCGTTCCGTCCGGCGTGTGCGCGAAGACGTTGCCCAGCAGCGCGTCCACCGCCGCGGCCAACTCGTCGGCGGCCACCCCTACGGGCAACGGGCCGTTGGCGAGGTCGAGGGTGACCGTACGGCCGGTGTCCTCGGCGAGCACCGACCAGAACGCGACGCGCTCGCCGACGACCGCGGCCGCATCAGAACCGGCCGTGCCGTCCGGCGCCGAGCTGCGCCAGCGGGCCTGCCGGATCAGGCCGGTGACGGCCCGTTCCAGGCCGTCCACCGCCGACGTCAGCCGGGCCGCGTCGGCCGGGTCGCGCAGCGACTCGGCCTCCAGCCGCAGCGCGGTCAACGGGGTGCGGAGCCGGTGCGACAGATCCGCCACCTGCTCGCGCTCGTCGCGCAGCAGCACCTGGATCCGTCCGGCCAGGTGGTTGAGCGCGCCGGCGACCTCCCGCAGCTCGGCCGGTCCGGCCGGGGCGACCCGGGCGTCGAGTTCGGCGTTGGCGAGCCGGTGGGAGACCCGGGACAGCTCGGTGATCGGCCGGACCAGCGTGCGGGCCAGCCGGTCGGCGACGACCAACCCGACCAGCACCAGGAGCACGCCGAGCAGCGCAAGCACCAGCCAGGCCCGGGTCACCCCGGCGGTGAGCTCCGACCGGGGGACCACGGTGCGGATCACCCTGGTCCCGTCCGAGCGGCCCTGGACGGCGATCACCACCTCCCGGCCGCCGTCCGACTCCGCGGTCAGGCTCTGCCCCCGGGCGGCGAGGGTCACCGCGGGCGTACGCGGCACGGGCGCGCCGAGCACGGTGCCGTCGGGCAGGAACACGCTGACCGGCCGTCCCGAGTCGGCGGCGAGCTGCTCGACGGTGAGCCGGATGGTGTCCGGGTCGGCCGTGCCGACCACCGGCGCCAGGCTCTGCGCGTCGGCGGTGGCCCGCACGGTCGCCCGGTCCGCGGCGACGGTGCGTACCAGTAGCGCCAGCGGCACCAGGAAGGCGGTCAGGATGAGCACGCTGACGGCGGCGGCGAGCAGCGCCAGGCGGCTCCTCACCGGTCGTCCCCGGGGGCCGCCAGCCGCACCCCGACGCCCCGGACGGTGTGCAGGTAGCGCGGGTCCTGAGCGCTCTCGCCCAGCTTGCGCCGCAGCCAGGACAGGTGCACGTCGACGGTCTTGTCGGCGCCGCCGTACGGGATCCGCCAGACCTCGGTGAGCAGTTCCCGCTTGGTGACCACCTGCCCCGGCCGACCGGCGAGGTGGTGCAGCAGGTCGAACTCGCGAGGGGTCAGCTCGACCGGGACTCCGTCCAGGCTCACCTGCCGGGACCGCGGGTCGATCCCCAGCCCGCCGACCACGAGCGTCGGGTCCCCGGCTCCGGCGCCGTCCGCCGACCGGCGCAGCACGGCCCGGGCCCGGGCGTCCAGCTGCGCCGCGGTGAACGGTTTCACCAGGTAGTCGTCGGCTCCGGCGTCGAGCATCCGGACGATCTCGGTCTCGTCGTCCCGGGCGGTGGCCACGATGACCGGCACCGAGCTGACCGCGCGCAGCATCCGTAGCAGCTCGCGACCGTCCAGGTCGGGTAGTCCCAGGTCGAGGACGACCAGGTCGGGCCGGTCGTCGAGCGCGTCGCGCAGCCCGGTCATCGCGGTCGAGGCCGCGGCCACCGCGTGGCCGCGCTCCCGCAGTGCCCGGATCAACGGAGTACGGATCGTCAGGTCGTCCTCGATGAGCAGTAGCCGGGCCACAGCAGGCAGGCTAACCCCGGTGGCCGTCCGGGCCGGTACCCGTTAACCCGCCCTTAGCGTTTCCCGGTGCCGGGCTCAACCTTTCGTCCGCGACACTTGGTGCATGGGCCGTCGTCCGATCCTCGCCGCCGTCGGGTGGTTGGCCACCACCGTCGCCGCCACGCTCGTCGGGCTGGGCGCGATCCGGCTGGTCGGGGAGGACATCACCGGCACTCCCGGCGGTGTACGCGCCCAGCACGAGGTCGAGCGCGCGCTCGCGTCGCCGGAGCCGGCACCCGTCGCGCCGACCGGCGACCCGACCGGGAGCCCGACAGCGACGGCCACCCGGACGCCGACCCGTGCTCCGGTCGAGGGCGGGGTCCGGCGGAGCTTCGCCACTCCGGGTGGCACCGCGGTGGTGGAGTGCGGGCCGCTGGGGGCACGCCTGGTCTCCTGGGCGCCGGCCCAGGGCTACCGGGTGAAGGACGTCGACCGGGGGCCGGACGACCACGTCGAGGTCCGGTTCGCCGGTCCCGAGGGTGAGCACGAGCTGAAGCTGCGCTGCGTCGGCGCGGAGCCGGTGGCCGTCGCCCACGATTGACGACGTCTGCCTAGCTCAGCGGGTGCGGGCGGTCGCACAGACGAGCGCACGGCGCCGCTCGACCTCAGTCGTAACGTCGCCGCGCTCGGCCGTCTCCCACCACCGCAGCCGTACGGCGGTACGACAGCGGGGACCTGGCTCGACCGGCCGTCCATGCACCGGTCTTGGCGCTCCAGATGCCCGTCGGGAGGGGATCCAAACCACGGATCAGTGGGGAATTCCACCATCTGCCAGTCCCGGCGTGGCCGCGGGCCCGACCGGGTATGTCGGCGCCATGGAGCATTTCACGATCGCGACCGTCGCCGAGAAGAGCCCGGACTTCCGCCGGGTGCTCTGGACCGGGGAGCACACCCAGCTGGTGATCATGACGATTCCACCCGGTGGGGAGATCGGCGAGGAGGTCCACGAGGACGTCGACCAGATCCTGACCTTCGTCAGCGGCACCGGCGAGGCCCGGGTGGCCGGCGAGAAGAAGGAGGTCGTCTCGGGGGACCTGGTGGTCGTACCGGCCGGCACGAAGCACAACTTCGTCAACACCGGCCCCAACCCGCTGGTCCTCTACACCGTCTACGGGCCGCCGGAGCACGCCGACCAGGCCGTGCACCGGACCAAGGAGGAGGCCGACGCGGCGGAGGCGGCCGGCCAGGACGAGCCGCCGACCGCCTGACCGGCCCGGCCTGAACGCCCCGGGTCCGGGTACCCAGGGCGGGTGCATCAGCCGGCGATCTCCGACTACGGATTCATCTCCGACTGCCGCTCCGGTGCCCTCGTCAGTCGGGACGGTTCGGTCGACTGGTGGTGCCCGGACCGGTTCGACTCGGCGTCGGTCTTCTGCCGGCTCCTCGACCCGGCCGGCGGGCACTGGCGGATCGCGCCGCTGGCCGCGAGCCGGGTGGAACGCGCGTACCGGCCGGACACCCTGGTGCTGCGGACCGTCCACCACACCCCGGAGGGCAGCGTCGCGGTCACCGACGCGCTCGCCGCCGAGCTGGGGGCCCGCGGCCACCAGCTGGGGATGAACTCACCGGCGGTGCTGCTGCGGGTGGTCGAAGGGCTGACCGGACGGGTGCGGATGCACCTGGACTTCGCCCCGCTCCCGGAGTACGGGCTGCTCACCCCGTACCTGCACGAGCAGCCGGACGGCGGGGTGCTGGCCACCACCGGGTCGGTGGCGCTGGTGCTGCGCGGGGACGGGCAGGTGCTGCGCGTCGACGGGGACCGGGTCGGGCACACCTTCGAGATCGCCGCCGGCCAGACGATCGGCTTCGACCTGGCGTACGCCCCGGTCTACGGCCCGCCGGCGGCCCGGTTGGACCCGGTCGCCACGCTCGCCGAGACGGCGCGGGCGTGGGAGGCCTACCGGGAGGCCCACCACTACGACGGCCAGTACATTCCGCAGGTCCGGCACAGCGCCACCGTGCTCACCGGCCTGACGTACGCCCGCAGCGGCGCGGTCGCCGCGGCCCCGACCACCTCGCTGCCCGAGCGCACGGGCGGCGACCGCAACTACGACTACCGCTACTCGTGGCTGCGCGACTTCTCGATGACCATGGACGCCCTCTGGGTGGCGGCCTGCCCGCACGAGGCGTCCCGGCTCTTCGCCTGGGCGGCCCGCTCCATCGGCCGGATCGGCGATGCGCCGGTGCCGGTGCTCTTCGGGCTGGAGGGGGAGCGGGACATCTCCGAGCACGCGTACCCGCACCTGCGCGGGCACGCGGAGAGCCGGCCGGTGCGGATCGGCAACGACGCCTGGCGGCAGCGGCAGCTCGACGTGCCCGGCGAGGTGTTGGCGGCGGTCTGGCGGCTGCACGACTACCTTGGTGAGACCTTCGACGAGGAGTTGCGGGAGATGGTGGTGGGCCTGGCCGAGCAGGTCGCCGCGATGTGGCGGCTGCCGGACCGGGGGATGTGGGAGACCCGGGACACCGAGCGGCACTACCTGTCGTCGAAGGTGCTCTGCTGGGTGGCGCTGGACCGGGCGGTGAAGCTGGCGCCCCGGCTCGGGGACCGGGCGGATCCGCGTCGCTGGGCGGCGATCCGGGACGAGATTCGGGCGACCGTGCTACGCGAGGGCTGGAACGACCGGATCGGCGCGTACACCGGGGCCTTCGGCTCGGCGGAGCTGGACGCCTCGGCGCTCTACCTGCCGGTGGTGCAGTTCCTGCCGGCGACCGACCCGCGGATGCGCTCCACCATCGAGATGGTGGAGCGTGAGCTGGGCACCGACGCCGGGCTGGTGCGGCGCTGGAACAACGACCCGGCCGGCTTCGTGCTCTGCTCGTTCTGGCTGGTGGAGTGCCTGGTGATGACGGGCCAGCGGGACCGGGCCCGGGCGCTGTTCGAGAAGGTGCTCGGACAGGCCAACGACGTTGGCCTGTTCGCCGAGCAGATCGACCTGCGCACCGGCGCCCAGCTCGGCAACACCCCGCAGGCGCTGTCGCACATCGGGCTGATCAACGCCGCCTGGCGGCTGACCGATCCCACCACCGCCTGAGCGGGCGGGCCCACGCGGACCGCACAGTCCGCGGGGCACCGGCGTCTCACAGCACCGGTACGCCCGACACGTCCACCGTCTCCGGGTACTTCAGCCCCGCGCCGGTGTTCAGCACCACCACCCGCTCGCCGGCCCGGATCCAGCCGCCGGCCCGCAGGTGGCGGGCCGCCGACAGGCAGGCCGCCCCCTCCGGGCAGAGCAGCAGCCCCTCCCGGGCGGCGAAGTCCCGCAGGTCGGCCAGGATCTCCGCGTCGTCCACCGCGATCGCCGTACCGCTGCTCTCCCGCAGCGCGTCCAGGATCAGCTCGTCGCCCAGCGGCGCCGGCACGGTGATGCCGAAGGCCACGGTGTGCGCGTCCGCCCACGGGGTGGCCCGCGGCTCCCCGGCGGCGAACGCCCGGACGATCGGCGCGCAGCCGGTGGACTGCACCGCCACCAGCCGGGGCAGTTTGTCCTCCACCCAGCCCAGCTCGCGCAGCTCGTGCAGCGCCTTGTGGATGCCGATCAGCCCGACCCCGCCTCCGGTCGGATAGATGATCACGTCGGGCACCTGCCAGCCGAACTGCTCGACGATCTCGTACCCCATGGTCTTCTTGCCTTCCAGGCGGTACGGCTCGCGCAGCGTGCCCGCGTCGAAGATCCGCCCGCCCGACTCGGCGACCAGGCCGGCGACCCACCGGCCGGCGTCGCTGATCAGCCCGTCGACCAGCCGCAGGTCGGCCCCGGCGGCCAGGCACTCCCGGCGGCAGATGGTCGGCGCGGACAGCGGCATGGCGATGGTCGCGCCCATCCCGGCGCGGGCCGCGTACGTCGCCCAGGCCGCCCCCGCGTTGCCGTTGGTCGGCATGGCGATCCGCTCGACGCCCAGCTCCCGGGCCCGGCTCACCCCCACCGCCGCGCCGCGCGCCTTGAACGACCCGGTCGGGGTGAGCCCCTCGTCCTTGACGATCAGGTCCGGGATGCCGATCTCCGCGCCGTACGCCGGGGCGCGCAGCAGCGGCGTCCAGCCCTCGCCCAGCGTGGTGACGAACCGGGCGTCGGCCACCGGCAGCAGCTCCCGGTAGCGCCAGAGGTCCGCCGGGCGGAGCCCGAACTGTTCCGGGGTCACCGAGGCGGCCACCGCGGCCAGGTCGTAGCGGGCCAGCAGCGGGGAGCCGCAGTCGCAGAGGTTCTGCAACTTGTCCGCCGGGTGCTCCGCACCGCAGCGCGGGCACTCCAGGTGCGTCAGGTGCACGGTGCTCCTCAGCTCGTGTCGATGCTCAGCCAGCGCCGGCTGCGCCGACCCGGCTCGTACGGGGAGTCGAGCCGCTTGGCCACCACCCCCGGGAGCCCCTGTTCACGGGCGGTCCGCAGGGCGTCCGCGCCGACACCCGGGAACCACGGCGGAGTCTGCCAGTGCGGGCCGGCGAGCGCCAGACCGTCGAGCAGCTCCCGGCGCTGCGCGTACGGCACGTCCGTGCTGGTCACGCCCTCCAGCCAGAGCAGGTCGAAGACCAGGAACTGGTCCTCCGGGCCGCCCTTCCCGCCGGTCGCCGGCCGGACCCGGCCCGCGCCGTCGATCCGGACCAGCACGCCGTCCAGCACCGCCTCCGTCGGCGCCAGTTCCTCGGCCAGCTCCCGCAGCCACGGGTAGCTGCCGGTGATCTCCTCGTCGGTCTCCGAGAGCAGGCGCAGCCGGCCGCCGGAGACGTACGCCATCACGCGCACGCCGTCCCAGCGCAGCTCGTACCCCCACTCGGCCTCGTTCTTCGGCAGCCTGCGGGCCGGCGTCGGGTGCATCGGGCGGACCAGTTCGGGCCTGCTCGTCCAGCCGGGCGGCGGGGGATCGGTGCGGCGGATCATCCAGTCCCGGCCGCCGGTCGCGAAGAGCACGTAGCGGCCCGTGGTCCGTTTCCCGTCGAGCACCACGATCACCTCGTCGTCGCGCCACTTCTCCGCGCGGTACGTCCCGGTGTCGTGGATGGTCATCTTCCCGCCGCCGTACTCGCCGGCCGGGATCTCGCCGTGGAAGGTGAGGTACTCCATCGGGTGGTCCTCGGTGTGCACGGCCAGGTGGTTGCGGCCGGGCTCGCGGGGCAGGCCGCGCGGCACCGCCCAGGAGGCCAGCACCCCCGCGTGCTCTAGCCGCAGGTCCCAGTGCAGCCGGCGGGCGTGGTGCTGCTGGATGACGAACCGGGCCTTGGCGCGGCCCGCCCGCGCCGGCTCCGGGGTCCGCTCCGGCACCGGTTCGGGGGTACGCTTCGCGTCCCTCCGCCGCCGGTACTCCTCCAGCCGGTCCGCCACCCCCGCATTCTGCGGCACCCCGGGGCCGATCGCAGGCCGCCGCCCGGCCGATTCGTCCCCGTTTCCCTGGGAAGCTGCCGCGCGCGCCGTTCCGGCCGGAACCACCGCTGCCGTCCCGGCCCGACCGGTTCGGGCGGTGCCGGCGGGTCGCCGGCATGGCGGGCCTGATCAGGGGTAGAACAGCCGCCATGACCACCGCTGAACAGCCCACCGTCCCGCTCGCCGGCGACGCCCGGATGCCGCTGCTCGGCTTCGGCACCTGGCAGGCCACCGGCGAGGCCGGGTACAAGGCCGTGCTCGCCGCTCTCGACGCCGGGTACCGGCACATCGACACCGCCACCATGTACGGCAACGAGGAGGAGGTCGGTCGGGCGATCAAGGAGAGCGACCTGCGCCGGGAGGACGTCTTCCTCACCACCAAGCTGCCGCCGGACCGGGTGGGCCGGGAACGGGAGACCATCGAGGCGAGCCTGCGCGCCCTCGACACCGACTACCTCGACCTGTGGCTGATCCACTGGCCGCCGTCCTCGCCGGGCGACAGCATCCCGGTCTGGCGGGAACTGCTCGCCGCCCGGGACGAGGGACTGACCCGGACCGTCGGGGTGAGCAACTACAGCATCAGCCAGATCGACGAGCTGATCCAGTCCACCGAGGAGACCCCCGCGGTCAACCAGATCCGCTGGAGCCCCTCCCTGTACGACCGGCAGACGCACGCCGCCCACCGGGACCGGGGCGTGGTGCTGGAGGGCTACAGCCCGTTCAAGACCAGCGACCTGTCACACCCGGTGCTGGCGCGGATCGCCGCCGCGCACGGAGTCTCACCCGCGCAGGTCGTGCTCCGCTGGCACATCGACCACGAGATCGTGGTGATCCCGAAGTCGGTCACCCCCGACCGGATCCGGGCCAACGCCGACATCTTCGGCTTCTCACTGACCGCCGAGGAGATGCGCGACATCGACGCCCTGGGCGGCTGACCGGGCGGGGAAGGGGCAGCGGGAGCCGCGTGGTGGCGGCGGATGCGAGGGCCGTCGGGCGTGCCGGGTGAGCGGCCGGAGCCGGGCGGACGTCCGGCGGGCGCCTCATGTCCGACCCGCCGTGCCGGTTCTCCGGGTGGCGGGCAGGTCCGGGCGGTGGGACAAGTGCGCCGCGCCGAGGGGTCGGACGCGTCGGGGCCGATGGCCCCTACCGTGCACCGGTTGCCGCGAGTAGTGTCTTGCCTCCAACGCGTGCCGAACCCCTCCGGAGGCGTACACCACCATGGGTGGCTTCCCCCTGCGCATCCTCGTCGTCGGCGCGGGCATCGCCGGTCTGGCCGTGGCCCGGGCGCTGCGGCTCGCGGGGTTCCGGCCCGACGTCACCGAGAAGCTGCCCCCCACCGAGCTGGTCGACACCGGCCTCTACCTGCCCGGCAACGCCGCCCGGGCGCTGCGCCGGCTCGACCTCGACGGACCGGTCCGCCCACTCGGCCAGGTGATCCACCGGCAGCGCTTCCTGGACGCGGCCGGCTCGCCGCTCTGCGAGGTCGACCTCGACGCCCTCTGGGCCGGGGTCGGGGAGTGCCGGGCACTGCCCCGCGCCGAACTGCACCGGGTGCTGCTCACCGGCGCCGGCGGCGCCGTCCGGCACGGCGCCGAGATCAGCACCGTCGAACCGCTGCCCGGCGGCGTCGCCGTCGGCTTCACCGACGGCACCTCCGGGGAGTACGACCTGGTGATCGGCGCCGACGGGCCGCGCTCGGCGGTCCGCACCCTCGCCGCCCTCGGCGGCCCGCCCCGGCCCGCGGGGCAGGTGGTCTACCGCAGCGTGGTGCGCGACGGGCCACGGATCACCGACTGGACCGCCCTGCTCGGCCAGCGGTCCGGCTTCCTGCTGGTGCCGATCGGCGCCGGGCGGCTGTACTGCTACGCCGACGAGGCCGGCGCCGTCCCGCCGGCCGACCCGCCGGCCCGGCTGCGGGAACTCTTCGCCGGCTACGGCGGCCCGGTGCCCGAGGTGCTGTCCGCCCTCGAACAGGTGCACGTCGGCGTCACCGAGGAGGTGGAACTGGGTCGCTGGTTCCACGGCCGGGTGCTGCTCATCGGCGACGCCGCCCACGCCACCGCGCCGACCCTCTCCCAGGGGGCCGCCATGGCCCTCGAGGACGCCGTCGTGCTCGCCGAGTCGCTGAAGGCGGCCGGCAGCGTCGAGGCCGCGCTGCTGGCCTACGAGAGTCGGCGGCGACCGCGTACCCGATGGGTGCGGGACCGGACCCGGGACCGCAACCGGACCCGCGACGTGCCGCCCGCGCTGCGCGACCCGCTGCTGCGCGGGCGCGGCGGACGGATCTTCCAGGAGCACTACCGGTTGCTGGTCGACCCGCTCTGATCGGCGGGCCGGGGGCGGATGATCGTAGCCCGCCACCCCACGCGGCGGGGCCACCTGCCGGGGACTATCCTCCTTGCGGATGACGGCCCGCAGATCCAGCGCGCGCCGAGCGGGACAACCGAGAACCGGAGGCCACTCGTGACCACCGTCGCACCCAAGCCGGTCGTGACCCGGCCCTGGCCGGTCCGAGAGCCGGTCAAGGGGTCGGCAATCGCGCGGCTGCTGCGCACCACGGACGCGAAGCAGATCGGGATCATGTACATGGTCACCGCGTTCGCGTTCTTCATGATCGGTGGCCTGATGGCCCTGATCATGCGCGCCGAGCTGGCGCGGCCGGGCCTGCAGTTCCTGTCGCCCGAGCAGTACAACCAGCTCTTCACCATGCACGGCACGATCATGCTGCTGTTCTTCGCGACGCCGATCGTGTTCGCCTTCGCGAACTACGTGGTGCCGCTGCAGATCGGCGCGCCGGACGTGTCGTTCCCCCGGCTGAACGCCTTCGCCTACTGGCTGTACCTGTTCGGCGGCACCATGGCCGTCGCGGGCTTTGTCAGCCCCGGCGGCGCGGCCGACTTCGGCTGGACCGCGTACACGCCGCTGAGCACCGCCGAGCACTCGCCGGGCGTCGGCGCGAACATGTGGGTGGTCGGTCTGGCCATCTCCGGTCTGGGCACCATCCTCGGCGCGGTCAACCTGATCACCACGATCCTGACCCTGCGCGCCCCCGGCATGACCATGTTCCGGATGCCGATCTTCACCTGGAACATGCTGGTCACCAGCCTGCTGGCGATCCTGGTCTTCCCGCTGCTGGCCGCCGCGCTCTTCGCGCTCGCCGCGGACCGGCTGATCGGCGCCCACGTGTACGACCCCGCCACCGGCGGCCCGATGCTCTGGCAGCACCTGTTCTGGTTCTTCGGGCACCCCGAGGTCTACATCGTCGCGCTGCCGTTCTTCGGCATCATCACCGAGATCATCCCGGTCTTCAGCCGGAAGCCGATCTTCGGCTACAAGGGCCTGGTCGCCGCGACCATCTCCATCGCCGCCCTGTCGATGAGCGTCTGGGCGCACCACATGTTCGCCACCGGCCAGGTGCTGCTGCCGTTCTTCAGCTTCCTCAGCTACCTGATCGCCGTGCCGACCGGCATGAAGTTCTTCAACTGGATCGGCACCATGTGGCGGGGCCAGATCACCTTCGAGACGCCGATGCTCTGGGCGGTCGGCTTCCTGGTGACCTTCCTCTTCGGTGGTCTGACCGGTGTGCTGCTCGCCAGCCCGCCGCTCGACTTCCACCTGCACGACTCGTACTTCGTGGTGGCGCACTTCCACTACGTGCTCTTCGGCACGATCGTGTTCGCCGTCTTCGCCGGCATCTACTTCTGGTTCCCGAAGATGTTCGGCCGGATGCTCGACGAGCGGCTCGGCAAGGTGCACTTCTGGCTGACCATGATCGGCTTCCACACCACCTTCCTGATTCAGCACTGGCTCGGCGCCGAGGGCATGCCCCGCCGGTACGCCGACTACCTGCCCGGCGACGGGTTCACCACGCTGAACACGATCTCCACGATCGGCGCGTTCATCACCGGTATCTCGACCCTGCCGTTCATCTGGAACTGCTGGAAGTCGTACAAGACCGGCCCGGTGGTCGAGGTCGACGACCCGTGGGGCCACGGCAACTCGCTCGAGTGGGCCACCAGCTCCCCGCCGCCGCTGCGCAACTTCGACCGGATGCCGCGGATCCGCTCCGAGCGCCCCGCGTTCGACGCCAAGTTCCCGGAGCTGGCCGCCGGCCACAGCCTCGCCGGCCCGCCGGAGGGTGGCGCCAAGCCGCTGACCAGCGAGTCCAACGGTGGCGCCAGCTACCAGGAGGACACCGCCGGCAACCTCGACCAGCGCTGACCCGCTGAAACACCGCGCCCCGGGCGCCGTACCCCTTCCAGGGGTGCGGCGCCCGTCGCCGTTTCCGCCGGTCGCCGGTCCGCCGGTCCAGGCTCCCGGGCAGCCCGCTCCCGACCGACGCCGAACGGGCGGGACGAACGGACGCCGGCGGCTTGATCGCCTGCCCAACCGGGCCGGCCGACCGGGCCGACCCGGCCCGGGCCGGGCGGCAGGGCCGGGCTGGCGTGGCGGGTCGCCGGGTTCAGGTGGTGGCGGTAGCCAGCTCGGCAGGGACGCCCTCGCCGACGGTCTCCCGGCGGTGGCGCAGCTCGACGGGGAGCACGGCCAGGGCCACCAGCAGGCCGATCGCCCCGGTCACCGCGAAGCCCCAGAGGGGCAGCGAAGCGTCGATCACCGCGCCGGCGAGCGGGGCGCCGACCGCGATGCCGACGGTGACCGCGGAGCCGTGCAGGCCCATCGCCTCGCCGCGTACGCCGGCGGGGGCGAGCCGGCTCACCGCGTCGGAGGTGGCGGCGATGGTGGGGGCGCAGAGCGCCCCGGCCGGGACGAGTGCCAGGCAGAGCAGCCACCAGTGCGACCCGCCCAGCCCGACCGGGATGGTGCAGAGGCTGAGCGCGGCCACCAGCGCCAGCGGCGAGAACGACCGGCTGACCGCCCCGTACGCGAAGCCGCCGACCAGCGACGCGACCGCCCACATGGCCAGCACCGCCCCGGTCCAGCCAACCTCGCCGCTGGCCCGCAGCACGGCGACCACCGCGACGTCGGTGCCGCCGAGCACCAGGGTGGCGGCGAGGCTCACCGCCAGCACGGCGAGCAGGCGGGGGGTGAGCCACTCGCGGCGGGGCACCTTGCGGTGCGGGCCCGCCGGCTCGTCGGCGCTGCGGGTGGGCGGGTTCAACAGCCAGAACGCGACGCCGGAGGCGACGATCCCGGCGCCGACCGCCCAGAGGGTGATGCGTGGGGAGACGGCGGTGGCCAGCGCCACGGCCAGCGCCGGGCCGACCATGAACGACAGCTCGACCGACATCGAGTCCAGCGCGTACGCCGGGCGGCGGCGCTCGGCCGGGACCAGCGCGGCCACCGACTGGCGGACGACCGAGAAGACCGGCAGGGCGAGCAGCCCGGCCAGGAACGCGGCCGGCAGCAGCACGGGGTAGGACAGCGTGGGGGCGGCGGCCCAGAAGACCGCCTCGGCGACGGTGGTCAGGGCGAGCACCGGTCGCAGGCCACGCCGGTCCACCAGCCGGCCGAGCAGCGGCGAGCCCAGCGCGGCGCCGACGGTCGACGCGGCGCCGACCAGGCCGGCGGCGCCGTATCCCCGGCCGAGGTCGAGCACGACGTGGAAGGTGAGCGTCACCCCGGTCGCGGTGAGCGGGATGCGCGCCAGCACCGACACCAGCAGCAGCGACCGGAGACCGGGCAGGGCGAGCGCCTGCCGGTAAGGCTTCAAGTTCACGACGGTCCGTACCTCCGGCGCCATCCTCGACGCCGGGTACGACAGTCGCAAGCGATTACCTGGTCAAGCGGCCCTGATCACAGGCTCTCCGAGCATGGTGACCCCGGCGCCGTCCATCGCCCGCAGCGCCACGTCGAGGGTCATCGGCGCGACCGCGGCGGTGAGGTCCAGCAGCACCGTGGTCCCGAAGCCCTCCCGGGCGGCGTCCAACGCGGTGGCCCGGACGCAGTGATCGGTGGCGATGCCGACCAGGTCGACCCGGTCCACCCGCCGCGCCCGCAGCCAGTCGGCCAGGCACTCGCCGTCACCCGCGTGCCCCTCGAAGCCCGAGTACGCGGCCGCGTGTTCGCCCTTGTGGAAGATTGCCTCCACCCGCCCGGTCTCCAGGTTCGGGTGGAACTCGGAGCCGGCGGTGCCGACCACGCAGTGCCGGGGCCAGGAGTCGACGTAGTCCGGCGGGTCACCGAAATGCTCCCCCGGGTCGACGTGGTAGTCCTTGGTGGCGACCAGGTGGTCCCACCGGTCCGGCTCGGCGGCGAGCAGCCGGGAGATGCCGGCCGCCACGTCGGCCCCGCCGGCCACCGCGAGGGACCCGCCCTCGCAGAAGTCGTTCTGCACGTCCACGATGATCAGCGCGTTCGCCATCGGAGCGCCCCTTCTCTCAGCTCGCGGGTACGACGGTCACCGGTACGGCCGGGTCGCCACCGGAGAGCTTCAGGCCCTCCCACGGGATGGAGATCAGGCATTCCCGCAGGTGCTCCCGCGACTCGTCCAGCGTCGGCAGCGCCGCCGGCTCGCCGTCCACCACGAACGAGCGCTGGAGGAGCCGGTCGTTGGGCTGCCGGTCCGGTACGCCCTGCGGCACGATTATCTCCTCGGTGGCGGTGCCGGTGGGCTTGTGCCGGCGTACCGCCACCTTCCGGCCGCCGATGGTGGCCTTGTGCTCGGAGCGCTTGACCACCGGCCGCCCGTCCACCTCGACCAGCTTGTAGACCAGGCCGGCGGTGGGCGCGCCGGAGCCGGTCACCACGGCGGTGCCGGCGCCGTACATGTCGACCGGCTCGGCGGCGAGCGAGGCGATGGCGTACTCGTCGAGGTCGCCCGAGACGATGATCTTCGTCTCGGTGGCGCCGAGCGAGTCGAGCAGCTCGCGGGACTGCTGGGCGATCACCGCCAGGTCGCCGGAGTCGATCCGGACGGCCCGCAGCTCCGGCCCGGCCACCTCGATCGCGTTACGGATGCCCTGGCCGATGTCGTACGTGTCGACCAGCAGCGTGGTGTCCTTGCCCAGCGTGGCGACCTGCGAGGCGAACGCCGCCTTCTCGTCGTCGTGCAGCAGGGTGAACGCGTGTGCGGCGGTGCCGGCGGTGGGGATGCCGTACCGCTGGCCGGCGGCCAGGTTCGAGGTGAACCGGAACCCGGCGAGGTACGCCGCCCGGGCCGCGGCCACCGCCGCCTCCTCGTGCGCCCGGCGGGACCCCATCTCGATCAGGGCCCGGCCCCGGGCGGCGGTCACCATCCGGGCGGCCGCCGCGGCGACCGCGCAGTCGTGGTTGAGCACCGACAGCACCAGCGTCTCCAGCACCACGCACTCGGCGAAGCCGCCGGAGACGGTGAGGATCGGGGAGTTGGGGAAGAAGAGCTCACCCTCGGCGTACCCGTCGACGTCGCCGGTGAAGCGGTAGTTGGCCAGCCAGTCGGCGGCCCGGTCGTCGACCACGCCGGTGCGGCGCAGGAAGTCGACCTCGTCGGCGTCGAACCGGAAGTCCCGGATCATCTCGACCAGTCGTCCGGTGCCGGCGACCACCCCGTAGCGGCGGCCCGCCGGCAGCCGCCGGCTGAACACCTCGAAGACGCAGCGGCGGTCGGCCGTGCCGTCCCGCAGGGCGGCGCTGACCATGGTCAGCTCGTAGTGGTCGGTCAGCAGCGCGGGGCGAAGGGTGCTCACCGGTCCAGCCTAGAGTTCAGGCGGGATCCGTGCCGTCGTGGCCCGGCGTCGACCGGAGGGCGGCCTTCAGCTCGGCCCGCCCGGCCACGCCGAGCTTGCTGTAGACGCGCTGGAGGTGGTTCTCCACCGTCCGGCTGGACAGGTAGAGCCGCTCCGCGATGGCCCGGCTGGTCACCCCGGCGGCGGCGAGGCGCGCCACCTCCCACTCCCGTTCGGTCAACGCCGGGCGAAGCAGTCGCAGCGCCGGCGTGGAGACCTGGTCACAGCGGCTCAGCAGGGCGGCGAGTCGCTCCCGCGCCGGACCGGTGGCGGCGGAGCGGCTCTGCCGCAGCCGGTGCAGCGCCAGCGCGACCGCCTCGGCGGCGTGCACGGTCAGGCCGAGCCCCGCCAGGTCGTCGGCGACGGCGAGCAGGTCGGTGGGGGAGTCCGCCACGGCGGCGCGGGCGTACCGGGCGAGCAGCGGCGGCAGCACCCCGTCGACCTGCTCGGAAAGCTCGGCCAGGCGTTGCGCCACCGTACGCCGGCCGCCGTCGGTGCAGGTCGGGCCGACCGGGACGGCGGCCTGGTCCAGCCGGACCAGGTCGAGCAGAACCAGCATCTCGTGACCGGTGAGCCCGTCCGCGCGGAGCCGGTCGGCGAGCTGGCCCAGGTGCTTGGTCGCGCCGGGCAGGTCGCCGCTCGCGGCGAGCACCGCGCCACGGGCCTGCTCCAGCCAGGGGTAGAGCACCGCCATCCCGGGGGCGTGGGTCCGGTCCGCCTCGGCCATCGCCTCCGCGGCGTGTGCCGGGTCGCCGCGCAGGGCCGCCGCCTGGGCGCGCTCGGCGTGCGCCAGCCCGGCGTACACCCGGCTGGTGGCGAGCACCGCGCAGGCGCCGAGGCTGGTCTTCAACGCCTCGTCGCTCTGCCCGCGCAGCCGTGCCGCGTACGCCTGGAGAATGGCCAGGTAGCCGGTGCCGAGCCGGAAGTCGCCGGCGCCCGCGAGGTCGGCGAACTCGTCCGCCACGATCGCGTCGATGCCTGCCAGGTCCCCGGAGAGCGCGAGCCGGGTGCCCCGGGCCAGCTCCATGGCGAGCTGGAGGTACGGCATGTCGCCCCGCCAGCGCGCCGCCTCGGCCTGCACCCGGGCGATCGCGGTGGCGCTGCGCCGGAACTGGCCCTGGGCGGCCTGGAGGTGGGCGATAGTGCACCGGGCCAGCTCCCGGGCGGCCACCGGGGCGGCCGGGCGGTCCAGCACGGACTGGGCCAGCCGTCGCGCGACGCCGGTGTCCATCCGGTGCAGCCGCATGATCGCTTCGAAGGCGCGGACCCGGGCCAGATCGGCCAGGTCGGTCAGCTCGGCGCCGCGGGCGCCGATCTCCTCCACCGTGGACTCCCGGCTCAGCCCCCAGTAGCTGACCATGCCGCGCACGGTCAGCCAGCGGCTGCGCCGCCGGTCGGAGCGGACGTCCCCGGCGACCGAGTCGAGCACCTCGATCGCCTCGTCCGGCCGGTCGGCGAACATCAGGATGGTGGCGAGCAGCTCGGCGGCGTCGAACCCGCCGTCGGCCTCCAGCGCGGCCCGGGCCAGCCGGGTCGCCAACGGCACGTCGTACCGGCCGAAGGCCTGGGCGGCCGCGTCGAGCAGCAGGGCCGGGTCCTGCGCGGTGCCCGAGTCCAGCCGCCACACCGCCACCCGGAGCAGGTCGTCGCGGCGCCGTGTGCCGACCTGTTCCAGCAGGTCGGCCAGGGTCGCCTGGAGTCGGCGGGTCCGGCTCACCGGGCACTGCCGGCGCATCACCTCGCCGTAGAGCGGGTGCGCCAGCCGCACGTCCAGCCGCCGATCGTCCAGCACCAGACTGATCAGGCCGCGCTCCTCGGCGGTCTCCACATCGGTCGGCTCCACCGCCCGCTCCAGCAGTTGCAGGCCGAGCGGCTCACCGAAGGCGACCAGCTCGACCACCGAGCGGACGCCGGGGGTGAGCTGGCCGACCCGGGTGTCGATCAGATCGGTCAGGGTCGGCGCCAGCTCCAGCCGGCCGGTCCACTTCCAGATGCCGTACGTGCGGGTCAGCTCGCCGCCACCGGCGGCGGCCAGCACCAGTTCGCGCAGCAGCAGGGGATTGCCCGCGGAGAGCCGGAACAGCCGCTCGGCCGACCCGGCGTCGACCGGGCCGTCGAGGACCGCGGCGAGCAGCCCGGTGGTCTCGGCGGAGCCCAGCGGGCCCAGCTCGACGAGGTCGACCAGATCATCGGTCCAGAGGGCACGGATCGGCAGCGGGATCTGCTCGCCGTTGCGCAGCGTCCCGAGCACGGTGGCGTTCTCGGCCCGGGCGATCAGGTGCACCAGCGCCGCCGAGGGTGGGTCGAGCAGGTGGGCGTCGTCGATCGCCAGCACGATGGGTCGTCCGGCCGCCTGCTCCTGCAGCACGTCCACCGCCCAGCGCAGGATGCCGGCGGGGGAGAGGCCCTGGGGCTGGTCGGCCGGGAGCACCTGGACCAGCCCGCCGAAGGGCAGCGCGGCGGTGGTGGCGCTGGCCGAGACCGACCAGATCGCGTACCGGTCGGTGGGCAGGGCGGCGACCCCTTCCCGCAGCAGCCGGCTCTTGCCGACCCCCGCGCTGCCGCTGAAGAGCAGTCCACGCCCCTCGGGGCCGACCGCCGACAACAGACGGTCGAGCTCATCCGTGCGGCCGACGAAGTCCCACCGACTCATCCGGGCAGCATATCGACGGTTCTCCGTCCGCGCGTACGCCGTCACTCAGCGAAGTTGAGTAAGCTGTTGATTACTGGTGAGTATCCGAAGTGTTCGGCCGAGGACGGGCTGCGCACGTACTCTTCCGGCATCCGGGGTGCCACCACCCGGATTCTTCCCACGCGACCGGACTGCAACCCGGTTGCCCGACCGGGAGGCAGCCTGATGAAGCCGGGTCCGCGCCCCGCGGTCGACGTGCCCGACGACGCGGGTGAGTCGACACAGCGGCTGTGTCACTGGCCGCTGCCCACCCGGCTCCCCGTGACCCCCGCCCCGGGGCCGGACGAGCGGCTGGCCGTGGTCGCCGCCGGCCCGGCCGGTGCGGGGCGCCGCGAGGTGCTCGCCGCCCTGCTCGACCTCCCGGCCGGCGTGCTGGCGGTGCCGACCGGCAGTTTTCTGGTGGTCAACCACGCCCGGGTGCCGACCCGCGCGGCGTACGTGCCGGGCTACCGCCAGCCGCACGCGTACGGGGCCGACCAGGCGGCGGCCGGGCCGGCGCTGGCCCGTCCCCCGCGCCGGGTGGAGCTGAGCGTCCCCGATCCGCTGCTGCGGCACTTCGCCGTGCTCGACACGCCGGACACCGGCTCGCTCGGCTTGGCCGGGGGTCGGGTGTTGCTCGACGCGGTCGGCCGGGCCGGCGCGCTGCTCTTCGTGATCTCGGCCGACCAGGCGTTCAGCGCCGTCGAGCTCCACCTGCTGGCCGAGGTCGCCCGCGCCCCGGTGGAGGTCTTCTTCATGGTCACCCCGGGGCTGGCCGGCTGGGCCCCGGTGCCGGAGGGCACGTCGACGGAGGATGCGGGGGCCTCCGTCCCGTCTCCCGTCGGGCCCGGGGCCCCGGCCCGGGGCCGGGCCCGGGTTCCGGTCGACCCGGCCGCGGTCTCCGTCGCGGCCCACCGCGCCGCCCTGCTCGCCACCGTTCCCGCGCTCGCCGGGGCGCGGTGGTACCCGGTACGGCAGGCCGACCACGCGGCGCTGCGCCGGGCCCTGGTCGGCTGGGCCGCCGACGAGGGGCTGCGCCGCGCCAGCGCGCAGCCGCCCGTGCTGCCGGGCGAGCACGGCCGGGTGGCCGTCGTGCCAGGGCTTGACCCGGGCGACCTCGCCGAGCGGCTGGACCGGCAGGTCCGGTTCTGCGCCCAGCGGATCCGCCAGCACCTCGCCCTGGAGCTGGCCAACATCCACCTGCGGGTGGTGCAGGAGATCGTCTTCGGGGTCGGCCCCGCCGGCCTGCCGCAGCTGCTCGACCGGGAGATGGAGGCCCTGTCGCTGCTCGCCACCGCCCAGTGCGACCAGGCCGCCCGGGCCATCCTCGACGAGGCGGCCGCCCGGGTCTTCGGCGCGCCCCTCGCCGAGGGGGTGCGCCAGCGGATCGCCAACGCCGTGCGCTGGGGCCTCGCCGACCACCCGGCCGCTCGGGAGCTGGACCGGGTCCTCCTGGTCACCAGCACCGGCGGGGTGGCCGGACTGAGCGGCGCGGGCGCCATCGATGCGCTGGCCGGCTTTCCCGGGGCGGAACGCGTCGAGATCCTGCCGCCGGTGGGGGTGGCCCTCTCCGGGGGCTGCTGGCAGCACTGGCGCGGGCCCGGCAACGACGACCCGAACGGTGCGCGCTCCTGGGCGCAGCGGGCGCTGCGTGAGGTCGAGCTGGAGCTCTCCAGCGAGGTGTCCCGCCGCTTCGAGGTGATCCGTCTCTCGTTGGGCGCGGTGCTCACCGATGCTGTCGACCACGGCATCCTGCTCGCCTGAGGTCGGCCGCGCCGACCCGTCTCCGGCCGCCCGGGAGGGTGATCCGGGGCGGCGCGGCGTTCCGGTTCATCGCTTCCCCGGATCCGGTGGCACGATGGGGGGCATGGCGGCTCCACAGGTTGCACCGGTCGAGACGCCGGACACCGACGAGGTGCCGGTCTCCGACCGGCCATGGGTGACGATCGTGTGGGACGACCCGGTGAATCTGATGACGTACGTGACCTGGGTCTTCCAGAAGCTTTTCGGGTACAGCCGGGAGAAGGCCGAGCAGTTGATGCTGGACGTGCACCACAAGGGCCGCGCGGTCGTCTCCAGCGGCGCCCGGGAGCGGATGGAGCACGACGCGTCGCAGCTGCACGCGTACGGCCTGTGGGCGACGGTGGACCGGTCGTGAGCATGTTCCGCCGGCAGGGCGACCGGTACGTCGCGGACCTGGCCCTGGACGAGGTCCGGGTGCTGCGCAAGGTCGCCTCCGAAGTGGTGGGGCTGCTCACCGACGGCTTCGACCACAGCGACCCGGTGGTGGGCCGGCTCTTCCCGGAGGTCTACCCGGACGACTCGGCGAGCACCGCCGAGTTCCGGCGGTACACCGAGGGCGACCTGAAGACCGCCAAGATCGACCAGGCCGGCGCCATCCTCGCCGCGCTGCCCGACTCCTCCGGCGCGGCGGGCGGCGAGGTGCGCCTCGACGCCGAGGCGGCCGAGGCGTGGCTGCGCGCGCTCAACGACGCCCGGCTGGCGATGGGCGTCCGCCTGGAGATCAAGGACGGCACCGACCTGGGGGAGGAGCTCGACGACGCGGTCGCCGAGGACCCGACCTCCTCCCGGGTGTTCCAGCTGTCGGTCTACGCGTACCTGGGCTATCTGCAGGAGTCCCTGCTCAACGCCCTGATCGACTGAGTCGTGACGGTCGCCACCTCGCCGGGGGTCAGCGGCAGGCGCTAGGCTGGTCGGCGTGCTGAGCATCGACCGGTCGATCGTCGACGCGATCGTCGCCCACGCGCGCCGCGACCACCCGGACGAGGCGTGCGGCGTGGTCGCCGGTCCCGTCGGCAGCGACACCCCGACCCGGCACATCTCGATGGAGAACTCCGCCCGGTCCATGACGTTCTACGAGTTCGACTCGATGGAGCAGCTGCGGGTCTGGCGGGAGATGGACGACCGCGACGAGGAGCCGGTCGTCATCTACCACTCGCACACCGCGACCGAGGCCTACCCGTCCCGCACGGACGTCTCCTTCGCCGGTGAGCCGGGAGCGCACTACCTGCTCGTCTCGACCCGCGAGCCCGACACCGAGGAGATCCGCTCCTTCCGGATCGTCGACGGCGCGGTGGCCGAGGAGCCGGTCCGGATCGTGGATGCCGCCGTGGACCCGCACGCCGTCCAGTCCTACATGTTCGGGCAGAGCCCGGCGACGGTCGACTACGAGTGTTCCGGCCGCTGACTTCTCAGCGCCGGCCCATTCCCTTTCTTCCCGTCACCGCGGCACACCCGATCAAGGAGCACGACATCATGGCCATCGAGGTTCGCATCCCCACCATCCTGCGCAGCTACACCGGCGGCGCGAAGGTCGTCGAGGGCGCCGGGGACACCCTGGGCGACCTGCTCACCGACCTGGACTCCCGGCACGCCGGCCTGAAGGCCCGGCTGGTCACCGACGCCGGCGCGCTGCACCGGTTCGTCAACGTCTACGTCAACGACGAGGACGTCCGCTTCCTCGGCGCGCTCGACGCCAAGCTCAACGACGGCGACAGCGTCACCATCCTGCCGGCCGTGGCCGGTGGCGCGTTCGGCTTCGCCGCAGCCGCCGCGATCGCCGGGCACCGCGCGGCCGTCGCCGCCCGCTGAGGGCGGTCGCCATGGCGCGGTACGACAGCCTGCTCGACGCCTGCGGCGGCACGCCCCTGGTCGGGCTGCCCCGGCTCTCGCCGACGGTGCCCGAGGGGGCGCCGCCGGTGCGGCTCTGGGCGAAGTTGGAGGACCGGAACCCGACCGGCAGCATCAAGGACCGGGCGGCCCTGTTCATGGTGCGCGCGGCCGAGGAGGCCGGCCGGCTCCGCCCGGGTGACACCATCCTGGAGCCGACCAGCGGCAACACCGGCATCTCGCTGGCCATGGTGGCCAAGCTGCGGGGGTACCGGCTGGTCTGCGTGATGCCGGAGAACGTCTCCACCGAGCGGGTCCAGCTGCTCCGGATGTACGGCGCGGAGATCATCTTCTCGCCGGCCGCCGGCGGCTCGAACCAGGCCGTCGCCACCGCGAAGCAGATCTCCGCCGAGCACCCCGACTGGGTGATGCTCTACCAATACGGCAACGAGGCGAACGCCCGGGCGCACTACGAGACGACCGGGCCGGAGCTGCTGCACGACCTGCCCACGATCACCCACTTCGTGGCCGGTCTGGGCACCACCGGAACCCTGATGGGCACCGGGCGCTACCTGCGGGAGAAGGTGGACGGCATCCAGGTCGTCGCCGCCGAGCCCCGCTACGGCGAGCTGGTCTACGGCCTGCGCAACATCGACGAGGGGTACGTCCCGGAGCTGTACGACGCCACCGTGCTGTCGCGCCGCTTCTCGGTGGGCACCCGGGACGCGGTGCTGCGCACCCGTCAGCTCGTCGAGGTGGAGGGCATCTTCGCCGGGTTCTCCACCGGCGCGATCCTGCACGCCGCGCTGGCCGTGGCGCACGAGGCGGTCCGGGACGGCCGCCGGGCCGACGTCGCGTTCGTGGTCTGCGACGGCGGCTGGAAGTACCTGTCGACCGGGGCGTACGGCGGCACCCTCGCGGACGCCGAGGACGCCCTGGAGGGGCAGCTGTGGGCCTGAACGGCCACGGGGCCGGCCGGCGGCGTCCTGCCGCCGGCCGACTCTGCGTCACGGGCCGCCGCGAGACGCGTGCGGGTGTCACGTTGACGACATCTTCCGGCAGATGATTCTTCACCCGCAGTGGCGACGCGTAGGCTGCGCAGCGTGGCGTACGCGTCGGTAGAGATCATCGGCGGGTCGGTTGCCGGCGCGTCGACTACTCGGCGTGACATCGGGACGACCGGATGCGACTGACCGTTCTCGGCTGCGCGGGCAGCTTCCCCGGCCCCGAATCCCCCTGCTCCGCCTACCTGGTGGAGGCGGACGGCTTCCGGCTCCTGATCGACTTCGGCTCGGGATCGCTCTCCACGCTCCAGCGCTACGTCGGGCTGCACGCCCCCGACGCCATCCTCCTCACCCATCTGCACTGCGACCACATGCTCGACGCGGTGTCGTACGTGGTGGTGCGCCGGTACGCCCCCGACGGGCCGTACCCGCCCCTGCCGGTGTACGCGCCCGCCGGCGCGCCGGACCGGCTTGCCGCCGCTTCCGACCAGCCGGACAGAACCGTCGAGGACGTCTACCAGTTCTACGGCCTGCAGCCCGGCACCTTCCCGATCGGCCCGTTCACCGTGACCGTCGAGCGGATGAACCATCCGATCGAGACCTACGGCGTGCGGCTGGAGCACGACGGGCGGGTGCTCTGCTACTCCTCGGACACCGCCCTCTGCGACGCGTTGCTGCGGCTCGCCCAGGGCGCCGACCTCTTCCTCTGCGAGGCCAGCTACCTCGACGGCGTGGAGAACCCGCCGGACCTGCACCTCACCGGCCGGGAGGCCGGCGAGGTGGCGACCAAGGCGGGCGCCGGCCGGCTGCTGCTCACCCACCTGGTGGCGGCCTGGGGCAGCGAGGCCCACACCCTGGAGTCGGCCGCCGTCGCGTACACCGGTCCCCTCGAGGTGGTCCGACCCGGCGCCTGCTACGACGTCTGACCGTCGCCCGGCGCGCCGGGTTGCCGTACTGTTTGCCGGCCGGTCAGCGGCCGGTCGCCTGCCGCTCCGGTGCGGCCTTCACCCTCGGGCCATGCGGATCGCCATCGTGACCGAGTCGTTCCCGCCGGACGTCAACGGCGTGGCGCACTCCGTCGTCCGGACCGCGGAGCACCTGGTGGCGCGGGGGCACGAGCCGTTGGTCATCGCGCCGGCGCCGGCCGGCGCGCGAGGCCGGGCGGCCGACCGGCTGCCGTACCCGGTGGTGCGCATCCCCAGCGTGCCGATCCCGCGGTACCAGGGCTTCCGGCTCGGCGTGCC
The DNA here is from genome assembly GCF_900090285.1 of Micromonospora inositola. Classification (NCBI taxonomy): domain Bacteria; kingdom Bacillati; phylum Actinomycetota; class Actinomycetes; order Micromonosporales; family Micromonosporaceae; genus Micromonospora; species Micromonospora inositola. The sequence continues at coordinate 620,195 of NZ_LT607754.1, read as the reverse complement.
CAGCGCCCGGCTGGCCGGCGCGCTGCTCGGCCACGAGCCGGACGTCGTCCACCTGGCCAGCCCGTTCGTCCTCGGCGCGGCCGGCGCCTCCCTGGCCACCCGGCACGGGCTGCCCACCGTCGCCGTGTACCAGACCGACGTCGCCTCCTACGCCCGGGCGTACCGGGTGGGGTGGGGCGAGGCGGCCGCCTGGCGGCGGCTGCGGGAGATCCACAACTCGGCGCAGCGTACGCTCGCGCCCTCCACCCGGGCCGCCGCCGACCTGATCGCCAACGGGGTGCAGCGGATCTGGCTCTGGCGCCGGGGCGTCGACGCCGAACGCTTCCACCCGGCCAGGCGCTGTGATTCGCTGCGGCGGGCGCTGGCACCGGACGGTGCCGTGCTGGTCGGCTACGTGGGACGGCTGGCCCCGGAGAAGCGGGTCGAGCTGCTGGCGGCGACCACTGCGCTGCCCGGTGTGCGGGTCGTGGTGGCCGGCGACGGACCGGCCCGTCGGCAGCTCGAGCGGGCCCTGCCGGCGGTGCGTTTCCTCGGCGTCCAGCACGGCGAGGCGCTGGCCCGGCTCTACGCCAGCCTCGACGTATTCGTGCACACCGGTCCGCACGAGACCTTCGGCCAGACCCTCCAGGAGGCCGCCGCCAGCGGGGTGCCGGTGGTCGCGCCGGCCAGCGGCGGGCCGGTGGACCTGGTCGAGTCCGGGGTGACCGGGCTGCTGGTCCCGCCCGCCGACGGGGACGCGCTGGCCGCCGCCGTGGCGGAGCTCGTCGCCGACCCCGCCCGCCGGGCTGCGTACGGCCTGGCCGCCCGCGCCGCGGTCGGCCGGCGCACCTGGAGCGCGGTGGGCGACGAGCTGATCGGCCACTACCGGGCAGTGCAGGCCGGCGCGCCGGCCGCCGGCCTGCCGGCGCTCGGATGACCGGGCGACCGGCCGGCCCGGCGCTGCGGATCGTCCGGGTGGCCAACTTCGTGACCGGCCGCTCCGGCGGCCTCCGCACCGCGCTGCGGCACCTCGGCGAGGGCTACCTGGCCGCGGGCCACGAGCCGGTGCTGGTGGTCCCCGGCGAGCGGTACGGCGACACCCGGCGGCCGTGGGGGCGGGTGGTCACCCTGCCCGGGCCGGTCGTCCCCGGCAGTGGGGGATACCGGCTGCTGACCGACCGGCGGCGGCTGGCGGCGGTCCTGACCGACCTCGGCCCCGACCGACTCGAGGTCTCCGACCGGAGCACCCTGCGCTGGACCGGCCGCTGGGCCCGGGAGCGCGGCGTGCCGTCGGTGATGGTCTCCCACGAGAGCCTGACCGGCCTGCTCGGCCAGTGGCGGCTGCCCGCCGGACCGGCCCGCCGGGTCGCCGACCGGCTGAACCGGGAGACCGCCCGGCGGTACGACCGGATCGTCTGCACCACCCGGTGGGCGGCGGAGGAGTTCGAACGGCTCGGCGCGCCCCGGGTCGAGCTGGTGCCGCTCGGCGTCGACCTCGCCACGTTCCATCCGGACCGCGCCGACCCGGTGCTGCGCGAGCGGTACGCCGACGCCACCGAGGTGCTGCTGGTGCACTGCGCCCGGCTTTCTGTGGAGAAGCGGCCCGAGCTGGCGGTGGACGCGTTGGCCCGGTTGTGCCGGGCGGGCGTACCGGCGGTGCTGGTGATGGTCGGCGACGGGCCGCTGCGGGCCGCGCTGGTGCGGCGGTCGGCGGGCCTGCCGGTGCACTTCGCCGGCTTCCTGCCCGACCGGACCGCGCTGGCGGCGTTGCTGGCCGGCGCGGACGTGGTGCTCGCGCCCGGCCCGGTGGAGACCTTCGGGCTGGCGGGGCTGGAGGCGCTGGCCTGCGGTACGCCGGTGGTGGCCAACGCGGCCAGCGCGCTGCCCGAGGTGATCGGGCCGGCCGGGCTGGCCGCCTACGGCACCCCGGCGGCGATCGCCGCGGCGGTCGTGCGGTTGCTGGAGCGCCCGGCGGCGGACCGGCGGGCGGCGGCCCGCCGGCGGGCCGAGGAGTTCGGCTGGCCCGCGGCGGTCGCGGGTTTCCTCCGGGCGCACGGCGTCGAGCCCGGGCATGCGCAGTCCGACGTCAGCGCCGCCTCCTGACCCTTCCCGGGCACGCCGCGGGACGGTTCGATCACGGCACCGCATAAGGTGCAGGCATGGCGCGACCTGACGGGCGGCGGCCCGACCAACTCCGACCGGTGACCCTGACCCGGGGCTGGAGCACCCACCCGGAGGGCTCGGTCCTCGTGGAGTTCGGCGCGACGCGGGTGCTCTGCACCGCGAGCGTCACCGAGGGGGTGCCCCGTTGGCGCAAGGGTTCCGGCCTCGGCTGGGTGACCGCGGAGTACGCGATGCTGCCCCGGGCCACCAACACCCGGTCGGACCGGGAGAGCGTCAAGGGGCGCGTCGGCGGGCGTACCCATGAGATCTCCCGGCTGATCGGCCGGAGCCTGCGGGCCTGCATCGACCTCAAGGCGCTCGGCGAGAACTCGGTCGTGCTGGACTGCGACGTGCTCCAGGCCGACGGCGGCACCCGGACCGCCGCGATCACCGGGGCGTACGTGGCGCTGCACGACGCGGTGAACTGGCTGGCCGAGCGCAAGGCCCTCGCCGGGAAGCCGGAGAAGGTGATGCACCGGTCGGTGGCCGCGGTCAGCGTGGGCATCATCGCCGGCGAGCCGCGGCTGGACCTCTGCTACGAAGAGGACGTGGCCGCCGAGGTCGACATGAACGTGGTCTGCACCGGCACCGGCGACTTCGTCGAGGTGCAGGGCACGGGCGAGGCCGGGGTCTTCGCCCGCGAGCAGCTCGACGCCCTGCTCGACCTGGGCGTGGCGGGCTGCCTGGAGCTGGCCGACGCACAGCGGAAGGCGCTCACCTCATGAACAAGGTGCTCCTCGCCACCCGGAACCGGAAGAAGCTCGTCGAGCTGCAGCGGATCCTCGACGGCGCGCTCGGCGCGCACCGGATCGCCCTGCTCGGCCTCGACGACGTCGAGGAGTACCCGGAGCTGCCGGAGACCGGCCTGACCTTCGGCGAGAACGCGCTGATCAAGGCGCGGGAGGGCTGCCGGCGGACCGGCCTGCCGACCATCGCCGACGACTCCGGGCTGGCCGTCGACGCGCTCAACGGCATGCCGGGCGTGTTCAGCGCCCGCTGGGCCGGCCGGCACGGCGACGACCTGGCCAACCTCCAGCTGGTGCTGGACCAGATCGCCGACCTGCCGGACGAGCATCGGGCCGCCTCCTTCGTCTGCACGGTGGCGCTGGTGCTGCCGACCGGCAAGGAGCACCTGGTCGACGGCCGCCAGTCCGGCCGGCTGCTGCGCGCGCCGCGCGGCGACGGCGGCTTCGGGTACGACCCGATCTTCCTCGGCGACGGGCAGCAGCGGACCAACGCGGAGCTGACGCCCGAGGAGAAGGACGCGGTCAGTCACCGTGGCAAGGCGCTGCGCGAGCTGGCCAAGCTGGTCGCAAAGGTGCTGCCGCCCGCGGCCTGACACCCCGTTGGAAGCCCACGTCCCGGTGCTCGCGGTCAGGGCCTAGCTAGTGCGGTGACCACAAACGTTGGCCGGGTTGGTCGGGGTTGCGACAATGTCGTAGGGATGGTGTTGGCTTCGGTTCGTGCCTCGCCGTCGGGATCCCGCCGCTTCGCGGGTCGTACATCGCACGGCCCGGGTTGCTGTGCGGGTGACGTCTGGGCAGCGGAGGCGGTGTTTCGGGCTGCTGCGCTCGGCCGGTGACGTGTGGGCGTGTGTGCTGGAGGTCAACGCGTGGCGGCGCCGCCGCCACGACGCGCCCCTGGTCGGCTATCAGGAATTGTGCCGCGAGCTGGCCGCGTCGGGGCCGGGCACGTTCGCCGACCTGGACTCCACGGGTGCCCGGTCGGTGTTGCGCCGGTTCTCCGACGCGTGGTTCGCGGCGGCGAAACGCCGCACAGCCGGTGACCTGTCGGCGCGGTTCCCGCGTCGTCGGCGGGCGTTGGTGCCGGTGCGCTGGTATCACGGCACGTTCACCCTCGACGGCCGGCGGGTCCGGATCCCGACCGCCAAAGGCGGTGCGCCGTTGTGGGTGCGCCTGGCCAGGGAGGTGCCGTACCCGGCCGAGCAGGTCCGCTCGATCACCCTGCTGCGTGAAGGCGGCCGGCTGTTCCTCGACGTGACCGCCGAGGTGCCGGTGGCGGTCTACCCGCCCGGTGAACAACCGGATCCGGGCCGGGTCGCCGGGGTGGACCTGGGGATCATCCACCCCTACGCCGTGGCCGGCCCCGACGGCGAAGGGCTGCTGGTGTCGGGGCGGGCGATCCGCGCCGAACACCGCATGCACCTGGCCGACACCAAGGGCCGCCGCCGTGCCGTGGCCCGGCGGGCGCCGAAGCCGGGTCAGAAGGGGTCACGCCGGTGGCGGCAGTACCGCCGTCGGGCCCGCCTGGTGCAGGGTAGGCACCGGCGGCGGGTGCGTCAGGCCCAGCACGAAGCCGCCCGCACGGTCGTCTCGTGGGCGGTGCGGCAGCGGGTCGGTGTCCTGCACGTCGGCGACCCCCGCGGCGTGCTCGACATTCCTGCTGGGCGGCGGCACAACCTGCGGTTGCGGCAGTGGCAGATCGGCCGGCTCCTGCAGGTCCTCACCGACAAGGCCACCCTCGCCGGCATCACCGTCCGGCTGGTCGACGAACGTGGCACGTCCTCCACCTGTCCCGCCTGCCACAGGCGGGTGCCGAAACCTCGTGGGCGGACGTTGTCCTGCCCGCACTGCGCGTTCTCCGGTCACCGTGACCTGGTCGCGGCGGCCAGCATCGCCACCCGTGTTCCGGGCGGCGGATCCACCACCCCGACAGCGGTTGTGCTGCCGGAGGTGGTCACGCACCGTCGAGCCGGCCGGCACCTGCCCGGTGCCGGCCGGTCCCGACGTGACCCCCGCCGCCCACCCGGGGCGGCGCGAGGATCAGTTGGCCCGCGGAGGCCCGCCCCACCACCCGGTGGGGAGTCGCTCGCCCACACGGCGAGGATCCATGACACCCACCGGAAACCCGGTGAACGTTAGTGGACACCCGCACTAGGTGCCCGTCCAGTGGACCTTCCGGCGTATGAGCTCGTCGCTTTTTTCCAAGTCCTGTCCAGCATGCGTCAACTACGACATGAGTCGCCAGCCTTCCCGGTCCTTCCAGGCACCCGCGGGTGGTCATACATTGGGTATGTGACGGTGCGTCGGCGGGCGCTGCCGATCTGGCTGATCGCCGTGTTGATGTTTGCAGGTGCCGGTTGCGGGACCGGCACGTCACGCGAGCCTGAGCAAGTTGAGGAGCGCCTCAGCCAGATCGCCGCCGAGGCTGGGCGGCCGGTCTACTACCTCGGCCCGCGGTTCCGTGATTGGCCGCTGACCGAAGTGGGCGCGGACGAAACCGGGCGGGTCGGCGCGATCTACGGGACATGTCTCGCGGTCGTCGACGGGTGTTCGCCCCCGCTCGAGGTCATTAATCAACCGCTCGACCCGGCTGCGTGGAGTATGGCCGTCGGTTGCAGCCGCCTGGCGCCGGTCCGCGGCGTCCCGGCGCTGCATTTTGGCGGTGCGCTCGTCCTGCTCACCGGTGACTCGCTGGTCACCGTCGGCGTCACCGGTGATGACACGGCGACCGCCATCGCCGTGGCGGATCAGCTGCGCGAGGTCGGTGCGGAGCTTTCCCGTGCGGCGCTTCCGCCGCCGGACACCGCGGCCCTGCAGGTCGTCGAAGCTGCCTGCGGGAAGAACCCGGGCGACACCGGTCGCATGGAGCCCGACGAGGGATCGGAACCGGTCGGGGACATGCGGGTGCCTGACTTCACCGTAGGCCAGCTCGGCGGTGGTGAGCTCCGTTGGGCGGCGCATCTCGGCAAGCCGGTCGTGGTCGTGGTCGGTGACGTTCCCTACGTGCTCACCGGGATTGAACGCGTCCTTGCGGTGAGCGCCAGTCCCCGGCCGGCCGTCATCGGTTTGGTATGGAAGCCGTTCGGGTCCAAAGAGGCCCCGGCACCGATCGCAGAGATCGAGCAGGAGGCCGGCCAGGTTCCCGTTCCAGTCGGTTACGCCGCGATCCCACGGCCGGCAGTCTGGTTCTTCGACATGGCCGAGGTCGATGCGGCGCAGGCAGGCGTGATCGTGTTCGTCAACGCCGACGGCGTCGTCACCCGCCATGTCCGAACGGACGCGACCGACGATGCGATAGCCGCTGCCCTGGAGCGGCTCGCACGCTGACCCGCAGTTTGCTGACTGAGGGGCGACAGTAGGCTCGCGGGGAGTCGCCTCGGATGTGCTTGTCCGCCCCGCCTACCCTGACGCCACCTTCGGTGAGGGGAGGGGTGGCGTGCAGATCACCGAGGTCAGCGAGCTGGGGCTGCGATCCGCCGTGATCACCCTGGCCCGGTCCGGGTCACCGATGCGGATCGTGCTCTTCCCGATGGTCCACTTCGGGCTGCCGTCCTTCTACCGGCAGGTGGCACGCCGGCTCGCGGAGTGCGACCTGATCGTGGCCGAGGGCTACGACGGTCCGAGCAGCACCGGGCTGGCGTACGCGATCGCCTTCCGGCTGACCCAGCAGCATGGCGCGAGCGGGCTCGTACACCAGGACATCGACTACCGGGCGCTCGGCGTACCGGTGGTGTGGCCGGAGCGGCTGACCGGCCCCGGGCGACGGGACCGGCTGTCGTGGTGGGGCTGGCTGGACGTGATCCTGCTCGTCCCCGTGCTCACCGTGATGGCGGCCGTCGGCGGCCGGGGTCAGCTGTTGCGGCGCGGGTACGAGGCGAGCGACGACAGCGACCCCCGGCTCTTCCTGCGTTTCCTGCAGAAGCCGCTGCTGAACGACCGGGACGACGAACTCGTCGCCGAGCTGGCCCGGATCCACGACGTCCGCCACGGCGAGGCGATCCGGGTCGCGGTGGTCTACGGGGCGGCTCACCTGCCCACGGTGATCCAGACCCTGCACGAGAAGTACGGCTACCGCGCCGTCCGGGGCGGGGAGTGGCTCACGGTGATCGACCTCTGACCAGGAGGCCCCTGTCCGGTTGCGGGGTGTGACGACGGCCATACCGTCAGCTCGCTCCCTACCAGGGCTTGGTCACGACGTCGCCGAGTTCGTCGACGGCGACCCGGTCCTCGGTCGCCAGGATGGTGATCATCTGCTCGGCCTCGGCGAGGGTGACGTGCTGGCCGGTCGCGGTGGCCGTTTCCGGGTGCGGCGTCTCGAGCCAGCGCCGGTCCCCCTGCCAGCACATCTGCACCACGCCACCGGAGCGGCCGACACAGGAGAGGAAGTCGCGGGTGTGCGGCTGCAGCCGGTGCGCGATCGCGGCGGCCTCCGCCGCCTCCAGCGCCACCGAGTTGCCGTGGCCGGTGGCGTGGTCGTAGCTGGCCTCGATGAAGTCGGCGGGGCCGGGGTGGTGGTCGGTGGCCGGCCCAGCAGGGCCATGCCGTCGTACCGGCCCACTGTGGCGGTGGGGCGGCCGCGGTCGTCGTGCTCGCCGGTCAGCGCGTCACCCTCACGCCGGACGGTGACGGTCACGGAGTCGGTGGACAGCCGCACCCGGGCGTCGGCGGGCATCCAGGGCAGGTGCAGGGCGGTCAGCCGGACGGCGGACTGGGCGCCGTCGCGTGGCGCGTACGGCCCGGACCAGGCGGTGCGCGATCTGACGCCGGACGAAGGCGCTGATCTCGTCGCCGAGTTCCTGTTCATCGGGTTCCACGACGGCGAACGCTAACAGCGGCGCCCGACAGCGCCGTCGGACGATCCCACCGACGTACCGACCGCTCCGCTCACCGGGCCAGGAAGTGCCAGCCGAGCCAGAGCCAGACCCCGAGCACGACGGCCCGACCGGCGACGGTGCGGGACGCGGCGATCAGCATCTCGCTCAGCGGGGCGAGCCGTCGCCGCACGCCTCCGTACCGGGCGGCCAGGTCCACCGCGAGCATCAGCGCGAGGACGACGGCGAAGCCGACAGTGATCACGGCACGGGCGGTCACCGGGTCACCAGCCAGGCGCCGGTGCCGAGCCAGAGCAGGTAACCAGCGAACCGTCCCGGGTAGGTGGCGAGCGCCGGGTCGGCGGCGGGGCGCCCGCACCACGCCCACCAGGAGGAGTGCGCAGCCGGGTGCCAGAACGGCGACGACGGCCGCCCCGGTCAAGGGGCGGGCGGTCGCCGCCACCAGCGCGTACCCGGTGAGGGCCGGCCAGACCAGCCGGCGCCACCTCGGCGGCGCCAGCACCCCGGTCCGAACGGTGGTCGGTTCCACCTCTCCAATGTGGAGCCTCGACGCGGCGGGCCGGTCAGCCGAGCGGGCCGACCTCCCGCTCGATCGCCGCGCGCAGCTCCGGCCCGGCCAGCACCGCCCGGGCCGCTTCCATCACCGGGGCGAGGAACACGTCCGGCCCGGGCTCGCCGGCGATCCCGCCCAGCGCCGCCACCGCGGCCCGCCCGGCCGGGGACGGCTCCAGCGGGGCGCGGAGCTGGAGCCCGCGTACGGCCGCCAGCAGCTCCACCGCGAGCAGGCTGGTCAGGTTGTCCAGCACGGTGCGCAGCTTCTTGGCCGCCGCCCAGCCCATCGAGACGTGGTCCTCCTGCATGCCGCTGGTGGGCAGCGAGTCCACCGAGGCGGGGGCGGCGAGCCGGCGATTCTCCGCGACGATCCCGGCCGCGGTGTACTGGGCGATCATCAGGCCGGAGTTGACCCCGGCGTCGGGGGAGAGGAAGGCGGGCAGCTCCCGGTTGCGGGTGACGTCGAGCAGCCGGTCGACCCGGCGTTCGGCGATCGCGCCCACCTCGGCGGCGGCGATGGCCAGGTAGTCGGCGGCGAAGCCGAGCGGCGCGCCGTGGAAGTTCCCGGTCGACTCGACCCGCCCGTCCGGCAGCACCACCGGGTTGTCCACCACCGACCGCAGCTCCCGCCCGGCGACCGTCTCGACGAAGTCGAGGGTGTCCCGGGCCGCGCCGGCCACCTGCGGCGCGCAGCGCATCGAGTACGCGTCCTGCACGGCGTGCGCCAGGTCGTCCCGGTGGGAGTCCATTACCCGGGAGTCCTGGAGCAGCCGGTGGATGTTCGCCGCCGACGTGGCCTGACCGGGGTGTGGCCGGATGGCGTGCAGCTCGGGCAGGAAGGGCCGCTCCGAGCCGAGCATCGCCTCGATCGCCAGGGCGGCGGTGACGTCGGCCATGGCGAACAGGTGCCGGGCGTCGTGGATGGCCAGCAGCAGCATGCCGAGCATGCCGTCGGTGCCGTTGATCAGCGCCAGCCCCTCCTTGGCGGCCAGCTCGATCGGCGCCAGCCCGACCCGGCGCAGCGCCTCCGCCGCGTCGAGCCGCTCGCCGGCGGGCCCGAGCACCCAGCCTTCGCCGAGCAGCACCAGCGCGCAGTGGGCGAGGGGGGCCAGGTCGCCGGAGGCGCCGAGCGAGCCGTGTTCCGGCACCCACGGGGTGATGTCGTGGTTGAGCAGGTCGACCAGGGCCTCGGCGACCAGCGGGCGGACCCCGGACCGGCCCAGCGCCAGCGAACGAACCCGCAGCAGCATCATCGCCCGGACCACCTCGCGGGGCATCGGCGCGCCCACCCCGGCGGCGTGCGAGCGGATCAACGCGTGCTGGAGTTCGGCCCGACGCTCGGGCGCCACGAAGGTGTTGGCGAGCGCCCCGAACCCGGTGGAGACGCCGTAGACGGGGCGGCCGGCGGCCTCGATGCCGTCCACGATCGCGCGGCTGGTCGCCATCGCGTCGACGGTGGACGGGTCGAGGACGACCTTGGCGGTGCCGCGCGCGACGGCGAGCACGTCGGCGGGGGAGATTCCGGTGGGCTGGATGGTCACGGTCGACATTGCGGCACTCCGTTGCGCAGAACCTGGCGGATCAGTGGCACACCCGGCCGGTAGGCCAGGTGCAGGTAAGAGGGGGCGTCGAGGATCATGAGGTCGGCCCGGGCGCCGGGCCGCAGCACGCCGACGTCGTCGCGGCGCAGCGCCGCCGCCCCGCCGGCGGTCGCGGCCCACACGGCCTCCGCCGGGGTCATCCGCATCTCGCGTACGGCGAGCGCGATGCAGAACGGCATCGACGAGGTGTACGACGACCCGGGGTTGCAGTCCGTCGCCAGCGCCACGGTGACGCCCGCGGCGAGCAGCCGCCGGGCATCCGGGTACGACGACCGGGTGGAGAACTCCGCGCCCGGCAGCAGCGTGGCGACGGTCGGCGAGCCGGCCAGCGCGTCGACGTCGGCGTCAGACAGATGGGTGCAGTGGTCGACGCTGGCCGCGCCGAGCTCCACCCCGAGCCGCACGCCCGGCCCGGGGCCCAGCTGGTTGGCGTGCACCCGCACACCCAGCCCGACGGCCTGGCCGCAGGCGAGGATCGCCCGGGCGTGGTCGACGTCGAAGGCGCCCCGCTCACAGAAGACGTCGATCCAGCGGGCGTACGGGGCGGCGGCGGCCAGCATCGGCCCGCACACCATGCCGACGTAGTCGTCGGGGCGGCCGGCGTACTCGGCGGGGACGACGTGCGCGCCGAGGAAGGTGGTGTCCTCGCTGAACTCGGCGGCGATCCGCAGCGAGCGGGCCTCGTCGGCGACGGTGAGCCCGTACCCGCTCTTGATCTCGATGGTGGTGGTGCCCTGCCGCATCGCCTCGGCGCGCAGCCGGCGGACGTTGGCCCGCAGCTCGTCGTCGGAGGCGGCGCGGGTGGCCCCGACCGTGGTCCGGATGCCGCCCCCGGTGTACGGCTCGCCGGCCATCCGGGCGGCGAACTCCGCGGCCCGGTCCCCGGCGAACACCAGGTGGGCGTGGCTGTCCACGAAGCCGGGCAGCACCGCCGCGCCCTCGGCGTCGATCCGCCGGTCGGCGGCCGGGGTGTCCCTGGCTGGTCCGATCCAGGCCACCAGGCCGTCCTCGACCAGCAGGGCGACGTCCCGGCGGATGCCCAGCGGCCCGCCCTCGCCCTCGCCGACGGAGTTGGTCACCAGTTCGCCGATGTTGTCCACCAGCAGGCTGCCCGGGTGGTGCACCGCCGGGCGCACCGGGTCGCCCGACCGGACCGGCCGGTGTTGCCGGCCCTCTGGGTTCATGAGGTCACCGCCTCGATGGCGTCGCGCAGCTCGGTCGGCACGTCCACGGTCCGGTGCCGCCCGTCGGCGACCACCACGCGCCCGTCCACCACGACATGGCTGATGTCGGCCGCGGTGGCCGCGAAGAACGCCCCGACGGGCGGCACCCCGGCCGTCCGGGCGCTGTCCAGCCGTACGGTGACCAGGTCGGCGCGGTCGCCGACCGCGAGCCGGCCGGCGTCCGCCCAGCCCAGCGCGGCGTGCCCGGCGACGGTGGCGGCGGTGAACAGCTCGACGGGGCTGAAGTGGCCGCGTCGCCGGGTCCGCAGCCGCTCGTCCAGTTCCACCGCGCGGGCCTCCTCGAAGAGGTCGACCACGGCGTGGCTGTCGCTGCCCAGGCTGAGCGGGCTGCCCGCCTCGGCCATCCGCCGGGCCGGCCCGATCCCGTCGGCGAGGTCCCGTTCCGTGGTGGGGCAGAGGCAGATGCCGGTGCGGCTCTCCCCGAGCAGCGCCAGGTCGGCGCCGGTGGGGTGGGTGGCGTGTACCGCGGTGGTGTGCCGGCCGAGCACGCCGTGGTCGGCGAGCAGCCGGGTCGGGGTGCAGCCGTGCAGCGCGCGGCAGGCGTCGTTCTCGGCCGGCTGTTCCGACAGGTGCACGTGCAGGGGCATCCCGTTGCGGTCGGCCCAGCCGGCGACGGTGGCGAGCTGTTCCGCCGGCACGGCGCGGACCGAGTGGATCGCCGCGCCGGTCCGGGCGTGGTCGTCGTCGGGGGCGAACGCGCTGACCCGTTCGGCCCAGCGCAGTGCGTCCCCGTCGCCGAACCGCCGCTGCGGTCCGGTGAGCGGCGCACCGTCCACGGTGGCGGTCAGGTAGCAGGTGTCCAGCAGGGTGAGCCGGATGCCGGCGTGCGCGGCGGCCTCGACCAGCGCCGCGCCCATCGCGTTCGGGTCGGCGTACGGGGTGCCGTCGGGGCCGTGGTGCAGGTAGTGGAACTCGCCCACGCAGGTGATCCCGGCGAGCGCCATCTCGGCGTACGCCGCCCGGGCCAGGGCCAGGTAGGTGTCCGGGTCGAGCCGGGCGGCGACGTCGTACATGCCGTCCCGCCAGCTCCAGAAGTCGCCCCGCCCGCCGTGGGTGCGCCCGCGCAGCGCCCGGTGGAAGGCGTGCGAGTGCGCGTTGGCCAGGCCGGGCAGGGTCAGCCCGGGCAGCCGGACCGCGTCGCGCAGCACCTCCACCCCGGCCATCGGCGCGCCGCCCCCGACCAGCGGCGTCACGGCGGTGATCCGGCCGTCCTCCGCCTCGATCAGCACGTCGCGCGTGGGTTCGGCGTGGTCGGGCAGCCAGGCGTACTCGGCGAGCCAGCGGGTCAGCGGCATGCCAGCTCCTCCAGCACCGCGGCCAGGGCGGTGACCCCGGCGGCGCAGTCGGCGTCGGTGGCGGACTCGGCGGGGGAGTGCGACACCCCGGTCGGGTTGCGCACGAAGAGCATCGCGGTGGGCAGGTGCGCGGCGAGCACCCCGGCGTCGTGTCCCGCTCCGGTCGGCAGCACCGGCGCGTCGAGCAGCGCGGCCAGCCGCTTCGCCAGCCCGCCGTCGAACGCCACCAGCGGCGTCGCCGACTCCTCGGTCAGGGTCAGCTCGGTGCCGTCCCGCTTCGCCCGCTCCGCGGCCTTGGCGCGTACCGCCTCGACCAGGCCGTGCAGCGTCGCCGGCTCGGCTGCCCGGGCGTCCAGCCAGCCGGTCACCTTCGCCGGGATCGCGTTGGTGGCGTTCGGCTCGACCGCCACCCGGGCGACGGTGGCGTGCGCGTCGCGCAGCCGGGCCTCCTTGTTCGCCGCCAGCACGGTGAAGGCGTACGTGAGCATGGGGTCGCGGCGGTCGGCCATCCGGGTCGTACCGGCGTGGTTGCCCTCGCCGTGGAAGTCGAAGCGCCAGCGGCCGTGGGGCCAGATCGCGCTGGCCACCGCGACCGGCGCGTCCTGCTCGACCAGCGCGCGGCCCTGCTCGACGTGCAACTCCACGAAGGCCGCGAAGCGGCCGAGCAGCGCCGGGTCGGCGCCCGCCGGGCGGTCACCCAGCGCCTCGGCAAAGCTCACCCCCGCCGCGTCGCGCAGCACGGCCGCGCGGTCGGCCGCGATCTCCCCGGTGAGCAGCCGCGACCCCAGACACGGTACGCCGAACCGCGCCCCCTCCTCCTCGACGAACGCGCCGACCACCAGCGGCCGGACCGGGGTGACCCCGGCGGCCCGCAGCTCGTCCACGGCGAGGAACGCGCTGACGATGCCGAGCGGCCCGTCGTACGCCCCGCCGTGCGGCACCGAGTCGAAGTGGCTGCCGGTGAGCACCGCGTCGCCGGCCGCCGGGTCGCCCCACCAGGCGAACAGGTTGCCGTTGCCGTCCTCCTGCACCGGCATGCTCCGCCGGTCGGCCTGGTCGCGGAACCAGGCGCGCAGGCACAGCTCCGGCTCGGTCAGCGCGTAGCGCAGGTAGCCGCCGCTGCGCTCGTCCCGCCCGACCGGGGCGAGCTCGTCCCAGAGCGCGCGGAACCGGCCGGCCAGGTCGATCACGCCGGACCCTCCGCCATCGGCACCCGCACGCCGGTCCGCTCGGCGACCTCGCGGGCGGGGTCGTAGCCGGCGTCGACGTGCCGGATGACGCCCATCGCCGGGTCGTTGGTGAGCACCCGCTCGATCTTCTGCCCCGCGAGGGCGCTGCCGTCGGCGACGCAGACCTGGCCGGCGTGGATCGACCGGCCGATGCCCACTCCGCCGCCGTGGTGGATCGACACCCAGGACGCGCCGCTGGCCGTGTTGACCAGCGCGTTGAGCAGCGGCCAGTCGGCGATCGCGTCGGAGCCGTCGGCCATCGCCTCGGTCTCCCGGTAGGGGCTGGCCACGCTGCCGCAGTCCAGGTGGTCCCGGCCGATGACGACCGGCGCGCTCAGCTCGCCGGAGGCGACCATCTCGTTGAACCGCACCCCGGCCTTGTCCCGCTCGCCGTAGCCCAGCCAGCAGATCCGCGCCGGCAGGCCCTGGAAGGCGACCCGCTCGCCGGCCATCCGCATCCACCGGGCGAGGGACTCGTTCTCCGGGAACAGGTCGAGGATCGCCCGGTCGGTGGCGGCGATGTCCTTCGGGTCGCCGGAGAGCGCCGCCCAGCGGAACGGGCCCTTGCCCTCGCAGAACAGCGGCCGGATGTACGCCGGCACGAAGCCGGGGAAGTCGAAGGCGCGCTCGTACCCGCCGAGTTTCGCCTCGCCGCGGATCGAGTTGCCGTAGTCGAAGACCTCCGCGCCCGCGTCGAGGAAGCCGACCATCGCCTCGACGTGCTTCGCCATCGACACCCGGGCCCGGTCGGTGAACTCGGCCGGCTTCGCCGAGGCGTAGTCCCGGGCGTCGGCCAACTCCACCCCCTCCGGCACGTACGACAGCGGGTCGTGGGCGCTGGTCTGGTCCGTCACGATGTCGATCTCGACGCCCCGGCGCAGCAGCTCCGGGAAGACCGTCGCCGCGTTGCCGACCACGCCGACGCTCAGCGCCCGGCGCTCCCGCCTCGCGGCCAGCACCCGCTCGACGGCGTCGTCGAGGGAGTCGGCGACCTCGTCCAGGTAGCGGTCGTGCACCCGGCGATCCAGCCGGCTGCGGTCCACGTCCACGATCAGGCAGGCGCCACCGTTCATGGTGACCGCCAGGGGCTGCGCCCCGCCCATCCCGCCGCAACCGGCGGTCAGCGTCAGCGTCCCGGCCAGGGTGCCGTTGAACCGCTTCGCGGCGACCGCGGCGAACGTCTCGTACGTGCCCTGGAGGATGCCCTGGGTGCCGATGTAGATCCACGAGCCGGCGGTCATCTGCCCGTACATGGTCAGGCCGAGCTGCTCCAGGCGGCGGAACTCGGGCCAGGTGGCCCAGTCGCCGACCAGGTTCGAGTTGGCCAGCAGCACCCGGGGCGCCCACTCGTGGGTACGCATCACCCCGACCGGCCGGCCGGACTGCACCAGCATCGTCTCGTCGTCGCGCAGGTCGGTCAGCGTCCGCACCAGGGCGTGGTACGACGGCCAGTCCCGCGCGGCCTTCCCGGTGCCGCCGTAGACGACCAGGTCGTCGGGGCGCTCGGCCACCTCCGGGTCGAGGTTGTTCATCAGCATCCGCAGCGCGGCCTCCTGCGGCCACCCCTTCGCGGTGCGTGCGGTGCCGCGGGCGGCGCGGACGGGCTGGTGCATTTCGTACTCCTCTCAGCCGAGGAACAACTGACGACGGGCGGCGGACGACTCGAACGCCTCGAGCCGGGCCTGGGTGTCGGCCGGGGCGGCGTCGCAGATCGCCTGGAGCACCACCATGGCCAGGGTCATCGGGGCGGTGTGCAGGTCGAACACGAGGTCGGTGCCGACGGCGGCGGCGAGCACCACCTCGGCGTGCTCGGTGGCGGGGCTGACCGGGGAGTCGGTGATCGCCACCACGGTGAGCCCGGCGGCCCGGGCCTCGCGCAGCGCGTCCAGGGTCTCCCGCGGGTAGCGGGGCAGCACGAAGGCGAGCAGCGCGGTCGCCCCCGCCGCCGCGGCCTGTTCGAGCCGGTCGGTGAGCAGGCTGCCACCGTCGTCGAGCACCCGGACGTCCGGGTGCACCTTCGCGGCGAAGTACGCGAAGTACGCGGCCAGCGGCGCGGCGGCGCGCAGGCCGAGCACCGGCAGCGGGCGGCTGGCGGCGAGCAGCTGCCCCACCTCGGCGATCCGGTCGTGGTCGGCGAGCTGCCCGTTCAGCCGGTCGAGGTTGCCGATCTCGGCGCGGACGGCCCGCTGCAGCGCGTTCCCGGCGTCGACCGGGTCGGCCGCCGCGGTGGCGGTGAGCTCGCGCAGCCGGCGGCGCAGCGCCGGGTAGCCGTCGTGCCCGAGCGCCATGGCGAACCGGGTCACCGACGGCTGGCTGACCCCGGCCAGCTCGGCCACCTCCGCCGCCGACAGGTACGCCGCCGCCCGGGCGTGCTGCACCAGGCAGTGCGCGATCCGGCGCTGGGTCGGCGTGAGCCGGACCCCGTGGAAGAGGTCGAGCACCCGGTCGGTCGGCGCCGCGACGACACCGCTCTCATTCACGTCGCGACTCTATGCATAAAAACTTTCAGAGGCAAGCGGCCACCGGGCTTCCTGCGCTGGCGACCTCGGGAGGGAGGCCAGGGTGACCGACCAGGGAGGCGCCTCCGAGCGACCGGGCGAGGAAGGCCTGGCCTGCCGGCGGTGGGAGCCTGGACGCCGTTGCGGAAGCCCTCGGCCCCTCGGCTCGCCGCCTCGGGCACTCCCGCTGCTACGGGACCGTCCACATCGGGCGTCCGTGTGTCGGTTAGGGCCGACCGGCGGACGGACCGATGGGCGGGCCCTCTGTACTATCCGCACGGCGGGTGAGCAGAGGAGTGGGGCATGCAGCCGGAGGGTCCGTACAGGTTCACCGAAACGCTGGGTGAATGCCAGGTCGGCAGAGCCTGGGCGGCTCTCGACGGGCAGGATCGGCCGGTGAGCGTGGTTGTACTCGAGGGCGCTGCGGCCGGCGACCAGCGGTGGCGGGAGGCGTTCACCAACGCGGCGAACGTGCTGGCGCAGACCCCGGGCGGTCACCGGTACGTCAACGCCGACTTCGCCGCCACCCAGCCCTGGGTCGCATACCCGTCCGAGGAGGAGGGAGCGGCCGCGCGGCTGTTCCAGACCCTCGGGATGGACTACCAGCGGACGCCGACCGCGGAGATGCTCCCGCCGCCGCCGGTCTCCGCCCCGCCGCAGCCCGTCTCCGGCCCGCCCCAGCTGCCGTGGGCTCCGCAGCCCTGGGCGATGGCGTCCCAGCCTGTCTCCGGCGCACCGGTGTCCCCGGTGTCCCCGGTGTCGCCGGTGGCCGCCCCCGCGACGTTCGCCGCTCCGGATCCGCTCGACTCGTCCGGCGACCGACGGATCGCTCCGACCGAGCGAGCGCCGCGCAGCCGGACCGGCCCATGGGTGGGCAGCATTGTCCTGACCGCGGTGCTGGCCGGCGGCGCCGGACTCCTTGCGGGCAACGCGCTCGGCGGCGCGGAGCCGACGACGAAACCGTCGGCCAGCGCCACTCCGCCGTACGACGTGGCTCAGTACAAGTCGAACAAGTCGAAGTTCGACGGTGACCTCCTGCCACTTGCCGAGCCTTGGCTCTCCGAGGTGGGCGAGTGCGCGGCGGACACGGACGCCGGTGGTCCCAAACTGCCGAAGGACGAGAAGCGGCACGTCTTCTGCCAGTACGGAATCGTGTTCGTGAACTTTGCCCTCTATGAGTCGCCGGCCAAGAAGGACGCCGCCCGCGCGAACCGTAAGGCATTGGGCATCGCCGGCAGCGCCCTCGCCCCGGGCATGCGGGAGGCGATGCGAACCATTGGCGGGGTCAGTAAGACCCCTGGCAGCTACATCGAGTACGCAGGCAACCCCGGCGACGGGCGCGTCATGTGCGGGATCTGGTGGGACCGCGACGACAGCGTGGCCGCGATCTACTTCGAGACCCCGTGCCAGGCGGGAATCGCTGGCAACTGGAGCGTGCTGCGCGACCTGTGGCGCCGGAACAGCTGAAGGTCGGTCGGTTCGGCTCGTTGGCACCGGTCCGCACATGTGTGAACCGGAACGTCGGCGCGCATCAGTTCGGGCTGCGAGAGGTGCCGCTCCGGCAGCCCGATGTGCCTCGGGCCGCGCGGGTCGCTGCTCAGGATCAGGATGTTCATCGCCCGCCGGACCATTGTCCCGCTCGGCGGGCTGCGACACGCCCGACCAGCAGCAGGGCCTGGCTCGGGCGACGGCTCACTGCACCTTGATGACCTGGAATTCGACCGTGCCGGCACGGTTGAATGTGAGCTGCCGGTAGTGGAAGGCGCCGAAGGGTTCCTGCCAGGCAAGCTGGGCGGGGAACGACACCAACAGCGGCCCGTCCGCCAGTGCCTCCGGCAGTCGAAACGTCCCGTCGTCCGTGGCGACCTGGATCGGTGACCAGTCCTTCAACACGGTGTGTACCAACGAGGCCGCGAGCGAACTCGGCTGTGGGGTGTAGCGCACGACGAGCATCTCGTCCGGACCGACTTCCGGTGCTGCGACCGGAGCGCCCGCCTGCACCGGCTGGGTGAGGATCGTCTGCGGAACCGAACAGCGGTTCTGGTTGTGGTGCAGGACTGACCAGCGGTCAGCGCGGGTGCCCACCCGGTAGTTGCAGGCCAGCGCGAGCACGTACCGGGGCGTGTCCCAGCGGATGTTGCGGTTGTCGATGCCGGTCGTCGCCTCCTGGAGCACGATCTGGTCCGCCGGCGCTTCAACCAGCGCCTTGGCGTTGAGTTCGTCCAGGTACGGTGTGTAGGCCGAGAACGACTGAAAGACCGGGACCGGGTGCCAGTCCAGCGAGTACGCCCACGGCAGCGTCAGCTCCGACGGGTCAACGTGCACGGGGTGGTTCCGCAGTTCGCCGACGACGCTTTCCGGTAGCTGGTACCTCTCGCGAGCGCGGTCCTTGCTCGCTTCCACCGATGTGCGGCGGTAGTTGTCGTTCATCAACAGTTCTGCGCCCGTCCGCCACTGGTTCCGGGCCAGGAACGGGTCGTAGTTCGCGAAACTGCTGGGCACCATGACAAATGCCACCGCCGCGCTCGCGAGCATGATCTCGGGTCGTCGTGACCAGACGACGAGGCCGACGAATATGAAGCCTGCTATGACGAAGAACGAGATTTCGTGTGGCGGGTCGTGTCTCGTAAACCCGTGCTTGAATCCGAATTCCAGCATGACTGCCGCGACTGCAACGACGCCGACTGCCGCGACGGTCTTGTGGCGCAGCGCCGTGCGGAGCGCCAGGAATCCGATAGCGAGCGCCAGGATCCCGGCGACAATGTAGCCAACCAGATATTCGCCACTTTCGACGGAAAGGGCCTCCTGGTAGCCGCTGGATATCTCCTGCGAGCCGCGCACCCATGGCACGATGTCGTTGATTCGTTGCTGCGCGGCGAGCCAAATCGTCAGGAATGTCAATACAAACGTCGCCAGGAACACGCCGATGCTTGCGACGAGCGCCCTCAGCGACGCGACGCTGAGGGCGACGAGGCCGGCCAGGGCCAGAAGTGCCACGCCTTCCGAGAACTTGACCTGTAGCAGCAGGGTGCCGACGGCGACCAGTAGCGCGGTTGGCAGGGTGTCCCGCCAGTCGCATGTCTTCCTGACGCTTCTCTTGTGCAGTGTCAGCAGTGCGACCAGGAGGCCGGCGTAGACCAAGCGGCCGCCCGGCCCGGCTGGCCCACTGGCAATGGTAACGGCGAACGCGGCCGGTCCAGCGACTCTGGCCGACCACCTGAGCCGGACACAGCGGTAGGTGAGGCAGAAGGTGGCAACCACCGCCGCCGTCGAGAACAGGAAACCAAGAACAGCCTGCGAACGGCCTACGTGCTGAGGCCAGTCAAGGAATCCCCACGGACCGTAGTTGAAGACTATGTCGTCTCCGAAGTGGAAATTCTGAGACGCCGCGAAGCCAATACCTGCTTGCCAACTGGTGTCGAAACCGGGCGTAGGCAGTGCGGCGGACGGCGCACCCCCTATCAGGATGGTGAGGCCGAACCAGACCAATGCCGTCATGCCCGGCGAGCGTGCTGACAGCTGCCTCGATTTGGACGTGACCCACGCCTTCGTCCCACTGAAGGCTTCCGGCTCGACTCGCTCGGTGGAGTTGTCGCGCCCGAGTAAGGCGGATTTCGCGGCAACGGTGGCTTCGGCGCTGCCTGGCTCTGCTGTCTGCATGCGTCCGCCCCGTGGCTCGGCATTTGGTCGGCGACATCCTATCGGTTGCTCCACCCGTTTTCGACATGGGCTACCGATGCCGGATGAGCGTCCCGACTTGCCCCGACTCCCAACACGCTTCGGGCCGTTATGCCCACAATTAACGATTTCTTGCACGCCGTGCGCACCCGCTATCTCAGGTCCCGGACACGCGCCCGCTCGTGTCGAGGAAACACTCAGCGCCGCAACTGACACGTCCGGATCGGCGGCGACGGGTGACCTGATCGACGCCAGCACGGCACGCGCCTGCACGATCCGACGGCGCAACGGGTACGCAACGAACCTGTGCCAGGGACAACCGTGACTTCGGTCAGGGCGTCGAGGACTGCGGGTCCGCCATTCTGGATACTGTCGGATTCACCGGCGCCAGCGTAGGTTCGGGTTCGTAGCGGCGGACCAACGCCAGTCCCAGCACGACCACGGCGCGAGCCAGGTAGAGGGCTGCTCTGGCGGGGGTCTGGCTAGGGGTGCCGGCCATTCGGGGTCGCATCGCGACCGGCACCTGAATGACGCGTAGCCGGAGCCGCGCCAGGTGCATCACGGTTTCGACGGTGTCCCCGAGGTATTCCACCGGGTACGAACGGGCGAAGATCTCGATTACGCGCCGGTTCACTGCGCGAAAGCCGGAGGTGACATCGCTCAACGGCGATCTGGTGGCCCGACTGAGTGCTCTGGCGAGGAGGATCATCGCGTAGCGCCGCGGGCCCTTGACCGGATAGTTGCCGACGCCCGCGAACCTGGCGCCGATCACCATGTCCGCCTTCTCGAGCGCGGCCACCAGTTGGGGCACGAATCGCGGATCGTGTTGCCCGTCGGCGTCGACCTGAATCGCCACGTCGTACCCGTGGTCTCGGGCGTAGCGGTAACCGAGTCGCATCGCCCCACCCACCCCGAGGTGGTACGGCAGACGCAAGACCAGCGCACCTGCCCCGCGGGCCGCAGCGGCCGTCGCGTCCGCCGACCCGTCGTCCACGACGAGCAAACCGACGCCCGGCAGCTCGGTTGCCACCTCACGGATGACACCGGCGACGGACTCAGCCTCGTTCCAAGCCGGAATGATGACCAGGATGCGGTTATTCGAGATCATCGGCCGTCCCGTCTACCGCTGATGGCGCACGCAGCAGGGCGACCTCCTCGGCGAGGACCCGGGTCTTGACCTCCAGCCGGTTCAGCTCCCAGCTCAGGTGAATCGTGATCAATAGGAGGAAGGCTACGGCGCTGAAGAGCACGAGACTGACGCCGTTCACTACGCCCAGCAGCCCGGCGAGATGGTCCGGCAAGCGGGGAAAGAAGGCCAGCGGCAGGGCCGCCAAGGCGACGGCGACCCACAGCGCCGCGTACTTCTCGCGCAGTTGGCGACGGCGCATCATCTCGACGACGATGGCCAGCAGTATCAGTCCGGTGGCTCCGGTGAGCAAAGTCAGACGCATGTGGCGGCCTCGTCTCCATGGGCCTGCATGGGGGCCTACGCCGACAAATCAGGCTCCACGCTGGCGGGTGAGTGACGGTCATCATCGGCTGGCACGTCCACAGCGGATCGTGCGCCGATCCGGTAGTAGAACAGGATGAAGAGAACTGCGGCGCCCACCGCGATGGCGATGGGCAGTACCGAGCCGATCGCCGGCTGCCACGCTCCGCCGACGGGGTTGAGCGACGGTGGGCGACTCACGAACATCCCCCGCTGATACCGGATCATGGTGTAGCAGAGAGAGCTGACCTGCGCCGGCAGCAGGATGACCACGAAGAGCTTGGTCAGCCTCGGGGTCAGATCGAACGGGACGCGCTCGCCCAGCAGGTAACCGGCGAGGATCGGAACGCCCACCAACATTGGCAGGAAATACCGGCCCTGGGAGATGAACCCGTACTGGTTGACATTGACAACCTCGATCAGCACGGGGACGGCCAGTCCCAATCCGGCCAGGCCCAGGACCCTCCACCGGTCGGCTGGTCGCCCTACCGCAAGGGCGAGCATGGCGAGGGTGCCGGTGGTCAACCACCACGCGAGGTAGACCGCGATCGGGAGGGGAGTGTCGAGCCAGCCCATGACGCCGATCATCTGGTCGGCGAACTTCGGAAACCGACGGACCACTTCAATCTTCAGGGCGTCTTCCATGGACAGCGTCCTGGTCGGGGGAGACGGAACGATCTCGTACGAGCGCTTCCACAGGGTCCAGGCACCTCCGGCCAGTCCCGTCACCGCCCAGGTGTCCACCAACCACCAGGTGCGGTTCGACCGTGCCAGGGCCACATAGCGGCGGCGGCCAAGCGGCACCAGCATGATGGCCACGATGATGGCGAACCAGATCGGCCCGGCGGCCCGGACGTTCAACATCACGGCGCCGGAAGTGCCGGCTAGCCACCAGGCCGAGCGCACGCTGCCGGCCGTGTCCGGTTCGAACAGGATCGCGATCAGGGCCGTCACCAGCCCGACGCCGGCAGCGATCTCGATCGCGTTGGGGTTGACGGCCCCGGCGAGATGGGCGGTCATTGGCGTGAGCGCGACGATCAGACCGGCGGTCGCGCCGCGCCGGCGGAGCGAGACGGCGACCAGAGTCGCCCATCCGAACAGGCCCGCGACCAGCGCGGCGTTGACCAGCCGGGCAACGATCACGCCGGCCATGTCCGGGGAGATGACCAGTGGCCAACCGACGGCCAGGTAGAAGAGCGGGTTGTACCGGCCCGCCGGTGTGTCCACCGCGGTCAGGGTCTCGTCGCCACCCGGCTCCCGGCCGCCGCAATTCGCGGGCACGTACGCTCTGCCGGCGAAGCAGGCGTCGGGTGGAAGGCTGCGGGGAACGTCCTGTACCGCGCCCTTCTCGGCCAACGCCGGTGCCACGTCCCCCGAAGCCGCGCCGTATGCCCGCCAGATGTGCGCGGCTTCGTCGGGAGACCCGTTGTAGGGCATTGCCAGCGCCCAGGCGGCGAACAGGAGAAAGTAGGCGACAAAGGGAACCGATCTCCAGATGCCTGGCCTTTTCTTTCCCACGGCGGTGCGGCGCCAGTCCTCAGGCGCTGCGGGCGAAGGCATGCGCAGGCGAAGCACTTCAGGGGACCTGAAGCCCCGGCTGGGATGGCGCCGCTGGCGGCTCGCCATTCGTGGTGACCGGCGCGGCCGACACGGGCGAGCCGATCAGGGTTGCCGCCTGCCGGTGCCGGCGGGCGGCCGGAGGGAAGCCGACCAGGAACTCCGGAAACATGCCGAAGAATGTCCTGGCGCTCTGCAATTCCAGCGTGTGCGCCCGCGACCACCGGAACGAGTTCGTCGCGCGGCCCCAGTGATGGGTCCACCGGACGTCGCCGAGCAGTGCCACCGGAAAACCCCTGCGCCACGCACGCAGACCGAGCTCGTGGTCCTCGTAGTAGAGGAAGAACCGCTCGTTCCATCCGCCCAGCTCGATGAAATCCGCAGTCCGTGCGGCGACTGCGGCGCCCATCACCCAGGCCACCCAGACTGCCGCACCAGGCTCGGCCGTCAGCCGGTACGAGGCATGCAGCCGGGACAACGGCCAGAGTTTCCGGTTGCCCAGCTTCGCGGTGGCGTAGGGAAATCCGCGGCCGTTGGCTTGGGGAACGCCCTCCGACGAGAGCAGCTGGGGCGCTGCCAGACCGCCGTGCGCGTCGAGGTGCCGCCTCAGCACGTCGAAGCCGTCCGGACAGATTTCCAGGTCCGGGTTGGCGAACAGGACGTGCTCACCCGCCGCCTCGCGTAGCCCGACATTGTTGGCCTTGGCGAAGCCGACGTTCTCCGGTAGCCGGATCACCCGGGCGCCCAACTCCTCGGCGACCTTGACCGAGTCGTCGTCGGAACAGTTGTCCACGACGATCCACTCGTACGGCTTGGTCTCGCCGCGCCAGCACCGGCGCAGCGTGGCCGCCGAGTTGTAGGTGACCGTCACGACACTCCAGTGACGTCCTGCCATCACGCTCTCCGAACCGTCAGATAGCTGAACAGGGATGCAAAGCCGAACCGCTTGCCTTTCCATCGCCGACGGGCGGCCGGCCCCTCCCGCAGGCCACGTCCCACGCCGCGAAGGAACGGTCGCAACAGGCCCTGACGCACCCGGCGGGCGGCCAGCGCGAGGTGCGCCAACGCGAGCATCGGTATTGCGACGAGCATCAGCGGCCAGGTGAAGGTCCGGGCCGCGACCAAAAGCCGGTTGCGGGCCAGCAGGAAGGCACGGAAGCCCTGGAGCTTGTTGTCACCCTCGACGCTGTGGCCGCCTGCGTGCGGTAGCACCAGGTCCAGCGGACGGGTGCGTACGCCGGACGCGTAGAGCCGGAAGGCCAGATCGGCGTCCTCGCCCCAGGCGAACAAGTGCTCATCGAACCCGCCGAACCGGCGGAACAGGTCGGTCGGGAAGACGGCGGCGCCGCCCGACGGACCCACCGGCCCGCGGGACACCGTGGCCGACCGGTCGATGAACAGCGAGATCGGGTTCAGGTCGATGCCGACGAACTCGCCGCCGTGCATCGCCAGACCGACCGCGATCGGCGTACCGGGGTCCTCGGCGATGGCGGCGCAGATCCGGGCCAGCGCGTCGTCGGGCAGCCAGACGTCCGGATTCAGCAGGAGAACGTGACTCGTCGACGCGCTCGCCACCGCCCGGTTGCAGCCGGCCGCGAACCCCGGATTCGACGAGTCTGGAAGGTACTCGTACCGGTCGTCGTCCAGACAGTTGGCGATGACCTTCTCGCAGCCGTCCTCCGGCCAGTTGTCGGCGAAGACGAACCGCACCGGAAGCCCGTCGGCACTCCGGACCCAGGTGGGCAGCGTCTCGGCGAGCATGTCGCTGGACCGGTAGAGCACCGTGACGATCGTCAGGGTTTCCACGTGGGCATCACCAGCCTGGATGGGTTGCTGACCAGATAGAACGCGACGAGACCGGGCACGAGAGACAACCAGAACGGCTGGATGACCGGGTAGAACTCGTAGACCCCGAAGGTGGCGTAGTAGATGAGGAAGGCCCGCCCCAGATGGTGCGCCGGACTTCGGGTCTGGCCGAGGCGGCGCTCGACGAAGCCGACACAGAGCCCGGTCAGGGCCAGGAAGATGGCCGCGCCGACCGGACCGTAGTCCATCAACGGCACGGCCGCGAACGTCGCGGTGTTCATGTAGAACGGTTGGCTGAGCCCGCCGGTGACCTTGTAAAGGTCGACCGGCCCGAGGAACCGGTCGCCGACCGAACCGGTGAACGTCAGCGAGTAACGGCCCCAGGCCAGCTCGTGCTCCGCGCGATGTTCCCAGAGCCGGCCGAACGTCTCCACCGACGAACTGAGCGACAGGTCCAGGGACCCTACGCTCGTGTAGATCGGGTTGCCACCGTACTGGGCCCGGAACTGGTCCTCGAAGGTGCCGGTGCCGGCCAGGGTCCGCTGCCCGCCGAGGTAGACCGCCCCGCCGACGGCGCCCAGTCCGATCAGAATCACGACCAGCGCCGCGATCCGCCGGTTCCGGCTGCTCATGGCCGTCTCGCGGCGGGTGGAGAGGGCGGCGACGAGCGCCGGGACGATGCCGACCAGGACCGAGTTCTTGCTGGCTCCCAGCGCTGCGCCGAACGTGAAGACCACGACCAGCAGGAGGTAGCGCCAGCGGGCCTCCGCCTTGCCGTTCAACGCGCGCAGGAGGGAGATCGCCATGCCGAGCGTCCACGCCTCCGCGAGCAGACCGACGTAGATGTTCGACTTCTCGCCCAGCGACGCCCGGGCCACGTCCGGGTTCTCGGCGAAGAGCGGAGGCAGCGTCGTGCCGAACTTCAGCGCGCCTCCGATGATGGCGATGAGCAGCACGACCAGCAGGAACGCCGTGAGGCGGTTGTCCGACGGCCACCGCAACGTGGGTCGGGTCGACCGGGTCCGGCCAGCCGCCGACGAGCCGGGGCGCACCGACTGGTCCGTTGGCCGGATCCACCACAGCGGAGGGCCGGGCTCCGGCTCCGCCGCCGGGTCCGGTCGGCCGTCGCCGGCCAGCCGCCGGCCGGCGTACCAGGCGGCGAGGAAGCAGGCCACGAAGAGCCCCAGTACCGGGATGACGCCGCGACCCGCCGGGGAGTCGTACGGTCCCGGGATCGTGAGCACGGCGAGGAAGACGAGCGACCAGGCGGCGGAACAGACCGCGAGCCAGAAGGCGGACCGCACCGCGATGACGGCGACGGCGGCGAATGCCGCCACCACGCCGGTCGCGGGATTGATCAGGAAGACCGGTACGACGACGGCGACCGCGGCGACCCAGAGCCCGATGTTGAGATACGTCCGGAAGCTCATGTGGCGTTCCTCGTCAGAAGCGACCGGTAGAGGCTCTGCCACCGCTCCACGCACCGATCGAAGGCGTACTCCTTCGCGTACCAGTCCGCGACCATGTGCCGCTGCTCCGGGCTCGTCGCGCCGACGGCCTGGCGGATCGCGGCGGCGATCGACGCGGGTACGAGGTCGCTCTGGAACGCCAGCGTTCCCGCCGCGTGCCGGGTGACCTCCGCCAGGCCGCCGGCACCCGAGTGGACCACCGGCACGCCCAGTGACATCGCCTCGAGGGCGCTCAGACCGAAGGCCTCGACCCGGGACGGCACCACAAGGCAGTCGAGCTGCCGCAGGAAATCGGCGGCGTTGACCCGGCCGACACATTCGAGGTTCGGCCGGGGATCCAGGGCCAGCACCCCGCTGCCGGCGATCGCGAAATCGGTGTCCGGCATGAGCGACGCGACCTCGGGCATCAGGTCGACGCCCTTCTCGGGCTCCACCCGCCCCAGGTAGCCGACCAGGAGCCGGCGGGACGGGTCCGGCATCCGAGCCGGCGTGGGAGCCGGCCAGGTCGCCGGGAGGGGATTGGGGATCAGGTGGACGTTCTTGACGTGGCCGCGGTTGCGCAGCTCCTCCGCCTCGAACTGCGACACCGCCACGCTCGCGTGCGGACGTAGGCGACGCATGACGAGGTCGAGCGTGATGTTGGACTGGATGCTGGCCTTCCGCTTCAGTGATGGTGCCGTGTCGCGGAACTGCCACAGGCTGGTGTGCATGGTGACCACCAATGGCGTACGACGGCTTGCCGTGGTCAGGGCGGCCCGGGAGTGCATCGCCGCCGAGAGCAGGTGGGCACATACCACGTCCGGCTTGACCTCGTCGACGAGGTGCCTGAGTGCCCGGGCGTAGCTCAGGTCGACCCGGCTGGCCGCGCTGAGATTCACCCACGGGACTCCGGACTCCCGGAGGGAGGCACCTACCTCGTCGTCAGAGGTCGCGGCGATGACGTCGACATTGGTCCGGGCATGCGCGGGGATGATCTCTGTCAAGATCCGCTCCGCGCCACCGAACTGGCGCCGGCCAGAGCCGCCCGTGGTGCAGACGAACAGCACCTTCATCGGACACGTAGTCCTTCGAGGGCGCCACGTGCGATCGCCCGCCGTACCGGATTCCGGCCGACCGCCGCCCGCAGCAGGACTCCCAACACGAAGGCGGCGCTGGCCACCTGGCCCCGCCTGCCGGCCATCTGCCGGGTGGCCCGGATGAACTCGCGCGTCCGACGCTGTGAGATCTCCTCCTCGGACCAGCGCCGCTTGGCGGTGACGTCGTCCTCGTGCGTGATCACCGCGTCGGGCAGGTACGCCAGGCGCAGGCCCCGCTGCCGTACCGCCCAGCAGAGGCGCATGTCCTCGCCGTAGAAGAAGGATGTCTCGTCAACGCCACCGATCGCGTCGAGAGTGCTCCGCCGCAGCGCCACGAACGGCCCGGTCAGCCAGTCCGCCTTCGTCGGCTCGGCGATGATCCGCAGGCTCGGGACAACCAGACTCAGGCCGGTGGCGTGGGCCATTCCCACCCGCACGCTGAGGAAGCGACCACCCTCCGTCTGGGGTACCCCCGACGGGGTGACGACGCCGGGAAATGCGGCGCCCACCGTGGAATCCTCGAGTGCCGCCAGCAGCCGCTCCACCGCACCCTCATGGACGATGATGTCGTTGTTCGACAGGATGACGTTCGCCCTGGTGGTGTGTCGAACGCCCAGGTTCATCCCCTTGGCGTAACCCAGGTTCGAGTCGGACTGGACGTACCTGACTCCCTGTCGAGCACAGAACTCGCTCAGCGCCTGCCGAATGCCCTCCGAGCTCCCGTTGTCGACGACGACGATCTCCGCCTCGGCGGGCAACGACAACACACAGGCACGCGTGCGCTCGTAGTCCTCCCAGGCGAGGACCACAATCGAGACATCCAACTCATACCGTCCCAGGATTTGGCGGCTGCGACTTTCGCAAGCTCGCACGTGAGGTGAAGGCGTGTACGGCGTAGGCGAGCGAGGAGGCGAGCGCCGCTCCGATCACGCCACCCCAGGGGATGATCGCGAAGTAGGCGGGTATCGCGACGGTCAGCGTGACGATGGCTACGACCGTGGTTGCCCGCTCGCCACGCTTCTTCAGAAGTAGCGAGCTCCAGGTCTTGCCGGCCGCCGTGGCCAGCGTCCCGGGCAGGAGGCAGAGACCCACGATCCACGCGTGCCGGTACTCCGGCTGCAGGAAGCCCAGCACCGCCAGTCCGGCCACGGCGGCCAGGGCCACCGGGATCGCCGCGTTGACAACAGGTGCGGCCCGGTGTGCGGCGGCGTCGCCGTCACGGTCGGTGAGGATCCGCTGCGCGCGCACCACGGCGCCGGCCTGTGCGAACTCCAACGCCGCGACCGCCAGGGCGTAGACGCCGAGCGGACCGGCCCCGACGAACCTGGCCACCAGAATCTGGTTGAACCGGAGCGTCATCATTTGCGCGAAGATCCCGACATGCAGGTTCCCGACCGCGAGCATGTCGGCGCGGTAGTCCGATCCCGCGGCCGTGGGCGCCGGGGCTGACCCGACCCGCGAGACCATCCGCAGCACCAGGCCGCACACGGCCAGCGCGCTGAGCCACTGCACGCCAAGCCAGACCAGGCTCCACAGGCCGCCGTCGAGCTGCCCGACGGCGTAAAGGGCGGCGTAACCGCCCACCAGGACGGCCCCGCTCGCCGCACGCATCGAGTAGACGAGCCGGAAGCTCTTCTGTCGCAGCGCGATCGACGAGACCGTGTTGAAGACGGTCAGGCCCGCAGCAGAACCCACGCAGACCAGGTAACTACCGACGCCGGCCACCGCGGTGAGCAGGGCGGCGGCGACACCGGAGAGGAGAATCGAGATCCCGAGGATCGCGACGACCCAGGTCCGGCCCCGGGAGAAGACCCAACCGCCGGGGCGGGACAGCAGGAAGGTGTCCAGCGACAGTCCGCCGACGGCGGCGCCCAGCGTCGCGCTGACCATGTTCGCGGAGAGCTCGCCGCGCTCGGCGGCGGGCAGCGCCACCGACATGACCGCCGCCAGGCCGGTCAGACCGAGGGCGGCGATGTAGAGCCGTTCGGGCGCGACGAGCCGCCGGAGCAGATCTGGCATCCGGTACCCGGGGGGAGGCTTCGTGCCGAGGTCTGGCGACGAGTGGGCAGCGTTGACCAGCGAAACGCCTCTCACTCGTCTCCCCCAAACGGTGCGGCACAGGTGCCGGTGCGACGAGTTCCACGTCGCTGGCAATTTCTACCCGAACGATGCTCCACCCGCAATCGCCCTTGCGGCTCTACTGTCGGGCTCGGCATCGCCATGCTCCATGAGGGCGGGACGGCACACCCATCGGTGCCGGCGTGAAGACCGTCTGGGGCGCCCGTGCGAAGGTGGTTGTGATCATTCTGGGCGGCTGGGCGCAAGCCGAGGCTCCGCCCGCTACGGGGTGGCTACCGTCCGGGAGCGGAGGCGCCCGCACCCGAACTCAATCTGGCCGTGAACGCCTGGCAGCGCTGGTAGTCCGGCAGCAGCCCCGACTCGAGGGCCTGGGCCAGGCTCGGCGCGGCCGCGTCCCGGGCCGACAGCAGCGGCGTCTCGGCCGGCCAGTCGATCGCGAGTTGCGGGTCGAGGGGGTGCACGGTGTGCTCGCCGGTCGGGTTGTAGGTGGTGGAGCAGAGGTAGCTCAGGGTGGCGTCGTCGGTCAGCGCGCAGAAGCCGTGTCCCAGGCCCTCACTGAGGTAGACGGCGCGTCGGTCGACCTCGTCGAGGCGGATGGCCTCCCACTGGCCGAAGGTCGGCGAGCCGACGCGGATGTCCACGACCATGTCGACGACCGCCCCGCGTACGCAGGTCACGTACTTTGCCTGGCCGGGTGGGACGTCGGCGAAGTGGATGCCGCGGACCACTCCTTGCGCGGAGACCGAGAGGTTGCCCTGGGCGAGGCGCAGCGGGTGTCCGACCGCGTCGGCGAGTCGGTCGAAGCGGTACCACTCCATGAACAGCCCGCGGGGGTCGCCGTGCTGCTGTGGGGTGATCTCCCAGGCCCCTTCGATGCTCAGCGGTCGGATCTTCATCGGTCAGTCCCGCCGTGCGGCTGCTCGGCGAGCAGGCTGAGCAGGTAGGTGCCGTATCCGCTCTTGGCCAGCGGCTCGGCCAACGTCCGCAGTTGTTCGTCGTCGATCAGGCCGGCCCGCCAGGCGACTTCCTCGACGCAGCCGATCTTCATGCCCTGGCGTTCCTCGATGACCCGGACGAACTCGGCGGCCTGCATCATCGAGGTGAAGGTGCCGGTGTCCAGCCACGCGGTGCCCCGGTCCAGCACCGTCACGGAAAGCTCTCCCCACTCGCGGTAGGTCTCGTTGACCGCCGTGATCTCCAGCTCGCCCCGCGCGCTGGGGGTGAGCTTGCGGGCGATGTCGACCACCCGGTTGTCGTAGAAGTACAGGCCGGGCACGGCGTACCGGGACTTCGGCTTCGCCGGCTTCTCCTCGATCGACAGCACGCGCCCGGCCGGGTCGAAGTCGACCACCCCGTACTCCTTCGGGTTGGCCACCGGGTACGCGAAAACCCGGCCACCGACCGGGTCGCCGTGACCGGCGAGCTGCCGGCCGAGGCCGACACCGTGGAAGATGTTGTCGCCGAGGATCAGCGCTACCGACTCGTCGCCGATGAAGTCCGCGCCCAGCAGGAACGCCTGCGCGATGCCCTCCGGGCGGGCCTGCGTGACGTACTCCAACCGCAGGCCCCACTGGCTGCCATTACCGAGCAGCCGCTGGAACTGGTCCTGATCCTCCGGCGTCGTGATGATCAGGATCTCCCGCACCCCGGACATGACGAGCGTGGAGAGCGGGTAGTAGACCATCGGCTTGTCGAACACCGGCATGAGCTGCTTGGACACCGCCCGGGTGATCGGCCAGAGCCGGGAGCCGGTGCCACCAGCGAGAAGGATTCCACGCACCCGCGGAGACTACCTGCACCGGCGGGAACCCGGGACCCCGGTCGCCGCCCCCCAGCTGTCCTGCCGATTCGCGTACACTCCTCGACCCGTGAGGATTCTCGTCACCGGCGGAGCCGGGTTCATCGGGTCGGAGTACGTACGGATGCTGCTGGGCGTGCCCGGCGGCGACGTCGCCGGGGTGCCGGCCGTCGAGCCCTCCGCGGTGACCGTGCTTGACAAGCTCACCTACTCCGGCAACCTGAACAACCTCGCGCCGGTGCGGGAGGACCCGCGCCTGCGGTTCGTGCAGGGTGATATCTGTGACCAGGCGCTGGTCGATGAGGTCGTCGCCGGTCACGACGTGATCGTGCACTTCGCCGCCGAGTCCCATGTGGACCGGTCCATCAACGGGGCCGCCCCGTTCGTGACCACGAACGTGCTCGGCACCCAGACCCTGCTCGACGCCGCGCTGCGGCACGGCACGCACCGGTTCGTGCACGTCTCCACCGACGAGGTGTACGGCTCCATCGACGAGGGCTCCTGGACGGAGACCTGGCCGCTGTCGCCCAACTCCCCGTACTCGGCCTCCAAGGCCGGCTCCGACCTGCTGGCGCTGGCCTACCACCGCACCCACGGCATGGACGTGGTGGTCACCCGCTGCTCCAACAACTACGGGCCCTACCAGTTCCCGGAGAAGGTCATCCCCCTGTTCGTCACCAACCTGCTCGACGGTGGCACCGTGCCGCTCTACGGCGACGGCGGCAACGTCCGGGACTGGCTGCACGTGCACGACCACTGCCGGGGCATCGCGCTGGCCCAGGACAAGGGCCGCGCCGGCGAGGTCTACAACATCGGCGGCGGCACCGAACTGACCAACAAGGAACTCACCGCCCGGCTGCTGGAGGCCTGCGACGCCGGCTGGGACCGGGTCGTGCCGGTCGCCGACCGCAAGGGCCACGACCGCCGCTACTCGCTGGACATCAGCAAGATCAGCGCCGAACTCGGGTACGCGCCGAGCATCGACCTCGAGCACGGCCTGGCGCAGACCGTGCAGTGGTACCGGGACAACCGGGCCTGGTGGGAGCCGCTGAAAGCGGCCACCAAACCGGCCGCCGCCGCATGAGCCGGCTGCTCGTCACCGGCGCCGGCGGCATGCTGGGGCGGGACCTGCTGGCTGTACTGCGTTCCCGGGACGACCTGTCGGTCACCGCCACCACCCGCGCCGACCTGGACATCACCGACCCGGAGGCGGTGCACGCCGCCGTCGCCGGGCACGACGTGGTGATCAACACCGCGGCGTGGACCAACGTGGACGCGGCCGAGGCTCAGGAGCAGGCCGCCACCGCAGTCAACGGCGACGCGGTCGCGAACCTGGCCGGCGCCTGCGCCCTGACCGGCGCCCGGATGATCCACGTCTCCACCGACTACGTCTTCCGCGGCGACGCCACCCAGCCGTACCAGGAGGACGCGCCGACCTCTCCGGTCAACGCGTACGGGCGCAGCAAGCTCGTCGGTGAGCTCGCCGTGACCCGGCTGCTCCCCGACACCGGCCACGTCGTGCGCACCGCCTGGCTCTACGGTCAGCACGGCCCCAACTTCGTCGCGACCATGCTGCGCCTCGCCGGGGAACGCGAGCGGCTCGACGTGGTGAACGACCAGCGGGGGCAACCCACCTGGTCGTACCGGCTGGCGGAGCAGCTCGTCGCGCTGACCGACGCCGCGTTGGCGGGCCACGCCTCCCCCGGCGTCTACCACGGCACGGCTTCGGGCGAGACCACCTGGTACGACCTCGCCCGCGCCGTGTTCACCCTGCGCGGCCTCGACCCCGACCGCATCCGGCCGACGACCAGCGACCGCTTCCCCCGCCCGGCAGCCCGTCCGAGCTACAGCGTCCTGGCCCACGACCGCTGGGCCGCCACGAAGCTGGGGCCGCTGGCGGACTGGCGGTCGAGCCTGGCCGAGGCGCTGGCCAGCGACGCCCTGTAGCCGACCCCCTGCGGCCCGGCGGACGGGCGGCAGGGGGCCGGGTCCACTACGCTCGGCCGGGCCGGCTCAGCGACCACCACCGCGGAAGACCTCCGCGACGGTGCGGAGCACGATCTTGATGTCGAGCCAGAGCGACCAGTTCTCGACGTAGAAGTTGTCGAACCGCGCCCGGTCGGAGATCGGCGTGTCGCCCCGCAGGCCACTGACCTGCGCGAGCCCGGTGAGCCCGACGGGGACCCGGTGGCGCATCGCGTAGTTGGGGTACTCGACCGAGAACTTCTCGACGAAGTACGGCCGCTCCGGCCGCGGCCCCACCACGCTCATCTCGCCGCGCAGGATGTTCCAGAGCTGGGGCAGCTCGTCCAGCGACGTCCGGCGCATGAACCGCCCGATCGGCCCGACCCGCCGGTCGTTCGCGATGGACCAGTTCGTCTGCGACTCGTGCTCGTCGACCGGGCGCATCGAGCGGAACTTGATGACCTTGAACGGCTCGCCGTACCGGCCGATCCGCTCCTGGTAGAAGAAGATGCCGCGGCCGCCGTCGAGGAACGTCGCGATCGCGCAGAGCAGGAGCACCGGGCTCAGCACGATCAACGCCAGCGCGGCGAAGAGCACGTCGGAGGCCCGCTTGATTTTCCACCGCGGACCGGTGAGCGTGGTGTCCCCGATCTTGACGATCGGGATGGCCCCGACGTGGTCGGGATAGCCGCCCTGCGACCGGGAACCCCAGAGGCGAGGCACCGCCCAGAGGTCGCAGCGCGAGCTGGCCGGCCGGAGCAGGGTGTCCATCAGGGCGGACTCCGTGCAGTCCGGGTCGGCGATGACCAGGACCTCGCACCCCATCAGCCTGGTGAGGTGTTCGAGGTCGTCGAGGGTGCCGATCAGCGGAATCGAACCGAGGCCCTGCCGCGACGGGGCGTCGACACAGCCGACGAACCGCAGGCCGTACTGCGGATAGCGCCGAAGCAGCCGGGCGAGCTCCACGCCGACCGGACCGCTACCGATGATGATGGCGTTGTGCTCCACCCACCGCCGCTTACGCGCGACGAGGATGAACGTGTGGTTGACGGCGCGGCCCACGATCACCAGGCCGGCGGAGAGCGCGACGCCCTGCATGAAGCCGCTGACGTACGGCACCGAGTCGTGACGCTGGGCCGCGATGATGGCCACCACCGCGCCGGCTGCCAGGAGCCGCCCGCCGAGGCTCGGCAACTCGTCCAGGATGCTTATGTGCCGGCGGGCCCGGTAGAGCCCGCCGGCCGCGAAGAAGGCCACCGTCAGGCCGGCGTTGGTCAGGGTCCCGCGCCAGTAGTTCTGGGTCACCAGCAGCGGCGCGAGCAGCGCGACGACGTCGATGGGCGCCGTCATCATCCAGGCCCGGAGCCAGCGCGTGCGCTTCGAGGCCCGGGAGCTGGCATATGGGATCACCGCAGTCGTGTCGAGACCGGTGCGCGTCTCCGCCGCGACCAGCGGCTCCTTCGCCGACCGGACGGGGGGGATCACCACAGTGATCCCCGCACCGCCGGTCGGATCTTCCTGCAATGCCACCGGCTGCTGCGAAGTTCCGCCGAGGTCCGATACGGACGCAGCAGGGTGACCAAACACCGGTAGGCGTGACATGGTCGATCCTTCCCCCGTGAGAACCCCTGGCCAGGTGTGCGACGCCGGGGCGATCGAAGGATACGAACGGGCCAGCCGTGCCGCCAGAGCCGGCAAGGTAGTTCGACGTCCTACTTTCCGGCAGCCAGGATGTCGGGGACCGAGTCGCGGCGGACCGCGTCGAAGAGCGTCTTCGCCTTCGTCGTGTTCGCGAACACGACGCTCTCGCTGCCGACCCGGCCCGTCCCCTTCACGGGGCAGGTGAAGAACCCGAGGTTGCCGCCCCGCAGGCCACGCAGCTCCATCGCTAGGTCCAAGAGGGACAGTGACTTGTCCACCGCCACCGCGTTCGACGTGGCCTTCACGAACGAGTTCAGCTTGCCGGGGCTGGCCAGCACGCCGCCGGAGGCAGCCTTGTCCAGGATTGCCTTGATCACCTGCTGCTGGTGTCGGATCCGGGCGAAGTCGCCGTCGGCGAAGGCATGCCGCTCACGCGCGTAGTCGAGCGCGGCGGCCCCGTCCATGGTCTGCCGACCCTTGACGAACGTCCGGCTACCGCTCAGGGAGTAATTCGTGGTGAAGTCCTTCTCCACGTCGATCTCGACACCACCCAGCGCGTCGACGATCTCCTTGAAGCCGGAGAAGTCGACCATCGTCACATGGTCGATACGGACGCCGGTGAACTGCTCCACCGTCTGCACCATCAGCGGAACGCCGCCCCATGCGTATGCCGCATTGATCTTGGCATCCCGGCCGCCGTGTTGGCCGTCCTTCGAGCGTGGCACCGACACCCAGGTGTCCCGCGGAATCGAGATGAGCTGGGCGCTCGACCGGTCCGCTGGCAGGTGGGCGACGATGATCGTGTCGCTCCGGGACCCCCCGGTGTTTTCCGGGTCGCGGGAGTCGCTGCCCAGCATCATGATGTTCATCGCGCCCTTCGCCGCGACCTCGACCTGCGGGCGGGACTCCTCGGGCACGCCGTCGAAGGCGTCAACGCGCTCGACGGAGGAATTGATCGAGCGGTAGTACAGGCCGCCCGCGAGGAGGCCACCCCCGGTGAGCAGCACCAGCACCAGCAGCACGATCAGGGCGATACGCCGGCCGCGTCGGCGACGCGGAGCCGGCGAGGACGTCTGCTCCGTGGCGTCGAGATCCACTTCGGACGCTGGGTAGCGCGTTTCGTAGTCGGCGAACTGGTGGCGACGTGACATGTGCGGGATGCTACTGACTCGCCTTCCGGCGCGGGAACCCTCGTCCGGTCGGTCAGGTCCGGCCACCCGGTCGGTGCCTGAGAACTTTCCTCGCCAGTCGCCACCCCGACCTGGTAAAACCGCACACGTGGACGCAACGAAGCTCCGGCGGGCCATCGCCCGCACCCCGTTGGCTCCGGTCGCCGCCTTCCCGGTGCGGCTGGCCCGGGTCGCCCGGCACGACGCCAAGGTGCTGCGCACCTCCGCCCGCTGGCTGGTCACCTCGCGTGAGCATCACAACTACACGTACGAGCTGACCAAGCTGAGCCGGCACCACCTTGCCTGGTTCGTCAGCGTGGTCTGTGACGTGCCGGTCAAGCAGGTCCGGGCGTACCTCAACGAGATCGAGACCGACGAGGAACTACGCCGGCACATCGAGCGCGCCACCGCCGCCGCGTCCCGCCGCGGCCTGGCCGACAAGCACGTCCGGTACGCCCGCCGGATCGGCTGGTACGCCACCGTCCGCGCCCGCAAGCCCGCGCACGTGGTGGAGACCGGCGTCGACAAGGGGCTCGGCAGCTGCGTCCTCGCCGCCGCGCTGCTGCGCAATGCCGCCGAGGGGCACCCGGGCCGGCTCACCTCGCTGGACATCAACCCGGAGGCCGGCTACCTGGCCCGCGCCACGCCCTGGGCCGACGTGGTCGACCTGGTGATCGGCGACTCCGTCGCCTCGATCGCCGCGCTGGACCGCCCGGTCGACCTGTTCCTGCACGACAGCGACCACAGCCGGGTGCACGAGAAGAGCGAGTTCGAGGCGGTGGAGCCGAAGCTCGCCCCCGGGGCGATGCTGCTCACCGACAACGTCACCGTCACCAACGTCCTCGCCGAGCACGCCGAACGGACGGGGCGGCGCTTCCTCGCCTACCGGGAGACACCGGCCCGGCACTGGTACCCGGGCGACGGGATCGGGGTCGCCTGGTGAGGCTCGCCGCCGTGCACACGTACCCGGTCAAGGGCTGCCACCGGCTCGACCACGACGGCGCCCGGGTCGAACCGTGGGGCCTGGCCGGCGACCGGCGCTGGCTGGTCATCGACGAGCACGGCGTCGGCGTCACCCAGCGGGAGGCCGCCGAGCTGGTCACCCTGGGCGCCACCCCGCGCGCCGGCGGCCTGGTGCTGCGCGCCCCGGACCGCGCCGACCTGGACGTGCCCGAGCCGGACGCGGGCGAGCCGCTGCCGGTGCGGGTGTTCCGCAGCCGACGGCCGGTCGCCGCGCTGCCCGCCGGTCCGGCCGCCGACGACTGGCTCGGCGGGCTGCTCGGCCGGCCGGTCCGGCTGGTCTGGCTGCGCGAGCCGACCCGGCAGATGGACCCGGATGAGCGCGACCACGACACCGGCGACCAGGTCAGCTTCGCCGACGAGTACCCGCTGCTGCTGGCCGGCGCGGCCTCGCTCGACGCGCTGAACGACTGGCTGGCCGAGGCGGGCGAGCCGCCGGTGCCGATGGCCCGGTTCCGCCCCAACCTGGTCGTCGAGGGGGCCCCGGCCTGGGCGGAGGACGGGTGGGCCGGCCGCCGGCTCCGCGTCGGATCGGCCGTCTTCCGCGCCGCCGGGCCCTGTGACCGCTGCGTGGTCACCACCACCGACCAGGAGACCGGCGTACGCGGCAAGGAGCCGCTGCGCACCCTCGGCCGGCACCGCAACATCAACCAGAAGCTCCTCTTCGGGCTGCACCTGGTCCCCGACGGGCCGGGCGAGGTGCAGGTCGGCGATCCGGTGACCCTGCTGGACTGACCACCCGGCGTGCCGCCGCCGGCCCGGGCCACCGCGATCTGCTCGGGTCGGCGGCCCTTGGCTTTCCCTTGGCCCGCTGGTCGCTCGGCGGTGCTTGACCTGGTGCCGCGCCCGCTGCTCCGGCCGGGGACTGGATGGCCGGTCGGGTGTCCTGGTCGGGCGCTACGAAGCTGATGACGTGAACGAATCACCGCGGACGCAGGGCGGCGAGTTCCGCCGGCTGTGGCGATTCATCCACGACATCAGCATCGTAGGACCCTGCCGTGCTTCCAAGGGTGGCCCACGGGATGGATCGGCCGGGACCCGATGATGGGTGCCGGGCCCGGGGAGCCCGGGCGTCAGGCCCCCGGCCGGTCCAGGTCCAGCCACATGAAGACCTCGTCCCGGTCGTCGCCGGGGGCGAGGCGCAGCGCGCCGGGCAGCCGCCCCACCTCCCGGTAGCCCAGCCGGTCGTAGAACGGCTCGAGGCCGAGCCCGCCCCGGACGGTCACGTGCAGCGCCGCCAGGCCCAGCTCGCTGCCGAGCCGCTCGGCCTCGCGCATCAGCGCGGCGCCGTACCCGCGGCCCTGGGTGTCGGGGTGGACCATCACCCGCTTGAGCACCCGATAGTGCGTCTTCAGGTGGAACCGGTTGTCGCAGATGATCAGGATGCCGACCGGCCGATCGCCCTCGTAGCCGACCAGCAGCCGGTCCGGCCCGTCGACGATGTCGGCGAAGGCGGCCTCGGCCATCGGCCGGACCTCGGCCGCGGTCACCGGGGCGACGAAGCCGACCGCGCCGCCGGCGTTGGTGACGTCCACCCAGAGCGAGACGATCTGCTCGCGCAGCTCAGGGGTGAGATCAGGATCCAGTACGAAACGCAGGCTCACGCCTGCCATCCTGAGGGAGTGGCTAGGCATGAACCCCACGTTCGTGATCCTCACGACATCGCCTCTGGTGCGGGAGAGGGGAGTCGAACCCCCACGTCCTTTCGGACAATAGGACCTAAACCTATCGCGCCTGCCTGTTACGCCACTCCCGCGGACCTGCTGAGTCTAGAGCGTCGGGCCTCTGGGGTGGTGAGCCCAGCCTCCCTCAGGATTAGCGGCGTACGACAGTCTCAGTCCAGGCCGAGGTCCCGGCGGAGCTTGGCGACGTGCCCGGTGGCCTTGACGTTGTAGAGCGCGCGCTCGATCTTGCCGTCCTCGTCGACGACGAAGGTCGAGCGGATCACCCCGGTGACGGTCTTGCCGTACATCTGCTTCTCGCCGTACGCGCCGTACGCGGTCAGCACCGCCTTGTCGGTGTCGGCGACCAGCGGGAAGGTGATCGCGTCCCGGTCGCGGAACTTGGCCAGCTTCTCCGGCTTGTCCGGGGAGATGCCGACCACCTGGTAGCCGGCGGCCTGGAGGGAGGCGAGCGAGTCGCGGAAGTCGCAGGCCTGCTTGGTGCAGCCGGGAGTCATGGCGGCCGGGTAGGCGTACAGGATGACCTTGCGGCCACGCAGGTCGGTCAGGGAGAGCGTGTCGCCGGTGTCGGTGGGGAGAGTGAACTCGGGCGCGGGGTCGCCGGGGTTGAGGCGGTCGGTCATGGCGCAGACGATACCGCCGCCGCGCGGGACGCCGACGGTGGCGACGCGCCGCCACCCGTGATCAACACCATGCCTTGTTGCAATAAATTGGCAACAAGGAGCCGGCGCAAATAAGCTGACCCCGTCGGTGTGGGCCCGCCCGCCGCGCCCCGGGAGGTCGAGTGGAAACCCTGGCGATGCACATCTCGAACGGGATCATCAACGGTCCCGTCGCCGCGGTCTTCGCCGCCTTCGCGCTCGCCGTGCTCACCCTCTGCGTGCTGCGCGGCCGCCGCGACCTGGACGACCGGCTGGCCCCGATGGCGGGCCTGGTGGCCGCGTTCATCTTCGCGGTGCAGATGCTCAACTTCCCGATCTTCACCGCCGGGGTGAGCGGTCACCTGCTCGGGGGCGCGCTCGCCGCGCTCCTGGTCGGCCCGTGGGTCGGCGCGCTCTGCGTGGCCGTCGTCCTCGTCGTGCAGGCACTGGTCTTCGGCGACGGCGGGGTGGCCATGCTCGGCCTCAACGTCACCAACATGGCGATCCTCGGCACCGCCGTGGCGTACCTGCTGATCGCGCTGCTGCTGCGGGTGCTGCCGCGTACCCCGGCCGGGCTCGGCATCACCGCGTTCGTGTCGGGCCTGATCAGCGTGGTGGTCGCCAGCCAGGGCTTCGTCCTGCAGTACTGGCTGGGCGGCACCACCGACCTGGGCGGCAACCTCGCCGGGCTGGCCGGCACGATGGCCGGCGTCCACCTGCTGATCGGTGTCGGCGAGGGCCTGATCACCGCCACCACGGTGGTCACCGTCGCCAAGGTCCGCCCCGACCTGGTGTACGCGCTGCGCGCCCTGAAGCCGGCCGCGCCGGCCGCCGTCGTCCCGGCCGCCGGGGGTGCCCGATGACCAAGCGCAACTGGGGCTTCGTCCTCGGCGGCCTGCTGGTCGCCCTGCTGCTCGCCGGCGTGGTCAGCAACTACGCCTCGGCGCACCCGGACGGGCTCGACTCGTCCCTGCTCAAGGGCTGCACGGTGAACGCCGACGGCGAGATCACCGGCGGCAGTTGCCCGGCGCAGCAGGCGAAGAACCACGAGCTGTCCGACAGCCCGCTGGCCGACTACGGCATCCGGGGCGTGGACAACCGGTTCCTCTCCACCGGCCTCTCCGGCGTCCTCGGCGTGCTGCTCACCTTCGCCCTCGGCGGCGGCCTCTTCTGGCTGGCCCGCCGGCACGGCCCCACCGGTCCCGGCGCGTCGGGCGACGACCCCGCCCGCTCGGGCGGGTCGGCCGGCGACACCGACCCGGCCGACGCCGGGCGGCGCGCGGCCCGCGCCGGCTGAGGGGACACGTCGACATGGGCGCCGGACACGCGCACGTGCTCTACCGCGAGTCCACCTCGCTGGTGCACCGCCTCCCACCGGAGGTGAAGATCGCCGCGATGGTGCTGTTCACCGTCGCCGTGGTTGCCACGCCCCGCGAGGCGTACTGGGCCTTCGGCGGGTACGCGCTGCTGGTCGCCGCCGTCGCGGCGCTGGCCCGGGTGGGCCCGCGCTGGCTGCTCGGCCGGGCGCTGATCGAGCTGCCGTTCGTGCTCTTCGCGTTCGCGCTGCCCTTCTTCGGGGCGGGGGAGCGGGTCGAGGTGGCCGGGCTGGGCCTCTCCGTGGACGGGCTGCTGGGCGGCTGGAACATCCTGGCGAAGGGGACGCTGGGCGTACTGGCGTCGCTCCTGCTCGCCGCGACCACGACGACGCGGGACCTGATCGTCGGCCTGGACCGGCTGCGCTGCCCGCAGATCCTCACCCAGATCGCCACCTTCATGCTGCGCTACCTGGATGTGCTGGTGGGCGAGGCCCGGCGGATGCGGGTGGCCCGGGTCTCCCGGGGCGACGACCCGCGTTTCCTCTGGCAGTTGCGCGGCTTCGCCGCCGGGGTCGGCGCGCTCTTCCTGCGTGCGTTCGAGCGCGGCGAGCGGGTCTACCTGGCCATGGTGTCGCGCGGCTACTCGGGCCGGATGCCGGCGGTCTGGCAGGGGGCCGGCGCGGCCACCGCCGGCCAGTGGGCTGCCGCCGCCACGGTGCCGCTGGCGGCCGCCGCCATCGCCGCCGCCGCGGTCGTCCTGACATGATCGGGTACGTGCAGACGGCTCCCTCCCTGGACGTGCGCGGCGTCCGGTACGCGTACCCGGACGGTCACGTCGCCCTGCACGGGGTGGACCTGACGGTGCCGCGCGGGGACCGGGTGGCGCTGCTCGGCCCCAACGGGGCCGGCAAGACGACTTTGGTGCTGCACCTCAACGGCATCCTCACTGCCACCGAGGGGACGGTCGCCGTCGGCGGGCTGACGGTCAGCCGGGACCGGGACACGCTGGCCGAGATCCGCCGCCGGGTGGGCATCGTCTTCCAGGATCCGGACGACCAGCTCTTCCTGCCGACCGTGGCCGAGGACGTGGCGTTCGGCCCGGCGAACCTGGGGCTGCGCGGGGCGGCGCTGGCCGCCCGGGTCGACGAGGCGCTGGCCGCGGTCGGAATGAGCGAGCACCGGGACCGGGCGCCGCACCACCTCTCCTTCGGTCAGCGCCGCCGGGTGGCGGTGGCCACGGTGCTCGCCATGCGGCCGGAGATCCTGGTCCTCGACGAGCCGTCGTCCAACCTCGACCCGGCCGCCCGGCGGGAGCTGGCGGAGATCCTGCGCGGCCTGCCGGTGACCCTGTTGATGGTCACCCACGACCTGCCGTACGCGGCGGAGCTCTGCGACCGCTCGGTGATCCTCGACGCCGGCCGCATCGTCGCCGACGCCCCCACCGTCGACCTCCTCACCGACGAGCCCCTCCTCGCCCGCCACCGCCTCGAACTCCCCTACGGCTTCACCCCCCGCCCCTCCTGACCCGCAGCGGGGGTGGCGGGGGTCGGGACCGGCTGGCGGCTGGCGCGGGAGGCGGCGTGGAGGCGCAGGATGCCGGCGCCGAGGGCGCCGGCGCCGGTGGCGAGGATCAGGGCCACCAGCAGCCGGGCGGTGGTGGCCGGCCAGACCACGGGAACCACCGAGCGGGAGAGCACGGCGATGTTGGCGAAGCCGGCGAAGATCGCCAGGCAGGCGCCCGCCAGAGCGAGGGCGAAGTCGGCGGCCTCCCGGCGGGCCAGCGCGTACCCGCCGGCGGCGATGGCGCCGAGCCCGGTGAGCAGCATCCAGACCTGACCGTTGATCAGCCCGAGCAGCACCCCGCCGAGCCCGTCGGCGCCGGCATCGAGTTCCCGGCCGATGGTGAACGCCACGGTGGCCAGCCCGCCGAGGGCGAGCAGGGCGCCCACGCCCCGCAGCGCGCGTACCCCGGTGGCCGTGCCGGCGGGGGCGAGCCCGGCCGCCGCGACGGCGAGGAAGCCGAGGGTGGCGGCTACCCACCACGGGTATGCGTCCGGTGGCGGCACCCAGTCCAGGGTGCCCCGGACCTCGATCGTCTCGTCGCCGGCGCGCAGCGGCACCACCCAGTCCCGGACCCGCTGCTGGCGCCCCGGGTCGGCGGTCACCTGGGCGGGCGGCGACGACTCGAGCCAGAGCGTCCGCTGGTCGTGCCAGCGCACCGACTGCCCCTTGCCGACCCGGGACCAGACCGGGGCCGCGGCCGGGTCTGCCGCCGGCGGGAGGCTGGTGTCACCGGCGATGGTCTGGTTGAGGTAGGTGGCCGGGGAGCGGCGGTTCTCGTACACCCCGCCCGGGCCGACCCGCAGGTACGGCTCGCCGGAGTAGCCGAGCACCTCGACGTCCCGCCCGGTGCGGTTGATCAGCTCCAGCCGGGCGCCCGCCTCGACGACCCGGACGGTGAGCCCGGGCCGGGCGGGGGCGAGCGCGGTGACCTCGGCCCGGTAGTCCGTGCCATCGGGGGCGTCCGCGCCGTGCGCGGCGGCCGGCGCGGCCAGGGCGAGCAGGGCGGCGAGCGCGACGGTGACGACCACCGTGGCCCGTCGCAGCGGTACGGGGATCACTTGCCGGCCGCCGCCACCGCCGCCTTGATCCCCTCCGGGGAGCGGTCCTCGACGTCCTTGCCGTTGACCTTGATGGTCGGGGTGCCGGTGACGCCGGACTTGCTCGCGTCGTCGGTGACGTGCTCGGTCCACGGCTTGTACGTGCCGTCCTTCACGCAGGAGCCGAAGTCGTCGCGGTTCAGCCCGACGCCCGCCCCGATGTCGATCAGCTCGTCGTTGCTGAGCCCGGCGCTGCCCTCGGCCGGCTGTCGGGCGAAGAGCGCGTCGGTGAACTCCTTGAACTTGCCGCCCTGGGCGGCGCAGCCCGAGGCGGCCGACGCGCGGGTGGAGTACTCCGTGGTGGAGAAGCGGTTCAGGAAGGCCACCGGATGGAAGATCACCCGCACCTTGTCCTCCCTGATCAACTGGTCGATGGTCGCGCCGTTGACCTGCTGGAACT
Source organism: Micromonospora inositola (assembly GCF_900090285.1). NCBI lineage: Bacteria > Bacillati > Actinomycetota > Actinomycetes > Micromonosporales > Micromonosporaceae > Micromonospora > Micromonospora inositola. The sequence continues at coordinate 576,613 of NZ_LT607754.1, read as the reverse complement.
GCTTGCAGACCGGGCAGAGGTAGTCCTCGTACAGGTCGATGGCGACGGGACCGGCGCCGGCGACGATCCCGGTGCCGCCGGCGTTGGCGCCGGATGGGGCGGTGAAGGTCTTCGACTTCTGGCTGGAGTAGACGGACCAGCCGATCAGCCCGGCGATCACCAGCACCACCACGGCGCCGACCGAGGTCCAGATGGTACGCGTGCGCCGCTTCTCCCTGGCGAGCTGCGCGCGGACCACCTGGGCGGCGTTCTTCCGCCCCTTGCGACTACTCATCCTCGCCCTCCACGGGTGCATCGCCCGCCAGCCAGCCGTCCACGGAGACGGGGGTGCGGGGCCAGATCAGCAGGAATCCGGCCAGCGCCAGGAATCCCAGGTCCCGGAGGATCTCCGGGAGGTAGCTCGGGGCCCGCCCGGCGGCGAGCTGCCCGCCGCTGCCGAAGCACCCGCAGTCGATGGCCAGGCCGCGGCTCCAGGCCGAGGCGATGCCGGTGATGAAGACCACCAGCAGCGCCGCGGAGACCCCGGCGGCCAGTCGGGTGGCCAGCCCGATCAGCAGCAGTACGCCGAGCGCCAGCTCCACGAAGGGCAGCGCGGCGCCGATCACGGTGGCGAGGTCGTACGGCATGACCTGGTAGGCGTTCACGGCCCGGCCGGAGGCGGCCAGGTCGCCGACCTTCGCGCCGCCGGCGATCAACCAGACGGCGGCCAGCCCGAGTCGGGCGGCGGTGCCGAGCCAGGGCCGGACGGCGGGCCAGCGGGCGGCCCGGGTGCTCGGTGCAGTCACGGTCATTTGTCGTCCCGGATCCGAGGAAAGTTCCGCGTCAACCGGCGAGCGCGTCGCCGACGGCCTCGACCAGGTCGCAGCGGGCCCGGGCGACGCGGGAGCGGATGGTGCCCACCGGCACCCCCTCCACGGCGGCGGCCTCGGCGTACGACAGGCCGAGCAGTTGGGTGAGCACGAACGCCTCGCGCCGGTCGGCGGGGAGCCGGCGGACCAGGTCGGTGGCGCCGAGGTGCCCGGCCGGGTCGGGGTACGGCCGGTCGGTGTGGGCGTGCGCCGCGAGCCGTTCGTCGAGCCGGCGGCGGCGCACCACGGTACGCAGGTGGTCGGCGCAGGCCCGGCGGGCGATGCCCAGCAGCCAGGTACGCACGCTGGAGCGGCCCTCGAAGCCGGGCAGCGCGCGGAACGCCCGCAGGTACGTCTCCTGGGTGAGGTCGTCGGCGCTGTCCGCGTCGACCAGCGCGGCGGCGAACCGCCACACCTCGGCCTGGGTGGCCCGGACGAAGGCGGCCTGCGCGACCGGGTCGCCGTCCCGGGCGGCCAGCGCCCACCGCGTGGCGCCGTCCCGCGCGGCCTCGCCGCGCGCCTCGTGGCGGCCGGCGGTGGTGTCGCGCGGGGCGGGGATCACGACAGACGAGGTTACGCGGCGTACCTGGGTGAGGCAGGGCCCTTCGGCCCTTTCTATGGCCCGGCCCACTCCGGGAACTTTTCCGCGCCCACCCCCGACTACCTGCTCATGAACTGCGACGACGTACGGGTGGCGCTGTCGGCGCGGCTGGACGGCGAGGACCCGCAGGCGCCGGTGCCGGCGCTGGAGGCGCACACCGAGGCCTGCCCCGGGTGCCGCTCCTGGCTGGCGCGGGCCGAACGGGTGACCCGACTCACCCGGCTCCAGGCGGTCGACGTACCCGATCTGACCGCCCCCGTGCTGGCCGCGGTCGCCGCGGACCGGGCCGCGGCGCGGGACGACGCCGCCGCCACCGTGCGGGCCCGGCGCCAGTTGCTGCGGGTGGCCGTGGCGGTGGCCGCGGTGGCGCAGCTCGCCATCGCGCTGCCGATCCTGCTCGCCGGCGTCGGGGTCGAGGCCGACCCGCACACCAGCCGTGAGATGGCCTCCTTCGACGCGGCGCTCGCGGTCGGGTTCGCGCTGGCCGCCTGGCGGCCGGAGCGGGCCCGGGCGTTCCTGCCGGTGGCGCTGGTGCTGGCGGTCTGCCTGGCCGGCACCAGCGCGGTGGACATCGCCCGGTCGAGCACCGCGCTGGTGCACGAGCTGGGCCACCTGGCCGCCGTGGTGCAGGCGGGCCTGCTCTGGGCGTTGGGCCGGGTCAGCGGCGAGCCGCCGCGCCGGCTGCCCCCCGCGCTCGCGCCGGGGCGCGGGTGAGGCCGGGTCGCCGAGCACGGGCCCGGTCGGCGAGCATGATGGTCATGACTGCTGCCGTACGCCGCCGGCCCGTGGCCGTCGCCGACCGTCGATGGGCCGCCCGGGTGTGCGCCGCCGCCGGTCTGCTGGTCGCCCTCGTCGCCCTGCTGCTCGCCCCGGCCACCCCGGCGAGCGCCCACGCCGTCCTGGTCAGCAGCAGCCCGGCGGCCTCGGCGGTGGTGCCGAGCGCGCCCGCCGAGGTGGTGCTGACCTTCAGCGAGGGGGTCCGCAAGGTGCCCGGCAAGATCCGGGTCATCGCGCCGGACGGCTCCCGGGCGGACCGGGGTGAGCCGTCCTTCTCCGGCGCAGCGGTGACCGTCCCGGTCGATCCCTCCGGTGCCCGGGGCACCTATCTGGTGAGCTACCGGGTGATCTCCGCCGACAGCCACCCGGTCTCTGGCGCGTTCACGTACTCGGTGGGCGCCCCGTCGCCGCCGCCGGTCGACACCGGCTCGGACAACCGCGCCGACCCGGTGGTGGAGAACGCCGTGAAGGTGGCGAAGTACCTCGGCTACGCCGGACTGCTGCTGCTGGTCGGCCCGGCGCTGGTGCTGGCCGCGCTCTGGCCGCGTCGGCTGCCCCGGCGCGGGCCGGCCCGGCTGGCCTGGGCGGGGCTGGGCCTGCTGGTCCTGGGCACCCTCGCCGACCTGTGGTTGCAGGTGCCGTACACGGCCGGCGGCGGGCTGTTCGACGTGACCTCCTCGGGGTTGGGCGACGTGGTGGGCAGCGCCTTCGGCACCGCCCACCTGGTCCGGCTGGGGCTGCTCGCCGCGGCGGCGTTCCTGCTCCGGCCCCTCTTCGCCGGGCCGGTCGGCCGGACCGACGGGATCATCCTGGCCATTGTCGGCGGGGCGGCGCTGTTCACCTGGCCGCTGGCCGGCCACCCGGCCGCCTCGCCCGCGCCGGCCGTCTCCGTGGTGGTGGACGCGGTGCACCTGGGCAGCATGGCGGTCTGGCTGGGCGGCCTGGTGATGCTCGCGGTGTTCCTGCTCCGCCGGGCCGACGAACGCGAGCTGGGGGCGATCCTGCCGATCTGGTCCCGCTGGGCGGCCCTCGCCGTGGCGGCGCTGCTGCTCGCCGGCACCGTGCAGGGGCTGATCGAGGTGGCCACCCCGAAGGCCCTGGTCGACACCACCTACGGGCGGCTGCTGCTCGCCAAGATCGGGCTGTTCGCGCTGGTGGTCGGGGTGGCCGCGTACTCCCGGGCGTTGGTGCGGCGGCGGATCGCGGCGCAGCGTCCGGGGCGGATGCGCCAGGCCATCTGGGTGGAGCTGGCGATCACGGCGATCGTGCTCGGCGTCTCGGCGACCCTGGTGCAGACCACCCCGGCCCGGACCGCCGCCACCGACGTGGCCGGTACGACCACCGGCTACTTCTCCACCACGCTCGCCAGCCCGGTCGCCTCAGTTCAGGTGGAGCTGGACCCGGCCGAGCGGGGCAACAATTCCGTACACCTCTACGCGTACACGAAGGACAACCGGCCGCAGCCGGTGCAGGAGTGGAAGGCCACCGCCGCCCTGCCGTCGGCGGGGATCGAGCCGATCGAGATCCCGCTGCTGCCGCTGACCGACAACCACGTGACCGGGGAGATCAACCTCCCGGCCGCGGGGGAGTGGCAGCTCCGCATCACCGTCCGCACCACCGACATCGACCAGGCCACGGTGACCGCCACCGTACCGATCAAGTAACGGAAGGCTCTCAGACACATGATCCGTCTCCGGCGTCCCGCCACCGCCGCCGCGCTCGCGCTCACCGCCGTCGCCACTGCCGTGTTCGGCCTCGCCGGGCCCGCCTCGGCGCACGTCACGGTCAACCCGAAGGAGGCGACCCAGGGCGGCTACGGCCGGTTCGCGTTCCGGGTGCCGAACGAGAGCGACACGGCCTCGACCACCAAGGTCGAGGTGGTGCTGCCGCAGAACGCCCCGGTCGGCTCGGTGTCCACCATGCCGGTGCCGGGCTGGACGGTGGCGGTGGAGAAGCGCAAGGTGAACCCGCCGATCGACGTGCACGGCAGCCAGCTCACCGAGGCGGTGTCCAAGCTGACCTGGACGGCCGCCGCGAACGCCGGGGTCAAGCCGGGCGAGTTCCAGGAGTTTCCGGTCTCCATGGGGCCGCTGCCGCAGGTCGACCGGATGGTGTTCAAGGTGCTCCAGACCTACTCGGACGGCAACGTGGCCCGCTGGATCGAGGAGCCGACGCCGGGCGGGGAGGAGCCGGAGAACCCGGCCCCGGTGCTCACCCTGACCGCCGCCTCGCCGTCCGCCGCGCCGAGCGGGAGCGCGGGCGCGGCCGCCCCGGCCGGTGACGACGACTCCGACGACGACTCCGACGGCGCCGGCACCGCGTTCGGCGTCGCCGGTCTGGTCGCCGGGCTGGCCGGCCTGATCCTGGGTGGCCTGGCCTTCCTGCGGACCCGTCGGGAGCCCACGCCGAAGCCCTGAGCTGCGTCGTTGTCGGCGGCCCGTCGGATCTTCCGGCGGGCCGCCGGCCTTTCTGCGGTCCTCGGGGTGCATGCCGTGGATATCCGGCGATTGTGCGGTTCGCGTCGGTAAGGTCGGCCGGGTAGTTGGCTACCGAGGGGGACGACGCGAATGCGGTTCGTGCGAACGATCGCCGGCATGCTGCTGTTGACCATGGGGATTCCGGTGCTTATGGCCGGCGGTGGCCTGTGGACCATCGGCCGGCACGCCGACCCCGACGGCGGCTTCGGCGCCCGTTTCGAGACCGCCCGCACCCCGGGCCAGGCGATCGTGGTCACCGACGTGGACGCTCTGCTGCGCGCCGAGGCGCCGTTCGCCCGGACCGGGCAGGCCCGGCTCCGGCTGACCGCCCGGACCCCCGACGGCCCGGCCTTCCTCGGCCTGGCGCCCAGCGACCAGGTGCGGCGCTGGCTCGACCCCGTCCCGCACGCCACCGTCCGGCGGGTCGCGCTGGCCCGAGGTCCGCTGCCGGTCCGGCTCGACCCGGCCGGGCCGGCCGCCGCCGGCACCGCCGCCGCCGTCCCGCTCGGCCAGGATTTCTGGGTACGCGAAGGGATCGGCGCGCTGGAATGGAACCCGGGCGAGCTGGCCGGCCGATCGCTGAGCCTGGTGGTGATGCGCCCCGACGGCCGGGCCGATCTCGCCGTGGACCTGCGCGCCGAGCTGCGCGCGGGGTGGCTCCAGGGCGCGGCGTGGGGACTGCTCGCCGGCGGAATCCTGCTGGTGATGCTGGCCGTGGCGCTGCTGCTGCGTCCGGTCCGCCCGCGCGAGGTGGTCTTCGTGGTCGAGCCGGACCAGGTCCCGGTGCTCGCCGGCCGGCTCGGCGTGACCTCGCTCAGCGGCCTCGGCGCGCAGAAGACCGCCGAGGGGCGGCCGCCGTTGGCCGACCGGCAACTCGTCTCGGTCGGCCCGGCCCACGCGGGGCCCTCCCGGGCCGCGATCGGGCCGGTCCCCACCCGTCGGCCGGAGACCCTCGCCGACCTGCCGACGAGTCCGGGGATGACGACGACCTGGTCCTGGCCACCCGGGACGGTCGAGGAGAGCACGCGCCCGGTTTCGGTGGACGGCCCGGCCCGGCCGGCGTCGCCGGACGCCCCCGGCGCCGACGGCTGAGGTCCGCCGCAACGACGGGTGGCCCTCCGCGCTGCCGACGCGGAGGGCCACCGTCACCGGGGGATCGGTGCTACCTGGGAGAAACTTGAGGTAGTTGGGACCAGATTAGCGCCGATCGAGGCCGGTCGGGACGTCTGTCCATTTGGTGCAAGTTTCAGGGTGTCGCCGGGGACTCGGCGGACCGACGCCTGGGCCGGGTCGGCAGCGCCACCAACAACAGCAGGCTGAGCAGCACGTACGCGTTGCGGGCGGCGAACTCGCCGAGGTTGTCGGTACGCGCCGGGGCGACGCCCCAGTCCTGGAAGGACACCACTCCGTAGATGATCACGAACGCGGTGCCGACCGCGAGCGTCAGCAGCCAGCGGCGCCGCCGCACCCCCTCGGCCGTGCCCCGGTCGGTGCCCAGCGCGGCGTCCACCAGCACCACCACCGCCGGGATGAACCAGTACAGGTGGTGCGTCCAGGTGATCGGGCTGACCAGCCCGCCGACCAGACCGGTCAGCGTGAGGCCGGCGAGCGCGTCGCCGGCCCGGGCGGCGCGGGCGGCCCGCCACAGCCCGTACCCGGTGACCACGACGACCAGCAGCAGCCACGGGAGCTGGCTCGGCTTCTCCGGCGCGGTGATCCGGCTGAGCAGGCCGAACAGCGACTGGTTGCCGGTGTAGTCGGTGCGCCCGACCCGGTCGGTCGCCCAGAGCTCGTGGGTCCAGAACCGCCACGAGTCGGCCGGCGCGACCGCCGCCGCCAGCAGGGTGGCCAGCGCCGCGGTCGCGGCGGCCACCGCCGCCGCCCGCCAGCGCCGGGTCGCCAGCAGGTAGAGGATGAAGATGCCCGGGAAGAGCTTGAGCGCCGTCGCCAGCCCCACGCCCACGCCGGCCCAGCGCCGCCCCTGCGGTACGGCGAACAGCAGGTCGGCCAGGATCAGCACCACCAGCAGCATGTTGATCTGACCGAAGGTGATCGTCTCCCGGGTGCTCTCCACGGCGAAGACCAGCAGGACGGCGAGCGTGAGGCTGAACAACCGGGGCAGGTCGTGCCGCGCGACGACCGGGGTCACCAGCCAGCGCGTCGTCACCACCACGCCGATCGCGGTCAGCACGGTGAACACCGCCACCGTGAGGCCGAGCGGCAGCAGGGCGAACGGCCGCAGCAGCAGCGCGGTCAACGGGGGGTAGGTGAAGTAGAGCGCGCCCTGCACCCGGTCCGGCTGGACGTAGTCGTAGAGCGGATGGCCGCCCGCCCACCAGTCCATCGCCCGCATGTAGATCTTCAGGTCGAAGAAGTGGTGCCCCAGCCCCGGCAGGTACAGCGCCGGCAGCACCGCCGCGAGCGCGATCACCGTGACCAGCCGGCGGACCGTACGGCCGCCCGGGTCGTCCTCGGTGACGGCGGGCGGTGCGACGGGTTCGGCTGGCACGCAGAAACCCTAGCGGTCCGTTCCGGCCATGGTGCCGAGGCGCGGGCGGGTGAGCGGCGCGTAGTCTGGTCCGGTGGCTGATCTTCTCGTCTGGATCGACTGTGAGATGACCGGGTTGGACCTCGGGCGCGACGCGCTGATCGAGGTCGCCGCGCTCGTCACCGACTCCGACCTCAACGTGCTGGGCGAGGGTGTCGACGTGGTCATCCACGCCGGCGAGGCGGCCCTGGAGGGGATGCCGGAGATCGTCCGGACCATGCACGGCAAGTCCGGGCTGACCGAGGAGGTCCGGCGCTCCACGGTCAGTTTGGCCGAGGCCGAGGCCATGGTGCTGGACTACGTCAGGACGCACGTGAAGGTCCCGGGCAGCGCGCCGCTCTGCGGCAACTCGATCGCCACGGACCGGGGCTTCATCGCCCGGGACATGCCGCGCCTCGACGCCCACCTGCACTACCGCATGATCGACGTCTCCTCGATCAAGGAGCTCTGCCGCCGGTGGTATCCCCGGGTGTACTTCGGGCAGCCGCAGAAGGGGCTGGCCCACCGGGCCCTCGCCGACATCCGGGAGAGCATCCGCGAACTGGAGTACTACCGGCGGACGATCTTCGTACCGCTGCCCGGGCCGGACGTGGAGAGCGCCAAGGCCATCGCGGCCCAGCTCTGACCGCTGCGCGCCCCGCCGGCCTCGGCCGCGGATCGGGCTCGCTCAGGCCGGGCGGTGGACAGGGTCCGGTCGGCGGGCCGGAACCCGGTGGACGCGGCCGGCGCGGGTGTGGCTATTATTAGTCCGCGCCCCGCCCGGCTCGTCCGGTGCGGAGAGCATGGTGGCTGTAGCTCAGTTGGCAGAGCACCGGGTTGTGGTCCCGGTTGTCGTGGGTTCAATTCCCATCAGTCACCCGGATCCGGAAGCCCCCTCCCTCGGGAGGGGGCTTCCGTCGTTGTGCGTCCGGGACGGGAAACGGCGGAGCCCCCTCCGGTCGGGGAGGGGGCTCCGGTCGGTCACTGCCCGGTCAGGGCGTCGGCTCGGTGCTCGGGTCGTCCCCTGTGCCGGGCTCGGCGCTGGCCTCGTCGCCGGGCTGCGCCGGCGGCTCGTACGGCAGGGCGCTGCCCTTGACGTACTCGTCCCAGCTCAGGTTCCAGTCGGTCCAGCCGTTGCCGTTCTGGAGCTTCCGCTCGGTGCCCTTGACCGTGATCGGGTCGCCGATCCGAGTGTTGGTGAAGAGCCAGGCCCCGTCGGCCATCGACACGTTCACGCAGCCGTGAGAGACGTTTACCGTGCCCTGCTGCCCCTCGGACCAGGGCGCCGCGTGGATGAACTCGCCGCCCCAGGTCAGCCGCTGGGCGAAGTCGATCTTCGTGCGGTAACCCTCCTCCGGGCCCAGCTCCTCCATGGTGTCGAAGACCGTCTTGCGGAGCTTCTCGATCACCACCATGGTGCCGCTGGACGACGGGGTGGTCTTCTTGCCCAGGCTGACCAGGATCGTCTTGATCACCCTGCCGTCCTTGGTGACCGTCATCCGCTTGGTGCGGTTGTCGACGGTCATCACGAACGACGGACCGATCTTGACATCCACGGTGAGGTCCGAGCGGCCGTACCAGCCGTCGCCCAGGGGCAGGCCACCCGCCTGCACCCGGTACGACACCGTGGTGTTGGCCTTCCAGAACGTCTTCGGCCGGTAGCGGACCTCGGTGGGGCTGACCCAGTGCCAGACGCCCTCCTGGGCCGGCTTGCTGGTCACCGTCATCCGGCGCTGGACGTCGTCCCGGTAGTCCTGCGGGATGGCCCGGCTGAACCGGATGATCAGCGGCATCGCCACGCCGACCACCTGGTTGTCGCCGAGGAAGCTGCTCACCCGGATCTGCTGGGCGGGCTTGGCCATGGTGGTGAAGGCGCTGGTCGCGGTGGCCGGCTTGCCGTCGTCACCGGTCGCGGTCACCGTCGCCGTGTACTTCTCGCCGTACTCCAGGGCGCCGTCGGGAAGCCAGCTCTTCCCGTCGGCGGAGAGCTCGCCCTCGACCGTCTCGCCGGCCGAGTCCTTGAGCTCGACGCTGGTCTCCTGAGCGTCCTTCGTGGTGAAGGTGATGGCGGTGGAGGCCGGCACGTCGGCGGCGTCGGCCTGGGGCTCGGTGATCGTGGCCGCCGCCTTCGGCTGGCTCTCCCCGCCACCCTGCCAACTCGACGGCTTGCCACCGTCGTCGCCGCTGGTGCAGGCGGAGGTCAGGGCCATGGCGGCGGCGAGCACCACCGCCGCGAACCCGCGACGTCGCCCGCCGCGCCGGGCGGCCCCGCGCCGGATCAGCTCGTCCTGGCTAGCTTCCATGATTCCCTCACAGTCGTGGTCCCCGGGTGCCATAGTCCCCTACTGATGCAGGAATTCGAATACCCGTTCCCGCAGCTGAACCCGAACATCCCGACCATGATGCACCGATTTTGGTACGCTTCGCGCTTCGCGAGTGAGGCACGTCTCCATCAACGACGGCGGCGCAAGCGTCCATCGTCACGGACCGTTGCCCGCCGGGCCTGCCGGGCAACGGCACCCGCGCTCAGAAGGCCGGGCCCACCCCGCCCTTCGGCACCGGGAGAGCACTGCCCGCGATGAACTCCGACCAGCTCATGTTCCACGCGGTCCAGCCGTTGCCCGGGACCAGCTTCCGCGAGGTGCCGCGGACCGTGATCGGGTCACCGACCAGCGTCCGGTCGAAGAGCCATTTGCCGTTCGCCATGGAGACGTTGACGCAGCCGTGCGAGACGTTCACCCGGCCCTGCACCCCCTCGGACCAGGGGGCGGCGTGGATGTACTCACCGCCCCAGGTGATCCGCTGGGCGAAGTCGATCTTTGTGAGGTACTGGTTGTCCGGGTCCGGCTCGTCCCGGGTGTCGAAGACCGTCGACTCCTTCTTCTCCATCACCACCATGGTGCCGCTGGAGGAGGGGGTGCTCTTCTTGCCGAGGCTCACCGGCACGGTCCGGATCAGCGCGCCGTTCTCGTACACGGTCATCTTCTTGCTGGCGTTGTCGACCTTCATCTCGAAGGCGCGGCCGATCTTGGCGGTCGCGGTCCGGTCGACGTTGCCGTAGCGGCCGTTGCTGAGCGGGATGCCGGCCAGGGCCAGCCGTACGGAGATCGTGGTGCCCGGCTTCCAGTACTCCGGCGCCCGGTAGTACGCCTGGGTGCCGTTGTAGAGCCAGTGCCACGCGCCCGGCTGCGGCGGGTCGGTGCTGACGAACATCCGCTTCTGCACGGCCGCGCGGTCCTTCTTCGGGATGCCCGGGGAGAACTCGGCCACCACCGGCATGCCGACCCCGTAGGTCTTGCCGTCGAACATGTACAGCCCGGAGCCGATCATCGACTTCGGCTTGGCCATCGTGGTGAAGGTGCTGGCGCCCTCGTGGGTCTGGCCGTCCGTACCCGTTCCGGAGACGGTCGCGGTGTACCGGGTGGCGTACTTCAGTGAGGTGGACGGCACCCACGACGAGCCGTCGCGGCGCATCCGGCCCTCGACGGGCTTGCCGTTGGCGGCGGTGAGCACGACCTTCGACACCTTCCCGCCGCCCGGGATCTTGGCGCTGATCTCGGTGCTGACCGGCCGGCCGTCCGCCCCGTCGGCCGGACTCACCTGGAGCGCCGCAGCGGCCGGCTGTGGTGAGGGCTCGACGCTCGCCGTCCCCTCGGCCGCCGAGACGCTGGCTGGCTGGCCGCCACTGACGAACGCCGGCTTCTTCTGGTCGTCGCCGCACCCGGTCAGTGCCAGCGACGCCGTCAGGACCAGGACGCCCACCATCGCCCCGCTCCGCGCCAACCTGCCCATCCCCACCTCTGTTCTCGCGTGCCTGGCGCACATCGTGCCCCATGAACGCCGTCACCTCGGTCCCCTCGGTCGGCGCGCTGGGCACCTTGTCCCGCTTTGCGCCTTAAGCTCGACCGAAGAGGGGAGCCGGGGATCGGATTGGAACCCGGGTCGAGGGGCGTGCTAGTGTCTTCTCCGTTGCCAGCGAGCGCCGCTAGCTCAACTGGCAGAGCAGCGGACTCTTAATCCGCGGGTTCGGGGTTCGAGTCCCTGGCGGCGCACCACTGAAGGCCCAGGCCACAGCCCATCTCGGCTGTGCCTGGGCCTTCGCGGTTTTCAGCGGTACAGCCATCGGTACAGCCAAGCTCAACCGAAGAGCCGGTCGGCGGCCGCGTCCATGGCCGCCCGCTCGACCTCGGCCAAGACGTGTGTGTACGTGTTCATCGTCAATGTGATCTGGCTGTGGCCGAGGGTCTTCATCACCGTGCGGGGGGATGCGCCCGACGCGAGAAGGAACGTGGCGCAGGCGTGTCGGAGATCGTGCAGCCGTAGCCAGGGCAGGCCTGCGCGCGCTCGCGTCGCATGCCAGGCGCGGTCGACGTTGCGCGGCTCCATGGGCGTGCCGATCGTGGAGGCGAAGATCAGGCCTTAAGTCCTGCCAACGCTCGCCCGCCTGGAGCCGTTCGGCAGCCTGCCGGCGCCGATGGGCGCGGATGAGCGCCAAGGTCTGTTCGGGAACCGGCACGGTACGACGCGAGCGTTCCGTCTTCGGTTCCGCGAAGTGGAGCTGTCCGCCAGCGCGGAGCAGGGTTTGCCGAACGGTGAGGGTGTCAGCCGCGAGATCCACGTCACTCCAGCGCAGCCCGAGCAGCTCGCCGCGCCGCAGACCGACGGTCAGGGCACAGACCCACAGCGCTTCGAGCCGATCACCCCGGATTGTTTCGATCAAGCGCCGGGCTTCCTCGACCGTCAGTGCCCGCCGCTCCTGATGGCGGATCGACGGAGCCCGGACGGCAAGCGCGGGCTTACGGTGCAACAGCTCCTCGCGTACCGCGTCGCCCAGGACATTTCGGATCATGCCGTGAATGTGACGTACGGTGGTTGCCGAAAGATCTGCGCTCGCCTTCGCGGCGAGGACGCGACGGATCATCGTCGGTGTGAGCTTGCTCAACGCCACGTTGCCGAGCGCCGGCCGAATGTGGCTCTCGATCAACCAGCGGTAGCCGCGAAGCGTGGACGGCCGAGTGCCCTCCTGAGCCTTCATAGCGATCCACTCGTCCAACCAGTCCGACAGAGTGCGCGGCTGCGCGGCGAGGTTTTCGCCCAGATCATGCCGGCGCCGCAGCTCATCACGCTTGCGGATCGCCTCTGCCTCGGATTTCGCGTAGACGTACTTGCGCCTGCGTTTGCCGTCGATCCAACCGAGGTCGACCACGGCCGCCCATATACCGGGCCGCTGCTCATACACCGAACCCTCACCATGAGAGCGGCGACGCCGGCCGGTCATGCCGCGGCCTCCTCGGTTGCCGACAGGAAGTCATCAATCGCGGCGATCGGGATGAGGCGAGCCCGACCCAGCTTCACCGACCGCAAACGCCCGGACCGCATCAGGACGTAGACGGTGTCGCGGCAGACGCCCAGCAGGGCGGCAGCCTCAGCCGGACGAACACTCTTCTTCTCCATCATGCTTGCTTCCCTTCCTGCTCCTCTGACTGAGCTGAGCCGATTGCCGAATCGGGCGGGTCGGCGGTGCGTCTGGCGGCGTCGAGCTGCGCGCGCCATTGGATGCGTTCGGATATCGCGCGCAGGACCCGGTGCGCGAGGGGTGCAACATCGGGGTCGGTGGGTTTGGCGAGTTCCCATGCGTGCCGCTGCTCTCCGCCGGCCGGGGCGGTGTCGGCGTCGGTGGTCACGCCCAGGAGTGCTTTGACCCAGTCGCGGCGGTCGGCGAGGGTCTTTCCGGACCACTGGCGGGAGATGAGGACCCGGAGGTAGGCCAGCCTGGCTAGCCAAGTCAATAGCTACGCGCCGATTCGTCTAGCTTGGCTAGCCAGCACCTACGCTGGCCGGCATGACCAGCGAACTGGAAAACCTGGCCGGGCTGGACCCGGATGACCCCAGGCCCCCGTCGCAGCAGATCGCCAATGTTCTGCGAGCTGCGATCCGTACCCGGAAGTTCGAGCCTGGCGAGCGACTGCCGTCGCAGAACGACCTGGCCGAGCGCTACAACGTCGCCCGAGAAACGGTCAAGACGGCGCTGCGCATCCTGCGCGACGAGCGCCTGATCGTCACCCGCCAGGGCAGCGGCGCATTCGTCCGCGCACAGACCGAGCGCCCGGTAGGGCTGCGGCCGCACGTCGAGGCCGCCTTCGAGCGCGCCCACGTCACGATCGATTTTGCCGGCTTTTCCGGCGAGACCCTCCACGGAGTGCTGACCGAGCCACTCGACAAGATCCGCGCAGGGCTGCTGACGCCTGAGTCCGTTACCGTTCGCATCCTGCTCCCCGACACTAGGCAGCCGATGGCCCTGCCGTGCCTGGCCGAGACGCAGTCCGACGACCCCGGCGTACGCGAGCGCGCCGAGCGGATCACCCGCCGGCATACCGAGGCAATTGTCGAGGCAGTCCGCGAACTCGGAGAGCTCGGCCTGGTCAAGGAAGCCGTAGCAGATGTGCGAGTGCACCGCGCAGCGCCGCTGTTCAAGCTCTACATCCTCAACGGCGAAGAGGTCTTCTTCGGCTTCTATCCCGTGGTCGAGCACACGGTGACGATCGAGGGGAAGGAAGTCGGGATCTTCGATCCGATGGGCAAGGACGCGATCCTGTTCCATCGGGCCGTCAGCGACGACGAGACGTCGGATGCGCAGCAGTATGTGGAGCAGGCCCGAACCTGGTTCGACTCCATGTGGTCCACGATCGCCCACGAGTTCCAGCCATGACCCCGCCACACGACCGGCTCACCGAAGTCGCTGAGCGAGCCGAGGCTGTACTCATCGACTTCGACGGTCCGATCTGCAGCGTCTTCGCAGGGAAGTCCGCGCCGAGCATCGCGGCAGACCTTCGCCAGCTGATCCTCAGCCGAGGCGTCGACCTGCCCGACGAGCTGCGAGACCAGGACGATCCGCTGGAGCTCTTCCGCGCGGCCACCGCGTTTGCGCCCCAGCTGGTCGACACCCTCAGTTCGGCCCTTGAGGCGGCGGAGGTCGAGGCCGCAGCAACCGCGGAGACGACTATCGGAGCGTTCGACGTCGTCCGGGCGTGCGTCGCCACCGGGCGAGGCCTAGCCATCGTCAGCAACAACTCCACCGCAGCCATCAGCACTTACCTCGGGCGCCGCGACCGCGCTCGGTACTTCGCCGCTGTCATCGGACGAGGCGAGCGCCCGGAACTGATGAAACCCAGCCCGATTCCGGTCGTGCAAGCACTCCAAGCGCTGAACGTCCGACCCAGCGCCGCCGTCCTGGTCGGCGACTCCACCAGCGACATCGAAGCCGCCCACGCTGCCGGCGTCCCCTGCATCGGGTACGCCAACAAGCCGGGCAAGGCCGAACGTCTTGCCGCCGCCGGCGCCGATGCGATCGTTACGGACCTGAGCCACCTGGCGGCTGTCCTCGCCCGTACGCGCAAACCACAAAGCCAGCTGCCGTGGGTCGAATCGGCCGGCGGACCACTCGTCCTCGTGCCGTCATCAGCCCTCCCCAAGTGGAGAGGCGCACCATTCGACTTCGACCCCGGCGACCTCGACACCTGGGGCGACTACGGTCGCGCTTGCCAGATCGACGGCTACGCCGGTGTCCTGGATGCCGGTGACGACCAGGCGCTCGTCCTGGGCGACGAGCCAGCATCAACCACATACCTGCCGGACCAGCGACTCTTCGTCCGGTGGATCTACGCCAGCTCCGAGGCAGACCTCATCCGTCTCATTCCCAAAGCAGTCGAGACAGCCGATTGGGAAGACGCGGGCACATGGACGACCAGCGGACCGGGGCAGTTGTTCGACTCCACGCTCGCCGGCGACGAGCTTGAGCACGAGCCCCACCTCAAGGTGGACCTAGCTCCTGGCACCTATCTGATCCGCACTGCTTACGTGGAGCCCGAGGATAGGACGGCAATGGTGCTGGTCCAACTGGCTGAGCAGAGGCCGCCAGCTTGAGCACTCGCGCGCAGGCGCGGTGACGGCGTAGGTCTATGCCCACCACATGCTTAAATCCGTCCCAGCACATGCACGACAGCTGGCCTTGGTTGCTCGGTAGTCCTGGTTACAGTGGGTGATTCCTGGGCGGCGTCGGTGCACTCACATGCCGAGTTGAGTACGTTGGCCTGCCGGTCTTCGGTCGGGGTCAGTCGAGCTGCTCGAACTGGAGGTTGGCGTGCAGGACCTCTGACGTGTTCGCGATCTCGACGCCTTCCTGGGTAAAAGTCGAACGCGGCGTGCAGTACAACGTCGATGTACTGCGAATGGGCCGCACCGAACTCCATGCGGGTGATGTCGACCGGGTTTTGGCGCCCACCCAGGTAGACGCTCGTATCAATATAGCCAGTATGCGGGTTGATCGGGAAGTCGAAGGTTCGGCAGTCAGCGCAGCGCGAGTGAGGTCTGGTTGCCGCCCAGATCAGCAGACGAGATGCCTCAGGCTCCTCCTGGGCCCGGGTACTTGAGTGTTACCTCGGCGGCCCAGCCGGTACCCCCTGGCGGTTGCTTCCACTCGGCAGCACGCTTTTTCGCGATCGGCAGGTTGGGCCACCGCTTACGCGCCGCCTGCCGGCTGGCGCCCACCGCCGCGCCAAGCTCGGGATAGCCGGCACCGCACTCCACCGCTTCCTCGGCGCTTGCCGACACGAGCTCGGCGAGCACAGCCCGCATCTGCTCGCTGACCGTCATGCGTGCGAGATGAGTCCGCATCCGCTCCGCGTAGCTCGGCTCGTGGTCCGCCCTACGCCTGGCATCCAGCCCGGGCTCCTCGAGCCGCTGTGCCCAACCGATGGCGATCGTCCTCAACTGCCATCGCATTTCCTGCCGCTCGTCAGGTGTCAGATCCCGCATGACGACCCCTCCTCAGTGGTCTCACACTTCAGAGTCCGCCCGACAATCAAGGTTGTCAACCGCTGTACGCGTATCACTGCGCCCCTGCGGCAGTCAGTGCAGACCGGTCCTTGCCGGGCAAATCAATGAACTCGCCCCGCCGGATCACCGTCTTGATGATCTCGGGCCCATCAGTGCCGGGGCGGAAGGTCGTGGGGTCGAAACGGTCGGCTGCGGAGAACGGCGCGAGCGGTACCGTGACTGCCCAGGTACCGGCAGCTGGGCCTGACCGCAGCGGTGACAGGTAGACGATCTGACCGGGCTCGCAGCCGCAATAGCTCGTCCGAAAGTTCGAGCATGACGGGCATGCTAGGCGCTGAGTCAGGCGCTCTGCCCTCATGGCCTGCGTGATATCAGTTCCGGACTGCGCCGGGCGCACTCTTCTGCCGCCGACCGTGCGCGCTGGGCCTCGATGCGCCGTGACGCTCGGTCTTCAACAGCAGCTGGCGCGGCTGGGAATCATCTGAGTGGGGTCCTCACCGAGCGATCGGCGGCGGTCTTGCGGAATCCGCAGCATGGCGAGCTGTTCATCGTTGACCAGCCGACGCAACCCTGCCCTGCCCACGCGGACGCCCGGGCCCGCGCTCAGTCCACGTCGGCCGGGATCGGCTCGAACGACGTCCCGTCCGCCGGGCCCACCTCGTGCAACCGCCCGTCCCGCACCAGGTACACGAAATTGTGCCGGGTCCGCGCGGCGAAGTCGGCCCGCTGCTCGTCGGTCCAGTCGTCGCGGTGGGTGCGGGGGTACTCGGCGTGGTCCGGTTCGGTCAGCAGCCGGACCACGTAGACGGCGTTGGCGCGCACCTCGATACGCCAGCGGTCGTCGGGCCACTCGCCCTCGGCCTCGATGACGCCGTCGACGATGTGGTCGAAGGTGAACCTGTCCAGCGCGGGCGGATACACCCTGCCGGGCACCGGGTCGACCCGCTCGCGCACGACGGTGGCGTCCTGCTTCAGGAAGGTGTGCACCAGGTACCCCATCCAGAATTCGGCATCGTAGAACTTCTCGTGCTCGTTCCAGGCGATCGCGGTGCCGTCGGCGGTCGGCGCCCACTTGCACCAGTACCCGGGCTTGCTCGGGTCTGGATCCCTGGCGTCCTCGATCTCGTCGCCGTAGCCAAGGGCGTAGGGGCCGGTGGACCGGGGTTCGTGCCTGGTCTCGGCGAACGCCAGCAGGTAGTCGATCTCGTGCTGGTTCAGCGGAGGAGTGATCGTCACCTGGCCGGCAAACGTGGTCTCGTAACCCACGGCGGTTCCCTTCCACGAAGCGTCGCATGTGTATACCAAAGCGTGGAAAGCGCTGATCCGAGCGTGCAGGAGTTCGGGAGTGGAGCTGACCGGCACGTTGGCGGAGACCCACTGGGAATCGCATCGACCTGCGATCTTCGGGGCGGCCTACCGGATCCTCGGTTCCGAGGCCGAGGCCTGCCTGTCGGCGGCGTGGCAGCGCAGGAGCCGAACGCAAGATCTGAAATCGGCGAAGACATCCGCTTCTGCCGCCGACCGCACGTACGTTCATCCTCCGCCTCGTCGAACGGGGTGCTTACACGTCGACGAGTAGAAGTCCGTCGTTGTTGAGGTTCACGTCGGGCGTGGCGGCGTCTGGAGCGTAGGTGGTCACCGCCAGGGTCCGACGGCCGTCGAAGCGAAGCTGCTGGCCGGGCACGAGGACGTGGCCTTCGGCGAGCATTCGGGCGAGGTGGTTGAGGATCCGTGCGGTGTCTTCGATACGGTCGGCGGGTACACCGGAAATCAGGTCCGGCTGGCCGAACTTGATCATGCCGCGGGTATGTACGGGGTGCCCGAACCCAGGTGCCGGATCGGTTTCCGCGATCAGACTCACCTCCTGCTGGATGGTGAACGGCCGGTGGGGTGAAAGTGACGCCAGGGCTGGCCCGGAAAGCCAGTTGCAGGCATAGGTATCCAACGTCGCGCAGCTGCCGGCGTCGGCGAGCATGGTTGCCACCGCCCAGGCAAGTTGCAGATGCGTGAGGTCCGCCGGATCGTCGACCTCCACGGTAATCGAGTAGCAACACGATGCCGCGTCGAGGCGATCAAGGTTGTCCAGTTGTCGGGCGGCGATGTTGCGCAGAGCACCGGTGCGCCAGCCGTCGATCCAGGTGGGGCTGTCCACGTACTGGTGGACGCGCAGGTCGAGCGCGGCGGTGGGGGCGGTCTTCGGGACGGCGTCGTGAAGCCCGAGGTCGGGCCGGGTGTTCAGCACGTCCTCGTCGGCGAAGGCGATCAGTGTTACGGCGGCGCGGCGACCAGTTGGGCGAAACGCAGGACGACGCCAAGGGGCGATCGGAGCAGTCACCGCGGCATCCTTCCACAGCCTTCAACGAGCCGCGCCGGCCAGCGGTCGCACACATCTGCCGCGATCCGCGCTCGGCTGTCGCAGATCAGTTGGCGGACGACTGTCGCGCATCAGTCGACGGAGGACATCTGCATCTCGACAGCTCGCCGGATGCTCGCCGGATGCTCGCCGGACGGATGCTCGCCGGATGAAGTTGCCGAATTCCGCTCTATCAGATCAAGGCGGCCCGCAAAGCGGGCCGCGCCGGCCCGGCCCCGGCCTGCTGGCGACCTCCGGCCGGCATCGGCCGGGCCAGCCGGCCACCTTTAGGACGGCCAGGACCCAGGAAGACCTCGGGGCTCCGCCCCGAACCCCGGCCCTCCTCAGAGATGCCGCCGCGGCTCACCTCGCCAGGCACCACAAGGGCTACCAGCCTCCCCGGACGGGGCCAAGGTCGTTCGTCCGGTAGGGCGCTCCACCTTGTCCCCGTCCGGGGAGGCTGGACGGTCTGGCGACTGCCCGACGAGGAGATCCGCTTCAACAGCCCGGAGCTCAGCAACCGCGAAGATCCGGCTCGACTGCTACGGAATGCACCCAACAGATACGGACAGCACCCACAGTTGTCCCGCCCTGAACGCGGCCAGCTGCTCGGCCGCCAGCTCGAAGTGCAGCGGACGCGAAGCATTCAGGGGCCAGCCGAGGCCACGAGAGACCACCGCGACCAGGCGGCCAGGCCAGTAGGCAGCCGGACATCGACAATTCAGGGATCTCGAGCATGCAACGTCTGTTGGCATAGGACGATGTCGTTGGGCAGCCGATGGACTCGCGGAGGTGAAAGGTGCTCAGCCGGCTTCGGAGCACTTCGCGGGAGAGCGTACGGCGGACAGGCCGAGATGTGTACGAGCGCCTTCGCACGTACCTCATCGTCGCGGCGCAGGCGGGTTTGGCGGCCGAGCTGTCCTGGTTCATCACGCGCGATGTGCTGCACAATGCGGAGCCGTTGTTCGCGCCCGCCGTCGCGGTCGGCACGATCGCGGGAGCCATCGGTAATCGGATCAGGCGGACGCTGGAGGTCATTGCCGGGGTGATCGTGGGGGCGGTGGTCGCGCATTTGATCACACGGACGATCGGGGCAGGGCCGGCACTAACGGGCGTGGTCGTGGCAGTGGCCATCTCGGCGGCAGTCGCGGTTCGGGGCACCGGCGCGGTCACGGCGCAGGCAGGCGGCACAGCCTTGCTGTTGGGATCGGTGGCGCAAGGACCGGATCTGGTTGTGTCGAAAACGGAAAGTGCGGTAGTCGGTGGTGTGGTCGCCATCGCCGTCGCGTACCTGATCCTGCCACTCAACCCGATGCGCGTCGCACATCGCACCGTCCGTCCGACGGTGGATGCCTTCGCCCGTGAACTGACCGCTAGCGCCGACGCACTGACCCACCGTGACCTTCAACAGGCCGAGGACGCCCTACAACGCTTCTCCGCCGCATGGGAGCAAAGACAGAAGACGTCCGAGCTGGTCGAGGCAGCGCAGCAGGTCGTGGTCCTCTCACCGTGGCGAAGACGACGACTCGGCATGCTGCGCCGGTACCAGCACGCCGCCGAGCACCTCGAAGACGCCTACAGCAGCGCATGCGAGATGCTGCAGTGGGCGACGGCGACCATACGCGCCGGTGAGCCAGTGCCGGCCGGCCTTCCCGCGTCGATCGAGCACCTCGGCCAGGCGCTGAGGCTCCTGTACCGTGACTTCCTCGCCGGCGGCGAGCCGGATCCTCCGCGCGCGCGGGCACAGCAGGCGATCAAAGACGTCAACGAGGCATGCGCCGAAGGCGTCGAGTTCTCCGGGACAGTGGTCGCCACGCGAGTGCGCGCTGTCGCCAGTGACCTGCTCCAAGCGTCCGGACTGCCACAAGCCGAGGCGAACAAGCAGGCGGGCCTAAAGGCCGACGTCTAGCCAAGACGCCTGCGATCCGACTCCTGCCGGACCGCTCCGGTGAGGTCACGCCATGCACCGCCGAGGTCTTCATCATCCGGTCGACCATCGCCCGCTGTACGTCTTCAAGGCGGCCCGTATAGCGGGCCGCGCCGGCCCGGCCCCGGCCTGCTGGCGACCTCCGGCCAGCATCGGCCGGGCCGGCCGGCCACGCTGACGGACGACAAGACCCTTAAAACCTCAGGGCTCCGCCCCGAACCCCGGCCCTCCTCAGAGATCAGCCCAAACAGCCGCGCTACATCCTCCGCGACGTCTCCACGGCCCCACGCGCCCCATGAACTACCGGGCTGGTTGATCAACGGGGATGCATGCCAACCCGCGCTCGGCGATTGACGTCCAAGCGAAGGCGGGTTATTTGAGCAGATCGGACACGACTATTACCACGAAGATCAGGATGACCGCCTCGCTGATGAGCCACGAGTGTGCGTTGGCCCAGCAACGGGTGACAGCAACGGCGCTGGACAGGCCCACGCAGCAGCGGACGAGTAGAGCGCTTCCACCAGTAGTTGCCGACGCTCCTGCACGGAACCAGACAACCCGGCCGCGGCTACGAATCAGAAGGTCGACGGTGCATGGCTGTACAGCCAGCGGTACAGTCCAGCGGGTCCGCCAAGAACGACAGCAGCGACACATCCCGACCGTGCGACCAGGCACCCGGTCCTCTGACCCGGCATCCGCGATCTTCTCTTAGTCCGCGGGTTCGGGGTTCGAGTCCCTGGCGGCGCACCAGCAATCATCTGGGCATTCACCCTCACGGGTGGGTGCCCAGATGTCGTTTCCGGGTGAGTGACAGCAACGGCGACAGCAACCGTGTCACTCGTCAGCGTCATCACCCGCCTCCGCTTCCGGCTCGCTGAGCGCCGCGTCCATGTGGCCTGCCGCCTCCTGCTGCATCGCCGGCATGACGTGCCCGTAGATGTTCATGGTCACCGCGATCTTGCGCAGCGAGCCAAGGCGTGGGCAAGGTTGGGTGACAGGCGGCAGGTGGAGACAGCCCTGGACCGGGGGAGGGCATTGCTTGAATCCCTTCCGTACCCGGAGGACCCCGATCACCACTTCGTGGCGGACCCGGCGAAGTTCGACTTCTACGCCATGGACTGCTACCGCCTCGCTGGCGAGGACCGCCTAGCAGAGATGTACGCGCGGGAGGTTATCCGCTCTTCGACCGGCCCGGACGGCACGGAACGTAAGCCCATGCGTAACGCCGAAGCGCGGATCACTCTCGGGGTGGTGGCGGCGCGATCGGGCGACCTGGAGCGCGCAGTCTCGTACGGACGCCGCGCACTAGCGGGCGATCGGAAGTCGCTTCCGTCGTTGCTCATGTGCTCTAAGGAGTTGGCGACTCTTCTGCGGGAGAGGTACCCCCACGAGCCGGAGGCGGTCTCCTACCTCGACGAGGTGCGAGCGCTCAGCGCGAGCTGACACCGTCCGCGCTGTCGTCTGTCTCTGCTCGGACTGGCCGACCACCGACGCCAGGGCGAGGGCGGCTCTCATGCCAGGAGATCACTCGGCTCGGCCGCCACATGTGGGTACGTCCGACCGTCGGATCAGGCTCCGGCATCTGGCCCCGCTTCCGGTAGTTGATCACGGTCGCCACCTTCACCCCGAGGTACGAGGCAACGTCGGAGGTCGTCCACCACTCCGCGGTCGTTTCTGGGCCGGTTCCCACGGCACCCATTCTGGCAGAAGCGGCGACCCAGCCGCCGAGGTGAGCCGGCCGGCTGCCGATGTCTAGTCCCACCACATGCTTGACGCTCGGTCTAGAAGACGCACCGATTGACGAGGTGGACCGGGGCCGGCGGTTACGTTGTGCTGCTGGGCTTGCTGATCTTCATGTCTCTGGGTGTGGCCCGCGCCCGAGCCGCTTCGGTCAGCTTCCCGATCAGGTCAGTCTTGCCCTCGGTGTACGCCTCACGGTCGTTCGGATAGCGGTCTGCCAGGTCTCGCTTGAGGGCTTCGTAGTCGGCACGGGCGTCGGGATGGGCTCGTAGGTAGTCCCGGAAGGCCAAGACGTTGACGTAACGCGGCGAGCCGGTCGGTACCAGGTGCAGGTAATGGGTCCGGTGGCTGGGGCGTGGCTTGCAGAACCAGTGCATGGCCTCAGCGAGATAGGGCCAGTAGCGGTAGCTCAGCGGCTTCAGCAGTTCGATGCAGGGGCGCGACAACTCCAGGTCCGCGACGCCAACCATGATGTCGATGACCGGCTTGGCGGCGAGCCCGGGCACTGCTGTGCTGCCGACGTGGTGGACACCGCCAGTGATCCAGGGACCGATGGTCCGGCTGATCACGCTGGCCTCCTCGTCGAACCGCTCGGCCCAGGCGGCGTCGTGCGGCTCGATGTGGATAGTGGCGTTGACCTCGTGCGAATCGCTGCTATGGCTGTCCGGCATATCGGCCACTTTGCCAGGGAAGCCGTTCCGTCGCCGCCCCAGCAGTAAGCCGACGATCATGTCAAGCATCTGGTGAACCCGCCCTGTCAACCATGTCTCGTGACGGGACACCGGCCGGCTGCCGAATGTCGGGTCTCAGGACGTGCGTGATGGCAGATCAGTCTCAGGACGTGGGTGACACGTCCGGCTAGACGATCTTTGAGTGGGGGCAGCGCTCGTGGATGCCCTGGTTAACTGGGGTTCGCAAGGACTTCGATGTCGATCGGCTCTTGGCTGTTGAGGTAGAGGACGTACCCCGCTTCTTGGTCCTCGATCGCTTCGACAGGACCCACCTCAAGCACGTAGTCCGGCCGGGGTAGGACTCCGAAGTCGGCCGGAGGGTCGAACCTCTCGATCGCAGTAACCCGCATTTCCGTCGGTGGGATGCCCACGAAACAAGGGTCACCAGCTTGGAGTTCGGAGGCGTCGGGCTCCAGTCGCCAGGGTGTATTGCGCCAGCCGTGAGCCTCAGGGTCGCGAGGGAAGCCGATGGTGCAGTCCCAGGAGTTGGCTGACTCGGGGTCAGCCTCCCACCATGGCCAGTCAATGGTCAGGCGCTGGGGTGTGGTCCTGACGACCCGTGCGTCGAACGCCTCGGCTGAGATCATGAGCAGGTCGCCGACCGTATAGCCGAGCGCCTCCGTCAACCTGACGCTATCCACGGTCTGATCTGCCCGTTTCCTCGCTCCAGCTCATGACCGACAAAGCTAGGAACTGAACCGCAGGGCGTCAAGGGACAGCGGACCCCATGGGTTGTGGGCTCGGCCCCGCGGTCGGCGTGGTCAGGGAGCGGAGTGTCACGCAGGTCCTGAGACCGCCGTGTCACGCAGGTGCCGAGACCTGACACGGCCGGCTGCCGGCGGCTGCCGGCGTAGTTGTTCAAAGTTTCTGTACGTCTTCAAGGCGGCCCTGAACGGGCCGCACGCGCCGCCGCCTGGGCGCGCGCCGGCCGCTGCCGCTGTCGCTTTGCGGCCGTCACGCCTGTGCCCGGCGGCTGGCGCGGACAGCGGAAAGCCCGAAGGGCCGCCGCAGAACGACAGACCGTTGACGGGTGAGGTGGTGGGCCGTCAGCCGGCCAAGCCGCGCGGCCAGGACCCGCGCGGCGCAGGGGAGCGCACGCTGGCCGCGTCGGCGAGCTGGCGGCGGTCGCGGGGTTGCGGCTACGGCGCCTCCGGCGGGGGCGCTCCGGCTCCAGGATGGCCGAAGATCGTCGGCAGCTGCCGGGTCCGTGGGTGGTTGCGGTAGGCCATCCCGCCTGCCATCGACCCGGGCAAGCCGAGCAGACCACCGCCCGACCCGCCAGCGTCCGAACCTGCGTCAAGGTCCGCTTGATGGCATGAAGGAGCGGGGCCTCGCTCCTCGTGGGTCCCAGGCGGGATGCTCGGGGTGCTCACGTCTCACGACGAAGGAGGCCCCTCATGCAGGCAGAGCACGACGGCCGGCAGGTCGTGGGTATCGATCTGCACCGCCGCAGGTCGGTGATCGTGCGGATGACCGAGGCGGGCGACAAGCTCGACACGGTGCGCATCGACAATGACCCGGTCGCGCTCGGGTTGGAAATCGCGAAGGCCGGCCCGGATCCCGAAGTGGTCCTGGAGGCGACCTATGGCTGGTACTGGGCCGCGGATGTGTTGACCGCGGCCGGCGCTCGGGTGCATCTGGCGCATCCGTTGGGGGTGAAGGGGTTCGCCTACCGGCGGGTGAAGAACGACGCCCGAGACGCCGCCGACCTGGCGGATCTGCTGCGCATGGGCAGGCTGCCGGAGGCGTATGTGGCCCCGCCGGCGGTGCGCGAGATGCGGGAGCTGGTGCGGTACCGGGCCAAGCTGGTGGCCCTGCGCAGCGGGTTGAAGGCATCGGTGCATGCGGTGTTGGCCAAGCAGGGCGTGCACCTCCCGGTGTCGGATCTGTTCGGCGTCGGCGGGCGGGAACTGCTGTCCCGGGCACCGCTGGACGGCGCTTATCGGGGGCGAGTGAACTCGCTGTGCCGGCTGATCGACGCGGTCGGTTTCGAGATCGACGCGGTCGGCGGTCCGATCCGAGCCAGACTCGCCGGGCACCGCGGCTACACCGCGATCCAGGCCATCCCCGGTGTCGGCCCGGTGCTGGGGGCGGTGTTCCTCGCCGAGGTCGGCGAGGTCGACCGGTTCGCCGGCCCGGCGCAGCTGACCTCGTGGGCCGGGCTGACCCCGCGGCACCGCGAGTCTGACCTTGTCGTGCACCGGGGACGGATCACCAAGCAGGGCTCGACCCTCGTTCGGTGGGCCGCGGTCGAGGCCGCCCACGGCGTCCCGCACACGGCCGGCTGGCTGACCTCCACCCGCGCCCGGGTCGCTGAGCGACGCGGACGCAACATCGCCACCGTCGCGGTGGCCCGCAAGCTGCTCACCCTCGTCTACTACGGCCTGCGCGACGGACACATCCGTGCCCTCGCACCGGCCAAGGCGGCGGCGTGAGCAGGTTCGGACGTGACCGGACGCGAGGTCGTGCCACGTCTGGCCCCCGTCGGCCGACGGCGAGGCCGCCCGCTTGATTGACCCCGTCCGGTCACGGTCGCACACCACCATGCCCCCGAACCCGCGGGGCGAATGGATGACCGGCAGCCGAACCCTCGGCCTGCCCCTCCGACATCGGTCGGGACCTGGCGACGCGACCACACCCACAACGCCGCTTCCGGCATCACCACGATGGCGTCCACGGCGCCGGCGTCAAGGCCAAGCCCCTGCCGGGGTGGGCCTACGGCCCAGCCTTGACCCCGACGCCGCACACACGCCTGCCTCGAACCCATACCGGAAGACGGGCAAAAGAGTGTCAGCAGGTCAAACCCCCAGCCTTGACCGGCCCCGCTCCTTCATGGATGACGTGGCGGGCCGGGCGGCGGCCCGCTCCCCAGTTGGGCGGGTCGATGGCAGACGGGATGGCGAGGCAGCAGTTTCGCTGCTGTTCAGCGCAGTCCGCAGCGCTTGAGGATGTCGATGATGATGGTTGTCTTTGCTTGAACGTAGAGCGCCATGTCCATGGGGTGCTCTTGGGCGATTCGGTGCTTCTCGGCTGCGTAGCGGTCGCGGTCCTCAGGGTGGGCGCGAAGCCAGTCCCTGAGGATCAGGTGTCGGAGGTGCTCATCGCAGTCAGGGCCGAAGACATGCAGATTGACGCCATGGTCGTGGGTCCAGAGGCATCGGTGCTGGTACCAGTCAGGGTCACGGGTGCGTAGGAAGTAGCCAGCGGCTTCCAGTGGAGGCACGTATGCATCTTCGTCTGCCGGGTCCACGACGATGAGGTCGATGTCGAGTCGGTTCTTGGCCGCCAGACCGGGCACGGCAGTCGACCCTACGTGTTCGACGGCAAGAGCCCGGGATCCTAGAGCCGCCCGGATTGCCGCCTCCTCTTTGGCAAACATCGTGGGCCACTCGGGGTTGTAGGCGTCGATGGTGATGGGTGAGGTCACGTTCGCCGGACGGTTGCCGACTGCTCGCTTCGCAGCCTTGTCTCCCGTTAGGTCGAGCGATGCCTTGGGCAAGGGCGGAATGCGCATTGGAGGCACCTTAGTCAGGTCACCCGTCATCCGCAGCCCCGGGCGGTGGATTTCATGAACGGCCTTAGCCATGCTCGTGTCAGGCAGGCTCTCGGGGCACACAAGGGGCACAAGAAGCCGTGAAACGTCGGCAACCAGCCGGCAATGACGCGAGCCCGAGACGGGGCGCAACCAGCCTGCTGACCAGGTCGCCGCAGGTCACGGGACGGCCGATCTAAGTTCCGCTTCAACATGTAGCCGCTCGCCGAGGTTCGTCGGCCCACGGCGAGCGCGGGTGGGCCGTACGGATGGCCCTCAGCAGCCAGCGGTGTTCATCGGGGCGTAGCAGGCCGTGGGCGACGTTCAGGTCATGCTCGTCCTGCGGGCGCGGACTTCGCGCCTTCCACAGGAGTTGGGTGGCCGGCGTCCCGGTCGGTACGCCGCAGACGGTCGCGACGGCCGAACTCCACCGGAGCGTGATTCGTGGATCGCGGCGGTACCGCCAGACCGACTCGTCGCCGTCCTCCAGGTTGATCTGAAGGACGAAGCGATCGCCGTCCTCGTCGTGGATCCAGATGTTGTGCAGTTCCGGGTCGTCGAGGTGCTCCCCCAGCGGGAGAAGGTGCCCGCTCATGGCGGCGAACGGCCGCAGGCGCGTGGGCAGGCTGCTGAGCAGGGCTGGGAGCGCCGGCCGGAGACTGCTGACGTCGATGTCGCCGTGCCGGCGGCTGACCGCCCCCAGCCAGTGGTCGATGGCCCAGCCGCCGGAAAGCCACCAGCGAGCCGGGCACCCGCCGAACAGCGAGCGCACGTCGGCGACGGAGAAAGCCGCCCAGACGTGTCGCCGAGGGTCGTACCGCACGGTCCCAGGCTGACACTCACCCAGCCCGGACGCCAGACGTTGCTCCGCATCGGAATCTGGTGGAGCTCTGCTTCAATGTCTGACCCTCGGGCTGGGTGACCGACTGAGTGACTACGGGTGCGAACAGGGCCGCACAACCACGGACGTCGGCGCACCGTTCGCGCAGATTAGAGGCTCAGTAACGCCAGCTCAACGAAGTGGAATCGTTGCCTGGGGGTCAAGGGGTCATCGGCCCGAATCCGGCCGTCCCGACAGCGGCCGAGTTAGCCAGGACTGGCGGTGCATCGAGTGTAGGGCACGTTGCCTAGATCGGGGAAACCGCCCAGGTCAGAGATGGCGATGTCACCTGCCTGTGTGTAGGTGAGGGTAAAGAGGACCGGCATTGGCGCTGGGCAGGGCATGAGCACGTCGAACGTGATCGTCAACCAGGTGATGGCGCCAGGTGGGAGTGGGTGCGGGGTCCTGGCGTCCATGTACGACAACTGACCGCAGCTTCCCCATGCGCTCGTCGTTGCTCGCAGCCCGTTCAACGGAAGGACCGGTTCGATCCGGTCAAGCGTCGCGGTGGTGGCCGATCGGTTGACAATCTCAACGCCCAGTTGCAACCTGTCGCCGAGTTGAGCCGAACACCGGTTGCCGGTCCCGGTCACCGGCTGTGCCTCGGCCGTCACAACTGAGGCGGTTGTCGGCGCGTGCGGGCCGGGTCTGGCGGTATGGGCTTGGGTCTCGGCGCGTCGGATGCCGGCGAGGTATCCCGTGATGGCCCCGACGACGAGCGCGACAGCGATGGGGCCGGCGATTCCTGGTCCCCGCCACCATGGCAGGGGCGGCCTACGAGGCCCGATCTCGATGACGTCCATCTCGTTGTCGCGAGATTGCGATCCGCTAGTGATGGCACCGACCTCCGGTCTGGTCGGTCCATCGGCATTGACGCCCTTCATGCACCCAACATATGTCGGACAGCCAGAACGCGTGGGCCCGAAGCAGCCAACCGAGCAGCCAAGCCTGCAAGTCGTGGCGGACACTGGCGGACGTCAGAAGAAGCTCGACAAGGACCGGGGCCACGCCGACAAGCAGGCCGCGGCGGACTCGTAATGCATAGGTCGTGGCGACAGCAACGGCGACAGCAACCGAAGCGCGTTGCACCAGCCACAGACGGGGATCGGCCGTCACGGCAGGCGAGGCGACACGGCGACGGCCATCGCTCGGTGTGTGCCTCTTAATCCGCGGGTTCGGGGTTCGAGTCCCTGGCGGCGCACCACTGAAGGCCCAGGCCACAGCCCATCTCGGCTGTGCCTGGGCCTTCGCGGTTTTCAGCGGTACACGTCACTCCAGCTCAGCCCGAGCAGCTCGCCGCGCCGCAGACCGACGGTCAGGGCACAAACCCACAGCGCTTCCAGACGATCACCCCGGATTGTTTCGATCAGGCGGCGGGCTTCCTCGACCGTCAATGCCCGCCGCTCCTGCTGGCGGATCGACACCGGGACCATCAGCCCGGCCGACGCTGCGCGCTGGATTCATGAGCATCTGACGCAGCTCACTGCGTGTGCCTAGTCCCACCAGATGCTTGACAAAGCCGTCCCACCACGTGCTTGACGGATTGGCCTAGGGCTTCTCTTTCGGATCATGCTCACGGTGGTGCGGTAGGTTGCTGCCGATGGCTGAACTGGGATCCGTCGCCTGGCCACCGGCCCCGATCAAGACCGAGCGGCTCGTGCTCCGCGAGCCCGAGAGCCGGGACCGCGCGGCGTTCATCGAGCTGTTCACCTCACCGGAGGTGGGCACCTACCTAGGCGGCCCTCGACCGCGTGATGAATGCGAGCGCGCGTTGCCTGAGACGCCCGAGAGGCGCCCCGGCCTTTTCGTGATCGAGCTCGACGGAGCGATGATCGGCACCATCGAGCTCAACCGGCGCAACGCGGAGCGTCGGAGTCATGTCCGTCCGGATGCCGGGGAGGCCGAACTCGGCTACCTGCTCCTGCCAGAGGCATGGGGACACGGGTACGCCACCGAGGCGTGCGTGGCGGCGCTCGGGTGGTTCGCCGACGCGCTTCCCGGCGAGCCGGTGGTGCTCTGCACCCAGACCGCCAACGACCGCTCGATGCGCCTCGCGGCGAAGCTGGGGTTCACCGAGGTGCAACGGTACGAGGCGTGGGGCGCCGAACAGTGGATGGGCGTGTGGTCCCCGGTCACGCCGCCCGCTTGAGCCTCCTTCTGGATTACCGCGCGGACCAGATGAAGATGCCCGCGACGTGTAATGCGGCGAGGTAGATGGTGGCGGTCTTGTCGTACCGAGCGGCCACCGCACGATCTTCGGTTGTCCTCACAAACCATCGATGATCACGCGGTGGCCGTCTTCATGCCTGCGCCACGCCCAACGCCGAAGCCAAGTGACGTTGGAGTACTAGAGGCGGCTCCACGGTCGGTCCCAGCCAGCGGCGGGCAGTTCGGGGGTGGGCCAGGCCGGGTCGGGACGGAAGTCCAGCCACGTGCCGTCGAACGGAAAGTGGGCTGCCTCGATATCCGCCACAACCCGCTCGCCTTCGGCGCGGATCTCCTTCGCGCCATCCTCGCCCCAGTACACGGGATGGCCGATGCGCTCCTGGTACTCATCCTCATCCTTCCAGCGCCAGGTGCGATCGGGTGGCACCACGATGTCCAGGGCGTGGTCGAAGGTGTCGACGCCGGCGAGGTCGCCGTCACGCCACGCGGCAGGGGGCGCTTCGAGGTTGACGTACCACCGGTTCAGGCTGAAGTCAGGGTTGAACATCGACCACACGGAGTGGGCCTGGCCGGGTCGGAACAGGTGCAGCACGTGCAGCCCTGTCCAGGTCATGGGCGCCAGCTGCCACTGGACCGTATGGCGCTCTCGGAACGGGATCTCTCGGCGGTCCCGGCCGTCAGCGGTCCGGCGGACGAGGTATGGCGTGCCGATCGGTCGCCAGGTAAGGATTCCCCGCTCGTCGTCGGACACCAGCCGTTGCGGGATGACCATCACAAGCGAGCCGTCGCCCCGGAAGTCTCGGTGGAGAACCTGGTCAATCACGAAGCTGACCCTATCGATCATGTGCGACACATCTCCGCCACGTGATGCGCGACAGCGCGATGAACCTAGGGGCACATCAGTGCGCCTCGGGACCTGCGGATCTGCCGATGACAGGGCGGCTAGTGCACATGCGGAGGGGGCGGCGTGCGGCGGCAGCCTGGCCCCGGACTCAGTGCGCTTCGAGGACGAAGAAGATGAAGCAGAGGAACGACGTGCGGTCCACGAGATGTGGAGGCAGGAGCTCGCGCGGAGTTTCGGGAGAGATGGGTGGTTCGCTGATGACCGAGAGGCGGAAGCCCGCGTCGGTGAGCGCATCCGTCATTGCGTGCAACGGCCGGTGCCAGTAGGTCAGCTCCGTGGTGTGCCCGTCGAACGTGTGCTCGTCTGACCAGCGCGCGAGGGCGAAGTAGTCGGAGTCCGGGTTCACTACCTCGTAGACGATCGGGTGGTTCATGGACAGGAGGAGGCGGCCGCCTGGCCTCAGGACTCGGCGCAGCTCAGCCAGGGGCGCTGTCCAGTCCTTCAGGTAGTGCAGGACCAGGGACACGACGACGTCGTCGAACGCACCGTCGGCGAAGGGGAGCGGCTCGCTGAGGTCGGCCACCAGCAGCGGGGCGTCCTCGCCCAGCCGCCGTTCGGCCAGCTCGACCATCGCCGGGCTGGAGTCGAAGCCGGTCACGATGGCCCCTCGCTCGCGAAGAGCCGCGGACAAGGGACCTGAACTGCAGCCGGCATCGAGGATCCGTCGACCGTTCACATCTCCGGCGAGTCCGATCATCGCGGGCCGCTCGTAGTAGCCGTTGATCAGGTTGGATTCGTTATCCGCGGAGTAGCGCTCCGCGAAACTGTCGTAGTGGTCGGCCTTCAGCAGGCTGTCTCCATAGCATGTCCTCTGAGGTCGAGAGCACGACGCTGCCATGGAGGCGGAGACGCCGCTGCCCCCGCGCGGCGGTGCAGTCGGACGCGCGCTCATGCCCCGATCCGGTCGCTACGCGGCGCAACAGTCCGCGCCAACGGCTTGGCGTGCGGACACGCCGATGTGAGTGCACGGAGACTCGCCGACTCAGCTCACCCTTCGGTCGCGATTGCCGCGACGGCGGCGTGTGGCCGATGAGTGCCTTCGCTGGGCCGCTGCAGGCGCTCAACTTCCGTGAAGCCGGCTCGCGTCAGTCGCTCGGAGAACTCGTCGACGGGCCAGCGATACGCTGTCACGACTTTGTGGTCGAAGGCGGCGACCTCGTCACCTACGAAGAGACCAAGCACTAACGTTCCGGCCGGAGCCATCACTCGCCGGAACTCAGCGAGCACGCCGTCGAGGTCTTGCGGCGGCAGATGAATCAACGAGCCCCAGACCAGGATGCCGGCGATGGAGTGGTCGGCAACGGCGAGATTTTCCATCGACCCGAGTTGGTAGCTACCGCCCGGGTGGGCTGCCCGCGCATGGGCAATGAACTCGGGGACCATGTCGATTCCCGTTGCATCGACGCCCAGCGAACGAAGGTAACCGGTGATATGGCCAGGCCCACAGCCCAGATCGAGCACCGTGCCAGGCCGGCCCGCCAGATGCCGCCCGATGAAGGCGAGGTCGTCGGCATGTACCTGCTGGCTTGTACCGAACAGCCCGATGTAGAGCTCCGCGACGGACGCATATGCCTGCAGAACCTGCTCCATGTCCACCACGCGACTGTATGGGCTCTCGGACTGGCAGAGCAGGCCGGGGCCGGCGCGGGGACGCGTCGATTGTCGCGGTGCCCGCATCCGGCGATCCGAGGGCAAGGCCGGATGAGCACATCTGCCGCGATCAGCGCGCGGAGGTGTCGCAGATCAGTTGGCGGACGAGTGTCGCGCATCAGCCGACGGAGGACAGCAGCTCACTGCATGACGTTGCCGAATTGCGCTCTATCAGATCAAGGCGGCTCGCAAGCGGGCCGCGCCGGCCCGGCCCCGGCCTGCTGGCGACCTCCGGCCGGCATCGGCCGAGCCGGCCGGCCATGCTGACGGACGAACAGGATCCGGAAGACCTCGGGGCTCCGCCCCGAACCCCGACCTTCCTCAGATCAGCCGCGGATCCCCTTGTGGTGCCCGTCGAGGGGATCCGCTCCTAGGTACCAGGCCATGCGGGGCCAGATGCCTAGCTCGGCCAGCCAATCGCGTCGAGGAACTCCTCCACGGCGACCACGACTCGACCGAGCACTGCGATCGACTCGGTAAGCGGGCCGGGTACGTACATACCGTGGTCCGCGCATTCCACCTCTAGCACATGGGGTGACAGCCGGCGGGCGATGTCACCGTCCCATAGCTTGTCGGCAGTGCCACCCACGAGGAGGAACGGCGCGGTTGCGCGGCCCAACGCATCAGCCACCCACGGCAGGGTGAGCAAGGGCGTGAGCCACACGGCGGGCAAGGATCTTTCGGCGGCAATTGCTGCCGCGTTCGTGCCGAGCGACTTGCCGATCAGCAGTGGGCGATTGCCGATGGTGTCGATCAGTGGAACGATCTCACCGCCAACCCAGCTCTCGATTTCTGGCTGATCAGGCTTAGGAAACCCCTGGGACCACGAGTATCGATGTACCGTCGCGCCCCGCTGCTCCGCCACATCGCCGGCATACATCAGCAGGGGAGCGCCCGGTCCGAACCAGGCGCCGGGAATCACGACAGCGTCAGCCATGCGGACGACCTTACCTACCGGTCAAGACAGGTCCAGCGTGCTGTCCACGGGCGACAGGGGCGGCATCGTCCGGCCATTCACGGGCCACAACGCGGTGTCAGCAGGGGTCACACCAGACCAGGTGAGACCATGTTGGCAAGGGGAAACGCTGGTCCAAGGTCCATCGGTGTCCAATTCCCAAGCTGACAGTCTGGGAGCCACGCGTGGGAGCCAGCGGGGCGGACTGCACCGGACGGGACGGGACGGATCGAGTTCGCTTTTGCGACGGATCTACAGCACGCTCCTGCTGTCGTCGTATTCCCTGGCACCCGGTCCGGGCGGAGAATGATCCGCGAGCGGCGCGGACACGCGTCGGCGCACGGTCGCGGGGAGCATGGTGGACGGTCGGACGCTGGTGGGCAGGATCGCGCGGGTGGTGCACGCACTGCGCGGCGGTGACCGCCCGGGAGAGGTCCGCGTCGTCGTGGACGGCATCGCGCACTATTACCTCGCGTACGCGTCGACGCCGGTTCCGGCCGGCGCCGAGGTACTGATCATCAACAACCGTGGCGGGCGCCAGGTTGACGTCGAGCCATGGCCCACCGTGGCCGGGGGCGAGGGCTCCCGGTAGGACAGAAGGGTCGTCCAGTGTTCGGATACCGCGTGCCCGCCCCGAACGAGGCGTTGCTCATCAGCGGACGCAAGCAGCGGGGAGCGGATGCGCTGCCTTTCAAGATCGTCACAGGTCACGGCGTCTTCGTGGTGCCGGTCTTCTCCAAGGCCACCCGGCTCACGCTGGCCATGCAGGAGGCCGAGGTGGTCGAGGACTGCTACACGAAGCAGGGCATCACGCTGACCGTGCAGGCCGTCATCGCGTTCAAGGTCGCTGACGACCACGAGTCCATCGCCGCCGCCGCCCGGCGTTTCCAGGGCGACCAGAGCCAGATGCCCACCCTGGTCGGGCGGATCTTCAGCGGTCACCTGCGCAGCATCATCGGCAGCATGACCGTCGAGTCGATCATCCGCGAGCAGCAGACCCTCGCGGACGCCATCGTGGACGCCAGCAAGACCGAGATGGCCCGGATCGGCCTGGCCGTCGACTCCCTCCAGATCAGCAGCATCGACGACAAGGGCGTCGGCTACATCCGCGCGCTCGCCGCGCCGCACCAGGCCAAGGTCGACCAGGACGCCAAGGTGGCGCAGGCCGCCGCGGACCAGGCCAGCGCCATGGCGCAGCAGGAGAGCGTGCGGCACCAGGCCGAGTACGCCCGGCAGACCGCGATCGCCCGAGCCCAGTACCAGGCCGAGATCGACCAGGCGCAGCAGACGGCGGCCCAGGCCGGCCCGCTGGCGGCTGCCCGGGCCCAGCAGGAGGTGCTGGTCGAGCGCGCCCTGGTCGCCGAGCGCAACGCCGAGCTGCGGCAGGCCGAGCTGATCGCCGAGGTGATCCGTCCCGCCCAGGCCGAGGCGGAGCGGATCCGCACGCTGGCCGAGGCGCAGGCCGACGCGACCAAGCTCTCCGCCGAGGCGGCCGCCGCGCAGGACCGGATCGCCCTGGACCAGCGGGTCATCGAGCAGCTGCCCGACATGCTGCGCGCGGCCGCCGCCGGCCTGCAGGGTGCCAATGTCACCGTGCTCAACGGCGCCGAGGGGCTCAGCGGCGTGGTCGCGTCGCTGGCCGGTCAGGGCATGGCGCTGCTGGACGCGGTCCGCACCGGGGTCGCGCCGGCCACCGGACAGACCGTGGAGCGGCCCGCGGTGAACGGCACGCCGGTCAGCGCCAACTGATCATCGGTACGCGGGCCCGGCCGACACCCCGGTCGTGGTGCGGGTCCGCCCGTGGGCGCCGGCTTGGGTGCTGCCTGACCGTGCTCGACTCGATGTCCCGGATGTGGCGGTGTCCGGTGCGCGTGGACAAGCCCGGCGAGGTCGTGCGCGCCCCGGCCCTTCAGGGACCGGGGCGCTTCGCGTCGGTGGTGTTGAATGTAGACAGTCTGCTGCCGGAGGTGTGCTGTGCCCGAACTTGCCCTGCTGATCGAGCCGTCCGGGCCGCTGCCCGCCGACCGGGTCGAGGCGCTCACCACCGGGCTCGCCGAGGACCTGCGCACGGTCCGGGGCCTGCGGATCGGGCACGCGCAGTCGCCGGCCACCTCGCACGGCAAGTCGCCGCAGACCTGGGAGCTGGGCATGCTGGCCGTCGGCGGGCTCTTCTCCGCCACCACGATGCAGGCGCTCGCCCGGATCGCGGTCGCGTACGCGGACCGGGTCCGGGCGCGCTCGATCCGGCTCCGCAGCGGCGACAACGAGCTGGTCGTCACCGGGTCGACCCGGGTGGACCCGCAGCTCGTCGAGCAGCTGGCGCGGCTGCTGGGCGTACCCGCAACGACCGATCCCTCGGCGGGCCCGGCGCTGCCCGCGCCGCGCGGGAGCGGCGGGGGCGCCCCCACCGGGAGCTGAGCCGTGGGACAGCGACGGGCACTGCTGATCGCCAACGACCGGTACATCGACGAGTCGCTGGCGGACCTCTACGCGCCCCGCGAGGAGGCGCGGGACCTGCTCAGCCTGCTGGCCGACGCGGACGTCGGCGCCTTCGACCAGACCGTGCTGCTGGAGAACGAGTCGAAGAGCTCCATCGAGCGGGCGATCGAGTCGATGCTCCGGGCGGCCGGCCCGGAGGATCTGGTGCTGCTCTACTTCTCCGGCCACGGCGTGCGCACCAGCAAGCGGGGACGGTTGCACCTGGCGGTGGCCAACACCGAGATGGACCACCTGTCGTCGACCGCCATCTCCGCCTCCTTCGTCCGGGAGTTGCTCGACGAGTCGGACGCGGCCAGCTCGGTCATCCTGCTCGACTGCTGCTACAGCGGGGCGTTCGAGGGGCACGGCCTGAAGACCACCGACGACCTGGCCATCGACGGTGAGCTGAAGACCGGGTACGGCCGGTATGTCATCACCGCGACCAACTCGGTGGAGCGTGCCGACGACGGACGTCCGGCCTCCGACACCGAGCCCAGACTGCGGTCGGCCTTCACCGAGACGCTCATCCAAGGGCTGAGCACCGGCGCGGCGGACATCAGCGGCCAGGGCCGGATCACCCCGGACGACCTCTGGCGGTACGTGCACCTGGAGCTGCCGAAGCGGTCGGCGCAGACGCCGTGCCAGTTCGGCAGCGCGAGCGACGAGATCCACATCGCCCTGTCCCGGGACGGGCACCACCGCCAGCGCCGGCGCCGGGACCAGCGGGACCCGCGCCTCGGCGATCTGCTCGGGCCGCTGGAGCCGGCCGGCGAGGTGAAGCTCTGCGCCACGGCCTGGCGGCGGCGCGGCCTGCTCAAGGTGCCGGTCGGCCAGGCGCAGCGGATCGACCAGCCCGCCGGGGAGCCGGTCTGGCTGGACCTGGCCTCCTCCGATGGGCACCTGCTGGTCGTCGGCCGCGCCGGCACCGGCAAGACCACCCTGCTGCGCACCATCATCGGCGGGCTGGCGCTCACCCACTCCGCCGACGAGGTGGCGTTCAACTGCCTGGAGTCCGGCGGGAACTGGCTCGGGCCGATGCGCCGGCTGCCGCACGTGCGGGAGGTGCGTGGCGACGACGAGGTGGGCGAGGTCAGCAAGCTCCTCGACCGGCTGGAGCAGGACGTCCTCGACCGCAAGCAGCTCTTCCGCCACCACGAGCTGGAGTCACCGGCGAGCCTGCGGGCCCGGCGGGCCGACCTCGACCCCGGGCTCTGCCCGGACGTCTTCCTGGTCGTCGACCGCTGGCAGGACTTCGCCAACCTGCTGCCCAGCTTCACCGCGCGCGTGGTCGACCTGGCCAACAAAGGCCTCGGGTACGGGGTCCACGTCGTCATCGCGGAGCGCAGCTGGCGGGTCATCCCAGAGGAGCTGCGGGAGCTGCCGCAGATCCGGATCGAGACCCGGTTGTCGCAGCCGCACGAGTCGTTGATCAACCCGGACCAGGCGGCCCGCCTGCCGCTCAACCTGCCCGGCTGGGCCATCCACGGGCGGCGTACCTTCCGCATCGCGCTGCCGGACCTGTCCGCCGGCGACGCCGACGGCGACGCGGAGGTCGAGGTCGGCGTGCCGGACAGCGGCGGGGTGATGGTGTCGCTGATCGCCGAGGCGTGGGGGACGGACGCGGTGGGGACCATGGCCGCCACCGGTGCGGCCCTGGCCGAGGCGCAGCCGGACGAGACGCTGCTCGTCCTCGGTGTGCCGGACCGGGCGGCGCTCTGGCAGTTCGAGGGCCGGCGCACGCCGCTCGGGCCGGACTACCTGCGCGTGCCCGTCGGTCTCGACGAGTCGGGGTGCCCGCTGCTGCTCGACCTCAAGGAGTCCGCCCAGGACGGGATGGGCCCGCACGGCCTCCTGGTGGGGGCGACCGGGTCCGGCAAGAGCGAACTGCTGCGGACGATCGTGCTGGCCCTTGCGGCGGGCCATACCCCCGACGAGCTCAACCTCGTGCTGATCGACTTCAAGGGCGGCGCGACCTTCGGTCCGCTGGCCGAACTGCCGCACGTGAGCGCCCTGATCACCAACCTCGCCGACGACCTGGCGCTGATCGACCGGCTGGCGGACGCGCTGACCAGTGAGCTGCTGCGTCGGCAGGAGGTGCTCCGCGCCGCCGGCAACCACGCCAGCCGCTGGGAGTACGAGCGGGCCCGGGCGGCCGGCGCCGAGCTGCCCCCGCTGCCCACCACGCTGGTGATCTGTGACGAGTTCTCCGAGCTGCTCACGGCGCGACCAGAGTTCATCGACGTCTTTGTCCAGATGGCCCGGGTCGGCCGGTCCCTCGGGGTGCACCTGCTGCTCGCCAGCCAGCGCCTCGAGGAGGGGCGGCTGCGCGGCCTGGAGGGCCACCTGTCGTACCGGATCGGTCTGCGGACCTTCTCCGCGATGGAGAGCCGGGTCGTGCTCGGTGTGCCGGACGCGTACGAGTTGCCGAGCGCGCCCGGCCACGGCTACCTCAAGGCGGGCACCACGACGGCCCGCTTCCGCGCCGCGTACGTCTCCGGGCCGCCGGTCGCGGACGGCGCCGCCGTCCCGCCGGAGGTGGTCGGACGCAGTCCGCTCGACATCGTCGTGGCGCGGCTGCGCGGCCTAAGCGCCCGGGCCCACCAGATCTGGCTGCCACCGCTGGCCGAACCGCCCACCCTGGACGAGCTTCTTCCGCCGCTGTCGCGGGACCCGGTCCGGGGCCTCACGGTCGCCCGGGACCGGCGGTTGCTGACCGCGACCGTCGGCCTGGTCGACGTGCCCAAGGAGCAGCGCCGCGGGCCGCTGCGCCTGGAGTTGGCCGGCAGCGATGGCAACGTCGGCGTGGTGGGCGCGCCGCTGTCCGGCAAGAGCATCATGCTCCGTTCGATCGTGGCCTCGCTGGCGCTGACCCACACGCCGCAGGAGGTGCAGTTCTTCTGCCTCGACCTCGGTGGCGGGGCGTTGCGGGCCCTGGAGCGGTTGCCGCACGTCTCCGGCGTCGCCACGCGCCGGGACGCCGAGGCGGTGCGGCGTACGGTCGCGGACGTGAGCGCGGTCCTCGACTCCCGGGAGGCCCGGTTCGCGTCGAGCGGGGTGGAGTCGATGGCCGCGTACCGCGCCCGCCGGGCGGCCGGGGAGTTCGCCGACGACCCGTTCGGTGACGTGTTCCTCGTAGTGGACGGGTGGACCGCGTTGCGGCAGGAGTACGAGGAGTTGGAGGAGGTCGTCACCGGCCTCGCCCGACGGGGTCTGGGCTTCGGGGTCCACGTGGTGCTCACCGCAGCCCGGTGGCTGGAGGTCCGGCCCACCCTGCGGGACCTGCTCGGCAGCCGGTTGGAGCTGCGCCTCGGTGACCCGAGCGAGTCCGAGATCGACCGGCGCGCGGCGGTGAACGTGCCCCGGTCGCCGGGGCGGGGGCTGGCTCCGGGCCGGCTGCATTTCCTCGGCGCGCTGCCCCGGATCGACGGCCGGCGCGGTGTGGACGACCTGGCCGAGGCGACGGCCGTGCTGGCGGACCGGGTCGCGGAGGCGTGGCCGGGACGACCGGCCCCGCCGGTGCGGCTGCTGCCGCGTCAGTTGTCGGTGGTCGAGCTGGACGAGCTGAGCGACCCGTCCGGGACCGGGCTGCCGATCGGGTTGGACGAGTCGTCGCTCGCCCCGGTCCACCTCGACCTGGAACGCGAACCGCACCTCGTCGTCTTCGGCGACGCCGAGTGCGGGAAGACCAACCTGATCCGGCTCATCGCCCGGCAGATCGTGGCACGTCGTACGCCCGCCCAGGCCCGGCTGGTCATCGCCGACTACCGTCGCGGGCTGCTCGGCGCGGTCGAGGGTGACCACCTGCTGGCGTACGCCCCGTCCCGGCAGGTCCTCGCCGACGGGCTCACCTCGATCCGCGAGGCGATGACGAGGCGGCTGCCCGGCCCGGACGTCACCCCGCAGCAGTTGCGCGACCGGAGCTGGTGGCAGGGCCCCGACCTGTACCTCCTGGTGGACGACTACGACCTGGTTGCCAGCGGCGGCAGCAACCCGGTCAGCGTGCTCAACGACCTGCTGCCGCTGGCCCGGGACATCGGCCTGCACGTGATCATCGCCCGCCGGGTCGGCGGCGTCGCCCGGGCGCTCTACGAGCCGGTGCTGCAACACCTGCGCGAGTTGGACTCGCCGGGCCTGCTGATGTCCGGCAACCGGGAGGAGGGGGCGATCCTGGGCGGGCTGCGTCCGCAGCCGATGCCGCCCGGCCGGGGGACCCTGGTCCGCCGCCGCGACGGCGCGCGGGTCGTCCAGACCGCCTGGTCGGAGCCCTGACCGACGCCAGGCGTCAGTGCGGTGAGGGCAGCGCATCGAGCAGGTCGGCCGCCCGGGCCCGCGCCGCTGCCGCGTCCGCGACCGCCTCGGCGACCACGGCGGACAGCCGGCGGGCCAGCGCCCGTACGGCCATCGGGGCGCTGCCCGCCGCCGTGACCGCGCCCTCCGGGGTGACGACGAGGCCGACCCGCCGGGCCTCGACCAGGGTCTCGGTGATGACCGCTCGGGCCCGGGTCAGCTCCCGGTCCCGCGCCGCGAGCGCCTCGGCGACGAGCCGGTACGCCTCGGCCGCCGCCTCGAGCCGCTGGGCGACCCGGCGCAGCGTCTCGTCGGCGTCGTCCCGGCCCCGGCCCGCCCGCCAGTGCTCGGGCAGTTCGCGGCGTACCCGGTGCAGGTCGTCCGCGGCCGCCCGGGCCACCCGGGCGGTGTCCGCCCAGTCCGAGGCGGGTTGCCGGTCCGACCCGGCGAGCAGGGGGTGGTGCGGGTCAGCGGTCATCGGACCGGTCCGTGCCGAGTCGGGCGAGCCGGGCGGCCAGTCGTTCGTCGACCGCCGCCACGGCGGTCGCCACCGCGCGGAGCAGCCCGGCGAGTTCGTGGAGGTCGAGGGCGGCGCGTGGCAGCTCGTCCAGCCAGAGCTCGGCCAACTCCACGGGTGCCCGGCCGGTCGGGCCGGCGGGCAGCTCGTCGGCGTCGGGCCGCCGGGTCGCGGCCAGCAGTTCCGCCACCTCGGTCAGGCGCCGCGCCAGCCGTAGCAGCTCCGGCGGATCCACGTCCAGCCGGTCAGCCATGCCACCTCCCGTCGCCGCCTGTGCGGAGCAGCCTAGTGCCAGGCCACGAGTCGTACCGTCAACCGATGGTTGACGAGCCGGCACCGTCAACCTATGGTTGACGCATGACGGATCCCGTGCAGATGAGCAACCCGGTACGCCTCGACGAGCTGATCGAGGCCATCAAGAAGGTGCACACCGACGAGCTGGACCAGCTCAGCGACGCGGTGCTGGTCGCCGACCACCTCGGCGACGTCGCCGACCACCTGATCGGCCACTTCGTCGACCAGGCCCGCCGCTCCGGCGCCTCGTGGACGGAGATCGGGCGCAGCATGGGCGTCACCAAGCAGGCGGCCCAGAAGCGCTCCGCCGCCAAGGCGGAGACCGCCGCCGCCCTCGACCCGAACGCCGGCTTCGGCCGCTTCACCGATCGGGCCCGCAACGTCGTGGTGGCCTCCCAGAACGAGGCGCGGGCCGCCGGCAACGCTGAGATCAGCGCCGAGCACCTGGCCCTCGGCCTGCTCGCCGAGCCGGACGGGCTCGCCGCTCGGCTGATCATCGCCCGGGGCGTACCCCTGGAGCGGCTGCGGGAGGTCGTCACCACGACCCTCCCGGCGGCGGCCGACCAGGTTCCCGACCTGATCCCCTACGACGCACGCGGCAAGAAGGTTCTCGAGCTGACCTTCCGGGAGGCGCTGCGACTCGGCCACAACTACGTCGGCACCGAGCACATCCTGCTCGCCCTGCTCGAGGCGGAGGCGGGTGAGGGCGTCCTCACCGGTCTCGGCCTGGAGAAGTCGGACATGGAGGCGGCCGTCACCGGTGCCCTCGCCGAGGCCGCGCGCCGGCGCCAGCCCTGACCTTCCGCCCGCCGGGGTGCGCCGGGCGCGCATCCGAGCGGGCGGCGGGGTCAGTCGACGGTGGGGAAGCCGTAGCGGGCGGCGTGCTCCGGGTCGGCCGGGTCGAGCTGGCGGATGCCGGCGTCGGCGAGGCGCTTGTTCACCTCGTCGAGCCGCTCCCGCACCAGCCGGGCCTCCTCCTCGGTGACCCGGCCGCGGTGCGGCCTGCCGGCGTGCTCGATGGTGCCGTAGTCGACCTTCTCCGCGCTCCTGCGGGCCTTCGGTGGCTTCACCCGCTCGGCCGTCCGCAGCAGTTGGGCCATCGGCACGTCGGTGGCCATCGCGTCGAACTCGCTGGCGGTCAGCACCACCCGGCGCGGCTCACCGCCGCCGTGCCGGTCGTGGATCTCCACCACCGCCACGTCCAGCGCGCCGTCGTCGATGCTCTCCACCTCGACCGGGGTGGCGTCCAGCTGCACGGGGCCGGCGACCAGGTCAGGGTGCTCCAGCACGACGACGCGGACCACCTCGTCGTCCGGCCGCAGAACCGTGCCGCTGAAGTCGGAGACGTGGATCGTCTTCTTGCCCATGCGCGGAGCTTCTCCTGTCGTAGGCCGAGTTTTCGGACCAGGAGACGCTACCCGACAAGTGTGCGAACGGCCCGGCTGGAGCGCCCGGGTGTGTCGCCGCGTACCCGGTCAGTGGGCGTTGAGGCCACGCCGGGTGGTGGCGGGTGGCAACGCGTTCAGCTCGGCCCAGGAGAGCGCGTCGCCCGGCCGGGCCTCCCGGTACGACGGTTGCGCCGGGAACCGCCCGGCGGCCCCGGCCGCCCGCCAGCTCCGCTCGGTGTCCTGCTGGTACCGGTCATTCGGCTGATTCGGCATGACCATTACCGTCCCAGAGAAAGTTGTACATGTATGGAAATAGGTATGACGCTCGATCGATGCGTCAGGTTCCCGCGGCCGGCAACCGGACCACGAACCGGCAGCCATCGGTGATGTTCT
The DNA here is from genome assembly GCF_900090285.1 of Micromonospora inositola. Taxonomy (NCBI): domain Bacteria; kingdom Bacillati; phylum Actinomycetota; class Actinomycetes; order Micromonosporales; family Micromonosporaceae; genus Micromonospora; species Micromonospora inositola. Next base: position 534,353 of record NZ_LT607754.1, on the reverse strand, counting down.
GTACGTCTACCCGCCCGCCGTGCGCCTCAATCAGCCCGCGCACGATCGCCAGCCCCAGCCCGCCCGACCCCTCCCCGCCGCCGTTGCCCGGGCGCGGGGTCCGCGCCGGCTCCCCCCGGAACGCCACGTCGAAGAGGCGGGGCAGGTCCGCCTCGGGGATGCCGCCGCAGGTGTCCGCCACCGCCAGCCACGCGGTGTCCGCGTCCCGGCCGGCGTCCACCCGGACCGTGCCGTCCTCCGGCGTGTAGCGGACCGCGTTCAGCAGCAGGTTGCCTACCACCCGGGCCAGCTCCGGCTCGCTGGCGGTCACCGTCGGCCAGCCCGACTCGGCGGCGACCAGCCGGATCCGCCGGGCCGCGGCCAGCGGGGCGGTGCTCGCGAGGGCGTCGGAGACCACGTCGCCCAGCGGCACCGCGGACAGCGAGAGCCGCAGCGCGCCGGCGTTGATCCGGGACAGCTCGAACAGGTCGTCGACCAGCCGGGTCATCCGGTCGGTCTCCACCCGGATCCGGCGGTGGTACTCGTCGACGGTCTCCGGGTCGCGGACCACCCGGTCCTCCAGCGCCTCGGCCATCGCGCGCAGCCCGGCGAGCGGGGTACGCAGGTCGTGCGAGACCCAGGCGACCAGGTCCCGGCGGCCCTTCTCGATCCGCCGCTCCCGCTCCCGCGCCTGGGCCGCCCAGACCGCCGCGGCGGCCAGCCGCCGGCCGAAGAGCCAGCCGACCGCGAGGCTCACCACGGCGGCGGCGGAGACGGTGATCAGCACGACCTCAAGGTCGTGCGGGGAGAGGAACATCGCCTCGGCGATCACCGCCACCCCGGCCACCACCGCGGAGACGGTCATGGCCAGCAGCACGACGACGTGCACCAGGATCGAGCGGCCCCGCAGCAGCCGCAGGGCGAGCGCCCCGAGCAGCCCGACGCAGAGCGCGGCGGCGAGCGCCGCCCCGAAGATCAGCGCCAGGTCACGCATCGGCCGGCTCGTACCGGTAGCCGACGCCCCAGACGGTGACGATCCGCCGGGGGTTGGCCGGATCGGCCTCGATCTTCTCCCGCAGCCGGCGTACGTGGACGGTGACGGTGGACTGGTCGCCGAAGCTCCAGCCCCAGACCCGGTCCAGCAGCTCCGCCCGGCGGAACGCCCGCGCCGGATGCCGCATCAGGTGGGCCAGCAGGTCGAACTCGCGCAGGGTGAGGGTCAACTCCCGGCCGTGCAGCCGGGCCACCCGGGGTCCGGTCCGCACCTCCAGGCCGTCGTCGGTCAGCACCTCCGGCGGCGCGACCGGCTCCCCGCCGGCCCGGCGCAGCACCGAGCGCACCCGCAGCACCAGCTCCCGAGGGGAGAACGGCTTGCTCAGGTAGTCGTCCGCGCCCAGCTGGAGGCCGAGGATCCGGTCGGCCTCGTCGCCGCGCGCGGTCAGCATGACGATGGGTACGCCGTCCGGCCGCTCCCGCAACCGGCGGCAGACCTCCAGCCCGTCCAGGACCGGCAGCATGAGGTCGAGTACCACCAGGTGCGGTGGTTGCCGGGCCACGGCGGCCAGCGCGGCAGCCCCGTCGCCGACGTGGTCGACCTGGTAGCCGGCGTGCTCCAGGTACCGGCACACCACGTCGCTGACCGTCCGGTCGTCGTCGACCACCAGCACCCGCTGCGCCACTGGCGTACCTCCCCCCGAGGTGGTCAGCGTAACGACGGGTGGATCAGTCGAGCCATTGCGAGGTTCTTACGGACGGCCAGACCCCCGGCTCCCGCACCCGGTCAGGAGACCGTCCAGAGCAGGTGGTTGATCGCCAGCGCGCTGACCGCCTGCCCGGCCAGCCACCAGCGCTGGTCGCCCACCGGGAGCCGGGCGACGGCGACCACCAGCCAGACCGCGAAGGGCAGCCAGATCCGTTCCACCTCGGCCTTGGAGAGCCCGGAGACGTCGGCGGCGGCCACGGTCAGCGCGGCGGCCAGCGGCAGCCAGACGGCGGGGCCGGCCGGGCGGGGCGGCCCGACCTGCGGCCCGGTCGACGCCATCCTGCCCGGGTCGCGCGGACCGCCGACCCCCACGGCGACCGGGGCGGCGGTCCGGGCGGCACTGCCGAGCGCGACGAGCCGGGTGCGGGCCCCGGCCAGCGCCGGGCGGAGGGTGCGGGCCAGGGCCGGGCCGGCCACGGGGCCGGCGCTGAGCAGCAGCGCGGCCAGGTTCGCCCAGACCCAGAAGGCGTACGGGCGGTCCGCTGCCCAGCCCTGGTAGTAGCGCCGCACCACCAGGTGGTACCCGTCCAGCCACCAGAAGCCGTAGCCGACGAACACGGCGGTCACCGCGGCCACGCCCAGCCCGGCGGCGAGCAGCGCGCGGACCCGGTCGGCGGCCCGCAGCGCCAGCACGGTCAGCGCCAGCAGCCCGGCCAGCACCAGCCCGTACGACAGGTGCAGGGCGACGCCGAGCAGCAGCCCGCCCACCCCCGGCGCCCAGCGTCCCGGGCGGGCCAGCAGGGCGAGCCCGGCGGCCAGCACGGCGGCGAAGATCCCGTCGGCGGAGGCGCCCACCCAGACCGCGCCGGGCAGCAGCACCAGGAACGGCAGCACCACGCGGGCGGCCGGCTCGTCCCCGAGCGCACGCAGCGCCACCGGCACCGAGACGGTGACCGTCGCCCCGACCAGGACGCAGGCCAGCGCGGCTGCCATACCGCCGCCGAGGCCGATCCGGTCCAATCCGACGAAGACCAGCAGCGCGCCCGGTGGGTGCCCGGCGGTGTGGGTCGACCAGGAGTCGGGCCGGAAGTCGAGGATCCGCCCGGTGAAGTCGGCGAGCATGGCGGGCACGTCCCGCACCCGGGGCACCTCGTGCAGGTACTCCGCCTGCACGGTGAGCCGCTCGGTCAGCCCGGCCCGCCAGCCGTCGACCAGGGCCAGCGACAGGGTCCAGGCGATCGTGGCGAGCCAGCCGGCGGCCAGCAGCCGGGGCCAGGGGAGCCGCCGGGCGAGGTCGGGACCGCGCGACACCACGCCGGCGGCGAGCAGGACCGCCGGGAGGGTGCCCCAGCCGGCATGCGGCCGCCAGGTGGCGTAGAGCGGCGCGGCGTCGGCGTGCAGCCCGACGTCGCGGTGGTTGAGCACGGCGCCGACCGCCACCGCCGCGGCCAGCAGCGCCGCCTCGACGGCGAGCACGGTCAGGTCGCGGCGTCGACCGGCGGTCAGGTGGCGGGTCATGGTGACCGCCGAGGCTACGGCCGCCGGCCGCCGGTCGGAAGCGCTCCGAGGGGTACGTCAGCGACCCGTAAGGAACCGTTGCGGCGTAAGGGTTCCGTAACCGCGACGAGGGCGCGGACCCGGGCCGGGGCGGCCTAGCGTCCCCGGCATGGAGACAGTGGTCGACGTGGTGCTGCCGTGCCTGGACGAGGCGGCCGCCCTGCCCGGTGTGCTCGCCGGGCTGCCGCCCGGGTACCGCGCCGTCGTGGTGGACAACGGCTCCACCGACGGCTCGCCCGAGGTGGCCGCCGCGCACGGCGCCCGGGTGGTGCACGAACCCCGGCGCGGCTACGGCGCCGCCGTCCACACCGGGCTGCTCGCCGCCCGTGCCGAGCTGGTCTGCGTGCTGGACGCGGACGGCTCGTTCGACCCGGGGGAGCTGCCTGGCCTGGCCGGGCCGGTGCTGGCGGGCCGGGCCGACCTGGTCGCCGGGCGTCGCCGGCCGATGACCCGCGCCGCCTGGCCGTGGCACGCCCGCGCCGGCAACGCGCTCCTCGCCGCCGGGCTGCGCCGCCGGGGCGTACCGGTGCACGACCTGAGCCCGATCCGCGTGGCCCGCCGCGCGGCGCTGCTGGAACTCGGCGTCGCGGACCGTGCCTTCGGCTACCCGCTGGAGCTGCTGCTCCGCGCGGCCGCCGCCGGGTGGCGGATCGTCGAGCTGGACGTGCGGTACGCGCCGCGGGCGGCCGGCACCCGGTCGAAGGTCTCCGGCTCGGTCCGGGGCACCGCCCGCGCGGTGCGCGACATGACGGCGGTGCTGCGGGCGGGGGTCGCTCCGGTGAGCGCAACGCAGCGGAGCCCCGCGGTCGCGAACGAAGGACGGCTCTCATGACGGTGCTGCTGGTGCTGGCGAAGGCGCCCGTGCCGGGCCAGGTGAAGACCCGGCTCTGCCCGCCGCTCGATGCCGACCGGGCCGCGGCGGTCGCCGCCGCCGCGCTGCTGGACACCCTGGACGCGGTCCGGGCGGTGCCCGGCGTGGCGCCGGTGCTGGCCCACACCGGCCCCCTCGACCGGGCGGTACGCGGTGCGGAGATCCGGGCCGCGCTGGCCGGCTGGACCCTGCTGTCCCAGCGCGGCCGGGGCCTTGGCGAGCGACTGGCCGCCGCGCACGCGGACGCGGGTGCGGCGTTCCCCGGCCAACCGGTGCTGCAGCTCGGCATGGACACCCCGCAGGTCGGCGCCGACCTGCTCGGCGCGGCCGTGGACGCGCTGGCCGGGGCGGACGCGCTGCTCGGCACGGCCGTGGACGGCGGTTGGTGGGCGCTGGGGCTGCGCGATCCGGCTGCGGCGGCCGTGCTGCGGGGCGTGCCGATGTCCACCCCGGCGACCGGGCGGCTGACCCGGGCCGCGCTGACCGGCCGGGCCCTGCGGGTCGGGGCCCTGCCGCAGCTCGCCGACGTGGACGAGTGGCCATCCGCCCAGGCCGTCGCCGCCGCCGCGCCGGCCGGCCGCTTCGCCGCGGCGGTCCGGGAGATCGAGGGTGGGCTGACCGGCGCCTTCACCCGGGCGGTGCGGGAGGTCGAGGGTGGCTCGGCCGGACGTGCGGTGCGGCCGGAGCCGCTCTCGGCGCGCCCGGCCCGGCGCGCCCGGTGACCGGATCCGGGGTGCTCGCCGGCGGCTTCGAGGCCGCGCTGGCCGAACTCGTCGACCGCTCCAGCGAGCGCGCGCACTGGCTGGTGCTCGGCGACGGGCCGCGGGTGCCGCTGCCGGTGCGCCGGTGGCACGGGCCGCCGGAGCCGGCGTTGACCGAGGTGGTGCGGCGCTGCTCCGGGCCGACCATCGACCTGGGCTGCGGGCCAGGTCGGCTCACCGCCGCGCTGGCCGAGCGTGGGCTGGTCGCCCTCGGCGTGGACGTCTCGGCGGTCGCCGTCCGGCTGGCCCGGGGCCGGGGTGCGGCCGCCCTGCGCCGGGACGTCCTCGCGCCGCTGCCCGGCGAGGGACGCTGGGCGCATGCCCTGCTGGTTGACGGCAACATCGGCATCGGCGGCGACCCGGTACGCCTGCTGCGCCGCTGCGCCGGCCTGCTGCGTCCCGGTGGCACGGCGCTGGTCGAGCTGGCGCCGCCGGGCGCGGGCCTGTGGCGGGGGCGCGCGTGCGTCACCTCGGGCGGGCGGGCCGGCGACGACGAGTGGGGGCCGGCGTTCCGCTGGGCCCGGGTGGGGGTGGAGCTGGCCGGGCCGCTGGCGTCCGCCGCCGGCTTCCGGGTCGCCGCCGTGCTGCCGCTCGACCGCCGCTGGTTCGTCGAACTGGTCCGCCGGTAGGGGCGCCTGGCGAATGTCCGGGCCGGCCGAGATCCGGACGCCCGAGCGGCCCGCCCGGGTACCGTGATCGTCGGCGGACGGTCCGGCGGGTGAGGAGGTGGCTCCGGTGCTCGACCGGCGGTTGTTCCTGCACCTGGCGACCTGGCTGGGGCAGTGGCCGGCCGGTCCGGGGCTGCACGTGGTCCGCTCGTACCGCCGCGCGCGACCGGCCTGGGACGGCCGGCTGCGGCCCGCCATCGCGGTCGCCGCGCCCGGCTGCGCCGTCCTTTCCGTACCGCCGGACCGGGTCGAGGCGGTCCGGGCCCTGGTCGACGGACGTCCGGGGGAGAACGTCCTGCCGGAGCTGCCCGCGACGGTCGGGCTGCCGGACTGGACCACCCACGCGGGCGCCTTCCGGTGGAGCCTGGCCCCGGCGCCGCTGCCCGACGTCGGCGAGTGGGTTTCGCCGACGGGGCCGGGGCTGCCGCCCTGGCTGCGGCTGTTCGACCGGGAGGTGCTGGTGGTGCGGGACGCCGACGGGCGATACCTCGCCGGCGCGGGGATCAAGCGGCACGACGCCCACGGGCACGAGCTGGCCGTCGGCACGGTACCGGCCGCCCGGGGCCGGGGCCTGGCCCGGCGGCTCGTCGCCCAGGCGGCCCGGCGGGTGCTCGACGAGGGCGCCGTCCCCACCTACCTGCACAACTTCGACAACGCCGCGTCCGCCCGGGTGGCCGAGGCGGCCGGCTTTCCGGACCGGGGCTGGACATCGTTCGGGGTCTTCCCGCGCTGACGGGGGAGGCCGCACGTCGTCAGTGACGCAGAGTGCGGATGAGGTCGAGCACCTGGCGGGTCACCGGTCGCAGCACCCGTAGCCGGGAGAGCCCGACCAGCCGGTCGACCAGCGGCACCGCCCCGTCGATCAGCTTCCGGGTGCGGACCTGCTCCGGGGATCGGTCGTGCACCCAGTAGAGGACCACTCCCATGTACGCGAGCCAGAGCAGCTCGGGCAGCGCCGGCCGCAGCTCCGCGTCGACCCGGGCCGTGGACCCCTCCAGCACCTCCCGGAACAGCGCGATGGACGCCTCCCGGGGCGCGGAGGACTCGGCGGAGAACGGGCTCATCGGTGAGGTGGGCTCGGCGGCGGTCTTGAAGAAGCTCGCGGCGAACGAGTGGTACGGGGTGAGCACGTCGACCCCGGCGTGCAGCGCGCCGGCCAGCCGCGCGGCGAACTCGCGTTCCCGGGCGAGCACCGGCGCGGCCGCCGCCAGGTGCTCGGTCTGGGTGTCCGCGTAGAACTCCTGGATCAGGTGGTCCTTGGAGCCGAAGTAGTAGTAGGCGTTGCCCACCGCCACGCCCGCCTCCTGGGCGATCGCGCGCATGGTCGTCCGGGCGTAGCCGCGCTCCCGGAACAGCCGCATCGCCGTGTCCAGGATGAGCTGCCGGGTCTGCTCACCCCGGGCGGTCGCCGGTTCGCCGGTGGTCGGGCCACCCGCACCGGTCGTCGGGGCAGTCTGCTCGGTCATCGTCGCCACCGTATCCCGGGTCCGGTCCTGGTTCCCGGACCAGCTCGCGTATCGAGGAGGCGGTCGCCACCACCCGCCGGGCCAGCGGCAGCAGGTGGGGGCGGGCCAGCCGTTCGGCGGTGGACCGGTGGTCGGCCAGCGCCCAGAGGCAGGCGAACCAGGCGCCGTCCCCCGCGTAGATCGCGCCGGTGTCGGCGACGACGGTCAGGTCCCGCAGCGTCGCGTCGTGGTCGAGGCCGGGGAAGCGCCGCCGGGCCTCGGCCGAGCCGGCCGGCACGAACTCCAGGGGTACGAGCTGCGGCCGGGACGCCAACCACCGCCGGGCGGCCCGGCACAGCGGGCAGTGCGCGTCGTAGAGGACGGTGAACCCGCGGACCCCACCGGCCCCGTGCCCGGTGGAGTCCGCCGGGGCCACGCCCGCTCCGCCGCCGCCCGGCGGGGCGTTCATCGCGCGGGTGGGGGCGGCGTCGGGCCGGCCGGCGCGGAGCCCCCGGTCGCGGGTCCGGGCATCCCGTGTCCGGGCATCGCCGGGCCGACCGGCCGGGGGCCGGGCTGCACCGGCAGGTGACCCACCGGCGCGATCGGCGGGTGCGGGGCGAGCTGCCGCAGCCTGCTGCGGCGGTAGCGGCCGAGCGCGAAGACGTTGAAGAAGTGCAGCAGGCCGAGGACCAGCAGCACCCAGCCGACCTTCATGGAGAGCTCCTCCATCGCCTGGCTGGTGGTGACCACCGGGTCGGCGTGCTTCATGGCCACCGTCACGTAGCCGAGGTTGAGCAGGTAGAAGCCGACCACGAGGAGGCTGTTGACCGCGTCGGCGAGCCGCCGGTCGGCGAAGACCTCCTCCAGGAAGACCAGCCCGTTGCGGGAGAGCGCCCGGGCCACCCACACGGTCAGGCCGATGCTGACCGCCAGGTAGATCAGGTACATCCAGACCTTGACGTCCATCTCGCCGTCCTTCTTGAACATGTTCAAATTGAGGTCCGGCTCAGTGTAGGACAGATTTTGAACATGTTCAAGAAGGGCCCCCTCCGGTCCGTCCGGTGGTGGGACCGGGCCCCGCCCGGTATCGTCGCCCCGGCGCCCGTCGACGGTCGGGGGAATCGGTTCTCTCTCACTGGGGCGGGGTCATGCAGGTCGGAACGCGGGAGGCGGGCCCCGGCCGCGTCGTGCTGACCCCGGTCGGCGAGGTCGACCTGGCCAGCGCCCCTCGGCTCGAACGGGCGCTGGACGCCGTCCTCGACCGGCCCGGCCTGGTGGAGGTCGTGATCGATCTCGCCGACGTGAGGTTCCTCGACTCGACCGGCGTGGCCATCCTGCTGCGCGGCGCCGCCGAGGCGGTCGGCCGGGGCGGCACCCTGCGGGTGACCAACCCGCAACCGGTGGTGACCCGGGTCCTGCGGATCACCGCGGTCGACGTGCTGCTCGGCCTCCCCGGCGGCGACGCGGACGGCACCCCCACCGCCGAGCCCGGCTGGCGCCGGCTGCGCTGACCCGTCCCTCGTCAGGGCTCCACCCGCGCCGCCGCCTCGCCGGACCACTCCAGCAGCACCATCGTGGCGTCGTCGCCGGACCCCGTGCCCCGGTGTTCCGTCACCGCCCGGCTCAACCTGCGTAGCGTCTCCGGGGCCGCCAGGCCGGACCCGACCAGCCGCTCGGCGAGATCGGCCATCCGGGGCAGCCCGAACATCTCGCCGGCGGCGTTCCGGGCTTCGGTGACGCCGTCGGTGTGCAGCAGCAGCCGGTCGCCGGGCTCCAGCCGGATCTCGGCCACCTCGGCTGCGGTCGGACCGCCGAACGCCAGGCCGAACGGGATGCGCCGCCCACCCGTCAGCGCGCGTACGGCCCGACCGCGGCGCAGCAGCACCGGGGCGGGATGCCCGGCGTTGACGTACCGGAGCCGGCCGCTGTCGACGTCGAGGGAGGCCAGCTGGCCGGTCACGAACCGCCCGTCCGTCCACTGGCTGCGCAGCCCGGCGTCAACCGCCGCGGCCAGACCGGCCAGTTCCGTGCCGGCGCGCCGGGCCGCCCGCAGCGCGGAGAGCGCGACCGAGGTGGTGAGCACCGCCGGCAGGCCGTGCCCCACCCCGTCCAGGATCGCCAGCGCGAGCGTCCCGCCGTCCAACGCGTAGTCGAAGGCGTCCCCGCCGACCTCGTAGCAGGGCTCGAGGATCGCGCTGACCACCACGGCCTCGGTGGCGAAGGTCAGCGGCGGGAGCAACTGCCAGAGCAGCTCGGCCGACAGCGCCATCGGGGCACTGCGCCGGGCCCGGCGCAGGAGGTCGCCGTACGCCGTCTTGCTCGCCACCAGGTGGCCGATCAACCCGGCGATCAGGCGGCAGCCGTCGCGGACGGCGTCGTCCTCCGGATCGAGTCCGTTCGGCAGCGAGACCGCCAGCAGGCCCAGCCGTTCCGTACCGTCGACCACCGGCACCCAGAGCCGGCCGTCCTGCCCGGCGCGGGCCCGCACGTCCGTGTAGGCGCGGCCGGGCAGGCTGGTGTCGATCGGCAGCGGCTCGGGCAGCGGCCGCCCCGCCTCGGGCAGCGGGCGCAGCCACTCCTGCTCGGCGTCCACCAGGTAGGCGGTGACCGTGACGCCGAGGTCGCCCAGGGCCGCGTTCACCGCCTCCGGCAGCGTGTCCGGCGGGAGCCGGTGCGACCGGTCGAGCAGGTCAGCGAGGGCCCGGAGCCAGGGGCCGGTGGCGGTCATCCCGCTCGTTTACCCGCTACCCGGCCCGCTCAGACCGCCGGATCAGCCGGTGAGACCGAGCACCTGTGCCGCTGCTCGTCCGTTGGCGTGGCTGGCGCCGTACGTGATGACGAACGCCCGGGCGCCGGTCGGCCGCCAGCGGCCCGGCCAGCCCATCTCCACCACCGTGACCGGGTGCATGGCGGCCAGCGCGTCGACCAGCTCCGGGCCGCCCGGGAGCCGGTGCAGATGCCGGCCGACCAGCACGATGGGTCGGTCCCCGGCGAGTCGGCGCAGCGCCTCCGGGTCGGTCTCACCGGCCAACGCGCGGACCTCCTCGGCGTCGGCGATGTGCGGGCCCAGCCCCCACGGCACCCGACCCTCGGCGATGGTGGAGTCGGCGTGCAGCTGCACCACGAGCGGCTTGGTCAGCTCGGCGACGTCGCCCTCGACGCGTACCGCCCGGAGCGCCGCGGCGTACCCGAGCCCGTCGACGCCCGGCTTCGGGGTGCCGGGGGCGCTGGTCCAGGCGGCCAGGTCGGCGGCGCGGCCGGCCGCCTCCTCGACCCGGCCCCGGTCCAACCGCCCGTCGGCGAGCGCCTCGACGATCTCCGCCGCCACCTGCTCCACCAGTTCGGCGTCGACCTTCGCGCCGATGCAGAGCAGGTCGGCCCCGGCGGCCAGGGCGCGCACGGCGGCCAGTCCGACGCCGCCCGCGGCCAGCGCGGCGCCCTTCATCTCCAGCGCGTCGGTGATCACGGTGCCGGTGAAGCCGTACTCCCGGCGCAGCAGGTCGACCAGGACCGCCCGGCTGAAGGTGGCCGGGCCGTCGCCGGTCAGCGCCGGCACCCGGATGTGGGCGGTCATCACCGCGCGGACGCCGGCGTCGACGACGGCCGCGAACGGCGGCAGGTCCCGCTGGCGCAGGAGGGCCGGCGGCACGTCGACGGTGGGCAGCTCGTGGTGGGAGTCGGCGACGGTCGCGCCGTGGCCGGGGAAGTGCTTGGCGCAGGCGGCCACCCCGGCCGACTGGAGGCCGGTCACGGCGGCGGCCGAGTGGGCGGCCACCCGGGCCGGGTCGGCGCCGAACGAGCGGGTGCCGATGACCGGGTTGTCGTCCGCGGTGTTGACGTCGACGGTGGGGGCCAGGTCGACGGTGATGCCGAGGGCGGCCAGCTCCGCGCCGATCGCCGCGTACACCTGGCGGGTCAGCGTCACGTCGTCGACCGCGCCGAGCGCGGCGTTGCCTGGGTACGGGCTGCCGGTGGCGTGGGCCAGCCGGGTGACGTCACCGCCCTCCTCGTCGATCGCGATGATGACGTCCGACCGGCCGGCCCGCAGGGCGGCGGTGCCCGCCGCCACCTGGGCCGGGTCGTGGATGTTGGTGCCGAACAGGGTGTGCCCGGCGAGTCCCTCGGCCAGCAGGTCCACCGCCCAGTCGGGCGGGACCGGCCCCGGGTACGCGGCGAGCAGGGTGCCCAGCGCGAGCCGGCGAAGTCCTGGATCCAACCCCACGTGTTACCCCTTTCGGTGCCGGACGGCACGAGTGTCGCACCGGAGCGGCCGTCCCGGACGGCGTCGCTGCCGGGTCGTCCGAAGACTCCGGATCGGGGTGGCCGATACGCTAACGGGCACCCGTCTGCAGGTCTTTAGTGGTTAGCAAAGTTTACTGAAAATAGAGGACGTGGCATGAGTGCGACCCGGCTGCCCGGCACCCCTCGCCTGTTGCGGGCGCTCAATGACCGCGCGGCGCTGGAGCTGCTCCTCGAACGCGGCCCCCTCACCCGGGCCCGGATCGGCGAGCTGACCGGGCTCTCCAAGGTCACCGCCTCCCAGCTGGTGGAGCGGCTGGAGGAGCGGGGCCTGGTCACCCGGGTCGGCGAGCAGGCCGGCGGGCGGGGCCCGAACGCCCAGCTCTACGCGGTCCGGCCGGGCAGCGCCCACGTGGTCGGGGTCGACGTCGGCGCGGAGCGGGTGGTGGCGGCCTGCGCGGACATCACCGGCGCGGTGATCGGCCGGGTGGAGCAGTCCACGAAGGACACCGACGACCCGGTGGGCGTGGTGCACAACGCGGTGGTCCAGGCGGCGAGCAGCGCCGGCGCGGAGCTGTCGAGCGTACGGCGGGTCGTGCTGGGCACCCCCGGCCTGGTCGACCCGGGCACCGGGGACATCACCTTCGCGTTCAACCTGCCGCGCTGGCACAGCGGCCTGCTCGCCGCGCTCCGGGAGGACCTGCACACCCCGGTGGTCTTCGAGAACGACGTCAACCTCGCCGCCGTCGCCGAGGCGCAGTCCGGCGCCGCCCAGGGGGTGTCGGACTTCGTGCTGGTGTGGGTGGGAGCGGGCGTCGGCCTGGCGATCATGCTCGGCGGCCGGCTGCACCACGGCAGCAGCGGCGCGGCCGGCGAGATCGGCTACCTGCCGGTCCCCGGGGCGTCGATCCCGCGGGACGTCTCCAAGCGGGCCAAGCCGGCGTTCCAGCAGCTCGCCGGTGCCGACGCGGTCCATGCGGTGGCCGCCGAGCACGGCTTCGCCGCCGACACCCCGGCCGACGCGGTGCGCGCCGCCGTCGCCGCCGGCGCGGCGGGTGGCCCGGTCCTCGACGAGCTGGGCCGCCGGCTGGCCCTCGGGGTGGCCAGCACCTGCGTGGTGCTCGACCCGCCGCTGGTGGTGCTCGCCGGCGAGGTGGGCCAGGCCGGTGGGGCGGCGCTGGCCGAGCGGGTGCAGCACGAGGTCGCGGCGATCACGCTGGTCCGCCCCCGGGTGGTGCCCACCGGGCTCACCGAGGAGCCGATCCTGCGGGGCGCGCTGCGTACCGCGCTGGACGCGGTTCGCGACGAGGTGTTCGGCTCCACGGTCGGCTGACCGGCCGGCGGGCCTGCCGGCCGGTGCCCTCGTCGGTGGCGCCGCCATGTGAAGGAATTCTTCACGAGGCAACTCATCTCTGCAAGGAGTTGCCGTGCGCTGACCGGCTCCCACCGCCGGGGGCGGGAGCCGGTCAGCGCGGTCAGATCAGGTCGCGGCGACGGAACGCGGCGAAGGCGGCCACCACCAGCGCCGCCGTCAGCGCGAGCAGCACCGCAAGCCCCGGCGCCCAGCTCAGGGTGTAGAAGCCGTCGCAGAAGCCGTTCACCTCGCCCCGGCACGCGTGGTTGTCCCAGAACCGGGCCCCCCCGGTGAGCCAGGCGGCCAGATAGCTGGAGAGCATCCACTGGTCGGGGCGGGCCGCCCCGACGATCTGCAGCACCAGCCGGGCGCCCAACTCCCATACCACCAGGTACGCGGCCACCGTGCCCAGCGCCGCCGACGTGTGCCGGCCCAGCGTGGCGATCGCGAAACCCAGCGCGGCGGCCAGCAGCACCAGCACCAGCCCTCGTCCGTACGTCCCGCCCAGCGACTGCCAGAATTCGCCGTCCAGCCGGCCCGGCAGCCCGGCGGTCTGCCCGATCAGCCAGAACACGGCCAGGTACGCCGCCGACGCCACCGCCGAGAGCACCAGCAGCGCGCCGAGCAGGGTGCTGAGCTTCGCGCCGAGCACCGCCCACCGGCGGGGCCGCCAGAGGAGCAGGTTCACCACCCCGCCGGAGTTCAGGTCGGCCCCGATGTACGACGCCCCGACCAGGAAGCCGAAGAGCATCAGGAAGGCGACAAGGAAGTAGAGCAGCGGGCGGGCCTGGTTGGCGAAGGTGAAGACGCCGTTGAGGAAGTCCGCCGCCACCGGCACCCGCTCCATCCGGACCGGGTCGATCTCGCTGCAGTCCCCGGGGACGTAGTCGCTCTCCTCGGGCGCGAGCGTCCCCGCCTTGATCCGCAGGCACCGGTCGTGCGCCGCCGTCATGCTGCTCCGCTGCTCGGCGGCCTGGGCCTGGGCCCGGCTCATCTCGGCCGGGGTCGGCCGGTGCGACCCGGCGAGCGTGGTCGCGGCGGTAACCGCGAACGCGGTCAGCAGCAGCACCACCATCAGCTGCACGAAGCGGCGCGCGGACAGCCGCTCCAACTCGGCACGGACCAGGTTCACGCCCCCACCTCCCGGTTCTCGCGCGCGTCGAGGTCGATCACCAGGTCTTCCGGACCGGCGTCCGGCCGGACCGAACCGCCCACCTGGCGGGGCACCGCCGGCTGCGGCGTGGTCCCGGTCAGCTCCAGGAAGACGCTCTCCAGGTCCGGCCGGAGCGGGACCAGCTCGCGTACCCAGAGGCCCTGCTCGCCCAGCGTGCGGCTGATCAGCTCCGGCTCGTCCACCCCGGCGATCACCAGCTGGTCGGGATGCGTGGTGACCGCCAGCCCGAGCGCCCGCAGCAGCTCCGCCGCGCGCTCCGGCTCGGCCACCCGGACCTGCCACTCGTGCTGGTCGAAACCGGCGAGCACCTCGTCGACCGGCCCGGCCGCGACCCGGCGGCCCCGGCTGATGATCGTCACGTGGTCGCAGATGAGCTGGATCTCGGCCAGGATGTGGCTGGAGAGCAGTACGGTCACGCCCGCCGCGGAGAGCGACCGCATCAGGTCCCGCATCTCCCGGATCCCCGCCGGGTCCAGCCCGTTCGCCGGCTCGTCGAGGATCAGCAGTTCCGGGCTCTTCAGCAACGCCGACGCCACCGCCAGCCGCTGCTTCATGCCCAGCGAGTAGCCCTTGACCCGCTCGTCGCCCCGATCGCGCAGGCCGACCTGCTCCAGCACCTCGTCCACCCGGCTGGTCGGCACGCCCCCGGCCACGGCGAGCAGCCGCAGCGTCCGGTGGGCGGTGAAGTTGCCGAAGAACTGCGGGCTCTCCACGATCGCGCCGACCCGGCCGGCGACCTCGGGCAGCCGCGCCGGCGAGGGCGCCCCGAGCACGCTCATCCGGCCGCCGTCCGCCCCGACCAGCCCCAGCAGGGCGCGCAGCGTGGTGGTCTTGCCCGAGCCGTTGGGCCCGAGGAAGCCGTGCACCTGGCCGGCCTCGACCAGCAGGTCGAAACCGTCGACGGCGACCCGACGCCCGTGGCGGAGTGTGTGGAAGGTCTTACGGAGACCCTCAATCTCGATGACCGCGCTCATCCGCGCGGCTCCTGACAGGGCATGGACCGTCCTCCGGGTAGGTGACCAACGACACGGCGCCTCACCTTATGGTGGCGGCGCCGCCCGTGGGGGGCAGCGCACGCGGTGCGTGATTGGATGGACCGGTGACTGGTGACCTGATCCCCGGCGCCGCCGGCGCCCCCGCCGCCCCCTCGACCGTGGACGCGGATCTGGTGGTCAGCCTCGACGGGGTCGGCGTCAAGCGCTCCGGCACCGCGTTGCTGCACGACGTCGACTGGCGGGTCGAGCTGGACGAGCGCTGGGTGGTGCTCGGGCCGAACGGAGCCGGCAAGACGACCCTGCTGAGCCTGGCCGCGGGGCGGCTGCACCCGACCACCGGCGCCGCGTACGTGCTCGGCGAGCGGATCGGCCGCACCGAGGTCAACGAGCTGCGGATGCGGATCGGCCTCTCCACCGCCGCGCTGGCCGAGCGGGTCCCCGTCGACGAGCGGGTCAGCGACGTCGTGGTCACCGCCGCCTGGTCCGTGGTGGGCCGCTGGCGGGAGAGCTACGACCGCACCGACGAGGCCCGTGCCCGGGCCCTGCTCGGGCAGCTCGGCATCGGGCACCTGGCCGACCGCGCGTACGGCACGCTGTCGGAGGGGGAGCGCAAGCGGGTGCAGATCGCCCGCGCGCTGATGACCGACCCCGAACTGCTGCTCCTCGACGAGCCGGCCGCCGGGCTCGACCTGGGCGGGCGCGAGGACCTGGTGGCCCGGCTGGCCGAGCTGGCGTACGACCCGGACGCCCCGGCGCTGGTGCTGGTGACCCACCACGTGGAGGAGATCCCGCCGGGCTTCACCCACGCGCTGCTGCTGCGTGAGGGCGGCGTAATGGCGCAGGGACTGCTCGCCGACACCCTCACCGCCGACAACCTGTCGAAGACCTTCGGCCTGCCCCTGGTCGTCGAGCGCTCCGGCGAGCGCTGGACCGCCCGCGCCGCCTGAGGCGGAGAGGAACCGTCATGCAGCAGACCCGGGTGGCTGTGGTGGGCAGCGCCAACATGGACCTGGTCGGCAGCGCGCCCGCGCTGCCCCGGCCGGGGGAGACCCTGCTCGGCAGCGACTTCGTGATGCTCCCCGGCGGCAAGGGCGCCAACCAGGCGGTCGCCGCGGTGCGGGCCGGCGCGTCCTGCGTCTTCCTCGGCGCGATCGGCTCGGACGCCTTCGGGGTCACCCTCAAGGCCCGGATCACCGCCGCCGGGGTGGACACCGGCCAGCTCCGGGTGGTGTACGGGGCGTCCGGGGTCGCGCTGGTCATGGTGGGCGCCGAGGGGGAGAACGCGATCCTGGTGACGCCCGGCGCCAACGGGACGTTCGTCGGGCTGACCGAGGGCGAGCTGCACGCCGTACGCGAGGCGGACGTGCTGGTCGCCCAGCTGGAGGTGCCGGTCGAGACGGTGACCGAGGCGGCGGTGGCGGCCCGGGACGCCGGCACCCGGGTGATTCTGAACGCGGCGCCGGCCCGGCAGGTGCCGGCGGACCTGCTCGCCGCGGTGGACCTGCTGGTGGTCAACGAGACCGAGGCGCAGGCGCTCACCGGCCGGGGTCGGGACGAGCCGGCGGCGCTGCTCGACCTGGTGCCCCGGGCGGTGCTGACCCTCGGCGCGCAGGGCGCCTGGTACGTCGACCGGGACGGCCGCTCGGTGCACGTCCCGCCGGTCAAGGTCGAGGCGGTGGACTCCACCGCCGCGGGTGACGCGTTCACCGCCGCCCTGGCCGTCGCCTGGGGCGAGGGACGGGAGCTGGTCGACGCGGTGCACTGGGCGGCGGCGGCCGGGGCGGCCTGCGTACGGCGGCTCGGCGCCTCGGTGGCGCTGCCCCGCCGCGTCGAGATCGACGAGCTGTACGCCCCGCCCGCCTGACTCGCGAGGGCGCTCCGCCGCGCCGGCCGGCAGGGTGGCGGCGCGGGTCCGGCGCCGACGGGTCAGTCGGCCGGCTCGTCGCTGAGACGTTCACCCCGGCGGCGCAGCATGCCCAGCCCGGGGATGCCGGCGACAGCGAGTTTGAGGTCGCGGGTGACGTCGAGCAGGTCGTGCAGGTCCGGGCCGACCCGGTCCAGGGTGGCCAGGATCGGCAGGATGTCCGCGGTCAGGTGCTCCTTGAGCTTCGGCAGCTCGTCGACGAGCCGGATCGCCGCGGTCACCTCCTCCGGGCTGAGCTGCTCGATGAACCGGCTCGCCATGGGCGCGGCCCGACGCAGCGTCGGCTCGTACGCGGCCAGCAGTTCGGCGGCGGTGCCGGCGGGCTCCTCGGCGGCGACCACCGTGCCGGCGGCCCGCCCGGCCACCGCGTCCGCCTCGGCGACCACCGCGCCGGCGGCCCGGGCCACCCGCTCGGCCTCGCCCACCACCACGGCGGCCGCGGCGGCGACCTCGGTGGCGGTCTCGATCGCGCCGGTGGCGGCGGCGCTGATCACCGCGACCTCGCGGACCGCCGTCTCCGCGTCGGTGAGTACCCGGTCGGTGCGGTCCAGGGTGCCGTCGATCCGGTCCACCACCCCGTTGATCCGGCGCAGCAGCGCCTCGACCTCGTCGAGGACCGCGAAGGCGCGGGCCGGTACGGCGGCGAACGAGGCGGCGGAGCCGAGCGCCTGGTCCAGGGCCGAGCGGGTGAGGCCGACGACCGCGCCGGGCCGGGGGAGGGGAATCGCCATGTTCCTCAGTGTGCGTCGGCGGCGCCAGGAACGCCGGGTGACGCCGGGCGGTCCGCGTCACGTCCGCCCCGGGGTTCATCGCCGCCGACCCGGACCCCGGTCAGCGCGGCGTCCTCGCCCCGACGGGGTCATCGAGCGTTCCCCTGCTGTTCGACGGCGCGCTGCACGGCCCGGTAGATCTGCCCGAACCGTAACGCGTCCAGCGCGACCAGCGGCGGCAGGGACAGCAGCACGACCAGGCGCGTGGGCCCGCCGCCCCTCGACCGGCCGGCGGGTGTCCTGCCACGATGCTGCGAAGCTGATGTCGTGGATGAATCAGGGCCGGGTGGTGGCACTCCCGGGTGGTTCCCTGGGTGATTCACCGACGTCATCAGCTTCGTAGCGGCCGAGCGGAGTATGCGCGGCGCTGGCGGGGCGGCGCGGAAGCGGGGCCCGGCGTACGGTCGGAGCGCATGGGGGGCGATTTGCGGGAGCGCAACGTCGAGGTGGTCCGGCGGTACCTGCGGACCTTCGTCACCAAGGACCTGGCCGAGCTGGCCGAGGTGGTCGCCGAGGACGTGGAGATCTACGGCTCGGGCACGGCGGTGCGAGGGCGGCACTTCGTCGAGGGGGCCGTCTCGTCGCCGGGGCTGACCGTGCTCGACCAGGAGATCCTGGAACTGTTCGCGGCCGAGGACCGGGTCGTCATCTCGTTCGCGCAGACGTACCGGCGGGACGCGACCGGGGAGACCACGGTGCAGAGCGCCTGCAAGATGTACCGGCTGGCCGGCGGGCGGATCGTCCAGTTCTGGGGTGAGCAGGACACCTACGGCCTGCTGCGCGGCCTCGGGCTGCTGCCGGACGTGCCGATCGCCTTCTGACGGCGGGACGTCGGCGCGGACTCCATCGCCCGCTGCACGGCCCGGTAGATCTGGCCGAAGCGCAGCGCGTCGCCGGTGCACAGCAGCCGTACCGGCTGGCCGCGCCAGCGGGCCCACATCTCCAACTGCCGGCTGCCCCGGGCGTACGAGCGGTCCAGGTGTTCGAAGAGGAAGTCGGCGAGCGGCCCGACCCCGAGCCCGATCAGCACCGACACCCCGACGATGGCGACCGTGACGGTGGGGGAGCGGTGCAGCCAGAGCGCCAGCGCGAAGCCGAGCGCGGCGGCGACCAGCGGGCCGGCGAGCGCGGCGCCGATCGCGCCCCGGCCGGCGAGCACGCGCCAGGAGCGGCTGCCCCGCCGGTGCCACACCATGCTGATCTCCGCGAGCGGGAACGCCCGGCCGTCCACCCGGACGGCGGTGGAGGTGACCTGCACCGACCTGTCGTCGTAGTACGTGATCATGGCCTGACTCCCGATGTGGGGGCGGACACCAGACTACTTACCCCAACGACCCGGGTCGTAAGGTTGGCACGCGACTTCGACGAGGAAGTGAGGGCAGCGTGGGCGAGTTCGTTCGGCTGGAAACCAAGGACGGCATCGGCACCATCCGGCTGGAGCGGCCGCCGATGAACGCGCTCAACACCCAGGTGCAGGAGGAGTTGCGCGCCGCCGCGGCCGCCGCCACCGCCGACCCGGAGGTCCGCGCGGTCATCGTGTACGGCGGGGAGAAGGTCTTCGCCGCCGGCGCGGACATCAAGGAGATGGCCGACATGTCCTACGTGGACATGGCGGAGCGGGCCGCCGACCTCTCCAGCGCGCTGGGCGCGATCGCCCGGATTCCCAAGCCGGTGGTCGCCGCCATCACCGGGTACGCCCTCGGTGGCGGCTGCGAGCTGGCCCTCGCCTGCGACTGGCGGGTGGTGGCCGAAGACGCCAAGCTCGGCCAGCCGGAGATCAAGCTCGGCATCATCCCCGGCGCCGGCGGCACCCAGCGGTTGGCCCGGCTGGTCGGCCCGGCCCGCGCCAAGGACCTGGTCATGTCCGGTCGGATGGTCGACGCCGAGGAGGCGCTGCGGATCGGGCTGGCCGACCGGGTGGTCCCGGCCGCCGAGGTCTACGCGGCGGCGGCGGCGCTGGTGAAGCCCTTCCTGACCGGCCCGGTGCAGGCGCTGCGGGCGGCCAAGCAGGCCGTCGACGGCGGCCTGGACATGGACCTCAACTCGGGCCTGGCCTGGGAGAGCCAGCTCTTCGCGGCGCTCTTCGCCACCGATGACCGGCGCGAGGGCATGGCTGCGTTCGTGGCGAAGCGCAAGCCGGACTTCACCGGCCGCTGAGCCGGTCCGGGTCGGCGGCGGACACCCGCCGCCGACCCGAGAACGGTTCACATTCTTCCTACCGGCCAGTAGCGTGTGACTCCGTATCTGTGACGAAGGGGAGCGGCGATGACGGAACGGGTCGAGGGCCACGGCGGGGAGCTGGCGCTGGCGGCGCTGCGCGCGCACGGCGTACGAGAGATGTTCACCCTCTCCGGCGGGCACGTCTTCCCGCTCTACGACGCCGCGCACAAGAACGACTTCCCGATCTACGACGTCCGGCACGAGCAGTCAGCCGTCTTCGCCGCCGAGGCGGTGGCCAAGCTCCAGCGCCGCCCCGGCCTGGCCGTGCTCACCGCCGGCCCCGGCGTCACGAACGGCGTCTCCGGACTGACCAGCGCCTTCTTCAACGCCTCCCCGGTGCTGGTGCTCGGCGGCAGGGCCCCGCAGTTCCGCTGGGGCTCCGGCAGCCTCCAGGAGATGGACCACCTGCCGCTGGTCGCCCCGGTCACCAAGCACGCCGAGACGGTGTTCAGCGCCGACGACATCCCGCGCGCGATCACCGCCGCCCTCACCGCGGCGCTCACCCCGCACCGCGGCCCGGCCTTCCTCGACTTCCCCCTCGAAGCGGTCTTCTCGGTCGGCGACGCCGAGCTGCCGACCGTCTCGCCGATCGCCCCGATCGAGGCCGACCCGGACGAGGTGGCGAAGGCCGCCGGCCTGATCGCGGGCGCGAGCCGGCCGGTGATCATCGCCGGCTCCGACGTGTACGCCGGCGACGCGGTCGACGCCCTGCGCGCCGCCGCCGAGGCGCTCGGAGTGCCGGTCTTCACCAACGGCATGGGGCGCGGCGCGCTGCCGCCCACCCACCCGCTCGCCTTCGCCAAGGCCCGTCGGGTCGCGCTCAAGGAAGCGGACGTGGTCGTGGTGATCGGCACCCCGCTGGACTTCCGGCTCGGCTTCGGCGACTTCGGCGACGCCAAGGTCGTGCACGTCGTCGACGCGCCCAGCCAGCGCGCCGGGCACGTGCAGCCCGCCGCCGCCCCCGCCGGCGACCTGCGGCTCATCCTCACCGCCCTCGCGGAGCACCCCGGCGACCGGGCCGACCACGCCGACTGGATCGCCCAGCTCCGGGTCGCCGAGGACGCCGCCAAGGCCCGCGACGCCGAGGAGATGGCCGCCGAGACCGACCCGATCCGGCCCGCCCGGATCTACGGCGAGCTGCGCAAGGCCCTCGCCCCCGACGCCATCACCATCGGCGACGGCGGCGACTTCGTCTCGTACGCCGGCCGCTACCTGGAGCCGGCGCAGCCCGGCACCTGGCTCGACCCCGGCCCGTACGGCTGCCTCGGCACCGGCATGGGCTACGCGATGGGGGCCCGGGTCAGCCACCCGGACCGGCAGATCTGCGTGCTGATGGGCGACGGTGCCGCCGGCTTCTCGCTGATGGACGTGGAGTCCCTGGTCCGCCAGCAGCTCCCGGTGGTCATCGTGGTCGGCAACAACGGCATCTGGGGCCTGGAGAAGCACCCGATGCGGGCCATGTACGGCTACGACGTCGCCGCCGACCTCCAGCCCGGGCTGCGCTACGACAAGGTGGTCGAGGCACTCGGCGGCGCGGGCGAGACGGTGGAGAAGGCCGCCGACCTCGGCCCGGCGTTGACCCGCGCGTTCGACTCCGGCGTGCCGTACCTGGTCAACGTGCTGACCGATCCCGCGGACGCGTACCCCCGCTCGTCGAACCTGGCCTGACCCCCGACCCTGCCACCGCCGTCGCCGGGTGACCGGCGGCGGCGGTCGCGTATTTCTGTTCACAGCAAAATCAGCGGAATGTCAGCGGCTGTCGACGTAACGTCAGCGCCGTCGCTCATCGTGGGGTGGCCAGCGATACGACGGGAGTTCCGATGACATACGCGATCCAGGCGGAGGGACTGGTCCGCCGCTTCGGCGCGACCACCGCCCTCGCCGGAGTCGACCTCGCCGTCCCCACCGGGACGGTCTTCGGTCTGCTCGGGCCGAACGGGGCGGGCAAGACCACCGCGGTACGGGTGCTCGCCACCCTGCTCGCCGCCGACGAGGGGCACGCCACGGTGGGCGGGTACGACGTCCGCCGCGACGCGCACCGGGTCCGCCAGCTGATCGGCCTGACCGGCCAGTACGCCTCGGTCGACGAGACGCTGACCGGCACCGAGAACCTGCTGCTGATCGGCCGGCTGCTCGGGATGCGCCGGGCCGACGCCCGGACCCGCGCCCGGCAACTGCTCGCCGACTTCCAGCTCAGCGACGCCGCCGACCGGGCGGCCAAGACGTACTCGGGCGGCATGCGCCGCCGCCTGGACCTGGCCGCCAGCCTGGTGGGCCGGCCGCAGGTGCTCTTCCTCGACGAGCCGACCACCGGGCTCGACCCGCGCAGCCGCAACGAGCTGTGGGACATCGTCCGGGGCCTGGTCGCCGACGGGGTGACCGTGCTGCTGACCACCCAGTACCTGGAGGAGGCCGACCAGCTCGCCGGCGAGATCGCCGTCGTCGACCAGGGGCGGGTCATCGCCCAGGGCACCCCGGAGGAGCTGAAGGCGAAGACTGGCGGGCAGATCCTGACCGTCCGGCCGGCGGACGCCAGCGACCTGCCGACCGTGGTGTCCATCGCCGCGGAGGTCGCCGGGGGGACCCCCGAGGTCGCCCAGACCACCGTCACCGTGCCGGTGAACGACCCCGGTGTGTTGCCCGCCGTGGTGCGCCGGCTCGACCAGGCCGAGATCACGATCGCCGAGTTGGCCCTGCGCGGCTCCAGCCTGGACGAGGTCTTCCTCTCCCTGACCGGCCACCGGGCCGAGCAGGACGGCCGCTCCGACGTTGAACTGGAAGGGATTCCGGCATGACCGCCGCCACCCTCACCGCGGCCCCGCTGGCCCCGGCCCGCCGGCCGGGCCTCGCCGCCGGGCTGCGGCACACTCTCACGCTCGCCTGGCGCAGCCTGGTGCAGATCAAGCACAACCCGATGGAGTTGCTCGACCTGAGCATCCAGCCGGTGATGTTCGTGCTGCTCTTCACGTACGTATTCGGCGGGGCGATCTCCGGCACGCCGGGCGACTACCTCAAGTTCGCGTTGCCCGGGATCATCGTGCAGAACGCCTTCTTCGCCACCATGACCACCGGCTTCGGGCTGAACAACGACCTGACCAAGGGGGTGTTCGACCGGCTCCGCGCGCTGCCCATCGCCCGCTGGTCGCCGCTGGCCGGGCGGATCCTTGCCGACACGGTCAAGCAGGCGTGGTCGGTGTCGCTGCTGGTCGGGGTCGGTGCGATCCTCGGGTTCCGGCTGGGCAACGGCGCGCTCGGCCTGCTCGGGGCGTTCGCTCTGCTGCTCGCCTTCTCGCTGGCCGCCTCGTGGATCTCGGTGCTGGTCGGGGTGTTGGTCAGCGAGCCGGAGAAGGTGCAGATCTTCGGCTTCATGGTGATCTTTCCGCTGACCTTCACCAGCAACGCCTTCGTGCCGACCGAGACCATGCCGTCCTGGCTGCAACGCTGGGTCGAGGTCAACCCGGTGACCATCCTGGCCGACGCGCTGCGTGGCCTGCTGGTCGGCGGCCCGGTGGCCGGGCCGGTCGTCCAGTCGCTGATCTGGGCCGCTGCCCTCGCCGCCGTGTTCGCCCCGCTCGCCGTGCGGGCCCTCAGGCGTCGAGTGTGACCCGGCGCTCAGACCTCCGGCCGGTCCTGCTCGGTCTCCCGGCGGCGCAGCTCCTCCTCGCGGCGTCGCAGGTCGTCCTCCCAGCGGCGGAAGAGCTCCTGGTCCTGCTGCCGGGGCACCTCCCCGATGGACGACAGGAACGCCGGGTCGTCGTCCGGCGCCGCCCTCGGGCGACCGCGGTCCCGCTCGGAGAAGCCGTTCCCCATCGGCCAGGCGGTCCGGGCGCGGCCCGCGCCCGCCTCCCGACCGGCGACGAACCAGGCGATCGAGCCGACCAGCGGGAAGAACAGGATGATCAGTACCCAGGCGATGCGGGGCAGCGCCCGGATCTCGCCCTCCTCCGCGGAGAGGCAGCTGATCAGCGCGCAGATGCCGAGGACGACCTCGGCCAGGAAGAGAAGCCCGTACAGGCGAACCATGTCCGACATCATGGACCACCGATGCCGTTCAGCGCAGCCCGCGTACCACCATCAGCACGCCGAGCACGGCGAACCCGGCGGCGGCCAGCGCGGTCAGCGGGAACGACCAGCGCTGCGCCCGACGCGTCCCGGCGCCGGTGGCCCGGCGCCAGTTCAGGGCGAGCATGCCGAGCCAACCCACCACCGCCACGCCGGCCAGCAGCGCGCCGGCCAGGTCGCCGGTGAGGCCGAGCCGGACCATCAGCACGACGACCGCGGTGAACGCCAGCAGGGTCCGGCGCCAGGCCAGCCGGGTCCGCTCCGGCTGAAGCCCGGGGTCGCCGGTCACCCGAGCGCCCGGGCCAGCACCGCGACCACCAGCAGCAGCGCGCCGAGGGCGACGGAGAGGGCCAGCACGGCCGGGAAGCGGGACGCCGGCAGCTCCTCGCCGAGCCGGATCGCCCGCTCGGTACGCGCCCAGTGGTCGACGGCCCGGACGGCGACCGCCCCGCCGAGCAACAGCAGCGCGATGGCGATCACCTCGCGCAGGTGGGCCACGGGCAGCGACGGCAGGAACTGGGCGGCGGCCAGTCCGCCGGCGATCAGCGCCAGCCCGGTACGCAGCCACGCCAGGAAGGTCCGCTCGTTGGCCAGCGAGAAGCGGTAGTCGGGCCTGCTGCCGACCGACCGCACCTCGCGCGGGTCGAACCACCGCCTGATCGCCTCCCACACGTCGCCGATTATCCGCTTTGCCCGGTGAATAGCCTGGGGGGATGACCGATCTTGACGCGCGGACCCTGCGCGACGCCTACGACACCCAGCTCCGCCCGGAGATCCCGGATCCGCTGCCCGCCGGGGTGACCGTCGAACGGGACGGCCCGCTGGTCCGGATCCTCGGCCTGGACCAGCGCGGCTTCCTCACGTACCGCACCCTGGACGGCCTGGCCGGCGCGGAGCTGGACGCGCTGATCGCCCGACAGGTGGAGTTCTTCCGGGCCCGGGGCGAGGGCGTGGAGTGGAAGCTCAACGGCCACGACGAGCCGGCCGACCTGGGTGACCGGCTGCGCGCCGCCGGGTTCGTGCCCGAGGACCAGGAGACCGTCGTGGTCGGGCCGGTCTCGGCGCTGGCCGGCGCCGTCCCGCTCCCGCCCGACGGGGTACGCCTGAGCGAGGTCACCAGCCGGGAGGACCTGGAACGGATCGCCGCGATGGAGGAGGCGGTCTGGCACAGCGACCGGAGCCACCTGGTGACCGGGCTGGCGAAGGAGATCGAGGCCGACCCGCAGTCGATCACGATCGTGGTGGCCGAGGCGGGGGAGACCGTGGTCAGCGCCGGCTGGATCCGCTACCCGGCCAACACCGGCTTCGGCACCCTCTGGGGCGGCTCGACCCTGCCGGAGTGGCGCCGTAAGGGCATCTACCGGGCGCTGGTGGCGTACCGGGCGCGGCTGGCCGAGCAGCGCGGCCGGACGCTGCTTCAGGTGGACTGCTCGGAGGACAGCCGGCCGATCCTGGAGCGGCTCGGGCTGGTAGCGGTCACCACGACGACCCCGTACGTCTACACTCCGTGATCATGGAGCGGTTGACGGCGGAGGAGCGGCTCACCCTGAAGACGGGGGCGTTCGGCGCCGTCTTCCTGGTGTCGAACGCCGAGCCCGGGATGTTCGCGATGATCCGGGAGAGCATGGCCGCGTCCGGGGCGCTGAGCGATGCCAGCGGCGTGGTGAAGGAGGCGCTCACCGTCGGCCCGCTGCCGCAGTTGCCCCGGGACTCCGCGCTGGAGGTCGAGGCGGTGGCGCTGCCGGCGCTGACCCGGGCGGTGGCGATCCTGCGGGACAAGGCGCCGGGGGAGGTCGAGGCGTACCGCTCGGTGGTGCTGGCGGCGGCCGACCGGGTGGCCGGCGCCCACCGCGGGGTGGCCCTGGCGGAGGCTGCGGTGATCGACAGGATCAGGGCCGCGCTGGCCGGGCCGGCCTGACCGCGGCGCCGGACCAGAGCGCGCGGACGGTGCTCCGGACGCAGCGGTCACGGACCCGTCCGCAGGCGCAGCGGTAGGTGTCGGGGAGCATCCGGCGGCAGGATCGCCGGGCGCCGTCCGCGCCGTCCGCCGCGTGCCGGACTCCCGCCGAAGTGCCAATTTCCGACATTTACGTCACCTCCCGATTCAGGAGTTTACCCGGCGCTGCGGTCCTCGGTGAGTTGTGTCACTCTGAGGCCCCGGGGAGACGATGCTACTTGCGGGTAACATTGCGCGTGGGCAACTGCACAGCAGCCCGTGGTTGACCGACCGTCAAGTCACGCGGGAGGCTGCGCCCGAGACCGGGCGAGTGATCGCAACACCAAACAGGAGGGTCGTCGAAGCGCGATGAACATCGTCGTACTCGTCAAGCAGGTGCCCGATTCGGGCGCGGACCGCAACCTGCGTTCTGACGACAACACCGTCGACCGCGGCTCGGCGAACAACGTCATCAACGAGATGGACGAGTACGCCATCGAAGAGGCGTTGAAGATCAAGGAGGCGCACGGCGGCGAGGTCACCATCCTGACCATGGGTCCGGACCGGGCGACCGAGTCGATCCGCAAGGCGCTCTCGATGGGCCCGGACAAGGCCGTGCACGTCGTCGACGACGCCCTGCACGGGTCCTGCACCGTGGCCACCTCCAAGGTGCTCGCCGCCGCGCTCGGGCAGCTCAACGCCGACCTGGTGATCTGCGGCGCCGAGTCCACCGACGGCCGGGTCCAGGTCATGCCGCACATGATCGCCGAGCGGCTGGGCGTCGCCGCCCTCACCGGCGCGCGCAAGCTCACCGTCGACGGCGCCACCCTGACCGTCGAGCGGCAGACCGAGGAGGGCTACGAGGTGGTCACCGCCTCGACCCCGGCCGTCGTCTCCGTCTGGGACACCATCAACGAGCCGCGCTACCCGTCCTTCAAGGGCATCATGGCCGCCAAGAAGAAGCCGGTGCAGACGCTCTCCCTGGGTGACCTCGGCGTCGCCCCGACCGAGGTGGGCCTCGACGGCGCGACCAGCGCCGTGCTCGAGCACACCAAGCGCCCGCCGCGCTCCGGCGGCGCCAAGATCACCGACGAGGGCGAGGGCGGCGTCAAGCTGGTCGAGTTCCTCGCCACCGAGAAGTTCGTGTGAGAGGTCTGGACATGGCTGAGGTTCTCGTCGTCGTCGAAGCCACCAAGGAATTCGGCGTCAAGAAGGTCACCCTGGAGATGCTCACCCTCGCCCGCGAGCTGGGCACCCCCAGCGCGGTGGTGCTCGGTGGCTCCGGCGCCGCCGAGGCGCTGAGCGCCAAGCTGGGCGAGTACGGCGCGGAGAAGATCTACGCCGCCGAGGGCGAGGAGATCGACGGCTACCTGGTGGCCCCGAAGGCCACCGTGCTGGCCGACCTGGTCAAGCGGGTGCAGCCGGCCGCCGTGCTGCTCGCCTCGGCCCAGGAGGGCAAGGAGATCGCCGCCCGACTGGCCGTCAAGCTGGACAACGGCATCCTGACCGACGTGGTCGGTCTCGACGCCGACGGCACCGCGACCCAGGTCGCCTTCGCCGGCTCCACCATCGTCAAGTCCAAGGTCACCAAGGGCCTGCCGCTGGTCACCGTCCGGCCGAACTCGGTCAACCCGACCCCGGCCCCGGCCACCCCGGCGGTGGAGCAGCTCACCGTCGCCGTCACCGACGCCGACAAGCTGGCCAAGGTCGTCGACCGGGTCGCCGAGCAGAAGGGCTCCCGCCCCGAGCTCACCGAGGCGTCGGTCGTCGTCTCCGGCGGTCGCGGTGTCGGCAACGCCGACAACTTCAAGCTGGTCGAGGAGCTGGCCGACCTGCTCGGCGGCGCCGTCGGCGCGTCCCGCGCGGCCGTCGACTCCGGCTTCTACCCGCACCAGTTCCAGGTCGGCCAGACCGGCAAGACCGTCTCCCCGCAGCTCTACGTCGCGCTGGGCATCTCCGGCGCGATCCAGCACCGGGCCGGCATGCAGACCTCGAAGACCATCGTCGCCGTGAACAAGGACGGCGAGGCCCCGATCTTCGAGCTGGCCGACTTCGGTGTGGTGGGTGACCTGTTCAAGGTCGTTCCGCAGGCCGCCGAGGAGATCCGCAAGCGCAAGTGACCTGCCCGGTCACGAAAGAGCCGCCGTCCGGGGTTCCGGGCGGCGGCTCTTTCCGTGTTGCGGCCCTTCCGTGCGGTGGAAGGGAGCTGATCGGCGGGCCGGGGAGCTGAGCCGGCCCGCCGATCAGCCCGTCAGGGTGCCCCTCAGCGAACTGTCGCCGGAGTGGGCGGGCTTGTTGTCGTGTTCGAGGGCATCGACAGCAACTCGTCTCCCGAGCCCTCGCTCAGCGTACCGACCCGGAACATCCGCATCGTCTCGGGATCGGTCAGCCCGACCTCGTAGTACCCCGGAACCCTCGGGAGATTCGCGACGTGCTGGTGGAGTTGGGTGTCCCGCAGCATCCGCGCGGCCGCCCCGTACGCCGAGCGGCACTCCGGCATCCGGCGTGCCGGGTCTCGGCCGTTAGGCTGAACGGTGATGGCTTACCTGGATCACGCGGCGACGACCCCGATGCTCGACGAGGCACTCGAGGCGTACGTCGCCACCGCCCGCGAGGTCGGCAACGCGTCTTCGCTGCACGCGGCGGGCCGGCGTGCCCGCCGGCGGGTGGAGGAGTCCCGTGAGCGGGTGGCCGCCGTGCTCGGCGCCCGCCCCTCCGAGGTGATCTTCACCGGGGGCGGCACGGAGAGCGACAACCTCGCGGTGAAGGGCATCTTCTGGGCCCGTCGTGCCGCCCGCCCCGAGCGGACGCGGGTGGTCTCCAGCGCGGTCGAACACCACGCGGTGCTGGACGCGGTGGACTGGCTGGCCGGCCACGAGGGCGCCGAGGTGGGCTGGCTGCCGGTCGACGCCGCCGGCCGGCTCGACCCGGAGCGGCTCGGCGCGGAGCTGGCCGCCCACGGCGACCGGGTGGCCCTGGTCACCGCCATGTGGGCCAACAACGAGGTGGGCACCGTGCAGCCGGTGGCCGACCTGGCGGCGGTCGCCGCCGAGCACGGCGTGCCGTTCCACACCGACGCCATCCAGGCGGTCGGCCAGGTGCCGGTCGACTTCGGCGCGAGCGGCATGGCTGCGCTGACCGTGACCGGGCACA
The DNA here is from genome assembly GCF_900090285.1 of Micromonospora inositola. Classification (NCBI taxonomy): domain Bacteria; kingdom Bacillati; phylum Actinomycetota; class Actinomycetes; order Micromonosporales; family Micromonosporaceae; genus Micromonospora; species Micromonospora inositola. The sequence goes on along the minus strand of NZ_LT607754.1, from coordinate 505,543 downwards.
AGCTCGGCGGGCCGGCCGGGGTCGGTGCGCTGCTGCTGGCCCGGGACGTCGCGGCCACCCCGCTGCTGCACGGCGGCGGCCAGGAGCGGGACGTCCGCTCCGGCACCCTCGACACCGCCGGCATCGTGGCCTTCGCGGTCGCCGTGGAGACCGCGGTGAAGGGCCAGCAGGAGTACGCCGCCCGGGTTGCCGCGCTCCGCGACGAGTTGGTCGAGCGGGTCCGACACGCGGTGCCCGAGGTGGTCTTCAACGGCGACCCGGTCGACCGCCTTCCCGGCAACGCGCACTTCTCCTTCCCCGGCTGCGAGGGCGACGCGCTGCTGCTGCTTCTCGACGCCCAGGGCATCGCCTGCTCGACCGGTTCGGCCTGCTCGGCCGGGGTGGCCCAGCCCTCGCACGTGCTGCTGGCGATGGGCGCCGACGACGACCGGGCCCGCTCCTCGCTGCGCTTCACCCTCGGCCACACCAGCACCCGCGCCGACGTCGACGCCCTCATCGTCGCCCTCCCGGCGGCGGTGGACCGCGCCCGCCGGGCTGCCGCCCTCCGCACTCCCCGCTGACCCGGATACGCTCGGTGGGATGAGGGGAGTGGGCTGGTGAGGGTTCTGGCGGCGATGTCGGGCGGGGTGGACTCCGCCGTGGCGGCGGCGCGCGCGGCGGAGGCCGGGCACGACGTGACCGGGGTGCACCTGGCGTTGGCCCGCAACCCGCAGACCTACCGCACCGGCGCCCGTGGCTGCTGCACGCTGGAGGACTCCCGGGACGCCCGGCGGGCCGCCGACGTGATCGGCATCCCGTTCTACGTCTGGGACATGGCCGACCGCTTCCACTCCGACGTGGTGGACGACTTCGTCGCCGAGTACGCGGCCGGTCGTACCCCGAATCCCTGCCTGCGCTGCAACGAGAAGATCAAGTTCGCCGCGGTGCTGGACCGGGCCGTGGCCCTGGGCTTCGACGCGGTGGTCACCGGCCACCACGCCCGCCTCGGCGCCGACGGTCTGCTGCGGCGCAGCGTCGACCTGGCCAAGGACCAGTCGTACGTCCTCGCGGTGCTGACCCGCGCGCAGCTCGACCGGTCGATCTTCCCGCTCGGCGACTCCACCAAGGCCGAGGTCCGCGCGGAGGCCGCTCGGCGCGGCCTCGCGGTGGCCGACAAGCCGGACTCGCACGACATCTGCTTCATCGCCGACGGCGACACCCGCGGCTTCCTCGCCCAGCGGCTCGGCGAGGCCCCCGGCGCGGTGGTCGACGCGGTCACCGGCGCGGTGGTCGGCAGCCACACGGGCGCGTACGCCTACACCGTCGGCCAGCGGCGCGGGCTGCACCTGGACCGGCCGGCCCCGGACGGTCGGCCCCGCTACGTGCTCTCCATCACCCCGAAGACCAACACGGTGACCGTCGGCCCGGCCGAGGCGCTGGAGGTCGCCGAGGTCCGGGCGACCCGGCCGGTCTGGACGGGCGGCGAGCGGCCGACCGCGCCGGTCGAGTGCGAGGTGCAACTGCGGGCGCACGGCGACGTGGTGCCGGCCACCGTCGAGGTCTCCGCCGACGGGCTCGCCGCCGAGCTGCGCCGCCCGGTCCGCGGGGTCGCCGCCGGCCAGGCGATCGTGGCGTACCGGCCGGACCCGGCTGGGGATGTGGTGCTGGGCTCGGCCACCATCACCGGCTGATACACCCGCATCACGCTATGAAGCTGATGTCGTGAATGAATCAGGCCCGGGGAGGCGACGCGCGCAGAGACCTTCTTCGCCGAGTCGCCGAGGACAGCCGATCCATTGACGTCATCAGCTTCGTAGCGTGGTGTGGCAATGGTGTCGGCAGCGGACCGGCCGGCCGTCGCGGTGGCGTCACAGGCGCCTCTCCCGTCCGACCGCCTGGCTGCCCGGACGGCTCCACCCCCTGCCGCCCGACGGGTGCGAGCCGTTCGACGCCGCGCCGGGGGACGGTGGGGGCGCGCGGTCACCGGGGACCGCCGCCCGGCCGGGGCCGTCACTCGGCGGGGAGCGCCGTCCCGCCGGGCAGTGGCCGGCGCAGCGGATAGTCTTCGCGCGTGACTGATCACGTATGGCCCTGGCCCGCCGGGGCGGCGACCGGCATCGGCTCGCTGCCCGGCACCGACATCGCCGAGGCGCAGCGGATCGTGCTCGGTGAGCTGCCCGCCCTGCCGCACCTGCCCGAACTGCCCGCCCGGGGGCCGGGCGCCGACCTGATCGGCCGTACCGGCGGCCTGCTGGTCGAGCTGCCGGTCGAGCTGTACGCGGCCCGCTGGCGGATCGCCCCGCGCCCCGGCAAGGACCTGCGCCGCGCCCGCGACCTGATGGAACGCGATCTGGACCAGCTCGCCGAGCAGGCCGAGGAGTACGCCGGACCGGTCAAGGTGCAGGCCGCCGGCCCGTTCACCCTGGCCGCCGCGCTGGAACTGCCGATCGGTGGCAAGCTGCTGCGCGACCCGGGCGCGGTGCGCGACCTCACCGGCTCGCTCGCCGAGGGGCTGCGCGGGCACGTCGAGGCGGTACGCCGCCGGCTGCCCCGCGCGTCGGTGCTGCTCCAGCTCGACGAGCCGTCCCTGCCGGCGGTGCTGGCCGGCCGGGTGCCCACCGAGAGCGGCTTCGGCACCCAGCGGGCCGTGGAGTCCGAGGTCGCCCGCACGCTGCTGCGCACGGTCGTCGAGGCGGCCGGGGCGCCGACCGTGGTGCACTGCTGCGCCCCGGACGTGCCACTGGAGCTGATCCGTACCGCCGGGGCGGTCGGGGTGGCGCTGGACCTCGGCCTGGTCACCGACCTGGACCCGCTCGGCGAGGCGATCGACGCGGGGCTCGGGCTGCTGGCCGGCGCCGCGCCGGCCCTGCCGCCGCCCGCCGGTCGCGCGCCGACGTCCACCCAGGTCGCAGACCGGGTACGCCAGCTCTGGGACCGCCTCGGCTTCCCCCGCCGCCGGCTCGCCGAGCAGGTGGTGGTCACCCCGGCCTGCGGCCTCGCCGGTGCCACGCCGGGGTACGCCCGCGCGGTCCTCGTCGCCTGTCGGGACGCCGGCCGCCGGCTGTACGAGGAGTGAGGTTTTCCGTCGTACCTCCGGGGCAGGATGACCGGCATGATTGGACAGCTGCGTTCCATGGTGATCGACTGCCCCGACCCGCGGGCCCTGGCCGGCTTCTACGCCGAGCTGCTGGGCCTGCCGATGATCGAGGACAACTCCGACGGTGACGACTGGGTGGTGCTCGGCGGTCCGCCCGGTCACCTGCCGCGACTCGCCTTCCAGCGGGCGCCCGGCCTGCGCGCGCCGGCCTGGCCCGACCCGGAGCGGCCCCAGCAGTTCCACCTCGACGTCACCGTCGACGACATCGAGACCGCCGAGAAGGCGGCGCTGGCGCTAGGCGCCCGGCGGCTACCGGGCCAGGGCGACGGCTTCCGGGTGTACGCCGATCCCGCCGGACACCCGTTCTGCCTCTGCTGGGACTGAACCGGGGTCTTCGGGCGGCCCGCCCTGGTGCGGGCTTGCGGCCACCGGGCATGATCGCCACCGTGATCGACTCCTCGCTCCGGCGGGCCTCCGGCTCGCTCTTCGGTCTCGCCTACGGGGACGCCCTGGGCAAGCCCACCGAGTTCCTCAGCGTCGCCGAGATCGTCCGCCGGTACGGCCCGGCCGGCCCCCGGGAGCTGGTCGGTGATCCCGCGCTGGTCACCGACGACACCCAGATGGCCCTCGCCGTGGGCTGGGCGCTGCAGGACTCGCCCGCGTTCACGCCGGAGGCGGTGGAGACGCCGCTACGGCGGCGCTTCCTCGAGTGGGCGGCCAGCCCCGACAACAACCGTGCACCCGGCATGACCTGCCTGCGGGCCTGCGCCGAGCTGGCCCGGGGCACCCGCTGGCAGGAGGCGACGGTGGTCGACTCGAAGGGCTGCGGCGCGAACATGCGGGTCACCCCGATCGGCCTCCTCGACGTCGACCTGGACACGCTCGCCGGGCTGGCCCAGCTCCAGGCCGGCCTGACCCACGGTCACCCGACCGGTCTGGCGGCCAGCGAGCTGACCGCGTACGCGGTCCGGCTGCTGCGCGACGGCGCCGCGCTGGCCGACGTGCCCGGGCTGCTGACCGTCCGGGCCCACGAGCAGCGCCGGACCTACCGGGGCGACTGGCTCGGTGACCTCTGGCAGCGTCCCGGGGTGGCGACGCCGGAGGAGTTCATCGCCCGCGGCTGGGACGAGTGCCTGCACGCGCTCGCCCGGCTCGACGCCGCGCTCGGCCGCGCCGACGACGGCGGCGACCCGTGCCGGCACACCGGGGAGGGGTGGATCGCCGAGGAGGCCCTGGCGACCGCGCTGCTCTGCGCCGTGTGGCACGCCGACGACCCGGTCGGCGCGCTGGCCCGTGGCGCCACCACCGCCGGCGACTCCGACTCCATTGCCGCCCTGGCCGGCGCCTTCGTCGGCGCGGCCCACGGCATGCCCGCCTGGCCGGCGGACTGGGCCGCCCGCGTCGAGTACGCCGACCAGCTCACCACCCTCGCCACCCCCCACGACTGACCCGCCACCCCGCCACCCCTCCCCGGCCGCGGCCCGTCACGGGTGGGGTCAGGTGGCTAGCTGGGGGAGTTTGCGCAGCTGGCGCCAGAGGGTGGGGTCGCAGGTGCCGGCCCGGTCCTCGAAGGCGGTGGTGGGGACGCGGATGGGTGCGCTGACGTCGAGAAAGCTGTCGTGGTCGGCGTCGGCGTCCCAGCCCCGGGTCGGGATGCGGACGTGATCGTCGCGGTCCGACTTGTCCTGACTGGTGATCTTCAGGACGTCGGCGCCCCGGTCGTCGGCGCGCAGCACCAGGCAGGGGCGCACCTTCGAGCCGGTGCCGTCCGCGTACGGCACGTCTGCCCACCAGATCTCGCCGGGGCCCGGCACGGTGGCCGGTCGCCGGTCCGCCCCGCGCGGCCGGGGCGGGGCGGTCGTCCCACCCCGTTCGCCGCCGGGGCGGGTGCCGGCGCCGCCGGATCGGGTGCCGCCGCGACCGGGGCGGGTGCCGGTCCGGCCGCCGTCCCGCCGGGCGGACCGGCGTCCGGCGGCCCGGCGGCGCCACTCGTTCCACAGCCAGCCGGCCGCGACGGCCAGCACGATCGCCGCCGCCCACGGCACCCACTCCGGCATCGGTTCCCCTGCCTCTCGCCCTCCGGCGGGCGCACCTCGCCGCCGTCCGGCGATCCTCGCACGCCCCCGGCCGCCGCGCCGGTCGGCGCGGCGGGGGTGGCGTGGGGGCCGCGACCCTGGTCAGGGCGGGTGGCAGGACGGTTGTCCGACCCGGGCGCTACCGTGCGGGGGAGCACGATCACTTGAGGTCGACAGCGGTGTCGGAAGGCGGCAGGGTGTCCGAAGAAGCGGTTCCCCAGCAGGTCAGCCCCGCGCAGGAGGCGGCGGCGGGCGCCGAGCCGACCCCGGAGGCGCGGGAGCGGCACGCCACGCTGAGCCAGGAGCTCACCGACCACCAGTACCGCTACTACGTGCTCGACGCGCCGACCGTCTCCGACGCCGAGTTCGACAAGCAGCTGCGCGAGCTGGAGGCGCTGGAGGCGGAGTTCCCGGCGCTGCGCACCCCCGACTCGCCGACCCAGCGGGTCGGCGGCACCTTCTCCACCGACTTCACCCCGGTCACCCACGCCGAGCGGATGCTCTCGCTGGACAACGCCTTCGCCGACGAGGAGCTCGCCGCCTGGGCCGAGCGGGTCGAGCGGGACGCCGGGGGTCCGGTGCCGTACCTCTGCGAGCTGAAGGTCGACGGCCTGGCGATCAACCTCACCTACGAGCGCGGGCGCCTGGTCCGGGCCGCCACCCGGGGCGACGGGCGCACCGGCGAGGACGTCACCGCCAACGTCCGCAGCATCAGGGACGTGCCGGCCCGGCTCACCCCCTCCGACGACTTCCCCGACGTGCCGGAGTTCCTGGAGGTCCGGGGCGAGATCTACTTCCCGGTCGCCGCCTTCGCCGACCTCAACGCCGGCCTGGTCGAGCAGGGCAGGGCGCCGTTCGCCAACCCGCGCAACGCCGCCGCCGGCAGCCTGCGGCAGAAGGATCCGCGGATCACCGCCTCCCGGCCGCTGCGCCTGGTGGTGCACGGCATCGGCGCCCGCAAGGGCTTCCAGCCGGCGGCGCAGTCCGAGTCGTACGCGGCGCTGAAGGCGTGGGGGCTGCCGACCAGCGACCGCTGGCGGGTGTTGCCCGACCTGGCCGGCGTCGCGGAATACATCGCCTACTACGGCAAGCACCGGCACGACGTCGAGCACGAGATCGACGGCGTGGTGGTCAAGGTCGACCCGGTCGCCATCCAGGGCCGGCTCGGCTCGACCAGCCGCGCCCCGCGCTGGGCGATCGCCTTCAAGTACCCGCCGGAGGAGGTGACCACCAAGCTCATCGACATCGACGTCAACGTGGGGCGCACCGGCCGGGTCACCCCGTTCGCCGTGCTCGAGCCGGTGCGGGTGGCCGGTTCGACGGTCGCGCTGGCCACCCTGCACAACGCCCGCGAGGTCGAGCGCAAGGGGGTGCTGATCGGCGACACCGTGGTGCTGCGTAAGGCCGGCGACGTCATCCCCGAGGTGCTCGGCCCGGTGGTCGACCTGCGGCCCGCCGACGCCCGGCCGTTCGTCATGCCCACCACCTGCCCGGCCTGTGGCACCCCCCTCGCCCCGGCGAAGGAGGGCGACGTCGACATCCGTTGCCCCAACGCGCGTACCTGCCCGGGCCAGATCCGCGAACGGATCTACTACCTGGCGAGCCGCAGGGTGCTCGACATCGAGGTGCTCGGCGAGAAGGGCGCGGCCGCGCTGCTGGACGCGCAGATCATCACGAACGAGGGTGACCTGTTCTCCCTCGACGCCGAACAGCTCGCCCGCTCGCCGTTCTTCGTCAACAAGGACGGCAGCCTGGGCAGCAACGCCACCAAGCTGCTGGACAACCTCGCCGTGGCCAAGGAGCGGGACCTGTGGCGAGTCCTGGTCGCGCTCTCCATCCGGCACGTCGGCCCCACCGCGGCGCAGGCCCTCGCCCGGCACTTCCGCTCGATGGACGCCATTGAGGCGGCCACCGAGGAGGAGCTGTCCTCGGTGGACGGTGTCGGCCCGACCATCGCCGCCAGCATCAAGGAGTGGTTCGCCGTCGACTGGCACCGCGAGGTGGTGCGCAAGTGGGCCGAGGCGGGCGTACGGATGGCCGAGGAGGCGGTGGACGAGGGGCCGCGCCCGCTGGAGGGGCTCACCGTGGTGGTGACCGGCACTCTCGCCGGCTTCAGCCGGGACCAGGCGTCCGAGGCGATCCAGAGCCGGGGCGGCAAGGTGACCGGCTCGGTGTCCAAGAAGACCAGCTTCGTGGTGGTCGGGGACAATCCTGGTTCCAAGGCGGACAAGGCCGCCGGCCTCAAGCTGCCCGTCCTCGACGAGGAGGGCTTCCGGGTGCTGCTGAACTCCGGCCCGGACGCGGCCCGGGACGTCGCCCGCACCGAGGAGTGACCCGGAAGGCTCGGGCGGGGCCTGTGGCGTATACCAACTTAATTACGACTACGACCGATTCGTGACTGTCGTATCGGGGAAATCGGGACCGAGGGCGTTTCATTGGTGCACGGCGTGTGTGCGGAGCACGCCACGGCCGATCCCGGGAGGTGTGATGGCGGCCGCCGATCCGCGAAACTCCGTCCCACCAGGGCGGGTGACGCCGTTCTTCGGCTTCGTCGCCGCGGTCTTCGCCCTCGCCGTGCTCCTCTCGGCCGGTCCGCTGGCCGGGCTGCCCGACCGGCTGCCCGACCTGCCGGCGGCCTTCTGGACCATGGCGGCCCTCGCCGTGGCCTGCGACGCGCGTCCCTTCGTCCCACCCGGCCGGCGGCAGACCTCCGCCGTCTTCCCGTCGACCTGCTTCAGCTTCGCCATCCTGCTCGGTTGGGGGCTCGGTCCGGCGGTCGCCGTCCAAGCGGTGGCGGTCGCGGTGTCCGGCTGGCGGCTCGGGTACGCGCCGTGGCGGACCGCGTTCAACGCCGCCCAGTACGCCTGCGCCCTCGGCGCCGCATACGGGATCACCCGGCTCAGCCCGGGCGCCATCTTCGACGGCGGCCGGCTGCACTGGACGGACGTCGCGGCCGTCGGCGGCGCCACCGCCGCCTGGTTCGCGGTCAACTACGGCCTGGTGAGCAGCGCGATCCGGCTGCGATTCGGGGACCGCTGGTGGCCCAGCGTCCGGCTCGGCCTGGCGTACGAGCTGATTTCCACCGGCTCGCTGCTGCTGCTCGCCCCGGTGCTGGTGGCCGCCGCGCGGGCCAGCGCGGCGCTGATCCCGCTGGTGCTGGTGCCGCTCTTCGCGGTCTACCGGATGGCCCGGCTCTCCACCGAGCAGGAGCAGCTGGCCGCGCTCGACCCGCTCACCGGGCTGCCCAACCGCAAGGCGCTGCTGGCCGAGGTGGCCGAGCAGGTGCACCTGCACGGCGAGCGGACCGCCCGGGGTGAGCCGGGCGCCCACCTCGCCCTGCTGCTCATCGACCTGGACCGGTTCAAGCACGTCAACGACGCCCTCGGGCACGCGGTGGGGGACCGGCTGCTGGTCGAGGTAAGCGCCCGGCTCACCGACGTGGTCCGTGACGGCGACCTCGTCGCCCGGCTCGGCGGGGACGAGTTCGCCATCGTTGCCCCGGGACTGACCGGCATCGAGGAGGCCCGTGGGCTGGCCGAACGGGTGGCCGCCGCGCTCACCGAGCCGGTCTCCCTGGACGGCCTGCCGCTGGACGTCGGCGGATCGATCGGCATCGCCATCTTCCCCGAGCACGGCGAGGACTTCGCCACCCTGATGCGCCACGCCGACGTGGCGATGTACGACGCCAAGCACCGCAACGACACTGTCGCCGTCTACGCCGCCGAGTCCGACCACAACTCGGCCGAGCGGCTGAGTCTCCTGGCCGACCTGCGCCGCGTACTGGAATCGGGGCCGGTGGGGCCGCCCGGCGGCCCGGGTGACGTCGCGGGACCGCAGGCCGGGGTGCGCGGCGGGGACGGCGCCGCCCTCGCCCCGACCGGCCGGCTGGCCGACGGCGCCGCGGGGACGGACGACGACCTCGCCGCGCCCGGGGTAGCCCCCGGGCGGCGGCGGTGGCGTCGGCGGCGGGACCGGGTGGAGCTGCGGCACGACGACGAGCTGATCAACCGGATCGTCACCGGGGCCGACCCGATCCGGCGCCGCGCCGCCCGGGCGGCCTCGAACGGCGTTCGTCCCGGGGACCCGGTCCCGGACCCGGGCGCCGGCCTGCCGGCGCCGGCCGACCCGTTCGCCGATCCGGTGCCGCCCGATCCGCACACCGACCGGGCCGCGCCCGTGGCCGACGACACCGTGGCCGACCACGCCGGGACCGGCGACACCGGGACCGGCGACCGGCCGGCCGGCGGCGCCGCCGCGGGCGGCGGGAGCGGCGGCCCGGCCCGGTGGAGCGACGAGGGCGACGACCCGGGCGAGATCACCATGTACTACCAACCGCAGATCGCCATCGCCACCGGGGAGGTCGTCGGGGTCGAGGCGCTGCTGCGCTGGCGGCACCCGCGCCGCGGCATGGTCGATCCGGGGGAGCTGATCCAGGTCGCCGAGCAGAGCGCGGTGATGCGGCTGCTCACCCGGCGGGTGGTGGACGACGTGGTCGAGCAGTTGGCGAAGTGGTCGGCGGCGGGGATCAACCTGCGCGCGGCGCTCAACGTCAGCGTCCGCGACCTGCACACCGGGGAGATCGCCGACCAGATCGCCGACCGGCTCGCCCGCTACGCGGTACGACCGGACCGGTTGCAGGTGGAGATCACCGAGGGGGCGCTGATGGCGGACCCCCGACGGGTGCTGGCCAGCATCACCCAGCTGCACCGGATCGGGGTGGGGATCGCGCTGGACGACTTCGGCACCGGCTACTCGTCGCTGCAGCACCTGCGCCGGCTGCCGCTGTCGGAGGTGAAGGTGGACCGGTCGTTCGTGCTCGGCATGGCCGACGACCCCGACGACGCCGCGATCGTCCGCTCGATGATCGAGCTGGCCGGGGCGCTGGGGCTGCGGGTGGTGGCCGAGGGCGTGGAGGACGAGCGGACCTGGCGGCTGCTCCACGCGGCCGGCTGCGACGTGGCGCAGGGCTGGTTCCACGCCCGGCCCATGCCGGCCGAGGCACTGGTGACCTGGCTGGCCCGGTACCGGCCGGTGCGCCCAACGGTGACGGCGGACGCGGAGGTTCCCCGCCGGCCGACCCGGTGACCGCCCGCGACGGGGCGGGCGGGGGCCCCGTGAGCGCGCTACGGACCCGCTGTCGTGGACGACTCGACGTCCCGGCGGGCGGGTGGAGGGGGAGTCGGAGGCGTCGGCGCGGGCGCAGGACAATAGACTCGCTCCGGTCACCGCGCGTCATCTCCACCTCGACCGCGCGGCCGGCACACGCAGACGCAGCAGGACAGCCACGAAGGGGGCACCGATGGCCGCCATCTCCCGCGAGGAGGTCGCGCACCTGGCGCGACTGTCGCGGCTCGCCGTCACCGAGGAGGAGCTGGACACCTTCGCCGGTCAGCTCGACGTGATCCTCCAGTCGGTCGCCCAGGTCGGCGAGGTCGCCGCGGCGGACATCCCGCCGACCTCCCACTCGGTGCCGCTGACCAACGTCCTCCGCGAGGACGTGGTGACGCCGTGCCTGACCCCGCAGGAGGCGCTGTCGGGTGCCCCTGACGTCGCGGAGCAGCGGTTCCGCGTCCCGCGGATCCTGGACGAGGATGTGGCCTCATGAGCGACTTGATCAAGCTCGGCGCGACCGAGATCGCGGGGCTCGTCGCGAGCGGGGAGACCTCCGCCGTCGAGGTGACGCAGGCCCACCTCGACCGGATCGCCGCCGTCGACGACCGGGTGCACGCGTTCCTGCACGTCGACACCGACGGCGCGCTGGCCGCCGCCCGCCGGGTGGACGAGCGGCGGGCCGCCGGCGAGGCGCTGGGCCCGCTGGCCGGCGTGCCGGTCGCGGTCAAGGACGTGCTCACCACCAGGGGCGTGCCGACCACCGTCGGGTCGAAGATCCTGGAGGGCTGGCGCCCGCCGTACGACTCGACGATCGTGCAGCGGCTGCGCGACGCCGGCACGGTGATGCTCGGCAAGACCAACATGGACGAGTTCGCCATGGGCTCCTCCACCGAATACTCGGCGTACGGCCCGACCCACAACCCGTGGGACCTGGACCGGATCCCGGGCGGCTCCGGCGGTGGCAGCGCCGCCGCGCTCGCCGCGTACGAGGCGCCGCTGTCGATCGGCTCGGACACCGGCGGCTCGATCCGCCAGCCCGGCGCGGTCACCGGCACCGTCGGCGCGAAGCCCACCTACGGCGGCACCTCCCGGTACGGCCTGGTGGCGTTCTCCTCGTCGCTGGACACCCCCGGCCCCTGCGCGCGTACGGTGCTGGACGCCGCGCTGCTGCACCAGGTGATCGGCGGGCACGACCCGCGTGACTCCACCTCCATCCCGCAGCCGGTGCCGGACGTGGTGGGCGCGGCGAGGCTCGGCGCGACCGGCGACCTGACCGGGGTGAAGCTCGGTGTGGTCACCGAGTTCACCGGCGAGGGCGCCGAGCCGGGCGTGATGGCCGCGTTCCGCGAGTCGGTCGAGGCGCTCGCGAAGCTGGGCGCCGAGATCGTCGAGGTCTCCTGCCCGCACTTCAAGTACGCGCTGCCGGCCTACTACCTGATCGCGCCGAGCGAGTGCTCCTCCAACCTGGCCCGCTTCGACGGCGTGCGGTTCGGCCTGCGGGTCGGCGACGACGGCAACCGGTCGCTGGAGGAGGTCATGTCGCTGACCCGGGAGGCCGGCTTCGGCCCCGAGGTCAAGCGCCGCATCATGATCGGCACGTACGCGCTCTCCTCCGGCTACTACGACGCCTACTACGGGCAGGCCCAGAAGGTCCGGACGCTGATCACCCGGGACTTCACCTCGGCGTTCGAGCAGGTGGACGCGCTGATCTCGCCGACCACCCCGTTCGTGGCGTTCCCGATCGGGGCGCGCACGTCCGACCCGTACCAGATGTACCTGGCCGACCTGTTCACCATCCCGACCAACCTGTACGGCGGGCCGGCCATCTCGGTGCCGTGCGGCCTCTCCGAGGGGCTCCCGGTCGGCCTGCAGATCATGGCCCCGACGATGGCCGACGACCGGATGTACCGGGTCGCCGCCGCGCTGGAGTCCACGGTCGGCACCTTCACCCCACCGGCACTGTAGGCAGGAGCTCAGATGACGACGACACTGCCCGCGTACGACGAGGTCGTCGCGCGCTACGAACCGGTGATCGGCCTGGAGACCCACGTCGAGCTGGGCACGAACACCAAGATGTTCTGCGGCTGCCCGACGGACTTCGGCGGCGAGCCGAACACCCGGGTCTGCCCGGTCTGCCTGGGCCTGCCCGGCTCGCTGCCGGTGGCGAACAAGGCGGCCATCGAGGCGACGATCCGGATCGGCCTGGCGCTGAACTGCTCGATCGCGCAGTGGTGCCGGTTCGCCCGGAAGAACTACTTCTACCCGGACATGCCGAAGGACTTCCAGATCAGCCAGTACGACGAGCCGCTCTGCTTCGACGGCTACCTGGACGTCGAGGTCAACGGCGAGCTGGTGCGGATCGGCATCGAGCGGGTGCACCTGGAGGAGGACACCGGCAAGACGCTGCACGTCGGTGGCGCCACCGGTCGCATCCACGGCGCGACCGAGTCGCTGGTCGACTACAACCGGGCCGGCATCCCCCTGGTCGAGATCGTCACCAGGCCGGTCCCCGGCACCGGCGCGCTGGCGCCGGAGGTGGCCCGGGCGTACGTCACCGAGCTGCGCGACGTGATCCGCTCGCTGGGCGTCTCCGACGTCCGGATGGAGGAGGGCTCGCTGCGCTGCGACGTCAACACCTCGCTGAACCGGCCGGGCGAGGAGTGGGGCACCCGCACCGAGACCAAGAACGTCAACTCGCTGCGTTCGGTCGAGCGGGCGGTCCGGTCGGAGATGCTGCGGCAGGCCTCGGTGCTCGACGCCGGTGGCAAGATCACCCAGGAGACCCGGCACTTCCACGAGGAAACCGGGGACACCACGCCGGGCCGGTCCAAGGAGACCGCCACCGACTACCGGTACTTCCCGGAGCCGGACCTGGTGCCGCTCGCGCCCGACACCGCCTGGGTGGCCGAGCTGAAGGCCGCCCTGCCGGAGCTGCCGCGGCTGCACCGCCGTCGGCTGCAGGAGCAGTGGGGCCTGTCCGACCTGGACATGCAGTCGGTGCTCAACGCCGGCGCGGTCGAGCTGATCGAGCAGACCGTGGCCGCCGGCGCCACCCCGGCCGCCGCCCGCAAGTGGTGGCTGGGCGAGCTGTCCCGGCGGGCCAACGAGACCGGCATGGAGCTGGCCGACGTCGGTGCCAGCCCGCGCCAGGTGGCCGAGCTGCAGGGCCTGGTCGACGCGGGCAAGCTCAACGACAAGCTGGCCCGGACCGTGCTGGAGGGCGTGGTGGCCGGTGAGGGCTCGCCGACCGAGATCATGACCAACCGGCACCTGGAGGTCGTCTCCGACACCGGCGCGCTCACCGCCGCCGTCGACGAGGCGATCGCCGCCAACCCGGTCGTCGCCGACAAGATCCGCAGCGGCAAGGTCGCCGCGGCCGGCGCGCTGGTCGGCGCGGTCATGAAGACCACCCGCGGCCAGGCCGACGCCAAGACCGTCCGCGAGCTGATCCTGGAGCGCCTCGGCATCCAGGGCTGAGTCCCACCCGGAGCGGGCCGCCGTCGCAACCCGGCGGCGGCCTTCCCGCTTCCCCGAGTACGCGCGCGCGACCCGCGCCACCCCTCGCGAGGGCGTCAACGGCGACGCCCGGATGGAGTCACCGTGAACCAGCACGACCTCGACGTCCTCGACGACATCCAGCGCCGGGTGCTCTGGCTCGCCACCCGGATCGTGGACGCCGCCAACCACGACCGGAACACCGGCGACGGGGTGAAGGTCGGCGGGCACCAGGCGTCCAGCGCCTCGCTGGTCACCGCGATGACCGCGCTCTGGTTCGCCCACCTGGACGCCGAGGACCGGGTGGCGGTCAAGCCGCACGCCTCCCCGGTCTTCCACGCCATCCAGTACCTGCTGGGCAACCTGGACCGGTCGTACCTGCCGAAGCTGCGGGCGCGTGGCGGGCTCCAGTCGTACCCGTCGCGGACCAAGGACCCGGACGAGGTGGACTTCTCCACCGGCTCCGTCGGTCTCGGCGCGGCCGCGCCGCTCTTCGCCGCGGTCACCCGCCGCTACGTCGACGCGCACTTCGGCGCCCGGCCGCACTCCCGGTTCGTGGCGCTGATCGGCGACGCCGAGCTGGACGAGGGGAACATCTGGGAGGCGGTGGCCGACCCGGCCACCACCGGGCTGGGCAACGTGATGTGGCTGGTCGACTTCAACCGCCAGTCGCTGGACCGGGTCGTGCCGGGCATCCGGATCAACCAGTGGCGGGGTCAGTTCGAGGCCGCCGGCTGGCACGTCGTGGAGGTCAAGTACGGCCGCAAGCTCGCCGAGGCGTACGCCCGGCCGGGCGGGGCGGTGCTGCGCGACTGGATCGACCGGATGCCGAACGAGCAGTACCAGTCGCTGTTCGGGCTGGCCGGGCCGGCGCTGCGCAAGCAGTTCCTCGACGGCGCGCCGGCCGAGGTGTCCGCCTTCGTCGCGGACATCCCGGACGACGAGCTGGGCCCGCTCGTCACCGACCTGGGCGGCCACGACCTGCAGGCGATGCTCGACGCGTACGCCCAGTGCGACGCGGTCACCGACCGGCCCAGCGTGGTCTTCGCGTACACGGTCAAGGGTTGGGGGCTGCCGATCGCCGGCAATCCGCGCAACCACTCGGCGCTGCTCACCACCGAGCAGGTCGACGCGCTGCGCGCCGCGCACGGCCTCACGCCGGGGACCGAGTGGGACCGCCTCGACCCGGCGTCCCCGGCCGGCATCCGGGCCGGCGAGCGTCGGGAGGCGCTGTCCCGCGCGCCTCGCGAGCGGGCGCTCCGGGTCACCGTCCCGGAAACCACGAAGGTACGCGCGAACAAGCCGGTCTCCACCCAGGAGGTCTTCGGCCGGGTGCTGGTCGACCTGGCCAGGGACGAGAACGTGGCGCCCTACCTGGTGACCACCGCGCCCGACGTGGCCACCTCCACCAACCTCGCCGGCTTCATCAACAAGACCGGCGTCTTCGCCCCCACCGAGCAGCGCTCCTGGACCGAGGACCGGATGCTGCGCTGGACGGAGAGCCCGTCGGGCCAGCACATCGAGCTGGGCATCTCGGAGATGAACCTGTTCCTGCTGCTGGGCCAGCTCGGCCTGTCGTGGGACCTGTCGGGGCAGCCGCTGCTGCCGGTCGGCACGGTCTACGACCCGTTCGTGCTGCGCGGCCTGGACGCATTCCTCTACGGCACCTACTCCGGCTCCCGGTTCGTGGTGGCGGGCACCCCGTCCGGCATCACCCTGGCCCCGGAGGGCGGCGCCCACCAGTCCACCATCACCGCCTCGGTGGGGCTGGAGCTGCCCGGGGTGACCTTCGTCGAGCCCGCCTACGCGGGCAGCCTGGACTGGCTGCTCTGCGACGCGCTCGGCCAGATCGCCGGCGGAGCGGCGCCCGCCGCGACCGCCGCGCCGGCCGAGGACGGGGCGTACTACTTCCGGCTCAGCACCCGACCGATCGACCAGGCGCCGTTCGAGGCGGCCCGGGCCCGGATCGGCGACGCGGTGCTGCGCCGGCAGGTGGTCGCCGGGGCGTACCGGCTGGTGGACGCGCACCAGGCGTACCCGCAGCTGGCGGACGCGCCGGTGGTGCAGCTCGCCGCCTCCGGCGCGGTGCTGCCGGAGGTCCTCGCGGCCGCCGCGGAGCTGGCGGAGGAGGGGGTGGCCGCGCACGTCGTCGACGTCACCTCGCTGGACCGGCTCTACCGGGCCTGGCAGCGGACCCTGCGGCAGGGCGTCCGGACCGCGACCGTGCCGAGCGTGCCCGGCGCGCTGCGGTCGGCCTTCGCGGACCGGGTGCCGGTGGTGACCGTGCACGACGCGGCCTCGCACGCGATGGCCTGGCTCGGTTCGGCCGTCGGCGCCCCGGCGGTGCCGCTCGGGGTGGACGAGTTCGGCCAGTCCGGCAGCGTGCAGGAGCTGTACGAGCTGCACGACCTGCTGCCCGGCAGCATCGTCAACGCCGCTCTGGCCGCCCTGTCGCTGCGCTGATCCGGCACCGGCCGGGGCGCGCGTGCTCGGTCAGCGGGTCGGGCTCGGGCTGGCCGACTCGGGCCCGCCGCGGGTCGGGGTCGGGGTGACCGGCACCTCGGCGCCCTGCGTCGGGTCCTTGATGATGTGCCGCTCCAGGTTGACCTGCGCCTGGCCGGTGCCGCCCACGGTGATGTCGTCGTACGCCTGGAGCATCTTCTGCTGGTCGAAGTAGAGCACCGACATCGACAGTGGGGTGGGCTTCTCGCCCTCCAGGCCCCGCAGCCCGGCGCCACCGGTGGAGCCCTCCACGAACAGCTGCGTCGGCTGCTTCCCCGGCACCTGCGGCAGCTTGGACACCTGCCGGGCGTGGGTGTGCCCGGCCAGCACCAGCGGGCAGGTGCCGGAGAGCGGACCGGCCGAGGCGGGGTCGTGCACCAGCGCGATGTTCACCGGGCGCGGCGAGCCGGTGACGGTGGTGGCCAGCTTCTCGCCGGCGCCGATCACCTGTTCGGCCACCTGCTTGGTCAGGCCGCTGCCCGCCGGTGAGGTGTTCTTGTCCGGGGTGAACCGGGGGTCGCCGATCCCGGCCACGGTCAGCCCGGCCACCGTGGTCGTCGAGTTGTCCAACACGATCGCGTTCGGCTGCTGGGCCACCGCCGCGGCCGTCCGCGCCGAGTCGTGGTTGCCGCGGATGTAGACGTACGGCTTCTTGAGCAGGCCGATCGAGCCGACGAAGGACGCCTCCGGCTCGCTGCCCCAGTCCGTGATGTCGCCCGTGTCGATCACCACGTCGATGCCGAACTGCTCCACCACCGTCCGGATCAGCTGCCACCCGGTGGGGTTGAGGTGCATGTCCGAGACGTGCAGCACCCGCGTGGTGCCGGGCGCCGGTTCGTAGACGGGCAGCGCCGAGACGGTGGTGTAGAGCTGGCTGACGTTGCCCACCAGCCGCTGGAGCTGCTCGGCGTACTTGGTGTAGTCGTTGGCGATCCGGCGGGCGTCGCCGACGATCGCCGGGGCGTTGACCAGCAGTCCCTCGTACCGGGGCTCCTCGATCGCCTGCGGGCGCATGGTCACCGCGGCCAGCCCGAGGCTGCCGGCCGTGATCACCAGGGCCAGCCCACCGGCCCAGGCCGTCCGCCGGATGTCGCGGAAGACCAGCCCCGCCAGCAGCAGGGTGGCCAGCACCGCCGCGCCCAGCGTCTTCAAACCCAGGCGCATCACCCCGGCCCGGATGTCGGCGACGGCGGACTGGCTGGCCCGGCTGATGCTGGCCGGGTCGTCGATCAGCGCCTGGGTCCGCCGCTGGTCGAGCGCGCCCAGCCGGACGGTGAGGTAGGTCGGCCCGTCGTGGCTGTTCAACAGCAGCGCGCCCAGCGGCGGGACGTCGACGGTGGTGCCACCCCGCAGCGACGGGCTCAGGTCGAGCTCCGCCCGGAACGGTCCGATGTCGGTGCCGACGTGCCCACCGGCGTACGTGCCGGCGACCACCCCGCCCAGGGTGACCGCCAGGACGGCCAGCGCCACGCCGAGCCGCCGCAGCCAGCCGGTCCGCCCCGACCGTCCGGTACGCCACGGCCAGCTCGCCCAGCGCCGGGCACGTCCGCTCGCCGGGGCGCCCTCGTCCCCGGTGTCGCGCTGCTCGTTCTCCTGGCCGTCCATGCTGAAATTCTGACCTGCCCGTCTAGGGATCTTGGCAAACCCGAAAAAGCCGGCGCGTCCCGACCTCTCCGGCCCGGCGTGTCGGCCCCCGCGCGGGGGCCGACCGGCTACGACGGGTCGTCAGCTGCGCCCGGCGCCGCCGTCGGCGAAGACCAACCGCAGGATGCGGTCGTCCTCCGGCGCCGGCCGGCCCCGGCCGTCCCGGTTCGAGGTGGTGACCCAGAGCGACCCGTCCGGGGCGGTGGCCACCGCCCGGAGCCGACCGTACTTCCCGGCCAGCAGCTCGCGGGGCTGACCGAGCACGGTGCCCGTGTCGGTCAGCTCGACCAGCCAGAGTCGCTCGCCGCGCAGGCACCCGGTGACCAGCAACCGCTCGGCCACGGCGAGCCCCGAGCAGGAGGCCTCGGCGGTGCGCCACTGCACGATCGGGTCGACGTACCGCTTGTCGCCGGCGCGGCCCTCGACCTGCGGCCAGCCGTAGTTGCCGCCCCGGGTGATCTGGTTGATCTCGTCCCAGGTGTTCTGGCCGAACTCGACGGCGTACATCCGCTTGGCGGCGTCCCAGGCGAAGCCCTGGACGTTGCGGTGCCCCAGCGACCAGACCGGCGAGCCGGGGAAGGGGTTGCCGGCGGCCGGCTTGCCGTCCGGGGTGATCCGGAGGATCTTGCCGCCGAGGCTCTTCCGGTCCTGGGCGTTCGCCTGCCTGCCGGCGTCGCCGGTGCTGGCGTACAGGCTGCCGTCCGGGCCGAAGCCGAGCCCGCCGCCGTTGTGGTTCCGGGCGGCCGGGATGCCGGTGAGGATCGGGGTGGGCCGCCCGCCGAGCTGCAGCCGGGCGATCCGGTTGTCCTGGGCGGTGGTGTAGTAGACGAAGACCGTGCGGTCCCGGGCGTAGGACGGGGAGGCGGCGATGCCCAGCAGCCCGCCCTCGCCGCCGGCGGCCACGTCCGGCACGGTCTGCACGACGGTGACGGTCAGCCCCTCCGGCCCCGAGCCGGGGCCGACCTGGAGGATCCGTCCGCTGTCCCGCTCGGTGACCAGCGCGGCGCCGTCGGGGAGGAAGGCGATGACCCACGGCACCCGCAGCCCTTTCGCCAGCACCGTGGCGACCACCTGCTGACCGGCGCCGCCCGCGCTGGCCGTGGCCGACGGCGTCGGGAGGTTCGGCGGCTCGCCGGCCGGGTCGGGCTCGGGCTCGCCGAAGGCGCAGCCGGCGGTGCCCAGCAGCAGCGCCGCGCAGGACGCCGCCAGCGCCGCCCGGAGGCGGCCGATGCGGGGGTAAGGGGGACGGGCGCTCACCCGGCCCAGCCTAGACCGGTCGGCTGACTGTCCGGGCACGACGGAGCCACCAGGTCCGGGCGGCGGCGCCCGTCCGGGTCGACCCGGTGTGCTCTGGCTCAGCGGGCCCGGAGGGCGAGCAGGGCGACGTCGTCCTCCCGACGGTGCGCCGCGGCGAGCAACCGGTCGCAGAGGTCACCGAGCGGGAGCCTCGCCGCCCCGGCGAGCCGGTCGACCAGCTCGGCCAGCCCCTCGTCGATCGAGCGGTCCCGCCGCTCGATCAGACCGTCGGTGTAGAGCAGCAGCGTGTCGCCCGACGCGAGCGCCAGCTCCCGGCTGGTCCGCCGGCCCTGGCGGGCCAGGCCGAGCAGCGGCTCCCGCGCCCCGTCGAGCACCTCGACCCCACCGTCGGCGCGGATCAGCAGCGGCGCCGGGTGCCCCGCGTTGCACCAGGTCACCGCGAGCCCGTCGGCCCCGGCCGGGCGTACCCGGGCCAGGGTGGCGGTGGCCACCGTGGGGATGCACAGCCCGCGGATCGCCCCGTCGAGGTGACTCATCAGATCGCCCACCGCGTCGGTGCGGCCGTACGCGTTGCCCCGGACCAGGTTGCGGAGCTGACCCATGGTCGCCGCCGCCTCGATGTCATGGCCGGCGACGTCACCGATGGCGGCGATCAGGTCGCCGTCGGGCTGGACGAAGGCGTCGTACCAGTCGCCGCCCACCTCCACCCGGTCCGCGGCGGCCAGGTAACGGGCCGCGAGCTCGATGTCGGGCACCACCGGCAGGTGCGGCAGCATGCTGTGCTGCAGCACCTCGGCGACGTGTCGCTGCTCGCCGTACATCCAGCTGTTGCCGACCGCCTGGCCGGCGCGCCGGCCGATGTCCAGCGCGGTCTGCAGGTCACCGTCGTCGAACGTCCGCCGTTGCGCCCCGCTGACCAGGCTGATGCAGCCGATCGTGCCGCCCCGCCCGGGCGCGGTCACCGGCACGCTGAGCTGGGAGGCGATGTCGAGGCGGGTCGCCAGCGGCGGCAGCTCGGGGTCGATGGTGCCGCGCTCGACGTCGGCCACGCCGGCCGCGCTGCCGAGGACCGGCCGACCGGTACGCAGCACCGACCGGATGATCGACTCCGGGCCGAGGCCGGTGACCATCAGCTCGGCGAAGCGCGCCACGTCGGCGGCCCGGTCCGGGTCCCGGTGCACGGCCGAGACGGTGCGCGGCGCGCCGGTCGGGTCGACCAGGGTGATCAGGCACCAGTCCGCCAGCAGCGGCACCATGGCGTGACTCAGCCGGCTCACCGCCGTGGTGATGTCCAGCGTGCCGGCGAGGGTCTCGCTCATGCCGGCGAGCATGGCGAGCCGGTCGTGTGCCTCCTCGGCGCCTCGGCGGGCCTGCTCGGCGCCCTTCAGCGCGATCCGCAGCCGCAGCTCGGAGGAGCAGGCGGCGGCCAGGTCGGCGAGGGTGCGCAGCTGCTCGGCGGTCCAGGCCCGGGGTTTGCTGTCGATCGCGCAGAGCGAGCCGAGGACCCGGCCGTCCAGGTCGGTCAGCGGGATGCCGGCGTACGCGACCACGCCCAGGTCCTCGATGGCCAGGTTCCGGCGGACCCGCGGGTAGAGCCGGGCGTCCGGCAGCACCATCGGCACTTCGATGTCGACCACGTGCTGGCAGAACGAGTGGCTCAGTGGGGTCTGCCGCCGGCCGGCCCACGGCTCGGGCAGGCCGATCGCGCCGGGGAAGAACTGCCGCTCCGGGGAGACCAGCGAGACCAGCGCGACCGGCACGTCGAGCAGGTCGCTGACCAACCGGGCGATTCGGTCGAAGGCCTCGTCGGGCGTGGCGTCCAGCCGGGTCTCGGCGAGTGCCCGCAGCCGGTCCGGATCGGTGAGCGCCGGGATGGGCGCAGCCGAACGGTCGGCGGGTTCCTCGGTCATCGGTCACCTGTCTGCGCGCGTGGGAACACCGGGCGGCGCTCCGGCATCGGTTATACCCGGCAGGGCGGTCCGGCAACTCGGTCGCACCGCAGTCGTCATCGTCACGTCGCCCGCCGCCGGGGACGGCGGACCGACCGGGTATGACCGGCATATCTGGACACCCCGCGGCCGGCGGTGGCGGCGACGGTTATCGTCGGCGGTCGTGAAGGTATGGATCCCGCACCGCGCCGGTCACGCCCTCCTCGGTGAGCTGCCCGCGGGCGTTCGCGTGGAAGTGATGGACGACCCGGCCCGGCTCCCGTCAGCCCCGGACGACGTGCGGTTCTGGGTGCCGCCGTTCCTCTCGGGTCCCGACGCCGGCGCCCTGCTGGCCGAGTTGCCCGACCTTGAGGTGGTGCAGCTGCTCTCCGCCGGGGCGGACGCCTGGGTGGGCCGGATGCGCGAGGGGGTCACGCTCTGCGACGCCCGCGGCGTGCACGACTCGGCCACCGCCGAGTGGGTGGTCGCCGCCGTCCTGTCGCAGCTGCGCGGCTTCGGTCCGCTGGCCCGGGCGCAGGGGCGCCGCGAGTGGGCGTACGACGAGGTGGCGCCCACCGACGAGCTGGCCGGCAAGCGGGTGCTGATCGTCGGTGCCGGCTCGATCGGCGCGGCGGTCCGGGCCCGACTGGCCCCGTTCGAGGTCACCTTCACCCTGGTCGCCCGCACCGCCCGGCCGGCCGAGGGGGTGCACGGGGTGGACGAGCTGCCCGGCCTGCTGCCGGAGGCGGACGTGGTGGTGCTGCTGGTGCCGTTGACCGAGCGGACCCGGGGGCTGGTCGACGAGAAGTTCCTCGCCGCGATGCCCGACGGCGCGCTGCTGGTCAACGCCGCCCGCGGCCCGGTGGCCCGGACGTCGGCGCTGGTCGCCGAGCTGACCACCGGTCGGCTCCGGGCCGCGCTGGACGTCACCGATCCCGAGCCGCTCCCCGCCGACCATCCCCTGTGGGGGCTGCCGAACGTGCTGCTCACCCCGCACGTCGCCGGCTCGGTGCGTGGGCTCCTGCCGCGGGCGTACCGGCTGGTGGGGGAGCAGCTGGGCCGGTTCGCGGCCGGCGAGCCGCTGGTCAACCGGGTGGTGGACGGCTACTGACGGGGCCGGCTCAGCGGGTGTTGTCGGGCAGTTCCTGGCCGGTGGCGGCGATCAGCCGGGGCAGGTCGGCGGCCCGGACGGCGGGCAGCACCAGGCGCTCGCCGTCGTCGAGCCGGACGATCGCCCGGCCGCGCCCGTCGGCGGTCAGCTCCGCGACCCGGTCCCAGGCGATCCGGCGCTGCCCGGCGAGCGCCCGCAGCCGCAGCTCGCGCGGGTCGGCCTCGGTGCCGGACCGCCAGGCCCAGACCGCGACGGCCAGCGGGATCAGCAGCACCCAGAGCAGCCACCAGCGGGCGGTGGCCAGCGGCAGGGCGCCGATGAACGCGACGATCGCGGCGACCAGGATCGCCTGGTTGGGCCGGAAGCGGACGGTGTCGGCGGGACTCACCCCCCGATGATCGCACCCCGGCCCGGCCCGGCTCCGCCCGGGCGGCGAGGCGAAGGCGCGGTGCCCGGATGTGACCGGCGTCACCGCAATGACCCGTAACCGCTCGTCGTAGGAGTCGTTGGTTCGCGTGGTCGCGCCCAGGTGCCGCCCGCCGGCCCCGTCGCATCACCGTTGCCACCGTCCGACCCCGTACCGCCGACACACCCCGCACGTCGTTCCGAAACGCACCGCCCCGTGCCCCCTCACGAAGGCGACCGTCGTGTCCGTCGCGTACTCCTCCGGCGAGCACCGTCGCCGACCGTCGCCGCCCGACCTCGTCGTGCTGGCGGTCGGCACGCTGCTCGTCCTGGCCGGCGCCGTCGGCCTCGTCCCGCCGTCGGCGGCCCTGGCGCTCGCCGTCGCGGCCGGTTCCGCAGTGGCCTGCGTCCGGCTCTCCTGGCTCGCCGGCACCCCGGTCACCCCGTCCGCGCCGGCCCCGTCCGCCGGCCCGGTGCCGCCCGTCCGGGTCGGCGCCGCGCAGCCCGCGTGGAGCGGCGCGGGAGCGCCGCCCGGCGGCGCCGCCCATGCGTCGGTCTGCATGGAACACCGCCCGCCGGCGGCAACCGAACCGAGCCCGCCGACCGGGCGGCACGCCCGGCGGCTCGCGTTGTCCCGCCGGGTGGTGGCGAGCCTCGACGCGGCCGTGCTGGCGGCCGGGCTCACCGTCGCCGTGCTGCCGCTGACCGAGGCGGCGCACCGGCCGCCGGTCGTGCTGATGGGGCTGGCCGTCGTCGCCGCGCTCCAGGCCGTGGGCCTGTTCCGGCTGCCCGGGCGCTCCCGGCTCGCCGGCCCGCAACGGCTCCGCCGGACCGTGGACGTGGTCGGCCTCGGCGTCAGCCTGATCTTCGCCGGCTGGGTGCTGCTGCCGGCGGGCCAGGTGCCGCCGCTGGCCCGGACCGTGAGCGTCGCCGGCGCGGCCGGGCTGGCGGTGCTGGTCGTCGCCGCGCTGGCCGACCGGCGGCACCGCCCGGGCGCGGCGCTCTGCCGGGCCGGAGCGGCGGCCACCCTGTCCGGGCTGGCCGGTCTCGCGGTGCTGCTGGCCTACGCGGCGCCGGAGCGCGCCGTCCTCACCGTGGTGCCGCCGCTGGTGGCGGGCGCGCTGCTCACCGCCGCGGGGGCCCGGCGCGCCTCGGTCGGGGAGGCCCTGCGCCCCGACGGGCCGCCCGCGACCTGGCCCCGGGTGACCGCCCCGGCGGGCATCGCCGCGCTCGCCGCCGGCCACCACCTCTGGGCGGTGGGGGAGTTCACCGCACCGGCGATCGCGCTCGGGTTGGCGGTGATCCCGCCGATGGTCCTGCAGGAACTGCTGACCGCCGCGGACCACCGCCGGCACGCCGAGCGGCTCATCGCCCGCGAGGCGCGGCTGCGGGAGCTCGTCGGAGACCTCGACGAGCGGGACCAGCGGGCCCGGACGGTGCGCCGGCTCACCGCCACCGACCAGCTCACCGGGCTGGCCACCCGCCGGGAGTTGCTGCGCGGGCTGGCCGGCCGCGATGCGGGAAAGCCACCCGGGACGCTGCTCGTCGTCGACCTGCACCGGCTGAGCATGGTCAACGACGGGTCGGGGCACGCGGTGGGCGACGAGGTGCTGGTGGAGGTCGCCGGTCGGCTCCGGGCCGACTGCGGTCCCGCGGACCTGGTGGCCCGGCTGACCGGTGACGAGTTAGCGGTGCTCACCGACGTCGGGCCGGTGCTGGCGTACGCGCTGGCCACCCGGCTGATCGCCGCGCTGACCGAGCCGTATCCGCTGCCCGGCGGGGCGACGCGCCTGCAGGCCACCGTCGGGCTGGCCGAGACCGCCGGAGGTGATCCGGAGGACGTGCTGCGCCAGGCGGACCTGGCCCGCCGCCGGGCGGTGCAGCTCGGCCGGGACCGGGTCGAGTGGTACGACGCCTACCTGGAGGAGCAGCTGGTCCGCCGGCTGGACCTGGAACGCGAGCTGCCCGGGGCGATCGCCCGGGGCGAGCTGGACCTGGTCTACCAGCCGGTGCTGGCCCTCGCGGACCGGCTGCCGGTGGGCACCGAGGCGTTGCTGCGCTGGCGCAGCCCGGTGCTGGGGACGGTGCTCCCCGCCGAGCTGCTGCCGGTCGCGGAGGACCTGGACCTCGTTGGCGAGGTGGGCCGCTGGGTGCTCCACCGCGCCTGCCGGCAGCTCGCCGAGTGGTCCGACGGCGGTCGGGAACTCTGGATGTCGGTGAACGTCGGGCCCCGGGAGCTGGCCGCGCCCGACTTCGTGCCGCGTACCGCCACCGCGCTCGCCGCGTACGGCGTGCCCGCGGACCGGCTGGTGGTCGAGGTGGCGGAGCCGGCGGTCGTCGCCGCCGAGCTGCCCACCGTGGTGGCCCGGCTGGCCGGGCTCCGCTCACTGGGCGTGCGGACGGCGCTGGACGACTTCCGGGCCGAGCACGCCTCGCTGGCCCAGCTCCGCAAGCTCCCGATCGACCTGCTCAAGGTCGGCCCGCACCTGGTCGGGGCGGCCGGCGACGCGCAGCGGCCGCTGATCGACGTGGTGGTCAGCCTCGGTGACCGGCTGGGGGTGGACGTGGTGGTCGAGGGGCTGGAGTCCGAGGCCGGGGTCGCCGGGGCGCGCCGGGCCGGCTGCCGGTACGGCCAGGGCTTCGCGCTGGCGCGGCCGGCGACCGCGGAGCGGGTGGAGGCGTGGTTCGAGGAGTTACCGTCGACCTCCCGTTGAGCCGGCTTGTTCAGGAAGTGCCGTGGGCGCCATCGTTCGCGGGATCATGGAAGGCGTGGTGAAGTCGTGAGCCGTCAAGTGCTGCGCGAGGGCTGGGTGCTGCGGGCCGTATCCGGTCCGCAGGTGCCGCCGGAGATCGCCGACCAGGCGGTGCCGGCCACCGTGCCGGGCTGCGTGCACACCGACCTGCTCGCCGCCGGCCTCATTCCCGACCCCTATCTCGACGACAACGAGACCGGACTGGCCTGGATCGGGCGCACCGACTGGGTCTACGAGACGACCTTCGCCTGGCAGCCCGGCGGCGACGACCGGGTGGACCTGGTCTGCGCCGGGCTGGACACCGTCGCCACGGTCACCCTCAACGGCGCCGAGGTCGGCCGCACCGAGAACATGCACCGTGGTCACCGGTTCGGTGTCCGGTCGTTGCTGCGGTCCGGCCAGAACACGCTGACCGTCCGCTTCGACTCTGCGTACCGCTACGCGGAGGCGCACCGGGACCGGCTCGGTGACCGGCCGAACGCCTACCCGGAGCCGTTCAACTTCATCCGTAAGACGGCGTGCAACTTCGGCTGGGACTGGGGTCCCACCGTGGTGACGGCGGGCATCTGGCAGGAGATCGGGCTGCACGCCTGGTCCACCGCCCGGCTCGGCACCGTCCGGCCGCTGGTCACCGTCGCCGACGGCACCGGCCGGGTGGAGCTGCACGTCGAGGTCGAGCGGGGGACCGAGGCGCCGGTCACCGTCCGCGCCACGGTCGCCGACGCGGCCGGCGAGGCGACCATCCCGGCGGGGGAGCGCGCGGCCGTGCTGACCCTCACGGTCCGCGATCCCGCGCGGTGGTGGCCCCGGGGGTACGGCGAGCAGCCGCTCTACCCCCTCGACGTAACCCTCTGCGCGGAGGACGGCCGGGCGCTGGACGCGTGGTCCCGCCGGATCGGATTCCGCTCGGTACGCCTCGACACCGCCCCCGACGCGCACGGCTCGGCGTTCGCCCTGCACGTCAACGACGTGCCGGTCTTCGTCCGCGGGGTCAACTGGATCCCCGACGACGCCTTCCCGAACCGGGTGACCCGGCAGCGGCTGGCCGAACGGTTCGACCAGGCCGCCGGGGCGAACATCAACATGCTCCGAGTCTGGGGCGGCGGCCGGTACGAGTCGGCGGACTTCTACGAGCTGGCCGACTCCCTCGGCCTGCTGGTGCAGCAGGACTTCCTCTTCGCCTGCGCCGCGTACCCGGAGGAGGAGCCGTTCCGCTCGGAGATCGAGGCGGAGGCGGTCGAGCAGGTGACCCGGCTGGCCGCCCACCCGTCGCTGGTGCTCTGGACGGGCAACAACGAGAACATCTGGGGCTGGCACGACTGGGACTGGCAGGAGCCCCTCGCCGGCCGCACCTGGGGGCGCGGCTACTACCTGGAGCTGCTGCCCCGGATCGTCGGCGAGCTGGACCCGACCCGGCCGTACTGGCCGGGCAGCCCCTGGTCGGGCAGCGAGGAGGTGCACCCGAACGACCCGGCGCACGGCACCACGCACATCTGGGACGTCTGGAACACCGACGACTACCCGAAGTACCGGGAGTACCTGCCGCGCTTCGTCGCCGAGTTCGGCTACCAGGCGCCCCCGGCGTACGCGACGCTGCGCCGGTCCATCTCCGACGAGCCCCTCGCCCACGACTCGCCGGGCATGGCGCACCACCAGAAGGCGATCGACGGTGACCTCAAGCTTCAGCGCGGGCTGGACGCTCACCTGCCGGCGCCCGCCGACTTCGACGACTGGCACTACCTGACCCAGCTGAACCAGGCCCGGGCCATCCAGCTCGGGGTGGAGCACTTCCGGTCGCACCGGCCCGTCTGCATGGGCACCATCGTCTGGCAGCTCAACGACTGCTGGCCGGTCACCTCGTGGGCGGCCGTGGACGGCGACGGCCGGCGCAAGCCGCTCTGGTACGCGTTGCGCCGGGCGTACGCCGACCGGCTGTTGACCGTGCAGCCGCGGGACGGCGGACTGGCCCTGGTGGCGGTGAACGAGACCGGCGCTGCGTGGCGCGCGCCGGCCACGGTCACCCGGCTCACCCTGGCCGGGGAGCCGAGGGCCAAGAACTCGGTTGAGCTGGACGTCCCCGCGTACGGCTCGGTGGTGCTGGCGCTGCCGGCGGAGCTGGCGCGGCCGGACGACGCCCGGCGCGAGCTGCTGGTCGCCGACGCCGGCGACCCGGCGGAGCGGACGCTGTGGTTCTTCGCCGAGGACCGGGAGGTGCAGTGGCCGGCGGCGGAGCTGGACGCGCTGGTCGAGCCGGTTGATGACGGCCAGCGGGTCCGGGTGACCGCCAGTACGATGCTGCGCGACCTGGCCCTCTTCCCGGACCGGCTGGACCCGTCCGCGCAGGTGGACCAGGCGCTGGTCACCCTGCTGCCGGGAGAGTCCGCGACCTTCACCGTGCGGGCCGACGCGCCGCTGGACCCGGCGGCGCTGACCGCCCGCCCGGTGCTGCGCTGCGTCAACGACATCACCGGCCGCGTCTCGCAAGCGGGCTGATCACGCATAGTCTTCCCCGGCCCCGACACGCCGCCCCGGGTCGGAGCGGCCCCTCCGCCGCGACGCCACTGGACGGACTTGAAGAATTCTGCAAGTGCTAAAGTCTTCAGGGTCTTCGGGGAGGTTCTCATGTCGGTACCGCTGTACCAGGCGAAGGCGGAACTGTTCCGCACCCTCGGGCATCCGGTCCGGATCCGGGTGCTCGAACTGCTCCAGGACGGGCCCAAGCCGGTCCGGGACCTGCTCGCGGCGATCGACGTCGAGGCGTCCAACCTCTCCCAGCAGCTCGCCGTGCTGCGCCGCGCCGGGATGGTCACCTCCCACCGCGATGGCCCGCTGGTCATGTATGCGCTCAGCACCCCCGACGTGGCCGACCTGCTGGCCGCCGGGCGGCGCATCCTCGGCGCGGTTCTCACCGACCGGGACGGCCTCCTCGACGAGCTGCGCGCCTCGGGAGGGGACCGGTGAGCGGACCGGCCGTGGGCCAAGTGACGCGGCAGGCCACCGGGCGAGCTGTCGCTGATTTCGTCCGGGACCGGGTGCTCGGACTGCTTCCCGCGCGGGCCGATTGGGCGGCGGTCCGCCGCTCGCCCCGGCAGGACCTGCTGGCCGGGCTGACCGTGGCGGTGGTGGCGCTGCCGCTGGCCCTGGCGTTCGGCGTCACCTCCGGACTGGGCGCCCAGGCGGGGCTGGTCACCGCCGTGGTTGCCGGCGCCGTGGCCGCCGTCTTCGGGGGCTCCAACCTCCAGGTCTCCGGCCCCACCGGGGCGATGACGGTGGTGCTGGTCCCGGTGGTGCAGCGCTTCGGCCCCACCGGGGTGCTCATGGTCGGGGCGATGGCCGGGCTGGTGCTGATCGCCCTCGCTCTGGCCCGCCTCGGCCGGTACGTCCGCTACCTGCCCACCCCGGTGATCGAGGGCTTCACAGCCGGCATCGCGGTGGTGATCGCCCTGCAACAGGTGCCCGCCGCGCTGGGCGTGACCGACGCCCACGGCGAGAAGGTCTGGGCGGTGGCCGCCGACGCGGTCACCCGGTTCGTCGTTCACCCGAAGCCGGCGGCCCTGGCGGTGGCCCTCGCCGTCGCGGCGCTGATGCTGCTCGGCGCCCGGTGGCGGCCCCGGCTGCCGTTCTCGCTGCTCGGCGTGGCCGCCGCGACCGTCCTCGCCGAGCTCGCCCCGGTCGACCTGGTCCGGATCGGCGCGCTCCCGCAGGGCCTGCCCGCGCCGTCGCTGGGGTTCCTCGACCTCGACGCGGTGGGCGTGCTGCTGCCCAGCGCGCTCGCGGTGGCCGCCCTCGCCGCGCTGGAGAGCCTGCTGTCGGCCACCGTCGCCGACGGGATGACGGTCGGCCAGCGGCACGACCCGGAGCGGGAACTATTCGGCCAGGGCCTGGCCAACCTCGCCTCCCCGCTCTTCGGCGGCATCCCGGCGACCGCCGCCATCGCCCGCACGGCGGTGAACGTCCGCGCCGGGGCGGCCTCGAAGCTGGCCGCCCTCACCCACGCCCTCGCCCTCGCCGCGATCGTGCTGGCCGCCGCGCCGCTGGTCGGCCGGATTCCCCTCGCCGCGCTGGCCGGCGTGCTGCTGGCCACCACCGTGCGGATGGTCGAGGCCGGATCCCTCTGGGCGCTCGCCCGGGCGACCCGCGGCGACGCGGTCGTGCTGGTGCTCACCTTCGCCGTCACCGTGATCTGGGATCTGGTGACCGCGGTGGCCGTCGGTCTGGCCGTCGCCGTCGTCCTCGCGCTGCGCGCGGTCGCCCGCAGCGCCCGGCTGGAACAGGTCCCCCTCGACCCCGGCGAGCACCGCGCCGAGGAGCACGCGCTGCTGGCCGAGCACATCGTGGCCTACCGGCTGGACGGGCCGCTCTTCTTCGCCGCCGCGCACACCTTTCTGCTGGAGCTCTCCGAGGTCGCCGACGTCCGGGTGGTCGTCCTGCGGATGTCCCGGGTGACGACGATGGACGCCACCGGGGCGCACGTCCTCGGCGACGCGATCCGCCGGCTGCGGGGACGCGGTATCACCGTCCTGCTCTCCGGCATCACCCCCGGCCACGAGCAGGTCCTCAGCACCCTCGGGGTCGCCGACGAGCTGCGTCGCGAGGGGCTGGTCTTCCCGGACACCCCGGCCGCGATCCGCCACGCCCGCACGATCGCGCTGGGCGCAGCCGATGTCGGTGCCCCCGCGGCAGCCGCCACCGTCTGACCCGGCCGGCCGGTCCCTCCCGGTCGGGGACGCCGTCGGCGGGCTGGTGCCCCGCCGATGATCCGGACGGCAGGGGTCGTCAGCTCGGCAGCGCGCCCAGGGCGGCGAGGAGTTCCCACCGCTCGTCGACGTTGAGCACGGCGTAGGCCGGCTCGTCGAGGCGGTCGGTCTCGGCCTCGATCGTCTGGCGCTGCGGCCCGTCCGGCAGCGCCCGGATCTGCTCGACGGTCAGCCCGGCGGCACGCCACGCGGCCCGGTGCGCGTCCGCCCGGTGGTGGCGCAGCGCGCCGAGCCGGGTGACCAGCCGCATGGCCGGCGAGGCGTCGTCCGGCTCGTAAACCGGGGTCATCGCCCGGAACGCCGGCCCGCCGGTGGCCAACCCGGCCTCCAGCACCCGGCCGACCAGGTCCGCCAGCCGGGGCGCCGACGACAGCCCGGGAAGCATGCTCGGCCCGGAACTCCAGCGTTCCGCGGCGGCCTCGGCGGTCGCCCGCTGCGCGAAGAGCGCCAGCTCCCGGCCCCGTTCGGTCAGCCGCCAGGCGCCGTCCTCGTCGATGACGACCACGCCCTGGGCCAGCTCGGCGGTCATGTCCCCGTCCGTGTAGACCAGGGCGTCGGCCAGCGCCTCCGCCGGCATCGGCCGGGCCAGCACCCCGGAGAAGAAGCTGTATTCGAAGCCGAGGCCGGCACCCCGGTCGGCGTAGAACGCCTCCATCCGCGGCCGGGCCGCCCAGCGCGCGCTCACGTACACCCGGTCGATGACCGGTCGGATCAGTCGTGCGTAGCTCATGATCGCCTCCCCGGCGCCGGACGCTACCCGTCCCGGGCGACCCGTGGGGGCCTTGTCGGCCGCGGAGAATGGCGTGACCGGAACGGGCGGGCTGCGGGCTACGCTCCCGCGTCAGCCCGGACCCGGACCGCTCACTCCGGCACGCGGCGGTAGGCGCCGTCGCTGGCCGAGGTGGCCATCGAGGCGTACGCGCGCAGCGCCGCCGACACCGGCCGCTGCCGGTCGGTCGGGGTGTACGGGCGGTCCCGCTTCTCCTCGGCGACCCGGCGGGCCTGGAGCACGTCGTCCGGCACGTTGAGCTCGATCGACCGGCCGGGGATGTCGATGACGATCTCGTCGCCCTCGCGGACCAGCGCGATCAGCCCGCCCGACGCCGCCTCCGGGGAGACGTGCCCGATCGACAGCCCGGAGGTGCCGCCGGAGAACCGGCCGTCGGTGAGCAGCGCGCAGGACCGGCCCAGCCCCCGACCCTTGAGGAACGAGGTGGGGTAGAGCATCTCCTGCATGCCGGGGCCGCCCTTCGGGCCCTCGTACCGGATCACCACCACGTCGCCGGCGACCACCTGCTTGGCCAGGATCGCCGACACCGCGTCGTCCTGCGACTCGTAGACCTTCGCCGGGCCGCGGAACGTCAGGCACTCCTCGGGCACGCCCGCGGTCTTCACCACGCAGCCGTCCGGGGCCAGGTTGCCGTGCAGGATGGCCAGCCCGCCGTCGGCGGAGTACGCGTGCTCCCGGTCCCGCACGCACCCGCCGGCCGCGTCCGTGTCGAGAGACGACCAGCGGTTGGTGGTGGAGAACGGCTCGGTGGTGCGCACCCCGCCCGGGGCGGCGTGGAACAGCTCGACCGCCTCCGGCTTCGGCGACCCGCCCCGGACGTCCCAGTCCGTGAGCCACTGCGCGAGCGAGGGGGAGTGGACCGCGTGCACGTCCCGGTTGAGCAGGCCCGCGCGCTCCAGCTCGCCGAGGATGGCCGGGATGCCGCCGGCCCGGTGCACGTCCTCCATGTGGAACTGCGGGGAGTTCGGCGCCACCTTGGCCAGGCAGGGCACCCGGCGGGAGATGGCGTCGATGGCGGCCACGTCGAAGTCCAGCTCGGCCTCCCGGGCGGCGGCGAGCAGGTGCAGGATCGTGTTGGTCGACCCGCCCATGGCCACGTCCAGGGCGACCGCGTTCTCGAAGGCGCTCCGGCTGGCGATGGCGCGGGGCAGCACCGAGGCGTCGTCGCCGTCGTACCAGCGCTTGGCGATCTCCACGACGGTGCGGCCGGCCTCGACGAAGAGCGACCGGCGGGCGGCGTGGGTGGCCAGCGTCGACCCGTTGCCGGGCAGGGCCAGGCCGATCGCCTCGGTCAGGCAGTTCATCGAGTTGGCGGTGAACATGCCGGAGCAGGATCCGCAGGTCGGGCAGGCCGAGCGCTCGATCTCGCCGAGCTGGTCGTCGGTGACCGCCTCGTTGGAGGACGCGATCATCGCGTCGATCAGGTCGATCTTGGAATGCACGATCCCCTCGATCGCCACCGTCTTGCCGGCCTCCATCGGGCCGCCGGAGACGAAGACGGTCGGGATGTTCAGCCGCAGCGCGGCGAGCAGCATCCCCGGGGTGATCTTGTCGCAGTTGGAGATGCAGACCAGGGCGTCCGCGCAGTGCGCGTTGACCATGTACTCCACCGCGTCGGCGATCAGCTCCCGGCTGGGCAGCGAATAGAGCATGCCGCCGTGGCCCATGGCGATGCCGTCGTCCACCGCGATGGTGTTGAACTCCCGGCCCACGCCGCCGGCCTCGGCCACCGCGTCGGCGACCAGGCCGCCGAGGTCCTTGAGGTGTACGTGACCGGGCACGAACTGGGTGAAACTGTTGGCGATGGCGACGATCGGCTTGCCGAAGTCGTCGTCGGTCATCCCGGTGGCCCGCCACAGGGCCCGGGCACCGGCCATCGTCCGACCGTGGGTGGAGGTCCTCGACCGCAGCTCAGGCATGCCTACCAGTCTGACACTGGACTGGCGGCGACCCCCGGGCGCGCGTGGCGTGTCCCAACAGTTGCACACCCGGTGCCCCACGGAGCGCGCCCGTCCGGCACAGTTGATGTCGTGCACTTCCCCCCGGGCATGGTCGCCGTCGCGGTGCTGAGCGGGCTCGTCGCGGCCGTCGCCACCGCACTGCTGGCCGCGTCGGCCCGCCGCCGGGTCGGGCCACACCGCCAGGCCCACGTGCTGCTCGCCGCCGCGGCCGGGATCGCGCTGCTCAGCCTCGTCGTCGGGGTCGGCGCCACGCTCGCCCACAGCGAGCACTGGGCCCACCAGCAGGGGCAGCGCACCAACTTCGCGATCCTGGTCTCGGTCGGCACGGCGCTGTGCGGGCTCGCCCTCGGCGCCGCCCTGCTCCGGCTGCCCGGGGCGGCCACGGCCGGGCCCGCCACCGCCCGGCTGCTCCTCGACGGCCTGATCATGGCCAGCGCGCTCTGGTTCGTCGGCTGGGTGGCCTTCGCCGAACCGACCCGGCTGCTCGGTGCGGCCACCCCGACGGCCTGCGTACCGATCGTGCTGGCCACGGTGACCGCCGCGCTCACCATCGGGCTGACCATGATCATGTTGCTGCGGGCTGCTCCGCCCCGGCGCCGGCTCGCCCTGCTCGGCGCCGGTGTCACCGCGGTGAGCTGCGGCGGGCTCGGCCTCGCCGCCGGGCTCTGCCAGGCCGGCCCGGCGATGGCGCTGACCGGCGCGGCGGTGCAGGCGGCGGGGCTGCTCGCCACCGTCGTGGCGGTGCACCGGGCCGATCTGCCCGGTCAGGTGGACGTCGACCTGATCCGCCGGGACGGCGAGTACGCCTTCGTGCCCATGTTCGCCATGGTCGCCTCGGCGATGTTCCACCTCTTCCAGGGCGGCCGGTTCGACGTGTTCGGCATCGTCGCCGGCAGCGTGGAGGGCTTCGCGCTGGTGGCCCGGCAGTACCTCGCCCTCAACGACGTGCGCGGCTACGCCGGCCGGCTGGCCGAGCGGGAGGCGCACTTCCGCGAGCTGGCGCACACCGACCCGCTGACCGGCCTGGCCAACCGGCGCGGGCTGCTGCGGGCGCTGCAGCGCTGCGTCGAGGCCGACGTGCCCTGCGTGCTGCTCGGCCTCGACCTGGACGGCTTCAAGAACATCAACGACATGCGCGGCCACGACGTCGGCGACGCGGTGCTCGCCGAGGTGGGCCGCCGGCTGCGCGGCAACCTGCGCCCGGGCGACCTGGCGGCCCGGCTGGGCGGCGACGAGTTCGCGGTGCTGATGCACGGCTCGACCGACGCGGACCGGGTGGCCGAGCGGCTGCTCGGGGTGCTGGGCCGCCCGTACGACCAGCCCGAGGGGCCGGTCTTCCTCTCGGTCAGCATCGGGGTGGCCGGGCACTGCGGCGAGCCCGACGTGGAGCTGCTGCTGCGCAACGCCGACCTGGCCCTGCGCTACGCCAAGCAGCGGGGCAAGAACCGGATCGAGCGGTACGACGCCGCGTACGACCAGCTGCTGCGCCGGCGTACCAAGCTCGAGCACGAGCTGCGCGGGGCGATCGAGCGCGACGAGCTGCGGCTGGCGTTCCAGCCGGTGGCGTCGCTGCCCTCGGTGCGTCCGGTCGGCGCCGAGGCGCTGCTCCGCTGGCGCCACCCGGAGCTGGGCAACGTCCGCCCGGACGAGTTCATCCCACTCGCCGAGGAGTGCGGGATGATCGCCAAGCTCGGGGCCTGGGTGCTGCACCAGGCCTGCTACCAGCTCTCCCGCTGGTTGGCCGACGGCCACGACGTCTGGGTCTCGGTGAATGTCTCCCCGCGTGAGCTGCACGCCCCGGAGTACGTCGTCCAGGTCGCCGACGCGCTGCGCGCCCACCACGTGCCGCCGCAGCGGCTGGTGCTGGAGGTCACCGAGCACGTCGTCGCCACCGATCTCGACGAGTTGATCCGGCGGCTGGCGGCGCTGCGGCTCACCGGGGTCCGGATCGCGTTGGACGACTTCGGCGCCGGCTACTCCTCGCTGGGGCAGCTGCGCCGGCTGCCGATCGACATCCTCAAGATCGACCACAGTCTGGTCGCCGAGCACGAGCCGGTGCGTCCGGTCGGCCGGGACGGGCCGGCGTTCGCGCCGATGGTCGACATCGTCATGCGCCTCGGTCACCAGCTCGGGCTCGAGGTGATCGCCGAGGGCGTCACCAACCCGACCGAGCTGGCCGCGGTGGTCGCCGCGGGCTGCCGGTTCGGCCAGGGGGCGCTCTTCGGCTGGGGGGTGCCGGCCGAGCACCTGGAGGCGATGCTGGAGGCGGCGACCTCGCCCGGCGCGCGCCCCGCGCCGCTGCCCCCCGGTCCGCCGCCCGCGCCGGTCCGCCCCGCGCCGTCGCCGCTCCTGCCGCGCCTGCGGTCGAACCCGCCGGCGCCGACGCCGCCGGTGCCCGCCCCACGCGCTTCGCAGGAGGGTTTCCCGCAGGTGGGAGTGGCTCGGGATGCCACGTCCGGGTACGACACGCCCACGTCCGTGAACCAAAATGTGGGATCAGTTGACTCATCGCGTGAGATGCGTCAGGCTTAGCCGCATGTCGTCGAACCGGTCGCTGCGAGTACTTACCTGAGCGCACTCTCCCTCATCGAGAGTGCGCTGGCCCCGTGCATCTGCACGTGGGCCGTTTTTATTGCCGTCGGACCCCATCGGGGCGGGCCCCGCCCGCGTCGCACCTGTGTGAAAGAGCCTCACCCACTCCAGCCGAAGGCCTGAACCGCCATGACGAGACCCACGCCAGAGACCCTTGCCCACTCCGTCCGGCGAGCCCGCCCGGCCTCCGAGCCGGCGAGTGACGCCGACCACGCCCACACCCCCCGCAACGGGGCCGCCCCGGCCGCCCCGGCGGTACGGCAGCCCGAGTCGGCGCAGGTCTCCGGCGCCGGATCGCTGGTGCGGTCGCTCGAGGCGCTCGGCGTCGACGTCGTCTTCGGCATTCCGGGCGGTGCGATCCTGCCGGCGTACGACCCGCTCTACGACTCCACCGTGCGGCACATCCTGGTCCGGCACGAGCAGGGCGCCGGCCACGCCGCCACCGGCTACGCGCAGGCGACCGGGAAGGTCGGCGTCTGCATCGCCACCTCCGGCCCCGGCGCGACCAACCTGGTCACCCCGATCGCCGACGCGTACATGGACTCGGTGCCGATGGTGGCGATCACCGGCCAGGTCGCGCGTCCCTCGATCGGCACGGACGCCTTCCAGGAGGCGGACATCCAGGGCATCACCCTGCCGATCACCAAGCACAACTTCCTGGTGCAGACCGCCGAGGAGATCCCGCAGGTCCTGGCCGAGGCGTTCCACCTGGCCTCGACCGGTCGGCCCGGCCCGGTGCTGGTGGACATCCCCAAGGACGTCCTCCAGGCGCCGACCACCTTCGCCTGGCCGCCCACCCTGGACCTGCCCGGCTACCGGCCGACCCTGCACCCGCACGGCAAGCAGATCCGCGAGGCGGCCCGGCTGATGACCAGCGCCCGCCGCCCGGTGCTCTACGTCGGTGGCGGCGTGCTCAAGGCCGGCGCCACCGAGGGCCTGCGCCGGCTGGCGGAGCTGACCGGCATCCCGGTGGTCACCACGCTGATGGCGCTCGGCGCGTTCCCCGACTCGCACCGGCAGCACCTCGGCATGCCGGGCATGCACGGCACCGTCGCCGCGGTGTACGGCCTGCAGAAGGCCGACCTGATCGTGGCGCTGGGGGCCCGCTTCGACGACCGGGTCACCGGCAAGCTGGACTCGTTCGCGCCGGACGCCACCGTGGTGCACGCCGACATCGACCCGGCCGAGATCGGTAAGAACCGGCACGCGGACGTGCCGATCGTGGGCGACGCCCGGCACGTGATCGACGAGCTGATCGCCGCGGTCACCACCGAGCAGGCCGCCCGGCCGGCGGCCGAACTCGGCGACTGGTGGACCCAGCTCGGCGACCTGCGCAAGCGCTACCCGCTCGGCTACGAGGAGCCGGCCGACGGCACCCTCTCCCCGCAGTACGTGATCAAGCGGCTGGGCGAGATGGCCGGCCCGGACACGATCTTCGTGGCCGGCGTCGGGCAGCACCAGATGTGGGCCAGCCAGTTCATCTCGTACGAGAAGCCGTACACCTGGCTCAACTCCGGTGGCCTCGGCACCATGGGGTACGCGGTGCCGGCGGCGATGGGCGCCAAGGTCGGCAAGCCGGACACGGTGGTCTGGGCGGTGGACGGCGACGGCTGCTTCCAGATGACCAACCAGGAGCTGGCCACCTGCGCGCTGGAGGGCATCCCGGTCAAGATCGCCGTGATCAACAACGGCAACCTGGGCATGGTCCGGCAGTGGCAGACGCTCTTCTACGGCGAGCGCTACTCCAACACGGAGCTGGGCACCCACAAGCACCGCATCCCGGACTTCGTGAAGCTCGCCGAGGCGCTCGGCTGCGTCGGGCTGCGCTGCGAGAACGCCGCCGACGTGGACAAGACCATCGAGGCGGCCATGGCGATCAACGACGCCCCCGTGGTGATCGACTTCGTGGTCGGCAAGGACGCCATGGTCTGGCCGATGGTCGCGGCCGGCACCAGCAACGACGAGATCATGTTCGCCCGGGGCGTCCGCCCCGCCTTCGACGAGGACGAGCTGTAGTCATGACCGATCGCACCGAGCGCAGCGAGGGCCGTGAGGGCATGACGAGGAAGGCACAGCCATGACCCTGCACACTCTGAGCGTCCTGGTGGAGAACAAGCCGGGTGTCCTGGCCCGGGTCTCCGGCCTGTTCTCCCGGCGCGGCTTCAACATCGACAGCCTCGCCGTGGGCGAGACCGAGAACCCGGACGTCTCCCGGATCACCATCGTGGTGAACGCCGAGTCCTCCCCGCTGGAGCAGGTCACCAAGCAGCTCAACAAGCTGGTCAACGTACTCAAGATCGTTGAGCTGGATCCGCAGGTCTCGGTCGCGCGGGAGCTGCTGCTGGTCAAGGTCCGGGCGGACCGCAACGGCCGGGCGCAGGTGCTGGAGACGGTCGCCCTGTTCCGTGCCCGGGTGGTCGACGTCGCCCCGGACACGCTGACCATCGAGGCCACCGGCACCCCCGACAAGCTCGACGCGCTGCTGCGCGACCTCGAACCGTTCGGCATCAAGGAGATGGTCCAGTCCGGCACGGTGGCAATCGGGCGCGGCTCGCGTTCGATCACCGCCGGGCCCGCGCTGCGCGCCGCCTGACCACCACACAAGTCCACGACGGGCCGCTGCGGACCGCCGTACGAAAGGGAAGTCAATGAGCGTTGAGGTGTACTACGACGACGACGCCGACCTGGGCCTGATCCAGGGCCGCAAGGTCGCCGTGATCGGGTACGGCAGCCAGGGGCACGCCCACGCGCTGTCGCTGCGCGACTCCGGCGTCGACGTGGTGATCGGCCTGCCCGCCGGTTCGAAGAGCCGGCCGAAGGCCGAGGAGCAGGGCCTGCGGGTGCTCACGCCGGCCGAGGCGGCGGCCGAGGCCGACGTGATCATGATCCTGGCGCCGGACACCGCGCAGCGGGCGCTCTACGCCGACGCGATCGCCCCGAACCTGGCCCCCGGCAAGGCCATCTTCTTCGGCCACGGCTTCAACATCCGGTACGGCCTGATCACCCCGCCGGCCGACGTGGACGTGGCGATGGTCGCTCCGAAGGGCCCGGGTCACCTGGTCCGCCGCCAGTACGTCGACGGCAAGGGCGTGCCGTGCCTGGTCGCCGTCGAGCAGGACGCCACCGGCACCGCGTTCCAGCTCGCCCTGGCGTACGCCAAGGGCATCGGCGGCACCCGGGCCGGCGCGATCCGGACCACCTTCACCGAGGAGACCGAGACGGACCTCTTCGGTGAGCAGGCGGTGCTCTGCGGCGGCGCGGCGGCGCTGGTGCAGACCGGTTTCGAGGTGCTCACCGAGGCCGGCTACGCCCCGGAGGTGGCCTACTTCGAGTGCCTGCACGAGCTGAAGCTCATCGTCGACCTGATGTACGAGGGCGGCATCGCCCGGATGCGCTACAGCATCTCCGACACCGCCGAGTACGGCGACCTCTCCCGCGGCCCGCGGGTCATCGACTCCCGGGTCAAGGAGGAGATGCGCAAGATCCTCGGCGAGATCCGGTCCGGCGAGTTCGCCCGCGAGTGGGTGGCCGAGGACGAGGCCGGCCGGCCGAACTTCGCCAAGTGGCGGGCCGAGGGCGCGGCGCACCCGATCGAGGAGACCGGCCAGAAGCTGCGGGCCATGATGAGCTGGGTCGACCGGCCGATCACCGAGACCGCCTGACCGGCACGGTGGCGGGTTCGGCGCTCTCCCCGGCGCCGGGCCCGCCACCGCCTGCGTTCCGCCCCCGTCCAGCTCCGGGACATGTCGGGTTTGTGAGGGCCCTCACCCCGCCGTCCCGGACACGCCGGCCGGCCCGCGCCCTACGATCCCAGGTAGGTGCGTAGCCGGCACCTGACGGCCATGGCACGGCTCACCGCAGGGCGCAGCGCGGCGTCCGCCGCCGCAGCCGACCGCTCTGACGACATCTACGAGGACCGATGAATCCTGTCGTACTGATCGCCGAAGAACTCGCTCCCGCCGCCATCGAGGTGCTCGCGCACGACTTCGACGTACGCCACGTCGACGGCACCGACCGCCCGGCCCTGCTCTCCGCGCTCGCCGAGGCCGACGCGGTGATCGTGCGCAGCGCGACCCAGATCGACGCCGAGGCCATCGCCGCCGCGCCGCGCCTCAAGGTGGTCGCCCGGGCCGGCGTCGGCCTGGACAACGTCGAGGTGCCGGCCGCCACCGCGCGGGGCGTCATGGTCGTCAACGCCCCCACCTCCAACATCGTCTCCGCCGCCGAGCAGGCCGTCGCGCTGCTGCTCGCCGTCGCCCGGAACACCGCCGCGGCCAGCGCCGCGCTGAAGGCGGGGGAGTGGAAGCGGTCCAAGTACACCGGCGTCGAGCTGCAGGGCAAGACCGTCGGCGTGGTCGGCCTCGGCCGCATCGGCGTGCTCTTCGCGCAGCGGATCGCCGCGTTCGGCACCCGGCTGATCGCGTACGACCCCTACATCCAGCCGGCCCGCGCCGCGCAGCTCGGGGTCCGCCTGGTCGGGCTGGAGGAGCTGCTCCGGGAGGCCGACTTCATCTCCATCCACCTGCCCAAGACCCCGGAGACCGTGGGCCTGATCGGCGAGAAGGAGCTGTCGATCGTCAAGCCGGGCGTCCGGATCGTCAACGCCGCCCGCGGTGGCCTGGTCGACGAGCAGGCCCTGGCCGACGCGATCGCCGAGGGCCGGGTGGCCGGCGCCGGCGTCGACGTGTACGCCAAGGAGCCCTGCACCTCCTCGCCGCTGTTCGCCTTCGACAACGTGGTGGCCACCCCGCACCTGGGCGCCTCCACCCACGAGGCGCAGGACAAGGCCGGCCTGGCCGTGGCCAAGAGCGTCAAGCTGGCGCTCCAGGGCGAGTTCGTGCCGGACGCGGTGAATGTCCAGGCCGGCGGCCTGGTCGCCGAGGACGTCCGCCCGCTGCTGCCGCTGGCCGAGAAGCTCGGCCGGGCCTTCACCGCGGTGGCCGGCGGGGTGGCCGCCAGCGTCACCGTCGAGGTGCGCGGCGAGATCGTCAACCACGACGTCTCGGTGCTCAAGCTCGCCGCCACCAAGGGGCTGTTCAGCTCGGTGGTCGAGGAGCAGGTCACCTACGTCAACGCGCCGCACCTGGCCGCCGAGCGCGGCGTCGAGGTCACCCTCGCCACCCAGCCCGAGACCGTTGACCACCCCAACCTGGTGACGGTCCGGGGCGCGCTGCCGGACGGTCGTACGGTCAGCGTCTCCGGCACGGTGACCAGCACCGGCACCCGGGACGTCATCAAGCTGACCGAGGTGGACGGTTTCGACGTGGAGATCGGCGCGGAGGGCATCCTGGTCTTCCTGCGCTACGTCGACCGGCCAGGCGTGGTCGGCACCGTCGGCACCCTGCTCGGCGAGGCCGGGGTCAACATCGCCGCGATGCAGGTCGCCCGCCGGGAGGCCGGCGGCGAGACGCTGATGACGCTCACCGTCGACCAGGCGCTCGGCGCGGACCTGCTCACGTCGGCGGCCGACTCGATCGGCGCTGGCGCGGCCAGCGCCGCCGACCTGCGCGACGAGTAGTCCACCCGCGACACATCGGGGGCCCGGCCGGCACGGCCGGG
This sequence comes from Micromonospora inositola, assembly GCF_900090285.1. Lineage (NCBI taxonomy): Bacteria > Bacillati > Actinomycetota > Actinomycetes > Micromonosporales > Micromonosporaceae > Micromonospora > Micromonospora inositola. The sequence goes on along the minus strand of NZ_LT607754.1, from coordinate 464,526 downwards.
CCCTTCGTCGTGCCGGGACCGGGGGTCAGGGGGTCACGCGGGCGGGGGGTGGGTAGACCGAGCCGTCCTGGGCGTCGAAGAGCATCAGGTCGTGCTCGCCGGCCAACCGCTCGATGTCGAGCAGAACCTGGTCCTCGCAGGTCGGGAAGAGGTTCAGCTCCACATGGTCGGCGCCCGCGTGCAGCGGGGTGACCTCCCACGGGCTGGCCGGGCCGGCCGGGCGGTCGGGATAGGCGGCGGTGACAGCCCGGTAGAAGCGGACCACCCTGGGATCGGGGTGACTGTCGCCGTGCCGCCCCTCGCGGCACCGCTGTACCGCTGCCCGCACTTCGGCGGGCGTGGCCCCTTCCGGCAGGGCCCACACGCTCAGATCGAAACTCACGGCGGACAGCGTGCCATCCCGGGTCCCCGCCGTCACCCCTGCCCCGCCGCCGGCCAGTGGCGGACTGGTCCATCCGGGGCCGTGACGGTCCGCTGTGGAGACTCTTGCGTCGAGTTGCGCCGATTCGCTAGCGTACCGGTGCGGTCGCCGGCTGAGTCGCGGTGTCGGCCCGTCTTCGGGTGGCGTGGTCGGACGTCCGGCCCACCGGTCCGCACCCCTCGATTGCGCGAGCCACGCGCACTCGTCGCTGACCGGCCTCCACGGTCGTTGCCGAGACCGTGGGGGCCGATCGCGGCACCGATCCCGCGCCGAGCCCGCCCGCCATGCTCACACCCCGCGCGGCCGTGATGCGAGAACGGCCGATCGGGCGGGGGCGTGCCGCGGACCGTCAGCGGCGGCGGTGGGCGAAGAGCGCCCGATAGTCCGAGCCGTTGCGGAACCAGGCCAGCCCGGCCGGGCCGGCGGCGTAGAGCGCGGTGGCGTAGGCGTCGGCCACGGCGAGGTCGGGGCCGACGACGGTGGCGGCGACCAGCTGGTCGGCGGGCTCACCGGTGTGCGGATCCACCACGTGGCCCCGGCGACCGGTGACCCCGGAGGTGCCCACCGCCCCGGCGGTCATTTCCAGCACGAGCGGGGCCCGGTGGGCTTCGGTCGGATGGTGCACCGCCACGCGCCAGGGGCCGCCGTGCGCGGCGTGGCCGCGTACCACCAGGTCGGCGCCGCTGAGCACGGCGTAGTCGTGAATGCCGGCGGCGCGCAGCCGGGCCGCGGCCCGCTCCACCGCCCAGCCGCCGAGCAGGCCGCCCGGGTCGAAGCCGCCGGGCACCGCCCAGGCGTCGAACCAGCCGTCGGTGACCGCGCGCATCGCGGCGCAGCGGTCGACCAGGTCGGCCAGCGGCGGGTACGACTCGGGGGTGATCTCGCCGCGCCGTAGCTTGGAGACCAGGCTGTCCGGCCGGGCCGGCCCGTAGGTGAGGTCGATGGCGCGCAGCTCGGCGACGGCGTCCCGGAGCGCCTCCCCGACGATCCGGCGGCCGAGCCATTCCGGCGCGTTGAGCAGCAGCGAGTAGTCGGCGGTGGAGGTGCGGACGGTGTGCCGGGCGGTGATCCGGTCGACGGCCGTCCCATCGGACCGGTCCAGCCGGTGGCTGCGGGTGCCGAGCCGCAGGTCGGGGCGGCGGCTGCGGAATGCGCTCTGGTCGACCCACCGGGTCCGGGGCTGCTCGTCGACCCATCGGGCCCGTGGCTGCTCGTCGATCCGCATCGCACCTGCTCCCTCGCTGACGACGCCGCAGCGCCGCGGCGAAGCCGGTCACGGGCCCCCGTGACCCGTTCCCCACCGACCCTAGGCAGTGGAGTTGACCGCACCATGAATGCCACCTGGGAGCCTGCTGAGCATTTCGGTTTCCCATAGTCTGGAAGACGCGTACCGGGGGCCGGGACGTCGACGTACCGTTCACGGGAACGACGAGGTGAGGAGCGCCAGGTGGCACGGATCGCGGTGGTGGCCGGGGACGGGATCGGGCCCGAGGTGGTCGCGCAGGCCCGCAAGGTCATCGACGCCGTGCTCCCCGGGGTCGAGGCCACGGAGTACGACCTCGGCGCCGCACGCTACCACCGCACCGGCGAAGTGCTGCCCGACTCCGTGCTGGCCGAGCTGGCCGGGCACGACGCCATCCTGCTGGGCGCGGTCGGCGACCCGACCGTCCCACCGGGCGTGCTGGAGCGGGGACTGCTGCTCAAGCTCCGGTTCGCCTTCGACCAGTACGTGAACCTCCGCCCGTCCCGGCTGTGGCCGGGGGTGTCCGGGCCGCTGGCCACCGTCAAGCCCGGCGAGGTCGACCTGGTGGTCGTCCGCGAGGGCACCGAGGGCCTGTACGCTGGCGCCGGCGGCTCGCTGCACCGGGACACCCCGGCCGAGGTGGCCACCGAGGAGAGCCTGAACACCCGGCACGGCGTGGAGCGGGTGATCCGCGACGCCTTCGTCCGCGCCCGCCGCCGCGAGCGGCGCAAGGTCACCCTGGTGCACAAGACCAACGTGCTCACCCACGCGGGCTCGCTCTGGGCGCGCGCGTTCGCGGCGGTCGCCGCCGAGCACCCCGACGTCACCACCGAGTACCAGCACGTCGACGCGGCCGCGATGTTCCTGGTCACCCAGCCCCAGCGGTACGACGTGGTGGTCACCGACAACCTCTTCGGCGACATCCTCACCGACATCGCCGCCGCGGTCACCGGCGGCATCGGCCTGGCGGCCAGCGGCTCCATCAACCCGACCGGGACGTACCCGTCGATGTTCGAGCCGGTGCACGGCTCGGCGCCGGACATCGCCGGCAAGGGCGTCGCCGACCCGGTGGCCGCGGTGCTCTCCGCCGCGCTCCTGCTCGACCAGCTCGGCCACGCCGACGCCGCTGCCCGGGTCACCGCCGCGGTCGGCGCGGAGCTGGCCGGCCGGACCCCGGGCACACCGCTGCGCACCGCCGAGGTCGGCGACCGGCTCGCCGGGTACGCCGTAGCCTGACCGGGGCCGCCCGCCGGTCCGGATCCGGGCCGCCAGACCCGCTCCCGGGCCCACCCCGCGAGGTCGTCCGCGGCCGTGCCCGACCCCGCTCGTTCCCGCCATTCGACGTGCTCGATCTGCCGGGGCGGAGCTATCCGCTGAACGACCGTTCGGGGTAAGTTTTCTGGCACCAGATACGGCGTGCGGTCGCGCATGTCGTGAACCCGCAGGGAGGTCAGCGCGATGAGCGGTGGTGACAAGCTCGATTTCGAGATCCGTCCGAATCCCGCGCCGGTATCCGCCGCCGATCGGGCCGCCCTGCTGGCCAACCCCGGCTTCGGGCGGGTCTTCACCGACCACATGGTGACGATCCGGTACGCCGACGGGAAGGGCTGGTACGACGCCCGGGTCGAGGCGCGCGGGCCGATCCCGATGGATCCGGCGAGCGCGGTGCTGCACTACGCGCAGGAGATCTTCGAGGGGCTCAAGGCGTACCGGACCGCCGAGGGCGCGGTGACGATGTTCCGCCCGGAGGCCAACGCGGCCCGCTTCGCCGCCTCCGCCCAGCGGCTGGCGATGCCCGAGCTGCCGCAGGAGACCTTCGTCGAGTCGCTGCGCCGGCTGGTGGAGATCGACCGGGACTGGATCCCCGAGAGCGAGGACGCCAGCCTCTACCTCCGGCCGTTCATGTTCGCCAGCGAGGTCTTCCTCGGCGTCCGGCCGGCCAACGAGTACCTCTACGTGGTCATCGCCTCGCCGGCCGGGGCTTACTTCGCCGGCGGGGTCAAGCCGATCACGGTCTGGGTCTCCCCGGACTACACCCGGGCCGCACCGGGCGGCACCGGCGCCGCGAAGTGCGGCGGAAACTACGCCGCCTCGCTGGTCGCCCAGGCGGAGGCGATCGAGGCGGGCTGCGACCAGGTGGTCTTCCTGGACGCGGTCGAGCGCCGGTTCGTCGACGAGCTGGGCGGCATGAACGTCTTCTTCGTCTACGACGACAACACCCTGGTCACCCCGCCGCTGACCGGAACCATCCTGCCGGGCATCACCCGCGACGCGATCCTCACCCTGGCCGCCGCGGCCGGGCACCGGATCGAGGAGCGGCCGATCAGCTTCGCCGACTGGCAGGCCGACGCGGCCAGCGGCCGGCTGCGCGAGGTCTTCGCCTGTGGCACCGCCGCCGTGATCACCCCGATCGGTCAGGTGCGCTTCCCCGACGGCGAGTTCCTCGTCGGCGGTGGCGAGCCGGGTCGGTCCACCATGGCGCTGCGGCAGCAGCTGGTGGACATCCAGCGCGGCCGGGTCGAGGACCCGTACGGCTGGGTGCAGCGGGTGCTCTGACCCGCCGCCAGCTTCACGTCCAGCTCGCCACGGCCGGCACCGTCCACGACGGCGCCGGCCGTTCGGCTTTCCGAGGTCACCGCGGTTGCCGGCACCGGCTGCGGCCGAGCCCCGGCCAACGGGCCTGCGGGGCGGCGGTGGTTGAGCGGGTGACCTGGGGCTCGCGGGTGCGGCCGGCAGGTTGCTCCGGACTCCGTATGAAGCTGATGTCGTGAATGATTCAACGGACGCTCGGGGGCCGTCCACCGACCGGGGCCGCCGCGCCTGTGGCCCGGCGCCTCTTGCCCCGCGCCGTCCTGAGTCGTTCGCGTCATCAGCTTCGTAGGGAGTGCGCGGAGCATCCGGCGTCACCGCTGGCGAGTCATCCGCTCCGCGTCAGTCGAGCAGGTGGTCGCGGAGCGCGGCGAGCTGTGCGTCGGTGATCCCGGCGTGGCGCAGATAGCCCTCCACCGAGCCGTACCCCGCGCGCAGCTCGGTGAGGAAGAGCGTCATCGCCTCGGCGGGGGAGGCGAGGAACGGCGGGGGCAGCTGCTCGGCCGCCGGGGTGGTGGCGGCGGCCCAGGCGCTGAACCGCGCCGACGCCTCGGTGCTCAGCGCGTAGTCGGTGGCGATGTCGGCGTCGGCGACCCCCAGCACGGCGAGGGTGAGGGCGCAGACGATGCCGGTCCGGTCCTTCCCGGCGACGCAGTGCACCACCACCGGGGCGGTCGCGCTGTCGGCGATCAGGCCGACCGCCTCGGCCAGCCCGGCGGTGCCGGTCTGGGCCAGGTCGGCGTACCGGTCGGCGAGGTAGCGGGCGAGGCTCTGCGCCGGGTCGTACCGGATCTCGGCCCAGTCCCGGTGTTCCGGGTGGATGTGCCGGTAGGTGAGCCCGTCGTACGCGGGCACCCGGCCGTCCCGCTCCACCTCGGCCGGTCGCCGCAGGTCGATGACGGTCCGGACGCCGAGGGCGGTGAACGCCTCCCGGTCGGTCTCGTCGATGCGGTGCAGCGAGTCGGAGCGGTAGAGCCGGCCCCGGCGGACGGTACGCCCGTCGTGGCCGGTGTGTCCGCCGACGTCGCGGAAGTTGAAGAGGGCGGGGAACGGGCTCCGGCTGGTCTCGGTGGTGTCCACCCTTGACACGGTAACGGCCGGTGGGGCGTCGCCCCACCGGCCGTTCTGCCCGATCGCGGACCGGGCCGCGTGTCGTCAGACCCGCGCCGGGCCGTCCGGCGGCAGCGCGGACCAGTTCTCGCCGTAGTAGCCGCCGAGCTTGTCCCGGTAGGCCGGGTCGGCGTGGCTCGACTCGTCGTACTCCGGGGCGGCCTTGATCTGGTCCTTCTCCCGGTCGACGTAGACCTTGCGCTCGTCGTGGTCGACGTGGCTCACGGTGCCCGCCGGCAGCATGACCTTCTTGCCGAAGATCCACGGGCCGGTGTCGACCACCAGGTAGCTGTCGTTGACCTCGTGGCTGGCGCTGTCGATCTTGCCGATGCCGCCGTCGGTGGCCTCGACGTGGTAGCCCACCAGGTCGGCGCTGGACACGCCGGCCTCGTCCCGGTAGCGCCACGGGTCGAACGCCCCGGCCGGGGCGCCGCCGGCGACGACGCCCTGACCGCCGTCGATCATCGGTTCGGTGGTGCCGTGCGTGGTGTGCGGATCAAGCCTGTCCATGAGGGACCTCCTGTCCCGACTGTGCTAGTCGTCGCGGAGAGTGCGTTTTCCGCTGTCACAGGAACTTCTACCCAGCTGTCGGTTTTCCAACCCCCACGACGACCGAAGGCCGGCGCCGCGGTCGCGGCGCCGGCCCTCCGGGTCTGCCGACTCAGGCCAGCGCGGCCTGGGCGTCGAGGGCGACCGCGGCGGCGTGCACGACCGCGGCGATCCGCAGCCCCTCGTGCACCTGCTCCCGGGTGAACCCGGCGCCGCGCAGGGTCTTCTCGTGCGACTCCAGGCACACTCCGCAGCCGGTGATGGCCGAGACGGCGAGGCACCAGAGCTCGAAGTCGGCCTTCTCCACGCCGGGCCGGGCGATGATCTGCATCCGCAGCCGGGCCGGCATCGAGGCGTACTGCTCGTCGCCGATCAGGTGCTTGGCCCGGTAGTAGATGTTGTTCATCGCCATGATCGTGGCGGCGCCCTTGGCCGCCTCGATCGCCTCCGGCGTGAGGTGGTCGGCCGCCTCGGCGGCGATCTCCTTCAGCACCACCGGGTTGCGCGCGGCGACCGCGCAGGCCAGGGCCGTGCCCCAGGCCTGCTCGGGCTTGAGCGTCGAGGTGGCGATGGTGGAGCCGAGGTTGAGCTTGATGTCCTTGGCGTACTCCGGCAGGGCCGCCTTGACCGCGTCCAGACCCATGTCAGGCCCCGGCGCCGGCGAGCAGCGCGTTGGCGTCCAGGGTGGCGCCGCCCTTGTTCCAGTTGCACGGGCAGAGCTCGTCGGTCTGCAGTGCGTCGAGCACCCGCAGCACCTCGGAGACGTTCCGGCCGACCGAGCCGGCGGTCACCATGGCGAACTGGATCTCGTTGTCCGGGTCGACGATGAAGGTGGCCCGCTGGGCGACGCCGTCCTCGCCGAGCACGCCGCAATCGGCGGTCAGCTCGCGCTTGATGTCGCTGAGCATCGGGAAGGGCAGCTCACGCAGGTCCGGGTGGTCCTTGCGCCAGGCGTAGTGGACGAACTCGTTGTCCACCGAGACGCCGAGCACCTGGGCGTCCCGGTCGGCGAACTCGCCGTTGAGGCGGCCGAACTCGGCGATCTCCGTCGGGCAGATGAAGGTGAAGTCCTTCGGCCAGAAGAAGACCACCCGCCACTTGCCCTCGTGGGACTTGTGGTTGATCGTCTCGAACGCCTTGTCCGCGTCGAGCGACACGCAGGCGGTGAGTTCATACTCAGGGAAGCGGTCACCGACAGTGAGCACGAGTTTCTCCTTGGCAGCGGCTTGTCAGCGGCGCGAGGCCGGTAACTGGATCGGTTCCAGATACTTCCGCAGCGATGTTCCCGCGCGGTGGCGGCCGGGTGAATTGTGAAGTCGATCACCAGGAGCGCGTCCTGCCCCGATCCCGGCTGTCGATCGGGTTAGTGGCCGCCCTCCGTAATCTTCCCGACATGTGGATTCTGCCTCCCAAAACCGGGGTCGGGGTGGCAAAGTACCGGTCATGACCAGCTCCGTCCTGATTATTGGCAGCTAGCGCGCCGGCTTTCCCTCTCGCCGAGCGCGCAGACCTCCCGCATCCCGCGGGGGGTCTTTTTGTTGCTCCCCGCCGTGGTTCGAGAAGAGGACTTCCATGACCTTCCAGGTGTACGACACGACGCTGCGCGACGGCGCCCAGCGCGAAGGGCTCAGCTACTCGGTGGTCGACAAGCTCGCGGTGGCCCGCCTGCTCGACGACTTCGGGGTCGGCTTCATCGAGGGCGGCTGGCCGGGCGCCGTGCCGAAGGACACCGAGTTCTTCCGTCGGGCGCGTACCGAGCTGGAGCTGCGGCACGCGATCCTGGTCGCCTTCGGCGCCACCCGCAAGGCCGGCCTCGCCGTCGACACCGACCCGCAGGTGCGCGGCCTGCTGGACGCGCAGACCCCGGCGGTCGCCCTGGTGGCCAAGGCGGACCTGCGGCACGTCGAGCGGGCGCTGCGCACCACCGCCGCCGAGAACCTGGCGATGATCTACGACACGGTCACCCACCTGGTGGCCGAGGGGCGCCGGGTCTTCGTCGACGGCGAGCACTTCTTCGACGGGTACCGGTACGACCCGGCGTACACCGCCGCGGTGGTGGAGACGGCGCTGGCCGCCGGGGCGGAGCGGTTCGTGCTCTGCGACACCAACGGCGGAATGCTGCCCTCCCAGATCACGGCCGCCATCGCCGACGTCACCGCGCGCACCGGCATCGCCCCGGAGCTGCTCGGCATCCACTGCCAGAACGACACCGCGTGCGCGGTGGCCAACACCATCGCCGCCGTCGAGGCCGGGGTGCGGCACTTCCAGGGCACCGCCAACGGATACGGCGAGCGTCCCGGCAACGCCGACCTCTTCGCGGTCGTCGCCAACCTCCAGCTCAAGCTCGGGCTGCCCGTCCTCCCGGACGGCTGCCTGGAACAGATGGTGCGGGTCTCGCACGCCATCGCCGAGATCGCCAACATCGCCCCCGACACCCACCAGGCGTACGCCGGGGCCGCCGCCTTCGCCCACAAGGCGGGGCTGCACGCGAGCGCGATCAAGGTCGACCCGTTGCTCTACAACCACGTGGACCCGTCGGTGGTGGGCAACGACATGCGGATCCTGGTGACCGAGATGGCCGGCCGGGCCAGCGTCGAGCTCAAGAGCCGCGAGCTGGGCCTGGACCTGGCCGGCCATCCGGAGGCGCTGACGACGGTGACCAAGCGGGTCAAGGAGCTGGAGGCGGGCGGCTGGTCGTTCGAGGCGGCCGACGCCTCGTTCGAGCTGCTGGTCCGCTCCGAGCTGCCGGACCGGGCCGCGTCCCGGCCGTTCGCCCTGGAGTCCTACCGGGTGCTGGTGGAGCACCGGGAGGACGGCGCGGTCGTCTCCGAGGCCACCGTCAAGATCCGGGTACGCGGCGAGCGGGTGATCGCCACCGCCGAGGGCAACGGCCCGGTCAACGCCCTCGACGAGGCGCTGCGGGTCGGGCTCGCCCGGCACTACCCGGAGCTGCGCGAGTTCGAGCTGGCCGACTACAAGGTCCGCATCCTGGAGGGCAGCCACGGCACCGGCGCGGTGACCCGGGTGCTGGTGGAGACCGCCGGCGCGGGCCGCGACTGGACCACGGTGGGCGTCCACCCCAACGTGGTCGAGGCCTCCTGGCACGCCCTGGTCGACGCCCTCACCTACGGCCTCGACCGCGCCCGGGTGTGACGCCGGTCAGGTGGCGGGCAGCCGCAGCTCGGCGAGGACGGCGCGGTGGTCGCTGCCGGGGAGGGCGTGCACGGTGACCGACCCGACGGCGATGCGGCGGTCGGCCAGGACGTGGTCGATGGTGACCGCCGGGATGAGGTCGCCGTCGTAGGGGCCCCAGGTGCCGGCCAGCCCGGCGCCGGCCTGATCGGCGGCGTCGACGTACCCGGTGCGGATGAGGGCGCGGAGCGGGGCGTGGTCGAGCGTGGCGTTGAAGTCCCCGGCCAGGATGCTCAGCCTCCCGCCCGGGGTGGCCGGCGGCTGCGCCCGCAGGTCGGTCCACCAGTCCGGGACCACCTCGACGGCGTACGGGGCGGCCGGGTGCGCGGACTCGACCCGGAGCGGCGGCGCGCCCGGCACGGCGAGGGTGCCGTATGCCTGGCTGAAGAAGAAGCCCTGGTTGCGGCGCACTCCCGCCTCGGTGATCGGGAACCGGGCGTAGAGGCCCGATCCGGTGGTGCCCACCTCGGGGTTGAGCTGCCGGTAGGGCAGCAGCTCGGCCAGCCCCAGCCGGTCCAGCTCGGCGGCGATCCCCGGGGTGAACTCCTGCACGGTCAGCACATCCACCCGGTGCGCGCGGACCAGGTCGACCAGGGTGGGCGGGTCGGCGCTGCCCTTGAGCAGGTTGGCGGTGAGTAGTCGCAGGGTGGGTCCGCCTACCGGCGGCTGCCCGGAGGCGAACGCGCGGGGCGTCACCACCCCGACCAACGCCAGCGCCACGAGGGCCGCCACGACCGCGGGCCAGCGGCGCCGCAGGGCGAGCGCCAGCACGAGCGGGGCCAGCGTCCCGACGGCGACGTACGGGGTGAAGGCGACCGCCTGCACCAGCGGTCCCCGTTCCAGCCCGGCGAGCCGGAGCAGCGCCCAGGCCGCCCCGGGCCCGACGCCGAGCCAGCATGCCGCCGTCGTCGCCCGGCGGCTTCGCCATTCGACCCGCCGCTGACGCGTCCCCGTGGTCACCGCGTCCACCGTAGCGGTCGACTGGGCACGGCGGCACAGTCCCGTCCGGGCCCACCTGCGTCGGGGCGTACCGCCCGCGCCGTTGCGGGCCGGTCGGGGGAGTTGTCCCGACCCGGGCGACAAAGGCCGCCAAGGGGTCGATAATCCGACGTTTGCCACACCGTCCGCACGGGAAGCAAGCACCGTGACGGACATCTCGGACACCCTGGCCAGCGTGCCCAGCCCGGTCGATGCCGACGGGAGCGGCGTCGACCTGGACCAGACCCTCTTCGAGGTCAAACGCGTGATCGTGGGGCAGGATCGACTCGTCGATCGGCTGCTCACGGCCCTGATCGCTGAGGGGCACTGCCTCCTGGAGGGAGTGCCCGGCGTCGCGAAGACGCTCGCCGCCCAGACCCTCGCCCGGGTCGTCGGCGGCAGCTTCTCCCGGATCCAGTTCACCCCCGACCTGGTCCCCTCGGACATCGTCGGCACCCGCATCTACCGCGCCTCCACCGAGACCTTCGACGTCGAGCTCGGTCCGATCATGGCCAACCTGGTCCTCGCCGACGAGATCAACCGGGCGCCGGCCAAGGTGCAGTCGGCGCTGCTGGAGGCGATGGCCGAGCGGCAGGTCTCGATCGGCGGGCGGAGCTGGGCGGTCCCCGACCCGTTCCTCGTGCTGGCCACCCAGAACCCGATCGAGTCGGAGGGCGTCTACCAGCTCCCCGAGGCGCAACGCGACCGGTTCTTGATGAAGGTCGTCGTCGACTACCCGAGCGACGCCGACGAACTGGCCATCCTCTACCGGATGAGCACCGACCGGCCGAAGCCCCGGCAGGTGCTCGACCCGGCCCGGCTGCGTGAGCTGCAGCGGCGCGCCGGCCACGTCTTCGTGCACCACGCGCTGGCCGAGTACGTCGTCCGGCTGATCCTGTCCACCCGGGACCCCGGCCGGTTCGGGCTGCCCGAGATCGCCCCGCTGCTGGCGTACGGGGCGAGTCCCCGGGCCACCCTCGGACTGGTTGCCGCCGCCCGGGCCCAGGCGCTGCTGCGCGGCCGCGAGTACGTGCTGCCGGAGGACGTCCGGGAGTTGGCCGTGGACGTGCTCGCGCACCGGCTGGTGCTCTCCTTCGACGCGGTGGCGGACGGGGTCTCCGCGGAGGCGGTGGTGCGCCGGCTGGTCGAGGCGGTGCCGCCGCCCCGGGTCGCCACCGGCCAACCCGAGATGGCGCCCGACCTGGCTGCGGCATGAGGCGGCGCCCCGTCCCGCCCCGCCCGGCCGAACCCGGCCTGGCCGACCTCGCTCCCGACCAGCAGCTGCGCCGGCTTGAACTGACCGTTACCCGCCGGCTCGACGGGCTGCTGCACGGGCAGCACCGTGGCCTGCTGCCCGGGCCGGGCAGCGAGATCGCGGGCAGTCGGGAGTACCGCCCCGGCGAGGACGAGGTACGCCGGATGGACTGGGCCGTCACCGCCCGGACCACCGTCCCGCACGTCCGTGAGGTCGACGCCGACCGGGAGCTGACCACCTGGCTGCTGGTGGACGCCAGCCCGAGCATGGAGTACGGCACCGCCGCGCTGGACAAGCGGGAACTCGCGGTGGCCGCCGTCGCCGCCGTCGGCTTCCTCACCGCCGGCGTCGGCAACCGCCTCGGCGCGCAGGTGCTCGGCCCGGACGGCCTGCGCCGGTTCCCGGCCCGCAGCGGACGTACCCACCTGCTCGCGCTGCTCCGGGCGCTGCTGGCCGCCCCGCGGGCCGGCGGGTACGACGAGGAGACGGCTCCGCTCGTGCCGCCGACACTCAACGACGGGCTCGACGGCGTGCAACGGGTGGCGAACCGGCGCGGGCTGGTCGTGGTGGTCTCCGACTTCCTCGACGGGCTGCCCGACGACCCGGCCGGCGCCCCGCCGTGGGAGGCGGCCCTGCGCCGGCTGGCCGTCCGGCACCAGGTGCTCGCCGTCGAGGTGACCGACCCGCGCGAGCTGGAGCTGCCGGACGTCGGCCTGATCACCCTGGTCGACCCGGAGACCGGCCGGCGGCGCGAGGTGTGGACCGGCGACCGGACGCTGCGCCAGCGGTACGCCGAGGCCGCCGCCGCCCAGCGCGACCAGGTACGCGGCGCGCTGCGCCGATCCGGGGCGACCCAGCTGGCGCTGCGTACCGACCGGGACTGGAGCGTCGACATCGTCCGGCACGTGCACGCCCAGCGTCGGCTGGTCGCCGCGCCGGCTGCGGCCCGGGGAGGTGCCGCGTGACCTGGCAGTCGCCCGTCCGGCTCTGGCTGCTGCTCGGCGTGCTCGCCCTGGTGGTGGGCTACCTGGTGATGCAGCGCCGCCGCAGCCGGTACGCCGTCCGCTTCACCAACCTGCGGCTGCTGGACCGGGTCGCGCCGCAGCGGCCGGCCTGGCGCCGGCACGTTCCGGCGGGGCTGTTCCTCGCCATGCTGGCGCTGCTGGTGGTCGGCTTCGCCCGGCCCAGCTCCGAGGTGCGGGTGCCCCGGGAACGGGCCACCGTGATGGTCGCGGTGGACGTCTCCACCTCGATGCTCGCCAACGACGTCGACCCCGACCGGTTGAGCGCGGCGAAGGAGGCCGCCCGGCGCTTCGCCGACGGCCTGCCGGACGAGTTCAACGTGGGGCTGGTCGCCTTCGCCGGCAGCGCGGCGGTGCTGGTGCCACCGAACACCGACCGGGAGGCGCTGCACGAGGGGATCGAGCGACTCAACGAGGGGATCACCGGGGTCCAGGGCACCGCGATCGGGGAGGCGATCAGCACCTCGCTCGGAGCGGTGAAGAGCCTGGACAGCAACGCGGCCAAGGACCCCCCGCCGGCCCGGATCATCCTGCTCTCCGACGGGGCGAACACCTCCGGCATGGACCCGATGGAGGCGGCCGCGCAGGCGGTCGCGGTCAAGGTGCCGGTGCACACCATCTCGTTCGGCACCCCGTCCGGCTCCGTCGACCGGGGCGGCCGGGCCATCCAGGTGCCGGTCGACGGGCAGACCCTCAAGACCGTCGCCGAGGAGACCGGCGGCGGCTTCCACCAGGCGTCCACCACCGCCGAGCTGCGGGCCGTCTACGAGGACATCGGCACCTCGGTGGGCTACCGCAAGGAGCGGCAGGACATCTCCGCCCGCTTCATCGGCCTGGGACTGGTCTTCGCCATGGGCGCCGCGGCCGGGTCGCTGCGGTGGTTCTCGCGCCTGCCCTGACCGCGGCACGGACATGTGCTGACCGCAAGCCGCACGACACGTGAGGAGCGCACGGATGGCAGTGCAGACCGGACTGGGAGAGCCACGCGGTCCCTGGTTCATCTCCCCGGACCTCGATCCGGACGGGCGCGCCCGCTGGGACGTACCGGGATCGGACCGGGATCCGGGGCGACGCCGGCCCGGACGGTGGCTGACGGCGCTGGCGGTGCTGGCAATCTCCAGCGTCTCCGGCGCGGCGGCCGGCGGATGGGTCGCCGGCCGGGACGCGCCCGGGCCCACCGCGGCCTCGGCGGCGCCGGTCCCGGCGGAGCTGGTCACCGCCGCCCAGAAGACGGTGCCGGGGGTGGTCTCGGTGATGGCCGGCGGGGCCTCGGGGTCGTCCGCCACCGGCTCCGGCTTCGCCATCGACGACCAGCAGCACATCGTCACCAACGACCACATCCTGGACCGGGGCGGCGGGGGGCCGGTGACGGTGGAGCTGCCGGACGGCCGGCGGTTCAGCGCCGAGGTCATCGGGCGGGAGCCGCGCAGCGACCTGGCCGTGCTGAAGGTGCCCGCGTCGGCGGGGCTGGCGCCGCTGCCGCTGGCGAAGCCGAACTCCGTCCGGGTCGGCGAGCCGGTGCTCGCGGTGGGTTCTCCGCTGGGGCTGGCCGGCACGGTGACCGCCGGCATCGTCAGCGCGCTGAACCGGCAGGTGCGGATCGGCTCGGGCCGGCACACCGCGGTGCAGACCGACGCGTCGATCAATCCCGGCAACTCCGGTGGTCCGCTGGTCAACGCCCGGGGCGAGGTGGTCGGGGTGAACACGGCCATCGCCACCATCGACGGCAGCGGCTCGATCGGCATCGGGTTCGCCATCCCGATCGACCAGGTCCAGCAGACCGCCGACACCATCATCGGCAAGGGTGGCTGACCGGCCCCGCCGCCCCCTGGCCGGCGGAACCGCAGACGGATCGGGGAAACTGTCGGATATCCGGCGCGGGGCCATCGGGCCATGGAAATATTACGCTGAGTATGGATACTGGCTCGGGTGGAGCAAGCTGTCGTCGCGGCCCTCCTGCTGGTGGGCCTGTTGATCGGATGCGGAGTCGGCGCGGCGTACGCCCGCGCGAAGCGCGGGTGGACGGACCACAAGACCGTCAAGAACGCGGTTCCGTCGCCCGACGGACCGCCTGGCTGGCGATCCGTGCGGTCTGCACCAAGGTCGGCGTGATCGCGCTGCTGCTGGTCGGCGCGGCCGCGTACGCGGCGGCCGGCTCGGATCACAAGCGGGCGGATCCCGCGCCCACACCGACCGTGACCCCCGCCCCGACCCGCACCGCGGGACGTTAGCCTCGGGGCATGGACGACGGACTGCGGGTGACCGACCGGCTGGTGGTCCCCAGCGGCGAGCTGCGGGAGCGGTTCTCCCGCTCCTCCGGCCCGGGCGGGCAGGGCGTCAACACCGCCGACTCGCGAGTGGAGCTCAGTTTCGACCTGGCGGCCTCGCCCAGCCTGCCCGAGCCACTGCGCGAACGGGCGCTGGAACGGCTGGCCGGCCGGCTGGTCGACGGCGTGCTGACCATCGCCGCGAGCGAGCACCGGGCGCAGCTGGCGAACCGGGAGGCGGCCCGGGAGCGGATGACCGCCCTGCTGCGGGAGGCGGTCGCCCCGCCGCCGAAGCCGCGCCGCCCCACCCGCCCGTCCCGGGGCGCCAAGGAACGGCGGCTGGCCGAGAAGAAGCGCCGGTCCCAGCGCAAACGCGATCGCCGCGTCGACGGCGACTGACCGGAAAATCGCGTGCGGGCGGTCCCGTCGTCGCCGACAATTCGCCCCGTGCCCGTCGCCTTCTCCGTCAAGCCCACCCTCATCGGGGAACGTGTGCTGTTGCGGCCGTTCGTCGACGACGACGTGGCCGCCTTCCAGGCGGTGCTGGCCGACCCCGAGGTGGCCCGGCTCACCGGCAGCCCACCGGGAGAGGGCTCCGATCCCGGGCGGCTGCGGGCCTGGTACAGCAGCCGCAACGCGCAGACCGACCGGCTCGACCTGGCGGTGGTCGACCGCGCCACCGGGGCCTGCGTCGGCGAGGTGGTCCTCAACGAGTGGGACGGACCCAACCGCAGCTGCAACTTCCGCACCCTGATCGGCCCGGCCGGGCGCGACCGCGGGCTCGGCACGGAGGCGGTCCGGCTCGTCGTCGGGTACGGCTTCGAACGGCTCGAGCTGCACCGGATCTCGCTGGAGGTGTTCGCCTTCAACCCGCGCGCCCGCCGCGTCTACGAGAAGGTCGGCTTCGTCGCGGAGGGCATGCTGCGGCAGGTGCTGCGCGACGGCGGCGGCTGGGTGGACGCCACCGTCATGTCGATCCTCGCCCCCGAGTGGGCGGTGCACCGCGGCCACCCGCACAGCTGACCCCGCGGGTACCCCAGGTCGGCGAGGTCGTACGGGCTGGCCCGCACATCCAGCGTGCGGATCTTCCGGGCCAGCGCGAAGCAGTCCGCGACCAACTCGCTCGGCACCAGCGGAGAGAGCTTGTACGCCCACTTGTAGAGGTCCCTGTTCACTCCGATCGGGTGCATCTCGTCACCGCTCGCGGTCGAAATCCTGGCCGTCTCCGATACGTCGAGCCACACGGCAGGTCCGGCAGTGAGATCGAGCGAGGGCAGGTACCCGTGTGCGGCCTCCAGGAGTGCCCACTCGACCTCGATCGTGGTCGCTGGCGCCGTCTTCGCGGCCGATTCGACGTCAGCTGCTCGCGCCGTCTTCTGGCAGACTTGCCTTCCATGATCGATGAGTTCGCCAAGGATTACCTCCACCATGAACTGCGCGGTGTACGCGAGGCGCTGGTCTGGAAGCTTGACGGGCTCTCCGAATACGACATCCGCCGCCCCCTGACGGCGACGGGCACCAACCTCCTCGGGCTGGTCAAGCACAAGGCGTACTCGGAAGCCAGATACTTCGGCGAGGTCTTCGGCCGGCCGTTCCCCGGACCGATACCGCGGTGGAACGACGCGGGCGCCTGGGAGAACGAACACTGGGCCACTGAGCACGAAACGCGCGCGGATATCCTGGGTCTCTACCGGTCCGTCTGCGAACACTCGGATGCGACGATCAACGCCCTGCCCATCGACGCGCCTGGACACGTACCGTGGTGGCCAAGGCCAGACGTGAAGCTGTTCAACGTCATGGTCCACATTCTCAACGACACCACCCGGCATGCAGGACACGCCGACATCCTGCGCGAACAGTTGGACGGCAGGACCGGGACGACGGCCGCGTACGAGGAAGCGATCGACGCCGCTGCCCGCGAAGCCTACTGCGCGAAGGTCGAACAAGCCGCCACGGCTGCCGACCCCGCCTGCGCACCCGATCGCTGCAGCGACTGAGAGCGTTGTTCAGTCGGCTGTGCTCGATGAGCTGCGCTCAAGTCCTTGATCGACCCGTTCATGACGCCGCTCAGACGTGGTGCCAACTCATGCTGGACACCATCGCTGACCTATCTGTCCGAGGCGGCTAGGAGCCGGTCGCATTCCGCGATCAGGCGCGAACGCAGGGGTGCGGCCCGTTCCGCGAACGACCGCTGTGCCAGCACATACTCGTGACGGCCCTCGATGGTTTCGATTCTGACGGGCGAGTAGCCCAGTGCGGTGAGGTCGTACGGAGAGGCGCGCATGTCCAGGGTCCGGATCTCTCTCGCCAGCTCGAAGCAGTCGGCTACGAGTTCCGAGGGGACCAGGGGCGAGAGCTTGTAGGAATGCTTGTAGAGGTCCATGTTGGCGTGCAGGCAGCCCGGCTGCTCCAACGCGTGCTGGCCCTCCCGGGTCGGGGTGAGCAGGTTCAGCGGCCGGGCCGGCGCGGTGAAGAACCGGTACGCGTCGAAGTGGCTGCACCGCACGCCCCGCTCCTCGACCACGGCGGCGGTCGCGGCCGGGCTCAGCCGCAGCGGCCAGGCGTTGTGGCGTACCTCGTCCTGGGTCTGCCGGTAGACCATCGCCCACTCGTGCATGCCGAAGCAGCCGAGGTGCGCCGGGCGGCCGGCGGTCGCCGCGAGCAGCGTCCGGATCCAGTCGATCGACTCGGCGCGTCGCGCGTGTACCCGATCGGTGTCGAGGGTGAGGCCGGCGGCGGTGGCCCGGTAGTCCCGGCCGAACTCGGCCGGGTCCGCGTCGCGCAGCACCACGCCGGCGCCCGGGTGCCAGCGGCGCAGCTGGGCGGGGCGGTGGGAGTAGTAGGTGAAGAGGAAGTCCTCCACCGGGTGCTTCTCCCCGGTGCGGCGGCGGGCCAGGTGCGGCGCCAGCCAGGCGTCCACCCGCTGCTCGTGCGCCCGCCGGCGGGCCTGCCAGCCGGCCACGTCGAGCGCGGCGGCGGGGGCGAGGGCGGCGGTCACGGAGCCCAGGGTACGACCGCCGCCCGACCGCCGGTCAGGGCACGTCCACCCGGACCCCGGCGGAGAAGATCCCGCTGCGCAGCTCCAACTGCTTCGGCGGCTGGCTGCCGTTGACCGTGAAGACCAGCGGCAGCACCAGCCGGCTGCCCGCCGCGACCGGCTGGGCGAAGACGTCGCGCCCGAGGTTCGCGACCCGGGTCGCGGTCTCGTCGGTGCTGACCCAGTTGCCGTCCGGCAGGTATGCCCGCTGCAGCTGCCCGTGCCAGGTCTGCTCCTCCGGGCTGAGGTTGCGCACCCCGACGGTGGCCTGGCACTGCCGGCCCCCGGGGGCGGCGGCGGGCTGGCCGGCGGCCGCGCAGGCGACCCGGTAGACGGTGAACTCGAACGCCGACTCCCGCAGCGGCACGCCCACCGCGCCGGTGACGCTCCGGCCCGTCCAGGCGCCGATGGTCGGCTGCTTGCTGGTGTCGATCGCGGCGACCCGCTGGGTGGCCGTCCAGGCCGCCGCGCCGACCACCCCGGCCAGCACCGCCGCCGCCACGCCCACCACCAGCCAGATCGGCGGTCGGCGGCGCCGCGCTCCCGTCGGCGAGGGCATTGCCGTGCGCGGGTAGAGCGTTCCGCCGCCCGGCTGGCCACCGCCGCCCCCGCCCGCCGGGCCACCGGTCCGGCCGGCCGGCGAGGCTCCGGCCATGGTCGGCGTGGCGCCGCCCGGCGCCGCGCTGGCGCGTTGCCGGCGGCGCTGCCACCACCACCAGAGCGCACCGACGGTGATGACCAGGATCGCGGCCAGCGCCGCGAGCAGCACCGGCGGGCGGCGCCAGGCGGGCGCCGCGGTCACCTTCGCCGCCGGTACCGGGGCCGCGTTCCAGGTGGCGGTGGCGCAGTCGTACGGCCGGGTGCCGTCGGTGCCGTACGCGCAGGCCGGCGCGGTCACCGGCCGACCCGGCGCGGTCATGGTCAGCGCGGTGTTCAGGGTGGTGGTGCTCCCCGCCGGCAGCCGGAGCCGCCAGGTCACCTCGCCGGCCCTGGACGCTCCGGTCGGGCGGTTGGCCCGGCCACCGGCGGTGACCGTGCTCGCGGACGTCCCGGCGGGCAGTTCCTGCCGCACGGTCGTCTCCACCATGCTGCTCCCGGCGTTGCGCACGTCGATCCGGTACGCCGGCATCGGCGTGCCGGCCGGCGCCACCAGCACGGTGACCGGCGGTATCGGCCGCGGGACCGGCGCGGCCGAGGTCGGCGGCACCGCGGGCGGCGCCGCCGGCATCCCGGTGGCGGTCGGCGCGGGCTGCGCCGCCCCCGGTGCCGGTGCGGCGGGTGCGGCCGCCGCCCGGGGCACCGTGGCGGGCAGCACCGGTACGGCGGCGAGGATGCCGAGGCAGTTCACGATCACTGCGAGGGCTCTGTGGTGTCGTCTCGATGCAGGCATACGAACGAACCTCCGGACCCGAAGCTATGGGGCCGAGCCCGCCGGGCGGGTACGAAGCAGGCATTCCCGCCCCGGTGGCCGGCCGGCGGCGTACCCTGCCGCCGGCCGCTTCGGGCCGCCTCGCGACGTGCCGGTGGTCGCACGCGGCGTGACACGCCCGTGGTCGGGGATAGATTGGCGGGGTGCGTATCGCTCGTTTTGCTCATGCCAAGGGAATGTCGTTCGGGGTCGTCGAGGGCGAGCCGGGGGTCGGGCCGCAGGGCCTGACCATCGCCGAGATCGAGGGGCACCCGTTCGGCCAGGTCCAGTTCTCCGGCGCCCGGTGGGCGCTCTCCGACGTCCGGCTGCTCTCGCCGATCCTGCCCAGCAAGGTGGTCTGTGTCGGCCGCAACTACGCGGAGCACGCCGCCGAGCACGGCAGCGAGGTGCCCAAGGAGCCGCTGCTCTTCCTGAAGCCGTCCACCTCGGTGATCGGGCCGCGCGACGCGATCCGGCTGCCGATCTTCTCCAAGCAGGTCGAACACGAGGCGGAGTTGGCCGTGGTGATCGGCGCGCCGGGGGCGCGCCGGGCCGACCGGGCCGCCGCCGAGCGGGCGATCTTCGGCTACACCTGCGCCAACGACGTCACCGCCCGGGACCTGCAGCGCTCGGACGGGCAGTGGACGCGGGCCAAGGGCTTCGACTCGTTCTGCCCGATCGGTCCGTGGATCACCACCGGGCTGGACGTCTCCGACCTGGAGATCCGGTGTGAGGTGGGCCGCAACCCCGACGAGATGGAGGTGCGCCAGCTCGGCCGGACGAAGGACATGGTCTTCGACGTGCCGGCCCTGGTGTCGTACATCTCGCACGTGATGACGCTGCTTCCCGGCGACGTGGTGCTGACCGGCACTCCGGCGGGGGTTAGCCCGCTCACCGAGGGGGATACGGTCACCGTGCGGATCGAGGGGATCGGCGAGCTCACCAACCCGGTGGTGCCGGTCGCCTGATGCGCCCGACGCCTCGTTTCCGCAGTTCAGGGGCGGTTCGGGGGGTTGGATTTGGCCTGTCGGCACGGGGAGGGTAAAGTTCATCCCCGGCGCCGCAAGGGGCCAATGGGGTATGGGGTAATTGGCAGCCCGACTGATTCTGGTTCAGTTAGTCTAGGTTCGAGTCCTGGTACCCCAGCGCAGCCGCGGGTTCGCGAGAATCCCGGTCGCTGGACTCTGATAGAGTGCAGCTTCCTCGCCACCAGAGTGAGGAAGCAGGAAGTTCTGGCCCCGTCGTCTAGCGGCCCAGGACGCCGCCCTCTCAAGGCGGTAGCGCCGGTTCGAATCCGGTCGGGGCTACAGCGCTGACAGCCCGTCCCACCTCGGTGGGGCGGGCTTCTCCATGTCCGCGATCGCCGGCCCGTTGGTCCCTGGCCCCGTCGTCGGTCGTGGAGGCGGTGCCGTTAGACTACTGCCGCACCGCTCGTCATGGTGGTGAAGCAGGAAAAGTGCCTGGCCCCGTCGTCTAGCGGCCCAGGACGCCGCCCTCTCAAGGCGGTAGCGCCGGTTCGAATCCGGTCGGGGCTACAGCTCGAACGGCCCGTCTCGCACCCGCGAGACGGGCCGTTTCGCTTCCCCGCACCGGGAGTCAGAGGCCGGAGAGGCGTTGGCCGGCTCTCACCACCGCCATGGCGTGGCGTTCGCCGGGGCGACGGCCGAGGCGCTCGATGGGGCCGGAGATGCTGATCGCGGCGATCACCCGGCCGGTGCGGTCGCGGATCGGGGCCGAGACGCTCGCCACACCGGCCTCGCGCTCGGCGACGCTCTGCGCCCAGCCGCGGCGGCGTACCTCGGCCAGGGTGCGGCCGGTGTACTTCGAACGGGGAAGCAGCGGCATGACCGCCTCCGGCGGCTCCCAGGCGAGCAGGATCTGCGCCGCCGAGCCCGCCGTCATCGGCAGCACCGAGCCCACCGGCACGGTGTCCCGCAGGCCGCTGGCCCGCTCCGCTGCGGCCACGCAGATCCGCTCGTCGGCCCGGCGCAGGTAGAGCTGGGCGCTCTCGCCGGTGGCGTCGCGCAGCGCGGCGAGCAGCGGCTCCGCCGCGGTCAGCAGCACGTCCGGCGCGGCGTTGGCCAGCTCGCCGAGCCGGGGCCCCGGGCGCCAGCGCCCCTGGGTGTCCCGGACCAGCATCCGGTGGATCTCCAGCGCCTGTGCCAGCCGGTGCGCGGTCGCCCGGGGCAGCTTGGTGCGTTCAACGAGTTCGGCCAGGCTGGCGCCGTCGACACAGGCGGCCAGAATGACCACCGCCTTGTCGAGGACGCCGACACCGCTCATACTGTGTCCCACAAGCCGAAACTTACCTCCCAGAATTTAGGATGTCCAGATGGTGGGAGTCACTCAACCGAGGACCCTGGCCGAGAAGGTCTGGGACGCGCACGTGGTGCGGTCCGTCGAGGGCGAGCCGGATCTGCTCTTCATCGACCTGCACCTGCTGCACGAGGTCACCAGCCCGCAGGCGTTCGACGGGCTGCGCCTGGCCGGTCGCCGGGTCCGCCGTACCGACCTGACGATCGCGACCGAGGACCACAACACCCCGACCGGGTACGCCGACCCGACGTTCCGCGATCGGCGCGGCGACCTGCTCACCATCGCGGATCCCACCTCCCGCACCCAGATCGAGACGCTGCGCCGCAACTGCGCCGAGTTCGGCGTACGGCTGCACCCGCTGGGCGACGAGAACCAGGGCATCGTGCACGTCATCGGCCCGCAGCTCGGCCTCACCCAGCCCGGCATGACGATCGTCTGCGGCGACTCGCACACCGCCACCCACGGCGCGTTCGGCGCGCTCGCCTTCGGCATCGGCACCAGCGAGGTGGAGCACGTGCTGGCCACCCAGACGCTGCCGCAGACTCGGCCGAAGACGATGGCGGTGAACGTCACCGGCCAGCTCGCCCCGGGCGTCACCGCCAAGGACCTGGTGCTCGCGCTGATCACCCAGGTGGGCACCGGCGGCGGGCGGGGCCACATCGTGGAGTACCGGGGCGAGGCGATCCGGAACCTCTCCATGGAGGGGCGGATGACGATCGCCAACATGTCCATCGAGTGGGGCGCCAAGGCCGGCATGATCGCGCCGGACGAGACCACCTTCGCGTACCTGAAGGGGCGGCCCAACGCGCCCCAGGGCGCGGACTGGGACGCGGCGGTCGACTACTGGCGGACGCTGCCCACCGACGAGGGGGCGGCCTTCGACGCCGAGGTGACCCTGGACGCCAGCCGGATCACCCCGTTCGTCACCTGGGGCACCAACCCCGGGCAGGGGGCGCCGCTCGGCTCGGCCGTGCCGGACCCGGAGGAGTTCGTCGCCGAGTCCGAGCGGGCCGCCGCCCGCCGGGCCCTGGAGTACATGGACCTCAAGCCGGGCACCGCGCTGCGCGACCTGGCGGTCGACGTGGTCTTCGTGGGCTCCTGCACGAACGGCCGGCTGGAGGATCTGCGCGCCGCTGCCGACGTGCTGCGCGGACACCGGATCGCCGAGGGCGTACGGATGCTGGTGGTCCCGGGTTCGGCCGCGGTGCGGGAGGCGGCCGAGGCGGAGGGGCTGGACAAGGTCTTCAGCGACGCCGGCGCCGAGTGGCGCTTCGCGGGCTGCTCCATGTGCCTCGGGATGAACCCGGACACCCTGTCGCCGGGCCAGCGCTCGGCCTCCACCTCCAACCGCAACTTCGAGGGCCGCCAGGGCCGGGGCGGGCGTACCCACCTGGTGTCCCCGCCGGTCGCCGCCGCCACCGCCGTGGTCGGCCGGCTGGCCGCCCCCGCCGACCTCTAGAAGGGCTGCTGCTCGCGATGGACAAGTTCACCACCCACACCGGCACCGCCGTGCCGCTGCACCGTTCCAACGTGGACACCGACCAGATCATCCCCGCGGTGTACCTCAAGCGGGTGACTCGGACCGGTTTCGCGGACGGGCTCTTCAACGCGTGGCGGGAGGACCCGGCATTCGTGCTCAACGATCCCGCCCATTCCGGCGCGTCGATTCTCATCGCCGGCCCCGAGTTCGGCACCGGCTCCTCGCGGGAGCACGCCGTCTGGGCGCTGCGGGACTGGGGCTTCCGCGCCGTGATCTCTCCCCGCTTCGGTGACATCTTCCGTGGCAACGCGCTCAAGGAAGGTCTCCTCCCGGTGGAGCTGGAATTGAAAGCCGTCGAGGAACTGTGGGATCTGGTGGAATCCGACCCGACCACCCCGGTGACCGTCGACCTCACCGCCCGTCAGGTCCGGGCCGGGGACGCCACCTGGGCGTTCCCGCTGGACGACCACAGCCGTTGGCGGCTGATGGAGGGCTTGGATGACATTGGACTCACCCTCCGGCACGTCGCCGAGATCAGCGCCTTCGAGGCGTCCCGGCCCTCGTTCCTGCCGTCGGTGGCATAGCCGTACGCCCGACCGCACATCGGTTTTCGCCCCCACCGGCCCGGCCGGTGGGGGCGAATCCGTTACGACACAAGGGCTTTTTTCCACCGAATGTTTGTGTCCCGGCAGCACAGGGCATACCGTGCGCGCAGAATGGCTCGCGTCGAGTCAGTTGCACAATCGGGAGGAAATCGTGAACAAGGCCGAGCTCATCGAGGCGCTCGCCGTTCGCCTGGGGGACCGGAAGACGGCGACGGCCGCGCTCGACGCGGTCCTCGCTGAGGTCCAGGGAGCGGTCACCAAGGGCGAGAAGGTGGCGATCACCGGATTCGGAGCGTTCGAAAAGCGCGTCCGGGGCGCCCGAACAGCGCGCAACCCGCGGACCGGCGAGGCGGTGAAGGTCAAGAAGACGTCGGTCCCGACCTTCCGCCCGGGCGCCGGTTTCAAGGAGATGGTGGCCAGCGGCAAGGTGCCGAAGGCCACGGCCGCCGCCAGGAAGACCGCCGCGGCCGCCGCCAAGACCACCGGCGCGAAGGCGACCGGGGCCAAGGCGACCGCGGCCAAGAAGACCACCACGGCCGCCGCCGCCAGGAAGACCGCCGCGGCGAAGGCCACCAAGACCACCGCGGCCACCAAGAAGGCCGCCCCGGCGAAGAAGACCACCGCAGCGAAGAAGACCACGGCGGCCAAGAAGACCGCCCCCGCCAAGAAGGCCGCCCCGGCCAAGAAGATCACGGCCGCCAAGAAGACCACCGCCGCCAAGAGCGCGGCGGCCAAGAAGGCGCCCGCGAAGAAGGCTCCGGCCAAGAAGGCGGCTGCCCGGCGCTGACCGGCTCGACCTGAAGGGCGCCCACCGTCGTGGTGGGCGCCCTTTTCGCGTACGACGGCGGCGCCGCGCTGGCCTGGTGGACGCGCTGGCGTCCGCCCGGCCGTTGCCGGCCCTACAGCCGGTCGGCGGCGACCAGACGGTCGCCGGTGAAGGCGAGCAGCCAGCCACCGCCCTTCGGGGTGGTGAAGTCGTCGGCCCGCCCGGCCAGCCGTTCCAGGGCGCCCGGCAGCACCTTGCCCTGGCTGCACACCGCCACCGGCTCGCCGGCGGCGGCCAGCGCTGCGAGGTGCGCGGCGGCGGCCAGCGCGCACTCGTCCGGCTGCTGGCCGGGTCTCGGCTCGTCGAAGTCGCCGACCACCTCGATCGGCAGGTCCAGCAGGGCGGCGGCCGGGTCCAATGTCTGCACGCAGCGGCGGGCCGCGGCGGACAGCAGGCGTGCCGGGCGGACCAGGGCAACCAGCTCGGCCAGCGCCTGCGCCTGGGCCCACCCGGTGGCGTCCAGCGGCCGGCCGGTGTCCGGCCCGGACCAGGTGCCCCGCTTGCCGGCGTGCGCGTGCCGGACCAGCAGCACCGTGGCGGTCACCGGCGGCAGCGCCGCGAACGCGGCGAGCACCTCGGCGTCGTGCGGATAGCTCACCAGGCGTACCGCCTCGTCGACGGGGAGCCAGCGCACCTCGTCGACCTCGGTGTCCGGTTGGAAGCCGCCGGCGGCCACCGCCCGCATCGACCAGTAGTCCACCCGCTTGGGACGGCCCTCGCTGCGGTAGCGGACAGTGGGCAGCCGGACCTGTGGCACCGCCCGGACGTCGGTCTCCTCGGCCATCTCGCGGACCGCCGCGGCCAACGGGTGCTCGCCGGGCTCCAGCTTGCCCTTGGGCAGCGACCAGTCGCCGTACCGGGGCCGGTGCACGAGGCAGACCTCGGCGCCGCCGGCAGCCGGCCGCCAGGCGACCCCACCCGCCGCCCGGATGCCCGCCGGCTCCTCGTCCGTCACCCGCTCACCGTAAGCCCGGCCGGTGCGTGCCGTGGGCCGCTCAGCCGGCCGTTCCGCCGACCCGCCGCAGCAGCAACTCCTGCAGATGCGTCAGCGGCACCTCGTCGGTGCCGGTACGCCGGGTCCAGGTCCCGTCCCCGGCCAGCTCGAACGCGTCCACCTCGGGGCTCATCGCGGCGCTCAGCACGTGGTCCAGCTCGGCCCGGGCGACCGGGTCGCTCACCTGCACCAGCGCCTCCACCCGGCGGTCCAGGTTGCGGTGCATCAGGTCGGCCGAGCCCATCCAGAACTCGGCGTCGCCGTTGTTGCCGAACCGGAAGACCCGCGAGTGCTCCAGGAACCGGCCGAGGATCGAGCGGACCCGGATGTTGTCCGACAGCCCCGGCACCCCGGGGCGCAGCGTGCACATGCCCCGGATCAGCAGGTCCACGTGTACGCCGGCCCGCGACGCCCGGTACAGCGCGTCGGTGATCTCCTCGTCGACCAGCGAGTTCACCTTGAACTGCACCAGGCCCGGCATGCCGAGCCGGACGTGCGCGATCTCCCGCTCGATCCGCTCGATCAGGCCGCTGCGGATGCCCTGCGGGGCCACCAGCAGCCGCCGGTACGCGGTCTGCCGGCTGTACCCGGTCAGCACGTTGAACAGGTCGGTCAGGTCGGCGCCAATCTCCGGGTCGGCGGTGAGCATGCCGAAGTCCTCGTAGAGCCGCGCCGTCTTGGGGTGGTAGTTGCCGGTGCCGATGTGGCAGTAGCGGCGGATCTGGTTGCCCTCCTGGCGTACCACCAGGGCGGTCTTGCAGTGCGTCTTCAGCCCGACCAGGCCGTAGACGACGTGGCAGCCGGCACGTTCCAGCGTCCGGGCCCAGCCGATGTTGGCCACCTCGTCGAAGCGGGCCTTCAGCTCGACCAGCACCACCACCTGCTTGCCGGCGGCTGCCGCGTCGACCAGCGCGTCGACGATCGGGGAGTCGCCGCTGGTGCGGTACAGGGTCTGCTTGATGGCCAGCACGTCCGGGTCGGCGGCGGCCTGCTCGATGAAGCGCTGCACGCTGGTCGCGAACGAGTGGTACGGGTGGTGCACCAGCACGTCCCCGTCGCGCAGGGTGGCGAAGACGCTGCGCGGCACCTCGCCCTCGGCGAGCCGGGGGTGGGTGGCCGGCACGAACGGCGGGTCCTTGAGCTCGGGGCGGTCGGCCTCGCCGTACACCTGCCAGAGCGCCGAGAGGTCGAGCAGGCCGGGCACCCGCAGCACCTCCTGGTCGTGCATGTCCAGCTCGCGGACGAGCAGCTCCAGCATGTGGTCGGAGATCGAGGCGGCGACCTCCAGGCGTACCGGCGGTCCGAAGCGGCGCCGGGCCAGCTCCCGCTCCAGGGCCTGGAGCAGGTCCTCGTCGCGGTCCTCGTCGACCTCCACCTCGGCGTTGCGGGTGACCCGGAACAGATGGCACTCCACCACGTGCATGCCGGAGAAGAGCTGCCCGAGGTGCACCGAGATGAGGTCCTCCACCGGCAGGAACCGCACGCCGGGGGAGTCCCGGGCCACCCGGACGAACCGCGGCACGTTGTTGGGCACCTTCACCCGGGCGAAGAGCTCCGAGCCGCCGTCCGGGTCGCGGACCGACACGGCCAGGTTGAGCGACCGACCGGAGATGTACGGGAACGGGTGCGCCGGGTCGACGGCGAGCGGGGTGAGCACCGGGAAGATGTGCTCCCGGAACCAGGTGCGCAGCCGCTCCCGTTCCGGGTCGTCCAGGTCGCTCCAGCGCAGGATCCGGATGTCCTCCTCGGCCAGCCTCGGCAGCACGTCGTCGACGAAGCAGGCGGCGTGCCGGGCCACCAGGTCGGCGGTCTTCTCCCCGATCAGCTCCAACTGGGTCCGCAGCGGCAGCCGGTCCCCACCACGGACCGGCAGTCCGGCGGAGAGCCGGCGCTTCAGCCCGGCCACCCGCACCATGTAGAACTCGTCCAGGTTGCTGGCGAAGATGGCCAGGAACTTGGCCCGCTCCAGCAGCGGCGTGCGTGGGTCCTCGGCCAGCGCCAGCACCCGGGCGTTGAAGTCGAGCCAGGAGAGCTCCCGGTTGAGGAAGCGGTCCTCGGGCAGCGGCGGCGCCTGGGGCGGCTCCTCGTCGACGCGGACACCGGCCGGCGGGCGGTGCTCCGGCCCGGTGACCGGGTCGAGCACCTCCTCCAGGCCGGCCGCGGCGGCCGCGGCGTCGGCGCCGGGCGAGTCGGGTTCCCGGGGCGGGATCTCCTCCGGGGCGCGGACGGTGCCGAAGCGGCCGTCGACGCCGCGGGTGCGGGCGCCGTTGCGGGGTTCGGCCGGGTCAGTGACGTGCGGCGGTCGGTCGGGGCGCTTGCGAGGGGTGCTCACCTGCTCATAATCACCCGATTCCGGTTAACGCAAAATGAATTGGCCGGGGTGATCAGGCCATCGTCGGCAACGTCACCCGAACCACCGCGCCCGCCGCATCGACGTCGATGCGTACCCGCTGGCCGAGTCGGAGCAGGCGCAGCCCGGAGGCGTCGAACGCGCGGGCCGGGAAGGCCAGCTCGGTGCCGTCGTCGAGGAGCAGCACCCCGCTCCGGCTCGACGCGTCGTAGGTGGCCACCGTGCCCTGCATGCCAGCACCGTACACCGCACGGGTCAGGCCGGGGCCGCGGCGGCGCCGGCCCCGAGCAGCGCCGCGGTGCGCGGGCCGAGGCCGAGCCGGGCGGCCGCGGCCAGGTCGTCCGCGGTGTCCACGTCGCGGCGCAGGCTGGGCCAGTCGCCGGCCAGCGGCAGTGCGCCGCTCGCCGCGTGCGCGGCCGCCGAGCCCACCCCGAACCGGGGCTCCAGCGGCACGCCCGCCGGTGCCGCGAGCAGCACCGTGCCGCCGCCCGGGGCGTCGGCCACGAACCGGCGTACCCCCGGCGGGCCGGCCGGGACCGCGGACAGCGCCGCCGCCAGCTCGGCCGGGCGCAGCGCCGGCAGGTCCGCGGTCAGGCCGGCCACCCGGGCGTGCCGGCCGGCGGCCGCGGCGCCGTGCCGGAAGGCGGCGTTCAGCCCGGCGTCCGGCGCGTCCGGCACGATCCGGGCGCCCGCCGCGGCCAGCTCCGCCGCCGCCCGGGCGTCGTCGGTCACCACCAGGATCTCGGCCACCGCCGGGCAGGCCAGCACCGCGCGGACCGTGTCGGCCGCCAGGGCCAGCGCCAGCTCCTCATGCGGTACGGCCGGCAGGGCGCCCCGCAGGCGGCTCTTCGCCCCCGGGAGACGCTTCACCGGCACCACCACGGTCCAGGTCGGCTCAGCCACGTGACAATCCTGCCAGTTGGGCGGCGGTACCCTCACTGGCCGGACCCGGGGCGAGCAGGCATGATTTCGTCGCGGGACGTGGGCGCGCGGGTCGGGGCACGACGAGGAGGCAGGGTGGCACGGCGAAGGCTGGGATTCTGGCAACGGTTCGCCGTGGTGCTGGTCAAGCCGGTGATGACCGTCTGGACCCGGCGCACCTGGCGGGGCGCGGAGGAACTGAGCCGCCCCGGCGGCATCATCATCGTGCCCAACCACATCTCGCACGCCGACCCGCTGGTCTCCGCGCACTTCATCCACGACGCCGGACGCTGGCCGCAGTACCTGGGCAAGGCCAGCGTCTTCCGGGTCCCGGTGATCGGCTGGATCCTGCACCGGTGCCGGCAGATCCCGGTGGAGCGCGGCAGCGTCGACGCGGTCAAGTCGCTCGACAAGCTGGTCGCCGCCCTGGCCGAGGGCGGCGCGGTGGTGATCTACCCGGAGGGGACCACCACCCGGGAGCCCGACCTGTGGCCGATGAAGGGCAAGACCGGCGCGGCCCGGCTGGCGCTGGCCACCGGCGCGCCGGTGATCCCGCTGGCGATGTGGGGGCCGGAGAAGCTGTTCGACCCGCGCACCACCCGCTTCGGCCTGCGGCCCCGGATCCCGGTGACCGTGGTGGCCGGCCCGCCGATCGACCTGAGCCGCTGGGCGGGCGCGACGCCGACCAGGGCGGTTCTCGAGGAGATGACCGACACCATCATGCTGCGGCTGCGCGACATGGTGGCGGAGATCCGCGGCGGCACTCCTCCGCCGCTGTGGGAACGTCCCGCCCGTCCGCGTACTCCCGAGGTGACCGAATGATCGAGCGTGGCGGGCAGGTGGCGGTGCTGGGGGCCGGGTCGTGGGGCACGGCGTTCGCCAAGATCCTCGCCGATGCCGGCCGGGACGTGACGATCCTGGCCCGGCGGCGGGCGGTCGCCGAGGCGATCCGGTCCCGGCGGCACAATCCGGACTACCTGCCGGACGTGCGGCTGCCCGACCGGGTCACCGCGACCGGGGACGCCGAGAAGGCCATCGCCGGGGCCGAGGTCGTGGTGCTCGCCGTCCCGTCGCAGACCCTGCGCGGCAACCTGGCCGAGTGGACCGGCCACCTCGACCCCGACGCCACCCTGGTCTCGCTGATGAAGGGGATCGAGCTGGGCACCACCAAGCGGATGAGCCAGGTGATCACGGAGACCGCCGGGGTGCCCGCGGACCGGGTGGTGGTGGTCTCCGGACCCAACCTGGCCCCCGAGATCGCCGCCGAGCAGCCGGCAGCGACCGTGGTCGCCGGCACCGACTCCCGGCGGACCGCCCTGGTCCAGTCGTCGATCCGGACGCCGTACTTCCGGCCGTACACCAACGACGACGTGATCGGCTGCGAGCTGGGCGGGGCGGTCAAGAACGTGATCGCCCTGGCGTACGGCATCGCCACCGCGATGGGCTTCGGCGACAACACCCGGGCGATGCTGATGACCCGGGGGCTGGCCGAGACCGCCCGGCTGGGCGTGGCGCTCGGCGCGGACCCGATCACCTTCGCCGGCCTGGCCGGCATGGGCGACCTGGTCGCCTCCTGCACGTCGCCGCTGGCCCGCAACCGCACCTTCGGCGAGCACCTCGGCCGGGGCGAGACGCTGGAGCAGGCGCAGGCCGCGACCCGGCAGACCGCCGAGGGCGTGAAGAGCTGCCTGGCCATCCGGGACCTGGCCCGGGCGCACGGGGTGGAGATGCCGATCACCGAGCAGATCGAGCGGATCTGCCACGAGGGGATGGACCCGCGGCTGGCCGTGGACGCCCTGATGAGCCGGACCGCCAAGCCCGAGTCGTACGAGTGAGGCGCGGATGAACGAGTGGGGTGACGGCACCCGGAGCGTGCACGCCGGGCTGCCCGCGCCGGCGCCGGGACAGCCGTTCCTGCCCGGGCCGGTCTTCGCCGCGCCGTACCACCTGGACCCCTGGCAGGGGCCGGCGGCGACGCCGAACGGGTACGGGCGGCCGGACAACCCGACCCGCCGGCTGCTGGAGGCCGCCATCGGCGAGCTGGAGGGCGGCGACTGCCGGGTCTTCGCCAGCGGCCAGGCGGCCATCACCGGGCTGCTGCTGGCCCTGCTGCGCCCCGGCGACACCGTGCTCCTCCCCGCCGACGGCTACTACCCGGTCCGGACCTTCGCCAGGAGCACGCTGGAGGGCATCGGCGTCCGGGTCGGCTTCGTGCCGACCGCCGGGCCGTACCCGTCGTTCTCCGGCGTCCGGCTGGTGCTGCTGGAAACCCCGGCGAACCCGGGTCTGGACGTGGCCGACGTGCCGGCGCTGGCCGCTCGGGCGCACGCCGCCGGCGCGCTGGTCGCCGTGGACAACACCACCGCCACCCCGCTCGGGCAGCGGCCGCTGGACCTCGGCGCCGACGTCGTGGTCGCCTCCGGCACCAAGGCGCTGACCGGGCACTCCGACCTGCTGCTCGGCTACGTGGTCACCCGTTCGGTCGAGCTGCTGGAGCCGGTGACCGCCTGGCGGACCACCACCGGGGCGGTGCCGGGCGCCTTCGACGCCTGGCTGGCCCACCGGTCGCTGGCCACGATGGACCTGAGGCTGGCCCGGCAGTCCGCCAACGCCGAGGCGCTCGCCCGGCTGCTCGCCGATCGCCCCGACGTGACGGGCCTGCGCTGGCCCGGGCTGCCCGGTGACCCGGCGTACCCGGTGGCCTCGGTCCAGATGCGCAGGATGCCCGGGGTGCTCTCGTTCGACCTGGGGGATGCCGACCGGGTGGCCCGCTTCCTCGACGCGGCCCGGTTGGTCGCCGCCGCGACCTCGTTCGGCGGGCTGCACACCACCGCCGACCGGCGGGCCCAGTGGGGCGACGACACCGCGCCCGGCTTCGTCCGGCTCTCCTGCGGGGTGGAGGACACCGCCGACCTGGTGGCCGACGTCACGGCCGCGCTGGACGCGAGCGCTGGGGAAGGCCCGGCCAAGCCGGGCGGCGCGGCGGGCACCGGCTGAGCTATCGTGAGCCCGGCCCTGAGCCGTTCCGCGCCGAGCGGGCCTCGACCGGAGGAGGTGAGACCGATCCACCAGACAGGACCGGCGCTCCCCTCCGCGTCCGCGTCGCCCGGGAAGTAGGCGACGCCGGGAGCGCCGACGAGCGTTCCCGGAGGTTTCCCATGGCACCATCCACGTTCTTTCCCGACCGTCCCGCCGTCGTCCGTCGGCTGCGGGCCGCCGGCTGCGTCTACGCCGAGGACGAGGCGGAGCTGCTGATCTGCGCGGCCGACTCGGCCGAGGCGCTGACCGACCTGGTCGACCGCCGGGTCGCCGGCCTGCCGCTGGAGCACCTGCTCGGCTGGGCCGAGTTCTGCGGCCTGCGGGTGGCCGTCGATCCCGGCGTGTTCGTGCCCCGCGGGCGGACCGCCCTGCTGGTCGCCGCCGCCGCGGCGGTGGCCGGCCCCGCGCCGGCCGTGCTGGACCTCTGCTGCGGCTCCGGTGCCGCCGCCCTGGTGCTGCAAGCCCGGCTCGCGCCCCGCTGGCTGGCCGCCGCCGACGTCGACCCGGCGGCGGTGGCCTGCGCCCGACGCAACCTCGCCCCGCTGGGCGTGCCGGTGTTCCAGGGCGACCTGTTCGCGCCGGTCCCGCCCGAGTGGCGCGGCCGGCTCGACCTGGTGGTGGCGAACGCCCCGTACGTGCCGAGCGCGGCGGTGGCGCTGATGCCGTCGGAGGCGCGGCTGCACGAGGCCCCGGTGGCGCTCGACGGCGGCGTGGACGGGCTGGCCGTGCTGCGCCGGGTCGCCGCCGACGCGGCGGAGTGGCTCGCCCCGGGCGGACACCTGGTGGTGGAGATCAGCGAGCGACAGGCCGAGGCGCTCTGCGCGGCGTTCGCCGCCCTCGGCCTGGCGCCGACCGTGGTACGCGACGACGACCTCGACGCCACCGCCGTCACCGCCCGCCGACCTGGCTGAGGACGGGCCGCCTGGGCAGCCGCCTGGACGGCGGCGGGGTGAGCGGGGAATGGCGGGACGGTGAACGTCGAACTAGCCTCAGGTCGGGACGGGACCGGCTGGGAGGCGGTGGCGGATGGGCAGCGCGGGTGTGCCGGTGGTGGTGGGTCTCGACAACGGCGGGAACAGCAACAACGCGACCGTCCTGACCGTCGACGGCCGGTTCCTGGTGGACGGGCTGGTGGAGATACCGAGTGAGGTGCTGGCCGGCCCCGAGGCGGCGATCGAGGCGCTGGCCCGGGCGCTGGACGGGGTGCTGGCGCTGACCGGCGTTCCTCGCGAGCTGGTCCGCGCGGTCGGCCTGGACACCCCGGGACCGGCGAGCGCCACCGGGGTGATCTCGTCGCGCGGCTCGACCAACTTCTCCCAGCCGGCCTGGCGGGGGTACGACGTGCGCGGCGCGCTGGAGCGCCGGCTCGGCCTGCCGGTGATCTACCACAACGACGGCAACGCGGCCGCCCTCTACGCGCACCACGTGCACTTCGGCGCGGACGCGCTGCGCCGCTCCTCGGTGGCGGCCATCGTCGGCACCGGGCTCGGCGGTGGGGTGGTGGAGAGCGGGCGGGTGGTCTCCGGCGCCGCCGGGATGGCCGGGGAGTTCGGGCACGTGCACATCCCGCTGGACGGGCTGCTGGCGCCCGGTCAGCAGGTCCCGATCTGCGCCTGCGGCTTCGTCGGGGACGCCGAGAGCGTCGCCTCGCTGACCGCGATCGAGCGGAACCTGCTGCCGTACTGGCTGGGCCGGTATCCGGGGCATCCGCTGGCGGCCGAGGAGCCGGGCCGGGCGGCGAAGCTCGTCCGCGGGTACGGCGAGCGCGGCGACGCGCTGGCCCGGGAGGTCTTCACCCAGCAGGCGATGGCGTTGGGCCGGCTCTTCACGATCGCCGCCAACTTCACCGACCCGCACGCGTACTTCGTCGGTGGTGGGGTGGTGGAGGCGGCGCCGGAGTTCCGCGACTGGTTCCTCGCCACGGTGGCGGAGCACACCGTGCTCCGCGCCGAGCAGGCCGCCGTCGCCACCTTCGCGCTGGTGCCGGAGCGGGACATGGCCGGGGCGCGCGGGGTGGCGATCGCGGCGCTGGAGTCCCTGCGCGCCGCGCCGACACCGCCGGCGGTCGTCGCCGGCTGACCCGGCCGCCGACGGTCGTCCCCGTCGGGCTCAGAGCAGCTTGCGCCGCTTCAGGTACGCCACCAGGTCGTCGTAGACGCCACCCTCGTTGGCGAACATGGCGACGTTGCGAGCGGTCGACAGCCAGGGCCGGGTCGACGGCCGCACCTCCTTCAGCGCCCGCTCCAGGTCCCGCTGCTCGATCATCCGCACCTCGCCGCTGCGTACCGAGTCGGCCATCGCGAACTCGGCGGCGGTCTCGCAGAGGTGGGCCAGGTCGGCGCCGGAGAAATCCTCGGTCGCGGCGACCACCTTGCCCAGGTCGATGTTGGCGATCGGCCGCTGGCGCAGGTGGTACTCCAGGATCGCCGCGCGCGCCTCGGCGTCGGGCGGCAGCACCAGCACCACCCGGTCCAGCCGACCGGGCCGGCGCAGCGCCGGATCCACGTCCCACGGGGTGTTCGTGGCGGCCAGCACGAAGACCCCCTCGTTGCTGCCCTCCATGCCGTCCAGCTCGGCCAGCAGCTGGTTGCCCAGCGTCCGCATCGAACTCGACGAGACCTGCGAGCGCTTGTGGCCCAGGGCGTCGACCTCGTCGAGGAAGAGCACGCAGGGCGCGTTGCGCCGGGCCGCCTCGAACAGCTCGTGCAGGTTCCGCTCCGAGTTGCCGATCCACATGTCGAGCACGTCGACGATGGACAGCGAGAGGAACTTCGCGCCCATCTCGCCGGCCACCGCCCGGGCCAGGAAGGTCTTGCCGCACCCGGGTGGGCCGTAGAGCATCAGCCCGCCGCGCAGGCTCTTGCCGTACATCCGGCGCAGCTCCGGGTTGCGCAGCGGGCCGAGGAAGGCCAGCTCCAGGCGTTCCTTCACGGCCGTCATGCCGCCCACGTCGGCCAGCCGGACCGTGGAGGACTCCACGTCGTACACCCGGTCGGCCTCGCCGACGACCGGTTCCGGCTCGTCGCCGGCCCGGGCGAAGCGCGGCGGCACGACGTCGGCCAGCTCCTGCTCGTACGCGGCCAGCGGGTCGTCCCCGGGTGGCGTGGGCCCGGCGGGGGCCGGGCGCGGCGCGGGCGGCCGGGCCGGCGTCGCCGCCTCCGGTGCGGGCCCGCCCAGCGCCCGCTGCATCAGGGCCTGCGCCTGGTCGTTGCCCGGGTCCCGGGCGAGCGCCTGCCCGACCTGCGCGATCGCCTCCGCGCCCCGGCCGGAGTCCAGCAGCAGCCCGGCCAGGTGCAGGCGCAGGGGCAGGTCGTCCGGGCGGGCGTCGAGGGCGGCCAGCAGGCTGTCGACGAGGGGATCGGCGCTCATAGGACGAGCAGCTTAATGGGCCGTCGCCCGGCTCCGCTCACCCTTGTACCCGGTGGGATGCGCGCTCGTCCGCCGGCGCCCCGACGGGCCCGCCGGGGCGGCTGCGGGCCCGCGTCCAGGCCCGGTGGACGGCCAGTCCGGTCCGGTGGCCCAGCCGCACCAGGGTGTTACGGGCCCCCCGGGCCAGCAGGTTGCGGCAGCGGACCGCGAAGGTGCCGAGGGCGACCGCGAGCGCGAGCGCCCGCAGCTGATCGGCGAAGGAGTCCGGTGCCGGTCGGTACGCCCCGACGATGAGCCCCACCGCGGCCGCGAGGACCAGGATCGGCCACAACGCCACCGCCGCCTGCCGCCGCTCCACGCGCAGCCGCCACCGGACCGCCGCGGGCTGGGCCCGCCATGCCCGTCGGCAGAGCCAGCCGAAGCCGACCATGACCAGGGCCGACGTGGCGAGGGCGAGTACCCGTCGCCACGGACCCAGCGCGTCCCCGGTCACCCCGAAGAGCACGGCGTGGACCACGGTCGCCGCCGCCAGCACGTCGAAGAGGCGCCACAGCAGGGCCCGGGCGCTGCGGCCGTGGGCCGTGCCGGTGAGGTGGTCGTCCGGTGCGACCGCCAGCGCCGCGGTGAAGCCCCGGACGGCGCTGCCCACCCGCTCGCTGGCCAACTCCGCCACGGCCAGGTTGTGCAGCGCGGCCTGGTTGCCCGGCTCCCGCGCGAGCGCCCGCTGGCAGGCGCGCCGGGCGGCGTCGAACTCTCCCGTACGCAGGCACACCTGGGCGTCGACCACGTGCGGCCCGGCCTCCTCGGGTGCCAGTCGCAGCACGGTGTCCGCGCTGAGCCTGGCCCGCACCGACGACCACACGCCCATCCGTTGGACCAGCACCTCGGCCAGCATCGCGTGGGTCCGCCACTCGTGGGGTGCCACGGCCACGGCGGCCCGGGCGGCGGCCGTGGCGGCGCGTCGCCGCTTCACCTTCAGCAGCGCCCGGGCGCGCAGTCGCAGCGCCCACTCGTGGTCCGGCTCGACCGCCAGCGCGCGGTCGGTGGCATCGAGCATCCCGGGCCCGTCGCCGGCCAGGTCGTGGCAGCGGGCCAGCAGGCAGAGGGCGTCGACGTCGTACGGCCGGACCTGGAGCACGGCGGTCAGCTCGGCTGCGGCGTCGGCCCACCGTCCCACCTCGAGCAGGGCCTTGGCCCGCTCGGCGCCGCTCTCCTCGGTGCCCGTGGTCCACCTCCGTCGTCCGCTGGCACACCCTAGCGAGAGGCGCGACGGGCCGTGGTTCCGTTACTCCCCGTCTACGACTCGTTGACCGGTTGCGCTGTCGTGCCCTGTCTCCCCGGGTATCGGCTTCGGGGTCTCGCCACGCACAGTAAGGTCAATCGGGTGAGCGCCACCGGCGAGCACGGCCAGCCGCAGTCGCGAGCGAAGAGGTGACCTCGAGTGACCACCCCAGGCAAGACCCGTGTGGCGATCGTCTTCGGTGGCCGCAGCCCCGAACACGGCATCTCCTGCGTCAGCGCCGGCAGCGTGCTGGGCGCCCTCGACCCGGACGAGTTCGAGGTGGTGCCGGTCGGCATCACCCGGCAGGGCCAGTGGGTGCTGACCAGTGGCGACCCCGGCCAACTGTCGATCCAGGCGCGCAAGCTGCCGGAGATCACCGCCGCCGCCGGCGCCGCCCTGGTGCTGCGCGCCGAGCCGACCGCGGGCGGCCTGATGGTGCTCGACCCGGCCGAGGGCCCGCGGGCCCTGGCCGACGTGGACGTGGTCTTCCCGGTGCTGCACGGGGCGTACGGCGAGGACGGCACCATCCAGGGGATGCTGGAGATGGCCGACATCCCGTACGTCGGGGCGAATGTCTTCGCCTCCGCGGCCGCCATGGACAAGGAGTTCACCAAGAAGCTCTGCGCCGCCGAGGGCATCCCGGTCGGCCCGTACGTGGTGCTGCGCAACGGGATGACGCTGAGCGAGGCGGACAAGGAGCGGCTGGGGCTGCCGGTCTTCGTCAAGCCGTCCCGCGCCGGCTCGTCCTTCGGCATCACGAAGGTCGACGACTGGGCGCAGCTCGACGCGGCGGTCGCCACCGCCCGCGAGATCGACACCAAGGTGCTGGTCGAGGGCGCGATCGTCGGCCGGGAGATCGAGTGCGGCGTGCTGGAGGGCGAGGCCGGCGGCGCGCCCGAGGCGTCCGTGCTGGCCGAGGTGCGCATGGTGGGCGACCGCGAGTGGTACGACTTCGAGGCGAAGTACCTCTACGCAGACGAGGTGTGCGAGTACGACGTGCCGGCCAACCTGCCCGAGCGGGTCACCCGGCAGGTCCAGGAGTACGGCACCCGGGCCTTCACCGCGCTGGACTGTTCCGGCCTGGCCCGGGTCGACTTCTTCGTCACCCCGGAGCTGGACGTCTACCTCAACGAGATCAACACGATGCCCGGATTCACGCCGACGTCGATGTTCCCGCGGATGTGGGCGGCCAGCGGCCTGGAGTACCCGAAGCTGGTCAACCGCCTCATCCGCACCGCACTCCACCGCCACACCACCCGCTGACCCTGCCACGTCGGGCCGGTCGACGGCTCGCCACACCCGCGACCGCGCTGCCTCCCGAGCCGGGGAGGCAGCGCGGTCCGGAAACGGGGCGGATGCTGCGCGGAGCCCGTGGGGCGCGGGTCAGGCGGTGCAGCCGGCGGGGGCGGACTTCGCCGAAGGAACCGCGGAGACGATGGCGTCGGAGATCGGGCTCACCCACTGGAGCGGCTGCTCGTACTGCCGGGGCACCCGCACCCGGACCGGGGCCTCCCGGTCGACGGTGGTCAGCACGGTGGCGTCGGCCTCCTGCACCGCGTGCCAGCAGACCTTGTTGACCGACCACACCTCGTCGGTGGGCGCGACGATCGGCGGGGTGCCGCCGCAGGCGACGGTCAGCGCCGGGTCGCCGTACGCGGCGTTCTGCTCGGGGCCGGCGGTGACCGGCCGCTGGGCCAGGTCGCGTACCTGGTCGGGCAGCTGCGACACCAGGGCGCGGCAGACCGTCGCGGGCCGCTCCGCGAGCGTCGGGGCGGGCAGCTCGACCGGGGCGGTGGACTGCGGCCGCGCGGCGGTCGCCGACGGGGCCGGCGCGGCGGCCGGCTCTTCCGGGGCGAGCTTCGCGAAGGTGAAGCCGGCCACCGCCACGGTCACCGGCAGCGCGACCAGCGCGGCCACCAGCGCGGCGCGGCGGGTGGTCCGGTCCGGGCGCGGGGCCTCGTCCGCCGGGCGGGACTCCTCGAGAGCAGGGGAGACAGTGATCTCGTCCACTTACAGGCGCACCACCGAACACGTGAGGGTGCGGGTGATGCCGGGCACCATCTGCACCTTGCTGACGATGAGTTTGCCGAGCTCGTCGACGGTGTTCGCCTCGGTGAGGACGACCACGTCGTACGGCCCGGTGACGGCGTCGACCCGTACTACGCCGGCAAGGTCCGCGATCAGACCGGCCACGTCACGCGCCCTACCGACCTCGGTCTGGATGAGGATGTATGCCTGTACCACGACTCGACCTCCGTCCGTCGCCGCCTAGGGCGGCCCGAAGGGTGAAACTACCTTACGGAACAGGCCTGATCCCTAACGGTCGTCGGTTGACGCGGTGAGCGACCACACGCGGCGTGCCGGGCGGGGCGCGGCCGGGCGGGGTGGCGAGTATGAATGAGCGCGACGAGGGGACAAGATGACGGTCGCGGGTGTCGGGGAGTTCGGGCTGATCGACCGGGTCACCGCCCGGTTGACGTACGGGAAGAGCTGCCTGCTCGGCCCCGGTGACGACGCGGCGGTGGTGGCGGCGCCGGACCGGCGGGTGGTGGCCTCGACGGACGTGCTGGTCGAGGGGCGGCACTTCCGCCGGGACTGGTCGACCGCGCGGGACGTGGGACACCGGGCGGCGGCGGCGAACCTGGCCGACATCGCGGCGATGGGCGCCACCCCGACCGCCCTGCTGGTCGCCCTCTGCATGCCGGCGGATCTGGACACCGCCTGGGCGGAGGAGCTGGCCGACGGCCTCGGCGCGGAGGCGGCCCTGGTCGGCGCGAGCGTGGTCGGCGGCGACATGTCGGCCAGTCCCACGCTGACCATCGCGGTCACCGCCCTCGGCGACCTCGCGGACCGGCCACCCGTGGTCCGCTCCGGGGCGCGGCCCGGCGACGTGGTGGCGCTGGCCGGGCGGACCGGCTGGGCGGCGGCCGGGTACACAGTGCTGTCCCGCGGCTTCCGGACGCCCCGGCTGCTGGTGGAGGCGTTCCGGCGGCCCGAGGTGCCCTACCCGGCCGGCCCGGAGGCCGCCGGGCTCGGCGCCACCGCCATGATCGACGTGTCGGACGGGCTGCTGGCCGACCTGGGCCACGTGGCGAAGGCCAGCCGCGTCGCCGTCGACCTGCGTCGGGACGCCTTCGAGGTGCCCCGGCAGATGCGGGACGCGGCGCAGGCGCTCGGCGTCGACCCGTACTCCTGGATCCTCACCGGGGGCGACGACCACGCCCTGGCCGCGACCTTCCCGCCGGCGGTGGCGCTGCCCGAGCGGTGGCGGCCGATCGGGCGGGTGACCGAGGGGGCGGGGGTGACCGTCGACGGCGTGCCGTACGCCGGGCCGGTCGGCTGGGACCACTTCCGCCGGGCGGAGTGATCTGCGACCGAACCGGGCCGGCGGGCCCGGGACGCGCCGGGTGGCGGTCGTACCCTTCAGGCGTGAGTGAGATCGAGATCCGCGCGCAGCGCTTCGACGCGCCCGAGTCGCAGGCGTTGATCCGGGCGGCCCTGGCCGACCTCGGTCAGCGGTACGGCGGCAGCGGCGACGACACCCCGGTGGACGCGGCGGAGTTCCAGCCGCCGGCCGGCGCGTTCCTGGTGGCCTACCTCGGCGGGGAGCCGGTGGGCTGCGGCGGCTGGCGCAGCCACGGCGACGACGGGGAGACGGCGGAGCTGAAGCGGATGTACACCGCGCCGGTGGCGCGGGGACGGGGCGTGGCCCGCGCGGTGCTGGCCGCGGTCGAGCGGTCGGCCCGCGAGCAGGGCCGCAAGCGGATCGTCCTGGAGTGCGGCGACAAGCAGCCCGAGGCGATCGCCATGTACACCTCGGCCGGGTACGAGCGGATCCCGAACTTCGGCTTCTACCAGGACGCCCCCGGCTGCCTCTCCTTCGGCCGCCCCCTCTGACTCCGCCTGCGGCGGGTGCGCGGCGACCCGGTCGTCCGCGCACCCGGCCGGCGTGACGGTGCCCGGACACGACAGCACCGGCGGACCGTGACGGCCCGCCGGTGCTGGGTGGTTCGTGAAGTTGGGGCTTACCGCGTCAGGCGCGGGTGACCTTGCCGGCCTTGATGCACGAGGTGCAGACCTGCAACTTCTTGGTGGTGCCGCCACCGGCCGGGGTACGCACCGACTGGATGTTCGGGTTCCAGCGGCGGTTGGTCCGCCGGTGCGAGAAGGACACGTTGTGGCCGAAGCCCGGTCCCTTGCCACAGACGTCGCACACGCTAGCCACGGGATACTCCTGGGATTGAAACGTTCATGAGGTCGCCGCCAGGCGCTGCCCGGGCAACCTGGTCAGGTTACCCGATGACCCGCCGGTACGCCCAACCGGCCCGGTCGGCGGCGGCTCGGGCCCGCCCAGCGTACCCGGTGCCGGGCGCGGCGCGGCCGGCGGGCCGGGACGGGGGACACGCCGGTGGGGGGCGGTCGACCCCGGCGCGTGTCGGTCCGCGCAAGTAGGCTTCTCGCCGTGCTGGACACCCTCGACGCCGCCGCGGTGCGCCGCTGGTGCGCGAGCGGGCTGGCCGCCCTGCGCCGGCACCAGGGTGAGATCGACGATCTCAACGTCTACCCGGTCCCGGACGGCGACACGGGCACCAACCTGGTGCTCACCCTCACCTCCGCCCAGCAGGCCCTCGCGATGGACCTGGGCACCCTCCCCGACGACGGCCACACCCCGCACGGGCACGCGCTGCGGCTGATGGCCCGGGGTGCGCTGCTCGGGGCCCGGGGAAACTCCGGGGTGATCCTGTCGCAGATCCTGCGCGGCTTCGCCGACGCACTGGCCGCCGAGCCGGCGGTCCGCGGCCGCCAGCTCGCCGCCGCGCTGACCGACGCGGCCACCGCCGCGTACGGGGCGGTCGCCCGGCCGGTCGAGGGCACCCTGCTCAGCGTGGTCGCCGCCGCCGCGCGCGCCGCCGAGCAGGCGGACAGCGACGACCTGCGGGTGGTGGCCCGCGCGGCGGCCGGCGGGGCGGCCCGGGCCCTGGCGCGCACCCCCGAGCAGCTGCCGGAGCTGGCCCGGGCCGGCGTGGTGGACGCCGGCGGGCGCGGGCTGTGCGTGCTGCTGGACGCGCTGGTCGAGGTGATCACGGGGGAGAGCCCGCGGCAGCCGACGCCCGCGCCGACCGCGGTCCGCCCGCCGGCCACGGCCGTCCGGGAGACCGGCTCGCCGGAGTACGCGTACGAGGTGCAGTTCCTGCTCGACGCCCCGGCGGAGGCGGTGACGCGGCTGCGCGCCGAGCTGGACGCGCTGGGCGACTCGCTGGTGATCGTCGGCGACGGCGACGCCACCTGGAACGTGCACGTGCACGTCAACGACGTGGGCGCGGCGGTCGAGGCGGGGGTGGTCGCCGGCCGGCCGCACCGGATCTCGGTGACCCGCTTCGCCGACCAGGTGGCGCCCGCCCCGCCCCCGCCGACCGTGCTGCCGGACGGCCGGGCGGCCGTGGTGGTGGCGGCCGGCGCCGGCCTCGCCGAGCTGTTCGGCGCCGAGGGCGCCACCGTGGTGCCGGGCAACCCGTCCACCGGCGAGCTGCTCGACGCGATCCGGGCCACCGCCGCCGCCCGGGTGGTGGTGCTGCCCAACGACCCCAACACCCAGTCCGTGGCGAGCGCCGCCGCCAGGGAGGCCCACCGGCTCGGCGTCAAGGTCAGCGTGGTGCCGACCCGCTCCCCGGTGCAGGCCCTCGCGGCCCTCGCCGTGCGGGACCCGGGCCGGCGGTTCGAGGACGACGTGATCGCGATGGCCGAGGCCGCCGGCGCCTGCCGGTACGCCGAGGTCTGCCACGCGAGCCGGGAGGCGCTCACCGTCGCCGGCCCGTGCCGGTCGGGCGACGTGCTGGCGCTGGTGGAGGGGGAGGTGCACCTGATCGGGTCGGACCTGGTCGACACCTGCACCGCGGTGGTGGACCGGATGCTCGGCGGCGGCGGCGAGCTGGTCACGCTGCTCTGCGGGGCGGACGCCCCGGCCGGGCTGGCCGACCGGGTACGCGAGCACGTCGAGCGGGCCTGGCCGTTCGTCGAGGTCCAGGCGTACGAGGGCGGGCAGCCGCACTATCCGCTGCTGGTGGGGGTCGAATGACGAGCGAGCCGGCCACGATGGACACGCCGCTGAAGAAGCTGGTCGGGGAGAAGACCGCCAAGGCCCTGGCGAGCCACCTCGACCTGCACACCGCCGGCGACCTGATCTACCACTTCCCCCGCCGGTACGACGAGCGCGGCGAGCACACGGACATTCGTTCGCTGGACGTCGGCGAGCAGGTGACCGTGCTGGCCCAGGTGCAGCGCACCGCGGTCCGGCCGATGCGGCAGCGGCGGGGCAACCTGCTGGAGGTGACCGTCGGCGACGGTTCCGGCGGGCTGCTCACCCTCACCTTCTTCGGCAACCAGGCCTGGCGGGAGCGGGAGCTGCGCCCCGGCCGGTGGGGGCTGTTCGCCGGCAAGGTCACCGAGTTCCGGGGCAAGCGGCAGCTCAACGGCCCGGAGTACGTGCTGCTCGGGGAGGGCGGCGACGGCGAGGCGGCGGCCAACGAGGAGGTCGAGGAATTCGCCGGGGCGCTCATCCCGGTCTACCCGGCCGCCGCCGCGGTGCCGACCTGGGTGATCGCCCGCTGCGTGCGGGTGGTGCTGGACACCTTCACCCCGCCGGAGGACCCGCTGCCGGCCACCGTCCGGGCCGCCCGCAACCTGGTCGGCATCGACACCGCGCTGCGGGAGATCCACCGACCCTCCAGCAAGGAGGAGCTGTACCGGGCCCGCCGGCGGCTGAAGTGGGACGAGGCGTTCGCGGTGCAGCTCACCCTGGTGCAACGCAAGCACCGGGCGGCGGACTGGCCGGCGAAGTCCCGGCCGCCGCGGGCCAGCGGGCTGCTCGACGCGTTCGACGCCCGGCTGCCGTACGAGCTGACTCCCGGCCAGCGGACCGTCGGCGCGGAGATCGCCACCGACCTGGCCACCGCGCACCCGATGCACCGGCTGCTGCAGGGCGAGGTCGGCTCGGGCAAGACGGTGGTCGCGCTGCGCGCCATGCTCCAGGTGGTCGACGCCGGTGGTCAGGCGGCCCTGCTCGCCCCGACCGAGGTGCTCGCCGCCCAGCACCACCGGGGCATGCTCGACCTGCTCGGCCCGCTCGCCCGGGCCGGCGAGCTGGGCGCCGCCGACAACGCCACCCGGGTAGAGCTGGTCACCGGTTCGCTCGGTGCGGCGGCCCGGCGGCGGGCCCTGGCCGAGGTGGCCGAGGGCCGGGCCGGCATCGCGCTCGGCACCCACGCGCTGCTCTACGAGGGGGTCGACTTCGCCGACCTGGGCCTGGTGGTCGTCGACGAGCAGCACCGGTTCGGTGTGGAGCAGCGGGACGCGCTGCGCGCGAAGGCCGACCAGCCGCCGCACGTGCTGGTGATGACGGCCACCCCGATCCCGCGCACGGTGGCGATGACCGTCTACGGCGACCTGGAGATCTCCACCCTCTCCCAGCTCCCGAAGGGCCGCTCGCCGATCGCCTCGCACGTGGTGCCGGCCGCCGAGAAGCCGGCGTTCCTGGACCGGGCCTGGCGTCGGCTGCGCGAGGAGGTCTCCGCCGGCCACCAGGCGTACGTCGTCTGCCCGCGGATCGGGGAGGGGCCGGCCAGCGAGGAGGAGCCGCCCCGGGAGGACGACAACGGGCGGCGACCGCCCCTCGCGGTGACCGAGGTCGCCCCGCTGCTCGCCGAGGGGCCGCTGCACGGGCTGCGGATCGGCGTGCTGCACGGGAAGCTTCCGGCCGACGAGAAGGACGCGGTGATGCGGTCGTTCGCCGCCGGCGACCTGGACGTGCTGGTGGCCACCACCGTGGTCGAGGTCGGTGTGGACGTGCCCAACGCCACCGTGATGATCGTGCTCGACGCCGACCGGTTCGGCGTATCCCAGCTGCACCAGCTGCGCGGCCGGGTGGGTCGCGGGTCCGCCGCCGGGCTCTGCCTGCTGGTCAGCGAGGCGGCGGAGGGCTCGTCGGCCCGGGAGCGGCTGGACGCCGTCGCCTCCACCACGGACGGTTTCAAGCTGGCCGAGCTGGATCTGGAGCAGCGCCGCGAGGGTGACGTGCTCGGCGCCACGCAGTCCGGGCGCCGGTCCCACCTGCGGCTGCTCTCGCTGCTGCGCGATGCCGACCTGATCCGGGACGCCCGGGCCGAGGCGATCGCCCTGGTCGAGGAGGACCCGGAGCTGGTCCGGCATCCGGCGCTGGCCGCCTCGGTGGCCGCCCTGGTCGACGAGGAACGCGCGGAGTACCTCGAGAAGGGTTGACCACAGGCCGGCCGCCGGCACG
Source organism: Micromonospora inositola (assembly GCF_900090285.1). NCBI lineage: Bacteria > Bacillati > Actinomycetota > Actinomycetes > Micromonosporales > Micromonosporaceae > Micromonospora > Micromonospora inositola. The sequence goes on along the minus strand of NZ_LT607754.1, from coordinate 419,977 downwards.
GCGGGCTCCGGTCCTCGCCGTCACGCCGACCGGGACCGACGGGCGGGCGCGACGGGCACCGCCGTTGACCGGGCCGTGGCGGCCTCCACGTCGGAGGGAGGGCAGTGCTTCCGTGTCCGGGTGCGATCTCGACCGCCGCGCCGGTCTGAGACGGCCGGGAAGGGGCGGATGCGCCGAGGGCGCGCCGACCGTCATGGTCGACGCGCCCTCGGGCGATCCGAAGTGGATCAGGCGGTGAAGCGGACCCGACGACGGCGGGCCACCACGAAGAGCACCGCACCGGCGGCGAGCAGCACGGCGGCCCCACCGACGATGGCGCCGGCGGCCGGACCGGTGACCGGCAGGCCGCCGCCCTGGCCGTCGCAGTCCTTCGGCTGGGTGTACGGGATGGTCTCGGAGTCCTCGACCACGTCGTACTTGACCGTGACCTTGAGGCCCTTGTACGCGTCGAAGCTGACCGAGGCGGTCTTGCCCGGCTCGGAGACGAGCTTCTTGGTGACGCCCTTCTCGGTGGTCATCGTGGCGGTGAAGGGAATGCCCTTCGCCGGGTTCTCCACGATGAAGGTCATCTTGTCGCAGGTCTCCTCGAGCTGGAACACCGGCTCCGCCGGCTCGGCCGGGACGGACGGCGTCGCGGACGGGCTGGCCGGGCTGGAGGCGGACGGCGACGGGGTGACCTCGGGCGACTTGGTCGGCTCCGGGGTGGCGCTCGGCGACGGGGAGGTCGGCGACGGCGACGGCGACTCGGCCGGGCCGCAGTCCCGGCTGGGCAGCGCGACGACGCTGCGCTCCCCGGTGATGGTCCTGCCGTCGCGCTCCCAGCGCGCCTCGACGGTGAGCTTCAGCTCGGGGATGGCGCCCTCGAAGGTGTGGGTCTGGGTACCGGTCAGCGGGCCGTCGCCCTGCCTCTTCAGCGTCGCCCCGACGGCCAGGCCGCCGGTGATGTCACCGGGCACGGTGGACTCGAGCTTGGTGATGGTGCCTTCGATGTCGGTCTCGGTGCTGATCACCGACCAGTTGACGGTGACCTTGCCGTCCTGGGCCGCGCAGTAGCTGCCGGAGGGCTCAGGGTGGTGGGCCATGGCGGGGCTGGCGAAGGTGGCCACGCCCGCGAGGCCGATCAGCGCGCCAGCGGTGAGGGCCGCGGCACGCCGGAGGTTGAGACGGTTCACGCAAACTCCTAGTGAGGGGAAGATCGGAGAGTCCGGCGGGCGGACCGGAGCCTCTCGCCCGCAACGACAACCGGGCAGACCCTAGCGAGATCGCCAGGGGATGCGTTACTCCGATGGGTGTGCCCACCAAGCTCTGTTATGAATTTGAGATTATTGATCCACGGTCGGTGATCATTCCGGCGATGCGGTCGTACGCACTGTCGTCGGAACGGTTCCAGCGGTCGCGTAGCGTCTGGGACATGTGCAGGAGCAGACGGTGACCCGGATCGTGGCCGGGACGCTCGGCGGCCGACGCATCGCCGCGCCGCCCGGCGCCGGCACCCGGCCCACCTCGGACCGGGTCCGGGAGGCCCTGTTCAGCGCGGTGCAGGCCGAGGTGGACCTGGTCGGGGCGCGCTTCGCCGACCTCTACGCCGGCTCGGGTGCGGTCGGCCTGGAGGCGCTGTCCCGGGGCGCCGAGCACGTGCTGCTGGTCGAGTCCGACCCCCGGGCCGCCCGGGTGATCCGGGAGAACGTCGCCGCGCTGCGGGCCGCCCCGGCCGCCCGCCTGGTCACCGGCAAGGTGGCCACCGTGCTCGCGGCCGGCCCCGACGGTGCCCCGTACGACGTGGTCTTCGCCGACCCGCCGTACGCCGTACCCGACGAGGAGATCACCGCGCTGCTGGCCGCGCTGGTCGACGGCGGCTGGCTGGCCCCGGAGGCCCTGGTGGTGGTGGAGCGGTCCAGCCGGTCCGGACCGGTCGCCTGGGTGGAGGGCATCACGTCGGAGCGCAGCCGCCGCTACGGCGAGACCACCCTTTGGTACGGTCGCCGATCATGAGACGTGCGGTCTGTCCCGGCTCGTTCGATCCGGTCACCAACGGACACCTCGACATCATCGGCCGGGCCAGCCGGCTCTTCGACGAGGTGATCGTCGGCGTGCTGGTGAACCAGTCCAAGAGCGGCCTGTTCACCGTCGAGGAGCGGATCGACATGCTCCGCGAGGTGACGGCCTCCTACGACAACGTGCGGGTCGAGTCGTTCCGCGGGCTGCTGGTGGACTTCTGCCGGGCCCAGCGGGCGAGTGTGCTGATCAAGGGCCTGCGGGCGGTCAGCGACTTCGACTACGAGCTCCAGATGGCCCAGATGAACATCGGGCTGGCCGGCGTCGAGACGCTCTTCATGCCGACCAACCCGCTCTACTCGTTCCTCTCCTCCAGCCTGGTCAAGGACGTCGCCAAGTGGGGCGGGGACATCTCGTCGCACGTGCCGGACGTGGTCCGCGAGCAGCTGCGCACCCGGCTGGCTCCGGGGCAGCCCGGCTGACCCGACCGCCCGACGGCCCGGCGCGACGCGCCGGGCCCGGGGCGGATGGGCCACCTGTCGCCCGCGCACGACATCATTGGTGGAGCGGGAACCCGGCCGCAGCCCGCATCATGTAGGTCGGCCGAAGAACGACAGGAGTGAGGTACCGGTGGACCCGCTCGATCGCATCGACGAACTGATCGCCATGGTGGAGCAGGCCCGCTCCGTGCCCATGTCGCGCAACAACTGCATGGTCGACCGGGGCGAGATGATCGGCGCCCTCGACGAGCTGCGCGTCGAACTCCCCGCCGACCTGCGCCGGGCCGCCGCGCTGCTGGAGGAGCGCGACAAGATCATGGAGGCCGGCAAGCGGGAGGCCGACCGGATCATCAGCGAGGGTGAGGCGGAACACGCCCGCCTGGTCTCGGTGAACGAGATCACGGTCTCCGCCGAGCACGAGGGCGCCCGGATCATCGCGGAGGCCCGCGCCGAGGCCCAACGCCTCCGCGAGGAGGTCGACGACTACGTGGACACGGCGCTGGCCAACTTCGAGCAGTTCCTGACCCGGGCGCTGGCCTCGATAGAGCGCGGCCGGGACAAGATGCACGCCCTGCGGGAGATCGGCACCTTCGCTGGGGATGAGGCGGATCGCCCGTTACCCTTCTGAGCGGCACCTCACCAGCCGACAGGCAGGACGGACGTCGCCCCCGGTTCGACGGTCCGGCGGTCGCCCAGGTAACCTATTTTGTCGGCCTCTCACCGGCCGGAGTCTGACTATGCCCAAACACTCGCCTTCATCACTCAACCCCAGGTCGCCGCTGGTCCTCGACACGAGAGACCTGCCGCGTCGGCCTGGTGCGTTGCGTACGGTCAAGCGGGTCGTGCCGGCACCGGCGGACCTCGGCGTGGAGTTGATCGGTGTGCCGGAGGGCGCGGATCTCGACCTCGACCTGAGGTTGGAGTCGGTGTCCGAGGGCGTGCTCGTCTCCGGGACCATCAGCGGTCCCGTCAAGGGCGAGTGCGGCCGCTGCCTGCGCGAGATCGACGACTCGATGGTCGTGAACGTCCAGGAGCTGTACGCGTACGAGAACAGCACCACGGACACCACGACCGACGAGGACGAGGTGGGCCGGATGCAGGACGACCTGATCGACCTGGAGCCGGCGCTGCGGGACGCGGTGGTGCTCACACTGCCGACCAACCCGCTCTGCCGGGAGGACTGCCCAGGGCTGTGCCCCGAATGCGGGGTGCACTGGGACGATCTGCCGGCCGATCACAGCCATCAGCAGATCGACCCGCGTTGGGCGGGCCTGTCGCAACTGACCCGTAAAGAGGAGTAAGAACCGTGGCCGTCCCGAAGCGCAAGATGTCGCGCAGCAACACCCGGTCCCGCCGGGCGAACTGGAAGGCGGCCGTGGTCGCGACCGTGGCCTGCCCGCAGTGCAAGTCGGCGAAGCTGCCGCACGCCGCCTGCTCCGTCTGCGGCACCTACAACGGCCGCCAGGTTCTCGAGGTCTGACCTGGACGCCGAGTGACGCCCCCGACCGCGGGTCGGGCGGCGCGCGCACCCTGGCAATCGCCCGGTGCCCCGGCTCCCGCCACCGCCGGCCGTGCAGCGGCCGGCATTCCGGTGGAGCCGGGCACCGCGCGGATCGCCGTTGACCTCCTCGGCGGGGACGACGCTCCCGCCGTCGTGGTTGACGGCGCTCTGCGGGCCGTTCGCGCCGACCCCGACCTGCATCTGCTGCTCGTCGGTCCGACCGAGGTCGCCGGCGGGCTGATCGACGCCCTCGATCCGGCGCAGCGCGCCCGGATCGCGGTCCGGCCGGTCCGGACCGCGGTCGGCATGGCCGACCATCCCACCGCCGCCCGCGCGCACAGCACCGTCCGCGCCGCCGTCCACGCGGTACGCGAGGGGCTCGCGGACGCGCTCGTCTCCGCCGGTTCGACCGGCGCCACCGTCACCGCCGCCGCGCTGGGCTTCGGGCGCTGGTCCGACGTCCGCCGGCCGGCCCTGGTGGCCACCCTGCCCGCGGTCGCCGGCCCGGTGGTCCTGCTGGACGTCGGCGGCTCCCTGGAGCCCCGCCCGGCCACCCTCGCCCGGCACGCCGTCCTCGGCGCGGCCTACGCCGCCGTGGCGCACGGCGTCGTCGAGCCGCGGGTCGGCCTGCTCTCGGTCGGCACCGAGGCGGGCAAGGGCGACCGGCTGCGCCGGGCCGCCGACCCCGTGCTGGCCGCGGCGCCGCTGCCCTGCGGCGCCCGCTACGTCGGCCTGGTCGAGGGGTACGACGTCTCCCTCGGGGTGCGCGCCGATGTGGTGGTCACCGACGGGTTCACCGGTAACGTGCTGCTCAAGGCGATCGAGGGCGCGTACGCGATGGCCGGCGGTCCCCCCGCCAGCGGCGGCGCCCCCCGGGCGGCCGCGCTGCTCGGCGTGGCCGGCACGGTGGTCGTGTGCCACGGCGCGGCCCGGCCCGACGAGGTCGCCTCCGGCATCGCCCTCGCCGCTCACCTGTGGCGGCGCGGGGCCACCGAACTGATCTCCAGCCTGCTCGACGGCATTCCGCAGGATTCCGCACACGGCAACGAGGTAGTGCAATGACCAACGACAAGCGGCGGCGTGCTCCCATCGGTCACCTGGAGGCGGCCTTCGGGGTGTCGCTCGAACCGGAGCTGCTGGAGCGCGCGCTGACCCACCGTTCGTACGCGTACGAGAACGGCGGCCTGCCCACCAACGAGCGGTTGGAGTTCCTGGGCGACTCGGTGCTCGGCGTGGTGATCACCACGGCGCTCTTCCACAACCACCCGGACCTGCCGGAGGGGCAGCTCGCCAAGCTGCGGGCCAGCGTGGTGAACATGCGCGCCCTGGCCGACGTGGCGCGCGGCCTCGGTCCGGACGGGCTCGGCGCGTACCTGCTGCTGGGCAAGGGCGAGGAGAGCACCGGCGGCCGGGACAAGGCGAGCATCCTCGCGGACACCCTGGAGGCGCTGCTCGGCGCGATCTACCTCCAGTACGGCCTGGACACGGCGGCGATCGTGATCCACCGGCTGTTCGACCCGCTGATGGCCGAGTCGGCCGGCCGGGGCGCGGCCCTGGACTGGAAGACCAGCCTCCAGGAGCTGACCGCCGCGCTCGGGCTGGGCGTCCCGGAGTACCGGATCGAGGGCGCCGGCCCGGACCACCTGAAGACCTTCACCGCCTGGGTGGTGGTGGCCGGCAACCGGTACGGCGGCGCCGAGGGCCGGAGCAAGAAGGAGGCCGAGCAGCGGGCCGCCGAGTCGGCCTGGCGGATGCTGACCGCGCAGGCGGAGGCGGACGCCGCGCCAGCGGACCCGGTGGGCGACGTCACGCCGGGCGAGGCCGGCAGCGAGACCGCCGAGGCGGGCTTACGCCGTGCCTGAGCTGCCCGAGGTGGAGACGGTCCGGCAGGGGCTGGCCCAGTGGGTGGTCGGCCGCCGGATCACCGCGGTGGAGGTGCGCCACCCCCGCGCGGTGCGGCGGCACGAGCCCGGCGCGGCGCACTTCGCCGACGTGCTGTCCGACCGGACGGTGACCGACGTCCGACGGCGGGGCAAGTACCTCTGGCTGCCGCTGGACAGCGGCGACGCGCTGATCGGCCACCTTGGCATGTCCGGCCAGCTGCTGCTCCAGCCGGTCGGCGCGGCCGACGAGCTGCACCTGCGGGTCCGCTTCCGGTTCGCCGACGACGGCCCGGAGCTGCGCTTCGTCGACCAGCGCACGTTCGGCGGGCTGTCCGTGTCCGACGGCGGCGCCGAGCTGCCCGCCGAGATCGCGCACATCGCCCGGGACCCGATGGACCCGGAGTTCTCCGACGCCGGTTTCGTGGCGGCGCTGCGCCGGCGGCGTACCGAGGTGAAGCGGGCGCTGCTCGACCAGACCCTGATCTCCGGGGTGGGCAACATCTACGCCGACGAGGCGCTGTGGCGGGCGAAGCTGCACGGCACCCGCCCCACCGACGCGCTGACCGGGCCGGCCGCGCTTCGGCTGCTCGGCCACGTCCGGGACGTGCTCGGTGAGGCGATCAAGCAGGGCGGCACCAGCTTCGACGAGCTGTACGTCGACGTCAACGGCGAGAGCGGCTACTTCGATCGGTCGCTGAACGCGTACGGCCGGGAGGGTGAACCCTGCCGGCGGTGCGGTACGCCGATCCGCCGGGAGGCCTTCATGAACCGGTCGTCGTACAGTTGCCCGCGCTGCCAGCCCCGCCCCCGGGTTGCCCTGAGGGGTTGACCCCGAGACGGGCTCCGGGTTGCGCCGGTGTGCCTCCGCCGGTGGTCCCGGCGCGCCCCCGGGTTCGTACCCGGAAAATGCCTTCTGTCCGGTTGGCCGATCCGTGCCCACTCGGCCGGCCGGCGCTCGCCGGATCGGGGACGAGCCGGGGCCGTTCCCGGATGTCCGGGCCCCTCACGCTGCCTAGCGTCAGCACCGTCGGTAGGGAACCGACGCGTGGAGGGGGAAACCGGAGATGGGCAGACGACCGGTGACGGTGCGGTTGGCGCGGTGGAGTGCGGAGCACCCCTGGCGGGCGATCGCACTCTGGGTGGTCTTCGTGGCGGTGTGCTTTGTGGGGGGCAACGCCGCGGGCCTGACCGAGGCGACCGACCAGGACATGGCGATCGGCGAGGCGGGACGCGCCCAGCTGATCGTCGAGGGCGGCCAGTTCGACGACCCGGCCGTGGAGAACGTGCTGATCACGCCCCGCGCCGGGGGGCTCGACCAGACCGCGGCGAAGGCCGCCGCCGACGACGCCGGGGCGCGGCTGCGCCAGGTCACCGGCGTCGCCTCGGTGGGCACGCCGATGCCGTCCCGCGACGGCGGCGCGCTGCTCGTGCCGATCACCATGTCCGGCGACCCGGGGACCGCGTCGGACCGGGTGCAGCCGCTGCGCGACGCCACCGCGAAGGTGCAGGAGGCGCACCCCCAGCTGCGGATCGAGCAGGTCGGGGGGCCCTCGATCAACAAGGCGCTGGACGACACCCTGGGCCGGGACTTCAAGCGGGCCGAGCTGCTCAGCCTGCCGGTCACCCTGGCCATCCTGGTTATCGCGTTCGGGGCGCTGATCGCGGCGAGCGTCCCGGTGCTGCTGGCGCTCACCTCGGTGGCCGCGGCGATGGGGCTCTCCACCCTCGCCTCGCACCTGGTGCCGGCGACCGACACCACGGCCAGCGTGATCCTCCTGATCGGCATGGCCGTCGGCGTCGACTACTCGCTCTTCTACGTCCGGCGGGAACGGGAGGAGCGGGCCAGGGGTCGCGCCGGCCTGGACGCGGTGGAGATCGCGGCGGAGACCTCCGGGCACGCCGTGGTGGTCTCCGGCTTCGCCGTGATCATCTCGATGGCCGGGCTGCTGCTCGCCAACGACGCGGTCTTCTCCTCGCTCGCCATCGGCTCGATCCTGGTGGTCGCGGTCGCGGTGACCGGTTCGCTCACCGTGCTGCCGGCGCTCCTGGCCAAGCTGGGCCGCTGGGTCGACCGGCCCCGGGTGCCGCTGCTCTGGCGGCTCACCGCGCCGCGGACCGGTCGGCACGGCGAGCGGGCGCCGCGGTTCTGGCCGGCCGTGCTGCGCCCGGCGCTGCGCGCGCCGATGGCCACCCTGGTGGTCTCGGTCGGGCTGCTGCTCGCCCTGGCCGCCCCGGCGCTGGGCATGAAGCTGAAGTTCCCCGGCATGGAGGACCTGCCCCGGACCACGCCGGCCATGCAGGCGTACGACCGGCTCACCGCCGCCTTCCCGAGCACCGGCACCACCCACACCGTGGCGGTGCGGGCGCCGGCCGCGCAGGCCGACCGGGTCCGCGCGGCGCTGACCGACCTGGCCGGCCGAGCCGCCGCCGACCCGCTCTTCGCGCCGGCCGAGGGGGACGGCCCGAAGATCGAGGTGTCGGCGGACCGGCGGGTGTCGGTGCTGGAGGTGGCCACCCCGTACGCCAGCCGCACCGACGAGGCGGCCCGGTCGATGCACGAGCTCCGCGACGACCTGGCGCCGGCCGCGCTGCGCGGCATCCCGGGCATCGAGTACGCGATCGGCGGCGGCGTCGCCGACAGCGAGGACTACGCCGCGCACATCAAGGAGAAGCTGCCGCTGGTGGTGGGCTTCGTGCTGGCGTTGACCTTCCTGGTGATGGCGTGGACGTTCCGGTCGGTGGTGGTCGCGCTCACCTCCATCACCCTCAACCTGCTCTCCGCCGGGGCGGCGTACGGGCTGCTGGTGCTGGTCTTCCAGGGTGACTGGGCGGAGGGGGTGCTCGGCTTCACCTCGATGGGGGCGATCGTCTCCTGGCTGCCCCTCTTCCTCTTCGTGGTGCTCTTCGGCCTGTCGATGGACTACCACGTCTTCGTGGTCAGCCGGATCCGCGAGGGGATCCGCAACGGCATGACCAACCGGGAGGCGGTGGCGTACGGGATCACCTCCTCGGCGGGCGTGGTGACCAGCGCGGCGATCGTGATGGTCGGGGTCTTCGCGATCTTCGCCTCGCTCAGCACGATCGACATGAAGCAGCTCGGCATCGGGCTGGCCGCGGCGATCCTGCTGGACGCCACGATCATCCGGGCGGTGGTGCTGCCGTCCCTGATGACCCTGCTCGGCGACGCGAACTGGTGGGCGCCGCGCTTCCTGCGGGCCCGGGCGGCGACCCCGCCGGCCGACCCGCCCACCCCGGCGCCGGAGCTCGTCGGCGCCCGCTGACCGCCGGCGTACGGAGGGCCCGGACCGCACCCGGTCCGGGCCCTGCGGCGCGCCTGCCGGCCGGACCCGGTGAGGTGTCGCCCACCGTCGGCGTTACGGCAGGATCAACAGACCGACCGGCGGGGCATCTGGGCCGCCACGGATGAACTGCGCATGTCGTTTCCCGCGGCAGTGCGCCCTGGCCGCCTCGGCGCGCTGCCGGGGCCCGGTCACGCCGGCAGCCGGGTCAGGGGAGCGGGCAGGTCTCCCGCCAGGCGTCCAGGTCGCGGTCCTTGCGGATGGAGGTGAACCCGTACCCCACGGTGGTCACGCAGAACCCGGACGGGCTGCCGGCGTACTCGACGTGGAAGACCGGCTTGCGGGCGTCGGCGAAGGGCAGCAGTTTGGCGCACTCCCGCAGCCGGACGCACTCCTCGTTGACCGCGAAGTCGAAGTCGGGCGCCAGCGCGGCGACCTGCGGCACGTCGTTGACCAGGCCGGGGGAGAGGTCGAGGGACCGGGCGAGCGTGGCCAGCCGGCGGTTGAACAGCAACTGGTCGTCGAAGCCCAGCGGGAAGCCGGGCCGGTGCAGGTAGCCGTCGGCGTCGGCGAGTGCCACACCCCCGAAGCCCTTGCCCCGGCACAGCCGGAACCGGTCGGCCAGCACCGGCTCCAGCGCGTCCCACTGCCGTACGTCAAGCCACCGGCTGCCCGGCCGGCCCGCCACTGCGGCGCCGCGGACCGTGGTCGGGAAGCGGGTGGCGTCCGGGTCCGTGCCGGCGTACGTGCCGACCCGGACCTGGCACACCAGCCGGCGGTCCCGGGCGCGCAGCGCCGCGGTCTCGGTCGAGGTGGTCCGCACCGGGTCGAGCAGGAAGACGTCCGCCTCGACGCTGACGTCGAGCGGGCCGCTGAGCTGCCACTGCCACTGCCAGCGACGGGCCGACTCGGTCGGCCAGGGGGTGGGCGCCCCGGGCGGGACGAGCTCGGCCCGGCAGCCGGGCACCGGGGTGAGCAGCAGCAACGGCACCAGCGCCGGCAGGGTCCGGCGCAGCACGCGCCGGAGGGCGCGCGCTGGCCGGACCCACGATGCGGGCCGGGCCGGCCGGATCCGCATCGGCAGCTCCCGGGTCGCGGGCGGCACTCCGCCGCCTGAGCCGGTACCCCGGGCTGGCCCCGGCGTACCTCACCCGGTCAAACGAGCGCGAACCCGGTCACGACTCGCGTTCAGCGCGGGGTGCCGAAGTCCTGCGTCCAGTACGGACCGTTGCTCCGTGCCACCCCGACGCCGATCTCGGTGAAGGAGCAGTTGAGGATGTTGGCCCGGTGGCCCGGGCTGTTCATCCAGGCGTCCATGACGGCGGCCGGACTCTGCTGGTTCCAGGCGACGTTCTCGCCGTACCCGCGCCAGGCGTAGCCGACCCGGTCGAGCCGGTCGCCGACGTCGCTGCCGTCGCTGCCGTCGTGCGACATCGTCTTGTGGTCGGCCTGGTCCTGGCTGTGCGCCTGGGCGGCCCGCATCAGCTTGTCGTCGATGCTGAGCGCCTTGCAGCCGGCCTTGGCCCGCTCCTGGTTGACCAGGTCGACCACCTGTTGGAGCTCGGCGGTGATCCGGCCCGTCGAGGTGGTGGCGGTGCTGCGGCTCGGCGCGGCGGCGCGGTCGAGCTGACGGGACGGGGCGGTGGTGCGGCTGGGCTTCGGCGCGGCCGTCCGGCTGGCCGAGGGGCTCGGCCGGGCGGTGCTCGGCTTGACCGTGGGGGAGGCCGGGGCAAGCGCGTCACCGGGGGCGGCGTCGGTGCTCGGCACGGCAGGGGCGGCGGCCACTGTGTCGTCGACGGCCGTCGGATCGGCCTGCTGGTCGCTGGCCGGCACCAGCAGGGCACCCACGCCCAGGCTGACCACCAGGGTCGCCACTGCGGCGGCCCCACCGATCAGGAGGGGACGGCGAGAGCGCCGGGCCTGCCGGTGCCGTCCCTCGCCGGAGCCGCCGGGGCCCGCGTCCGGGGCGGCCCGGAACGCGGTGAGGTCGGCCGGGGCCGCCCCGTCGAACCCCGGGTGGGCACCCGCGGGCTCGAACGGGGCGGCCGGGAAGGGCAGCTCGCCCGTGCGGTCGGTGCCGTGGGCGTCCGGCCGCTCGAACGGCCCGACCGGGAAGGGGAGTTCACCGGTGCGGTCGGGCTGCCACTGCTCGGTGGGGTGCTCCCGCCAGGCGTCGACGGGCTCCGCCCGCCAGGCGTCGACGGGTTCCCCCGGCTCGTCGCCGAAGAGGTAGGACGACCGCGGCTCCGGCCGGTCGGTGAGCCACGCCGGGGGGTGGTCGGTCGGCGGCTCGGGACGCCGGTGAGCGTCGTCCGGGTCGGTCGGGTCGGTCCAGCGGTACACGCCTGTCGCCTCCACGGGGTCGGTTGCGGGCCGGGCTGACCGTACGGGCGGGCCACGAGCTGCGGCAACGTGGCTAAGAAAGAGTTAAGGGGAAGCGGACACCCGGGTGCAGGCGTTCGCACAATCCCGGGCGTACAGTTAAGTCGTCCGGACAGAGCGTGTCCGCGCCTTGTGGCAGCCCCCCGACAAGTGGACAGGTGGACGTGGAGATGATCTACGGCCTGCCAGAACTTGACGAAGGAGGGGTTTTCGGCTCAATATGTAGGTGTCGCCAGTCGCGCCCGGTCATGCCCACTTATCGGTGGGAAGACAGCCGCGAACACCAGGGGCGCGCGTTGGCCGGCCTTTCCGGCAGCGCATATCAAGGAGTCAGCATGGCGAAGGCCCTCTACGGCCACGTAGGTGCAGCGCCCGACCGGCGTCTGCTCGACGAGGTCACCCGACTGCGTGCCAGGGTTCAGGCACTGGAGTTCGAGATCACGCGTCTGCGCGCCGAGAATGATCGGCTTGCGGCGGCTGCGGCGGAGGCTGACGACCTCCTTCGACTGGCCGAGCCCGCGCTGACCTGATCTCCGGTTGTCGGAAAACTGAATCGCACCACACAAAAACGCGCGCCGACACTCAAGTGCCGGCGCGCAGTTCTGTCCGCACCCATTTCCACGCCGACTTCTCGATCTTGTGAATCGCCAGGGAATGCGCACGAGGGCGCGGAACGCGAATAGCGATCTTGTATTTCCCGCCACTGCCGAAGACTGCTCGCGGATCGGGACGCGACCGGCGTGGGGTGGGTCGCGTACCGGGGCGCCCCGGCCCCCGGGATAGTCTGCGGGTTCACCAGGTCCGCGCAGCCGGCGACGGTACGGCGGCCACCGGACGAGGATCGAGAAGGTGCATCTCAAGAGCCTGACGGTGAAGGGCTTCAAATCCTTCGCCTCCGCGACGACGTTGAAGCTGGAGCCCGGGATCACCTGCGTGGTGGGTCCGAACGGCTCCGGCAAGTCCAACGTCGTCGACGCCATCGCCTGGGTGCTCGGCGAGCAGGGCGCCAAGGCGCTGCGCGGCGGCAAGATGGAGGACGTCATCTTCGCCGGCACCGCCGGGCGGGCGCCGCTGGGCCGGGCCGAGGTCACCCTCACCATCGACAACACCGACGGCGCGCTGCCGATCGAGTACACCGAGGTCTCCATCACCCGCCGGATGTTCCGCTCCGGCGAGAGCGAGTACGAGATCAACGGCGACTCCTGCCGGCTGCTGGACATCCAGGAGCTGCTGTCGGACTCCGGCATCGGCCGGGAGATGCACATCATCGTCGGCCAGGGACGGCTCGACGGCATGCTGCACGCCAAGCCGGAGGACCGGCGGGCGTTCATCGAGGAGGCGGCGGGCGTCCTCAAGCACCGCAAGCGCAAGGAGAAGGCGCTGCGGAAGCTCGACGCGATGCAGACCAACCTCAACCGCCTCACCGACCTCACCGCCGAGCTGCGCCGCCAGCTCAAGCCGCTGGGCCGGCAGGCCGAGGTGGCCCGCCGCGCCGCCGCCATCCAGGCCAACCTGCGCGACGCCCGGCTGCGGCTGCTCGCCGACGACCTGGCCACGCTGCGCACCACGCTGGACAAGGAGATCGCCGACGAGACGGCGCTGCGCGAGCGGCGCGAACAGATCGAGGCCGAGCACGGCGAGGTGCAGGCCCGGCTCGGCGAGCTGGAGGCCGCCCTCGCCGAGGACGCGCCGCTGCTCGCCGCCGCCCAGGACGCCTGGTACAAGCTCTCCGCCCTGCAGGAGCGGTTCCGCTCGATCGAGCAGCTCGCCCGGGAGCGGCTGCGCCACCTCAGCACCACCGGCGACGACGAGCGCCCCGGCCGCGACCCCGACCAGCTGGAGGCCGAGTCCCAGCGCGTCCGGGAGCAGGAGGAGGAGCTGCGCGCGGCGCTCACCGACGACCAGGTCCGCCTCGCCGAGGCCGTCGAGCACCGGCAGGAGCTGGAACGCCAGCTCGCCGCGGCCGAACGCGAGCTGGTCGCCGCCGCCAAGGCCATCGCCGACCGGCGGGAGGGGCTGGCCCGGCTCACCGGTCAGGTCAACTCCGCGCGGGCGCGGACCACCAGCGCGGGCGAGGAGATCGAGCGGCTCGCCGCCGCCCACTCCGACGCCCTGGCCCGCGCCGAGCAGGCCCAGGCCGAGCTGGACGCCGTCGAGGAGGTGTCCACCGAGGCGGACCGGGACAACGCCGACCTGGACGCCCGGCACGCCGAGGCGGTAACCGCCCAGGAGCGGGCCCGGGCCACCGTCCGGGCCCTCGCCGACGCCGAACGCGCCGCCGAGAAGGACGCCGCCACCTGGAAGGCCCGCGAGGAGGCGCTCGCCCTCGGCCTGCGCCGCAAGGACGGCGCCGGCGCGCTGCTGGCCCGCGCCGACCAGGTGCCCGGCCTGCTCGGCAGCCTGGCCGGGCTGCTCACCGTCACCCCGGGCCACGAGGCCGCGCTGGCCGCCGCGCTGGGCGGGCTCGCCGACGCGGTGGCGGTCAGCGGGGTGGACGAGGCCGTCGAGGCGATGCGGCTGCTGAAGATCTCCGACGCCGGGCGGGCCGGACTGCTGGTGGGCAGCCCCGCCGGGCCCGGCATGGCCGGGCCGGCCGACGCGCTGCGCCCCAAGCTGCCGGAGCACGCCCGCTGGGCGCCCGACCTGGTGGAGTGCGCCGCGGAGATCCGTCCGGCCGTGCACCGGGCCCTGCGCGACGTGGTGCTGGTCGACGACCTCGCCGCCGCCGCCGAGCTGGTCGCCGGCAACCCGGAGCTGCGCGCGGTCACCCCGGACGGCGACGTGGTCGGGGCGTACGCGGCGGCCGGCGGGTCGGCCAAGGCGCCCAGCTACATCGAGGTGCAGGCCGCCGTCGAGGAGGCCCGGGCCAACCGGATCACCGCCGAACGGACCAGCGCCGAACTGCGTGAGCAGCTCGTCGACGCGCGCTCCGAGGTGGCCGCCGCGAAGGAGGCCGTACAGCACGCCGCGGCCGCCAAGCGGGAGGCGGAGAGCCACCGCAACGCGGCCGCCCGCCGGCTCGCCGAGCTGGGCGCCGCGGCCCGTTCGGCGAAGGCCGAGACGGACCGGCTGGGCGACTCCCGGGCCCGCGCCGAGGCGGCCCGGGAGCGCGACCTGTTGGCCCTGGCCGAGCTCGAGGAGCGGCTGCGGCTGGCCGAGGACACCCCGCTCGACGCCGAACCGTCCACCGAGGAACGCGACCAGCTCGCCGCGATGGTGCCGCAGGCCCGGCAGAACGAGATGGAGGTCCGGCTGGCGGTGCGTACCGCCGAGGAGCGGGTCTCGTCGATCGCCGGACGGGCCGACTCCCTCGCCCGGCAGGCGACCGCCGAGCGGGCCGCGCGGGAACGCGCGGCGGCCCGGCGGGCGGCCCGGACCCGCGGCGCGGCGATCGCCCGCGCCGTGGTCGGCGGCGCCCGCGAGGCGCTGACCCGCCTCACCGACTCCATCGCCCGGGCAGAGGAGCGCCGCGACGCCGTCGCCCGCGAGCGCGCCGGCCGGGAGGCGGAGCTCCAGGAGGTACGCGGCGCGGCCAAGCGCCTCGGCGCGGAGCTGGAGCGGCTGACCAGCCAGGTGCACCGGGATGAGGTGGCCCGCGCCGAGCAGCGGCTGCGCATCGAGCAGCTGGAGGCCAAGGCCGCCGAGGACTTCGGCCTCGACGTGGAGACCCTGGTCGCCGAGTACGGCCCGGCGCAGCTCGTCCCGCCCACCCAGGTGGACGTCGCGGCGGCCGAACGGGACGGCCTGCCGGTGCCCGAGCCGGTCCGGTACGAGCGGCCGGTGCAGGAGAAGCGGGCCGCCAAGGCGGAACGGGAGCTGGCCCTGCTCGGCAAGGTCAACCCCCTCGCGCTGGAGGAGTTCGCCGCGCTGGAGGAGCGCTACAAGTTCCTCTCCGAGCAGCTGGAGGACCTCAAGGCCACCCGCCGGGACCTGCTCACCGTGGTCAAGGACGTCGACGACCGGATCCTGGAGGTCTTCGCCAGCGCGTTCGAGGACACCGCCCGGGAGTTCGAGCAGGTCTTCACCGTGCTCTTCCCCGGCGGCGAGGGCCGGCTGATCCTCACCGACCCGGAAGACCTGCTCACCACCGGCGTGGAGGTGGAGGCCCGGCCGCCGGGCAAGAAGATCAAGCGGCTGTCGCTGCTCTCCGGCGGCGAGCGGTCGCTGACCGCGGTGGCGATGTTGGTGGCGATCTTCCGCGCCCGACCCAGCCCGTTCTACATCATGGACGAGGTGGAGGCGGCCCTCGACGACGTGAACCTCGGCCGCCTGATCACGCTGCTGGCTCAGCTGCGGGAGAAGAGCCAGCTGATCGTGATCACCCACCAGAAGCGGACGATGGAGATCGCCGACGCGCTCTACGGCGTGACCATGCGCAGCGGCGTCACCCAGGTGATCAGCCAACGGCTCAACCGGGCCGAGGACGACGAGCGGCCTGGCCGCGGCGAGGAGAACGACTAGTGGCTCGGGAACGCGCGACGGCGCTCCTGGTGGACTTCGACGGCGTGCTGCGCCACTGGGACCCGGCGGTGGCCGCCGGCGTCGAGCGGGAGTACGGCCTCTCCGAGGGCGTCCTCGGCGAGATCGCCATGCAGTGGGGGCGGCTCCAGCCGGTGCTGACCGGCCGGGTCAGCCACGCCGAGTGGGTGTCCAGCGTGGCCGACGCGCTGGCCGGGTCGGTGGGCAGCCCGGAGCAGGCCCGAGCGGCCGTCGAGGAGTGGCAGCGCTACCGGGGTGAGGTCGACGCCGACGTGCTGGCGTTCATCCGCGAGGTCCGGACGGCCGGCGTACGGGTGGGACTGGGCACCAACGCCACCGACCTGCTCGACGCCGACCTGGCCGCGCTCGGGCTGACCGACGACTTCGACGTGGTGGTCAACTCCTCGGTCATCGGGGTGCACAAGCCGGCCAAGGAGTACTTCCAGGCCGCCTACGAGGCGCTGGAGACCCCACCGTCGCGGGTGCTCTTCGTCGACGACGAGGACTGGGCGGTCCGGGGCGCCCGCGCCGCCGGCCTGTCCGCGCACCGCTGGAGCGGCCCGACGGACCTGCGCTACCTGCGGGCCGCGCTGGCGTACTGAGGCCTGAACGCGGCAGGTCGCGGTGTCCCGTTCCCGGGCGACCGCGGCCTGCCGCATCCAGCGAATGGTCAGTCGCCGGTGACCCCGTCGATGCGTTCGCGGATCAGGTCGGCGTGGCCGTTGTGCCGGGCGTACTCCTCGATCATGTGCACGTACACCCAGCGGACGTTCATCTCGTCGGCGCTGCCCTCGCGGCGGCGACGCAGGAAGGTGTCGTCCAGCGAGAGGCCGGCGGCAGCGGCGCGGGCGGCCCCGACCTCCGCGGCGAAGGTGGCGAAGTCCGCCTCCGGGTCGGCGTCGGCGACGTCGTCCAGGTCACCGTCCGGGCTGGCCTCGGTGCAGTAGAGGTCGTCGAGCTGCTGGCCGGCGGCCCGGATCCGGAACCACCAGCGTTCCACCTCGGCCATGTGGCGGACCAGGCCGAGCAGGGTCAGCCCCGACGGCTCCACGCTGGGGGTCTTCAACTGCTCGGCGGTGAGGCCGGCGCACTTCATCAGCAGGGTCTGCCGGTGGTAGTCGAGCCAGCCTTCCAGCATGGTCCGCTCGTCGGCGACGTACGGTTCGGTGGTCCGGGTGATCTCCGGCGCTCTCCAGGTCATGCCGGCCATCCTGGTCGCCGGGTCCGACAGCCGCGACGGAATATCAGGGCACCACGACGACCGGCCAGCGGCCGGTGCGGACCAGCCGGGTGGCGACCGAGCCGACCAGGCGGTGCCCGGCCTGCTCGGACGACCCGACCACGACCAGGTCCGCGCGGGTCTCGTCGGCCGCCTTGCGGAGTTCGGCGTACGCGTCCCCGCGCCGGCAGAGAAAGGTGACCGGCAGGCCCAGCTCGTCGGCCCCGCGCCGGAACTGCTCCCGCAGCTCGGCGGCGAGCTCGTCGTGGGTCTGCTGCACCGCCCCCGCGACCACCCCGGAGATCAGTCCGGTGTAGGCGGCGGGGGAGCTGACGAAGACCACCACCAGGCCGGAGCCCTGCCGGCGGGCCAGCCCCGCCGCGTACGCGGCGGCACGCAGCGAGGTCCGGGTGCCGTCGACGCCGACCAGGACCACCCGGGGCCCGTCCGTGCCGCGTTCGAACGGCAGCGGACGGGCCTCCGGGCCGTACTCCTCGCGATCGATCGGGGTGCTCATCGGTCAGTCCCGGACGCCCGTCGCTACCACCGCGGCACCCGCGCCACCGGCCACGGTCGACTCCCGGTCGACCTCCGCGGCGACCTCGTCACGGTTGTGGCGGCGCAGCGGGATCTCCTTGATGAAGCAGACCGCGATCAGCGCGATCAGCCCGAACGGGGCGGCGGCGAGGAAGATGTCGCCGGCGCCGTGGCCGTACGCGCTCTCCACCACGGTGCGGATCGGGGCGGGCAGGGTGTGCACGTTCGGCAGGGTGCCGCCGCTGCCCGAGCCGCTGGCCGGGATGCCGAGGCCGGCCAGCCCGTCGGCGATGTAGTCCTTGACCTTGTGGCCGAGGATCGCGCCGAGCGCGCTGACGCCGATCGCGCCGCCGAGGCTGCGGAAGAAGGCGACCACCGAGCTGGCCGCGCCCAGCTCGTGCGCGCCGACGGTGTTCTGCACGGCGAGGACGAGGTTCTGCATGGTCATGCCCAGCCCGACGCCGATCAGGGCCATGTAGATGCTGAGCTGCCAGTACGGGGTGTCATAGCGGAGCGTGCCCATCAGCGCGAAGCCGACGGTGAGCAGGGCCGAGCCGGCGACGAGGTAGCGCTTCCAGCGGCCGGTGTTGGTGATGATCCGGCCGACGACCGTGGAGGAGACCAGCAGGCCGAGGATCATCGGCAGGGTCATCAGGCCGGACATGGTCGGGCTCTCGCCGCGGCTGATCTGGAAGTACTGGCCGAGGAAGACCGAGGCGCCGAACATGCCCACGCCGACCGCGATGCTGGCCACCACGGCGAGGGTGACGGTGCGGTTGCGGAACAGCCGCGGCGGGATCATGGGCTCACTGGCCCGGTTCTCCACCCGGACCGCGATCACGCCGAGCAGCAGCGCGGCGGCCACCATGACCGCGGACTGCCAGGAGATCCGGTCGTACTTGTCGCCGGCGAGGGTGACCCAGATCAGCAGCAGCGAGACCGCGGCGGTGATCAGCGTCGCGCCCCACCAGTCGATCTTCGCCTCCCGCTTGACCACCGGCAGGTGCAGGGTCTTCTGGAGCACGATCAGGGCGAGGATCGCGAACGGCACGCCGACGTAGAAGCACCAGCGCCAGCCGAGCCAGTCGGTGTCGACGATGACGCCGCCGATCAGCGGGCCGCCGATGGTGCCGACGGCCAGCACCGCGCCGAGGTAGCCGCTGTACCGGCCCCGCTCGCGCGGCGCGATCATCGTCGCCATGATCACCTGGGCGAGCGCGGTCAGACCGCCGGCGCCGACGCCCTGGAGCACCCGGCAGGCGATGAGCTGCCCGGTGGACTGGGCGAGGCCGGCCAGCACCGAGCCCAGCACGAAGACCGTCAGGGCGAGCTGGACCAGGAGCTTCTTGCTGGTCAGGTCGGCGAGCTTGCCCCAGATGGGGGTGGTCGCGGTGGTTGCCAGCAGCGTCGAGGTGACCACCCAGGTGTACGCGGACTGGCCGCCGTGCAGCTCGGTGATGATCCGCGGCAGCGCGTTCGAGACGACCGTGGAGGAGAGGATCGCGACGAACATGCCCAGCAGCAGGCCGGAGAGTGCCTCCAGGATCTGCCGGTGGGTCATGTCCACGGCGGTCGCCCGGCTGGGCGCTGTCGCCTGGGTCATCGTGGGGGGCCTCCGGTGGAAGTCGGGGAAAAGGGTTGCTCCAGGCAACCGTACGGGTTGGTTGCCTCAAGCAACAACCTGACGTGGCGCAGGTCTTATTCCCGCCGGAACGGTTCAGAAGCTGTCGTTGAACCGGTGCAGCAGCCGGGCGAACTCTTCGATGTCCCGCCTCGGCCAGTTCTCCATCGTGCGCCGCATCTGCCCCAGCCGGGCCGCCCGGGCCGCGTCGAACCGGCGCGTGCCCTCCTCGGTGAGGCCGATCTGGGCGGCCCGCCGGTCGTCCGGGTCCGGGTCGCGACGCACCAGGCCGAGCCCCTCCAGGCCCTGGATCTGCCGGCTGAGCGTCCCCTTGCCGATGCCGAGCCGGCCGGCCAGGTCGGTCAGCCGGGTCGAGCCGGAGCGGCGCAGCCAGAGCAGCAGGCCGTACGCGTTGGGCTCCAGGTTGGGATGCACCTCCCGGGCGATCTCCCAGGACAGGGCTCGCCCGCGGCGCAGCAGGGCGGCCAGCTCGTCCTCCACCGCGCGCACGGTCTCCGGCAGGTGCTCGTCCACGGCGTGCAGCGTACTCAGGCGGCGTCGGTGAGCGGGCGCTGCGCCACGGTACGGAGCTGACCGTCGCTGGTGGTGCCCTCGATCAGAACCTCCGCCGACCGGCCGCGGTGGGTCAGCGTGGCCACCGCGTTGCCGAAGTACGGCCCGGCCAGCTTGTTCCACCGCACGCTCGGGCGGCGGACCCCGGCCGAGCGGGCCAGGGCACGGGCGGCGGTCGCCGGGCCGGGCGACCAGCCCAGCGTCATCAGCGGGCGCATCGCGCCCGGCACCTGGTTGTGGATGGGGGAGCAGGTGAGCTGGTGCACCGGGGTGCGGACGGCCGGGTCGGGGAACCGGGCCCGGGCCACGTACGAGTGGTGCACGTCACCGGAGAGCACGCTGATGGATGCCGGTGGCGCGTACGCCGGCCCGGCGCCGACCCGGTCGCCCGGGTGTCCCGGCGTGCCGCTGCCGAGCCGGGCGAAGAGCTCGCCGAGGGCCTCGAAGGAGCGGCGGAACGACGCCCAGTGCTCCAGGTCGAGGGCCCGCCGGACCTGTTCGGAGACCCGGGCCACCCAGGGCCGGCGGGAGTCGGCCAGCCGCTCGTTCCAGGCTTCCACGTGATGGATGCCCGGCGGCAGCAGCCAGGGCAGCGAGGCGCCGACCACCAGGTGGTCGTAGACGCCGTGCGCCCGGTCGAGGAACCAGGACCACTCGCCCGGCGGCAGCATCGCCCGGTTGCCCGACTCGAGCACCCGGCTGGACCGGTTGTCCAGCATCACCAGGCGGGTGCGGCCCAGGTCGAGCGCGTAGCTCCACTGGTACTGCACGGCGCGCCAGCGTTCGGTGTCGTGGGCGACGTCGGCCTCGGTGTCGACCCGCTCGCCGAACTCGCGCAGCACGCTCGTGGCGTCCTCGGCAGCGGTCACCTTGGCGAAGAGCGGGTCGACGGCGATCTCGTCCGGGGCGAGGTTGCCCAGGTGCTGGTAGACCCAGTACGAGGCGAGCCCGCTGCGGATCCGCTCGGCCCACCACGGCTGCTCGCGCATGTCCGCCCGCCAGGAGGCCGAGGTGTTCCAGTCGTCGATGACCTCGTGGTCGTCGAAGATCATCACGCTCGGCACGGTGGAGAGCAGCCAGCGGATCTCCGGATCGCGCCAGGACTCCAGGTAAAGCTTGGTGTACTCGTCGAAACTGACCACCTGGGTCGCCGGGGCGTCCTTCGGCCGCCGCCGGCGCCGCTTGAGCAGCCGCCGCACGGTCGGCGAGGTGACGTCGGCGTAGACCTGGTCGCCGAGCAGCACCAGCAGGTCCGGCCCCGCGGCCGGGTCCGGGTCGGCGATCAGCCGCCGGGCGTACGCGTCGAGCGCGTCCGGGGGCAGCTTGCGGGCCGTGGCGTGCTGGGTGGTCTCCCGGCACGAGCCGAAGATCAGGGTCACCGGCTGGTCCCGGTCGTCGCTGGCCCGGGTCCGGATGACACTCGCCGGGAAGCCGCTCTCCGGCACCGGCCAGGCGACCTCGCCGTCGATCAGCACCTCGTACGTGGTCGCGCTGTCCGGAGTGAGCCCCGCCACCACGACGATCGCGTAGTGGTGGTCGTACGCGGAGAAGGTCGGCGCGGTCCCGGAGGCGCCGTCGGCCGTGCGGACGGTGACCACGGCGGGCCCACTGGTCTCGACCCAGACGGTGGCCCGCGTGCCCACGACCCGCCGCAGCAACGGACCGATGAGCAGGCGCGCGCTGGGCATGGTCGACCTCCGAGGTGAGCGGACTTCATGTTTACTACCCGGCCGGCGGTCGCACCACAGCTGGCTGGCGTCGAGCCTACCGCCGGCGGGGTGCGGTCGATGAGACGGCGCTGGCGGCATCTGACAGGATTTCGGCATGACGGAATACCTCCTCATCGCACTCGCCCTGCTCGGCGTGCTGATCCTCGGTGCCCTCGGGCTGGTGGTGCCGCGGCTGCGCCGGCGTCCCGAACCGCCGCTGCCGGAGACGGAGGTCGACACCCGGGCCGAGGAGGACCTGGCCGGTCCGCCGGTCGAAGCGGCGGAGTCCGACCTCTCCACCGGCATCCTGGTCGAGCCGCCACCGGTGATCGAGGCGCCCGCGCCCGCCATCGAGGTCCCCGAGCCCACCGCCGGCCGGCTGGTCCGGCTGCGCTCCCGGCTGTCCCGCTCGCAGAACGTCTTCGGCAAGGGCCTGCTCGGCCTGCTCAGCCGGGACCACCTGGACGAGGACACCTGGGAGGAGATCGAGGACAGCCTGATCACCGCCGACGTCGGCATCGACGCCACCCGGGAGATCGTCGACCGGCTGCGCGAACGCACTCGGGTGCTGGGCACCCGCTCGGCCTCCGAGCTGCGCGCGCTGCTGGCCGCCGAGCTGGTCAACGCGCTCGACCCGTCGCTGGACCGGTCGCTCAAGACCGCCCCCAAGGACGGCCTGCCGGCGGTGCTGCTGGTGGTCGGGGTCAACGGGGCCGGCAAGACCACCACCTGCGGCAAGATCGCCCGGGTGCTGGTCGCCGACGGCCGGAGCGTGGTGCTCGGCGCGGCCGACACCTTCCGGGCCGCCGCGGCCGACCAGCTGGAGACCTGGGGCGGCCGGGTCGGGGCCGAGACGGTCCGCGGCCCGGAGGCCGCCGACCCGGCCAGCGTCGCCTTCGACGCGGTCAAGCGCGGCATCGACACCGGCGTGGACACCGTGCTGATCGACACCGCCGGCCGGCTGCAGAACAAGGTCGGCCTGATGGACGAGCTCGGCAAGGTCAAGCGGGTGGTGGAGAAGCATGGGCCGATCGACGAGACGATCCTGATCCTCGACGCCACCACCGGCCAGAACGGCCTGGAGCAGGCCCGGGTCTTCACCGAGGTGGTCAACGTGACCGGGGTGGTGCTGACCAAGCTCGACGGGACGGCCAAGGGCGGCATCGTGATCGCCGTGCAGCGCAAGCTCGGCATCCCGGTCAAGCTGGTCGGCCTCGGCGAGGGCCCGGACGACCTGGCCCCGTTCGACCCGGCGCAGTTCGTCGACGCGCTGCTCGGGATCGAGCCGCTCGCCCGGGACGCGTAACCTCGAGTGACGACTGACGATCGCGCCTACGCGGGGTGGCGCGACCCCAGCCACCCGTCGCCGCGCCTCGGGAGACCGTACGTGACTTCGCAGGAGATCCCGCTGCACGGCGGGAACGTGAGCACCGTGGTCCGGGTGGGCGACACGGTCCGGCGCAACGCCGGGCCCTGGACGCCCTCCGTGCACGCCCTGCTGCGCCACCTGGAGTACGTCGGGTTCACCGGCGCGCCCCGGGCGCTCGGCATGGACGAGCGCAACCGCGAGGTCCTGTCGTACCTGGAGGGGGAGTGTGGGGAGTACCCGCTCGCCCCGCACTGGGTCACCGACGAGGCGCTGGTGACCGTGGCCACCATGCTGCGGATGTTCCACGACGCCCAGTACGGCTTCACCCCGCCGCCGGGGGCGGTCTGGCGCTCGTTCGGCCCGCCCCCGCCGGACACCGAGGTGATCTGCCACCACGACGCCGCCCCGCACAACGTGATCTGGCGGCCCGACGGCACCCTGGGCCTGATCGACTTCGACCTCGCGTCGCCCGGCGCCCGGATCTACGACGTGGCGTACGCGGCCTGGACCTGGGTGCCGATCTTCGCCGACCGGGACTCGATCACCCTCGGCTGGAAGCACCCCGACCGGCCGCGCCGGCTGCGCCTGTTCGCCGACGCGTACGGGCTGATCCCGCGGGACCGGCACCGGCTGATCCGGACCATCCGCAAGCGGATCGTCGACCACGTCGAGGGCATCCGTCGGATGGCCGCGGCCGGGGAGCCGGCGTTCGTCCGGATCGTGCACAAGGGGCACCTCCGCCGCCCGATGCGCGACCTGCGGCTGCTCGACTACGAGCGGCACGCCCTGGAGAACGCCCTGCGCTGATCGGCCGTGCCGGGCGGGGTGGTCGCGCGGCCATCGACGTCCGCCGTACGGCCGATCCACCGCCGTCCATCCCGGTGGTTGTGCGGGTTTCTTCACACGTCTGAAACACACCGTCACGGACCGGAAATCGGCCGGGGTCG
This sequence comes from Micromonospora inositola, assembly GCF_900090285.1. Lineage (NCBI taxonomy): Bacteria > Bacillati > Actinomycetota > Actinomycetes > Micromonosporales > Micromonosporaceae > Micromonospora > Micromonospora inositola. The sequence goes on along the minus strand of NZ_LT607754.1, from coordinate 395,963 downwards.
TTGAGTGAAACAGCCGGCGACGAAGCTTCCGCGCAACCGGCTGACGGGCGATGCTGCCAGGTCTCAGCCGGAGGGAGGACTTCCACACCGAGAGGAGGCAGCGTGGAGATCAACACCGGCAACACCGCCTGGTTGCTCTTGTCGTCTGCGCTCGTGCTGCTCATGACGCCCGGTCTGGCCCTGTTCTACGGCGGCCTCAACCGGTCCAAGGGCGTACTCAACATGATGATGATGAGCTTCTCCGCGATCGGGCTCATCTCCGTACTTTGGGTCATCTACGGCTTCACCCTGGCGTTCGGCACCAACGACAGCACCGGGGCCAACAACCTGATCGGCAGCTTCACCCAGTACTTCGGGACGCAGACGAACTTCATCGGCGAGGAGTGGCTCTTCCTCGGCGCGGGGACCGGCATCCCCACGTACGTCTTCATGGTCTTCCAGATGATGTTCGCCATCATCACGGTCGCCCTGATCTCCGGCGCGGTCTCCGACCGGCTGAAGTTCTCCGGCTGGCTGCTCTTCGCCTTCGCCTGGTTCACCCTGGTCTACGTGCCGGTGGCGCACTGGGTCTGGGGCGGCGGCTTCATCGGCTCCAAGATCAAGGCGCTGGACTTCGCCGGTGGCACCGCGGTCCACATCAACGCCGGCGCCGCCGGCCTCGGCCTGGTGCTGATCCTCGGCAAGCGGATCGGCTGGCCGAAGGAGAGCTTCAAGCCGCACAACGTCCCGCTGGTCGCCCTCGGCGCCGGCCTGCTCTGGTTCGGCTGGTTCGGCTTCAACGCCGGCTCCGAGCTCACCGTCGACGGCACCACCGCGGTGGCCTTCGTCAACACCCAGGTGGCCACCGCCGCCGGTGTGCTCGGCTGGGTCATCGTGGAGTGGGTACGCAGCAAGAAGCCCACCCTGGTGGGCGCCTCCTCCGGCGCCATCGCCGGTCTGGTCGCCATCACCCCCGCCTGCGGCTTCATCGCCCCGCTCCCGGCGGTGCTGCTCGGCCTCGTCGCCGGCGCGGTCTGTGCGGTCGCGGTCGGCCTGAAGTACCGGCTCGGCTTCGACGACTCGCTCGACGTGGTCGGCGTGCACTTCGTCGCCGGCTGGATCGGCTCGCTCTCCATCGGCCTGTTCGCCACCCTCCAGGTCAACTCGGCCATCGAGGGCCTGGGCGCCAGCGAGGGCCTCTTCTACGGCGGCGGGGTGACCCAGCTCGGCCGGCAGGCGCTGGCCAGCGGCATCGTCTCGGTCTACTCGTTCGGCGTGGCGGCGCTGATCGCCCTGGTGATCAAGAAGGTGATCGGGCTGCGTTCCGACGCCGAGGACGAGGTCGCCGGCATCGACGTCGCCGAGCACGCGGAGAGCGCGTACGACCTCTCGCCCACCACGGGCAGCAGCGCGGGCGGCGCGTTCGCCATGGCCGGGATCGGCGCCACCAAGCCGGCCCCGGAGTCCGCCGAGCCGGCGGAGGAGCCCGCCGAGCCGGTCAGCGAAAAGGTCGCCGGTTAACGTTCCTGGGATGGAGGGGTTGGACATGAAGCTGGTGACCGCGGTCATCAAGCCGTACCAGCTGGACGCGGTGAAGGAGGCCCTGCACGCCCTCGGCGTGGCCGGCCTGACCGTCAGCGAGGTCCAGGGGTACGGCCGGCAGAAAGGGCACACCGAGGTCTACCGGGGTGCCGAGTACACGGTCGAGTTCCTGCCCAAGATCCGGGTCGAGGTGCTCACCGACGAGATGGACGTCGACAAGATCGTGGACGCGATCGTGGCGGCGGCCCGGACCGGCAAGATCGGCGACGGCAAGGTCTGGGTGACCGGCGTCGAGGAGGTCGTCCGCGTCCGCACCGGCGAACGCGGCCTGGACGCCCTGTAGGGAGCCACCCCCGATGACCTCGTTGATCAAGAAGGATGCGTCAGGACACCCCGGCGACGGCGACGCGGAGCTCTTGATCAACGAGGTCGTCGGCGTTCCCGGCGGGATCGGGGAGGGGGCGCGGGCGGCGCGGGCCGACGCGTTCGACTCGTGGCTGGGCTCGCTGCTGCCCCGGCAGGACGGCATCGCGCTCATCGCGGTGGGCGGGTTGGGGCGGCGACAGTGCGCGCCGTACGGGGACCTCGACCTGGTGCTGCTGCACGCTGGGGTGCCCGGCACGGACGAGCTGGCCGCCAAGCTCTGGTATCCGATCTGGGACGCCGGGCTGCGGCTCGACCACTCCGTGCGGACCGTCGCCGAGGCGCTCTCGGTGGCCCAGGACGACGTCAAGGTGGCCCTCGGCCTGCTCGACGCCCGCTACGTCGCCGGCGGCCGGGCGCTCGCCGACCAGCTCATCCGCACCGCCACCGACCACTGGCGGCGCACCGCCGTCCGCCAGCTCCCCGGCCTGAAGGAGATCACCACCGCCCGCTGGGCCACCCACGGCGAACTCGCCTTCCTGCTCGAGGGCGACCTGAAGGAGGCCGCCGGCGGGCTTCGCGACGTCGGCATCCTGCGGGCCATCGCCACCGCCGGGATCACCGACGCGCTGCGCCCGGCCGTCCGCGCCGCCCACCTGCGCCTGCTGGACACCCGCGACGCCCTGCACCTGCAGGTCGGCCGCCGGGTCGACCGGCTCGTCGCGCAGGAACGCGACGGCGTCGCCAAGCTGCTCAGTCTGGACGACGGCGACGCCCTGCTGCGCCGGGTCGCCGGGGACGCCCGCACCGTCAGCCACGCCCTCGACGACGCCTGGCGGGCCGCCGACCGGCTCCGCTCCGGCCGCCGCCGGGGCGCCGACGGCCGCCCGGTCCGCCGCCCCGTGGCCCGGGACGTGGTCGAGCACGACGGCGAGCTGGTGCTCGCCCGTACCGCCATCGGGGCCCGCCCCGACCCGAGCCTGTCGCTGCGGGTCGCCGCCGCCGCGGCCACCACCCGCCTGCCCATCGCCCGGGCCACCTGCGAGTGGCTGGCCGCGTACTGCCCGCCGCTGCCCGCGCCCTGGCCGCCCGCCGCCCTGGCCGCGCTGATCACCCTGCTCGGCGCCGGTCCCGGCCTGGTGCCCGCCTGGGAGACCTGCGACCGGTACGGCCTGATCGACGGCTGGCTGCCCGAGTGGACCCGGCTGCGCAGCCTGCCCCAGCACAACCCGGTGCACCGGTTCACCCTGGACCGGCACCTGGTGCAGACCGCGTACGAGGCGAGCCGGCACTCCCGCGAGGTGGACCGCCCCGACCTGCTGCTGCTCGGCGCCTTCCTGCACGACATCGGCAAGGGACTCCCTGGCGACCACAGCACCGTGGGCGCGCCGGTCGCGGAGTCCGTCGCCGCCCGGATCGGGCTGCCCGAGCACGAGGTGGCGCTGATCGGCAACCTGGTCCGGCTGCATCTGCTCCTGCCCGACGTGGCCACCCGCCGGGACCTCGCCGACCCGAAGACCATCGCCGACGTGGCGGAGAAGGTCCGCGACACCACCACCCTGGACCTGCTGCACGCCCTGGTCCGCGCCGACGCCGCCGCCACCGGGCCGGCGGCCTGGTCGGACTGGAAGGGGCGGCTCGTCGCCGAGCTGGTCGCCCGGGTGCGTACCGCGCTGGACACCGGCGTGCTGCCCGCGCCCCCGGCACCCGACCCGGCGCTGGTGGCGGGGCCGCTGCCGGTCGTACACCTGACCGAGGACCGGGTGGCGGTGGCCGCGGCGGACCGGCGCGGCCTGCTCGCGACGGTCGCCGGCTGCCTGGCCCTGCACCGGCTGGAGGTGCTCTCCGCGGACGCCTCCACGGTCGACGGCCGGGCCCTGGTCGAGTGCCGGGTGCAACCCCGCTACGGGCTCGCGCCCGACCCGATCGCGCTCAGCGCCGACCTGCGCCGGGCGGTCACCGGCGACGTCTCGGTCACCCAGCGGCTGCGCGGCCGGGCCCTCGCCGCACGCGGCGCGGGCGCGGCCCCCCGGGTGGTCTGGCACCGGGAGGCGGCGACCGACGCGGTGCTGCTCGAACTGCGGGCGGCCGACGCGGCGGGACTGCTCTACCGGGTGGCCTGCGCCCTCGACGAGGCCGGCGCCCAGGTCCGGGCGGCCCGCATCTCCACCCTCGGCGCAGACGTGGTGGACGCGTTCTACCTGGTCGGCGGCTGGCCCGACGACGCCGAGCGGGCCCGGCTGGAGGCCGCCGTCCTGGCCGCCGTCTGAGCCGCGGGCCACTCTTGGGCCTACGTCCGGAGGCGTAGCCGAGGTGCCGCCCACGAGGCGACGTTTTCCGTCGCGCCGGCCGGCACGCTCGGGGGCATGAACCTGCCAGTGCAGACCGAAGGGCTCACGAAACGGTACGGCGGCCTGACCGCCGTGCGAGATCTCGACCTGACCGTCCGATCCGGCGAGGTGTACGGCTTCCTCGGCCCGAACGGCGCCGGCAAGACCACGACCCTGCGGATGCTGCTCGGGCTGGTCCGCCCCACCGCCGGCACGGTCCGGCTGCTCGGCCGGGCCCCCGGCGCCGGCCGGCTCACCGGGGTCGGCGCGCTGATCGAGGGGCCGGCCTTCTACCCGTACCTGTCCGGCCGGGACAACCTGCGGGTGCTCGCCCGCTACGCCGGGGTCGGCGCCGACCGGGTGGCGCTGGTGCTCGACCTGGTCGACCTGACCGAGCGGGCCGGCGACCGGTACGCCGGCTACTCGTTGGGCATGAAGCAGCGCCTCGGGGTGGCCGCCGCCCTGCTCAAGGACCCGCGCCTGCTGATCCTGGACGAACCGACCAACGGCCTCGACCCGGCCGGCATGGCGGACATGCGCACGCTGATCCGCCGGCTCGGCGCGGGCGGCTGCACGGTGCTGGTCTCCAGCCACCTGCTGGGCGAGGTCGAGCAGGTCTGCGACCGGGTCGGCGTGATCTCCCGGGGTCGGCTGATCGCCGAGGGCAGCGTCGCCGAGTTGCGCGGCGCGGCCGGGCTGCGGGTGCTGGCCGACCCGCTGGACGAGGCCGCCGCGCGGGCCCGGGCGCTGGTCGGCGCGGAGCGCGTGCGGGTGGTGGACGGCGGGTTGGAGCTGTCGGTCGAGCCGGACCGGGCGGCGTGGCTCAACGCGGAGCTGGTCGGCGCCGGGGTGGCGGTCCGCGAGCTGCGGCGCCGGGAACGGGATCTGGAGCAGGTCTTCTTCGACCTCATCGAGAAGGGAACGGCCGATGTCGCGTAGCTTCCGGGCCGAGGCGGTCAAGCTGGTCCGCCGGCCGGCGTCCTGGCTGCTGCTGGCCATCACGCTGGTGCTCGCCCTGGTCTTCACCTACGTCTTCCCGTACGCGAGCATCGCCGGCGGGACCACCGGCCCGAACACCGACCGGACGCTGCCGATGCTGCTGCCCGACCGGCTGGTGGGGAATTCGCTGGGCGGGCTGCCGGTCTTCCTCGGCGCGATCGTGCTGATCCTCGGCGTGCTCGCGGTGGGCGGGGAGTACGGCTGGGGCACCTGGAAGACGGTGCTCTCCCAGGGGCCGTCCCGGCTGGAGGTGTACGCCGGCAAGCTGCTCGCCCTGGCGGCTGCCGCCCTGGTTGTGGTGCTCTCCGTCTTCGCCGTCGGGGCGGTGGCGAGCGCGCTGATCGCGGTCGCCGAGTCGCAGCCGGTGCGCTGGCCGTCGGCCGGCGACCTGGTGACCGGGATCGGGGCGGGGTGGCTCATCGCGACGATGTGGGCCATGCTCGGTGCCGTGCTCGCCGTGGCGTTGCGGGCGGTGGCGCTGCCCGTCGGGCTGGGGCTGGTGTGGATGCTCGCGGTGCAGAACCTGCTCGCCGCGATCGCGGCGCCCCTGCTTGACTGGGTGGCCCAGGCGCAGAAGGGGCTGCCCGGGCCGAACGCCGGGTCGCTGGCGGCGGCGCTCGGCGCGGCCGGCGACACGCCGGGGGTCGCGGCGACGGTCGGCGGCGGACAGGCGGCGCTGGTGGTGGCCGGCTATCTGGTCGCCTTCGCGGCGGTGGGCGGGGCGCTGCTGCGCCGACGGGACATCGGCTAGAGCGGTGGGGACCGGGAGGGACGGCGTGGACCGGAACCGGACCGGGTGGCGCGACGACATCTTCGACGTCCTCGTGGCCCTGGCGCTGGTCGCGTTCGGGCTGATCGGCACCGGGCCGGCCGGCGCCAACGAGGGGATCCCCACCGGTCGGGCGACGTATCCGGTGGTGGTGGTGGCGGCGTTGGCCCTGGCGGTCCGGCGGCGGTGGCCGCTGGCGACGCTGGCGGTCGGCACCGCGGCCGTCACGGCGTACCTGGTGCTCGGCTACCCGTACGGGCCGATCCTGCTGTCGTTCTTCGTCGCGGTCTACACGGTCGCCGCGTGCCTGCCGTTACGCACCGCGGCGGTGGCCTGCGGGGTGGCCCTGGTCGCGCTGCTGGTGCACGTCTTCGTGGGCGTCCGGTCGCCCGGCCTGCTGGGCCTGATGCCCGCCGCCGCCTGGGTGGTGGTGCCGTTCGCGGTGGGGACGACGGTGCGGCTGGGTCGGGAGAGCGCGGCCCGCGGCCGGGTGGACGAGGCCCGCCGGCTGGCCGACGCCGAACGGCTGCGGGTCGCCCGGGAGGTGCACGACGTGGTCGGGCACGGCCTCGCCGCCATCCACATGCAGGCGGAGATCGCCCTGCACCTGCTGGCAAAGCGGCCGGAGCAGGCCGAGGCGGCGCTGACCGCGATCAGCCGCACCAGCAAGGAGGCTCTGGACGAGCTGCGGGTCACGCTCACCGTGGTCCGGCGGGACGAGGCCGCCGACGAACGGGCGCCCGCCCCGGGGCTGGCCCAGCTCCCGCAGCTGCGCGAGCGGCTGGCCGGTGCCGGGGTGCCGGTCACCGTCGAGGTCGACGGGGCGCCGCGCCCGCTCCCCGTCGCCGTGGACCTGGCCGCGTACCGGGTGGTGCAGGAGTCGTTGACCAACGTGCTCCGCCACGCCGGGCCCGCCACCGCCGCCGTCCGGCTCCGGTACGCCCCCGGCGAGGTCGCGGTGGAGGTCACCGACACCGGGCGCGGGCCGCTGCCCGGGGCCGGGAGGCCGCCGGGTCCCGGGTACGGTCTGGCCGGCATGCGGGAGCGGGTGACCGCGCTGGGCGGGTCGTTCACCGCCGGCCCCGGCCCCGGCGGCGGCTTTCGGGTGTACGCGACACTGCCGGTGGAGGAGACCTCGTGATCACCGTGTTGCTCGCCGACGACCAGGGCCTGGTCCGGATCGGGCTGCGCGCCCTGGTGGAGAGCGAGGACGACCTCGCGGTGGTGGGTGAGGCGGCGGACGGGCTGAGCGTCGTCGAGCTGGCCCGGCGGGAGCGCCCGGACGTGGTGCTGATGGACGTCCGGATGCCGGGGATCGACGGCATCGAGGCGACCCGGCGGATTGTCGCCGACCCCGAGCTTGCCGGCACCCGGGTGATCGTGCTGACCACCTTCGAGCTGGACGAATACGTCTTCGACGCGCTCCGCCACGGGGCGAGCGGCTTCCTCACCAAGGACACCCGCCCGGCCGAGCTGCTGCGGGCGATCCGACTGGTCGCCGAGGGGGAGGCGCTGCTGTCGCCGTCGGTGACCCGGCGGGTGGTCCGCGAGTTCGCCACCCGACCGGCCCGGGTGCCCCGCCCCCACCCCCGGCTCGGCACGCTCACCGACCGGGAGCGGGAGGTGGTGGGGCTGGTCGGCGAGGGGCTGAGCAACGTCGAGATCGCCGAGCGGCTGGTGGTCAGTCCGGCCACCGCGCGGACCCACGTCAGCCGGGCGATGGTGAAGCTGGGTGCCCGGGACCGGGCCCAACTGGTGGTCTTCGCGTACCAGTCGGGGCTGGTTCAGGCGTGATCGTCTGGTTGAACGGTGCCTTCGGGGCGGGCAGGACGACCGTCTCCGCCGAGCTGTGCCCGGCGCTGACCGAGCTGGGCGGGCTTGTCGCGCGCCCGGGCCTGCGGCCCTGACCACCGCGGGTCCTGGGATGGTGACCGGCGTGGCCCGGCCGGTGGGAAGCAGTGGCGAGGTGGGACCGTTACCCTTGCGGGTGGCCGGCCTTGTGCGCGCCGGCTGAGTTGTACCCGCCGGAACACTGACAAACGGGATGTTCGTGTGTTTGACACCTTGAGTGACCGCCTGTCCGGGATCTTCACCAAGCTCCGCGGCAAGGGTCGGCTCACCGATGCCGACATCGACGCCACCGCGCGCGAGATCCGCATGGCGCTGCTGGAGGCCGACGTCGCCCTGCCGGTGGTCAAGGGCTTCATCGCGAACGTCAAGGAGCGCGCGCGGGGGGCCGAGGTCTCCCAGGCCCTCAACCCGGCGCAGATGATCATCAAGATCGTCAACGAGGAGCTGATCAACGTCCTCGGCGGCGAGGGGCGGCGGCTCCAGTTCGCCAAGCACCCGCCGACGGTGATCATGCTGGCCGGCCTCCAGGGTTCCGGCAAGACCACCCTCGCCGGCAAGCTGGCCCGCTGGCTCAAGGCCCAGGGCCACCAGCCGCTGCTGGTCGCCGCCGACCTCCAGCGCCCCAACGCCGTCGGGCAGCTCCAGGTGCTCGGTGGCCGCGCCGGCGTCGAGGTGTACGCCCCGGAGCCCGGCAACGGCGTCGGCGACCCGGTGCAGGTGGCCCGCGCCTCGATCGAGCACGCCAAGCGGGCCGCCCGGGACATCGTCATCGTCGACACCGCCGGCCGCCTCGGTATCGACGCCGAGATGATGCAGCAGGCCGCGGACATCCGGGACGTCGTCCAGCCGGACGAGGTCATCTTCGTCATCGACGCGATGGTCGGTCAGGACGCGGTGCGGACCGCCGAGGCCTTCCGCGACGGCGTCGGCATCACCGGTGTCGTCCTCTCCAAGCTCGACGGCGACGCGCGCGGCGGCGCCGCGCTGTCGGTCCGGGAGGTCACCGGGCAGCCGATCCTCTTCGCCTCCACCGGCGAGAAGCTGGAGGACTTCGACGTCTTCCACCCCGACCGGATGGCCAGCCGGATCCTCGGCATGGGCGACGTCCTCACTCTGATCGAGCAGGCCGAGCAGGCCTTCGACGCCGATCAGAAGGAGAAGATGACCGCCAAGCTGATGGGCGGCGAGCAGTTCACCCTGGAGGACTTCCTCGACCAGCTCATCGCGGTCCGCCGGATGGGCCCGATCGCCAACGTGCTGGCCATGATGCCCGGCATGGGACAGATGAAGGACCAGCTCGCCGACCTGGACGACAAGCACTTCGACCGGGTCACCGCGATCATCCGGTCGATGACCCCGGGCGAGCGCACCAACCCGAAGATCATCAACGGCTCCCGCCGGGCCCGCATCGCCAGCGGCTCCGGGGTCGCCGTGATGGACGTCAACCAGCTGCTCAACCGCTTCGCCGACGCGCAGAAGATGATGAAGCAGATGGGCGGCATGATGGGCCTCCCCGGCGGCGGCCGGCGCAAGGCGACCAAGTCGCCGAAGAACAAGCGCAAGGGCACCAAGGGTGGCAACCGGCCGCGCAGCGGCGCGGGCGCCGGACTGCCGGGCGGCTTTCCGGGCGGCATGCCGCAGCTCCCGCCGGGGCTGGACCCGGGCGACCTGGCCGGCGGCCAGGGCCTGCCCCCGGGCTTCAAGCTCCCGAAGATCGACTTCAACAAGCTCGGCAAGGGCGACGACCGCCCCCGCTGACCGCACGTCGCCGACGTCTGACGGCCCCGTCACCTCTCATGGTGGCGGGGCCGCCGTCGTCGGCCGGCCTGCTGCCGCGGCACGGGCGGTGATCGGGTAGGACTGTGCACATGGCTTTGCATGTGCGCGGTGTGCTGCTGCCGGACGACGAGGTCCGGGACATCTGGCTGGACGGCGACCGGGTCACCTTCGATCCGGTGCCGGGGGCGGAGACGGTGGTCGACGGCGGCTTCGTGCTGCCGGGGTTGACCGACGCGCACTGCCACATCGGCATCGCCCAGGGCGGCGCCCCGATCTCCTCCCTGGACCAGGCCCGGGAGCTGGCCCGCACCGACCGGGACGCCGGGGTGCTGGCCATCCGCGACGCCGGCTCGCCGTACCCGTACCCGGAACTCGACGACGAGCCGGAGCTGCCGCGGCTCGCGCGCGCCGGCCGGCACGTCGCCCCGCCGAAGCGCTACCTGCGGGACATCGGCGTGGAGGTCGGCGCGGCCGAGGTGGCCGCCACGGTGGCCGCGCAGGCGGCCGCCGGCAACGGCTGGGTCAAGCTGGTCGGGGACTGGATCGACCGGGGGGTCGGCGACCTCGCGCCGGCCTGGGACGCCGACACCATGACCGCCGCCGTCGCGGCCGCACACGCCGCCGGGGTACGCGCCGCGGTGCACACCTTCTCCGAATCGGCCGTGGAGATCATGGTGCGGGCCGGGGTGGACTCGGTGGAGCACGGCACCGGTCTCAGCCTCGACCTGATCGACCTGATGGCCCGGCAGGGCACCGCCCTGGTCCCCACGATGATCAACATTGCCACCTTCGGCGGCATCGCCGACCAGGCGCGCGCCAGGTTCCCCGGGTACGCCGACCACATGATCGCCCTGCGCGACCGCTTCCCCGAGGTGGTCCGGGCCGCGTATGAGGCGGGTGTGCCGATCTACGTCGGCACCGACGCCGGTGGCGGGATCAACCACGGGCTGGCCGCCGAGGAGATGATGCTGCTGCACGAGCGGGCCGGCATGTCGACCCTGGACGTGCTCGCCGCCGCCTCCTGGGGCGCCCGCGCGTGGCTCGGCTTCCCCGGCCTGGTCGAGGGTGGCCTAGCCGACCTGGTCGTCTACCCGGAGGACCCGCGCCGCGACCTCCGCGTCGTCCGCGCCCCGTCCCGCATCGTCCTCCGCGGCCGCGTCATCCGCTGACCCCGCCTCGGGTCAGGCGGTGGTGGCGGTGAGGAAGAGGTGGAGGGCGAGGTCGGCGAGGGCGGCCACGGTCTGCTCGGGCGGGGCCCAACGGGCGGCCGGACGGCTCAGCTCACGACGAGGCGGTACTGCGCCTCCACCCAGAAGCCGCCGCCGTCGCTGCCGCCGAAGGTCAGCTCGTGCGCGCCGGGGGCCAGCGGCGGGAGGCTGGCCCAGAGCCCCCAGACGGTCACCGGCGTCGGGCGGGGCGTCGAGGTCACCCCGTTGCCGAGGGCGCCGCGCACCTCGAACGGCGTCGTCGTGCCGATCGTGGCCAGCGGCAGCGGCACCCCGTCCAGCTGGGCGTGCCCGGTCGCCCGGGACACCACCGGCACCTCGCCCGCCCGGGCCGGGAACTGCCACATGTTGAACGCCGGGAAGAACAGCGGCCGGCCGGCGGGCACCGCGCAGCGCCGGGTCACCGAGCCGCCGTAGGTGCCGGCCAGCAACCACACGTCGTCGGGCTGGTGGTGCCCGGCGTGTTCGCCGGTCGTGTCGCGGACCGGGTTCTTCGTCGGCCCGTGCGCCGCCACCCAGCGCACCCAGCGGGCAGCCAGCCCCTCCGGAGAGGTCGGCGGATACGGCAGCGGGGCCGGCCCGGAGGAGCGGCCGAAGAGGGAACGCAGCGGGGACATGGCCGCAGATGCTAATCAGCGTCCGGCCGGTCCCGCTGTCCCGCGGCACTGCGTCGACCGGGGTGCTCCGGCCGGCGCAGCCCGCGCCGCGCGGCACGGGCGCGCCCGATCGCTGCGGCCCGGAGGGCGGCGCATAGGATGTGCGGTCATGGCACGCGTGCTCACTCCCCGTGCGGAGGACTTTCCCCGCTGGTACCAGGACCTGATCGCCAAGGCGAAGCTGGCCGACAACGGCCCGGTCCGGGGGACCATGGTCATCCGACCGGCCGGCTACGCCATCTGGGAGCGGATGCAGGCCGAGATGGACGCCCGGATCAAGGCGGCCGGCGCGGAGAACGCGTACTTCCCGCTCTTCATCCCGGAGAGCTACCTCAAGCGGGAGGCCCAGCACGTCGAGGGCTTCTCGCCGGAGCTGGCCGTGGTCACCCACGGTGGTGGCAAGCAGCTCGCCGAGCCGGTCGTGGTCCGCCCCACCAGCGAGACGGTCATCGGCGAGTTCATGGCCAAGTGGATCGACTCGTACCGGGACCTGCCGCTGCTGCTCAACCAGTGGGCCAACGTGGTCCGCTGGGAGCTGCGCCCGCGGATCTTCCTGCGCACCAGCGAGTTCCTCTGGCAGGAGGGGCACACCGCGCACGCCACCCGCGAGGACGCGCGGGCCTACGCCCGGCGGATCCTGCACGAGGCGTACGAGGACCTGATGGTCAACGTGCTCGGCATCCCGGTGGTGGTGGGCCTGAAGACCGCCCGGGAGCGGTTCGCCGGCGCGACCGCCACCTACACCTGCGAAGGCATGATGGGCGACGGCAAGGCGCTCCAGCTCGGCACCAGCCACGAGCTGGGGCAGAACTTCGCCAAGGCCTTCGACATCAGCTACTCCTCGGCCGAGGGCGGACGGGAGCACGCCTGGACGACCTCCTGGGGCACCTCGACCCGGATGCTCGGCGGGCTGATCATGGCGCACGGCGACGACAACGGCCTGCGGGTGCCGCCGAAGCTGGCGCCCGTCCAGGCGTACGTGATGATCGTCAAGGACGGCGAGGGCGTCGCCGAGGCGGCGGCCAAGCTCCGCGACGGCCTGCGCGACGCCGGCGTCCGGGTCGCGCTCGACGACCGCACCGACACCGCGTTCGGCCGCCGGGCCGTCGACGCCGAGCTGCGCGGCTATCCGGTACGCGTCGAGGTCGGCCCCCGCGACCTGGCCGCCGGCAACGCGGTCGTGGTCCGGCGTACGGACGGCTCGAAGTCCCCGACGCCGGTGGCCGACGTGGTCGGCGCGGTCCTCGCCGCGCTGGAGGCCGACCAGCGGGCGCTGCACGACCAGGCCCTGGCCCACCGTCAGTCCCGCACCGTCGAGGTGTCGACGCTGGCCGAGGCGATCGAGGCGGCCGCCACCGGCTGGGCCAAGGTGCCGTGGTCGGCGGTCGGCGTCCCGGGCGAGGCCGAGGCGAACGGCCAGGGCGTCACCGTCCGGTGCCTGCTGCGCGCCGACGGGACGGTGCCGGACTCGGAGGACGAGCCCGACCTGGTCGCCGTCCTCGCCCGCGCCTACTGAGGTGCGGCCCGGCGGTCCGGTCACCCGGTTCGCCCCGGGTCGGCTGATCATGCACCGGAACGTCCGGCACGGCCGGATCGGTTGGGTCCGGGCGGCGCGGGTGGTCCTCGACGACGACCGGGGCCTGCTGCTCTGGGTCGCCCGGCACTCGCCGGTGGCGCACGAGGTCACCGAGGCGGGACTGGGCATGCGGGCGATGCCGTTCGCCGAGTGGATCACGTCGTCCCACCGGCTGGCGCGGGGTCGGTGGAACGGGCCGCCGGTGCTGAAGTTCCTGCCCACCGGGGCGTCCCACTCGGTCTGGTGGTTCCGGGACGCCCGGGGCCGGCACAGCAACTGGTACGTCAACCTGGAGGAACCGGGCGTCCGCTGGGACGACGGCCCGGTGGCCGGCGTGGACATGGTCGACCAGGACCTGGACGTGGTGGTCCGGCCGGACCACAGCTGGGAGTGGAAGGACGAGGAGGAGTTCCTCGAACGCCTCGCCTTCCCCGACGACTACTGGGTGGCCGACGAGAAGGCGGTCCGGGCCGAGGGGGAGCGGGTGATCGCCCTCGCCGAGGCCGGCGCGTTTCCGTTCGACGGCACCTGGTGCGACTTCACCCCGCCGGTGGAATGGGACGTACCGGACGAACTGCCCCCTGGCTGGGATCGTCCGCCGGTCCGCTGACGGTGTCGTCCGTCACTCGGCTACCGCCTCGGGTGACCTGTCCGGGTCCGGTGTGAGAGATCGGCGCCGGATCTGGCAGAATGGTTCGCTGGTATCCGGCGCGCGTCCGGCGCCCTCTAACCCGGGCGCGTCGCCAGTCCACCGAGCAGTCTCCGGCCCAAACCCCACTGTGCCGGTCGGCGCTCACCCGTGCACCGCCCGTACCGGGCCGGTGAAATCGCAACAGGAGCGAAACAACTGTGGCCGTAAAGATCCGGCTCCTGCGGATGGGCAAGATCCGCAACCCGCAGTACCGCATCGTCGTCGCCGACTCGCGCACCAAGCGTGACGGTCGCGCGATCGAGTTCGTGGGCGTGTACCAGCCGAAGGAGGACCCTTCGGTGATCGAGGTCAAGTCGGAGCGGGTCCAGTACTGGCTGTCGGTCGGCGCGCAGCCGAGCGAGGCCGTGCAGCGCCTGCTGGAGCTGACCGGTGACTGGCAGAAGTTCAAGGGCCTGCCGGCCCCGCCGCCGCTGAAGGTCGCCCCGGAGCGGGCCGACCGCAAGGCGGCGTACGAGGCCGAGGCGAAGGCCGCCGCCGGCCTGGCTCCGGAGACCCCGGCCAAGCCGGCCAAGAAGGCCGCCAAGGCCGCGGCTCCGGCCGAGGCCGAGGCGCCGAAGACCGAGGCTCCGGCCGAGGCCCCGGCTGCTGCTGCCGACGCCGGTGAGCAGGCCTGACATGCCGCTGCGTCCCGCGCTGGAGCACCTGGTCAAGGGCATCGTGGACCACCCGGACGACGTGCGCGTCCGGATGGTCGATTCCCGTCGGGGCAAGCGGCTCGAGGTCCGCGTGCACCCCGAGGACCTCGGCACGGTGATCGGGCGGTCCGGCCGGACCGCCAAAGCGCTGCGCCAGGTGATCGGCTCCATCGGTGGGCGCGGGGTACGCGTCGACATCGTCGACTCGTACTGATGCTTCTCGTCATTGGCAGGATCGGCAAGCCGCACGGGATCCGCGGTGAGGTCACCGTGGAGGTGCGGACCGATGAGCCCGAAGCACGGTTCACCCCCGGCTCGGTGCTACGCACCGAACCGGGGGTGAGACCCCCGGCTGAGTCTTCCCGCGGTCGCGGCGTGCTACGCACCGAACCGGGAGTGACACCCCCGGCCAACCCGGCGTCTGGTCCCGGGGTGCCGTTCCGGGTGCCGGCCGAGCTGACCATCGAGTCGGCGCGCTGGCACCAGGGCCGGCTGCTGGTCGCCTTCGAGGGCGTGCCGGACCGGGACGTCGCCGAGGCGCTGCGCGGCACCCTGCTCACGGTGGACAGCGCCGACGTCGCGCCGCCGGAGGACCCGGAGGAGTTCCACGACCACCAGCTGGTCGGCCTCGCCGTGGTCACCCCGGCCGGCGAGCGGCTGGGCGAGGTGGCCGCGATCGACCACGCGCCCGCGTCCGACATGCTGGTGCTGCGCCGCCCCGAGGGGCGTACCGCGCTGATCCCGTTCGTCAAGGCGATCGTGCCCGAGGTGGACCTCGCCGGCGGTCGCGTCGTCGTCGACCCGCCGGCCGGTCTGCTCGATCTCTAGACCGCCGGAGCACCCCTGATGCGCGTCGACATCGTGTCGATCTTCCCGGAGTACTTCGCCCCGCTGGACCTGTCGCTGGTCGGCAAGGCCCGGGCGAACGGCACGCTCCGGCTGGCCGTACACGATCTGCGGACCTGGACCCACGACGTGCACCGCACGGTCGACGACACCCCCTACGGCGGCGGCCCCGGCATGGTGATGCGGCCGGAGCCGTGGGGTGAGGCGCTGGACGCCCTCGCCCCCGACGAGCTCAGCCCGGACGGCCACACCCTGCCCCGACTGCTGGTGCCCTCGCCGGCCGGCGTCCGGTTCACCCAGGCCATGGCGCACGAGTTGGCCGCCGAGTCGCACCTGCTCTTCGCCTGCGGCCGGTACGAGGGCATCGACCAACGGGTCCTCGACCAGGCGGCGACCCGGATGCGGGTGACCGAGGTCTCCCTCGGTGACTATGTGCTCTTCGGCGGCGAGGTCGCGGTGCTGGTGATCCTGGAGGCGGTCACCCGGCTGCTGCCCGGAGTGCTCGGCAACGCCGGGTCGCTGGACGAGGAGTCGCACGCCCACGGGCTGCTCGAGGCCCCGATGTACACCAAGCCGGCGACCTGGCGCGGGCACGAGGTGCCGGAGGTGCTCCGCTCCGGCGACCACGGACGGATCGCCCGCTGGCGGCGGGACGAGGCGCTGGCCCGGACGGCCGCGCGCCGCCCCGACATGATCGCCGCGCTGCCCCCGGAGAGCCTGGACAAGCGGGACCGGGCCGCGTTGGACCGGGGCGGATTTCCGCTGCCGCCGGGGGATGTGGCAAAGTAGAGGGGTTGCCGCATCTGTCCGCGCCCGCGGACGGCTGCGAGGATCCTCGACCGGGGTCGGCCCGCCGTCCACCACCCGGGGATCAGAATCACCCATCCGCGCACCGAGTGACGGTGCGCCGTGAGCCTCACGAGGACACAGCGATGAACATCCTGGACGCCCTTGACGCCCAGTCGAAGCGGGTCGACCTCCCCGACTTCCGTGCCGGTGACACCGTGAAGGTGCACGCGCGGGTCGTCGAGGGAAACCGGTCCCGGGTCCAGATCTTCCAGGGCGTCGTCATCCGCCGCCAGGGTGACGGTCTGCGCGAGACCTTCTCGGTCCGCAAGGTCAGCTTCGGTGTCGGTGTGGAGCGGACGTACCCGATCAACAGCCCGGCGATCGACCGGATCGAGGTCGTGACCCGCGGTGACGTGCGTCGGGCCAAGCTCTACTACCTGCGCGAGCTGCGCGGCAAGAAGGCCAAGATCAAGGAGCTGCGCGAGAAGCAGCCCAGCTGACCTACCGCTCGCCACGCCGCCTGACCTGCGCGGATGTCGCATCGACCGGATCCCATTACCCTGGTCGTACGGGCGCAGGAGGGCAGCGACGCCGCAGCGGTGTCCCGCGCGGCACAGCGATCCACTACCGCCCGTGGGGTCTCACGACGAGGCCCCCGGGCGGTAGTGTCGTTTCTGCGGACCGGAGAGTGGCATGGTGCAGATGCTTGACGAGGACGGCACCGTCGATCCCTGGCGCCGGCGGGCCCGGCGCACCAGGCGGCAGATGCCCCTCTGGCAGGAGCTGCCCCTGCTGCTGATCGTCGCGTTCTGCCTCGCCGTGCTGATCCGCACCTTCCTGCTCCAGGCGTTCTTCATCCCCTCCGGGTCGATGGAGAACACCCTCCTCATCGGCGACCGGGTGCTGGTCAACAAGGTCGTCTACGACGTCCGCGATCCGGCGCGCGGCGAGGTGGTGGTCTTCCGGGGCACCGACAAGTGGGTCGCCCAGGAAACCCCGGCGCCGCCGGCCGGCTTCGCCGGCAAGGTCGGCCGCACCCTCGGCGACCTGGTCGGGGTCAGCCGCCCCGGCGAGAAGGACTTCATCAAGCGGGTGATCGGGGTGCCCGGCGACAAGGTCTGGTGCTGCGACAAGGGCCGGGTCGTGGTCAACGGCGTGCCGCTGGACGAGCGGGGGTACGTCTCCGAGGATTCGCCCGCCGAGCTGCCGCCGAACCCGAAGGAGTGCCGGTCCCGGCAGTTCACCGAGGTCGTCGTGCCGGCCGGCCAGATCTTCGTGATGGGCGACCACCGGCTGGTCTCCCAGGACGCCCGCTGTCAGGGTCCGGTGCCCATCGACAACGTGGTGGGCCGGGCCTTCATGATCGTCTGGCCCTCCGAGCGGTGGACCTCGCTGCCCGTGCCGGACACCTTCGCCGGCCTGCCCCGGGCCGACGGCGTGCCGGCCGGGCCGACCCCCGTCGATCCCGATCCGGTGGGCGGTGTCGTGCTGATCCTCCCGGTCACCGCGGCCCTCTCCGTTCTCGCGCGTTCCGGGCGGCCCCCGCGTGCCCGGCGTCGTAGGCTCCTCCCGTGATTGACGAGCAGACCGAAAAGCCTCGCAGCTCCTTCTGGAAGGAGCTGCCCATCCTCCTGGGCGTGGCGATCCTGGTCGCAGTGCTGGTGCGTGCCTTCGTGCTGCAGACCTTCTTCATCCCCTCCCCGTCCATGGAGAACACTCTCAAGATCGACGATCGGGTGCTGGTCAACAAGCTGGTCTACGACTTCCGGTCGCCGCACCGGGGCGAGGTGATCGTCTTCAAGGCGCCCACCGAGTGGAGCGGCAACCCGGAGGGTGAGGACTTCATCAAGCGGGTGATCGGGGTCGCCGGCGACCACGTGGTCTGCTGCGACGTTCAGGACCGGTTGGTCATCAACGGCCGATCGCTGGAGGAACCGTACATCTACTCCGCCAACGGCCAGCAGGACAAGCCCGCCGACCAGGACTTCGACATCACCGTGCCGCAGGGGCGGCTCTGGGTGATGGGTGACCACCGTTCGGCCTCGGGCGACTCGCTGGAGCACTGGCAGCAGTCCGGCCAGGACATCACCGAGGCCACCATCCCCGAGGACCAGGTGGTCGGGCGGGCGTTCACCGTCTTCTGGCCGGTCGACCGGGCGACCTGGCTCACCGTCCCCAAGCAGTTCGACGGGATCCCCAATCCCTGACCCCGGAGGGCGTGGGCGTTCGTCGGAGCCGTCTGGCAGGCTTGGGCGGTGACCGTCTACACCCCGCGACGCGCGGCCCGGGTGCTGCTCGTCGACGCGGCCGACCGGGTGCTGCTCTTCGCCGGCACCGATCCGGCCCGGCCCGGGCACAGCTACTGGTTCACCCCCGGCGGCGGGCTCGACCCGGGGGAGAGCCCGGTCGACGGCGCGGCCCGCGAGCTGGCCGAGGAGACCGGGCTGCGGCTCATCCCGGCCGAGCTGGGCCCGCCGGTGTGGGCCGAGACGGTCGAGTTCCCGTTCGACGGCGTCTGGTACCGGCAGGAGCAGGAGTTCTTCCTGGTCCGCGTCCCGGCCTGGGAGGTGGACACCGCGGGCTTCGACGAGATCGAGCGCGCCAGCGTCAGCGGCCACCGCTGGTGGTCCCTGGGCGAGCTGGCCGGCACCGCCGAGCGCTACTACCCCGAGGATCTGCCGGCAGTGCTGACCCGGGCGCTCGCCGCCCGAGCCGCCGCCCACGGGGGTACGCCGTGCTGACGCCGCCGCGCACCGTGGTGCGCCGCGAGGGTGGCCTCTACGCGCTGGAGCGCGCCCTGCAACGGCGCGGCTTCCGGCACGTGGCCGGCGCGGACGAGGCCGGGCGGGGCGCCTGCGCCGGGCCGCTCGTGGCCGCCGCCGCGGTGCTGCCCGAGGGGCGGCGCGGCGAGATCGACGGGCTGGCCGACTCCAAGCTGCTTACCCCGGCCACCCGGGAGCGGATCCACGACGAGGTGGTCGCCCGCGCCCTCGCGTACGCGGTGGTGGTGATCCCCGCCGAGGAGGTCGACGCGCGCGGGCTGCACGTGTGCAACGTGGCCGCGATGCGGCGCGCCCTCGCGTCGCTGACCACCCGCCCCGAGTACGTGCTGACCGACGGCTTCGGCGTCGACGGGCTGGACGTGCCGGGGCTGGCGGTCTGGAAGGGCGACCGGGTGGCCGCCTGTGTGGCGGCGGCGAGCGTGCTGGCCAAGGTCACCCGGGACCGGATCATGGTGGAGCTGGACGACCGGTACCCGGGGTACGGCTTCGCCGAGCACAAGGGCTACATCACGCCCGAGCACACGGCGGCCCTGCGGGAGCGCGGGCCGTGCCGGGAGCACCGCTTCTCCTACGTCAACGTGGCCACGATCTCCGGCCGGGACGGGCGCCCGCCCCGGTCCCGTCGTCCGGTGGTGGACGGCCCGGACGAGCCGATGGAGCGCTCCGGCGCGTCAGGGGGTACCGTCGGCGTGGCGTTGGGCGAGCAGCCTCGACCTCCGGCGCCGGTGGGGGAAGATGTGGTCATGGAAGGCGGAGTGCGATGAGCGCGGAAGATCTCGAGAAGTACGAGACCGAGATGGAGCTGCAGCTCTACCGGGAGTACCGCGACATTGTCCGCCAGTTCTCCTACGTGGTGGAGACCGAGCGCCGTTTCTACCTGGCCAACCAGGTCGACCTGCACGTGCGCAACTCGGACGGCGAGGTCTACTTCGAGGTCGAGATGCACGACGCCTGGGTGTGGGACATGTACCGCCCTGCCCGTTTCGTCAAGAACGTCCGAGTCATGACGTTCAAGGACGTCAATGTCGAAGAGCTCGAAAAGCCGGACATCTCCCTTCCCGCAGACTCCGGATTCGGCGGCTGAGGGTTTCCGGCTCTCACCCCGCCAGGACCACCACCTCGACCCGCTGCACCAGGTTGTTGGCGAAGCCGCCCCGGTTCCACGGCTGCTCGACCGGCTGACGGCGTCCGGCGGCGTCCGTGGCCCGAGCGCCCAGCACGTACCGCCCCGGCTCCGGAGCCCAGTCGAACTGCCACCGCCGCCACGCCCACTCCCCGCCGCTCGGCTCGTCCAGCCGGGTCGGTACCCAGCTCGCGCCACCGTCGGTGGTCACCTCCACCGCGCTGACCGGCGCGTGTCCCGACCAGGCCCGACCGTCCACCGTGCACGGCCCCGGACGCAGCACCCGGGTACGTGACATGAAGTCCGGGAAGCCCGGCGGGCGGACCAGGGCGCGAGGCTCGATCCGGGTCACCGGCACGCCGGGGTCGTCGGCGTCGCTCCGCAGCCGGTACGCCACCGCGTTCTGGTAGCCGTCGAAGGGCTCGGTCAGCACCCGGATGCCGCGCAGCCACTTCACGTGCGCCATGCCGTACCAGCCGGGCACGATCAGCCGCAGCGGCGACCCGTGCTGCGGCAGCAGGGGAGCGCCGTTCATCTCGTACGCCAGCAGCACCTCCTCGCGCAGCGCGTCCGCGACCGGCAGTGCCCGCTGGTAGTCCTGCTCGACGCCCCGCTCGACGCCGTGGTCCGCGCCGGTGAAGACCACGTCCACGGCGTCCGGGGAGAGCCCGGCCTCGCGCAGCAGCGGCGCCAGCGGCGTGCCGGTCCACTCGGCGTTGCCGACCGCCTCCACCAGCCACGGCTGGCTGACCGGCCGCGGGTGCAGCAGCGCCCGACCGTTGCCGGCGCACTCCAGGGTCACCCGGTGGGTGACCCGGGGACGGTCCCGCAGGCCGGCCAGGTCGAGCCTCAGCGGCCGGTCCACCGCGCCGTCGACGGTCAGCGTGTGCGCCACCGGGTCGACGTCCGGGATGTCGTAGTGGATGAGCAGGTAGTGCAGCCCGGCCGGGGTGACGTCGTAGCGCAGCGCCTCGAGGGGGATGCCGTGGTTGCGCGCGGCGAGCTGCAACTCCTCCGCGCTGATCGCCTCGTCCGGACCGGCGATCCGGGACGGCCGGCTGACGTCGTCCACAGTGGTCATCTCGGCTCCCCGACGGTCGGCGGGCGGACGCCCGGTCACGGGTGGGTGAGGCGGTCGTAGCCGACGAACTCGAACATCCGCACGCCGGCCGGCAGCGGCCGGGGTCGGTCGGTGAAGCGGTGCACGCCCACCCCCACCCCGTCGGCCGGGCTGCTCACCGCCACCGGGGTGAAGCCCTCCTCGGCGAACCAGTCGCAGATGGCGGGCACCAGGTCCGGCTCGCGACGGTGCCGGGTCCAGAAGACCGTCCCGCCGGCGGCGCAGAGGGCGGCGCAGTGCCCGACCGTGGCCCGGATGTCGGCGTCGACGATGTTGCCGAAGACGCCGCAGACCAGCACGAGGTGCGCCGGGGCGAGGTCGGCGTAGTGGTCCGTCAGCGCCGCGTCCCCGACCACCACCTGCACCGCCGGCAGGCCGGCCTCCGCCGCGGCCGCCCGGGCCACCTCGGCGTTGCGGGGGTCCAGCTCGACCAGGCGGGCGGTCACGTCGTCCCGCCGGGGATGCGTCGCGAGCACCGGGATCAGGTCCCGCCCCTGGCCGGCGCAGAGGCTGACCACCCGGAGCGGGCCGGGTGGCGCCTGGTCCAGCGCCTCGCGGATGCGCAGCCGCAGCTCGGTCAGGCGTCGGGACAGGGCCGAGTCCGGCTGGTCGTAGTCGTCGTGCCAGGCGTACCAGTCCCGTGTCACCGGCTCAGCATAGGCGGTGCGGGTCGCCGGCCGGTCTGGCCGCATAGCAGATCGACTCCGCCGCCGGGCGTTGTCCACAGCCGGGCCGCCGTCCACAGTCGGCGGTGCGCCCGGTGGCGCGGGCACCGCCGTCGGGGCAGGCTGCCGGCCGTGCGAACCATGCCCGGGCCCGTCACGGTGGCCCTCCTCATGCTTCCGCTGATCCTTCCGGCGGCACCGGATCCGGTGGTCGTCCCGGCCGCCGCGGTCCCGGTGGTCGTCCCGTCGGCGTCCCGTCGGATGGCGGCCCTGACGGATCCCGCCCCGGGAGGGGCGCCCCGGGTCGGGCCACGGTTCCGGTGGCCGCTCGCCGGCACACCCCGGCTGGTGCGCCGGTTCGACCCGCCGCCCCAGCCCTGGCTGCCCGGTCACCGGGGCGTCGACCTGGCCGCCGCCCCGGGCGCCGAGGTCCGCTCGGCCGGCGCGGGCGTGGTGCTCTTCGCCGGTCCGGTGGCCGGGCGCCCGGTGGTCACCGTCGGGCACGGCGACGGGCTGCGGACCACCTACGAACCGGTGAGCGCTGGACTGTCGGTCGGCGCCCGGGTGGCTGCCGGCACGCCGATCGGCACCCTGCTCGCCGGCCACACCGGCTGCCCGGCCGCGGCGTGCCTGCACTGGGGGCTGCGCCGGGGCGACGAATACCTCGACCCCCTGGCCCTGCTCGGCCTGGGACCCGTCCGGTTGCTGCCGCTGGACGGCGAAGGCTCACCGCTGGGCGAGCAGCGCGGGAAGCTGGACCGCCAGCCGCTCGTACTCGTCGGGGGTGTTGTAGACCTGGCCGCACAGCCGCAGCCAGCCCCGGTCGTTCCAGGTCATCACCGCCACCTCGGCGGCGATCCGGTCCGCGACCCGGGTCTGCAGCGCCTTCGCCGCATCCATCGTGGTGGCGACGCCGCGTGGCAGCGGGATGAGCCGCATGGACACCGTCGGTCCGCCGGGCTCCGGCAGGTCGGCCGGCGCCACCCCGAGGGCGTCCCCGAGCACCCGCTGCCCGTACGCGGCGAGCGCGGCGTTGTGCGCGCGTACCCGCTCCAGGCCCAGGCTGCGCAGGGTGAACAGCCCCACCGGCGCGGCCAGCCACGGGGTGTAGTCCAGCGTCGCCTGCCACTCGACCCGGGCGGGGAAGCCGGCCTCCTGCTCCCAGGAGACGACCAGCGGTTCGATCCGCTCCCGCCACGGCTCCGCGACCACCAGCGCGGCGGTCCCGCGCGGCGCGTACGCCCACTTGTGCAGGTTGCCGACCCAGAAGTCGGCGCCGACGGAGGCCACGGTGATCGGCAGCATGCCCGGGGCGTGCGCCGCGTCGACCAGGACGGGCACGCCGTGCTCGCGGGCCACCCCGACCACGGCGGCGGCCGGGAAGAGCCGGGCGGTGGCGGAGGTGAGCTGGTCGATCACCAGCAGCTTGGTCCGTCCGGGGCGCAGCCCGGATCGGACGATCTCGACGACCTCCTCGTCGCCGGCGGTCAGCGGCACGTGCAGGGTCCGGTGCGTCGCCCCGGTGCGGCGGCACTCCCGCTGCACCGAGAAGCCGACCGCGCCGTACCCGTGGTCCGTGGTCAGCACTTCGTCGCCGGGGCGCAGGCCGAGCGACTGGAGCACCACCGCCACCCCAGTGGTCGCGTTGCCCACCAGCGCGGTGCCCGCCGGGTCGGCCCCCAGGAAGCCGGCCAGGTGCCGGCGGGTGTGGGCGATCCGGTCGACCAGGCCCTGGGTGAAGAAGCGCAGCGGGTTCGCCTCCATCTCGTCGCGCAGCCGCTGCTGGGCCCGCTGCACCCCGATCGGGACGGCACCGAACGAGCCGTGGTTGAGGTGGCTGACCGACGGGTCGAGCGAGAAGAGCAGTCGAGCGCCGGGGATCGGCTCGGGCGGCTGCGGGACCGTCATCCGCCGATCGTAGCCCGCCGTCGATCATCAACTCGCCGATCGCCGTCCTCTCGCGGTGACGGCCGGCCTACGACGCGGCCCGCCGGGTCGGTCAGGCCCGCGGGTGCGCCTGCCGGTACGCCGCCCGCAGCCGCTCCACCGAGACGTGCGTGTAGATCTGGGTGCTGGCCAGCGAGGAGTGGCCCAACAGCTCCTGTACCGCGCGCAGGTCCGCGCCGCCCTCCAGCAGGTGGGTGGCGGCCGAGTGCCGCAGCCCGTGCGGGCTGGTCCGGGGCAGGCCCGCTCGCTCGGCGTACCCGGCGACGATCCGACGCGCGGTGGTCGGATTCAGCCGCCCGCCCCGGGCACCCAGGAGCAGCGCGCTTCCGGAGCCCGGACCCGCCAGGGCAGGTCTGCCCCGGCTCAGCCACACGTCCAGCGCGCGCTGCGCCGGCACCCCGTACGGCACGGCGCGCTCCCGGCCGCCCTTGCCCAGTACCCGCACCACCCGGCGGCCGTGGTCGACGTCGGCGACGTCCAGGCCGCACGCCTCGCTGATCCGGATCCCGGTGCCGTAGAGCAGTTCCAGCAGCACCCGGTCCCGCAGCAGCACCGGCTCGTCCTGGCCGGCCGCGGGTAGGTCGGCCGCCTGGGGCGGCGCGGCGGTCCGGTCCGTGGCGTTGGGCGGTGCGGCGGCCCGGCCGGGGGCGGCCATCAGGGCGGCGGCCTGGTCGGCACGGAGCACGGTGGGCAGCTCGCGGTGGGCCTTCGGGCTGGCCAGCGGGGCGGCCACGTCGGCCGGCAGCAGCCCCGACCGGTGCGCCCAGGCGCTGAAGGTGCGCGCCGAGGCGGCGCGGCGGGCCAGCGATGTCCGGGCGGCGCCCATCGTCCGCTGCTTCGCCAACCAGCTGCGCAGCACCGTCAGGTCCAGCTCGGCCAGGTCGACGCAGCCCATCCGGACGGCATGGTCGAGCAGCGAGACCACATCGGTGACGTACGCCCGCACGGTGTGCGCGGAGCGGTTGCGCACCCGGGCGAGATGGTCGGCGAAGTCGTCCACCGACTCCCGCATCGCCGGTGGCAGTCCCTCGTGGGCGGCCCGGGTGCCGCGTCCCTCGCCGCTCACCGCGCACTCTGGGCCGGTGCTGGGGCGCCGGGTCGCGTCGGCAGCGGCTTGTCGGCGCCGGTGGGGGCCGCTGCGGGGCGTGGCCTGCTCCTGCTGTCGGCGGACACCGGCCAAGCCTACGGGCCTGATCCCATAACGGCAGCGCACCAGGCGGTCGTCCCGTCCGCGTCGACCGTCCCGTCGCGCGCCGACGTCCGTCGCCGTCGTTCCGTCTCCTCCCGCGCCGCCGTTGCGCCTTCTCCCGGTGCCGCGCTTCTCCGGAGCGCCGGCGCGGCTCGGCGGGTCGGCGCGCCGTCAGGGGTGGCTGAATGAGCCCTGGACAGGGGAAACTGGTCGTACGAAGAGGACGGTGGAACTGCCGAGCGGACGTGACGACGACCGCGCCGGTGTCACTGCTGATCCCGCCATGCCCGAGCGCGCTCACCCCGGCGCCGGGCCGGTGGCATCACGGTGCCGGACCGGCCCGGGGGCGTCACGGTGTCGGCCGGGCAGGTGGCGCGGAGTGGTGACTCGCTGGGCGGAACGGAGCGGCGTCGATCCGGGAAGGTGACGCCGACGGGAGGAGGGACCGATCGTGGGTGTGGATGCCGTCCTCTACCGGCTGGTCCGGGCCGGACCCGGTCGGGGGCGTCCGTCGTACATCGCGGCCGGGGTGGTCGCCGACCCCGACGACGTACTGCTGGACCTGTTGAAGCGGGTGCGGGGCGGAGGTCGTACACCGCTGCTGGACCGCGTCGATCCGCTCGGCGAGCTGGTGGTCGGCACCGAGGCCGTGCCGCAACTCCTCGCCGAGCTGCGCTGCCTGGCCGAGGTGGCCCACGCGCCCGCGGAGGTGGACCGGGTCCGCCGGCTCGCGCAACTCACCCGGCGCTGCCTGACCAGCCGGGAGGTGGAGATCCGCTTCGAGGGCGACTGAGCCGAGCTCGCGGTCGCTCCGGTCGGCTCGTCCGGCTCCGGCCGGCCGGCTGACTCGCCGGGCGGTGGGGCTGACTCGCCGGGCGGTGGGCTGACTCGCCGGGCGGTGGGCTGACTCGTCCGGGCGGTGGGCGGACTCATTCGGGCTGTGGCGGCGCGCCCGCCGGGCGGGTGCCGGCCGGACGCCGGTCCGGAGGTGGGGCGAGCGCGTACCCGCCGTCGCGGCGGACCACCAGCCCCAACTCCTCCAACAGGGACAGCTTGCGCAACGCGACCCGGACGCCCACCCCGGCGCGGGCGGCCACCGCGTCCGGGCTGCGCAGCCCCCGACGCGGCAGGGATTCCAGCACCAGGGCGGCCTCGTCGTCGAGTTCGTCTGCGGGGCGTCGCGGCCCCCGGGCCGGGGGTGCCAGGTCGGCGCCGATCCGTCCCACCTCCTCCAGTACGTGCGCGACCCCGGTGACGAGTCGGGCCGTGGGCTGCTCCCGGAGCAGTTCGTGGGCGCCGACCGACATCGCCGAGGTGACCGGACCGGGCACCACCATTCCCGGTCGGTCGATGGCGAGCGCCCGGCGCATGGTCTGGGTCGCCCCGCTGCGCGCGGACGCCTCCACCAGCACGCTTCCCCGAGTGGCGGCGGCGATCACCCGGTTGCGGATCAGGAACCGCGGCCGGAGCGGCTCGGCGCCCGGCATCCACTCGCTGACCAGCAGCCCCGTCTCGGCGATCCGGTCGAAGAGGGCGGTGTTGCCCATCGGGTAGGGCCGGTCCACCCCGCAGGCCAGCACCGCCACGGTCACCCCGCCGGCGTTCAACGCGCCCCGGTGCGCGGCGGCGTCGATGCCGAACGCCCCGCCGGAGACCACCGACCACTCCCGGTCCGCCAAGCCGTAGCCGAGTTCGGTGGCCACGTGCACGCCGTACGGCGTCGCAGCCCGGGCGCCGACCACCGCCACCGACCGCGCCATCGCCTCGGCCAGCGGCCAGGCGCCGCGTACCCAGAAGCACAGCGGCGGGGCGGTCTCGGTGTCCACCCGACGGCTGGCGCCGGAGAGGGCGAGCCGGCGCAGGTCCTCGACGCCGGCCGGCCACTCGTCGTCGTCGGGGGTGACGATCCGGGCGCCGAGCCGATCGGTCCGCTCCAGCGCCCGGGCCGCCGCGGCCCGGGAGTCACCGGCGGCGAGCCGGGCGGCCACGGTGGCGTGCAGCTTCTCCTCCGGCGCGCCGCCCTCGCAGAGCAGCGTCAGGGTGGCGGGCGCCCCGAGCCGCTCGACCAGCCGATGCACCGACCAGGTGCCCGGTTCGGTGAGCCAGGTCAACGCCACCCGGGCCAGCCGGTCCTCCGTACGTGTCTCCTGGTCACGGCTCATGCTCCCTCTCCCGTCCGTAGTCCGATCGCTTCCCGTACGTCCTCCCGGTCCGGCCGGTCCCGCCCGTCCAGATCGGCGATCGTCCACGCCAACCGGATGATCCGGTCGAAGCCCCGGGCCGAGAGCGACCCGCTGTCCAGCCGGGCGCGCAGCTCTTCGGTGTCCTGACCCGGCAACCGCCAGGGCGAGCGGCGCAGCAGCGGGCCGGGTATCTCGGCGTTGAGCCGGCGGCCGAGCGGGGCCCAGCGCTCGGCCGCCGCGGCGCGTGCCGCGGCGACCCGCGCGCCGACGGTGGCCGAGGACTCGTTCGCCCCGCCCGTCTCCATCAGTTCGGCCGCCCGCACCGGCAGCACGGTGACCTGCACATCGATCCGGTCCAGCAGGGGACCGGAGAGTCGCCCCAGGTAGCGTCGCCGGGTCAGCGGGCTGCACTCGCACTGCGTGTCGCCAGCCGGTTTCGCGCACGGACAGGGATTGGCGGCCAGCACCAGCTGGACCCGCGCCGGGTACTCGGTGCGGCCCCGGGTCCGGGCCAGCCGGATCCAGCCGTGCTCCAGCGGCTGGCGCAACGCCTCCAGGGCGCCCTTGCTGAACTCCGGCGCCTCGTCGAGGAAGAGCACCCCGCGGTGGGCCAGCGACACCGCGCCCGGGCGGGCCAACCCGGCGCCCCCACCCACCAGCGCCGGCACGGTGGCGGTGTGGTGCGGTGCCTGGAACGGCGGGCGGCGCAGCAGCCGCCCGTCCGACGGCAGCACGCCGGCGATCGAGTGCAGCGCGGTGACCTCCAGCGCGGCGTCGTCGTCCAGCTCGGGCAGGATCGACGGCAGGCGTTCGGCCAGCATGGTCTTGCCGGCGCCGGGCGGCCCGAGCAACGCGAGGTGGTGGCCACCGGCGGCGGTCACCTCCAAGGCCCGCCGGCCCAGCCCCTGGCCGGCGACGTCGGCCAGATCCGGCCCGCCCGGAGGTGGCGTTCGGCCGGCGGCCGGGGGTTCCAGCAGCGGCGTGCCGTCCCGGATGAAGCCGACCAGCCGGTGCAGGGTGTCGACCGCGCGGACGCGGACGCCGGGGATCACCGCCGCCTCGGCCGCGTTGGCGACCGGCACGATGACCCGCCCCAGCCCCGCCTTGACCGCGGCGGCCACCATCGGCAGCACGCCGCGGACGGGTCGGACCGTGCCGTCCAGCCCCAGCTCGCCCAGGACCACCACCCGCTCCAGCGGCAGCAGCGGAAGCTCCCCGGCGCCGCCGAGCAGGGCGGTGGCGATGGCCAGGTCGAACGCCGAGCCGTACTTCGGCAGGTCGGCGGGGAGCAGGTTGAGGGTGATCCGCCGGTTCGGCCACTTCTCGCCGGAGTTCACGATGGCGGCGCGGACCCGGTCCCGGGCCTCGTGCAGGGCGGTGTCGGGCAGGCCGGAGATGACCACCGCCGGCAGCCCCGGCGCCAGATCGGCCTCCACCTCCACCACGTGCCCGGTCACCCCGACCAGGCCCACGCCGAGCACCTTGGCGTAGCTCATGCCGGCACCTCGCTTCGCTCGCCGCCGGCCTGAGCCTCGTACCGCGCTGCCTTGATGACTCGCTCGCTGCGCTCGCTCATGCCGGCACCTCGCTTCGCTCGCCGCCGGCCTGAGCCTCGTACCGCGCTGCCTTGATGACTCGCTCGCTGCGCTCGCTCATGCCGGGACCGCCCATCTCAGAACGCGCCCTTGAGGTGGTCGACCCGGGCCGCGCCCGTCGCGGACAGCCGGACCGAGAGGACGTCGAAGCGCACCTCGTCGGCGGTGGTGCCGGTTTCGGCCAGCCACCGGGCGGCCAGGCCGCGCAGCCGGCGCGCCTTGGCCGGTACAACGGCCTCGGCCGGACTGCCGAAGTCGTCGGTACGGCGGGTCTTCACCTCGCAGAAGGCGAGCACCCCGCCCTCCCAGGCGATGATGTCGATCTCGCCGGCCGGGCAGCGCCAGTTCCGGGCGACCGGCCGCAGTCCCGCCTCGATCAGGTGTCGGACCGCGCACCGCTCCCCGTACGCGCCGACGGCCTGGTTCCGCTTCGTCATGGCGGCAAGGGTGGGCCGGCCCCGGCGGTCCCGCCGTCCCGCTCGGTCTGCCTGTGGACAACCGGAGGGGCTGTGGACGGCCGGACGATCATGCTGGGACTGTGCTAGGAAGCGGCTTCACGGTCACCGAACGCGCATCCGCGATGACCGGACCCGTGCCGTACTGACCCGGGGTGTCGTCGTCAGCCCGCCGGATGGCGCGCGTTGAGCCGGTCGCATACCGTGCCCGTCGTGGACGGACGACGGAGCTTTCCCGAGGACCAGCAGGGGTCGCGCTGGAGCGACCATGGGTACGCCGAACCGGACTGGCGCGGAGCGGGCGACCCGCGCTACCGCGACGACGACTTCCGGACCCCGGAGCAGCGCGCCGGCGCGGACGAGGGCGGCTACGCCGACCCGGTGACCTCCCGGTACGGCGATTCGGGACGCTTCGGTGCGACCGACCCGCTCGGTGACGGACAGCTGGAAACCGATGGTTACCGGTCGTCCCGGTCGCGACGGGGGGATGACCCGGAGGTCTCCGGCGAGCTGCCCGGCGAGCGTGGCGGCCGCTGGGCGGCCCGGGAAGGCGCGGATCAGCTCGCCACCGGCGGCCGGGGAGGCGTCGCCGGGCCGGACCCGCGCGGCGCGGACCGGACGCCGGACGCTCCGCGACCCGCTCCCCTCAGCGGCTACCCGGTCGTCGAGGCGACCCGTCCGACCGAGCCGACCCACGCCGCTGTGCCGCCGTTCGCGCTGGGGGACCGTCCGCCCGGCCCGACCCATGCCGGTCCGACCCCGCTCACCGTCGGGGACCGGCCGGGCGGTCCGGCCGCGTCCCCCGCGCCGGTGGGCGGCCCGGCGTCGCATCCGCTGGAGATGCCGACCGGGCCGATGCCGTCGGTCGCGCCCCGGCTCGACGCCCCGCCGGCCGGCGACGGCGTCTACCGGACCCGCCGGCCGGCGCTGGCGGTGCTGCTGGCGGCGCTGGCGCTCGTCTTCGAGGTCCCGGCCCTGCGGGTCCTCCTGCACGGCCTGGTGGGTGACCCCGTCTCGGCCTCCGACGTGGTGGTGGGGACGTTCCTGGTGGCCGGGCTGCCGATCTTCGCTGCCGGCCTGTACGGGCTGCGCACCGTCGGGCTGGCGCTCGCCGACGGCAGCCGCGGCTGGCTCCGCCCGCCGACGGCCTACCTGACCGTCGGGCTGGTGCTCTTCGTCGCCGCCGCGCTCGGGGCCCGCTGAGCGGTCCCGAGCGGCCGAGCGGACCGGCCGCCCGCCCCCCGGTCGTCGGCTGGGACAGCTGCTCGCGGCGGCGGCCCGTTCTCGGGCCGGCCGCGCCGCCGCGCCGGGCGCCCAGCCGCGGGGCACGGCTGGGCGCGGAGGCGATGCCGGGCCCGACGCCGGGGACCGGTCCCGGTCGTATGCCCGGAAAGGTACGGTGCGGGGCGTTCCCGCACCCCTGGACCGGCGGGCGGAGAAGGGGCGTACACTGGTCGACTGGCGACCGCCTCGCGCGGTCGACCTCGCGCGCCCTCTCCACGGTTCCTCGTGGGGCGACGGCCCCCTGGTCCCGATCCTGTCGGGCCCACCATGGCCGGCGACCAGGCGCCAGGACGCCCGGCCACCGGCCGGGCGTGACAACCAGGGATCTTGAGGAGTACCCACCATGGCCGTCGTGACCATGCGTCAGCTGCTGGAGAGCGGTGTCCACTTCGGGCACCAGACCCGGCGCTGGAACCCGAAGATGAAGCGCTTCATCATGACGGAGCGCAACGGCATCTACATCATCGACCTGCGCCAGACCCTCGACTACATCGAGAAGGCGTACGACTTCGTGCGCAACACGGTGGCTGAGGGCGGCAGCATCCTCTTCGTCGGCACGAAGAAGCAGGCCCAGGAGGCCATCTCCGAGCAGGCGACCCGGGTCGGCCAGCCTTACGTCAACCACCGCTGGCTCGGCGGCATGCTGACCAACTTCCAGACGGTGTACAAGCGCCTGCAGCGGATGAAGGAGCTGGAGGGCCTGGGTGACCTGAGCGGCACCGCCGCCGGCTACACCAAGAAGGAGACGCTGCAGCTCTCCCGCGAGAAGATCAAGCTGACCCGCACCCTGGGTGGTCTGCGGGACATGCAGAAGCTTCCGGCCGCGATCTGGGTGGTCGACACCAAGAAGGAGCACATCGCCGTCGACGAGGCCCGCAAGCTGGGCATCCCGGTGATCGCGGTGCTCGACACCAACTGCGACCCGGACGAGGTCGACTTCCCGATCCCGGGCAACGACGACGCCATCCGGTCGGCGGAGCTGCTGACCAAGGTCGTGGCCGCCGCCGTCGCCGACGGTCTGATCGCCCGTTCCGGCCGTCGCCGGGGCGGCGACGAGAAGCCGGAGCCGGGCCAGGTCGGCAGCGACGAGCCGCTGGCCGAGTGGGAGCGCGAGCTGCTGGAGGAGCCGAAGAAGGCCGGCGAGCAGCAGCCGGCCGAGCAGCCGCAGACCGAGCAGCCGGCGCCCGCCGCCGCGGAGTGATCGCGCCGCCGCGTCCCCACCGTCCGTTTTCGCGGTCGATGGGGACGCGGCGGATACGCCGGGCACATCCGGCCCGGATCCGGGTAACCCGGCAGCCAGACCATCCCACCGCAGTCTCAACACCGAAGAGAGAGTCATGTCCAACTTCACCGCCGCGGACGTCAAGAAGCTCCGCGACCTCACCGGCGCCGGCATGATGGACTCCAAGAAGGCGCTGACCGAGGCCGAGGGCGACTTCGACAAGGCCATCGAGATCCTGCGCGTCAAGGGTGCCAAGGACGTCGGCAAGCGGGCCGGCCGCACCGCCGCGAACGGCCTGGTCGCCCACTCCGGCAAGGCGCTGCTCGAGCTCAACTGCGAGACCGACTTCGTCGCCAAGAACGACGCCTTCATCGCCCTGGCCCAGCAGCTCGTCGAGCACGGCGAGCGCAGCGGCGTCAGCACCGCCGAGGAGCTGCTGGCCAGCTCGATCGACGGCAAGCCGGTCGCCGACCTGATCCAGGAGCAGTCCGCCAAGATCGGCGAGAAGCTGGTGCTGAACCGCTTCGCCAAGCTGGACGGCAACGTCGCGGTCTACCTGCACCGCAAGAGCCAGGACCTGCCGCCGGCCGTCGGCGTGCTGGTGGAGTTCGCCGGCAAGACCGACGAGGCCGGCGACGCCGACGCCCGCGGTGTGGCCATGCAGATCGCCGCGATGCGGCCGAAGTACCTCACCCGCGACGAGGTGCCGGCCGAGGTCGTCGAGTCCGAGCGGCGCATCGCCGAGCAGACCGCCCGCGAGGAGAACAAGCCCGAGGCGGCGCTGCCGAAGATCGTCGAGGGCCGGGTGAACGCCTTCTTCAAGGACTACGTCCTGATCGAGCAGGCGTCGGTGGCCGACAACAAGAAGTCGGTGAAGCAGATGCTGGCCGAGGCCGGCATCGAGGTGACCCGCTTCCTGCGGTTCGAGGTCGGCCAGGCCTGAGCCGCCAGCTCGGGCGTCTGACGCGCCCGTGGGCAAGCAACGTCGACGAGGAGGCCGCCGGTGTACGTGACAGGCACCGCGGCCTCCTCGTCACATAGGGTCGGCAGCGGCAGGTACGCGGTACGCGGCGCACGCGAGGTGCGCGACGGGAAGGGCGGGGCGGATGACGCAGGTTGTGAGTGACCGGAGCCTGGCGGCGGTTGATCCCACCGCCCCACCGCCCGGCCGTTCCCGCCGGGTGGTGCTGAAGCTGTCCGGCGAGGTCTTCGGCGGCGGCGCGATCGGCGTCGACCCGGACGTCGTGCAGGGCATCGCCCGGCAGATCGCCACCGTGGTCCGCCGCGGCGTGCAGGTCTCGGTGGTGGTCGGCGGCGGCAACTTCTTCCGCGGCGCCGAGTTGCAGAAGCGCGGCATGGACCGGGCCCGGGCCGACTACATGGGCATGCTCGGCACGGTGATGAACTGCCTGGCCCTCCAGGACTTCCTGGAGAAGGAGGGCATCGAGACCCGGGTGCAGAGCGCGATCACCATGGCCCAGGTCGCCGAGCCGTACATCCCGCTGCGGGCCATCCGGCACCTGGAGAAGGGCCGCGTGGTGATCTTCGGCGCGGGCGCCGGCATGCCGTACTTCTCCACCGACACGGTCGCCGCCCAGCGGGCGCTGGAGATCCGCGCCGACGTGGTGCTGATGAGCAAGAACGGCGTGGACGCGGTCTACACCGCGGACCCCCGGATCGACCCGACCGCCAGCAAGCTGGACTCGATCACCTTCTCCGAGGTGCTGCGCCGCAACCTGCGGGTGGCCGACGCGGCGGCGTTCAGCCTCTGCATGGAGAACGGCCTGCCGATGCTGGTCTTCGGTGCGCAGGGCGACGACACCATCGTCCGGGCGGTCGGCGGTGAGAAGATCGGCACCCTGATCACCGCCTGAGCGCCCCGCCGGAGCGGCCGGCGGTCCTGCGACACGACATCAGCAGAGCCCACGACGAGCAACAGAAGGAGGCGAGGAGACCGGTGATCGACGACACCCTCCTCGAGGCCGAGGAGAAGATGGAGCGTGCGGTCGAGCACGCCAAGGAGGAGTTCGGCGCCATCCGCACCGGTCGCGCCAACGCCGCCATGTTCTCCAAGGTCATCATCGACTACTACGGCACCCCCACCCCCCTGCCCCAGATGGCGTCCATCGGCGTCCCCGAGTCGCGCATGGTGATCATCAAGCCGTACGACAACTCGCAGATCAACGCCATGGAAAAGGCGATCCGCGACTCCGACCTCGGCGTCAACCCGAACAACGAGGGTAACCAGCTCCGCATCCTGCTCCCGCAGATGACCGAGGAGCGCCGCCGCGAAATGATCAAGGTCGCCCGGCACAAGGGCGAGGAGGCCAAGGTGGCCGTCCGCAACATCCGCCGCAAGGCCAAGGAAGAGCTGGACCGCCTGGTCAAGGACGGCGAGGTCGGCGAGGACGAGGGCCGGCGCGCCGAGAAGGACCTGGACGACCTGACCCAGCGGTACGTCGCCACCGTCGACGAGCTGGTCAAGCACAAGGAAGCGGAGCTGCTCGAGGTCTGAGCCCCCGACCACCCGCCACGGCACCGGTGTGCCGCCGCCCGCCAGGGTGGTGGACCCGGTGCCGTCGTCGTGGTGGGCCAGCGTCCGCCGTGCCGGCTTCCCCGGTGCAGTAGGCTCGGCAGGATTCCCGCCCACCAGGAGGTGAACGGCGGGGATCGGCCGGCCGTCGGGCCGGTCAACCGGAGCAGTCGCGCCTGTAGGGGATGGTCTTGGTCTTGCGTCAAGTGGTGGAACTCGTACCGCGTCCGCTCGGTGCGTGATGTCCCACCCCGACCCCTACGGCGCCGCCGAGCCCCGCGGCTGGGACCGACCGGACCGCCCGCCCGCGCTGCCCTGGCCCGATCCTGACCTCGAACCGGGGCCGTGGCGTCGCCCGGGCGCCAACCCCGAGCTGTACGCCGAGCCGCCCGGCCGGCCCCGGCCCACGGCCGACTCGTATCCCGGTCCGGCCGGCGACCCGTACGTCCGACCGGACGGCGGCGGCCGGCGGCCCGGCCCGTACGACGAGCGTCCCGTCCCCGCCAACGGCCGTCCGGATCGGCGCCACGACGGCCCCGGCCACCCCCGCCGGGACCACCACGACGTCGGCCGTCGGGGCCCGGAGCACGACGATCGGGGCTACCGCGACCACGGTGGCTACCGGGACGACTTCGCCGACGGCCGCCGGCGGAGCGGCGGCTTCGTCGACCCCGGCCACCGGGACGCCGGCTACGACGACCCCCGCCGTTCGGCGGCCCCCGATCGCGGATACCCGGGAAACGGGCCGCGGGGCGAGCGGCCCGGCGCGCCGGACGACGAGTACCCGACCGCCCAGATCGCCCCGGTGCGGGACGAACCGGACCCGGAGCCCGAGCAGCCGTCCGGCCGCCGCCCGCGCGGGCGGCGGCGGGCCAGCGCGGACCGGCCGCCCACCCAGCAGGCCGCGACCGGCCGGGCCGGCCGCAACCTGCCGGCCGCGATCGCGGTCGGGGTGGGCCTCGGCGCGGCGATCCTGGTGCCGCTCTTCCTCTACCCGCCGGCGTTCCTCGGCGTCGTCGTCGCCGCGGTGGCGGTCGGCACCTGGGAGATGGCCCGCGCGGTGCGCCGCGGCGGCGCCCACCCGCCGCTGGTGCCGCTGGTCGCCGGCGGGGCGATCACCGTCGGGCTGGGCTGGTTCGCCGGCCCCGACGCGCTGAGCCTCGGCCTGCTGGTCACCGTGCTGGGCACGATGATCTGGCGGCTGGGCGACGGCCCGGGCAACTACCAACGCGACCTCACTGCGGCCACCCTGATCGCGGTCTACGTGCCCTTCCTCGGCGGCTTCGCGGCGATGCTGGCCGCCGCCCCGGGGGACGGGCGACTGCGGGTGCTGGCCACGCTGGTCGCCGTGGTCCTCTCCGACACCGGCGGGTACGCGGCCGGCGTCTCGTTCGGCAAGCACCCGATGGCGCCCTCGATCAGCCCGAAGAAGTCCTGGGAGGGTTTCGCCGGATCGGTCACCGCGGCGGCGGCCGGCAGCGCCCTGCTGATCTGGCTGCTCTTCGACGTGGCCCCCTGGTGGGGCGCGCTGTTCGGGGTGGCGATCTCCTGCGCGGCGGTCCTCGGTGACCTCGCCGAGTCGATGATCAAGCGGGATCTCGGCGTCAAGGACATGAGCAACCTGCTCCCCGGCCACGGCGGCCTGATGGACCGGCTCGACTCGATCCTCTTCGCGGTGCCGACGGCGTACCTGCTGCTGGCGGTCTTCGTGCCGGTGGTGGGCTGAGGCATGAATCACGTCGGTGGGAGCGGCTCCTCCATGCGGTCGGGGCCGATTCGGCACGGACGGACGGCTGCGTCCCGCTCCCGGCGTGTCAGACTGGACGCGCCATGACGAGCCTGCCACTGATCTCCGTAGACCCCGACGCCCGCGGCCGCCGACCCGCGATGCCGCCCCGTCACCTCGCCGACCTGGACCTGCCGGGTCGGCAGGCGCTCGTCACCGAGCTGGGCGAGCCCACGTTCCGCGCCAAGCAGGTCTCCAACCACTACTTCGGCCGGTTGGTCCGTGACCCCGCCCAGATGACCGACCTGCCGGCGGCCACCCGGGAGCGGCTCGCCGAGTCGCTGCTGCCCACCCTGCTCACCCCGGTACGCGAGCTGGCCTGCGACGACGGGGCCACCCGCAAGGCGCTCTGGCGGCTGCACGACGGCTCGCTGGTGGAGAGCGTGCTGATGGGCTACCCGGATCGGGTCACCGTCTGCATCTCCAGCCAGGCCGGCTGCGGCATGGCCTGCCCGTTCTGCGCCACCGGTCAGGCCGGGCTGACCCGCAACCTCTCCACCGCCGAGATCGTCGACCAGGCGGTCTACCTGGCCGGGGTGGCCGCCTCCGGCGCGGTCGTCGGATCGCCGCCGCGGCTGTCGCACGTCGTCTTCATGGGCATGGGCGAGCCGCTGGCCAACTACTCGCGGGTCGTCGGGGCGATCCGCCGGCTGGTCGCCCCCGCGCCCGAAGGGCTCGGCCTGTCCCAGCGGCACATCACCGTTTCCACGGTGGGGCTGGTCCCGGCCATCCGCCGACTGGCCAGCGAAGACCTCTCAGTGACCCTTGCGTTGTCGCTGCACGCCCCCGATGATGAGCTGCGCGATGAACTCGTCCCGGTCAACCAGCGCTGGAAGGTGTCCGAGGTGCTGGACGCGGCGTGGGGATACGCGGCCACGACGGGACGTCGCGTGTCGATCGAGTACGCGATGATCAAGGACGTGAACGACCAGCCGTGGAGAGCCGATCTGCTCGGGCGGCTGCTGGCCGGCAAGTTGGCCCACGTGAACCTCATCCCGCTCAACCCGACTCCGGGCAGCCGCTGGGACGCCAGCCCGAAGCCGGTCGAGCGGGAGTTCGTCCGGCGGTTGCGCGACGCCGGGGTGTCGACCACGGTGCGGGACACCCGGGGACGCGAAATCGACGGCGCGTGTGGGCAGCTCGCCGCCGCCGAGGACAGGGACACCGACGCGCCGCGCGAAGCAACGGCGTGACCGGGCGTAGCGAACGAGACCAGGAGACATAGTGGCGAGTCAGGGTCAGCGTTTCCGGCGTAAGGCGCTCCGCCGGGGATACAAGGTCGACGAGGTGGACGCCTTCCTGGACCGGGTCGAGGCGACCCTCGCCGGCCAACCGGTCGGCGCGCCCGTGGCCTCCCAGGAGGTCCACGACGTCGTCTTCCGGGTCCGCTTCAACGGCTACGACGAGTGGCAGGTGGACCTGCACCTGGACCGGGTCGAGCGGCAGCTGGCCGAGCTGGAGGAGCGCGGGGGCGTCCCCGGCGGGCGGGGCGGCGATCCCCGGATGGCCGACCGGCTCGGCCCGCCGATGCGCGACGACCGCGGCCTGTCGCCGGTGCCGCAGCCGCCGATGCCGCCCCGGGCGATGCCCACGCAGGCCGGCCCGCCCGCCGACCGCTACAGCCGGTACGACGAGCCGACCGGCGCCTACGCCGGCGGGTACGACCCCCGCGGCGGGTACGACGCGCCGCGCGGCCCGGGCGGCCCCGGTCCGATGGGTCCGGGCGCCCCGATGGGGCACGGTGGCCCGCCGCCGCGCGGCCTGCCCCCGGGCCCCGGCGGGTACGGCCAGGACGAGCAGCACTTCGACGGCTTCGAGGCCGGCCGGCACGGCCGTGCCGACATGACCGCCGAGATCCGGATGTCCGAGCGGGAGCTGCGTGACATGCGCGGTCGCGGCCCGGCCGGCCCGCCGGCCCTGCCGCAGCAGGGCATGGGCGGCGGCCCGGCGATGTCCGGTCCGCCGATGGGCGGCCCGCCCGTCGGTGGCCCGCCGATGGCCGGCCCGCCGATGGTCGGCCCCCCGATGGCCGGCCCGCCCGGCAGCGACCTCTACCGGGTGGACCAGATCCGGCGCAGCTTCCAGGTGCGCCGCTTCGGCAGCGGGTACGACCCGGACCAGGTGGACCGCTTCTTCGAGAGCCTGCTGGGCGGCATGCAGGGCCGCAACCCGATGCCGGTGAACCCGAAGGACCTGGACACTCTGCGCTTCGGTCTGGTGCCCGGCGGCTACTTCGAGGCCGAGGTCGACGCCGCCCTCAAGGACGTGCAGGACATCCTGTTCGGCCGCTGAGCCCGTACGACGACGAAGGCCCGCCCCCGACGAGGGGCGGGCCTTCGTGTGTCGCTGGTCCCGAACGGCTGCCGGGTCAGGACCGCAGGCCGTTGCGGCGCAGCACCACGTCGCCGATGACGAGGGCCAGCAGCAGCACGGCGATTCCGGCCAGCCAGATGTCCTCGACCTTGCCCTCGTGGTTGCCGCACAGCATCGCCAGCAGCGCCAGCGCGGAGACCACCGCGCCGATCCGTCCGGACTTGCGGTGCCCGGGCTTGTGCTGATCTGGCGCGGTTACCGGCTCGCTTCCTGCCACTGTCGGTCCTTCCCTCGCGATCGGATCTCCGGTTAGTCTGGCACGCCCCGTGCCGGGCCCGGCGCAGGGTCCGACCTGTATGGGGGACGGCATGAGCCGCGAGGACGACCGTGAGCTGTACGAGCGGGCGCGGCAGGCCTGGGAGGCCGAGGACTGGCCGGTCGCCGGGGAGCTGTGGGAGCGCCTCGTGCGCCGGTATCCGGACATCCCGGCGGCCGCGGCGTGGTGGTACAACGCGGCGCTGGCCCACAAGTTCCTGCGCAACTGGGCGAAGGCGTACGAGCTGGGCCGGGAGGCGGCGGCGCGGGCGGAACGGGGCAGCCAGGATCCGGCGTTCTGGAACCTGGGCATCGCGGCCACGATCATGGAGGACTGGGCCACCGCCCGAGACGCCTGGCGAGGCTTCGGCCTGACCGTGCCCGACGGGGAGGGCGAGATCGTGGCGGACTTCGGGGCCACCCCGGTCCGGCTGAACCCGCAGGCCGGCGGGGAGGTGGTCTGGGCGCTGCGGCTCTGTCCGACCCGGGCCCGGGTGCTGAGCGTCCCCACCCCGGGGTCGGGCCGCCGGTTCGGCGAGGTGGTGGTGCACGACGGGGCGCCCAACGGCGAGCGGGAGGTCGACGGGCGGGCGTACCCGGTCTTCGACGAGCTGCTGCTGTTCCGGGCCTCCGAGCTGCCCACTACCAGCGTCGAGGTCACCGCCCGCACGCCGGCGGACGTCCGGGCCCTGGCGGACCTGTTCGACGAGCGCGGGTACGCGGCCGAGCCGGTCAGCGGCGTCCGGACGATCTGCGCGTGTTGCAGCGAGGGGAGCGTCAGCCAGGATCGCGACCACCAGGTCGCCGGCGGGCAGCGGGTGCACCTGGCCGCCCCGGTCGACGAGATCCCCGCGCTGCTGGAGGGCTGGCGCGCCGCCGCGCCGGAGCGGCGGAGCTGGACCGGCCACGTCGAGGGTTGACCCCGCCCGGGCCGTTGGACCCCTCTCCGGCCGGGCGATCGGCACTACCGGCGTCGCGGGTCGGCGACCACACTGCCTCCGGTAGCGTCTTGACGTACACCTTGATTGTCTTTTTGAGGGGGACTGCGGTGCGAGTGACCGGTACGGGACATGCCAGCATGCGGATCGACACGGCCGCGGGCAGCATCCTGTGCGACCCGTGGGTCAATCCGGCCTACTTCGCCTCGTGGTTCCCTTTCCCGGACAATTCACTGCTGGACTGGGACGCGCTGGGCCAGGTCGACTACCTGTACGTCTCGCACCTGCACCGCGACCACTTCGACGCCAAGAACCTGCGGGACCACATCTCGAAGGACGCCACGGTCCTGCTTCCCGAGTTCCCCACCTCGGAGATGGAGGACGAGCTGCGGGAACTCGGCTTCACGAAGTTCCTGAAGGCGCCGAACGAGCAGGTCGTGGAGCTGCCCGGCGGCCTGAAGATCATGATCCAGGCGCTGACCAGCCCGACCGACGGCCCGATCGGCGACTCCTCGCTGTGGGTGGAGTACGACGGGGTCCGGCTGCTGAACCAGAACGACGCCCGCCCGACCGACCTGAGCGTCTTCGCCGAGCTGGGCCACGTGCACGCGCACCTGCTCCAGTTCTCCGGCGCGATCTGGTACCCGATGGTCTACGAGCTGCCGCAGGCGGCGAAGACCGCGTTCGGCAAGCAGAAGCGGGACCGGCAGTTCGACCGCACCTGGCGCTACATCGACGACCTGAAGGCCGACCACGTCTTTCCGATCGCCGGCCCGCCCTGCTTCCTGGACGACGCGTTGTGGCAGTTCAACGACATCCACGGCGACGAGGGCAACATCTTCCCCGACCAGTCGGTGTTCCTGGAGGAGTACGCGAAGGTCGGTGGCACCAACGGCATCGTGCTGCTGCCGGGCAGCGTCAGCGAGATCACCACCGAGGGCGCGACCACCACCCACCCGGTGCCGGTGGAGGAGTTCTTCGCCGACAAGGTGGCCCACCTGGAGGAGATGCGGGAGCGCAAGCGCCCGGTCATCGAGGCGGAGAAGGCGTCCTGGCGGCACCCCGAGGTGGACGTGCTCGGCGAGATGAAGCGCCGGATCGAGCCGCTGCTGGACGAGTCGATCTATCTGGCCAAGGGGGTCGGCGGCCCGGTCCGCTTCGACCTGGTGGGCTACGACGGAGAATCGGTCGAGTCGATCGTGGTGGACTTCCCGGGCAAGGAGGTCCGGCCGTACGCGGACGAGAAGGTCCGCTACCGCTTCCGGACCGATCGGGCGCTGATCGAGCACCTGCTGCACGTCGGCGAGGTGGACTGGGTCAACTCGCTCTTCCTGTCCTGCCGCTTC
Organism: Micromonospora inositola; assembly: GCF_900090285.1. Taxonomy (NCBI): domain Bacteria; kingdom Bacillati; phylum Actinomycetota; class Actinomycetes; order Micromonosporales; family Micromonosporaceae; genus Micromonospora; species Micromonospora inositola. The sequence goes on along the minus strand of NZ_LT607754.1, from coordinate 355,114 downwards.
TCGGCGGCCCGGATCGGCCAGTACAACGAGTTCGTCTACGCGTTCTTCAAGTGCCTGTCCGAGGAGCGCCTCCAGTACGCCGAGGGCTGGTACGACGAGCACGGGCGGGCCGTAGACGCGGAGGACATCACGCTGGACGGCTGGGTGGTGCAGCGTCGCTGCCCGCACCTGAAGGCCGACCTGAGCCGGTTCGGCATCGTGGAGGGCGACCAGCTCACCTGCCAGCTGCACGGCTGGAAGTTCGACATGCCCAGCGGTCGCTGCCTGACCAGCGTCGGCCACAAGATCCGCGCCCACCGCGCCGACGAGCAGACGCCCGCTCCCGCCGGTGAGGCGCTCAGCTGACGACCGGCACCGACCGGACACCAGCGAGAGCGGGGCGGGCGTGACAGGGGCAGACGACAAAGAGCGGGAGTACCGGTACAGGCGCGACCGGGAGATGGCCCGGGACGCCTCCCGGGTGGAGGCGATCAGCGACGGGATCTTCGCGGTCGTGCTGACGGTGATGGCCGTCGAGCTGCTCCAGTACGGACCCGCCCGGGCGAGCGGGAAGGCGCTTCCCGACGCCCTCGCCCAGGCCTGGCCGTCCTACCTGGCGTACGTGATCACCTTCGCGATCGTCGGCCACATCTGGCTCGCCCACCACAACATGTGGCGGTACGTGGTCCGGGTCGACCAGACGATGCTGGTGTTCAACCTGCTCCTGCTGCTCTTCGTCGCCGCGATCCCGTTCACCGCCGACCTGCTCTCGGACAACCTGCGCAGTGGCGTGACCGAGCAGCGGCTGACCGCTGTCCTCTACGTCGGCACCATGCTGGGTGAGGCACTCTTCTTCAACCTGAGCTGGTGGTGGGCGCGCCGGCGCCGGCTGCTCCACCCCGACCTGGATCCCCGGCTGGCCCGGGCGGTTTCGCGGCGGTTCATGCTGCGCCCACTGCTGTACCTGATCGCCTTCGCCTTCGTCTTCGTCGATCCGATCCTCAGCCTTTTCCTCTACCTCGCGTTCGTCGGCCTCTTCCTCATCCGCGGCCCCGGCAACCTCCCCGGGTCCTCCAGGGCGGCATAGATTCCGCGAAGATCGTGGGGGAGAGCGGGGTGGGGGTCAGCGGCCGAGGTCGGTGAGGATGCGGCGGGCGGCGTTGTGGCCGGCGGCGCCGATGACGCTGCCGGCGTAGACGCCGTCGACACCCGTCGCGTACGGCATGCGGTCGGTGAACGAGACGGACCTGGACCGGATCTACGACATCTACTCCCGGGACGAGGTGATGCGCTGGCTGGGCGGCGGATCGGGGCGGATGACCGACCCGGCGCAGGCGGCCGAGCGGGTCCGGTCCTGGCGGGACCGGTACGCCCCGTACCGCGACCGGTACGGCCTCTGGGCGATCGAGCCGCGCGCCACCGGCCGGGCGGCGGGCAGCGTGCTGCTCAAGCCGCTGCCGGGCCGTGACGGCGTCACCCCCACCGACGACATCGAGATCGGCTGGCACCTGCACCCCGACTCCTGGGGGCACGGCTACGCCACCGAGGCGGCCCGGGCGGTGCTCGACCGGGAGTTCGCCGGCGGCGCCCGGCAGGTCTACGCGGTGGTGATGGCGGGCAACGAGGCGTCGACGGCGGTGGCCCGCCGGCTCGGCATGACCCATCTCGGCGTCCGCACCGGCTGGTACGCCGGCGCCGAACTGGAGACCTTCGTTCTCAGCCGTCCCGACTGACCGGTTCCGCCGCGCGCCCATGCCTGGAACAGGGGGTGTGCAGGCGAGCTGCGGCCCTATCGTCGGCGCCGTGCTGATCCGCTTCGACGCCGCCCCCGATCGGGTCCGCTTCACCGCCCGTACCGGCGGCACCTGCGCCAGTTGTTCCTGCCGTACCGGGGCACCGGCCTCGAAGCCAACCTGGTGGAACTGGTGTTCCTGCCGACCTACGCGTCCCGGCTGAACTGGATCGAAGCCGAGTTCGCCGCAGTGCGCTACTTCGCGCTCAACGGCACCGACCACCGCAGCCACGCCGAGCAGGACGCCGCCATCGGCGACTACATCCGCTGGCGCAACCACCGCGCCAAACCGAAATCCGGATTCACCACCGGATCCAAAATCCGCCACCCGGATTACCCGTTCAAGGCTGCATGACGAGGCACTAGTTCGCGGCGCTGCGGGTCTAGGGGTAGCGGTCCAGGATCGGACAGACCTGTCGAGGTGACCGGCCGACGGCGGTGCGCGCGGTCGGGACGGCCATAATCGACGCGCCTGGCGAACTCGTCAATCAGGATCGGAGCGACCATGACCCTGCCGACACCGCCCAAGAGCGGCCCCGCGCCGAGCGGCGTCCCAGATCGTGCGCGCGTCGTCGTGGTGGGCGGCGGGATCATCGGGACCTCCGTCGCGTACCACCTCGCCCACCTCGGGTGGACCGACGTGGTGCTGCTCGAACGCGACCAACTGACGTCCGGCACCACATGGCACGCGGCCGGGCTGATGGTCACGTTCGGCTCGACGTCCGAGACCTCCACCGAGATGCGCAGGTACACCCGCGACCTGTACGCCCGACTCGAGGCCGAGACCGGGCTCGCCACCGGGTTGAAGCAAGTCGGCTTCATCGAACTCGCGACCGAACCGGGCCGCTTGGAGGAATACCGCCGCGTCTCGGCCTTCAACCGGTACTGCGGAGTCGACGTTCACGAGATCTCGCCGGGCGAGGTCAAGAAGCTGTTCCCCCTCGCCCGCACGGACGACCTGCTCGCCGGCTTCTACGTGCCGCAGGACGGCCGGGCGAACCCTGTGGACGTCACGATGTCGCTCGCCAAGGGCGCCCGGATGAAGGGGGTGAAGATCTTGGAGGGCGTCCCGGCCACGGGCGTGCTGCGGCGGGGCGGCGCGGTGACAGGCGTACGGACGCCGTACGGCGATATCGAGGCCGAGTACGTCGTCAACTGCGCGGGCATGTGGGCCCGCCAGCTCGGCGCGGCTGCGGGCGTGAACATCCCGCTGCAGGCGGCCGAGCACTACTACCTGATCACCGAGCCCGTCGAGGGCGTCGACGGATCCCTGCCCGTACTCGAAGACCCGGCGTCGTACGGCTACTTCCGCGAGGAGGGCGGCGGGCTGATGCTCGGGCTCTTCGAGACCGTCTGCGCGCCCTGGAAGATCGAGGGCATCCCCGACAACTTCTCGTTCGGGGAGCTACCGCCCGACTGGGACCGGATGGCGCCATACCTGGAAAAGGCGATGGAGCGGATCCCGGTCTCGATGGAGGTGGGCGTCCGCAAGTTCTTCTGCGGGCCCGAGAGCTTCACCCCCGACCTGCAGCCGATCGTCGGCGAGGCGCCCGAGCTGAAGAACTATTTCGTGGCGGCCGGGCTGAACTCCATCGGCATCCTGACGGGGGGCGGGATCGGTCGCGCACTCGCCCACTGGATCGTCGACGGCCGACCGGACATCGACGTCACCGGCATCAACATCGACCGGCTGCACGCCTACCAGAGCAACCCGGAGTACCGGGCGACGCGCACGGTCGAGTCGCTCGGCATGGTCTACCAGTGCCACTACCCGGGCCGCTCGATGCAGACCGCTCGCAATGCGAAGCTCTCCCCGCTGCACCACCGGCTCGTCGAGCAGCGCGCGTACTTCAAGGACGTGAGCGGTTGGGAGGGTGCCGACTGGTACGCGCCCGAGGGTGTCGAGCCGAAGGTCGATGCGCTGTCGTGGGGGCGGCAGAACTGGTTCCCGTACTGGGAGGCCGAGCACCGCGCCGCCCGCGAAGGCGTGATCCTCATGGACATGTCGTTCATGTCGAAGTTCCTCGTGCAGGGACGCGACGCTGGACGCGAACTCGAGCGCATCTCCGCCAACCGCGTCGACGGCGAGGCGGGCGTCATCACCTACACGCAGTGGCTCAACGAGGGCGGGACGCTCGAGGCCGACCTCACGGTTACCAAGCTCGGGGACGACCGGTTCTGGGTCGTTGCCTCGGACACGGCGCACCGGCACGTCGAAGCGAGGATGCGCCGCCACTTCGGGGACGCGCACGCGTTCGTCACCGACGTCTCGGGTGGCTACGCGCAGATCAACATCCAGGGACCGCGCTCGCGGGAACTGCTGGCGTCGGTGACGACGCAGGACATGTCCAACGAGGCGTTCCCGTTCCGCACGGCGCGCGAGATCGACCTCGGGTTCGCCCGCGTGCTCTGCATCCGCATCACCTACCTCGGCGAACTGGGGTATGAGCTCTACATCCCCGCCGAGCAGGCCGTGCACGTCTACGACCGGCTCGTCGAGGCGGGCCGGGCGGTGGGTCTGCGGCATGCCGGGCTCAAGGCGCTGTCGAGTCTGCGGATGGAGAAGGGCTACCGGGACTACGGGCACGACATCGACAACACCGACTCAGTCCTCGAAGCCGGTCTTGGCTTCGCAGTCGCGCTCGACAAGCCGGGCGGCTTCATCGGCCGCGAGGCCGTGCTGGCCAAGAAGGCCGAGGGGCCGCTCACCCGCCGGCTCGTGCAGGTGCTGGTCACCGACCCCGAACCGTTGATGTTCCACGCCGAGGTCGTGCGCCGCAACGGCACGCCGGTCGGCTACATCCGGGCGGCCTCGTACGGCTTCTCGCTGGGTGGGGCGGTCGGCCTCGCGATGGTTGACGCACGCCAGCCGCTCGATCAGGCGTGGATCGATTCCGGCAAGTGGACCGTCGAGATCGGCGCCTCGACCTACCCGGCCGTGGTCTCGCTGCGACCGCTCTACGATCCCGCCAACGAACGGATAAAGATGTGAGGGGTAGGAGTATCCACCGATCTCATCGAGCTCTATCTCATCCACCCTGGGCATGACCGTAATCTTGAGCCAGGTTCTTGACGCGGGACAGGCCGACGCATCAGTCTTTGACACGCTCGGCGAACAGGTTGATCGATTCGGGCTCGTACATCACGCGGGTGGTCGGGCGTCCGAAGGCCGATGCCTGGAAGAGCCGATCCAGGTCCTCCTCAGTCCGATGGACGAGCCGCCAGTCCAGCACGTGGTCCATCAGCGCCTTGGTCCCGTTGCGCAGATGGAAGTTGCCGACGATGAGGCGCCCACCGGGCCGCATCGTTGGGTCGGCGTGACGACGCGTGGACCGCACGAGCAGCGCTCGACCTGTTGCCGGAGAACACGGCCCGCGCGTGGAGGTGCTGCGTGGCTGCGTCGTGGTCACGCCCGGATGCGGGCCCGACCGGCGGGTGGTGCAACGGGAGCTCGCCTATCGCCTCCGGCAGGCGGTCGAACGGCGATTGACATCTCATCGGCGGTCCTGCTCGGCGAGATCGTGTCGCCGGCCGACCACCGCAGCGGTGTGATCGACCGGCGTCGCGAGTACGCCGCGGCCGGGGTTCCCTTCTTCCTCCGGGTCGACCTGCGTAACCGGGTTCCTGTGCTGGCCCTCCACGAGCTGGTCGAGGGGGAGTACCAGGCGCTCTCCGCCGCAGCCGCCGGCACCACCTTCGTCATGCGGCAGCCGTTCGTGTTCACGGTCGACCCGGCCGATCTGCTCGACGAGGAGGCGCCGGTGGAGGAACCGGACAGCGGGGGGTGAGGCTCCCAGCGGGCGTTCAGCACCGTTGGGGAAGAATGGCCGGGTGACCTCTCCCCGCGACCTCGTCCTGCTCGGGTCCACCGGCTCGATCGGTACCCAGGCCATCGACATCGTCCGGCGCAACCCCGACCGGTTCCGGGTGGTCGCGCTCGGCGCGGGCGGCGGCAACGTCGAGCTGCTCGCCGCGCAGGCCCTCGAACTGGGCGTGGAGGCGGTCGGGGTGGCGAAGGCGTCCGCCGCGCAGGACCTCCAGCTCGCCTTCTACGCCGAGGCGAGCCGGCGCGGCTGGGCCACCGGCGACTTCAAGCTCCCCAAGATCGTGGCCGGCCCGGACGCGATGACCGAGCTGGCCGGGTGGCCGTGCGACGTGGTGCTCAACGGGGTGGTCGGCTCGCTGGGGCTGGCGCCGACCCTGGCGGCGCTGCGCGCCGGTCGTACCCTCGCCCTGGCGAACAAGGAGTCGCTGGTGGCCGGCGGCCCGCTGGTGAAGGCGGCGGTGACGCGGCCGGGGCAGATCGTTCCCGTCGACTCTGAGCACTCGGCGCTGGCGCAGTGCCTGCGCGGTGGCACCCGCGGCGAGGTGCGGCGCCTGGTGGTGACCGCCAGCGGCGGCCCGTTCCGGGGTCGGCGCCGGGACGAGTTGACCGAGGTCACGCCCGCGCAGGCGCTGGCCCACCCGACCTGGAACATGGGGCCGGTCGTCACGATCAACTCCGCCACCATGGTCAACAAGGCGCTGGAGGTGATCGAGGCGCACGAGCTGTTCGACGTGCCCTACGCCGACATCGAGGTGATGGTCCACCCGCAGTCGGTGATCCACTCGATGGTCGAGTTCACCGACGGCTCCACCCTCGCGCAGGCCAGCCCGCCGGACATGCGGCTGCCCATCGCGCTCGGGATCGGCTGGCCCGACCGGGTGCCGGGGGCCGCCGCCGCGGTCGACTGGACGAAGAGCCATACCTGGGAGTTCTTCCCGCTGGACGACACCGCGTTCCCGGCGGTCGCGCTGGCCAAGGCGGCCGGGGCGGCCGGGCGCTGCCGGCCGGCGATCTACAACGCGGCGAACGAGGAGTGCGTCGAGGCGTTCGTGGCCGGGCGGCTGCCGTTCCTCGGCATCGTCGACACCCTCCGGCGGGTGTTGGAGGACGCTCCGGACTTCGACGAACCAGGTACCGTCGAGGACGTGCTCGCCGCCGAGTCGTGGGCACGGGCGCACGCCCAGGAGATCATCGTCGGGTCGGTGGAAGGAGCTTGATGGCAAACCTGCTCGGGGTGATCCTCTTCGCCGTGTTCATCCTCGTCTCGGTGAGCCTGCACGAGGCGGGGCACATGCTCACCGCCAAGGCGTTCGGGATGAAGGTCACCCGCTACTTCGTGGGCTTCGGCCCGACCCTGTGGTCGTTCAAGCGGGGTGAGACCGAGTACGGCGTCAAGGGCATCCCGCTCGGCGGCTTCTGCAAGATCGTCGGGATGACCCCGCAGGACGACGACGTCGAACCGGGGGACGAGAAGCGTGCCATGTGGCGCTACCCGGTGTGGAAGCGGACGATCGTGATGTCCGCCGGCTCGATCACCCACTTCGCGCTGGCCCTGGGCGCGCTCTGGATCATGGCGGTCTCGGTGGGCCTGCCGAACCCGAAGGCCCCGACCACCACGGAGGCCTTCAAGGCCGAGCCGGCGGTCATCGCCCTGGCCCCGTGTGTGGTGGTGGAGAACGCCAACCGCGCCTGCCAGGCCGGCGACCCGGCCAGCCCGGCCGCCAAGGCCCAGCTCAAGGAGGGCGACCGGATCACCGCGGTCAACGGGAAGCCGGTCTCCACCTGGGGGCAGATGCTCGACGTGGTCCGCGGCACCACGCCCGGCCTGGCCACCGTCGACTACGTCCGCGACGGCAAGGCCGCCACCGCCACCGTCGACCTCGCCGCCGTGCAGCGCCCGCCGCTGACCGACCCCAAGGGCGCCACCTCGGCGGTCGCCGCGATGGGCGTCGCCCTCCGCCCCACCACGCCGCAGTACATCGAGTACGGGCCGATCGACGCGTTCGGTGCCACCGCCGACTTCACCGGGAGCATGGCGGTGCAGACCGCGCACGCCATGCAGCGCATCCCGCAGAAGGTGCCCGCCCTGTGGAACGCGATCACCGGCGGCGAGCGGGACATGGACACCCCGATCAGCGTTGTCGGCGCCAGCCGGCTCGGCGGCGAGTTCGTGGCGAACGACGCCTGGTACGGGTTCTTCATGCTCTTCGTCTCGCTGAACTTCTTCATCGGCGTGTTCAACCTGCTGCCGCTGCTGCCGCTGGACGGCGGGCACATCGCCATCTCCTGGTTCGAGCGGGCCCGCTCCTGGCTCTACGCCCGGATCGGCCGGGCGGACCCGGGCCGCGTCGACTACCTCAAGCTCATGCCCATCACGTACGCGGTGATCCTGATCGGTGGCGTGTTCACGCTGCTGACCGTCACCGCGGACGTCGTCAACCCGATCACGCTCTTCCCAAGGTGAGTGCCTGAAGTGACCGCTGTCAGTCTCGGTATGCCCCCCGTGCCGCCGCCGCCGCTCGCCCCGCGTCGGGCCAGCCGCCAGATCATGGTCGGCTCGGTACCGGTCGGTGGGGGTGCGCCGGTCTCGGTGCAGTCCATGACCACCACCCTGACCGCCGACGTCAACGCCACGCTCCAGCAGATCGCCGAGCTGACCGCCTCCGGCTGCCAGATCGTCCGGGTCGCCGTGCCCAGCCAGGACGACGTCGAGGCGCTGCCGGCGATCGCGAAGAAGTCGCAGATCCCGGTGATCGCCGACATCCACTTCCAGCCGAAGTACGTCTTCGCCGCGATCGACGCCGGCTGCGCGGCCGTCCGGGTCAACCCGGGCAACATCCGGCAGTTCGACGACAAGGTGAAGGAGATCGCCAGGGCGGCCGGCGACGCCGGGGTGCCGATCCGGATCGGCGTCAACGCCGGCTCGCTGGACAAGCGGCTGCTCGCCAAGTACGGCAAGGCCACCGCCGAGGCGCTGGTCGAGTCGGCGCTCTGGGAGTGCTCGCTCTTCGAGGAGCACGGCTTCCGGGACATCAAGATCTCGGTCAAGCACAACGACCCGGTGGTGATGATCCGGGCGTACCGGCAGCTCGCCGAGCAGTGCGACTACCCGCTGCACCTGGGCGTGACCGAGGCCGGCCCGGCCTTCCAGGGCACCATCAAGTCGGCGGTCGCCTTCGGCGCGCTGCTGGCCGAGGGGATCGGCGACACCATCCGGGTCTCGTTGTCGGCCCCGCCGGTGGAGGAGATCAAGGTCGGCAACGCGATCCTGGAGTCGCTGGGCCTGCGCGAGCGGGGCCTGGAGATCGTCTCATGCCCCTCCTGCGGCCGGGCCCAGGTCGACGTCTACAAGCTGGCCGAGGAGGTCACCGCCGGTCTGGAGGGGCTGCCGGTGCCGCTGCGGGTCGCCGTGATGGGCTGCGTGGTGAACGGCCCGGGTGAGGCCCGCGAGGCCGACCTCGGCGTCGCCTCCGGCAACGGCAAGGGGCAGATCTTCGTCAAGGGCCAGGTTGTCAAGACCGTCCCGGAGGCGCAGATCGTCGAGACGCTGATCGAGGAGGCGCTGCGGATCGCCGACGAGATGGGCGCCGAGATCCCCGAGGAGCTCCGCGACCTGGTCCCCGGTCCCCGGGTCACCGTGCACTGACGTCCCGACGCACCGTCGGAAAGGGCGGCCGTCCCGTGGGGGAGGGCCGCCCTTTTCGCGTACGCGGGTGAGGTGCTCACTCGGATTCGGCGAGGATGGCGTAGAGCTTGCGGCGGGTCTCGTCGAGCACCTGGGCGGCCCGTTCGCGCTGGTCGTCGGTGCCGGTCATCATCACCTGGCGCAGCGCGTTCATCGCCTGCGCGCCGGCGTCCCGGATGTCGTGCCAGCTGTTGACCGTGTTTTCGGCGAACTCCGCCCAGGGCGGGGTCTGCGCCGCCTCGGTGGCCTCGGCGCGCCCGTGGTCGGTGAGGGTGAACCGCTTGCGCCCGCCGCCCGACCCGTCGGTGGCGGCGATGACGCCCTCGTCCTCCAGCAGTTGCAGGGTGGGGTAGATCGAGCCGGGGCTGGGCCGCCAGGCCCCGCCGGTGCGGGAGTCGATCTCCTGGATCATCTCGTAGCCGTGCATCGGCCGCTCGGTGAGCAGGGCCAGCACGGCGCCCCGGACGTTGGGCCGCCGTCCCCGGCCGCGACCGCCTCGGCCGCCTCGCCCGCCGTGACCGTGCGGTCCCGGGGGGAACGGTGGGCCGGGCGGGAACGGGGGGAAGCCGAAGCCGCGCATCCGCGCCTCGTGCATCGCGTGCATCCGTGCGTGGAATCCCATCGGACTCTCCTTCTCTTCGTACTGTCGCTGATGCATCGACGATATATCGGCAATGCATCGCCGACAAGCTGAATCGTGGACGGGTCAGAAAACCGTACGTACGTCTTGCTAAGCTTTCGCCGTGCGCCTGCTTCCCGAACCGGGCCCGGCCCGGACCCTCGCCCTCTCCACCCTGGTCAACACCGTCGGCCGGGGCACCTGGCTGACCGTCAGCGCGCTCTTCCTGACCCGCTCGGTCGGCCTGACCGTGGCCCAGGTCGGCCTCGGCCTCACCATCACCGCGCTGGTCAGCCTGGTGGCCAGCACGCCGATGGGCTATCTCGCCGACCGGTACGGCCCGCGCGGCATCCAGCTCGCCGCGCTGGTCGCCTCCGGCGCCTTCACCGCCGCCCTGGTCGCCGTCCGGTCGTTCCCGACCTTCCTCGTCGTCGGGATGCTGATGGCGGTCGCCGACGCGGCCAGCCGCGGCGCCCGGGGCGCGCTGATCGCCGGGGCCGTCCCCGCCGACCAGCGGGTGCGTACCCGGGCCTGGCTGCGCGCCGTCACCAACGTCGGCATCTCCGTCGGCGCCGTGGTCGCCGGCTTCGGTCTCGCCGCGGACACCCGGGCCGGCTACCTGGCCCTGATCCTGCTCGACTGCGTGACGTACCTGGTCGCGGCGGCGATCCTGCTCCGGCTGCCGGCCGTCCCGCCGGTCCCCGCGCCCACGCACGGCCCGCGGCTGATCGCCCTGCGGGACCGCCCCTTCCTGGCCTTCACGGTGCTCGACGGGCTGCTCTCGATGCACTTCGGGCTGATCAACATCGCTCTGCCGCTGTGGATCGCCGACCACACCGCCGCCCCGAACTGGCTCGTCTCGGGCTGCATGCTGGTCAACACCGTCATCGTGGTGCTCTTCCAGGTGCGCGCCTCGCGCGGCACCGAGGACCTGGCCGGGGCGGCCCGGGCCGCCCGCCGGGCCGGCGCGGTCATCGCGGTCGCCTGCGCGCTCTTCGCCGCGAGCGGGGGTGCGCCGACCCCGGTCGCGGTGGCGCTGCTGCTGGCCGGGGCGTTCGTGCACGTGATCGGCGAGCTGTGGCACGCCGCGGCCGGGTGGGGGATCTCCTTCGGCCTGGCCCCGGCCCACGCCCAAGGGCAGTACCAGGGCGCGTACGGGATGGGCATGCAGCTCGGCGGGATGATCGCGCCGGTGGTGGTGACCACCCTGGCGGTCGGCTGGGGGGTGCCCGGTTGGCTGCTGCTCGGCGCGCTGTTCCTCCTGCTCGGGCTGCTGGTGCCGCCCGTGGTGGCGTGGGCGCGGCGGTCCCGCCCGGCCGAGCCGGCGCCCACGCCGATCCCGGTTGGCTGACCCGGTCATCAGGTCGGCCCGCGCGCCACCGGGCCGATCTGGCAGGCTGGTAGCCGTGCTGACGGTGCCGGTACGGCAACTGGGGGAATCGGAGCGCCGCGCGGTCGAGCGGTTGCTCGACCTCGATCCGTTCGCAGGCGCGCAGGTGGCCGAGCGGGTCGCCGCCCGCGGGCTGGCCTGGTGGCGGGCCGACGGCCGGATCCTGGGCTACGGCGCCCGGCGCAACCTGGAGTCGATCTGCTGGCTGGGCGGCAACCTGACCCCGGTGCTCGCCACGGAGCCGGCGGTCGCCGCCTTCGCCGATCAGCTCGGCACCGAGGAGCGGATCTGCTCGTCGATCGTCGGGCGGGCGGACGCGGTGCTGGGCCTCTGGGACCGCCTCGCCGCGCACTGGGGGCCGGCCCGGGACGTACGCCCCAACCAGCCGCTGCTGGCCACGGACGCGCTGCCCACGGTGGCGGCCGACCCGGCGGTGCGGCGGGTGCGCGGCGGCGAGGTCGACCGGCTCTTCCCGGCGGCGGTGGCCATGTACACCGAGGAGGTCGGGGTGTCGCCGCTGGTTGAGGACGGCGGGCGGGGGTACCGGCGGCGGGTGGCCGACCTGGTCCGCGCGGGCCGCGCGTACGCCCGGTTCGTCGACGGCAAGGTGGTCTTCAAGGCCGAACTGGCCGTGGTGACCCGGCGGACGGCCCAGGTCCAGGGGGTCTGGGTGGCGCCGGAGTGGCGGGGTCGCGGGATCGCCACGCCGGCGATGGCGGCGGTGGTCCGGGACGCGCTGGTCCGGGTCGCGCCGACGGTCAGCCTCTACGTCAACGACTTCAACCTGCCGGCCCGCCGGGTCTACGAGCGCTGCGGTTTCCGGCCGGTCGGCACGCTCGCCACCGTGCTCTTCTGAGCCGGGCATGGCCGGGATCACGTTCCGCTGAATCGCCGAACCGGACGTACGGCGCTACGCTGACCATGTTTTTGTACTGACCGGTCAGTTCAAAGGAAGTCGGGATGGGGCGATGAAGATCGTCGAGGCCAGCGGGCTGGGGCTGCGGACCCGCCGGGGCTGGATGTACCGGGACGTCGACCTGACCGCCGAGGCCGGCGAGCTGCACGCGGTGACCGGGCCGCCCGGCAGCGGGCGCACCTCCCTGCTGCTCGCCCTGGCCGGCTGCTTCCCGCACACCGACGGGGAGCTGCGCCGGCGCGGCCCCGCCGCGCTCGGCCAGGTCGCCGGGGTGCACGAGCCCGACCCGACGCTGACCGTGGCCGAACACATCCAGGAGCGGCTGCTGCTGCTCGGGCCCGTGCCGCGCCGTCGCCGGCAGCTCGTGCCGGTCGCCGCCGTCCGCGCCCGCCGGGCGTACCGGCGGGACGCCTTCGCCGCCGCCATCGCCGGCGCCGGCTTCACCGACAGCCCGCTCGACCCCGACCGGTACGGCCGGGACCTCACCCCCGTCGAGCGGCAGGTGCTCGGCCTGGTGCTGGCCAGCCTGAGCGGCCCGAACCTGATCGTCGCCGACGACGTGGACGCCGGATCCGACGCCCCCGAGCGGCAGTGGATCTGGGCCGCCCTGTCCCGCCTCGCCGACCAGGGATACGCCGTCATCGCCAGCGCCCGCGCCGTCGAACCCGGCACCATCGCGATCACCCACCGGCTCGGCGATCCGACCCTGCCCACCCGCACCGAGCTGACCCTGCCCCCGGCCGCCCTCGTCGCCCCCCGGGCGGCCCAGGACCAGACCCCCGAGGTGACCGCATGAGTGTCGTTCGTCTTGCGCTGTTCGAGCTGCGCCGGATGACCCGGGGCCGGCTGCCGCGCGCCGCGCTCGCCGTCCTCACCGTCATCCCGCTGCTCTACGGCGCCCTCTACCTCTACGCCTTCTGGGACCCGTACGGGAACCTGGATCGCATCCCGGTCGCCCTGGTCAACGCCGACCGGCCGGCGAAGGCCGGCGACGGCACCGAGGTGCACGCCGGCCGGGACCTCACCGACGAGCTGATCGGCCGCAAGGTCTTCGGCTGGACCGTCACCAACTCCGACGACGCCACCGCCGGCCTGCGCAGCGGCCGCTACCACCTGGTCTTCTCCATCCCGGCGGACTTCTCGGCCACCCTGGCGGCCAGCCCCGAGCCGAACCAGCCGGCCCGCCGGGGCGAGCTGAAGGTGGTCAACGACGACGCCACCAACTACCTCTCCGGGCTGCTCGCCCGCTCCGCGTTCAGCGAGATCCGAGCCGCCGCCGCGGAGAGCACGGCCGCCTCGTACTTCGACAAGATGCTGATCGGGTTCACCGACGCCAAGGCCGAGACCGGCCGGGCCGCCGACGGCGCCGGGAGGATCCACGACGGGCTCGGCGCCTCCGAGGACGGCGCCGGGAAGATCGCCGACGGGCTGGACGCCTCGGAGAACGGGGCCGGGCAGCTCGCGGACGGCCTGGGCAGGTCCGTACAGGGCGCGGACAAGCTGGCCTCCGGGCTCGACCAGCTCTACACCGGCGCGGCGCAGATCGCCGACGGCACCAACCACGCGGCGACCGAGACCCGCGCGGCCGCCGCCCGGGTGGACGCGGCCGTCGACAAGTACGAGCCGCTGCTGCGGAAGAACGCCGCGGACATCCAGCGCGCCGCCACCCTGGTCGCCGAGGGCGCGCAGGCGCTCGCCGACGGCATCGACGCGCTGCCGGCGAAGGCGGACCAGGTGGTGACCCAGGCGGAGCAGGTCCGCGACCGGCTGGACGCGCTGGTCGAGGCCCACCCCGAGCTGGCCGACGACCCGAACCTCGTCGCCGCCCGGCAGGCCGCCGACAAGGCCGTCACCGCCGCCAAGGCGATGGCCGCCACCCTGGACAAGACCGACCTGGCCGCGCTGCAGAAGAAGATGACCCAGGTGGCCGCGACCGCCGGCGAGGTCGCCACCGCCGCGCCGCACCTCGCCGACGACGTCGCCTCCGCCCGGGCCAAGGTCGACCAGCTCGCCAGCGGGCTGACCACCCTCGCCGCCGGCAGCGCCAAGCTCCGCGACGGGCTGGGCGGCGCCGCCGACGGCGCGGACCAGCTCCGCGGCGGGCTGTACCGGCTCGCCACCGGCGCCCGCCAGCTCGACGGCGGGCTGGCCCAGCTCAGCAGCGGCAGCGACCGGCTCGCCGACGGGCTGACCAAGCTGGAGGGCGGCGCCGGCGACCTCGCCGACGGGCTCGCCGCGGGGGAGAAGAGGCTGCCCGGGTACCACGACGCGGAGAGCCGCTCCGACATCCTCGGCGACCCGGTCGGGCTGATCCGCAACTCGCAGCACCCGGCCGGCTCGTACGGCGTGGGCTTCGCCCCGTACTTCCTGGCCCTGGCGCTCTGGGTCGGCGCGATGATCACGTACATGCTGCTGCGGCCGGTCAACCGGCGGCACGTGATGTCCGGTGCGCCCGGCTGGCGGGTCGCGCTCGCCGGCTGGCTGCCCGCCGCGGCGATCGGCCTGGCCCAGGCCGGGGTGCTCTTCACCGTGGTCACCCTGGTGCTCGGCCTGGACCCGGTGCACGACCTGGCCACCCTCGGCCTGCTCGCGCTGACCTCGCTCGCCTTCACCGCGATCATGCAGCTGCTCGGTGCGGCGCTCGGTCCGGCCGGCCGGCTCGCCGCGTTGGCCCTGCTGATGCTCCAGCTCACCTCCTCCGGCGGCACCTACCCGGTGCAGACCTCGCCCGGCTTCTTCCAGGCCATCCACCCCTGGCTGCCGATGACGTACGTGGTGGCCGGGCTCCGGCACACCATCAACGGCGGACCCACCGGGCCGGTGCTCACCGGAGCGGCCGTGCTGGTCGCGTTCGGGGTGGGCGCGCTGCTGTTCACCATCGGCGCGACGCGCCGGTCCCGCCGGCTGACCCCGGCCAAGCTGCACCCCGAACTGACCATGTGAGGATGCTGATGGGCCGGACGGCGGTGACCCGGGGCTCCGGCACGGGCCGGCCCACCGGCGCGTGCCGGACGGGTGGACGTGGAGGGCGAGTGACGGACGGACGGTCGCGGCGGCGGGAGGACACCCGCCAGCGCCTCTTCGTGGCGGCGGTGGAGCTCATCGCCGAGCAGGGCTTCTCGGCCACCACCGTGGACGACATCGCGGCCCGCGCCGGGGTGGCCAAGGGAACCGTCTACTACAACTTCGAGTCCAAGACCGTGCTCTTCGAGGAGCTGTTGCGACACGGCATCGGGCTGCTCACCGCCGACTTCCGGGCCGCGGTCGCCGGGCTGCCGCCGCGCGAGGCGCTCGCCGCCCTGGTCCGCGCCGAGCTGGAGTACATCCGTCGGTACCGGGCCTTCGCCCAGCTCCTGCTCTCGGAGATGTGGCGGACCAACCGGGAGTGGCAGCAGACCCTGCGGCTGCTGCGCGGCGAGGCCATCGAGGTGATCGCCGAGACCGTCCGGGCCGGGGTCGCCAGCGGTGACCTCCCGGCCGACCTGGACGTGCGGACGGCCAGCTCCGCGCTGTTCGGCGTCGGGCTGGTGGTGGCCGTGGACTGGCTGGTCTTCCAGCCGGAGCGGCCGATCGAGGATGTGCAGGAGGCGCTGCTCGGTATCGTCCGCCGGGTCGCCCAGACCTGAGCCGGGGATGTCTGCCGCCGGCGTAAATGCGTTGAGCCGTCGCCGTCGGACGACCAGGCTGGGAGCACCGCCCCGCCCACCCGAGTCCGGAGGACCGTCCCATGCGCCTGCTCCGTGATCTCTGGGCCACCGCACCACGCCGGATGGCGGTCGTCGTCCTGCTGATCCTGCTCGGCGCCGGTGGCCAGGCCGCCGCCTCGGCGCTGGCCGGGCCCGTCCTGGTGCACCGCTCGTCCGGCTGGTTCGCGGCCCTGGCCGTGGCCCTGGTCGCCGCCGTGCTCACCGACCTCGCCGTCGGGCTGCTGATGGCCGGGCTGACCGCCGACTGGTCCGCCGACGTCCGCCGCCGGCTCTGCCGGGTGGCGCTCGGGCAGGACCTGCCCACCCTGGAGACCACCCCCGTCGGCGAGCTGCTCGACCGGATCGACAACGACGTCTACCAGGTCGCCGCCGAGATGCGGAACACCGGCGTCCGGCTGGTCCAGGGGCTCGCCGTCTGCCTGCTCGCCACCGCCAGCGCGCTGATCGTCTGGTGGCCGGCCGGGGTCGGGATGATCGTGCTGACCGCGCTGCTCGGCGTGCTGCTGCGCCGCCCCACCGCCCGGATCGCCCCCGCCCGGATGATCGAGGAGGAGGCCTGGTCCGACCTGGCCGCGGTGATGGAGGAGGCGGTGCACGGCCAGGACGACGTCCGGACCAGCCTGGCCCGGCCGTACGTGCTGCGCCTCTACGCCGGGCGGGCGGCCGAGGTGATCGCCCGCGGTGGCCGGGTGTTCCGGCTCTCCGCCCGGGTGACCGCCCTCGCCGCCGGCGCGGTCCGGGTCGGCATCGCCGCCGTGGTGCTCGGCGGGGCGTGGGCGCTGGCCGCCGACCGGATCGACGGCGCCCGGCTCACCGCGATCTGGCTGCTCGCCCTCGCCTTCGGCGCGACCGTCGAGCACATCGCCCGCTGGGTGCCGCACCTCCAGCAGGCACTCGGCGCCTGGGCCCGGGTGCAACTGCTCGCCGGCTCCCGGCAGGAACCCGCCGGTGGCGTCACCCCGGCCGACGGCGACCTGACCGTGCGCGGGCTCACCTTCCGCTACCCCGCCGGCGGGGACGAGCGGGGGCCGGCGCTGCGCGACATCCGGCTCACCTTCGCCCGCGGCCGGTCGTACGCCCTGGTCGGGCGGACCGGTTCGGGCAAGTCGACGCTGGCCAAGGTGCTCACCCGGGCCGTGGACGTGCCGCGCGGCACCGTCTTCCTCGGCGACACCGACCTGGTGGACCTGGACGTCGAGGCGCTGCGCCGCTGGATCGCTGTGGTTCCCCAGCGCACCGAGATCCTGGCCGGCACCCTCGCCGAGAACGTCGCCCTCTTCGACCCCGACCTGCTCGACGACGCCACCCGGGCGCTGGCGGAGCTGGGGCTGGCCGGCTGGATCGCCGAGCTCCCCGACGGCGTGGACACGAAGCTCGGCGAGGGCGGGCACGTGCTCTCCGCCGGGCAGGAGCAGCTCGTGGCGTTCGCCCGGATCCTGGTCCGCGACCCGCACGTGGTGATCCTCGACGAGGCCACCGCCCGGCTCGACCCGGTCACCGAGACCCGGGTCCGCCAGGCCACCGAACGCCTGCTCGCCGACCGGATCGGCATCGTCATCGCGCACCGGCTCTCCTCGGTGCGCCGCTGCGACGAGGTGGTGGTGATGGCCGACGGCGCGGTGCTGGAGGCCGGCCCGCTGCGCGAGTCGGAACGCTTCGCCGAGCTGCTGGCGACCAGCCACGCCAGCGCGTACGCCTCGGCCGGCGCCGGGCGCGGCGGGGTGGACCTGCTGCCCGGGCCCGACGAGCCGTGGGACGACGGCGAGCCGGCGTCCGCGCCGGCCGAGGCCGCCCGGCCGGCCCCGGTGGTCGTACCGAAGAGCGACCCGCCGCCGCTGCCCCCGGCGCCGCCCGCGCGGACCATGCGGGAGATCCTGCGGCTGGGCACCAACGACCCGCGGTACGGCCTGGTCTCCGTCTGCCTGTTCGTCGTGATGACCCTGCTCGGCCTGGACGGCTCGGTGCTGCCGTGGCTCTGGGCCGACGTGGTCGGCGGGGGCGACCCCTGGCTGCCGGCGCTGGGCATCGTCGCCGCGCTGCTGGTCGTCCTGCCGCTGCCCTACCTGACCAACCTGTGGTTCCCGCAGTGGTGGATCCGGCAGATGCTGCGGATCAGCCTGCGGCTGGTGCACGGGCAGACCGGGGCGCGCCGGGCCAGCGGGCACACCCCGGCCGAGGTGGTCGCCCAGGGCGGCGACACCGACCGGGTGGTGCAGCTCGCCGACAACCTGATGGACCAGTTCATCTCGGTGGCGATCGTGGTGACCATGACCGTGGTGACCGGCAGCATGGTGCCGGCGCTCTTCTTCGCCGGGACGATGCTGGTCTCCGGGTTGGCGGCGACGCTGTTCGGGCCGCGGCTGGAACGCACCGCCGGGGGCACCGTGAAGGCCCGGGCCGCCTTCGCGACCGCCCTGGTCTCCTCGCTCTCCGCGGCCCGTACGGTGAAGCTCGCCGGCGCCACCCGCCCGGTGCTGGACCACCTCGCCGCCCTGGACAGCGTCCGCAGCGACCGGCAGCGCCGGGAGATCTCCATGCAGGTGTGGGCGCGGTCCACCCCGTCGGTGGTCAGCGGCCTGCTGCCGATCGGCGCGTGGGCGCTCTACCTGGCCGGCGGGCTCTCCGCCGGCGCCACCCTGGTGGCGGTCTCCACCCTCGGGGCGGCCCGCTGGTTCGCCTGGACCACCGCGTCGCTGGTCTCGCACTACCCGTCGGCGCGAGTGTGGACCCGGCGGACCGTGGCGATGGCCGGGATCGGGGAGTACTCGGCGGCGGTGCCGGGGGTCGACCTCGCCGCCGGCCGCGCGCCCGCGCCCGAACCGCCGCCGCGGCACCCGCTGCGCCGGCTCGACCTCGCCGGCTTCGGGGCGCTGCACTCCGACGGCACCCTCGCCGTCCGGGACGTCGACCTGACCGTCGAACGGGGGCGGCTGGTGCTCGTCGTCGGCCCCGTCGGTTCCGGCAAGTCCTCGCTGCTGCGGGCCCTCGCCGGCATCGTGCACCACACCGGCACGCTGCGCTGGAACGGTGATCCGGTCACCGAGCCGGAGCTGTTCCTGCGCCCCGGCCAGGTCGGGTACGTCAGTCAACTGCCCCGGGTGCTCTCCGGCACGGTCGCCGACAACATCGCCCTGGGCCACGAGGTGGACGCCGCCGACGCGGTGTCGGCGGCGCAGCTGGAGCACGACCTGGCCGCGGCCGGCGGCGGGCTCGGGCTGCTGATCGGGCACAAGGGCACCCGGCTCTCCGGCGGGCAGCTCCAGCGGCTGGCGCTGGCCCGGGCGCTCGCGCCGCGTACCGAGCTGCTGATCGCCGACGACGTGTCGTCCGCGCTGGACGTCACCACCGAGCTGGCGCTGTGGGCGGCGCTGCGCGACCGCGGGGTGACCGTGGTCGGCTCGACGTCCAAGCGGGCCGCGCTGGTCCGGGCCGACCACGTCGTGGTCCTGATGGACGGGACCGTGGCGGCGCAGGGCCCCTGGCGGAACCTGGAGCCCCGCTGGTCCCACCTGGCCGGCTGACCCGGCCCGCGCCCCGGCGGCCCCGCCCGGGTCAGAAGGCGCGGGCGTACTGGTCGGGCCAGTGGGGTTCGGCGGTGAGCTTGGCGGCGGCGCGGCGGGGCCAGTAGGGGTCGCGGAGGAGTTCGCGGCCCAGCAGGACCAGGTCGGCCTCGCCGGCGGCGACGATCTGCTCGGCCTGCTCCGGCTCGACGATCAGGCCGACAGCGCCGGTGAGCACGCCCGCGTCACGGCGGATCCGGGCGGCGAGCGGCACCTGGTAGCCGGGGCCGATGGGGATGCTCGCCGCGGCCGAGGCGCCGCCGGAGGAGGCGTCGACCAGGTCCACCCCGGCGGCGGCCAGCTCGCCGGCGAGCGCCACGCTGTCCTCGACCGTCCAGCCGCCGGAGACCCAGTCGGTGGCCGAGATCCGGGTCAGCACCGGCACCGACTCGCCGACCGCGGCGCGGACCGCCCGCGCCACCTCCAGGGTGAGCCGCATCCGCGCGGCGCGGTCCCCGCCGTAGCCGTCCGTACGGTGGTTGGTCAGCGGGGAGAGGAACTCGTGCAGCAGGTAGCCGTGCGCGGCGTGGATCTCCACCGCGGCGAAGCCGGCGTCCAGCGCCCGGCCGGCGGCGGTGGCGAACGCGGCCACCACGCCGGCGATCCCGGCCTCGTCCAGGGCGGTCGGCTGCCGGTAGTCGGGCAGGAACGGCTCGGCACCCGGGCCGACCGGGGTCCAGCCGCCCTCGGCGTCCGGCACGCCGCCGCGCCGCTCGGCCCACGGCCGGTACGTGGCGGCCTTGAACCCGGCGTGCGCGAGCTGCACGGCCGGCACCGCGCCCTGCGCGGCGACGAACGCGGTGATCGGGCGCCAGGCATCGACGTGCGCGCCGGACCAGAGGCCGACGTCCTGCGGGCTGATCCGGCCCTCGGGGACCACCGCGGTGGCCTCGGTGACGATCAGGCCGGCGCCGCCGACGGCCCGGGAGCCGAGATGGACCCGGTGCCAGTCGGTCGGCAGCCCGTCCGGGCCGGCGCTGTACTGGCACATCGGGGCCATCGCGACCCGGTTGGGCAGGGTGACGCCGCGCAGGGCGAGCGGGGTGAACAGGGCACTCATGCGGTGATCCTCTCGAAGCACGAGAAGGGGAGGGCCCGAGGGCCCTCCCCTTTCAGGTTGCTCAGGCGGGGACGGGGGCCAGCTCCGCCGACCGCGTCTCGTCGGCGTCGACCAGCTCGCGCTTGCCGGCGGACTCGTACGCGGCCCGGTCGAGGGTGCCCTCGCGGGCGGCCACGATGGTCGGCACGAGCGCCTGACCGGCCACGTTGGTGGCGGTGCGGATCATGTCCAGGATCGGGTCGATCGCCAGCAGCAGGCCGGCTCCGGCCAGCGGCAGGCCCAGCGTGCTCAGGGTCAGGGTGAGCATCACGATCGCGCCGGTCAGGCCGGCGGTGGCGGCCGAGCCGACCACCGAGACGAAGGCGATCAGCAGGTAGTCGGTCACGCCGAGGTGCACCCCGAAGACCTGCGCCACGAAGATCGCGGCCAGGGCCGGGTAGATCGCGGCGCAGCCGTCCATCTTGGTGGTGGCGCCGAACGGCACCGCGAAGGAGGCGTACTCGCGAGGGACGCCGAGACGCTCGACGGAGCGCTGGGTCACCGGCATGGTGCCCACCGAGGAGCGGGAGACGAAGGCCAGCTCGATGGCCGGCCAGGCGCCGGCGAAGAAGCGCAGCGGGTTGAGCCGGCCGGCGGCGACGAGCAGCACCGGGTAGACCACGAACAGCACGATCGCGCAGCCGACGTAGACGGCGGTGGTGAACTTCGCGAGCGGGGCGAGCAGGTCCCAGCCGTACGA
Organism: Micromonospora inositola; assembly: GCF_900090285.1. Classification (NCBI taxonomy): domain Bacteria; kingdom Bacillati; phylum Actinomycetota; class Actinomycetes; order Micromonosporales; family Micromonosporaceae; genus Micromonospora; species Micromonospora inositola. Next base: position 333,841 of record NZ_LT607754.1, on the reverse strand, counting down.
GGCGACGGCGTGGCCGATCAGGCCGAGGGTGCCGATCGGGGCGAGCCGGATCACCCACCAGAGCGCCTTCTGCACGATGCTCAGCACGGCGCGGTTGAACTCGACGAACGGCTCGGCGGCCTGGCCGACCAGCAGCGCGGCGGCGCCGACCACCAGGGCGAGGAAGACGATCTGGAGCACGTTGCCCTCGACGAACGCGCCGACCGGGTTGGTGGGCACGATGCCGGTGAGGAAGTCGGTCCAGGAGCCGGTCTTCTTCGGCGCGGCGGCGCCGGCGACGTCGAGGGTGACCCCCTTGCCGGGGTTGGTGAGCAGGCCGAGGCCGATGCCGATGCTCACCGCGATCAGCGCGGTGAGGCCGAACCAGAGCAGCGTCTTCAGCGCGAGCCGGGCGGCGTTGGCCACGCCGCGCAGGCTGACCACGCTGACCACGATGGCGGTGAAGACCAGCGGCGGGACGGCCAGCTTGAGCAGCTGGACGAAGAGGCCGCCGACGGTGTCGAGGGTGCTGGCCAGCCAGCTCAGGTCGTTGGCGCGGGCGAGGAAGCCCAGCGCGACGCCGAGCACGAGGCCGAGCAGGATCTGCACGGAAAAGGGGATCTTGCGCAGGGCGGAAGCCATGAGGTTGCGTCCAAGGTCTGTAAGAGGGTCGGTCGGGGGGCAGCGTCAGGAACGAGGCTGCGCCGGACAGACGCCGCTGGCCTGCAGTCGGAGGTCGACATACAGGCGCACGGTGAGGTGCCAGACGTTGGTCATCGCGTGCCGACGCTACTCCCAGCCGGCCCACAGTCGGAAGGAGTGATCGGCGTGACGATCCTTACATGACCGGTTCCCGCCCTGGTGATCCGTTCGTCACGACCCGCGCCGGGCCAGGCCGAGCGCGCTGGCGGTGGCGAGGCCCCAGCCGACCGCCACCGTCAACAGCAGCCGCTCCAGCACCCCGACCAGGCCGCCGCGCCCCACGATCAGCATGGTCAGGGCGATCGCCGCCGACAGCGGCAGGGCCGTCGCCGCGCCGAGGGCGGCGATCCGGCGCACCGCCGGGCCGGCGGCGGGGGAGCGGAGCAGGACCAGCATCGCGAAGACCACCGAGGCCGTCGCCGCGATGCTCGCGCCGCCGTGCACCAGGTCGGCCACGGTGGGCGTCTCGAACGGCGGCAGCGGGCAGCCGGCGCTGCACGTCACCGCGCCGGAGAGCAGCGTGAGGACGCTGCCGGCCGCGAGCAGCCCCCCGGCCACCCGCAGCGCCGTGGGCAGCGCCACCGCGAGCAGCAGCAGCGCCGCGGCCAGGGCGAACATCCCGATCCGGTACGCCGCGGCGTACCGGCTGTCGGTGACGCCGGCCTCGCTGACGTACCCGGTGGGGCCCGGACCGGGACCGGCGACCACGGCGACCGTCACCGCGACCGCGCCCGCGAGGGTGCAGCCGGCGGCGGCCGACGCGGCGACGACCCGGCCGAGGCCCGCCTCAGCCACGCCCGTGCGGCGTGGCCCAGCCGGACAGGTCCGGGCCGAGCGGCACGATCCCGGTCGGATTGATCTCCCGGTGCGTGCCGTAGTAGTGCCGCTTGATGTGGTCGAAGTCGACCGTGTCCCCGAAGCCCGGGGTCTGGAACAGGTCCCGGGCGTACGCCCACAGCACCGGCATCTCGGTCAGCTTCTGCCGGTTGCACTTGAAGTGCCCGTGGTACGCCACGTCGAAGCGGACCAGCGTGGTGAAGAACCGCACGTCCGCCTCGGTGATCGCGTCGCCCATCAGGTAGCGGCGGCCGGCCAGCCGCTCCGACAGCGCGTCCAGCCGGGCGAACAGCGCGAGGTACGCCTCGTCGTACGCCTCCTGGGAGGTGGCGAAGCCGCACCGGTAGACGCCGTTGTTGACGTCCCGGTGGATCTCCGCCATCAGCGCATCCAGCTCCGGGCGCAGCTCGACCGGGTAGAGATCCGGCGCGTCCGGCTTGTGGAACCGCCGCCACTCGGTCGAGAAGTCCAGGGTGAGCTGCGGGTAGTCGTTGGTGACCACCCGCCCGGTCAGCGTGTCCACCAGCGCCGGCACGGTCACCCGGCCGGTGTAGTCCGCGTCGGTCGCCAGGTACGCCTCGGAGAGGAAGCCGATGCCGAGCACCGGGTCGAAGCCGTCCGGGTCGAGGGCGAACCGCCAGCCCCGCTCGTCCCGGATCGGGTCGACCGTGCCCAGCGAGATGACGTCCGCCAGCCCCAGCAGGCCGCGCACGATCCGGGCCCGGTGCGCCCACGGGCACGCCCGGCACCAGATCAGCCGGTACCGGCCGGCCTCCAGCGGCCAGCGGTCCTGCTCGTCCGGCCCGCCGCCGGGCGGGGACGTCGAGTGCGGGGTGACCCGACCGGTGAACCGGTTGGGCTGGCGGACGAACTCCCCGCTGCCGGCGGTCTCTGCGCTGAACTGGGCCCGGGCCATGCCGTCAACCTAACCGTTCCGGGCCTGGATATCCTGGCTGCCGGGCGTCCCCGCGACCCGGCGGACGCCGCCGTCCGAGCCCCTTCCCACCCCCGAAGGACAGCGCCGATGACCGTGGCATACCTCGTGGCCGGAGTCCGTACCCCGATCGGCCGGTACGCCGGCGCCCTCGCCGGGATACGCCCCGACGACCTCGCCGCGCACGTGATCCGCGAACTGGTCGCCCGCCACCCCTCGGTGGACTGGGCCCGGACCGACGACGTGCTCCTCGGCTGCGCCAACCAGGCCGGCGAGGACAACCGCAACGTGGCCCGGATGGCGGCGCTGCTCGGCGGGCTGCCCGAGGAGGTCCCCGGCAGCACGGTCAACCGGCTCTGCGGCTCCGGCCTGGACGCCCTGGCCATCGCCGCCCGCGCCATCGTGGCGGGCGAGGCCGACCTGGTGGTCGCCGGCGGGGTGGAGAGCATGAGCCGGGCCCCCTTCGTCATGCCGAAGGCGGCCACGCCCTTCTCCCGCGCCGCCGAGGTGTACGACACCACGATCGGTTGGCGGCTGGTCAACCCGCTGATGAAGCAGCGGTGGGGGATCGACTCGATGCCCGAGACCGCGGAGAACGTCGCCGCCGAGCACGGCATCGGCCGGGCCGCCCAGGACGAGTTCGCGTACCGCTCCCAGCAGCGGGCCGCCAAGGCGCAGGCCGACGGCCGGTTCGCCGAGGAGATCGTGCCGGTGACCGTCCCCGCCGGGCGCCGCGAGACGAAGCTGGTCGAGGTCGACGAGCACCCGCGGGAGACCTCGCTGGAGAAGCTGGCCGCGCTGCCCACCCCGTTCCGTGAGGGCGGCACGGTCACCGCCGGCAATTCCTCCGGCGTCAACGACGGTGCGGTCGCCCTGCTGGTCGCCTCCGAGGCCGCGGTGTCCCGGTACGGCCTCACCCCGCTCGCCCGGATCAGCGGCGCGGCGGCGGCCGGCGTGCCGCCACGGATCATGGGAATGGGTCCGGTGCCGGCCACCCGCAAGCTGCTCGACCGGCTCGGCCTGGGGCTCGACGCCGTAGACGTGATCGAGCTGAACGAGGCGTTCGCCGCCCAGTCGGTCGCCGTGCTGCGGGAACTGGGCCTGCCCGAGGACGCCGAGCACGTCAACCCGAACGGCGGCGCCATCGCGCTCGGCCACCCGCTGGGGGCCAGCGGCGCCCGGCTGGCGCTCACCGCCGCGCTGGAGCTGCGCCGGCGGGGCGCCCGGCGGGCGCTCGCGACCATGTGCATCGGCGTCGGGCAGGGCATCTCCCTGCTGCTGGAGTCCGCCGCCTGACGAGGCTCCGGTCCGCCGCCGTCGCCGGCGGCGGACCGGAGCCTGTCCGGGCCGAAAAGCCGATCTCCCGTCGGTGGGCGGACGCGCCTAGAGTGGTCAGCACCACACGATCCGCGGGTCGGCCGGTGTCGCTTCCGCGTGCCCCCGCACGCCCGGACACCGCCGCTCTCCCGCGCCGCGGCGACGAACTGGGGCGACGTGATGCAGATGCCGGACGGACTTCCCGCCGAGATCGACCTGACCCGGCCGAGCGCGGCCCGGGTGTACGACTACTTCCTCGGCGGCGCGCACAATTTCGAGATCGACCGGCAGCTCGCCGAGCAGATCGCCAGCATGACGCCGAACCTCGCGGCCACCATGCGCTCGGGTCGGGAGTTCCTGCGCCGGGCCGTCCGGGCGCTGCTCGACGCCGGCATCGACCAGTTCCTCGACATCGGCTCCGGCATCCCGACGGTCGGCAACGTGCACGAGGTGGCCCAGGCGGCGAACCTCAAGGCGCGGATCGTCTACGTCGACATCGACCCGGTCGCCGTGGCGCACAGCCGGGAGCTGCTCGCCGGCAACGACCTCACCGCCGTCCTCCACGCCGACCTGCGCGAGCCGGAGCGGATCCTCGCCGAGGCCCGGGAGTCGGGTCTGATCGACTTCGGCCGGCCGGTCGGGATCCTGCTCGCCGGGGTGGTCCACTTCGTTCCGGACGCCGACCGCCCCTGGGACGTCCTGGCCACCCTGCGGGCCGCCGCCGCGCCCGGCAGCCATCTGGTCATCTCGCACTCCACGTTCGAGGACCAGCCGCAGGAGATGCTCGACGCGCAGCGGCTGTCGGCGCGGACCGACACCGAGATCACGCTCCGCTCGCGCGCCGAGATCAGCTCCTTCTTCGGTGACTGGACGATCCTCGAACCGGGCGTGGTGCACATGCCGCTCTGGCGGCCGGACTCGCCGTCCGACGTGGACGAACACCCCGAGCGGTTCGGGGCCTTCGGCGGCGTCGCCCGGCACGACCAGCCCGCCGGCTGAGTCGGCATGCACGCCGCGCCGGTGCCGGGCGGGGAGGACTTCAGCCGGCCGGGCGCCCAGGCGTACGCCGCCGAGTGGGCTCGGGCGGTCCGCCGGCTCGGTTTCGTGCCGCTGAGCGCGGCCGAGACGGAGCGGCTGCTGCTCGTGCACACCGTCCGGCTGGCCCAGGCGCTCCTCGCCCCGACGTTCTCCGCACAGGCGGCGGAAGAGGTCGGGCGGGCGCTGGTGGAGGCCCACCTCACCGAGCCCGGCGTGCTCGACTGGTCGGTACGCGCGCTCGGCGGCCACTTCCTGCCCCGGGTGCTGCCCACCCGGGTGGAGCGGCCCGAGGCGCGGGAGCGGGTGGCGGCGTTGCAGGGCGGGCTCTCCGCCGGCTTCGCCCGCGCGCTGCGCGACCGCACCTTCACCCAGCAGGAGCGGATCGCCCGCTCGGCGTGGCAGGCGCGGGACGCGGTCGAGCAGGCGCTGCGCGACAGCGAGGCCCGGTTCCGCACGGTGTTCACCGGGGCGGCGATCGGGATCGGCATCGCCGGCATCGACGGCCGGATCATCGACGTCAACCAGTCCTTCGCCGACATGCTCGGCTACACCATCGAGGAACTGCGCGAGATCACGGTCGACTCGCTCTTCCACACCGACGACGCGGCCGGCATGTGGGAGCTGTACCAGGAGCTGGTCGAGGGCAAGCACGACAGCGCCCGGGTGGAGAAGCGTTACCACCGCAAGGACGGCAGCGTCGTCTGGACCGACCTCGCCGTCTCGCTGATCCGGTACGACGACGGCCGGCCCCGGTTCACCGTCGCGATGATCGAGGACATCACCGAGCGGTACGAGCTCCAGCAGCGGCTGCGCTTCCAGGCGCTGCACGACCCGCTCACCGGCCTGCCCAACCGGACGCTCTTCTTCGAGACGCTGGGCAAGGTGTTCGAGACCGCCGGCGAGGAGCAGCGGGTGGGCATCTGCTTCCTCGACCTGGACGGCTTCAAGGCGATCAACGACAGCCTCGGCCACGACCTCGGTGACCTGCTGCTGATCGTGATCAGCCGGCGGCTCGCCGACTGCGTCGCCGGGCGCGGTCACCTGGTCGCCCGGATGGGTGGTGACGAGTTCGTCATCCTGGTCGACTCCGGCGGCGGCCTCGACGACGCGGTGGAGGTGGCCGAGCTGGCCCTGGCCGCGGTCTCCGCCCCGGTGCACGTCGGAGACCAGCAGCTCGCCGTCTCGGCGAGCATCGGCATCGTGGAGTGTCCGGCCGCGGAGACCAGCGTCTCGGAGCTGATGAAGGCCGCCGACACCACGCTGTACTGGGCGAAGGCGGAGGGACGGGGCCGGTGGGCGGTCTACGACCCGGAGCGCAGCGCCGCCGACATCGCCCGCTCGGCCCTGGCCGCCGGCCTGCCGGCCGCGCTGGACCGGGGCGAGTTCGTGCTGCACTACCAGCCCATCGTTTCGCTGCTGGACGACACGATGCTCGCGGTGGAGGCGCTGGTCCGCTGGCAGCACCCGGATCTGGGGTTGATCGGGCCGGACCGGTTCATCGGGCTGGCCGAGGAGACCGGGCTGATCGTCCGGCTCGGCGCCTGGGTGCTCCGGCAGGCGTGCCGGGACGCCGAGGGCTGGCGGCGGGCGTACCCGGACGCGCGGCTGGTGGTCAGCGTCAACCTGGCCGCCCGGCAGGCCGACGACCCGGCGATCGTGGAGACGGTGGCCGAGGCGCTGAGCCGGACCGGACTCCCGGCGGAGCTGCTGCAGCTGGAGCTGACCGAGAGCGCCGTGATGGGCACTGCCGGCGAGCCGCTGCGGTCCCTGCGGGAGCTGGCCGAGCTGGGTGTCCGGCTGGCCATCGACGACTTCGGCACCGGCTACTCGAACCTGGCGTACCTGCGCCGGTTGCCGATCCACTGCCTGAAGCTGGCCGGGCCCTTCGTCGAGGGGATCCGGGCCGACGGGGCGGACGTTGCGGCCGACCATCGGGACGAGCGGATCGTCGACGCGCTGGTCCGGCTGGCGCACGCGTTGGAGCTCTGGGTCACCGCCGAGGGGGTGGAGACCGAGGCGCAGGCCGAGCGGTTGCGCGCGCTGCGCTGCGACACCGGGCAGGGGCGCTGGTTCGGCGCGCCGGTCCCGGCCGCGCAGATCCGTGCCCGGCTCGCGGGTGGGGAGGTGCCGTGAGCGCGAGGAGCGAGCCGGTGTTGCGAGCCCCGCAGTCGCGAACTCAGGAGGTCCCGTGAGCCTGACCGACACGCAGGCCGTGGTCTCGGTGGTGGCCGCGCTGGCCATCCTGGCCGGGCTGGCCGGGGTGGTGGTGCCCGGGCTGCCGGCCCTGCCGCTGTGCTGGGGCGGGGTGCTGGTCTGGGCGCTCTTCGGCGGTGCCGGCCCCGGCCGTTGGGCGGTGCTCGTCGCCGCCACGGTGGTCGCCGCCGCCGGCACGGTGGTGAAGTACCTCTGGCCCGGGCGGAACCTGAAGAGGACCGGGGTGCCCACGTCGTCCCTGCTGGCCGGGGGCCTGCTGGGGCTGGTCGGTTTCTTCGTCATCCCGGTGGTCGGCCTGGTGATCGGCTTCGTGGCCGGGGTGTGGGGCGCGGAACGGCTGCGGCTGCGCAGCAACCAGCTCGCCTGGCCGGCCACCGTGCAGGCGCTCAAGGCGGCCGGTCTGTCCATGCTGGTGGAGTTCCTCGCCGGCGTGGTGATCGCGGCGCTCTGGGTGGCCGGGCTGCTGCTCGCCTGACAGTGAGGTAGCGGGTCGATGGCTTCGAGGTTCCGGATGGGCAGCCGCCTCCAGGAGCTCAGCGGCGAAACGACGCTCTGGATCGTCGCCGTGAATCTGGACGTCCTGTCGGGCTACACCCTCTGGGGTGGCGATGACCCAGATCGATTCCTGACGGTGGAGGATCGCCTGGTCCTGGCTCCAGACGTGGAAACGCTGATCTCACACCTCCCCAGGTCCGGCCGTCACTCGTTCTCGGGCGACGCCCGCTACGGGAGATTCCGGCAGGAGGTGACCGGCGCCTACTCGCCCGGGGCGGCGGATGGCGACGAGAGCGGGCTCTACGACTTCACGGGAACTCTCGCGGCACTCCGCGACCGCGACGTTCTCTACGCACCACACTCCGGGATGGCGGCGGACTGCCTGGGAGCCGCGCTCGATCTCGGCCTCCAGTTCGGCGCGGAGTCAGTGGGCTACCAGCTGGCCCGGCACGGTCCACTGGATCGGCTGTACCGAGCGATATGGAAGGAGATCGACGAGTCGGAGCTCGACTACCTGGAGTGCGAGGCGGCGCTCGTCCGACTGATCGAGTGGATGGAGTGCCTGGCATGGGGCCGGCCTGCTCGCACCTCGACGTGATGGTGCGGCGGCGCGGGGTGCCCGGAAGGTACGGCGGATCGCCGCACGAGTGAGAGAGAGGTGAGCACCCCGCGCCGTCGCGGACCGGGCGTTGCCGAGCGCCCGGCGGTGGCCCGTCGTGATCGGGCCTGGTCACGGGGTCAAGGATGCGGCCGGGAGGGCCGGTCCGGCAACGGAATTAGCCGCCGCGGCGGTGAGATTCCCACGGCCGTCTTATTGACCGCCTTGATCGGCAGGACCACACTTTGCCCACTCGTACCGGGGATCCACCTCGAGGAGGTGTGCAGTGGCCACTACGCCCGCGCCGACCGCCGAGCAACCGACGGACGACGACGCCCGACGGCTCGCCGAACTCGGCTACAAACAGGAGCTGCACCGCAAGTGGAGCGGCTTCTCCAACTTCGCCATCTCGTTCTCGATCATCTCGATCCTGGCCGGCTGCTTCACCACCTTCGGTCAGGCGTGGAACAACGGCGGGCCGGTCGCCATCTCCTGGGGCTGGCCGCTGATCTCGCTGTTCATCCTGATCATCGGCTTCTGCATGGCCGAGCTGGTCTCCGCGTACCCGACCGCGGGCGGGATCTACTGGTGGGCGGCGACGATGGGCCGCCCGGTGCACGGCTGGTTCACCGGCTGGCTCAACCTGATCGGGCTCGTCGCGGTCACCGCGTCGGTGGACTACGGCTGCGCCACGTTCCTCAACCTCACCCTGTCCGCGCTCTTCGACGGCTGGGCCGGCACGCTGCACCAGACCTTCTTGCTCTTCGTGGTGATCCTGGCCCTGCACGGGCTGATCAACATCTTCGGCCACCACATCATCGACGTCCTGCAGAACGTCTCGGTCTGGTGGCACGTCGCCGGCGCGGCCGTGGTGGTGGCCATCCTGCTCCTCGTCCCGGACCACCACCAGAGCTTCCAGTTCGTCTTCACCGAGCGGTTCAACAACTCGGGCTTCGGCGACGGCGACACCGGCGGGCTGACCTTCTGGTTCTACGTGCTGCCGCTGGGCTTCCTGCTCACCCAGTACACGATCACCGGCTTCGACGCCTGCGCGCACGTCTCCGAGGAGACCCGCGGCGCCTCGCAGGCCGCCGCCAAGGGGCTCTGGCGGTCGATCTTCTACTCGGCGGTCGGCGGCTGGATCCTGCTGCTGGCCTTCCTCTTCGCCGCCACCGACGTGGACGCCATCAACAAGCAGCAAGGATTCTCCGGGGCGATCTTCGAGACCGCGCTGACCCCGTTCTTCTTCAAGGCGGTCATCATCATCTCCACCATCGGGCAGTTCTTCTGCGGGATGAGCTGCGTGACGTCGATGTCCCGGATGACCTACGCGTTCAGCCGGGACCGCGCGGTGCCGGGCTGGCGGCTCTGGTCCCGTGTGGACCGCAACGGCACCCCGGTCCACGCGATCATCGCGGCGACCGTGGCCGGCCTGCTGCTCACCCTGCCCGCCCTGTACAAGAACTCGGCGGGCATCCCGGTCGCCTTCTACGCGGTGGTCTCGGTCGCGGTGATCGGGCTGTACCTGTCGTTCCTCATCCCGATCTTCCTGCGGCTGCGGATGGGGGACCGGTTCGTCCCGGGACCGTGGACGCTCGGCCCGAAATACAAGCTCCTCGGCTGGATCGCGGTGATCGAGATCGCGATCATCTCGGTCTACTTCGTGCTGCCGATCGTCCCCGCGGGGGTGCCCGGCAACGCCGACTTCAGCTGGTCGGCGGTGAACTACGCGCCGCTCGCGGTGGGCGGGCTGCTGCTGGGCGTCGCCGTCTGGTGGTACGCCTCGGCCCGGAAGTGGTTCACCGGCCCCCGCCGTACCGTCGACCTCCCGACGCCGCGCCCGGCCCCGGACGGCGCCCGGGCCGACGAGCCGGCCTGACCCGCGACGTCCCGGTCCGCCGGTCACCGGCGGACCGGGGCGTCCGGGGCCAGCGCCGCCGTGTCGGTATTGACGCACACCGGGTCCGGTCGGGCGAGCGGCGTTTGCCGGGGCCACCGCCCGGGGCATTGACGATGATCGGGTTCGGCCGGTAGACCTTGGTGATGGAGGCTCGCCCATGAGGAAAGCTCCGCTCACGCTGGAAGAACTGCGGGTCGCCATCCGGGGCGGCGAGATAGACACGGTGGTGCTGGCCCTGACCGACATGCAGGGCCGGTTGCAGGGCAAGCGGTTCCACGCCCCGTACTTCCTAGACGAGGTGGTCTCCCACGGCAGCGAGGGGTGCAACTACCTGCTCGCCGTGGACGTCGACATGAACACCGTCGACGGGTACGCGATGTCGTCCTGGGAGCGCGGCTACGGCGACTTCGCGATGAAGCCGGACCTGGCCACCCTGCGCCGGGTGCCCTGGCAGCCGGGCACCGCGATGCTCCTGGCCGACCTGCAGTGGCTGGACGGCTCCGGGCCGGTGGTCGCCTCGCCCCGGCAGATCCTGCGCCGGCAACTGGACCGGCTGGCCGCCCACGGGCTGACCACGTACGCCGGCACCGAGCTGGAGTTCGTGCTCTTCCGCGACTCGTACGAGGAGGCCTGGCGGCGCGGCTACCGCGACCTCACCCCGGCCAACCAGTACAACGTGGACTACTCGCTGCTCGGCACCGCACGGGTGGAGCCGCTGCTGCGGCGCATCCGCACCGAGATGGCCGGGGCGGGGCTGACCCCGGAGAGCGCCAAGGGCGAGTGCAACCTCGGCCAGCACGAGATCGCCTTCCGGTACGACGAGGCGGTGGCCTGCGCCGACCACCACGTCATCTACAAGAACGGGGCCAAAGATATCGCCGCCCAGGAGGGCATGTCGATCACCTTCATGGCCAAGCCGAACGCCCGCGAGGGCAACTCCTGCCACATCCACTTCTCCCTGCGCGACCGGGACGGCCGCTCGGCCATGCTGGGCGACGGGCCAGCGAAGCTGAGCGTGACCGGGCAGCGGGTGCTCGCCGGGCTGCTCGACACCATGCGGGAGCTGAGCCTCTTCTTCGCCCCGAACGTCAACTCCTACAAGCGCTACCAGCCCGGCTCGTTCGCCCCGACCGCGCTGCGCTGGGGCACCGACAACCGCACCTGCGCGCTCCGGCTGGTCGGGCAGGGCCAGGGCATGCGGGTGGAGAACCGGGTACCCGGCGCGGACGTCAACCCGTACCTGGCGATCGCCGCCCTGGTCGCCGGTGCGGTGCACGGCATCGAGCGGGAGCTGGAGCTGGGCGACGAGTGCACCGGCAACGCGTACGACGACCCGCACGCCGAGCGCGTCCCCGCCACCCTCCGCGACGCCCTCGCCCTCTGGCAGTCCTCCACGGTCGCCAAGGACGCCTTCGGCGACGAGGTGGTCGCCCACTACGCCAACCAGGCGAAGGTCGAGCTGAGGTCGTTCGACGCCGCCGTCACCGACTGGGAATTGACCCGTGGCTTCGAACGCCTCTGACCCGCCCCCGACTTCCCCGCGATCTTGCGCTTGGGGTCCTCGGTTTGTGATGGTGAGCGGCATTTGTCGGGGCCGCAACTGCAAGATCGCGGGGGAGAGGGGACGGTGCGGGCGTGAGTGAGGTCAGGAACCCGGCGACCGGGGAGGTCGTGGCGAGCGTGCCGGCCACGTCCCTGGCGGAGACGGACGTGGCGATCTCCCGGGCTCAGGTCGCGTACGAGTCGTGGCGGGACGTCGCGCCGGGGGATCGGGCGCGGGTGTTGCGGCGGTTCGCGGCGGTGGTGGACGCGCATCTGGAGGAGCTGGCGCTGCTGGAGGTGCGCAACGCCGGGCACACCATCGGCAACGCGCGCTGGGAGGCGGGCAACGTCCGGGACGTGCTCGACTACTACGCGGGGGCGCCGGAGCGGCTGACCGGGCGGCAGATCCCCGTGCCCGGCGGGCTCGACGTCACCTTCCACGAGCCGCTCGGCGTGGTCGGGGTGATCGTGCCGTGGAACTTCCCGATGCCGATCGCCGGCTGGGGCTTCGCCCCGGCGCTCGCCGCCGGCAACACCGTCGTGCTCAAGCCCGCCGAGCTGACCCCGCTGACCGCGCTGCGCCTCGCCGAACTGGCCCTCGAGGCCGGCCTGCCGGAGGGCGTGCTCACCGTGCTGCCCGGCTCCGGCAGCGTGGTGGGGCAACGGTTCGTCACCCACCCGGCGGTGCGCAAGGTCTGCTTCACCGGCTCCACCGAGGTCGGGACGCGGATCATGGCCGGCTGCGCGGCGCAGGTCAAACGGGTCACTTTGGAGCTCGGCGGCAAGTCCGCCAACCTGGTGTTCGCCGACGCCGACCTGGCGAAGGCCGCCGCCACCGCGCCGTACGCCGTCTTCGACAACGCCGGCCAGGACTGCTGCGCGCGCTCCCGGATCCTCGTCCAGCGGCCGGTGTACGACCGGTTCCTGGAGCTCCTCGAACCGGCCGTGCGCGCGTTCCGGGTGGAAGACCCGGCGGCGGAGAGCGCCGAGATGGGTCCGCTGATCTCCGCCGCCCACCGGGACCGGGTCGGCGGGTACGTGGACGGCGCGAAGGTCGCCTTCACCGGCTCGCGTCCCGACGGCCCCGGCTTCTGGTACGCCCCGACCGTGCTGCTCGCCGACTCGCCGGCCGACCGGCACTGGCGGGAGGAGGTCTTCGGCCCGGTGGTGTCGGTGCTCCCGTTCGACGACGAGGCCGACGCGATCCGGCTGGCCAACGACACCGAGTACGGCCTCTCCGGCTCGATCTGGACCCGCGACGTGGGCCGGGCCGTCCGGGTGGCCCGGGCGGTCGAGTCCGGCAACCTCAGCGTCAACTCGCACTCGTCGGTGCGCTACTGGACCCCGTTCGGCGGGATGAAGCGCTCCGGCCTCGGCCGGGAACTGGGTCCGGACGCGCTGCACGCCTTCACCGACGTCAAGAACGTGTTCATCTCGACAGAGGAGTGACCGCAGTGCAGGGACGGCTGGAGGACCGGGTCGCGGTGGTGACCGGGGCGGGCAGCGGGATCGGATTGGCCACCGTGCGACGGTTCGCCGCCGAGGGGGCCCGGGTGGTGTGCGTCGACATCGACCCGGCGGCGGGCAAGCGGGCCGCCGACGAGGTGGGCGGGGAGTTCGTGGCCTGCGACGTGGCCGACGAGGCCGCGGTCCGCGACCTCTTCGACGGGGTGGTCGAACGGCACGGCCGGGTGGACGTCGCGTTCAACAACGCCGGCATCTCCCCGCCGGACGACGACTCGATCCTGGAGACCGGGCTGGACGCCTGGGAGCGGGTGCTGCGGGTCAACACCACCAGCGTCTACCTCTGCTGCAAGCACGTCATCCCGCACATGCGCCGGCAGGGCAAGGGCTCGATCATCAACACCGCCTCGTTCGTCGCGCTGATGGGGGCGGCCACCTCGCAGATCGCGTACACGGCGAGCAAGGGCGGGGTGCTGGCGATGACCCGGGAGCTGGGCGTGCAGTTCGCCCGGGAGGGCATCCGGGTCAACGCGCTCTGTCCCGGCCCGGTCGCCACCCCGCTGCTGCTTGAGCTCTTCGCCGCCGACCCGGAGCGGGCCGCCCGGCGGCTGGTGCACGTGCCGATGGGCCGGTTCGGCCAGCCGGAGGAGATCGCCGCCGCGGTGGCCTTCCTGGCCAGCGACGACTCGTCGTTCATGACCGCCGCGCAGTTCGTGGTGGACGGCGGGATCACCGGCGCGTACGTGACGCCACTGTGAGCGCGAGGAGTGAGCCGGGTCTGCGAGCCCCGCAGTCGCGAACGGTGCCGGCCCGGTGAGCCGGCCGCTCATCGGGATCACCGCGTACGTCGAGCCGGCCGGCTGGGCGGTGTGGCGGGACGTGCCGGCGGCGCTGGTGCCGCAGGCGTACGTCCGGGCGGTCACCGCCTGCGGCGGCCGGGCCGTGCTGCTGCCCCCGGACGACCTCGACGCGGACGTGGTCGGCGTGCTCGACGGTCTGCTCCTCGCCGGTGGCGCCGACGTCTGCCCGGAGCGGTACGACCAGCCGCCCGACCCGCGTACCGAGAGCCGCCCCGACCGGGACGCGGGCGAGCTGGCCCTGCTCACCGCGGCGCTCGCCGCGGATCTGCCGGTGCTCGGCGTGTGCCGGGGGATGCAGCTGCTCGCGGTCGCCCACGGCGGTGCGCTGCACCAGCACCTGCCGGACGTGATCGGTCACGACCGCCATCGCCCGGCGCCCGGGGTGTACGGCGCGCACCCGGTGCGGTTCGCCCCCGGCACCCTGGCCGGGTCGGTGCTGGCCGGGGTGGACCGGGTCAACTCCTACCACCACCAGGCCGTGGCCGACCCCGGCGACCTGGCGGTCACCGGGTGGGCCGACGACGGGGTGGTGGAGGCGCTGGAGGATCCGCGGCGGCGCTTCCTGCTGGGCGTGCAGTGGCATCCGGAGAACGATCCTGACCCGCTCCCGGTGGCCGCCCTGGTCCGGGCCGCCCGCGCCGCCCGCGGCTGACCGCGTCACGTGTTGCGCACATCACATCGACGCGGAGTGCCCGCCGGTGTCGGGTTACGTCAGGGTGAGGCGTAGGTAACCAGCGACCAACGGCCGCCATGCGTTACGTTGCTCCCCCATTGGGGTAGTAGGCGGGGACGGTCGGCGAGGTTTCGTCGGCCGTCGTGGACGTTGGCCGGAGCGGGAGGCTGCATGAGCTCGGCCGAGGGGGGCGAGGGCGGGCGACGTTCGTCCTCGGGGACCGGCGAGGCGGAGCTGCCACCGCTGCTGACCGCGGCCTTCGCCGCGGGTGGCGAGATGGGTGAGCGGCTGCGCGCCTTCGACTGGTCCACCAGCCCGCTGGGCGTCCCGGCGGACTGGCCCGCCGCACTCCGCCACGCCGTCAGCATGATGCTCTCCTCCCGCGCCCAGATCGTCATGTTCTGGGACGACGAGCACCGCGCCTTCTACAACGACGCCTACCGGCCGACCATCGGGGCGAAGCATCCGGCCGTGATCGGGCAGCCGGCCCGCGTCCACTGGGCGGAGACCTGGGCGGTGCTCGGGCCGCTGCTGGACGGTGTACGTCGCACCGGCGAGCCGTACCGGGGCGAGAACCATCCCTTCGTCATCGACCGGCACGGCTTCCTCGAGGATGTCTACTTCGACGTCTCCTACGACCCGATCCGGGACGCCGACGGCACGGTCGACGGCGTCTTCTGCTTCGTCAACGAGACCACCGGCCGGGTGCTCGGCGAGCGCCGGCTGCGGGGCCTGGCCGAGCTGGGCTCCCAGCTCGCCGACGTGCGGAGCACCCGGGAACTGGGCCAGGTCGCGGCCCGGGTCCTCGACGGATACCGGGCGGACGTGCCGTTCAGCCTGCTCTGGCTGTACGACGCCGAGGGCCGCCCGACGCTGGCCGGCTGCTCCGGCGTCGACCCCGGCCAGGTCGTCGGCGGGCCGCCGGAGCCACCGGTCGCCGCCGCGGACGCGCCGGAGAAGGCCCGACCGGTGCCGGTCGGCGACCTGCTCGGCGGGCTGCCACCGGACGCCGCCGAGCACGCCCTGGTGCTGCCGATCACCGCGACCAACGAGCCGGCCGGGGTGCTGGTGCTCGGGCTCGCCCGCCGGCTGCCGCTCACCGATGAGTACCGCGACTTCACCGATCTGGTCGCGGCGCAGATCTCCCGCGCGGTCGGCAACCAGCGGGCGTACGAGCAGGAACGCGCGCGGGCCGCGGAGCTGGCCGCGCTGGACCGCGCCAAGACCAACTTCTTCGCCAACGTCAGCCACGAGTTCCGGACCCCGCTGACGCTGGTCCTGGGGCCGCTGGAGGACCTGCTCGCCGACCCCGGCCTGCCCGCGGCTTACACCGAGCGGCTGACCATGATGCACCGCAACGCGCTGCGCTTGCTCAAGCTGGTCAACACCGTGCTGGACTTCTCCCGGCTGGAGTCCGGCCGGCTGGCCGCCCGGTACCAGCCCACCGACCTCGCCGACTACACCTCCCGGCTGGCCAGCACCTTCCGCTCCGCGATCGAGCGGGCCGGGCTCCGCCTGGTGGTGGACTGCCCGCCGCTGCCCGCGCCGGTCCACGTCGACCGGGACATGTGGGAGAAGATCGTCCTCAACCTGGTCTCGAACGCGGTCAAGTTCACCTTCGACGGCGAGATCCGGGTCCGGGTACGGGCGGTCGACGGCGCCGCCCGGGTGGAGGTCATCGACACCGGGGTCGGCATCGCGCCGGCGGAGCTGCCGCACGTCTTCGAGCGGTTCCACCGGGTGCCGGGCGTCCGGTCGCGCACCCACGAGGGCACCGGGATCGGGCTGGCGCTGGTCCGCGAACTGGTCGAGATGCACGGCGGCACGGTCGAGGTGCGCAGCCGGGTCGACGAGGGGAGCAGCTTCACCGTGACCGTCCCGTTCGGGCACGGGCACCTGCCCGCCGACCGGGTGGCCACCCTCGCCCCGGTGCCGCTGACCGAGCCGGAACAGGCCCGGCGCTACGTCGCCGAGACCGCCCTCTGGATCGACCAGGTCGAGCCGCCCGCCGGCCTGCCGGAACCGGCCGACGCGCCGGCCGGTGGCGGTCGGATCCTGCTCGCCGACGACAACGCGGACCTGCGCGAACACGTCACCCGGCTGCTCGCCCACTCCTACGAGGTGGTGGCCGTGCCGGACGGTGTGGAGGCGCTCCGGCTCGCCGTCGACGCCCCGTTCGACCTGGTGCTGACCGACGTGATGATGCCGCGGCTGGACGGCTTCGGGCTGGTCACCGCGCTGCGGGCGAACCCGCTCACCCGGCACGTGCCGATCGTGCTGCTCTCCGCCCGGGCCGGCTCGGCCGAGGCGGTCGCCGGGCTCTCGGTCGGCGCCGACGACTACCTCACCAAGCCCTTCTCCAGCCAGGAGCTGATCGCCCGGGTCCGGGCCAACGTCGAGCTGGGCCAGCTGCGCGGCCAGATCATCCGGCGGCTGCGCGCCCTGGCCGACGCGGCCGTGGCGATCAACAACGCCCGCTCCACGGCCGACGTGGTGCGGGTCGCCGCCCGGCACGCGCTCAGCCTGACCGAGGCCGCCCGGGTCGTGGTCACCGCCACCGGGGCCCGCTATGAGGCGGACGGCGGCGGCGAGGCCGCCGCCGAGCCGTCGGCGGTGCTGCCGCTCAGCGGCACCACCGGCGAGCAGCTCGGGGAGCTGCGGGTCTGGCGGCGCGAGCACGACCGCACCGAGGAGGCGGCGCTGACCCAGCTGGCCCGCCTGGTCGGCGTACGGCTGGAGAACGCCCAGCTCTACGAGGCCGAGCACCGGATCGCCACCACCCTCCAGCACAGCCTGCTGCCGCGTACGCTGCCGCAGCTGCCCGGCGCCGTGGTGGCCAGCCGGTATCTGCCGGGCAGCGCCGACGTCGAGGTCGGCGGCGACTGGTACGACGTGATCGGCGCCGCCGGCGACGAGCTGGTGCTGGTGATCGGCGACGTGGTGGGCAAGGGCGTCCGGGCCGCCGCCGCGATGGGCCAGCTGCGCAACGCGCTGCGGGCGTACGTCCTGGAGGGCTTCGACCCGGGCCAGGCGTTGACCCGGCTGAACCGGCTGGTCGGCTCCACCGAGGGCGGCTCCTTCGCCACCGTGGTCTGTCTCTGTTTCTCCCCGCGCACCGGCCGGCTGCGGTACGCCAGCGCGGGTCACCCGTCCCCCCTGCTGATCCGCGGAGACGACGTGGCGTTCCTGCACGATCGGGCCCTGGGACCGCCGATCGGGGCGATCCCGGAGGTGGCGTACCCGTCCGTCGAGGGTGAGCTCGCCCCCGGCGGTCGCCTGCTGCTCTACACCGACGGCCTGATCGAGGACCGGCAGCTCGCCATCGACGCCGCGCTGGACCAGCTCCGCCTGGACGCCGCCACCCGGGGCGAGCACGTGGCCGACCTGGTCGACGCGGTGGTCGGGCGGGTCGCCGGGCGGCCCCGGCACGACGACGTGGCCGTGCTGGCCCTGGAAGCGGCCGAGCTGAACCGGTTCGCGCTGCGGCTGCCGGCCGACCCGACCCGGCTCAGCGCGCTGCGGAAGCGGCTGGAGGACTTCCTCATCGCCCACCAGGTGGGCGAGGACGACCTGTTCGACCTCACCGTGGCGATCTCCGAGGCCGCCGCGAACGCCATCGAGCACCCGGTGTCGCCGGCCGAGCCGGTGATCTGGGTGGAGGTCATGATCGAGGACCGGACGGTGATCGCCACTGTCCGCGACAGCGGGCTGTGGCGGGAGTCCGCCGGCTCGGGCTTCCGGGGTCGGGGCCTCGCGCTGATCAAGGCGCTCGGCGACCTGACGCTGCGGCGTACCGCCGAGGGCACCGAGGTGACGCTGCGCCGGCAGCTGCGCGACTGAGCCGGACCGGCCGGTGGCGTGGGCTGCCGGGTGGTCGGTGGCGCGGGATGAAGGGCTGGTCGGCGGCGTGGGCTCAGGCCGGCTGGAGCCACTCCTGCTCGCCGAGCCCGGAGATCTCCAGCACCCGGCGGACCTGCCGGGACGGCAGCACGGTCAACGTGCCGGGGCAGCGCTGGGCGAGCCGGACCAGGGCGTGGATGGCCGCCGAGTCGAAGAAGGTGACCGCGCGGAGATCGAGCGTGACGTGCCCGGCCGGCTCACGGAGGGCGGTCTGCAGCATGGTGTCGGCGGTGGCCATGTCGACCTCGCCGGTCACCAGCACACGGAGCTGATCACCGTCGACCTCCGCCGTGGCGGAGAAGACGGGAGGTGTGCCCCCTTGATCCACGCAGCCACAATGGCACAGCCGGCCGGCTGCGGCAACAACCCACGCGAGCAGGCCGTGGGCGGGGTCACCCCGACCCGCGGCGATAGGCTGTCCGCATGACCGTCCGTGCGCCGCTGACCCCAGGCACGCTCTCCCCGTGGCGACCGGTGCCTGCCCACATCACCCGACCGGAGTACGTGGGCAAGAAGCGCCCGCGGGAGTGGCGCGGCTCGCACGTGCAGACGCCGGAGACCATCGAGAAGATGCGTGTTGCCGGCCGGCTCGCCGCCCAGGCCACCCAGCTCGCCGGGGAGCACTGCAAGCCGGGCGTGACCACCGACGAGATCGACCGGGTGGTGCACGAGTTCCTGGTCGACCACGGCGCCTACCCGTCGACGCTGGGCTACAAGGGCTTCCCGAAGTCCTGCTGCACCAGCCTCAACGAGGTGATCTGCCACGGCATCCCCGACTCCACCGTGCTCGCCGACGGCGACATCATCAACGTCGACGTCACCGCGTACATCGGTGGGGTGCACGGGGACACCGACGCCACGTTCTGCGTGGGCGAGGTGAGCGAGGAGGCGCGGCAGCTGGTCGAGCGGACCCACACGGCGATGATGCGGGGCATCAAGGCGGTCGCCCCGGGCCGGCAGATCAACGTGATCGGCCGGGTCATCGAGTCGTACGCCAAGCGGTTCGGCTACGGCGTGGTCCGCGACTTCACCGGCCACGGCATCGGCGAGACGTTCCACAGCGGCCTCTACGTGCCGCACTACGACAGCCCCCGGCCGACCGACATCATGGAGCCGGGGATGACCTTCACCATCGAGCCGATGATCACCGTCGGCACGTACCAGTACGACATGTGGGACGACGGCTGGACGGTGGTCACCAAGGACCGGAAGTGGACCGCCCAGTTCGAGCACACCATCGTCGTGACCGACGACGGCTACGAGATCCTCACCCTGCCGTGACCGAGACCCCGGCGGCGCTGCGCGAGGCGCACCACGCGGACGTGTCCGGCGGCTGGCTGCGGCCGGCCGTCTTCGGCGCGATGGACGGCCTGGTCACCAACATCGCGCTCATCGCGGGCGTCGGCGGCGGTGGCGTCTCGCCGCGCAGCATCGTGCTGACCGGCGCCGCCGGACTGGTCGCCGGCGCCATCTCGATGGGCCTGGGGGAGTACACCAGCGTCCGCTCGGCCAACGAGCAGGTCGCCGCCGAGGTGGCCAAGGAGCGGCGCGAGCTGGAACGGCACCCGGAGGCGGAGGCCCGCGAGCTGGCCGAGGCGTGGGTGGCCCGCGGCCTGCCCCGGGACCTGGCCATGCAGGTCGCCGACGCGGTCCGCCGCAACCCGGAGGAGGCGCTGCGGGTGCACGTCCGGGAGGAGTTGGGCGTCGACCCCGACGAGCAGCCCAGCCCCTGGGCCGCCGCGATCTCGTCGTTCCTCTGCTTCTCCGTCGGGGCCCTGGTCCCGCTGCTGACCTACCTGCTCGGCTTCACCAGCCTCTGGCTGGCGCTCGGCGTGGGCGGGGTGGGGCTCTTCGTGGCCGGGGCGGTCGTCGCCCGGTTCACCAACCGCCCCTGGTGGACCAGCGGCCTGCGCCAGCTCCTGCTCGGCGCCGCCGCCGCCGCCGCGACGTACCTGGTCGGCGCACTGATCGGCATCCAGGGCGGGATCGGCTGACCCGCCCCTGGCCGCGCGCGGTCAGCCGTCGAGCAGGTCGTCGACGGTGCCGTCGACCGGGCGGCCGCGGGCGGCCAGCTCCTCGGCCTGGCGCGCCAGCACCGCGGCGACCTCGGTCATGTCCGCCCCGGCCAGCCCGGTACGCCGGACCGCGTCCCCCGGGTCTCGGAAGTAGGTGCGGCTGAGCAGCCCGTCCACCGTGGCCGCCGCCAGCCGTGCCTCGCCGAGCATCAGCAGCGCCTGGTCGGTCTCGTACCACTCGGCGAGCCGGGCGGCGCGGGCGTGCGCGGCGCTGCCCCGGTACCACGCCTGCCGGGCGGCGGCGCTGAACTCGGCCGGTCTGGCCCGGGCCAGCCGGGCCAGGTGCTCATCGCGCAGGGCGCGCAGCCACCCGGTCGGGTCGTGCAGCGCCCGGGTGGTGACGTACCGGTCGGCGGTCAGCGGCCAGAGCGCGGAGACGGTGCGGGCCTGCCGCAGGTAGTCGTCGGCCCCGGCGACGGTCAGGTCGACCAGCACCCCGGCCACCCGCCGGGTGGCCGGCGCCGGACCGTTGCCCGGCCGGTAGGTGGCCAGCAGCAGCCCGACCTCGCCGTCCCCGCCGCCGTCGTCGTCGCCGTGGGCCAGCGGGCCGTGCACCGCGACGGCGAGGATGTCGGCCGGGAACCGGCGCAGCGCCGCGGCGGTCACCCGCTCGGCGACCCGCCACCGTGGATCGTCCAGGTGCGGGTCGGTCCCCAGCTTCATGCCGCTGGTATCCACCGGTCACCTCCGTCCACGCCGGGACCGACGGCCCGGGGCGTCGCCGGCCGGCCGCCGCTTCGCGCCAGCCGTCCGCGCTCACCACCCTAGTGCGGTGTCCACTAACGTTCACCGGGTTTGCGGTGGGTGTTGTGGATCCTCGCCGTGTGGGCGAGCGACTCCCCACCGGGTGGTGGGGCGGGCCTCCGCGGGCCAACTGATCCTCGCGCCGCCCGGGGTGGGCGGCGGGGGTCACGTCGGGACCTTCCGGCACCGGGCAGGTGCCGGCCGGCTCGACGGTGCGTGACCACCTCCGGCAGCACGACGGCTGCCGGGGTGGTGGATCCGCTACCCGGGATACGGGTGGCGATGCTGGCGGCCGCGACGAGGTCGCGGTGACCGGAGAACGCGCAGTGCGGGCAGGACAGGGTTCGCCCACGAGGTTTCGGCACCCGCTGGTGGCAGGCGGGACAGGTGGAGGACGTGCCCCGCTCATCGACCAGCCGGACGGTGATGCCGGCCAGGGTGGCCTTGTCGGTGAGGACCTGCAGAAGCCGGCCGATCTGCCACTGCCGTAGCCGCAGGTTGTGCCGCCGCCCAGCAGGAATGTCGAGCACGCCGCGGGGGTCGCCGACGTGCAGGACACCGACCCGCTGCCGCACCGCCCACGAGACGACCGTGCGGGCGGCTTCGTGCTGGGCCTGACGCACCCGCCGCCGGTGCCTACCCTGCACCAGGCGGGCCCGACGGCGGTACTGCCGCCACCGGCGTGACCCCTTCTGACCCGGCTTCGGCGCCCGCCGGGCCACGGCACGGCGGCGGCCCTTGGTGTCGGCCAGGTGCATGCGGTGTTCGGCGCGGATCGCCCGCCCCGACACCAGCAGCCCTTCGCCGTCGGGGCCGGCCACGGCGTAGGGGTGGATGATCCCCAGGTCCACCCCGGCGACCCGGCCCGGATCCGGTTGTTCACCGGGCGGGTATACCGCCACCGGCACCTCGGCGGTCACGTCGAGGAACAGCCGGCCGCCTTCACGCAGCAGGGTGATCGAGCGGACCTGCTCGGCCGGGTACGGCACCTCCCTGGCCAGGCGCACCCACAACGGCGCACTGCCTTTGGCGGTCGGGATCCGGACCCGCCGGCCGTCGAGGGTGAACGTGCCGTGATACCAGCGCACCGGCACCAACCCCCGCCGCCGACGGGGGAAACGCGCCGACGGCTCACCGGCTGTGCGGCGTTTCGCCGCCGCGAACCACGCGTCGGAGAACCGGCGCAACACCGACCGGGCACCCGTGGAGTCCAGTTCGGCGAACGTGCCCGGCCCCGACGCGGACAGCTCCCGACACAACTGCTGATAACCGACCAGCGGCGCGTCGCCGCGGCGGCGGCGCCACGCGTTGACTTCCAGCACGCACGCCCATACGTCACCGGCGGAGCGGAGCAGGCCAAAACACCGCCGCCGTTGGCCGGCTGTCGCCCGCACAGCGATACGGGCCGTGCGATGCACGACCCGCGTAGCGCCAGGATCTCGACGACGAGGCACAACCCAAGCCAACACCACCCCTACGACACTTTCCCCACCGGCGACCAACCCGGCCAACGTTTGTGGACACGGCACTAGCCACGCCCGTCCGCCATGCCGGCGTGGCGCGCCCGGAAGTCAGGACGGGTCGGCGCCGACCCGTTCCGCGCCGACCGGGACCAGCCGGAAGATCCGGATCTCCCGGCCGCCGGCCCGCTCCACGTACGTCCGGTACGCGGGCCACTCCGTGAGCAGCAGCTGCCACAGCCGTTCCCGCTCCGCGTCGGTGGCCACCTCTGCGCGCACCGGGACGCGGCGCCCCTCGACGTCCACCTCGGCGGCCGGCTGGGCCAGCAGGTTCATCGCCCAGCCGGGCTGGTGCCGCTGCCCCCAGTTCGACCCGATCACCACGTACGCGTCGCCGTCCGGCACGTACAGCAGCGGGTTGCTGCGGGGTTGGCCGGAGCGGCGGCCGGTGGTGGTGATGACCAGGGAGGGCACCAGGCCGAGCGCGACCACCCGGCCCCTGGTGAGTCGGCCGACCAGCCGGTCGGCGGGAACGAGCAGGCGCATGGTGGCGCCGAACCACTTGTGGTGGCCGAGTCGGCGCGTGAGGGTTCCCAGGACGGACACCGGCCCAGTCTGCCTGCTCAGCCGCCGCGGCGGCACCCACCGAGCAGGTTGGTCCACATCGGAGCCGATCAGTCCAGCCGGCGCTCCACGGGCAGCCGGGACCGGGTCACCAGCCCCGCCCCGAGCATCGCCAGCAGCGGGACCGCCACCAGCACGCCGAGGGTCAACCAGGGCACCACCACCGGGTACGGCGTCTCGACCGGCCAGGCCGTGGCGTACCGGCGGTTCACTGAGGAGAGGATGATCACCGCCGAACCGAGGCCGGCGACGATGCCCAGCGCCGAACCGAGCACCGCGATCACGCCGGCCTGGCAGAGCGAGAGCACCCGGCGTACCCGGGGGCTGGCGCCCACCGCGGCCAGGGTGGACAGGTCCCGGCGGCCCTCGGCGGCGGCGAGGCCGGTGGCCACCCCGGCGGCGCCCAGGGTGATCACGCCGGAGCCGATCGCCAGCAGGAGCAGCAGCGGCCGCCGGTCCGCGTCCGGCTCGCCCTGCTCCACCTGCACCTGCATCGGGGCGAGCCGCGGCAGGTCGGCGGCGAGCCGTTGCTGCTGCGCCGCCGTCGGCGGCCCGGTGGTGTCCACCACGTAGCCGAGCTGCTCGCCCACCAGGCCGATCCGGGCCGCCGCCGCGGCGGAGAGGAAGAGCCGGTCGACCGGGACGCCCGCGCGCAGCGCGTACCCGGGCAGGGTGGCGGTGACGGTGGACGGCGCATCCTGCCCGTCGGCGGTCCGGCTGGCGGCGACGGTCACCCACCCGTCGACCACCTGCCGCGGGTCGGTCACCACCACCCCGCCGGCCCGGAGCACCCGCGTCGCGGCGGCCACCTCGGCGGCCGGTGCGCCGGTGAGCGCGGGCAGCGCCGAGCCGTCGTCCACGGACGCCGGCAGGTAGAGGCCGTCCGGGCTGCGCGACGGCCGGGCGCAGCGCGGGTCGGCGAGGGCCCGCCGGCGGCCGTCGGCGGTCGGGTACCCGGTCAGCTCGTACGGGCACTCCCGGTCGGGCGGGACCACCGCCACCGCGAGGCAGTAGTCGTCCGGGGACGTCGGCGCGGCGCAGGCGGGCAGATCGAGCCGGGCCACCGTGCCGTCGGGCAGGACGGCCCGGACCCGCTCGGCGACCTGCGCCGCCGGGGGCAGTTCGGCGCCGGAGGCGTCCGACCGGAGCAGCAGCACGTTGCCGGGTGGGATGCTGGGCTGCCAGTCCGCCCGGGCGCGGGCTTCGTCGCTGGCCACGTAGACGCCGAGGGCGACGCTGCCGGCGACCGCGGCCATCACGGCGGAGATGGCCGGCGCGGCGGAGGCGCGGTTGCGGCTCGCGTCGCGCAGCGCGAGCCGCGGCGCCAGCGGCAGCAGCCGGCCGGCCCCGGCGAGCAGCCCGATCAGCGTCGGGGTGCCGAAGACCAGGCCCAGCTCGCCGAGGATCAGGCCGGCCAGGATCACCGTCGGGGTGGTCCGGGCCGCGCCGAGCGCGGCGACGGCGGCGCCGCCGAGGGTGAGCAGCACCCCGATGACCAGCCAGCGCCGGCGGTGCCGGGGCGGGCTCCGCCGTCCGGCCAACCCGGCCACCACGTCCTCGCGGGCGGCGGCCCAGGCCGGAGCCAGCGCGGCGAGCACCCCGGCCAGCACCGCGACCGCGGCGATCGCGGCCAGCGCGGCCGGGAAGATGCGGTACCCGCCGGACCGGGCGGCGGTGACGTACTGCTCGACCAGCGGCCGGCCGGCGAACGCCGCGGCGGTGCCGAGCAGCAGCCCGACCGCGGCCCCGCCCGCGCCGAGCACCACCCCGTCGGCCAGCACCACCCGCCGCAGGTGCACGTGGTCCCCGCCGGCCACCGCGACCAGCGCGAGGTCCCGGCGCCGCCGCCGTACGCCGACCGCGAAGGCCGGCCCGACCAGCAGCACCACCTCCAGCAGCCCGAGGCCGCCGACCAGCACCGCGTCGCCGGCCTCCGCCGCGTCCGGCACCGACGTGACGTCGGCGGCGTCGTCCCGGCCGGGGACGGCGGTGCGGGCACGCACCGTCACGCCGCGCGCGTTCAGCCGGTCGACCAGCGCCGGGTCCAGCCGGCCGGGCACGTCCACCAGCCAGCTCTCGTCGGGCGGGGTGACCGGCCCGGCCGGCGCCTCCGGCGGCAACGTGACCACCTCGCGCAGGTTGTCCGGGAACTCCACCACCCCGACCACCCGGTACGGTCCGCCGCCGTCCGCGGTGCGGACCGTGCCGTTGAGCGGTACCTCCAGGCGGCGCATGGCCGCCGGGCTGACCGCGATCTCGGTGGGCGCGGCCGGCGGCCGGCCGGCGCGCAGCCTGGCCAGCGGCCGGGCGACGGGATCGGTCAGGTCCACGCTCCGCGCGTCGAACGACACGTTCCGGCCGTCGAGCCGTACCTCGAACGGCACCCACCAGCGGACCCGGCTGACCCGGCTACCGGGGGGCAGCAGCGCGGTGATCTCGGCGGCGGTCACCGGGCGGGTACGCGGCACCGTCTCGCCCTGGGCCGGCCAGGAGCTCTCCCCCCAGGCGTCCTGGACCAGCGCGTTCTCGGCCGACCAGCGCAGCTCCGCGTCGGCGCCCCCGAGCCGCCGGTCCACCTTCTCCGCCCGGGTCAGCTGCGCCATGTCCCAGCTCACCGCGGTGAAGCTGAGCGCCAGCACGGGCAGCGTGATCATCGCCAGCACCAGCGCGGTACGACCGCGTGCCCGCCGCGCCTCCCGCCGCGCGATGCGCAGCGCGACCAGCCACGAGCCGACCGCCCCGGCGAGCCGGCCCCGACTCACCGCCCGCTGCCGGTCAGCAGCTGCTCGACGCCGATCAGCGGCGCCGTCGAGTCGACCAGGACCCCGTCCCGGAGGAAGACCACCCGGTCCGCCCAGCCGGCGTGCCGCGCCTCGTGGGTGACCAGTACCCCCGCCGCGCCGGCGTCCACCCGGCGGCGCAGCAGGTGCAGCACCGCCTCCCCGGCCTGCGAGTCGAGCGCCCCGGTCGGCTCGTCGGCGAGCACCAGCCGGCGATCGCCCACCAGGGCGCGGGCGATCGCCACCCGCTGCTGCTGACCGCCGGACATCTGGTCCGGGAAGCGGCCGCCCAGCCCGGTCAGGTCCACCTCGGCCAGCGCGGCTAGGGCCAGCCTCCGGGCCTGCCGGACGCCCGTCCCGTCGAGTTCCAGCGGCAGCGCGACGTTCTCCGCCGCGGTGAGGCTGCCGAGCAGGTTGAGATCCTGGAAGACGTAGCCGATCCGCCGTCGCCGCAGCCGGGCCAGCTCCCGGCGGTCCAGCGCGCCGAGCGCCGCCCCCTCGACCAGCACCTCGCCGGCGGTGGGGCGGTCCAGCCCGCCGGCGAGCGCCAGCAGGGTCGACTTCCCGGAGCCGGAGGGGCCCATCACGGCGACCAACTCGCCGGGGCGGACCGTGAGGCCGACCCCGCGCAGCGCGTGCACGGTGGCTTCGCCGGCGCCGTGTGTCCGGTGCACGTCCCGCAGCTCCAGCACGGCCCCATCGCTCACCGGACCAGCTCCGCTCGCGACTGCGGGGCTCGCAGGCCCGGCTCGCTCCTCGCGCTCACGGTGCTGTTCTTCGTTCGCGACTGCGGGGCTCGCAGGCCCGGCTCGCTCCTCGCGCTCACCGGTGGACCTCCTGGTCGGTGCGGTCCACCGCCCTGGCGTCGGGCGCGGCGGGCCGGGACGGCGCGGGGCGGTAGCGGACCAGGCTCGTCTCGCAGTGGTCGAGCCAGCGGATCTCCGCCTCGGCCTGGAAGACCATCGCGTCCAGCACCAGCCGCCACGGGAGGTCCTCCGGCTTGTCGCTCGCGTACTTCAGCCGGGTCAACTCCTGCAACGCCCGCATGGTCGCGCTCCGCTGGGTCTGCACCACCGCGCGGACGTCCACTCCCGGGGTGGTCAGCGCCAGGGCCAGCTTGATCGCCAGCTCGTCCCGGGGTCGGTCGGTGCGACTGATCGGGGTGGCGAACCACAGCGCCAGGTCCGCCCGTCCGGCGTCGGTGATCTCGTACGGCCGCTGCCCGCCCTCGTGCTCCGGCAGCGAACGGACCAGGCCGTCCCGCTCCAGCCGGGAGAGGGTGGTGTAGACCTGCCCGATGTTCAGCGGCCAGGTCGAGCCGGTCGACTCCTCGAAGGCGGCGCGCAGCTGGTAGCCGTACATCTGGCCGCGTTCGAGCAGGGCGAGCAGCCCGTGACGGATGGACATGGAAACGGAGTATGCATACCTGGTATGCGACCCGCAACCGGAGCGCCCGCGCCGTGAGCTGGGACGTCGCCGGGCGCCGCTCAGACCGGGCGGCCGGGGAAGGGAACGGTGAGCGGGGTCACCCCGGCCGTACGCCGCCACCGGGTGGCGCGCAGCGCGCAGTCGGTCAGCGCGGCCAGGGCGCGGTTCCGGTCGGCGCCGGTGGTGTGCGGCAGGGCGGCCCGCCAGAACCCGGCGGTCCGCTCCTCCACCTCGATGGCCAGCTTGAGCGCGCTCGCCCGGTCGGTCACCGGATACGGCAGGGCGTACCCGGCCCGGTCGGCGGGGACCTGACCGCCGCCGGAGCTGAGCTGGAGGATCAGGGCGTCGCGGCGGGCCCGGTGGCCCGCCTCGGCGGCGCGGGCGGCGGTCCGGGCGGCGTCGGCGAGGCGTACGCCGATCACGCCGTACGCCCAGATCGCCGCGTACTCGGCGGTGAGGGCGGCGGCGAGGGCCTCGGCGGGCCCGGCGGGTGCGGTACGCGGGATCACTTCAGCGCCTCCAGGTGGGTCGCCCGGGCGGCGGCGATGGAGCCGAGCAGCGCGGCCCGCTCGGCCGGCGCTGCCGCGCACGCCTTCGCGGCGTTGTCCCGCCCGGCCCGCTCGGCCTCGCGCAGCCCGGCCAGGGGGTCGGCGGGGTCGGCGGGGTCCGCGGCGCCGGACGCGCCCGGCGTGCCGCTCGGCGCGCCGGACGGTGCCGGGCGGCCGATCACCCGGCGCAGCTCGTCGGCGTGGGCCTGGTGGGCGTCGGCGATCGGGCTGAGCCGGTCGGCCAGGCCCGGGTCCGCGGCGATCGCGGCCCGGTGCCGGGCGGACAGCGCGGCGGACTCGGCCGCGAGCGGCTCGAGCGGATCGGGCGGCGGCGGCTTGTCGTCGTCCCGGTCGAAAAGATCACAGCCGGTCAGCGGTACGGCCGCGCCGCCGACCACCACCAGCGCGCCGGCGCGCAGCACCTTTCGCCGGGAATATCCCGATGCACTGTCGCGCTGTGTCGTTCTGCCCGTCGCCACCCGACAAGTCAACACCATCCGTGGCCGGCCGTGGGCCACTGGCGTCGGTGCGCCGCCGGGTCCGCCACCCGCCCCGCGCGTTACGCTCTGCGCAGCCACCGGGCGCGATCGCCCCGGTGGCGTGCCGGCATGGCGGGCCGACCCGGCCCGGAGCGCGATCAGGAGAAGGGGCGCCAGATGACGCAGCGTGGCCGTGCCACCAGGCCGACCGGGCCGTCCGGGCGACCCCGGCGGGCCGACGGACCCCGTGGCGGGGACCGGGCCGGTGCACCGCGCGGCGGTGACCTCGGCGCCCGGCGCGCGCGGCTGCGCGAGGTGATCGAGCCGGTGGTCGAGGGCGCCAGCTACGACCTGGAGGACCTCTCCGTCTCCCGGGCCGGCCGTCGGCACGTCGTACGCGTGATCGTGGACGCCGACGGCGGGATCAACCTGGACGCCGTCGCGGACGTCTCCCGCGCGGTCTCCGCGGCGCTGGACGCCGCGGAGGAGGCCGGCGGCGACATCGTGGCGGGGGAGTACCAGCTCGAGGTCAGCTCGCCGGGCGTGGACCGCCCGCTCACCCTGCCCCGGCACTGGCGGCGCAACGTCGGCCGGCTGGTCAAGGTGACCGTGCGCGGCGCGACGGCGCTGCCCGAGCAGCGGGCCGCCGGGGACCGGCAGGTCACCGGCCGGGTGGTCGAGGCCGACGACGAGCGCGTGGTGCTGGAGACGGACGCCGGCCGCGCGGAGCACCGCTACGCCGAGCTGGGACCCGGTCGGGTCCAGGTCGAGTTCACCCGCCTCGACGAGATCGACGAGGCGGACGATTTCGACGACGCGGACGAAGCGGACGAAGCCGGCGAAGCCGGCGAAACTGACGACATCGACGACGAAGATGATGTGGAGGACGAGGAGAGGTGAACATCGACCTCGCGGCGCTGCGCGCACTCGAGCGCGAGCGGGAGATCCCGTTCGACACGATCCTCGCGGCGATCGAGACCGCGTTGCTGACCGCCTACCGGCACACCGACGGCGCCGAGCCGCACGCCCGGGTGGAGATCGACCGCAAGTCGGGGGCCGCCCTGGTCTACGCCCAGGAGCTGGACGACGACGGCACCGTGGTGCGGGAGTGGGACGACACCCCGCACGACTTCGGCCGGATCGCCGCCATGACGGCCAAGCAGGTGATCCTCCAGCGGCTGCGGGAGGCCACCGACGAGGTGCACTTCGGCGAGTACGTCGGCCGCGACGGTGACCTGGTCACCGGCGTGGTGCAGGCGCACGAGGCGCGCGCCGAGAAGGGCATCGTCAGCGTCGACCTGGGCAAGCTGGAGGGCGTCCTGCCCCAGTCCGAGCAGGTCCCCGGCGAGCGGTACACGCACGGCGAGCGGATCCGCTGCGTCGTGGTGCACGTGGCGAAGGGAATGCGCGGTCCGCAGATCACGTTGTCCCGTTCGCACCCGGCACTGGTGAAGAAGCTCTTCGCGCTGGAGGTGCCGGAGATCGCCGACGGCACCGTCGAGATCGGCGCGATCGCCCGTGAGGCGGGTCACCGTACGAAGATCGCGGTGCGCTCCACCACCCCGGGCGTGAACCCCAAGGGCGCCTGTATCGGCCCGATGGGGCAGCGGGTCCGGGCGGTGATGAGCGAGCTGCACGGTGAGAAGATCGACATCATCGACTGGTCGGACGACCCGGCCACCTTCGTCGGGAACGCGCTCTCCCCGGCCAAGGCGCTGCGGGTCGAGGTGGTCGACCTGGCCAGCCGGACGGCCCGGGTGACCGTGCCGGACTTCCAGCTCTCCCTGGCGATCGGCCGGGAGGGGCAGAATGCCCGGCTTGCCGCCCGACTGACCGGTTGGCGGATCGACATCCGCTCCGACGCGGAGCAGACCGAAACGGCCGGCCGGGGCGCAGCTGATCACGTGCCGGAGGCGGGCGACGCGATCTCGAGCAGCTAGGGGTAGACTTTCTCCAGTGGTACGACGCGCGCTGCCGGAGCGCACCTGTGTGGGCTGCCGGAGACGCGCGCCGGCCAGCGAACTGCTGCGGATCGTCGCGGTCGGCGACGAGGCTGGTCACAGCCTCCGGCCCGATCCGGCCCGCAGACTGCCGGGTCGGGGGGCGAACATGCACCCGGATCCGGCCTGCTTCGCGCAGGCGGTGCGCCGCCGCGCCTTCGGGCGGGCACTGCGCATCACCGGGGTCGTCGATCACGGTGAGCTGGCGGAGCATGTTGACGCGCCAACCACTACGTCCGGTCAGCCCGACCGGGCGAGGGTCGCTAGCAAGGTAGGACGACCGACATGAGCACACGATGAAGTCCCTGAAATGACCAGGCTTCAAGTGCACGAGTGAGGTCGCTGCGGGTACTGCCCGCACGACCTCGGAGTGAGGAGTGCAGTGGCAGGTAAGGCCCGCGTACACGAGCTTGCTAAGGAGCTCGGGGTCGAGAGCAAGACAGTGCTCGCCAAGCTGAAGGAAATGGGCGAGTTCGTCAAGTCCGCGTCCAGCACCGTCGAGGCGCCCGTCGCCCGACGGCTGCGTGGCGCATTCGTCGCGTCCGCCGGTGGCCCCTCGGCGCCGGCCGCCCCGCCGGCGGCCGCGGCCGCTCCGGCGACGACCCCGACGCCGTCCCCGACCCCGGGTGCCCCCCGGGTCTCGGCCAGGCCGATGCCGCCCCGGCGGCCGGCCGCGCCGACCCCTGGACCGAAGCCCAAGGGCCCGGTCCCCGGCCCGCCGCAGCCGGCGACCCCGGTCGCCAAGCCGGCGAGCGCGCACGACATCGAAGTTGCGGCCGCCGAGGTGCGCGCCGCTGCCCTCAAGGCTGAGCAGGAGGCCGCGGTCAAGGCCGCGCAGGCCGCCCGCCAGCAGCAGCGGGAGAACGTCCGCCGGGAGCCTCCGGCCGAGGGCGGTCCCCGTCCGGGTCCGGCTCCGCGTCCGGGTCCGAACGCGGTGCCGCCGCGTCCGACCCCGGCCGCCGGTCGTCCCGGTGGCCCGACCCCGGGCCCGGGTGCCCGGCCGGGCGGTCGTCCGCCGGCGCGCGGCGCCGGTAACAACCCGTTCGGTATTCAGGGTGGCCAGCAGCAGCGGCCCCCGGCTGCCGGCGGTCCCCGGCCGAGCCCGGCCGGCATGCCGCCGCGGCCCAGCCCGGCGTCCATGCCGCCGCGGCCCAGCCCGGCGTCCATGCCGAGCCAGCGGCCCACCACGGGTCGCCCCGGCGGCGGCCCCGGTGGCGGTCGTGGTGGCCCCGGTGGCGGCGCAGGTCGTCCCGGTGGCGGCGGCGGTGGCGGTGGCTTCCGTGGCGGTCCCGGTGGCGGCGGCGGTGGCGGTGGCTTCCGTGGCGGTCCCGGTGGCGGCGGCGGTGGCGGTGGCTACCGCGGTGGCCCCGGTGCCGGCGGCGGTGCTCCCGGCGGCGGTTTCCGTCCGGGTGCCCCGGCCGGTGGCGGCGGTCGCCCCGGTGGCGGTGGTCGTGGCCGTGGCGGTGGCGCCGCGGGTGCCTTCGGGCGTCCGGGTGGTCGGCCGACCCGCGGTCGCAAGTCCAAGAAGCAGCGCAGACAGGAGTTCGACAACCTGTCGGCTCCGACCATGAGCTCGGGTGCCCCCCGGGGTCAGGGTCAGGTCGTCAGGCTCTCCCGTGGCGCCTCGCTGTCGGACTTCGCCGACAAGATCAACGCCAACCCGGGTTCGCTGGTCCAGGAGATGTTCAACCTGGGCGAGATGGTCACCGCGACCCAGTCCTGCTCTGACGAGACCCTGCTGCTGCTGGGTGAGCACCTCGGTTTCGACGTGCAGATCGTCAGCCCGGAGGACGAGGACCGCGAGCTGCTCGCGCAGTTCAACATCGACCTCGACGCCGTGGTCGCCGAGGAGCGCCTGGTCAGCCGTGCGCCGGTCGTGACCGTCATGGGTCACGTCGACCACGGTAAGACCAAGCTGCTCGACGCGATCCGCAAGGCGAACGTCGTGGCCGGCGAGGCGGGTGGCATCACCCAGCACATCGGCGCGTACCAGGTCCACGTCCCGCACGAGGGCGAGGACCGCGCGGTGACCTTCATCGACACCCCGGGTCACGAGGCGTTCACCGCCATGCGTGCCCGTGGTGCCCAGGTGACGGACATCGTGGTGCTGGTGGTCGCGGCCGACGACGGCGTGATGCCGCAGACGATCGAGGCGCTCAACCACGCCAAGGCGGCGGACGTGCCGATCGTGGTCGCGGTCAACAAGGTCGACAAGCCGGAGGCCAACCCGGACAAGGTCCGCCAGCAGCTGACCGAGTACGGGCTGGTCGCCGAGGAGTACGGCGGCGACACCATGTTCGTCAACGTGGCGGCGAAGCCGGGCATCGGCATCGACGAGCTGCTCGAGGCGGTCCTGCTGACCGCCGACGCGTCGCTGGAGCTGACCGCTCCGATCGACGGGCCGGCGCAGGGTGTGGCGATCGAGGCGCACCTGGACAAGGGCCGCGGTGCGGTGGCGACGGTGCTGGTGCAGAAGGGCACCCTGCGGGCCGGCGACTCGATCGTCGCCGGTGGGGCGCACGGCCGGGTTCGGGCGATGCTCGACGAGAACGGCAACCAGGTCGCCGAGGCGGGTCCCGCCCGTCCGGTCCTGGTGCTCGGTCTGACCGCGGTGCCGGGTGCGGGTGACACCTTCCTGGCGGCCGAGGACGACCGCACGGTGCGCCAGATCGCCGAGCAGCGGCAGGCGCGGCGGCGGGCGGCGTCATTCGCCAACTCCCGTGGCCGGGCGACTCTCGAGACGCTCATGGAGCAGCTCAAGGAGGGCGAGAAGACCTCGCTCAACCTGGTGCTCAAGGGCGACGTCTCCGGTTCCGTGGAGGCGCTCGAGGACGCGCTGTTCAACCTCGACATCCCGGAGGAGGTCCAGCTCAGGATCATCCACCGGGGCGTGGGTGCGATCACCGAGAGCGACGTCATGCTCGCGAGCGCCTCGTCCGAGGCGGTCACGATCATCGGCTTCAACGTGCGGGCCGCCAACAAGGTCCGCGAGATCGCCGACCGCGAGGGCGTGGAGATCCGGTACTACACCGTCATCTACCAGGCCATCGAGGAGATCGACGCCGCGCTCAAGGGGCTGCTCAAGCCGGAGTACGAGGAGGTCGAGCTGGGCTCCGCGGAGGTCCGCGACGTCTTCCGCTCGTCCAAGGTCGGCAACATCTCCGGCTGTATCGTCCGGTCCGGCGTCATCCGCCGCAACGCCAAGGCGCGGCTGCTGCGGGACGGGGCGGTCGTGGCGGACAACCTCACGGTCAGTTCGCTCAAGCGGTTCAAGGACGACGCGACGGAGGTCCGCGAGGGCTTCGAGTGTGGTCTGACCCTGGCCGGTTTCAACAACGTCCAGGTCGGCGACATCATCGAGACCTTCGAGATGCGGGAGAAGCCGCGCGCCTGATCCGACGGTGACACAGTGATCAAGGGGTTTACGCCGAAAGGCGTAAACCCCTTGATCACGTCTGGGGGTGACCGTAATGTCCGGGGCGATGTTCACCGGAACCGCGGTCTTCGACCTGCTGCTGCCGGGCGACTCCCGGTCGCTCAAGGCGAAAAGATCATATGTACGGCCGATCGTGGCGGCGCTGCGCCGCTTCGAGGTGTCGGCCGCCGAGGTGGGGGCGCTCGACCTGCACGGTCGGGCCCAGATCGGGGTGGCCGTGGTGGCCGCCGAGGCGGCCCACGTCCGTGAGGTGCTCGACTCGTGCGAGCACCTGGTGGCCGACCGCCCCGAGGCCGAACTGCTGTCGGTGCGCCGCCGACTGTACGGCGACGAGGACTGACGCCGGGACGGCCGTCGGCCCCGACGCGGGCCGGATCCGGGGTGGCCGTCGCCACCGGCGGCCCGCCGCGACGGTCACGATCGCGCGGGTAGTGTTCGAGATGTCGGGCGGTCGGGCCCGGCAGCGCCCCGCGCCGCCGTTCCCGGCCGGAAGCAGGATGCCCTGGAGGTGGGGGAGATGACGGATCCGGCCAAGGTACGCCGGCACGCGGAGCGCATCCGTGAACTGGTCGCGTCGGTGGTGCGGAGCCAGATCAAGGACCCCCGGCTCGGGATGATCACCATCACCGACGCCCGGATCACCGCCGACCTGCGCGACGCCACGGTGTTCTACACGGTGCTCGGCGACGCGGCGGCCCAGTCCAGCACCGCCGCCGCGCTGGAGAGCGCCAAGGGCATGCTGCGCAGCACCGTCGGCAAGGCCCTCGGGCTGCGGCACTCGCCGACCCTGACCTTCGTCCTGGACGACGTGCAGGACCAGGTCAAGCACATCGACGACCTGCTCGCCGCGGCCCGCAACGCCGACGCCGAGGTGCAGCGGCTGGCCGCGAGCGCGAAGTACGCCGGCGAGGCCCAGCCGTACCGCCTCGAGGACGAGGTCGAGGACGCCGCCGCCGAGACCGGGGTTGCCGGGACCGAGGGCGAGCCGCGCGGCGGCGACCGCCCGTGACCGACGCCGCCGCGGGCGCCCCCGAGGCGCCCACCGGGGCCGAGTGGGCGGCTGCGGTCGCCGCGGTACGCCAACTCCCCGCTGACGCGCGGGTGCTGCTGATCTGCCACGTCAACCCGGACGGGGACGCGCTGGGCAGCATGCTCGGCTTCGGGCTGGGGCTGCGCCGGCTGGGCGTACGGCAGCTCCAGGCGACCTTCCCCGGGCCCCCGGAGGTGCCGGAGCCGTTCCGCTGGCTGCCCGGGCTCCACCTGCTGGTGCCGCAGGACGCCGCTTACCCGGACCCGGACCTGGTCATCTGCTTCGACGCGGCGAGCGAGTCGCGGCTGGGTGACCTGCTGGACCGGCTCGGGTCGGCGGGCACGTCGCTGGTGCTCGACCACCACGCCTCCAACACCCGCTTCGGCGACATCAACCTGGTCGACGCGCACGCGGCGGCGACCTCGGTGGTCGCCGAGGGGCTGCTGGACCGGCTCGGGGTGCCGCTGGACGCGGACATCGCCGCCTGCCTCTATGTCGCGCTGAGCACGGACACCGGCTCTTTCCGGTTCGAGGCGACCACCCCGGCGGTGCACGAGATGGCGGCCCGGC
Source organism: Micromonospora inositola (assembly GCF_900090285.1). Classification (NCBI taxonomy): domain Bacteria; kingdom Bacillati; phylum Actinomycetota; class Actinomycetes; order Micromonosporales; family Micromonosporaceae; genus Micromonospora; species Micromonospora inositola. The sequence goes on along the minus strand of NZ_LT607754.1, from coordinate 298,214 downwards.
TGCTGGCCACCGGCATCCGACCGGGGGACATCTCCCGGCGGATCTTCGACACCCGCCCGTTCGGCGCCGTCCGGCTCTTCGGCGAGGTGCTCGGCCGGGCCCGCCTGGAGCCGGGCGCGGCCGGCGGCCGCGGCCTGGTCTGGACGTACGCGACCCTGGACGACCTGGCCCGGCACGACCAGCCGCCGTACGTGCTGGAGGCGCTGATCGACTCGGTGCGCTGCACGGCCGAGGCGGACGTGAGCTGCGTGGTCAAGCAGACGGTGTCGGGGGAGTGGGCGGTGTCGCTGCGGAGCAAGGGCGCGGTGGACGTGAGCCGGGTCGCGGTGGCGCTGGGCGGCGGCGGTCACCGGTTCGCCGCCGGGTTCACCGGTCGGGGCAGCGTCGACGAGGTGGTCGACCGGATCCGCGCCGAGCTCGACGGGGCGCTGCTCGCGGCCTGAGATCAGGGTCGACTCCGGGGTGTGGCGGTCTTCCCGCGTTCCGTGACGGTGGGCACAATCGGGTGATGGATCACCCCCGAGAGCTCACCGCCGAGGCGCCCCGAGCCTGGGACCGTCCGGCCGTCTCCGTACCGATGCTGATCTGCCTCTCCCTGGTCGGTGGGCAACTGCCGTCCTTCTCCGCGCAGGCCAACCTCTACACCCTGGGCACCGGCGGGGCGCTGATCTGGCTCGGGCTGGGCAACCGGGTGCCCCGGCGGCCCGCTCCCCGCCGGCTGACCCCGGGCGCGGTCTGGTGGCTGCTGCCGGTGACCGTCTTCGGGGTCCTCGAGGGGGCGACCTTCGTGCTGGCGGTGGGTGACGACTTCCCCACCTTCTCCCGGCTGGCGGATCCGCTGCTGGAGGACCACCTGGTCCGGTCCACGGCCTGGTTCGCCTGGCTGGCCGCGTTCTGGGGACTGGTCCGGCGATGATGCGGGCACTGGCGATCGGTGGCTTCCTGACCGCGGTGCTGCTCTTCGCGGCGGTGGAGTGGGCGTCCCGGCGGGCGGGTTCCCGCGTCCCGTCGCTCGGCGACGTCTGCGCGTTCGTGATGCGGTACGAGGTCGGCCCGGTGCCGGTGGGGCGGATCGGCCTGTTCGGCTTCTGGTGGTGGCTGGGTTGGCACTTTCTCGCCCGGTGACCCGCCGCTTGTCCAAATGTCGGGAACACTGGGCAGTATGTGGAACTGAACGATAGCTTGGGAAAGGACCGGCGCCGCGCCGCGACGCAGGTCGTGGGCGGTGGCGCCGCACCAGGTGCCGCCTCCCTCCAGGGTCAGACCGACCCGGGCTCACGCTGCCAGGCGAGCCGCTCCGGTGATCCCGGACCGCCGCCGGGCGCTCAGCAAGACCGCCCGCAGGGCCACCGCGCCGTGGTGGTCCGCACCCTGGAAGGGATCTGGAGATGGCGACCAAGCCCACCCGCAAGCCGCAGCCCGAGACCACCGACGAGGCCCGCGAGCAGATGCGCCGCGCGCTGCAGACCTCGATGGACACCCGTCAGTGACGTACGCCGTCCGGCGGTGACGCCGCCGACGTCGCTCCGTCGCCAGCGTCACCGCCACCCCGGCCGCCCCCGCTCCCATCGCCGGCCTTCCGGCGCTACCGTCGCCCGGTGCGCCGCATCCTCATCGTCGGCAGCGCGGGCGCCGGCAAGAGCACCCTCGCCCGCGAGCTCGCCCGCCGGCTCGACCTCCCGCTGATCCACCTCGACCGGCACTACTGGCGGCCCGGGTGGGTCGCCCCCGACGACGCCGGCTTCCGCGCCGAGATCGCCGCGCTCGCCGCCCGCCCGGCCTGGGTGATGGACGGCAACTACGGCGCCACCCTCGACCTCCGCCTGCCCCGCGCCGACCTGCTGGTGCTCTGCGACCCGCCCCGGCTGCGCTGCCTCGCCCGGGTGCTCCGCCGCCGCTGGGCCCACCGCGCCACGCCCCGCCCCGACCTCCCCGAGGGCTGCCCCGAGCAGGTCGACCTGGAGTTTCTCCGCTACATCTGGCGCTACCCCCGGCACTCCCGCCCGCGGGTCCTCGCCGCGGTCGCGTCGGTCGCCCCCGCCCTGCCGGTCGTCCGCCTCCGCACCCGCGCCGACCTCCACCACTGGCTCACCACCCTCCCCCGACCCTGACCCACGGCCCCCTCCCACCCCCATTGGGCGTTGATCATGAAGTTGTTGTCGCCCGCGCCGACGTGTCGGGACAACCTCCTCGTGATCACCGACTCGGGCTTGGAGAAGTAAGTGGCGGTGTGGGGTTGCGGCCGTTACGGGAGGCGTGCCAGGATCGGCGGCGATGAGTCAGACCGTCGCCACCTCGCCCGCGTCCGACGCCGCGTCGCCGCGGCGGATCGCCGCCCTCGCCCTGCCGGCGCTCGTGGTGCTCGCCGCCGAGCCGCTCTACGTCCTGGTCGACACCGCGGTGGTCGGGCACCTGGGCCGGGTGCCGCTCGCCGCGCTCGCCGTCGGCGGCACGGTCATGACGCTGACCGCCTGGATCGGCACCGTCGTCGCGTACGGCACGACGGGGCGGTCGGCCCGGCGGTTCGGGGCCGGCGACCGGGCCGCGGCGGTGGCCGAGGGCGTGCAGTCGTCCTGGCTCGCCCTGGCCGTCGGGGTGCTGGTGGCGCTCGCCATGCAGGTCGGCGGCGGGGCGTTGGCGGGCACCCTCGTCGGCGGCTCGGGCGACGTGGCCGACGCGGCCGCGCAGTGGCTGCGGATCGCGGCGCTGGGCGCCCCGGGCCTGCTGCTCGCCGCCGCCGGCAACGGCTGGCTGCGCGGCATCCAGGACACCCGACGGCCGCTGCTCTTCGTGCTCGCCCCCAACCTGCTCTCCGCGCTGCTCTGCCCGCTGCTGGTCTATCCCGCCGGGCTCGGCCTGGCCGGCTCGGCGGTGGCGAACGCCGTCGCGCAGACCCTCTCCGGTGGTCTCTTCGCGGCGGCGCTGGTGCGCGAGCGGGTCTCCCTGCGACCCCGTCCGGGGCTGATCCGGCAGCAGCTCGTGCTCAGCCGGGACCTGCTGATCCGGGGCGTCGCCTTCCAGGCAAGCTTTCTCTCCGCCACCGCCGTCGCCGCCCGGTTCGGCGCCGCCGCCGTCGGCGCCCACCAGATCGCCCTCCAGCTCTGGTTCTTCACCGCCCTGGTGCTGGACGCGCTCGCCATCGCCGCCCAGTCTCTGATCGGCGCCGCGCTCGGGGCCGGCGACGCGGCCGGCGCCCGCGCCCTCGCGCGCCGGATCGCGCTGCTCGGCGGCGCCTGCGGCGTCGCCTTCGCGCTGCTCATCGCCGCCGGCGCCGGGGTCGTGCCGTCCTGGTTCAGCTCCGATCCGCAGGTACGCGAGCAGGCCATGGTGGCCTGGCCGTGGTTCGTGGCGTTGCAGCCGATCGGCGGGGTGGTCTTCGCCCTCGACGGCGTGCTGATCGGCGCGGGAGACGTCCGCTACCTGCGCAACCTCACCATCGTGGCGGCGCTGGGCGGGTTCCTGCCGGCGATCTGGCTCGCCTACGGGCTCGACCTCGGCCTCGGCGGGATCTGGGCCGGGCTGACGCTCTTCGTGGTGCTCCGGCTGGCCGCGCTGCTGCTGCGGGTGCGCTCCGGCGGCTGGGCGGTGGTCGGCGCGGTCCGCTGACCACGGGAGGAAGCCTTCCTGTCGTCAGTGGACCGCTGTCAGCACTCCTCGCCGTCGCCCGGCCGCCAACTGTCGTCGTAGACGTCGCCGGTCGGCTGGGGCTTCAGTCGGCGCAGCAGCGCCGGTTCGGCCTCCAGCGCGATGAAGCCCTTGTCGAGCGCGGCGCAGGTGGAGTTGAGGATGGTGACGTCGGCGTCGGCGATCCAGAGCCCCCGCGAGCTGGGGCGTACGTCGTCCGGGTGGGGCAGTTGCCAGACCACCTGGTCGCGCAGCGTGATCAACTCAGCCCCCGGCGGGTACGTCTGTGCCTGGAAGAGATCGAACGAGTAGACCCAGAAGAACCGGGTGGTGATCGACAGCACCCGGATGCCGTCGCGGTCGGTGGTCGCCGCGTACTCGATCGTGCCCCTGACCCGGATCCCGTCCTCCGGCACCCACGCCGGGTTCGCGTCACGGGCGATGCGGGTGGCGTAGCCGAGGCTCGCGCCCTTGGCCAGGTCGGCCCGGACCGCCGTCCGGGCGTCCGGCGCGAGCCGGGCAAGGAACCGGTCCTGATCGTCGAAGTGCAGCATGCCGGGCTCCAGCCGGCCCTCGACCAGCGCCGCGCGGACGGCGGCCAGCCCGTCGGCCACCTGCTTCGCGGTGAACGGCCCGGAGGGCCGGGCAGCCGGCAGGGTGATCCCCGCCTCGCACTCGGCGAACCGTTCGGCCGGGGTGCCGACGAAGACGCCCAGGGTGTTGCCGTCGGCGTCGACCGGGCGGGGCGCGGTGGTCGCCCGGGACCGCACCGGCAGCACGACCTCACCGTGGTTGACCTTGTCGACGAAGCGGTAGCCGGCGGTGCCCAGGAACCCGAGGAAACCGACGACCAGCAGCAGGCCGACGGCGCCGAGCAGCTTGCCGCTGTGCTTCTCCCAGCCGAGGCGGAGCCGCTCGGCGCGGGTCAGCTCGTGGTCCGTCGCCGGCTGGCGCATCCAGTCCGGGATGCGGATGGGTTCGGGGTCGGCGGCGAAGAGGTTGTCCAGGCGGCGCGGAGGCGCGGAGGTGGGCTCGTCGTCGGTCATGTCGGGGTTCCAAGGTAGGGAGGGACAGCGGCGGATGATCTTTGCACGCGTCGGACCGACCACGCTGCCCCGTTCGCGTAGCGGCCGCCCACCGTGCGGGCCGGCGGTCCGCACGGGTCAGAGCTCGCCCGCAGGAGCTTGCCGTACAGGTACAGGACCCCGGCGACCAGCAGCGTGGCCACGACGGCGACCACCCGCGGGCATCGGAATCCTCCTCTGGCAGGCTTGACGGTCGTGAGCACAGACGGACTGATCGTGGTCGACAAGCCCGGCGGCATGACGTCGCACGACGTGGTGGCGCGGATCCGGCGGTTGGCGCGGACCCGCCGGGTGGGGCACGGGGGCACGCTCGACCCGATGGCCACCGGCGTGCTGGTGATCGGGGTGGGTCGGGCCACCCGGCTGCTCACCTACGTGATCGGCGCCGGCAAGAGCTACACCGCGACGATCCGGCTCGGCCAGGCCACCGTCACCGACGACGCCGAGGGCGACGTGATCGCCACGACGCCGGCCGGCACGGTGACCGACGAGGCGGTGCACGGCGCGCTCGCCGCGCTGACCGGGGAGATCGACCAGGTGCCGAGCGCGGTCAGCGCCATCAAGATCAACGGCGAGCGGGCGTACAAGCGGGTCCGCGAGGGGGCGAGCGTCGAGCTGCCGGCCCGCCGGGTCACCATCTCCCGGCTGGACGTCCGCTCGATCCGTCGGGACCAGACTGACGTGGTGGACGTGGACGTGGACGTGACCTGCTCGTCCGGGACGTACATCCGGGCCATCGCCCGGGACGCGGGCCTGGCGCTGGGGGTCGGTGGTCACCTGACGGCGCTGCGGCGGACCGCGGTGGGCGGCTTCACCCTGGCCGAGGCGGCCACCCTCGACGAGTTGGAGCAGCGCGCGCCGGAGGTGGTCAACCTGCCGCTCGACGCGGCCGCGGAGCGGTACTTCCCGCGCCGGGACGCCACGCCGGAGGAGGCGCGGATCCTGTCCCACGGCGGGCCGCTGGACCCGGCCGGCATCACCGGGCCGTACGCCGTCTTCGGCCCGGACGGCGGCCTCATCGCTATCGTCAGCGAGCGGGACGGGCGGGCCCGCGCGGAGATCGTGCTCGCCCCGGCCTGACGGCCGGGCGCGGAGCCACCCGGCCGGCGCCGGCCGGCGGGACAGCAGGGGAGGAGCGGCATGCAACGGTGGCGGGGGTACGAGGCAGCGCCCGGTGGCTGGGGGCGGTCGGTCGTCACCATCGGCGTCTTCGACGGCGTGCACAAGGGGCATCAGGCGACCATCGGCCACGCCGTGGCGCGCGCCCGCGAGCTGGGCGTCAAGTCGGTGGTGGTGACCTTCGACCCGCACCCGGCGGAGGTGGTCCGCCCCGGCTCGCACCCGGCCGTGCTGACCGAGCCGGCCCGCAAGGCGGAACTGATCGAGGCGCTCGGCGTCGACGTCCTCTGCGTGGTGCCGTTCACTCCGGAGTTCTCCCGGCTGCCGGCCGAGGAGTTCGTGCACGACATCCTCGTCGAGCACCTGCACGCCGCGCTGGTCGTGGTCGGCGCCAACTTCCGGTTCGGGCACCGGGCCGCCGGTGACGTGGCCCTGCTGGAGCGGCTCGGCCGGACCTTCGGCTTCGGGGTGGAGTCCGGGCCGCTGGTGGCCGAGGCGGGCACCGTCTTCTCCTCCACGTACATCCGCTCCTGCGTCGACGCGGGCGACGTGGTGGCGGCGGCCGCCGCGCTGGGCCGCCCGCACCGGGTGGAGGGCGTGGTGGTCCGCGGCGACCAGCGCGGACGTGAGCTGGGTTACCCGACCGCCAACCTGCTCTGCCACCGGTACGCGGCGATCCCCGCCGACGGGGTGTACGCCGCCCGGCTGGTGCGCCGGGGGCAGCGGGAGCCGCTCGCCGCGGCGGTGTCGATCGGCACCAACCCGACCTTCTCCGGGCGGGAGCGCCGGGTGGAGGCGTACGCGCTGGACTTCACCGGTGACCTGTACGGCGAGCGGCTGGCCCTGGACTTCGTCGCGCATCTGCGCGAACAGCGGACGTACGACTCGATCGAGCCGCTGGTCGCCCAGATCGCCGAGGACGTGGAGCGGACCCGCCGGGCCCTCGGCTGAGCGCCCCGCCGTCCCGCCTCGCGGCCCTTCACCGGGCGGCCCCGCCTCAAGCTGGTAGGCTGGCGGGGACGTCGGCTGACCGACGTGGGGCCTCGCGTGCCTGCACGACGCCGCGGGTGCGAGGTTCGTCCGTCTCCGGTCCCCCGGACCCCGACGACGGACATCAGTGATCAACCCATCGAAACAGGGAGAACATGGCGCTCGACCAGGAAGACAAGGCCAAGATCCGCGCGGAGTACGCGACCGCCGAGGGCGACACCGGTTCGCCGGAGGTGCAGGTCGCGGTCCTCACCAAGCGGATCGCCGAGCTCACCGAGCACCTGAAGGTGCACAAGCACGACCACCACAGCCGCCGTGGGCTGCTGCTGCTGGTCGGCCGTCGCCGTCGGCTGCTCAACTACGTCCAGAAGAAGGACATCAACCGCTACCGGTCGCTCATCGAGCGGCTCGGCCTGCGCCGATGACGTGACGGGGGAGTGGCCACACGGCCGCTCCCCCGTTCCGGTACCACAGAAGAACAGGGCCGCTCGACCACCCGAGAGGGAGCCGGTCAGCGCACCGGTCTCCGGTAGTGGCCCCCGGGCACCCCGGCATCATGCCGGCCATCCGGGCGCTTCGATCGAAGACCGGCCGTCTGAGCAGCTCCCGTGTCGTGGGCCCCCGACGCGAAGGAGCACGACAGCACATGACCGAGACCAACCTCGGCACCGAATCCCGCACCGCTGTGATCGACAACGGGTCCTTCGGCACCCGTGAGATCACCTTCTCCACCGGCCGGCTGGCCCGTCAGGCCGCCGGCTCCGTCGTCGCCCAGCTGGGCGAGACGGTGGTCCTCTCCGCCACCACCGCCGGCAAGCAGCCGAAGGAGCAGTTCGACTTCTTCCCGCTGACCGTCGACGTCGAGGAGCGGATGTACGCCGCGGGCCGGATCCCCGGCTCGTTCTTCCGCCGCGAGGGTCGCCCCAGCGAGGACGCCATCCTCACCTGCCGGCTGATCGACCGGCCGCTGCGCCCGTCGTTCGTCAAGGGCCTGCGCAACGAGGTCCAGGTCGTCGAGACCATCCTCGCGCTCGACCCGCAGCACCCGTACGACGTGGTGGCGATCAACGCCGCCTCGATGTCGACCAAGCTCTCCGGCCTGCCCTTCTCCGGCCCGATCGGCGCGACCCGGGTCGCGCACATCGACGGCCAGTGGGTCGCCTTCCCGACCCTGGAGGAGCTGGCCCGGGCCACCTTCGACATGGTCGTGGCCGGCCGGGCGCTCGCCGACGGCGACGTCGCGATCATGATGGTCGAGGCGGAGGCGACGCCGCACGCCGTGGCCCTGATCGCGGCCGGCGCCACCGCGCCGACCGAGGAGATCGTGGCCAGCGGCCTGGAGGCCGCCAAGCCGGCGATCCGCGAGCTGTGCCGCGCGCAGAGTGAGCTGGCCGAGGTGGCCGCCAAGCCGGTCGCCGAGTTCCCGGTCTTCCTGGACTACCAGGATGACGCGTACGACGCGGTGGCCGATCTGACCCGCGCTGAGGTCGCTGAGGCCCTGAAGATCGCCGGCAAGGCGGACCGCGAGGAGGCCCTGGACCGGGTCAAGGCCAAGGTCGCCGCGGAGCTCGGCCCGCGCTTCGAGGGCCGGGAGAAGGAGTTGAGCGCCGCCTTCCGGTCGCTCACCAAGTCCGAGGTGCGCAACCGAGTGCTGCGCGAGCAGGTCCGCATCGACGGCCGCGGCCCGCGCGACATCCGTCCGCTGACCGCCGAGGTCGGCGTGCTGCCGCGGGTGCACGGCTCGGCGCTGTTCGAGCGGGGCGAGACCCAGATCCTGGGCGTCACCACGCTGAACATGCTGCGCATGGAGCAGATGATCGACACCCTCTCTCCGGAGAACCGCAAGCGCTACATGCACAACTACAACTTCCCGCCGTACTCGACCGGTGAGACCGGTCGGGTCGGCTCGCCGAAGCGGCGCGAGATCGGCCACGGCGCCCTCGCGGAGCGGGCGCTGATCCCGGTGCTGCCGTCGCGCGAGGAGTTCCCGTACGCCATCCGGCAGGTCTCCGAGGCGCTCGGCTCCAACGGCTCCACCTCGATGGGTTCGGTCTGCGCCTCGACGCTGGGCCTGCTCAGCGCCGGTGTGCCGCTGAAGGCGCCGGTCGCCGGCATCGCCATGGGTCTCATCTCCGACGAGGTGGACGGCAAGACCCAGTACGTGACGCTGACCGACATCCTCGGCGCCGAGGACGCGTTCGGTGACATGGACTTCAAGGTCGCCGGTACGCCGGAGTTCGTCACCGCACTCCAGCTCGACACCAAGCTCAACGGCATCCCGTCGGACGTGCTGGCCGCCGCGCTGCAGCAGGCGAACGAGGCTCGGCAGACCATCCTCGACGTGATGAAGCGGGCCATCGAGGCGCCGGCCGAGATGTCGGAGTTCGCGCCGCGGGTCACCACCGTCAAGATCCCGGTGGACAAGATCGGCATGGTGATCGGCCCGAAGGGGCAGACCATCAACGCCATCCAGGACGAGACCGGCGCCGAGATCTCCATCGAGGACGACGGCACGATCTACGTCGGCGCCACCAACGGCCCGTCCGCCCAGGCGGCGGTGGACCGGATCAACGGCATCGCCAACCCGACCTTGCCGAAGGTGGGGGAGCGGTTCCTCGGCACGGTGGTCAAGACCGCCGCGTTCGGCGCATTCATCTCGCTCCTGCCGGGCCGCGACGGCCTGCTGCACATCTCCAAGGTGGGCGACGGCAAGCGGGTCGAAAAGGTCGAGGACTTCCTCAACGTCGGCGACCGGGTCGAGGTGGAGATCGCGGATATCGACGCCCGCGGCAAGATCTACCTGGACAAGGTCCGCCCGGAGGGCGCCGAGGCGCCGGCCGCCGGTGAGGCCGAGGGTGGCGAGCGTCCGGCCGGCCGCGGTGGCGACCGTGGCCCGCGGGACCGCGGCGACCGGGACCGCGAGCGCGGCAGCCGGGGCCCGGAGCGCGGCGAGCGCGGCCCGGGCGGCGGCGAGGGTGGCGAGGGCGGCGAGCGTCCGCGCCGTCGGACCCGCCACAGCTGAGCAGTGACCGGCCGGGTGGGGACGTCGTCCCCACCCGGCCGGCTTGTGACACCGCACCACCCACCCCTCGTCGAAGTGAGAGCAGGTTTCCGTGAGTCGGGCCCAGCGTTCGTCTTTTCCTGCGGGTCGACGGGGGGTGGCGCCGTCCGGCACCGTCCGGCACGCCACCGGGTCGCAGCCCGGACGCGCCGGTGGGTCGGCCCGGGCGGTCACCCGCACCCTGAGTGACGACCCGCTGGGTGGCACGGTACGCCGTACCGTGCTGCCCAGCGGTCTGCGCGTGCTGACCGAGGCGATCCCGGCGATGCGCAGCGTCTCCTTCGGCATCTGGGTGGCGGTCGGCTCCCGCGACGAGACCGGGCCGCAGGCCGGCGCGGCCCACTTCCTGGAGCACCTGCTGTTCAAGGGCACCAGGAAGCGGAGCGCGCTGGAGATCTCCTCGGAGATCGAGGCGGTGGGCGGCGAGACCAACGCCTTCACCACCAAGGAATACACCTGCTACTACGCCCGGGTGCTCGACGAGGACCTGCCGCTGGCCATCGACGTGATGTGCGACGCGGTCGCCGACTCGGTGCTGGAACCGGCCGACGTGGAGACCGAGCGGGGCGTCATCCTCGAAGAGATCGCCATGCACGACGACGAGCCCGGGGACGAGGTGCACGACCTGTTCGCCCGGGCCGTCTACGGTGACCATCCTCTCGGCCGGCTGATCTCCGGCACCGAGGAGACGGTCACCCCGATGACCCGGCGGCAGATCCAGAGCTTCTACCGGCGTCGCTACACCCCGCCGCAGATCGTCATCGCCGCGGCCGGCAACCTCGACCACGCCGCCGTGGTCAAGCTGGTCCGCCAGGCCCTGCGCGGCACCCCGCTGGACGCCGACCCGGCCACGCCGGCCCCGCACCGCCCGGCCACCCCGGCGGTACGCACGAAGCCGGCCACCACCCTGGTCGAGCCGAAGGAGACCGAGCAGGCGCACGTCATCCTCGGCTGCCCCGGCATCGACCGCACCGACGAGCGACGCTTCGCCCTCGGCGTGCTGAACAACGTCCTCGGCGGCGGGATGTCGAGCCGGCTGTTCCAGGAGATCCGGGAGCGGCGCGGCCTGGCCTACTCGGTCTACTCCTACGCCAGCCAGTACGCCGACAGCGGCCTCTTCGCGGTCTACGCCGGCTGCGCCCCGGGCAAGGTGGACGAGGTGCTGGAGCTGACCCGCGCCGAGCTGCGCCGGGTGGCCGCCGACGGGATAACCGCCGACGAGCTGGCCCGGGGCAAGGGCATGTCGAAGGGTTCCTTCGTGCTGGGCCTGGAGGACACCGGGTCGCGGATGAGCCGACTGGCCAAGGGGGAGCTGCTCTACGGCGACCTGATGCCGGTGGACGAGCTGCTCGCGCGGGTCGACGCGGTGACCCTCGACGACGTCAACGCCCTCGCCGCCGAGCTGCTCAGCCGGCCGATGTCCCTGGCTGTGGTCGGCCCGTTCGGGGAGAACGACTTCACCGGCTGACTCCGTGTCCCGGCCCGCGGGCCGGTGGGATGCGGCATGTCGCGGGTTGCCGCAACCGGAGTCGATCATGGTCGTCCGTGGGACGGGCATGGTCCCGGCGGGTGACCCCGTCCCGATTGGGATAGGTTGTGCCCCGTGACTGACGAGCAGGAGAAGGGCCCGGCCGAGCCGATCCGGGTCGGCGTGCTGGGGGCCCGCGGCCGGATGGGCATGGAGGTCTGCAAGGCGGTCGACGCGGCCACCGACATGGACCTGGTGGCGATGATCGACCAGGGCGACTGGCTGTTCAACGCCTCCGACGCGGGCGCCGAGGTGGTCGTCGACTTCACCACCCCGGACGCCGTCATGGACAACCTGCACTGGTGTATCGACCAGGGCATCAACGTCGTGGTGGGCACCACCGGCTTCACCGAGCAGCGGCTGGAGCGGGTGCGCGGCTGGCTGGAGCGCAAGCCCGGCGTGGGCGTGGTGATCGCCCCCAACTTCGGCATCGGTGCAGTGCTGATGATGCAGTTCGCCGCCCGTGCGGCCCAGCACTTCGAGTCGGTCGAGATCATCGAGCAGCATCACCCACGCAAGCTGGACGCCCCGAGCGGCACGGCGACGCACACCGCGCGGCGGATCGCGGCCGCCCGCGCCGAGGCCGGCCTCGGCCCCGTGCCGGACGCCACCAAGGACGAGGTGCCGGGCGCGCGGGGCGCCGAGATCGACGGGATACGTGTCCACGCGGTCCGGGCCACCGGGCTGGTCGCCCATCAGGAGGTGCTGCTCGGCACCACCGGGGAGACGCTGACCATCCGGCACGACTCGTACGACCGCGCCTCCTTCATGCCCGGCGTGCTGCTGGCCGTCCGCGCGGTGCGCCACCGCCCGGGCCTGACCGTCGGCCTGGATGCGCTGCTCGACTGACTCCGCACCGTTGCCCGGCCGCGGCCGGGCAGCAGGTGCGCAACGGCGATCAAGCACCGGACCGGGTCCACGGTGCACGCTGGAGCCATGACCACGACGGACGGGCTGACCAGCATCCTCGACTGGGTGCAGACCGGTCTCGACGACCCGGCGATCAGCCCGGTCGATCTCGCGGCCCGGGCCCATCTCTCCCGGTTCCACTTCGACCGGCTGATCGCCGCGGCGACCGGGGAGCCCCCCGGCGCGCTGCGGCGGCGGCTGCTGCTCGAGCGGGCGGCCCACCGGCTCATCACCACCGACCGCACCGTCCTGGACATCGCGGTCGAGGCCGGGTACGGCTCGCACGAGGCGTTCACCCGCGCGTTCCTGCGGGCGTACGGCCGGGTTCCCACCGCCGTGCGACGGCGCCGACCGCTCACCTTTCGGGAGCTGGAGCTGCCCTGTCCCAGTGGTGTCCACTTCCAACCTCCCGGCGGCCTGCGGCTGCCGGCCGCGCACCAGGAGACCCCAATGAACGTGCTGCAGCATCTGGTCGACCACCACGTCGAGACCCTGACCGCGGTCATCGACCGGGCCGCCGGGCTGGGCGAGGAGATCCTCGACCGGCCGGTCACCGTCTCGGTGGAGACGATCGACGACCGGCCCACCCTCCGTTCGCTGATCAACGCGATGGTGACCCAGGAGGAGCACTGGCTCTCGGCGCTGCGTGGCGGCGACTGGCCGGACGAGAGCGATCAGTCGATCGAAGGGCTGGCGGCCCGGCACGCGGCGGCCGGTCGGGACTATCGGGCCTTCGTCGCGCGGACGCTGGCCGACGGCACCCTCGGCGACACCTTCGTCGACACCACCTGCACGCCGCCGACCACCCACACCCTGGGCGGCACCATCGGCCATGTGATCACCTTCGCGGCGGTCCGCCGGACGCTGGCCATCGGCGCCCTGCACACCGCCGGCATCACCGACCTGGGCGCGGGCGACCCCCGGCCGTACCTCGACGCCCGCGCCGGCTGAATCTCCGCCGGCGGCGCCGGCCGAAAGCGGTCGCCCGCGCGCGGGCGACCGCCTAGGCTGCTCCGATGATCGATGCCGGGTTGCGCGACCGCGCCGGCCGCCACGTCACCCTGCGGTCGGTGGACGACGGGAACTGGCGGGCCGTCGCCGACGTCGCTCCCCGCGACGACCAGCGGGACTGGGTGCCCGCCCTGGCCGCCCGGTACCTGGTGCTGACCATGCGCTCGGACGTCTGGACCTCGCTGGCCGTGGTCGCCGACGAGGCGGTGGTCGGGCACGTCATGTGGGGCGTGGACGACGACGGCTCCCGCTGGATCGGCGGCCTGGTGATCGACGCCGCGGAGCAGGACCGGGGCGTGGGGCGGGCCGCCGTCCGCACCCTGGCTGACTGGCTCGCGGCGCAGGACGGCGGCCACCCCGTCCGGCTGTCGTACCACCCGGACAACACCGCCGCCGCCCGCCTCTACGAGTCCATGGGCTTCGTTCCCACCGGCGCGATGGAGGGCGACGAGGTCGTCGCCGAACTGTCGCCGGCCTCCTGACCCCGGCGGGGGGAGGGGACCGGGCCGCCGGTCGGTCGGGCGTCCACGGTCAGGGTCAGGCCGGCCGCGAGGCCGGTGACCGTCGGGTGGCCGGAGCGGTCGACGTGGACGTCGACCGGGGTGCCGGCGACGCGGAACCGGTCGACGGCGAGCGCGCCCAGCTCCGGGCCGGCCAGCGGTCGTACCGTCACCCGGCCGGCGGGCACGTCGGGGTAGAGCCCGACACCGGCCTGGAGGAGCATGACCGCGGCCGCCGCCGACCAGGCCTGCGGCCGGCAGGCCGCCGGGTACGGCACCGGGCGGCCGACCACCGCGCGGTCGTCCCCGCCGTACAGCTCGGGCAGCCGGTAGTCGAACGCCTCGGCGGCGGCGAGCAGCCCCTCGGCCAGGCCGAGCGCGGCGTCGGCGAAGCCGGCCCGGGCCAGCCCGGCGAGGACGATCGCGGTGTCGTGCGTCCAGATCGACCCGCAGTGGTACGACAGCGGGCTGAAGCCGGCGTCGTCGGTGGACATGGTGCGCAGCCCGAACCCGCCGGCCAGCGCGTCGCTGGTGAGCAGCGCCGCCACCTGCGCCGACTCGTCCGCCGACAGCAGCCCGGTGCCGAGCAGATGGCCGATGTTGCTGGTCAGTGAGTCGACCGGGCGCTTGTCCCGGTCTAGGGCCAGGGCCGGCTGGGGGCCGTGCCGGCCGTCCACCCAGAACGTGGCCCGGAACTTCCCGGCCAGCCGGTCGGCGTACCCGCGCCAGCGGTCGGCGCCGGGCCGGTCGAACGCGTCGAGCAGGGCCGCCCCGTCCACCGCCGCCCGGTACGCGTACCCCTGCACCTCGGCCAGCACGATGGGCGCCTGCGCGAGCCGGCCGTCGCGGAACCGGACCGCGTCGCCCGAGTCCTTCCAGCCCTGGTTGGACAGCCCGTGGCCGGTGGTGTCGACGTACTCGACCAGGCCGTCGCCGTCGGCGTCGGCGTGGTCGGCGAGCCAGCCCAGCGCGGCCTCCAGGTGCGGCAGCAGCGGCTCGACCTGGTCGGCGGCGAGACCCCAGCGCCAGGCGTCGTGCAGCAGGCTGATCCAGAGCATGGTCGCGTCGACCGTGCCGTAGTACGCCGGCGGCAGCCGCAGCCCCGCGTCGCCGAGGGCGAACTCGTGCCGGCGCAACTCGTGCAGGATCTTGCCGGGGGCCTCGCCGGTGGCCGGGTCGACCCGGGTGCCCTGCCGGCGCGCGAGGACCCGCAGCGTGCCGGCGGCCAGTTCGGTGCCGAGCGGCAGCATCATCCGGGCGGCCCACAGGCTGTCCCGGCCGAACAGGGTGAGGAACCAGGGCACGCCGGCGCCGAGGAAGACGTCCGCCGGTCGGGCGGGGTCGGCCAGCCGCAGCCCGCGCAGGTCGGCCAGCGACCGGTCAGCCAGCCGGACCAGCCGGCGGTCGTCGGCGCGTACTTCGGGGTCGGACCAGCTCGCCGGGCCGGTGGGGGCGGTCACCACGGCGTTCGGGTCGTCGACCGTGAGCCGCCAGCGCAGGGTCACCGTCGCGCCGGGGGCGAGGTCGACCGGCCAGCTCAGCCGGGGCGCGGTGGTCCGCTCGCCGGTGGCGTCCACCCGGGCCGCCTCGCCGGTGACGGTCACGGTGATCCCGTCGGCGGCCCAGCTGAGCTGCCCGGGCTGGCCGGCCTTCGCCTCGAGCGGCGCGGCGCCGCCGCCGGACTTGACCACCTCGATCGGGGCCAGGTCGCAGCCGAGGTCGACGCTGACCGTGGCGCGCACCGGGGTCGTCGCGGTGGAGACGACGTGCAGTTCCTCGCTGAGGCCCGTGGACTGGGCCCGGCGGACCCGGTCCACCCGGACGGTCGGGTCCGGTCCGGGGTCGCCGAGCCAGCGGGTGAGGCCGACGAAGCGGGTGGTGTGCGCGTCGACCTGGCCGCGGGTCAGCGCCTCGGGCTCCTGGTCGTCGACGCGCAGCTCGGCCCGGGACAGCACCCGGGCGTCGGCGTGGAAGACGCCCTGGACACCGCGCGGGCGGATCTGGCCGGCCGCGTCACCCAGCGCGCTGGTGGGGGCGAGGACCACCCCGACCAGGTCGTGCAGCAGGGGTTGCAGGTGGCGTTCGGTCACGGGGAACTCCAGGTGCTGATCGGTGGTACGGGGTGTCGCGACCGGGTCGTCCCGGGTGGGCACGGATGTCTTGACAGATCGTCCCGGCCGGTGCAAAGTGCGAAACATTCCAGAAACTTTGAACGATCTAATCCTGCCGTAAGGGAGTTGGATCGTTCAAGACGGCGAGAGGGATTTAGTGGCTGACAAGGTGACGATCGCGACGGTGGCCCGGCACGCCCGGGTCAGCCGGCAGACCGTCTCCAACGTGCTCAACGCGCCGCACATCGTCCGCGAGGAGACCCGGCAGCGGGTGCAGGAGGCGATCGCGACGCTCGGCTACCGGGCCAACCAGGCCGCCCGGCAGATGCGGACCGGCCGCTCGCGGCTGATCGCCGCCCGCATCGAACCGACCCGGGACGGCATCAACGGCTCGGTGCTCGACCGGTTCCTGCACGGCCTCACCGAGACCGCCGACGCCGCCGGCTACCGGGTCATGCTCTACACCGCCACCGACGACGGCCAGGAGATCGCCACCTACGACGACCTGCTCGGCGCGTACGAGCTGGACGGCTTCGTGCTGACCGGCACCGACCACGGCGATCCCCGGACGGCCTGGCTGGCCGACCGGAGCGTGCCCTTCGTGACCTTCGGCCGGCCCTGGGACGCCCCCGAGTCCCACCCCTGGGTCGACGTCGACGGCGCCGCCGGCACCGCCCAGGCCACCTCGCGGCTGCTGGCGAACGGCCACCGCCGGATCGCCTTCCTCGGCTGGCCGGAGGGCTCCGGAGTCGGCGACGACCGGCGCGCCGGCTGGCGTACCACCCTCACCGCGGCCGGCCTCGACCCGGACGGCCTGCACCGGGAGACCGAGGACGGCGTCGCGGACGGCGAGCGGTCGATGCGCGAGCTGCTGGCGACCCCCGAGCCGCCGACCGGCGTGGTCTGCGCCAGCGACTCCCTCGCCCTCGGCGCGCTCCAGGCGGTCCGGGCCGTGGCCGCGGAGACCGCCGTCATCGGATTCGACGACACCCCGGTCGCGGCGGCGGTCGGGTTGACCAGCGTCAGCCAACCGCTCGCGGTCGCCGCGGCCCGCTGCGTCGAGCTGCTCACCGGCGTGCTCGACGGCCACCCCACCGACCCCCAGGTGCTGCTCCAGCCCGCGCTGGTGCTGCGGCACACCGCGTGATCCCCCGTTTCCCCCACCAGGAGAAGAAGATGGCATCTCGATCCCTCACCCGGGCGGCGGTGGCCGGCCTCGCCGCCGTCGCCCTGTTCGGCTCCGCCGCGTGCGGCAGCGGCTTCGACGACTCCTCCAGCGACGCGAAGCAGTCCAGCGGCCCGGCGAACCTGCAGATCCTGATCGGCTCCTCGGGCGAGGCGGAGACCAAGGCCGTCCAGGACGCCGCCGCGAAGTGGGCGTCGTCCTCGGGCAACCAGGCCACCGTCACCCCCGCCCAGGACCTCGTCCAGCAGCTCGGCCAGGCCCTCGCCGGCGGCAGCCCGCCGGACGTGTTCTACGTCGACGCCAGCCGGTTCGCCGACTACGCGAGCGTCGGCGCCCTGGAGCCGTACGCCGACAAGATCAGCAAGCCGGACGACTTCTACGAGAGCCTGCGCACCGCGTTCAGCTACGACGGCAAGTTCTACTGCGCGCCCAAGGACTTCTCCACCCTCGCCCTGCAGATCAACACCGACCTCTGGACGAAGGCCGGGCTGACCGACGCCGACGTGCCGACCACCTGGGACCAGCTCACCGCCACCAGCCAGAAGATCAAGGCCAAGGGTCTGGTGCCGCTCGCGCTCGGTGACACCCGGGACCGGATCGGCGCGTTCCTGGTGCAGAACGGCGGCTGGCTGATCAGCAAGGACGGCAAGCAGCCCACCGCGGACACCCCGGAGAACCTGGCCGCCCTGCAGTACGTCAAGACCCTGCTCACCAGCGGGTACGCGAAGTACCCCAAGCAGCTCGACGCCGGCTGGTCCGGTGAGGCGTTCGGCAAGGGCAAGGCCGTGATGACCATCGAGGGCAACTGGATCAAGGGCGCCCTGCAGAACGACTTCCCGAACGTGAAGTACAAGGTCGTCCCGCTGCCCGCCGGCCCGAAGGGGCAGGGCACGCTCTCCTTCACCAACTGCTGGGGGATCGCGGCGAAGTCGAAGTACAAGGACCAGGCGATCAAGTTCGTCGAGGCGATGACCGCCGGCGAGCAGCAGATGGCCTTCGCCAAGGCGTTCGGCGTGATGCCCTCCCGGCAGTCCGTCCGCGACCAGTACACCGGCGCCTTCCCGGCCGACAAGCCGTTCATCGACGGCGCCGCGTACGCCCAGGGCCCGGTGAACGCCCCGAAGATGGACAGCGTCCTCGGTGACCTGGACACCGGCCTGCAGGGTCTGACCAACGGCGACCCGAAGAAGACCCTGGAGAACTTCGACAAGAACGCCAAGGCGGCGCTCGGCGGCTGAGCGGGACCGGAGGGCCCGGCCCGCACCGGGCCCTCCGGCCGGCTCCCACTCACCAAGGGAGGGGAGATGGCAACCGAAGCACTCGCCGGGGCGGCCATCGCGCAGGCCGGCCCACCCGGCCCGGGACGCGGCATCCGGAGCAACGAGAACATGGCCGGGTGGCTCTTCGTCGCGCCCGTGATCGTCATCCTCGGGCTGTTCCTGCTGTTGCCGATCCTGATGGCGCTCTGGGTGAGCCTCACCGACTGGAACGGGCAGGGCAGCCCCTTCACCGGGAAGGTGCCGTTCGTCGGCGGCGAGAACTACACCCGGCTGTTCAGCGAGGACGGGCTGGCCCGCCGCGACTTCATGACCAGCATCCGGAACAACGTCTACTACGTGGTGATCGTGGTGCCGACGCAGACGGTGCTCGCCCTCGCGCTCGCCCTGGTGGTCAACAACCGGATGCTCAAAGGGAAGGGGTTCTTCCGGACCGCCTTCTACTTCCCCTCGGTCACCAGCTCGGTGGCGATCAGCGTGGTCTTCCTGTTCATGTTCGCCAACTCCGGCGCGGTCAACGCGCTGCTGCGCCTCTTCGGCATCGACGGACCGCAGTGGTTCGCCGACTCGCGGGGCGTGCTGCACCTGCTGCTCGGCGCGGTCGGCGTGGACTCCCCGCCCGCCGCGCTCACCGCCGGCGGCCCGTTCGGGCTGACCTGGTGGGACTGGCTCGCCGGGCCCAGCGTCGCGATGATCTCGATCATCAGCCTGGTGGTGTGGACCACCTCGGGCACCTTCATGCTGATGTTCCTCGCCGCGCTGCAGAACGTCCCGGTGGCGCTGGACGAGGCGAGCATCCTTGACGGGGCCACCCGCTGGCAGCGGTTCCGGCACGTCACCCTGCCGCTGATCAAGCCGACCACGTTCCTGGTGCTCACCCTCGGCCTGATCGGCTCCTGGCAGGTCTTCGACCAGGTGTATGTGATGAGCCAGGGGGAGCCGGCCAAGACCACGCTCACCCCGGCGTACCTGTCGTACCGGACCGCGTTCCGGGACTTCGACTACGGCTCCGGGGCGGCGATCTCGTTCGTCCTCTTCCTGATCATCATCGTGCTCACCCTGGTCCAGCGCCGGGTCATGGCCGACCGGGACGAGCCCCGGCCCCGGCGCGGCCGGTGGCGGCGACGCGTACCGGAAGGGTCGCAGACATGACCGCGCTGACAGACCGGCCGCCGGCGCCGGCGGCCACCGCGCGCCGCGCCGACCGCGGTCCGCGCACCCTGGTTAACAGTTTCGTCGGGTACGCCGTCCTGATCTTCTTCGGGCTGGTCTTCCTCTACCCGTTCGTCATCCAGATCGGCAACTCGCTCAAGACCGAGCCGGACGCGGCCGCGAACCCGCTCTCCCCGGTGCCCGACCCGCTGTCGCTGGCCGGCTTCGAGCGGATCTTCGCGGGCACCGCCTTCCCGCTCTGGCTGGGCAACTCGCTGCTGGTCACGGTGCTGGTGACGCTCGGCCGGGTGTTCTTCGACTCGCTCGCCGGGTACGCCCTCGCGCGGTTGCGGTTCCGCGGCCGGGCCGGGCTGTTCGCCGCGATCATCGCGGTGATGGCGGTGCCCGGTGTGGTGCTGCTGATCCCGAAGTTCCTGGTGCTCAACCAGCTCGGCCTCTACGACAGCTACGCCGGGCTGATCGTGCCGCTGCTCGCCGACGCGGCCGGCGTCTTCATCATGAAGCAGTTCTTCGAGTCGATCCCGGTCAGCGTCGAGGAGGCGGCCCGGATCGACGGCGCCGGCACCTTCCGCACCTTCTGGTCGGTGGTGCTGCCGATGGCGAAGCCGGCGCTGATCACGCTGACCATCCTGTCGTTCCAGGGTTCCTGGAACGAGTTCCCGCACAGCCTCGTCGCGGTCCAGGACCCGGGCCTGTTCACCCTGCCCCGAGGCCTGGCCGACCTGGTCAGCGGCTCGCTCGGCAAGGGCACGCAGTATCCGCTGAAGCTGGGTGCCGCGCTGCTGGCCACCATCCCGGTGGCGGTGCTCTTCGTGATCTTCCAGCGGTACTTCGTCCGGGGCGCCAACGAGGGCGCCGACAAGGGCTGACCCGACCGTCGGCGGTTCCCGGCCGCGCGCCCGGGAACCGCCGACGGTTCACCGCTGTTCGAGCACGGACATGACGTTGCCGGCCGGGTCGGTGAACCAGGCGATGGTCGGGCCGTGGCCGCGCATGATCCCCTTCTCGTCCTGGGGCATCCCCTCGTACCGGGCGAACCGCACCCCGCGCGAGGTCACCTCGTCGACCGCCCGGTCGACGTCCGCCACCGGGAAGTTGAGCACCGTGTAGCTGGCCGGCACGTGGTCGGCCTTCGGATAGACCAGGACCGGCCGATCCCCGGCGATGTGCAGCGTCAGCAGCCCGCCCATCTCGTCGTCCCGCGACACCCGCAGGCCGAGCGTCTCGGCGTAGAACCGCTCGGCGTGGTCGATGTCGTCCACCGAGAACCCGCTGAACGCCTTCGTGTCCCTGAACATCTGGTCTCCTCACTCTCCGTGGCGGTCTTGGTGCTCCTGCTTGTGGCGTACGGGGGGGTGGACGACGCGTGGCGCGTGCTCAGGCCTCCGGGACCGGCTCGGTGGGGACGGCGACGTGCAGCCGGAGCTGGGGGACCAGCATGTCGTCGACATCGAGGGCCCGGGCCGCGCCTTCCGGCTCCCAGCCGGTGCTGGTGAGGAACTTCCGGGTCGCCTCGTCCCCGTCGAACGCCCAGGCCACCGCCCGGGTGAAGCCGTCGGCGCGCCAGAGGTCCACGGCGGCGGCGAGCAGCCGGCTGCCGTGCCCGCGCCGGCCCCAACGCGGCTCGATCAGCAGGTCGGTCACCGCCACCACGCCGTCGGCGAGCGCGTCGGCCGGCTCGCCCGGGGCGAGTGCCTCCGCGTCGGCCGGACCCGATGCGGCGAAACCCACCAGATACGATTGCTCGGCCTGTTCGACGGCGACCAGCACGCGGTGCGCGCCCGAGGGCGGCTCCTGCACCGCCGCGCTCCACCGCCGGGCGAGGTACGCCTCGTCCAGGTTGTCGAGCACGTGCCGGGGCAGGATCCGGCGGTACGCGACCCGCCAGGTCGCGAGCTGGATGCGTGCGATCTCGCCGGCGTCCTCGGGACGCGCCGGGCGGACGTACCCGAGAGCCATGGGACGTGAGCCTACGCAGGGCGAGGGAGGCGACGGTGGCGCAGGGTGCCAGGCGGACGTACGGGCAGGTCGTCGGGGTGCTGGTGCTCGCCGCCGCGGTGGCCGCCTTCCTCTCCGTCGCGGCCGTGCGGCACGGCTTCTTCGACCTGAAGGTCTACTACGGCGCGCTGACCTTCTGGGTGCACGACGGCGGGGAGGTCTACGACTTCCTCAAGGCCGGCACCCAGTACGGCTTCACCTATCCGCCGTTCGCCGCGCTGGTCATGCTGCCGATGGCGTACCTGCCCTGGCCGGCGGCGATCACGGTGAGCGTGGTCGCCAGCGTGGTGACCAGCGCCGTGCTGATCTGGTGGCTGGTCGACCCGATCGCCCGCCGGGCCGGCTGGACCCGCTGGTTCGCCCTCGCGGTGGCGCTCTGCCTGGCCGCCGCGTTCGAGCCGATGCGCGAGACGGTCAACTTCGGCCAGGTCAACACGCTGCTGCTCTTCCTGGTGGCGGTGGACCTGCTGCGACTGCTGCCGGCCGGAAACCGGTGGGCCGGGGTGGGCATCGGCCTGGCCACCGCGATCAAGCTGACTCCGGGCGTCTTCATCGTCTACCTGCTGGTCACCCGGCGCTGGCGGGCCGCGTTCACCGCGATGGCCGCCGCCGCCGGGGCGACCCTGCTCGCCGCGGCGCTCTTCCCGGACGCCTCGCGGGAGTTCTGGACGTCGGCGCTGTGGAACACCGGCCGGGTCGGGGAGCTGGCGTTCGTCTCCAACCAGTCGCTGCGCGGGGTGGTGGCCCGGCTCGATCCGGAGCACCCCAGCACGGTGGCCTGGCTGGCGCTGGTGCTGGCCACCCTCGCCGTCTGGGCCTGGCGGTCCCGGGCCGCGGTGGCCGCCGGCGACGAGGCCACCGGCCTGGCGCTGACCGGCGCGATGATGTGCCTGGTCAGCCCGGTGACCTGGGTGCACCACCTGGTCTGGCTGATCCCCGGACTGATCCTGTTGGTGGACAACGCCATGGCCGCGCCCGCGCGCGGCCGCCGGCGCCGCGTCCTGCTGGCCGCCGCGATCATCGGGTACGGCTTCCTGATCAGCCGGATCGTCTGGGCCTGGGAGAAGGACTTCACCGGCGTGGACGGCTTCCTCGGCAGCAACACCTACGTCTGGATCAGCCTGGCGCTGCTGCTCGGCCTGCCGATCCGCCGCTGGGCCGTGCCGGCCGACGGCGGGCCGGCCCGGGAGCCGGGGCCGGCGGGTTCCGTCGGTGAGCGGGGGCCGGCCGGGTCAGCCGTCGAGCCGGGCGGTGTACCGCAGCTCGACCAGGCCGACGGGTTCGCGGCCGCCGGAGAGCGGCACCGGGTAGACGGACTCCGCCCCGTCGGGTGACAGCCCGGCCCGCTCGTAGAAGCTGCGGGCCCGGACGTTGTCGGCCAGCACCCAGAGCCGGTACTCGGTCCAGCCCCGCTCGGCCAGTCCGGCACGGGCCGCGGCCAGCAGCGCCCGGCCGGTCCCGCCGCCCCAACGCGCCGGCTCCACGTACATGGTCACGATCTCGCCGTACGCCGGGTCGAGGTCGGCCCGGTCCTGGTCGTTCCGGTACGGCCCGAAGGTGGCGAAGCCGGTGACCGCGCCGTCGACCTCGCTGACCAGGGTGGTGAACGGGTGCTCCGGGTCGGCGGTGCCGAGGTCCCGGCGGCGCTGCGCCCAGGCCGCCGGGTTGAGCCGACGCAGCACCTCGTCCGGCATGAACCCGGCGTAGCCGGCCTGCCAGCTCCGCACGTGCACCCGGGCGATCGCCTCGGCGTCGTCCGGCTCCTCCCGGCGAATGGTGAGCATCCGTCCGTTCTATTCCCTCGCGGGCGATCGGTCCAGCGTCCGCTCCGGCGTCGTACCCGTGGATTAGGGTGCCCGACGATGGCTGTACCGGAATCGCTCTCGCTCGCCCAGGCCCGGCGCGTCGCCCTCACGGCCCAGGGCTTCGCCGACCCGGCCCCCGGCGGCGCGCCCACCCGCCGGCACCTGCGCCGGGCGCTCGACCGGGTCGGTCTGATCCAGATGGATTCGGTCAACGTGCTGCAGCGCGCGCACTACCTGCCGCTCTACAGCCGGCTCGGGCCGTACCCGACCGCGCTGCTCGACGCCGCCGCCTACCGCCGCCCCCGCGAGCTCTTCGAGTACTGGGGGCACGAGGCGTCGCTGGTCCCGGTCGGGCTGCACCCGGCGCTGCGCTGGCGGATGGCCAAGGCGCAGGACGAAGCCTGGGGCGGCATGCGCCGGATCGCGCAGGAGCAGCCGGAGCTGGTCGCCTGGGTCCGCGACGAGGTGGCCGCCCGGGGGCCGCTGACCGCCGCCGAGATCGAGCACGACGCGCCCCGGGAGACCGGCAACTGGGGCTGGAACTGGTCGGCGGTGAAGCGGGCGCTGGAGTTCCTGTTCTGGGCCGGCGAGGTGACCGCCGCCGAGCGCACCACCTCGTTCGCCCGCCGCTACGACCTGCCCGAGCGGGTGCTGCCGGCCGCCGTGCTCGACGCCCCCACGCCCACCGACGCCGACGCGTGGCGGGCCCTGGTGTCGATCGCCGCCCGGTCGCTCGGTGTGGCCGCCGAGCCGGAGCTGCGCGACTACTTCCGGCTGCCGCTGGCCGGCGCCCGGCGGGCGGTCGCCGAGCTGGTCGAGGCGGGGGAGCTGACGCCGGTCACGGTGCAGGGCTGGCGGCAGCCGGCGTACCTGCACGCGCAGGCCCGGCTGCCCCGGTGGGTGCGGGGCAACACGCTGGTCAGCCCCTTCGACCCGCTGGTCTGGGAGCGGGCCCGCACGGAGCGGCTCTTCGACTTCAGCTACCGGATCGAGATCTACGTGCCCGCCCCGCAGCGGGTGCACGGCTACTACGTGCTGCCGTTCCTCCAGGGGGAGCGGTTCACCGCCCGGGTCGACCTGAAGGCCGACCGGAAGACGGGAGTGCTGCTCGTGCCGGCCGCCTGGGCCGAGCCCGGGGCCGTCCCGGGGGAGACGGCGATGGCCCTGGCCGCCGAGCTCTACCGGCTGGCCGGCTGGCTCGGTCTCGACGCGGTGGCCCCGCCCGTGGCGGGGGACCTCGCGGTGCCGCTGGCCGCCGCGCTGGCGGGCGTCGCCGGTGTACGGTGAGCGCGTGACGAGCGTCGACCGGCCGGCCACCCAGCCGGGCCAGCAGGTCCCCGACGGTGTCGCCCCGACCGCCCCGGCGGTCCCCGGCGTCGGGCACGCGGAGCCCGGGCCGGCGGCGTGGCCCACCGGCGAGGTCCCGGCCGGCGGCTGGCCGCAGCCGGCGGCCTACCAGCCTGTCGAGCCGGACCGGTTCACCCGGCTCGTGATCCGTCTCCATGAGCGCGCCCCGCGCTGGGCGGTGCCGCTGGCAGCGCTCGGCTGCGTCGGCATGGGCATGGCGTACGCGCTGGTCAGCGACCCCACCCACAGCGACCCGGACGCCCGGCCGACCTGCCTGCTCAAGCTCACCACCGGGCTGGACTGCCCGGGCTGCGGCGGCACCCGCGCCCTCTGGTACGTGCTGCACGGGGACCTGCCGGCCGCCGCCCGGCACCACTTCCTGTTCGTCTTCTCGCTGCCGTTCCTCGCCTATCTCTTCGTCGCCTGGGCGGGAAACCAGGCGTTCGGCTGGCGCCTGCCGGAGCTGCGGCTCAGCCCCAAGGTGATCGGCGGCTTCCTCGCCGCCTGGCTCGCCTTCTCGGTGCTGCGCAACCTGCCCTGGGCCCCCTTCACCTCCCTGTACGTCTGACCGGTCGCGCGGTCTCCGCGTGACCGGGGTTGCACCGGGCGAGCCTGGCTTGGGTACGGGCCCCGGAGGCCACTACAGTCCCAGGAATGCCGGAGATGGTGCAGCCCCAGGTCAAGCTGATCGCGTGGACCCAGTTCCAGGCCCCGGACGACGTGCCGTGGTCGACCGACGCCGAGGGCGGCCAGGCGCTCGCCGAGTTCGCCGGTCGGGCCTGCTACCAGAGCTGGAAGAAGCCGAACCCGGCCACCGCGACGAACGCCGGCTACCTGGCGCACATCCTGGAGGTCGGGCACCTGTCGGTGCTGGAGCACGGCTCGGTGAGCTTCTACTTCAGTGGCGTGTCCCGCTCGTTCACCCACGAGCTGATCCGGCACCGGCACTTCTCGTACTCCCAGCTGTCCCAGCGGTACGTCCCGGAGCGGGACGCCGCCATGGTCGAGCCGACGGTGATCGCCGACGACCCGGAGCTGCACAAGAAGTTCGTCGAGGCCGCCGAGGCGAGCGTCCGGGCGTACAACGAGCTGCTGGAGGGCCTGGAGCAGCGCTTCGCCGACGAGCCGAACCCGACGCTGCGCCGCAAGCAGGCCCGGCAGGCGGCCCGGGCGGTGCTGCCCAACGCCACCGAGACCCGGATCGTGGTCACCGGCAACTACCGGGCCTGGCGGCACTTCATCAAGATGCGCGCCACCGAGCACGCCGACGTGGAGATCCGCGAGCTGGCCGTGGAGTGCCTGCGGCAGCTCAAGGGCGTCGCGCCGAACGTCTTCGCGGACTTCGTGATCTCCGCCCTGCCGGACGGCACCGAGGTGGCGGCCAGCCCGCACGCCGAGTGACTCCTGAACCCTTCCCCGCCGGGGCCCCGGTGGTCGTCCGCTAGGTTGTGAACATGACGCACGACCACCCTGCCGCCCCCGACCGGGGCGCGTCGCGCCCGTTCGGGCGACTGCTCACGGCCATGGTGACCCCGTTCACCCCGGACGGGTCCCTCGACCTCGACGGCGCCGTACGCCTCGCGCAGCACCTCGTCGAGGAGCAGGGCAACGACGCGCTGGTGATCAACGGCACCACCGGCGAGTCGCCGACCACCACCGACGCGGAGAAGGAGATCCTGATCCGCGCCGTCGTGGAGGCGGTCGGCGACCGGGCCAGGATCGTCGCCGGGGTCGGCACCAACGACACGCGGCACACGATCGAGCTGGCCGCGTCGGCGGAGAAGGCCGGCGCGCACGGGCTGCTGGTGGTCACCCCGTACTACAACAAGCCGCCGCAGAGCGGGCTGCTGCGCCACTTCACCGCGGTCGCGGACGCCACCGGGCTGCCGATCATGCTCTACGACATCCCGGGCCGATCGGGCGTGCCGATCGCCACCGAGACGCTGGTGAAGCTCGCCGAGCACGGCCGGATCGTCGCGGTCAAGGACGCCAAGGGCGACCTCACCGCCACCTCCTGGGTGCTCGCCCGCAGCGACCTGGCCTACTACTGCGGCGAGGACTCGCTGACCCTGCCCGCGCTCGCCGTCGGCGGCGTCGGCCTGGTCGGCACCTCGACGCACTTCACCGGGGCGCTGGCCAAGCAGATGATCGAGGCGTACGACGCGGGGGACACCGCCACCGCGCTGCGCCTGCACCGGCGGCTGCTGCCCCTGTTCACCGGCATCTTCCGTACCCAGGGCGTGATCCTGGTGAAGGCGGGCCTGGCGGCCAAGGGCCTGCCGGCCGGCCCGGTACGACCGCCGCTGGTGGACGCCACCGCCGACGAACTGGCCCAGCTGCGCGCGGACTGCGCGGCGGCGGGCCTGGAACTGCCCGAATGATCGAACGACACGACGGACGCCGAGTGACGGCGTCGCAGAATGAGGTGGACGCGTGACCGAGGCGCATTTCGAGGGTGAACTGCCCCCGCCGCTGCCGGAGGGCGGCCTGCGGATCATGCCGCTCGGCGGACTCGGCGCCATCGGCCGGAACATGACCGTCTTCGAGTACGACGGCAAGCTGCTGGTGGTCGACTGCGGGGTGCTCTTCCCCGACGTCGAGCAGCCGGGCGTGGACCTTATCCTGCCCGACTTCGGGCCGATCCTGGACCGGCTCGACGACGTCCAGGCGATCGTGCTCACCCACGGTCACGAGGACCACATCGGCGCGGTGCCGTACCTGCTCGCCCACAAGTCGGACATCCCGCTGGTCGGCTCCCAGTTCACCCTCGCCCTGGTCGAGGCGAAGCTGGCCGAGCGGCGGATCCAGCCGTACACGTTGACCGTGCGGGAGGGCGGCCGGGAGCGGCTCGGCCCGTTCGAGCTGGAGTTCTTCGCCGTCAACCACTCCATCCCGGACGCGCTCGCGGTGGCCATCCGCACGCCGGCCGGCCTGGTGCTGCACACCGGCGACTTCAAGATGGACCAGCTCCCGCTGGACGGCCGGATCACCGACCTGGCCGGCTTCGCCCGGCTCGGCGCCGAGGGCGTCGACCTGCTGCTGTCGGACTCCACCAACGCGGAGATCCCCGGCTTCGTCACCCCGGAGCGGGAGATCGGGCCGGTGCTCGACTCGATCTTCGCGAAGGCCAAGGGGCGGATCATCGTCGCCTCGTTCGCCTCGCACGTGCACCGGGTGCAGCAGGTCTTCGACTCGGCGATCGAGCACGGCCGCAAGGTCGCGCTGATCGGCCGGTCCATGGTCCGGAACATGGGCATCGCCCGGGACCTCGGCCTGCTCAACATCCCGGCCGGCCTGGTGGTCGGCATCGAGGAGGCGACCACGCTGCCGCCCGAGCAGATCGTGCTGATGTCCACCGGCTCGCAGGGCGAGCCGATGAGCGCCCTGGGCCGGATGGCGAGCGGCGACCACCGGCACATCACCATCGCCCCCGGCGACACGGTGGTGCTGGCCTCCTCGCTGGTGCCCGGCAACGAGACCTCCGTCTACCGGGTGATCAACCGGCTGGCCCGGGCCGGCGCGGTGGTCGTGCACAAGGACGTCGCCAAGGTGCACGTCTCCGGCCACGCCCCCGCCGGGGAGCTGCTCTACCTGCTCAACATGGTCCGCCCGAGCAACCTCATGCCGGTGCACGGCGAGTGGCGGCACCTGCGCGCCCACGCCCGCCTCGGCATCGAGTCCGGGGTCGCCCCGGACCGGGTGGTGCTCTGCGAGGACGGCGACGTGGTCGACCTGGTCGAGGGCCGCGCCAGCCTGGTCGGGCACGTGAAGAGCCGGTACGTCTACGTCGACGGTCTCGCCGTCGGCGACGTCAGCGAGTCGTTGCTGACCGAGCGGCGGATCCTCGGCGACGGCGGCTTCATCGCCACCACCGTTGTCGTCGACTCGGTGACCGGCAAGGTGGTTGCCGGCCCGACCCTGTCGGCGAAGGGCTTCTCCGAGGACCCGGCGGCGTTCAACCCGGTGATCCCACTGGTCACCGAGGCGCTCAACCGGGCCGCCGCGGACGGCATCACCGACCCGCACCAGCTCCAGCAGATCGTCCGGCGCACCGTCGGGCGGTGGGTCAACGACGCGTACCGGCGGCGGCCAATGATCGTCCCGACCGTGGTCGAGGTCTGACCCCACCGGCTCCGCACGCCGGTCCACCGTCCGCGGTGGGCCGGCGTCGTCACTCTCCGGGTACGCCCGGATGTCCCCCGACCACGCTCGGTCGATCGTCGTCGGTCGCTTCAACCGATCGGCGTCCGTCTCCGTACTCCGCTCCGGCAGGCGTAACCCGCGCCGGCCGGGAGGAGCGTGGCGGATGGACCGCAGACGGATCACAGCCATCGGCGTACTGGTGGCGGCGGCGGGAGCGGCGGCGGCGGTGACCCTGCCGTCGTTCGCCGGGGAGGGCGCGGCGCCCCGCGGCGGTGCGTCCGCGGCGTCCGACGGCGTCGCGCCGGAGGTGGTCGACGCGCTGAGCCGCGACCTCTCGCTGAGCCGGGAACAGGCCGCGAAGCGCCTGACGACCGAGCGCCGGGCGGCCGCCACCGTCGCCCGGCTCCGGACCGAGCTGGGCGAGGACTACGGCGGCAGCTGGCTCAGCGCCGACGGCAGCCAGCTGATGGTGGCGGTGGCCGACCCGGCGCGGGCGGATCGGGTGCGGGCGGCCGGTGCGGTGCCGAAACCGGTGGACCGGGGCGTCCGCGAGCTGGACGCGGTGAAGAGCCGCCTGGACGCGGCCGGCGGCCAGGCCAGCCCGGACGTCTCCGGCTGGTACGTCGACGTCGCCACCAACTCGGTGGTGGTGCTCGCCTGGCCCGGCGCGGAGGCGGCCGGCCGGCGGTTCGCCGAGGCCAGCGGCGTGCCCGCCGGGTCGGTCCGGGTGCGGGCCGCCGCGGAGGCGCCCCGCCCGCTGTTCGACGTACGCGGCGGCGACGCCTTCTTCATCAACAACGCCGGCCGCTGCTCGGTCGGCTTCTCGGTGGTGGGCGGATTCGTCACCGCCGGGCACTGCGGCCAACCGGGCGACCGGACCACCGGCGCGAACCGGATCGCCCAGGGCACCTTCACCGCCTCGTCGTTCCCGGGAGACGACTGGGCGGTCGTCGAGGTGAACGGCGAGTGGACGCCGCAGGGCGTGGTGAACGACTTCAACGGCGGCACGGTGCCGGTGAACGGCTCCACCGAGGCCGCGGTCGGCGCCTCGGTCTGCCGCTCCGGCTCGACCACCGGCACCCGGTGCGGCGTGATCCAGACCAAGAACGCCACGGTGAACTATCCGGAGGGGACGGTCACCGGGCTGACCCGGACGAACGTCTGCGCCGAACCGGGCGACTCCGGCGGCGCGTGGCTCTCCGGCGACCAGGCGCAGGGGGTCACCTCCGGCGGGTCCGGGGACTGCACGCAGGGCGGGGTGACGTTCTTCCAGCCGGTCAACGAGATCCTCCAGCGCAACAACCTGACCCTGGTCACCGCGACCGGCCGGTCGGCGCCGCCGTCCGAGCCGCCCGCCGGGGGCGGCGCCACCGCCCCGCCCGCCACCGCCGCCCCGGGCGCGCCGCCGGCCGGGGAGCAGGCCGCGTGCACCGGCCAGGTGAGCCGCGTCGGCCAGATCGCCGCCGGCCGGGCGCAGAACCAGCCGGACGGTCGCTGGTTCCGGGCCGCCGCCGGGAGCCAGGAGGCCTGCCTGGAGGCGCCGGAGGGCGCCCTGGTGGCGGTGCGGCTGCAACGCTTCACCGGGACCTCGTTCGAGACCGTGGCCAGCGCCGACACCTCCGGCGGCTTGGCCCGGCTGACCGCCGACACCCCGGCCGGCGTCTACCGTTACCGGGTCGTCGGGCTGGACGGCGCCGGGGCGTACACCCTGGCCTTCGCCGCCCGCTGAGTCGTCGCCGGGCGGCCCGCCCGGCGATCCGGACCGCGGCCCCCGGCCACCACCGCCCGGTGGCCGGGGGTCGCGCCGCGTCCGGCGGTCGGTCAGGGCAGGGCGGCGACCGCGGCGGCGTACCCGACGCCGGTGGCCACCGTCGCGTCGATCAGCACGTCGAGCTGGACGGGGGCCACCCCGTGCTCCAGGTCGGTGCTGACGTCCCCGGCCAGCAGCAGCTCGCCCTCGGCCACCTCGTGCACGTACGCCTTGGGCAGCAGCCGGTCGTGGTTCCAGGCGTTGCAGAACGCGTACGCCTCCGCGCGCCGGGCCGCCGGCAGCCGGCGGGTGGCGACCACCCGGGCGTGCAGGATCTCCCCGCGCCGTCCCAGCCGGCGGTACCGGATCACCGCCTCACCCCAGCGGCCCACCACCGTGCCGTCCGGCTCCACCACGTACCCGTCGCCACGCCGGTCCAGCGCGGCCGTCACCAGGGCCAGGCTGAGCGGGGCCAACTCCTCCTCGGCCGGTTCGGCCCGCCCCGCCGGGTCGTCGGCCGGCCACTCGTCGGAGTCGTCGTCGGCCGGCAGCGGCACCAGGTCGGCGACCGGCCGTTCGGCCAGCCAGGAGGCGATCCGCCCGGACTGGTGGCCGGTGCCGTTGCGGGCGTCGAAGCTGCCCGCCAGCTCGGTCGCCAGCGCGAACAGGTCCGCGCCGAGGGTCGCCACGTCCACCTCCGCCGCCGGCCGCCGGCCGTGTCCGGGACGGTGGACCCGGCGGCCGCCCCGGCCGGCCTCGGCGGCCAGCGCGCAGAGCAGCGCGCCGGCGGCGGCGAACTCCATCGCGGACAGGTCGTCGTACGGGTGGTCGAGCCGGGGCAGCTGCTCGGCGAGGATGTCCAGCCCCCGGTCCAGGTGCCCGCCCAGCGCGCAGAACCGCAGGTGCGCGGCGAGCTGCGGGAAGGCGGTGCGTTCCCGCCGGTGCCGCCGGTACGCCCGCAGGTGCGCCCGGGCCGCCCGTTCCGGCTCGCCGCCGCGCAGCCACGGCAGCAGCGCCACCGCGAGGGCCCGCTCCGGCTGGTCGGTGCAGCGCACCTCGCCGTCGAGCACCGGCCGCAGCGCGTCGAGCGCCGCCGCGCGCTCGCCCCAGCCGGCCAGCAGTTCGCCCCGGCGGGCCGGGGCGCAGCCGGGGCAGCCGCCGGCCGGGTCGGGCACGGCCGGCTGTTCCGGGTCCTGGCGCGGCGTCAGACGCGCCGAGCCGGAATGGTCGTACGACTGTTCAGGGTCGCGGCGCCAACGGTCGTACTCCCGGCGCGCGGTCGGCTCGTCGCCGAGGTGGTCGGCGAGCCGGCAGCGTAGCTCGGCGACCGGCGCGGCGTCCGGGCCGAGCCGGTCGGCGAGGTCGTCCAGCAGCGACCGGGCCTGGTCCAGGCCGACCCGCGGGGTGCCGAGGAACGCCTCCACCGCCTGCCGGTGGTGGCGGCGCAGCGCCTCCGCGTCGCCGGGGCGGCCGTCCAGCAGCCCGGGCGCCCGGTCGACCGCCGCCAGGCAGCGGCGCACCGGTTCGAGCAGCCGCCACCGCTCCCCGTGGTGCAGGTACGCCTCGATCAGCGCGAACCGGGCGGCCAGCCCGGTGGCCGGCTCGCCGGTCGCGTCGGCCTGACCGGCGATCCGCTCCAGCTCGGCGAAGCGGGCCTCGCCGTCGGGCAGGTCCCGGGCGTCGGCGAGCGCCTCGGCCAGCCCCCGGTCCCGGGAGGTGGTCACCGGACCGACCCGCCGGGCAGGCCGCCGACGGCGGCGGCGAGCTGGCAGCCGGTGGAGATGCCGCAGTCGATCAGTTGGTCGAGCTGGTGCGGGGTGACCCCGCGTTCCAGATCGGTGATCACCTCGCCGCAGACCTGGGCCAGCCCGTCGTCGGCGACGTGCACGAACGCCTTGGGCCAGAGCCGGTCGTGGTTCCAGGTGTTGCAGAAGGCGTACAGGTCCGGCACCTGCTCGATGCCGAAGCGGGGGGCGGCCACGGTGCGGACCTGGAACAGCTCGCCCGCGGCGCCCCGACGGAAGAACCAGATCAGGCTCTCCTCCCCGCGGCCCACCAGGTCGCCGTCGGCGTCCGCGGCGACCGCGTAGCCCCGGTTCGCCAGCACCGCGGCGATCAGCTCGCCGGTGAGCGGCCGCAACGCCTGCGGGTGTCCGGCCAGGGGGCCGTCCGGACCGTCCTCGATCTCCGGCGACGCCATCGGCATCCCTTCTGAGGCGAATAACACAACGGACGGCGCGGCCCGTGCTGCGACGCGCGGACACGACCCGGAAAAGCGGCGATCTGCCGGGTGACGCCGTTACGGTGAGCGTATGGCGGGCCGTACCTCTCAGGCGAGCCGGCGGCGCGGCGCGTCGCCGCGCGGCACCACGAACAGCCGTGCCCGCCAGCCGGCGAAGAAGACCACCCGGGCCGCGGCCCGGCGGCGACCCGCGGCCCGGCCCGGCCCGGCCGTCTACGTCGGACGCGCGGTCGGCGCGGTCTGGATGGGGCTGGCGCACGGGGTGGGCTGGGCGGTCCGGGCGGCCGGCCGGCAGGCCGCGACGGCCCGCGACCTGGATCCGGAGCACCGCCGCGACGGCGCCGGGCTGCTGCTCTTCGGCTTCGCCATCCTTACCGCGGTGGCCATCTGGTTCGGCGGCGCCGGGCCGGTCGGCGCCCGGCTGGCCGACACCGTGCGGCTCTTCCTCGGCGCGATCGCGATCGTGGTGCCGGTGCTGCTGATGATCGGCGCGTGGCGGCTGATGCGCACGCCGGCCGATCCCGAGCACCGGGGCCGTGGCCTGGTCGGCTGGGGGTCGATGCTGATCGCCACGGCGGCGATGCTGCACATCGGACAGGACCCGGTCGACTCCGTGCAGCGGGACTACGCGGGCGGCCTGATCGGCGCGGGCATCGGGGACCTGCTGGAGACGGCGATCACCGCCTGGGTGGCCGTGCCGCTGCTGATCCTGCTGCTCCTCTTCGGCCTGCTGGTGGTCACCGCGACCCCGATCAACAAGATCCCGGAGCGGCTCGGGCTGCTCGCCGGCACCCTGGTCGCGCCGCCGGCCACCGACGAGGTCGAGGCGGTCGAGAAGCCGGCCCGCAAGCGGCCGGCCAAGCGAATGCCGCCGCTGGACCCGGACGACCCGGACGCCGACTACGAGGGCGTCGACCTCCAGGACACCCTGGTGCTGCCCCGCAAGCCGCCGGCGAAGGTGCCCGCCAGCCGCAAGCCGGCCGAGCCGCCGGAGCACTCGCCCGCGCCCACCCGGGCCGAGCAGCTCGCGCTCACCGGGCTGGCCGGCGACTACACCCTGCCGCCGGCCAACATGCTCAGCAGCGGCGCCGCCCCGAAGACCCGGAGCAAGGCCAACGACGAGGTGATCGCGGCGCTGACCGGCGTCTTCGACCAGTTCGACGTGGACGCCGCCGTCACCGGCTTCACCCGGGGCCCGACGGTCACCCGGTACGAGGTCGAGCTGGGCCACGGTGTCAAGGTCGAGCGGATCACCCAGCTCTCCCGCAACATCGCGTACGCGGTGAAGTCGCCGGACGTGCGGATCCTCAGCCCGATCCCGGGCAAGAGCGCGGTCGGCGTGGAGATCCCCAACACCGACCCCGAGAACGTCGCGCTCGGCGACGTGCTCCGCTCGCGGGCCGCGAAGAGCGACCACCACCCGATGGTGGTGGCGCTCGGCAAGGACATCGAGGGCGGCTACGTGGTGGCCAACCTCGCGAAGATGCCCCACATCCTCATTGCGGGGGCCACGGGTGCTGGTAAATCGAGCTGCCTCAATACCCTGCTCGTGTCGATCCTTACCCGGGCCACGCCGGACGAGGTGCGGCTGCTGCTGATCGACCCGAAGCGGGTCGAGATGACCGGCTACGAGGGGATCCCGCACCTGGTCACGCCGATCGTGACCAACGCCAAGAAGGCGGCCGACTCGCTGGACTGGGTCGTCCGCGAGATGGACATGCGCTACGACGACCTCGCCGCCAACGGGGTCCGGCACATCGACGACTTCAACCGCAAGGTGCGCAACGGCGAGATCAAGGCCCCGCCGGGCAGCGAGCGGGAGATGCGGCCGTACCCGTACCTGCTGGTGATCGTGGACGAGCTGGCCGACCTGATGATGGTCGCCCCGCGCGACGTGGAGGACTCGGTCGTCCGGATCACCCAGCTCGCCCGGGCCGCCGGCATCCACCTCGTGCTGGCCACCCAGCGGCCCTCGGTCGACGTGGTCACCGGCCTGATCAAGGCGAACGTGCCGTCCCGGCTGGCGTTCGCCACCTCCTCCCTCGCGGACTCGCGGGTCATCCTCGACCAGCCCGGCGCGGAGAAGCTGCTCGGCCGCGGCGACGGGCTCTTCCTGCCGATGGGCGCCTCGAAGCCGATCCGCATCCAGGGCGCCTGGGTGACCGAGCGCGAGATCGCCGACGTGGTGAAGTTCTGCAAGAACCAGCGCGAGCCGGAGTTCCGCCCGGACGTGCTCGCCCCGGCGCAGGACAGCAAGAAGAAGATCGACGAGGACATCGGCGACGACCTGGACCTGCTGGTGCAGGCGGTCGAGCTGGTGGTCACCTCGCAGTTCGGCTCGACGTCGATGCTCCAGCGCAAGCTGCGGGTCGGCTTCGCCAAGGCGGGCCGGCTGATGGACCTGATGGAGACCCGGGGCGTGGTCGGCCCGTCCGAGGGCTCCAAGGCGCGCGACGTGCTGGTCAAGCCCGACGAGCTGGAAGAGGTGCTGGTCGGCCTGCGCGGCGGCGAGGAGTAGGCCCCGCCCGGGTATGCCCCGACGCGACAAGGCCCGCCGGGATCCGGCGGGCCTCGGTCGTGCCGCGGTTGGTCAGGAGTTTATCAGCGCGGCGCCGATGATCATGCCGAGGATCGCGCCGACCACGCTCGCGCCAGCGGCGTACCAGCCCAGCGGCTTGTCGCCGAGGACCGCGCCGACGATGCCGAGGATCAGACCGGCCAGGCCGAACAACGGCGGCAGGAAGAACACCGCGATGACGGCGAAGACGAAACCCAGGATGGTGCAGATCCGCGCGGCGCCGCTGCGCGGGCGGGCGGTGGCGTGAATGTCTGCCATGGTGTCCTCCGTGAGTAGGCCCTTCGGTGGGTGACCGGTCTCTACCCAGTCCGCGCTCGCGGTACGCATCCGGTGCGATACGCCCCGGCGGGGGTGGTACCGGTCAGTGAAAGACCTTCAGGCCCACGACGCCGGCCACGACCAGGAGCAGGCAGACGATCCGGGGGAGGCTGGCCGGCTCGTGCAGGGCGAGCATGCCGACCAGGGCGGTGCCCACCGCGCCGATGCCGACCCAGACCGCATAGCCGGTGCCGACCGGGATCTCGCGCAGCGCGTACGCCAGGCCGCCCATGCTCAGCACCAGGGTGACGGCGAAGACGGCGGAGGGGAGGGGGCGGCTGAAGCCCGCGCTGCGGTCGAGGGAGATCGCCCACGCGGTCTCGAGGAGTCCGGAGAGCACCAGCACGATCCAGGCCATGGCAGTCACCTCTGCGGGCGGGCCCGGCCGCCGGGGCCGGGACGAGTCGGAGTGGTCACGCAGGGGCGTCTTGGCCTGACCGGGTACGCCCACGACTCGTCCGGGGCGGCTCGGCGGTTGGTGCGCCGGCGGTGCCGCCGCAGCCGACGTTAGCACCGGCCGGGCACGGCGGCGGTGAGGTACCCCACCACCGGTGGATCTCAACTTAACTTCAGGTTGCAGGATGGGGTCATGACGCTGCTCTTCTCCGACGAGGACGTCGCCGCCACCCTGGACGCCACGGTCACCGTCGTCGCGATGCGGGACGCCCTGCTGGCCGCGTACGCCGGTCGGCTGGTCGCCCCGCCCCGGGCGAGCGCGCCGCTCGGCGGCGGCCGGATGGTGCTCACCGCCGGCCACCTGACCGGGGAGTGGTACGGCTTCCGGTCGTACGACACCTTCGGGCACCCGGAGAGCGGGCAGCTGGTCGTGCTGCACGACGCGCGGACCGGGGCGGTACGGGCGATCGCGGTCGGTGAGGAGCTGGGCTCCCGGCGGACCGGGGGACTGGGCGGCGTGGCCGTGGACGCCCTCGCCCGCCCCGACGCGGCCACCCTCGGCGTGGTCGGCTCCGGCCGCCAGGCGTGGACGCAGGTGTGGGCCGCCGCCGCGGTGCGCCCGCTGCGCAAGGTCACCGTGCACAGCCGGTCGGCGGCCCGGCGGGAGGCGTTCGCCGCCCGGGTCCGGGCCGAGCTGGGGGTGCCGGCCCGGGCGGTGGGGTCCGCCCGCGAGGCGGTGGCCGGCCGGGACCTGGTGGTGCTCGCCACCACCAGCAGCACCCCGGTGCTCGACGCCGCCGACCTCGCCCCGGGCACCCACGTCAACACCGTCGGCTTCAAGCAGGCCAACCGGCACGAGTTCGGCGCCGACCTGCTGGACGCCGCCGACGTCCTGGTCACCGACTCGCCGGCGCAGGCCGCCGCGTACGCCCCGCCGATGCTCGCCGCGGTCGAGCCGTACGCCGGGCGGCTGCGCGACCTGGGGGCGGTGCTGGCCGGGGCGGTCCCGGGCCGGACCGGCGCGGACGAGATCTCGGTCTTCTGCTCGACCGGCCTGGCCGGCACCGAGGTCTTCCTGCTCGACCGGCTGGTCCGGGTCGGTGCGGCGGCGGTCTGAGCGGGCCGGTCGGGCCGGCGCGGCGGTGGCCGGGCCGGCGGGCGCCAGCCGGCGGATGTGAGTCGGCCGATGCCGGCGGCCCGCCGTTGGCGGGGACCCGGACCCGGCCCGGTACCCTCGGATGGTGTCTGCCACCTCCCCTTCCGACAACTCCAGCTCGGCTGGCGGCCATAATTCGGCCTCCGCGCCGCTGGGCGGCGCTCCGGACCGAATGAAGGCCGGTCTGGCGCCGCGCCGCGACCTGGAGCTGTCGTCCGCCGCCGACGGCCGCCGCGTCGCCCTGCTGACCCTGGGCTGCGCCCGTAACGAGGTCGACTCGGAGGAGCTGGCCGCCCGGCTGCACGCCGACGGCTGGCAGGTGACCACCGACGGCGAGGGCGCCGACGTGGTGGTCGTCAACACCTGCGGCTTCGTGGAGAAGGCCAAGCAGGACTCGATCCAGACGCTGCTCGCCGCCGCCGACACCGGCGCCAAGGTGGTGGCCGCCGGCTGCATGGCCGAGCGGTACGGCCGGGAGCTTGCCGACAGCCTGCCCGAGGCGCAGGCGGTGCTGAGCTTCGACGACTACCCGGACATCTCCGCCCGGCTGAACGCCGTGGTGGCCGGCGAGGCGATCGACGCGCACACCCCGCGCGACCGGCGCGAGCTGCTGCCGCTCACCCCGGTCTCCCGGCGCGACTCGGCCGTCTCGCTGCCCGGCCACGGCACCCCCACCCGGGCGGTCACCGAGACCGACGAGCACACCCCGGCCCACCTGCGTCAGGTGCTGCGGCACCGCCTCGACACCGGCCCGGTCGCCTCGCTCAAGCTGGCCAGCGGCTGCGACCGGCGCTGCGCGTTCTGCGCCATCCCCGCCTTCCGCGGCGCCTTCGTCTCGCGTACGCCGGACGAGCTGCTGGCCGAGGCGGAGTGGTTGGCCAAGACCGGCGTCCGCGAGCTGGTGCTGGTCAGCGAGAACTCGACGTCGTACGGCAAGGACCTGGGCGACCCGCGGGCGCTGGAGAAGCTGCTTCCGCAGCTCGCCGCGATCGACGGGATCGTCCGGGTGCGGGCCAGCTACCTCCAGCCCGCCGAGACCCGACCCGGCCTGGTCGAGGTGATCGCCACCACGCCCGGTGTCGCGCCCTACTTCGACCTGTCGTTCCAGCACTCCAGCGAGCCGGTGCTGCGCCGGATGCGCCGCTTCGGCTCCACCGACCGATTCCTGGAGCTGCTGGCCAGCGCCCGCGAGCTGGCCCCGACGGCGGGCGCCCGGAGCAACTTCATCGTCGGCTTCCCCGGGGAGACCCGGGCCGACGTGGACGAGCTGGTCCGGTTCCTGACCGAGGCGCGGCTCGACGCCATCGGCATGTTCGACTACAGCGACGAGGACGGCACCGAGGCCGCCGGGCTGCCCGGCAAGGTCTCGGCCGCCACCATCAAGCGCCGGTACGACAAGCTCAGCGCGCTCGCCGACGAGCTCTGCTCGCAGCGGGCCGAGGACCGGATCGGCTCGGCGGTCGAGGTGCTGGTCGACTCGGTCGCCGACGGCGTCGTCGAGGGGCGGGCGGCCCATCAGGCCCCCGAGGTCGACGGTTCGACCACCCTGGTCGTGCCGGACGATGGCGGGGTCGACCTGGCGGCGCTGCGCCCCGGTGACCTGGTCCGGGCCACGGTCACCGCGACCGAGGGTGTCGACCTGGTCGCCGTGCCGGATGAGATGATCTCGGCGGCGCCCGGCGCGGCACGGTGACGACGGGCCCGGACAAAACGGGGGAGCCACGTGGTGGGGTGCCAGGGACGCCACGGCGGCCGGAGCGGGGTGCGGCGATGATCGGAGCGGAGTCCACGGTGGTGGCCCGGGTGCCGGTGCTCAACGCGGCGAACGCGTTGACCGCGCTGCGGCTGGCGCTGGTCCCGGTCTTCGCGGCGACCGTGGTCGCCTCGGGCCTGACCCAGGCCGGTTGGCGGATGACCGCCTGCCTGATCTTCGTCGTCGCGTCGGTGACCGACCTGGTGGACGGCTGGATCGCCCGCCGGTTCAAGCTCGTCACCTCGGTCGGCAAGGTCGCCGATCCGATCGCCGACAAGGCGCTCACCGGGGCGGCCCTGGTGCTGCTCTCCTGGTACGACCTGCTGCCCTGGTGGGTGACCGCGGTGATCCTCGCCCGCGAGCTGGGGATCACCGCGCTGCGCTTCTGGGTGATCCGGCACGGGGTGATCGCGGCCAGCCGGGGCGGGAAGATCAAGACCGCGCTCCAGATCCTGGCCATCACCTGGTACCTGTGGCCGATGCCCGCCGCCCTGGCCGCCGTCGGTCCGTGGATCATGGGCGTCGCCGTGATCGTCACGGTGCTGACCGGCTTCGACTACATCGCCCAGGCCCTCCGCCTCCGCCGCTCCACCCCCTGACCCCCCACCCGGCCCCGGCCCCGGCCCCCCGGGCCCCGGCGCGCCCCGGCGATCATGAAGTTGTTGTCCGCCGGCCCGGCGTGTCGTGGCGATCACTTCATGATCA
Source organism: Micromonospora inositola (assembly GCF_900090285.1). Lineage (NCBI taxonomy): Bacteria > Bacillati > Actinomycetota > Actinomycetes > Micromonosporales > Micromonosporaceae > Micromonospora > Micromonospora inositola. The sequence goes on along the minus strand of NZ_LT607754.1, from coordinate 258,449 downwards.
AAGAATCGGGGCGGCGGATGAGTAGGGCGGGACTGGGAGGGAAAGGAGAGCGGGGCATGGGGACGGACGCGAAGCACGAGCGGACCGCCGGTAATCCGGCGGCGGGCGTGGTGCACAGCCTGCACGAGCGGCACGAGACCCTGGCCACCGTCGAATCCCTCACCGGAGGGCTGCTCTCCGCCTCGGTCGTGGAGATCGCCGGGGTGAGCGGCGTCTACCGGGGCGGCCTGGTGGTCTACGCCACCGAGCTGAAGTCCGAGCTGGCCGGTGTACCGGCGAAACTGCTCGCCGAGCGCGGGCCGGTCGATCCGGACGTGGCGGTCGCGCTCGCCGACGGCGGACGCCGGCGCTGCGGGGCCGACTGGGGGCTGGCCACCACCGGCGTGGCCGGGCCGGAGCCGCAGGACGGCAAGCCGGTCGGCCTGGTGTATGTCGCCGTGTCCGGCCCGGCCGGGACGGACGTGCGGCAGCTCGACCTGGACGGCGGCCGGGACCACATCCGCTCGGCCGCGGTGATCGAGGCGCTGCGGCTGCTGGCCGAGCGGATCCGCGACGCCGACGAGGCCGACGCGGCCCGGGCCGCCGACCCGGCGGGCCCGGGTCACCGGTGACCCGGGCCGCGGTGCGGAACCCGACCCGCCCGACGGCGTGGACGCCGCCCACCCCGCCGCCGGGGACCGGTGCGGGCGGATCGGCTGGATTGGAGGGGCGGGGCGGGATGTCGCCGGGACGGTCAACGGGTACGGTTGCGGGAAGGCTCCGACGGTCGACGTCGGCGCCGGGGCGGCCCGCCGCGTCCGGCGCGGCCCGCCGGGTCGGAGATGGTGGTCCCGTCAGGGGGAGGTGCGATGGTCCTGCTACGCCGCGTGATCGGTGACGCACTGCGGGCGCGCCGGCAGGGGCAGCAGCGCACCCTGCGCGAGGTCTCCTCCGCCGCCAACGTGAGCCTCGGCTACCTCTCCGAGATCGAGCGCGGCCAGAAGGAGCCCTCCAGCGAGCTGCTGGCCGCCATCTGCGACGCGCTCGGCGCCCGCCTCTCCGAGCTGCTCCGCGAGGTCAGCGACACCGTCGCCCTGGCCGAGCAGATGCCGGGGGTGCTGGTCCCGGTGGTCGACGAGCCGGCGCCGGTCCCGGCGGCCGCCGTCCGGAAGGCCACCAACCGGGGGGTCCGCCAGGTCACCTCCGACGGCGCGGTGGCCGTCCAGGTCCGCCAGGACTCGCCGCTCAAGGCCACGCTGCGCAGCACCCGGGTTCGCCCCAAGGAGCGGGACGTGGTCTGCGCCGCCTGACCCGCGCGCGCACCGTGGCCGGGGTGGCCCCCGCCGCGTAGGGTTTGATCAGGGTCGCGCGACCGCCCCCTCGCCGGACTGATGCCGGGCTGGCGTCGGGCTGGGACGATGGAGGCACGCCGCGCGGCCCGGTCGAGGCGGAGCGACGCTACTGAGGGGACAACGCGGAGATGGCTAACCCGTTCGCCAAGGGTTGGAAGTACCTGATGGCGCTCTTCGGCGCGAAGATCGACGAGCACGCCGACCCGAAGGTGCAGATCCAGCAGGCCATCGAGGAGGCCCAGCGGCAGCACCAGGCGCTGGTCCAGCAGGCGGCCGCCGTGATCGGCAACCAGCGCCAGCTCGAGATGAAGCTCTCCCGGCAGATGTCCGAGGTCGAGCAGCTCCAGGCCAACGCCCGGCAGGCCCTGGTCCTCTCCGACCAGGCCCGGGCCAAGGGTGACGAGGCCGAGGCCGGCCGGTACGAGCAGTCCGCCCAGCTGCTGGCCACCCAGCTGGTCTCCGCCGAGCAGGCCACCGAGGACCTGAAGACGCTGCACGACCAGGCGCTCGGCGCGGCCGCCCAGGCCCGCAAGGCGGTGGAGAACAACTCGATGATCCTCCAGCAGAAGCTGGCCGAGCGGACCAAGCTGCTCAGCCAGCTCGAGCAGGCCAAGATGCAGGAGAGCGTGGCCCGCTCGCTGGAGTCGATGTCCTCGCTGACCGCCCCCGGCAGCACCCCGTCGCTGAACGAGGTGCGGGACCGGATCGAGCGCCGGTACGCCACCGCGATGGGCCGGGCCGAGCTGGCGGGCAACTCGGTCGAGGGCCGGATGCTCGAGATCCAGAAGGCGACCCTCGACTCGGCCGGGTCGGCCAGACTGGAGCAGATCCGGTCGAGCATGGCCGGCGAGCAGCTCACCGGCCGGCAGGAGCGGCCCGCGGTGGCGCAGGCCGGCGAGAGCGCGCCGGCCACCGACCCGGCGGCCGCCGCCCGGCTCGACGAGATCCGGGCCACCATGAGCCGGGAACGCGGCACCGGGGACAGCGCCACCGCGGGCTGACCCGGACGGGGCGAGGAGGCGGGGATGGCAGACGAGCGAGCGCGACACTTCCGCCGGCTGCGGCGGTTGCGACGCTCCGCCCGGCGGTGGAGCGTACTGGCCGGTGGGCTCGGCGGCGCCGCCGCCGTGCTGACCCCGTACGCCGGTCTCGGCCTGCCGGACGCGGCCTGGGCCGGCGCGGCCGGCAGCGCGATCGCCGTCGCCGCCTGGCGCTGGATCGACCTGCGGGCGCTCGCCGCCGTGCCGGCGCCTCCCGCGCTCGACCCGGCCGAGGCCGCCGCCCGTTCCCGGGCCCGGCTGCTCGCCGCCGTCGAGCGGCTGCCAGTCGGCCCCGGCGTGCTGGCCGAGGTGCGCCGGGTGCGCTCCCGGCTGGCGCTGCGCGGCACCACCGCGGCCGAAGCCTGGGCCCGCCTGGACCGGGCCGCGCTGACCCTGGCCGGGATGACCGGCCGGTTGACCGGGCTGGCCGAGCCGGCCGTGCGGGAGGCGGCCGCCGCCGACGGCTCGCTGCGGGACCTGGCCGGGCGGGTGGCCAGCGTGGAACGCGCGCTGCGGCTCGCCCCGGCCGAGGCCCGGGAGCCGCTGGCCGAGGCGCACGGCACCCTGGTCGCCCAGCTGGACGCCGGGGTGTCCGCGTACGAACGGCTGGTCGTGGCGGCGGCCGGCTACGTCGCCGAGGACGCCCGGCCGACCACCGAGCACCCGGCGGCCGCCCGGCTCACCGAGGCGACCGACCTGCTGCACGGGGTGGCCGCCGCGCTCGCCGAGCTGCGGACCGTCGGCACGCCCCTGCGCACCCCCTGAGCCGGGCCTCCGGGCGGCTCACCCCGGGGTGGTGACCGGGACCGGGCCGGTCCAGGCGGAGGTGCCCACGACGTTGAACGACCGGATCCGGTAGTGGTAGGTGATGCCCCGGGCCAGCCCGGTGTTGGTGAAGCCCCGGCCGGTGACGGTGAAGGTGGCCAGCTCCTGGCCGAACGCCGGGTCGAGCGCCCGCTGCACCACGAACCCGGACCCCGGCCCGGCGGGGGTGCTGGCCCACCAGCTCAGGATCACGGTCGCGGTGTCCGGCGTGGGGGCGGTGGCGGTGGCGCTCACCGTGCCCGGTGTCCCGGGCCGGGGCGGGGTGGTCACGGTGGCGACCGGGGACCAGGGTGACGCCGCGCCGAGGTAGGTGGTGCGGACCCGGTAGTAGTACGTGGTGTCCGGGGCGACGGCCGGGTCGACGTGGTGGTCGCCGACCGCGATGGCGGTGGTGCCCGGCCCGCTGGTGAACGTCGGGTTGGTGGCCCGCTGCACGTCGACCCCGGTGGCGAACGAGCGGTTGGCCCAGCGCAGCGCCACCCGCAGCGGCGCGGCCGGCGGGACCGCCGCGCTCAGCCTGGCCGGCGCGGTGAGCTGCACCGACGCCGGGACGCTGTTCGACCAGGCCGAGCAGCTCACCGCGTTCTCCGCCCGGATCCGGTAGTGGTAGGTCAGCCCCGGGGTGACCGTGGCGTCGGTGTACCGGGTGGCGGTGGCAGCCACGGTGATCTCGGTCAGACCCGCGGTGAAGGTGGCGTCGGTCGCCCGTTGCAGCAGGTGGCTGGTGGCCGGCGGTCGACTGCCGTTGCCGGTCCAGGCCAGCGCGATCGCCGGCAGCGCGGTCGCCGAGCCCGGCGCCGGGGTGGCGGTCAGCCCGGTCGGGGCCCTGGGGGAGACCCGCAGCACCAGCGGCCGGCTCATGCCCTGGTCCCGCAGGCCCGCGGCCCGGGTGTGCCAGCGGTACTCCCAGCCGAGGTTGACCAGCTGGTTCACCACCGTGGCGGGCCGCCCGTCGAGCGGGCTGATCGGCGAGGCGTCGAGCCGGGCGCCGGCCGGCCGGGTGGGATCGAGCAGCCGTACGCTGTCGCCGATCTTGAACGGCAGGGTGGGCGGCACCGGGCGCAGCGCCACGATCACGTCCTCCCGGGGATTGACCCGGACGGTCTCCTTCCAGCCCAGCTCGTTGGCGTCCGGCGGGCGGACGGTGCCGTCCCAGCCGACCCGGTTGACCAGCTGCACGTCGCAGCCCTCCACGTGCACCGGATGGGTCTGCGGGGCGTCGCCGACGATCCGCCAGAGCTGGGTGCCGTCGGCCGGGGCGCCCACCGGAACGGTCGGGTCGGCCGCGAAGAGCACCTCGGTCGCCGGGTCGACGGGGCCGAGCGGCAGGGTGGCCGGGGTGAGCGGGCCGGCCTGCGGGTGGCCGACGCCGAGCCGGCCCACCGCGCGGCCGTGCCGCGGCTCGAAGACCTGCCCGACCGTCTTCACGGCGAGCGGGAGGGTGACCGGGGCGGCGGCGCCCGGCGGGGTGAAGCTGACCGAGGTGGCGCGCGCCGGCACCAGCGTCTCCCGGGGCGTCCGGGTGCCGAACGCCGGGTCGTACGCCGGTTGCGGCACGATGGGCGGGCGCTGGCTGGCGGCGTACGCGCCGGGGAGGCGCTCGGCGAGCCGGGCGAGGTCGTACCGGGGTGCCGGGGCGCCGGCCACCCGGATCTGGAGCAGCGTCCTCGTGTTCGGGCCGTACCCGGGCCGGGTGGGCGGGAGCCCGCCGACGGCGGTGCGGTCCGGGGCGTCGCTGTGGTGGTCGTACCTGGGGTCGAAGCGGGGCAGCGGGGCGGGGCAGTCGTTGTAGAGAATCAGCGTGGCGCCGGGGGGCACGGCGGAGAAGTCCACCACCACGTCGGCCCGCTCGCCGGGGGCGAGCAGCAGCGCGTGGCCGTCCACGTTGAGCACGGTCGGGTCCTGCCGGTCGTACCGGTAGCCCACCGGCCGGTTGGCCAGCACCACGGGAGCGGGCAGCAGGCCGCACTCGTTGCCGATCTGGGCCAGCTCCGGGCCGGCCGCCCGGGGATCCGGCACCCCACCGTCCCGCCCGTCGGTGGGCCAGGACGCCGGGCGGTCCGCCGCCCGGACCGCCTCGACCATCGGCACCTCCCCGGCGTCCGGGTCGACCGGGCCGCCGTCGTCCGGCCACAGCGGACCGTCCGAGCGGGCCCGGTAGAGCTGGAGGTTGAGGCTGCGGTCGGCGCAGGCGTTGAGGATCCGGAACCGGTACGCCCTCGGCTCGACGGTCAGGTACGGGTAGGCCGCGCCGTTGACCAGCATGATGTCCCCGTACGCCGCGGGGACGGCCGATGGGTGCGGCACGCCCGGGGTCAGCGGCGGCTCGTCCGGCTCGACGACCGGGTCGTGGTGCGGGTTCGGCACCGGGGCGACCCACGGGCTGCCGCCGCCGTCGGGGTCGTGGGTCCACGGCCCGTAGTCCCAGCGCCCGGTCGGGTTCGTCCCGGCGGTGCGGTACGGGTTCTGCCGGGGCTGGTAGACGTGCGGATGCCACAGGTTGCCCTTGGTGCCCCAGCGGTCCCGGTCCCAGGTCGGGTCCTGGGCGGCGAGCTGGTCGTCGTCCGGCACGAAGGTCCTGTCCTGGATCACCAGCGGCAGCTGGTCGGCCGGGAGCACGCCGTCGGCGACGAGCCGCTCCTCCGCCGGGTCGGTGAGCAGATAGAGCGCCAGCTGTCCGGAGTAGACGGTGAGCCGGCACAGCCCGACGGTGTTGTCGTGCAGCCACATCAGCCGGCCGCTCTGCTCGTTCGGGAAGTAGAGCGTGGTGGCGCCCGCGCCCGGCGGCGGCATGTCCGGCACCGGCGTCAACCCGACCCCGATCGGGTACGGGGTGATCTCGCCCGCCGGGGTGACCCACCGCCACGGGTTGCCCGCGCTGATCCAGGCCGTCTGCGCGCCGGCCAGGTGCGGGACCGCCCGGTTCTGCGGGTACGGCGCCGGACCGTCCAGCGGACCCACGCCCGCCCCGTCGACCGTCTCGTCGACCGGCAGGAAGAGCTCCCCGGCCCGGCCGGTCGGGAGCAGGTTGATGAACTTGATCCGTACCGGCCGGCCGCGCCGGGCCCGGATCAGCGGTCCGAGGTGCCAGGGGCGGTCCGGCGGGGCCACCGTGTTGTGCCCGGACGGGTCGGTGCCGAGGTTGAGTTGGCGGTAGCCGCGCAGCCGGGTGGCCGGCAGGTCCCGGTGCAGCCGCTGGGTGTACTCCTGCAAACCGATCTCGTAGTAGTCGCAGCCCGGCCAGGTGATGGTGTCCGGCACCGCGACCGGCAGGTGGGCCCCCAACCCGTTGCGGCCCAGCGGCCCGGGCAGGGGAAGCGCGTCGACGAACTTGCGGATGCCGGTGCCGGGCACCGCCCGGCCGTGCCGGTCCACGACCGGCAGCGGGCTGCCGGCGAAGTTGGGCACCGGACCGAAGCAGCGCGGCACGGCGGCCGGGTCGAGGCTGGCCGGCGCGGGGTCGCCCGGCTCCCCGGTCCGGGCGGCGGGCACGGTCGGGGTGTGGTCCTCGCCGGCGCGGACCGCGCGGTCCGCCCAGCTCGGCCGCAGTCTGCGGAACAGGGCCATGGCTCTCCCCCGGATCGGGACGCGACGGCCGTCACTGCGGCGTGACGGGCGGACGCCCTGCTGACGATCGGTGAGCACTCCACCGCAGCATGCGACGCGGACGCCGGGGGAGGGAAGTACCCAATCATCCGTATCTCGGCGATCTTGACCGGTTCGTGGAAGTTCTACGTCGGGCCGCCCGGGGTCCGACGCCTACCTGTGCTCCGGCATCGTGCTCTGCGAGCTGTGCCAGCGTCCCCTGACGGGCCGCCCGCGCGCCAACATGTCCCCCGCCGCGCCGCCGAAGTGGAGAGTGTCGCTCTGGCCGTCAGCGGGAAGCGCCGTGCGCTCGACGCGGAGATCGTGGAGGCGGAAGAACTCGCGGGGCAGCGAAGACGAGGCCGCGGGCGCGGACCCGCGAATCGTCGCCGCCGTAGCCGACAGCAGTCTGGTGAGGGCGAGCGGAGTGCCCGCCCTGGCGTCCCACGGCTGAACACCCTCCGGGTAGGCGATCTGCCGTACTACTCGCTCGACGGCTGACATGAGGGGCACCAGTAGGCCAGTCGGGCAAGCGGCTCTGAGCCGTGCTGACCCCGGATGATCACCGTCCCGCATCGTCGGCACGGCTGCCCTTGCCGTCCATAGACCCAAAGACCCCGGCCTCGGCGCGTGTCGCCGGTTGTCACCTGAGCGGTTCTCCCACGGTTCGCCCACAGGAGTCGCCGGGCGAGCCGAACCACTCTTCGGAGGTCCCCGACCCGACCCACGGTGGTGAGCGTGCTGACCCCGGCAAGGAACAGCACCTCGGCGGTGTAGATGGTCCCCAGGCCCGCCAGGTTTCGTTGATCGAGCAGGGCCTCTCCGATCAGCCGGTCGGGCTGTGCCGCGAGCCGGCGGACCGCTTCGCCCTCAACCCAGAACCCGCGCCGCACAAGATCGGAGTCACTCGGCCCGACTGTGACCAATTTGCTACCGACCCCGGCCACGTTGCGCCGGTCCAGCAGCGCCTCGCCGATGGTGGCGTCCGGCTGCGCGGCCAGCCGGCGGACCGCCTCGGCCGGGTCCCAGTCCGGGCCGAGCAGGTCCGGCCCGAGGTGACCGACCAGCGACTCCTCCTGGTCGGTCGGGACCAACGCCAGCTCGTGCAGGTGGTACCCGACCGCGACCGCCCCGGCGGAGCGGAGCACCACCCGGATCAGGTGCGCCGGCCGGGCCGCCCACCGCTCGCCCGGCGCGTACGCCCGCCAGGCGCCGTCCATCCGCAGGTGCGAGTGCAGCGTCCAGTCCCGCCCGCCGCCGGGCTGCCCGGCCGAGGCCGTGCCGTCAGCGCTGGACGCGCCGGCCGCGGTGAGCCGGAGCAGCAGGTGCTTGCCGCGGCTGGCCGACTCGCGGACGGTCCAGCCGGTCAGGTCGGTCGCGGCGAGCTGCGGCACCCGGAAGTCGGAGCCGGTGAGCCGGGCGCCGGCCAGCGCCCGCTGCAGGACGCGGGCGGTGTTCCAGACGGTGTCGCCTTCGGGCACCTGCCCATTGTCCCTCGCCGCAGCGGATGCGTTCGCCACGGCTCGATCCGGTCAGGCTCCCTGACACGCCCTGCCAGCGGGCCGGTGGGCGTTTCGGTCAGGGCCGCTCGTCGGGGCGGGCCGTGCGGACCATGTCCTGGTAGCGCGGGTGGCTGGCGCCGTAGACGGCGAAGTTCAGCCGGGCGTGGGCGAGGCTCAGGTCACCGTTGGGCCCCTCCCGCACGACGTCAACGTCCGCGTCGGACTGGCCGTCGTCGGTCCAGAAGCACACCGGGCAGGTGCCCCCGCCGGTCCGGGACGCGCAACACGGACAGGCGACCGGAACCCAGTGCTCACCCACCGGAGCAGCATTCCACACCCGACGCCGGCGGTGGGCACGCGATCTCAGGTGCCGGTCACCGACAGCACGTCCCCGGGGCGGGCGGCGAGCAGATCGGCGGCCCGGCCGTTGTTGACCGCGACCGCCACCAGGCCGGCGGAGTCGACGTACACCACCAGCGCGCCGACCGGCGCGTCGGCGAAGGTGCGCCCGCGCGCCGCCTGCCGGCCGGCCACCCGGACCCGGGCGGGCAGCCCGTCCAGCAGGGCGGCCGGGGCGGCGAGCTGGACATTGCCGAAGTGGTCCACGGTGAGCACCTCGGCGGCGAACCCGTCGGCGGTCGGGCGGACCACCGGCGCCGGCAACCGGACCAGCGCCTCCGGGTCCACCGCGGGGCCGGCCTCGCCCAGCGGTGCGCCGGACGCGAGCCGGGCCGCGACCGGCGCGAATACATCCCGGCCGTGGAAGGTGCGGGACACCTCCGGAGCCAGCCACGCCGGGTTGGTCAGCTCGACCGCCGCGGTGACCCCACCGAGGGCTTCGGCGGCGTCGGGCAGCAGTCCGTTGTCCGGCCCGACCAGCAGCCCGCCCGGGCTGGCCAGGGCGATCCCACGCCGGGCCGTACCGACCCCCGGGTCGACCACCGCGACGTGCACCCCCGCCGGCAGGTACGGGACGGTCTGGGCGAGCACCGCCGCGCCCCGGCGGACGTCGGCCGGCGGCACCAGGTGGGTCACGTCGATCACCCGTACCGCCGGCGCGGTTCTGGCGATCACGCCGTGGCACGCCGCCACGAAACCGTCGGCGAAACCGTAGTCGGTGGTCAACGAGATCCAGGTGTAGCCCATGCCGGCAGGCTAACGCCGTGGGCCGGGTCGGGTTCCGCGGCGGGCGCTCGACCCCACCGGGTGGAAAGCTGACATTTATTCACGAAGCAGACACCTGGCTCGCGGCCCTCATGGAAGGGTCGCTACGGGCGCCCAACGACTCGGGACGGCGAAAGGCTCCACAAGTACCCCTCTCCGAAGCCAGCTGTGGCTGCCCGTGCCCGTGCCCGTGCCCGTGACCGCCACCTGGCTCACCGGCGGGCGCAGGCTTCCCTGTCAGCCGATGCAAAGGAGCAGAAATGGCGACGAAGATCGCGCGGCTGGTGACAATCGGGGCGGTGGCGGCGGCCACCGCCGTGGGCAGTCCGGCGATGGCGGACGACGGAGGTCACGGTGAAGACCGCGCTCCCCGCTTCGATGTCATCAACCAGGTGTCAGACCAGGAATCCCGAAGACCCGCCGTCGTCGACCCCGACGCGGTCAACTCCTGGGGTCTGGCCCTGGGACCGAGGACGCCGCTGTGGGTGGCCAACAACGGCACGAACACGGCCACCGTGTATCGCGGGGGCGTGGACGGCGAGCCCGTCAAGAAGGTGGATCTCACCGTCACCATTCCCGGCGGCGCGCCGACCGGAGCCGCGTTCAACGACACGGATGGCTTCGAGGTGCCGGGACGGGGTGACGACGAACCGGCCCGGTTCATCTTCGTGAGCGAGGGTGGCGACGTCACGGCCTGGAACCCGAACGCGGGCACCAAGGCGGTCGTCGTCGCCCACCGGGACGACGCGATCTACAAGGGAGTCGCGCTGCTGAAGACGGACTTCGGCGACTTCCTGCTCGCCACCGATTTCCACAACGCGCGCATCGACGTGTTCAATGAGGACTTCGAGAAGGTCGCGCTGCCGGACTTCGCCTTCCAGGACGAGGACATCCCCGACGGGTTCGCGCCGTTCAACGTGTTCACGGTCGACGAGCGGGTCTACGTCACCTACGCGAAGCAGGACGCGGACGCCGAGGACGACGTGGCCGGTGCGGGATTCGGCTTCGTGGACCTCTTCACCCACTTCGGGACGGACGTACGCCGGGTCGCCAGCGAGGGGACTCTCAACGCGCCGTGGGGCCTGGCCATCGCGCCGGACAGCTTCGGCGAGTTCGCCGGCGACCTGCTGGTCGGCAACTTCGGCGACGGCCGGATCAACGTCTTCGACGGCGACGAGTTCGAGGGCCAGTTGCGCGACGATGACGGTGACACGATCAGCATCGACGGCCTGTGGGCGTTGCTGCCCGGCACCGAGACGACCGGCGGCGAGGACGCGCTCTGGTTCAGCGCCGGGCCGGACGACGAGCAGCACGGCCTCGTGGGTCAGTTGATCCCGACGAGCTGACAGTCGGCTCGCAGCTGCCGCGCCGCCGGGGCACCCCGGGGGCGCGGCGGCGTGCTGCCCGGGCACGGGTGAGTGGGCGATCAGCCGCGCAGGCGCAGGCCGCGGGGGGTGGCCCGGAAGCCGGCGGCGGTCAGCGCGTCGCGCAGCGGCGAGGAGTGCACCGCCTCGCCGTCGGCGCGTTCCACCGACATCGCGCCGAGCGCGCCGGAGTGCACCGCGTCGGCGAGCGCCTTGCCGGCGACGGCGAGCGTGTCGGTGTCGTCGGTGAAGGAGAGGATCGTCCGCCCGCCCCGCTCCACGTAGAGCACCAGGTCGCCGCCGACCAGCACCACCAGCGCGCCGGCCTTGCGCCCGGCCCGGTGCCCGGTGGCCGGGGTCGCGCCGTCACCCGAGTCGACCACCCGCTCCGGCCAGGGCAGCGCCGCGCCGTACGGGTTGGCCGGGTCGGTGGCGGCGAGCACCAGGGTCGGGCCGCCCCGGCCCCGGCCGCCGTCGGCCGGGTCGGCCAGGGCGCGGATCCGGTCCACCGCGCCGGGGACGGCGAACTGGGCGGCGCCCAGCCCCTCGACGAAGTAGCCCCGGCGGGCCGCCCCGCGCTCCTCGAGCGCCGACAGCACCGGGTAGACCGCGGCGAAGCCGCCGACCACCTGTTCCGCCATGACCGCGCCCCGGGTGACCACCCCGTGCCGTTCGAGCAGCAGGTCGGCGAGGGCGGCGGCCCGGCGGGTCGGGTCGAGGTCCCGCTCGGGCAGCCGCGACCACCGCCCGGCCACCGTCGGCGGGCCGCTGCGGCTGGGCAGCGCCACCCGCCCCGGACGGCGGTAGCGGGTCCGCGGCGCGGACGGGCGGGACCGGTGGGCACCGCCGCCGCCCAGCGCCGCCCGCAGCGGGGCGAGCGTGTCGTTGGTGAGGTGGCCGGCCCAGACCAGGTCCCAGACGGCGGCGGCCAGCGCGGCGTCGTCGGTGGCTCCCACCCGGTCCGACAGCGAGCGGAAGAAGAGCGCCTGGCCGTCGCCGAGCGCGTCGAGCACCGCGTCGTGCAGCGGGGTGCGGGCGAGCGCCTCGTCGGGCGGCGGAAGCAGCAGCGGCGCGGCGTCCGCGTACGCCAGGGTGACCCAGCCGTCGCCGCCGGAGATCGCCCCGGACCCGGCCCAGACCACCTCGCCGCTGGCGCAGAGCTCGTCGAGCTGGGCGGGAGAGTAGTCGGCGACCCGGGCGGGCAGCACGAGGCGTTCCAGCGCGGACGCCGGCACCGCCGCGCCCTGCAGCTGCTCGACGGCGGCGGCGAGCGCCTCGACGCCCCGCGTCGACGAGCCGACCTGCTGCCAGCGGGGCAGGAACGCCGCGAGGGCCCGGGGCGGCACCGGCTCGATCTCCCGGCGCAGCGCGGCCAGCGAGCGGCGGCGCAGCAGCCGCAGCACCTCCGCGTCGCACCACTGGGTGCCGACGCTGTCCGGGGCGAACTCCCCGGAGACCACCCGACCGGTGGCGGCGAGCCGGCGCAGCGTCTGCTCCACCACGAAGACGCCGAGCCCGAACCGGGCGGCGCAGGTGGCCGCTGCGAACGGGCCGTGGGTGCGGGCGTACCGGACCACCAGGTCGCCGAGCGGGTCGGCCACCGGCGCCAGGTACGCCTCGGCCACCCCGACCGGCAGCGCCACGCCGAGCGCGTCGCGCAGCCGGGCGGCGTCCTCGACGCCCACCCAACGTTCCTCCCCGGCGATGCGGACCCGCAGCACCCGGCGGGCAGATTCCAGCTCGGTCAGCCACTCGACCGGCGCGCCCCGCTCGGCCAGCTCCGCCTCGCTCAGGTCGCCGACCACCCGGAGCAGCTCGACCACGTCCTCGGCGTCGCGCGGGCGGCGCTGCTCGGTCAGCCAGCGCAGCTGCCGTTCGGTCTCGGCGAGCACCGTCGGGTCGAGCAGTTCCCGCAGGTCGACCCGGCCGAGCAGCTCGCCGAGCAGCCCCGAGTCCAGGGCCAGGGCGGCGGCCCGGCGCTCCGCGAGGGGGGCGTCGCCCTCGTAGAGGAACGCTCCGACGTAGCCGAAGAGCAGCGAGCGGGCGAACGGCGAGGGCCGCTCGGACTCCACCTCGACCAGCCGCACCTTGCGGGCGGCGAGGTCGCGCATCAGCTCGGCCAGGGCGGGCTGGTCGAAGACGTCCTGGAGGCACTCGCGCGCGGCCTCCAGGGTGACCGGGAAGTCGGCGTACTCGCGGGCGACGTCGAGGAGCTGGGCGGCGCGCTGGCGCTGCTGCCAGAGCGGCTGCCGGCGGCGCGGGTCGCGGCGGGGCAGCAGCAGCGACCGGGCCGCGCACTCGCGGAACCGGGCGGCGAAGAGCGCGGAGGTGCCGACGGACTCCTCGACGAGCTGGGCGATCTCGTCGGGCTCGAAGACCACCACGTCCGCGCCGGGTGGCTCGTCGGCGGTGTCGGGCAGCCGGACCACGATGCCGTCGTCGGAGGGCATCACCTGGGCGTCCACGCCGTACCGCTCGGCGAGCCGGCGGCCGATGGCCAGGGCCCACGGGCCGTTGACCCGGGCGCCGAGCACCGAGTGCACGGCGAGCCGCCAGTCGCCGAGCTCGTCGCGGAACCGTTCGACGACCACGGTCCGGTCGTCCGGCAGGGAGCGGGTGGCCTCCTTCTGCTCGCGCAGGTACGCCATCAGGTTGCCGGCGGCCCAGTCGTCCAGCCCGCCGGCGCGCAGCGCGGCCGTCGCGGTCTCGTCGTCCTGCCGGAGCAGGGCGCGGACCCGGGCGCCGATGGCCCGACCCAGCTCGACCGGGCGGCCGAGCTGGTCGCCCTTCCAGAACGGCATCCGGGCGGCCTGGCCGGGGGCGGGGGAGACCAGCACCCGGTCGGGGGTGATCTCCTCGATCCGCCAGGAGGAGGAGCCGAGCAGGAAGACGTCGCCGACCCGGGACTCGTAGACCATCTCCTCGTCCAGCTCGCCGACCCGGGCGGCGCGTTCCGCGCCGGCCAGGAAGACCCCGAAGAGACCCCGGTCGGGGATGGTGCCGCCGCTGGTCACCGCGAGCCGCTGGGCGCCGGGTCGACCGGTGAGCACGTCGGTGGCCCGGTCCCAGACCAGCCGGGGCCGCAGCTCGGCGAAGGCGGTCGACGGGTACCGCCCGGAGAGCATGTCCAGCACCGCGTGCAGCGCTGAGTCGGGCAGCTCGGCGAAGGGCGCCGCCCGGCGGACCAGCACTGCCAGGTCGCCCAGCCGCCACGGCTCCAGCGCGACCATCGCCACGATCTGCTGGGCCAGCACGTCGAGCGGGTTGCGCGGGTAGTGCAGCTCCTCGATGGCGCCGTCGGCCATCCGCTCGGCGACCACGGTGCAGGAGAGCAGGTCGCCGCGGTGCTTGGGGAAGACCACGCCGCGGGAGACCGCGCCCACCTGGTGCCCGGCCCGGCCGACCCGTTGCAGGCCGGCGGCGACGCTCGGCGGCGCCTCGATCTGCACCACCAGGTCGACCGCGCCCATGTCGATGCCCAGCTCCAGGCTGGAGGTGGCGACCACGGCCGGGAGCTGGCCGGACTTGAGCGCCTCCTCGATGTGCTTGCGCTCCTCCCGGGAGACGCTGCCGTGGTGGGCCCGGGCGATCACCGGCGGCGCGCCCGCCGCCGCCCCGGACTGGGCCATCACCTCGGCCGGCTGGCGGGGCGCCCGCAGCGGCCCGACCGGACCGCCGAAGGCGTCCGCGTCGCGCGCCGACCCGTCCGGTCCGCCCTCCGGTCCGCCGGCCAGCTCCTCGGCGGCCAGCTCGTTGAGCCGGGCGCAGAGCCGTTCCGCGCTGCGCCGCGAGTTGGTGAAGACGATGGTCGAGCGGTGCGCCCGGATCAGCGCGAAGACCCGCTCCTCCACCGCCGGCCAGATCGACGCCCGCGGCGGGCCGCCGGGGCCGCCCAGGTCGTCGGCCGGCTGCTCCTGCTCGTCGAGGCGGGTCATGTCCTCCACCGGGACCTGGACGCTGACCTCGATGGTCTTGCTGCTGCGCGGCTGCACCACGTCGACCGGGTGGGCTCCGCCGAGGAAGCGGGCGCAGACGTCGATCGGCCGGACGGTGGCGGAGAGGCCGATCCGCTGCGCGGGCGTCTCCAGCAGTTCGTCGAGGCGTTCCAGGGAGAGCGCCAGGTGGGCGCCGCGCTTCGTCCCGGCCACCGCGTGCACCTCGTCGACGATCACCGTCTCGATCCCGCGCAGCGAGTCCCGGGCGGCGGAGGTGAGCAGCAGGAAGAGCGACTCGGGAGTGGTGATGAGGATGTCCGGCGGGGTGCGGGCGAAGGCGCGCCGCTCGTCGGCCGGGGTGTCGCCGGTGCGCATCCCGACGGTGATGTCCGGCGGGGCGACGCCGAGCCGGGTGGCGGCCTGCCGGATGCCGGCGAGCGGGGCGCGCAGGTTGCGCTCCACGTCGACGGCCAGCGCCTTCAGCGGGCTGACGTAGAGCACCCGGCAGCGCTGCCGCGCCTCGGCGGGCGGCGGCTCCTTGGCCAGCCGGTCGAGCGACCAGAGGAACGCGGCGAGGGTCTTGCCGGAGCCGGTGGGGGCGACGACCAGGGCGTTGCGCCCGGCAGCCACCGAACGCCAGGCGCCGGCCTGGGCGGCGGTGGGCGCGGCGAACGCCGCGGTGAACCACTCCCGGGTCGCCGCGCCGAAATCCGCCAGCACCGCCGCGTCGCCGGTCGCCTCGTTCGCCACGCCTCCCATCCTGCCCCGCCGGTGCGACAACCCGCCCGCGGCGGGCGCGGGTTCTGTCCGGGTCCGGCTCTTACGCGACGGATGCGACGTTGAACGCGTTAAGTCTTACTTAACTGCTTGCTTGTGCCGCGCAACATAAAGTAACTTCACTCACAACGCAGCGTGGGGTGGAGGGCTTTGGATGACCGTCGAGGAGCGAGGCTCCGGGCCCGGGACCGACGTGCTCATCCGTAAGGTCGACAGCCATCTCGCCGCGCTCCGCACCGGCCTGCAGGGCCCCGAGTTGGAGCTCGCCGAGCAGCTCGCCAGCTGCCTGCGGGAGCTGGTCATCGCCACCGCCCACTCCAGCGCCGCCGACCGGGGGCTGGTCCGCGCCGCGGTGCACTACTTCGTCCTGCGCCGGGAGAGTCGCGGCCGGCTCCTCTCGGTGCGGTCCCTCGCCGCCGCCCAGCGGGTGGTCAACAAGGCCGTGCGCCAGCTCGGCCGACCCGACCTGCTGGTGGAGACCCGGCGGGAGCGGCCGTCCCGCGCGCCGGCGCTCTCCGCCGGCGAAGGCTCGCTCCGCTGACCCGGATCCGGTACGCCGTACCGCGTCGCTGATCCGGTCCGGTCCCGGTCGGACCGTTTTCGGCAAACCCGCCCCTGGGTCGGCGATCTGACGTCTGATCGGTCGTGGCCGGAGCGTGCCCGTCCCGGCGTGCGGTCCCACTCGACCTGGAGCGTGTGTGCTCGTACTGCTGATCCTGCACCTGGTGGCGGCCCTGCTCGCGCCGCTGCTGGTCCGCTGGTGGGGTCCGCGCGCCTGCTACCCGCTCGCCCTCGCGCCGGCCGCCGCGTTCGGCTGGGCCATCGCCCACACCCCGGCGGTCCGCGACGGCGGCGCGGTCGTCGAGACGTACCCGTGGATCGGCCAACTCCGGCTCGACCTCGCGCTGCGGGTCACCACCCTGTCCTGGCTGATGGTGCTGCTGGTCGGCGGCATCGGCGCGCTGGTGCTGGTCTACTCCGCCCACTACTTCCACCCCGGCTCGGCGGGGCTGGCCCGGTTCGCGGCCGTGCTGGTCGCCTTCGCCGGGGCGATGCTCGGCCTGGTGGTCGCCGACGACCTGCTGCTCCTCTACGTCTTCTGGGAGCTGACCACGGTCTTCTCCTACCTGCTGATCGGGCACAGCACCGAGCGACGGTCCAGCCGGTGGGCGGCCGCCCAGGCGCTGACCGTGACCACCCTCGGCGGGCTGGCCATGCTGGTCGGCTTCCTCCTGCTCGGCCGGCACGCCGGCGGCTACCGCTGGTCGGCGATCACCGCCGCGCCGCTGCCCGGTGGCGGGTACCTCGCCGTGGCGGTGCTGCTGATCCTGACCGGGGCGCTGGCCAAGTCCGCCGTCTTCCCGTTCAGCTCCTGGCTGCCGGTGGCGATGGCCGCGCCGACGCCGGTCAGCGCGTACCTGCACGCGGCGGCGATGGTGAAGGCCGGGGTCTACCTGGTCGGGCTGCTCGCCCCGGTGCTCGCGATCGCCGGCCCGTGGCGTCCGGTCACCGTGGTCGCCGGGCTGGTCACCCTGGTCGCCGGGGGCTGGGCGGCGCTGCGGCAGACCGACCTGAAGCTGCTGCTGGCGTACGGGACGGTCAGCCAGCTCGGCCTGCTGACCGTGGTGATCGGCGCGGGCACGCCGAAGGCCGCGCTGGCCGGCACGGCGATGCTGCTGGCGCACGCGCTGTTCAAGGCGGCCCTGTTCCTCGTCGTGGGCCTCCTCGACCACTGTGCCGGCAGCCGTGACCTGCGCGAGCTCTCCGGGGTCGGGCGTACCGCGCCGCTGCTGGCGGTGGTCGCCGGGCTCGCCGCCGCGTCGATGGCCGGGCTGCCGCCGCTGTTCGGCTTCGTCGCGAAGGAGGCGGTCCTCGCCGCCTTCACCGACCGGCCGCTCGTGCTCGCCGTGCTGGTCGGCGGCACCGCCCTCACCGTCGCGTACAGCATCCGCTTCCTCTGGGGCGCCTTCGCCAGCCGCCCCGGCACGCCGCCCACCGAACTGGCCGCCGCCCCGGCCGCGATGCTGGCGCCACCGGCCCTGCTCGCCGCCGCCGGGCTGGCCGCCGGTCCCGCCGCCGGCTGGCTGGGCGGCCTGTTCCACCCGTACGCCGAGCTCTTCGGCCCGGGGGAGGCGCACCTCGCGCTCTGGCCCGGGCCGAACCTGGCGCTGGGGCTCTCCGCGGTCGCGGTCGCCGGCGGCGTCGCGCTGCACCTGGTACGCGGCCCGCTCGCCCCCGCGCTCGGCCGGCTGCACGTCCCGGTCGGCGGCAACCAGGGCTACGAGTGGGTGACCCACCGGTTCGACCGGTTCGCCATCGAGGTCACCGGCGCCACCCAGCGCGGCTCGCTGCCGCAGTACCTCGGCGCCATCCTGCTCGCGCTGGTGCTGGTGCCCGGCGCGGCGATGCTGGCCGCCCGCCCCTGGCGGGAGCGGATCGCGCTCTGGGACACCCCCGCCCAGCTCGTGGTCGGCCTGATCATCGCGGTGGCGGCGGTGCTCGCCGTCGGCGCCCGCCGCCGGCTCACCGCGATGCTGCTGGTCGGGGTTACCGGCTACGGCACCGCGATGATGTTCGTCCTCTACGGCGCGCCCGATCTGGCGCTCACCCAGTTCCTGGTCGAGACCGCCACCATCGTGCTCTTCGTGCTGGTGCTGCGGCGCCTGCCGGACCGCTTCTCGGCCCGACCCTTGCGTCGCAGTCGCTGGCTGCGGCGGGGGATCGGGGTGGCGGCCGGGCTGGTGCTGGCCGGCCTCGCGCTGGCGGCGGCCGGCGCCCGGCGGACGCCGTCGATCTCGCTCGCCTACCCCGACCTGGCGGTCGCCCAGGGCTACGGCCGCAACGTGGTCAACGTGGCCCTGGTCGACATCCGTGCCTGGGACACCATGGGCGAGATCTCCGTGCTGGTGGTGGCCGCGACCGGGGTGGCCAGCCTGATCTTCGAACGGTCCCGCACCGGGCCGCGGCCGCGCCGCCCCGCGCCGTCCGCGCCCCGACGGGACCGGCGGCCGGTGTGGCTGCGCGGCGGGGCGACCCTGCGCGAGCGGCGACGGTCGATCGTCTTCGAGGTGGTCACCCGGCTGATCTTCCACACCGTGTTGCTCTTCTCCCTCTTCCTGCTCTTCTCCGGGCACAACGCCCCCGGCGGCGGCTTCGCCGGTGGCCTGGTGGCCGGCCTCGCCCTCGCGGTCCGCTACCTGGCCGGCGGCCGGTACGAGCTGGCCGAGGCGGCGCCGGTGGGGGCCGGGACCGTGCTCGGCGCCGGGCTGGCCGTCTCCGTCGGCACCGGCGCGGTCGGGCTGCTCCGCACCGGATCCGTGCTGGAGAGCGTGAAGGTCGACCTCTGGCTGCCCGCCGTCGGTCACTGCTACCTGGTCACGTCGCTCTTCTTCGACGTGGGCGTCTACCTGATCGTGGTCGGGCTGATGCTGGACATCCTGCGCAGCCTCGGCGCCGAGGTGGACCGGCACATCGAAGCGAGCGGCGGCCCGGAGGGGGGCCTGGCGGTCGACCGGGAGGGGGATCGGACGTGAGTGCGAGGAGTGAGCCGGTTCTGCGAGCCCCGCAGTCGCGAACAGAGGTGGCGCGGTGAGCGCGGGCGGGGCGGGACCCACCCTGGTGCTGGTGATCGCCGTCGGGGTGCTGGTGGCCACCGGCGTCATCCTGCTGCTGGAGCGCAGCCTGAGCCGGATCCTGCTCGGCGTCATCCTGCTCGGCAACGGGGTGAACCTGCTGATCCTGCTCGGCGGCCGGTCGGGGGCCGCCCCGGTGGTGGGCACCGCGCCGACCGGGGAGTTGAGCGACGCGCTGCCCCAGGCCATGGTGCTCACCGCCGTGGTGATCACCTTCGGGCTGACCGCGTTCCTGCTCGCGGTCGCGTACCGGAGCTGGTATCTCAGCGGCGACGACGAGGTGCAGGACGACCTGGAGGACCGGCAGATCGTCCGGCTCGCCGAGCGCAACGAGGTGTCCACCGCGGACCTCGGCGGCGAGGGCCCGGACAACGACCCGGAGCAGGTGGACCCGGGGCCCGCCTTGCGCCGGCTGCGCCGACGGCGGGACCAGCGGTGAGCGCGGGGAGTGAGCCGGTCCTGCGAGCCCCGCAGTCGCGAACGGAGACGGCCGAGTGACCGCCGCGCTGGTGCCGCTGCCGGTGGTGGTGCCGCTGCTCGGCGCCGCGCTGACGCTGATCCTGGCCAACCGGCCCCGGCTGCAACGGTCGGTCAGCGTGGTCGGCCTCGCCACCAACCTGGCGGTCGCGGTGACGCTGCTGGTCGAGGCGTACCGGCACGGACCGGTCGTGGTGCAGGTGGGTGGCTGGCCGGCGCCGGTGGGCATCGTGCTGGTCGCCGACCAGCTCGCCGCGCTGATGCTGGTGGTCTCCTCGGCGGTGACGCTCTGCGTGCTGCTCTACTCGATCGGCCAGGGGCGCGGGGAGACCAGCGAGAGCGCGCCGGTGAGCATCTACCACCCGACCTACCTGGTGCTGACCGCCGGCGTCACCAACGCCTTCCTGGCCGGGGACCTGTTCAACCTCTTCGTCGGGTTCGAGATCCTGCTGGCGGCGAGCTTCGTGCTGATCACGCTGGGCAGCACCGAGACCCGGATCCGGACCGGCTCGACGTACGTGGTGGTCAGCATCCTCTCCTCGATGATCTTCCTGGCCGCGCTGGGGCTGGTGTACGCGGCCACCGGCACCCTCAACATGGCCCAGCTCGCCGGGCGGCTGGACGGCCTGCCGGACAGCGTACGGCTGGGGTTGCAGCTCATGCTGCTGCTCGCCTTCGGCATCAAGGCGGCGGTCTTCCCGGTCTCCGCCTGGCTGCCGGACAGCTACCCGACCGCCCCGGCCCCGGTCACCGCGGTCTTCGCCGGCCTGCTCACCAAGGTCGGCGTGTACGCCATCATCCGCACCGAGACGCTGCTCTTCCCTGGCGGCCAGGCCAACCGGCTGCTCATGGTGGTGGCCGGGCTGACCATGGTGGTCGGCATCCTCGGCGCGGTGGCCCAGTCCGACATGAAGCGCCTCTTCTCGTTCACCCTGGTGAGTCACATCGGCTTCATGATCTTCGGGGTGGCGCTGAGCAGCGTTGCCGGCCTCTCCGGGGCGATCTTCTACGTGGTGCACCACATCACCATTCAGACCACCCTGTTCCTGGTCGCCGGCCTGGTCGAGGAGCGCGCCGGCAGTACCGACCTGCGTCGGCTCGGCGGGCTCGCCCGGGTCGCCCCGCTGCTCGCGGTGCTCTTCTTCGTCCCGGCGATGAACCTCGCCGGCATCCCGCCCCTCTCCGGCTTCCTCGGCAAGCTCGGCCTGCTCCAGGCCGGCGTGGCGGCGCGCGGGGTGCTGCCCGGGGTGCTGGTCGGGGCCGGGACGGTGACCAGCCTGCTCACCCTCTACGCCGCCTCCCGGGTGTGGAACATCGCGTTCTGGCGGTCGCCCCGGCTGGCCACCGCCGACCCGGCCGTACGGCTGCCGGCGCTGATGGTCGGCGCGACCGCGGCCCTGGTGGCGCTCGGTGTGGGCCTGACCCTCGCCGCCGGGCCGCTCTTCGAGGTCACCGCGGACGCCGCCGCCGACCTGCGCGAACGTACCCCCTACGTGCGGGCCGTCTTCCCGGCCGGCGTCCCGTGACGGCCGGCGGGCCGTCCGGTCGCGACGGGGCCGGGCCGCCGGGTCCTCCGCCGGCCCGCGGTGCCGGCCCGTCCGGTCCGCCGCCCGGCGGCGACGGCACGGACGGACCGCAGCCGGCGGCGTCCCGGCGCGGCGGCCGGTGGCGGGACGAGGCGGTCGCGCTCGGCTGGCTGGTGCTGACCTGGCTGCTGCTCTGGGGGGACGTGACCTGGGGCAACGTGCTCGGCGGGCTGGTCGTGGGCGCCGCGGTGCTGCTCTTCTTCCCGCTGCCGCCGGTCACCTTCGGCGGCCGGCTCCGCCCTAGGGCGCTGCTCGTCCTGGCGGCCACGTTCGCCGGTGAGCTGGTCAGCGCCAGCTTCCACGTCGCCGCGATCGCCGTCCGCCCCGGCTACCGGCCGCGCGGCGCGATCATCGCGGTGCCGCTGCGGGTACGCACCGACCTCAACCTGGCGCTCACCGCCGAGGTGATCTCCCTGGTCCCGGGCACCCTCATCCTCGAGGTGGACCGGGACCAGGGCGTCCTCTACGCGCACGTGCTCGACGTCCGCGGCCCGCAGGACCTGACCGCGAGCCGGGACCGGATCCTCGCCGTCGAGCGGCGCCTCGTCCGCGCGATCGGCTCGCCCGCCGAGGTACGCCAGCTGCGCACCGAACCCGTCGACCGGAGGAAGAATCCGTGACCATGCTCCTCGCCGTCGTGCTGACCGTGCTGCTCTCGGTCACCGCGCTGCTCGCCCTGGCCCGCATCTACCGGGGGCCGTCGCTGCTGGACCGGGTCGTCGGCGCCGACCTGCTGCTCTCCACCATGCTCGGCGCGGTCGGCGCGGAGGCGGCGGTCAACCGGCACGCCGCCACGCTGCCCGTGCTCGTGGTGCTCTCCCTGCTCGGCTTCGTCGGCTCGGTGGCCCTGGTCCGCTTCGCCGTCCGCGAGGCGGCGTGATGGGGGTGCTCGCCGACTGGCTCGGTGCGGCCTGCCTGACCGCCGGGGCCCTGCTCAGCCTGGCCGCCGGGATCGGCGTGCTGCGCTTCCCGGATGTGCTGGACCGGATGCACGCGGCCACCAAGCCGCAGGTGCTAGGCGTGCTGCTCCTGCTGGCCGGGGTGGCGCTGCGCCTGCGCACGCCGTCGGACCTGGGCATGCTGGCCCTGGTCGCGGCCTTCCAACTGGCCACCGCGCCGGTCGCCGCCCAGATGGTCGGCCGGGCCGCGTACCGGTCGGGTCGGGTCGACCGGGCCCTCCTCGACACGGACGAGCTGGCGGACCGCTGACCGGGTGGAACCGGACAACTGTGCCACCCCCAGCGGGCGTCCAGCCAGCGCAGATAAAATGGGTGCATGATCGACTCCTCTGCCCAGGAGGGCAGCAGTAGCCAGCCGGGTCGTGCCCGGCATCCCGTCGCCCTTACGACCCCGGGAGCCCTGAACCTCCCGTGTTGATCGTCGTGGGTCTCGTACTCATCATCGTGCTCACCGCCGCCACCGGATACTTCGTGGCCCAGGAGTTCGGTTACGTCGCCGTGGACCGCGGCAAGCTCAAGCAGCTCGCCGACGCCGGCGACGTGGCCGCCGCCCGGGCCCTGGAGGTGACCGGCCGGTTGTCGTTCGTGCTCTCCGGCGCCCAGCTCGGCATCACCGTGACCGCCCTGCTCGTCGGTTACGTCGCCGAGCCGTACCTCGGCGCCGGGCTGGCCGACCTGCTCGGCGTCGCCGGGGTGTCCACCGCGGTCAGCCTGCCGCTCTCGGTGGTGCTGGCCCTGATCATCGCCACCGTGGTGCAGATGGTCCTCGGCGAGCTGGCCCCGAAGAACCTGGCCATCGCCCGCGCCGAGCCCCTCGCGCGGGCGCTGAGCCGGTCCACCCTGATCTACCTGAAGCTCGCCGGCCCGGTGATCACCCTCTTTGACCGGTCCGCCGTCCGGCTGCTGCGCCGGCTCGGCATCGAGCCGATCGAGGAGCTGCCCGGCGGCGCCACGCCGGCGGACCTGGAGCAGATCATCGCCGAGTCCCGCGAGGAGGGGAGCCTCGACGCCGCGATGTCCGACCTGCTCGACCGGGGCCTGGACTTCCGCGAGCTGACCGCCGGGGAGGCCATGGTGCCCCGGGTCGACGTGCACACCGTACGCGCCGACGAGCCGGTCAGCCGGGTCGTCGAACTGCTCGACACCGGGCACTCCCGCTTCCCGGTCCGCGGCGCCGAGGGCGTCGACGACCTGGTGGGCGTGGTCGGCATCGCCGACGTGCTCGGCGTGCCGCCGGCCGAGCGCGCGACCACCCGGGTCGCCGCGGTGGCCGTACCGCCGTTGCTGGTGCCGGAGACGCTGCCGCTGCCGACGGTGCTGGACCGGCTCCGGGTCGGCCACCGGCAGCTCGCCTGCGTGGTCGACGAGTACGGCGGCTTCGCCGGCGTGATCACCCTGGAGGACATCGCCGAGGAGCTGGTCGGGCCGATCCGCGACGAGGACGACCCGCCGGAGCGGGCCCCGGCCCGGCAGGACGACGGCTCCTGGGTGGTGCCGGCCCGCTGGCGGATCGACGAGGTCGCCGACAGCACCGGCATCGCATTGCCCGAGGCCCCCGAGTACGACACCCTCTCCGGGCTGGTCATGCGGGAGCTGGGCCGGGTGCCCGAGGTCGGCGACCGGCTGGAGATCAACCTCGTCGTCGACGGGGAGGTCCCCGACACCGAGCACCGGGCGCTGGTCGAGGTGCTGGCCGTGGACCGGCACGTGGCCGACTCCGTCCGGCTCCGGATGACCGAGGCCGAAGGCGGGGAGGAGGCGGCATGAGCGAGCGGAGCGAGCGAATCATCGAACTCGGCGCGGACAAGGCTCATGCCGACGCCGAGCGAAGCGAGGTGGCGGCATGAGTCCGGGACTCGCGCTCTTCTTCTCCGTGGTGCTGCTGGCGCTGAACGGGTTCTTCGTGGCCGCCGAGTTCGCCCTGGTGGCCGCCAAGCGGTACCGGCTGGAGCACGCGGCGGTCGGTGGCGGGCGGGCCGCCCGGGCGGCCCTGGACGGCGTCCGCGAGCTGTCGCTGATGCTGGCCGGCGCCCAGCTCGGCATCACGCTGTGCACCCTGGGCCTGGGCGCCCTGGCCGAGCCGGCGATCGAGCACCTGCTCAGCCCGCTGCTGCACGCGGTGGGCCTGCCGGACGCGGTCAGCCACCTGGTGGCGCTGCTCTTCGCCCTCGGCCTGGTGACCTTCCTGCACCTGGTGGTCGGTGAGATGGCCCCGAAGTCGTGGGCGATCACCGACGCGGAGCGGTCGGCGACGCTGCTGGCGCTGCCGTTCCGGGCCTTCGCCCGGGTCGCCCGCCCGGTGCTCTCCGCGCTCAACGCGCTGGCCAACGGCGTCCTCCGGCTGGTGGGCGTGCACCAGCAGGACCAGCTCGCCCAGGTGCACGGCCCCGACGAGCTGCGCATCCTGCTGCAGCAGTCCCGCGAGCGCGGCCTGCTCGGCGCGGAGCAGCACCAGCTGCTGACCAGCATGCTGGAGCTGCAGGGCACCACGGTGGCGCAGGTGATGGAGCCGTTCGACCGGATCGTCACGGTCCGCCGGGACGACACCGCCGAGCGGATCGAGCACGTCTCCCGGGACAGCGGCCGGTCCCGGCTGGCCGTGCTCGACTCCGGCGGCGAGGTCTGCGGCCTGGTGCACGTCCGGGAGGCGGTCCGGGCGGTGACCACCGGCCGGCCGGCGACCGCCGGTGAGCTGATGACCCCGGCCTTCACCCTGCCCGGGCAGGCCTCGGTCACCGAGGCGGTGGCGGCGATGCGGGGCCGGCAGGCCCAGCTGGCGCTGGTCCGCAACGGCGGTGGCCCGACCCGGCCGATCGGCTTCGTCGCCTTGGAGGACCTGCTGGAGGAGGTCATTGGCGAGTTCGACGACGAGACCGACCCGGTGCCGAGGGGCCGGCGCCTGCGCTGATCGACCGTCCGGCCGCCGGGTCCGCGTGACCGACGGCCGGACGCGTTCGGAACGGCCGCGGCCGGGAAAGCGGCCTCGTCGGCGCGGAAACGGGGGGAGCGGGGTGCGGCTGACCGGGGTGTCGTCGGAGTCCGGCTGGACCGGACTGTCGGTGACCACCACCCTGACCAACCCGAGCACCCGCCCCGGCCTGCGCCTGCCCGGGCGGGTGACGCTCGCCGCCGGGGGAGAGGACGTGCTGGTCCGACACATCCGGCTCGGCCTGGTCGCCCAGGCCGAGCCGGAGGATCCGGCCTCGCCGCGCCGCCTGGTGCAGTACCACCAGGTGCCGATCGCCGGCCGGTTCGTAGTGCCGGCGGGGCGGCGGCGGGCGGTGGACTTCGTGCTGCCGCTGCCCTGGGAGACCCCGGTGACGATCTTCGGCGGGGTGCCGCTGATGGGTCTGCGCACCGGTCTGCGCACCGAGGTGTCGGTGGACCCGGACCTGGACCAGGGGGCGATGGTGCCGGTCTTCGTCCACCCGCTCCCCACCCAGCAGCACATCCTCGCCGCGCTGGAAACCCTCGGCTTCGTGATGCGGCAGGCGGCTCTGCAGCACGGCCGGCTGCCCGGGGTGGAGCAGACGCTGCCCCTCCACGAGCGGCTGGGCTACTGGGTGGCGCCGCTCTACGCCGGCCCGATCACCGAGCTGGAACTGATCTTCGTGACCAACGCGGCGGGGGTGGAGGTGCTGCTCTGGCTGGACCGCCGGCTCTCCCTGGCCGGGGTCACCCACCAGAGCATCAGCCGGTTCCGGGTCTGGCACGCGGGTCAGGACCGGCGCGACTGGGTGGCCACCGTCGACGGCTGGCTGCGGCACGCCGTCAACCGGCACGCGGCCGCCGCCGCGCCTGCCGACTGGTCCGCCGCGATCAGCGAGTCCGCCCACGTCAGCCGCCACCCCGACGACCCGGTCGCACCCGGCTACGGCCTGGGCGGCACGGCCGGCGGTGGCGGCATCGGCGGTGGTGGCGGCGACGGCACCTGACGCCGCGTGGTCAGACCGAGGCCGTGGCGAGCTTGATGCTGAAGCCGAGGAAGAGGGCGGCGACCGCGGTGGTGCCGCCGACGGCGAGCCGGCGGCGCCGGTGGAACTGGGCGGCCAGGAAGGTCCCGGCGAAGATCAGCGCGGTCAGGTAGAGCGCGCTGGTCACCTGGGCGATCAGGCCGAGCAGCAGGAACGACAGCGCCGGCCAGGCGTACCCGGGGTCGACGAACTGGATGAAGAACGAGATGAAGAAGAGGATCGCCTTCGGGTTCAGCAGGCTGATCACCAGCGCCTTGCGGAACGGGCTGCGCAGCGCCGCCGGCTCGGCCGCGTCGATCAGCCGCGGCGTGCTCGGGTCGTTGCGGTCGCGCCAGCGCCGCAAGGCGCCGCGCAGCATCGTCAACCCCACATAGCCGAGGTACGCCGCGCCGGCGTACTTGATCACCAGGAAGAGCGGGGGGTACGCCTTGAGCAGCGACGCCACCCCGGCGGCCGAGAGGATCATCAGCACCGAGTCGCCGACGAACACCCCGCCCGCGGCCCGGTAGCCGGCCCCCACCCCGCGCCTGGCGGCGGTGGAGAGCACGAAGAGCGAGTTCGGCCCGGGGAGCAGGATGATCGCCACGGTCCCCAGCAGGTACGTCCAGATGTCGGTGATGCCCAGCACGCCGGACATCATGACCCCACCGGCGCCCCCGGGCGAAGCCTTTCCCGCAGCCTGACCTGTGCATTCGGCCACTCATCGACCGTCATCGCGTACTGCACGGTGTCCCGCCAGGAACCGTCGGCGCGCGGTCGGTGCATCCGCAGCACCCCCTCACGGGTCGCACCCAGCCGTTCGATGGCCCGCTGTGAGCGCTCGTTGCGGATGTCGGTGTGCCAGACCACCCGCACGGCGCCCAGCTCCTCGAAGGCCCGGGTGAGCAGCAGCAGCTTCGCCTCGGTGTTGATCCCGCTCCGCCACCAGGGCCGGCCGAGCCAGGTGTAACCGATGGCGACGGACCGCCGGTCCGGGTCGACCTCGTAGAACGACGTGGTGCCGACCACGACCCTGGTGGCGGCGCAGCGCTGTACCCAGGGCACCCGCTCGCCCCGGTGATGCGCGGCCAGGTAGGCGGCGATGACCTCGCCCATCTCGGTGGCATCGACCGGCTGCCGGCCGCCGAGGTGCCGCCACACCTCCGGGTCGGCGGTGGCGGCGTACAGCTCCTCGGCGTGCGCCGGGTCGAGGGGTTCCAGCACCACGTGCTCGCCGCGCAGCACCACCGGCTCCAGCCAGGCCGACCGGGCCGGCCGCAGGTACGCCGGCAGCGGCGCGGTCACCCCGGGGGCCGGCTCCGGCGGTCCGGCGGTCAGCCGCAGCGGCAGCACCCCGGCCCAGTACGGCAGGTCGAGGTCGGCCGGGTCGTCGTTGACCCCGCCGGTGCGGGTGCGGACCGACACCTCGCGCAGCGGCAGCGCCAGCACGGCGGTCTCGGCCAGCTCCCGGCGGCTCGGCGGGCGGCTGTCCGCGCTGCGCCCGGCGGCGGCCTTCTCCACCAGCGCGGTCATCGCGTCGGTCTTCTCCCGCTCGTCGGTGACCAGCCGCGCGGTGCCGTGGGCGACCACCGAGCGGTAGTTGGCGCTGTGGTGGAACTGGGAGCGGGCGTAGATCAGCGCGTCGAGCAGGGTCACCGCGACGCAGACCGGCAGCCCGGCGTCGCCCCGGGCCGCGAGCAGCGGCCGGCTGCCGGTGGAGCCGTGCAGGTAGAGGGTGTCGCCGACGCGGACGTGCAGGGTGGGCAGCACCCGCGGCTCACCGTCCACGGTGAACCCCAGGGCGCAGTGGTACGCCTCGTCGAGGACGGCGTGCGCGGCGGTCTCGTCGTAGCTCATCCGGTCGCGGGTGCGGGTGGCGATGGTCCGTTCGGTCCGGGGGTACATGCGACATCCCACCTTTGTTCTAGTACAATGCCTGAACTGTGGCAGCACATTATCAGATCGAGGGGTCGACGTCGGCCGCCATTTCGGCCAGCGTGGAGAGCGGGGTCCGCAGCGGGGCACTCGCCCCGGGCGACGCCCTGCCCGCCGTCCGCGCCCTCGCCACCGGGCTGGCGGTGAGCCCCGCCACCGTCGCCAGGGCGTACCAGGAGCTGCGGCAACGCGGCCTCGTGGTCACCGCCGGCCGGCAGGGCACCCGGGTCCGGCCGCGCCCGCCGGTCGCCGCCCGCCGCGCCGGCCTGCTGCCGACGCCGCTGCCCGGCGCCCGCGACCTCTCCGCCGGGCAGCCCGACCCCCGGCTGCTGCCGCCCCTCGGTCCGCACCTGGCCGCGCTCGCCGCCGAGATCGGCCCGCCCACCGGGTACGCGGCCACCGCCGTCGTCCCCGAGCTCGCCGACGCCGCCCGGGAACGGCTCACCGCCGACGGCGTACCGGCCGAGGAGATCACCGTCACCGGCGGCGCGCTGGACGGCATCGAGCGGCTGCTCGCCGCCCACCTCCGGCCCGGTGACGCGGTGGCGGTCGAGGACCCGGGCTGGGCCAACCTGCTGGACCTGGTCGCCGCGCTCGGGCTGCGCGCCATCGGCGTGCCGGTCGACGACGAGGGCCCCACCGAGCCGGGGGTACGGGCCGCCCTCGCCGCCGGGGCCCGCGCGCTGATCGTCACCAGCCGTGCCCAGAACCCGACCGGCGCGGCCGTGTCCGCCGACCGCGCCGACGCGCTGCGGGCGCTGCTCGCCGGCCGGTCCGACCTGCTGCTGATCGAGGACGACCACGCCGCCGAGCTGGCCCGCGTACCGCTGCGTCCGCTCGCCGGGGCGACCCCGGCCTGGGCCTTCGTCCGGTCGGTGAGCAAGCCCTACGGCCCGGACCTGCGCCTGGCGGTGCTGGCCGGCGACGAGGCCACGGTGGCCCGGGTCGCCGGCCGGGCCCGGGTCGGCGCCGGCTGGGTCTCCACCGTGCTGCAACGCCTCGTCCTGACGCTCTGGCGCGACCCCGGCACCACCGACCTGGTGCGCCGGGCCGGGGAGAGCTACGAGCGACGGCGGAACGGGCTGGCGGACGCGCTCGCCGCGCACGGCCTGGCCGCCCACGGCCGCACCGGGATCAACGTCTGGGTGCCCGTCCCGGACGAGACCGTGGTGGTCACCGCGCTGCGGGACGCCGGCTGGTCGGTCGCCCCCGGCGCGCTCAACCGGATCGCCGCCGGTCCCGGCGTCCGGATCACGGTCAGCTCCCTCGACGAGGCCGACCTCGCCCCGCTTGCCGCCGCGGTCGCCCGCGCGGTACGCCCCACCGCGCCGTTCGGGTTCACCGCCTGACCGCGCCGGGCATGCCGGCCGCATCTGCGGGAATGCCGCGCCGGGAGGTGGTCGACCATGGCTTCGAACAGGTCCCGGACCGGACTCTGGATCGCCATCGCGGTGGCGGTGATCATCGTGATCATCGTGATCGCGCTGGCCATGCGCGGCGGCGGCGGAGGAGGAGGTGGCGGTTACTGACGCACGGACGCGTGCCTCGCGATGCGCGGCACCCGCCGTCCGGGACGAAACCGGTATATAAAGTCGGCATGGCCGAGCAGACCGAGAGCGCCCCCGGCGCCCAGCAGTTCATCCCGCCGCAGGCCGACACCATCGACGAGCTGCGCGCCGCCGCGGCCGGCTGCCAGGGGTGCGAGCTCTACCGGGACGCCTCGCAGACGGTATTCGGCCGGGGCGACGAGAGCGCCCGGGTGGTCTTCGTGGGCGAGCAGCCCGGGGACATGGAGGACCAGAAGGGGCTGCCCTTCGTCGGCCCGGCCGGCCGGCTGCTGCGTAAGGCGGTGGACGACGCCGGGATCGACCCCGGTCACATCTACCTGACGAACGCCGTGAAGCACTTCCGCTTCGAACTGCGCGGCAAGCGCCGGATCCACCAGACGCCGGACCGGGTGCACATCACCGCGTGCCGGCCCTGGCTGGTCGCCGAGTTCGCCCGGCTGCACCCCGAGATCGTGGTGGTGCTCGGGGCCACCGCCGCCAAGGCGCTGCTCGGCCCGACGTTCCGGGTGACGAAGCAGCGCGGCGGGCTGCTGCCCTGGCCCGCCTCCGCGCAGCGCCCCGAGGACTTCATCCGGGTGCCGGTGGACAACGCCGGGAAGGTCGCCGACGCCCCCGAGGCCCGGCTGCTGGCCACCATCCACCCGTCGGCGGTGCTGCGCGCCGACGACCAGGACACCGCGTACGCCGGCCTGGTCTCCGACCTGACGGTCGCCGCCCGCGCCCTCGCCGCCTGAGCCGGGTCCCATCCGCCGTACCCCGGCTGATCCGGGTGCGTCGGCTGGAGCAACCGCCCCTGGGCAGCTCCGGTGAGCGGTGCCACACTGGCCGCCATGGAGCAGCATCTCTACGAGCCCGTCCACGAAGAGTTCCGGGACCTGTGCCGCCGGTTCCTGACCCGGGAGGCCGTCCCGCACCACGACCGCTGGGAGGCCGACGGGATCGTCGACCGGGAGGTGTGGCGCAAGGCCGGCGCGGCGGGGCTGCTCGGCATGGACGTCGACCCGGAGTACGGCGGCGGCGGTCAGCAGGACTTCCGGTTCAACGCGGTGCTGGACGAGGAGATCGTCGCGGCCGGCTGCTCCGGGCTCGGCTTCGGCCTGCACAACGACGTGGCGGCGCCGTACCTGACCGACCTGACCACCGACGACCAGCGCAAGCGCTGGCTGCCGGGCTTCTGCTCGGGCGACCTGGTCACGGCGATCGCGATGAGCGAGCCGGGGGCCGGCTCCGACCTGGCCGGGGTGCGTACCAGCGCGGTCCGCGACGGGAATTCCTACGTCCTCAACGGGCAGAAGACGTTCATCACCAACGGGGAGATGGCCGATCTGGTCGTGGTGGTGGTCCGGACCTCCGATCAGGGCGCACACGGGGTAAGCCTGGTCGCGGTGGAGACCGGCGCGCCCGGCTTCAGCCGGGGCCGGCGGCTGGCCAAGGTCGGCCTGAAGGCCAACGACACCGCGGAGCTCTTCTTCGACGACTGCCGGGTGCCGGCGGAGAACCTGATCGGCACCGAGAACCACGGCTTCTACCACCTGATGGGGAACCTGCCCCGGGAGCGGCTGAGCATCGCGGTGGCCGCGGTGGCGGCGGCGGAGAAGCTGCTCGCGGTCACCCTGGAGTACGCCCGCTCCCGGGAGGCGTTCGGCCGGCCGATCGGGAAGTTCCAGCACAACCGCTTCCTCCTGGCCGAGCTGGACACCGAGGTCACCATCGCCCGGACGTTCGTCAACCACTGCGTGGCCGAGTTCAACGCCGGCCGGCTGTCGGTGACCGACGCGGCGAAGGCCAAATGGTGGACCACCGAGCTGCAGAACAAGGTGGCCGACCGCTGCGTGCAGCTGCACGGCGGCTACGGCTTCATGCTGGAGTACCCGGTGGCGAAGGCCTGGCTGGACGGGCGGGTGCAGACGATCTACGGCGGCACCACCGAGATCATGAAGGAGATCATCGGCAGGGGGCTCGGCCTGTAGCGAAACCGGCTCCCGCGGGACGGGGTCGGTTTGCAAGGATGGGGCGGCGTCTGACCCCTTACTGAGGAGGCCGGCATGGCCACCGACCTGACCGCGCCGGCCCGTACCCGGCCGGATGTCGCGCCGATCCAGCGGCGGACCCTGCGCCTGCTCTTCGCCACCCAGATCATCGGCGGGATCGGCGTCACCATCGGCATCGCCGTCGGGGCGCTGCTCGCCGCCCGGATCGCCGGCACCGCGGTCGCCGGCCTGGCGCAGAGCGCCGCCGTGGTCGGCGGGGCCCTGCTCGCGGTCCCGGTCACCCGGATCATGAACGGGCACGGCCGGCGCCCCGGACTGGCCGTCGCCTACCTGGCGGGCGCGGTCGGCGCCGTCCTGGTGGTGCTCGCCACGGTCACCCGCTTCGTGCCGCTGCTCTTCCTCGGCATGCTGCTCTTCGGCGGCGGCACCGCGGCGAACCTCCAGGCCCGCTACACCGCGGTGGACCTCGCCGAGCCGGCCCGCCGGGGCCGCCAGCTCTCGCTGATCGTGTGGGCCACCACCATCGGCGCGGTGGCCGCGCCGAACTTCGCCGCGCTGGCCGATCGCACCACCAGCGGCTGGGGGTTGCCGCCGCTGGCCGGCCCGTTCGCGTTCAGCGCCGCCGCGTTCGTGCTCGCCGCCGTCGTACTCCTGGTGCTGCTGCGGCCCGACCCGCTGCTCACCGCGCGCCGGCTGGCGGCGGCCGACGCCCCGGTTGCGGACTCCGTCGCCGCGCCGGACGTCACCCCGCCGGTGGACGCCGTCGCCGCGCAGGCGGAGCCCGCCCGGCGCGGTGCGGGGATGCGGGCGGCCTGGCAGGTGGTACGCGGGCGCCCGGCCGCCCGGCTCGGCATCGCGTCGGTGGCGGTGGGCCACGTGGTGATGGTCGCGGTGATGTCGATGACGCCGGTACGCCTCGGCGAGTCGCACGGCGATGCGGATGTGTTGCGGCTGGTCGGCATCGTGCTGAGCCTGCACATTGCCGGCATGTACGCCCTCAGCCCGCTGGTTGGCTGGCTCACCGACCGGCTGGGTCGGCGCGCGGTCGTCCTCGGCGGCGTCGGGCTGCTGCTGGCCGCGTGCGCGGTCGCCGGCACCGCCGGGCACCACACGCCGCGGCTCTCGGTCGGCCTGGTCCTGCTCGGGCTGGGTTGGTCCGGCACGATGGTGGCCGGCTCCACCCTGCTGTCGGAGTCGGTGCCGGCGGCGGTCCGCCCCAGCGTGCAGGGGTTCTCCGACCTGACGATGGGGCTGGCCGGCGCCAGCGCCGCCGCGGTCAGCGGGTTTGTGGTGCGGGCGGCCGGTTATCCGGTGCTCACCCTGCTCGCGGCGATCGCGGTGGTGCCCCTGGTGGCGCTAGCGTTGCGTCCGGTGCCCGGGCGGGTGCCCGACGAGGAGGACTGATCACGTGCGGCTGACCGACTTCTGGGCGCGGCTGGAGGAGGTGTTCGGGCCCGGCTATGCGGCCAGCATCGCCCGCGACCAGGTGCTGTCCCAACTCGGCGGGCGGACCATCGAGCAGGCGCTCAGGTCGGGTGAGCAGACCCACGTGGTCTGGCGGGCCGTCGTCGCCGCCTATCCCGACCGGGTCCCCGCCCGGCTACGCTGAGCGGCCCCATCGCTGCTTCCGCGTGTCGCTTGCCGAGTCGTACACCTGTTCGGCTATTGTCCACAGCGGGGTGCTCGTCCACAGCTCGCGGCCCGTCGGCTGGTTTTCTGTCGGACCCAGCGCCTAGCGTGTCCCGCGTGACGCGAAGCTCAGGAAAGACGCCGGCGAAGGCAGGGGTGGCAAACATGGCCGCAGGGCCCGACCGGGAGAAGGCACTCGACCTTGCTCTCGCTCAGATCGACAAGCAGTTCGGCAAGGGTTCGGTGATGCGGCTGGGCGAGCGGCCGGTCATCCAGACCGCGGTGATCCCGACCGGCTCCATCGCGCTCGACGTGGCGCTCGGCGTGGGCGGTCTGCCCCGCGGCCGGGTCGTCGAGATCTACGGTCCGGAGTCCAGCGGTAAGACCACGGTCGCCCTGCACGCGGTGGCCAACGCCCAGCGGGCCGGGGGCATCGCCGCCTTCATCGACGCCGAGCACGCGCTCGACCCGGAGTACGCGAAGGCCCTCGGCGTCGACACCGACGCGATGCTGGTGTCCCAGCCGGACACCGGCGAGCAGGCGCTGGAGATCGCGGACATGCTGATCCGCTCCGGCGCGCTCGACATCGTCGTGATCGACTCGGTGGCGGCACTGGTGCCGCGCGCCGAGATCGAGGGCGAGATGGGCGACAGCCACGTGGGCCTCCAGGCCCGGCTGATGAGCCAGGCGCTGCGGAAGATCACCGGTGTGCTCAGCAACACCGGCACCACGGCGATCTTCATCAACCAGCTCCGCGAGAAGATCGGCGTGATGTTCGGCAGCCCGGAGACCACCACCGGTGGTCGCGCGCTGAAGTTCTACGCCTCGGTCCGGCTCGACGTGCGCCGCATCGAGAGCCTCAAGGACGGCACCGACGTGGTCGGTAACCGGACCCGGGTCAAGGTCGTGAAGAACAAGGTCGCCGCGCCGTTCAAGCAGGCCGAGTTCGACATCATGTACGGCAAGGGCATCTCCCGCGAGGGCTCCCTGATCGACGTCGGTGTGGAGCAGGCGATCATCCGCAAGTCCGGCGCCTGGTACACCTACGACGGCGACCAGCTCGGCCAGGGCAAGGAGAAGGCCCGGGAGTTCCTCAAGGACAACCCGGACGTGGCCGCCGAGATCGAGAAGAAGATCCTGGAGAAGCTCGGCGTCGGGATCGGCGCGGGCGACGCCGCCGGTGGCCCGGAGCTGCCGCCGGTCGACTTCTGACCGGTCGCCGGCTAAGTGGCAGGACGACGCGCCCGCACGGGGCGGGGCTGGGACGCCAGCCCGCCCCGGCCGGGTGACGACAACACGACCCCCCGACCCCGACGAGGCCGCCGCGGCCGGTCCGAGGAGCCCGGTCCGGAGGCGACCCCGGCGCCGCCGCGCGACGAGGCCGAGGTGGCCCGGGAGATCTGCCTGCGGCAGCTCGCGGTGCGGCCGCGTACCCGGGCCGAGCTGGCCGGGGCGCTGGCCAAGCGGGGCATCTCCGAGGAGGTCTCCGCGCAGGTGCTCGACCGGTACGACGAGGTCGGCATCATCGACGACGCCGCCTTCGCCCGGGCCTGGGTCTCCAGTCGGCACGCCGGCCGGGGGCTGGCCCGCCGGGCGCTCGCCAACGAGCTGCGCCAGCGCGGGGTGGACGGCGACACCGCCAGCGAGGCCCTCGGCGAGCTGGACGAGGAGACCGAGGTGGAGACCGCCCGGGCCCTGGTGGAGCGGAAGCTGCGCTCCGTCCGGGGCGAGCCGGACGCGGTGTTCCGCCGCCTCGTCGGCATGCTGGCCCGCAAGGGCTACCCGCCGGGCGTGGCGATCCGGGCGGTGAAGGACGCGCTCGCCGCGCAGAGCGCGGAGGCGGCCGAGTTCGCCGAGCAGATCGACGCCGACGCCCTGGCCGACGCCGAGGGCGAACCCGACCGGGACAACCGCGCCCTCGGCTGAGCCGGGTCGGCGACCGGGTGCGGCACGCGTTCCGGGCCGAAGGGCGGGCGAGGCGGCGCGGTTCGCGACCGTCGCCCGGTCCGGCGATGATGGCCGGGTGCTGAAAGCCTGTCTCAACGGCGGCCGGCGCCGCGACGAGCATGCCGGCGTCCCGGTCACCCCGGCCGAGCTGGCGGCCGACGCCGCCCGATGCGCCGCGCGGAGGGTCGCCGCGGTGCACGTCCACCCGCGCGACGCCACCGGCGCGGAGTCGCTGCATCCCGCGGTGATCGCCGAGGCGGTCACCGCGCTGCGGACCGCCGTGCCCGGGCTGCCGGTGGGGGTGACCACCGGCGCCTGGATCGAGCCGGACCCGGCCGCCCGGGTGGCCGCCGTCCGGGCCTGGCCGGTGCTGCCCGACTTCGCCTCGGTGAACGCCCACGAGCCCGGCGCGGAGGCCGTCGCCGCGGCGCTGCACGAGCGGGGCGTGCTGGTCGAGGCCGGGCTCTGGACGGTGCCGGCGGTCGATGCCTGGCGCCGGTGGCGGGTGCCGGCCGGCCGGATCCTGGTCGAGTGCCTGGCCGAGGAGCCCGAGGTGGCGCTGGCCGACGCCGCGGCGATCCTCGCCGCGCTCCCGCCGGACGGCCCGCCGGTGCTGCTGCACGGCGAGGGCCCGGCCACCTGGCCGGTGCTCGCCGACGCGATACGCCGCGGCCTGGACACCCGGATCGGCCTCGAGGACACCGTCGTGCTGCCGGACGGCTCGCCGGCGGCCGACAACTCGGCGCTGGTCTCCGCCGCCGCCGCGCTCGGTGCCCGGTGAGCAGGGCCGACACCCCTCCGCGCCTGCTGGCTCGCCGTCTTTGTCCACCCGTGTCCGGCATCTGGTCAGCGCTGGGTGATGCCCCAACTTCTCTCCGTCCGGGTGGTTTGATCATGAGTTCTTGACCGAACCGCCTCTCGCGACCTAGCCTCGCCATACAGGTTCACATTGCCCGACCAGCGCAGGCTAAGCGCACAACATAGATCTCGTAACAGAACAGCATCACTTTGGCCAGCTTCACCGGCCCTTGACGGCAGCTCCGGACAGCCGGTCCGGAGCCGGCCGACAACTGCAACCGGCCGTCGGCGATGTCCTTTCGAGGGCACCGCCGACGGAGAGCTACCCACTGCCAGCCGCTCCGGTCGGGCGTCCAGAGCCGCAGGTGCGTGCCCCCGGCACGTCTCCTGCGGAGTCGACGTTCAGGGGAGGCGGCCATGGCGGGGCGGCACAGGTTCACCGGCGGTCTTCCACGCATCGCGGGCCGGTCGGGCGCCGACCACGCCACCGGCGGTCGGGAGACGGCCGGAGGTCGGGAGACGGCCGGAGGTTGCCGGGAGACGGTCCCACGTTGCGGGGCGACGGCATGAGCGGCTTCGACGTCGTCATCCTCGCGGTCGTGCTGATCCTGGCCGTCGTGGTGGTCGGGGCCGTCCTGGTGGGCGTCCGGGCGCTGCGCCGGATCGGCGTCGCGCCGGCCCCCGAGGATCCGGCCTTCATCGCCGAGAAGGACCGCCAGGAGCAGTCGCTCGCCGCCCTGCGTTCCGCCGCCGACGAGGCGAACAGCACCATCGACGTGGCGAAGTCGGCTGCCGCCGCGGCCCGTGCCGAGGCGGCCGCCGCGAAGGCCGAGGCGAAGGCGGCCCGGGCCGAGGCCGGCCGAGTGCTCGACGACGCCCGTGCGGAGGCCGACACCGTCCTGGAACGGGCGCACAAGCAGGCCGAGGCGGACGCCGAGCAGCTCCGCACGGCCGCCCGGCGCAGCGGCGAGCGGGAGGTGGCCGTGCTCGCCGCGACCACCCGGGAGCAGGCCGCCGAGGTGGAACGCCGGGCGGCCAGGATGGACGAGCGGGAGCGGCTGCACACCGAGGAGGTGGAGCGGCTCGCCGAGCGGGAGCGGCAGCTCACCGCCGCCAGCGCCGCCCTCGCCGCCCGGGAGAACGCGCTGGCGGAGCGGGAGCGGGCGGTGGCCGAGGCGGAGGAGCAGCGCCGGCGGGAACTGGAGCGGGTGGCCGGGCTCACCGCCGACGCCGCCCGGGTCGAGCTGGTCGAGGCGATCGAGGGCCAGGCCAAGCGGGAGGCCGCGCTGCTGGTCCGGGACATCGAGTCCGATGCCCGCAACACCGCCGAGCAGCGGGCCCGGCACATCGTGGTCGACGCCATCCAGCGGGTGGCCAGCGAGCAGACCGCGGAGAGCGTGGTCAGCGTCCTGCACCTGCCGGGCGACGAGATGAAGGGGCGGATCATCGGTCGGGAGGGGCGCAACATCCGCGCCTTCGAGTCGATCACCGGGGTCAACCTGATCATCGACGACACCCCCGAGGCGGTGCTGCTCTCCTGCTTCGACCCGGTACGCCGGGAGGTCGGCCGGCTCACGCTGGAGAAGCTGGTCCTCGACGGGCGAATCCACCCGCACCGGATTGAGGAGATCTACGACCTGGCCCGCCACGAGGTCGAGGAGCTGTGCCACCGGGCCGCCGAGGATGCGCTGGTCGAGGTCGGCATCACCGAGATCCACCCGGAGCTGGTCACCCTGCTCGGCCGGCTGCGCTACCGGACGTCGTACGGGCAGAACGTGCTCAAGCACCTGGTGGAGACCGCGCACATCGCCGGGATCATGGCGGCCGAGCTGCGGCTGGACGTGCCGACCATCAAGCGCTGCGCTTTCCTGCACGACATCGGCAAGGCGCTCACCCACGAGGTGGAGGGGAGCCACGCCATCATCGGCGCCGACCTGGCCCGCAAGTACGGCGAGAGCGAGGACGTGGTGCACGCCATCGAGGCGCACCACAACGAGGTGCCGCCGCAGACCATCGAGGCCGTGCTCACCCAGGCCTCCGACGCCTGCTCCGGCGGGCGGCCGGGCGCCCGCCGGGAAAGCCTGGAGGCGTACGTCAAGCGGCTGGAGCGGATCGAGGAGATCGCGGCCGGGAAGATCGGCGTGGAAAAGGTCTTCGCGATGCAGGCGGGCCGGGAGGTCAGGGTGATGGTGAAGCCGGAGGACGTCGACGACATCGGCGCGGCGGTGCTGGCCCGGGACGTGGCCAAGCAGATCGAGGAGGAGCTGACCTACCCCGGTCAGATCCGGGTGACTGTGGTCCGCGAGTCCCGGGTCACCGAGATCGCCCGCTGACGCCGACGTCGGCCCAGCGCCGCCGCAGGCGGCCGACACGACGAGGGCCGGCCCGGATGCCCGGGCCGGCCCTCGTTTCGTATCCGTGGGTCAGTTGCTGCCCGCGCCCTCGGCCTGTGCCGTGAGCGCCGCCGGGGGCGGGTTCTGCGCCGGGGTGCCGGCGGTCTTGCGGCCCCGGGAGAGCCGGCGCTGGATGTACTGGGCCAGCTTCGACAGCGAGTAGTTCACCGCGATGAACAGCACCGCGATCACGACGTAGACCTGGATCGGGTTGCCCAGCACGCCGATGATCTGCTTGCCGATGTTGAGGGTCTCCTCGTAGCTGATGATGAAGCCCAGCGAGGTGTCCTTGAGCACCACGACCAGCTGGCTGATCAGCGCCGGCAGCATGATCCGGAAGGATTGCGGCAGCAGGATCATGCGGGTGGTCTGCAGCGGCGAGAGACCGATGGCGCGGGCGGCCTCCGCCTGGCCCCCCGGCAGCCCTTCCATGCCGGAGCGGAGGATCTCCGCGATGACCACCGAGTTGTAGATGGTCAGGCCGATCGTCAGGTACCAGAGCGTGTCGAACGAGATGCCGAACTCGGGGAACCCGCGGGCCACGAAGAAGATGGTGATGACGACCGGCAGGCCCCGGAACACCTCGACGCAGACCCGGGTGACCGCCGACAGCAGCAGGCTCAGCCCGCGCAGCAGGTACGCCAGCGGCGTGGCCAGCCCGGTGAACCGCCGCCGGGCGAGGCTCTTGAGCTGGATCCGCAGCACGGCCAGCAGGGTGCCGACCACCAGCGAGGCGACGATGGCCAGCGCGGCGGCGGTGAGCGTGTTCTTGAAGCCGAGGCCGATCCGGTCCCACACCAGGGAGAAGTTCTCGTTGGAGGGGTCGACCAGCGGCCCCCACAACTCCATCGAGAACTGGCCCTTGTCGTCCAGCGGCTGGTAGATCAGGAAGTACACCCCGAGGAGCAGGACCACCCCGGCAACCAGGCTGCTGATCAGGGTGATCCGCCGCTGGCGGGGGCCGGGGACGTCGTAGAGGACGCTGGTCTGCTGACTCATCGGGCCACCGCCTGTCGCTTCTCGATCCGGTCCAGCAGGGCGCCGAGCGGCACGGTCATGATCAGGTAGCCGATCGAGATGCCGATGGCGACCGGGATGAAGGCGTAGCCCTCGGCTCCGGTGAGCTGGTCGGCCGTGGCCGACAGATCGCCGACGACCCCGAAGAAGCCGGCCAGCGCCGAGTTCTTGATCATCGCGATGATGACCGAGCCGAGCGGCACCACCGAGGCCTTCCAGGACTGCGGCAGGACCACGTAGCGCAGGTTCTGGCCGAAGGTGAGACCGATGGAGCGCGCGGCCTCGGCCTGCCCGGCCGGCACCGCGTTCACGCCGGAGCGCAGCGCCTCGCAGACGAACGCCGCGGTGTAGAGCACCAGGGCGATCAGCGCGAAGCGGAAGTACGGCAGGTCGGTGCCGAGCCGGGTGAAGAGCGCGTCCACGCCGGGGATGCGCAGGAAGTCGGCGTTGGAGCCGAGCGCCGGCAGGCCGAACGCGGCGAAGAACATCACCACGGTCAGCGGCATGTTGCGGAAGACGTTCACGTAGCCGGTGCCGACGGCGCGCAGCGGCGGCACCGGGGAGATCCGGAGCACCGCCACGACGGCGCCCAGGATCAGGGCGCCGATCGCGGCGAGTACGCAGATCTGGAGGGTGAGCCAGAAACCACCCGCAAAGACGTCGAACTTGTCGATGAGCACGTTCACGGGTCGGTGTTCCTCCCCACCCTCCAGATCGAAGGATCAGATCAGTAGCGGTTGATGGTCGGGGCGCTGCCCAGCTCCGCGCCGAACTTGCCGGCGGTGTCGTCCCAGGCCTTCTTCCAGCGGCCGTCGGCGATCGCCTTCTCCAGCGTGTCGTTGATGAAGGTGCGGAAGGCGGTGTCATCCTTCTTCACCCCGATGCCGTACGGCTCCTTGGTGAAGTTGTCGCCGGCCAGCTTGAACGACGCCTCGTCCTTGGCGATGTAGCCGAGCAGGATCACGTTGTCCGTGGTGACGGCGTCGACCTGACCGCCCTTGACGGCGTCGCGGCACTTGTCGTAGGTGTCGAAGAGCACCAACTGGGTGGCGACGTCCTTGACGTACTTCTTGATGTTCTCGGCCGGGGTCGAGCCGGTGACCGAGCAGACCTTCTTGGTGCCGTCCTTGAACGAGTCCGGGCCGGTGATGGTGGTGTCGTCCTTCTTGACCAGGATGTTCTGGCCGGCCTCGTAGTACGGGCCCGCGAAGGCGATGCGCTCCTTGCGCTTGTCGTTGATCGTGTAGGTCGCGGCGACCAGGTCGACGCTGCCGTCGACGATCTTGTCCTCACGGACCTTCGACGGCGTCTCCACGAACTCGATCTTGTCCTCGGGGATGCCGAGCTCCTTGACGATGATCTTCGCGATCTCGACGTCGAAGCCCTCCGGCTTGCCCGACAGGCCCTTCTGGCCGAAGCCCGGCTGGTCGAACTTGGTGCCGATCTTGATCTTCTGGGCCTTGTTGAGCTTCTCCATGGTGCTGCCGGCGGCGAAGGACTTGCTGCCCGCGCCGGTGCCCTTCTCGGAGTCGCCGCCGCAGGCGGCCATCCCGAGCGCCAGGGTGGCGGCCGCCGCGAGCGCCGCTACGCGCTTCATACGCATACTCATCTCCTTTTTCGATGGAGCCCGCCGGGGGACGGCGCGCTCCACAACGGACGCCTAGTGGGTGAGGATCTTGGACAGGAAGTCCCTGGCCCGCTCGCTGCGGGGGTTCGCGAAGAACTCCGCCGGCGGGGCGTCCTCGACGAGCTGGCCGTCGGCCATGAAGATGACCCGGTTGGCCGCGTGCCGGGCGAAGCCCATCTCGTGGGTGACCACGACCATCGTCATGCCGTCGCGGGCCAGCGAGGTCATCACGTCCAGCACCTCGCCGACCATCTCCGGGTCCAGCGCGCTGGTCGGCTCGTCGAAGAGCATCGCCTTGGGCTGCATGGCCAGCGCGCGGGCGATCGCCGCCCGCTGCTGCTGGCCGCCGGAGAGCTGGGCCGGGTACTTCTCGGCCTGGTTGGCGATGCCGACCCGGTCCAGCAGGGCCAGGCCGCGCTCGCGGGCGGCGGCCGGCTTCTCCTTGCGGACCTTCACCGGGCCGAGGGTGACGTTCTCCAGGATCGTCTTGTGCGCGAAGAGGTTGAACGACTGGAAGACCATGCCGACCTCGCTGCGCAGCTTCGCCAGCGCCTTGCCCTCGGCGGGCAGCGGCGTGCCGTCGAAGGTGATGGCGCCGGAGTTGATCGGCTCGAGTCGGTTGATCGTCCGGCAGAGCGTCGACTTGCCGGAGCCCGAGGGGCCGATCACCACGACCACCTCGCCCTTGCCGACGGAGAGTGACACGTCGTCCAGCACGTGCAGCGGGCCGAAGTACTTGTTGACCTGGTCCAGCACGATGAGCGGTTCGCCCGTCGTCACGTAGTCCACCGTCCCTGTCGGTCGTCCCGGAAGCGGGGTCGGTAGACCCCCGGTGCGGCAACTGTAGGCGGGGTCATGTGGCGGGACGCAACTCAGATGGTCACGGAGCGGTAACACCGGTCCCCGCCGTGTCCGGGAGTCCGAATTCCGGCACGCGTCGGGCCGCGTGAGTGGCGCCGGCCGGGTTTCGCGGAGATCATGTGGGGATGACCGATGCGATCCGGTTGACCGATTACGCCCGCGGCGGCGGCTGCGCCTGCAAGATCCCGCCCGGCGAGCTGGAGGCGATGGTCGCCGGGCTGGGACCGGCCAGCGGCACCGCCGAGCTGCTGGTCGGTCTGGACCACGGCGACGACGCCGCGGTGGTCCGGCTGGACGAGCGGACGGGCCTGGTCAGCACCGCCGACTTCTTCACGCCGGTCGTCGACGACGCGTACGACTGGGGCCGGATCGCCGCCGCCAACGCGCTCTCCGACGTGTACGCGATGGGCGGCACCCCGCTGGTGGCGCTCAACCTGCTCTGCTGGCCGCGGGAGAAGCTGCCGGTGGAACTGGCCCGGGAGGTGCTGCGCGGCGGCCAGGACGTGGCCCGGGATGCGGGGTGCCACCTGGCGGGCGGACACAGCGTCGACGACGACGGCCCGAAGTACGGCCTCGCGGTCACCGGCGTGGTCCGGCCCGAGGAGCTGATCACCCTGGACGCCGGTCGGGCCGGCCTGCCGCTCTCGCTGACCAAGCCGCTCGGCGTCGGGGTGCTGAACAGCCGGCACAAGCAGACGGGGGAGCGGTTCCCCGAGGCGGTCGCCTCGATGAGCGCGCTGAACCGGGACGCCGCCCGGGCGGCGGTCGCCGCCGGCATCCGCTGCGGCACCGACGTCACCGGCTTCGGCCTGCTCGGGCACGCCGCCAAGGTGGCCCGGGCCAGCCGGCTGACGGTCGCCATCGACGCCGCCCGGGTGCCGTACCTGCCCGGGGCCCGGGAGGCGCTGCGGGACGGGTACGTCAGCGGCGGCACCCGCCGCAACCTGGACTGGGTGACCCCGTGGACCGACTTCGGCGCCGCCGACGAGTCCGAGCGGCTGCTGCTGGCCGACGCGCAGACCTCCGGCGGTCTGCTGGTCGCCGGCGAGGTGCCGGGCGGCACGGTGATCGGCGAGCTGCTGCCCGGGGGCGAGCACCTGATCCGGATCCGCTGACCGCCATGTCGCCTGCCGGGCAGCGGCACGATACCCGATAAGCTGTCATCTTCCCGCTACTCGGAGCAACAGCGCCCGAGGAATTTTTGCCCGGAATGGTCACAGACCGGTAACTTGCCCCCGGCTGAGGTCATATGCACCCCACCATCGTCAGTAAGGCCCGATCCGGAGGCCGGTGGGATCGAGCACAGCGAGGAGGCGGCATGACCGAGCTGTGGAACTGGAGAATCGACGGGGCGGCACCCGTGGAGGTGTACCCCGCGCTGGCCGAGGCGCTCGGCCGGGTGGTGATGCCCCTCGCCGTCGCCGACCCGGCCCGGCTGCCCACGTACGCGGTGATCTGCGATGTGTGGGAGACGCCGGGGGAGTTCGGCACGATGGTCGACTGCTACGGGGTGCCCGAGCGGCTGCCCGAGCTGCCCAGCATCGCGGCGCTGGCCCGGCTGCTGGACCGCAACTGCCTGATGCGTGACGACACCCTGGACGCCGGCCGGCACCTGCTGGTCGCCCCGGACGGCACCATCCGCCCGGTGCACTTCACCGTCACCGAGACGGACGACGGCGAGGTGCTCAGCGACCAGCGGCTCTGCACCGTGGCCGACCCGGGCTGCCGGGGCTGGTCGCAGTGCCACCGCTCCCGGTGGGCCCCCGACTCCGTCGCCCCGGCGTTAGCCGCGGCCTGAGCCCGGGCGCGGCCGGCGCGGGCCGGCCGGGGAGCGCGTCAAGCGGCGTCAGGCGCGGGCCGTCGGCTGCTGGCCGCGCACCACCAGCTGGTCGAGCAGGGTCGCCGTGGCGGCGGCCACGGCGTCCACCGCGGCGTCGAAGGCGGCCGCGTTGTGGGCGGCGGGCGTCCGGAAGCCCGAGATCTTCCGGACGTACTGCAACGCCGCCGCGCGGACGTCCTCCTCGGTGACCACCGGGACGTACGGCTCACGCAGGGTCTTGATGCTCCGGCACACGGCTCCTCCTCGTTCGGTCCGACCAGCTCGGCCCGGATACGCTGTGCACGTCATGACTACCGCAGCCGCGGGCAGCCCGCGCACCTACCAGGTGCGAACGTACGGCTGCCAGATGAATGTGCACGACTCCGAGCGCATCTCCGGCCTGCTCGAACAGGCCGGTTACGTGCGTGCCGCCGAGGCCGACGACAACCCGGACGTGGTGGTGTTCAACACCTGCGCCGTCCGGGAGAACGCCGACAACCGGCTCTACGGCAACCTGGGTCATCTGCGCCCCGTGAAGGACAAGCATCCCGGGATGCAGATCGCCGTCGGCGGCTGCCTGGCCCAGAAGGACCGCGGCGAGATCGTCCGCAG
This sequence comes from Micromonospora inositola, assembly GCF_900090285.1. Classification (NCBI taxonomy): domain Bacteria; kingdom Bacillati; phylum Actinomycetota; class Actinomycetes; order Micromonosporales; family Micromonosporaceae; genus Micromonospora; species Micromonospora inositola. The sequence continues at coordinate 214,122 of NZ_LT607754.1, read as the reverse complement.
GGCGCCCTGGGTGGACGTGGTCTTCGGCACGCACAACATCGGCTCGCTGCCGGTGCTGCTGGAGCGGGCCCGGCACAACGCCGCCGCCGAGGTGGAGATCCTCGAATCCCTCGACGTCTTCCCCTCCACGCTGCCCACCCGGCGCGAGTCGACGTACGCCGGCTGGGTGTCGATCTCGGTGGGCTGCAACAACACCTGCACGTTCTGCATCGTGCCCTCCCTGCGCGGCAAGGAGAAGGACCGCCGCCCCGGCGACATCCTCTCCGAGGTGCGCGCCCTGGTCGACGAGGGCGTGCTGGAGGTGACCCTGCTCGGGCAGAACGTCAACTCCTACGGCGTCGAGTTCGGCGACCGGTACGCGTTCGGCAAGCTGCTGCGCGCATGCGGCGACATCGACGGGCTGGAGCGGGTCCGGTTCACCAGCCCGCACCCGAAGGACTTCACCGACGACGTGATCGCCGCGATGGCCGAGACGCCGAACGTCTGCCACTCGCTGCACATGCCGCTGCAGTCCGGCTCCGACGAGGTGCTGCGCGCGATGCGCCGGTCGTACCGGTCGGAGAAGTACCTGGGGATCATCGAGAAGGTCCGGGCGGCGATGCCCGACGCGGCGATCACCACCGACATCATCGTCGGCTTCCCCGGCGAGACCGACGCGGACTTCGAGCGGACCCTCGACGTGGTCCGGGAAGCCCGGTTCTCGTCGGCGTTCACCTTCCAGTACTCCAAGCGCCCCGGCACCCCGGCCGCGACGATGGACGGCCAGCTCCCCAAGCAGGTCGTGCAGGAGCGCTACGAGCGGCTGATCGCCACGGTGGAGGAGATCACCTGGGCGGAGAACAAGCGCCTGGTGGGGGAGACCGTCGAGGTGCTGGTCGCCGTCGGCGAGGGGCGCAAGGACGAGCGCACCGGCCGGATGTCCGGCCGCGCCCGCGACGGCCGCCTGGTGCACTTCGACGCCGGCACACTGGCCGGGCGGATCCGGCCGGGCGACATCGTGCACACCACCGTCACGTACGCCGCCCCGCACCACCTCAACGCCGACGGCGAGCCGCTGTCGCACCGGCGTACCCGGGCCGGCGACGCCGCCGAGGCCGGCCGCTCCCCGCGTACCCCCGGGGTGCTGCTCGGGCTGCCCACGATCGGCGCGGCGGCCGCGGCGCCCGCGCCGACCACCGGCTGCGCCGCGCACTGACCGACCGCCGACGGCCGGGACCGCCCCGCGGCGGCCCCGGCAGGGCGTGCGACACCCCCGCCGGCGACGTCGGCAGGGGTTCGGTCCGGACGCGCGGAAGCCCCCGGTCCGTGGCGGGACCGAGGGCTTCCGGACGTGCGTCAGCTCAGCCGGCCTGCTCGGCGAGCTGGAGGAACTGCCGCTTCGAGGCCAGCGCCTGCTCGGCCTCCTTGATCCGGCGGGCGTCACCGGCGGCCTGGGCGCGGGACAGCCGCTCCTCGGCCTCGGCGACCTGCGCCCGCATCTGCGCGAGCAGCGGGTTGTCCTCCTTGGTGGTCCGCCGCCACGCCGAGTCCATGATCTCGCGGACCTTGTCGTCGACCGCGCGGAGCCGGCGCTCCAGCCCGGCGGCGGCCTCCCGCGGCACCCGGCCGGCCTCGTGCCACTGCGCCTGGATCTCCCGCAGCTTCGCCTGGGCGCCCTTCGGGTCGCCATCGACGTCGAGGGCCTCGGCCTCGGCGAGCAGGGCCTGCTTGCGCTCCAGGTTGGCCCGCTGCTCGTTGTCCCGCGCCGAGAAGACCTCGCTGCGCCGGGTGAAGAAATCGTCCTGCGCCGCCCGGAACCGTTCCCAGAGCTTCTGCTCGGCCTCCTTGGACGCCCGCGGCGCGGCCTTCCACTGGGTCATCAGGTCCTTGAGCTGGTTGGCGGTGATCGCCCAGTCGGTGGATTCCTTCAGCTTCTCGGCCTCGGCGACCAGTTCCTCCTTGACCGTCTGCGCCTGCTTGCGCTGCTGGTCGAGGGAGGCGAAGTGGGCGCCCCGCCGGCGGGTGAAGCCGTCCCGGGCGGCGGCGAACCGCTTCCACAGCTCACCGTCGGTCCTCTTGTCGACGCCGCGGATCGTCTTCCACTCGTCGAGGATCTCCTTGAGCCGGTCCCCGGCGGTCTTCCAGCCGGTCGACTCGGCGGCCAGCTTCTCGGCCTCCTCCACCAGGGCGGTCTTCCGGGCGAGGGCCTCGCCCCGGGCGGCGTCCCGGGCGGCCTTCGCCTCGCCGGCCTTCGCCTCAGCCACCTCGGCGAGCTTGTCGAGCCGGGCGGCCAACGCGTCGATGTCACCCACGACGTGCGCCTCGGGCAGTGAGGCGCGGATCCGCCGGATCGTGGTCAGCGACCCGCCGGCGTCCGCGGCGCCGGAGTTGAGCCGGGCCTCGGTCAGGTCCACCTCGGTCACCAGGTCGGCGAAGCGCCGGGCGAAGTGGGCCAGCCCCTCCTCCGGGGCCCCCGCCTGCCAGGATCCGACCACCCGCTCGCCCTCGGCGGTCTTGACGTACACGGTGCCGTCCGCGTCCACCCGTCCGAAGGCAGTCCAGTCGCTCATGTGCCCATCCTCGTTCTCCCGGCGTCGACGGGACAGCCCCCGCGATCGCCGCCACGGCGCAGCAAAGTTACTCCGGGCATTGTCACAGGTCCGACCCCGTCCGCGTCGAGCGCCTGTCGTCGACCGTGACCATACGGTGTCCTACCGCTCGAATGACCGGATCGGCGCGGGGACGCACCGGTGGATCCCGCTACGGTGAGGGCGTGCCTCTGGTCGCCGCCGCCGTCTGCCCCCACCCGCCACTGATCGTGCCCGAGCTGGCCGGCACCGCCGCGCCCGAGCTGGACGACCTCCGCGCCGCCTGCGACGCCGCCGTCGCCCACCTGTACGCCGCCGGCGCGCGGAGCATCGTGGTGGTCGGCGCCGGGGACGGTACCGCCGACCTGCCCTACCCGTACCGGGGCAGCTTCGCCCCGTGGGGCCTGCCGCTGGAGGTCCAGCTCGGCAGGCTGCCCGACGGTTGCGTCAACACGGACGGCCTCCCGCTGGGCCTGCTCGTCGGGACCTGGCTGCTGAACCGGGTGCGGCCGGAGACGGGCCCGATGGGCTGGCGGATGGCGACCGTGGCGCGGGACGGCTCGGTCGAGGAGTGCGTCACCGTCGGCGCCGGGATCGGGGGGAACCAGCCGTGGGCGCTGCTGGTGATGGGGGACGGGTCGGCGTGCCGGGGCCGGCAGGCGCCCGGCTACGACGACCCGCGCGCCGAGGCGTACGACGAGGGGGTGGCCCGGGCCCTGGCCGACGCGGACACCGACGCCCTGCTCGGCCTGGACCCGGCACTGTCGGCGGAGCTGAAGGTCGCCGGGCGGGCGCCCTGGCAGGTGCTGGCCGGCGCGGCGCGGGCGGCGGGCGGCGACTGGCGCGGCGAGCTGAGCTACGCCGCGGCGCCCTACGGCGTCTCCTACTTCGTGGCGAACTGGGTGCCGGCGTGAGGGGCACGGTCGTGGCCGTGGTCGGGCCGACCGCGGCCGGCAAGTCGGCGCTGAGCATCGCGCTGGCGCACGCGCTCGACGGCGAGGTGGTCAACGCCGACTCGATGCAGCTCTACCGGGGCATGGACATCGGCACCGCGAAGCTGACCCCCGCAGAGCGGGAGGGCGTGCCGCACCACCTGCTGGACATCTGGGACGTGACCGAGCCGGCCAGCGTCGCCGAGTACCAGCGGCTGGCCCGCGCGGCGGTCGACGACATCCTGGCCCGGGGGAAGTTGCCGCTGCTGGTCGGCGGTTCGGGGTTGTACGTGCGGGCGGTGCTGGAGCAGTTCGAGTTCCCCGGCACCGACCCGGCCGTGCGGGCCCGGCTGGAGGCGGAGCTGGCGGCGGTCGGCCCGGCCCCGCTGCACGCCCGGCTGACCGAGACAGACCCGGCCGCGGCGGCCGGCATCCTGCCCGGCAACGGCCGGCGGATCGTCCGCGCCCTCGAGGTGATCGAGCTGACCGGCGCGCCGTTCACCGCCTCGCTGCCCGAGCCGACGCCGTACTACCCCTCCGTGCAGCTCGGCGTCGACCTGGACACCGCCCTGCTGGACGAGCGGATCGCGCTGCGGGTGGACCGGATGTGGGCCGACGGCCTGGTCGCTGAGACCCGGACGCTGGTCGGGCACGGCCTGCCCGAGGGGCGTACGGCCAGCCGGGCGCTCGGCTACCAGCAGGTGCTGCGGTTCCTCGCCGGGGAACTGACCGAGGTCGAGGCGCACGACGAGACCGTCCGGGCCACCCGCCGGTTCGTCCGGCGGCAGCGGTCCTGGTTCCGGCGCGACCCGCGCATCCACTGGCTGGACTCGGCCTCACCGGCGTTTGTCGAGACTGCGCTGCGGGTGGTCGCCGACCATCGGGGATGATGGGGGCGTGGAGTTCACCAAGGGCCACGGCACCGGCAACGACTTCGTGATCCTGCCCGACCCGGACGGGGCGCTGGACCTCACCCCGGGGCTGGTCGCGGCGATCTGCGACCGGCGGCGGGGGATCGGCGGGGACGGCGTGCTGCGGGTGGTCCGGGCGGCCAAGCACCCCGAGGGCGCCGCTCTGGCGGGCGACGCCGAGTGGTTCATGGACTACTGGAACTCCGACGGCTCGTTCGCCGAGATGTGCGGCAACGGCGCCCGGGTCTTCGTCCGGTACCTGCTGGAGATCGGCCTGGCCACGCCGTCCGGCGCGGCGCTGCCGGTGGCCACCCGGGCGGGCGTCGTACGCGCGCGGGTCGAGGGCGAGTCCATCGCCGTCGAGATGCGCCGCCCCCGGCTGTACGACACGGCGACCGCCACCCTGGGTGGACTGACCCTGCCCGGCACCGCGGTGGACGTCGGCAACCCGCACCTGGTCTGCGCCCTGCCGGCGGGGCTGGACCTGGCGGGCCTCGACCTGACCCGCGCGCCGGACGTCGACCCCGCGGTCTTCCCGGCCGGGGTGAACGTCGAGTTCACCGTCCCGGGGGACCCGGTGGACGACACCGACGGGCACGTGCTGATGCGGGTCTACGAGCGGGGCTCCGCCGAGACGCTCTCCTGCGGCACCGGTGCCTGCGCGGTGGCTGCGGTGGCGCTGCGCGACGCCGACCGGGACACCGGCACGGTCACGGTCGACGTGTCCGGCGGACGCCTCACGGTGACGGTGACCGACGACTCCTGCTGGCTGTCGGGCCCGGCGGTCCTGGTCGCCACCGGCGAGCTCACCCCGGACGCCCTGCTCGCCTGACCCACCCGCCCCGCCCGCCCCAGGGGACCGGTGCCCGTGTCCTTCTGGGCCGGGCGCCGACGCCTCAGGTGCTCCGCGTCCTGCCCGCCGTCCCATCGGTCCGCGCCGTCCCATCGGCCGGAGACACGGCTCGCCTCCCCGTCCGCGCCCGGGGATGTGCTCAACGTCCTTTGCTCTGCTTCAGCCCGCGCAACACCCGTTGTCCGGATACCGGACGCCAGGTGTTGCCGTCGCTGCAGCAGAGCAAACGACGCGGGCTGACCACCCGCGGTCGGTCGTCCACCCCTGAGTCGCCCGGCGGCGCAGGCGGAGACGGGGGGAGGGGTTCGGTCCGTCTGTTGCCGCTCTGGCGACAACAAACGCACGCGAAAGGGCGGGTCAGGGTGTGGCGCTGGCCTCGGCGGCGATTTCGGGAAGGTCGGTCGGGCCCGGGTCGGCGGCCGGGGGCGGGGTGGCGGCCGGGTTCTGGGCGGCGGCGCGGACCGCGGCGGCGACCGCCGGGGCCACCCGCGAGTCGAAGACGCTCGGCACGATCACCGTCGGGTTGATCTTGTCCTCGCCGACCACGTCCGCGATGGCCCGGGCCGCCGCGATCGCCATCTCCTCGGTGAACTCCTCGGCGTGCGCGTCCAGCATGCCGCGGAAGACGCCCGGGAAGGCGAGCACATTGTTGATCTGGTTCGGCTGGTCGGAGCGGCCGGTGGCGACCACGGCGGCGTGCTTGCGCGCCTCCCGTGGGTCGACCTCCGGGTCCGGGTTGGCCAGCGCGAAGACGATCGCGTCCTTGGCCATGGTGGCGATGTCGTCGCCGGTGAGCAGGTTCGGCGCGCTGACCCCGATGAACACGTCCGCGCCCCGGATCGCGCCCGGCAGGTCGCCGGAGTAGCTCTCCTTGTTGGTGTTCTCCGCCAGCCACTGCCAGGCCGGGTTGAGGTCCGGCAGGCCGCGGTGCAGGGCGCCCTGCCGGTCGTACGCGATGATGTCGCCCACGCCCTGACGCAGCAGCAGCTTGATGATTGCGGTGCCCGCCGCGCCGGCCCCGGAGACCACGACCCGGACGTCCGCGAGCTGCTTGCCCACGACGCGCAGCGCGTTGGTCAGCGCGGCCAGCACGCAGATCGCGGTGCCGTGCTGGTCGTCGTGGAAGACCGGGATGTCCAGCAGTTCGCGCAGCCGGGCCTCGATCTCGAAGCAGCGCGGCGCGGCGATGTCCTCCAGGTTGATCCCGCCGTACGCGGGTGCGATCGCCTTGACGATCGCCACGATCTCGTCGGTGTCCTGGGTGTCCAGCACCACCGGCCAGGCGTCCACCCCGCCGAAGCGCTTGAACAGCGCCGCCTTGCCCTCCATCACCGGCAGCGACGCGGCCGGCCCGAGGTTGCCCAGGCCGAGCACGGCCGAGCCGTCACTGACCACGGCGACCGTGTTTCGCTTGATGGTCAGCCGGCGGGCGTCGGCCGGGTTCTCGGCGATCGCCATGCAGACCCGGGCCACGCCCGGGGTGTACGCGCGGGACAGGTCGTCGCGGGTGCGCAGCGCGACCTTGGAGTTGACCTCGATCTTGCCGCCGAGGTGCAGCAGGAACGTCCGGTCGGAGACCTTGCGGACGTCCACGCCGTCGAGCGCGGTCAGGGCGTCGACCACCTGGTCGGCGTGGCTGGCGTCGGCGGTGTCGCAGGTGAGGTCGACGATCACGCTGGTCGGGTCGGAATCGACCACGTCGAGCGCGGTGACGATCGCGCCGGCCTCGCCCACCGCGGTGGTCAGCCGGCCGATCGAGGAGGCGTCCGCCGTCACCGCGATCCGGATCGTGATCGAGAATCCCGCACTCGGAAGTCGGGTGATGGCCACGGAAAATCCCTCCGTCAACACTGAGCGGCTCGCTCCGCATTTCTACCCGCCCACCCAGGTCGCCCGGCATCCGCCCCCGCTTTCAGGGACATGCGCCACGGGCATATAGCAGGTGCGTCGCGCGTTGACACATGTCAGGATGATCGGTACACACGCGAAACCACTCGGTAGCAGACAGAACGGACAGGAGATCAGTTTGCGAGACCAGGAGACCTACGTTCCCTTCGAAGACGACGAGCTCGACACCACCACCGGTGAGTTCGAGCTGTCCGAGCGGCAGGCGTTGCGGCGGGTCCCCGGCCTCTCGACCGAGCTCACCGACATCACCGAGGTCGAGTACCGCCAGCTGCGGCTGGAGCGGGTCGTCCTGGTGGGCGTCTGGACCGAGGGCACGCAGGACGACGCGGAGAACAGCCTCACCGAGCTGGCGGCGCTGGCCGAGACGGCCGGTTCGCAGGTGCTCGAGGGGCTGATCCAGCGGCGCAACCGTCCCGACCCGGCGACCTACGTCGGCCGGGGCAAGGTCGACGACCTTGGCGCGATGGTGCTCTCCACCGGCGCCGACACGGTGATCTGCGACGGTGAGCTCTCCCCGTCCCAGCTGCGCAACCTGGAGCAGCGCACCAAGGTCAAGGTGGTCGACCGCACCGCGCTGATCCTCGACATCTTCGCCCAGCACGCCAAGAGCAAGGAAGGTAAGGCGCAGGTCGAGCTGGCCCAGCTCGAATACCTGCTCCCGCGGCTGCGCGGTTGGGGTGAGACGCTCTCCCGGCAGACCGGTGGTTCCGGCCGCGGCGGCGGCGCCGGCGGCGGCGTGGGCCTGCGCGGTCCCGGTGAGACCAAGCTCGAGACCGACCGGCGCCGGATCCGGCACCGCATCGCGCGGCTGCGCCGCGAGATCAAGGGCATGAAGACGGTACGCCTGACCAAGCGTGCCCGCCGGTCCCGCAACGCGGTGCCCGCGGTGGCCATCGCCGGCTACACCAACGCCGGCAAGTCCAGCCTGCTCAACCGGCTGACCGGGGCGGGCGTGCTGGTCGAGAACGCGCTCTTCGCCACCCTGGACCCGACCACCCGCAAGGCCACCACCTCCGACGGGCGGCTCTACACCCTCTCCGACACGGTCGGCTTCGTCCGGCACCTGCCCCACCAGATCGTCGAGGCGTTCCGCTCGACCCTGGAGGAGGTCGCCGAGTCCGACCTGGTGGTGCACGTGGTGGACGGCACCCACCCGGACCCGGAGGAGCAGGTCCGAGCGGTCCGCGAGGTGCTCGCCGAGGTGGGCGCCGACCGGCTGCCCGAGCTGCTGGTGGTCAACAAGACGGACGCCGCCGACGAGGAGACGCTGCTGCGGCTCAAGCGGCTCTGGCCGGACGCGGTCTTCGTCTCCGCACACAGCGGGCGCGGAGTGGACGGGCTGCGCGAGGCGATCGAGGAGCGGCTGCCCCGTCCGGCGGTGGAGGTGCACGCGGTGCTTCCCTACGACCGGGGTGACCTGGTGGCCCGGGTTCACCGGCAGGGCGAGGTGCTGAGCACCGCCCACCTCCCGGAGGGGACGTTGCTGCACGTCCGGGTCGGTCAGGCGCTCGCCGCCGAGCTGGCGCCGTTCCGGGCCGGTGAGCGGCTCATCGAGGAGGAGCGGGTGGGCGCCGGCCGGTGAGGCCTCCGGCGTCGCCCGCCCGGTTAAGCGGACGTGCGACACTGGGCTCCATGCGGCACGTTCTCTCCTCGGTCACGGTTGCGCTCGGCCTGCTGGGCGCGACCGTGGCGCCTGCCGGGGTCGCCCTGGCGAGTCCCGCCACGGCCCCCGTGCAGGCCGTGGCTCCCGGCAAGAAGAAGTGCACCGTCGAGGACAAGCGCCTGCGGGAGCTGTCCGGCCTGGTCGCGACCAGCACCGGCTACGTCGTGATCAACGACGGTACCGACATCCCGAGCCGCAAGCGGGTCTTCTACCTCGACACCAAGTGCGAGATCTCGAAGGAGCCGGTCCAGTACTCGGGTGACGGGCCGCTCGACACCGAGGACCTGGCCCTCTCGCCGGACCGCAGGACCCTGTGGATCGCCGACACCGGGGACAACATCACCAGTAAGCAGCGCCGGGAGCGGGTCGCGGTCTGGACCATGCCGGTCGGCGGGTCGAAGCAGCCGGTGCTGCACCGGCTCGCGTACCCGCAGAAGCAGCCGCACGACGCCGAGGCGCTGCTCATCGGCGACGACGGCAAGCCGCTGATCATCACCAAGGAGCTCTCCGGCAAGTCGGAGCTGTTCAGGCCGGCGGCCGCGCTGAAGACCGGCGACACCGAGCCGGTGCCGATGCAGAAGGTCGGCGAGGTCACGCTCCCCAAGACCACCACCGACAACAAACTGGGCGCGCCCGGCCGGCTCCTGGTCACCGGCGCGGCCCGCTCGCCGGACGGCACGAAGGTGGTGCTGCGGACGTACGCGGACGCCTTCGAGTACGACGTGGCCGGTGGCGACATCGTCGGCGCGCTGACCACGGTCAAGCCCCGGGTCACCCCGCTGACCGACCCGTTCGGCGAGGCGATCTCCTACACCCCGGACGGCAAGTCCTTCGTCACCGTCTCCGACGGCGGTCAGCTGGCTCCCGACGACCCGATCGACATCCTCAGCTACGTCCCGTCGAGCAAGGGGGCCGAGGCGCTGCCGGCCGCCGGTGAGGTGGCGAAGCCGGCCGCCAAGAAGTCCTGGGTCGAGGGGCTGAGCCTGGACGAGATCACGTACCTGATCGCGGCGGTAGGCGCGCTCGGCGCCCTGCTGGTCGGCGCGGGCATCTTCGGCATCCTCCGGTCCCGGCGCCGGCCCGCACCGGCCACCGACCGGACGGACGGACCCGACCGGGGCGGGCCGCCGCCCGGCGGGCCCCCCGGTGGCGTGTACGGCGGCCCGGCCGGGGGCGGCTACGGCGGCGGGCCGGTGAACGACGCGCCGGGCCGGCCCGCCTCGGGCGGGGTGTACGGCGGCGGTCGTCCCCCTGAGAGCGGCCGTCCGCACGGCGGCGTGTACGGCGGCGGTGGTGGTCGCCCGCAGGGCGGTGGGGTCTACGGCGGCGGTGCGCCGCAGGGCGGTGGCGGGTACGGCGGTGGCCGCGCCGAGCCGCCCCGGCGTGACCCGGACTACGGGGATCCGCGTGGGGGCCGGCGCAACGGCTACGACGACGGACGGGGTCAGTACGGGCAGGTGCCCGGCGGTCGCGACTACCGGGGCGACCGCTACTGACCACGGCACCGGGTGACCGCGGCGCGGCGGTCACCCGGGCGGGTGTCAGATTCGACGCAGCACCGCGACGACGCGGCCCATGATGGTGGCGTCGTCGCCGGGGATGGGGTCGAACGCCGGGTTCTGCGGCATCAGCCAGACGTGCCCGTCGCGGCGCCGGTAGGTCTTCACGGTCGCCTCGCCGTCGAGCATGGCGGCCACGATGTCGCCGGCCTCGGCGGTCGGCTGCTGACGGACCACCACCCAGTCGCCGTCGCAGATCGCCGCGTCGAGCATCGAGTCGCCCTTGACCTGGAGCATGAAGACCTCGCCCTCACCCACCAGCTCGCGGGGGAGCGGGAAGATGTCCTCCACCGCCTGCTCGGCGAGGATCGGGCCACCGGCGGCGATCCGGCCCAGCATCGGCACGTACGCCGGGGTGGGGCGCTGCGCGCGGGCCAGCTCGTCGTCGGCGTCGCTGGGGGCGCGGACGTCGACCGCCCGGGGGCGGTTGGGGTCGCGGCGCAGGAAGCCCTTCTTCTCCAGCTCCTTGAGCTGGTAGGCGACGCTCGACGGGGAGACCAGGCCGACCGCCTCGCCGATCTCGCGCACGCTCGGCGGGTAGCCGTGGCGCTCCACCCAGGTGCGGATGAACTCCAGGATCCGGCGCTGCCGGGCGGTGAGGTCGATCGTGGCGGGGTCGGGGAAGCTGCTGACCACCGGGGTGACCGGGCGCACGGCGGGCTGGCCCGTCCGGCTGCGCGCGGCGCGGGGCCGTCGGGTCGCCGGCGGACCCGCCCCGTTGATCGGCTGCGGGTTCTTCTGCCGGTTGGCCCGGTCCTCGGTCACGTCCGTCCCTCCCTGGTCGGCGCTGGGTGCCTTGGCGGCTCGTGGTGCGCGCGGATGGTTGCCGATCGGCCGGAGGCGACACGCCGCGCCCGGTCGTTGTTGACCGTATAGGTGAGATCGGCCATTTTCAAACATCTGTACGACCTCTTGTCGGCGTGTCGGGCCGAAAGCTGGATTTCCGAACGCCTGTTCTGATAAATGATACGTCGGCTTCGAACGGATGTTCGACGAAACGGTTGAGCGTGACCGTGGCGGGAGTCGCCCGTTGGGCTTTCGGCGACCCCCGGGGGAGGTGGGACGGGTGAGTGATTCTGATGACGCGCCGGACACGCCGGCCAACTTGACCTCGCCTGGGCGACGACATACGGTCGACCCCTAGATGTAGTAGTCACATGGGCGTAAGTTGCCTATAGGTTGGGTTCGACTACCGACCGCACTCCCGTACCGCCGACCCGGGGCGGCCATCCCAGGATGGCCTCTCCGCGGTGCCGCGTGCCCGGGAACGCGTCGGTGCGCCCGCGGTTCGATGAAGGAGGTCAGGCGATGCGGTGTCCGTACTGCCGGTACGCCGACTCCCGGGTCGTCGACTCGCGGGAGGCCGACGACGGCCAGCTCATCCGGCGGCGGCGGTCCTGCCCGGAGTGCGGCAAGCGGTTCACCACCGTCGAGGAGGCGGTGCTCGCGGTGGTCAAGCGCAGCGGGGTGACCGAGCCGTTCAGCCGTACGAAGATCATCGGCGGGGTGCGCAAGGCGTGCCAGGGCCGGCCGGTCGACGACGACTCGATCGCGCTGCTGGCGCAGAAGGTCGAGGAGACCGTCCGGGCCAAGGGGGCCGCCGAGATCCCGAGCCACGAGGTCGGGCTGGCCATCCTGGGGCCGCTGCGCGACCTGGACGAGGTGGCCTACCTGCGCTTCGCCAGCGTCTACCGGTCCTTCGACTCGCTCGCCGACTTCGAGCACGAGATCGAGACGCTGCGGGCCGCCGCCCGCGCCCGGGAGGGCGCAGGGGCCGACGCGGTCGAGGCCGCCGGCCGTACCAGTTGAGTTTTCGGATTTCTGACAGTGACGACGCGCGGTGGGTGACCGCGCAGACGAGGGGGCGGATGAGATGGCGGGGGACGGCGTGACAGCAAGCAAGTCGCGGACCCGGGCCGGTGCGCCGGCGGGGCTCAAGGTCGAGCGGGTGTGGACGACCGAGGGGGTCCACCCGTACGACGAGGTGGCCTGGGAGCGCCGCGACGTCGTGATGACGAACTGGCGGGACGGCTCGATCAACTTCGAGCAGCGCGGGGTGGAGTTCCCCGAGTCCTGGAGCGTCAACGCGGCCAACATCGTGACCACCAAGTACTTCCGGGGCGCGGTGGGCACCCCGGAGCGGGAGTGGTCGCTCAAGCAGCTGATCGACCGGGTGGTCACCACCTACCGCAAGGCCGGTGAGGAGCACGGCTACTTCGCCACCCCGGCGGACGCGGAGATCTTCGCGCACGAGCTGACCTGGATGCTGCTGCACCAGGTGTTCAGCTTCAACTCGCCGGTCTGGTTCAACGTCGGTACGCCGTCGCCGCAGCAGGTCAGCGCCTGCTTCATCCTGAGCGTCGACGACTCGATGGACTCCATCCTCGACTGGTACAAGGAGGAGGGGCTGATCTTCAAGGGCGGCTCCGGCTCCGGCGTCAACCTGTCCCGGATCCGTTCCTCCCGCGAGCTGCTCTCCTCCGGCGGCAACGCCTCCGGCCCGGTCAGCTTCATGCGCGGCGCGGACGCCTCGGCCGGCACCATCAAGTCCGGCGGCGCCACCCGGCGCGCGGCCAAGATGGTCATCCTCGACGTGGACCACCCGGACATCCAGGAGTTCGTGGTCACCAAGGCGCGCGAGGAGGACAAGATCCGCGCGCTGCGGGACGCCGGCTTCGACATGGACCTGGGCGGCGCGGACATCGTCAGCGTGCAGTACCAGAACGCCAACAACTCGGTCCGGGTCTCCGACGAGTTCATGACCGCGGTGGAGAACGGCGGCGGCTTCGACCTGCGCGGCCGGCTCGACGGGCAGACCATCGAGACGGTCGACGCCAAGAAGCTGTTCCGCAGCATCTCCCAGGCCGCCTGGGAGTGCGCCGACCCCGGCCTGCAGTACGACGACACCATCAACGACTGGCACACCTGCCCGGAGACCGGGCGGATCACCGCGTCGAACCCGTGCTCGGAGTACCTGCACCTGGACAACTCCTCGTGCAACCTGGCCTCGCTCAACCTGATGAAGTTCCTCCGCGCCGACGGCGGCTTCGAGGTGGAGAAGTTCGTCAGGTCCGTCGAGTTCGTCATCACCGCGATGGACATCTCGATCTGCTTCGCCGACTTCCCGACCGAGAAGATCGGCGAGACCACCCGCGCCTACCGGCAGCTCGGCATCGGCTACGCCAACCTGGGCGCGCTGCTGATGGCGTCGGGCCTGCCGTACGACTCGGAGCAGGGCCGCTCGGTCGCCGCCGCGATCACCTCGCTGATGACCGGCACGGCGTACCGCCGCTCGGCCGAGCTGGCCGGCATCGTCGGTCCGTACGAGGGCTACGCCCGCAACGCCGAGCCGCACAAGCGGGTCATGCGCAAGCACGCCGCCGCCAACGACGAGATCAAGCCGGCCGGCACCGTGGCCACCGCGATCCAGCGGGAGGCCACCAAGCAGTGGACGCTCGGCAACAAGGTCGGTGACAAGTTCGGCTGGCGCAACTCGCAGGCCAGCGTGCTCGCCCCGACCGGCACCATCGGCCTGATGATGGACTGCGACACCACCGGGGTCGAGCCGGACCTGGCGCTGGTCAAGTTCAAGAAGCTGGTCGGCGGCGGCTCGATGCAGATCGTCAACCAGACCGTCCCGCGCGCCCTGCGCAGCCTCGGCTACCCCGAGGAGCAGGTCGAGGCGATCGTCGAGCACATCGCCGACCACGGCCACGTGGTGGACGCCCCCGGCCTCAAGCCGGAGCACTACCCGGTCTTCGACTGCGCCATGGGCGCGCGCTCCATCGCGCCGATGGGCCACGTGCGGATGATGGCGGCCGTCCAGCCGTTCATCTCCGGCGCCATCTCCAAGACGGTCAACATGCCGGAGCAGGCGACCGTCGAGGACGTCGAGAAGATCTACTTCGAGGGCTGGAAGCTCGGCCTCAAGGCCCTCGCGATCTACCGCGACAACTGCAAGGTCGGCCAGCCGCTCTCGGTGGCGAAGCCGAACAAGGCCGCCGAGCCGGCGACCACCGAGAGCGCCGCCGCGCCGGTGGTGGAGAAGGTCGTCGAGTACCGGCCGGTGCGCAAGCGGCTGCCGAAGAAGCGCCCGTCGCAGACGGTCAGCTTCTCGGTCGGCGGCGCCGAGGGCTACCTCACCGCCTCGTCCTACCCGGACGACGGCCTCGGCGAGGTCTTCCTCAAGATGTCGAAGCAGGGCTCGACCCTGGCCGGCGTGATGGACGCCTTCTCGGTGGCCATCTCCATCGGTCTCCAGTACGGCGTCCCGCTGGAGACGTACGTCAGCAAGTTCACCAACATGCGCTTCGAGCCGGCCGGCATGACCGACGACCCGGACGTGCGGATGGCGGCCTCGGTGATGGACTACATCTTCCGTCGCCTGGCCCTGGACTTCCTGCCGTACGAGCGCCGCGCGGAGCTGGGCATCTTCACCGCCAAGGAGCGGGCCGCCCAGCTGCGGGCCGAGGCGGAGGCGGAGAGCGGTGCGGACCTCACCGCGATGGCCGCCTCCGCCCCGGTCGAGGCGCCGACCGAGCCGAAGACCGGCCCGGTCGCCCAACCGGCGCAGGAGGTGGCGGACGTCGCCGCCGCCAAGCCGGCACCGACCGTGGGTTCCAGCACCGAGCTGCTGGAGGCCGTGCTCGGCAAGGCCGCCGACGCGCCGCTCTGCTTCACCTGCGGTACGAAGATGCGACCGGCCGGTAGCTGCTACGTCTGCGAGGGCTGCGGCTCCACCAGCGGCTGCAGCTGACGTTTCACCGTCTCGCGAGCGCGGCAGGGTTTCCTGCCGCGCTCGCGGCATTTCGGTGGCGCGGGCGGGGCGCCACAAGTCACGCTGCCAGTCGGCGTCGCGCTTCTACTGACCGAACGTGTACCGCAGGTTCGCGTTGATCAGTTGATTGAGCCGCTTGGACATATGCCCGAGCAATGACGACTCCGGCAGTGGCGCCGCCACCAGGGGAGTCCAGCGCAAGTCCGTTCCGCCTCCGCCATCGGACGGCAGGTCGAAGCGCACCACAGCGTCCGGCCGCCTGCTCCAGATCGAGGACCAAATGACGAAGTCGGGTCTCTTGGCGTGCAAGGCTAAGGCCACTCATCACGGTTGGTTCACAGGCTATGAACTTGATGCCGCAGACGACTCTGCTGCCGACCCGGGTCAGCGGTCCTCGTCGCCGTCCGTCGGTCGGGGCGGGCGGTTGTGCCTCGCCCACTCGTCCACTTCGTCGGCGTCCCAGACGGTCATCCCGATGAGGCGGGCGACGGGCTCGGGAAAGCCGGGCCTGCGTGTGATCTGCAGTACCCGCTGACGCGACACGCCGAACAGCGCGGCCAACTCGCCGGGTCCGTACAAGCGCGGTCGCTTCACGGCTCACGCCGCCGGGTTGGAGTCGGCCGGCGGTTCGACGGTCCGCTGCCCGGCCGCCGCAGCGGCCCGGCGCAGCGCGAGCGTCTCCCGGATTCGCCGCCGGGCCGCCCGCCACCGGTGCTCGTCACGGCAACTGCGGTGAGCTGGCTCAAAGATCATGTCCGACTCCTGAAACGGCATGGTGGCACGGAGGGCATCCGAATGTCGGGCCCCCGCAGATTTTGTTGCCTGGTCAAGCAAACGCTAGTCAGCCGTCGCTCGACGGAGCAACTACTCCGCGTATGGTCACGATCACAGTTACTGGCGTTTGCGGGGTGCCAGCCGAGTGAGGGCCGCGGATGACGGCGGACGTTCCGTACCCTCATGGGACAGCTGGCGGTGCGGGAGCGGGGCGAATCTCACTCCGGCCGCGGTGTTCGGCGGCGGAGATCGGCTGGGATGCTCGGGCCATGACGATCGCCGAGACCTACGCACGGTTCGCCGCCCGTGAAGTCCGCGGGGTGTCACCCACGTACGAGCGGCTGGCGCTGGCGGTCGCCGGCGACCACGAACTGCTGGCGCTGCTCGGCACGCTCCCGCCCGCCAAGCGGCAGCCGAATCTGCTGTTCGGCGTAGTCCGCCTGCTCGGCGGCCCGGTCGAGGACCCGGCGGCGTTCCACGACTTCGCGGTGGCGAACTGGCCGGCGATCGAGGCGGAGATGCGGGTCCGGGCGACCCAGACCAACGAGGCCGGGCGGTGCGCCGTACTGCTGCCGGTGCTCGCCGCGCTGCCGCAGCCGCTCGCGCTGCTCGAGGTCGGCGCCTCCGCCGGCCTGTGCCTCTACCCCGACCGGTACGCCTACCGCTATGGCGATCACCGCGTCGGCGCCGGTCAACCGGTCCTCGACTGCGCGCTCACCGGGACCGCGCCGCCGACCCGGCTGCCCGAGGTGGTGTGGCGGGCCGGCCTGGACCTCAACCCGCTCGACGTGACCGACAGCGCGGACGTGGCGTGGCTGGACGCCCTCATCTGGCCGGAGCACGAGCACCGCCGGGCCCGGTTGCGGGAAGCGGCGGCCGTCGCGGCCGCCGATCCGCCGCTGCTCGTCCGCGGTGACCTGGTGGACGACCTACCGGCGTTGGCCGCGCAGGCGCCCTCCGCCGCGACGCTGGTGGTGTTCCACACCTCGGTGCTCTACCAGGTGCCGGCGCCCGGGCGGGACGCGTTCGCCGACGTGGTCCGCGGCCGGCCCGGGCACTGGATCGCGAACGAGGCCCCGGACGTGCTGACCTACGAGGCGCTGCCGACGCCGCCGAGCGACGCGCACTACAACGTGCTCGCGCTGGACGGGACGCCGCTCGCCTGGACCCGAGGACACGGGCAGGCCATCACCTGGTTCGGGTAGCGCCTTCGACGCTCGACGCCGGCGGACGCACCCGCCGCAGCAGGTCCGCCACCGACCAGCCGCCGGTGAGGCACCACAGCGCGATGACCGGGTCGCAAATGGCGCAGCCGTGCGAGGAGCCCGGCAGGAACGGGATGATCGGCGCGCCGCGCAGGTGGTGGACGACGTCCCAGGCGGTGTGCAGCAGCCAGCCGATCCCGATCCATGTCCACGACTCCAGCCCACGCCAGGCCACGTAGGTCATGAGCACGACGAACGGAAGTTCCCAGCCCCCGAGACCACCGCCGCTGAGGTACGCCGCCCCGGCCCCGCCGACCATGACCGCGTTGAAGGTGCGGCGGTGCCGTTCGGGGATCGACGCGTTGAGGCACACGTACAGGAGGCCGATGAGCAGTGGAACGAGGATTGTCATGGTGGCCGAATCTAGGGACGGGCCGCCGCGCCCGGCAGGGGCCGGCGCGCCAACCGTCGACGGATTCCCGCCAGGATGGGACCCGTGCATCAGGTGAGGGTTCTTGCCTACGACGGCGTGGTCCCGTTCGACCTGTCCGTGCCGGTCGAGGTGTTCGGCCGCGCGCGCCTGGCCGACGGTCGCCCGGCCTACGACGTACGCGTCTGCGCCGTCACGGACGAGGTGCGGGCCGGAGCGGTCAGCATCAGGGCACCCCACGACCTGTCCGCGCTGGCGGAGGCCGACACGGTCGTCGTACCGGGAGTTGCCGACCTCGACTCGGCGGTGCCCGGCGCGATCCTCGACGCGCTCGCCGCCACCCCGGCCCGGCTGGTGTCGATCTGCACCGGCGCCTTCGTGCTGGCCGCCGCGGGGCGGCTCGACGGCCGGCGGGCCACCACCCACTGGGCGGCGGCGGCCGAGCTGGCCCGCCGCCATCCCGCCGTCACCGTCGACCCCGACGTGCTGTTCGTCGAGGACGGACCGGTACTGACGTCGGCCGGCGCGGCGGCCGGACTCGACCTGTGTCTGCACGTCGTACGCAACGACCACGGCGCCGCGGTCGCCGCGGACACCGCGCGGAGCTGCGTGATGCCACTGGAGCGCGCGGGTGGTCAGGCGCAGTTCATCGCGTACGAGCCGCCGGCGCCGGCCGGGCACAGCCTGCAACCGCTGCTGGTCTGGCTGACCCACAACCTGCACCGCCCGCTCACCCTGGCCGACATCGCCGCCCACGCCTCAATGAGTACGCGTTCCCTCAGCCGGCACTTCCGCGACCAGACCGGTGCGACCCCGGTGCGGTGGCTCAACCGGCAGCGGATCCGCCGCGCGCAACAGCTGTTGGAACAGACCGACCAGCCGGTCGAACGGGTCGGCTCGCTCGTCGGCTTCACCTCCCCGACGGCCTTCCGCGAGTCCTTCCGTCAGGTCGTGGGCGTCCCACCCCGCGCTTACCGGGCCGCGTTCCCGCCCGCCCCGCGCCCGCCTCGTCGATCATGAAGTTGTTGTCCCGACACGCCGGTACGGCGAGTGTCGTACTCCGCTTGGTGAGTTACAGATTGGTTTCCAGATGATGGGCGACACCCGGCCGATCGTGACGTTGACGGAGGGTGTCGCGGCGGTCTTGTCACGTCTTGCTGGGGCGGTGGGGACCTGGTGGGGAGATCGGTGCGGGGTGTCGTCGTACGCGAATGTTGTCGGCGATGACGATGCCGGTGAGGACTGTGGCGCTAGCGAGGGCGTTGACGAGCGGTGGCAGGAGCAGCATCGGCGGCACGAGGCAGGCGAGCGCGATCAGCCCGAGGACGCGGCTTCTGGAGACGCTGCCGAATACCAGGTATTGCAGGAGGGTCCGACCGGCGAGGAACAGCGCGGTACCGCCGAGGATGGTGACGGTCGCGGCCGCTCGTGGATGGCCGAACGGGTCGTCGATGACCAGTTGGGCGCCGACCGAGGTGACGACGAGGCCGGCGATCATGACCAGGTGTGCGTCGGACACCAGGGTGCCGAGCCGGTCAGGGTTGGCGGAGGCCTGGATGGCCGGCCCCATGTCTTCTCCGGCACGGAAGATGTAGACCCGCCAGATCAATGCCGTGACGACGAATGCCACCACGAACGCCACGGTCTGCTCGGTGGAAAAGCCGCGACTGGTGAGGCTCGATCCGATGGCCAGAACGACTTCGCCGAGGCCGATGACGAACAGTGCCCGGTACCGGTCGGCCAGGTACTCGCCGCCGGCCGGCAACTGCGCACCGGCCAGGCGCCCGAGTCCTGGCAGGGGGTAGCTGAACCGTCGTTCGACGTAGATGAGGACAACCGCGAGCGTCCACAGCGCCGTACGTGCTGTGCCTGAGGCGACCGCCCCGGCCAGCCAGGGCACCGCGGTGGCGGCGTGCCAAATCGCCCCCCGTGCGGCAACATGTTGCAGCTCCTGGCCCCGCAACAGGACCACGAGGAACAGGCTGCGGCCGATCTGTATGGCAAGGTAGGTGACCGCGAAGATCAGGCCGGTCTTGCCGAACGCTTCGGGGACCGCCGCGGACAGCACCAGGGCACCCACCATGGTGGCGAGGACCAGCACTTGGACCGGCGGCCGCCGCGGGTTCAACGCTCCGGTCACCCGCGCGGTGAGGGACCACACCCATCCGATGGCCTGCAGCAGCACCAGTGCCTGGAACGCGCCGGACCAGGTCAGGTTGTTGAACAGCTGCTGGGCGAGCGCGCGGAGCGCGAAGACGAACACCACATCGAAGAACAGCTCCAGGAAGGACGCTCGCGCGATGTCCTCGAGCTTGCGAAGCAGTCCGCTCGTGCCACTCGTCGTCACCGGCCCGCCCGCTCCTGCCTATCTTTGATCGGTATTAGCGTATCCGTACTCTTTACGGTGGTGGGGCTGATCGTGGTGGTCGTCCCGCCGCGACCACGACAGCGACCGCACAAGCGTGCAGGTGCAGGTGCGGACGTGGGCGCAGAAGCGCCCCGACGAGAAAACCGACTCGGGCCGTGGATCCTGGGCGGGATCGTCCTTCTGCTGCTGTTCGGGGGAGGGGCCAAGAAGGTGTCGGAGGCCGGCAAGCAGGAGTGACCGGCCCCTTGGGTCACCCGGCGGTGACCTCCGCGAGGCGGGCGGTGAGGAACTCCCGTTCGGCCTCGTTGTCCACCAGGTCCAATGCCGCCCGGTACGCGGTCGCGGCCTCCCGCTGCCGGCCGAGCTGCCGTAGCAGGTCGGCCCGGATCGCCGGCAGGTAGCGGTACCCGGCCAGCCGGGCGTCGCCGGCCAGGGCGTCCACCTCGGCCAGTACCGCTGATGGCCCGTCCATCATGGACATGGCCACGGCCCGGTTGAGCGCGACGACCGGCGAGGGCCAGCGCTTCAGCAGCTCGTCGTAGAGGCGTACCACCTGGGGCCAGTCGGTCGCGGCGTAGCTGGGGGCGACGGCGTGCAGCGAGGCGATGGCGGCCTGGAGCGCGTACCGGCCGACCCGGCCGGTGCGGAACGCGCCGAGCACCAGGCGGTTGCCCTCGGAGATGGCGGCCCGGTCCCAGGCGGACCGGTCCTGCTCCGCCAGCACCAGCAGCCGCCCCTCGGCGTCGGTCCGGGTGGCCCGGCGGGCGTCGGTGAGCAGCAGCAGCGCGAGCAGCCCGCGGACCTCCGGCTCGTCGGGCATCAGGGCCAGCAGCATGCGGGTCAGGTGCAGCGCCCGGTCCACCAGGTCGGCGCGGACCAGGTCGGCGCCGGACGGCGCGGTGTGCCCGGTCGTGAAGAGCAGGTGGATGACGGTCAGCACCGCGTCCAGCCGTTCGGGCAGCTCGCTGGCCTCCGGCACCCGGTACGGGATCCCGGCTGCGGCGATCTTCTTCTTGGCCCGGGTGACCCGAGCGGCCATGGTCGGCTCGGAGACGAGGAACGCGCGGGCGATGTCGCCGGTGCTCACCCCGCACACAAGGCGCAGGGTCAGCGCCACCTGGGCCTCCCGGGCCAGTGCCGGATGGCAGCAGGTGAAGACCAGCCGCAGCCGGTCGTCGGGCACCGCGTCCTCGTCGGGCTCCGCCACGACCTCCTCCTCCGCCGGCTCCACGAGCAGGGGCATCTTCGACCGGAAGATCTTTTCCCGGCGCAGGACGTCGAGCGCCTTGCGCTTTGCGGTGGCGGTCAGCCAGGCGCCGGGCCTGTGGGGTACGCCGTCCCGCGCCCAGGCGTCCAGCGCGGCGAGGTACGCGTCCTGCACGCACTCCTCGGCGACGTCGAGGTCGCCGGCGACGCGCGCCGTCGCGGCGAGCACGAAGGCCCACTCGCGACGGTGCGCGTCCGCCACGGCGCGTTCGGCCGCGGCCGTGCCGGCGTTGCTCACTCGGACGGGGGCACGAACAGCGGCCGTACCTCGACGCCCCCGTCGATGGTGGCCGGGTTCAGCTTCGCGATCTTCAGGGCGACGTCCAGGTCCGGCGCCTCCAGGATGAAGAACCCGGCGACCACTTCCTTGGCCTCGATGAACGGGCCGTCGGTGACGAGGTCGCTGCGGACCGCCGTGGCGGTGGTGCTGGGCTGGAGGGCGAACCCCGTGACGATGTTGCCGCCCAGCTCCTCGACCTGGGCCGGGTACCGCTCCAGCAGCGCCAGGTAGTCGGGCGTGATCTCCATCGGGTCGGCCGGCGCGGGCGAGTAGATCAGGACTGCGTACTGGGCCATCAGGTTCTCCTCAGGTTGTCGTTCCACCTTCTTGCCATCCCGACGAGCGGGTCCGGCCGGATTCGACAGCGGACCGGGAAATTGTGCCCCGCTCACCTTGATCGGCGGGACCTCGCGACGCCGACTGAACCACCCCGGCGGCGGTCAGGCGTCGGTCGGGAAGTCGCGCATCCGGCGCAGCGGCGAGCAGACCACGAACACCGCGGCGCTCCACATGCCCAGCACGCAGATCCACAGCGCCGGCCGCAGCCCGAGCCGGCTGCCGAGGGTTCCGCCGAGCAGCGCGCCGAGCGGAATCACCCCGTAGCAGATCCACAGGAACGCGGCGTTGACCCGGCCGAGCAGCGGCGCCGGGGTGATCCGCTGCCGGTACGACATCGCCGCCACGTTGAACAGCACCGCGTTGGCTGAGAACGCGGCGAACCCGACCGCGAAGAGCAGCACGCCCCAGCCCGGTCGGGCCAGCGGGATGAGCAGGTAGAACGGTCCCGGCGCGGCCATCGCCACCCAGATGATCCGGGCGGTGCCGATCCGCCGCGAGAGCCGGTCGGCGAGGGCGCCGGCGACCAGGCCGCCGACCGCGCCGGCGGAGAAGACCAGCCCGACCACCAGCGGCGCGGCGTGCAACTCCCGGCGTAGGAACGGCACCTCGATCCCGCTCGCGGCCATCACGAAGAAGTTGGACGTGCTGGTACAGGCGAGGAGTTTCACCAGGATCGGCTGCCGGCGGACGAAACCGAGTCCTTCGCCCAGGGCGGCCCGCGCGGTCACCCGCCCGGCGGCCGGCGGCGCGGCGTCGGGGGTGGCCCGGATGAGCAGCAGCGTGACCGCGCTGACCGCGAAGGCGAGGCCGGTGGTGAGGAACGTCCGGGCCGCGCCGACCAGCGCGATCAGCGCGCCGCTCAGCGTCGGCCCGGCCAGCTCGGCGAACTGCTGGCTGGTGACCAGCTTGGCGTTGCCGTCGACGAGCTGCTCCGCCGGCACGAGCCGGGGCAGCATGCTCCGGTACGCCACGGTGAAGGCGACGGTCAGCACGCCGGAGAGGCCGACCACGACGTACAGGAAGACCAGGGTGAGGTGCCCGACCAGCGCGGCCACCGGCAGCGACAGCAGGAGCGCGGCCCGGCCCAGGTCGCACGCGATCATCAGCCGCCGCTGGTCGACCCGGTCGGCGAGGATCCCGGCCGGCAGCGAGAAGATCAGGTACGGCAGCCAGGCCAGGACGGTCAGCAGGGAGATCTGGAAGACGCTGGCGCCGAGGGTGTCCGCGGCGAGCAGCGGCACTGCCAGCCCGGAGACCCGGGTGCCGAGCTCGCTGACCGTCTGGCCGCTCCACAGCAGCAGGAAGTTCCGGCTGCGCCAGAGCGAGGGACGGGCCGGGTTCGCCGGGGCGGGTCGGGTCAGGTGCGCGGTCACTGCTGGGCCTGTCTGTCGATGAACGCCGCCGGCTGGCCGCCGCGGCCCGGGCACCCTATCGCCGGGCGTGGAGGGACGGCACCGCAATTGCGGGCCCGGCCGGGGTGACCGGACCGACTAGGGTCTGGAGATCATGACGGAACCGAGCTGGATGGCCGAGACCCGGACCGCCTACGACACCGTCGCGGTCGACTACGCCCGACTCCTGCCCGACGTGGGGGAGGGGCCGCTGGACCGGGCGATGCTGGCCGCGTTCGCCGAGCAGGTCGGCGGAACGGGTCCGGTGGTCGAGGTGGGCTGCGGCACCGGCCGGATCACCGCCCACCTGCGCGACCTCGGGCTGGACGTCGCCGGGATCGACCTGTCACCCGGCATGGTGGACGTGGCCCGCCGCCACCACCCCGGGCTGCGCTTCGCGGTCGGTTCGATGACCGACCTGCCGCTGCCGGACGGCGCCCTCGCCGGCCTCGTCGCCTGGTACTCGATCATCCACGTGCCGCCGGAGCTGCTGCCCGGTGTGTTCGCCGGGTTCCACCGGGTGCTCGCCCCGGGCGGTCGGCTGCTGCTCGCCTTCAAGGCCGGCGACCGCCTGGTCCGGCTCGAGGAGGCGTACGGCCACACCGTCTCGTACGACGTGCACTGGCTGTCGCCCGCCCGGGTCGCCGCCCAGCTCGCCGAGGCCGGGTTCGAGGTGCGCGCCCGGCTGGACCGCGAGCGCCAGGGCCGGGAGAAGGGGCCGCAGTCGCTGATGCTGGCGATCCGGCCGGACGCGGGCGTCGGCGGTTGATCGGCCGGCGTTCCGGCGGTCGCGTCGGGGCGTACAGCGCCTCGCGATGCCAGGGACCACCCCGACGCCGGTCGACCGGAAGTCACCCCGCCGCCGGAACGCCACCAGGAACCTCTCGCCGAGCAGGTCCCGAGGGCTGGGTTGTCCGGCTGCTCCCGCTCGTGGGTGTGGGCCCGCTGCACGTCGGTCACATCCGTTCCTGCCCGATGGGCGGTGACGGGTTCACGGTGCCACGGGTCGCCGGCGGTAGGGTCCATCCCCGACCCGGGCGCGGCGAAAGGAACCAGGCGTGACCATCAGCATCTTCACCCTCGGCGGCACCATCGCGATGGCCGGGGCCGGGCCGACGGGCGTGGTCACCCGGCTGACCGGCGCCGAACTCGCCGCCGCCGTGCCCGGGCTGGCCGACCTGCCGCTGGAGGTGCGGGACGTCGAGGCGGTGCCGAGCGCCGACCTGACGTACCGCCGGATCCTCGACCTGGTGGCGGCGGCGGACGCGGCGGTGGCCGACGGGGCGACGGGCGTGGTGGTGACCCAGGGCACCGACACCCTGGAGGAGGCCGCCTTCCTGGCCGACCTGGTCTGGTCGCACCCGGCGCCGCTGGTCTTCACCGGCGCGATGCGCAACCCGACCCTGGCCGGCCCGGACGGCCCGGCAAACCTGCTCGCCGCCGTCCGGGTCGCCGCCGCGCCGGCCGCCCGCGACCTCGGCGTCCTGGTCGCGTTCAACGACGAGATCCACGCCGCCCGGCACGTCCGCAAGACGCACAGCACCAGCACGGCCACCTTCGCCTCGCCCAACGCGGGTCCGCTCGGTCACGTGATCGAGGGCGAGGTACGGCTGCTGACCCGGCCGGCGCGGCACGCCCCGCTGCCGCCGGTGGACCCGAACCGGCTGGCCGCCACCCGGGTGGCACTGCACACCGTCACCCTCGACGACGACGTGGCGCTGCTCGACGGGCTCGTCCACGGCCGGCAGGGCCTGGTGGTGGCCGGCTTCGGTGTCGGTCACGTGCCGCCCGCCTTCGCGCCGGTGCTCGGTGCCCTCGCCGAGCGGATGCCGGTGGTGCTCACCTCGCGGACCGGCGCGGGGGCGGTGCTGCGGCACACCTACGGCGCGGTCGGGTCGGAGACCGACCTGCAGCGGCGCGGGCTGATCAACGGCGGGCTGCTCGACCCGTACAAGGCAAAGGTGCTGCTCCGGCTCCTGCTCGCCGCCGGCGCGGATCGGGGGGAGGTCCGCGCCGCCTTCAACCGGCACGGCTGACCGGTACGCCAGCAGCGCCATCTGATTCATCTGCGACATCAAGTTCGTACCGTCAGCGCCGCACACCTGGACGGCCCGGCCCGGCCCGGTGCCGGGCGATCGAACCGCCCGGCCTCCGTAGACTCGGCCGGTGACCGGAGAGCGACGACCGTTGGCGGACCGGCCGCTGACCGAGCCGCACCCGTCCCGGCTAACGCCCGAGCATCCCGACCGGGCGCGCATCCTGGCCGTCCACGCCGCCGCCCTGGCCGCGGGGGAGGCCGGCTACCTCGACCCGGCGACCGGGCTCTTCGTGCTCAGCGCCGGCTTCCTGGCCCGGCGGGGCACCTGCTGTGGGCGAGGGTGCCGGCACTGTCCGTATGTGGACGATTGAGGGCTTCCGCCCGACCGGGGCAGCCCGTACGGTGTCCGACGGACATCCGGCGGGGGAGCCGTCGGCGAGGAGGGGTGGCGCGTGCACGGGCGGATCTGGCTCGCCGGGGTGGTCGTGGCGCTGACCGCCGGCTGCGCCGCGGAGGCCGAGCGGGTGGCGGTTCCCGCGGCGGAGCCGGTGACCGTCGAGGTGGCGGCCGCCTCCTCCGGCGGCGCCTGCCGGCTGCTCGACTTCGCGGTGATCGCGAAGCACACCGGCGGCCGGTTCGACGTGGCGGCGGCCAGTGACCGGGGGGACACCCACACCTGCGTGGTGCGGGCCGAGCAGGCCGTCCTGCCGGAGCTGACCCTCACGGTCACCGAGACGTCGATCGACAAGTCGACCTTCACCCTCGACGTGCTGCCCGACGGGGCGAAGAAGGTCACCAAGCTCGGCCAGATCGCCTACCGCCGCACGCTGCCCAAGACCGCGAAGGCGGGGCCGGCGGCCGAGGTGGGTTGGCTCGCCACCGACGGGCGGCTGGCCACCCTGAGCTGGACCTGCCCGCACGGCGCCGACAACGCGGCCGCCGAGAAGGTGGCCGGCCAGTTGGTCACCCTGGCGAAGACGGTGGACACCCGCCGGATGTGAGGCGCGCCGGGAAGTCAGTGGGCGGCGACGAACACCCGGGAGGCCACCTCGCGGGGCAGCCGGATCCGCTCACCGGAGCGGTCGATCGACACGCCGTCCCGCTCCTGGGCCACGGTCACCGTGGCGCCCGGGTCCACGCCCGCCGCGTGCAGTTGCCGGAGCACGTCCGCGTCGGTCTGCACGCTCTCGCAGATCCGCCGGACCACGACCGGCCCGGAGAGGCCCGGAAACGCCAGGTTGCGCTCGGCCTCGGACCCCTCGGTCTCGGGCTGCTCGGGGCTGCCCAGCCCCTCCAGACCGGGGATCGGGTTGCCGTACGGGGAGCGGGTCGGCCGGTTGAGCAGGTCGTAGACCCGCTTCTCGACCGCGTCGCTCATCACGTGCTCCCACCGGCAGGCCTCCTCGTGGGCCTCCTCGTAGGGCATCCCGATCACGTTGACCAGCAGCAGCTCGGCCAGGCGGTGCTTGCGCATCACCGAGACGGCGCTGCCGCGGCCCAGCGCGGTGAGCGACAGGTGCCGGTCGCCCTCGACGGTGAGCAGGCCGTCCCGCTCCATCCGGGCGACGGTCTGGCTGACGGTGGGACCGCTCTGCCGCAGCCGCTCCGCGATCCGGGCACGCAGCGGCGGCACCCCCTCCTCCTCCAGCTCGAGGATGGTGCGCAGGTACATCTCGGTCGTATCGACCAAGTGGTGTTTACTCACTTCCGTCCCTTTCTGGCGACGAAGGTAACTACACCCTCGGTGGTATCGACCAGGTCATGCTTCACGTCAGCGGCCTCCCGGTGGTCGATGCTACCCCGGAGGCACGACGATCGGTCGCCGGCGAACCGCGAGGTCGCCGCCCGGATGGTGTTGACTGGACCGCATGTCCGGAACCGAGGAGCTGCTGGTCGAGGCCGACCGGCTCGCCGCCGAGCTCGACCGCGCCGACCCGCCCACCCTGCTCGACGTCCGCTGGCGGCTCGTCGGCCCGCCCGGCCGGGACGACTACGCGGCCGGCCACCTGCCCGGCGCGGTCTTCGTCGACCTGGACACCGAGCTCTGCGGCCGGCCCGGCGCCGCCGGCCGGCACCCGCTGCCCGACCCCGCCGCGCTCCAGGCCGCGCTGCGGGCCGCCGGCGTCCGCGCCGGTCACCCCGTCGTGGTGTACGACGGCGGCGACGGGATGTCCGCCGCCCGCGCCTGGTGGACGCTGCGCTGGGCCGGGCACCGCCCGGTACGCCTGCTGCACGGCGGCTTCCCGGCCTGGGTGGCCGCCGGCCTGCCCACCTCCACCGAGCCGCCCACCCCGACCCCGGGCGACGTCACCGTCGCACCCGGCGCGCTGCCGGTCCTCGACGCCGGGGAGGCCGCCCGGCTGGCCGCCGCCGACCCCGGGGTGCTGCTCGACGTGCGCGCCGCGCCGCGCTACCGGGGTGAGACCGAGCCGATCGATCCGGTCGCCGGGCACGTGCCGGGTGCGGTGAACCTCCCCGCCCCCGAGTACGTCGGCGAGGGCCGCTTCCCGGCCGCCGAGGCGCTGCGCCGGCGGTTCGCCGCGGCGGGCGTGACCGACGCCGCGCCGGTCGGGGCGTACTGCGGATCCGGGGTGACCGCCGCCCAGGCCGTTCTCGCGCTGCACCTCGCCGGCCGGCCGGACGCGGCGCTCTACGTCGGCTCGTGGAGCAACTGGGTGGCCGACCCGGCCCGCCCGGTGGCGACCGGGCGGACACCTGGGAGCTGAGCAGGGCGACCGGCGGAACCGCGTGCGACGATGGCACGCATGTCGGACGACACGGTGGTGGTGTGGGACGAGGCCCTCCTCGCCTATGACATGGGTGACCATCCCCTCGACCCGGTCCGGGTCGAGCTGACCGTCGCGCTCGCCCGCGAGCTCGGCGTGCTGGACCGGCCCGGGGTCCGCCTGGTCAAACCGGAGCCCGCCGACGACGCGCTGCTGACCCGGGTGCACGACCCCCGCTACCTGGACGCGGTCCGGGCGGCGCCGCGCGACCCGCTCTTCGCCGGTTTCGGACTGGGCACGGCGGACAACCCGGTCTTCGACGGCATGCACGAGTCCAGCGCGCTGATCGCCGGGGCCAGCGTGGCCGCGGCCGAGGCCGTGTGGCGCGGCGACGCCCGCCGGGCGGTCAACGTCGCCGGTGGCCTGCACCACGCGATGCCCGCCCGGGCCGCCGGCTTCTGCGTCTACAACGACCCGGCGGTGGCCATCGCCCGCCTGCTCGACCTCGGCGCGGAGCGGATCGCGTACGTCGACGTGGACGTGCACCACGGCGACGGCGTGCAGGAGATCTTCTACCGCGACCCGCGGGTGCTCACGATCAGCCTGCACGAGACCCCGCTCGCCCTCTTCCCCGGCACCGGGTTCCCCGACGAGACCGGCGGGCCGGGTGCGGAGGGCAGCGCGGTCAACGTGCCGCTGCCGCCGGGCACGGGCGACGCCGGCTGGCAGCGTGCCTTCCACGCGATCGTGCCGTCGGCGCTGCGGGCGTTCCGGCCCCAGCTGCTGGTCACCCAGTGCGGGGCGGACGGGCACCGACTCGACCCACTCGCCGACCTGCATTTGTCAGTGGACGGGCAGCGGGCCACCTACCTGGCGCTGCGGGCGCTCGCCGACGAGCTCTGCGACGGCCGCTGGGTGGCCTTCGGCGGCGGCGGGTACGCGCTGGTCGAGGTGGTGCCCCGGGCGTGGACCCATCTGCTCGCGATCGCCAGCGGCGAGCCGATCGACCCGGCGAGGCTCACCCCGCCGGCCTGGCGCGAGCTGGCCGCCGCGCGGCGGCCCGGCAGGGAGGTGCCGCTGCGGATGACCGACGACGCCGACCCGTCCTACGAGCCGTGGCAGCCGAACGCTGAGCCGGACGCGGTGGGCCGGGCAATCGCGGCCACCCGCAGGTCTGTCTTCCCGCTGCTCGGGCTGGACCCGCACGATCCCCGGGACTGAGCCGGTGGTGGGGGAGGACCGACGGTGACCACTGTCGAACAACCGGTGGACGTGCTGCTCAGCGACGGTACGACCGTCCAGCTGCGACAGATCCGTCCCGAGGACGCGCCGGCGATCGTGGCGATGCACGCGCGCTTCTCCGAGCGCACCCGCTACCTGCGCTACTTCTCGCCGTACCCGCGCATCCCGGAGCGGGACCTGCAGCGTTTCGTCAACGTCGACCACCGCGACCGGGAGGCGTTCGTGGTGCTGGCCGGCGGCCGGATCGTGGCCGTCGGCCGGTACGAGCGGCTCGGCCCCGGCTCCCCGGAGGCCGAGGTGGCCTTCGTGGTCGAGGACGAGTACCAGGGTCGGGGCATCGGCTCGGTGCTGCTGGAGCACCTGGCCGACGCGGCCCGCCGGTTCGGCATCGTGCACTTCGTCGCCGAGGTGTTGCCGGCCAACGGGGCGATGCTGCGGGTCTTCTCCGACTTCGGCTACCAAGTCCAGCGCCAGTTCGCCGACGGCGTGGTGCACCTGAGCTTCCCGATCGCGCCCACCGAGGCGACCCTGGAGGTGCAGCGCGGCCGGGAGCACCGCACCGAATCCCGCTCGATCGCCCGGCTGCTCGCCCCACGCGGGATCGCCGTTTACGGGGCGAGCGCCACCGGGCAGGGCGTCGGCGCGGCGGTGCTCGGGCACCTGCGCGACGGCGGCTTCACCGGGGCGATCGTGCCGGTGCACCCGACGGCGTCGACGGTGGCCGGGCTGCCCGCGTACCCGTCGGCGGTCGACGCCGGGCTCGACATCGACCTCGCGGTCGTCGCGGTGGCCCCGGAGGCGGTGACCGAGGTGGTGGCCGACGCCGCGAAGGTCGGCGCGCACGGCCTCGTCGTCATCTCCGCCGGTTTCGCCGAGGCCGGACCGGAGGGGGCGGCCGCCCAGCGGGCCCTGGTCCGCGCCGCCCACCTGGCCGGCATGCGGGTGGTCGGCCCGAACTGCCTCGGCGTCGCCAACACCGACGGCGCGGTACGCCTCAACGCCACCCTCGCCCCGGTGCTGCCCGCCCCCGGGCGGGTGGGGATCTTCAGCCAGTCCGGCGCGTTCGGGGTGGCGCTGCTCGCCGAGGCGTCCCGGCGCGCGCTGGGCCTCTCCAGTTTCGTCTCGGCCGGCAACCGGGCCGACGTCTCCGGCAACGACCTGCTCCAGTACTGGCAGGACGATCCGGGCACCGACGTCATCACCCTCTACCTGGAGACCTTCGGCAACCCGCGCAAGTTCGCCCGGCTGGCCCGGCGAATCGGCCGCAGCAAGCCGGTGGTGGCGCTCGCCTCGCTGGCCCGCCCGCGCGGCGTCGGCGACGCGCCGGCCCTGGACGCCGCCGCGGTCAGCGCGCTGTTCGCGCAGTCCGGGGTGATCCGGGTGGACACCGTCTCCGAGCTGCTCGACGTCGGCGTGCTCCTGGCCCACCAACCGCTGCCAGCCGGTCGCCGGGTCGCCGTGGTGGGCAACTCCTCGGCCCTGACCGGGCTGGCGGCCACCGCCTGCGCCGCCCAGGGCCTCACCGTCGCCGACGGCTACCCCCGCGACGTGGGCCCCCGGGCCGACGCCGCCGAGTACGCCGCCGCCCTCGCCGCCTCCGCCGCCGACGAGGGCGTGCACGCGGTGGTGGCCGTGTTCGCCCCGCCGCTGCCGGGCCAGCTCGCCGACCCGGACGCCGACTTCACCGCCGCCCTGCCCGACGCGCTCGCCGCCGGCAAGCCGGTGGTGGCGACGTTCCTGGCCGGCCGGGTGCCCGCCGGGGTGCCCGCGTACCCGAGCGTGGAGGAGGCGGTCCGGGCCCTGGCCCGGGTCACCACGTACGCCGACTGGCTGCGCCGGCCGCCCGGCGTGCTGCCCGGCCTGGACCGGGTCGACCGGGCCGCCGGGCAGGCTGCGTTCCGGGTCGACGGCGCCGATCCGGCGGCGCTGCTGCGCGCGTACGGGATCGACATTGTGGAGTCCGCGCCGGCGCGGACGGCCGACGAGGCGGTCCAGGCCGCCGGGCGGCTCGGCTGGCCGGTGGCGTTGAAGGCGGCCGCGCCGGGCCTGCGGCACCGCCTCGACCTCGGCGCGGTCCGCCTCGACCTGGCCGACCCGGCAGCGCTGCGCCGGGCGTACGCGGAGCTGGCCCCGGCCTTCGGCACGGACGTCCTCGTGCAGCCCATGGTCCCGCCCGGGGTGGCCTGCGTGGTGGAGCTCATGGAGGATCCGGCGTTCGGGCCGGTGGTCGGCTTCGGGCTCGGCGGCGTCGCGACCGAGCTGCTCGGCGACCGGGCCTGGCGGGCCGTGCCGCTGACCGACCGGGACGCCGCCGAGCTGGTCGACGAGCCCCGGGCCGCGCCGCTGCTGCGCGGGCACCGGGGCGCCGCGCCGGTGGACCGGGCCGCCCTGGTCGACCTGCTGCTGCGGGTCGGCCGGCTCGCCGACGAGCAGCCCCGGGTCCGCTCGCTGACCCTCAACCCGGTGCTGGCCCGCCCGGACGGCATCTCGGTGCTGCACGCCACCGTCCGCACCGGCATCGAGGCCCTGCGCCCCGACACCGGCCCGCGCCGCCTCTGACGGTCGGCGTCAGCCGCGGCTGGAGATCTGCTGCACCGCCCAGGCGTTGCCGTCCGGGTCGGTGAAGAAGACGAAGCCGACGTTGTCCAGCGGGTGCGGCACCGGGCGCGGATTGCGCCCCACCACCTGGATCTCGCTGACGTCGACGCCCCGCTCGACCAGCTCCGCGCGGGCCTTCTCCAGGTCCGGCACGACCAGCTGGAGCCCCTTGAGCGAGCCCGGCTGCATGTCCGGGACCGCGCCGGCGCCCATCACGATCGAACAGCCCGAGCCCGGGGGAGTGAGCTGCACGATCCGCACGTCGTCGCCGATCCGGGTGTCGTGGTCGACGGCGAAGCCGAGGCGATCGGCGTAGAACTCCTTGGCCCGGTCCACGTCGGAGACCGGAATTACCACCACTTCCAGGGTCCAGTTCATGCCTACGCACCCTGCCCGACCGGAGCGGGGAGTCAAGGGCGCCACACGGCGGAGGCCCCGGCGAACCGCCGGGGCCTCCGCGTACGGGTGGATCAGCAGGCGTACGCCTCGAGGCGGTTCGCCCGCTCCGGGGCGCGCAGCTTGAGCAGCGTCACCTTCTCGATCTGCCGGATCCGTTCCCGGGACAGGCCGAACTCCCGGCCCACCTCGTCGAGGGTGCGCTGCCGGCCGTCGTCCAGGCCGAACCGGAGCCGGATCACCGCCTGCTCCCGCTGGGACAGGGTGGCCAGCACGATCCGGACCTCGTTGCGCAGCTCGCCGTTGGCGGCGGCGTCGCCCGGCTCCTCGCGCGGGTCCACCGCGGCGACGAAGTCACCGAGCGCGCTCTCCCCGTCGTCGCCGACCGCCTGGTCCAGGCTGACCGGCTCCCGGTCGTACGAGATCAGCTCGATCACCTGGAACTCGGGGACGCCCATGGCGGTGGCCACCTCGGCGACGGTGGGCTCCCGGCCCAGCGAGACCGACAGTTCCCGGCGGGCCCGGACCATCCGGTTGACCTGCTCGACCATGTGCACCGGGATGCGGATGGTGCGGGCCTGGTCGGCCATGGCGCGGGTGATGGCCTGGCGGATCCACCAGGTGGCGTAGGTGGAGAACTTGTAGCCCTTGGTGTAGTCGAACTTCTCGACCGCGCGGATCAGGCCGAGGTTGCCCTCCTGGATCAGGTCCAGGACCGCCATGCCGCGACCGGTGTACCGCTTGGCGATGCTCACCACCAGCCGCAGGTTCGCCTCCAGCAGGTGGTCCTTGGCGGCGCGGCCCTCGGCCACGATCAGCGCCAGGTCGGCCCGCAGCTCCGCGGAGACCGGGGTGCAGGCGGAGAGCTTCTCTTCGGCGAAGAGGCCGGCCTCGATCCGCTTGCTGAGCTCGACCTCCTGCGCGGCGGTGAGCAACTTGGTGCGGCCGATCCCGTTCAGGTACGCCCGGACCAGGTCGGTGGAGACGCCGCGCTCGTCGGTGGCGTCCAGATCGGTCAGGGTAGCGTCCAGGTCCGTCGGGGTATGGGTGCCGGGCTCGGCGTCGACGGTGGCAGCCGGGCGGGTCTGGTGCTCAATCATCTGAAGGGCCATCTCTGTCTCTCCCCGTGTCCTTCGTGCCGCGTACCGGATTCCGTGCCGCGTGCCGGCGCGGTGGTGCCGGTGAGGAACAGCTTGGCGGTCGGGGCGTGAAACGGGAGTGAGGCGATCGGGGAACCGACAGCAATACCGACGGAACCTCGGGTGTCGGTTGCCCGACCCGGTTACCGTGCCAGCGGCCGGCCACCAGGGCGCGGCAGCACAGGCGATCGGAGGACGCGGTGGTCTTCAAGCGGCTCATGCAGGCGATGGGTGTGGGTGGTCCCTCGGTGGAGGCGGTGCTGGCCAACCCGAGCTGCCGCCCGGGTGGGCACCTGGAGGGCCGGATCCGGGTGGCCGGTGGGGATCACGCCGTGGACATCTCCTACGTGGCGCTGGGCCTGGTCACCCGGGTCGAGGTGGAGAGCGGCGACAACGAGTACGACACCAGCCAGGAGTTCGGCCGCCGGCAGGTGACCGGGGCGTTCCGGCTGGAGCCGGGGCAGCGGCACGACATCCCGTTCCGCTTCGACGTGCCGTGGGAGACGCCGCTGACCGACCTGTACGGGCAGCACCTGCACGGCATGACGATGGGTCTGCGTACCGAGCTGGAGGTCGCCCGGGCGGTCGACTCCGGCGACCTGGACCCGGTGGCCGTGCACCCGCTGCCGGCGCAGGAGCGGCTGCTGGAGGCGTTGCTGCGGCTGGGCTTCCGGTTCGCCCGGGCCGACGTGGAGCGCGGGCACCTCTACGGCGTACGGCAGAGCCTGCCGTTCTACCAGGAGATCGAGTTCCACTCCGCGCCGCAGTTCGCCCGCGCGATCAACCAGCTCGAGGTCACCTTCGTCACCGACCCGCAGCAGGTGCAGGTGGTGCTGGAGATCGACAAGCGGGGCGGCGTCTTCACCGAGGGCCGGGACGCCTTTGGCCGCTTCACCGTCGACCACGCGAGCGCCGCGACGGTCGACTGGGCCGCCCAACTCGACGCCTGGCTCCGCCAGTCCCTCCAGCGCCGCGGCCTCTTCTCCTGACCCCGGCCTGCCCCCCGGGAGCCGGCAGGGGTGGATCAGAGGTCGAGGAGGAGGGTGCGGGGGCCCACGTTGACGCTCTCGACCAGCATGTGGGTGCGGAAGCGGCCGGTCTCGACCTTGACGCCGCGGGCGCGGAGCGCCTCGACCACCGCGTCCACCAGGGGTTCGGCCGTCTCGGCGGGGGCCGCCGCGGTCCAGCTCGGCCTTCTGCCCTTGCGGGCGTCGCCGTAGAGGGTGAACTGGCTGACCACCAGAATGGGGGCGCCGGTGTCGGCGGCGCTGCGCTCCTCGTCGAGGATGCGCAGCTCGTGGATCTTGCGAGCCATCGTGGCGGCGACCTGCGGGGTGTCGGCGTGGGTCACCCCGAGCAGCACCAGCAGGCCGTCGGCGATCTCACCGACCACCTCGCCGTCGACGGTCACGCTGGCCCGGCTCACCGTCTGCACCACGGCCCGCATCTTGCCCTCACCTCCGTCCAGGACCCGGCCGGCGGAAACGCCCGCATCAGTCGGCCACCGGCTCGATGATGCCGCGCTCGACCAGGTGCGCCACGATCGGGCCGGCCGCCTCGGTCAGCTCGTCGGGGGTGACGTCGTGCGCGGCGGCGAGCAGCGCCAGCTGGTCGCGCAGCGGCAACCGGCCGTCCGCGCCACCGACCAGGGCGAGCACCAGCGGGTCGATCTCCTCCGACCAGCGCAGCCCGCGTGGCATGGCGAGGACCTGCCGGTCCACCGCCCAGCCCTCGTCGCCCATGGTGGCCTCCTGGCGGAGCTGGAGGCCCTCGGCGGCCCGGTAGCGCGTGGCGAGCAGCGTCTCGCTGTCGCGTACCCGGAGCCAGTCCTGGCGGTCGAACCAGGCGGCGATGTGGTCGCCCATCGGCGGCTCCACCCGCTGGCGCAGGTCCTCCACCCGGACGACCGGCTCGTCGTGGCCGGCGCGGCGCAGCGAGACGATGCCGAAGCCGATCGCCTCCACCTTGTGCGCGTCGAACCAGTCCAGCCAGGCCGCCATCCGCTGCGGGTCGGCCGCCTCGCCGACGTCGGTGAGCCACAGGTTGACGTACGCCATCGGGTCCGCCACCTCGCGCTGGATCACCCAGGCGTCCAGCCGGGTGCCGGCGAACCAGCCGGCCACCCGCTCGTCCCACTCCTCGCCGGTGACGTGCACCCAGTTGGCCAGGTACTGCATGGTGCCGCCCTCGGTGAGCAGGTGCGGCGCGGCGGCGGCCAGCTCGGCGCCGATGGCGTCGCCCACCCGGCCGGAGTCGCGGTAGACGTGGGTGGTGGTGCCCGGCCCGACCACGAACGGCGGATTGCTCACCACCAGGTCGAAGCGGCGGCCGGCGACCGGGGCGACCAGGTCGCCACGGAGCAGTTCCCAGTCCTGGCCGTTGAGCGCGGCGGTGGTGGCGGCGAAGCGGAGCGCCCGCTCGGAGACGTCGGTCGCGGTGACCCGCCGGGCGTGGGTGGCCAGGTGCAGGGCCTGCACGCCGGAGCCGGTGCCCAGGTCCAGCGCGGTCTCCACCGGCCGGCGTACGGTCGCGCCGATCAGCGTCTGGGTGGCCCCGCCGATGCCCAGCACGTGCTCGGCGTGCAGCGGCTTCCCGGGCCGGGCGCTGGCCGGCACGTCGGCGAGCACCCACCACTCGTCCCCGTACGGCTCCAGGTCCACTCCGGCGCGCAGGCCGTCCCCGTGCCGCTCGACCAGCCCGCCGGCCAGCGCCTCCTCGACGGTCAGCGGGGCGAGCGCGGCGGCCACCACCGCCTCGGACTCGGTCTGGTCGCAGATGAACACCCGGATCAGCGTGGCGAGCGGGTCGCGGTCCTCGGTGGCGCGCAGCGCGGCCCGGAAGTCGTTGCGCGCCACCCCGCCGGTGGCCTGCGAACCGAGCCGGCCCGCGATGCCGTTCGAGGTGAACCCCGCGCTGCTCAGCGCGGTCCGCAGCGCCTCGACGCCCGCGGGGGAGAGCAGCCTGTCGTGTTCGTCCACGTCGTCATCCTGCCCCGCCACGATTCCGCGGCGGGCACCGCCCGTCATTTCACCCCCGGGTGTCGCCCTCCACCGTCGGCGACCGGCAGGATGGGGGGCATGACGCTGTCGCTGCCCATCGACCCCGAGGCCAACCGACTGCTGGAGCGCAGCCCGTTGGCGCTGCTCCTCGGCATGGTTCTCGACCAGCAGGTGCCGATGGAGAAGGCGTTCTCCTCGCCGTACGTGCTGACCCGGCGGCTCGGTCACGAGCCGGACGCCCGTGAGCTGGCCGGGTACGCCCCGGAGGCCCTGGTCGAACTCTTCGCCCAGCCGCCGGCCCTGCACCGGTTCCCCAAGGCGATGGCGGCCCGGGTGCAGGAGGTCTGCCGGGTCCTCGTCGACCGGTACGACGGCGACCCGACCCGGCTCTGGGCGGACGTCGCCGACGGCCGGGAACTGCTGCGTCGGGTCGGTGAGCTGCCCGGCTTCGGGAAGCAGAAGGCGCAGATCTTCGTGGCCCTGCTCGGCAAGCGGTACGGGGTGACCCCGGACGGCTGGCGGGAGGCCGCGGGCGGGTACGGCGAGCCGGACGCCCGCCGGTCCGTGGCCGACGTGACCGACCCCGAGTCGCTGCGCCAGGTGCGCGAGTACAAGCAGCAGATGAAGGCGGCGGCCAAGGCCGCGAAGGGCTGACGCGACTCCCGCCCGTCCCCGGTCGTTGAGCACCTCAGGCGACGACGGCGGGCGGGGATGGCGGATCAACGGGGGGAGGAGTTCCTCCGCGGCAAGGCGACCTCGCCGCGGGCGACCTTCCTGGAGCTCTTCTTCGACGTCGCCTTCGTCTTCGCGCTCACCCGGGTGTCGAACCGGCTGGTCGACGACTTCACGGTGGAGCGGCGGGTCTTCCTGCCCGAGGCGGGGGAGACGCTGCTGCTCCTGCTCGCCCTCTGGATGGTCTGGTCGCTGACCACCTGGACGACCAGCCGGTTCAACCCCGAGCAGCCGGCGCTCCAACTGGTCGTGGCGGGCTCGATGTTCGCCAGCATGGTGATGGCGGTGTCGCTCCCGGAAGCGTTCGACACCAGGGGCGTCTCCTTCGCGGTCGGCTACGTCGCCGTCCAGGTCGGCCGTCCCCTCTTCCTCACCGTGGTGATGCGACACCACCCGGAGCGGCACGTCGCCGGCCGGATCCTCGCCTGGGCGGTGGTGTCGGCGGTGCCGTGGATCGCCGGAGCGGCCGTGCACAACGACGCCCGCGGGGTGCTCTGGACCGTCGCGGTGATCATCGACTACGGCGCGGCCCGGCTGGGCTGGCCGTTGCCGGGACGGGGCCGTGCGCCCACCTCCTCCTGGCCGGTCACCGGCGAGCATCTGGCCGAGCGCTACCAGCAGTTCACCATCATCGCGCTGGGCGAGATGATCCTGATCAGCGGATTCGGCTTCAGCATGAGCGAGTTCGCGGCCGCCCAGTGGGTGGCCTTCGCCATCACGTTCGCGAGCACCGTGCTGCTCTGGCGAATCTACTTCTATCGGGCCGGCACCGTGCTGGTGGAGGCGGTGGCCGGCTCGGCGCGACCCGGCCGGCTGGCCGAGTCGGCGACGTACACCCATCTGGCCATGGTGGCCGGCATCGTCGCCGCCGCGGTCGGCTATGAAATCGTCATCGCCCACCCCGGCGGGCACACCGACCCGGCCTGGCTCACCGTGATCGTCGGCGGTCCCGCGCTCTTCGTGCTCGGCCGGACGCGCTTCGAGTACGAGGTGTTCGGCCGGGTGTCCCGGTCCCGGCTGGTCGGCCTCGTCGTACTGGTGGCGATGGTGCCCCTGGTCGTCCGGCTGCCTCCGCTGGCGGTCGGCGCGGCGACCACGGCGGTGCTGGCCGGCATGGCGGCGACCGACGCGCTGCGGGCCCGGGGCCGGCCGCCGGAACGACCGGCCCCGCCCTTGTGACGGGCGTTCCGGCGGGCGGGCGAGCCGGCCGGTCAGGCGGCCGTCGGGCGGGAGAGCGCGGCCAGCGCGCGGCGCACGTCGGCGAGGGAGACGGTCGTCGAATCGTCCAGCTCGGCCAGGCCGGCCTCGATCCACTGTCGCATCAGGGTGGTCACCCCGATGCCGCGGGCGTCGGCGGCGGCCCGGACCCGCTCGTACGTCTCCAGCGGGAGGCGCACCGAGCGGCTGACCATGGGCACGTCGGTGTCGGGGGTGGGCAGCTCCGCCGGCTGGCTCTCATCGATCAGTTCGGCCAGCGCGTCGTCGCCGCCGTGGAAACGCTTGGTCGCCTCGTTCCGGTCCATCGTGACCGCCTCCTCATCGGCGAGATCTCCGTACCGCCTCGTCGTAGCGCTTCGCCTCGACGTCGCTCAGCTCGCGCGCGGACAGGACGTCCCAGTCGTGGTCGGCGCCGTCGGCCTCGGCGAGCAGCACGGCGAGTCGTCGGCCCCGGTGGGACACCGCGTAGACGACCATCACGTCGTCGCCGAGGTGCCGGATGACCCGGCGCGTGCTGTGCAGGGCCTCCCAGACTTCCCCGGGCGTGACGTCGTAGACCCGGAGGTTGGCCAACGCCTCGTCGGTGAAGCTGAACCGGCTGCCCACGAGCGGAGCGTACCACGCGCGTAACACGCGAACCGATGACCCGATTTTCGCTGATCAACGGCTGTGGGTGACAGGATGGGGCGTAATCCCCTCGAGGAGGTCCGTGGTGAAGCGTCAGGCATACCAGCCGATCCTGATCACCGACGCCTCGCGCAGCCAGAACGACCAGCTCAACAGCCGGCAGAAGCGTTACGTGCTGATGATGGGCATCCGGGTGGCGTGCCTGGTGGTCGGTGCCGTCCTGGTCGTCGCGAAGGCACCCCTGCTCTGGCTCTGGCTGCCGCTGCTCGGCCTCGGGATGGTGCTCATCCCGTGGCTGGCGGTGCTGCTGGCCAACGACCGGCCGCCCAAGGACGAGCACCGGCTCGCCAACAAGTTCCACCCCCGCCACCGCGACGAGACCCCGCCCATGAGCCTCACGGCCGAGGAGCGCCCTCACAAGATCATCGACGCCGAGCCCTGACCGGCCCCGGACCCGAGTGGGTCAGGGGGTGGGGCGGGCGCCGACCGTGGCGACCGCGGTGGCGCCGAGGTCCGCCGCGCGGTCGAGCGCGGCGCGGGGGTCCGCGCCGGTGAGCCAGGCCGTGAGCAGGCCGGCGGCGAAGGCGTCCCCGGCCCCGGTGACGTCCACCACCGCCACCCGACGGGCCGCCGCCACGCTGACCGTGGCGTCCCGGTCCACCCAGACCGCGCCGGCCGCGCCCTGCTTGACCACCACCCGGCGGGCCGCGGCCGAGAGCGCCCGCGCCTGCGCCGCCGGGTCCATCCCGCCGGCCAGCACCGTCGCCTCGTCCGTGTTCACCAGCAGCAGGTCGACGTCGCGTACCCAGGTCAGGAAGGCCGCCGCGCCGACCCGCCGCAGCGGCGCCGCGGAGGCCGCGTCGACGCTGGTGGTGAGCCCGCGCTCGCGGGCGGCGGCCAGCGCCCGCAGTCCCGCGCCGCGCGACGCGGCGTCCAGCAGGGTGTACGCGGACAGGTGCAGATGCCCGGCGTCGGGCGCCCCGGCCAGGGCCCGGTCGACGTGCGCGGCGGTCAGCCGCAGGTTCGCCCCGCGCTGGCTGACCATGGTCCGCTCGCGGTCGGCGGCCAGCACGACGACCGTGCCGGTCGGGTAGCCCTCGTGGCGCTCCACCGCGCAGTCGACGCCGATCCGGGTCAGCTCGGCCACCCGGTCGCGTCCCGCCTCGTCGTCGCCGACCGCGCCGACCAGCGTCACGTCCACCCCCTGGGCGGCGATCCAGGCGGCCGTGTTGGCCGCCTGCCCGCCGCCGCTGAAGCGGATCTCGGCGGCGGTGTCCGAGCCGGTCGCCAGCGGCCCGGCGAGCACCGCCACCACGTCGGTGATCACGTCGCCGACGACGAGGATCCGGGACCGGTGATTCATGCCGTGGCGGCGGTACGACGGGCGGCGGCGACGGCGATCCGGGCGGCCAGGTCGGCGTTGCGCAGGATGATCCGCACGTTCACCGCCAGGCTGGCGCCCTGGGTGGCGGAATGGAAGTGGGCCAGCAGGAACGGCGTCACGGCCTTGCCCGTCACCGAGTCGCGGGCGAGCAGGGCCAGGCCCTCGGCGAGCGTCCGGTCGTGCAGCTCCGGGTCGAGCTGCTCGTCGACGGGGAGCGGGTTGGCCACGATCAGCCCGCCGTGGTGCACGCCCTGCGCCGCCCGGGCGGACAGCACGTCGGCCACCTGCTCCGGCGAGTCCACCGACCAGTCCAGGTCGAATCCGGCGTCGCTGAGGTAGAAGCCGGGGAAGCGGCGGGTGCGGTAGCCCACCACGCCGACGCCGAGCGTCTCCAGCCGCTCCAGCGTCGCGCCCACGTCGAGGATCGACTTCACCCCCGCGCAGACCACCGCGATCGGCGTCCGGGCCAGGGTGACCAGGTCGGCCGACTCGTCAAAGGTCTGCGCGGCCTCCCGGTGCACCCCGCCCAGACCGCCGGTGGCGAAGACGCCGATCCCGGCGGCCGCGGCCACCGCGCTGGTCGCGGCCACGGTGGTGGCGCCGTCCGCGCCGGTCGCGGCGGCCACCGCCAGATCGCGTACGGAGAGCTTGCTCACCCCGTCGACGGTGGCGAGCCGGGTCAGCTGCGCGTCGTCCAGGCCCACCACCAGCTCGCCGCCGACCATGCCGATGGTGGCCGGGATCGCTCCGGCGTCCCGGACCGCCTGCTCGATCTGCCGCGCGACCAGCAGGTTGTCGGGCCGGGGAAGGCCGTGCGAGACGATGGTGCTCTCCAGGGCGACGACGGGGCGCCCGTCGCGCAGGGCGTCGGCCACCTCGGTGCCGTAACGGATGTGAAAGCTGGTCACTTCCGTTACGGTACCGCCGCCGTCCGGGCGGCCTGCGGTGGACCGGCCCGGGACGACCTGCGAAACTGGAAAAGTTGGAGGTGTAGACGTGAGTACAGAGGTTCTCGAGCGTCCCGAGCTGAAGGACGCCGACACCGGTCCCGAGATGTTCCACTACGTGCGCAAGGAGAAGATCGCCGAGAGTGCCGTCATGGGCACCTTCGTCGTGGCGCTCTGCGGCGAGACGTTCCCGGTGACCAAGGCGGCCAAGCCCGGCTCGCCGGTCTGCCCGAAGTGCAAGGAGATCTACGACTCGTACCGCGAGTGATCCCGGGCGGTCGGCCCGGCCACCCACGTAACCTGCGGCGGTGACCACCTCCACCGCCCTGCTCTTCGCCGACCTGACCGGGGTGGCCGTCTTCGCCGCGTCGGGCGCGTATGCGGCGGTGGCCAAGCGGTTGGACCTCTTCGGCGTGGCCTTCGTCGGGGTCGTCGCCGCGCTCGGCGGCGGGATCTTCCGCGACCTGGTGATCGACGAGGTGCCGCCGCTGGCCTTCGCCGACTGGCGGTACGCGATCACCGCGGCGGTCACCGCCGCCGCCGTCTTTCGGCTCCACCCGCAGCTCGCCCGGCTGCGCACCACCGTGCTGGTGCTCGACGCCGCCGGCCTCGGTTTGTTCACCGTCACCGGCACGCTCAAGGCCCTGGACGCCCACGTGCCGGCGGTCGGCGCGTGCATGATCGGCATGCTCACCGCGATCGGCGGTGGGCTCGGCCGGGACCTGCTCACCGGGGAGATCCCGGTGGTGCTGCGTCGGGAGATCTACGCGGTGGCGGCGCTCGCCGGGTCGATCGTGGTTGCCCTGCTGTCGACGTACGGCCACGCGACGGCGGTGCCGTTGACCGGGGCGGCCGTCTTCGTCTTCGCGCTGCGCCTGATCTCGCTGCGCCGGCGCTGGTCCGCCCCGGTGCCCACCACGCGCCCGCCGCGCACCGGCACCCGCGGCCCACAGGGCTGAACCGGCCGGGGCCGCGGTGGCGTGGGTCGGATGTGACCAGCGTGGCGTCGAGTGGGGCGAACCGGCCCCGCTGGTTATGCTGAGTCGGCCTTCGCGGCATCTTCTGCGCGGAGGCGTTTTCATGGGCTGCGGCACCCGTGGCCCTCGGCCCGGGTCCGCCCTTGGTGCGGTCGGAGAGGAGCCTTGCGTGGCAGCCCGGACGCCGGCGCTCGATACGTTTCCGCCCCTGCGCGCCTGGCAACGCAAGGCGCTGGTGGAGTACCTGCGCCGCCGGACCGAGGACTTCACCGCGGTCGCCACCCCGGGCGCCGGCAAGACCACCTTCGCCCTGCGGATCGCCGCCGAGCTGCTCGCCGACGGCACCGTCGAGGCGGTCACCGTGGTCGCCCCGACCGAGCACCTGAAGACCCAGTGGGCCACCTCCGCCGCCCGGGTCGGCATCCAGCTCGACGCCGCGTTCCGCAACGCCGACCTGCACTCCTCGGCCGACTTCCACGGCGCGGTCGTCACCTACGCCCAGGTCGGCATGGCGCCGCAGGTGCACCGTCGGCGCACCATGACCCGGCGCACGCTGGTCATCCTCGACGAGATCCATCACGCGGGCGACTCCCGGTCCTGGGGCGACGGGGTCAAGGCCGCCTTCGAGCCCGCGGTACGCCGGCTGATGCTCACCGGTACGCCCTTCCGCTCCGACGACAACCCGATCCCGTTCGTCAGCTACGAGCGGGGCGGGGACGGGCTGCTGCGGTCCCGCGCCGACTCGGTCTACGGCTACTCCGACGCGCTGCGCGAGGGCGTGGTCCGGCCGGTGCTCTTCCTGGCGTACTCCGGGGAGACCCGGTGGCGCACCAACGCCGGCGAGGAGTTGGCCGCCCGGCTGGGCGAGCCGATGACCCAGGACCTGGTCGCGCAGGCCTGGCGTACCGCCCTGGATCCGGCCGGGGACTGGATGCCGCAGGTGCTGCGCGCGGCCGACGCCCGGCTGACGGTGCTGCGCAACGCCGGGATGGCCGACGCGGGCGGCCTGATCATCGCCAGCGACCAGCAGACCGCCCGCTCGTACGCCAAGCTGATCGAGCAGGTGACCGGCGAGAAGGCCGCGGTGGTGCTCTCCGACGACCAGGGCGCGTCCGCGCGGATCGCGACGTTCGCGGCGTCCGGGCAGCGCTGGTTGGTCGCGGTCCGGATGGTCTCCGAGGGCGTCGACATCCCCCGGCTGGCCGTCGGCGTCTACGCCACCAGCGCCAGCACGCCGCTCTACTTCGCCCAGGCGATCGGCCGGTTCGTCCGGGCCCGCCGCCCGGGGGAGACCGCCTCGGTCTTCCTGCCGAGCGTGCCGCACCTGCTCGGGCTGGCCAGCGAGATGGAGGCCGAGCGGGACCACGTGCTCGGCAAGCCCAAGGACAACGAGGGCTTCGACGACGACCTGCTGGAGC
Source organism: Micromonospora inositola (assembly GCF_900090285.1). Classification (NCBI taxonomy): domain Bacteria; kingdom Bacillati; phylum Actinomycetota; class Actinomycetes; order Micromonosporales; family Micromonosporaceae; genus Micromonospora; species Micromonospora inositola. The sequence goes on along the minus strand of NZ_LT607754.1, from coordinate 170,458 downwards.
GCGCCCAGCGCGACGACCAGGCCAGCGGCGAGCTGGAGAAGCGCTTCGCGGCACTCTCCGCCACCGCCGAGCTGGACCAGGTGATCTTCGACGGCGCGTCCTTCGGCACGGCGGCCCAGGCCGGCACCCCCGAGGAGGAGGAGTACCTCGGCCTCCCGGGGCTGCTCACCGCGGACCAGGTCTCCCTGCTGCTCACCAAGCGGCAGGCCGAGCAGCTCGCCGCCCGGCGCCGCCGAACGGCCACCCGGACCGCTGAGCCGGCCGCTGAGAGCCCCGCGGCGGCGCCGCCGCCGATGAGCGCCGCCCAGCGCCGGGTGGCCCTGCGACGCCAACTGAACGCCCTGGTGGCCGCCCGCCACCACCGCACCGGCCAGCCGCACGGCAAGATCCACGCGGAGCTGCGCCGGCTCTGCGGCGGCCCGCCCAGCGCCCAGGCGACCATCGAGCAGCTCGAAGAGCGCATCGCCACCGTCCAGACCCTCTGACCGCCTAAGCGGGCACCCGGCCGGGTACGCGCGGCCTCCCGGCCGCGCCGCCCCCACAGGGCTGGCTCCCGTGGCCGCAGGGGCGGGGTGTGCGCCCACGGTGGGGTCAAAGAGCGGGGTGCACGAAAAGCCGGCCGGAGGCTCCCCGTGGGGGCCTCCGGCCGGCTATGTCGTGGTTCGGTTGCGGTTTTCAGTTCGCCATCAGATCGGCGCCACGCCAGCTGAACTCTGGGTCCGTCGCGTACCGCACGGTGATCTTCACGAGATCCTCCGCGTACTTGTTCGCGTGGTGCCCACAGAACACCAGCTCGCTCCCACCCGCCAGAGTGATCCGGAGCTTGCCGGCAGCATTGCAGCGGTCGCACCGTTCATCGGCGGCTGGGGGAGCCGCCGTCACGGGCGGCGGCGTGAGGGTCGGGGTCATCGCCTTCCTCCTCTGGTCGTCACCGATGAACACTCTCTTCGGTCGTTGCTCACCCATCGTGCAACATCCTTGTCGGGCCCTGCCTTCCCTGTGTGCCCGCGGGGGACCGAGGTCACACATGGCGTGGAGACAGTGTGCCGTGCACCAAGGGTGCCACGTCAACGATCACAAACGGGCAACCGACCGATCACCATCGAGTGTTGTACGGCTGGTGATCAAAGCGACACGACTGGTTGACGTGTACGGCTCAGTCCAGGTAGTCGCGGAGCACCTGGGAGCGCGACGGGTGCCGCAACTTGGACATGGTCTTGGATTCGATCTGCCGGATCCGTTCCCGGGTCACGCCGTACACCTGGCCGATCTCGTCCAGGGTGCGCGGCTGGCCGTCGGTCAGGCCGAAGCGCAGGCGTACCACGCCCGCCTCACGCTCGGAGAGCGTCTGCAGCACCTGCTGAAGCTGGTCCTGCAGCAGCGAGAACGAGACCGCGTCCACCGCGACCACGGCCTCCGAGTCCTCGATGAAGTCGCCGAGCTGGCTGTCACCCTCGTCACCGATGGTCTGGTCGAGCGAGATGGGCTCCCGGGCGTACTGCTGGATCTCCAGCACCTTCTCCGGTGTGATGTCCATCTCCTTGGCCAGCTCCTCCGGGGTGGGCTCGCGGCCCAGGTCCTGGAGCAGCTCGCGCTGGATCCGGCCGAGCTTGTTGATCACCTCGACCATGTGCACCGGGATGCGGATGGTGCGGGCCTGGTCGGCCATGGCGCGGGTGATGGCCTGGCGGATCCACCAGGTGGCGTAGGTGGAGAACTTGTAGCCCTTGGTGTAGTCGAACTTCTCGACCGCGCGGATCAGGCCGAGGTTGCCCTCCTGGATCAGGTCCAGGAACGCCATGCCGCGACCCGTGTACCGCTTGGCCAGCGAGACGACCAGCCGGAGGTTCGCCTCCAACAGGTGGTTCTTGGCGCGCTCGCCGTCCCGGGAGATCCAGAGCAGGTCGCGCTGCATCTCGCGGGTGAGCTTCTCCTCGCCCTCGTCGGCGGCGCGCAGCCGCTCGGCGGCGTAGAGGCCGGCCTCGATCCGCTTGGCGAGCTCGACCTCCTGCTCGGCGTTGAGCAGCGGCACCTTGCCGATCTGCTTGAGGTACGCCCGGACGGAGTCGGCGGAGGCGGTCAGCTCGGCGTCCCGGCGCGCCTGCTTGAGCGCCTCGGACTCCTCGTCGTCCCACTCGAAGTCGTTGTCCGTGGCGGAGGCGGCGGCGTCGGTCGCGGCGGCCTGGGCCAGCTCGGCCGGCTCCTCGACCACCACGTCCTCGATCTCGGCGGCCAGCGCCTCCGGGTCGATGTCGCCGTCGGCGCCCTCGCCCTTGGCGTCGGCCTTCGCCGGCTTCGCCGCGGCGGTCTTCGCGGCCACGGTCGCCTTGGTGGCCCGGGTCGCCTTGGTCGCCTTGGCCGGCGCGGCCGCATTGGCGGCCACCTCGGCGGTGGTGCCGGCGGCCTTGCGCGCGGTCGCCTTCCGCGGGGCGGGGGCCGGGGCCTCGTCGGCGGCGGGCGCCTGCTTCGGGGCGGGCGCGGCGGCCTTCTTGGTGGTCTTGGCGGTGGTGGCCCGGGACGCCGGCGTGGCGGAGCGGGCGGCGGCCACCCGACGGCGGGTGCTGGCCGAGCCGTCCACGACCACCGTCACGCCCGCCTCGGAGAGCGCGCGCAGGATCTTCTTGGCCTGGGCCGGGGTCACCTCAGCGGACTCGACGGTGCGCGCGAGCTGGGCCGACGTGAGCTGGCCGCCGGCGCTCTGCGCATGGGCGATCAGGGTGTCGGTGAGCGAGCGAACGTCGGCGCCGGTCTGGCGGGGTTCTGTCACGAATGACCTTCCGGAGGCGAAGAGCGAGCACGGCCGGGTCGTCCGGCGCAGCACGGAACGCCGTGCCGGGCGATGTCGTTGAGGGACCCCCGTGTCCCGGGCCGGCCGGTCGCTGGCGGTCCGTGGCGCGTGGGCAGGGTGAATTGTAACGCCGTCTGCCGCGATCATCCTGCGCCGCACGGCGTACCCGCGATCCGGACCGCCGAATTGGGCGCAGCTGTGGACTTTGTAAGGATGATACCCGCGCGCGACCCGGGAACACCCGGTCGCACGGGAAGGGGACGAACCATGATCCGCTCGGCGCCGCCGACGCAGGAACTGCTGGAGATCGCGATCGATGTCGCCCGGGACGCGGCCGCCACCGCCCACCGGATGCGGGCCGAGGGGGTTTCGGTCGCCGCGACCAAGAGCACGGTCACCGACGTGGTCACCGCCGCCGACCGGGCGGTGGAGCGGCAGGTGCTCGACGCCCTGCGCAAACTCCGCCCGGACGACGCGGTGCTCGGCGAGGAGTACGGCGCCGGGGACACCGGGCCGGTCGAGCCGGCCGGCGTGCGCTGGATCGTCGACCCGATCGACGGCACCGTGAACTACCTGTACGGGCTGCCCTACTGCGCGGTCTCCCTCGCCGCCGAGGTGGCCGGCGAGGTGGTCGCCGGCGTGGTCCGCAACGTGGCCACCGGCGAGGAGTGGACCGCCACCACGGGCGGCGGCGCCTGGCGGGACGGCGAGCGGCTGCGCTGCTCCACCGAGACCGACCTGGGCCAGGCGCTGGTCGCCACGGGGTTCGGTTACGACCCCGGCCGCCGGGCGCACCAGGCCCGGGTGGTCGCCGAGCTGATCCCGCACGTCCGGGACATCCGTCGGATGGGGGCGGCGGCGCTGGACCTCTGCCTGGCCGCCGAAGGTCGCGTCGACGCCTACTACGAGAAGGGGCTGGCCGCCTGGGACCAGGCGGCGGGCGGGCTGGTCGCCACCGAGGCGGGACTGCGGGTCGCCGGGCTGGACGGCCGACCCGCCGGCCCCGACCTGGTCATCGCCGCGCCGCCGGCGCTCTTCGCGCCGCTGCACACCCGGCTGGCCGCCCTGGACGCGTCCGGCGGCCCCTGACCCCGCCGGCCCCCGCCTCCCGCGGTGACCGCGGGTGGGTTACTTGCCCACCGGCATCGGGCAGGAGCCGGGGGGCGCCACCGGCGAGCCGAGGTCGCCGAGGGACTGGTTGACCTCGGTCGTGGTGGCCAGTTGCTGGAAGCCGTTGCCCAGGACCACGTCGACCGTGTCGTCCTTGCGGTTCGGGTCGTACTTCTGGTCGGCGTTGTCGAGGAAATAGGCCCGCAACAAGTGCGCGGAGCCGACGCCCTTCGGTCCGAAGCGGAGCACGGCGACGTCGTCGACGCCCTTCGGCGCGTTGCCCTCCTTCTTGACCTGGAACTTGCGGTTGCGGAAGTCGTCCGCCACGCTGCCGGCCAGCCCCGGCTCGTCGGTGGCGTTGTAGACGTTGATCTTCACGTCCTTCGGCTCGCGCAGGGTGACGTCGGCCAGCGGCCAGCCGTCGGGGCAACCCTCCGCGGTGCCCACCTTGCCCTGGCTGTCGCGTACCACGGCGACGACGACGAAGACCAGGGCGAGGACCGCCAGCAGACCGACGACAACGAGTGCTCGCACTCGCGCAAAACTCATCTGGGCGCTCCCGGATGTGTTGGGTGGCGGCGGCCGCTGGCGGTCGGGCCGCCCCGCCGGCCGTCGAGTACGCCGCTGAGGTTAACGGTTGTCCGGCCGTCGCGTGGAAACAGCCCGACATACCGGCGCGCCATCCGGGAACCGGGTAGTACTACCCCTATCTTCGTGTCGCCTGAGTCACATTGGGAACAACTTCGGGTGCAGGGGCGTACATCTCTGCCGCGAGGGCGGTATACATGCCTCGCCCAAAGGGGGGGTAAGGTTCCGCGCTCGCTGGGGGAGTTTCTCTGGCGGACTTGGCCCACCGGTCGTCGGGTCGGGTGACCGACCCAAATGGTGGCCGACCAGTGGAACCGAAACAGCGTCGTCCGGCGTTACAACCGGAAGCGACCATATCGATATGGGAGAGTGAAACCGATGGCCACCGACTACGACGCCCCGCGTCGCGACGAGGTCGACCTCGGCGAGGACAGCCTCGAAGAGCTCAAGGCGCGGCGGGTCGACTCACAGTCGGGCGCTGTGGACGTCGACGAGGCCGAAGTGGCCGAGAGCTTCGAGCTGCCCGGCGCCGATCTGGCCGACGAGGAGCTCACGGTCAAGGTGCTACCGATGCAGCAGGACGAGTTCCGGTGCGCCCGCTGCTTCCTGGTCCACCACCGCAGCCAGCTGGCGGTCGAGCGCAACGGCGAGCTGATCTGCCGCGAGTGCGTCTGATCTGGACGCGTGTCACCGGCGGCGGCCTCCTCGACGGGGCCGCCGCTGTTCGAGCCGCCGTGCGGTGACGGCGGAAAGCTGCTTGACTCGGATCGGACGGTTTCCACAGCCGGGGGGACTCGGGAGGTCGGACGGGTGAGCGAGCGCAACGAACGGGCCAGCGGACCCGACGCCGACGGCACGGGTGGGCGTGCCGGTGGTGACGTCGACCGGCCGGATGCCGGGACGCCGGCACCCGGGAGCGACGACGGCGACCAGCTCGGCGCGACCGTGGCGGCGCTCACCGCGGACGACCTCGCGCCGGCGAAGCGGCGGCAGCTGCTCACCCGCCTGGTCGGTCAGGCGCGCGCCCGCGGGCTCGCCGACCTGTTCAAGCCGAAGGCCGCCGTCCGCTGGATGGCGGACACCGTCGCCGAGGTCGCCCCGCACGTGCCGATCCGTGACCTGGCCACCCTGCGCCGGCACTTCCCCGGCCTGGACGACGAGGAACTGGCCGACCGGTTGGTGCGCAACGCCGCCCGGGCCACCGCCGGGGTCGGCGCGGCCGGCGGAGGGGTCGCCGCGGTCGAGTGGGCGGTCACCCCGACCCTGCTCTCCGCGCCCGTGCTGCTCGCCGCCGAGACGGTCACCGTGGTGGCGATCGAGCTGAAGCTGATCGGGGAGCTGCACGAGGTCCACGGCGTACCGCTGCCCACCGGCGGCACCCAGCGCGCCGTCGCGCTGGTGCAGTCCTGGGCCGGCCAGCGGGGGATCAACCCGATGATGCCGGGGGTCGGGGTGAGCGCGGCGCTCGGCACCGCCGCCCGCAAGGAGCTGCGGGACACCCTGCTCAAGCGCTTCGGCCGCAACCTCACCACGCTCGGGCCGTTCCTCACCGGGGCCGCGGTCGCCAGCTACCTCAACCGCCGGTCCACCCGGAACCTGGCCGAACAGCTCCGCCGGGACCTGCGCAAGCAGGGGCGGGAGCTGCCCGGTTCACGGCCCGCGCTGCCCTGAGCCACGGTTTCGGGCGGGGCGACGCGGCTCAGGCGGCGTCGCGGGCGGCCATGATCGCCGCGGCCAGCTCCACCGGGTGCCGGGAGCTGACCACCCAGAACGGGGTCGGGTCGGCCGGGTCGTCCAGCACCACCTGGACCGCGCCGCCGACCCAGGGCCGCTGCACGACGAAGGCGAGCGGGTCGGACCCCACGCCGAGCACCTCGCGGCGGCCGGCGGCGTCCAGCGGGACGGCGTCGGCGACGAACCGCACCGGCAGGCGGGCGTCGTCCACCCGCAGCTCGCCGTCTCCGACGGCGACCCGGATCCGGCCCAGCCACCACAGCGCGGCCACCGTCGCCGGCAGCAGCAGCACGAAGGGCAGCCAGGCGCGCAGCCCGGCGGCGCCCATCCACAGCTCGGTGGCGAGCAGCCCGGCCAGGCCGAGCGCGGCCAGCCAGTACCACCAGGGCAGGCCGAGCCGCTCGGCGTACGCCGGGGGCGCCGCCGACGGGGCCGGGGCGGGCGACGGGGATGGCGACAGGCTCACAGTCCGAGGGTACGGCGCACGACCGGCCCGCCAACCGGCAGGATGGCAGGGTCACCCGAGGACCGGACGGAAGAGGAAGACCGTGACAGACGTCGTACCCGTGCCCGTACGGCAGCTCGACCCCGAGCTGCCGCTGCCGACGTACGCCCATCCCGGCGACGCCGGCGCGGACCTGGTGGCGGCCGCGGACGTCGAGCTGCCGCCCGGCGGGCGGGCCCTGGTCCCGACCGGGGTGGCGCTCGCGCTGCCGGAGGGGTACGTCGGGCTGGTCCATCCCCGGTCGGGGCTGGCGGCCAGGCTCGGCGTGACGGTGCTGAACGCGCCCGGTACGGTCGACGCCGGCTACCGGGGTGAGATCATGGTCAACCTGATCAATCATGATCGGGACGTGCCGGCGAAGATCAGCCGTGGCGACCGGATCGCGCAGCTCGTCGTGCAGCGGGTGGCGCGGGCCGAGTTCCAGCCGGTGGCGGAGCTGCCCGCGTCCCGGCGCGGTTCCGGCGGGCACGGGTCGACCGGCGGGCACGCCGGGCTGGTCCCGGCCCCGGCGGGCGCCGACGGGCGGCGGGAATCGCCGAACCTGGCGGGCGGGCGGACAGAAGAGGTGGCAGGGTGAGTGCGAACAGCGGAGGGTGGGCGCAGTGATCTTCTCCCGAAAGCGGGCCGGTGGCGCGCGGCACGCGCGTGACGAGCGGACCACCGAGGTCCTCGACTCCTACGACGCCGAGGAGTCGACCCCCGCGGCGCCGTCCCGGGGCCCGTACGACGTCTCCGAGGCGCCCGACATGCCCCGGCTGGACCTGGGCAGCCTGCAGATCCCGGCGGTGCCCGAGGTCGAGGTCCGCGTGCAGGCCGACCCCCAGGGCGTGATCCAGCAGGTCGTGCTCGTGCACGGGGAGAACGCCCTGCAACTCGGCGTCTTCGCGGCGCCCCGCTCCGAGGGTATCTGGGACGAGGTGCGCGAGGAGATCCGGCAGTCGCTGATCAACGACGGCGCCGCCGCCCGCGACGTCGAGGGGGAGTACGGCACCGAGCTGCACGCCCGGGTCCGCACCCCGGACGGGCCGACCGACCTGCGCTTCGTCGGCATCGACGGGCCGCGCTGGATGGTCCGCGGCGTCTACCAGGGCGCGGCCGCCACCGATCCGACCGCGGCCGGCCCGCTGGCGATCTGCCTCGACGGCCTGGTGGTCGACCGGGGGCACGAGGCGAAGCCGGTCCGCGAGCCGCTGCCGCTGCGGCTGCCCCGCGAAATGGCCGAGCAGGCCACCCAGGAGAACCCCGCACCCGGCCAGCGCGAGGCCTGAGACAGTCACCCCGGGCCCGGTCCCGCCGGCTTCCGCCGGCGGCGCCGGGCCCGATGTGTGTGCCGGCCGCCGCTGCCGTACGCCGGGAAGGTGCCCCGCCGACGCCGACGCCGGCTCCGCCGCGCCGCCGGATCGGCGTACGCTGGCGGGACGGTTCCGGCATCCCGGGGTCGGGCCAGCGCCGGCGCGGACCGGCCAGCGTGGAGAGGGTGACGCGGAGGTCATGACGACCGACGAGGGTCGGGTGTCGCTGCGGCGCATCCTGCAACGGCTCACCGCGAGCGAGGCCGAGATCGAGGCGCAGGAGCTGCGCCGGGAGAGCGCCGAGTCGGGCGGCACGCCGGCCCGGCAGTGCCTGCGGGGCCAGGTGGTCTCCGTCGCCGGACGGCTCCGGACGGTGGTCTACACGCCGCGGACGAACCTGCCGACGCTGGAGGCGGACCTCTACGACGGCAGCGACGTGGTCACCCTGGTTTGGCTGGGCCGCCGGCACATCGCCGGCATCGAGCCGGGCCGGCATCTGACCGCCCGCGGCCGGATGGCCGTCCGGGACGACCGCAAGGTGATCTACAACCCGTACTACGAGCTGGAGTCGCCGAAGTGACGACCGGACCGCACCGGACCACCGAGCCGGACACCGGGCCGCCGGACGACGAACGGCTGCCCAGCCTCGCCGAGCAGATGGCCGACCAGCTCGGCGGCTGGCGTGGCCTGGTCGAGTCGAGCATCCCCGTGGTGGTCTTCGTGATCGCCAACGTGGTGGGCGAACTGCGCCCCGCGGTCGTCGCCTCGGTGGCGGTGGGGCTGCTCATCGCCGGCCTGCGGCTGGCCCAGCGCCGGCCGGTCCGGCACGCCGTCAACGGGCTCTTCGGCATCGCGGTCGGCGCGGCCATCGCCTGGCGCACCGGCGACGAGCGGGACTTCTACCTTCCCGGCATCCTCTACGGCATCGGCTACGGGCTCGCCCTGCTGCTCTCGGCGGCGATCCGGCAGCCGCTGGTGGGCTGGATCTGGTCGGTGCTGGTCGCCAAGGGGCGCTCCGAATGGCGGGACGACCCGCGGCTGGTGCGCACCTTCACCCAGCTCACCGTGCTCTGGGGCGTGGTCTGGCTGGCCAAGGTGGGCGTGCAGGCCGGGCTCTACCTGGCCCATCAGGACACCGCGCTGGGCGTGGCCCGGCTGGCGCTGGGCTACCCGCCGTACGCGCTGCTGCTGCTCATCACGGTCTGGACGGTGCGCCGGGTGACCCGGGAGACCGCGCCGGAGCCGCTGCCCGGCGCCTGAGCGCCGCCGGCCGCCCGGGGCGGCCGGCGGTGACCGGGTCGGGTCAGCCGGTGCCGCGGGTGCGCTCGACGCTGTCCGCGCCGAGGATCACCGCGCGGACCTCGTCCTCCACCTGGGCGGTGCACACGAAAATCAACTCGTCGCCGGCCTCGATCGGGTCGTCCGGGCTCGGCACCAGCACCCGCTTGCCGCGCAGGATCGCCACCAGGGCGGCGTCCCGGGGCAGCGGCACGGCGTGGATCGGCTGGCCGACGTACGGCGCGGTGGGCGGCAGCGTGATCTCGACCAGGTTCGCCTCGCCCTGCCGGAAGGTCATCAGCCGGACCAGGTCGCCGACCGTGACCGCCTCCTCGACCAGGGCGGCCATCACCCGCGGCTTGCTCACCGCGACGTCGACGCCCCACTGGTCGGTGAAGAGCCACTCGTTCTCGGCGCGGTTGACCCGGGCGACCACCCGGGGGACCGCGAACTCGGTCTTGGCCAGCAGCGAGACCACCAGGTTGACCTTGTCGTCGCCGGTGGCGGCGACCACCACGTCGCAGCCGGCGACGTTGGCCTCCTCCAGGCTGGCCAGCTCGCAGGCGTCGGCGAGCACCCACTCGGCGGCCGGCACGCGGTCCGGGCGGAGCATCTTGGGCTGCCGCTCGATCAGCATCACCTGGTGGCCGTTCTCGATCAGCTCCTGGGCGATCGACCGGCCGACGTTGCCGGCGCCGGCGATGGCGATGCGCATGCTCAGTGCCCTCCTTCCGGCGGCGTCGCCGCCGCCGTCGTGACCGACCCCATGATGTCGTCGGTCACCAGCATGAAGACCTGGTCGCCCTCCTGCACCACGGTGGAGGCGGTGGGCAGCGTGCCGATCCCGAAGCGGATCAGGTACGCCACCCGGGCTCCGGCGGACTCCTCCAGCTCCCGCAGCGGCCGGCCGATCCACTCCTTGTGCACCGGCACCTCGACGATCGACACGGTGCTGGTCGGGTCCCGGAAGATCTCGACGTTCCCCTCGGGGACCAGGTGCCGCAGCATCCGGTCGGCGGTCCACCGGACGGTGGCCACGGTGGGGATGCCGAGCCGCTCGTACACCTGCGCCCGGCGCTGGTCGTAGATGCGGGCGGCGACCCGGGAGACGCCGAAGGTCTCCCGCGCCAGCCGGGCCGAGATGATGTTGGAGTTGTCGCCGCTGGAGACGGCCGCGAAGGCGTCCGCCCGCTCGATGCCGGCCTGGCGCAGCACCTCGCCGTCGAAGCCGGCGCCGGTGACGGTGATGCCGCCGAAGTCGGGGCCGAGGCGGCGGAACGCGTCCGCGTCCTGGTCGATCACCGCCACCGAGTGCCCCCGGGACTCCAGGCTGTGGGCCAGGGTCGACCCGACCCGGCCGCAGCCCATGATCACGACATGCACGGTGTCCGCTCCTCCCACGGTGCCGCCCGTCGGGCCCGTCGTCTGCGAGCCTGCCACGTCCCCGCCGCGAGCGGGGGACCGACCGTACCGCGCCGGCGCGCGAGAGGTTGATCAGGCACCCCCGACGGCCGACGCGGGTTGGTCGTACCCTTAGCGCTTGTGGCCAGTCCCACCTCGCTGCTGAAGCGACTCCTCGTCGGTCGACCGTTCCGGTCCGACCGGCTCCAGCACACCCTCCTCCCCAAGCGCATCGCGCTGCCGGTCTTCGCCTCCGACGCGCTCTCCAGCGTCGCGTACGCGCCCGACGAGATCCTGCTGACGCTCTCCATCGCGGGCGCGTCGGCGTATCTGTTCTCGCCGTGGATCGCGCTCGCGGTCGTCGTGGTGATGCTCACCGTGGTGGCCAGCTACCGGCAGAACGTGCACGCCTACCCCTCCGGCGGCGGGGACTACGAGGTGGCGACGGTCAACCTCGGGCCCCGGGCCGGGTTGGCGGTGGGCAGCGCACTGCTGGTCGACTACGTGCTCACCGTCGCCGTGTCGGTCTCCTCGGGCGTGGCCAACCTCGGCTCGGTGGTGCCCTTCGTGGGCGCCCACAAGGTGATGATCGCGGTCCTCGCGGTGACGGTGCTGACCGCGATCAACCTGCGCGGGCTGCGCGAGTCGGGGACCGCCTTCGCGATCCCCACCTACGGCTTCATCATCGTGATGGTCGGGATGATCCTCACCGGGCTGATCCGGGTCTTCGTGCTCGGCGACGACCTGCGCGCCCCCAGCGCCGACCTGGTGATCCGTCCGGAGCACAGCGTGGCCGGCTTCGCGCTGGTCTTCCTGCTGCTGCGCACCTTCTCCTCCGGCTGCGCGGCGCTCACCGGTGTGGAGGCCATCTCCAACGGGGTGCCCGCGTTCAAGGCGCCGAAGAGCCGCAACGCGGCCACCACCCTGCTGCTGCTCGGCACCATCGCGGTGAGCATGCTGGTCGGCATCATCTGGCTGTCCCGGCTGACCGGCCTCCAGTTCGTCGAGGACCCGTCACAGATCGTCTCCGGGCCCGACGGGTACGTGCAGAAGACTGTCACCACCCAGCTGGGCGAGACGGTCTTCGGCTCCGGTTCGGCGCTGCTCTTCGTCGTCGCCGGGATGACCGCGCTGATCCTCTTCCTGGCCGCGAACACCGCGTTCAACGGCTTCCCGGTGCTCGGCTCGATCCTGGCCCAGGACCGCTACCTGCCCCGCCAGTTCCACACCCGGGGCGACCGGCTGGCCTTCTCCAACGGCATCGTCTTCCTCGCCCTCTTCGCGATCGTGCTGATCATCGGATTCCAGGCCGAGGTGACCCGGCTGATCCAGCTCTACATCGTGGGCGTCTTCGTCTCGTTCACGCTCTCCCAGGCCGGCATGATCCGGCACTGGAACCGGTACCTGCGCACCGAGCGGGACCCGGAGGCGCGCCGCCGCATGATCCGCTCCCGGGCCATCAACGGCTTCGGCATGGCGATGACCGGCACCGTGCTGGTCATCGTGCTGATCACCAAGTTCCTGCTCGGCGCCTGGATCGCGATCGCCGCGATGGCGGTGATCTACCTGCTGATGCTGGCCATCCGCCGACACTACGACCGGGTCGCCGCCGAATTGGAGCCGACCGAGGCGCGGGGGGTGCTGCCCGCCCGCAACCACGCCATCGTGCTGGTCAGCAAGCTGCACCAGCCCACCCTGCGGGCCATCGCGTACGCCCGGGCGACCCGGCCGGACACGCTCACCGCGGTCACCGTGAACGTGGACGAGAAGGACACCCGCCAACTCCAGGAGGAGTGGGAGCGGCGGGAGCTGCCCGTGCCGCTGACCGTGGTCGACTCGCCGTACCGGGAGATCACCCGGCCGATCCTCAACTTCGTGGCCTCCACCCGCCGGGAGTCGCCGCGCGACGTGGTCACCGTGTTCATCCCCGAGTACGTGGTCGGCCGCTGGTGGGAGAACCTGCTGCACAACCAGAGCGCGCTGCGGCTCAAGGGTCGGCTGCTCTTCGAACCGGGCGTGATGGTGACCAGCGTGCCGTGGCAGCTCGCCTCGACCGCCAGCAAGAACCTGGACCGGCTGGACGCCACGCTCAGCCGCGGGCCGGCGCGCGGGCCGCGGGTCGTCCCGCGCAGCACCCTCCCGCCGAGCGTCCCGCCGGTGGTCTCCGCCTCGCCCGGCGAGAGCGGCCCGGCCGGGGAGCGCCCGTGACGGCGGCGGCCGGCCGGACCGGCGCCCGGGACGCCACCGACGGCCGGCACGTCGACGAGATCGTCGGCGGGCGGCGGGGGCTGGAGGAGGCCGAGCGGGTCGAGCTGACCGTGGACGCGGTCGCCCCGGGCGGGCACTGCGTGGCCCGGTTCGACGGCCAGGTGGTCTTCGTGCGGCACGCGCTGCCCGGCGAGCGGGTGGTGGCCGAGGTGACCGAGCTGCACCGGGGCTTCGCCCGGGCCGACGCGGTGGAGGTCCTCGACGCCTCCCCGGACCGCGTCGAGCCGCCCTGCCCGTACGCGAAGCCGGGCCGCTGCGGCGGCTGCGACCTGCAGCACGTGGCGCCCGGCGCGCAGCTGGACTGGAAGACCGCCGTGGTGCGGGAGCAGCTCACCCGGCTGGGCGGACTCACCGACGCCGAGGTCGACGGGCTCGCCGTCCGGGTCGAGGCGCTGCCCGGCGGGCTGCTGGGCTGGCGCTCCCGGGTCCGGTACGCGGTCGACGGCGCCGGCCGGGCCGGGCTGCTCAAGCACCGGTCGCACGAGGTGGTGCCGATCGACCGCTGCCTGATCGCCCACCCGGCGATCCAGGAGCTGCCGGTGCTCACCCCCAGCGGCGCCCGCTGGCCGGACGCGGACGCCGTCGAGACGGTCGCCTCCACCGGCGGCGACGTCAGCGTGGTGGCGGTGGCCGAGGGGGTCCCGACACCGGTCAGCGGACCGGCCGTGGTGCGGGAGGTGGCCGCCGGGCGGGACTGGTCGCTGCCGGCGTCCGGCTTCTGGCAGGTGCACCCGGCCGCGGCGGACACCCTGGTCGGGGCGGTCCTCGACCTGCTCGACCCGCGCCCCGGCGAGACCGCCTGGGACCTGTACGGCGGCGCCGGGCTCTTCGCCGCGGCCCTGGCCGGCCGGGTCGGCGACGCCCGGGTCACCCTGGTCGAGTCCTCCGCGGAGGGCGTGGCCGCGGCCCGGGAGAACCTGGCCGACCTGCCCCGGGTGGAGGTGGTCGCGGCCCGGGTGGAGACCGCGCTGGCCCGCCGCCGGGTCACCGGCCCGGTCGACGTGGTGGTGCTCGACCCGCCGCGCTCCGGCGCGGGCGCCCAGGTGGTGCGGGACGTGGTGGCCGGTCGTCCGCGGGCGGTGGCGTACGTCGCCTGCGACCCGGCCGCCTTCGCCCGGGACGTGCGCACCTTCACCGGCCTGGGCTGGCGGCTGGCCGCGCTGCGCGGCTTCGACCTGTTCCCGATGACCCAGCACGTCGAGCTGGTCGGTCTGCTCCTGCCGCCGCCCCGCTAACCTGGCCCGATGAAGATCGTCGGGCTGATGTCGGGGACGTCGTACGACGGGGTGGACGTGGCCGCGGCCGAGTTCACCCGCGACGGGGAGACCCTGCGGCTGCGGCCGCTCGGCACGGCCAGCCTGGACTACGACGACGGGCTGCGGGCCGAGATCGGCGCGCTGCTGCCGTCCGGCGGCACCACCATCGAGGCGGTCTGCCGGCTGGACAACCGGCTCGGTGACGTCTTCGCCGAGGCGGCGGCGGCCGGCGCGGAGCTGGCCGGCGGCGCGGCCGACGCGGTGGTCTCCCCCGGGCAGACCGTCTTCCACTGGGTCGAGGCGGGCCGGGCCCGGGGCACGCTCCAGCTCGGCGCGCCGGCCCGGGTGGCCGCGCGGGTCGGCGTGCCGGTCCTGTCCGACCTGCGGTCGGCGGACGTCGCGGCGGGCGGGCAGGGCGCGCCGCTGGTGCCGGCCTTCGACGCGCTGCTGCTCGACCCGGCGGCCGGGCCGCGGGCCGCGCTCAACCTCGGCGGTATCGCCAACCTCACCGTGGTCGCGCCCGGCGCGCCCGTCCTCGGGTACGACGTGGGCCCGGCCAACGCGCTGATCGACGCGGCCGCCCGCCGCCTCCTCGGCCGCCCCTGCGACCTCGACGGGGCCCGCGCGGCGGCCGGCCGGGTGCACCCGGGGCTGCTGGAGCTGCTGCTCGCGGAGCCCTACTACGCCGCGGCCCCGCCCAAGTCGACCGGCAAGGAGCTGTTCCACGCCGGCTACCTGGACGGCAAGCTGGCCGCGCTGGGCGCGCCGGTGGCCGCCGACGACGTGCTGGCCACGCTGACCGAGCTGACCGCCCGGACGGTGGCCGCCGAGTGCGACCGGCTTGAGGTCACCGAGGTGTTCGCCGCCGGCGGGGGCGTGCGCAATCCCACACTCCGGGGCCGCCTCGCCGCGCTCGGCGCCGGCCGCTGGCGGCTGCGCACCACCGACGAGCTGGGCGTCCCGGCGCAGGCCAAGGAGGCGTACGCGTTCGCCCTGCTCGGCTGGCTCTCCTGGCACGGCCTGCCCGGCGCGATCCCGTCGGTGACCGGGGCGCGGCGGGCCGCCGTGCTCGGCTCGTGGACCCCGGCCGGGCCGGCGTACGCCGCCGTCCCGGCGGAGCCGCCGCGCCGGCTGCTGATCACCGGCTGACGCCGACCACCGGCCTGAGCTGGGCATACCCGCCTCGACCTGCGGGGATCTCGGGCCGAGCTGCGGGCTGTCGGCTGGCCGATAGACTCTTCCGTCATGAGTGTTGAAGAGGGCACGGCCAACCACGGTCGGCTGCTGGGCGCCGTCCGCGGTCCGCAGGACGTGAAGCGGATGACCGCCGAGCAGCTGGACATCCTCGCCGCCGAGATCCGTGACTTCCTGATCGCCAAGGTCTCTCGTACCGGCGGGCACGTCGGTCCGAACCTGGGCGTGGTGGAGCTGACCCTGGCCATGCACCGGGTCTTCGACTCCCCGCGGGACCGGCTCCTGTTCGACACCGGCCACCAGGCCTACGTGCACAAGATCCTCACCGGCCGCCAGGACGGCTTCGACAAGCTCCGCCAGCGCGGTGGCCTCTCCGGCTACCCGAGCCAGGCGGAGAGCGAGCACGACCTGATCGAGAACTCGCACGCCTCCACCGCCCTGTCGTACGCGGACGGGCTGGCCAAGGCGTACGCGCTGCGGGGCGAGCAGCGCAGCGTGGTCGCCCTGGTCGGCGACGGCGCGCTGACCGGCGGCATGTGCTGGGAGGCGCTGAACAACATCGCCACCGCCGGCAACCCCCTCGTCATCGTGGTCAACGACAACGGCCGGTCGTACTCGCCGACCATCGGCGGCCTCGCCGACCACCTCTCCTCGCTGCGGCTCAACCCCGGCTATGAGAAGGTCCTCGACACCGTCAAGGACGCCCTCGGCTCCACCCCGCTGGTCGGCAAGCCGATGTACGAGGTCCTGCACGCGGTCAAGAAGGGCATCAAGGACGCGGTCGCCCCGCAAGCCATGTTCGAGGACCTCGGCATCAAGTACGTCGGCCCGGTCGACGGGCACGACATCGCCGCGGTCGAGTCGGCGCTGCGCGCCGCGAAGAACTTCGGCGGCCCGGTGATAGTGCACGCGGTGACCCGCAAGGGCTACGGCTACCGCCCGGCCGAGGAGGACGAGGCCGACTGCCTGCACGGCCCGAGCGCGTTCGACGCGGAGACCGGCAAGCTGCTCGCCGTCCCGTCGGTGAAGTGGACCAACGTCTTCGCCGACGAGCTGGTCGCGATCGCCGACGAGCGTCCCGACGTGGTGGGCATCACCGCGGCGATGGCTGAGCCGACCGGCATCGCCACCCTCGCCCGCAAGCACCCGCACCGGGTCTACGACGTGGGCATCGCCGAGCAGCACGCCGCCACCTCGGCGGCCGGCCTGGCCATGGGCGGCCTGCACCCGGTGGTGGCGGTCTACGCCACCTTCCTCAACCGGGCCTTCGACCAGGTCCTGCTGGATGTGGCGATGCACAGGCTGCCGGTGACCTTCGTGCTGGACCGCGCCGGCATCACCGGCCCGGACGGGCCGAGCCACTACGGCATCTGGGACATGTCCGTCTTCGGCGTGGTGCCCGGCCTGCGGATCGCCGCCCCCCGCGACGCCGGCAGCCTCCGCGAGGAGCTGCGCGAGGCGATCGCCGTGGACGACGGCCCGACCATCCTCCGCTTCCCGACCGGCACCGTCGCCGCCGACCTGCCCGCCGTCCGCCGGGTCGGCACCGTCGACGTGCTCGCCGAGTCGGCCCGCACCGACGTGCTGCTGGTCGCCGTCGGCTCCTTCGCGCAGCTGGGCATGGAGGTGGCCGTCCGGGTCGCCGAGCAGGGCTACGGGGTGACCGTGGTCGACCCGCGCTGGGTCCGCCCGGTCCCGGCCGAGCTGGTCGAGCTGGCCGCCGGCCACCGGCTCGTGGTCACCGTCG
The DNA here is from genome assembly GCF_900090285.1 of Micromonospora inositola. Taxonomy (NCBI): domain Bacteria; kingdom Bacillati; phylum Actinomycetota; class Actinomycetes; order Micromonosporales; family Micromonosporaceae; genus Micromonospora; species Micromonospora inositola. Next base: position 153,297 of record NZ_LT607754.1, on the reverse strand, counting down.
AGGACGGCGTCCGGGTCGGCGGCGTCGGCGACGCCCTCGCCCAGGCGATGCGGGACGCCGACGTCCGGGTGCCGCTGCGCGACCTGGGCGTGCCGGCCGACTGGCACCCGCACGGCACCCGTGCGCAGATCCTCGCCGACCTGCGGCTGACCGCGCAGGACGTGGCCCGGGACGTCACCGGCTGGATCTCCGGCCTCGACGCCCAGCCCGGGGAGACGGTCCAGCCCGACGAGGCGGCCGCCAAGAACTGACGCCGCACGACGAACGGGCGGCCCGAGCACACTCGGGCCGCCCGTTCGTCGTTCCGGTCAGCGCCCGCCCACGGACCGGTACCAGGTCTTCTCGGTGCCGGCCAGGCTGAACGTCTGCTTCGTCGCCGGCTGCGGCGCCACCATCAGGCCCGGCCGGTCCACCAGGCGTGCCGTGCCAGGCGGCGCCGCGAACGAGGCGTCCCGGGTCGCCCGCCAGCTCAGCACCGCCAGCGGCTGCCCCGGCATCGGCAGCAGGTACGCCTGGAGCGTGCTGGCGCGGTCGGCGGGGGAGACCACCGGCGTCCCGCCGTCGGCCGGGCGGTAGACCACCGCGGTCATCGTGCCGGTGGCGCTCTCCCAGCTCAGCTGCTCCAGGTCCGCCGGCTCGCCGCCACCGAGGGCGACCTCGCCCAGGGAGCGGACGGCGAGCTTCGCCATCGGCCACGACTCCGGTACGGAGCGTGGGGCGTCCCGGTCGCCGATCCGGCGGGGGATGCTGCCGAACGGGCCCCGCTCGCCGGCGAGCGCGCAGGTGTCCAGCCCGGTCACGGCCCGCCGGCCGGCGCCGGTCTCGTCCCGGACCAGCGGGTACCGGGGGTCGGCGGTGGCCGTACCGAGGTCGAGCACGCGGTCCGCGGCCCGGCCGCGCGGCAGCGACCGGGTGGGCCGCAGGGTCGCGGTCAGCTCCACCGCCCGGCAGGCCGGCACGGCGACCGGCCCGGTGAGGCCGTCGGCGGTGGGCAGCGCCCGCCCGGCCGGGCCGAGCAGCCGCTCGACCCGGGCCGAAGTCAGGTAGCGCCGCCCGTCGGCGAGCTGGACCGGCAGCACATCCGAGTAGACCAGGTAGCCCGGGTCGGTGTACTCGGTGGCGTGGCGGACCGTCCACCGGTCGCCGTCCCGGGTGAGCTGCAGCAACCAGGACGCGCTCTCGCCGGGCACGTCCGCGGCGACCAGGGCCAGCGGCGTCCCGTCCACCTGGCCGGAGAAGAGGATGCCCGACGAGGGCAGGTGCACCCGGTCGTCGACCGGCGAACGCCAGTCGCGTACCGCCGCGGTGACCGCCGCCGTCGTGCCGGCGTCGCCGGCCAGGCTGCCGCGCGGCGGCCAGACCGCCAGCGACCCGTCGAGGGTGTCGTAGCCGACCGGCAGCGTCGTCGGCCCCCGGTCGGCGACCGGACCGCAGCCGGTCACGGTCACGAGCAGCAGGGTCAGCAGTGCGGTGGCCTTCGTGCCGCGCCGGCGGACTGAAGCCACCTGTACGCCCCCGATCGCGTCGCCGTCGTGTTTTCGAAGCCACATGGTACGAGATGTCCGGTCGGTGTACCGCGCCCGCCTCACCCCGGTCCGGGCACCACTGCGGACAGTGCCGTTCATTTCGTACCGGTTTCCCGCTCGGGTAGACTCCGCCGACTGTGACGTCTGCCGAGACCCGTGTCGACTCCCCACCGGACGCCGACGCCCCGACCGGCTCACCGCGCGTCACGGACGCCGGCCAGGTCACCGACGCCGACCGTGCCCGCGAGCCCGGCCGCCCGGCCGCCCGGCGGCGCTGGCGGTGGACGCCCCGCCGGCAGGACCTCGCGGTGCACGGCGTCTTCCTGCTCGCCGCGGTCTGGGTGACCAGCCGGATCTGGGCGGATCCGGCCGGTCGGGTCGCCTCGCTCTACAGCAGCGACCCGGCGCAGGTGCAGTTCTTCCTCGCCCACTCGGTGCGGGTGGTGCTGCACGGCGAGTTCCCGTTCTACACCGACCAGTTCAACTATCCCGACGGGGTCAACCTGATGGCGAACACCGCCATCCTGGCGCTCGGCATCCCGATGGTGCCGGTGACCCTCCTCTTCGGACCGGCCGTCTCCTTCGTGACGCTGGTGACACTCGGTCTCGCCGGCACCGCCGCCGCCTGGTACCACGTGCTCTCCCGGCACATCGTGCGGACCCGGCTGGCCGCGGCGGTGGGCGGCTGGTTCTGCGGGTTCTCGCCGGCGATGCTCGCGCACGCCAACTGGCACCCCAACATCATCTCCCAGTTCCTGCTGCCGTTCATCGTCTGGCGGGTGCTGGTGCTGACCCGCGCCACCCGCCCGGTCCGCGACGGCGCGCTGCTCGCCCTGCTGGTCACCGTGCAGGCGTTCATCAACGAGGAGATCCTGCTCTTCACCGCGCTGGCCTGCGGCGTCTTCCTGCTCGCCGTGCTCGCCCAGCGGCACGGCCGCTGGTCGGCCGCGTGGCGCCCGCTCGCCACCGGGCTGGCGGTCTGTGCGGTGCTGGCCGGGGCGCTGCTGGCGTACCCGCTGTGGGTGCAGTTCGCCGGGCCGATGGCGTACCACGGGCTCAGCGACACGGTCCGCGACTACGGCAACGACATCGCCGCGTTCTTCGCCCCCGGCTCGCCCTCCCTGGGCGGCAACGAGCGGGCCAACGTCAACCTCGCGCCGAACTACTCGGAGGAGAACGCCTTCTTCGGCTGGAGCCTGTCGCTGCTGGCCGTCGGCATCGTGGCCTGGCTGCGGCGCGAGGTGGTGGTCCGGGCGCTCGCGGTGACCGGGCTGTTCTTCGCGGTGCTCTCCCTCGGCGAGCGGGTGTCCTGGTGGGACCGGGACCTGGCCACCGGCCCGTGGGAGCTGCTCGTCCGGCTGCCGCTGCTCGACGCGGTGGTGCCCACCCGGTTCGGCCTGATCACCACCGTGGTGATCGGGGTGCTGCTGGCCCTGGCGGTCGAGCGGGCCTGGTCGCTGCGGACGGCCGACCGGCGGACCGTGCGCACGCTGACCGTCGCCGGCCTGGTCCTCGCCCTGCTGCCGATCGCGCCGATGCCGTTGCAGGTCACCACCCGCCCGGCGGTGCCCCGGTTCATCACCGCCGACCGCTGGCGCGACTACGTCGGCCCGGACCAGACCCTGGTGCCGGTGCCGGTGCCGAGCATGGGCAACACCCACGCGATGCGCTGGGCCGCCAGCACCAACCTGGACTTCAAGATCCCCGGTGGCTACTTCCTCGCCCCACGCAACGGCGTGACCGGCGACCCGGGCCGATTCGGTGGGCGGCCGAGCGGCATCGGCGACCTGCTCGAGGAGGTGGCCACCACCGGCCGTACGCCGAAGCTGGACGACCGGCAGCGCCGTCGCTGCCTGGACGAGCTGCGGCACTGGCGGGCCGCCGTCGTGGTGCTGCCGCTGGACCAGCAGAACGCCGAGCCGCTGCGGCGTACCGTCGAGCAGCTGGTCGGCCCCGGCCGGCAGGAGTTGGACGTGTGGTTGTGGGACGTCCGGACACTGACCGCCCCGTCGGCCTGACCACCGCCCCGCCGGCCGCCGTCCCGCCCGACGCCGCCCCGGCGGGCCGGCCCCGCCGCCGCGCGCCGCGCGGCGTCGACGTGCTGGTGCTCGCCGGCTACCTCGGGCTGGCCGTGCTGCTCACCGGCGGGCAGTGGGGCCGCCCGGAACGGCTCTTCCACCAGGCCGGCGACCAGATGCTCTTCGAGTGGATGCTGGCCCGGGCCGCGCGGGCGGTGACCGGCGCGGAGAACCCGCTGTACAGCACGGCCCTGAACGCCCCGGACGGGGTCAACCTGATGGCCAACACCTCGGTGCTCGGGCTGGGCGTGCCGCTGACCCCGGTGACCCTGCTGTTCGGCTCCCAGGCGGCCTTCCTGGTGGCCGTGGTCTGCTGCCTGGCCGGCACCGCCACCGCCTGGTACGCCCTGCTGGCCCGCCGGCTGGTCCGCTCCCGGGTCGCGGCGGCGGTGGGCGGGCTGTTCTGCGGCTTCGCCCCCGGGATGGTCTCGCAGGCCGGGGCGCACCTGCACATGGCCGCCCAGTTCCTGGTCCCGGTGATCCTCGGGCTGGTCTTCCGGCCCGCCGCCGACCGGGTGCGACGGGACGGGGTGCTGCTCGGGCTGGCGGTGGCGTACCAGGTCTTCCTCGGCGAGGAGGTGCTGGTCTTCCTCGCCCTCGCCGCCGGGGTCCTCGCCGCGGCGTACGCGCTGGCCGATCCGGGGGGCGCGCGGCGGCGGGCGCCCGCGCTGCTCGGCCGGCTCGGCATCGGCGCGCTGGTGGCGGGGGTGCTGCTGGCGTACCCGCTGTGGTTCCAGTTCCACGGTCCCGGCCACTATGCCGGGATGCCCTTCTTCGCGCAGGGCTTCCGCCTCGACGCGGCCTCGTTCACCGCCGCCGCCCGGCAGACCGTCGCCGGGGACGACCACTCGGCGGGGCTGCTGTCGCCGAACCCGACCGAGGAGAACTCCTTCTTCGGGCCGGTCCTGCCGCTGCTGGCCGTGCTGGTGGTGGTCCGGCTGTGGCGGCGGCCCCTGGTCCGCGCGCTGGCCGGTTGCGGCCTGCTCTTCGCCCTGCTCTCCCTCGGCACCGGCATCCGGGTCGACCACCACGAGACCGGGCTGCCCGGGCCGTACCGGCTGGTCAGCGGGGTGCCGCTGCTCGACCTGGTGGTGCCCGCCCGGTTCGCGCTGGTCTGCGTGCCGGTGCTGGGGGTGCTGCTCGCCCTCGCCCTGGACCGGGCGTCCGAACACCGTGTCGGGCGGGCGTGGCGGCTGCTCTGCACCGGGGCGGTGGCCGCCGCGCTGCTGCCGCTCGCCCCGACGCCGATCCGTACCGTGCCCGCCGGGCTGGTGCCGGCGTTCGTGGCCGACGGCGGCTGGCGGGCGTACGTGCCGCCGGGGCGGACGCTGGTGCCGGTGCCGCCGGTGACCGGGGCGGGGGTCAGCCCGGCCATGTTCTGGTCGGCCCGGACCGGGCTGGCCTTCACCGCGCCGGGCGGCTACTTCATCGGCCCGGCGAGCGCGGCCGACCCGACCGCGCACTGGGGCGCGCCGGACAACCCGACCTCGGTGCTGCTGCGCCGGGCCGCGGAGAGCGGCCAGGCGCCGCCGGTCGGCGACGCGGACCGGCGCCAGGCGGTAGAGGACCTGCGCCACTGGCGGGCCGCCGTCCTGGTGCAGGCCGGCTCGTCGCCGACCGATCCGGTCCGCGCGACGCTGGACGGCCTCGTCGGCCCCGGCCGCGACGTGCCCGGCGCCCACATCTGGGACGTCCGCCCCCTGGTCGGCTGACCCGGGCCGCCGGCTGCCCCGGGCCGCCGCGGCCGGTGGCCGTCACACCAGGCCGCGGACGTCCCAGAGCCAGACGTCGTCGACCCGCTGCGGCGGGCCGAGCAGGGCGGTCATCAGCTCGCGCAGGACGGGCTCGCGCGGGTTCGCGCCGAGCACCACCACCGAGGCCTTCCAGAAGCGCAGGTCCTCGACCGCCTGGCGACGGTTCTCCGCGGTGAGCGGCGGCACCCTGCCGGCGTCCATGGTGGCGTAGATCAGGGTGCTGGTCGGCCGGTTCGGCGCCCCGAAGACGCCCTCGCCCTGCTCGTTCGGGCCGATGAAGTAGCCACCGGGGATCGGGAACTGCTGCCCGGTCAGGGCGCTCCAGCGCAGCGTGGGCAGGCCGTGCACGTTGCTCGGGACGGGCACCGGCACCAGCGTCCGGCCGGCCGGGACGTACGGGCGCCAGCCGCCGGCCGTGATGAAGTGCGGCGGCGGGTCGACGTGCTGGGCGGGCAGCGGCCGGGGGAAGAGCGGCAGCACCGCGAGCGTGATCGCGGCGTACCCGATCGGGCGCAGCCACCGGCGCCGCGGCCCGACGGCCGGCGATTGCGCGGCGCCGGACTCGGCGGCGGTGCGCGGGGCCGGCACCGGCGGGCGGCCGTCGCCGGCGAGGGCGTTCCAGGCCAGCGCCAGCAGCACCCCGACCGCGGCGGCCACCACCAGGGAGAGCCGGGTCGGCATCATCATCTCGACCAGCGGCAGGTCGTCCGGGACGTACGCCCAGGGCCCGTCGATCGCGGTCTCCACCCCGTCGAACCGCACCTTCGGGCCGATCGCCGCGACGCTGAAGACCACCACCAGCACGGCGAGGATCCGGGCGGCGAGCGAGCGGCGGACCAGCAGCGCCAGGGCGACCAGCGCGACCAGCACCAGCGGCCAGCCGAACCAGGTGTTCTGCTCGGTCAGCCCGATGGTCCGCTCCACCGCCTCGTCGCCGGCGACGGTGTCCCGGGCGAAGGTGACGAACGCGGCAAGGTCCTCGCCCCAGCTGTGGAAGACGCCGCCCTGCAGGCCCCGGTAGGACTGCGGCCCGTTGAACTGGAACCAGATCGGGTACGCGGCCAGCAGCAGGGCGAGCCCGGCGCCGACGCCGCCGGCGGCGAGGAACGCGCCGGCCCGCGCCCACGCCGCCCGCGGTCGCTGCGCCACGTACGCGGCCACCACCACGAGGCAGGCCAGCGCGGTGAGCAGCAGCATCTCCTCGTTGATGAAGATCTGGTACGCGACCAGCACGCCGAGCGCGATCCCGTTGCGCCACCACCGGCCCGGCTCGCCGAGGCGCAGCACCCGCACCACGATCAGCGGGAGCAGGAAGTTGGAGACGAAGTTCGGCTGCCCGTTGGCGTGGTGCACGATGCCGGGCGCGAAACCGAGGAACGCGCCGCCGACGAAGGCCGCGCCCCGGGAGCGGACCAGGTGCCGCGACAGCATCCAGTACGACGTGCCGGCCGTCGCGGCGAGCGCCCCGCCCAGGTAGAGCGCGTACATCACCTGGGGGCCGAGGAGCAGGGTGAGCGGCGCCAGCGGCAGGGTGACCCCGAGCAGCGAGGTGTTCGCCATCATGTTCACGCCGTCGGGCGCGTTCTGCCGGGCGGTGAAGAGCGGGTTCTCCAGGTGCCGCACCGAGTAGGCGCCGTGCGCGAAGAGCCACTCGAACCAGCTGTGGTCGGTCGGCAGGTGCGACGACACCCGGTGCTGGACGTCCACCCAGTAGTTGAGGCAGACGAAAACGCCGAGCAACGCATAGGCTCCGATGGCCAGCACGTCGGCGCGGGCCGGCCGGCGTCGGGGCCGGCGCGGCGGGTCGGCCACGACGGGCTCGACCGCGACGGACGCGGAGTTCAACGAGGGGTCTACCACCGGCACGGCCACGACGGGCCATCGTACAGGCGGCGCGGCGTCGCCCCGGCCGGGCCGGTGCGTCCCGGCGGGCGCCGTCCGGGGGGGTGGGCGGGGGAGGGGTGGCCGTGACCGTCATCGATCTGGGTGAGCGTCGCGACGACCCGGCGCCGGCGCCGTCGACCCGACCGCCCCGGCCCGCCGCGCGGCCGTACCGGATCCTGGCGGTGCTGGCGGTCGCCCTGCTCACGCTCGCCGGCGGCGTTCCGGCGGCCGGCCGTCCGGCCGCCGCCGTGCCGGCCCGCCCCGGCGCCGAGGCCTTCCTCGTCGGCGACCGCCTCTACCTGGTCGAGCCGCCCGACCTGGACCGGAACGAGGGGCGGCAGCTCGTCGCATACCGGATCCCGGCGCACGGTCCGCCCACCCGGCTGTGGCGCAGCTCGCTTCCGGTGGGCAGTGGCGACATCGTCGGGCTGCTGAACCGGGCCGGGTCGGTGCTGCTCACCGGCCCGGTGGGCGGCACCGACGGCACCTACCGGACGTTCACCGTGGACGCCCGGACCGGCGCGCCCGGCTGGCAGCAGCCCGGCGTGGCGGTCGAGGCGGGAGACGGGGTGCTCATCCAGACCGTCGACGCGGTGGGGCAGGGCACGATCCGCCGGGTCGACGTGCCGTCCGGGCGGGCACTGTGGTGGGTGCCGACGCCGCCGGGCGGCGCCGACCTGCGCTACGGCCCGGCCGGGGCTGACCGGGTCGTGCTGGCGCCGGCCTCCGGCGAGGTCGAGGTGCGCGACGCGGTCTCCGGTGCCCGGCTGGTCACCCGCAACATCCGTCCCGGTGAGCTGCCCAACTGGCAGCGGACGGCGGTGGTCGACGACCTGCTGCTGGTGATCCGGGACAACGGCGCCACGGTCACCGGTTACGGCCTGGACCGCCTGGACCGGCGCTGGACCACCCGGCTCTCCCTGGTCGGCTACCTGAGCCCCTGCGGCGCTCTGCTCTGTGCGTACCAGCAGATCGGCGGGATGTGGGCGCTCGACCCGGCGACCGGCGCCATCCGATGGCGTGACGAGCATTCGCGGGCGGTGCTGCGGGTGAACGCCGGCCGGTTCCTGGTGACCACGGCCGACCCCGCTGGGGCCTCCCGGTACGCGGTGGTCGAGGCGGCGACCGGTCACCGGCTGGCCGACCTGGGCAGCTGGGAGCTGGCGAACTGGGCCGACCCGGACGTCCCGCTGATCGGCAGCCGGCGGGGCCCGGACGGGCGGCTGGTCGTGGCCGAGCTGGACCTGGTCGCCGCCCGGGCCCGGGTGATCGGCGCGCTGCCCGGCCTGCTCGGCGACTGCCGGGTCGGCGCGGGCGTGCTCGCCTGCCGGCGGGCCGACGGCGGGTTCGGGCTGTGGCGGTTGCCGTGAGCCCGGTCATCGAGCTGGGCGAGCTGCGGCACGGCGACGAGACCGAGCCGCCGCCCGACCCGCGCCGTCCCCCCTCCCGGTCGGCACGCGTCGCGGCGCTGCTCTGCGCCGCGCTGCTCGTGCTGGCCGGCTCGGCCCCCGCCCCGGGCCGGCGGCCGTCCGTGGCGGTGCCCGCCCCGCAGGGCGCCGGCTTCCTGGTGCTCGCCGACCGGCTGGTGGTCGCCGACGGGCCGGGCACGGTGGGCCGGGCGGGTCGGCTGGTGACCGGGCACCGGCTGCCCGGCGGGGAGCCGCTGTGGCGGTTCGTCCTCCCCACCGGCGACCACGCGCTCGGCCTCACCACGGTGGCCGGCGCGGTGCTGGTGATCAGCAGCCCCGCCGGGGCCGGCGACCCCGCCTCCACCTTGCTGGACCCGGACACCGGGGCGGTGCGCTGGCGGCAGCCCGGCTACCCGGTCCGGACGGAGTCCGGCGGCGTGCTCTTCGAGACGCCCCGGGCGGACGGGACGGGCACCGTGCGGGCGGTCGACCCGGTGTCGGGCCGGTCCCGGTGGTCGTTGCCGCTGCCCGGCAACGGGCTCGCGTACGAGGTCGGCGACCGGGGTGTGACGCGGGTGGTGCTGGTCACCGCCGCCGGCCGGGTGGAGGTCCACGACGCCGGCTCGGGGGCGCTGCTGCGTGCCGGGCGGGTGCCGCCGGCCGCCGACGGGGTGTCGTACCGGGTCACCCAGGTCGTCGGTGACCTGCTGCTGCTCGACGGGGCGCCGGGCACGGTCACCGCGTACGGCCTGGACCGGCTGGACCGGCGCTGGAGCATGCCGGTCGGCCCGTCGGCCGAGACCTGGTTCGCCGACTGTGCCGGGTCGATCTGCCTGCGCGACCGGGGCCTCGGAGTGCGGGCCGTCGACCCGGCCACCGGGCGTCTGCTCTGGACCGACGACCGCTGGCTGGGGATCGATCCGGTCGACGGTCGGCTCCTCGCCAGCGCCCCGGCCGTCGGCCTGGAGATGGACCTGTCGGTGGTCGACCCACGCACCGGCGGCACCCTCGCCCGGCTGGGCCGCTGGCGGCTGAGCGGCGGGGCCCGGTACGAGCCCGCGCTGCTCGGGCTCCGCCGGCTCGGCGAGGACCGCACCCTGGTCGCCGAGCTGGACGTCCCGGCCGGACAGGCCCGGATCCGGGCCGTGCTGCCGGGCTCGTGGGACGACTGCGCGGCCGCGGCCGCCGCCCTGGTCTGCCTGCGGCCCTCCGGCGGCCTGGTCGTCTGGCCGGACGGCCGCTGATCAGCGGTTCACCAGTTGGCCTGCGCGGGGGTGGGCGGCAGCGGCACCGACGCCGGCCGGATCACGTACGCCACGCCGCCGCTGCCGCCCAGCCAGGCGGCCTGGAACCGGTCCCGGTCCACGGTCCTGCGCACCCCGTCGTCGGTGGCGGCATACGGGTCGTTGAGCACCGGGTCACCGGTCTCCGTGAAGCCGACCAGCACCATCAGGTGGCCGTTGGTGTCGTAGTCGAGCCCGGGGATCTCCCCGCGCCGGAACCGCGCCGAGACGACCAGCGGCACCCCGGCCGCGACGAAGAGCTCGGCCTCGGCGAGGGAGCGCAACCGGGTGACGAACGCGTCCACCCCGTGCAGCCCCGCATACGCCGTGTTGAACGGCCAGTTCCCCGCGCCCGCGTAGGCGTGGTCGTAGCAGCCCCGGGCGGCGTGCACCACGACCGGCCGGGGGCCGGGCGGGGTCACCCAGGCGTACCGGTCCGGGGTCGGGCCGGCGCCCCAGAAGTCCAGCACCATCGACACGCTGGTGGGGCTGCACCAGGAGTCCCCACCGCCGCCCCAGCGGGTCTCCCCGCCGGCGTGCAGCCGCTGCGCGTACCGGGGCACGTCGAGCACCCGCCCCCGGGCCGCGCCGACGGCCGCGGAGGCCGCCGGCTGGTCGGGCGCGTTCCACTCCTCGGCCGAGGCCACCGCCCCGAGGGTACGCAGCACCGGGCCGGCCGCGACGTCGGTCCGGCGGAACAGGGTGACCCGCGCCTGCCAGCCGGTGATCGCCGAGCGCAGGGCGCCCATCGTGTCGACCTTCGCCCAGGCCTCGTCCTGGGTCTGGCCCGGCACCGAGGTGCGGTGGATCGTCGTGTCGTCGGCGGCCCAGCGGCCCAGCACGTACCAGTCGGTGGACGGCGAGCCCGCGTCCCAGCCGCGCAGCTCGATCTGGAGCCAGCCGCCCTCCGGGCTGTCCCCGGTCCAGGACGGGACGATCTCGTCGACGCCGAAGCCGGCCCACACCACCGGCGCGGTCCAGGTCGCCAGGTCGTACCGGTCGGTGCGGCCGGTGTGCGGGTCGGTGTGGTCGAGCTGCCCGATCGGCGCCCCGACAGCCAGGCCGCCCGGGACAGCGACCACGCCCTCGGCGGTGCCCAGGTCGAGGTCGGCCGGCAGGCGGAAGCACCGGTACGCCACGTTCCGCCCAGCTGTTCCGGTCATGGCAGCTCCTCCGCTCGTCGCCGGCCGCCGCGCCCGGAGCGTGGCGGTAGGTGCCGGGAAGCATCGCGTACCCGAAGGTTTTCTGCAACGACGGCGAGGGACGCTGGTTTGGTGGCCGGCACTAGGTTGTCGGGAGGTCACGAGGCGAGGAGGCCGGGATGCGGGTGCTGGTGGTGGAGGACGAGCGCAACCTCGCCGACGCGATCGCGCGGGGGCTGCGCAAGCGCGGCATGGCGGTGGACGTCGCCTACGACGGCAGCACCGGTCACGAGGCCGCCTTAGTCACCCGGTACGACGTGGTGATCCTCGACCGCGACCTGCCCGGCGTGCACGGCGACCGGATCTGCGCAGACCTGGCCGCCTCCGGCACCCTGACCCGGGTGCTGATGCTCACCGCCAGCGGCACCGTCGCCGACAAGGTCGAAGGGCTCCAGCTCGGGGCAGACGACTACCTGCCCAAGCCGTTCGCCTTCGACGAGCTGGTGGCCCGGGTGCAGGCGCTCGGCCGGCGGGCCACCCCGGCCGCCCCGCCGGTGCTGGAGGTCGCCGACCTGGTGCTCGACCCGGCCCGCCGGGTGGTCACCCGCGGTGGGGCGCCGGTCGACCTGACCAACAAGGAGTTCGGCGTCCTCGCCGAGCTGCTCAAGGCCCGCGGCGCGGTGGTCTCCAGCGAGGAGCTGCTGGAACGGGTCTGGGACGCGAACACCGACCCGTTCACCACGATCGTCCGGGTCACCGTGATGACGCTGCGCAAGAAGCTCGGCGACCCGCCGCTGATCGAGACGGTGGTGGGCGCCGGCTACCGCACCGCCGAGGTTGCGCCGTGAGTCGGCTGCGTCCCACGCTGCGGCTGCGGCTCACCCTGCTCAACGGGGTGCTGCTGGTGGGCGCCGGGGCGATCCTGGTGCTGCTCGCCTGGCTGCTGGTCCGCGACGCGCTGCGCCCGACCGACGAGCTGCTGCCCGGGACCACGGTGGTCCTCGCCGACGGCCGCACCCTCGACGCCGGGCAGTGGCAGCGGGAGCTGGTCGACGCCGCGTCGCGGGAGCTGCTGGTCAAGGGCCTGGTGGCCCTGCTGGCGATCAGCGTGGTCGGGGTCGCCGGGGCGTGGTTGGTGGCCGGCCGGGCGCTGCGCCCGCTGCACCAGGTCACCGCGACCGCCCAGCGCCTCGGCGAGGCCACCCTCGACCAGCGGATCGGCTGGTCCGGGGCGGACGACGAGGTGGCCGAGCTGGCGAAGACGTTCGACGCGATGCTGGACCGGATCGCCGCCGCGTTCGAGGCGCAGAAGCGCTTCGTCGCCAACGCCTCGCACGAGCTGCGTACCCCGCTCGCGGTGATGCGGACCGAGATCGACGTGACGCTCAGCGACGACGAGGCGGACACCACCGAGTACCGCCGGATGGCCAGCGTGGTGCGGGACGCCTCCGAGCGGGCCAACGGCCTGGTCGACGCCCTGCTGGTGCTGGCCCGCAGCGAGGCCCAGACCGGCCGCCGGCTGGGCCGCCGGGCCGAGTGCGACCTCGCCGTCGGCACCGCCAACGCGCTCTCCGCGGTCGCCCGCGAGGTGGAACGGATCGGCCTGCGGGTGCAGACCTCGCTGCGCCCGGCGCCGGTGGTCGGCGACCCGGGGCTGCTCGACCGGCTCGCCGGCAACCTGATCGAGAACGCGGTCCGGTACAACCACCTGCACGGCCGGATCTGGGTGCGCACCGGCAGCGACGGGCAGCGGTCCTGGCTGGTGGTGGGGAACACCGGCTTCGAGGTCGCCCAGGCCGACGTGCCGGGGCTGTTCGAGCCGTTCCGGCGCGGCGGCCAGGAGCGGACCGGGGCGCGCGGCTCCGGCCTCGGGCTCTCCATCGTCCGCGCGGTGTGCGACGCGCACGGCGGCGCGGTCACGGTGGTCGCCCAGCCGGGCGGCGGCCTGGAGGTCACCGTCACCCTGCCGTCGGCCGACGTCCCCTGCCCGAACTGACCGGGCCGCCGTTCGGCGTCAGCGGGACCGGCCCGGTCCCGTGCTGGGACCGGGCCGGCATCACGGGGTTGTGCCCCGGGCTCGGGCGGTGACATGATCAGCCGCGTCAGCCCGACGCGCGGAAAGGGGGTGCGGTCGATGTCCACCACGAACAGTCCCGCGCCCCGCCCCGGTCACCGCTGACAGCATCCACTTCCGCGGGGCGCACACTCCACACCAGGAGGAAGCACCGTGAGTGCGCTGATCCACTGCGTCACCGTCGAGTCCGACGACCCGTACACCCTGGCCAGCTGGTGGGCGGGGGTGCTCGACCGCCGGCTGCACGACGACGACCACCCGGGTGACCCCGAGGCGGTCCTGGTCGCGCCCGGCGGCCACGGCCCCGACCTGCTCTTCGTCGAGGTCGGGGAGCGGCACGGCAAGGGCGCGTTCCATGTCGACCTGCAACCGGCCGACCGGACCCGGGACGCCGAGGTCGAGCGGCTGCTCGGGTTCGGCGCCGCACTGGTCGCCGACCGCCGTCGGCCGGACGGCACCGGCTGGGTGGTGCTCGCCGACCCCGAGGGCAACGAGTTCTGCGTCTGCCGCAGCCCGGCGGAACGGTCCGCCTCGGCGTAACGCCGGCACGTGGACGGGCCCCCTCCGCCACGGCGGAGGGGGCCCGGACCAGCGGTGCCGAGGGCGGTCAGCCCTTCTGCTCGATCTGCCCGCGCATGGTGACGAACTGCGACTTCAGGTCGTCGGCGGACTTGAAGTAGAGGATGATCATGCCGAGGCTGCCGCGGTCCGCCCAGACGCAGACCCCCACCGGGACGTCGTCGGCCTTGCCGTCGCCGCACTTGGCCTCGCCGCCCAGCGGGCCGGCGTCCACCGTGCTGAAGGTGGCCACCCCGAGCTCGGTGGAGAGGTCCTTGGTGGCGTTGTCCAGCTCCTTCTTCGGGTCGGCCATCACACCCGAGGCGCCGGCGATCATGACCAGGTCCTTCTTTGCCGGGTTGCCGTAGTACCCGCCGACAGTGCTGGTGGCGTCCGGGACGTCCTTCTTCATCTCCGAGGTCATCTCCTCGGCGGCGGCCTGCAGCTGCGGCTCGGTCACCTTGGGCCGGCCGGCCAGCGTCGTGGGCGCGACCACACGGGTCTTGGTGGCGTCCACCACGTCGCCGACCTTGTCCTTGGCGGCGAAGAAGAGGACCGCGCCGCCGCCCAGGCAGAGCACCACCACGACGGCCAGGGTGATGAGCAGGATCCGGCCCACGTTCGACTTCTTCGGCGGCGGGCCGGCCGGAGCACCGTAGGCCGGTTGGCCGCTCTCCAGGTAGGAGCCGTACTGAGGGCCGGGCTGCTGCGGCGGGTAGTCGCCGCCGTACTGGGGGCCGGGCTGCTGCTGCGGCGGATAGCCACCGCCGTACTGGGGGCCGGGCTGCTGCGGCGGGTAGTCGCCGCCGTACTGGGGGCCGGGCTGCTGCGGCGGGTAGTCGCCGCCGTACTGCGGGCCGGGCTGCTGCGACGGGTAGCCGCCGGGCTGCTGCGGCGGCGGGTAGGAACCGGGATACGGATTGGACGGCGGCTGCGACATCGGTCAGCTCCAGGTGAAGTTCGGGCCGCGTGATCGTAGCCAGCCCGACCGACATGCCGCTGTCCGCCCCGCGTCGACGTGACGAAACCGCCGCCGGGTCGTGACCGGGCCGGCCGGCGGGCCATACCAGGCCCGGGTCGGCACGCCGTCACCCTGGAAGGTCCGGCCGCCGCACCCCGGCCCGTGAGGTCGGCCCGAGGTCGGCGCGCCGTCGGGCCGGAAGGGCCCTGCCGGAAATGACGATCGCGGTGGCCGGCCCGCCCGGGAGGGAAGGTCGGCCACCGCGATCGCGGGGGAGCGGGGGTGGGTCAGGCGCGGAGGCTGGCGACCCCGCGCGGCAGGAACCGCCGGCCGGTGACCCGCTCGGAGGTGCCGGTCCGGTCCAGGTACGGCGTGACGCCGCCCAGGTGGAACGGCCAGCCGGCGCCGAGGATCATGCACAGGTCGATGTCCTGCGCCTCGGCGACGACGCCCTCGTCGAGCATCAGCCGGATCTCCTGCGCCAGCGCGTCCAGCGCGTTCTGGCGTACCTGCTCGGCGGTCAGCGGCTGGTCGCCGACCACGAGCAGCTTGGCGACGTCCTCGTTGACCTGGTCGTCGACCACGATCGGCTGGCCGGAGTCGGCGATCCGCTTGAGGTTCTCGCTGACCTTGAAGCGGTCCGGGAACGCGGCGTGCAGGGTGCCGCCCACGTGGTACGCCACGGCCGGGCCGACCAGCTGGAGCAGGGCGAGCGGACGCATCGGCAGGCCCAGCGGGTCCAGGGCGCTGTTCGCCACGTCCAGCGGGGTGCCCTGGTCGACGGCGGCGAAGACGGTGCCGAGGAACCGGGTGAGCAGCCGGTTGACGACGAACGCCGGGGCGTCCTTCACCAGCACCGAGGACTTCCTCAGCTGCTTGCCGACCGCGAAGGCGGTCGCGAGCGTGACGTCGTCGGTCCGCTCGCCGCGGACGATCTCCAGCAGCGGCAGCACGGCGACCGGATTGAAGAAGTGGAAGCCGACCACCCGTTCCGGGTGCTCCAGCTCCTCGGCCATCGCGGTGATCGACAGCGACGAGGTGTTCGTCGCCAGCACGGCCTCCGGCTTGACGATCTTCTCCAGCTCGGCCCAGACCTGCTTCTTGACGTTCAGGTCCTCGAAGACCGCCTCGATGACGAAGTCGGCGTCGGCGAAGACGGACTTGTCGACCGAGCCGCTGACCAGGCCGTACAGCTTGGCGGCGGTGCCCTTGTCCATCCGGCCCTTGCTCACGGCCTTCTCGATCTGGGTGTGCACGTAGCCGACGCCCTTGTCCACCCGCGACTGGTCCAGGTCGGTCATCACGACCGGCACCTGGAGGCGGCGGGCGAGAAGCAGCGCGAGCTGGCTGGCCATCAGGCCGGCGCCGACGATGCCCGCCTTGGTGACCGGGCGGGCCAGGCCCTTGTCCGGCGCGCCGGCCGGCCGCTTGGCCCGCCGCTGCACCAGGTCGAAGGCGTACAGGCCGCTGCGCAGCTCCTCGGAGAAGACCAGGTCCGCCAGGGCCTCGTCCTCGGCGGCCGTGCCGGTGGCGAAGTCGGCGTCCTTGGCGGTCTCCAGCAGGTCCAGCGCCTTGTACGCGGCCGGAACCGCGCCGTGCAGCCGCTGGTCGAGGGTCTGCCGGGCGAAGTAGAGCACGCCCGCCCACATGTCCTTGTCGACCTCGGGCCGGGTCACGGTGACCTCGCCGCGGACCACGCCGGCGGCCCACTCCAGGGACCGCTCCAGGAAGTCCGCCGGCTCCAGCAGCACGTCCGCGATGCCCATCTCGGCGGCCTGCTTCGGCTTGAGCATCTTGTTCTGCATCAGCGGGTTCTGGATGATCACCTGGGTGGCGGCCGGGATGCCGATCAGGTTCGGCAGCAGCTGGGTGCCGCCCCAGCCGGGGACCAGGCCGAGGGAGACCTCGGGCAGGGCCAGGGCCGCCGCGCCACCGGAGAGCGTCCGGTAGTGGCAGTGCAGGGCCAGCTCCAGGCCGCCGCCCATCGCCGCGCCGTTGACGAAGGCGAAGGTGGGGATCTCGCTGTCCTTGAGCCGGGCGAAGACCCGGTGGCCGAGCCGGCCGATCTCCAGCGCCTGCGTGCGGTCGGCGAGCGCCGGCAGGCCGACGATGTCCGCGCCCACGCAGAAGATGTACGGCTTGCCGGTGACCGCGATGAACGCCGGGTTCGCCGCCAGGGCGGCGGTGATCGCCTCGTCCAGGCTGGTCAGGCCGGCCGGGCCGAAGGTGTTCGGCTTGGTGTGGTCGAAGCCGTTGTCCAGCGTGATCAGGGCGGCCGGCCGGTCCAGGCCCGGCACGTTCACCTGGCGCAGCAGCGCCTTGGTGACGACCTCGTTCGGTGCGGCGAGCGCGCTCACTTGTTGCCACCCTCCCAGTGCGGGTTCTCCCAGATCACGGTGCCGCCCATGCCGATGCCGATGCACATGGCGGTGAGGCCGTAGCGGACCTCGGGGTGCTCGGCGAACTGCCGGGCGAGCTGGGTCATCAGCCGCACACCGGAGGACGCGAGCGGGTGACCGATGGCGATCGCGCCACCCCACGGGTTGACCCGCGGGTCGTCGTCGGCGATGCCGAAGTGGTCGAGGAAGGCGAGCACCTGCACGGCGAACGCCTCGTTCAGCTCGAACAGGCCGATGTCGTCGATGGTCAGGCCGGCGATGCGCAGCGCCTTCTCGGTCGACGGGATCGGGCCGACGCCCATCACCTCGGGCTCGACGCCGACGAAGCCGAACGACACCAGCCGCATGGCGACCGGGAGGCCCAGCTCGCGGGCGACGTCCTCGGAGGCGAGCAGGCTGGCCGTGGCGCCGTCGTTCAGGCCGGCCGCGTTGCCCGCGGTGACCTTGCCGTGCGGGCGGAACGGGGTCTTCAGGCTGGCCAGCTTCTCCAGGGAGGTGTCCCGGGGAGCCTCGTCCACGGTGGCCAGGCCCCAGCCGTTCTCCTCGTCGCGGATGGCGACCGGCACCAGGTCGTCCTGGAGCTTGCCGTTGGCGTACGCCTTGGCGGTCTTCTGCTGCGAGGCGAGCGCGAACGCGTCGGTGCGCTCCTTGGTGATGTGCGGGACCCGGTCGTGCAGGTTCTCCGCGGTGGCGCCCATGACCAGGGCGGACGGGTCCACCAGCTTCTCCGCGATGATCCGCGGGTTGGGGTCGACGCCCTCACCCATCGGGTGGCGGCCCATGTGCTCGACGCCGCCGGCGATGGCGATGTCGTACGCGCCCATGGCGATGCCGCTGGCGACGGTGGTGACGGCGGTCATCGCGCCGGCGCACATCCGGTCGATCGCGAAGCCGGGGACCGTCTTGGGCAGGCCGGCCAGCAGGGCGGCGGTGCGGCCGATGGTCAGGCCCTGGTCGCCGATCTGGGTGGTGGCGGCGATGGCGACCTCCTCGACCCGCTCCGGCGGCAGCTGCGGGTTGCGCCGCAGCAGCTCACGGATGCAGCGGATCACCAGGTCGTCGGCGCGGGTGTTGGCGTACATGCCACCCGCCTTGCCGAACGGGGTACGGACGCCGTCGACGAAGACGACATCTCGAACTTCACGGGGCACTTGAGCCTCCTAGCCGGCACTGGCATTTCCCTCGGATGCTACTCGTCAGTAACCAACCCCGACAGCGCCCCCCGTGTGGCCCACCCCACACGCCGCGCGCCCACGCCGCGAGGGGTCAGGAGGCGGGGGTGGGGCCTGAGAGGGCCTCGGTGAGGGCTGGGAGGAGGAGGGTGATCTGCCATTCGCGGGCGTTGAAGCCGCGGAGGGTCTCCGCGACCGTGTCGTCGGTGATCTCCTCCGGGGGCTGCCAGGCGAGGCGGCGGATCGAGTCGGGGGCGATCAGGTTCTCCGCGGGCAGGTTGTGCTCGCCGGCGATCCGGACCACCACCTCCCGGCTGCGGGCCAGCCGACCGGCGGCCACCGGGTCACGCTCGGCCCAGCGGTGCGGCGGTGGCGGACCCTCCACCGTCGGGGCCACCGGCAGCGCGTCCTCTGGCAGCTGGCGGGCGTCGTCCAGGGCCGCCAGCCAGGTACGGGCCAGCCGGCGCACCGAGCGGCCGCCGAAGCCGGGGAGGGTGAGAAGGGTCTTCTCGTCCTTCGGGTCCAGCTCGGCGGCGGCCACGATGGCCGAGTCGGGCAGCACCCGGCCCGGGGCGGCGTCCCGCCGGGCGGCGATCTGGTCCCGGGCGTACCAGAGGGAGCGGACCCGGGCCTGCGCCCGCGCGCCCCGGACCCGGTGGATGCCGGAGGTACGCCGCCAGGGCTCGGCGCGGACCCGCGGCGGACGGGCGCCGGTGCGGACCAGCGCCGCGAACTCCTCCGCCGCCCAGGCCGACTTGCCCTGCCGGCGCAGCTCCTCGTCGAGGGTGTCCCGCAGGTCGACCAGCATCTCCACGTCCAGCGCCGCGTACGTCAGCCAGGACTCCGGCAACGGCCGGCTGGACCAGTCCGCCGCCGAGTGGTGCTTCTCCAGGGTGTAGCCGAGCAGCTGCTCGGTCAGCGCGGCCAGGCCGACCCGCTCGAAGCCGGCCAGCCGGGCGGCCAGCTCGGTGTCGAAGAGCCGCCGGGGACGCAGGCCCACCTCGGCCAGGCAGGCCAGGTCCTGGCTGGCGGCGTGCAGCACCCACTCGGCCTCGCCGATCACCGCGTCCAGGGCGGCCAGATCGGGCAGCGGCAGCGGGTCGATCAGCGCCGTGCCGGAGCCGGCCCGGCGCAGCTGCACCAGGTAGGCACGCTGGCTGTACCGGTAGCCCGAGGCGCGTTCGGCGTCCAGGGCCACCGGTCCGTTGCCCGCCGCGAAGCGCGCCACGACCTCGTCGAGCTCGCTCGGGGTGGCCACCGGCGCGGGCGTGCCCTCGCGTGGCGCGATCAGCGGTACGGGCCCGCCGTTGGTGGGTTCGGCCCCCGAGTCCGCCGGCTCCGGCGCGGCCGGTGACGGGTGCTGGGCTGCCTCTCCCGTACGGCTTTCGGCGGGCCGACGGCGCAGGGGTGGTTCGTCGGTCACCTGACAACCCTAGTGCGCTACCGGATCCGGTGTGCGCAGCCGGTCGGGTGCGTGTCGACGAGCTGGCCGTCGGGTGTCGTGGCGGGGT
Organism: Micromonospora inositola; assembly: GCF_900090285.1. Taxonomy (NCBI): domain Bacteria; kingdom Bacillati; phylum Actinomycetota; class Actinomycetes; order Micromonosporales; family Micromonosporaceae; genus Micromonospora; species Micromonospora inositola. Next base: position 133,546 of record NZ_LT607754.1, on the reverse strand, counting down.
CGGGTGGCGCCGACGTGGCAGGGTCGGACATCGGGGGAGACAAACCGCGTTCGCGCAGGTACGGTCCATCGAGCCGCCGAGGGACCGAGGGCCTGGGCCGCCTCGCGGCACGGCGTCTACGGGGAGGACGTGGCGATCATGACGGCTGGGTACGGGTCAGGCGACGGGACGCCGGGACACGGCGCCGACGAGGCCGCCGAGGGCGACCGCGCGGAGCGTCCCGAGGCGGGCCGGCCGGGCCCGCTGCCGCCGCGCTTCGAGCCGCACCGACCGGCCGTTCCCGGCTACCCGGCGGCCGTACCCGGTCCGCCGACCCCGGCCGCCGCCTTTCCTCCCGCGCCCACCGTCCCACCGGCCGCCGGGTTCGGGCCGGCCGTGCCCGCGTCGGACACCGGCCTGGCGGGTCCGGGGCAGTCGACCGTGCCCGGGCCCCGGGCCAGTTGGTCCCCGCCGCCGAACGGCGGCCAGTGGGGCAGTCCGACCGGTTCCGGCTCCACCGTGCCGGGGGCCGTGCGCGGGCCGGGCGGGTGGAGCCCCACCGAGCCCGCGCCGGAGCAGCCGTCCCGCGCTCAGCCGGCGTTTCCGGGCGCGTCCACCGGGCAGCCGACCGTCGGACTCGGCCATGCCGTGGGGCAGCCGGTCTCCGGACCGACGTACCCGGACGGGCCGGCCGTCCCAGGGCCGGCGTACCCGAGTGGGCAGCTCGTGTCCGGGCCCGCGTATCCGGGTGGGCAGCTCGTGTCCGGGCCCGCGTATCCGGGTGGGCCGGCCGGGTGGCCGGTCCCCGCGGCCGGGCCCGACCGGCGGCGCCGGCTGCCCTTGGTGGCGCTCGCGCTAGCGGTGGTGCTGGCCCTCGTCGCCGGCGTGCAGGCGTACCAGCTGCACCGGCTGGACGGCCGGCTCGCCGCCACCGACCGCCGGTTGGCCGAGGCGCAGCGCGCCGACGGCACCCGGCTGGACGGCCTCGACAAGCGCGCGGAGGTGCTGGAGAAGCAGGCCGGCGCGGCGTTCAACCCGGAGGCCGTGGCCAGCGCCGTGCTGCCCAGCGTGTTCCGGGTCCGGGCCGGCCAGTTCACCGGTACGGCGTTCGCGATCGGCAAGCCGGCCGCCGGCGGCGCCACCACGCTGCTCACCAACTTCCACGTGGTGGAGGCGGTGTTCGACGGCGGCGGCCGGAAGGTCTTCCTGGAGCGGACCGATCAGCGCTTCGAGGCCACCATCGTCAAGGTCGACAAGGCCAAGGACATCGCCCAGCTGCGGACCACCGCCAAGTTCACCGGCCTGGTCGCCGCCGGCACGCCGGTCAAGGCCGGGCAGCAGATCGTCGTGGTCGGCGCCCCGCTGGGCCTGCAGGACAGCGTGACCACCGGCGTGGTGAGCGCCTTCCGCAAGGACGAGGACGGTTCCGGTCCGGTCATCCAGTTCGACGCGCCGATCAACCCCGGCAACTCGGGCGGCCCGGTGATCAACGGCTCGAAGGAGGTCGTCGGCATCGCCACCGCGAAGGCCCGGGACGCCGAGGGAATCGGCCTCGCGGTGCCGATCAGGACCGCCTGCGACACCTTCAAGCTCTGCTGACCGAAGACCGGCCGAGCGATCGGCCTCGCCGGCCGGCCGGGCGGCCTTGACCGCACCCCGCACCGTCGAACCTGTGGCGGCCGACGACGTCGGCCCTCGACCCGCAGACCCCGGCCCTTCGGGGCCACCCCACGGGGGAACAGCAATCCGGAGGAAGAAAACATGTCCCAGCCACCTACCGGCCCGGAGGGCCACCCGCGGGCCTACCCGCCCCAGCCGCCGGCCGGCGGCGTCTACGGCAACCCGTACGGCGCCGGCCAGCCCGCACCCCAGCAGTACGGCCCGGCCCAGCCGGACCCGACTCTGCCGCAGCCCGTCCAGCCCGCGTCCGCCCCGCCGGCGCCCGGCCAGTACGCGCCGGGCTCCGCCCCGGTGTCGGGCCCGACGTACCCGCAGCCGTTCTCGGCGCCGCCGATGTCCGCCCCGCCGGTCTCCGGCCCGGGCTTCGGCCAGCCGATGTCCGCTCCGCCCGGCTCGGTCCCGCCCTACGGCGCCCCCGCCGGGGGTGCCGGCAAGGGTCGCACCACGCTGATCCTCGCCGTCGTCGCGGGGCTGCTCTTCGTCCTGGGCGGCGTGATGACCGGCCTGTTCGTCACCAAGAACAGCGAGCTGAACCGTACCGAGAAGAAGCTCTCCGCCCAGGTCAGCGAGCGGGACGGCACCATCGCGGCGAACAAGCAGGAGATGGAGAAGCTCAAGACCGACCTGCAGTCCGTGCGGGACAAGCTGGCCGACACCGAGCAGGACCTGACCGGCACCAAGAACGACCGGGACGAGCAGGCCCGGCAGAAGAAGGTCATCGCCACCTGCCTGGACAAGCTGACCCAGGCGATGGCCGCCGCGTCGGCCGGCAACCGGGCCGCCTTCGAGAAGGCCAGCAAGGGCCTGGACAAGATCTGCGACGAGGCCGAGAACTACCTCTGAACCGCGGACCGGGCGTCGATCATGGGGTTGTGGTAACCGCCGAACGGGGCGGAGCGCCAGGAACCAGGCACCACAACTCCATGATCGACCCGGGGAGACCTCGGGGGAGTCAGGAGGCGCCGGCGGGGCGGCGGGACGGCAGGGCCGTCACGCCGGGTGGCGGGAGACCGGCCGTCGAGGCCAGCAGGGCGCACCAGCCGAGCAGGTGCGCGGCCAGGTCGACGCCGAGCGGCGTCCAGGAGGCGCGGATCTCGATGTCGCCCGCCGCGGGCGGCCCGGCCAGCTCCCCGAACCGGGTCGACAGGGTCTGGGTGACCGTGCCGCCGATCGCCCGGTGCCGGGCGTGCTGCGCGTCCAGCGCGTCGGTCAGCCACGTCCAGCCCACCCCGGGCAGCAGCGGGTCGGCGGCGAGATCCACCTCCAGCTCGGCGGTCACGTAGGTGACCAGCCGCAGGGTGCCCTGCCACGCCTCGTGCCCGGCCGGGTCGTGCAGCAGGATCAACCGCCCGGTGGCCACCTCGTCGCCGTCGCGCAGCACCGCGGCGGAGAGCGCGAACGCGTACGGGGCCAGGCGCTGGGGTGCGCCGACCTCCTCCAGCACGATCTCCGGCCGGGGGGTGACCGACCGCAGTCCGGCGACCGCGCGGGCGAAGGTTTCCGGGAGCGCGATCGGGGGGGCCATGCCGGCAGCCTATTCCGCCGCCCGCCCGGTCGTCCGGACGGCGCGCCGAGGGGCGCGGTCACGATCATCCGCGGCCGGCGGCTCGGGGCGCCGCCCCTCGCGGGCCCGGTCACAAAAGGTGACGGTGACCGCTGGGGTCGCCCGGGCCCGTGGCACGATTGCCGCGATGACCACCGAGACCACGGGCACTGCCGCCCGAGACGGAGAACCCCGCCGCGGCGGGCCGGCCGACTCGCCCTTCGTCCGGGCCTGCCGCCGGGAACCTGGCCCGCACACCCCGGTCTGGTTCATGCGCCAGGCCGGCCGGTCGCTGCCGGAGTACCGCGAAATCCGGGCCAGCGTGGCGATGCTGGAGTCCTGCCGCCGCCCCGAGCTGGTCGCCGAGATCACCCTCCAGCCGGTCCGCCGGCACGGGGTGGACGCGGCGATCCTGTTCAGCGACATCGTGGTCCCGGTGGCCGCGGCCGGGGTCGACCTGGACATCGTGGCCGGCACCGGGCCGGTGGTGGCCGAGCCGGTGCGCACCGCCGAGGACGTCGAACGGATCCGCCCGATCACCCGGGACGACGTGTCCTACGTGGACGAGGCCGTCCGGCTGCTCGTGGCGGAGCTGGGCGACACCCCGCTGATCGGTTTCGCCGGCGCCCCGTTCACCCTGGCCAGCTACCTGGTCGAGGGCGGCCCGTCGCGGACCCACGCCAAGACCAAGGCCCTGATGTACGGCGAGCCGGAGCTCTGGCACGCCCTCTGTGGCCGGCTGGCCGAGGTGACCCTCGCCTTCCTCCGGGTGCAGGTCGACGCCGGGGTCTCCGCGGTGCAGCTCTTCGACTCGTGGGCCGGCGCGCTGTCGGAGGCCGACTACCGCCGCTACGTGCTGCCGCACTCCACCGCCGTGCTCTCCGGGCTGGCCGACGCGGGCGTGCCGCGGATCCACTTCGGGGTGGGCACCGGCGAGCTGCTCGGCGCGATGGGCGAGGCCGGCGCGGACGTGGTCGGCGTGGACTGGCGTACCCCGCTCGACGCCGCGACCCGCCGGATCGGCCCGGACAAGGCCGTCCAGGGCAACCTCGACCCGTGCGTGCTGTTCGCCCCCTGGCCGGTGGTGGAGGCCGAGGTGCGGCGGATCCTCGACCAGGGGCGGGCCGCCCCCGGTCACGTGTTCAACCTCGGCCACGGCGTGCTGCCGGAGACCGACCCCGACGTGCTGACCCGGGTGGTCGCGCTGGTGCACGACCTCTCCGCGCGGCCGGTCGAGCAGGGGAGATGACCGTGCGGCAACCGTGGCGGGTGGCGGTCGTCGGTGGCGGGATCACCGGGCTGGCCGCCGCCGTCCGGTTGCGCGACCACGCCCCCGCCGGCACCGAGATCACCGTGTACGAGCAGTCCGGCGCCCTCGGCGGCAAGCTGCGCACCGGCGAGCTGGCCGGGCAGGCCGTCGAGTTCGGCGCGGAGTCGTTCCTGATGCGCGACCCGACCGGCGCGGAGTCCGCCGCCGTCAGCCTGATCCGCCGGCTCGGGCTGGCCGACGCCGTCGTCCACCCCACCGTGGGGCAGGCCGCGCTCGCCGTGGACGGCGGGCTGCGCCCCGTCCCGGGCGGGACCCTGGTCGGCGTACCGGGGGACCTGGCGAAGGTGGCGCCGGTGGCGACGCCGGCCGCGGACGCCGACCGCGACGGCGGCCGGCCGCTGCTCGGGCCGGACGAGGACGTGGCGGTCGGCGCGCTGGTCCGCGAACGCCTCGGTGACCAGGTGGTGGACCGGCTGGTCGACCCGATGCTCGGCGGCGTGTACGCCGGCCGGGCCGACGACCTGTCCCTGGTCACCACCATGCCGGCGCTGGCCCGGGCGGCCCGGGTCGAGCACACCCTGGTCGGCGCGGTCCGGGCGGCCCAGGCCGCCGCGCCACGCGCCCCCGGCGCGCCGGTCTTCGGCACCCTGGCCGGCGGGCTGAGCACCCTGGTCGAGGCGGCGGCGCGACAGAGTGGCGCGACGATCCGCCGGGACGCGGCGGTGCGCGAACTGCACCCGACGGCGACCGGCTGGCGGCTGGTGGTCGGCCCCACCCGCGCCCCGGAGCTGGTCGAGGCCGATGCGGTGGTGCTCGCGGTGCCGGCCCGGCGGGCCGCCCGGCTGCTCGGTGGCCCGGCGCCCGAGGTGGCCACGGCCGTCGGCGGGCTCGACTACGCCAGCGTCGCACTGGTCACCATTGCCCTGCCCGAGCCCCAGCTGCCCGAACTCTCCGGGTTCCTGGTACCGGCCACCGAGGGGCTGCTGATCAAGGCATCCACCTTCTTCACCACCAAGTGGGGTCATCTGCGCCGGGCCGACGGGCTCGCCCTGGTCCGCGCCTCGGTCGGCCGGTACGGCGACGAGACGTCGCTGCAGCTCACCGACGACGACCTGGTCGTCACCGTGCACCGGGAGCTGTCCAAGGTGCTGGGCACCCCGCTGCCCGCCCCGGTCGCCGGCCACGTGCAGCGGTGGGGCGGGGCCCTGCCGCAGTACGCCCCCGGCCATCTCGACCGGGTGGCCGCGGCCCGGACGGCGCTGCGCGCCGCCCACCCCACGCTGGTCCTGGCCGGCGCCGGCTACGACGGCGTCGGCATCCCGGTCTGCGTCCGCTCCGGCGAAACCGCGGCCGAGGAGATCATCACTGCCCTGAGAGGATCGGGTTCATGACCGAGCAGACCAACGCGGCCCGGCTCAAGGAGCTGAACGCCACCGTCCGTTACACCATGTGGTCGGTGTACCGGGCCACCAGCCCGCTCCCGTCGTTGCGGGAGAACGTCATCGACGAGGTCGAGGCCCTCTTCGAGGAGCTGGCCGGCAAGGACGTGACGATCCGCGGCACGTACGACGTCGCCGGCCTGCGCGCCGACGCCGACCTGCTGATCTGGTGGCACTCCTCGTCCAGCGACGCGCTGCAGGACGCGTACCTGCGGTTCCGGCGGACCACGCTGGGCCGGGCGCTCACCCCGGTCTGGTCGCAGATGGCGCTGCACCGGCCGGCGGAGTTCAACAAGAGCCACATCCCGGCGTTCCTCGCCAACGAGGAGCCCCGGGCGTACCTCTGCGTCTACCCGTTCGTCCGCTCCTACGAGTGGTACCTGCTGCCGGACGCCGAGCGGCGGGAGATGCTCGCCGAGCACGGCGGGCTGGCCCGCGGCTACCCGGACGTGCGGGCGAACACCGTCGCCTCGTTCGCCCTGGGTGACTACGAGTGGATGCTCGCCTTCGAGGCCGACGAGCTGCACCGGATGGTCGACCTGATGCGCGACCTGCGGGCCTCCGGCGCGCGGCGGCACGTCCGGGAGGAGATCCCCTTCTACACCGGCCGGCGGCGGCCGATCGCCGACATCGTCACCTGCCTGGTCTGACCGGCGACGTGGAACGGGCCCCGGAGAATGCTCTCCGGGGCCCGTCGCCGTTGGCGCGTCAGCGCACGTAGACCGGACTGTCGACGATCACCCGGGGGCGACCCGAGGTGCCCACCGCCACGATCTTGATGGTGTGCCGGGCGCTGCCGGTCCAGCTCTTCGCCCAGACGATCCGGCGGTACTGGGTGCTGCTGGACCTCAGGTCCACCGTGGTGGCCTTGACGCCGTCGACCCAGATCTCCGCCTGGCCCGAGGTCGAGGTCCTCGTGGCGACGAAGGCGACCGAGCGGCCGGTGAAGACCCAGGAGAGCGACGCCCTGGCGGCGGTCGCGGTCAGCGCCGACCCGCCCAGGTAGTTGCTGCTGGTGTACGTCGACCAGGTGCCGGTCCGGGTGGCCTTGGTCTCCGGGATGAAGACCGGGGTCCAGGCCGCCGAGGAGGCGGCGGTGTTCCCCGACCAGTCCGCGGCCTTCATCGACCAGGTGGTGGTGACGCCCGGCTTGGTGGTGGTGCCGTAGGCGCCGCTGGCGGCGAACGTGCCGGTCGTCGGGGCGGTCAACGAGACCGACCGGACGGCGACGTTGTCCGCCGAGCGCCAGTTCAGGGTGACCGGCACGACCGAGCTGCTCACCCCGCCGGTGCGCAGGGAGAGGGTGGGCCCCTGCGGGAAGGTCGGCGCGGTGCTGTCGGCGATCACCGACTGGGTGGGGGTCGCCGCGGTACGGCCGAGGACGTGCACGCCGCGGACCTGGACGGTGTGCGAGCCGGGGGCCACGGTGAGGGCCGCCGACCGGGCCGTGCCGGCGGTCGTCGCCACCACCGCGCCGTCCAGCAGGACCTCGAAGCGCGAGATCAGGGTGCTCGGCGTGCTCACCGACCAGGACGCGGTGAACGTGTTCTTCGTGTAGTACGTGGTGCCGTTCTTCGTGCCGGTCAGGCCGGTCAGGGCCAGGCCGTACACACTGGCGGCCTTGCTGCGGAGGACCGCCAGCTGGCCGTAGAGGGCGTCACCTGGACACTCGGTGGCCACCGCGTCGCGGTGCCCGGAGATCCGGTTGAAGACCACCTGCTGGCCCAGGTGGTATTTGCCCTCCACCCCCGAGGTCAGGGTGACCTTGCCGAGCGGGTCGTTGCCGTACTGGCCGAGCTTGTACGCGGCGACGTGCGCGACGGCGTCCTGCACCACGGTGGGGATGCCGGTGCTGATGTAGGTGCCGAGCACGGCGATCGCGGCGTTGTCGGTGTTGAAGCCGTAGGTGTGCGCCCCGGTCACCGGCTTGTCGATGCCGCCCTTGCGGCCCTCGAAGACGACTCCGCACTTGTCGACGAGGAAGTTGTAGCCGATGTCGTTCCAGCCGTTGCTCTTGACGTGGTAGACCTCGATGCCCCGGACGATGGCGGCCGAGTCGGCGCAGCTGTAACTGTTGGTGCCGGCGGTGTGGTGCACGAAGAACGCCTTGACCGTCGTTCCGTACGTCGGCTGGTCGGTGACGATCGACTCGTCGGCCTTCCACTCCGCCCGGGTGACCACCTTCGGCGTGGGGACCGGGTTCGCGGGCGCGGTGGTGGGGGGCGCGGTGGTGGTGGGCGCCGGGGCCGCGGTGGTGGTCGGCGCGGGCGCGGTGGTCGCCGCCGGTGGCGCGGTGGTGTCGGTCGGCGCCGGGGCGGTGGTCTCGGCCGGCGCGGTCGTGGTCGGCGGATCGGCCGGCGTCGGGTCGGTTGGCGCGGTGTCGGTGGGCGCCGGGTCGGTCGCGGTGGGCTCGAGCGCCCGCACCTCGGCGACCGGCTGGAGGCGCTCCGGCCGGACGTGTCCGGCGCCGGCGGCGCCGGCTTTGCGGCGCTTCGTCTGGCCCGGGTCGACCAGCTCCAGGCGCAGCCCGGCGGGGAGCTGGTCGCTGGTGCCGCCGGCAGCGCTGGCCCGCACCTCGACTCCGTCGGACGGGCCGACCCAGAGCGGGTCCGTGCCGCCGCGCGCCTTGCCGGCGGTCGCCTCGGCACCCGGCTCCGGACCGAAGTGGTTGTCGAGCTCCAGCGGCCGCCAGCCGGACCACTTGCCGTCCACCGCGTGCGTGCGGACGTCGATCGTGCCCTTGAAGTCGACCTTGGGGTTCGCCCAGGTGACACCGACCATGGCGAACCGGTCGGTGTCCCGCCTCGGGATCGTCACCTCGCGGCCGTTCGCGGCCGGGAAGGCCACGGTGTGCAGCGCCGTGCTGACCGGCTCGTCCCCGGCGCTCCACCCGGCGAGGTCCTCGCCGAAGCCGGCAGCGGCCAGGCTCGCCGTGCCGGCCACGGCGGTCGCGACTATCGCGGCGCCGATGCCGGCGGTCCGGCGGTTCCAGCGGATCCCCGTAAATCTCACAGCTGAGTCCCTCCGAATGATCTCACTGGAGGGCTCAGCGTAATCAATGTCCCGGGCGTTACCCCGCCGGGTCGACGCGCGCCACGACGGCGGGGCGGGTCAGGCGTGGCGGCGCATCGGGGTGTGCGGGATGCCGTCCTCGACGTAGTCGGCGCCGCTGACCGTGAAGCCGTGTCCGGCGTAGAAGTCGACCAGGTGGGTCTGCGCCTCCAGCACGCACGGCCGCTCGCCCACCTGGGCGAGCGCCTCGGTCATCAGCCGTCCGGCCAGGCCACCGCCGCGCGCCGTCGGCGCCACCACGACCCGGCCGATCCGCGCCACGCCGCCCGGGTCGGCCAGGATCCGCAGGTACGCCACGACGTCGCCGTCCCGGGTCAGCCAGAGGTGCCGGGTGCCCGGCTCGACGTCCCGGCCGTCCAGCTCCGGGTACGGGCACGCCTGCTCCACCACGAACACGTCGATGCGCAGCCGGAGCAGGTCGTGGAAGGTGCGGGCGTCCAGGTCGGCGAAGGTGGCGACCCGGACCTCGACAGGCTGCGACGGCATCCCGCGATGGTAGGCGGTCCCTCGCGGGCCGCCCTCCGGCGGAGGGCGATCACGCCCGGCCGCCGGCCCATGCCCGGTCGCCCCCGGTGGCCCCTGGCCGCCCGTCGGCGGAAACATCGCGGTGAGCGGTATACCTGAGAGTCATAAATATGCCCCTCAGGTATATCGGCTGCCGGCCAGGTGCCGGGCGGACGGGGCCGCACCGCCGGCCGGCGCGGGTGGACCGGACCCGCCGGTCAGGCGGGGCGGGCGCCGACCGCGTCCCGGATCTCGGCGCCCTCCGTGCCTTCCACGGCGCGGGCGCAGTGTGCGCAGCAGAAGAAGCGGCCAGAGACCTCGACGCCGTGACCGACGATCTTGATCTGGCAGTGCTCGCAGATCGGCGCCATCTTGTGGATCGCGCACTCGAAGCAGTCGAAGGTGTGCACGTCCCCGCTGACCGTGCGCACCTCGAACGCCATCCAGTAGTCGTTACCGCAGACCTCGCAGGTAGCCATTCCAAAACCCCCCGATACGGACACGTCACACCAGCGTCGAGCAACGGACACGTCCGGGCAACCGGAACCGGCGAACCTGATCCGGCTCGACGGCGAGTCGTCCCCGGCGTGTCGCGCGTTGGGCCTGGTGACAGCCTCGAACCCCGGAGGACCATGTGATCAAGCGCAGCAAGCTCTTCGGCAACCAGACCCGGGTCACCTTCTGCCTGCCCCGGGACACCCCGCCCGGCACCGTCAGCGTCGTCGGCTGCTTCAACGACTGGCAGCCCGGCCGGCACGAGCTGGTGACCCGCCGCGACGGCAGCCGTACGGTGACCGTCCGGCTCGGCCCCGGCGAGTACCGCTTCCGCTACCTCGCCACCGGGGGCGTCTGGCTCGACGACGAGTCCGCCGACCAGGTGGACGCCCAGGGCAGCACCCTCCTGCTCTGAGCGGTGCCGGGTCAGCCTTCCTTCGGCTCCAGCCGGATGGAGAGCGAGTTCACGCAGTGCCGGGTGTCCTTCGGGGTGAAACCCTCGCCCTCGAAGACGTGGCCCAGGTGGCTGTCGCACCGGGCGCAACGGATCTCCGTACGGAGCATGCCGAGGGTGCGGTCCGGGATCTCCTTCACCGCGCCGGGGATGGCGTCGTCGAAGCTCGGCCAGCCGCAGTGCGAGTCGAACTTGGCGTCGCTGCGGAACAGCTCCAGGCCGCAGGCCCGGCAGTGGTAGACGCCGGCGGTCTTGGTGTCGACGTACTCGCCGGTCCACGGCCGCTCGGTGCCGGCCTCGCGGAGCACGTGGAACTCCTCGGGGCTCAGCCGGACCCGCCACTCTTCCTCGGTGCGGGGCACTTCGCTCTCGTCAAGACTCACCGCTCAACGGTACGCCGGGCGTCAGTGCCATCGCATATGGTCGCGCAATGGGTGGCACCAAGGCAGCGGCGGCGGAAATCCAGGTGGCCGGGCACACCGTACGGCTGAGCAGTCCGGACCGGGTGATCTTCCCGCAGCGCGGGTTCACCAAGGCGGACGTGTTCGGCTACTACCTCTCGGTCGGTGACGGGATCATGCGGGCGCTGCGGGACCGCCCGACGACGCTGCAGCGCTTCCCGGAGGGCATCGAGGGGGAGATGTTCTTCCAGAAGCGGGTGCCGGCCCGGGGCGTACCGCCGTGGGTGCGGACCGCGGAGATCAGCTTCCCCAGCGGCCGGACGGCCGCGGAGCTCTGCCCCGCGGACCTGGCGCACGTCGCGTGGGCCGCGCAGATGGGCACCGTGGTGTTCCACCCGTGGCCGGTGCGCGCCGCCGACGTGGACCGCCCCGACGAGCTGCGGATCGACCTCGACCCGCAGCCAGGCACCGACTTCGCCGACGCGGCCACCGCCGCCGGCGAACTCCGGGCGCTGCTGGCCGAGCTGGGCGCCACCGGCTGGCCGAAGACCTCCGGCGGCCGGGGCGTGCACGTCTACCTGCGGATCCACCCCCGGTGGACGTTCACCGAGGTGCGCCGGGCCACCATCGCGCTGGCCCGGGAGCTGGAACGCCGCCGCCCGGAGCTGATCACCACCGCCTGGTGGAAGGAGCAGCGCGGCAGCCGGGTGTTCGTGGACTACAACCAGATGGCCCGGGACCGGACGATCGCCTGCGCGTACTCGCTGCGGGCCAACGCTCGGGCCACCGTCTCCACCCCGGTCGACTGGGACGAGCTGCCCGAGGTCGACCCGGACGACTTCCACCTGGGCACCGTGCCGGCCCGGCTCGCCGAGCGGGGCGACCCGCACGCCGGCATCGACGACGCTCCGTGGGACATCACCCCGCTGCTGGAGTGGGCCGAGCGGGACGCCGCCGCCGGCCAGGGCGACCTGCCGTACCCGCCGGACCACCCGAAGATGCCCGGCGAGCCCAAGCGGGTGCAGCCCTCCAAGGACCGCGACCGGCCCCGGGACTGACCGACCCCGCCGCCCCGGTAACGATCATGTAACGGGCGCGAACCTTTCCGGCGCCCCGACCGGTCTTCCTGGTCGTCGGCCCGTCGGGGGCCCCGGGAGGCGTCGGAATGAAACTGGTGTGGAGGCGGGCCGTCGAGGCGCGCGGGCTGCTGCTCGCCGCCGCGGTCGCGGCCCTGGTGGCGGTCGCGCTGGTCACCGGTCTCTCCGACTACAACCGCCGAGCGGTGGAGGCCGGTCAGCGGGCGTTGCTCGCCGGTGCCCCCTTGGAGGAGCGCAGCATCCTGGTGAGCGGCTCCGGCGGCAAGGACGCCGCCGAGCTGGCGGCCCGGGACCGGGCGCTCCGCGCGGGATTCGCCGCTGGTCTCGGCGGTGCTCCGGTCACGGTCACCGGCGCCCGGTACGGCGGTGGCCGGGAGCTGACCGGCGACCTTGGCCCCCGGGTCCGGACCGACGACGACCCCATCTTCGCCAACCTCGCAACCCTGGACGATCTGCCGGCGCACGCCGAACTCGCCAGCGGCGCCTGGCCGTCGGCCGGGGCGAAGCCGCTGCAGGTGACACTGCCGGAGAAGGTCGCCGGCGCGCTGGGAATGACCGTCGGCGAGCGGGTGCCGATGCTCGACCGCAGCACCGAGCGGGCCAGCGAGGTGGTGCTCGTCGGGACGTGGCGGCCGCGTGACCCGGCCGAGCCGTACTGGCGGTTGGCGCCCGGGGTGGGGACGGACGCCGCAGCGACGTCCGACACCTCGTACGGGCCGTTCGTGCTGGACGCGGCGGACTTCGCCGCGACCTTCCCGCGTTCGGTCTCCGCATGGTGGGTGGTCGAGCCGGATCTCACGGCGGCGGCGCGGAACGGCCGGCTGCTCGACGTCCGGCAGGCGTTCACCGACGCCGTCACTCAGGTGCCCGAGGCGGCCGGGCTCGGCTCCTCCGTCCAGGTCGTAACCGCCATGGACCGGCTGCTCAGCCGGATCGCCCGGGCCGACCTGGTGGGGCGTTCCGCACTGGCCACCCCGGTGCTGCTGATCGTGGTCCTCGGCGGGTACGCGCTGGTGCTGGTCGCCGCGCTGCTGCACGAGGACCGGCGGAACCAGACCGCCCTGCTGCGGGCGCGGGGTGCCGCACGCAGGCAGTTGGCCGGCCTCGCCGCCCGGGAGGCAACCCTCGTCGTCCTGCCGGCCGCCGTGCTCGGGCCGCTGCTCGCCGGTGAGGCGTTGCGGCACGTGGGCGGCAATCCGACCGGCCCCGCACTCACCGCCGGCAGCCCGACGCTGCTCTGGGCGGCCGCGTTGGTCACCGCCGCCGGCTGTCTGGTCGCGATGGTTGCCCCGACGTTGCGCGGGGCCGGGACGTACGTGGCCGACCTGGCGGCCCGGTCCCGACCGGACCGGTCCGCCACCCTGCAGCGGGCCAGCCTCGACCTGGTGCTGGTCGCGTTCGCGGTGCTGGCCTGGACGCAGCTGCGGCAGTATTCCTCGCCGGTGACCGGCGCCGCCGGACGGCTCGGGGTGGACCCGCTGCTGGTCGCCGCGCCGACGCTCGGCGTGCTCGCCGGCGCGGTGGTGGCGCTGCGGCTGCTCCCACCCGCAACCCGGTTCGCCGAACGCTTTGTCGACCGGAAGTTGTGGACGGCGACCATCTTCGGCATGTGGCAGGCGGGTCGCCGCCCGCACGCCGGGCCGGTGCTGCTGCTCGCCCTCGCCGTCGGCGGCAGCACCCTGGCCTGGTCGCTGGTCGCCACGGGCGAGCGCTCCCTGGTCGACCAGGCAAACCACGCCGTCGGCGCCGACCTGCGGCTCACCGAGCGCGACGGAGTCGCCCCGGTCGGCCGGGCCGCGGAGCTCAGGGCGCTGCCGGGGGCGGAGCGGGCACTGCCGGCCTGGCGGGACGAGATCCGGGTCGGCCGCTCCGACCTGCCCGCCACCGTGGTGAGCCTCGACGTGGCGGCTGCGGCGCAGGTGGTGCGGCTCGACGATCGGCTGGCCGACGAGCCGGTGCCGGCGCTGTTCGACCGGCTGGTCCGGGCGCGGAGCGCGCCGGCCGGGGTCGAGCTGCCCGCCGACACCAGATCGATCACCGGCACCGTCCGGACCCCGGTGCGCGACGCCGTGTCGCCGCACCAGATCGCCGTGTCGATGCTGTTGACCCGGGCGGACGGGCTGGCCTTCCGGCTGCCGGTCGCAAGCACGGGCAGCGACGGCCGACCGGCGCCGTTCACCGTGAAACTGCCCGAGGCTGGGCCTCTGCGGCTGGCGGGATTCGAGGCCGACGGCGGTGACGTGGCGGGCACGGCGTACCGGCTGGAGGTGACCGACCTGCGACTGGTCGGGGCCGACGGGGCGGCGCAACCGGCGCGGCTCGGCGACGGGTGGCTGGCGACCAACGGTGAACCGACCGGCAAGCTGACCGTCTCGGCGACGGCCACCGGGTTGTCGGCCGAGAACGAGGTCACCTTCCTGCCCGGCGGCCAGTTCGCGTACCAGGAATCCTCCCGCTTCGTCGTGGTGCCGGCCGGCGACAACCGGTCGGTGCCGGCGCTGATGACTCCCCGGGTACGTGAGGCGCTGAGCCTGCGCACCGGGGACACCGTCACCCTCTCGCTCTCCGGCGTGTCGCTGCCGGTCATGCTGATCGGCGAGATGGCCGCGGTGCCGGCCACCACCGGAGAGGGCGTGCTGCTGGACCTGCCCGCAGCGACGGACTGGCTGATCCGGGACCGAGGCACCGTCCGGCCGGTGCAGGAGTGGTGGCTGGGCACCGACGACGGTGGACACGCCGCGGCGGCCCGCGCGGCGGCGGACCTCCACGGTGCCACCGTGCTGGACCGGCGGGAGCTGGCCGAACGCGCCGCAGAAGACCCGTACTGGCGGGGCGCCCGCACCGGTCTGCTCGCCGCCGCGCTCGGTGCGGTGCTACTGGCCCTCGTCGGGTTGATCGTCGATGTCTGGGCGACGGCCCGGCACCGATTGGGGGAGTTCGCCGTGCTGCACACGCTCGGCGCCGCCCCCCGGCTGCTGACCCGGGCGCTGCTGGCCGAGCAGACGTTCCTGGCCGGGCTTGGGGTCGGGGTCGGGCTGCTGCTGGGCGCCGCAGTGGGCGTGACGATGGCCCCGCTGGTCATCCTCACCCCGTCGGCCAGCCGGCCGGTGCCCGAGGCGGCCTTCGTGCTGCCCTGGGCGCCGATCGGGCTGACCGCGCTCGGCCTGTTGCTGGCGGCGCTGGCCTTCAGCGCGTTCATCGCCCTCGGCATCCGGCAGCGGGTGGCGGCGGCGCAGCTGCGGATTGGGGGAGACCGGTGACCGGGTGGAGCAGAGCGACGACCACGAGCGGGGAGGCGGCGAGATGAGCATCGGCGCGGCCGCCCGGCGGATCCGGGCGTACGGCGGACGGTTCCTGCTGCTCGCGGCGCTGACGATGATCGTCATGCTGTTGATCAGCGGGATGCCACGGGTCGTGAACTGGCGCACGGATCAGGGCCTGCGGACGTTGCTGGCCAGCCAACCGGCCGAGAAGCGGGACCTGACGTACACGACCTCCGATCCGGTCTTCAGCGCCGGAAACGGCACGTCGTTGATGGACGCGTTCGAGGCGGACCTGCCGAGGAAGCAGGCCGAGATGCCGCCGGACGTGCGGAGGCTGGTCGACCAGCGGTGGTTCACCGCGGAGACCGACCCCGGCCGCGTCGGGGGCCCGGATCTGGCGGCGAAGAACCTCCTGGTCGACCTCGGTCTACGGAACATGCCGGGGATCGCGGAGGCCGGCACCCTGACCGAGGGGCGCTGGCCCGACCCGGGGGCGCGGGCCGATCAGCCGGTGCAGGTGGCGCTGGCCGCCGAGGTTGCCCGCAAGCTGAACCTGCGGGTCGGCAGCCGGCTGACTCTCGCCAGGACACCACCGGCTGAGGGCGGCGCGGCCTACCCGCCGGAGATGGCGGAGGCCATCCCGGATCCCGTACCGATCTCCGTGGTGGGCGTGTTCGAGCCGCGCGAGCCCGCGGACGGCATCTGGCAGGGCCTGCCCCCGATACTGCGCGTGGTCGAGCCGCAGAAGGACGGTCAGCCGTTCATCGCCCTCGGGGTCGTCGACCGCGCGGCGATGGACCGCCTCTCCGACCTCGGCTGGGGCCTGCGGTTCGGTTGGCGCTACCGGTTGGTCGCCGACGGCATCGATGCTCGTGACGTACCCGGGCTCATCGACAGCTTTCAGCGGATGGGTCAGCGGGCGCAGGGCTTCACCTTCGTCCAGGGCCTCGACCTTCCGCTACGGGAGTTCATGGCGGCGGTGGCCGCCGCCCGCACCGTCCTCGCGGTGATCGCGACCGGCGTACTGGCGACCCTGGCCGGGCTGGTCGTGCTGGCCACCGGCCTGACCGTCCGCCGGCGCCGGACCGAGTTCACCCTGCTGCGTGCCCGGGGCGGCGCGGCCACCAGCGGAGCCCGCCGCAGCCTCACCGAGTCGCTGCTCGTGGTGCTGCCCGCCGCGGCGTTCGGCTGGCTCCTCGGAAACTTGGCCCCGGGGGCGCCCGGGAACACCGCGGCGACCGCGCTGGTCGCGGCGATCCTGGCCACGCTGGCGCTACCGGTGGCGACGCTCGCCGCGCCGACCGGAGTCGCCGGGCGCCGTGACCTGATCAAGCTGCGCCCCTCCGCGCGACGGATCACCGTGGAGGCGGGCCTGCTGCTGCTCGCCGGGCTCGCGGTCGTGCTGCTGCGCCGCCGCGGCCTCATTCTCGGCGAGATCGATCCGCTGCTCGTCGCCGTCCCGGTGCTGCTCGCCGTCGCCGCGGCTGTGCTGGCCGTACGGCTCTACCCGTGGCCGCTGCGGCTGCTCAGCCGGCTCGCCGCCCGGGCCCGGGGCAGCGTCGCCTTTCTGGGCACCGCCCGTGCCGGCCGCGCCATGGTCACCACCCCGCTGGTGGTCGTGGTGCTGGCCATCGCGACCGCGGCGTTCTGCGCGGTCGTCGCGGCCGGCATCGAAACGAGCCGAGACGGGGCGGCCAGCCGGCAGGTGCCCGCCGATGCGTTGATCCGGGGAGAACGGATCGCGCCGGAGACCGGCGCCGAGCTGGAACGGCTGCCCGGGGTGCGAGCGGCCGCTCCGGTGCTGCAGGAGGCGGGTGAGCGCCTCGCATCGGACGCGATCGGAAGGGACGCCCGACTCGGCGAGGTCAACGTGCTGCTGGTCGACGGGCCGGCGATGGCCCGGGTGGTCCGGGAGTCCGAAGTCGGCGTGACCGTGCCTGCGGTGCTGCTCGCCCCCGGCGGGCAGCCGGGCCCGCTGCCCGCGGTGGTCTCCCCGGCCGTGGCCGCCGATCTGGCTGCCGCCGGCCTGGACCGCTCCGCGTTCGTGGCCGTGCAGGGCCAGCGGTACGAGTTCCGGGTGGCCGAGCAGGCGGACAGCTTCCCGATGCTCCGGGCGGAGAGCGGCCGGTTCGTCATCCTGCCCTGGCAGTCTCTGCCCCGGCGGGACACTGCTGCCGTGCCGACCGGCTTCCTGGTCGCCGGCGACGACCTCGACGTCGGGGAGCTGCGAGGGGTGGGCAACGAGGGCCAGCGCCGCTTCCAGAAGGGTGGAACTGTCACTGGGGGCGATCCGCCGCGCGAGGTGGAGGTCCGCACCTGGGCGGAGACCCGCCGGCAGTTGGGCGAGGGCAGCGCGAACGGCGTTCTGGTCTTCGGCTTCGTCGCCGGCGCCGCCGGCGGGACGGTGCTGGGTCTGCTGGCGATCGCGTTCGTGGTGCTGGCCGGCGCCCGGGCCCGCGGTCAGGTGCTGTCCCGGCTGCGCACCCTGGGCCTGTCCCGCCGGCAGTGGCGGGGACTGCTGCTGGTGGAGCTGGGCCCGTTGGTCGGCGTGGCGGTGCTCACCGGCGCGCTGGTCGGGGCGCTGCTGCCGCTACTGCTCACCCCGGTGCTCGGCCTGTCGACCTTCACCAGCGGCGCCCCCGTCCGGGTGGCGTTCGAGCCCCGCCTGGTCGCCGCGATCGTCGCGCTGGGGGCGGTCGCCCTCGGCTTCGCGGTCGCCGTCGAGGCCCTGAACAACCGCCGGCTGCGCCTCGGCGAGGTGCTCCGGCTCGGAGAGGAGAGCTGATGACCGCTACCGCACAGAGCCCCGTCGCCCTTGACCTGGCCGCCCTGCAGCGCCAGGCCGCCCAGCGTGCCGCCGAGCGGGCCGGTGGCCAGGACCGGTTGCGCGGGCACATCGTGTGTGACGGCCTGGTCCGCATCTTCAAGACCGAGGGGGTGGAGGTGGTCGCCCTCCAGGGCCTCGACCTGGTCATCGACCGGGGCGAGCTGGTGGCGATCGTGGGCGCCTCCGGCTCCGGCAAGTCGACCCTGCTGAACATCCTCTCCGGGCTCGACACCCCGACCGCTGGCATCGCCCGGGTGGCGGAGTACGACCTGCTCAACCTCTCCGCCCGACGGCAGCTGAGCTACCGACGAGAGATGGTCGGCTTCGTCTGGCAACAGACCGGCCGCAACCTGCTGCCGTACCTGACCGCGCAGGAGAATGTCGAGTTGCCGATGCAGCTGGCGGGTCGCGGCGGTGGCCGCCGGGCCCGGCGGGAACGCGCTCGCGAGCTGCTCGACCTGGTCGGTGTCGGCTACTGCGCGGACCGGAAGCCCAGCCAGATGAGTGGCGGCGAGCAGCAGCGCTGCGCAGTGGCCGTGGCGGTGGCCAACGACCCGGAGGTGCTCTTCGCCGACGAGCCCACCGGCGAGCTGGACGAGGCGACCGGCGCGCAGGTCTTCGCCGCGCTGCGGACCATCAACGCCGAGCTGGGCGTGACCATCGTGGTGGTCACCCACGACCAGGCGGTGGCCGGCCAGGTCCGCCGGACCGTCGCGATCCGCGACGGCCGGACCGCCTCCGAGGTACGTCGCACCGCCCGGATCGCCGCGGACGGCAGCACCGAGCTGGTCAGCGAGGAGTACGCGGTGCTCGACCGGACCGGTCGGATGCAGCTGCCGGCGGCCTTCGTCGACGCGCTGGTCCTGCGCGACCGGGTCCGGCTCAACCTGGAACCCGACCACGTCGAGGTGCGGCCCGGCGACCGGGCGCACGCCGAACGGAGTGAGGCATGACCGAGCAACTGTCCCCGGTGCCGGCCCGCACGGCCACCACCGACGAGGTGGTCCGGGTCGACGGGGTGAGCCGCACCTTCGGCCGGGGCGAGCACGCCGTGCACGCCGTCCGGGACGTGTCGTTCTCCGCCGGGCGGGGTGAGCTGGTCGCGGTGCGGGGCCGCTCCGGCGCCGGCAAGACCACCCTGCTCAACCTGGTCGGTGGGCTGGACCGGCCGGACTCGGGCCGGGTGCGGGTGGCCGGGCACGACGTGACGGCCGCCGGTGAGCGGGAGCTGCTGCGGCTGCGCCGGGGGACGGTCGGCTTCGTGTTCCAGACCTTCGGGCTGGTGCCGATCCTGTCCGCGGCGGAGAACGTCGGCGTGCCGCTGCGGCTGGCCCGGGTGCCGGCGGCCGAGCGGGAGCAGCGGGTCGCGGTGCTGCTGGAGCTCGTGGGCCTCGGCGGGCACGCCGCGCAGCGCCCGTACGAGCTGTCCGGCGGGCAGCAGCAGCGGGTGGCGGTGGCCCGCGCCCTGGCGAACGAGCCGGACCTGTTGATCGCCGACGAGCCGACCGGCCAGCTCGACTCCGAGACCGGTCGGTCCATCATGGACCTGCTGCGGGCCGTGGTGCACGCCCGCGGCATGACCGCGCTGGTGGCCACCCACGACCCGGCGCTGATCGAGATGGCCGACCGCATCCTCACCCTCCGCGACGGCCGCCTGGTCGACGACTGACGGCCGCCGCCGGGCTGGTGCTGTCCCGGCGGCCCCCGGGTGCGGGCACGCCGCGCTCCCGGCCGGTCGGTGCCCTTCGCACTGCCTATGAAGCTGATGTCGTAAACGAATCGGCGGCGCTGCCGCGGGCGGGGCGACTGTGCGAAGGCGGGCGGCCGCGTGGCGGCGACCTCCGTGCGGCCGCCGGTCAGTCGCGGCAGCGGCGGCGGTGGTAGGCGGCGGTGACCGCGAGCAGCAGCGGCCCCCAGAGCAGCAGCGGGGCGTAGCAGGCCACCAGCAGCGCGAAGCCGGCCGGGGTGAGGCTCAGGTCATTGCCGTGGACGAGGACGCCCCAGGCCGCGTACCCCCAGATCAGGGTGACCGCGACGGCGCCGGCGGTGGCCGCCGTGACCGCGAGCGGCGGCGGCACCCGCCGGTCGCCGACCACGGGCAGCCAGCGGGGGAGGACCCCGCCCCACGGCCGGACCAGGCCGAGCGCGAGCAGGGCGAGGGCCTCGGAGACCAGGCTCAGCGAGACGATGTAGATGCTCTCCCACCCGTGCGGGCGGAGCGGCGCGCCGTGCTCGGAGGCGCCGAGCGGCACCCCGGCGACCAGGGCGATCCGCCACAGCCCGGACGGCAGGGTGACCACCGGGACCAGGTGGGCGACGCGGACCGCCCAGGCGGGCGCGGGCCGCCCGTCCCGCGGGTGGCTGACGGAGCTGGTCGGCGTCGCGGTGAGCATGGCGGTTCCCCGTTCCCTCGGCTGCCTCTCCAGGCTGGTCGCGGGCGGACCGGCAGCCATCCCGAGCGGCGGGGAGTCAGCTCCCCGAGCTGGGGGAGGGCCGGTCGAGGTCAGAGCGGCAGCTTCATCCCCTCGTGGCTGGCCACGAAGCCCAGGTTGCGGTAGAAGCGGTGCGCGTCGGCCCGGGTCTTGTCGGTGGTGAGCTGCACCAGCGCGCAGCCGCGCTGCCGGGCCTGGTCGATGGCCCAGGCCATCATCTCCCGGCCGAGCCCACGGCCGCGCAGGTCCGACCGCACCCGCACCGACTCGATCAGCGAACGCTCCGCGCCGTGCCGGCCCAGCCCCGGGATGTACGTGATCTGCATGCAGCCGAGCAGTTCGCCTCCGGCGTCCGCGACGACCAGGTGGTTGCGCGGGTCGGCGTCGATCTCGGCGAACGCCTTCTCGTACGCGTCGTCGACCTCGGTGAAGTCGCGGGCCTTGCCCAGTACGTCGTCGGCGAGCAGGGCGATGACGGCGGGCAGTTCGGCCCGGATGGCGTCCCGGAAGATCACGTCGGTCATACCGGCAGCCTGACACAGCGACACCGGCCGATGTGCGGGCCTGGGTTGCCGGCACTGGGCAGCATGTGCGCCATGGAGCTCCTGCTGCTGCCGTTCCGGTGGATCTACCGGGGTCTCGTCTGGTTCGCCAACTCGCCGCGGACGCTGATCATGTCGTACCTGCTGATGATCGTGGTGGCAGGGGTGCTTTACAGCCACGCGGAGCGCAAGAGCGCCGCCGACTCGGTCTGGTGGGCGGTGGTCACCGCCTCCACCGTCGGGTACGGCGACATCTCGCCCACCACCACCGAGGGGCGGGTCCTCGCCGCGCTGCTCATCTCCACCATGGTGCTGCTGGTCATCCCGCTGATCACCGCGCACTTCGCCAGCCGGCTGATCGTCGACGACGACGCCTTCGAACACGACGAGCAGGAGGAGCTCAAGGCCGACGTGCGCCGGCTGCGCGCGCTGATCGAGGAGCTGGCCGCCCGGCAGGGCATCGAGGTGCCCGAGCCGGAGCGCCGCGAGCCGCTCAACGCGCCGGGCAGCGCAGCCCCGCTCTGGGAACGGTCAGCGAGATCAGGTAGGCGTCGACGGCGGCGGTGACACAGGCGGTCTGCGGGTAGGCGGTGTGCCCCTCGCCCTCCCAGGTCAGCACCCGGCCGACGCCGAGCATCGAGGCCAGCGCGGCGGTCTGCTCGTACGGCGTGGCCGGGTCGCCGGTCGTGCCGACCACCACGATCGGCGGCGCGCCGACCGCCTTGCCGGTCGGGTACGGGTCCCGCCCGCCGGGCCACTCCACGCAGCCCAGCATGCCCACCGCCAGGGCCGGCCCGAAGAGCGGGTACTTCTCCCGCCACTGCGACTGCAGCTGACGGATCCGCTCCCGGGTGGGCTTCTCGGTCTCGTCGGCGCAGTTCACCGCGAGGTTGGCGTCGAAGAGGTTGGAGTAGTGCCCGTCGTCCTCGCGGCCCGCGTACGCGTCGGCGAGCTTGAACACCTCGGCCGGGTCGCCGCCCTGGAGCCGGTCGATCGCCCGGGCCAGCTCCTGCCATCCGGACTCCGTGTAGAGCGAGGAGATGACCGCGTAGAAGACCCAGCCCGAGGTGGCCTCCCGCCCGCCGGCGCCGCGGACCGGGGAGACCTTCGCCTTGTCGATCGCCGAGATGACCGCGGCCCGGGCGTCCGGCGCGATCGGGCAGCGGCCGGCGTTGGCGCCGCACCACCGGGCGAAGTTGTCGAACGCCCGCTCGAAGCCCTTCGCCTGGCTCTCCGACCCGGCGATCAGCTGCTGCCGCGGGTCCACCGCGCCGTCGAGCACCAGGGCGCGGACCCGGTCCGGGTAGAGCTGGGCGTAGGTCGCGCCGAGCAGGGTGCCGTACGAATAGCCCAGGTAGGTGAGCTTCTCGTCGCCGACCGCCGCCCGGACCGCGTCCATGTCCCGGGCCGCCTGCTCGGTGCCGTAGAGCGGAAGCTGGTCGCCGTACTTGTCGCCGCAGCGCTGCCCGATCCGCTTGTTGAGCGCGACGAAGCCGTCGAAGGCCGCCTGGCTCTCCGGGTCGGGGTCGTAGCCGAAGCTGGCGTCCAGGTCGGCGTCGGGGATGCACTTGACCGGGCTGGACCGGGCCACCCCGCGCGGGTCGAAGCCGACGATGTCGAAGCGGTCGGTCACCGTGGCCGGCAGCCCGCCGAACGCGGAGCCGAAGGAGAGGTAGACGGCGGTGTCCACACCGGACGCGCCGGGCCCCCCCGGATTGACCACCAGCGACCCGATCCGGTCGTGCTGCTTGTTCGACCGGATCCGCAGCAGCGCGATCTCGAAGGTCTCTCCGCTGCCCGGTCCGGCGGTCGCGCCGGTCGGGGCGCCGCTGCCCCAGTTGCTCGGCACGAGGATCCGGGCGCACTCGTAGCGCATGCCCGGGGCACCCCGGCCGACCAGCTCGTCGGGCACCTCCGGGCAGGTACGCCAGGTCGGCGCGCTGCCGGGGGCGGCCGCCTCGCCCTGACCCTCGGTCCGTGGGGCGAACGCCGGCAGTGTGCACCCGGCGGCGACCACCACCGCCGCGGCGAACCCGGCCAGGGTCAGGCGGACCCGGCGGATCCGGTCGGAGAAGCGGGTCACGTGGGAGCCTTCCGTGATCGTGTCGACGGCCAGGCTACGCCGGGCCCGGTGCGCTGCCGACGGTCGCCGCCGGATCCCCGCGCAGCACCTGGTCCACGTCGTAGCGGATCGGGCGCTCCAGCTGGTCGTAGCGGCAGGAGCGGGGATCGCGGTCGGGCCGCCAGCGGACGAACTGGGCGGTGTGCCGCAGCCGGTCGCCCTCCATCGCGTCGTAGCCGACCTCGACCACCAGCTCCGGGCGCAGCGGCTCCCACTCGAGGTTCTTCGTGCCGGTCCACCGGCTCACCCCGCCGGGGATGCGCTGGCCCCGCTCGTGGTCGCCGTGCACCCACGGGTGGTCGCCGGCCACGTCCCGATACGGCTCCAGCTCGGTCAGCAGCTCCTTGCGGCGGGCCGCGGTGAACGAGGAGCTGACCCCGATGTGGTGCAGCACGCCCGCGTCGTCGTAGAGGCCGAGCAGCAGCGAGCCGACCACGGGACCGGACTTGTGCCAGCGGAAGCCGGCCACCACGGCGTCGGCGGTGCGGGCGTGCTTGACCTTGAACATCAGCCGTTTGCCCGGCTCGTACCGCAGGTCGGCCGGCTTGACGATCAGGCCGTCGAGCCCGGCGCCCTCGAAGACGTCGAACCAGCGGCGGGCCGTCTCCGGGTCGGTGGTCACCTGGGTGACGTGCACCGGCGGGTGGACCTTGGCCAGCGCCTGCTCCAGCCGGGCCCGGCGATGCGGATAGGGCTGGTCGAGGAGCGACTCGTCGTCGATCGCCAGCAGGTCGAAGGCGACGAAGTCGGCCGGGGTGGTCTCGGCGAGCAGCTTGACCCGGGAGGCCGCCGGGTGGATCCGCTGGGCGAGCAGCTCGAAGTCGAGCCGCGGCTGGCCGCCCGGCCCGTCGCGCCGGATCACGATCAGCTCGCCGTCGACCGCGCACCGGTCCGGCAGCTGGGCGCGCGCCTGCTCGACCACCTCCGGGAAGTAGCGGGTCATCGTCTTGCCGCCGCGGCTGGCCAGCTCGACCTCGTCACCGTCCCGGAAGATGATGCAGCGGAATCCGTCCCACTTCGGCTCGTACGTCAGGCCGGGGGCGGTGGGGAGCTGGGGCACGCTCTTGGCCAGCATCGGCTCGACCGGCGGATTGATCGGCAGGTCCACGGCGACCAGTCAATCAGACGGGACCGACAGCCGTGCGGCAGATCACCGCCGGTGCGGGGCGGCGTGTCCCCGGTCGGGCCCGTTCGTCACCCGCGGGCGGATGATGAAACCGCAGGTCAGAGCTAGGTTCGCCGGGTGCGGGAGTGGGTGTGCGGCTGCTGCGGGCGCTGGCGGGTCAGCGTGGAGCTGATCCGGGGGCGGTACCGCTACCGGCTGGCGCACCGCTACCGGCCCGAGTTCGGCGGCGGCGCGAACGTCGTCGGCGAGGTCGCCACGGTGGCCGAGCTGGAGGAACTGCTGCGCCGGCACGCCCCGGTCGGCCTGGCCGACCTGCGCGAGGCCGCCTGAGCCCCGCGCCGGGAGGCCCACCCGCGCCGGCCGTACGCTGGCGGGGTCCGAGTCGACCATGGGGGTGCGTGCGATGCCGGAGCTGACCTACCCGGACGTGGGCGCCACCCGCGAGGGTCCGCTGCCGCCCGGCTGGCGGCACGTCCGGCACCGGGTCCCGCTGCCGGACGGCTGTTTCCGCGCCGCGGGGGACGCCGTGCTCGGCTGGCGGCTGCACCGGGCGGCCGGCATCCGGATCGAGGCCGACGCGCCGCGGGCCGCCCCCGGCGTCCGGGTCGTCTCCGGCGTGGGCGTCGGGCCGCTGCGGCTCGCCGCGCCCTGCGCGGTGGTCTGGGCCGCCGACGACGAGCGGCGGGCCGGCTTCGGATACGGCACGCTGCCCGGTCACCCGGCGCGCGGCGAGGAGGCCTTCGTGGTCACCCGGGACTCCTCCGGCGCGGTCTGGTTCGAGGTACGCGCCTTCAGCCGCCCGGACCGCTGGTTCATGCGCGCCGCCGGCCCGGCCGGCCGGGCCTTCCAGGGCGGGTACGCCTGGTGGCTCGGCCGTACCCTGCGCCGCCTCTGCGCTGACGGCTGACGCCCGCCGCACGTCCCAGGGGATGGGTGGGGTCAGAAGCGGGCGAAGGAGCGGATCGGGGCGCGCGGGCCGTAGCGCGGGGCGTGCACACCGCTCGCCTCCAGCAGCAGGCAGACCCGCCCCCGGTGGCCGCGAAACGGCTCCAGCAGCGCCAGCATCCGGGCGTCGTCCCCGCGCGGCTCACCCGCCAGGGCCCAGGTCACCGTGTTCGGGATGTGGTAGTCGCCGACGCTGACCGCGTCCGGGTCGCCGTACGCGATCCGCACCACCTCGGCGGCGGTCCACGGGCCGATGCCGGGGATCGCGGTCAGCCGGCGGGTGGCCTCCTCGGCGTCCGCGCAGCGCTCCAGGCGGTCGGCGGCGGCGGCCGCACGGCGTAGCGTCTCGGCCCGCCGCTGTTCCACCCCGAACGGGTGGAAGACCCAGTACGGGGTGGCGGCCACCGCGGCCGGCTCCGGAGGCAGCAGCAGTGGCTGCACGGGCCCCGGCGCCGGCTCGCGGAAGTGCCGCACCGTGGCCGCGTACGCCCGGTAGGCCTCCTTGCCGGTGACCTTCTGCTCGAAGACGGCCCGCAGCAGCCGGGGGAAGACCTGACCGGTGGCGGGCATCCGCAGCCCGCCGTGCTGGGCGGCCAGCCGGGCCACCACCGGGTGCGCGGCGGCGAGGTCGGCGAAGCCGGTGAGGTCGTCGCGGAGCCCGGCCACCGCGTCCGCCCGGTCGACCACCCAGCCGGCCCCCGGTCCGTACCCCTCGGCGACCAGCTCGCCGGCGGTCGGCCGCAGCGTGAGCGTGGCCGGGCCGTCCGGGGTGCGGGTGGCCCACCAGAAGGTGCCGGCGGCGATCCGGGCGCACGGGTCGTACGGGCTGAAGGTGAGCGCCCGGACCGAGGCGGCCAGTCGGTAGCCGGCCGGCGGGCGCAGCGTCCGGCGGGCGGCGGGGAGCGTCACCCCGCCACTCTGCCACGCCGCCGCCCGGTGACGGGCGACACCGCCGCCCGCACCGCTCCGAGGTCCGGGGAAGTCGCGGCGCCGGCCCGGGGCGCTGCCGGTACGCCGGCGTCCAGGTACACGACGATGGCCGGCCGCGCCCTCCCCGGCTGCGACCGGCCACCGTGTCCGTGCGGTGCGGGATCAGTACGAGTACCCCGAGCTGCCGCCGTCGGAGCTGCCCGAGTCACCCGAGGCGGGCGGGGCGACCGCCTTCGGGGTCCCGCTGGGCAGGCAGGTCAGGTTCTTCTTGCCGTTCTGGTCGACCACGAACCAGGTGCCGCCGACGGCCTGGCCCTTCCACTGGCCGGGCTTCTTGTCGCCGATGTAGCGGTAGACCGGCCAGCCGCCGATGGTGATCTGCCGGGTGCCGTCCTGCCGGGTGACGGTGCCGACCTTGTCGTCGGAGACGCCCTGGAGCTGCGCGTTGCCGTCGGTCAGCGCGGGCGGCCAGACCTGGGCGCACTTGTCCACGCAGTTCGACGACGGCGGGTCGGCGGAGTCCTTGTCGAAGCGGTAGAGGATCCAGCCGTCCTGGTCCATCACGACGTTGCCCATCCGGGGCACCTTCTTGCCGACCAGCTGGTCGGTGAGCCGGACGTCCGCCGGGGGTGCCTTCTCGGTGGCGGAGGCCTCGGGTTCGGCCGCCGCGGTGGGTTCGGCCGCGGCGACGGCGACCGGCTCGGCCGCGCTCGAGTTCGCCCCGTCGTAACCCGCGGGAGCGCAGGCCGTTAGTGCGACCATCGCGCTCGCGACGATGACGGTCGTCCGCTTCAGGTGTGCCACGTGCCCTCCTCATTCTTGGCAGTTCACCGGGTAGTACGGGTGGTTCGCTGTCAAGGTTGAAGGGGAAAGGGTGCTCCATTTCACAGTGGACCGGTTGAACCGATCCGGGTTCCGGCACGTGGGGGAGCACGTCGGGTCCGGCCCGCCGGGCACGCCGAAGCGGCGCCGGGCGCTGTCGCTGCCCGGCGCCGCTGTGCTGCGGATCAGAGGTCGGCCACCGTCACCAGTGGGCTGGCGACCCCGTTGACGTCGACCGACTGCACCTGGATCTTCGCGATGTCGTCCTGCGTGGCCGAGGTGGACGCGGTCAGCTCCAGCGGGAGCTGGTTGGTGCTCGTCCCGTAGCCGCCGCCCGGCACCGACCAGGTCGAGACCACCTCGCTGGTGGAGTTCTTCCGGATGATCACCAGCCGGCAGGTGCGCGGTCCCGGCAGCTTGGTGAGCCGGACGAACACCTGCGTGCCGTACTCCTTGGAGTCGAGGAACATCGTGGTCTTCACCCCGGTGCCCGGGTCGGTGGCGTCGTGCTGCTCGCCGTCCACCGGGGTCCCCCCGAACCCGTCCCCGGAGTTCGTCGGCTCGGGCGACGGCGGGCCGGTGACCGGCGCGGTCAGGGTCGGCTCTGCCTGCGGGATCCGGTCGCCGTCGCCACCGCCCAGGACACCGGCGATGCCGACTCCGCTGAGGCCGCCGAAGACCACCACCGCCGCCGCCGTGGCGAGGAGCCGCCGGAACCGGGTACGCCTGCGATGCTGCCGCACCGCCACCAGCGTCCGGTCCAGCAGGGCCGGGTCGGTCTGGGTCTGTTCCAGCGCGGCCATCGTCTCGCCGTCGATGCCGGCGAGCATCCCCACCACGGGAACCATGGTCTCCAGCTCCGCGGCGCACGCCCAGCAGGCGGCGAGGTGCTCCTCGAACCGTTCGGCGTCCTGCTGGTCGAGCACGCCGAGCGCGTACGCGGCCACGTCCATGTGGTCTGCCCGGCTCATTCCGTCACCCCCCTTTCCTGCAGAGCCGTGCGCAGCGCGCGCAGCGCGTAGTAGACGCGCGACTTGGCGGTGCCGAGCGGAAGGCCCAGCTCCTCGGCCGCCTCCGGCACCGTCCGGCCCCGGAAGTACGTCGCCACCAGGATCTCCCGGTGCGACTGGCTCAGGGTACGCAGCGCGTCGGCGACCGTCATCGTGCGCAGCACCCGGTCCGTGCTGTCCGCCTCGGCGAACGCGGTCAGATCCCGGTCGTAGGTCTCCGCCGGGCGGGCCTGCTCGCTGCGATGCTCGTCGATGGCGATCCGCCGGGCCACGGTGACCAGCCACGGGCGCAGCGACCCCTGGCCCTGCGTGCCCAGCCGGTGCGCGTTGCGCCAGGCCCGCAGCAGCGTCTCCTGGACGATGTCCTCGGCGCGCTGCCGGTCGCCGCCGGTCAGCCGCATCACGAACATCAGCAGCGGACCGGCGTGTTCCGCGTAGAGCAGCCGGACCAGCTGGTCGGAGTGGCTGGCCTCAGGGGACGCCGCCGCCTGGTGGCGCCCGGGCGCCGGTCGCGGCGTCACCGGGTCATTCTGGCGATCGGTGGGGCGTGCGTCGACCCCACGGCCCGTCCTCGACGCACGGGACTTGGGCTGCGCCCGGGCGAACATCCACTCGGGCCGCTCGCCGTGCCAACCGGCCGCCACCGCATGCATGCAGACCTCCGGGTGTCCAATGACATCAGCCGGCCCCCCACGGGCATGGCCGCCCGGTGATACGGAGCGACCCCGCCCAGCGGATCAACGGCGCACGGAAAAAATTCCGGGCGGTGGTGGGGTGGAGGCGGTGGCGTCCGCGTCGCGCACCACGCCGGCGCCGCCGGCGAACCGGTCCAGGTCCTCGCCGGCCAGCACCCGGCCGGGGAACCAGTCGCCGGCGGCCCGCCGGGTCAGCTCCGGCACAGGCGGCTCGACCCGGCCGGCCACCAGCACCAGGTTGCCGTAGCGCCGCCCGCGCAACACCGCCGCGTCGCCGACCAGGCAGGCCCGGGGCAGCACCGAGCGGACCGTGGCGACCTGGGCCCGGGCGTGCCGCAGCGGCGGGCCGTCGGCGATGTTGGCCAGGTACCAGCCGTCCGGCCGAAGCACCCGGGCCACCTCGCCGGCGTACTCCACCGAGGTCAGGTGGGCCGGGGTGCGGGCGCCGGCGAAGACGTCCGCGACCACCACGTCGTAGCTGGCGTCCCGGCTGGCGGTCAGGGTGGCCCGGGCGTCGGCCACCCGGACCCGGAGCCGGGGATCGGTGGGCCAGGGCAGCGCCCGCCGGACCAGTTCGACCAGGGCGCCGTCCACTTCGGACACCCGCTGGGTCGAGCCGGGCCGGGTCGCGGTGACGTACCGGGGCAGGGTCAGCGCGCCGCCGCCGAGGTGCAGCACCCGCAGCGGGTTGCCGGGCGGGGCGATCAGGTCCAGCGCGGCGGCCAGCCGCCGGACGTACTCGAACTCCAGGTGGGTCGGGTCGGTGAGGTCCACATGCGACTGCGGCGCGCCGTCGAGGAGCAACGTCCACGAGCCCGGCCGGTCCGGATCCGGCAGCAGCTCGGCCTGCCCGGTGTCGACCTGCTCGACCACCCGGTCGGCGTCGCGTCGGCGGCCCATCAGCGCGGGATCCCGCGGGCCGCCGCGATCAGCACCCGGTGCAGCAGGCGGGCGTCGCCCAGCAGCCCGCGCAGCCGGCGCTCCAATCCGGCGATGGGGACGAGGTTCTGCGGCGCGCGCGGGTCCTTGTACGGGGTGGAGGCGAACCGGGGCAGGGTGACCAGGGAGAGGTCGGCCAGGCCGATCGCCTCCGCCTCGGTCAGCTCGGCGGAGCACTCCATCCGCACGATGCCGGCCCAGGGCGCGCCGGCCGCCACCGGCAGCCGCAGGTACCACGAGTAGCCGCCCCAGGCGGTGCCGAGCCGGAACACCGGGGAGCGCTGGCCCGGGGCCAGCCCGGTCACCACCGCGGTCAGCCGGGCGTCCAGGTACTGGCTGTGCTGGGTCTTGATGTAGCCCAGCGTGCGCGGCAGCTGCCGGCGGCTGCGCAGCGGACCGTCCACCACCAGCAGGTCACCGTCGACCCGGGCGGCGTCGGAGACCGCCACCTCCAGCGCGGTCAGCGGGCCCTGCACCGCCGCCGGGAGCTTGCTCAGCTCACCGGTGCCGCCGACCCGGTGCACCGGGTAGTGGATCCGGCCGGCCACCACGTCCTGGGCGGACGGGCTGGCGGTGAAGAGGCCCCGGCCGACGCGGGCGCCGGCCAGCTCCGCCGCGCCGCGCTCCAGGTCGCAGCGGACCACCCCGGCCGCGTACGAGGCGGCGATGCCGGGGAACGACCCGCCGTCGTCCTCGGCCGTCCAGACGCTGGCGTCGATCCGGCGTACCCCGTCGACGAGCAGCACCACGTCCGGGGCGGGCAGGTCCCGGCGGGCCCCGATCGCCCGCCAGTCCGTCGCCGGCAGCTCCACGTCCGGGTCGACCTGCGCGCTGCTCGGCGCCGCCGGGCCGCCGGCCGACGCCTCGAACGAGGCACCGTACGCCGGGTCCCAGGCGTCGACGAAGAACCGGGCCTCGCTCACAGCGCCGCCCTTTCGTTCGCGACTGCGGGGCTCCGCTGCGCTGCACTCCTCGCGCTCACAGGGCCGCCCTTTCGTTCGCGACTGCGGGGCTCCGCTGCGCTGCACTCCTCGCGCTCACAGGGCCGCCCTTTCGTTCGCGACTGCGGGGCTCCGCTGCGCTGCACTCCTCGCGCTCACAGGGCCGCCCTTTCGTTCGCGACTGCGGGGCTCCGCTGCGCTGCACTCCTCGCGCTCACAGGCCGGTCCGTTCGACGCGGGCCGTGCGGGCGTCCTTGCGGACCTCGTAGCGGACCGGGATCCGCTCCGCGAGGGCCGGCACATGGGTGACCACGCCGACCATCCGGTCGCCGCGGGCGGCCAGGCTCTCCAGGGTCGCCGCGACGGTGTCCAGGGTGGCCGCGTCCAGCGTGCCGAAGCCCTCGTCGAGGACGATCGACTCCAGGCTGGCCGCGGTGGTCGACATCCCGGCCAGCTGCTCGGACAGCGCCAGCGCCAGCGCGAGCGAGGCCTGGAACGTCTCCCCGCCGGAGAGGGTGCGCACACCCCGCCGCAGCCCGGCGTCGTGGTGGTCGACCACGAAGAACTCGCCCTTGTCGTGCACCAGGTCGTACTGGCCGCCGGAGAGTTCCCGCAGGATCCGCGACGCGCCGTCGACCAGCAGGTCCAACGCCTCGGCCAGCAGCCAGCGCTCGAAGTTGTTGGCCCGCAGGTGCCCGGCCAGGGCCCGGGCGACCCGGGCCTCCCGCTCGTGGCCGGCCCGCTGCTCGCGCAGCTCGACGGCCTGCTCGCGCCGCTCGACCAGCCGGCGCAGCTCGGCCTCGGCGCGCTCCACCGCCACCGCGGCGGCCCGGTCCGGGTCGTCGGCGACGGCCAGGCCGGCGGCGGTGAAGAGGGCGGCGATGCGGTCCTCCACCTCGGCCGCCGCCGCCCGGGCCGCGGCGACCGAGTCGACCAGTCCGCCGCGGTCGGCCCGCCGCCGGTCGGCCTCCCCGCCGGCCCACCCGGCCAGGGCGGCCCACGCGGCGGCCACGTCGTCGCGGTCGGCGGCCGGCGGCCCGAACCGGGCGAGCCGGTCCCGGGCTGTGTCGAAGTCGCGCCACGCCCGGCGCAGCCGCTCCTCGGCGCCGTCCAGCGCGCCCCGGGCCCGCCGGGCGGCGTCCCGTCCGGCGCGCACCGCGGTCGCCGCCTCCTCCAGTGCCCGGCGCAGCCGGGCGTGCTCGTCCAAGGCCGCCCGCAGCGCGGCCGGCGCGGCGGCGGCGGCGAGCTGGTCGTCCAGCTCGACCAGCCGGGCCCGCAGCTGGTCGTGCTCGGCGTGGGCGCGCAGCAGCATCCGGTCCAGGTCGCGGGCGGCCGCGTCGTGCTCCTGCACCGGCCGCTTCGCCGCCTCGCTGGCGGCCCGGGCCGCCTTCCCCGCGGCGGTGGCCCGGGCCACCGCCGAACCGGCCGGCACCGCCGGCACCCGGGGCACCACCTGCTCGCAGACCGGGCAGGGCCCGCCGTCGACCAGGTGCGCTCGCAGCGCCACGGCCTGGTCGGTGGCCTTGGCCTCCTCGTGCGCCCGGAACGCCGCCTCCAGCTCCGCGTCCGCCCGCTCGGCCGCGGCCCGTGCCTCGGCCAGGGCCCGCGCCGCCGCGTCGTGTTCGGCCTGCGCCGCGTTCACCGCCGCCCGGACCGTGTCCGCCTCGGCGGTCAGCCGGTCCCGGTCGGCGTGCGCCTTCAGCAGCAGGCGCAGCGCGCTCTCGTCGCCGGCCGCGGTCAGCTCGCCGCGCAGCTTCTCCTCCCGCTCCTCGGCGAGCGCCACCGCGGCGACCTCCTCGTCGGCCGCGGCCCGCGCCGTGGTCACCGCCCGGGCCAGCTCGGCGATCCCGTCCGGCGCCCGCACCCCGGCCAGCACGGCCAGCTCCGCGTCGAGCGCGGCGAGCGCCGCCGCCACCTCCCGCGCCGTGGCCCGCGCCCCCTCCAGCTCCGGTACGGCCGTCGCCACCGCCCCGGCCAGCTCCCGCATCCGGTCGACCTGCGCCTGCGCCCCGGCCACCGTCTCGTCGTCGACGGCGGCGAGCCCGGCGAGCATCCGGTCCACGGCCTCCAGCTTCGCCTCGGCCTGCCCGGCGCGTTCGGTGGCCTTCTTCTGCACCTCCTCGTAGACGCCGAGGCCGAGCAGGTTGACCAGGATCTGCTGCCGGGTGGCGGGCTTGGCGTGCAGGAAGTCGGCGAACTGCCCCTGCGGCAGCACCACGCAGGAGGTGAACTGCTCGTACGGCAGCCCGACCGCCTCGAGGACCGCGTCCTCCATCTCGGCGGGGGTGCCGGCGACCACCTCGCCGAGGTCGTCCGGGCTGAGCCCGGTGTCGAGCTTGGTCACGTCGAAGCCGGCGGGCATGAGCTGCAACCCGGCGTTGGCGGTCTTGACCGCGCCCCGGCCGTCCCGGCGGACCACCCGGGTGGCGACGTACCGGTCGCCGGCGGACTCGAAGACCAGCCGGACCCGGGCCTCGGTGGCCGACGGGGCGAGCGCGTTGGCCAGGCCCCGGGTCCCGCCCCACCGCGGCACGGTGCCGTAGAGGGCGAAGCAGATCGCGTCGAGCACCGTGGACTTGCCGGAGCCGGTCGGCCCGACCAGCACGAAGAAGTCGGCGTCGGTGAAGTCGACGGTGGTCTCCTCGCGGAAGACGGTGAAGCCCGCCATGTCCAGCCGGATCGGGCGCATCAGCGGTCGACCTCCTCGAGGAGCTCGTCGAAGAGCTCCTGGACGCCCTCGTCGGCGTGCCCGCGGCTGCCCAGGTAGTCGGCGAAGAGCTCGCGCGGCGACCGGCCGGCCCGCTGGGCGGTGCGGGTGCCGCTGCCGGGCGCCGGGACCAGCTCCGGGTCGATCCGGATCTCCAGCGCGCCGGGAAGCAGCTCCTGCACCTCCTCGCGCAGCCCGGCGCGGGGCTGCTCGCGGACGTAGACCCGCAGCCAGCCCTCCGGCGCCTCGATCTCCGCGAGCTGGGCCAGGGTGCCCCGCACGGTGCGCAGCGGGGTCGCCCCCGGCACCGGCACCTCCCGGATCCGGGCGGCGGTCCGGGCGGTCACCTCGACGATGGTCACCGAGCCGACGTTCTCCTGCTCGCCGAAGTCGACCGCCAGCGGGCTGCCGCTGTAGCGCACCGGGCAGGGGCCGATGACCCGCTGGGAGCGGTGCAGGTGACCGAGCGCCACGTAGTGCGCGGTGCCCGGGAAGACGGTGGCTGGCACGGCGTACCCGAGGACGGTGTGCGCGTCCCGCTCGCCGCCGCCGGTGCTCGCCCCGACCACGGTCAGGTGGGCGGTGACCAGGTGCACCCGGTCGGGCTCGGTGAAGCCCTCGGTGAGCCGGGCGAGCACCCGGCCGAGGTGGTCGGCGTACGTCTGGTTGGCCTCGGCGGCGGTCAGCTCGTACATCTCCACCGCGCGGACGGCGTACCGCTGGGAGAGGAAGGGCAGCGCGGCGAGCTGCCAGCGCTCCCCGTCGGCGGTGACGCCGTCGATGATGTGCTCGGCCGGATTGTCCCGGACGCCGCCGCGCAGGGTGATGCCGGCCGCCTCGGCCCAGGGGCGCAGCGCGTCCAGGGCCTGCCCGTTGTCGTGGTTGCCGCCGATCGCCACCACGTCCGCGCCGGTGCGCCTCAGCGCGGTCAGCGCCCGGGTCACCAGCCGGGTCGCCTCCGGGGTGGGCGCGGCGGTGTCGTACAGGTCGCCGGCCACGATGACCAGGTCGGGGCGCTCGGCCCGGGCGATCTCGATCACCTGGGCCAGCACCTGCTTGTGCTCCTCGGCCCGGGACCGTCCCTTGAGGACCTTGCCGACGTGCCAGTCGGAGGTGTGCAGGATCTTCACAGTGCTGGCCTTTCGTTCGCGACTGCGGGGCTCCGCTTCGCTGCACTCCTCGCGCTCACCGGTGGACCGCCTCAGAACGGGATGTCGTCGTCGGTGGCGGCGCCGGAGCCGACCACGGCGAACGGGTCGGCCGACTGGGTGATCGAACGCAGCGTCTCCGACGGCGCCCGGCCGGCCTCGGAGACCCGGGTCGCCCAGGCCGGGAAGGGGAACTCCAAACAGAGCGGGACCGGGATGTCCGGCTGGTTGACGAACATGGTGCCGGGCTTGGCCAGCAGGGCCCGCTGCCGCTGGGCCGGCGGGAGGAAGCCGTACTCGGGGCGGGACGCCTCGGCCGGGTCGAGCCGGCCGACCACCCGGATCGCCGAGTTGGTCACGATCCGGCGCTCCACCTCGCTCGCCGTCTGCTGGGCGCCGACCAGGATCACCCCGAGCGAGCGGCCCCGCTCGGCGATGTCCAGCAGCACCTCCTTGATCGGGGAGGAGCCCTCGCGGGGGGCGTACTTGTTCAGCTCGTCGAGGACGACGAAGAGCAGCGGCTTGGCCGTGCCGGCCTTCTCCTTGCGCTCGAACTCGCTCTTCAGCGTCACGCCGACCACGAAGCGCTGCGCCCGGTCGGGGAGATTGTGCAGGTCGACGACGGTGACCTGGGCGCTCTCGGCGGTGTTGATCGAGTGCGGGCGGCGGGTGGCCAGGTCACCCCGGAGCAGCCGGCCCAGGTCCTTCTTGCTGCCGATCAGCCGGCGGGCGAACGCGTTGACGGTGCCGAGCCCGACCGCGCTGCCCGCCCACTCGGACCGGGTCTCGTCGTCGTTGAGCTGCTCGACGATGTGGTCGACCAGGTCGGCGTACGACCCCAGCCGGACGCCGTCCAGGCTGACCCCGCCGTCGGCGGGCTGGGCGTACCGGGCCAGGTGGGCGGCCACCGAGTGGACCACCATCGTGTACTGCTGGCGCTCGTCGTCGGCATCGGCGAAGACGTACGGCAGGAGCCGGTCGGCGCAGAACTCGGCGAGTGTCCAGTAGAAGCTGTCGACGCCGGTGAGCCGGCTGCTCACGTCCGGCGTGCCGGAGGAGTCGCCGACCCGGGGCGGCGCGTACACCCGCACGTCGGGGAAGGCGCCGGCGTCCAGCCCGAGCTTCGCGTACCCGGCCCGGGTGGCGTCGTCGAGCCGGGTGTTGGGGTGGTCGAGGAAGAGCAGGTCCTCGCCCTTGACGTTGAAGATCAGCGCCTTGGCGTTGACCGCGTCGCCGCCGAGCACCCCGGAGCGGAAGACCGAGTAGAGCAGGAAGGTGGCGAAGCTGGTCTTGGTGGCCACCCCGGAGATGCCGGAGATGGAGACGTGCGCGCCGCGGGTGCCGTCGAGGAAGTCGGCGTTGAGGTAGACCGGCACGCCGTCGCGGCCCATGCCCATCGGGATGCGCCGTTCCATCCGGTCGAAGTGCAAAGCCCGGGCCCGGGCGTCGCCCTCGGCCCGGTGCACGACCGCCCCCGGGGTGGGCGGCACGTAGAACTCGGGGTCGACCCGGGTGGTGGTGATCTCCGCGGCCTCCTGCACCTGGGCGGGCAGCGTCCCGTCGGCGATGGCGAATACGTCGGAGTCGAACTGCGCGCCCTCATGCCGGGCGCGGACCTGGGTGACCACGCCGGCGATGGTCACCGGCTCCCGGTCGGGCAGCTCGCGGCGGGTGACCACCACGTCGTCGAGCTGGAGGTAGCTGCCGGGGGCGACGGCGGTCCAGAACGTCAGCGGGGTGGCGTCGGCGGTGCCGAGCACCCGGCCGACCCCGTCGCCGGGGCCGTCGAGCGGGTCGTCGGTCATCGGCGGACTCCGGTCAGCTGGTCGTCTCGGTCGCGGCACACGTGGTGCATCCTGCCCGAGGGATGCGACAGGTTGCCACGCGACGCGGCGGACGCCACCCGAGGTCCTCCGCGCCCCTCGCGCACCGGGGTCGGCCAACCACACCGCGTGTCGGCGGCGACGCGATTCCCGCCCCGGCCGGGCGTCATCCGCGAGATCCTGCAGGGGGCCGGGGGGAGCGGGGAGCGGACGTGGGATCGACACGGGGCCGGACGGTCGCACTGCTCGTCCTCGCCGGGCTGCCGGCGGTGGTCGAGGAGGTGGTGCTGGTCGCCGTCGGGCTGCACGCCGCCCGCGGGCTCGCCCCGCAGGTCACCGCCGTCTGGCCGTACGACTCGTACCACGACCTGCGTTGGCTGCTGGTCTACCACGACTCGTGGCTCACGTTCGTGCTCGGGCTGCTCGGCGTCACCCTGGCCCGGGGGCTGCTCTCCGCCGGGCTGACCGCGCTGGCCTGGCCCGAGGGGACACCGCGCCCCTCCCGGGGCCGGCTGATGCGACGCAACCTGGAGGTCGCGGCGCTGGCCATGCTGGTCATCTCGCCGTGGGCCGCGCTCTCCGTCGCCTTCTCCGCGGTGGCGCTCTCCTGGTACCTGTTCGCCTCGCTGGGCCCGATGCTGGTGCTCGCCCCCTTCCTCGTACGGGCCGGGGCCGTGGCCAACTGGTGGCGGGGGTTGCCGACAATCGAGGTGTTCGGCTGGTCGGCGCTGAACTTCGTGCTGCTGACCCTGGCCGGCGCGCTGATCTCCAGCACCCCCGGCTGGTGGACGGTCGGGGTGGCCGGCCTGGCCGGGGTGGCGAACGGGCTGCTCTGGCAACGGAGCGTGGCCGCCGCGGCGCTGCCGGCCCGGATCCGCTGGCCGCGGGTGCCGGTCGCCCCGATCGCCATCGTCCTCACCATGGCGGGGGCGGTCTGGGCCCCGTCGCTGATCGGGATCGCCGCCCCCGGGCCGGGGATATGGCGGCCGCCGGTCCTCACCGAACGGCTGCCCGACCGGGTCAACCACGCGGTGATCGTCCTCGACGGGCACGACTCGCAGTGGGACGGGGAACCACCCGCCGACCCGCGGGTCGAGCACTTCTCCTACCAGGGGCTGGACGCGGGTGGTCGGCCCCTGCCGTACCCGCCGGCGGCGACCCACCGGTCGCTCGACTCCAGCAGCGTCCTGCTCGCCGCCCAGGTGGACGCGCTGCACCGGCGTACCGGCCGGCCGGTGGCGCTGGTCGGGCAGAGCGAGGGCGCCATGGTGGTCCGGACCTACCTGGAGAAGTTGCTGTTGCCCCCTGGCCCGGTGACCGCGGCGGTGATGTTCAGCCCGCTGGTCCAGGCCGGGCGGACCTACTACCCGCCCCCGGGGCACCAGGGCTGGGGGGTCGCGGCGGGCTGGGAGCTGCGCGCCCTGTTCTGGCTGGCGAGCCTGCCCAATCCGGTGAAGGACGACCCCGACGAGCCGTTCGTGCGCTCGGTGCTGAGCGGCGCGCCGTTCTACCGCAACCGCACGCTCTGCCCGGTGCCGGGCGTCCGGATGATCGCCTTCCTGCCCACGGTCAGCGCCGCCGAGGCGCCGCCGGGGGAGTACAGCCGCATCCCGGTCTACCAGCAGCCCGCGTTCCATGGCGGCCTGATCGGCCAGCGGATGGTGGAGGACCGGGTGATCGCGTTCCTGGCCGGCGAGCAGGTCGACCAGCCCCGCCGGGAGTACGGCCTGCTCCAGCGGCTGGGCGCCGCCTGGCAGGCGCCGCCGTTGGCGCTGTCGCTCAACCCGGTGTGGTCGGCGAGCCGGGAGGGGGACCCGGCGAGGACCGGCCGGGTCTGCGAGGCGCGCTGAGCCGATCCGGCCCGGGCGGGGCCGGCGTGCGGCCGCGGACGGCGCGCCGGTAGCGGAGGAGCAGTCGGACGGCCGCCAGGTCGAGCGCGACCACCAGGACGGCCCGGATCGGCGCGTACGGCAGGAGCGCCAGCTCGACGGCGACCGCCAGTACGGCGCAGCAGATCGCGAGCGGAACCGTTCCGGGTCGCCCGGTGAGCACCAGCAGCCCGGCGAGCGTTGCCGCGGCCCCGATGGCGACGTGCAGCCATGCCCAGCCGGTGATGTCGACCCGGTACACGCCCTGCGCGGTCTCCACGGCGAACGCGTCGCGCGCCGTGTGCGCCCAGGCGGAGAGCACGTCCACCAGTCCGGCGCCGGTCAGCAGTCCGGCGGCGAGCAGCGGGCGGCCATGCCCGGCCGCCCTGGCGTCGCCTACCCCTGCGGATCCCATCGTCCCAGGTTAAGGCCCCTGCGGCCGGGTCCCGGGCGAACAGCCGGATGCCCACAGTGGTGAACGGGATGCGAAAAGTTGTGGAAAAAATCTTGGTCGCAGGTCGTGACAGGGAAGGGCGGCTTGACGCAAAAATATGCAACAACGCATCGAGGATCTTCCAAACGTCGATCCCTGTGCGCCGTCGCGCCCTGCCACCCGCGGGGTCGCGACTGATCCGTCGTCCACCACCGGCGGGTCACCGGTCAGTCGGCACCCCCCCGACTGGCAGTCCTAGTGAAGGTAGGAACTTCATGCGTCGTACCACTCTCCTGAGCGGCCTCGCCACGGCCGCTCTCCTGGCGGCCGCCGCCACCGTGCCGACCGCGGCCGCCGCCGCGCCCGCCACCTCCGCCGACGCGTTCACCCGCGCGGTGGCCCAGCTCAAGGCCCACCCGGGCAGCGCGCTCGTCGCCGACGGGCAGAGCTTCACGCTCAAGAACACGAGCACCGACGCCGACGGCACCGAGCACGTCCGGCTCAACCGCTACCAGGACGGTCTGCCGGTCCTGGGCGGAGACACGGTCGTGCACGCACCTCGGCAAGGGCAACACCTGGCGGGGTGCCAGCCAGAGCCTCGCCGCGGCCCCCGCCCGGGGCGCCAAGGCGAAGATCAGCGCGGCGGCCGCGGGCCGGGCCGCGCTGGGCTCCTCGACCGCCGCCGCCCGCCGGGTCGACGGCAGCCAGCTGGTCCACGACGCCGACGCCGCCGGCACCACCCTGGCGTACGAGGTCGTCGTGGGTGGCGCGTACGCCGACGGCACCCCCAGCGAGCTGCACGTGCTGGTCGACGCCGCCAGCGGCAGGGTCCGCGACTCGTGGGAGGGCGTGCAGCGCGAAGGCACCGGCAACACCTTCCACTCCGGCTCGGTGACCGTGGGCAGCACCCTCTCCGGCGGCACCTACCAGCTCGCCGACGCCACCCGGGGCGGCCACCGGACGTACGACCTGAACGGTGGCACCAGCGGCACCGGCACCCTGGTCACCAACACCGGCAACGTCTTCGGCGACGGCACCCTGGCCAACCGGCAGACCGCCGCCGCCGACGCCGCCTACGGCGCCCAGGAGACCTGGGACTACTACAAGACCACCTTCGGCCGGAACGGCATCCGCAACGACGGGGTGGGCGCGTACAGCCGGGTGCACTACAGCACCAACTACGCCAACGCGTTCTGGAGCGACTCCTGCTTCTGCATGACCTACGGTGACGGCGGCTCCGGCTGGTACCCGCTGACCTCGCTGGACGTCGCCGGGCACGAGATGAGCCACGGCGTCACCAGCAACACCGCCGGCCTGCGCTACAGCGGTGAGTCCGGCGGCCTGAACGAGGCCACCAGCGACATCTTCGGCACCCTGGTCGAGTTCTACGCGGCCAACAGCAAGGACCCGGGTGACTACCTGATCGGGGAGAAGCTGCGCACCAGCGGCGCGCCGCTGCGCTACATGGACAAGCCGTCCAAGGACGGCGCCTCCGCCGACTGCTGGAGCAGCTCGGTGGGCCGGCTGGACGTGCACTACTCCTCCGGCGTGGCGAACCACTTCTTCTACCTGCTCGCCGTCGGCAGCGGCTCGTCGTCGTACGGCAACAGCCCGACCTGCAACGGCAGCACCGTCGCCGGCATCGGCAACGCGAGGGCCGGCGCGATCTGGTACCGGGCGCTGACCACCTACATGACCTCGCGGACCAGCTACGCCGGTGCCCGCACCGCGACCCTGTCGGCCGCCAAGGACCTGTACGGCGCCGGCAGCGCCGAGTACAACACGGTCGCCGCCGCCTGGTCGGCCGTGAGCGTCAACTGACCGCCTGATCCGGCGTCGGCGGCCCTCCTCCACCGCCGACGCCGGACGACGGCGCCACCGATCACGGGCGCGGGTCCGCCACCCGGCGTGCCCGCGCCCGTCCGCGTGGGCGGAGAAGGGTTGTCCGCGTACCGCCGGGTGGTCGGCGGACGAGGCCGGCGGCCGGCGCGGCGGCCGCGTTGCGCGGACGCGGACCTGCGGCGTCTGGTCGCCGCCCTCGCCGCCCTCGGCGCCATCGATCAGGCGGCCGGTGCGGCGCCGGCCGGCGGTCGGTCGTCGTCCCGGGCGTAGCGCAGCATCAGGACGCCATCGTCGGCGGCCAGCACGTGGCGCAGCGGCAGCCGGCGGGGCGCGCTGGCGTCCCCGGCGGTGATCCGACCGGGGCCGGCCCCGGCGAGCAGCGGCGCGACGGTCAGGCAGAGCTCGTCGACCAGGTCGGCGGCGGTGAGCGCGCCGAAGAGGTGCGGGCCGCCCTCGCAGAGCAGCTGGCCCAGCCCGCGGCGGCGCAGCTCGGCCAGGCCCGCGGCGAGGTCCACC
Source organism: Micromonospora inositola (assembly GCF_900090285.1). NCBI lineage: Bacteria > Bacillati > Actinomycetota > Actinomycetes > Micromonosporales > Micromonosporaceae > Micromonospora > Micromonospora inositola. The sequence goes on along the minus strand of NZ_LT607754.1, from coordinate 92,681 downwards.
CGGTCGTCGCCGCAGCACACGAGGTCGGCGACGTCGGTCAGCCCGGGCGGCGGCTCGGCGGCGGCCCGGGTGAGCACGAGCGGCCGAACCGGCGCGTCGGCGAAGGCGGCCTGGTCCGGGTCGAGGTCGAGCGAGCCGGAGACCACCACCAGCGTCGGGTATTCGGCCAGGCCGTGCTCCCGGCGCCAGGCCCGGCGCGGCTCGCTCAGCCGGACCGCCCGGTAGCCCTCGTGCCGGAGCGTGCCGGCGGCCACGACGAGGCCGTCGCAGAGCATCCGGAGCAGCCCGAAGACCCGCTTGTCCGGCTCGCCGGAGAGGCCTTCGGAGTAGCCGTCCAGGGTGACCGCGCCGTCGGCGCTGGTCACGAAGTTGACCCGCAGGTGCGGACGGCCGGCGGGGCCGTAGAGCGCGGCCAGCTCGGGGTCGGTCAGCGGCCCGGCGGCGGGCGCGGGCCAGATCCGGGAAATCGCCGTTCCGCTCATTCGCTGGCCGGACCGGTGACCGGAGGGGTGGGTCGGGGGGTACGGTGCTGGCAGTCGCACCACTTCCGGCCCGGACAGTCGTCGTGCCGTCGCTCTCGGCACGCTCGGCAGATCATGCTGGCAGCCTATGCCGAGGGAGGATGGGACACCGATGCCGCGTCAGATCTTCCAGCTCGCGATCTCCCTGGCCGGGGTCCGGCCGCCGGTGTGGCGGCGGGTGCTCGTCCCCGGTGGGTACACCCTGGACCGCGTGCACCGGGTGGTGCAGCACGCGATGGGCTGGCGGGACTGTCACCTGCACTCGTTCGAGATCGACGGGCTCCAGTACGGCGAGCCGGACCCGGACGGCGAGCTGGCGGTCCGCGACGAGCTGGACGTCCGGCTGGACGCGGTGGTCGGCAAGGGCAGCCGGTTCCACTACACGTACGACTTCGGCGACTGGTGGGAGCACGACCTGCTGGTGGAGGACGCCTGCACGGCGGACCCGGACGAGCGGTACCCGTCCTGCCTCCAGGGGGAGCGGGCCTGTCCGCCGGAGGACGTCGGCGGTCCGTCCGGGTACGCCGTCCTGCTTGCCGCGCTGACCGATCCGGCCCAGCCCGAGCACCGCGCGATGCGGGAGTGGGCGGGCGCGGGCTTCGACCCGGACGCCTTCGACGCCGCCCGCGCCACCACCCTGCTGCGCCGCCTCTGCTGATCCGGGCCCTCCCATGGACTATTGACACCCCTGACACCGCCCGGCAATCTCATGGGAACGCTCCCGCGAGTGCAGACCCTCGCCGGTACGTTGATCGCCACCCTGCCCCTGTTCATCGTGTTCGTTCTGTTCGGCCGCCAGATCATCGGCGGAATCATGGAAGGCGCCGTCAAGTCGTGAGCAACCCCGCCAGCCCGCCCGCCGCCGGCGTCCTCGACCAGGGCCCGGAACTCACCTTCCCGCCCGGTTTCCGGTGGGGCGCGGCGACCGCCGCGTACCAGATCGAGGGCGCGGCGACCGAGGGCGGCCGTACCCCGTCGATCTGGGACACGTTCAGCCACACCGAGGGCCGGACGGTGGGCGGGCACACCGGCGACGTGGCCTGCGACCACTACCACCGGATGCCGGACGACGTCCGGCTGATGGCCGAGCTGGGGCTGAAGTCGTACCGGTTCTCGGTCTCCTGGCCCCGGGTCCAGCCGGGCGGCACGGGGGCGGCCAACCAGGCGGGCCTGGACTTCTACCGGCGGCTGGTCGACGAGCTGCTGGCCCACGACATCGAGCCCTGGCTGACCCTCTACCACTGGGACCTGCCGCAGCCGCTGGAGGACGCCGGCGGCTGGCCGGCCCGGGACACCGCCGCCCGGTTCGCCGACTACGCCCAGCTCGTCGCGGACGCCCTCGGCGACCGGGTGCGGTACTGGACCACGCTCAACGAGCCGTGGTGCTCGGCGTTCCTCGGCTACGGCTCCGGCGTGCACGCGCCGGGCCGCTCCGACGGCGGTGACGCGGTCCGGGCCGGGCACCACCTGATGCTCGGCCACGGCCTCGCGGTGGAGGCGCTGCGGGCGTCCCGGCCCGACGCCCAGCTCGGCATCACGCTCAACCTCTACCCGGTCACCCCGGCCACCGACGCGGCCGGGGACGTCGACGCCGCGCGGCGGATCGACGGGCTGGCGAACCGGTTCTTCCTCGACCCGGTGCTGCGCGGGTCGTACCCCGCGGACCTGACCGCCGACCTGCGCCAGATCAGCGACTTCGGGCACGTCCAGGACGGCGATCTGAAGATCATCTCCAGCCCGCTGGACGTGGTGGGGATCAACTACTACAGCCGGCACGTCGTCGCCGCCCCGATCGAGGAGGCGGAGCCGGCGGCGTACTGGCGGTCGCCGTCGTGCTGGCCGGGCAGCGAGGACGTCCGGTTCGTCACCCGAGGCGTCCCGGTCACCGACATGGACTGGGAGATCGACGCCCCCGGCCTGGTCGAGACGCTGGAGCGGGTCCACCGCGACTACACCGACCTGCCGCTCTACATCACCGAGAACGGCTCCGCCTTCGTCGACGCGGTGGTCGACGGCCGGGTCGACGACCCCGACCGGCTGGCGTACTTCGACGCGCACCTGCGCGCCGCGCGCGCCGCGATCAGCGCCGGGGTGCCCCTGAAGGGCTACTTCGCCTGGTCACTGATGGACAACTTCGAATGGGCGTGGGGGTACACCAAGCGCTTCGGCATGGTCCACGTCGACTACGACAGCCAGGCCCGGATCCCCAAGTCCAGCGCCAGGTGGTACGCCGAGGTGATCCGACGGAACGGTCTGGCCGCACAATAGGCTTGGCCAGCCAGTAACGGGCGGCCCGGCACCGTCGCCGTGCCAGGTGCCGGGCCCGTCCGATGTCGGAGGAGCAGACGATGACAACGCAGCGCACGCGGTCGCTCGGGCGCCCGACCCTCGACGCGGTCGCGGCCCGTGCCGGCGTCGGGCGCGGCACGGTCTCCCGCGTGGTCAACGGCTCGCCCCAGGTCAGCCCGGAGGCCCGGGCCGCCGTCCAACAGGCGATCGCCGAGCTGGGGTACGTGCCGAACCGCGCCGCCCGGGCGCTGGTGACCCAGCGGACCGACTCGGTGGCGCTGGTGGTCTCCGAGTCCGGCGAGCGGGTCTTCACCGAGCCGTTCTTCGCCAGCATCGTCCGTGGCGTCAGCTCCGGGCTGCTGGAGACCCCGATGCAGCTCTGGCTGGCCATGGTGCAGTCGCCGATCGAACGGGAACGGGTCGAGCACCACCTGACCAACCAGCACGTCGACGGCGTCCTGCTGCTCTCGCTGCACGACTCCGACCCGCTGCCCACCCTGCTGGAGGAGCGTGGCCTGCCCACCGTGCTCGGCGGTCGGCCGGCCCGGATGCTGCACCCCAGGGTCCAGCCGGCCTGGTTCGTCGACGTGGACAACGTCGGCGGCGCCCGGCAGGCGGTGGAGCACCTCTTCGCGCGGGGGCGGCGCCGCATCGCCACCATCGCCGGGCCGCAGGACATGGGCGCCGGCCTGGCCCGGTTGTCCGGCTACCGGGAGGCCGTCCGGGCCGCGGGCGCCAGCGTCAACCCGGACCTGATCGCGTACGGGGACTTCAGCGAGGGCAGCGGCACCGCCTGCATGCGGCGGCTGCTGGAGGTCTGCCCCGACCTGGACGCGGTCTTCGCCGCCTCCGACCTGATGGCGTTCGGCGCCCTCCGTGCGCTCCGCGAGGCCGGCCGCCGGGTGCCCGAGGACGTGGCCGTGATCGGCTTCGACGACGCGCCCATCGCGCGGCAGGCCGAACCCCCGCTGACCACCGTCTTCCAACCGGTGGAGGAGATGGGCCGCCAGATGGCCCGCCTCCTGGTCTCCCGGACCCGCGGCGACGAGGTGCCCTCCCCGCACGTCCTACTCGACACCAAGCTCATCCACCGCGCCTCCGCCTGACCCGTCGGGACGGCTCACCCGAGGTCGGTTACTTTTCGCGGACTTCGTGCAGGCCGTGCTCGACCAGCGGCGCCACCATGTCACCGATCCGGTCGAAGCCGCCGCCGAGCGTCTGCCCAAGGGTGTGCCGGTAGTGGATCCCCTCGCAGATCACCGCCAGCTTGAAACAGCCGAGCGCCACGTGCCAGTGCAGCGGGCCCACGTCCACGTCGCTGCGGCCGGCGTACCGGTCGATCAGTTCGGCGCCGGTGGGGAAGCCGGCGCGTGGCCCGATCCCGTCGGCGACCGGGTTGCCCTCGGCGAGTTCGCTGTCGCCCAGCACGCTCCAGTAGGTCAGCAGCAGCCCCAGGTCCGCGAGGGGATCGCCGAGGGTTGCCATCTCCCAGTCCAGCACCGCCCGGACCGTGACCGGGTCGACCTTGGCGAGGAGATTGTCCAGCCGGTAGTCGCCGTGCACGATGCGTCCCGCGTTGGCGCCCTCCGGCACGGTGTCGGCGAGCGCGTCGCGCAGCTCGTCGATGCCGGGCAGCTCGCGGCTGCGGGAGCGGTCGAGCTGGCCGGCCCAGCGGCGTACCTGCCGGCCCAGGTAGCCCTCGGGACGGCCGAAGTCGGCCAGCCCCACGGCGGCCGGCTCGACCATGTGCAGCGCGGCCAGGGTGTCCATCATCGCCATGGCCAGGTCGCGCCGCTGCCCGGCGGTGAGCGGGTCGGTCTGCGCCCGGGTCCGGTAGACCTCGCCGTCGACCTTCTCCATCAGGTAGAACGGCGCGCCGATCACCTCATCGTCGGCGCAGAGCAGCAGCGCCTCCGGGACGGGGACGTCGGTCGGCGCCAGCGCCGAGATCACCCGGTGCTCACGGGCCATGTCGTGCGCGGTGGCCAGCACGTGCCCGAGCGGGGGCCGGCGCAGCACCATCTCGCGCCCGCCGGCGCGCACCAGGTACGTCAGGTTGGACTTGCCGCCGGCGATCAGCCGCGCCGACAGCGGGCCGGCGGCCAGCTCGGGCCGCCGTTCGGCCAGGTACGCGGCGAGCCGGTCGAGATCGAGGCCCTTGGGGGACCGGTCGGACGCCGAGCCGGTCGGGGTCTGGGCAGGGTCGACGGCCGGTTCGGTCATCCGAATAGTTGATGGCAGCTCAGCTTTCTTGTCAAGGTCGGATTTTCCGCCGGGACATGCCGCTGCAACAGGGGCGAAATGGTCACCCGGCAGGCTGGTGCCCAGCCTGCCGGCCGCCACGGCCGGCCCGCCGAGCGGAGGGACCAGACATGTTGCTGAGAGTTCGGGTGACCCTGCCGGACCGACCCGGGACGCTCGGCCAGGTGGCCCGCACGCTCGGCGTGTCCGGCGCCGACATCGTCCAGGTGGTGGTGCTGGAGCGGCTCGGCGGCCGGGCGGTCGACGACTTCACGGTGGTCTGGCCGGGGGCGGCGCGGGTGGAACGTCTCCTCGCCGGCCTGGCCGCGATCCCCGGCGTCAAGGTGGACGGGGTGTGGCGGGCGATCGGGGCGCCGACCACCACCGGCCAGGACGCCGAACTGCTCGCCCAGGTCGCCGCGAACCCGACCGACGGGGTGGCCACCCTGGTGGACGCGGTGCCCGGGCTGCTCGCCGCCGACTGGGCGGCGGCCGCCGTCGTACCGCTGGACTGGGCCTCGCGCCGCGGCGGGGCCGGCGAGGCGACGGTCGGGCACGCGAGCTGGCGGGCGCCGGAACCGCCGCGGCTGCCGGAGGTGACCCCGTTGCGGGCCCGCTCGACGACCACCGCGGACGGCGACCACTACGCGGTCGCGCCGTTCGGTCGGGCCGGCCTCGTGCTGGTGGTGGCGCGCGACCGCACCGAGCCCCTCGCGGCCGCCGCGTTCCACTCCACCGAGGTGGACCGGCTGGCCCAGCTGGTCCGGGCCAGCGCGGTGATCCTCGGCGACCGACTCGACCTGGTCGGCGCGCCACCCGTGACCAGCGTCACCTGACCGGTTCCCGCCGTGTCACCCCCGGGCAACGGCGGCGCAACAGCGGACCGGCAGGGTCGGGTGGTGAGGAAGGGAGCAGACATGACGCTGTGGCGGATCCGAGCCACCGTGGACGACCGACCGGGGTACCTGTCGGTCCTCACGGCGAGCCTCGCGTTGCGCGGGGTCAACATCCTCACCGTGCAGGTGCACACCACCGAGGTGGGCGCCGTCGACGATTTCCTCGTCGACGCGCCCGACCAGCTGAACGACGCGGACCTGCTGGCCGCGGTCGAGCGGGGGCGGGGACGGGACTGCTGGGTGGCGCGCAGCGAGGCGCGCGGCCTGGCCGACCAGCCCACCCGGGTCCTCGGCCTGGCCACCCGGCTGGTCCGCGACCCGGACGCGACCGGGGAGGCACTGCGCACCCTGCTCGGCGCGGACGCGGTGACCTGGCGGCCAGTGCCGGTCGGCGGCCGGCCCGGGATCGGCGCGGCGGCGATGCTGCTCGCCGACCCGACCGGCGGGTCGTTCGAGCTGCGCCGGGCCGCGCCGAGCTTCACCCCGGCGGAGTACGCCCGGGCGCAGGCGCTGGTCGAGCTGGCCGCCACGGTGGCCCGACGGGCGACGGACCAGGTCACCCTGCTGCTGCCCGACGGGGCGGAGCTGCTGGTCCGGCCGGCGACCGTGGACGACCTGCCGGGTGTGGTGGAGCTGCACGGGGCCTGCTCGGCGCGCAGCCGGCAGCGCCGGTACCTGGGCGGCGCGGCGTGCCCACCGGCGGCCCGGCTGCGCCGGCTGCTCGAACCGGCCCGGGGGGTAACCCTCCTCGCCACGCGGCCCGGCTCCGCCGGGGAGGCGGAGGCGGTCGTCGCGATGGCGAACCTGCTGGCGGAGGGGGACGAGGCCGAGGTGGCGCTGCTGGTCCGGGACGGCTGGCAGCGGCGTGGCCTCGGCACCGCCCTGCTCCGTCGCCTGGTCGGGCACGCCGAGCGGGCCGGATACGCGGCCCTGGTGCTGCACGTCCAGGCGGAGAACGCGCCGATGCTGCGGACCCTGGCCCGGCTGGGCCGGCCGACCGCGGTGGAGCGGGACGGTTCCCTGCTGACCGCGACGGTGCCGCTGGTGGCCGGCGTGACCAGCCCGGCGCGGTCCGGGTGAGCTGAATGGAGCGTCGGCGGCGGGCGGTGCGCCCGGCGCCGGCGGGATGGCCGACCTCCGGTGCGGAGGCGGTGAAACGGCAGGGCCCCCGGTGCGGGGGCCCTGCCCATGTCCGGTGTCAGGTGGCGGGGTAGCTGCTGTATTCGGGGAAGTTGCCGTAGAGCCGGCCGTCCCCGCCGACGGTGACCGCGTGGACGAGCAGGTCGCCGCCGACGAAGGCGCCCTTCCAGGAGGCGCCCCGGCCGCCGAACGGTTCGTCCCGGTCGCCGCGGGAGCGAGGCTTGTTGATGCCCACCTTGAAGGCCTGGAGGTCGACCGCGAGCTTCGCCGCCTCGTCGGTGTCGTCGCAGGCCAGCGACGCCACGAGCGCGCCGTTGGAGGCGTTCATCGCGGCCAGCAGCTCGTCGGTGGTGTCCACCACGACGATGGTGTCGACCGGGCCGAACGGCTCGGCGTGCATCAGCCGGGACCGCCCGGGCGGGGCGAGCAGCACCGCCGGGGCGACGTACGCCGAGGTGTCCTGCCCGTCGAGGAAGGGCGCGCCGTCCAGTTTGCCGCGGTGCAGCGGCACCGCGCCGCCGCGTACCGCCTCGTCGACCTTGCGGCGCAGTTCCTCGGCCTTGGCGGCGCTGATCAGCGGGCCGAAGTCCAGCTCGGGCAGCGGATCGCCGGCCGACCGGTCGGCGTCGACGGCGAGCGGGTGTCCGAACCGGACGGAGCGGACCACCGGCAGGTACATGTCGAGGAACTCGTCGACCAGGTCGCGCTGGACCACGAACCGGGGGTACGCGGTGCAGCGCTGCTTGCCGTACTCGAAGCCCTTCTTCAGGTGCGCGGCGAGCATGTCCCACTGGGAGAAGTCCCAGATGCCCCAGGCGTTGAGGCCCTCCTGCTCGATGAAGTGGCGCTTGTCGGAGTCGAGCAGCGCGGCGGCGACCTTGCCGCCGTTGGAGCGGCCGCCGACGAAGGCGACCGCGCCGATCTCCGGCGCCCGTACGAGGACCTCGGAGAGCTCCTCGCCGCCGCCGGAGACGAGCGTGGCGGGGAGTCCGGCGCGGCGCATCAGGGCGTGCGCGACGGTGAGGCAGACCGCGCCGCCCTGGGACGGGGTCTTGGCGATGACCGCGTTCCCGGCGAGCAGCTGCACGAGCTCGGCGTGCACCAGCACGCTCATCGGGTAGTTCCAGGAGGCGATGTTGCTGACCGGGCCCGGCAGCGGCTCCCGGCCGTCGGCGAGCATCCGGTCGATCTCGCCGACGTACCAGCGGACGCCGTCCAGGGCGCGGTCGACGTCGGCGCAGGCCAGCCGCCACGGCTTGCCGATCTCCCAGACCAGCAGCAGGGCGAGCAGGTCGCGGTGCGCGGTGAGCGCGTCCAGGGCGTCGGTGACCCGGGCCTTGCGATCGGCGAGCGGGGTCTGCGCCCACTCCCGGTGCGCGGCGGCGGCGTGGGCGACCGCCGCGCGCGCCGAGTCGGCGTCGAGCCGGGCCAGGTTGACCAGGACGGTGTTGTCGACCGGGGTGCGGACCGGGCTGGGTGCCCCGACCGCGCGCCAGTCGCCCTCGACCAGGTTGTGCAGCGTGGTGACGCCGTCGGCCGGCGCCCCGAAGGCCTCCGGCGCGGCGGCCACCGCGCGGGCGAGGGTGTCGGACCAGGCGGTGCCGTCGGCGAGTCTGAGAGCCATCGCGATCTCCTCAGGGTGGACCGGGGGAGCGGCGGCGTCGATGGCACCGCTGGTGTCGCGTACTGTCCCGCGTCCTGGAGCGCGGCGGCAACCGTACGCTCGTATGCCAGGACACCAGGCCCGCCGCCCGGCGCCGTTCGTGGAGTCTCGCGACCGTCGAACACCGGCTCCGACCTGGGGGTACGCCTCAAACTAATAGAAAACTATCGATGATGTGATCCATCTCCGGGCGCCGTCGACCGGGTTACCCGTCAGTACGGATCAACACCGCATCCGGTTCAACGGCCGTGTCCGGTCCGGACGTCGCGGGGTGGAAAAGCCGGACCGGCCGCCGGACGGAGGTCCGACGGCCGGCCGTCTGCCGACGCGGGGGTCAGCTGGTGAAGGTGATCTTGCCGCGGCGACGGCGGAGCACCATCAGCGCGACGCCCCCACCGATCAGCGCGAGGCCGGTCAATGCGGTGCTGGTCGCGGCCACGCCGGTGATCGGCAGGCTGCCGCCGTTGCCGCCACCGCTGCCGCCGCCCGCCGAGCCCGACGGGTGCGCGGACGGGTTGTCGGACCCGCCCGGGGTCGGGGACTCCTCACCCGGCGTGGACGGGGTCGGCGACGGCGACCCGCCCGACTTGCACGGCTGGAGCCAGAACACCTTGTGCTTCTCGGTCCACTGCGGGTGGTTCTGGCGGTCGACCGTGAGCTTGATGTGGTAGCCCTGCTTCGGGTGCGCCATCGCCTCGGTGAGATTGAGGTCGGCGGCGGAGAACCGGAAGACCTCGTCCGGGTCGCGCTTGTACGAGCCGCCCGTGGCCGGGTCGTTGCTGACCAGCACGTTCTCGACGCGCTTGACCTCGTGGAAGTCCGGGGCGGACGGCGGCCACGCCTCGAAGATCAGGCTTGCCCGCTCGTCCTTGTCGAAGTTGAAGAACTCGACCTGGAACTCGCAGGTGACGTGCGGCTCGTTCCGGTTGTCCAGCTGGTACGCGGGCCCGTCGATCTTGACAGTGCCGTTCGCGCCGCCCGGGTCGGTGGCCAAGGCGGGACTACCGAGAGCGAGGCAGGCCGTGGCGGCGGCTGCGGTGAGGGCCGCGCGCGCGACGTGCCGACGCTGTGGCATGTGGATCCTCCGAACTTGGAAAATGGAGACGGCACATGTTCGCATGAACCGATCACCGGGTCGACACCGGAGACATCGGACGATCGGTCTGAGCTTTGCCCACGTGGCGGCCGCCAACCTGCGCACGCCGATTTCTTCGTCGATGCACCGCGTGTCGATGTAACGCTGGTGATCAGTGCGACGCTGCGGCCTGCCGAGCTTCTGCCGACTTCTCCGCTCTGCACGAACGGCTGACACGGCTTGCAGTGGCACCCGCACAACCCGGGCCGACCGCCTTCACCCTCAACGGCGTCCCCCTCGGCGTCGTCGGCCGGTCGCCGGTCGCCCCGACCGGCACCCATCCATCGCCCGGCTGACTAGGCTCGACCCGTGCGGGCCCGGGGGCGCAGTGACACCGTGCTCTTCGTCGTCTACGACGGGGTGCGGCTGCTCGACGTCACCGGGCCGCTGGAGGTGCTCACCGTGGCCAACGAGCACGGCGGTTCGTACCGGCCGCTGCTCGCCTCGCCCGACGGACGGGACGTGGTGAGCAGCGCCGGCGCCCGGCTCGGCGCCGACCTGGCGCTGCCCGACGTGGCCGGCCCGGTAGGCACCCTGGTCGTGCCCGGCGCGCCGGACTGGCAGGCCGCCGCGGGGGACCAGGCGCTGCTGGACCAGATCCGCCGGCTCGCCGCCGAGTCCGGCCGCACCGCCTCCGTCTGCGCAGGCGCGTTCCCGCTCGCCGCCGCCGGCCTCCTGGACGGCCGCCGGGTCACCACGCACTGGGACCTCGCCGACGAACTCGCCGCGGAGTTCCCGACACTCACCGTCGACCCCGACCCGATCTTCATCGTCGACGGCCGGATCATCACGTCGGCCGGGATCACCGCCGGCATCGACCTGACCCTGGCGCTGGTCGAGGCGGACCTCGGCCCGGAGACGGCCCGCGCGGTGGCCCGGCACCTGGTGGTCTTCATGCAGCGCCCCGGCGGCCAGTCCCAGTTCAGCGTCCGGACCAACACCGCGAGCACCCGCAACGACCTGCTGCGCCGGGTGCTGGACACGGTGGCCGCGGACCCGGGCCGGCCGTACGACCTGGCCGGTCTGGCGGCGCTGGCCGGGGTGAGCGTGCGGCACCTGGGCCGGTTGTTCCGCACCGAGCTGGGCATCACGCCGGCGGTGTACCTCGACCGGGTCCGGATCGAGGCGGCGCAGGACCTGCTGGAGCGGGGCGACGACACCCTCGACGTGGTGGCCCGCCGGGTCGGCTTCGGCTCGCCGGAGACGATGCGTCGGGCCTTCCTCCGCGAACTCGGCGTCACCCCCGGCGCCTACCGCTCCCGTTTCCGCACCACCGGCATCAGCCCCACCCCCTGAACGCCGACCGGGACCTGTCGTGGCCGGCGGGGGAGCGGGCCGGACGACAGGTCCCGGATCGACGCCGGGGGCGACCGGGGTCAGCGACGCAGGGCGGCGACGGGCTCCGGGGCTTCGGCCGCGACGGTGTCGCGCTGGCGCAGGGCGACCAGGCCGGCGGCGGCCAGGAGCGCGACGGAGAGCCAGAGCCCCACCGCGACACCACCGGAGTCCGACAGCGCGCCCGAGATCAGCGGGCCGACCCCCTGACCGATCGAGAAGGCCACGGTCAGCAGGGCGATGCCGGCGGTCCAGCCGCCGGCCCGCAGGGCCCGCCGGGCGAGCACGGTGGCCGCCGTCGGGCCGGCCATGAACGAGCTGCCGAAGACCGCCGCCGACACCAGCGCCGCGGGCAGCCCGGCCGGCAGCAGCAGCACCGGCAGCACGCCGACCAGCACCAGCACCGAGACCAGCGCGGGCGCCCGGCCGCCGGGCAGCCGCCCGATCACCCGCCCCCACACCGTCAGCGTGGCGACCGCCGAGGCGAGACCGAGCACCACGAAGAAGGTGGCGATGCCCGAGGTGCCGAGACCCTGGTCGCGCAGGAGCGCGATGACGAAGGTCATGTAGCTGACGTAGCCGGCGCCGAACAGGACGTACCAGGCGAACGTCGGAGCGAGCCGGGCCAGGTCCGCGCGGGGCAGCCCGGCACCGGGCGTCGCGGCCGCCGCCGGGACCCACCGGACGGCGAGCAGGGCCGGCCCGACCGCGAGCACGGCCACCACGCCGAGCAGCAGCCACCCGGCCCGCCACCCGGCGTCCCCGGCCACCGCGAGCGCCGCCGGCACCAGCAGTCCGGAGAGCACCACGCCGATGCCCACCCCGGCCATGTAGAGGGCGACCAGCAGCGCGGCCCGGCGCTGGCCACCGCCGGTGGCGACCCGGGCGGCGAGCGCCGAACCGAGCACGAAGGAGACCGCCGTGGCCAGCCCGCCGACGAACCGCAGCAGGCTCAGCACCGGATAGTCCGCGGTGGTCGCGGTGAGCAGCAGGGCGAGCGCGCTGACGGCGAGGGCGCCCGCGAAGGCGGCCCGGTCGCCGAGCCGGCGGGCCCAGAGCACCGCCGTCCCGGCGCCGATCACGTAGCCGGCGGCGTTCGCCGTGTTCAGGCCGCCGGCCTGGGCGTACGTCCAGTGCAGGTCGCCGCGCATGGCGGGCAGCAGCAGGGCGTACGCGAAGCGGGTGAAGCCGAGCGCGACGACCGGGCCGGCGGCCAGGCCGAGCGCGATCAACGTCTCGCGTCGGCGTGGATTCGGGGACATCGTTCCTCCTCTGTCGGCGGGCTCGTCGGCCCGCTGGCAGATGGAACGGGGAGGGGTCGGGGGGTGATGGCCGTCCGGACGGACAGGCGACCCTCGGATCGGGACATCACCCGCCCCGGGTGTTTCGTCCGGAATGCGGGCTACTCAGCCAGTTCGTCCGCGAGGAGGTCCATCAGGAGGGCGTCGTGCCAGCGGCCGTCGGCGCCGCGCTCGTACCGGCGCAAGATGCCGACCGGGCGGAAACCCACCTTCGCGTACGCGCGGATCGCCGCGGTGTTCGCCGCCGCCGGGTCGATGGTGAACCGGTGGTGGCCGTGCTCGTCGACCAGGTGCCGGGCCAGGGTGCGGATGGCGTCCCCACCGAGGCCCGTGCCGCGGACCGCCGGGTCGAGGAAAATGTCCATCGCGGCGTGGCGGTAGTCCGGGTCGGGCTCGGCGTACCACTGGATCGCGCCGACCACCCGGCCGTCGTGCTCGATGGCGTACACGGTCAGGTCGTCGTCGGCCAGGTCGGCGCGGACGGCCTCGGCCAGGTCGGCGCCGCCGCGCCACCAGTGGCGGACCTCCGGGGTGGACCGGATCGCCGCGAGGACCGGCACGTCCGCGTCCGTCGCCGGTCGCAGCGTCACCGCCCGCCCCCGCAGCACGGCCTCAGCCCCAGGTCTCGCCGTGCTCGACACAGACCGCCGACCAGCCGACCGGCAGCACCTGCACCTTCATCCGGCGCCGGCAGCGCGCGCAGTAGCGCGGCGGCTCCAGCGCCCGGGCCGCCGCGCACGCCTGGTGCGGACCCGCCGCGGCGGACTCACCGCAGCGGTCGCACCAGATCGCCACCGGCGCCGAACCCCCGCCGCGCGTCGCCGCGTCCGTCACCGTCGGCCTCACAGCGTCGCGGAGAGCGCCTTGACCGGCATCTTCAGGTCGTCCAGCAGCGCGAGGTCGTCGGTCGCCGGCCGGCCCAGGGTGGTCAGGTAGTTGCCGACGATCACCGCGTTGATGCCGCCCAGCAGGCCGTCCCGGGTGCCCAGGTCGCCGAGGGTGATCTCGCGGCCGCCCGCGTACCGGAGGATGGTCCGCGGCATGGCCAGCCGGAACGCGGCGATGGCCCGCAGCGCGTCCTTCCCCTCCACCACCGGGCGGTCGCCCAGCGGGGTGCCCGGGCGCGGGTTGAGGAAGTTCAGCGGGACCTCGTGCGGGTCCAGCTCGGCGAGCTGCGCGGCGAACTCGGCGCGCTGCTCGACGGTCTCGCCGAGGCCGAGGATGCCGCCGCAGCAGACCTCCATGCCGGACTCCCGGACCATCTTCAGCGTCTCCCAGCGCTCCTCCCAGGAGTGCGTGGTGACCACGTTCGGGAAGTAGGAGCGGCAGGTCTCCAGGTTGTGGTTGTAGCGGTGCACGCCCATCTCGACCAGCTCGTCGACCTGCTCCTGGGTGAGCATGCCCAGCGACGCGGCGACCTGGATGTCGACCTCCGCCTTGATGGCGGCGACGCCCTCGCGCATCTGCTTCATCAGCCGGGCGTCCGGGCCGCGCACGGCGGCCACGATGCAGAACTCCGTCGCCCCGGTCTTCGCGGTCTGCTTCGCCGCCTCGACCAGCGACGGGATGTCCAGCCAGACCGAGCGGACCGGCGAGGTGAACAGCCCCGACTGCGAGCAGAAGTGGCAGTCCTCCGGGCAGCCGCCGGTCTTCAGCGAGACGATGCCCTCGACCTCGACCTCCGGGCCGCACCAGCGCATCCGCACCTCATGGGCGAGCTGGAGAGCGGCGGGAACGTCTTCGTCGGGCAGGTTCAGCACGGCGAGGACACCGGCCTCGTCGAGGCCGACGCCGTTCTCCAGCACCTGGGTCCGGGCCTGGTCGAGGATCTCTGGCATGGCTCGTACCCTACAAGGCCGCCGGACGGGGGAGAACGGCCCAGGCCCGGCGTTCGATCCGGGCACCAGCGGCGTCCGAGCAGCCCCGGCGGGGCGGCCCACGCCACGCCGGGGCCGGTCGGACGGGTGGTAACTTCGCCCGGCGGGAGCGCCGGTGGGCGCGGCGGACGAGGGGAGTGACGGTGGCGGACTGGCTGGCGGCGCTCGACCGCCGCGCCGAGCTACGGGCCAGGGCGGGACTCACCCGCACCCTGCGCCCCCGCGCCGCCGGCGACGCCGTGGTCGACCTGGCCGGCAACGACTACCTCGGCCTGGCCACCCACCCCGAGGTCACCGCCGCGGCCGCGCGGGCGCTGTCCGGGTACGGGCTGGGGGCCACCGGGTCGCGCCTGGTGCGCGGCTCCACCGACGCCCACCACGCCCTCGAGGACACCCTCGCCGACTGGCTCGGCACCGATCGGGCGCTGGTCTTCTCCTCCGGTTACCTGGCCAACCTCGCCGCCGTCCGGGGCGTCGTTCAGCCGCGTACGCTACTCGTCTCCGACGCCCACAACCACGCCTCGCTGATCGACGGCTGCCGGATCTCCGGCGCGGAGACCGTGGTGACCCCGCACGCCGACATCGACGCGGTGGCCGCCGCGCTGGCCGCCGCCCCCGGCCGGCCGGCCGTGGTGGTCACCGAGTCGGTCTTCTCCGTCGACGGCGACCTGGCCCCGCTGGCCGCGCTGCACGCGGTCGCCCGGCGGCACGGCGCGCTGCTGCTGGTCGACGACGCGCACGCGCTCGGCGTGACCGGCCCGGCCGGTGCCGGCGGAGTGGCCGCCGCGGGCCTGTCCGGCGAGCCGGACGTGGTGGTCACCGCCACCCTGTCGAAGGCGCTCGGCGGCGCGGGCGGGGTGGTCGCCGGCCCGGCCGAGTTCGTCCGCCACCTGGTGGAGACGGGCCGGACGTTCATCTTCGACACCGCGCTGCCCCCGGCGGTGGCCGCCGGGGTCGCCGCCGCCGCGCGGCTGGCCCGCGCCGGCGACGACCTCCGCGCCGAGCTGGCCGACCGGGCCGCGCTCGCGGTGCGGCGGCTCGGCGCCGCCGGGCTGACCGTCTCCGCCCCCGACGCGGCGGTGGTCTCGGTGACCGCCCCGAGCCCGGAGGCGGCGACCGCCTGGGCGGCGGACTGCCGCGACCGCGGGGTCGCGGTGGGCTGCTTCCGGCCGCCGTCCACCCCGGACAGCCGCTCCCGGCTCCGGCTGACCATCAGCGCCGGGGTGGCCCGGGCGGACTACGAACGGGCTTTGGACGTCATCGTGGAGTGTGCGCCCGTGAGCGCGAGGAGTGAGCCGGTTTTGCGAGCCCCGCAGTCGCGAACCGAGGTGGCGCGATGACGGATGGTGCGTGGCGCGGGCCGGTGCTGGTGACCGGCACGGACACCGAGGTGGGCAAGACCGTGGTGACCGCGGCGATCGCGGCGGCGGCGCAGGCCGCCGGGCTGCGGGTGGCCGTGATCAAGCCCGGCCAGACCGGTACCGCCACCGGCGAGCCCGGCGACGTCGACTCGGTGACCCGGCTGGCCGCTCCGCTGACCGGCCGGACCCTGGCCAGCTACCCGGACCCGCTCGCCCCGCTCGCTGCCGCCCGGGTCGCCGAGCTGGAGCCGCTGGAGCTGTACGCGGCGGTCGACGCGGTCCGCGAGGAGGCCGACAAGCACGACCTGGTGCTCGTCGAGGGGGCCGGCGGGCTGCTCGTACCGATGGGGCTGCGGCCCTCGGGTGAGCCCTGGACGGTGGCCGACCTGGCGGTGTCGCTGGGCGCCCCGGCCGTGGTGGTGGCCCGCGCCGGGCTCGGCACGCTGAACCACACCGCGCTCACCCTGGAGGCGTTGGAGCGTCGGGCCGTCCCGGCCGGGGTGGTGATCGGCGCCTGGCCGGC
Source organism: Micromonospora inositola (assembly GCF_900090285.1). Lineage (NCBI taxonomy): Bacteria > Bacillati > Actinomycetota > Actinomycetes > Micromonosporales > Micromonosporaceae > Micromonospora > Micromonospora inositola. The sequence continues at coordinate 76,399 of NZ_LT607754.1, read as the reverse complement.
CACCCCGGAGCTGGTGCACTGGACCAACCTGACCGACCTGGTGCCGAACCTGCTCGGCGCCCTGCCCGACGGGGCGGGCGGCATGGACCCGGGGGTCTTCCGCCGCTCCGCGCCCGGCTGGCTCACCCCCGCGCTGCACGGGGTGCTGGACGACTGGCGTACCTGGGCCGAGGACATCAGCTGACCCTTCAGGAGTACGCCGCCACGGTCTCCAGGATCTCGTACGGCGGCTGCCGGCGCCGGTCCTGGTAGGGGCGCAGCGGCGCGGTGGCGCCCCGGTGCGTGGCGCCGCCCTCCCAGTCCTGGAAGGCGGCCAGGCTGGTCCACTCGCTCATCACCACGAAGCTCGCCGGGTCGACGGCGGAGCGCAGCAGCTGGTTGCCGAGCAGCCCGGTCTGCTGCATCTCGCTCATCAGGTGACTGGAGACCAGGACGGTCCGCCCCTCGGCGGCCAGCGTGCGGGTCAACCGCCGGATCCAGCGCACCCCGTCGGGATCCAACCCGTTGACCGGTTCGTCGAAGAGCAGCACGGGCGGGTCGCCGAGCAGCGCACCGGCGATGCCGAGCCGTTGCGCCATGCCGAGGGAGAGCGAGCGTCCCGGCTTGTCCGCGGCGCGTCCGTCCAGACCGGCCAGGCCGAGCACCTCGTCGACCCGGCGCGGCGGGATGCCGTTGCTGCGGGCCATGGCCCGCAGGTGCGCCCGGCCGGACCGGGCCGGGTGCACGCCTGTCGCGTCCAGCAGCGCCCCCACCTCGTGCAACGGGTGTCGCAGCGCCCGGTACGGCCGCCCGTCGACCAGGGCCTCGCCGGCGGTCGGTCGGTCCAGGCCGAGGACCATCCGCATGGTGGTGGACTTGCCGGCGCCGTTCGGGCCGAGGAAGCCGGTCACCCGCCCGGGCGCGATGTCGACGGTCAGGTCGTCGACCGCGGTCGTCCCCCCGAACCGTTTCGTCAACCCACGTAGTGTGATCATGCGCCGACGGTACGAACCGGACCGGCCACCCCGCCGCTGCCGATCGCCGTCAACCGACCCCGACTTTCGTCAGGGCCGCCGTCCCACGCCGTACCTCGCGCGCCGCCGCCGGAGTTCCCGCCGGTCGGCCGCTCGGGCCGGAGCGGTCAGGCGCGGCGGACGACGAACGCGTCCGGCATCCGGAAGGTCAGGTTGTCCGGGCACCACGGCGGCCGGACCACGGTCACCCCGTCGAGCAGCGGGGCCGCCTCGGCGACCACTACCGCCGCCTCCATCCGGGCCAGTTGGGCCCCCACACAGCGGTGCGCGCCCGCCCCGAAGGCCAGGTGCCGGCGGGAACCGGGCTGTCCCGGCCGGAACTCGGCCGGGGCGGCCACCACCTCGGGGTCCCGGCCCGCCCGGGCCAGCCACGCCACGATGCTGGTGCCCGCCGGCACCGCCGTCCCGCCCAGCGTGGTGTCCACCGCGGCCACCCGCCGCCAGGTGACGATCGGCGGCTCCAGCCGCAGCCCCTCCTCGACCACGTCGGCGACGGCGACCTCGCCGGCGCGCAGCCCCGCGCGTACCTCCGGTTCGCCGGTCAGCCGGTGCAGCAGCAGGGTGAGGAACTGCGAGGTGGTCTCCTGGCCGGCGACCAGCAGGAAGAACAGCGCGCCCACCACCACGTCGGGGGAGTGCCCGGCGGCGCGAAGCCGGGCGGCCAGCCCCCCGCCGGTGGCGGCGAACGCCCGGAGCACGGTGTGGAACCGGCCGACCTCGGTGGCGAGCGCCCGCTGCCGCTCGGCGTCCAGCGGCGCCCAGAACAGCTCCAGCGCGGCCCGGGCGAACTCCTTGACCGCACCGACCGGGGCGTCCGGCAGTTCCACGAGCCGGGCCAGCACCAGCAGCGGCAGGTCGGCGGCGAGTTCGGCGTACAGGTCGACCACCCGGCCCGCGTCGAGGGCGGCGGCGAGTCGGTCCACCCGTTTTCGGACCAGCGCCGTCAGCCAGGGCTGCTGCGCCGCCACCCGGGTGGGGTGCAGCGCGTCGGCGACGATGCCGCGGATCTCCGGGTGGCTGGCGCCGGAGTTGTTGGCGAGGGTCGGCGGCAGCCGGAACCGGTGCCCGGCCAGCACCCGCAGCGCGGCCACCGGCATCGGGGTCACCGCGTCGAGGGCGTTGTCCGGCCGGAACGTGACGGGGTCGGTGAGCACCCGCCGGACCAGCGCGTGCCGGGTGACCACCAGGTGACCGACGCCGACGTGGTCGACCACGGTCGCCACGTCCGGCCACCGCCGGTCGACGGACTCCCCCCAGCCCCGGAACAGCACGCCGCCACGCTAGCGGCCGGCTCCCGGCGGCGCCGGGTCCAGCTCCCACACGGTGGTGTGCTTCACCCGTACGCTCTCCAGCGCCTCCGGCACCGGCACGTCGTACGCGGCCAGCTCGCGGAAGCGTTCGCGGGGCAGGAACGCCCGCCCGGGGTCGCCGACCAGCACCCGGGCCCCGGACCGGGCGGCCCGGAGCAGGAAGCGCAGCATCCGCCGGGCCATCGCCTCGCTGTAGAAGACATCGCCGGCGAGCACCACCTCGGCGTCACCGGCATCCCCGTCGAGGATGTCGCCGAACTCGGCGTCGACGCGTACCCCGTTTGCCTCGGCGTTGAGCGCGACGGCCGCGACGGCCCGCTCGTCGACCTCGACGGCGCGGACGGACGCCGCGCCGGCGCGGGCGGCGGCGATGGCGACCAGGCCGGAGCCGGAGGCGAGGTCGAGCACCCGGCGGCCGGCGACCAGCTCGGGGTGGTCGGTGACGTAGCGGGCCAGTCCCTGGCCGCCGGCCCAGGCGAAGGCCCAGAACGGTGGGGGCTGGGCGCTGCGGAACTCGCCCTCGGTCAGCTCCCACAGGCCGATCGGCTCGTCGGCCTGGTGCAGCCGCACCTCGGGGACGAACGGGACCGGCGCGAGCCGGGCGTGCAGCCGGACGAAGGCCGCGGACAGGTCGGACACCCGGTGATTCTGCCCCGGCCGGGATTCCGGGCGTGTCGCGGGGCGGGCGTGACCGGTTCACCACCGTCCGTGAAATCGGGCCCCGCGCTTGGCGGTCGGTGCGAACACGCCCGTCTACCGGCTTACCCGGGCCGCTCATAGCGTTGCCAGGTGGACGCGACCGACGGGAGGACGAGGCGGTGGTGAGCGTGTGGCGGAACGCGCTGCGGACCGGGGTGGTGCTGGCCTGTCTGTCGGGGGCGGGTCTGGGTGCGGCCGTGCCGGCGCGGGCGGCGGCCGGCTTCGCCACCGAGCTGAGCGGGCTGCCGGACGAGTTCACCGCCGGCAACGGGGTGGAGACGGTCTCCGCGGTGGTCTCCCGCTCGGACGGTGGTGGCTGCGTCAAGGTGCGCTGGTCGATGGTGCTCGGCGTGCAGGGGCTGCGGTTGGACCAGGTGAAGGTGGACCGGGTGGAGGACAGCGGCTCCTTCCCGCTGGAGATCCGGACCGAGGGGGACGTGGCCCGGCTGACCGACCGTCAGCTTGACCCGGGGATCCTCTGCCCCGGGCGGACGGTCACCGCCCGCTACCGGGTGGCCTTCGCCGAGGACGTCAGCCGGGGGCGGGTGAGCTTCGCCGCCGAGGCGTACGACGAGAACCTGCGCCTGCTCGCCCGGCAGACGGCGACGCGGCAGGTGATCGGGGAGGAGGTCGAGGCGACGCCGAGCGAGACGGGGAGCTCCGCCGCGCCGAGCGAACCGGCCGCCTCGGAGCCGGCGGCGGACGATCCCGGCGAGGAGGCGACGCCGAGCGACGAGGCGGTGGCGGAGTTGCCGCCGCCGGGTGCGGCGGGCCGGCCGGTGGCGCAGTCCGGTGGTTTCGGGGTGGTGCAGGGGGCCTTCCTCCTCGGTGGCCTGCTCCTCTTCCTCGGCGCGGGCCTGCTGTTGCGGCTGCGGCACCTGATGCGTCCGGACGGGAACGCGGCGGCCGAGGGCGATCCGCGCCTGGCCTTCGAGCGTCCGCGGGCGCGGCGGTGGCGGTAGGGGCCGCCGATCGGGGGTGGCCGGGGCCGGGACGGGAACCTCCCGGCCCCGGTGCGTACCGAGAACCCTCGACCTGCCACCCAGGTTCCTAGGAAGCTCTGGAAGGGTGGGCCGAGCCTCCCGGGGAGGCCGGCGGCCACCACCGCGCGGGACGCGCCGGGGGACCCCCCGATTTGGCAACCGTTCCCGGCCTCGGCTAAAGTTCTCATCCGTCACCGGAAACACCGGGGACACGCGGACGTAGCGCAGCTGGTAGCGCATCACCTTGCCAAGGTGAGGGTCGCGGGTTCGAATCCCGTCGTCCGCTCGGAGCTGCCGCCAGGCATGTCGGGGGCAACCTCGGTGGAGTGGCCGAGAGGCGAGGCAACGGCCTGCAAAGCCGTGTACACGGGTTCAAATCCCGTCTCCACCTCGGCAGTTGACGAGGGCGATTGGCGCAGTGGGAGCGCGCTTCCTTGACACGGAAGAGGTCACTGGTTCAAACCCAGTATCGCCCACCAGTTGGATGATCAGAACGGCTCGTCACCGGACAACGGTGACGAGCCGTTCTGTTTCTCCCGGCCCGCCCGCTCACCCCGCGGCGGTCAGCAGCGCCTCCGCGACCGGCGTCCGACCGCTCAGCAGCGACCGGCCCGCCCGGTGCGTCACCACCAGGCCCGCCGCGCGCAGCGCGGCGAGGTGCTGTGACACGCCCGCGGGGGACATGCCGGTCCGCCGGGCCAGCTCGGTGGTCGACCGCGGCGCGTCCAGCTCGGCGAGCAGCCGGGCCCGCCCCCGGCCGAGCACGGCGCCCAGGGCGTCCGGCGCCGCCGGCGGGCACTCCCACAGCGCGCCGAGGCCCCGGGCGGGGTACGCCAGCTGCGGTACGTCGCCCGCCGCGATGCTGAGCACGGACGGCCAGACGAAGACCGACGGGACCAGGACCAGCCCGCTACCCTCCGGCACGTCCGGCGCGGCGCAGTGCCGCTGGCTGATCAGCAGGGCGTCGCCCTCCCAGCGGACCCGCTCGTGCAGGTCGTTCAGTAGCCCGGCGGCGCCCTCCTCGGCCAGCCGGCGGGCCCGGCGGAACACCTCCGCGTCGAGCAGCGCCCGGATCCGGGGCCACTCGGCGGCCAGGGCCAGCCGCCAGTACGTGCCGATCTCCTCGGCCAGCCGGCGCAGCCCGTCCGCCGGGTCGGCGTACAGGCCTTCCAGCGCCGGCGGCCGGTCCCCGGGGTAGAGGTCGAGCTGGGCGCGCACCGTGTCGGGCGGGGTGGCCCGCAGCGCGGACAGCTCCTGCCCCAGGTCGGGGGTCAGGCCGGCGGGTGGCGGGGTGAGGAAGTCGGCCAGGTAGCCCGGTGCCCGCGGTACCAGCTGCCAGAGCAGGCCGCCGTCGGCGCCGACCAGCCCGGCCTCGATCAGCCGTGGCCGGACCCGGTTGACCCAGGGCAGGTGGATTGCGTGGTCGCCGGGGTCGCGGAGCACCCGCACGCTGGCGACGACCTCCCAGAGGCAGGAGAGCGCGAAGCGGAGCCGGGCGACCGCGCCCGCGGACAGGCCGATGGCGACCACCCGGCCTCCCTCCGTTTCAGCTGGGGCTGAAACATTACGCCCGGTGGCGGTGCGGACCCAGACTGGCCGGGTGAACGATCACCACACCCGAGCCCTGCACTTCCGTTCCCTGCACGTCCCCGGCGAGCCGCTGGTCCTGGTCAACGCCTGGGACGTGGCGAGCGCCCGGATCGTCGCGGCCGCCGGCGCCCGCGCGGTCGCCACCACCAGCGCCGGGGTCGCCTGGAGCCTCGGCGCGCCCGACGGCGACGCTCTCGGCCGCGACGCGGCCGTCGACCTGGTCCGCCGGGTCGTCGCCGGGGTGCCGCTGCCGGTCACGGCCGACATCGAGTCCGGGTACGGCGACACCGCCGACGAGGTCGCCGCGACCGTACGCGCGGTGGTGGCGGCGGGCGCCGTCGGCGTGAACGTCGAGGACGCCCGCCACGATGGGGGCGCGCCGCTGCGCGAGGTGGCGGACCAGTGCGCCCGGCTGTCCGCCGTGCGGAAGGCGGCGGACCACGCCGGCGTGCCGCTGTACGTCAACGCCCGGATCGACACGTTCCTGCGCGGCGCCGGCGGCGTCGACGAGACGGTGGCCCGGGCCCACGCCTACCTGGCGGCCGGCGCGGACGGCGTGTTCGTGCCGGGGGCGGTCGACCCGGAGACGGTGACCGCCCTGGTCGCGGCCATCCCGGCCCCACTGAACGTGCTGGTCGGGCCGGGCGCCCCGGCGGTGCCGGAGCTGGCCCGCCTCGGGGTGGCCCGGATCAGCCTCGGCTCCTCGGTCGCCGAGGCCGCGTACGCGGTGGCCCGCCGGGCCGCCGAGGAGACGCTCGGCGCCGGGACGTACGACGCGCTCGCCGGCGCGTTCGACTACGGCGCGCTGAACGACCTGATGCGCGGCTGAAGCCGGGACACGAAGGGGTGCCGGCCGCGTCGGCCGGCACCCCTTCGTGCGCGTGCGTGGTGACCGTGACCGATCAGCTCCGTCGGCCCCGGTTCGGTCGGGTCACAGCGGCGGGCCGACGTCCCGGCGCTCCTCGACCCGCCGGTACTCCACCGGCTCGGCCGGGGTGACCACCTCGCGGCGGCGACCCCAGACCAGGGTCGTCATGATGAGGCCGAGGACGCCGGCCGCCATCAGGATCCAGCCGACGACGTCGAGGTTGACGCCACCGATGCTGGCGTCCAACGCGAACGTGAGGATCGCGCCGACCGCGATCAGGAAGATGCTGGTACCGATTCCCACGACAGCCTCCTTCAGGGGACGTGGTGTGCTGTCGAGAGCAGTCAGTACCCAGGTGGTGAGCAGCGCAACCACCGGGGGGTCGGCCGCTCGAAGAACCGCCCGCGCCCGGGTCGGCGCCAGGTCCGTGACGGCGAGCGTGCCGGCCGGCGGGTCGGCGTTGCGCCGGGCCAGCCGGCGGCGGAGCTCATCCTCCGGCGGGTCGAGTACGCAGAGCCGGCGCCCTGGATGCCGCAGGTCAGGAAGAGCGTCGCCAGGTCCGCCCACGCTACCGACGCACGGCCCGGGGGCCTGCCCTACGGCGATCTTGCGATCGGGTACAGTTCTCCCCGTCGCCGACGCAAGCCGGCGGCACGCGGACGTAGCGCAGCTGGTAGCGCATCACCTTGCCAAGGTGAGGGTCGCGGGTTCGAATCCCGTCGTCCGCTCGCGATCCGCCCCCTCGCGGGGCCGACCGCCGCCGGTGCTGGTCTCTCCACCCGGCGGGCGCGCGGGCGATTGGCGCAGTGGGAGCGCGCTTCCTTGACACGGAAGAGGTCACTGGTTCAAACCCAGTATCGCCCACCAGCAAAGACGGCCTGTCCAGGCGATGGACAGGCCGTCTTTCGTCGGACCGGACGGCGGGCGGGAACGATGCCTCCGGTGGCCCTCGGGCCCTGTGCGGATCCCTCGTCGACGCCGCCAACGGCACAACCTGAACCAGGACGCCGGGGTGCCCTGCACCCCGGCGACCAGGCCCTGGGCCGGTCCGTCCGGCCGGTCTGATTCTTTGGTCGCCCCCAGCGCTGACGTTGGTCACGGTCCGTGCGGCGGTCGCGGTTCTTCTGCGGTACGTGGAAATGCCGCTGGCCGGCACCCCGTGTCTCGGGGTGCCGGCCAGCGGCTTGTTGCCCTTGTTCGCTTGGGTCAGCTGTTCCAGTTGGCGGCGACGATGTCGGCGGCCTGCTGCTCCCACTGGGCGTAGGCGTCCGGGTAGGCCGACACCTGCACCGTCTGGGCGGCCTCGGTCAGCGGCATGTCCTGCCAGCCGTCGACCTGCTTGAGACCCTTCTCGAAGGCCAGGGTCGCGTACTCGGGGTCGGTGATCTGCTTCGGCGTGCCCCAACCCGAGGAGGGGCGCTGCTGGAACAGGCCCAGCGAGTCGTGGTCGTTGGCGTCACCCAGGTGACCCAGGTTCTCCAGCTTCGACTCCTGCAGGCTGGTCGCGATCGAGATGACCGCGGCCCGCTCCGGCAGACCCGCCTTCTTCGTCGCCGCGATGATCGCCTTGGCGTTGCCGGTCTGCTCAGCGTTCAGGGTGATCTTCGACTGCGCGCCCTGCACACCATGCGGAATCAGCTTGCCCTTGTCCACGCCCGGCTTGTCGGCCTGCACAGCGACCGGCTTGCCGGCCACCGGGGTGGCGTCGGCGTGCGCGGCGACCGGACCGGCGAACACGCCACCGGTGAAAGCCAGACCAGCAATGCCCAGAACGCTCTTACGCATGATCGTGTTCATGGTGAAGCTCCATTCGGGGGTCGGCGTCACCGCCGAGGGGGGCCGGCACGTGCGCAAGCACCGTCAGGCGCTCAAAAACTGCAAGGGGGAAAGTCTCTGCCCGGTCCGGCCGCGGGGCGGGGCCTCTTCGCAGCGCCGGGACCATGTGTAACGACCGCCGGCCCGCCATCATTCCGGGGCCCGTCCACCAACCCGTCGAGCGGGCCAGGTACTCGGTCGTACGGGAGATGTAACGACCACGGCCCGGCCACGATTCCGGCTGGGGGATGCCGCCGGTCACACCCAACCCGACATCCGGGTACAGACCCCGCAGCCGGCCCGCCCCGGTCGCCCACCCGCGCTCGGACAACCGGACACCCCGACCAGGGTGCGGGTCCGGCGCCGGGCGTTCTGCCCACGGCAGATCCGCTCACCGTGAACATCCCTCCCGGTAACCCCGGAGCCTCGGCAGGCTGGACGCATGAGACTGCTGGTGCTGGGCGGAACGGGATTCGTGGGTGGGGCCACCGTGGCCGAGGCGGTACGCCGCGGCTGGTCGGTGACGGTGTTCAACCGGGGGTTGCACGGCGACGTGCAGGCGGGTGTACACCGGTTGCGGGGTGACCGGACCGCGCCGGGCGGGCTGGCGGCGCTGGCCGGCGGCGAGTGGGACCTGGTGGTGGACACCTGGGACGGCGCGCCCCGGGCGGTGGGGGAGGCCGCGCGGGCGCTGGTCGATTCGACGCCTCACTACGTCTACGTGTCCAGCGGTTCCGTCTACGCCGAACCCGTCGAACCCGGCTCGGACGAGGACGCGCCGACCGTCGAGGCGGCCGCCGACGCGGTGGACGGCGACTACGCGCAGCTGAAGGCCGGCGGTGAGCGGGCCGCGGTGGAGGTCTTCGGTGACCGGGCGTTGCTGGCGCGGGCCGGGCTGATCCTCGGTCCGGGGGAGGATATCGGCCGGCTGCCCTGGTGGCTGAGCCGGATCGCGCGTGGCGGCGAAGTGCTGGCGCCCGGGCCGCGCGAGCTGCCCCTGCAGTACGTGGACGTGCGCGACCTGGCGGCGTGGCTGCTGGACCGGGGTGCGGAGGGCGTCGGCGGGGCGTACAACGTGGTCAGTCGAACGGGGCACGCGACGATGGGTGAGCTGCTCGACGCGGCCGTCGCGATGATCGCCTCGGGCGCGGTGCTGCGCTGGACGGACCCGGAGCCGATTCTCGCCGCCGGCGTGGTGCCCTGGAACGACCTGCCGATCTGGATCCCGCTCGGCCACGAGTACCGCTGGTTGCAGGAACGCGACGTGACCCGGGCGTATGCGGCGGGGCTGGTCTGCCGTCCGGTGGCCGAGACGGTCGCCGACACCTGGCGCTGGCTGCGGGAGGTGGGGCGGGTCCCGCCGCGGGCGGGCCGACCGGCGCGGGCGGCGGTGGGCCTGGATCCGCAGCGGGAGGCGGCCCTGCTGGCCGCGGTGGCGGGCCGCGTCATGCCGGCCTGACCGGTCACCGCGCCCGGGCTCCCGTGGCCGGAGCGGGACCGCCGCGGTCGGGGTCAGGCCGGCACCACCGGCAGGTCGAGCACCTCGTCAACGGAGCGGCGCGGGGTGGTGACGCCGGGCTGCCCGTACCCGATCCGCATCACCATCTGCGGCGTGCCGAACCGGCCGAGCGACAGCCGCAGCGCCTCCCGCGCCCCCGGCACCTCGATCGGCTGGGAGATCATCGACACGCTCAGCCCGGCGTCAGTGGCGGTGAGCAGCACCCGCTGCAGGGCCTGCCCGGCGATGATCTGGTCGGTGGCCGTGTTTCCCGCCGAGCCGAGCACCGCGACCAGGGGCTCCGACTCGAAGTCCCGCCCCGGCGCCCGGTTGCGCCCGCCGAAGCCGCGCTGCGGCAGCAGGTCCTGCGGTTCGCTCCGCGGACCGCCGGCGGCGACCGGCACCCCGTCGGGGGAGGGCTCCGAGCGGATCCACGCGCACCGCTCGGCCACGTACGCGGCGTCGCGTTCGAGCACCCGGTGGGCGCTGCGGGCGATCTCGGCGAACGCGTTGACCGCGCTGGTGCCGATCACCAGCTCCAGCCAGGACTGTTCGGCGCGGGCCGCCTCGCTGAGCCGCCAACGGGCGTCGGCGGGGACCGGGTCGGGCCAGAACGGCGCGCGGTTGCTGAACCGGCGGCCGATGGCCGCGTGCAGGCTCTGCTCGGTCGGGGTGGGGCGGCGCGGCAGGTCCGGGACCAGCCGGGCCACCACGTCCGGCTCCGCCGGGCACGGGCGCAGCCGGACCGTGGCCGGCGTGCCGGCCACCGCGAGGGCCAGCCGCAGGTTGAACAGCGCCGCTCCGCAGGCGATCCGGGCGCCCCAGCCGCTGGGGTCGGTGGCGGGGAGCCGGCGCAGCGGGTCGACGGAGAGTTCGATCCCGCCGTCGCGCAGCCGGAACCGCCACGGCTGGGTGTTGTGCAGGGACGGCGCCCGGACCGCGTCGGAGGCGGCGGCGCTCAACTGCTCGACGGTGAAGCCGGTGTCCATGGTTGTGCTCCTTCCGTGGCAGGCCGTGCCACCCCCGTTTGGTTCCCTCCCACGGTGCGTCAACCAGGGGTTTTGCGAGCAGGGCCGGAGGTCCCCTCCTCGGTGGGCCCGTCTGCCCGCCGTGGCGCGGTCGCGGTAGGGACCTTTGGCCCGTGTGCAGCGGAGCGCCGGCGGGGTAGAAAAGACGGATGATCCGGGTGTTCCTGCTCGACGACCATGAGGTCGTCCGTCGTGGCCTTGCCGACCTGCTGCAGAGCAGCGGCGACATCGAGGTGGTGGGCGAGTCCGGCTCCGCCCAGGAGGCGGCCCGCCGCATCCCCGCGCTGCGCCCCGACGTGGCGATCCTCGACGCTCGACTGCCCGACGGCAACGGCATCGACGTGTGCCGGGACGTCCGGGCGGTGGACTCCTCGATCAAGGGGCTGATCCTCACCTCGTACGAGGACGACGAGGCGCTCTTCGCCGCCATCATGGCGGGCGCCGCCGGGTACGTGCTCAAGCAGATCCGCGGCACCGACCTGGTGGACGCGGTGCGCCGGGTGGCGGCCGGGCAGTCGCTGCTCGACCCGGCGATCACCACCCGGGTGCTGGAGCGGATCCGCAACGGCGTCGAGCAGCCCCGCGAGCTGAAGACCCTCACCGAGCAGGAGCGGCGGATCCTGGAGTACGTGGCCGAGGGGCTCACCAACCGGGAGATCGCCGGCAAGATGTTCCTGGCCGAGAAGACCGTGAAGAACTACGTCTCCAGCGTGCTGGCCAAGCTCGGCCTGGAACGGCGTACCCAGGCCGCGGTGCTCGCCACCCGGCTGCTCGGCAAGGCCCACTGAGCCGGCCCGGCCCCCGCCGGGACGCCCCGGTCAGTCGCGCAGCGGGACGCTCCAGCGCACCTCGGTCCCGTGCGGGATCACCCGGCTGAGCTGGAAGTCGCCGCCGAGGCGTTCCGCCCGCTCGCGGAGGTTGACCAGGCCGCTGCGCGCCACCTCCGGGTCGCAGCCGACGCCGTCGTCGGTGACCGTCACGCTCACCCAGCCGGCGTCGACCGTGACCGCCACCGCCACCCGTTCGGCGTGCGCGTGGCGCACCGCGTTGGAGAGCGCCTCGCGGAGGACGGCGGTGAGTTCGGGGCGCAGCGCGTCCGGGACGGCGCTGTCGATGGGGCCGGTCAGCTCCAGATCGGGCCGGTAACCGAGGGACTCGGCGGCCACCTCGATCGCCTCGCGGATCTCTGTGCGCAGGGCGGCGCTCATCGGGGTGCGCAGCTCGAAGATGGTGCGGCGGATGTCTCGGATGGTGGCATCCAGGTCGTCGACGGCCGCGTTGATCCGCTTGGCCACCTCCGGCCGGGCGTTCATCGGGGCGGCGCTCTGCAGCTGCAGGCCGGTGGCGAAGAGGCGCTGGATCACCACGTCGTGCAGGTCCCGGGCGATCCGCTCGCGGTCCTCCAGGACCACCAGCAGCTCCCGTTCCTCCTGGCCTCTGGCCCGCTCCATGGCCAGCGCCGCCTGGCCCGCGAAGCTGCCCAGCAGCGCGACGTCGTCCTCGGCGGCCCGGCCGCTGTCCGGCCGGTGCGCGATCACCAGCAGGCCGTGCAGGGTGTCCGCCGCGGCTAGGGGAGAGACCACCGCCGGCCCGGCGACCACCGGAGTCGGCCAGGGCGCCGCCTGGGCGAGATTGTCCAGCAGCTCGTGCCGGCGCTCGGTGACCGAGCCGGCGAAGCTGGTCTCCGCGGCGGGCAGCACCCCGCCCACCAGCTCCCCGGCCGGGTCGTCGGCACCGTCGACCACCTCGACCGTGAACTGGTCCTCGTCCTCGTCGTAGAGCAGCACCAGCGCCAGCTCCGCCTCGGCGACCTCGCGGGCGCGGCGGGCCACCAGGGTCAGCGCGTCGGTCCGCCGGACCTCGCCGAGCAGCACCGAGGTGATCTCGGCGGTCGCGGCCAGCCAGCGTTCCCGCCGGTGGGCGAGGGCGTAGAGGCGGGCGTTCTCGATCGCCACGCCGGCCGCGGCGGCCAGCGCCACCACGATCTCCTCGTCGTCCTCGGTGAACTCCGCCGCGCCCTGCTTCTCCGCCAGGTAGAGGTTGCCGAAGACGTGCTCGCGGATGCGGACCGGCACGCCGAGGAAGCTGTGCATCGGCGGGTGGTGCTCCGGGAAGCCGTACGACTTGGGATGCTGGGTGATGTCCGGCATTCGTACCGGGCGGGGTTCGTCGATGAGCAGGCCGAGCACGCCCCGACCGTGCGGCAGGTCGCCGATCTTGGCGTGCAGCTCGTCGCTGATCCCGTGGATGATGAAGTCGTGCAGCAGCCGGTCGGGGCCGATCACGCCGAGCGCGCCGTACTTCGCGCCGACCAGCTCGCACGCCGACCGCACGATCCGCTGCAGGGTGCTGTGCAGGTCGAGGTCGGAGCCGATGCCGACCACCGCGTCGAGCAGGGCGCGCAGCCGCTCCCGGCTGGTCACCACGTCGCCGACCCGGTCAAGCATCTCCTGGAGCAGCTCGTCGAGGCGGACCCGGGACAGCGGGCTCAGGCCCAGCGACGGGGTCAGATGATCCGGCCGGGGGGTCGGTGCGGTGGCCACCGGGCGATGTTATCGCCCGGTGCCGGTGCGGGACGAGGGCCCGTTACGACAGCTGGTCGCGTACCGCCGAGGTGTCGACGGTCTGCGCGGCGTCGAGCCGCGGGGTGTGCGGCGGCCCGGCGTGCGTCGGGTCCGCGATCCCCAGCCGCAGCGCGAGGTACGGGAAGCCGAGTCCGGACAGCAGCTGGCGCAGTACCTGCCGGGTGCCCTCGACCTCGACCACTCCGCTGAGCGGGACCAGCGATACCCCGAGCCGGGTGGCGGTCAGCCAGGCGGCGGAGAGCCCTTCGCCGGCCCGCAGCCAGCTGTCCGGCTCGTCCTCGGTACCCCAGAGGATCCCGTAGGCGGCGGCCCGGTCGTGCCCCGGGCTGACCGGCAGGCTGCCGGGGCGCCCGAAGTCGCGGGCCGGGACGGTGGTCTGCGGCGCCTGCTCGGGCAGCACCTCGGGCGGCAGTCCGGTGCCGGTGCCGGCCCGGCTGGTCCAGTACGCCAGCTCCTCGCGCAGCTGCGGGTCCTCCGCCTCGACCTCGGCGGCGTGCTGCGCCGCGGTGGCCAGCTGGAGCTTCTGGTCGTCGTCGAGCAGTTGCAGGTTCACGCCTTCCTGGGTGGCCGCCCGGTCGATCTCGCCGAGGGCCGCCGTCGGCACCGGCTCCTCGCTGACCGGTCGACGGTCGGTGTGCCGGACCTGCATGCACTGCACCAGGTGCATCGCTTCCGGGTCCGCCCCGGTGTGCCGGAACCCGGTCAACCGGGCCAGCAGGTCCGGCTGGGCGGGGTCGGGGAGCCGCTCCACCACCGGCGTCCAGCCCTCGGCGGCGAGCGCCACCCGGGCGTGGTGCAGCGCGGTGCCGCAGCTGATCGCCAGCAGCCGGCCCTCCGGGTCGGTGGCGGCGAGCTGGCGGTCCCGGGCCATCCGCAGCTCCAGCGAGTCGGGAAGGACGGTCCAGCGCCACGGCTGGGTGTTGTGCACCGAGGGCGCGTGGCTCGCCGTTCCGGCGGCCTCCGCGAGGGCGGTGGTCAGCGGGCGGTCCGTAGCCGGCGTCTCGTGGCTCATCGTCACGACCTTTCCGTTTCTTCCCCTCGTGCCCGACCCTGTCGGGCCGGGGGCGGGGCGGGGTTGCCTCTTCATCCTCGGGCGTCGGGCGACCGGTCGCACGGGTACGCAGGCCCCCGCCACCGGGCCCTTCGACCCGCCGCAAGACCCGCGTCGCCCGTCCCGGCCGGGCCGGTCGTTGAGACGATCCGCCAGGTGGGAGCCGAACCGGGCGAGTGCGTCCCGGTGCAACCGGCGTTCCCTGACGGCGAGGCACCGGCGGCAGTGCGGTCGCTGGTCCGGGTCAGCGTTCGCGGACCACCGCGACCGGGCAGTGCGCGTGGTGGAGCAGCTGCTGGCTCACCGAGCCGAGCAGCATCCCGCGCAGCCCGCCCCGACCGCGGCTGCCCACCACCACGAGCTGCGCCTCGCGGCTCGCGTCGACCAGCAGGGCGGCCGGGTTGCCCGGCGACACCCGCAGGTCGACCTCGACGTCCGGGAAGGTCTCCCGCCACCGGGCCAGCTCGTCCTCGGCCGCCGCCCGTTCGGTGGCGGTCGCCTCCTCCGGGTCGAGGCCCGGCGGCACCCGCCGCTCGCCGGGCGGCTCCCACGCCCGGATCACCCGCACCGGCACGTCCCGCTGCTCCGCCCGCTCGACCGCGAAGCCGAGCGCCAGCAGCGACGACTCCGAGCCGTCCACGCCGACCACCACCGGTCCGGAGGTGGCGGCCTGGCCGTCCCGGACCACCACCACCGGACAGTGCGCGTGGGCGGTGACGGACACCGCGGTGGAGCCGGCCAGCAGGCCGCCGAATCCGCCGTGCCCGCGGCTGCCGAGGACCAGCATCCCGGCCTCGGTGGAGCGTTCATGCAACACCAGGGCGGGCGGGCCGTCGAAGACCTCGCCGTGCACGGCGTGCCCGGGCCGCTCGGCGGCGGCGTCCGCCGCCGCCTTGCGGACCAACTCCTCGACCTGCCGCCGGGCGTGCTCGTCCGGCCAGGCGCCGGGCGCCAGCCCGGGACCGATCCAACCGGCCACCGTCAGCCATTCGAAGACGTACGCCAGGCGGACCGGCCGGCCCGAGCGCCCCGCCTCGTCCAGGGCCCAGTTCAGGGCGACCGTGGCGTCCGCGGAGCCGTCGTAGCCGACCAGTATCTCGTCGCCGCTCACCGGACCGACCTCCGCTCGCCGCTGAGCCCGCTCACTGACCGCTCCGCAGGCCGGGTTCGGTCTCGCGGATCCAGCGCCACTCGGCGACCCGGGGGTCGTCCTCGCCGTACCGCCGGGTGTAGTCGCGGCAGGCCTGCCGGGCGTCGACCATGTCCTGACGAAGGTGGGCGGCGCGCGAGGCGAGCCCGGGCACCCGGTCGATGACGTCGATGACGAGGTGGAAGCGGTCCAGGTCGTTGAGCATCACCATGTCGAACGGCGTGGTGGTGGTGCCCTCCTCCTTGTAGCCGCGCACGTGCAGGTTGTCGTGGTTGGTCCGGCGGTAGGTGAGCCGGTGGATCAGCCACGGATAGCCGTGGTACGCGAAGATGATCTGCCGGTCGCGGGTGAAGATGGTGTCGAACTCGCTGTCCGGCAGGCCGTGCGGGTGCTCCGAGGGCGGCTGGAGGCGCATCAGGTCGACCACGTTGACCACCCGCACCTTCAGCTGGGGCAGGTGCTGGCGGAGCAGGTCGGCCGCGGCGAGGGTCTCCAGTGTCGGCACATCGCCGGCGCAGGCGAGCACCACGTCCGGCTCGGTGCCCTGGTCGGTGCTGGCCCAGTCCCAGATGCCCAGGCCCCGCCTGGCGTGCTGGATGGCCTCGTCCATGCTCAGCCAGTTCGGCGCCGGCTGCTTGCCGGCCACCACGACGTTGATGTAGTGCAGGCTGCGCAGGCAGTGGTCCATGGTGGAGAGCAGGGTGTTGGTGTCCGGCGGGAGGTAGACCCGGACCACCTCGGCCTTCTTGTTGACCACGTGGTCGATGAAGCCCGGGTCCTGGTGCGAGAAGCCGTTGTGGTCCTGCTGCCACACGTGGCTGGAGAGCAGGTAGTTGAGCGAGGCCAGCGGCTGCCGCCACTGGATGCCGCGGGTCACCTTCAGCCACTTGGCGTGCTGGTTGACCATCGAGTCGACGATGTGGATGAACGCCTCGTAGCTGGTGAAGATGCCGTGCCGGCCGGTCAGCAGGTAGCCCTCCAGCCAGCCCTGGCAGAGGTGCTCGGAGAGCACCTCCATCACCCGGCCGTCCGGGGAGAGGTGGTCGTCGCCGGGGATCGTGTTGCCGACGAACGCCCGGTCGGTGACCTCGAAGGCGGCGCCCAGCCGGTTGGAGGCGACCTCGTCGGGGCCGAACAGGCGGAAGTTCTGCGGGTTGGCGGTGATCACGTCGCGGACCCATTGGCCAAGCACGCCGGTGGAGCCGACCATGGGCTCGCCCGGCTGCTTGACGTCGACCGCGTAGGCGCGGAAGTCCGGCAGGTCCAGGTCGCGCAGCACCTGGCCGCCGTTGGTGACCGGGTTGGCGCTCATCCGCCGGTTCCCCCTCGGAGGCAGCGAGGTCAGCTCGGCGACCGGGGCGCCGGTGGCGTCGAAGAGCTCCTCCGGCCGGTAGCTGCGCAGCCAGCGCTCCAGCTCGGCCAGGGCCTCCGGATCCTTCCGCACCCCGTCGATGGGCACCTGGTGGGCGCGGAAGGTCCCCTCGACCTGCTTGCCGTGGACCTCCCGCGGGCCGGTCCAGCCCTTCGGCGTATGGAGGATGATCATCGGCCAGCGGGGGCGCGTGGCATCGCCGCCGGAGCGGGCCCGGCGCTGGATCTCGGTGATCTCGTCGACCGCCCGGTCGAGGGTGGCGGCGAGGCTCTGGTGCACCTCGCTGGCGTCGTCGCCGGAGACGACGTACGGCTGGTAGCCGTAGCCGCGCATCAGACCGAGGAGGTCGTCGGTCGGGATCCGTTCCAGCACCGTCGGGCTGGCGATCTTGTAGCCGTTGAGGTGCAGGATGGGCAGCACCGCGCCGTCGCGGGCCGGGTTGAGGAAGACGTTGGAGAGCCAGCTGCCGGCGAGCGGGCCGGTCTCCGCCTCGCCGTCGCCGATCACGCAGGCGACCAGCAGGTCCGGGTTGTCGAACGCGGCGCCGTACGCGTGGCTGAGCGCGTACCCGAGCTCGCCGCCCTCGTGGATCGAACCCGGCACCTCCGGCGCCACGTGGCTGGGGATGCCGCCGGGGAAGGAGAACTGGCGGAACAGCCGCTGCATGCCCACCTCGTCCCGGCTGACCGAGTGGTACAGCTCGCTGTAGGTGCCCTCCAGCCAGGTGTTGGCCACCACGGCGGGCCCGCCGTGGCCCGGCCCGGTGACGAACATGGCGGACAGGTCCCGGTCGACGATGACCCGGTTGAGGTGCGCGTAGAGCAGGTTGAGGCCCGGGCTGGTGCCCCAGTGGCCGAGCAGTCGCGGCTTGACGTGTTCGGGCTTCAGCGGCTCGCGGAGCAGCGGGTTGTCGAGCAGGTAGATCTGCCCGACGGTCAGGTAGTTCGCCGCTCGCCAGTAGGCGTCAAGCCGGCGCAGCTCGTCTTCGGTCAGTGGGCTGTGCAGGTCGAGAGCGGTGTCCATGCTGCGTTAGCCTCTCGCGGCTCGGGGTCTTGTGCCACCCGAAGGCGGGGATCCGCCCCGGGCCCGTCCAGCTTCGCCCCCGGGCCGGGTGTGCGATCAGGGTCGTTGGTCCCGGGACCGGAGGGCGTCATGTCCCGACCGGCGGCGCGGGCTCCAGTCCACGGACGACGATCACCGGGGCCGGCGCGTGGTAGAGCAGGGTCTGGCTGACCGCGCCGAGCATGCCCCGCCACGGTTCGTCGCCGCGCGCGCCGACCAGCGCCAACTGCGCGGACCGGGACTGTTCGACCAGGACGGTGCCGGGGTCGCCGCGGACGGTGTGGCACTCCGCGGCCACGGACGGGTACCGCTCGGCGTGCCGGGCCACGGTCGCGGCGAGCACGTCGTCTCCGTCGTCCGGCCGGCCGGGCTCGACCACCCGTACGGCGAGCAGTCGGGCCGCGCGGCGCTCGGCGGTGTCGAAGGCGAAATCGAGGGCGGCCTGGGAGCTCGGCGAGCCGTCCACTCCGATCAGCACCGGTCCCTTCGGCGCCGGTTCGGCGCGGCCGACGAGCACCGGGCAGCCGGCCCGGGCGGCGAGTTGCACGGCCGGTGCGTCGGCCGGTACGCAGTCCGGGCAATCGGCCATCCCGCCGTCACCGAGCGCCACCATGAACGCCGATTCCGAGGCGCGGATCAGGGCCTCCACCGGGCGGCCCTCGACGATCTCGCCGCTCACCGGGACCGCCGGCTCGACCTCGCCGACGACCTGGCCGGCCCGTTCGAGCAGGTCCTCCGCCGCGGCGCGTGACTCGGCCACCGACGGCGCCTTCAGCGCAGCGGCCCAGTTGAAGGCGTGCAGCAGGTGCAGCGGGCGGCCGTGGGTGGCGGCCTCGCCGGCGGCCTCCCGAACCACCTGGAGGTCCTCGTCCGACGACCCGACGCCGACCACGACGGCCCCATGGGTGGGTGCGGCCATCCCGCCTCACCTCCCCGGCGCCGGGTAGGGCACGACCACGCTCTCCTCACCCACGGTAGTCGGGGCCGTGCCCACCCGGGGCGGGATCGCTCAGCGCGGGGAAACCCTGTCAATCAGGGTTGACAGAACCAGTGCGTCAACGTAAGTTGACACCATGAGTCAGGCAACGGAACTCGCGGCGGCCGCGGGCAGCACCGACCCGAAGGTCGGGCTCCGCGCCGTGCTCGCCCTGCGCCGGCTGCTCGAACGGCTGGAGGTGGTCCAGGTGGACAACGCCCGTCGACAGGGCTGGTCCTGGCAGGAGATCGCCGACGCGCTCGAGGTCAGCCGGCAGGCGGTCCACAAGAAGCACGCCGGGCGACCGGCGGTCCGAGGCAGCTGGGAGGCGTGATGTTCGAACGGTTCACCGACCGCGCCCGCGACGTCGTCCGTCGCGCGGTGGACGAGGCCCGGGCCGAGGGGCAGCGCCCCGTCGGCACCGAGCACCTGCTGCTCGGCGTCCTCGCCGACGACGGGAACCTGGCCGTGCGCGTCCTCACCGACCTCGGCGTCCCCGCCGACGACCTGCGGGCCGCCGTCGCGCGGCACGTGGCGCACGGTGGCGTCGGGCTCGGCGACGCCGACGCGGCCGCGCTGCGGGAGATCGGCATCGACCTGGCCGCCATCGTGGCCCGGATCGAGGAGTCCTTCGGCCCTGACGCGCTGCGCGAGGCGGTGCCCGCCCCGCGTCGCCGCTGGGGCCGCCGGCGGTACGTCGGTGGCCCGTTCTCCCCGCGGTCGAAGAAGGTGCTGGAGCTGGCGCTGCGGGAGGCGATCCGGCTGCGGCACCATCACATCGGCACCGAGCACATCCTGCTCGGCCTGCTCCGCGAGGGGAACGGGCTGGCCGCGCTCGTCCTCGCCGAGGCCGGCGTCGACCTCGACGACCTGCGTCGGCGGGTGGAGACGGCGCTGCGGACGGCGGCCTGATTCTCGCCTGGGACCGGTTGGACGAGGCTGAGGCGCTGGTCGTCCCCGACGGTCCCGCGACCGCTTTCGACCGTCACCCCGGAGCCCGTACGCACTGCGAGCGGTCCCGGTGACCGATTCTGAAACCTTTCCGCCGTGCGCGCATCATCACCGTGCGCCGAGTCGCCGCCCGACCGGAGTTGCTGCACACTGGCGCCGTGGAGAGCGGACAGCACAAGCCGACTGCAGGTGACACCGGGCCGCGCTCGGCCGTGGTGGTCAACCCGGTCAAGGTGGCCGATCTGGACGAGTTCCGCCGGATCGTGGACGGTGCCCTCACCGCGGCCGGCTGGCCGGCGCCGACCTGGCACGAGACCACGGTCGAGGACCCGGGCCGGGGCCAGACCCAGCAGGCCGTGCAGGCCGGCGCCGAAGTCGTCTTCGCCTGTGGCGGCGACGGCACGGTGATGGCCTGCGTCACCGCGCTGGCCGGCACCGACGTCGCGCTCGCCGTGCTGCCCCAGGGCACCGGCAACCTGCTCGCCGCCAACCTGGGCCTGTCCAACGACCTGGCCGTCGGCCTGGAGGTCGCGGTGGAACGCGGGCGCCGCCGGCTGGACGTCGGTGTCGTCGACGACCAGTGCTTCGCCGTGATGGCCGGGATGGGCTTCGACGCCCAGATGCTCGACTCCACCTCCGAGACCACCAAGGCGCGGATCGGCTGGCCGGCGTACGTCATGGGGGCGGCGAAGCACCTGCGGGACCGGCCGATGCGGGTCTCCATCCGGATCGACGACCGGCCGCCGCTGCGCCGCCGGGCCCGGTCGGTGCTGGTCGCCAACGTCGGCCGCCTCCAGGGCGGGGTACGGCTGCTCACCGACGCCGAGCCGGACGACGGCTGGCTCGACGTCGCGGTGCTCACCCCCCGCACGCTCGGCCACTGGCTGGCGATGGGCTGGGCCCTGGTGCGCCGCCGGGGCAGCGTGCCCCGGATGGAGGTCCTCCGGGGCCGGAAGGTCGAGATCACCAGCAACCGGGTCCAGCCCCGGCAGCTCGACGGGGACCTGATCGAGCCGGGCCGGTCGCTCAAGGCCGAGATCAAGCCGGAGTCGCTCTGGCTCTGCGTGCCGCGGCCCGCGCAGCACCCCGACCTGTCGGTGGACGCCGAGGCGGCGGCCGAGCGCGGTGAGCGGCTGGTCGAGGAGGCCCGACGTGAGTAGCACCCGGATCGTGCCGGAGACCCGGCTGATGGCGCAGGAGGAGCTGTCGGCCGACGACGCCTGGCACACCCTGCGCCGCCAAGGCGGCTGGTGCCTGCTGCGGGACGCCTTCATCCGGTTCCGCTACGGCGACGGCTTCAGCCACTCCCGGGCGTTCGCGCTCCAGCTCTGCCTGGCCGTGGTGCCCTTCCTGATCGCGCTCACCGGCCTGATCACCGACCTGGGCGCCGACAGGGGCGGCAAGCTGGTCGCCGACACCGTGCTCGCGCTCACCCCCGGGCAGAGCGAGTCGGTCGTGCAGGAGCTGCTCGGCGACGGCGAGCGCACCGAACGCGCCGGTGAGCTGGCGCTGACCCTCGGTCTGCTGACCGGCCTGGTCGCGCTCACCACGACCATGGCCCAGATCGAGCGGGGCGCCAACCGGATCTACGGCGTCGAGCGGGACCGCCCGGCGCTCGCCAAGTACGTCCGCGCCGCGATCCTCGCGGTGACGGCCGGTGTGCCGGCGCTGACCGGCTTCCTGATCCTGGTCGGCGGCCGGGCGATGGGCGACTCGGTGCAGCGGCACTACGACTGGGGCGCCTTCGCCAACGCCGCCTGGGACGTGGCCCGCTGGCCGTTGAGCCTGGGGCTGACCGTGGTCGCCGTGGCGGTGCTCTTCCGCCACGCGCCCCGGCGCAACCAGCCCGCCCTGTCCTGGCTTCTCTTCGGCGCCGGCATCGCCACCGTGCTGTGGTGGCTGGCCAGCCTGCTGCTGGCCGCGTACGTCAAGCTCAGCGGCGGCTTCGGGCAGACCTACGGCGCGCTGACCGGGATGATGGCCCTGCTGCTCTGGGCCAACCTCACCGGGATCGCGCTCTTCGGCGGGCTGGCCTTCGCCGCCCAGCTCGAGGCGATGCGGATCGGCGTGGCCGAGCCGGCGCAGCCGGATCTGTGGGAGCCGGAGGCCGAGCGCGAGGAGGTCCTCGACACCGGCGAGATGACCGCGCTCTGACCCGACGCGCCGCCGGCCGCGTGTACGCGGAGCGTGAATCGGGTACTGCGCGCCTCGCAGAAGACAAGGGAGGTGCGGGGTGACCGCGGTCAAGGAGACGGCGCGACGGCCGCTGGGCCATTTCGCGGAGCGGAGCATCGCGGGCCTGCTGGGCGTCCTCGGCGCCGGCGCCGGGTTCGGCGTGCTGCTGATGCTCGTCCGGTTCAAGTGGGGGCCCCTGTACCACGCCGACCACGAGGCGGCCGAGTGGTTCAACGGCCTTGTGGCCCCGCACCACGCCCTGGTCACCGTGCTCCAGGCGGTCACCGACCTGGGTGGCCGGCCGGTGCTGATCTGGCTGGTCACCATCGCGGTGGTCGGCCTGCTGATCCGCCGGCAGTCCCGGCTGGCCGTCTACCTGATCATCACCGGGGTCGGCGGGCTGATCCTCGACCCGTCGCTGAAGGCGCTGGTCGGCCGGCTCCGGCCGGTGGTCGACGTGCCGATCACCCACGCCCCGGGCAACAGCTTCCCCAGCGGCCACGCGCTCGGCTCCTTCGTCGCGTACGGGGCGCTGCTGCTGGTCTTCCTGCCGGCCATGTCGCCCCGCTGGCGCAAGCCCGCCATCGCGATCGTGGCGGTGCTGGTGGCGCTGATCGGGCTGACCCGGATCGCGCTGGGTGTGCACTTCGTCTCCGACGTGATCGGCGGCTGGCTGCTCGGCGCGGTGTGGCTCGGCGTCACCGCGTACGCCTTCCGGCTGTGGCGCCGCGAGCGCGGCCGGCCGGTGCCCCCGATCACCGAGGGCCTGGAGCCGGAGGCGGGCGAGGAGATCACCCCCGCCCCGGCCGAGGAGCACGTGTTGGAGCATCCCCGGTCCGCCATCGCGGAACTGGTGGTCGGCTGGGTGATCGTGTTCGGCGCCCTGTACGCATTCGGGATGTTCGTCGGCTACCACGCCAAGGGGACCTTCTTCGAGACCCTGGACACCGCGGTGCCGCAGTGGTTCGCCGAGCGGCGCACCGACTCGCTGACCGGGTTGAGCTGGTGGTGGAGCAAGTTCGGCGACACCCACGCGATCCTGGTGGTGTCGCTGGTCTTCTGTCCCATCGTCCTGGCGATCTGGAAGCGCTGGCGACCGGTGCTCTTCGTGGTGCTGGCGATGTTCGGCGAGCTGAGCCTCTTCCTCGCCTCGGCCCGGGTGGTGCAGCGACCGCGCCCGCCGGTGGAGAACCTGGACGGCCACATGCCCACCTCGTCCTTCCCGTCCGGGCACATCGCCGCGACGATCTGCCTGTGGAGCGCGATCGCGATCATCGTGTTCGCCCGTACCGACCGCTGGTGGCGCTGGCTCTTCGTGGCGATGGCCGTGATCATGCCGGTCGGGGTGGCCACCTCCCGGATGTACCGGGGCATGCACCACCCGACGGACTTCATGGGCGCCATTCTGCTCAGCGCGCTCTGGATCGGCCTGCTCTACTGGGTGGTACGGCCCAACGCCGACGTGCACCGGGGCAACCAGCCGGCCATCGGGTCCGAGCAGGTGCGCGAGCTGGACGACGAGCTGGCCAAGGCCAGCCGGGAGGACTGACCGGCGCCGATGCTGCGGGTGATGACCTGGAACATCCGGACCGGCGGCCGGGACCGCGACGGGAACGACCGGCTGGACCGGATCGTGGCGGTCGTCACCGCGCAGCGGCCCGACGTGCTGGCCCTTCAGGAGCTGCGCGGCTTCGACCGGGGCGGACTGCTGGCCGACGTGGCGGGCCGGGTGGGCATGACGCCGCAGCTGGCCCGCTCGTGTCTCGGGCAGCCGGTCGCGGTGCTGGTCCGCCCGCCGCTGCGGGTGCTCGCGTCGGGCCGGGTCCGTCGGCCGTTCCACCACGCCGCCGCCACGGCCGTGGTCGCCACCTCGGCCGGACCGTTGACCGTGGTCAGCACGCACCTCGACCCGTACTCCGGTGGCCGGCGGCGGATGGAGGCCGACTGGCTGGCGGCGGCAGTGCGGCGCGCCGGCGGTCCGCTGGCCCTGCTCGCCGGCGACCTGAACACCCTCGACCCGACCGTCGACCACACCGAGCGGCTGGCCGGCCTGCCCGACCTCTACCGCCGTCGGCATCTGCGCCGCGACGGCCGTACCGTCGACACCCGCGCGGTGTCCCGGCTGCTCGCGGCCGGCCTGGTCGACCTCTGGCCGCACGCCGGCGGCGCGGAGCCGGACGGGCTGACCGTGCCGACCCGGCACGGCGGAGCCGAGTTCGCCGCGATGCGCCTGGACTATCTGCTCGCCACCCCGGCGGTGGCCGCGCTGACCCGCCAGGTCCGGGTGATCCGCGACGGGGAGGCCGACCGGGCCTCCGACCACTACCCGGTGGTCGCCGACCTGGAGCTGGCGACGGGCTGAGCGGGGCGGCGGCCGTTGCCCCGACTGACTACCGTGACGCCGTGACCGGCACGCCGACCCTGCGACCGTCGACCCGGCCCGGCGGCCGGACCCTCCCGCCGGGGGCGCGGCCGGCCCCGCGCCCCCGCGCGAGCCGTCGGGGTACGCCGTGGCTCCGGCCGTCGGCCGCGGGCCGGGGGACCACCGGACGTCCGGTCCCGACGCCGCAGGTCACCCGCGGCGCGACGGCGCCCAGGCAGAGGAGCCGCCGCCGCTGGTCGCGGCCGTCGCGCGCGGCATCGCCCTGGTCGTGGTGCTTCCAGTACGCCTGCTGTGGGAGCTGGCCGCGGCCACCGGCCGGGCGCTGGACCGGCACCTGCTCACCCCCGCCGGCCGGTTCCTGCTCCGGTGGCTGCTGCTTCCGCTCGCGTGGGTGGCCCGCACGCTGATCTGGGGCCCGCTGCGCTGGGCGGCCCGGACCCTGGTCTGGCGGCCGCTCGTCTGGCTGGCGGGGGCCGTCGCCTGGGTCGCGCGGACGGTGGTCTGGGCGCCGCTGGCGTGGGTCGCGGTGCGGCTGCTCTGGCGGCCCCTCGTCTGGGCGGCCCGCACCCTGGTGTGGGTGCCGCTGGTCTGGCTCGGCCGGGCTCTGGGCTGGGCGGCGGTGCACCTGGTGTGGCGTCCGCTGAGCTGGGTGGCCCGGACCCTGGTCTGGACACCGCTGGCCTGGCTGGTCGGGCACCTGGTCGTCCGGCCGCTGCGCTGGCTGGGTCGGGTGCTCGCCCCGGCCGGGCGTGCCCTGCTGCACGGACTGGCCCTCGTCGCCCGCGTGCTGGCCGCCGGGTTCGCGGCGCTCGGTCGGGCGATGGCCGTCGGGCTGGCCGCGGTCGGCCGGGTGCTGGTCGCGTCGGCCCAGGCCGCCGGCCGGGTGCTGGTCGACGCGGTGGTCGGCGCCTGGCGGCTCGCCGGTCGGCTGCTCGGCTTCCTCTACCGCGTGCTGCTGCGCCCGCTGGGGTTGGCCCTGCGCTGGCTCTGGGGGCACACCGCCGTACCGCTGGGGCGGGCGCTGCGGGCGGCCTGGCGGGCGACGGTCGTGCCGGCGGCGCGTGGCGGCCGCGCGGCCTGGCGGGCGACCGTCGGTCCGACCCGGCGCTGGGTCCGCCGCGCCGTGCTCGACCCGGTCCGGCTCACCTCCCGCGAGGTGCTGACCGCCCTCGGCCTGCGCCGCTGAGGTTTTCCTGCCAGTCGACGCGCCGCCCGACCCGGAGGCGTCACTTCACCAGGTCCGCGGCCACGATCGCGACGAAGATCAGCGTGACCAGCTCGCTGATCACCCAGGAGTGCGCGTTCGCCCAGTCGCGCACCTTCGGCAGGGCCGCCGTCGCCCGACGGCCGAGGAGCAGCAGCGCCAGCAGCGGCAGGGCCAGCAGGAGCAGGGTCAGGACCAGAAAGGGGAGCAGGTGCCACCAGGGCCGGTCGTGTCCGGCCAGGCTGCCCGCGACGGAGGCCATGATGACCTCGTTGCTGGGCGTCGCGGTGAGGAGCAGGAGACCCAGCCCGAACGCGAACCGCGGCCCGGGGTCCTCCAGCTTCGTCATCCAGGCCGGTGTCTGGTTGCGCTTCCGATGGAGGAAGACGATGACCATCAGCGCCAGCAGCAGCGCCAGGACGATCCAGTCGACGAGGCGCCGGCCGCGGCCTTCCTGGTCGCCGCCGGCGGTGTGCTTCACTGCACGGAAGACGACGTACCAGACGGTCAGTGCGACGAGCATGCCCAGCGCCGCCCCCGACAGGTAC
The DNA here is from genome assembly GCF_900090285.1 of Micromonospora inositola. NCBI lineage: Bacteria > Bacillati > Actinomycetota > Actinomycetes > Micromonosporales > Micromonosporaceae > Micromonospora > Micromonospora inositola. The sequence goes on along the minus strand of NZ_LT607754.1, from coordinate 50,138 downwards.
GCCACCGAACCGCGGCGCGGATCCCGGCTGGCGGCCAGGAACACGGCGCTGACCAGCTGGGGTCCGGCGATCATGACCAGCGCCAACGGCAGGACGGTCAGCAGGTTCATCCGGCTCGCCTCCTCGCCCCATTCTCCGGTCGCGACGGGGACGGGCCGGCGGATTCCGCCTGGTTCAGAGCAGCAGGTTGAGCAGGACGGTCAGCACGATCGAGGCGACCACCGAGAAGAGGATCATCAACAGGCAGCCGAGGCCGCCGCCCAGGGGCCGGATCTCCGTGTTGCCGATGCGCATGGGCTCACCCTCTCAGCGGGGGCGCCAGCAGGGCACGGATCGCGTCGCTCACAGCTCGCGCAGTCGCGGCAGCAGCTGCTCCTGCGCCCAGTCCAGGAACATCGGCTGGGTGTCGCCGCCCACCTGCACGATCGCCACGTGGGTGAAGCCGGCGTCGACGAACTTCTTGAACGCCTCGACGTGCTTGTCGACGTCCGGGCCGCAGGAGATGCCCTCGGCGACGTCCTCCTCGCGGACGAACTGGGTGGCGGCGGTGAACGACTCGGGGCCGGGCAGGTCGGCGTTGACCTTCCAGCCCATGCCGAACCAGCGGAACTGGTCGTGCACGAGCTTGCGGCATTCGGCCTCGTCGGGGCCGTAGCAGATCGCCACCTGGCCGTAGCGGGGCTGGCCGGCGCCGCCCGCGTCGTCGTACATCTGGATGATGTGCGGGTCGGGCTCGGTGGCGACGAGGCCGTTGCCGTACTCGGCGGCGAGGGTGGCGGACTGCCGGCCGGAGGCGGCGACGGCCATCGGCACCGGGCGGTCCGGCCGGTCCCAGACGTACGCGTCGGGGACGTCGAAGTGGTTGCCGGAGAAGGTCAGCGTCTCGCCGTTGAGCAGCGGCCGGATGATCTGCAGGGCCTCCTCGAACATCTCGTGCCGCTGCTGCACGTGCGGCCAGCCGCCGACCACGTGTTCGTTGAGGTTCTCCCCGGCGCCGAGGCCGAGGGTGAACCGGCCGTCCGAGAGCACGCCGATGGTGCCGGCCTTCTGCGCGACCACGGCCGGGTGGTAGCGGCGGATCGGGCAGGTCACGAAGGACATCAGCTCGGCCCGGTTGGTGGCGTGGGCGACGGCCCCGAGCACCGACCAGGCGTACGGGGAGTGGCCCTGGGAGTCCAGCCACGGGTAGTAGTGGTCGGACATCACGAGCTGGTCGAAGCCGGCCGCCTCGGCCCGTACCGCGTAGTCGACCAGCTGCTTCGGGCCGGTCTGCTCGCACATCAGGGTGTAGCCGACCTTGACCATCGTGGTTCTCCTTCCGGGCGGATCGTCACCGGATACCCCGCCGGCGGGCGGTCAACCCTGGTGTCCGCTTCCCGGCCGGAGTCCTGGAACGCCATCCGACGGGCCGGGTCAGAACGGAGCGTCGGGGGTCGCCAGCCGGGCGGCGCGCATCGTCAGGTAGCGCTGCTCGGGCAGGCTGGTCGTGCCGCCGGCCGCGGCCCGGTAGTGCGCGACCGCGCGCTCCCGGTCCCCGGCCATCTCGTACAGGTGCGCCCGGGCCGCGTCGAGGCGGTGGTGCCCGGCCAACCGGGGGTCGGCGTCCAGCGCGGCGAGGGCGCCCAGCCCGGCGGCCGGGCCGTGCACCATCGCGGTCGCGACCGCCCGGTTGAGCGAGACCACCGGGTTGCCGGAGAGCCGTTCCAGGACCTGGTAGAGGGCGAGGATCTGCGGCCAGTCGGTCGCTGCGGCGGTGGGCGCCTCGTCGTGCAGCGCGGCGATGGCGGCCTGAAGCTGGTACGGCCCGACCGGTCCGCGTGCCATCGCCCGGGTGACCAGCGTGGTCCCCTCGGCGATCGCCTCGGCGTCCCACCGGCCGCGGTCCTGGTCGGCCAGGGAGATCAGCTCACCCGACGGGCCGGTCCGGGCGGCGGCGCGGGCGTCGGTGAGCAGCATCAGGGCGAGCAGTCCGCCCACCTCGCTGTCGTCGGGCAGCAGCGCGTGCGTGGCCCGGGTCAGCCGGATCGCCTCCTCGGACAGGTCCACCCGGCGCAGGTCCGCGCCGAGGCTGGCGGTGTGTCCCTCCGTGAAGATCAGGTAGAGCACGTGCAGCACCGCCGCGAGCCGGTCCTGTCGCTCCTGCTCGTCCGGCATCCGGAACGGCAGCCCGGAGGCGCGGATGCGCTGCTTGGCACGGCTGATGCGCTGCGCCATGGTGGCCTCGGGCACGAGGAAGGCGCGGGCGATCTCGGCGGTGCTGAGCCCGCCCACCGCCCGCAGGGTCAGCGCGATCGCCGACGCCGTCGAGAGCGTCGGATGGCAGCAGAGGAAGAGCAGGACGAGGGTGTCGTCCCGGTCCGCGGTCAGCGGCTCGTCCGCCGCCGGCGCGGTCCGCCGGTCGTCGCCCGCCCGCCGGGCGGCGCGGTCCTCCCGGTCCCGGCGGGCCGCCTCGGCGCGGACCAGCTCGATCATGCGGCGGTAGCCGACCTGGACGAGCCAGCCGCGCGGATTGTCCGGCAGCCCGTCGACGGGCCACTGCGTCGCCGCGGCGAGCAGCGCCTCCTGCACCGCGTCCTCGGCGGTGGCGAAGTCACCGAAGCGGCGGGCGAGCACGCCGAGGACCTGCGGCGCCAGCTCGCGCAGCAGGTCCTCGACGATTCGTTCCGGGGCGTCCAGGCGTCACATCTCCTGCGGTGGCGCCGACATGACCGGGTGCACCTCGATCGGCATGTTGAGCGGCCGGCCGCCCGGACCGGGCGCGGTGGAGATGTGCGCGGCGATCTCGACCGCCCGCTCCGGGGTCTCGCAGTCGACGATCCACCAGCCGGCGAGGAACTCCTTGGTCTCCGCGAACGGCCCCTCGGTGACCACCGGGGCGCCGCCCTCACCGGCTCGGACGATCCGCGCCTGCTGCGGCCCGGCCAGGCCCTCCCCCTGGACCCACTCCCCGTCGGCGGTGAGCTTGGCGTTGACCTCCCCCATGAAACCGATGTGTGCCTGGATTTCAGCCGGGGTCCAGGTGTCGATCGACGGGAAGTCGGTCCCGGCGGCGCTGAACTGCATCAGCAGCATGTACTTCACGGTTCGCTCCTCACGCCTGTGCACCGATTCTCGGTGCTTCCACCCTCAGGTAGAAGCTGCCGCCCCGGTTCTCGACATCCTTGCCGAAGGAATTCCGAGAATTCTCAGCCGACTGCGGTGACCTCCAGCAGGAGGGCCTGCTCGGGGTGCAGGGCGGGCACCTGCAGCCCGACCGCGCTCAGCACCGCCCCGCTGAGGGTGACACTCGGCAGCCAGCCCGGCTCGGTCAGCTGGAGCACCGCCGGCTCCGGCACCCCGGCCGCCGGTCGGACCGCGTACCGCCGGTGGGCGTCCAGGCCGGGGAGGCGGACCGGTCCCGGCACCTGGGCCGCCGAGGTGGTCAGCCGGGAGACCGCGTACACCGCCTGCGAGCCGTCGTGGGCGACCACGCCGTGCGCCTGGACGGCCGGGTCCGGGTGGTCGACCCGGACCACCCGGCCGGCGTGCAGCAGCGGGCGGAGCCGCTTGTGCAGCGCGACCCACGCCGCCAGCTCGGCCCGCTCGGACGCGCTGATGGCGCTGATGTCCCACTCGATGCCGTGGTGGCCGAAGAGCGCGGTGGCCGCACGGAAGCCCAGGTCGTGCACCCGGTGGGTGGTGTGCGAGCGGTGTGGTCCGATGTGGGTGCCGACCAGCTCGGGCGGGAGGAGCAGCCCGGTCCAGCGCTGGATGGCCAGCCGTTCCAGGGCGTCGTTGCAGTCGCTGGCCCAGACCCGGTCGGTGCGGCGCAGGATCTCCAGATCGACCCGGGCCCCGCCGGAGGAGCAGCTCTCGATCTCCACGCCCGGGTGTCGGGCACGCAGCTCGTCCAGCAGCCGGTAGACGGCGACGGTTTGCGCGTGCACCCCGGGTCGACCTCGGTGCCCGGCCTCGGTGAGGTCCCGGTTGTGGTCCCACTTCAGGTACGCGATGCCCTGATGCCCGGTAAGCACCGCGTCCAGCCGGCCGAGCAGGTGCTCGTACGCGTCGGGGTGGGCCAGGTCGAGGACCTGCTGGTGCCGCCACTCGGGCGGCAGCCGCCCGGGCACCTGGAGCAGCCAGTCCGGGTGGGCGCGGAACAGGTCGGAGTCGGGGTTGACCATCTCCGGCTCGACCCAGAGCCCGAACTGCATCCCGTGCTTGCGGACGTGGTCGATGAGCGGTTCCAGGCCGTCCGGCCAGACGTCGTCGTCGACCCACCAGTCGCCCAGGCCGGCCCGGTCGTGCCGGCGGCCCCGGAACCAGCCGTCGTCGAGGACGAAGCGTTCCACACCCACCTCGACGGCCCGGTCGGCGAGGCTCTTCAGCCGGTCCAGGTCGTGGTCGAAGTAGACCGCCTCCCAGACGTTGAGGGTGACGGGCCGGGGAGTGCGCGGGTGCTCGGGGCGGGCGCGCAGGTGGGTGTGCAGCACGTCGCTGAGCCCGTCCAGCCCGGTGGCCGAGTGCACGGCGTACAGCAGGGGAGTGGCGTACTCCTCGCCGGGGGCAAGGACGATCTCGCCGGGGGCGAGCAGCTCGCCACCGCCCAGGGTGGACTCGCCGGTGGGGCGGCGGTCGGCGACGGTGACGTGGTCACCGCTCCACGCGGTGTGCACCGCCCACACCTCCCCGTGGCCGAAGCCGAAGCCGGCCGTCCCGGCGACCAGCAGCAGCGTCGCGTCGTGCCCGGTCCGTCCGTGCCGGCCCTCCCGCCCCCAGGCGCCCATCGGCCACGGGTGCCGCTGCGGCGCGCGTTCCCGGCACCAGCGACCGGTCAGGTCGAGCAGTTCGGTGGCGACCGGCGGCACCGGCAGCACCGGGGTCAGCTCCCGCACCTCGTAGGGCGCGTCGCCGTCGTTGCGCACCCGGTGGCGGACCGTCAGCAGGCCGTGCGCGTCCAGCGTGATCTCGATGGTCAGAGACAGCGCCGCGCCAGGGTCCGACGCCCGCACGGTCACCCGCGCCGCGCCGGGCCCGTCCTGCGAACCGTCCTCCTCGGATACGCCCACCGCGTGTCCGCCCGGGGCCACGCGGCTCGGGTCCGGGCCGGCGGCGGACACGTCGAGCCGGTCGAGGCGGAAGGCGGTCGACCAGTCCCGCCCGTTCCGGTGGCCGGCGAGACCCGGTCGCCCGCTCCAGCCGGCACTGGCCTCCGGCAGCAGGGACAGCACGGTCGGCGCGTCGAAGCTGCTCGGCACCACCGGCGGGATGGTGACGTCGACCAGGGCCGGCAGGTCGTCGGCGGGCAGTGGGCCGAGGTCGACGCCCCAGTGCACGATCCGCGGCAGCCCTGGGCCGCGGGCGTCGAGCACCAGGCTGGTCCGCGCGCGGCGCAGGTGGACGATGGTCATCCCTTGCTGGCTCCCAGGGTGAGGCCCCGGACGAACTGCTTCTGCAACAGGAAGAAGATCACCAGGGTGGGGATGGCGACCAGCACCGAGCCGGCCGAGACGAGGTTGTTGTCGGTGAAGAACTCGCCGCGCAGGTTGTTCAGCGAGCTGGTCACCGGGAACTTGTCGCCGCTACGCATCAGCACGGTGGCCCAGAAGAACTCGTTGTAGATCCAGGTCACCTCAAGGGTGGCCAGCGCGGCCAGGGCCGGCCGGCAGAGCGGCATGGTCACCTGCCAGTACTGCCGCCAGACGCTCGCCCCGTCGACCATCGCCGCCTCGTACAGCTCGTGCGGCAGGGCCTTCATGTAGTTGCTCAGCACGAAGACGCAGAAGCCGCACTGGAAGGCGACGTTGACCAGGATCAACCCCCAGTAGCTGTCGTACAGCAGCTCCGAGTCGCTCATGAACTCCGGCAGCGGCACCTGGGTGAAGAGTCGGAACAGCGGGATCAGCAGGGCCTGCTGCGGCAGCAGGTTCGCCGCGGTGAAGAGGCCGAGCAGGACGATGTTGATCTTCCAGCTGAACCGGGCGATCACGAACGCCACGCAGGAGGCCAGGAAGAGGGTCAGCAGCACCGCCGGGACCGTGATGTACACCGAGTTGAGGAAGTGCTTGCCGAACTCGGCGGTCTTCCAGGCGGTGACGTAGTTGTCCAGGGTCCAGCCGCCGAGTGACACGTAGCCGTGGCTGGCGGTGTACTGGTACGACCGCAGCGAGGTCAGCACCGCCCAGAGGATCGGGAAGAGCCAGCCGAGCGCCACCGCGGCCAGGAAGAGGTGCAGGACCACCCGGGCGGGCCGCAGCGGCCTGCGGCGCCCGGCCGGCGCGGTTGCCGCGGGCTCACGGGTCAGGGTCGCGGTGCTCATCGCCGGTCCTCCCGCATCACGGTGGTCAGGTAGAGGGTGATGAAGACCAGGGAGACGACCAGCATGATGGTCGCCAGCGCGGAGCCGAAGCCGATCCGACTGGCCTCGCCCACCACGTTGGAGGTGACCAGCGCGGAGATCAGCTCCAGTCCGTTGCGACCCTTGTTGATCACCCAGACCAGGTCGAACGCCCGCAGCGACTCGATCACCGTCACCACCAGCACGATGATGTTGATCGGCCGCATCACCGGGAAGACCACCCGGAAGAAGGTGCTCGCCTCCGAGGAGCCGTCCACCGCCGCGGCCTCCCGCAGCGTCGGGTCGACGCCCTTCAGGCCGGCCAGGTAGAGCAGCATGATGTAGCCGACGTGCCGCCAGCCGGCGGCGAAGAGCACCGCCCAGATGTTGACGTTGGGGTCGCCGTACCAGTCGGTCTGGGTGCCGAGCAGGGCGTTGAGCAGGCCCTCGTCGCGGGAGTAGATGAGCTGCCAGACGAAGCCGATCAGCGCCAGCGAGAGCACCACCGGCAGGTAGAGCGCGGTCTGGTAGAACCGGCTGCCGCGCAGCTCCTTGTCGAGCAGCACGGCGAGGAACATGCCGAACGGGGTGGCCACCACGAAGAGCGCGGCCAGCCAGAGCAGGTTGTTCTGCACCGCGGGCACGAACGGCGGGTAGATGTTCACCACGTCGTCGTAGTTCTTGAGGCCGACCCAGTCGATCTCGCTGACCGGGCCGATGCCGTCCCAGTCGGTGCCGGAGAGCAGCACGGTGGCCAGGGCGGGCAGCCAGACCAGACCGATGACGAGCAGCAGGGGTACGAGCACCATCAGCGTGATCACCACGCGGTCGGTGCGGGACAGGAGCCGTAGCCGGCGGCCGCGACCACCCGTGGAGGTGGTCGCGGCCGCCGGCGGCACGGCGCGATCCGCTTGGATCAGGGGCAGGTCGGACACGATGTCCTCCCCTCTCGCCGTCAGCTGGTGAAGATCGACTTCTTCTGGTTCTCGATGCTGGTCAGCAGCCCGCTGATGTCCTTCGGGTTCTTGATGAACTGCTGCAGCGCCGGGATGATCACGGTCGAGGCGAAGTCCGGCCGGGTGTCCCGGTCGAGGAACTGGGCGATCTCGGTGGCCGAGCCGACCAGTTCGGCGGCCTTCTTCTTCAGCGCGGTGTAGCCGCTGGTGTCCGCGCCGGTGTTGGCCACCAGGGTGCCGGGGTCGTTCTTCAGAATGGTGTTCGCGGCATCGACGCCGCCGATGTACTCGAGCAGCTTCTTGGCGTTCGCCTCGGACTTCGGCTTGCGGGCCATCATGTAGCCGTCGATCGGCGCGTCCAGGGCCTTGGCCCCGATGGTCGAGTCGATCTCCGGGAAGGTGAAGAAGTCGATGTCGTCCTGCTCGTTGTCGTTGAACTGCTGGGCGACGAAGAGGCCGAGCAGGTACATGCCGCTCTTCTTCTGCTGCAGCGACTGGGCGGCCTCCTGCCAGGTCCGGCCCAGGGCGTCCGGCTGGTGCAGCGGCAGCAGCCCGGCCCAGGTGTCGAAGACCTTCTTCACCTTGTCGGAGGTCCACGCCTCCTTGCCGGCCATCAGGTCCACGTGGAACTGGTAGCCGTTGATCCGCAGGTTGAGGATGTCGAAGGTGCCCATCGCCGGCCAGCCGTCCTTGTCGGCGAAGGCGATCGGGTTCAGCCCGTCCTTCTTCATCTGGGCGCCGAGCGTGTTCAGCTCGTCGAGGTTCTTCGGCACCTGGTAGCCGTGCTGCTGCCAGACCGACTTGCGGTAGAAGACCGCCCACGGGTAGTACGACGCCGGCACGAAGTACTGCTTGCCGTCGTCTCCTGTGGACGCCTTCTTGAACGCGTCGGAGAAGCCGGAGAGCTTGCCCCAGACGTCACTGACGTCGCCGGCCAGGCCCTTCGCGGCGAAGAACCGCATCCGGTAGCCGGCGAACCAGGTGAACACGTCGTCCGGCTTGCCCTGCAGGTAGTTGTTGATGTTCTCCTGGAACGTGTTGTGGTCGACCGTGTTGATCGCGACCTGGATCCCGGACGAACTCTGGAAGCCTGCCGTCACCTTGGCGAGGACGTCCTTCGGCGTCGGGTCCGAAGCGTTCGAGCCGAGCGAGACCGTCTTCGAGCCCGCGCCGGAGTCGGATTCGGAGCCGCCGCAGCCGGCGAGCAGTCCCGTGCCGAGCAGCGCGCCGGTGCCGGCCGCGCCGGCCAGCAGCGAGCGGCGGTTCAGGCCGGCGACGGACGGGGGTACGAATCGGGCGAGGTACTCGGCTTGCGATTGAGGACGGGACATTGTGCCTCCTGCGTGGAAGAGGTGCGCTGCGCCCAAGGGCCGTGGCTGGTGGCGGGAACGGTGTTCGTGCGGACAGGGGTTTAGATCCACCGTGAATCGACATGTCCGAACACAAACAGCCGGTGGCTCGTGAAGCTACCCCTCCCTACGGCGCTGTCAAGAGGGTCGGACGGCACTGATGACCCAGTCGTGACACGGCGGAGACAAGGTAAACGTTGGAATTTCAGTCGATGTTGGAAAGTGTTGACTTGAGTCGACTCGGGGTGCACGCTCTGCTCTCATGCGGAGCTGGCTCGGCGAGGGCATCTGGTACGGGGCCGACTACAACCCGGAGCAGTGGCCCGAGCAGACCTGGGGCGAGGACGTCGCGCTGATGCGCCGGGCCGGGGTCAACCTGGTCTCGGTCGGCATCTTCTCCTGGGCGCTGCTGGAGCCCGCTCCTGGCAAGTTCGACTTCGGCTGGCTGGACCGGGCCCTCGACGTGCTGCACGACGGGGGGATCCGCGTCGACCTGGCCACCGCCACCGCCAGCCCGCCGCCGTGGCTGGCCCACCGGCACCCGGAGACCCTGCCCCGCCGCGCCGACGGCGCGATCCTCTGGCCGGGCGGCCGGCAGGCGTACTGCCCCAGCTCGCCGGTCTTCCGCGAGCGGTCGCTCGCCCTGGTCGAGGCCGTCGCCGGCCGGTACGCCGAGCACCCGGCCGTGGTGATGTGGCACGTCTCCAACGAGCTGGGCTGCCACAACGTGCACTGCTACTGCGACGTCAGCGGGGAGGCGTTCCGCCGCTGGCTGCGCGACCGCTACGGCGACCTCGACGCGCTCAACGCCGCCTGGGGCACCGCCTTCTGGAGCCAGCGCTACCACGACTGGGCCGAGGTCAATCCGCCGCGTACCGCGCCGACCTTCGCCAACCCCACCCAGCAGCTGGATTTCCTGCGCTTCTCCTCCGACGAGCAGCGGGCCCAGCTCCGCGCCGAGCGGGAGCTGCTCACCCGGCTGGCCCCGCAGCCGGTCACCACGAACTTCATGATCGGCACCGGCGTCAAGTACCTGGACTACCACTCCTGGGCCGCCGACGTGGACCTGGTCGCCAACGACCACTACCTCACCGCCGCCGACCCGCAGCCGCAGGTCAACCTGGCGCTCGCCGCCGACCACACCCGGGGCGTCGCCGGCGGCGGTCCGTGGCTGCTGATGGAGCACTCGACCAGCGCGGTCAACTGGCAGCCGCGCAACGTCGCCAAGGCCCCCGGCCAGTTGCGCCGCAACAGCCTCGCGCACGTGGCGCGCGGCGCCGACGGGGTGCTCTTCTTCCAGTGGCGGGCCTCCCGGGCCGGCGCCGAGAAGTTCCACTCCGCGCTGGTCCCGCATGCCGGCCCGGAGACCAAGGTGTTCCGCGAGGTCTGCCGGCTCGGCGCCGACCTGACGGCCCTCGCCGAGGTACGCGGCAGCCGGGTCGACGCCGACGTGGCGATCCTCTTCGACTACGAGGCCTGGTGGGGCGTGGAACTCGACTCGCATCCCAGCGTCGACGTCACCTACGCCGACCGGCTCGCCGCCCTGCACGGCGCGCTCTGGCGGGCCGGGATCACCGCCGACGTGGTGCACCCGTCCACCGACCTGTCCCGCTACCGGCTGGTCCTGGTCCCCACCCTGTACCTGGTCCGCGACGCGGACGCCGAGGCCCTGCGCCGGTACGTCGAGGCGGGCGGGACCGCGCTGGTCACCTACTTCAGCGGCATCGTCGACGAGCACGACCACATCCGGCTCGGCGGCTACCCCGGCGCGTTCCGGGAGCTGCTCGGCATCCGCACCGAGGAGTTCTTCCCGCTCCGCGAGGGGGAGCGGGTCGGCCTCGACGACGGCGCCACCGCCGACGTGTGGACCGAGTGGCTGCACCTGGAGGGGGCGGAGGTGCTCGCGTCGTACGCCGACGGGCCGCTGCCCGGCGTGGCCGCGCTGACCCGGCACATCGTCGGCGCCGGTGCCGCCTGGTACGTCGGCACCCGGCTCGACGAGGCGGCCACCGACCGGCTCGTGGCCCGGCTGCTCGCCGAGTCCGGCGCCCGCCCGCCGGTGGCCGCCCCGCCCGGCGTCGAGGTGGTCCGCCGCCGCGACGCCGACCGGAGCTGGCTCTTCGTCATCAACCACACCGACGTCGACGCCCGGCTCGCGGTGACCGGCACCGAGCTGCTCGGCGGTGGTCGCTGCGCCGGCGAGCTGGTCGTACCGGCCGGCGAGGTGGCCGTGGTCCGCGAGGATGCCGCGACCGGCCGGCCGGTCGGTGGCGCGGCCGGCGCCCCGACGGCGGAGACGCCGGTGGGCCCCGCCGCGGACCCGGCCTGAGCCCGTCTACCGTTCCCGTGCGCCCGAAGGAGGTCCGATGCTCGCCCAGCAACGGCAGAGCGCCATCCTGGAGCTGATCCGGCAGCGCGGGGGCGTGCGGGTCAGCCACCTGGTCAGCCGCTTCGGGGTGTCCGACATGACGATCCGGCGGGACCTGGAGGTGCTCGCCGAGCGGGGGCTGGTCGACAAGGTCCACGGTGGGGCGACCCTGGCCGGTCCGGGGTCCGCCGAGGAACCCGGCTTCGCCGCGAAGTCGATCCGCCAGCAGGCCGAGAAGCGGGCCATCGCCGAACGGGCCGCCCTGATGGTCGAGCCGGGTATGGCCATCGCCCTCTCCGCCGGCACCACCACCGCCGCCCTCGCGGCCCGGCTGGCCGACGTCCGCGGGCTGACCGTGGTGACCAACTCGATCCCGGTCGCCGACGCGCTCTACCAGAACCCGCGCGCCGACCAGACCGTGGTGTTGACCGGCGGCATCCGTACCCCGTCGGACGCGCTGACCGGGCCGGTGGCCGAGGCGGCGATCGCCGCCCTCAACGTCGACCTGCTCTTCCTCGGCGTGCACGGAATGAACCCGCGGACCGGGTTCACCACCCCGAACCTGCTGGAGGCGGCGGTCAACCGGCGGTTGATCAGCTCCGCCCGCCGGCTGGTGGTGCTGGCCGACCACACCAAGTGGGAGACGATCGGCATCGCGACCATCGCCCCGCTGGAGGACGCCGACGTGCTGATCAGCGACGGGAAGCTGCCGCCGGAGGGACGCCGCCAGATCGGCGAGCAGGTCGGTGAGCTGGTCGTCGTCGACGCGGATTGACCCCCCGGCCCTCGGCTCGCCCGGGCGGCTGTTCCACCACGACGCTACGAAGCTGATGTCGTGGATGAATCGCCCTCACGGGCGACAGACGCCCGCCCCACCAGGCTCGCCGTCGCCCGGGTCGCTCCCGGCGTCCGTCCGGCCCAGGCCCGGCTCCGCCTCTCCGTCTTCCCGGCCGGCGGGGACGGCCTGATCCGTTCACGTCATCAGCTTCGTAGCGACCGACCGGCAACCCCGGCCCGGCCACGCCTCACAGGCACTTCACAGCGGCGCAGGCTAGGGTGCCTTGAGCAAGCCTCCGACGCTCCACGGTGGAGCGCCGTCCCGCGGGAGTGACCGATGGTCTTCAAGAAGATGTTGAGCGCGTTCGGCGTGGGCGGCCCCAGCGTCGACACCGTGCTGGCCAACCCGAACACCCGGCCCGGGCTCACCCTCGACGGGCACATCAACCTCGTCGGCGGGGATGCGCCGGCCAGCATCGAGCAGATCACCGTCGGCCTGGTCACCCGGGTCGAGATCGAGGGCGGCGACTCCGAGTACGCCGGCATCATGGAGTTCCACCGGATGGCGGTGAGCGGGCCGCTGGAGCTGGCCCCGAAGCAGCAGCTCGCGATCCCGTTCCAGCTTGTGGTGCCGTGGGAGACCCCGGTCACCGACGTGTACGGCCAGCGCCTGCACGGCATGACGATGGGGCTGCGCACCGAGCTAGCGGTGGCCCGCGCGGTGGACAAGAGCGACCTGGACCACGTGGCGGTGCACCCGCTGCCGATCCACGAGCGGATCCTCGACGCCTTCCAGGCGCTCGGCTTCCGCTTCAAGCACGCCGACCTGGAGCGCGGCCACATCCGCGGCGTGCAGCAGACGCTGCCGTTCTACCAGGAGATCGAGTTCTTCGCCGCGCCGCAGTACGCCCGCACGGTCAGCGAGGTCGAGCTGACCTTCGTGACCAGCCAGCGGGGCGTCGAGGTGCTCCTGGAGTGCGACAAGCGTGGCGGCTTCCTCAGCGCCGGCCACGACGTCGTCGGCCGGTACGCCGTCCCGCACGTCGACGCCGACCGGACCGACTGGGTCCAGCTGGTCGACGGCTGGCTGCGCGAGACCACCTCCCGCTACGGCAACCTGCGCGCCCACGGCTTCGGCGCCCCGCACGGGCACGGCCGGGGTCACGGGATGGGCGGCCTGGTGGCGGGCACCGCGCTCGGCGTGGCCGGCGGCCTGGTCGCCGGAGAGCTGATCGGGGACGCCTTCGAGGGCGACTTCGGCGACTTCGGCGGCGACTTCGAGTAGTAGCACGACCGACGACGGTGGCCCCGGGACAACTCCCGGGGCCACCGTCGTTCTCAGGTGTTGATCTCGTCGGTCAGTGTCGGGCCTTGCGTTCCTCGCTGCTGCGCCAGTTGCTGCCGGCCTTGGCGAGACCGCGGCTACCCAGGTAGCCGATGGTCAGCAGGGTGATGAAGAACCAGGCCTGGTTGGCGCGGAAGATGTCCACGCCGACCGAGTTCTTGCCGGCCAACTGCGAGGCGGCCAGCACGGCGATCACGGCCGCCACGTAGACCCAGAACTCGGTGGTCCGCAGCGACGGCTTGGTCTCGGTGCCCGGCGCCTGCATGGCCTGCCGGTGCCCGTCCTGCATCATCGGCATCGGCCGGGTGGGCGTCTCCTGCATCGCCGCCCGGTTGGCCTCCTGCGGCCGATTCATCGGCCTGGTGGATGCAGCCTGCGTGCTCATCTGGTCCTCCTCAGGATGCGATGAGTCGTTCCCTGCACTCCCTCGCCCCGCTACCGCGTGTCGGCCACGGCGCGGTTCGCGTTCATGGCGGGGGCACCCCCCGCCTACCCGGGTCCCCGAAGAGGTAACACCGATCGGTGACCGGATGCCGCCTCCCCGGGGCCAGGTCGGCTCAGCGCAGGCCGTTGCGGATGGCGACGGAGATCAGCAGCTCCGGGTCGTCGGTGATGATCCCGTCCACGCCGAGGTCGATGACCCGCTGCATCACCGCCGCGTCGTCGACGGTGTACGGCACCACGGTCAGCCCGTACCGACCCTGGAGGGTGCGGACGTCCGGTCCGTGGAAGTATGCCGGGTTCTGCCGCAGGTACCAGTCGGCCGAGGCCACCGTGCCCTGGGCCGGGTCGTGCACCTGCCAGTTCGCCGACACCGTGGTCGCGCCCGACCGCCGCACCAGCTCACCCAGGTCCTGGTACTTCCACCAGTCCAGGCCGCCCGTCCACGGGCTCCGCACCGTCGGGTCGTCGTAGACCGCGCGCAGCGAGCACTCGTCGGCGAGGCTGGCGCACTCGGCCGGGCCGTACTGCCAGACCAGGGCGACCGTGTCGATCTGCGGGTTCAGCCGGTGGGCGTACCGGATGGTGCGCCAGTCGAAGGACTGGATGGTGGCGCGCCGGGTGAAGCCGGCCCCCTCGATCGCGTCGACCAGCTTGCGAGTGAAACTCGGGTACGGCTCGGTGTCCGCCACCAGCGGGCTGATCTTCGTCTCGATGTTCATCCGGACGTCGTCCCGGCCGCTCGCCTTCACCAGCGCGAAGACCTCGTCGAGGGTGGGGATCCGGGCGCCCGGCACGGCCACCTGGGCGGGGAACTCCGGCAGCGTCTTCGACCCGCAGTCGATCGTCTTGATCTGGGCCAATGTCAGCTCGTGCACCAGCTTCCCGACGTACGGGTACTTCGGGTCGCCCGGCCGCACCGGGGCGGTGTCCACGCAGTGCGACCCGTTGATCGCCCGGTCGTGCAGCACCACCAGGTGCCCGTCGGCGGTCACCCCGGTGTCCAGCTCCAGGGTCGAGATGGCCGGGTTCTGCAGGGCGTTGGCGAACGCGGGCAGGGTGTCCTCCGGCCGGGTGGACCGGCCGCCGCGGTGGGCCTGGATGTCGAACGGCGACGCGTACGCCCGGGGAAGCCGGTAGCCGCGCTCGGCGAGCAGCCCGCGCAGCCGGTCCGGGTAGTCGGTGATGAGGCCGTCCACGCCGTCGTCGATCAGCTTCGCCATGGTCGGCACGTCGTCCACCGTCCACGGGATCACCTTGATCCCGTTGCGGTGCGCGTGCGCCACCATCTCCTTCGTCACGTACGGCCGGTAGCCGGGGTCGGTCACCTTGCCGTCCTGCGGGAAGCCGTGCACCGGCGAGAACGCGGACGCGCCGAAGCTGCGGATCGCCGCGATCGGGTCCCCGCCGAAGTCGTCGATGTCCAGCCCGCCGAGCCACGGCGAGGCGCCGGGCTGGCCGACCTGGAGGAAGTCGTAGTTGGTCAGCGCCACCAGGGGCAGCCGCGGCTCGACCTGGCGCATCCGGATCAGCGAGCCCCAGTCGAAGCTCTGGACGGTCACCTGCTTGACCATCCCGGCGTCCCGGATCTCCCGCGCGGTGACCTGTACGAACTGCTCGCGCGGGGCGGTCTCGGTCGGCGCGCCGGCCTCCACCTTGGTCTCCACGTTGAGCTTCACGTCATTCGCGCGGTAGCGCTTGACCAGCGCGAAGACCTCCCGCAGCAGCGGCATCCGGGCCCCGGGCGCGGCGAGCTGACCGGGCTTGTCCGGCAGGGTCTTCGACCCGCAGTCCAGGGTGCGCACCTGGGCCAGGGTGAGCGTGTTGACGTACTTGCCGACGTACGGGAACTTCGGGTCACCCGGGGTCACCGGTGCGGTGTCGACGCACTTGGCGCCGCTGACCTTCCGGTCGTGGGTGACCACGGCCTGACCGTCGGAGGTGATCTGGACGTCCAGTTCCAGGGTGCTCACCCCGAGCTGCAGGGCGTTGCCGAACGAGGCCAGGGTGCTCTCCACCCGCAGCCCGAGGCCACCGCGGTGGGCCTGCAGGTCGAAGGTCCGGCCCGGCCGTGGGGTCGCCTCGGCGGGGGCCGAAAGGCCGGTGGTCACGGTCGCCGCCACGAGGGCGGCGATGGCGGTACGGCGTACGGCTCGCACGCTGTTGTCCCTTCGGGGGCGGGCGGTTCCCGCCAACCCGCCGGTCAGCATGGGCAGCCGGGACGGCGGGCGGGCGAGCGGCGGGAGTCGCCCCGGTGAACCCCGGGAGACGACCCCGCCGCCTCGGGTTTGGCCGGCCGGTCGACGGGCACGCAGCTTGATCCGAGACAGCTGCGAGGTGGTTGACGTGCGTGAGGACGACATGCGGCAGGACGCCGCCCGCCGGGCCGAGGAACGGGTCGCCGGCGGCGTGTACGGCGAGGGCGCGCTCGACGAGGTCACCGTGCCGCAGACCGACGTGCTCCGGGTCATCCAGGACGAGGACCCCGACGACCCGGCGCACACCCGGATCGACCCGAACGTGCTCCGGGACGGCGGCCCGACCCGCGGCCAGGGGGCGATCACCACGACCGGCGGCACCGCCGGGCCGGCCAGCGCCCGACGGGTCGCCCGGCAGCCGGAGCGGCACCCCGGGAAGGTGGCCCCGACCACCACAGGGGACGCCACCACCGGCGGGATGAGCACCCCGGCGGGTGGCTCGACCAGCGACAAGTCCGCCAGCGGCAGCCAGGTCGGCAACTTCACCGACGAGGGAGCCAACCCCGGGTAGCAGGGATCACGCTCCACCGTGGAAGTAGTGGCCCCCCGTCGAGGGGAAGGCCACTACTTCCGATGTCAGCCACGTCCTTGACCGAGCCGTCGACGGAGGGCCGGGGGGCGGGGTGGCCGGGTCAGGGGGTGCGGAGGATGCCGAGGCGCTGGGTGGCGCGGGTGAGCGCGACGTAGAGGTCGCTGTGCCCGCGCGGTGACTCGGCCACGATCCGCTCCGGGTCCACCACCAGCACCGAGTCGAACTCGAGCCCCTTGGCCTGCCCAACGGTCAGCACCACCACGCGGTTCTCCAGCTCTGGCTGCTCGCCGACCGCGGCCTCCGGCAGGGCGGCGGTGACCGCGGCGCCCAGCTCGTCCACCCGACCGGTCGGCACGATCACGCCGAGCCGTCCGTCGTCGAGCCCGGCCGCCTCCCGCGTGGTCGCCTCGACCAGCCCGGCGGCGAGCCGGTCCGGGTCGACCGTACGGTCCCACGGCGGCATACCACTGGCGCGGACCGAGCGGGGCGGGCGGAGCGCGGGGTCGATCTCGGCGAGCACCTCGGCGGCGACGGCCATGATCTCGGCCGGGGTGCGGTAGCTGACGGTCAGCTCCTCCAGCCGCCAGCGCCGGGCCACGTACGGCTCCAGCGCCTCCTGCCAGGAGGGGGTACCGGACAGCGCCCCGGTCTGCGCCACGTCCCCGACGATCGTCATCGACCGGCTGGGGCAACGGCGCATCAGCAGCCGCCAGGCCATCGGCGACAGCTCCTGCGCCTCGTCGACGATGACGTGCCCGAACGCCCAGCTCCGGTCGGCGGCGGCCCGCTGCGCGGTGGTCAGCCGCTCGGACTCCTCCTGCCGTTCCAGCAGCCGATCGGCGTCGATCAGGTCGGTGACGCCGAGGATCTCGCCGCCGTCCGCCTCGTCCTCCACGTCGATGGAGCGGGACCCGCGGGCGATCTCCAGCACGCCCTCGGCGTACTCCCGCTGCAGGGACCGGATCCGCTCCCGGCGGGCCGCCGCGGCGCGCTCGTCCTCGCCCAGCAGCTCGGCCGCCTCGTCGAGCAGCGGCACGTCGGCCGGGGTCCAGCCGCCCGGCTCCCGGTGCAGCGACGCTCGCTCCGCCACGGTGAGCATCGGGGCGGCGGTGGCGATCCGCTCGGGCGAGGCGTACAGGTCGGCGAGCAGCCGCTGCGGGGTGAGCACCGGCCAGAGCTCGTCCAGCGTGGCCCGGACCTCCGGCTCCTCGCGCAGCTCGCGGCGGATCTCGGCCAGGTCGGCCTCGGAGAGCAGGTTCTCCCCGCCCAGCGGGTCGGCGCCGATCCGGTCGGCGACCTGGGCGGCGAGCGCGTGCACGATCTCGATGTCGAAGAGCGCCCGGGCCAGGTTGTGTGGACGGCTGGAGCGGCGGGCCCGCTCCCGGGCCTGCCGGACCGTCTCCGGCTCGAGCGTGAGGATCTCCCGCTGCGGCAGCTCGATCTCCAGCGGCTCGTCGGGCACCCACTGCCGGTCGCGGACCGCGGCGGCGAGCACCTCGGTCATCACGGCCCGGCCCTTGAGCGCCGCCGTCGCCGCCGGCTCGGCCCGCCGGGCACTCACCCCGGGGAAGAGGTCGGCCTGGGTACGCAGCAGCACACCCGTCTCGGCCAGCGCCGGCAGCACCTGGGAGATGTAGCGCAGGAAGGTGGCGTTCGGCCCGACCAGCAGCACGCCCCGGCTGGCGAGCTGCTGCCGGTGGGTGTAGAGCAGGTACGCGGCCCGGTGCAGCGCGACCGCGGTCTTGCCGGTGCCCGGACCGCCCTGCACGACCAGCACCCCGGGCAGGTCGGCGCGGATGATCCGGTCCTGCTCGGCCTGGATGGTCTCCACGATGTCGCGCATCCGGCCGGTCCGGCCGGCGGTGAGCGCGGCGAGCAGCGACGCCTCCCCGGTCAGCTCCTCGTGTGCGGTGGGGGAGGCGGTGGCCAGGTCGAGCACCTCGTCGTTGAGCCCGGTCACCTTCCGCTGCCGGGTGCGCAGGTGCCGCCGCCGGCGTACGCCCTGCGGGTTGGCGGCGGTGGCCAGGTAGAACGCCCGGGCGGCCGGCGCCCGCCAGTCCATCAGCAGCGGGTCGTAGTCGCCGCCGGTGTCGAAGATGCCGATCCGGCCGATGTAGCGGGCGGAGCCGTCGTCGCCGTCGAGGCGGCCGAAGCAGAGGCCGTTCTCCACCGCCGAGTACTGCTCGACCTGGTCGGCGTACATCTGGACGGCGGAGTCGCGCTGGGAGCGGGCCTGCAACGTGCCGCCGGTGGTGTGCAGTTCCTCGGCGAGCCGGCGGGCGGCCTGGTCCCGCATGCCGTCCAGCCGGCCGTACAGCATCGAGACGTACTCCTGCTCACGACCGATCTCGTCGTCCTGGTGCAGCTCACCGGTGGAGTGCGTTGACAAGCCGGCTCCTCATAAGCTAGATTCGTCACAGGAATGGCCTGTGGGGGTCATTTCTTTTTGTGTTTGAACTGAGAAAGATACCGCGCGGCGAGCCGCCGGACCAAGCCTGCCCGGCCGCCCGCGCCGACGTCACACCGCGCGCGGTGCGTCCGCCACGTCCAGGCGGGTCATGGGCGGGCGTCGAGTAACCGGTCGAGGTTCACGGCCGCGCCGATCAGGGCGAGGTGGCTGAACGCCTGCGGGAAGTTGCCGGTCTGCTCGCCGGTGGGGGCGATCTCCTCTGAGTAGAGGCCGAGTGGACTGCTGTAGGTGAGCATCTTCTCCAGGGTCAGCGTGGCGTCGTCGAGCCGTCCGGACTCGGCGAGGGCCTGGACGTACCAAAAGCTGCACATGGTGAAGGTGCTCTCCTGGCCGGGAAGGCCGTCGGGCGAGGCGGCCGGGTCGTACCGGTAGACCAGGCTGTCGGAGACGAGCTCCGCGTCCATCGCCCGCAGCGTGGACTGCCACATCGGATCCGTTGACGAGACCAATCCGACGCCGGGCATGGCGAGCAGCGACGCGTCCAGGACGTCGGTCGCGTAGTGCTGGACGAAGGCCCCACGTCCGGGGTGGAAGCCACGGGCCATGATCTGTTCGTAGATCAGGTCTCGGTTACGCACCCACCGGTCGGTGTCGGCCGGTCGTCCGCGCCGGTGCGCGAGGCGGACGGCCCGGTCGAGAGCCACCCACGACATCAGGCGCCCGTAGGTGAAGTCCTGGCGGCCGCCACGGGTTTCCCAGATCCCGTCTTCGGGCTGGTCCCAGTGCTTGCAGACCCAGTCCACCAGTCGTACGGTGTCCAGCCACAACTGGTGAGAGGGCTGCAGATCATGGCTGTCTGCCTCGTTGAGGCCGTTGAGTACCTCGCCGTAGATGTCGAGTTGCAGTTGGTTCGCGGCGCCATTGCCCACCCGCACCGGTGCTGATCCGCGGTAACCCTCGAAGTGGTCGAGCACCTCCTCGGAGAGATCGGTTGAGCCGTCGACGCGGTACATGATCTGCAGCGGCCTCTCCCGTTCCCTGGCCTCCCGGACCCGGTCGTCGACCCAGTGCATGTACCGCCACGCTTCGTCGGTGAAGCCCAGCTTGAGCAGGGTGTGTACGGAGATTGACGCGTCGCGGATCCAGGTGTAGCGGTAGTCCCAGGTGCGTTGCCCGCCGATCTGCTCCGGCAGCCCGGCGGTGGGGGCGGCGATCACCGCGCCGGTCGGCGCGTACGTCATGAGTTTGAGCGTGATCGCGGACCGCTCGACCATCTCCCGCCAGCGACCGGTGTAGTGGGAGCGGGCGAGCCAACGCCGCCAGAAGTCGCGGGTCTGCACGAGCATGTCGCTCACCTCGCCCGGGGTGAAAAAGCGCGGCCGGTCAGGCGACTCTCCTGTTTCCAGGACCACACCCCCGCGCTCGCCCTCGCGCAGCGTAGCGATCGCCCAGGTGCCCTCCTCGCTATGCTGGACGCCCTGCTCGCCGGGCCGGGTTTCGGGGTATCGAATGAGGCTCACGGCGAGGGAGAGTGCAGGGCTGCGGAAAACGTCCCCCTCGGGATAAGTGTCGATCTCGTGCGGATCCCGCCCGTAGTTGAACCGGGGTTGGCAGTCGACCCGGAACCGCATGACACCCCGGACCACCCGCAGCATCCGCACCAGCCGGTGGCGGTCGGTAGGCTGATCCCCCGCGACGGGCATGAAATCCACCAGCTCACCCACGCCGTCCGCGCTGAGAAAACGGGTGATCAGGATCGCCGTGCCGGGCAGGTACAACTGCTTGCTCACGTAGTCGACGCCCTCCGGCGACACCTGGAAATACCCAGCCTTGCGCCGATCGAGCAGGGCGCCGAACAGGCTCGGTGAGTCGAACCGAGGGGCGCAGAACCAGTCCAGCGTCCCGTCCATCGCCACCAGCGCCGCCGTCTGCAGATCACCGATCAAGCCGTGGGCCTCCACCGGAGGGTACGAGTCCACCCAGCCCTCCCCTCATTTCCCGACAGCGGCGACTACCCCTGACGTAGCGGGACAAACCCTGCGGAAGGGGAATTCGAGGACTTGAGGGTCACCCTCGCGGGTGAGGAACGGTCGTGGGGCTCGGGGCCGGAACAGCATCCGCCGTCCCGGCCCCGAGCCTGCCCCCAGGGGCGTGCCGCGCTGGATCAGCCCCGCGCCGCCTGGTACAGCCGCTCCGGGGTGACCAGCCCCGCCAGCACCCGGCCGTCGTCGGTGAGCAGCACGCTGAACAGCTTCCCGGTCAGCAGCCGACCGCTGCCCCAGTCGCCGCTCACCTTCGGCAGCGTCGCGAGCAGCCCGGCCACCTGGTCGGCGCCCGCCGCCGGGTCGCCGACCTTGGCGGTACCGGCCTTGGCTCCGCCCGCCTTCGCGCCACCGGCCGGGCCGGCCGCGTCGAGCCGCGCGACCACCACCGTGGTCCAGCCCGTGCCGACGGTACGCACGTCCGTGCCGTCCGGCCGGTCGCCGGCCTCGCCGTCCGGCCGATGGCCAGCCTTCCCGTCCGGCGCGGCCTTCCCACCCGGCAGGGCCTTGTCGGCCGGCTCCTCCTTCACGGTCACCCCGGGCGGCGGGTTGAACCGGAACTGGTCGGCGTCCGGCCGGGCGAAGTCGACCTGCGTGAAGGCCACCTCGACAGCCGGCTTGTCGGTGCCGTCGGCCAGGATCTCGAACCGCAGCGGCACGTGCTCCTTCGCGTCGAGGGCGATCCGGACCTGGTGCACCAGGGAGTCGGCGTCGCGCGGAGTGAGCACCAGCTCGTACGCGTCCCGCCCGGCGACCCGGGCGGACCGGCCGACGGTGACCGCGGTGGTCGGGTCGACCGCGGCGAGGGCCCGGTCGGCGGCCTCGGCCGGCGTGGCCGGCACCGACGGCGGCGCGCTGTGTTCCGCCGGCAGGGTGCGGTGCGTCGCGGTGTTGGTCCGGCTCTCCCAGACCCAGACGTCCCGGCCGTCGCGGATCACGTCCCGCTCGCCGAGGGTGTCGAGCAGCGCGACCCGCTGCCGCTCCTCGCCGGAGTACCAGACCCGCAGGGTGTGGGTGCCGGTCAGCAGCGTGGTCAGCTCGTTCCCGCCGGCCATGCCGGCGAGGTTGGCCAGCGGCGGCAGGCCCAGGTCGGCCCGCTGCACCACGGTGCCGGAGAGCCCGTCGAGGCGGGACGTCTGCAGGTCGACCAGGAGCTGCGCGGCGGTACGGGGCGGCAGGGCCGGTTCGGCGTCGGCGGCGAACGTGCCGACGGCGGCGCCGCCACCGATCACGGCGACCCCCGCGGTCACCGGGACCAGCCAGCGCAGCGTGGCGCGGTTCTTCAGTACGGACATGGTGGACACCTCCTGACCTTATGCTGCCTCGCGGTTGCTGTGACGGCGCTGAGGAGATCCCCTACGGGTGTCGTCCGGGTGGCACCCTGAACGGGTGCGGTTGCTGGTGGTGGAGGACGAGTCGCGGCTGGCGGCCGCGTTGCAGCGGGGCCTGCAGGCCGAGGGCTTCGCGGTGGACGTGGCGCCCACCGGACCGGACGGCCTGAACGCCGCCCGGCACGGCGACTACGACGCGATGATCCTGGACGTGATGCTGCCCGGCCTCTCCGGGTACGAGGTGGTCCGCCGGCTGCGGACCGAGGAGCACTGGCTGCCGGTGCTGATGCTGTCGGCCAAGGACGGCGAGTACGACCAGGCCGACGGGCTGGACTGCGGCGCCGACGACTACCTCACCAAGCCCTTCTCGTACGTGGTCCTGCTGGCCCGGCTGCGGGCGCTGCTGCGCCGGGGCGCGCCGGAACGGCCCGCCGTGCTCGCCGTCGGCGACCTGCGGCTGGACCCGGCGCGGCGGCGGGTGACCCGGGCCGACGCCGAGGTCGCCCTGACCAGCCGGGAGTATGCGCTGCTCGATTACCTGATGCGCCGCCCCGGCGAGGTGGTCTCCAAGACCGAGCTGCTCGACCACGTCTGGGACGCCAGCCTGGAGACCGCGCCGAACGCCGTCGAGGTCTACGTCGGCTACCTGCGCCGCAAGATCGGCCGGGAGCGCCTGGAGACGGTCCGCGGCGCCGGCTACCGGTTGGCCACGTGAACCGCCCGCGCCGCCTCCTGCCCGGCCTCGGCCTGCGGGCGCGGCTGATGGCGATCGGGGTGCTCGGGCTGACCGTGGGTCTGGCCCTGGGCGGGGCGCTCCTGCTCGGCGCGCTCGGCTGGACCCTGCAGCGCACGGTCGACGCCGAGGCGCTGCGGACGGCCGACGCGGTCGCCCTCCTCGCCGACTCCGACGCCCTGCCCGACCCGTTGCCGGTGGCCGGCGGTCAGCTCCGGGTGCAGGTGATCGACGCCCAGGGCCGGGTCCGGGCCGCGTCCATCGACGCCGACCGGCTCACCCCGATGGTCCGCCCGGACCGGCTGGCGCCGGGAACCCGGCAGCGGTTCGTGGTGGCCGGGCAGCGGCTCGGTCTCCCGGGACCGGTCCGGGTGGTCACCGTGCCGGCCGGCCCGCCGGGGGAGCCGCTGACCGTGGTGGTCGGCAAGTCGATGGCGGACGTCCGGCACAGCCTGGACGTCGTCCGTGCCCTGCTGCTGGTCGGCTTCCCGCTGCTGGTGGCCGGGTTGGCCGTGGTCGCCTGGCGGGTGGTCGGCGCGACGCTGCGCCCGGTGGAGGCGCTGCGCAGCGGCGCTGCCGAGATCACCGGGCGGGCCGGGGCGGGCCGGCTGCCCGTACCGGCGGCCCGGGACGAGATCCACCGGTTGGCGGTCACCCTCAACGACATGCTGGACCGGCTGGAGTCGGCCCGGGACCGGCAGCGGGCGTTCGTCGCCGACGCCGCGCACGAGCTGCGCAGCCCGCTGACCACCATGCGTACGGAGCTGGAGGTGGCCCGGCGGCTCGCGGACCGGACGGACTGGCCGGCGGTGGCCGAGAGCCTGCTCGCCGACACCGAGCGGCTGGCCCGGCTCGTCGACGACCTGCTGCTGCTGGCCCGGCTGGACGAGGCGTCCGGTGCCGGGGGTGGACCGGTGCGTCGGACGGTCGGTCCGGTGGAGCTGGGCGAGCTGCTGCGCGGGGTCGCCGGCCGGCACCCGTCCCCGCCGGTGGAGCTGACGCCGCCGATCGCGCCACTGTGGGCCGAGGGGGAGCCGGACGAGCTGCGCCGGATCGTCACCAACCTGGTGGAGAACGCCGTCCGGCACGCCCGTTCCCGGGTCACCCTGACCGTCAGCGGCCCGCACCACCCCGACGGCCCGGTCCCGTGGGCCGAACCGGTGGCGCCCGCCGGCCGGGGAACGCCTGCCGGCCGGGTGACGCCCGCCCCCGGGCAGCGCACGGCGGCGGGCCGAGGGGCGTACCACCTGGTGACCGTGACCGACGACGGGCCGGGCATCCCCGCGGCCGACCGGGAGCGGGTCTTCGAACGGTTCACCCGGCTCGACGACGCCCGGGCGCGAGACGACGGCGGCGCCGGCCTGGGCCTGGCCATCGTCCGCGAGCTGGTCCGCCGGGCCGGCGGCACCGTGGAACTCGCCGACGCCGACGCCGACTCGCCGGCCGGACTGCCCGCGCCGGTGTCGGCCGGCGCGTCCGGGGCCGCAGCCCGGGAGGCCGCCACGCACGCGGCTGCCGCGCGGGAGGCCGGTGCGGGGGAGGCCGGTGCGGCCGGTCCGGGGGAGACGGCCGGTCCGGCGGACGCGGGCGCCGGGTCCGGCGGCGGACCCGGCCTGCGGGTGAGCGTCCGGCTGCCGGCGCTGGTCGAGCCGGACGGCGGCTGAGCGGGTCAGCCGCGCCGGGTGCAGACCGGCTCGGCCCGGGCCACCGTGTCGGTGGACCAGACCAGGGCGACGGTGAAGCAGTAGTCGGTGGTCCGGCTGAGGCCGTACGCGATGTAGCTGTCGGTGCCGGCGGGCAGCTGCTCGAAGGTGTGCTGCCCCTCGCCGGCCCGGCCGCCGGCGATGACCACCGGCCCCTCCGCGCCCGCGGGGTACGTCCAGCTCAGGGCGATGCTGTCCCGCCGGTCGGTGAGCCGTACCGCGCCGGGCGGGTTGCCGGGGGAGGCGGGCGGCGCGGCGCGGGGCGTACCGCTGGTCGGGGCGGGTGGACCGCCGGCCGGGGCGCCGGTCGTGGCCGGCGGGGACGGCGGGGTCTCGTGCCCTCCGTCCATCCAGGACACTCCGGCGATCACCGCCCCGGTGCCGAGCAGCACCACGACCACGCCGGCCACGGCCAGCGGCAGCCACCGGTTGGCGCGCGGCTCGGGCGCGGGCGACCGGGGCACGTGCACCGGCAGGTGCCTGGACGGCGGTTCCGGCTCGGCGGCCGGCGGGACCCGGCGTACGCCGTCCGGCTCGCCGTCGGTGAGACCGACCGCCGTCGGGGGCGGCGCGCTCTCCCCGGCCCGGTACAGGTCGTCGAGGTGTTCCTCCGGCGGCCACCAGTCGTCGTCGGTGCTCGGCTCGCCGAACGGGTCGGCGCGGGCCTCCGGTGGGAGCCGTGGCGTGGGCACGGTCGGGTGCGGGGCCGCCGCCGCCCGGTCCGGCGGGTGGTAGAGCGGCTGCTCCGGCGGCTGGTGCGGTGGTGGTTCGGGTGGCCCCTCGGCGGCCGGCGGCACCCGGGCGGCCGGCACGACGGGTGTCTCCCGGGCGGCCGGCGCCACGGGCGCCTCGCGGGCGGGTGGCTCCGGGCCGGCGCAGACGTGCTCCGGGTCGGCCGCCGCCCGGGAGAGGGCGGTCACCTGCGCGGCGAGCGGGTCGTCGGCGGCCAGGTGCGCCCGGCACAGCTCCTCGGCGAGCGCCAGGTGCTCGTGCGAGGCGGCGTACCGGCCGCAGTCGCGTTCCATCGCGCCGAGCTTGGCCAGCATCTTGATCCCGCTCGGGTGGCCGTCGCCGTACACCTCGCGGTGCAGCTCCCAGGCGTCCTGGAGCCGGTCCCGGGCCATCTCGCACTGGCCCCGGGCGTACTCCACGGTGGCCAGGTCGGCGTGGGCGGCCAGCACCCGCATCGACTCGGGGCCGTCGCGGGCGGTCAGCTCGATGATGACGTCGGAGTAGAGCCGGGCGGCCCGGGCGTCGCTGCCGACCCGGTGCAGCACCGCGGCCAGGGTGGCGGCGGCGGTGATCGTCCGCTCGTCGGCGCGGCCGTGCAGCCGGGTGGCCGCCGCGTACGCAAAGGCGGCCCAGCCGCGGGCGGAGTGCGGTTCGCCGAGCGCGACCAGCACCCGCGCCTGGAGCCCGGCGGCGTCGGCCAGCTCGGGGGAGGCGTTGGCCGGGCGGGGATCGGCGTCGGTCAGCGCGTCGGCGAGCAGTCGCTGGGCGCCGGCCAGATCGCCCGCGGACACCAGGTGGTGCGCCTGGACGGTCAGTTCGCCGAAGCCGGAGGACACGCCCCATCGTGGCCGCCCGGCGACGGTAAGTACAACCCCCGGGGGTGATCGGATCGGTCAGGAACCGGTCAGGTGGTCGGCCAGGGTCTCGCTGATCCGCCTGAGCTGGTCGACCTGGGCCGGGCTCAACGCGTCGAACAGGTGCCGGCGTACGCCCTCGACATGGCCGGGGGCGGCGGCGGCCAGGGCGGCGAAGCCGGCGTCGGTGAGGACGGCGAGTTGCCCCCGCCGGTCGGTCGGGCAGTCCTCGCGGCGGATCCAGCCGGACGCCTCGAGCCGGGCGGCGGCGTGCGAGAGGCGGCTGCGGGAGGAGCCGGTGGCCTCGGCGAGGTCGCTCATGCGCAGCCGCCGGTCCGGGGTTTCGGAAAGCCGGACCAGGATCTCGTAGTACGCGTGCGGCATCCCCGCGTCGCGTTGCAGCTCGCGGTCGAGGGCGTCCATCAGCGCCCGGGAGGCGGTCAGGAACGCCCGCCAGGTGCGCTGCTCGTCGGGGTTCAGCCACCGGGTCATGACGCCCATCATAGCCGTACTTGTTGAACGCTCAACTAAGCCGCGCTACCGTGGTGGTCATGGGAATCCACCGGCTCAACCACGCCGTCCTCTACGTCAGCAACCTCGAGCGCAGCGTCGCCTTCTACCGCGACGTGCTGGGCTTCCGTCCGGTGGCGATGACCCCGGACGGGTTCCGCGGCGCGGCCTTCCTCCAGGCGCCCGACTCCACCAACGACCACGACCTCGGTCTCTTCGAGATCGGCGCGGCGGCCGGCCGTTCGCAGGCCGGGCGGGCCACCGTCGGCCTCTACCACCTGGCCTGGGAGCTGGACACCCTGGACGAGCTGGCCGCCACCGCCGAGCGGCTGGCCGCGGCCGGCGCCCTGGTCGGCACCTCCGACCACGGCACCACGAAGAGCCTCTACGGGCAGGACCCGGACGGGCTGGAGTTCGAGATCGTCTGGATCGTCCCCGCCGACCTGCTCGACGACGACGCCCTGGCCGCCCGCAAGCGGATCGGCCGGCTCGACATCGACAAGGAGCGGCGGCGCTACGGCGGACAGACCCGCGGCGGGGTGGGCATCTCCATTCCGGCCTGACCGGCGGTGCGGTAGAACGGCAGGATGTCGACCGACGCCGTCCTGCGCGAGCTGCTCGTCCGGCAGCTCGACCGCTGGCTCCCGGGAGCGCTGCACCGCTCCCGGCGGGCCACCCTCGCCCTGGCGTACGCGGGCGGCGACGCCGGCGGCGCGGACGCGGCGCTGCGGGTGGTGGCCGAGTTCGCCGACCGGCTGCGCGGCCGGCGGCTGACCGTGCTGGTGCTCGCCGACGCCCCCGACCTGCCGGCCCGGCTCGGCCCGGTGGAGGCGACCCTGCCCGCGGACGTCGCGGTGCACGTGGTGCCCGGGCACCCGGACCGGCTGCCGGTGGCGCTGAAGGCCGCCGGAGCGGCCGGCGCGCCGCTGCTCACCGTCGTCGACGGGGCTGAGCCGACGCCGGCCCTGCTGGCGGCCGCGACCTCCGGTCGCCCGGCCGAACTGCTGCTGGTCACCGACGTCGGTCGGTCGCCGCGGCCGGCGCTGACGGCGGCCGGCTTCCCGCTGGTCACCGAGGTCGACCTCGTCCCGTCCGACGGCGGCCCGGCCCGGCTGCTCGCCTACGCGACCGGCTCCGACCGTGGCTTGGAGGCGGTGAAGGACGCGCTCTGGGCGGTCGACGAGTACGCCGGGGTGCGCTACCGCGACCCGGCCGACCCGGCCGGGCGACTGCTGGACATCACCGGAGACCCGGCGCCCGGCCCGCTGCGCCGCGAGTTGCTGGCCGAGCTGGCCCACGGCCCGCGTACGGTGACCGAGCTGCGCCGCTTCACGCTGACCTCGACGATCTACCGGGCCGCCGACGCGAACCGGGCGCTGACCTCGCTGCTCGCCTCGGGCGCGGTGACCCGCGCCCCCGAGCACGGCCGGCTCGGCGGCGAGGTGCTGATCAGCGCCGCTGGGTCAGCTGTCTGACCACGATGGACAGCCCGGTGGCGATCACCCCGATGCTGAACGCCATCTGCACGCAGACCACCACCCGGGCGATCTGCCCCTGCGCGTGCACGTCGCCGTAGCCGACCGTGGTCAGCGTGGTGAGCGTGAAGTAGAGCGCGTCGACCCGGGTGTCCAGGCCGACGAACTGGCCGGGCCGGCTGTACGCCACGACGTAGTCGGCGAGCGCGAAGACCAGCAGCCCGGCGACCAGGGCGACAGCGAGGCGGATCAGCGAGCGGACCTCCGCGCCGCCGGCCGGCGCGGTGAGCTGTCGGCGTACCTGGCCGGTGACCAGCAGTGCGACGGTGACGACGAGGAGCAGGGTGCCGGCCGACCGCAGGGTCAGCCGCAGCCCGTTCGGGTCGGGCTCCACCGGCACCAGGAAGAACGCGAGGACCAGCAGCACGCAGGCCACCAGCGCCCGCCGCCGCTCCCGCCGGCACGACCCGTCCGCCATGCCGCGATTCTGCGCCGCGACCGGGCCTCGGTCGGCCGGAACGCCCAACCCGACGCCCGTACGCCGAGCGGGGTGCCGGTGATTCACCGGCACCCCGCTCGACCTCGGGACGTCACGCCCGGGACTTGTCCTGCTTCCAGGAGAGCGGCCCCGGCAGGTCCACGCGGTGGGCGCGGGACTTCGAGTTCCAGGACCAGCGGCCGATCTTGATGCTCCAGGAGGAGTAGCCGTTCTCGGTGAAGTTCAGCACCAGCGGGCCGTACTTCTGACGCTTGCGGAACTGAATACCCATCACGGGCTCCTCTCGTCGTCATCTCCCTGCCTCTGCGGCATCGAACATGCCCGAAACCGCGTTTCGCGAAACCCGGTCGGATCCGCACTGGACGGTGCCCTTGACGTCCCCCATGGTGACCGCCCCACCGGCGGAGGACCTGCTCGCCCTCGACCGGGCCGCCCAGAACCTGCTGTTCCGGGCGATCCGCAACCTGGTCCGGTACGTCGACCGGCGCGAGCGGCCGCCCCTGCTGGACTAACCCGAGGTGGTCCGGACGCTGTGACGGCTGCCGCCGGCCCCGAGGGCGGGCGGAGTGCCGGTGCGGTCGCTATGAAGCTGATGTCGCCGATGAATCAGCCGGAACGCGGGTCAGCGGGGCTCCCAGGCGTCGGGGCGGGCGATCAGCTTGCGGACGTGCCCGGGGAGCTTCCCGCTGGCCATCTCGGCCAGGCTCACCTCGTCGACGACCTGGCGGACGGCGGCGCGGACGGCCACCCAGAGCCGGGGCAGGTTCTCGGCCGCGCCCGCGTACTGCGTCTCCTCGGGACGCAGCCCGCGCACGCCGGCCAGCGGGCCGTCGACGGCGCGGAGGATCTGCCCGATGGTGACGTCGCGGGGCGGGCGGGCCAGGGTGTAGCCGCCCTCGGCGCCGCGCTGGGCCCGGACGATCCCGGCCCGGCGCAGGTCGGCCAGGACGGCCTCGAGGAACTTGCGGGGCATGTCCTGTTCGGCCGCGATGGCCTGGGTGGACAGCAGGGCGGGGTACGCGGTGGCCAGGCTCAGGGCCGCCCGGACCGCGTAGTCGCCGCGCGCGGAGATCTGCACCCGCTCATCATGCCCGGCCGTTGGGCACCGGCGCGTCGGCGGGCGGGCGCGGGCGCACCATCCGGACAGCCAGGGGCTGTTCCCGGGTGGCCCGGAACGATCCCGGGCTGACCCCGATCTCCCGGGTGAAGAACCGGCCGAAGTTGGTCGGCTCGGGGAAGCCGAGCCGGCGGCCGATCCGGGCGATCGGCTCGTCGGTGGCGGCCAGGAGCCGGCTGGCCTGCAACGCCACCCGCTCGTCGATGACCTGCTTGGCGCTGCGGCCGGTCACCGCCAGGCAGGCCCGGGTGAGGGTCCGCACCGAGCAGCCGAGCTGCGCGGCGTAGTCCTCGACCCGGCGGGTGTGCTGGTAGCCGCGTTCGACCTCACGGCAGAGCCGGTGGAAGGTCTCCGACTCGGGGCGCGGCGCGGGCCGCTCCTCCGGGCTGCCGAGCAGGGTCAGCCGCAGCAGCAGCACGGCGAGCTGGTGCCGGAGCAGCGCCCGGGCGGCGGGCACCCCCCGGTGCCGCTCCGCGTCCACCGCCAGCTGGGTGACCTCGCCGATCACCGCGTCCTCGTCCTCACCGGCGAGCTGCCGGTACGTCGGCACCGCGTCCGGGTCGACGTCCAGCCCGCGCAGCGTCCCGGCGCCCCAGCGCACCACGGTCGCGTCCAGGTGGGCGCCGAGACAGCGCAGCACCTGGCCGGGGCGGGCCCGCACCAGGGTGCCGGGCCGGCAGGGCAGCGCCCGGAAGTCCAGCTCGGCGCTGCCGTGTCCGCCGGTGACCAGGATCAGCAGGTCGGCGTCGAGCAGCACCGGGCGGCGCCAGCCGGACTCGGCCGTCAGGTCGCCGAGCGCGCCGGTGGTGATCTCGTCGGCGTCCCCCTCGGCGGGGGACAGGTCGGTACGGGTTGCCGGGGAGAGCTGACCGGAAGTGACCATCGTCCCGACGTTAACGGTCTCCTGCTCAGCTCGCATCTCGACGCCGGGCCGCGGGCGCGGGCTTGTCGCCGCGGTCGGGGGCCGACTAGGTTACCGATCGGTAGCGCCTGGGTCGGCGGTCCACCCCGCGGCCCCCGCCGACTCGCGATGGGATGGGCATGACGGATCTGTTCTCGGTCGAAGGCAAGACCGTCCTGGTCACCGGCGGCTCGCGGGGGATCGGGCTGATGATTGCCCGGGGCTTCGTGCAGGCCGGCGCGAAGGTCATCATCTCCTCGCGCAAGGCCGACGTCTGCGAGCGGGTGGCCAGGGAGCTCGCCGCCGAGGGGCACTGCGAGGCGATCCCGGCGGACCTGAGCCGCGACGAGGGCGCGCAGGGGCTGGCCGCCGCCGTACGGGAGCGCACCGACCGGCTCGACGTGCTGGTCAACAACGCCGGCGCGACCTGGGGCGCGCCGCTGGAGGAGTATCCGGAGGCCGCGTTCGACAAGCTCTGGGCGGTCAACGTCAAGGCCGTCTTCCGGCTCACCACCGCGCTGCTGCCGGCGCTGCGCGCGGCAGCCGGCGCCGACGACCCGGCTCGCGTGATCAACATCGGGTCGATCGACGGCCTCCGGGTGCCGTTCATGGAGGTGTACGCGTACTCGGCCACGAAGGCGGCGGTGCACATGCTCACCCGCAGCCTCGCCCACCAGCTGGCCGCCGAGCGGATCACGGTCAACGCGATCGCGCCCGGGCCGTTCGAGAGCAGGATGATGGCGTTCGCGCTGGACGACCCGGCCGCCCGGTCGGCGATCGAGCAGCAGGTGCCGCTCGGCCGGATCGGCCGCCCCGAGGACATGGCGGGCACCGCGATCTACCTGTCGTCCCGCGCCGGGGCGTACCTGACCGGGGCGGTGATCCCCGTGGACGGTGGGATCACCACGCACGGCTGAGTCGGGCACGCCCCACGGCGTACTCGACGGGTGGTGGCCGGGGCCGCGCGGACTCGGCAGATCCGCGCGGCCCCGGTTTCGTGTTGTCAGCGGCCGGCGAGCAGCCGGTTGACCGCCGTGTCGACGTCCAGGTGCTCGGCCTCGCGGCCGCGCGGGACGACGACGTAGGTCCGGCGCAGGAAGCGGACGAGCACGCTGCGCGGGACCTCGAAGAGGGCGTTGCCGTCCGGGGACGACAGCGCGAGCGCGACGAAGTCGCCGCGCGGGGTGGCCCAGGGCCAGACTCGGACGTCGCCGATGCCGGCCGGCTCGTCGAGCCCGGTGACCAGCAGTTCGCGCGCGAACGACCAGCTCACCGCCTCGCCGCCGGCGGATTCGGCGTGGAACAGGACATGGACCGCATACGGGTCAGCAGGGTCGTAACGCAGACTGGCACGCACCGGCAATGCGGTGGCGTCAGGCGCGACGAGCCTTAGCGACGTCTCGACCTCTACGGTCGTCGGTCGGATGACACTCATGGACGTTCTCCCCCCGGCACCGCTGCGGAACGCGCGTGTCCCGCTTTTCCCATACTCAGGTGCTACTCCTGGCTACGCTCCGCCATACGCTGACTTCACCCAGTGGTGGGAAGGCGGTCGGAAAGCCTCAGAGAATGTGAAAATTCTTGTAGGATTTGCCGATTCGCCCAGACCGTGGTGCCGCCCGGCATCGGGTGGTTCAGTCGTCGACTTACTCCGGTAACGTCCAGTCCTCTGCGGGGGTGACGGTCCCGGGCGACACTGGGGGTGGAAATGGTCGCGAGGGGTTCCTCAATGGATCCGACGACCACGGCCGACCCGCCGAAAGGAGCGGCCCGAGCAGCCGAAAGGCGGGGGTACGGGGTGTCGACGGAGCGGGATTCCGGTGATCCGCGCGGCACCTCCGGCGGCACCGCCTCGCGGGCCGGCGCCGCGGTTCCGGCACCTCGTCGTGGCGGCTGGCGGGGGCGGGTGAACACGACCCTCGACCTGATCCGCGCCAACCCCACCGGCCGGATCACCCTCAAGATCTTCATCGCCATCGCGGGCGCCATCGTCGTCACCGTCGGTATCGCGCTGATCCCGCTGCCCGGGCCCGGCTGGCTGCTGGTGATCGCCGGGCTGGGCATCTGGGCGGTCGAGTTCCACTGGGCGCGGCGGCTGCTCGGCTTCACCCGACGGCACGTCCAGGCGTGGACGCGTTGGGTCACCAGCCGGTCATTTCCGGTGCGGTTCGTGCTCGGTGCGGTCGGCCTCGTCTTCGTGGCCACGGTGGTGTGGCTGTCGCTCAAGTACAGCCTCGGGATCGACCTGGTGGCCCGGACGCTGCACTACCTCGCGACGCACTGACCCCGGGTTTTTGGTCTGCCTTCTCGATCAGGTAGAGTCATCGGCGCTGAGGGCGATTAGCTCAGCGGGAGAGCGCTTCGTTCACACCGAAGAGGTCACTGGTTCGATCCCAGTATCGCCCACGCAGGTCAAAGGCCACTTCCCGGCTTCGGGGGTGGCCTTTTTGCTGCCCGTACAGCAGCGAAGTACAGCAGTAGGTCAGTGGCCGAGTGAGTCACCGAGGCGCTTGAGGGCGTCGAGGGTCGCCTTCGACGAGACCTGCGTGTAGATCTCCATGGTCACGGAGAAGCGGGCGTGCCGGAGGATCTGCATGACGACTCTGGGATGGACGTCGAGGTCGGCCAGGAGGGTGGCGCAGGTGCGGCGCGCGTCGTGGACGGTGATCGGCTTGACTTTCGCCTTCTCGCATCTTGTCTGCCAGGACCGTTGAAAGTTGCGCGGCTCGATGGGTGTGCCATAGCAGGTGGTGAATACGAGGTCATTCTCGTGCCACGCGTTGCCGGCGGCTGCTCGTGCCTCGTCCCGTTGTGCCTTCCTGATTTGTAGTGCCGTTGCGCAGATGTCGGGCAGGGGGAGGGTGGCGTCGGAGGCCTGGGTCTTGGTGTCGCGGTGCAGGAGGTGGCCGCGGACCCGTTGCAGTTGGCGGCCGATGGTCAGCTCTCCGGCGTCGAGGTCGACGTCCTCCCATGTCAGTCCCAGGACTTCGCCCTTGCGTAGGCCGGTGACGAGGACCAGGGCGTAAGCGGCGTAAAGCGTCTCCTCGTCGTGGCGGGCCGATTCCAGGAACCGGCGGGCCTCGTCGCTCGACCAGGACTGGCCGCGTCGGCGGCGGACGGTGGCGAGGGTGACCGATGCCGCTGGGTTTTTGGTGATGAGGTCTTCGGTCTGGGCGTGGGTGAGGGCGGCCCGCAGGGCGGCCCGGATGTCGCTGACCGTGCGGGTCGACGGGACGGCCTGGCAGCACCGGCCGACGGCGCAGCAGCGCCGCTTGTCCTTGGGCCGAGCGGCGTCCTTGCCCTGGGCGCAGCACTGGCAGGTCCGAGCCACGTGGTTGATCCAGGTCTGCACGTCCCGCGACTGGAGCCGGTCGAGCCGCTTGGCCCCGAGGCCGGGGGCGATGTAGCGGCGGACGATCGTCTCGTAGGTCGCATAGGTCAGCGGTGCCCGGTTCGGCTCGATGATCTCCGATAGCCACCGGGTGAGGAAGCTGCCGACCGTCGGGACGCTGGTCGCCACCGGTCCCTGTTTCGCCTGCTGATGCAGCTTGATCCACTTATTGTGGACTGCCTCCCGCGTCTTGCCGTAGACGTACTTGCGCGTGCGCTTGCCGTCGGGCTTGGTGACCCAGACGTAGGCGGCGAAGCCGTTGCGGTACGGGAAGATCGAGCCTTCGCCGTTGGCGCGGGCACGGGCTGGCATCAGGCGACCTCCTGGCGCTTGACCTGCTGGCGGATGTAGTCGTCGACCCATTCGGGCAGGATGCGGCGGTACTTGCCGTCCTTGATGGAGCGCAGCTCGCCGGTGGCGATCTTCATCTTGACCTTGGAGATACCGAAGCCGAGCAGGACGGCGACCTCGGCGGGGGAGTACCAGCGCGGGGTGAGGTTACGGCTCATGCGGCCGCCCCGGCGAGCCAGGCTTCATGGGCGAGTTCTTCCCGGCCGATGCGTCTGCTCTCCCGGCGCTGTCTGGCGGCGGTGTTGGCGAGGAGAGCGTCACCATCGTTGAGCCAGCCGGACCCGACATAGGTGAGGGTGGCGACGGTGATGCTGGCGGTGGACTCGTCGTCTTCGGTGCGGCGGTAGGTGGTGCGGGTGTCGCGGAGCAGGCCGAAGGTGACGGAGTAGCGGCGGGCTTTGGTGAGGAAGTGGCCGCCGAAGCCGAGCATGTGTGCCCAGCGACGCAGCCCGGCGTAGGGGTTCGGGTTGTCGTCAAGGTGGCCTTGATGGCCGCCGGTCGTTGCGGCGCCAGTCGCGGTGGCGTTGTGGGTGGGGCGGCCGAGTCGCCAGCAGGCGTGGATGAGGCGGGCGAGGTGGTCGCCTTCCGGGTCGGCGTAGTCGCCGATCGTGTCGGCTGTGAGTCGGGTGGAGCGGTGGCCCGTGGCCTCGGTCGACTTGGTGGCGTACTTGGCCAGGTAGGCGGCCACCATGCTGTCCGTCAGTTCGCCGCTGGCGCTGTTGATTCGCCGGACGTCAACCTGCTCGCCCCAGGCGACCACCCAGCCTTCGGGTCGGTCGGGGTGTTCGGGCGTGGTGACGGTGATCTGGCGGGCGGCGGCGTGGACGGCTTCCTCCAGGTCGTCGATGGTGATGCCGGCTGGCGGCGGCACGAGGGCGTCCGGGTCGTCGGGGTCGACGCCGTCCAGGCGCAGCAGGCAGTGGAAGTGGACTGCTGCACGGCGCTGCATCTCGGCGACCTTGCCGTGCGACACGCGCACGGGCGGGAGCCAGCGGACCTTGCCAGCGGCAGTGACCACCCGGACGAAGGGGATGCCGCGTCGGCGGCAGTGGGCAGCGAGGTGGCGGTCCATGGCCTGCTTGGTGCGCCGCCATAGCTCGCCGGAGAAGTGGTTCCAGATGACCTGGTGGTCGTGGTCGTAGCAGTCCAGGCACAACGGCTGCCCAAGCCGCGGATCGTCAGCGCCGTGGCGGGCGAAGCACACGGCGGGCAGCCCATGCGGGCAGGTGCCGGCGGTGCGGCGGGCGTGGCAGGGGTCCGGGCGGCAGTCGCAGCGCTGCCGGGTCGAGCAGCTGTGGCGGCGGACGTGCCGGTGGTGGACCGAGCCGAACGAGGGTGCGGTGAAGGTGGCGAAGACGACCGGGTGCCGGCCGACGGAGGCGGGTAGGCCCTTGCCGCCGGTAAGGCCGCAACGCACCACCTGGTAGGCGTCGCCCTGGTAGACCCAGGCGCAGTCCGGGCACTGCGATTCGCGGCGGTTGCCACACGCCTTGTAGAGCGCCCGGTCGGGCAGCTGGTCGGTGTGCTGCTCGCTCACGATCCGACCGGTGTCGACGTCGATGGCGGCGAGTATGCCGGCGAGGCGGATCGGGCGGGCGCAGCCGCCGGCGGGGCGGGTGTGTTCCAGCCAGCCGAAGAAATCCGGGGCGGCGGCGCGATAGAGAACTTGGGCGCCACGGCCGGCGGCGAGGCCAGGCCGGGACAGGTCAAGCGGGGTGGACACGACTCTCTCCTCACGGGGTGTCAGGGACGGGAGACAAAGCACCACCAGCTCTGGACTTCTGTCCGCTGGTGGTGTTCGTCGTGTCTCCTGGCACCGCCGGGAGGGCGGCTGCCGCCGGAGGGCGGATTTGTGGTGGTACCACTCTCCGCCGATCGGTCGTGTCCTTTCGCGCTCGTGGACTCGGTGATTGACGTCGGCATGGGTGGGGAGCCTGGATATCGGCGTCCGGTTGCCGCAGGCTGTCCCACCGTGGGGTGCGAATCCGGGCCATCGTGGACGGCAGACCAGGCCGTGCTGGACCGCTCAGCGGATTCAGGGGACCGGCACTGTGGCCGGTGCGATCGAGACCCGGCGGAACGTGGCCCGGATCAGCGGCAGGAAGGCCGCTCGGCATCTCGGAAGTCGAGTCCAGCGATCCGGCAGGAAGGCCGCGTTGGCGTGCTCGACGAGCGTCAGAGTAGCACCGGGTGCCGACACGTCAACCCGTCGTGAACCTGCTGTCGAGCCAGTCCGGTCGCAGGCTTGGTCCGGTGCTGCCTACAGGGCGATGCGATTTTCGACCGATCGCTGAACAGGACCGGTGTACTCGGTGAGGCTGAAGCGGCGATGCCCGTCGCTGGGGTGCGCGGTGACGGCGACCCTGCTCTCGTCTTCGAAGCGCAGCATGAAGACGGGATCGAGGTCGCAAAGGAATGCAAAGGCGTCACGGTCCCCGTCGCTGTCGCTGACCAGGCGACCGCGGGCCTCCCAGCCGGCGTCTACGGCGGTAATCACAACGGCCACCTCGACGCTGCCGAGCAGGGTGGAGGAGTTCGCCCACCAGTCCAGCCAGCAGCGCCCCTCGAAGCGGTCCATGCCCTCATCCTTCCAGGGCGCAGGCCGGCCGGCTGCCAGCATGACGGCCGAGTGGGAGGACTTTCTTTACATCGATCAAGGCGGCCCTTGACGGGCCGCACGCGCCGCCGCCTGGGCGCGTGCCGGCCGCTGCCGCTGTCGCTCTGCGGCCGTCACCCCTGACGCCCGGCGGCTGGCGCGGAAAGCGGGGAAGCCCGGAGGGCCGCCGCGGAACGACAGACCGTTGACCGTGGGGTGGTGGGCCGGCAGCCGGCCGAGCCGCGCGGCCAGAACCGCGCGGCGTAGGGGAGAGCACGCCAGCCGCGTCGGCGAGTTGGCGGCGGTCGCGAGGTTGCGGTTAGGGCGCCTCCGGCGGGGGCGCTCCGGCTCCAGGATGGCAGAAGATCGTCGGCAGCCGCCGGGTCCGTGGGTGGTTGCGGTAGGCCATCCCGCCTGCCATCGACCCGGGCAAAGCCGAGCAGACCACCGCCCGACTCGCCAGCGTCCGAACCTGCGTCAAGGTCCGCTTGACGTGGCGGGCCGGGCGGCGGCCAGCTCCCCAGGAGGGCGGGTCGACGGCAGACGGGATGGCGAACGTCCTACGAGGAGTGTCGGATAGCCGACATGTCATGGCGATATGCGACAACAGCTCTCATACGCTGGCGGATCGCGCAGGTTGGCTGCCAACCCGGGGGAGGGCATCAATGACAGGCATTGTCGAGCTGATCGCTGGCGAAGCGATCAAGACCATCGTCGGCAAGGTCGCCGCGTCGGTTTACGGCAGCGCTGCTGAAGGCAGCCGGCACAGAGTTGACATCGACCTAGGCAGCCTAGTGCTCAGTGACGGAGCGGAAGCTGCGGTGGTCTTGACCTATGAGCAGGAACAGCAGATTTCCTCCTTGCTCAAGTCTCCCGAGGTCTTTGCTCTGGCAGCGGCATACGTCCTCGTGCTGAATACGCAGGCGAGAACAAGAGACCTTGGCGGATGGGCTGAGGAGTGCGAAAATGCGTTCCAAACACTCTTCGCATCCCGCGTTCCCGGCATCCCGGCGGCGTCGGACGAGACGGCAGCCCTCATTTGGCGCATTATCGTAGAGAACCTCAAACTCATCCTGCCAACGGTTGATGGTTTGAGGAGGCTAAGCGATGACGATATTGACAGCTTGCTAGCGGGTGACACAGGGTTCAACCAAAAGAAGCCAGCGCCGCTCTACGTACGGCGCATAGTCGCAATTGCGCGTGACGTGGCAAGAGCAAAACAGATTCGGGAACTGTGCGTCGATATCAGCTGCGGGATGCAAGAAGCCACCTCCGAGCTGAGGCTTGAACACACGCAGGAGCACCACAGGTTCTCTCATGACGCGCTCTATGTCAGCAGGACGCTTAGCCCGGCTCGACAAGGCGATCCCGTCGAGGCCAACCATGTCCTGGCTGACCCTCATCCGGGGACGAATCTAGTAATCATTGGCCATCCGGGAGCAGGCAAGAGTACCTTCGTCACCCGGCTCGCCGGACAGATTGCCCAACGCGAGGAAAGTGACTATGCGCCAGTCATCGTGAGGTGCAGGGAATTTGGCTCTGACGCAGACGTAGATGTCACGGATCAAGTAGCGCTGTCGATAAAGCGGGCCACCGGCATTGATGTCACCGAAGATGACCTTCGGGACTTACTCTCGGTTGGGCGCTGCTTCCTAATCTTCGACGGTGTCGACGAACTCGTTGACATTCAGGCTAGAAGAAGTCTAATTGGCCGCATCGAGATGGTCGCGTACAGGTATCCCCTTACATCGATTGTCTGCACCACTCGGAAGATTGGTTACGAATCGGCTCGCTTCGAGAGCCCGCGATTCTCTGTTCACGAACTGCATGAATATACCCCCGATCAAGTCGAGGAATATGCGACGCGGTGGTTCAAGCTCATGGAGCGGCCGAAAACAGACAGAATGGCCTTCGTTAGGGAATCTGAGGATATCCAAGAGATCCGCCGGAATCCTCTAATGCTTTCACTTCTCTGCACTCTCTACAGAGTTCGGGGATACATACCGATGAACCGTCGGGACGTGTATAAGGACTGTGCTGACCTCCTCTTCTACGGCTGGGATGCTCTCCGGCATATCCCACAACCCGTCGACCATCGACGTTATGGCCACACCCTTATGGAAGAACTTGCGGACTTCTTTTTCAAATTTCCTTCAACGGGAGCTGGCGTAGAGGAAGGTCAACTCACTCGCCTCATCGGAATATACTTCCAAGACACTGCCGGCGTCCAAGCGTCCGAGGCGGATCAACGGGCGGCAGAGTTTCTTAGCTTTTGCGCGAACAGAGCCTGGTTGTTGACAGCTACGGGATTTAACGCGCGCGGCCAGCGTCTGTTCGCTTTTACGCACCGAACTTTTATGGAGTTCTACGCAGCTGAAGCAGTTGTCCGGCGTGCTCGGAGCGAAGATGACGTCTTACAGACAGCGGCTCAGGTCTATCGGGACAACCCGAGCTCGGTCCTGCCAGATCTCATCGTACAAGCATACGAGAACAAGACTCATCGCGGTGCCGAAATGCTACTTCGGCGGTTGATTAAAGACCCATCGCAGGGAGGGAAGCTCAGCGGGTCCCCGCCATACCCTCTCTGCTTGCGTATCTTGAACGCAACGCCCGTCGGAGCACCCCTCGTCCGCGATGTGCTTACGAGTACCTTCAGGGCCTGGGCGCAACTGTCTGACGACGTGAAGAAGGGCGCCTTTATCTCGTTACTGCAGCTGTACAAGGACCCGCGACTGATCTGCATCGGGATGTTGACCGGAAGTGGCGAGGGACATCCTCA
This sequence comes from Micromonospora inositola, assembly GCF_900090285.1. NCBI lineage: Bacteria > Bacillati > Actinomycetota > Actinomycetes > Micromonosporales > Micromonosporaceae > Micromonospora > Micromonospora inositola. The sequence goes on along the minus strand of NZ_LT607754.1, from coordinate 10,372 downwards.
GGATACCGTGGGGTTCCGAAAGGTCTTCGTGGAGTGTTGGGCAGCGCTTTGGCTCCTAGGCGAGGCTGACCTTTTCCTAGATGAGTGGGGTCGAGTTGCCGATGAAATTGTCGAGGCAGACAATTTGGTGGATTGCGCCGACTCGGAGGTCCTACAGTCCTACCTGACTCTAACGGGACATCTCGATCCACAAACGGGGAAGAGCTTCTACAGCCAGCTGGTGTTGGCGTGCTTTGGAGAGATGACACCAGGCCTGTTGTTGCAGGCTATACAGAAGCTTTCAGTTGGCCAGGAGGAGGAAACGGACCGGGCCATTATCGCGATTCATGGCCGCAGGTTGGCGACTAGCCCGCCGAAGATCCACCCCATCCAAGAGAAGCGCCTGTCACAGGTGCTGGCTAATTTGGTTCCTCGGATGGCTGATTTTACGCAGGCTGCTATTCAGGTGGAGGGCGCGTTTGCGGTACTGATGTGGCTAGCGTGCTTTGCGGCGGAAGAATATCCTGGGGATCTGCATCCCTTTCACGAAGTAGCCCGCGGCATCTTGCCGGATGATTTGTTGCTTCGGATTCTTGCTACTCGGTCTAAGAGTTTGGTTGATGAAGGTGACATGGCCGACGATCTAGAGGGTGTTAAACCTCTGAATCGGCGAGAGCGGAGGGCAGTTGCTGAATCCGGCCCCAGCTGGCTCCAGAGGTGGATGAACGGCCGATTGGGACTCACGTTTTAAGGCGTGGGTAGCGGCCGGGGGTGGACTCGTAGTGACTCGGTCTTAGCGTTGCCGGACAAGCAGCCGCTAAGATCAGGGGCTTTCGTTTCGCCGCTCTCTGCCATCCTGGTGCCTGACTGACCGCCGGCCCTACCTTGAGGTTGCGGGCGGTAGCTACTATTCCTGCCACTAAGTCACGCCAGCGCTTAAGGACATCCGCATGTCAACCACAGAGGTACAAATCCGAGCAGGCGTACCCGGAACAGGTATGCAACGGTTGGACAACGGGCGCTACGCCTATCCGGCGACGACGAGCGACATTGCGAAGCTGCTAAGGCTGAACGGCTTCGCGGTTACATACGATCACGAACGCGGCGAGCGCATTCAGGTAAGCCACAATGCCGCCGACGCGTGGTTGCCTGTGCTGGCCTTCGCGCAATCAGTTCTAGCAAATATTCCAGCTAACATCATCTCTACAATCATCATGCAGTACTTCGGCGAGGTTGGACACAAGGAAAAGAACCTGCACGTCAAGTTCGTGGTCACTTCATCGGACGGCAGCGAGCACAACTTCGAGGCACACGGACCAGGGCAGGAAGTGGTGGAGGCAATTAATGCCTTTCAACGATCATATGCTGGCTGAGGGCAAAAGGATCCTTAGTGAAGGGCGCAGGAAGTTTGAGAGCGTTGAACGCTTGATTCCGCTTACCGGGCCAACCGACCAGCTGCACAAAGAGCTGCGGGAGGCCCTACGCGCTCTTCGTAGCGCTATGAACTGGCTAGAGGGCACGCCCCGGTTCGAGATCGCCCACCTGATACTCGATGATGCCGGCCGGCTTGCACGGAAATACTTCCCGCGTGGCTGTCGATTTCCCTACGAAGACGGAATGTATCACCAGCGATGCCCAGTCGCGCTTGCACATAATCGAGTGGGCCTGAGTCCGGCCTTTGCGATCAGCGAGATCGAATGCTCTGTGTGCAAGCTCGACCCAGATGACTGCGACCACATAGCAGGATTTGAGTACGATGGTCAAGTGTGTCATCATCTGATCAAGAAGGCTGAACTGCTAGAGATTTCTATTGTCGGTAGGCCGAACATGCCGGATGCCCGGATAGAGTCACTTAGCATCGGAAATGATGAGTTCCGCGCTCGAATTGGCGAACGGTTCAAACCTGGCATGAAGGTAGTCTGCGACCGGTGCCTTAATGAGTGTGATGGGATTTCGCGGAACTTCGAGAGATCTTCCCACTAGCTCTTCCAGCTGGAGCGAACCTTCGCCATCCCGTCTGCCGCCGACCCGCACCTTGGTGGAGCGGGCCTTGGTCTGCGGCCGAGTTACAGAAGGCGCCGCGGAGCGGCTGTCGACAGCAACGCTGACAGCAACGCCGCCGGACGGGAGCACACTGACGAGCGTTGGCACGGACGAAGCTTCGACCGTGGAGCCGTTGCCGGACGTGTGCGGATGCGATGCACAGAGCTTGTAGCGAGGCGTCACGACGCTGGTCGACGCGCCCGGGTTCGTGCACCGCGCGTTGAGCAGCAACGCGTGTCCCTTCGAGCCATCGGACCTGGAGCGGTGACCTGGTCGTCACGCTCCGAATCGCCGACGGCGGGCCGAGAAGGAGCGTAGGGCGCGGAGGAAGTCGATCTTCCGGAAGCCAGGCCAGTAAACGTCGCAGAAGTACAGCTCGGAGTAGGCGGCCTGCCAAAGTAGGAACCCGGACATGCGGCGTTCTCCACTCGTGCGGATGACGAGATCAGGGTCGGGTTGGCCGCCGGTGTAAAGGTGCGCCGCGAGGGCGTCGGCGGTCAGGCGTTGCGCGACGTCGTCGAGTGTGGCGCCCGCTTGTGCCTCTTGCTCCAGCAGGGAACGAACCGCACTGACGATCTCCTCGCGGCCGTCGTAGCCGATGGCGACGGTGAGGTGGAAGTCGGCAGCTCGCTCACGGGTGGCGTTCTCGGCAAGCTTCAGTGCGTGGCGTGTCGAGTCGGGAAGGATGTCCGCGCGGCCGGCCAGGTGAAGCTGCCACGGATTGGCCGGACGCAGGAATGGCTCCGCGACGACGTCCTCGATCATCCGCATCAGGTTCTCGACCTCGTCGGATCCGCGTTTGCGCATGTTGTCGACTGAGGCGACGAAGAGGGTGACGTAGCGGATGCCCATCTCGGAACACCAGCCCAAAACCTCGTGGATGTGCTCTGCGCCGTACCGGTGGCCCAGCCCGGGGTCGTCGAAGCCCATCTGCCTGGCCCACCGGCGGTTCCCGTCCATGACCATGGCAATGTGCCGCGGCAGTGACTTATCGGCCAGCTGGGCTCGAAGACGGCGGGCGTAGAGCTGGTAGGCCGCGCGACGTACGAGCTGCATCATGATCAAATGAAACCACCTCAACGATTCTCTTACTGGCCCGACTGCCCCCGGGCAAACGATCCCGGAGATCCCAATGGCTCGGCGCGCCGGACGAAGGGTGAGCGGATGGGCGACCTGAGGCCCCGGAGATCCACCGAGCAGCCAAGCGAGCAGCCAAACCGGCGAACAGCAGCGAACGATCGCGGGCCTGGATGGCAAGCCGGGAACGAGGACCAGGCGGTAGACCAGCACCCGGGTGCTGACTCGTAATGCGTCGGTCGGTGATAGCCAGGCTAAGGGGCCTGTGGCGGCACCCCTCGCCTGGAGTTGCTAGAGGTGTGGCGGCGCGGGCGTCGTGCTTGAGATCGGCGGGCACCGGGTGCCGGGAGAGTTGCCTGAACTTCCTCTCTCAGAGCACCCAGCGCCGACACCACGTGCGTCTGCACGGTTTGCCAGGCTTCGCGAATGTCGCTGATGGGATAGGTCAGTCCGAACGACCGCAAGGCCTCGGCCGCCTGGAGCGCGGCATCCATGTGCTGGCCGGCGTTGCGCATGTAGGTCACGTTCTGCAGCGTGGTCACAGCCGACTCGACGCGAACCATCGCTTCGGCCGTAAGGTGGTCGGCAAGGAAGACGCGGAGTCGCCGCAGCGTTCCTTGCTGCTGGTCGCCGGGGACATCGAACCCCTTGAACATCTCGCCGAGAGCGCTGAGCCGGTTGTCGAGCTCCTCGGCAGTCGTCGCGTCAAAGGCAAGCCGAGCTGCCCGTTCAGCACTCGGCACGACCAAGAGTCCGGCGCCGAAGCGTAGCCGCCACACGACGTCGAGATAGTCGAGCGCCCCTACGAGGCTCAGCGGGGAGGCAAGGACTGCAGCGGGCTGACGGGCAGGCTCAATCCAGCCTCGCAGACGGTGTAGGTACTCGTCGACCGACGATACGTTGCGGAAACGACGAACGAACGTGCTCGGTGCGGGCATCCAGACCCCGCCATTGACGTTGCCGCCACCCTGCCACGTCGACGGCTCTCCTCGTAGGATCTCGGGCAATAGCCGGACCAACGGCTCGTCCTGAAGACCGAGGTCGCTTAGCAAGTCAGGGCCGGACAGGGTCACCTCGATCACCTGCCGCGGGTCGTATGCCGCCTTGACGCGACGGTCGCTCAGCTCGTTGAGCACGGCGAGGAACATGTCCCAGACGCCAGCATGAGCAGGCAGGTGGGCGAACCCGGCGATCGTCAGCTTGACCAGGGTGTCCGGGGCGGTGCTGTGGTCCCGGCGGACCAGCGAGTAGCTCAGCTGGCCGTCGGAGATGGACGGCATCGACCGCAGCACAGCGTCGGCGTCGAGCCCCAGCTCATCCATGCGTGCTTCGACGTACTGATAAACCGGCCACTCGCCGATGTCGGTAAGTACGTCACCCACGATTCGCAGCAATGCGAGCTGCTCGTTGGTGACGCGGTCAGCAGCGGATCGGTCATCGATACTGATGTGTTAGACATGCCGTGCTCCTGCGCAGGGTTGGTCCAGGGACGGACTGAGAGGCCGCCGCTGCCGCTAGACGCAGAGCAGCCTTGCAGGGTAGACCACGCCGGCCGGAAACGCCACAGCTTTGGATCGCGGCTTGCGAGGCGGCAGGGAGGCAGCGAGAAGGCGGCGTCAGCCTCGATCAGGGCCAGTCCCGAAGGCCACCCGATGACGACCAGCACCTGCTCGACCTGGTATTCACCAGCGTCGGTGCGGGCAACCTGTGCGAACGTCTGCCCTGTGGCGTCGGCGAGGCAATCCACGACGAGAAATTGTTCCTCGCCGCGCTCTATGCCCAACAGCAGCTCGAACAGCAGGTCCTCTGAGGGGTCGTCTAGCTTGTCGCACGACGTCAGATCCGACGCCCGGGCACCAGGTAGTTGCGCCAGCGACCTCAGCAAGGGTGGGCTGATGAGTCACCGTCGAAGCAGGCCGGTCAGGATGGGCATCCACTACTTGCTGTGATCAGTGGATGACCGGCTCTACAATCGAGTGTCCTCGGACGGTTCCATGGGTCTGGTCGCGGCGAGACACGCTGGCTGCCGCGCCTTGGCGGGAGGTGACAGGTGCTCTATAGCCTCGACAAGGGATCCGCCCGTTGTCTGCGTTGTCCGGCGAGGTCTATCGCAGAGTCAAGACCCGTATCGGCCGAGCTAGGGTCCAAAAAGGCGCCCGCGAGCTTGCGTCGGCGCAAGCGACCGAGGGAGTGCTTTCGACCCTCGCGGCGGAAGAGGCGGAGAACCTCTCGCGCTACCTACTGTCGCCCGACTTCGACCACGTCTGCTTCGAGTACGCCCTGCACCGCCGGCTGAACTACGGCGGCAGTCATCGACAGTACGAGGAGATCGTTACCGCGATCCGTGCCGAGATCATCGAAGGCCTTCGTCACTTCACTTCTGTCCAACCACATCAGCGGACCCTGCTGGCGGACGTCCTGCTGCGGGAGATCGTCGCCGGTGCCGAGGTCGCCATACCCACCAGGGGGCTGATCCCCGACGAGATCGACGTGTCGGTCGTTGGGGCACGCCGCCGCAGCGGGAGTGCGGAATAGTCAACTTCTCGCCAAAATCAATAGCTTGTCCGAGATTCACGACTTTGCGCAGCAAATGCGGGCACAAGTCCGGAACTGCCTAGGTGAAATGGCCCTCCCCCATATCCGCGGCGCGCAGAAGGTGCCGTACGAGGAACTCTGGGTGCGACCGGAGTTCGGTCGATTGGGCGAAAAGGCAGTAGAGTCGGCCAAGTCGCCTTCGGGCCACTGTTCGAAGGACGGAACGTCCTGCTGGGCGCCCCCGGCGCAGGTAAGTCCACGATGGCCCAAAAAATAGCGTTGGATGTCGCGAGCGCGGATCAAGAGGGGAGCGCGCTGGTTCCCTTCCTGGTCGTCCTCCGCAACTTCACAGCCGAGTTTCAGCAGGTCGGCCGGACGCTGGACGAGTTCCTCGAGATGCAATGTGCCGACCCGTACGGACTGAAACCGCCTAACGACGCGGTGCCCTACCTGCTCCAGAACGGGGCGCGCGGTCGTCATCCTCGACGGTCTCGACGAGCTGACCCGGGTGTGGCTTAGGCGCCGCGTGGTCGATCTCATTGAGGGCTTCACCTACCGCTATCCCAATGCAAGCATAGTGGTGACCTCGCGGCAGGTGGGATACGAGTACGCTCCGCTATCCCGCAAGCTGTTTAGCGTGTGGAAGCTGGAGCCCTTCACCGACCAGCAGGTCGAACGGTATGTGACCAAATGGTTTGCGCTAGACGCACAGCAGAGCCGGAGCGCTGAAGCCGCAGGGAGCGGTGGCCGTCGGGACAGCTTCCTCCGCGAGAGCGAGTCGATCCGTGACATCCGTAGCAACCCGCTCATGCTCTCGTTGCTTTGCGGCATCTACTTGGCCGAGCACTTCATACCCGCCAACCGCGCCGACGTCTATCGCAAATGCGCGGAGCTGTTGTTCGCTCAGTGGGACGCCATGCGCGCGGTCGCCAGCCAGGACCAAAGCGTACTTGCGGCGCGGACAGCGCTCCAGCATATCGCCTGGGTCTTCTACTCTGAGACACCCGACGCAAAACTCAGCCGTCGACACATGGCAGAGCACCTGAAGCGACACTTCGCGGAGCGGTTCGACGAGGACATCGCGGCCGAGAAGGCGGAGTCCTTCCTGGAGGTTTGTGCGGGTCGAAGCTGGGTATTGGCCCAGGTCGGCTCGACCAACACTGACGAGATTTACGCATTCGTGCACCGAAGCTTCCTCGAGTACTTCGCCGCCGAGCACGTTTCACGGACTTGTACCAGCGTCGAGGGCCTCCTGAGCAAAATCGGCGACCGAATCTCACGGGGTGAGTGGCTGGAGGTCACCTACCTCGCCGTGCAGCTGCACGTCCTCTACAAGGGCGGTGCTCGGGAGGTGGCCGAGGGGTTGCTTAATGGGGTCGGCCCGGGCGTGCGCGGAGAGCCGGTCCTCGCCTTCGTAGCCCAGATGCTGTCATACACGGGCTTCCCGCCGTTCTTGCTGCGCGCGGTCGTCGACCTCATTGTCGTGCTGGCGATCGACAACGTTGACGACACCTCGAACATGACCGTGCTGCGCGATAATCCCCTGAAGATCCTATTGTCCGAGGCCTCTCCCGAAAACCTTGAGATGATCGCCGTGCGGTGGTCGAGACTATGACGAAGGAGCTGCGGACCCGCCCCTCCAGCGTTATTGCGCTAGTGGTTCACCTTGAGCATTACCTGCAGAACGCATCACCGACGCGATTCGGATTCTGGACGCGGATGCGGGACACCTTCATCGAGGAGTTGCCAGAGATTGCTTTGCCTCAGAATGATCCGCGGGAGCTCTGGTTCCGGGCCTGGCGAGCTCAGGAGGATCTCGCTGCGGCCGTGGAACTCGTCAAGGCCTTCGGGCCTGCCAGCCTCTATGCAGATGTTCCGCTGCGGCTGGGCACGGTGAGAGCTCCGGTAATACGTTTGTTGGTTCACCCCGGAGACTCGTCGCCGACCGGGGAATCCGCTTATGCACTGAGCCAGGTGTTAGTGCAGTTTGATACACCGTGGGTCAGAACTTTACCAGCGGGGCTAGTCAGTCCCGCTCTGGCTGCCATTAACGGACAAGTGGACGTCGATCTGGGCAGCCCACGACATGGAGACCAGGACGCTGCTGTCGCTGCCGTTCCTGGAGTGGGTCGCCCATCCGATGCGTCGCGAACTGACCACTGGGCAGCGCGGGGAGACCGTCGATCTCGGTGAACGGCTCACCAGAGACATCCGGGGGCACCGCCTCCTCCGCGCCCGGCGGGACGGCCATGCTCGGAGCGACGTCCTCGCTCACTACCGAGAGGCGGGCTGCAGCGACGACTTTGGTGCGGTTCCTTGTGCAGTGGGTCGAGGGCCACCTCAACACCCTTGACTCCAAGGATGTCTCCGTGCCGCCCAATACACTGGCTCGGTCGTGGTGCTCGATGATTGACCCACTCCGACGGTCCTCACTATCACCGAACGCGTGGGCTCTCGACAGCAACGGGCCCGGACGAGGGCAACGGCCGGCGGCCGGGCGCAGACAGCCGCCCGAGGTCGTAGATGCGGACGGACCCGCCGACGAGCCGCCTAGAACCTTTTGGCGAGGCGTCAGGGGTTCGCGAGCCCGGGCGCCACGCGGCTGGCGGAAGGCCCCGACAGGGCTGGACTAAGCAGTGCCGTAGCGCGCAGATTGTCTCAACGCCTGCTGGGCGCTGGGGGTGTGGCTGAGGGAGGCCAAGGGTTCTAGCTGCGGCCGCTAGTTCCGGGGTACCGAGCGTGCGTGCCGTCAGCACCCACCGCTAAGGCAGCGACGAGAGTAGGTCGCCGTCGAGGCGAGGGGCGGCGCGGCACGCACGGCGCGGCACCGCCCTTGCCTGTGGTTGTTAGAAGGCGCGGACGACGGTGATGGTGACGTTGGAGCAGGAGTTCGCCCAGCTGGTCAGGGCGTTCTTCTCGGCGGTGTCGACGGTGAGCCGCCAGCGGATTTTGGTGGCGACCCATTCGTTGGATGTAGCGGCAAGCGGGCCGAGCTGTAGGAGGGCATCCAGGTGGCGGGGTCCTGGTCGCCCTTGGCCTGGTTGACGTTGTCGGTGACGGCGACCAGGGGGCGGGAGTCGCCGAGGTCGTTGGCGTAGGACTGGCGGCGGCTGGTGGTCCAGTTGCGGGCGCCGGAATCCCACGCTTCGGCAAGGGGAACCATGTGGTCGATGTCGAGGTCGCTGGTGATGGTCCAGTAGGTGTTGTCGTAGTAGGAGTACCAGCGGCCGCCGGACAGGGCGCAGCCGGCGCCACCGAGGGTTTGGTGGTGGCCTCGGCGATGAGGACTTCGTAGCGGGTGTTGCAGCCGTCTCCGTCGGCGTCGATCCACAGGGGGAACAGTCTGCGGTCGTAGCCGGTGCGGACCTCGGTGGCGACGGGCAGGTTCGCCACGGCGGTGCGCAGGGCGGCGGAGTAGGTCTCGGCGTGGGCGGGGGCGGCGGTCAGGGTGGTGGTGGCGGTGACGGCGGCCAGCAGGGTGGCGGCCCAGCGCAGGGTACGGGTCACGATCGGCTCTCCCGGTCATCGAAGATAGCGATACCTCGATATACGCGGGTGTCGACCGCCATAGCAATGGGCTGCAAGCAAACAGCGGCAGAACAACCAATCCGCCGGCGGTAGCGGTCAGTCTCCCGCCTCCGACGGAGGCTGCTGGTACTGGTAGACCTCGATGTCGTCACGACTGTCGGCGAGCACGTAGACGTGCTCAACCGCGGGCGCCGCGACATCACTCGCCCCGAGGTAGAAGCCGGTCTGAGGCAGCTTGACCACCGTCGGCGGATTGCCGTCGGCCGTGGTCTCCACGGGCATCAGTCTCCCGTCGACCGGCCCACCCAGAAACCACGCCTCAACCGCTGCCATCCCGCCATCATGCCGCCCGTCCGCATCTTTGCCGTTGACATCCATCGCTGACATCAACCCCGATGACCGAGGATGGACTCTCATGCACGTTCGCGGGACCCATCGCGGACGGCACGGACATCTACGGACGCCATGACTCATGCCGGAAGCGACTTGTAAGCAAGGCGTCGGGGTCCTTCGCTCAGCTCGCAACTTTCATCGAAGGTACGGATGATCCAGGGCGGAGACGGAGGCGGGCGCCCTCGCAACGAACAGCGCCACCCTGGGTGACTGCGGACGTTCGGCTGCTGGGCGCGAGGGGCAGCAACTTTGAACGGCGAGAGCTAGGCTCGGGCGGCTCTGGTCCACAGTTTGATCATGAATAAGGGGCCTGCATGACTACTGCAGCTGAGTGGTACGAGGTGGGCAACTTTTGGGTTGCGCTGGCCGGGGTAGTAATCACCTTGCTCATTGGGATGATCACGCTGTGGGATTCTTATAGGAAGGAGATGCCGCAGCGTCGCATCGTCTACAAGTGCGAAGTCGAACCCCTGCACAAAGGCTCTGGCGCCAAAGGACGCGGGCCTAGTCGTTCATCACAATGGACAGCTGGTCGAGAGCCCTCGAATCGCCTTCCTGGGAATTGGCAATGACGGCAAGAGAGATGTGCCGTCCAGTCTGTTCGATGGAGACAAGCCTCTTGTGCTCGATTTTGCCGTACCGGTTCTGGAAATCCTCAGCCGTACCTCGAAGCCGCCGGGGACAGTGGAACCGGAGCTCCAGCTCTCTGGCACCAAACTCTACATCGGGCCCTCTCTTGGCTGCACGCCAACTGGTCAACGTCTCCCTTCTCCTTAACGGTGAATCCCATCCTGTCTGTCTCTAACCCGATTATTAA